>NZ_BCXJ01000016.1 GCF_001598215.1 Shouchella clausii | reverse complement strand
ATAATCCCTTTCTCCACCTGGAGAGAGGGTGAAAGATGGCTTCGGCTATCACTAGGGGATGGGCCCGCGGCGCATTAGCTAGTTGGTAAGGTAACGGCTTACCAAGGCAACGATGCGTAGCCGACCTGAGAGGGTGATCGGCCACACTGGGACTGAGACACGGCCCAGACTCCTACGGGAGGCAGCAGTAGGGAATCTTCCGCAATGGACGAAAGTCTGACGGAGCAACGCCGCGTGAGTGAGGAAGGCCTTCGGGTCGTAAAGCTCTGTTGTGAGGGAAGAAGCGGTACCGTTCGAATAGGGCGGTACCTTGACGGTACCTCACCAGAAAGCCACGGCTAACTACGTGCCAGCAGCCGCGGTAATACGT
>NZ_BCXJ01000014.1 GCF_001598215.1 Shouchella clausii | reverse complement strand
ATGGAGTTTTAACTCTAGTCGATGTATGACCTTCGGTCATATAGCGCTTAGGCTATTTGTTCAGTTTTGAGAGGACTCAAAACTCTCTCTTTTGTTCCATTAATTATTCCCCGTCTTTTATTGACTAGTCCATACTTTTAGATACGACTTAAACTTTAATAATGTGTATTTAAGGTAGAAATGTCAAAAGAGGGGCCTGTAGCTCAGCTGGTTAGAGCGCACGCCTGATAAGCGTGAGGTCGGTGGTTCAAGTCCACTCAGGCCCACCATAAACGAATTAATAGGAGCAAATGGGGCCTTAGCTCAGCTGGGAGAGCGCCTGCTTTGCACGCAGGAGGTCAGCGGTTCGATCCCGCTAGGCTCCACCATTTACTAGGTTCTTTGAAAACTAAATCCAGAAATAACTCAAATTGATCTTTGTTCATCGGTTGTAAAACTGTTTGAACGAGACGTCAAGAATTCAATGCATACCTTTTTATGTATTTTTTATTTTTGCGAAGAGAACCGAGCAGGTCGAGGATGGGAAATGTTCGAAGGAGGGAGCGTAGTTGCCTACGTGACCGACTGAGAAGCATGAACCAGACGAAGAGATGCGACGGTGATCTGAAGTGAAAAAGGATAAGTTAGAAAGGGCGCACGGTGAATGCCTTGGCACTAGGAGCCGATGAAGGACGCGACGAACCGCGATAGGCTTCGGGGAGCTGTAAGTAAGCTTTGATCCGGAGATTTCCGAATGGGGGAACCCACCATCCGTAATGGGATGGTACTGGCATCTGAACACATAGGATGTTGAGAGGCAGACCCGGGGAACTGAAACATCTAAGTACCCGGAGGAAGAGAAAGCAAATGCGATTTCCTGAGTAGCGGCGAGCGAAACGGAAACAGCCCAAACCAAGAGGCTTGCCTCTTGGGGTTGTAGGACACTCAATACGGAGTGATCAAGAAGCGGAGTAGGTGAACTGTCTGGAAAGGCAGGCCGTAGAAGGTAACAGCCCTGTAGCTGAAACTTCGTTTCCTCCAGAGTGGATCCTGA
>NZ_BCXJ01000013.1 GCF_001598215.1 Shouchella clausii | reverse complement strand
CGTTCCCATGCCGAACACGGCCGTTAAGCTCTTTTGCGCCGATGGTAGTTGGAGGCTTCCTCCTGTGAGAGTAGGACGTTGCCGGGCAATATTTTTATTTATAGTGGAGGATTAGCTCAGCTGGGAGAGCATCTGCCTTACAAGCAGAGGGTCGGCGGTTCGATCCCGTCATCCTCCACCATGCTTTGATTCTCAAGACTCTATTTTTAGGAGAGGCGTAAAAAGCCACTTGACGAATTGAGTGTAAAACGTTATTTTAGTAAACGGAGATATTTTTCAACAAAAATCAACGATATTTTTACAATTATGCCGGTCTAGCTCAATTGGTAGAGCAACTGACTTGTAATCAGTAGGTTGGGGGTTCAAGTCCTCTGGCCGGCACCACTAATCCAAGTTAAGTCAGAGCCATTAGCTCAGTTGGTAGAGCATCTGACTTTTAATCAGAGGGTCGAAGGTTCGAGTCCTTCATGGCTCACCATATTATTGTTTTGCGGGTGTGGCGGAATTGGCAGACGCGCTAGACTTAGGATCTAGTGTCTTTATGACGTGGGGGTTCAAGTCCCTTCACCCGCACTTATAACATTTGTAAATTGCGGAAGTAGTTCAGTGGTAGAATATCACCTTGCCAAGGTGGGGGTCGCGGGTTCGAATCCCGTCTTCCGCTTTTTGTTTTTGCATCCCGTGCCGGGATGGTGGAATTGGCAGACACACAGGACTTAAAATCCTGCGGTAGGTGACTACCGTGCCGGTTCAAGTCCGGCTCTCGGCATACTGCCAACAATTTAATTGCGCCCGTAGCTCAACTGGATAGAGTACTTGACTACGAATCAAGCGGTTAGAGGTTCGAATCCTCTCGGGCGCGCCATTTACGGGAAGTAGCTCAGCTTGGCAGAGCACTTGGTTTGGGACCAAGGGGTCGCAGGTTCAAATCCTGTCTTCCCGACCATTGCTATGGGGCCTTAGCTCAGCTGGGAGAGCGCCTGCTTTGCACGCAGGAGGTCAGCGGTTCGATCCCGCTAGGCTCCACCAAAAAAAGTGTTGACATTCGCACTTGATGATGTTATATTAATTAAGTTGCCTCTGAAACGGCAAACGAGTCCTTTGAAAACTGAACAAAAGCCAAGCGTAAAAGAGATACAAGGTATCTCGTCAATCATAGTGAGTCACAACTTCGGT
>NZ_BCXJ01000011.1 GCF_001598215.1 Shouchella clausii | reverse complement strand
TGATACTAATCGGTCGAGGACTTATCCTATACATTCTTGACAGTTGAGTATTTCGGATTTAGTTTTGAAAGAATCACCGATTCTTTTCATATCCTTCAGAGCAGATGAAGTAATTTCGCCGCATCTGAAGCGAAACGATTGACAAAGAGAAGCGAGGAGTTCGAGGACAGGAGTGCTCGAAGAAGGGAGCGTACCCAAACGTACGTGACCGACTGAGAGACGCGAACTGGACGAAGAAATCCGAAGCTTATCTGAAGTAGAGTCCGGTGACAATGGCAAAGAGGTCACACCCGTTCCCATGCCGAACACGGCCGTTAAGCTCTTTTGCGCCGATGGTAGTTGGAGGCTTCCTCCCGCGAGAGTAGGACGTTGCCGGGCAAATACTAAAGACACCTGAATAGGTGTCTTTTTTGTTAAGTGCAGAAGCAAAAGAGTGCTGCTTTGAAGAAGGAGTGTTAAAGTACATACTTAAACGTATGGAGATAAGCGCCTATAGAAATGCTACGTGAATAGACATCACAGAACAGCCTCGTGTCCTCCTGGGAGACGTAGGGATCATTTTCGTAAGACTACCTGAACGACTTCCTAGGAAAAGCCCCATGCCCGACTTCCCCGTAGGAAAAGATCCCGGAGCCAGCAGGGATCATTTTCGTAAGACTACCTGAACGACTTCGTTGAAAAAGCATCACGCGCAGCATCCCCGTAGAAAAAGATCCCGGAGCCAGAACGTTGCCATATATAAGCAATCGTTTGGACCCAAAATTTCCATTGTTCAAGACAACGTGTTGTATGGTTTCTTATTGAAATAACTGACGTTCGATAAGCTTCTTTGTCCGTGCTTGGACTGTGTCTAGAAATTGTTTAATAAATGGGATCTCATCACAATCCATTGTATGGATTCGTTCTCCCCACCATTCCGTTTCATAACGGCAGATCATGCTCAAGTTATAAAGCACGAGATAGTAAATAGCCAATTCAGGCAATGGTAAGTGATTGGCTTTTGAACGATGGATGAGGGGGGAGCCATCTTCATCAAAATGAAAAGGGGGAGCAGCGTTTTTTGCTGCTTGGGCGTTTGCAAAATGGATTTCTACTTGCTGTTTTGTTTCTACTACGGTAATCGTTCGCGTTTTTGGCACGAGCTTTCGCATTTGCTCGAGTGCGTATTGTTGAAAGCGGCTAGCAGTCATATGATACAAGTCAAGCAAGGTCGGTTCGAAAACCATCCTATCGGCGGCAGCCCATTTTCCTTTCATAAAAGGTTCTTCATTAACCAGGAATGCAAAACAAGCATGCATTTCAGGAAGTTGTTTAAGTAAAGCTTTCATTGCGTATTTATTCTCCGAGTGTTCCATGTGAAACAATTTTTTAATCATGTGAGGATAAAGGCCGTTCCGTTGCTCTTTCACTTCGTCTTCTAAAAAAGAGTAGCCTTGCTTCTTTCTCTTTCTCGTTGTGATGCCATGGGCCAGCACGGCAGCATTTTCAGGGTAATCAGGGTCGACAGATAAAACACAAGATTTGATTAGCTGAGAAAGGCCATAAAATAAAAGCATAGGTTTGATCGCAAAAGGAGCTACTTGTGCTTGAGCTAAGTACAAACAACCATGCTGCAATTGGTACATAAACCGGTAACAATTTTGATAACTCATAGAGGATGCATGATCGTATGACTGGCTTTGATAACGTTCAAATAAATAGTTCCGCGTAAAAGAAGCTGAATCAAAAAAAGTTAAACGCTCCACTTTATATACACACCCCATTTTTTGCACACTGAATTCAGAAAAGTACTACTTAAACCCTTGTCTTGACAGTAGTTTGCCCAATTGTTAAGCTACTAATAATATTTTCAGGCGTTTGAGGGGAGCTAGTATAAATGTGGGAAACAAAATTTCAAAAAGAAGGATTGACGTTTGATGATGTTCTCTTGGTGCCGGCTAAGTCGGAAGTGCTGCCAAGAGATGTTTCAGTTGCCACGAAACTAAGCGAGAATGTGAAATTAAATATCCCGATTTTAAGTGCGGGGATGGATACAGTGACAGAATCGGAAATGGCGATTGCGATTGCCCGAGAAGGCGGCATTGGCATTATCCATAAGAACATGTCCATTGAAGAGCAAGCTGAGCAAATCGATAAAGTGAAGCGCTCTGAAAGTGGCGTTATTACGGATCCGTTCTTTCTCACTCCAGATCGCCAAGTATTTGACGCGGAGCATTTAATGGGAAAATACCGGATTTCGGGCGTGCCGATTGTCGATGAGGAGCAAAAACTTGTTGGCATTTTAACGAACCGGGATTTGCGCTTTATTGAAGACTACTCGATCAAAATTGACGATGTCATGACAAAAGAAGGGCTTGTGACAGCGCCTGTAGGGACAACGCTTGAACAGGCAGAGAAAATATTGCAACAGCATAAAATTGAAAAACTGCCTCTTGTTGATGACAATGGCATTTTAAAAGGGCTCATTACAATCAAGGATATTGAAAAAGTGATTGAATTCCCGAATTCTGCAAAAGACAAGCAAGGGCGTTTGCTTGTCGGGGCAGCGATTGGCGTCTCCGCTGATGCGGATGCCCGCATTGCCGCTGTTGTAAAGGCAGGCGTAGATGCGATTGTGATTGATACCGCTCATGGCCACTCAAAAGGTGTTCTGGATAAAATTAAACAAGTTCGCAATGACTACCCTGACCTAACGATCATTGCAGGAAATGTAGCTACAGCCGAAGGGACAAGGGCACTAATTGAAGCAGGTGCCAGTGTCGTAAAAGTTGGCATTGGCCCTGGATCTATTTGTACAACAAGGGTTGTGGCAGGAATTGGCGTTCCGCAAATAACAGCTGTTTACGATTGTGCGACAGAGGCAAGAAAGCACGGGGTGCCGATTATCGCTGACGGCGGCATTAAATATTCAGGTGACATCGTTAAAGCACTTGCCGCCGGTGGACATGCTGTCATGCTTGGTAGCTTGCTTGCTGGTGTGAGCGAAAGCCCTGGAGAAACAGAGATCTATCAGGGGCGCCAATATAAAGTTTACCGTGGCATGGGCTCACTTGGAGCAATGGAAAAGGGAAGCAAAGACCGTTATTTCCAAGAAAATAACCAAAAGCTTGTACCTGAAGGGATTGAGGGAAGAACGTCCTACAAAGGACCTCTAGCTGACACTGTGCACCAATTAGTTGGTGGCATCAGGGCTGGCATGGGCTATTGCGGCACAGCGACAATTGATGACTTGCGCGAAAATAGTCAGTTCATCCGTATTACCGCTGCCGGTTTACGGGAAAGCCATCCTCATGATGTGCAAATTACAAAAGAAGCACCAAACTACACGTTGTAAAAAATTCCACATTTTTTTACTGATAGATAGGGACTTCCCTATCTATTTTTTTTGGTGTCAGCGTGTTAAAATAGCAATTGTGTGTTATACAAGCGGGGGTGTAAAGGTGAAACAGAAGGGTTTACCAAGCTGGACAATGCGTTTTATCGCTGCGTTGGCTATGCTTGCTTTCGTACTAGGACCAATTAAGCCTGCGAATGCGCAGTCTTTAACAGTAGATGCCAGTGCAGCGATTGTCATTAATGCCGATACTGGACAAATTTTATTTGAACATAATAGCGATGAACAATTGGCGATTGCCAGCATGACAAAAATGATGACCGAGTACTTAGTGCTTGAATCAATCGCTAATGGCGACATATCTTGGGAAGATGAAGTAACGGTATCCGATCATTTACTGCCACTATCGCATCAAAGAGAGCTATCCAATGTGCCATTGCGCCAGGATTATACGTATACAGTAAAAGACTTGTACGAATCAATGGCGATTTATTCGGCAAATGCTTCGACGATGGCGTTAGCTGAGCATGTCGCTGGTACGGAAGCTCAGTTTGTCGCCAAAATGAATGAAAAAGCAGAAGAACTCGGGCTAGAAAAGTATGAGTTTATTAACGCGAGCGGCTTGAACAATGGTGACTTGCAAGGTGAGCATCCAGAGGGGACGCCAGCCGATGGAGAAACGACGCTTTCTGCCCGTTCCGTTGCGCAACTTGCGTATCACCTGTTGAAGGATTTTCCTGAAGTGCTTGATACGGCAAGTGTACCTGAAGCTGTATTTGATTCTGGACCAGAAGAAAAAATTGACATGCAAAATTGGAACTGGATGCTGCCAAACAGCCCCCATTATTATGAAGGGGTAGATGGCTTGAAAACTGGATATACCGATGCGGCAGGCAATAGCTTTACGGCGACAGCTGAACGCAATGGTGTCCGTCTAATTACTGTGGTAATGGGAACAGAGACCCGGGATGACCGTTTTAACGAAACGAAAAAACTGCTCGATTACGGTTTTAATCAGTTTGAAGAGCATCGGATCATCGATGCTGGAACGGAACCGGAAGGCGGTGTCGTTTCTGTAGCGCGGGGGAAAGAAAAAGAAGTCCAACTCGTGACTGACCGCGATTTGACTTTTATGCTTGAAAAAGGGCAGAACGAAAACTACTCCGTTGAAATTGAACTGGATGAAAACAAGACGAATGAATCTGGAGAACTTGTCGCTCCTATAGAAGAAGGAGAAACGGTTGGGACGTTAAAAGTCATCATGGACGAGCCAGTTGAGTATCTTCCAGGCAGCCAGCAAAGCGGAATTGAGCTTGTTGCAGCAGCAGATGTTGAAGAAGCAGGCTGGTTCACCATGTCGATGAGAGGAATTGGCGGTTTCTTTTCAAATTTATGGTCCAGCGTTTCTGACACCATTAGCGGTTGGTTCAGTTAAATCTAAGCTAATGGACAAATAGCATCATGGCATAAGAAAACACGAACCATTGATTTCAAGCAGGGCGCATGCCCTGCTTGTGTGCTTTTCTTTCTCCTGTGAATTTTGGTAAAATGGATAGGAGTAACGAGGAGGTCGTTTAGATGTTAGACGTGAAAAAATTGCGCAGCGATTTTGAAGGCGTGAAAGCGCAGCTAGAAAGACGTAACGGCACGATAGAGGGGCTTGAACGCTTCTCCCAGTTGGATGCCTCACGCCGCACGATGATACAGGAAGTCGAAGAGCTTAAAAGCAAGCGAAATGACGTATCTGAGCAAATCGCTGCCTTAAAACGAGACAAAAAAGATGCTGATTCGCTCATTGCGGAAATGAAGCAAGTCTCTGAACGGATTAAAGAGCAAGATGAGCAGCTTCGCAGCATCGAAACGGAATTAGAAGCGCTCTTGCTCACGATTCCGAATATCCCACAGGAAGACGTCCCTTATGGCGAATCAGAAGAGGATAATCGGGAAGAGCGCAAATGGGGAGAAGTGCCTGACTTTTCGTTTGAGCCGCGTCCTCATTGGGAACTGGGGACAGCGCTCAATATTCTCGATTTTGAACGTGCTGCAAAAGTGACAGGCAGCCGGTTTACGGTTTATAAAGGGCTCGGGGCACGCCTAGAACGAGCGCTCATTAATTTTATGATGGATCTGCACGCTACTGAGCATGGCTATACGGAAGTGCTGCCTCCTTATATCGTCAATCGCGCTAGTATGATTGGCACAGGGCAATTGCCTAAATTTGAGGAAGATGTTTTTAAAATCAGCGAAGAGGATTATTTCCTGATTCCAACTGCGGAAGTGCCAGTCACGAACTTGCATCGCGGTGAAGTGCTGCAAGGAGAACAGCTCCCGATTGCTTATAACGCCTACAGCACGAATTTCCGCTCTGAAGCAGGTTCTGCTGGTCGCGATACGCGGGGGCTCATTCGCCAACACCAATTTAACAAAGTGGAGCTTGTTCGTTTTTCGTTGCCGGAGGATTCCAACAACCAGCTTGAAATCATGACAACTCACGCTGAAAACGTGTTGAAGCGCTTAGGATTGCCTTACCGTGTTGTGACTTTATGTACAGGAGATTTGACCTTTGCCTCTACGAAAACATACGATTTGGAAGTATGGATGCCAAGCGCCAATACGTACCGTGAAATTTCTTCGTGTTCCAATATTGGTGACTTCCAAGCAAGGCGCGCCAATATCAAATTCCGCCGCGATCCAAAAAGCAAGCCTGAGTATGTCCATACGCTCAATGGTTCTGGGGTAGCGGTTGGCCGTACGGTAGCGGCCATTCTTGAAAATTATCAGCAAGAAGATGGCTCCATTGTCATTCCGGAAGCATTGCGGCCATATATGGGTAATGTAAACGTTCTTTCATAAAGAAAAAAGCTGCAACACGCTGCAGCTCTGAGGTTGTCGACAAAGTCAATAACTGCACTCAGACTGATAGAAAACGCTTGTCAGACGAGGAGTGCGGCCGAGGGAAGATGCGAATAGAACGTGGGTTCATGAGCATATGAGTGAGGCAAACGACGACGTATGCGAGCGTTTGTCTACAGTCTGAAAGCTGCAGCACGCTGCAGCTTTTTACAAAGGAGCTAAAAACGATGCATGTCGCTGTTTTCCAAATGGAAGTATTAGCAGGAAAGCCAGACCGGAACCGAGAACGTGTAAAAACGTGGATTGAGCAACTATGCCGTGAGCAACAAGAGCGGCCGCTTACGATCGTATTGCCTGAGCTATGGACGACTGGGTACCAGCTTGAGGACCTTGGTGAACTGGCGGAAGAAGAGGGAAGGGAGACGATTGCATTTTTGCAACAACTCGCGCGAGCGCATCGCATCCACATGGTCGCCGGTTCCATTGCAACAAAAAAAGACGGCGGCATTTACAATACAGCGCTTGTAATTGATGCACAGGGCAAACTTGTCTACACGTATGACAAAGTCCACCTTGTCCCAATGCTTGACGAACCTGCCTACATGGAAGGCGGAAGCATGCCACCTGCCTTATTTGAATTAGAAGGTGTCAAAATGGCGGTCCTTATTTGCTATGATTTGCGTTTTCCCGAGTTAGCGCGGCGTCTGGCATTAGAAGGTGCAGAAGTGCTTTTCATTGTTGCTGAATGGCCGTTGGCGCGTGCGATGCACTGGAAAGCATTGCAGCAAGCCAGAGCGATCGAAAATCAGTTTTATCTCCTTTCTTGCAATAGTGTCGGCAGCTATAATGGAACCGCCTATGCAGGCACATCGATGGTGATTGACCCGTGGGGGGAAATTATCGTGGAAGCCAGCAGCACTGAAGAAGAATCGCTTCAATGTAAAGTGGATTTTAGCAAGGCTGCTGAAGTGCGGGAGAGAGTGCCGGTGTTTTCTAGCAGGCGGCCCGAATTGTACCGGTAACAATTTCAAATGGGGGGTGGGTTGAATGAAAATTACATTGGCACAAGTAATGGAATTGGATATTATGAAGCCTACCATCATTAAGACTGCACAAGAACAGTTGCCTTACCGACAAGTCGAATGGGTTTCGATTACGGAAGCCCCAGTGGAAAACTTTATCAGGCAAAATGAGCTTGTTCTTACGACAGGCATCGGCTGCACCCAGGAGCCAAAGGCGTTTTATTCCTTTGTGCAAGATGTAATTAAGTCGGAAGCGTCTGGGCTTGCAGTTGCGATCGGCCGGTTTGTGTTTGAATTATCCGAAGATGTCCGCGCCCTTGCAGAGAATGCGCAGTTTCCCATTCTTTTTTTGCCATGGGAGATCCGCTTTGCCGACATTACACAGGCGGTTACTGCCAAGCTTGTTGATTCAAAGCAGGACGATTGGCAATTCACACAAAAAGTACAACAGGAACTCTTGTCCTTAATGCTTGCCGGAAACCACTTGTCTGCTCTAGCTGAACATGTCGCTGGCTATGCCGCCGTGCCCATTGTCATAACGGATGCCCAGGGGCGAATTAAAGGGAAAAGCCATGCAGCTGAACCGGTGGTTGGCCTAGTTAGTAAAGCATACAAACAAATGCGCACAAGCGGCCAGGAAAGTGAGCACCACCCCCTCGAACGTAAAATTCAAACGCTCCATACAGATGGCACAGACGTACACATATTGCCGATCATCCAAGCAAATGAGCAAATTCAAGGGTATGTATTTGCTGTCAACACGGATAAAATGGCCTCAAGCGAGCTGGCGACAGCCTTTATATTGCTTGAACATGCCGGGACAGCCGCTGCATTTTGGTTTTTGCAAGAGAACACAGTGCAAGAAACGGAAGCCCGTATGCGCAATCATTTCGTCGCCGACTTGTCTCACGGTTCGATTGAAACGGAAGCACAACTAAAAACAAGAGCTGCAGCGCTAGGATACGAAGTTTCCGTTCCATACATCGCGATAGTAGGAATGCTGCACAATATGGAAGAGCTGTATAGCCGTTCTGATCAAGTAGCCTCATTTAAAGAGTGGCAACGAAGCATGGTCCATTATATCGAGGAAGAGATCTACTATGCAGGCGTAACCGTTGAACGTGAAACGATGTCGACGTTTATGGATGGGCAGCTATTGATTTATTTAGCCGTTCCCTGTGACGATTACCGGACGACGGTTAATGGTTTTCTTGATTTGCTTGATCGCCGTTTGGCTCATTTGCTTCCCGATGTAGAAATAACGTGGGGAATCGGTGACCAGCAAATGAACACCTATGCGTTTGAAGCCCGGTATCAAGAAGCGAAACAGGCACTACTGCTTGGCATCGGCAGGAAAGGGCAAGGAAGCCGGATTTTTTATACAGATACGCGCATTGACCGTGTCCTCTATAAAATCGGGCAAGAACCAGAACTGCGAAGCCTGGTGCTAGACTATGCGGCACCACTTTTTGCCTACGATGAGCAAAGGCAAATGGACTTGGTCGGTACATTTGTCGCCTATCAAAGAAACCAAAACAAAGTGACACAGACAGCGCGTTTTCTTCATTTGCACCGCCAATCACTGCTATATCGGCTTCGGAAAATTGAAGCGCTGACTCATTTGTCATTGGCTAATCCTGATGATGTCTTTTTGCTTGATCTAAGCATTCGCATATCGATGATCCAACGCCACATGCAAACGCCTAACTCCTAAACAGTTGCCTCTCGAAAATCCATTAATACTGTTGTTCCATGACTGTTTATCATCATGCTCCACTCGCATTTTTTCTTGTTTGACAGGAAATTCGTACCAGTCTGATTAATGTTGCCGATTTTGTCGACCACCGTCTGTATCACACGGACTTTCCTGGAGAGGCGAGCGTAATCTCCTGTCGTGGTGATCACTTTGTCGCCTCTTCGTAGCCCTATTGTGCTTCATGTCAAGCCGAGTTCACCACACGAACAGTGGATGACTGTAAAGCAACGCCATTAGTTCAATGAAAGTTGAAACTTTTTAATCCGATATTGGAGATTTTGTCTACTCATGCCAAGAATTTTTGCAGTTTGGGAAACGTTCCAGTTATTTTCTCTTAAGGCTTGTAAAATATAGAGCTTTTCGACCTCTGCTATTTTTTCTTGTAATGTTTTTGCAGGCAAATTGCCTGTTTGCGTATCTTTAGCTTCTTTTTGATAGCGAGTGCGTAATCGAAACGGCAGGTTGTGTATTTGAATCTCTGTTTCATCACTAATTAAATTCATGGTGCCTTCAATCGTATGTTCAAGTTCTCGAGCATTTCCTGGCCAATCGTGTTGGAACAGAATCGCTTTTGCCTCTTCACTCATAGCCTTTACATTCATCTGAAACAAAGTGTTATACTTGTGAATGAATTCCTCTATAAGCAGAAGAATATCATCTTTTCTTTCGCGCAGTGGCGGGATAAATAAAGTTACGACGCTGAGGCGATAGTACAAATCTTTACGTAAGCGGTTATTTGCAATCAAATCTATCGGATCTTCATTAATCGTAGCAATAATTCGAACATCGACTTTTTTGTCTTTGGTATCGCCGATTCGACGGATGGTTTTTTCCTGAATAACGCGTAATAATTTCGCTTGCAGAGCTGGGTCGAGAGAATTGATTTCGTCTAGAAGCAACGTTCCGCCATCAGCTTGCTCGAATAAGCCTGGGGTATCCAATGCCCCGGTAAATGCTCCTTTTTTCGTTCCAAATAATAAACTTTCCATTAAATTTTCAGGGATGGCCGCGCAGTTTTGTGCTAGAAAAGGAGCGTGTGCCCTTGGGCTGGCATAGTGAATGCTTTGGGCAAATAACTCTTTCCCTGTGCCTGTTTCGCCAACGATTAGCACAGAAGAAGACGTGCGGGCGGCTCGTTTTGCTTCTTCTACAACCGCTAAAAATGGCTTGCTGTTGCCGATGATTTGGTCAAAGGTGTAATGATTCTCTCTTTTTCGCAGCACATTCTTCTTAATAACATGATCCAGCTGGGTAATATCTTTCGCAATTTCCACCGCAGCCGTAATTTCCCCGTTTTCGATAAAAGGGAAGGTATTATTAATAGTTGTGACTTCTTCGCCTTTATTATTAAAATACGTTTGTTTTACATCCTTCGTTACTTTCCCTGTCTTTAATGCTTGTACAAGTGTACTGCGTTCATCCTCGTGAAATGTAAAAACCTCTAAAAGATTTTTATGGAGCACTTCAGTATCTACCATGGATTCGATTTCCATCATTTTTTTATTATATATAATGGTATTTCCATTTTGATCAATAACATGGATACCAACATTTATTTCGTCTACTAGCATTTGATATAGTTGATTCATTTGTTCTAGATTTTTTTGTGTTTTATTTTCTTTCAAAATATCCCTCCTTTAAAGGTGAGTTTAATCGATAAACAGACAAAGTGCAAAAAAATTTTTCGTTTATCCTTTAAGGTATGCAAAAATTTTTTTCTTTAATCCTTTTGAAACCGTTTCACCATCTGCATTTAAACTTTGGCATGAAGTTTGCATATAGAAACAGTGAGTACAAAATGGAAACCATTGTGATTCATCACCTAAAAGGAGGAATTTTTAATGACGATTGTAAAATCAGATGACATCATTGAACAAACAAATGCTTATGGAGCACATAACTATCATCCGCTTCCAGTTGTTATTGCTGAGGCTGAAGGCGTGTGGGTGAAGGATCCTGAGGGCAACAAATATATGGATATGCTTAGCGCTTATTCGGCGTTGAACCAGGGCCATCGCCATCCAAAGATCATCCAGGCATTAAAGGAACAGGCCGATAAAGTAACATTGACTTCCCGTGCTTTCCATAATGACCAGCTTGGTCCATGGACCAAGCGTATGGCAGAATTGACAGGAAAAGACAAAGTGTTGCCGATGAATACAGGGGTAGAAGCGGTTGAGACAGCAATTAAAGCAGCTCGTCGCTGGGCTTATGAAGTCAAAGGAGTCGAAGACAATAAAGCAGAAATTATTGCGGCAAAAGGGAATTTCCATGGTCGGACATTAAATGCGATCTCCTTATCGAATGATCCAGGAGCGACCAAAAATTACGGACCTTTTGTACCAGGGATAAAAAAGATAGAGTATGGGAATGTGCAAGCCATTCGTGAAGCAATCACTCCTAATACAGCGGCTGTGATTGTAGAGCCAATCCAAGGAGAAGCAGGTATCATTATCCCGCCTGAAGGTTACTTACAAGCCATTCGTGATCTCTGTACGGAAAACCATATCCTCTTTATTGCCGATGAAGTGCAAACAGGTTTTGCACGAACGGGAAAGATGTTTGCTTGTGAATGGGAAAATGTCGTTCCAGATATCTATGTGATGGGAAAAGCATTGGGAGGCGGCGTTTTTCCAGTATCGGCTATTGCTGCTAATAAAGAAATTATGGATGTATTTACTCCAGGTTCACATGGATCTACTTTTGGAGGAAATCCGTTAGCTTGTGCCGTTTCTCTAGCAGCAATTGAAGTAATTGAGGAAGAAAATTTAGCAGAGAAATCTTTAGAATTAGGGGAGTATTTTACAACGGCATTACGGGCAATTGATAATGATGATTTAATAGCCGTTCGAGCACGAGGATTATTTATCGGCGTTGAATTCAATCATCCTGTTCGCAAGTATTGTGAACAGTTGAAAGAAGCAGGGGTCCTATGTAAAGAAACACATGAAAATACGATTCGATTTGCTCCACCGCTTGTAATCACAAAAGATGAATTAGATTGGGCTATCGAAAAAATCAACCATGTTCTATCAAAATAAGGGAAGCCTATTAAAAGGGGTGTGACAAATGGAAGCAGTAAAAGAGCATATTCAATCAAAAGAAGAGCAAGACCAGTTAGATATTTTTCAATCAACACAGAGAATTATTAAAGAAGCGGTTGGCTATCTAGGTTATCCAGATGGAATGTATGAATTATTAAAAGAACCAATACGAATGCTAACGGTTCGTATTCCAATCCGAATGGATAATGGAAAAACAAAAGTATTTACAGGCTATCGGGCCCAGCACAATGATGCTGTTGGCCCGACCAAAGGTGGGGTCCGCTTTCATCCAGAAGTCAATGAGACAGAAGTGAAAGCATTATCGATGTGGATGAGCTTAAAAGCTGGAATTGTAGACTTGCCTTATGGCGGGGGGAAAGGCGGCATTATTTGCGATCCTCGTGAAATGTCTTTAGGCGAAATTGAGAGATTAAGTCGCGGGTATGTGCGGGCGATTAGTCAAATTGTTGGTCCGACTAAAGATATTCCTGCACCAGATGTATTTACAAATGCACAAATCATGGCATGGATGATGGATGAATATAGCCTTATCCGTGAATTTGACTCCCCTGGATTTATTACCGGGAAACCAATTGTCCTTGGTGGATCTCATGGTCGGGAAACAGCAACGGCAAAAGGCGTTACAATATGCATCGAAGAAGCTGCACGAAAAAGAGGCTTGGATGTGAAAGATGCTCGGATTATTATCCAAGGGTTTGGAAATGCAGGCAGTTTTCTTGCTAAGTTTTTGAAGGAAAAAGGAGCAACAATTGTTGGCATTTCCGATGCACATGGTGCTTTATATAATGATGAAGGATTGGATATTGACTACTTGCTCAAACGTCGTGACCGTTTTGGGTCGGTAACAAATTTATTTGAAAATCGAATTTCCAATAAAGAATTGCTGGAAAAAGAATGTGATATCTTAGTTCCAGCAGCTATTGCTAATCAACTAACTGCCGACAACGCTGCAAACATTCAAGCTTCTATTATTGTGGAAGCAGCTAATGGCCCAACAACATTAGAAGCAACAGAAATTTTAAGTAAAAGAGGAATTTTAATTATTCCCGATGTACTTGCAAGTGCTGGAGGAGTAACCGTATCTTATTTTGAATGGGTACAAAATAACCAGGGATTTTACTGGACGAAAGAGGAAGTTGCTGATCGTATGCGTGACGTACTTATTTCTTCGATGAATAAAGTATTTGCAACAGCCGAAAAACACCAAGTAAACATGCGCCTCGCTTCTTATATTGTCGGTATTCGAAAAACAGCTGAAGCTGCACATTTTAGGGGGTGGGCTTAGCTTTTCCATTGTTTACAGTACTACATAAATGTAAGCGCTTGCCCGAATTGGCTAGAGATATACAAGGGGGAGAAAAATGAAGAAAGAAATTTCTTTTTGGTTAGCGCTCTTACCACTCATTCTAATGATTACAGCAATGGCTGTTACAATCGTGGGATTAGAAGGAGATCCGCATGTTCCATTGATGATTGGAACTGCTGCAGCTGCATTAATGGCGATAAAAGCAGGTTTCAAATGGAAAGATATTGAAGAAAGCATGTATAAGGGGATTAAACTTGCTTTACCAGCCGTTGTCATTATTATTCTTGTCGGCTTAACGATCGGTGCATGGATAGGTGGGGGGATTGTAGCGACAATGGTCTTTTACGGATTGAAATTAATGAGCCCTTCATTATTTTTAGTTTCTATTTGCATCATATGCGCTGTAGTTACTCTCGCTATTGGCAGTTCATGGTCTACCATGGCTACGATTGGAGTAGCTGGCATGGGGATTGGTTTAAGTATGGGAATACCGGCGGCAATGATCGCTGGTGCTGTCATCTCAGGAGCGTATTTTGGAGATAAACTTTCGCCATTATCCGACACAACCAATCTTGCTGCTGGTTTAACAGGGACAGACTTATTTGAACATATCAAATTTATGCTTGTAACCACGATTCCTGCACTTTTGATTGCACTGATTGTATATTGGTTTCTTGGGCAAAATTATATAGAAGGAAATGGAGCAAATTTTGCTGACATAGATAGTACAATGGCTTCACTCCAAGATAACTTTGTGATTTCCCCCTGGCTGTTAATTGTACCACTTACGGTGATTGTATTAGTGATGTTTAAAGTACCAGCTATCCCAGCATTGGTTGTGGGAATTGTATTAGGATTTTTCAGTCAAATTTATGTACAAGGAGATGGATTGAGTATTGCTGTTTCCACGCTTCAGAATGGTTACATCATTGACTCAGGTAATCATATGGTAGATGAACTATTTAACGGTGGTGGAATCGACGCAATGATGTACACTGTATCTTTAACCATTGTGGCGATGACGTTTGGAGGCGTACTTGAAAACACTGGTATGCTCCAGGCGATTGTTCAGCAAATTTTAAAATTAGCAAAGACAGCTAAACGCTTAATTATCACTACGGTTCTTTCTAGTTTTGCTACCAATGTTTCTTGTTCGGAACAATATATTTCGATCGTTGTTCCGGCTAGAATGTATGCAAAAACATACGAAGACCAAAATTTGCATTCCAAAAACTTATCGCGCGCAGTAGAAGATGGAGGCACATTGACGTCTGTTTTTGTTCCATGGAATACATGTGGGGTATTTATCTTTGCTACATTAGGTGTACATGTTTTTCAGTATGCCCCATACGCTATTTTAAACTTCACCGTGCCACTACTATCTATTATCTTAACTTTACTTGGAAAATCAATTATATACCGTCATCCGAATAAAACAACAGCTCGTATAAAGCAAACAGAAAAGGTAATCTAGAGTAATGAACGCCATGCACGTCTTTCTGTGTCATTCGAATCATATAGGCTTAGCCCCTTTAGGTGGACATGTTCTTAATCGTCTATCTGGAGGTTTTTTTTTTGAAAACATATACAAAGAATTTAAGTGGGAAAGGTTCGTTTGAAATTAGAGAAGGGATGTCTTATAGACAACTTCAGGATTGATCCATCAAAATGTCTACAGAAGCAATCGAATTTTCATACATTCAAAATATTGCATAGCTTCGGCTTATGAGTAGAATGAAAGAAACGAATGACCTACTCAAAAGGAGGCTGGTTTACATGTTCCCGTTCACATTGGATGAGTATCAGGTCCGCTTGGCAAAAACAAAGGAAAGCATGAGTGAAAAAGGCATTGACGTGCTGTTGCTTACTGACCCAGCCAATATGAATTATTTATCCGGTTATAATGGCTGGTGCTTTTATGTCCATCAAATGCTAGTCGTCTTAATCGATGAGGACCAGCCGATTTGGATTGGGCGGGGCATGGACGCGAACGTTGCTAAGCAGACAACTTGGTTAATGCATGAACGAATTATTCCGTATCCTGACCATTATGTCCAATCGAATGATCGTCACCCGATGGATTTTATCGCAAAAGTTCTTGCAGATATTGGCCAAAGCAACCGCCGCATTGGTGTTGAATTAGATACGTATTACTACACGGCAAAAGCACATGAGCGTCTTACGCAAAGCTTGCCAGACGCCCGGTTTGTCGACGCGACTAACCTTGTCAACTATGTGCGCATCATCAAGTCAGACATGGAAATCCACTATATGAAATGCGCAGGCAAAATTGCGGCCAAGGCGATGTATGCCGGCATGAATGCCATTAACGCGAGCGCACGAGAAAGCGATGTCGTAGCGGCAATTTACCACGCACAAATTGCCGGGACAGAGGAGTTTGGCGGCGACTATCCGGCGATTGTCCCGCTCTTGCCGTCAGGCGTGAAAACAAGCGCTCCTCATATTACGTGGTCTGACCAACGCTATCCAAGCGAAGATACAGTCATTATTGAGTTAGCTGGCTGTTATCAACGTTACCATGCACCACTCGCAAGAACAGTGACAATTGGAAAGCCGCAGCAGCGTGTTGTCGATATAGCCAAAATTGCCGTTGAAGGGCTCAATGAAGTGCTTGCATGTATGAAGCCTGGAGTCACGTGCGAAGAAGTGGAGGCTGTCTGGAGGAAGACGATTGGGCGCTACGGACTCGAAAAAGAAGCACGTATTGGCTATTCAGCCGGATTGAATTATCCACCTGATTGGGGCGAACATACGGCAAGCATTAGAAAGGGAGATAAGACGGTGCTGCAAGCCAATATGACGTTCCATATCATCCCTGGCATGTGGTATGACGACTTTGGGGTCGAAATTAGCGAATCCGTACGGGTGACGGAAAATGGCTGTGAGCTTCTTTGCGATTTTCCGCGGCAGCTGTTGACCAATGATCCAAATGCATCTGCTTCATAATTCGATTGGGGGGCTTATCATGACAAAAATGAACAATGCCAAGTTTGCTACGAAAGCAGTATGGGCAGGGGAAAAAGACTATTTGGTCCATGGAGCGACGCAAGTTCCGGTCATTCCGAGTGTGGCTTTTGGCTATGACGATATGGACGAATGGTATGAAGTGGCCGTTGGCAGAAAAAAAGGCCACATTTATGGTCGTAATACAAACCCGACCGTGCAAGCGTTTGAAGATAAAGTGAAAGTGCTGGAAAGGGCGAATGCAGCAACTAGTTTTTCAACGGGTATGGCGGCTATTTCCAACACGCTTTATACGTTTCTAAGACCAGGGGACCGCGTAGTGACAATTAAAGATACGTATGGCGGCACCAATAAAATTTTTACTGAATTTTTGCCCAAGTTGAATATCGAGGTTGTTTTTTGTGAAACAGGAAATGTGGAGCAAATCAAAAAAGAAACGGCCAAAGGCTGCACGATCGTTTATTTAGAGACGCCAACCAATCCGACCGTAAAAATTACTGACATCCGCGCTTGTGCAGTAGCTGCAAAACAAGTTGGCGCTCTAGTTGTCGTCGACAATACGTTTGCGACTCCAGTTAATCAAAACCCACTCACTCTTGGCGCCGATCTCGTTATCCATAGCGCAACGAAATTTTTAGGTGGCCATGCAGATGCCCTTGGAGGCGTTGTCGTCGGTTTAGATGAGTCCCTGATTGAAGCGATTTACCACTATCGGGAAATCAACGGGGCAACAATGGATCCTTGGGCTGCTTATTTGATATTGCGTGGCATGAAAACACTTGAATTACGAGTGAAACGCCAAGCTGAAAATGCCCAGAAGCTAGCTGTCTATTTGCAAACGGTGGAAGAGGTCGAAACCGTATTTTATCCTGGCCTCGTTAACCACCCTAACCACGAAATCGCCAAAGCGCAAATGTCTGGTTTCGGCGGCATGCTAAGCTTTGCTGTTGCTGGCGGTGTCGATACGGTGCGCCACTTATTGCCAAAGCTAGCGTTTGCCAACAAAGTTGCAAATTTAGGGGCGGTTGAGACGACAGTGGGACCAGCGCGGACAACGAGCCATGTTGAATGCACGCCACAAGAGCGTGCAGCCATGGGCATTCCTGAAGGGTTAATTCGCGTTTCGTGTGGAATTGAAGATGGAGAGGACATCATTGCTGACTTTCAGCAGGCTTTCGAGGCTGCCAAAATAGAGGCCTGAGTATGAATCTGTTGGGAATTCGGGCACGGGCTGAGCAACTGGAAGATCAACTTATGACATGGCGCCGCCACCTGCATAAACATCCAGAACGTAGCTTTCAAGAAAAGGAAACCGCTGCTTTTGTGGCACAGGTGCTTAGGCGTTTGCCTGGGATGGTCGTAACGGAGCAAGTCGGTGGATATGGCGTCGTTGCTGAACTTGCAGGAAAGCAAGGAAAAACCGTGGTTTTGCGCGCTGACATGGATGCATTGCCGATCGAAGAACAGCCACATTCATTTGCTAGCATCAAAAAAGGGACGATGCATGCTTGTGGGCATGACGCCCATACGGCCATTTTACTTGGCGCAGCGACGATATTAAGCGAGCGGCACCAGGCAGGCTTACTAAATGGCACAGTGCGTTTTTTGTTTCAGCCAGCTGAAGAGAAGATGGACGAAGCTGGGAAGACTGGCGCTATCTATATGATAGAAGCAGGGGCGATGGCTGGAGCCGATATCGCCTTTGCGCTTCATATGTGTCCTTGGCTGCGGCCGAATGCGATTCAAGTTCATAGCGGTGCTAGCATGGCCAGCTTTGATGCATTTAAAGGGACGATTACAGGTAGCGGGGGGCATGGAGCATATCCCCATTTAGGCGTTGACGCCATATGGCTGCTTTCGCAAGTGCTGCCGGCGATTTACGGACTGACTGGTCGCTTTTCCTCCCCACTTGAACCGGCCGTGATTAGCATTGGCCAAATCCATGGCGGCAGAGCAAATAACGTCATCCCTGAAATCGTTGAAGTAGAAGGTACGATCCGTTGTTACAACGAAGATGTTCGCAAAAAACTAACGGAGGAAATAAGCAATGCCTTTTCTATGGCCAATGTGTTTGGCGGTGAAGGCCGATGTACAGTGGAACGAGGCGAGCCGGCACTTGTGAATGACAGTGAGGCGATTGCGCTGATTAAACAAGTGGCCAGCCATCTTTATCCAATTGACCGCATTGTTACTGGGCCCTACGGGTTAGGAAGTGAGGATTTTGCCCATATGGCCAAAACGACAAAAGCGGCGCTGTTTTTCTTAGGTTGCCAGCCTCGACATGGCGAGTTTGATTTGCATACGCCACAGTTCCAAATCGATGAAGCTTGCCTTCCGAAAGGAGCGGCACTTATGGCAGGCGTATGCGCCTATGCCTTAAATAAAAAGGAGTGAGTGCGACCATGAAATTGGCGATTCTTGGTTTTGGCGTTGTCGGCCAAGGACTGGCAGAGATTTTGGCCAAACAATATGAAAAGACGAGGCAGCAAACGGGAATGGCGCCTAAAGTAGTGGCGATTTCCGATTTTAAAATCGGGTCATTGTATGATCCAAATGGTCTCGATCTCGCTAAAGTGCTCAATTTGGCAGCGACTGTTGGCTCATTAGAGGACTATCCTGATTCCGCTACGCTTGTGAGGGGTCTCGATGCAATGACGACAATATTGCAGACCAATGCAGATGTCATTGTTGAAGCGACGTTTACGGATATCAAAACAGGCGAACCAGCCATCACACACTGCAAAACGGCATTTGCGGCAAAAAAGCATGTAGTGATGACCAATAAAGGGCCGATCGCGATGGCTTACAAACAACTGTCAGAGTTAGCGGCTAAAAACGGTGTCTATCTTGGTTTTGAAGGCACGGTTATGAGCGGAACGCCGGCTTTACGCTTAGCCCGTACAGCACTCATTGGAAATACGTTTACGGAAGTGAACGGAATCCTAAATGGGACAACGAATTATATGTTAACACAGATGGAAGACGGGATGTCCTATTCTGAAGCTTTAAAACAAGCTCAGGAAAAAGGATATGCTGAAGCGGATCCGACAAGTGATGTGGAAGGCTACGATGCCTTATACAAAATCGTCATTCTTGCCAACACCGTTATGGGAGAAGCGCTTACCCCTGACGATGTGAAACGGGTCGGTTTAAAGACGTTGTCAGCTGCCGAGATTCAGACCGCGAAACAGCAAGGCAAGCGCTGGAAAATGCTTGGCACAATTCGGAGAACTGCTGATGGTGTAAAGGCGGCTGTCAAACCGATGTTGCTTGATTCAAGCCATCCCCTTTCATCAATTGATGGAGCCACGAATGCGATTACGTACAGTTGCGACCTGGCGGGGGATATTACGTTGACAGGTGCAGGGGCAGGCAAGAAAGAAACGGGCTATGCCTTATTAAGTGATTTGATCGATTGTCACTTTTTTATGGAGGAGAATAGAAACGTGAAGAGTCATTAAAGGAGGCGGTCCAATGAAACTGGATCTAAGGCGGCAACAAATGCTGCTCGCAGGCGAATGGGTGGACCGGACCGAGACGATTGAAGTTCGGAATCCAGAAAATGATCAGTTGGTCGCGATTGTCCCAAAAGCATCCAAAACAGACATGGAGCAGGCGATTGTTTGTGCAAAAGAGGGGGCGAAAGCATCGGCTGCTCTTCCTGTTTATAAGCGGATGGCCATTTTAAATCGAGCTGCCGATTTTGTTGAAGCCCACAAAGAACGGTTTGCACGTACCATTGCTACAGAAGGAAGCAAAACGATTCGCGAAGCACGGAAGGAAACAGGTCGGTGTGTCGAGACATTGCGATTATGTGCGGAGGAAGCACGCCGCGTAACGGGTGAAACGATCCCGTTTGACCAGTCCCCAGGAGGAGCAGGGCGCTTTGGCTATTACGAACGACATCCTCTTGGTATCATTGGCGCCATTACGCCATTTAACGATCCACTGAATTTGGTCGCCCATAAGATTGGCCCAGCTATTGCGGCAGGCAATGCGATTGTGTTAAAACCAGCAACAGCAACGCCATTAAGCGCACTCTTGTTAGCCGAAGCCTTTATGGAGGCAGGATTGCCAAAAGGGATATTGTCCGTTATGACAGGATTGGGCGGTGAAGTTGGCGATGTGCTTATCACCCATCCTGACGTGCGAATGGTTTCCTTCACAGGGGGAATGGAGGCTGGCCTTGAAATTGCCAAAAAGGCAGGTTTAAAGAAGAAAAGCATGGAACTTGGCTCTAATTCACCAGTCATCGTCCTCGAAGATGCCCATATTGAAGACGCTGTAAAAGCGAATGTGAGCGGTGCCTTCTGGGCAGCGGGGCAAAACTGCATAGGCGTACAGCGCTTGTACGTCCATGCAGAGGTTTATGACCGCTTTAAAGAGTTGTTTGTAAAGCAGTCCTGTGCTTACACGATGGGAGAGAAACTATCTGAAAAGACCGATATGGGACCCCTTATATCTGAAAAAGAAGCAAAGCGTGTTGCGTTCATGGTAGACGACGCCCTGCGGATGGGCGCAGTCCTTCTATGCGGCGGCAAGCGGAGCGGCGCTTTTTATGAGCCAACTGTGCTTGAAAACGTACCAGACGACTGCATGCTCGCTAAAGAAGAAATTTTTGGGCCAGTGGTCTTGCTTTATAAGGTTGAGTCTCTTGCAGAGGGAATTGAAAGGGCGAATCAATCGGAATATGGCTTGCATGCGGGCTTATTTACAGAGGATATGAATGCTGTTTTTCAGGCAATTCGAGAGCTGGAAGCAGGCGGTGTCATGGTCAATGATAGCTCCGATTTCCGCATTGACGCGATGCCATTTGGAGGAACAAAGCAATCAGGATTAGGGCGCGAAGGCGTAAAGTTTTCTATATTAGAGATGACAGAGCAGAAAGTGGTTTGTTTTAAATTACGCCATAATGGGTAAAGAGGTTGGGAACAGATCGTTCCCAACCTCCGTTTGTAGCCTAACGCTCGCATTTTCTATCAGGCTAGGTGATTGGTTTTTACGCATAGGAAGATAAGCTGCCCCAGTGGAAAGAGATTTTTAACGTTGAACCAGTCTTAGAAATTCGCCGACCAACTGGATCTTTAGCGTCCTAGCACTTTCTTTTTGTTTGCTTTATGTTTATGTCAGGATTGATTCTTTTCACTTGTTCTATGAATAACTGCTTCTCTTTAGGTGAAATTCGAATAAGATTATAGTGACTGTATTCGATTTCGATTTTGTTGCTTGAGAGGGCAGGGGAAGCGAAAAAATCCTTTGTAAACCTCATCGCCTTAATCGTATTGATGTTGATTGTTTTTTTATAAAAACCAAACACAACGACAATGGTTTTCGACTCTGGTTTAAGGACATACTTTGTCCTGAAAAATATCGAACCAATCAGAAGCAAAAACAGTATCAATACGGGCTTTTTTATAAAAGCGTTTTGCACTGGGAAAGCGGCTACATTCAAGTCAAAGACAATATCGATGCTTAATACGATCATGAGGGAATACATGATCGCTGAATAAGTGATTCCTTTTTCGCTTTTAAATACCAAGACGGCCACCGCCTGTTTTTTGTAAGAATGATATCATATGAATGAGGGGTCTATTGGCCGCTAATTAGCGAATGAATTAGGAAAGCGAGGTATTCCTTAACCATGCTTGTGCTCACCGAGGGAGAACAAGGATAAGCGCTTTTGTACTAACAGTACCAACATGCTAAACTAGCATAATTAACAGAAAAAAAGAAAAAGGGGGATGGCTATGACCATACGATTAGGGACTGCCTTTGTAGCAGGTGCTGTTCTCGTCCTCGCAGCTTGTAATAATAGTGAAACAGGGGCGAGCGATCATACAGGCGGGGCGGATGGTGACAATGTTGAAACTTACCAAGTAGCTACTGATAATAATTTTGTCCCATTTGAGTTTATTGATTTAGAGACAAATGAACTAACAGGCTTTGATATCGAATTAATGAAAGCGATCGCTGAAGAAGCTGGTTTTGCGGTTGAATTTCAGCAAATGGATTTTTCCGGGGCGTTGTCAGGAATTGAACAAGGAAGTTATGATGCTGCCATTAATGGGATGACCATTACTGAAGAACGTAAAGAAAACATTGATTTTTCCGATCCTTATTATGAATCAGGCTTGGTCCTAGCGGTAGCAGAAGAGGATGATGTGATCCAATCAATAGACGACGTTACTTCGTCCACAAAAGTGGCGACGAGGCTGTCATCGACGAGTCAAACGTATTTAGAAGATAATACGGAAGCGCAAGTGGATGCTTACCCTGAAATTACAGAAGCCTACCAAGCGTTGCTTGCTGGCCACGTCGATGCAGTTTTATATGACATGCCAAATGTGCAGTACTTCATGCAACAACAAGGAGAAGAGCAAATGAAAATGGTAGGCGAGCGTTTAACAGGCGAGGAATATGGGATTGCTTTTCCAAAAGGCTCCGACCTCGTTGAACCAGTAAATGAAGCGCTGGCGACGCTCATGGAAAACGGCACGTACGGCGATATTTATGAAAAGTACTTCGGAGAACGGCCAGAAGGCATGTGAAACATCGCTATGGCAGCTTTCATCAAGAGGTGAGATAAAAAATGGATTTTGGGGCATTGCCTTTTTTATGGGAAGGTTTGAAATACACGGTTTTAATTACGCTCGTCGGTATTTTTTTAGGAAGTATTGTTGGCTCGATTTTCGGATTGATGCGCCTATCTCGTATTGGGTTCGTGAGAGCAATCGCAGCGATTTTTGTGGAAGCCATTCGAGGAACGCCTTTGCTGGCGCAAATCTTTTTTATCCATTTCGGGATTCCAGGTCTGTTGGATTTACGGTTTGATCCGCTTTACACTGGGATTTTTGTCATTGCGATTAACTCAGGCGCCTATATTGCCGAGATTGTCCGCGGCGGGGTACAATCGATAGACAAAGGGCAAATGGAAGCTGGCAGGTCGCTAGGTTTAACAGGGAGTCAAACAATGCGCTATATTATTTGGCCTCAAGCCATTAAAGTGATGATTCCTCCATTCGGCAATCAATTTATTATCAGTTTAAAAGATACGTCGCTTTTATCGACGATCGCCGTTGCCGATTTAATGTATCAAAGCAGAACGTATACTGGTTTATCTGCTTCGTATTTTGATACATACTTGCTTGTCTGCCTGTTTTACTTAGCGATCACGATTCCGGCTTCTCTTTTATTACGCTATACAGAACGGAGACTGGAACGGACATGATTAAAGTAAATGACTTGCATAAATCGTTTGGAGAACATGAGGTGCTAAAAGGGATTACGACGGACATTCGCGAAAAGGAAGTCGTTTGCATCATCGGCCCTTCTGGCTCTGGGAAAAGTACGTTTCTCCGCTGTTTAAACCGGCTTGAAGACATTACATCTGGGGAAGTGGTCATTGATGGCGTCAACATTGCCGACCCGAAAACAAATATTAACGCTGTGCGCCAGGAAGTTGGCATGGTGTTTCAACATTTTAATTTGTTTCCTCACAAGACGGTATTGGAAAATATCACGCTTGCACCATTGAAAGTGCGGGGCATTGAAAAAGGGGAAGCGGTTGCGGCAGCCAAGAAGCTTCTTGAGAAAGTCGGTTTAGGGGATAAAGCAGATGCGTACCCGGCAAGCTTGTCAGGCGGGCAAAAACAGCGTGTTGCGATTGCAAGAGCGTTGTCAATGAATCCGAAAGTGATGCTGTTTGATGAACCGACGTCAGCACTAGACCCTGAGCTTGTCGGCGACGTCCTTTCTGTCATGAAAGAGTTGGCATTCGAAGGGATGACGATGGTCGTAGTCACACACGAAATGGGGTTTGCCCGGGAAGTCGGTGATCGCGTTTTCTTTATGGATGAAGGCCGCCTTGTTGAAGAGGGCACGCCTGTAGAGATTTTTGAACAAACGAAAAACGAGCGTACAAAATCGTTTTTAAGCAAAGTCTTGTAAAAATAAAAGCCTGCTTTTAGCCATCAAAATGGCCAAAAGCAGGCTTTTTCGCGTTTTTTAAGAATAAGCAGGTTGGTGTTCGCCAGAAGAAATTTCCTCCATGTAATGGCATGCCCCTGCATGGCTATTTGCCATTCCTTCGGTTGTCCGCAATTCAGGCACGTCTGTTTTGCATTTTTCTGTTGCAAATGGGCAACGTGTATGAAAACGGCATCCGCTTGGGGGATCAATTGGCGATGGCACGTCGCCTTGCAAAATGATGCGTTCTTTTTTTATGCTCGGATCTGGTTTTGGAATCGCAGACAGCAACGCTTTTGTATACGGATGCTGTGGATTATCGAAAACCGATTTTTTATCGCCCATTTCCACAATACGGCCAAGATACATGACAATGACGCGGTCTGAAATATGACGGACAACGCCTAAGTCGTGGGAAATAAACAAATACGTTAATTTTAATTCCCGTTGCAGTTTTTTGAGCAAATTAATGACTTGTGCTTGGATCGATACATCAAGCGCGGAAACCGCTTCGTCGCAAATGATCAATTTTGGGTTGACAGCCAAGGCTCTGGCAATTCCAACGCGTTGCCGCTGGCCGCCACTAAATTCGTGAGGGAAGCGATCAATTTGGTGTTCGCCTAAACCGACTGTTTTCATTAGTTCGCGAATAAGCCGATCATGATCCTTGGCAGGCGCGACTCCTTGGATGGTCATCGCTTCTGAAAGCACTTGGCGAACCGTTTGCCGCGGATTGATCGATGCATACGGATCTTGGAAAATAATTTGCAAGTCTTTGCGTTTTTTCCGCATTTGGTTGCGGTTCAGCGAAAGCAAATCTTCGCCTTGGAACTGGATTTTTCCTGAAGTCGGTTCGTCAAGACGGAGAATTGCCCGGCCAGTTGTAGACTTTCCGCAGCCGGACTCGCCTACAATCGAAACCGTTTCGCCTTCTTTGACTTCAAACGAAATGTCATCAACTGCTTTGACATGGTTGACCGTCCGTCCTAAGAAGCCCCCTTTAATCGGGAAATATTGCTTTAAATGGTCAACTTTTAGTAGCGTATTGCTCACGTACATTCACCTCCGGCTTATCCCATTTATCCGTGTAAATCCAGCAGCGGATTTGGCTGCCGTCTTCATTTGTTTCGAGTTCAGGCAGCTCTTTGCAAATGTCGCTTGCAAATGGGCAGCGAGGCGCAAAACGGCAGCCTTTTGGCATATCGGCTGGCGCTGGCACAGAACCTTTTATAATAGACAGATCGCCTTCTACGTCTTCATCATGGCGCGGCAATGATTGCATAAGGCCGACTGTGTATGGGTGGCGCGGTTTCGTAAACAAGTCTTGGACAGAGGCGTACTCCACGACTTGTCCGCCGTACATCACGGCGACATTGTCGCATGTCTCCGCTACAACCCCAAGGTCATGCGTGATCATGATAACAGACATGCCAAGGCGATTTTGCAAGTCTTTAATTAACTCAAGAATTTGCGCTTGAATCGTCACATCGAGTGCGGTCGTCGGTTCATCGGCAATTAGCAAGTCTGGGTTGCACGCAAGAGCGATTGCAATCATGACACGTTGCCGCATTCCACCTGAAAGCTCAAACGGGTATTGGTCAATCCGTTTCTCAGGAGAAGGAATGCCAACAAGTTTCAACATCTCAATGGAACGAGTACGTGCTTCTTTTTTTGATAAATTTTCGTGAATGCGAAAAGACTCACTGATTTGCTGCCCTACTGTAAAAGTCGGGTTTAACGATGTCATTGGCTCTTGGAAAATCATCGAAATTTCGTTGCCACGAATTTTTCGCATTTGCGCAGGCGTTTTTTTCAATAAATCATCGCCCTTAAACAAAATCTCCCCACCGACCACTTTTCCTGGATGTGAGAGCAAATTTAATATTGATAGGGACGTAATGCTTTTACCAGAACCAGATTCCCCAACAATGCCAATCGTTTTTCCTTTTTCAACATCAAATGTCACGCCATCTACTGCTTTTACTTCCAATTCCTTCGTGAAAAAAGAAGTACGTAGATCACGTATTTGCAAGATCGGATCATTAGCCAATCGTCTCACTCCTTTCTCTTATACGATTTATTCCGTTTCAACCCGTTTGTTTACGAATCGATAGGCAATGTCTACAAGCAAGTTAACAAGGACGAACAAAAGCGAAGCAACTAAAATGCCGCCTTGCATGACAGGAAAGTCGCGGTTGTTGATCGCGTCGTAAATCAGCCTGCCCATTCCGTTAATCGCAAACACGCTCTCGGCAAGGACGGCGCCGCCAAGCAAGCTGCCAAAGCTCAAACCAACTACGGTAATAACTGGAATTAACGCATTTTTTAAAGCATGCTGATAAATAACAATCCGTTCCCTAACCCCTTTGGCACGAGCAGTGCGAATATAGTCTTGGTTAATAACTTCTAGCATGCTGGAACGAGTCATCCGGGCAACAATCGCTGCCCCTGAAATGCCTAGCATAAATACAGGTAGTACAAGCTGTTCAAAGCTACCCCACCCAGAAGGGGGAAACCAAGCTGTATCGATAAATTTTCCGATAAATGGAATGTTGCCTAATGCGAACCATTGGATCAGCACAAGGCCAAGCCAAAAGTTTGGCATGGACATCCCAAATAAAGCCAACACCATAATCGCAGAATCACGGAATGAACCGCGCTTTGTTGCGGACAGGACGCCTGCAATCAAGCCAAGAAAAATACTGAGAATCGTACTATATATCGACAGTTCGAGCGTTATGCCAATTCGCTGGAGAATTAAATCAGAAACAGGCTGTCCATTCCGTAAAGAATTCCCTAAATCGAATTGAACTAAGTTGGTCATATAGCGAAAATATTGGACTGGATAAGGGTCATTCAGACCGAGTCGTTCATTAATGGCTTCAATTTGTTGAGGCGTAGCCGATTCGCCTGCAAGTACTTGAGCGGGGTCGCCTGGAATAAAATGCATTAATGAAAAAACGATCAATGTAACCCCGATGATAACAGGTATTAGCTGGAGCAATCTGCGGACTAAAAATTTAAACATAGGCGCACCTCTTTTCTATAAATTATTTTGTCTTTGGATCAAGCGCATCACGAAGCCCATCGCCAAACAGGTTAAAGGCGAGGACAAACAAGACAATTGCTAGTCCAGGGGCGTAGGTCATATGCGGAGCCTGGAACATGTATACTTTTCCGCTGTTTAACATCGCACCCCATTCAGGGCTAGGAGGTGAAACGCCTAAACCAAGAAAAGAGAGGCCTGCGGCAGATAAAACACCAGTTGCAATTGATAAAGTCGATTGTACAATTAATGGGGACAAAGTATTTGGTAATATATGTTTAAAAATAATACGAGTATCGCTAGCACCCAGCGCTTTAACAGCATCGATATATTCTAATTTTTTGACAGATAGTGTTGAGCCTCTCGCAATCCGTGCAAATACTGGAAACGCGCTGATTGCTACCGCAAGAATAATGTTATTCAAGCCAGGCCCGAGTGTCGCAACGATTGCAAGCGCAAGGATAATGCTCGGAAATGCTAAAAGAATATCCATAATCCTCATAATAATGGCATCGATTTTGCCGCCGTAGTAGCCAGAAATAATGCCAATTACTGTGCCAACCGTTCCTGCGATGGCGACGGAAACAAAACCAATACGGAATGTAATGCTTAAGCCGTGTAAGATGCGTGAAAACACATCGCGACCAAAATCATCGGTCCCGAACCAGTGATCACTGGAAGGCCCTTGTAATTTAAGTGCAAAGTCTTGTTCATTAATGCCTTGAGGGGCAATCCAAGGGCCGATGACGGCTAAGATTGCTAGAATAATAATCAGCACTCCGCCAAAGACGGCAGACTTGTTCGACAACAAACGACCTAAAAAAGCCTTCCAATTTCGCACCCAAGGCTTTTGTGCAACTTGGCCGATTGGCTGACTTGCAGTATCCTGAGACATATTCAACTTCCTTTCTTTTCAACTTATACGCATCATCTGATTATACATTAAGTCTTAAAACGAAAACAATCTAAAATAGCAATCTTAATATAGTATTTTAGCGAATAATGTCGACATATGCAAAGGGAATTTTCGGATTTGAACACAGTTTTATGGAGATTTATCGAATAAGGGATGAATCACCATAAATCCAGTTGGCATCCTTGAGACAGATTGTGAGATAAATAGCGTCCTATTTTTCCCTCCACACTTGTTAACCAAGAGTAGAAAATGGTCGCTATTATAATAGGAAAATAAAAGAAACAGGATATGAAAAGCAAAAAAACATAGGATATTACCATTAAAATGAAGCAAATCAATATATTAGGATGAATATTCAAGACTAAAGTCCTAATTAATGTGAATGTTTAAAGCAGGACATTGTTTATTTGTGTAAAATAGTATATAGTGAAATTTGTTTTACAGAAATTTAAGAGAACAAGGGGGATAAAATAATGAATGTAAAAAAACCGTTTTACGGTGTTATGGCTTTAACTGTAGCTGCTGGACTAGCTGCATGCTCCAGTGAACCAGATGAAAACACAAATACCGGCGGCAGTGAAAGTGCAGAAGAAGGCGAACAAGGCGGCGGCGATCTTGTCGTTGCAATGAATGCCGACATTGTTGCCTTAGATCCGCATCAAGTCAATGACGTGCCATCTGGCCAAGTCCAAGGGCAAATTTATGAAGGCTTAGTTGAGTTTGACGAAAACATGGAATTGCAACCGGTTTTGGCAACGGGCTATGAGTGGAATGACGATGGAACAGCGTTGACGTTCCAACTGCAAGAAGGCGTTAAATTCCATGACGGCGCTGAATTCAACGCGGAAGCCGTTAAAAAGAATATTGAACGTATTACTGATGAAGCACTTGCCTCACAACGGGCATTTTTATTTGAAGAGATTTCAGAAATTAACGTCATCAACGACTATGAAATTGAGTTCGTGACGGAAGAGCCGTTTGCGCCGCTCATTTATAGCTTTGCTCACAACGGCGGATTCATGATTAGCCCTGACGTTATCGATGCTGACTATGCGGCGATGGAAGAAGGCGAACAACCATCGACTGAAGTGGGTGCTAACCCAGCGGGAACAGGCTACTTTAAATATGAAAGCGGCCAAATTGGTTCTTCTGAACTTGTCTTCACGAAAAACGAAGAGTACTGGGGCGAGCCAGCAAAGCTCGATTCTGTCACGTTTAAAACCGTTCCAGATGGCAATACCCGTTTAGCAGAACTTGAAACAGGAAGCTCTCATTTTATTGAACCACTTGACGTGTCAGGTGTTGCCCAGTTGGAAGCAACAGACGGCGCACATTTGCTAGAAACGGAAAGCATTTCCGCTTCTTACTTTGGCTTTAATCTCGAGAAAGAGCCTTTTGATGATGTCCGCGTCCGCCAAGCGATTGCAATGGCGATTGATAAAAATGTAATTGCCAATGATATTTTAGACGGCTTCGAACTTCCGGCGACAAGCCCAGTATCACCAGGCGTTATTGGCCATGACCCAAATGCAGAGCCGCTTCCATATGATGTAGAAGCTGCGAAAGAATTGCTTGCAGAAGCAGGCTATGAAGATGGCTTTGAAGTAACGCTTTCTACGAATGATTCAGCTGCACGTGTTGACTTAGCGCAATACATCCAAAATCAACTAGCTGATTTGAACATTACAGTGGACATCAATATCCAAGAATGGGCCACATATTTGGACGCAACAGGAAATGGTGAACATGAAATGTTTATCCTTGGCTGGAGCTCAGCAACAGGAGACGCAGACTACGCTTTGGCGCCGCTCTTCCATTCTGACAGCTTTGGCGAGGTAGGCAACCGTTCGTTCTACTCAAATCCTGAATTGGATGCGATTTTAGATGAAGCTGCCAAAGAAGTAGATGAAGACAAGCGTAATGAGCTTTATGCAGAAGCACAAGCAATCTTAAACGAAGAAGTGCCAGTTGTATTTACAACAACGAAAAAATACTTGAATGGCGTCCGCGATGAAGTGAAAAACATTGCCGTTTCTCCTTCAGGCGACTTCTTGTTCCACGACACGTATATTGAGCAATAAAAATGAAAGGCTGCCAATTTTGGCAGCCTTTCAGATTGTAGACATCAGTCTAATGAGGTTGTCGGCAGAATCATCCAGATTAATACTTGCATTTTCGCTTAAAATTGCTTATACTAGCTTTTGTCAGTTAAACGGAGGAATACCCAAGTCTGGCTGAAGGGATCGGTCTTGAAAACCGACAGGCGGGTCACACCGCGCGGGGGTTCGAATCCCTCTTCCTCCGCCATATTCGCAAATACACACGACCACTGGAGTGGCCGTGTTTTTCTTTATCATTATATAGTGATAACAAAGCCGTTTAAGCTTAAAGATCAAACAAGAATAAAAGCATAAGGAAAATAGATTGGGCTCTTTGGCATCTTTTTTAACACGATCAGGAGTGTGAGGATCATCGATGGATCAAGGAACACATGAAAAATGGATGAATGTGGCCTTAGAAGAGGCAGCAAAGGCAGAGGAAATCGGTGAAGTGCCGATTGGTGCAGTGATTATAAAAGAAGGCAAGCTCATCGCCTCTGCCTACAATTTGCGGGAGGCCAACCATTCAGCGCTCGCTCATGCTGAACTGTTGGCGATTGAACAGGCAAACAAAAAACTAGGCGCTTGGCGGCTGGAAGGCTGCACGTTATATGTCACGCTTGAACCATGCCCGATGTGCGCTGGCGCGATTGTGCAATCGCGAATTCCAACCGTTGTCTACGGGGCACGGGACCAAAAAGCAGGCTGTGCCGGCACATTGATGAACCTTTTACAAGAGGAGCGCTTTAACCATCGTTGTGAAGTGATTAGTGGGGTGTTGGAAGAGAGATGTGGAGAGAAATTGTCGGTATTTTTCCGGGAATTGCGCGCTAACCAAAAAAGGAAGAAACAGGATTTGCAAGAAGGCCGTTAACGGTTGCATTTGTCTAGTCGATCTAGTATACTTGAACTTGCACCTTACCTTTAGGTGCTTACCTTTATTTACAATTTGCCGTGCTAGATGGGGAGGTAGCGGTGCCCTGTAACTCGCAATCCGCTATAGCGAGGTTGAATCCCTTTTTGAGGTTTCGGTGCTGCAAGGCCTGCCCTGAGTAAGTGGTGTTGACGTTTGGGTTCTGCGCAACGGAAACCCATGAACCCTGTCAGGTCCGGAAGGAAGCAGCAGTAAGTGGACCCTTCCGTGTGCCGCAGAGGTGCCTGGATCGAGCTAACTGCTCAGGTAACGCTTGTGGCGCTGTTATCGAGGAAAGGTGCACGGTATTTACTATATTCTTTGCAGATGCGAACATGATGTGTGCCGCATCGTTTAAAAACGAAATGAATGAAATAATGCTCCATCAGTCAGTATTTGCCTGGCTGAATGGGGCGTTTTTTATTTTGTTGTGTTATGTAGCCAATGAGCTTTCCATACCTATTTTAAAGGGGATAGGCCAATACGAAAATGGACGGTTCGTTTGCTCTATTATATGTAGAAACGAGCGACAGTTACCCGCCGCTCGACACGAGTCAAACTGGAAGAATGTTATCGATCACGCCATAGTCTTTTGCCTCCGCAGCGCTCATAAAGTAGTCACGTTCACTATCGTTGGCGATTTTTTCAGGCGTTTGTCCAGTCCTTTCCGCGATGAAGTGGTTTATTTCCTTGCGTTGTTTTAAAATCCGCTGAGCGTAAATGTCCATATCAGACGCTTGCCCTTTCATGCCTCCGTGGGGTTGGTGAATCATGACTTCTGCATGGGGTAAAGCGCAGCGTTTCCCTTTGGTCCCTCCTACAAGAAGAACGGCTGCAAATGAGGCAGCCATGCCAGTGCAAATTGTCTGGATGTCTGGTTTGATGTATAGCATCGTATCGAGAATGGCAAAGCCTGCAGAAACGGAGCCACCAGGGCTGTTAATGTAAATGGAAATGTCTTTTTCAGGATCGGTAGAGGCAAGAAAAAGCAGTTGGGCTGTGACGCTGTTCGCAAGAGGGTCGGTAATTTCATCGCCGATAAAAATAATCCGGTCTTTCAAGAGACGAGAGTAAATGTCATAACTCCGCTCCCCGTAATGGGTTTGTTCCATCACATATGGAATCGGTGTGCTCATCAAAATCGCTCCTTTTTTACTTAAGCAGCCAGCGCCTGTGGTGCTGGCGTTTTCATTTTCATATGCTTGCTATGCAAAACAGACGCTGGAACGGTCTCGTTTACCAATTGCACAATCAGTGCGGTATTTTCCTCAGCCAGTGCTTTTACAAGCAGTTGGACATGCAAAGCTTGATCGTCTGCCAGTTTCCAGTCTTCTTCCAAATGTTCGCGCACATGTTTTGAAACATTTTGCCGTGCCCGAAAAAGAGTGGCTTTCACTGATCCTAGTGACTGCTGGCACGCCTGGGCAATGTCTTTTAACGGCCATTTGTACACGTCTGCAAGCAAGAAAATGCCAAGTTGCTTGACTGTCAGGCTCGACACAAGCGGTTTAAGCAAATAATCAAGGTCAGAGCCGGCGTGAAATGTGGCACTGCTCGCCTCAGACAAAGGTTTTTGCGAAGCCTGTCTTTTCGTTTTGCGGCAGTGGTCGATAAATGTATGCTTGGCAATCGTAGTGAAATAAGCATTTGTGAGCCGTGTTAAGCCTGCCTTATGCCAATGGCACCAAGCTTTGAGCCATGTGTCATGGTATAAATCTTCTGCTTCCCAACGATTTTTTGTTAAAGCTAAACAGTGATTCTTTATGCTTTGGGCGTATTTGTCCCAAGCCTTTTGAAAGTCAACTGTGCGCTTGCTTGTCATCAAAGCATCTCCTTTCTATTGCTTTCTATATAAATAAGAACGTTCTTACGGGCAAAAAGGATATGGGGAAACAAGTTTTTATGGAGCGCCCTTTAAACCGGAAATAGAAAAGGCTATAATAATGTTACTGAATGAAGAAGAAGGGGGGAGCCGATGAGCTATCAAGCCCTTTACCGTGTGTGGCGCCCGCAGTTACTAGAAGATGTTGTTGGGCAATCACATATTACAAAAACACTAAAAAACGCACTTTTGCAACAAAAGCTTGCACACGCCTACTTGTTTTCAGGCCCACGGGGGACAGGGAAAACAAGTGCAGCAAAAATAGTCGCCAAAGCAATCAACTGCAAACGAGCTCCAGTGGCAGAACCTTGTAATGAGTGCGATGCCTGTGTAGGAATCACGAATGGCTCGGTTGTCGATGTGATTGAAATTGATGCGGCTTCCAATAATGGCGTAGATGAAATACGTGATATACGTGATAAAGTGAAATTTGCGCCGAGCGAAGTTGCTTATAAAGTGTATATTATAGATGAAGTCCATATGCTTTCAACAGGGGCTTTTAATGCGCTCCTAAAAACATTAGAAGAACCGCCAGCTCATGTTATTTTTATTTTGGCAACGACGGAGCCCCATAAAATTCCGTTAACGATTCTTTCACGGTGCCAACGCTTTGATTTTAAACCAATCTCAAATGAAGCGCTAATCAATCGAATGAAGTTCATACTTGACAGCAACCAACAGCCTTATGAAGAAGAGGCGATTGAGCTGATTGCCAGAGCAGCTGATGGAGGCGCCCGCGATGCCCTTAGTTTGCTTGATCAAGCCATTTCCTTTTCAGAAGAAAAAGTCTCTACAGAAGATGTTTTGACGATTACCGGCGCTGTTTCCCGAGAAGCGCTTCATCAATTGGCAGCAGCGCTGGAAAAACAAAATGCGCGCCTCGTCCTGGAAACGATTGACGAAACGCTTAAAGGCGGAAAAGACCCGAAAAGGCTCTTGGAAGATTTGCTGTTATACTATCGAGACCTGCTTTTGTATAAAACAGCGCCTGAAACAGCAGATTTGTTTGAAAGAGCTGCCCTTGATGACGCATTTGTTCAAGTGGCCGAATCTTATAGCAGACCGTTTATTTATGCTGCCATCCAGAGCCTTTCTGAAAGCCAACAAGAAATGAAATGGGCGCTCCAGCCAAAGATTGTGCTTGAAATGGCTGTGATGAAATTAATGCAGCTTGCACCTGCTCAAGACACGGCGCAAGTGGGCAACGAAGAAATTCGCGAACTACAAGAAAAAGTGAAGCGCCTTGAAGATGAGCTTGCCTCAGTCAAACAAGCAAACACTATTGATAAAAGCGAGCCGGCGCCTGCCCAAAAAGAACGGCGGCGCATGCAGCCAAGGGCACCACAGCAAGGAAAGGCGACTCCTGCCGCTGCTCGTGAACTATTAGAGAACGCCAATAAAGCTGATTTACAAGAGACGGTAAGCCAGTGGGGCGCGATCATGGAGAAAATAAAAGGGGAGAGTGTGCCTGCCCATGCATGGCTAAGCGACTCTAAACCCGTTGCCGCTTCGGATACGAAGGTACTGTTAGCGTTTCAAAATGAAATGCATCGTGATATGATGGATACAAAGTTTCGAGGCGTTCTTTGCCAAGTGCTAAAGCAAACATTTAACAGCCGTCATGATTTTGTGACATTGCTGAACCAACAATGGCAGCAAATAAAGGCTGAGTATGTCAAAGACAAACAAACTGACCATCCGCAAGAAGCTGATCCGTTGATTGATGAGGCAGTTAAGCTAGTTGGCGAAGATTTGATTGAAATCATTGATTCCTAAAGGAGATGGATTTAAATGAAGAACATGGGAAATATGATGAAGCAAATGCAAAAAATGCAAAAACAAATGGTGAAAGCGCAAGAAGAGTTAAAAGAAAAAACAGTTGAAGCAACTGTCGGCGGCGGAATGGTGACCGTTATTGCTTCCGGGGACAAACGGATTTTGGAAGTGAACATTTCTGAAGATGTCGTTGACCCTGAAGATGTCGAAATGCTCCAAGATCTTATTATTGCAGCAACAAATGAAGCGCTAAAGAAAGTCGATGAATTGGTTGAACAAGACCTTGGGAAATTCACTAAAGGACTGAACATGCCAGGAATGTTCTAGGGGGCTAAGAGATTGCAATACCCGAGACCGATTGCAAAATTAATAGAAGGGTTCACAAGGCTCCCGGGAATTGGGCCAAAAACAGCAAGCCGCCTTGCCTTTCATGTCCTTGATATGAAGGAAGACGATGTGCTTGAGTTTGCGAAAGCCCTTGTCCATGCAAAAAGGGATTTAACTTACTGCTCTCAATGCCATAACATCACAGATACGGATCCATGCCAGATTTGTGAAGATAAGCATAGAGACCGTACAACGATTTGTGTTGTCCAAGAATCACGAGATTTAATTGCAATGGAGAAAATGCGGGAATACACCGGGCTTTACCATGTTTTACACGGGGCGATTTCGCCCATGGATGGAATTGGACCAGAAGATATTAAAATCGCGGAACTGATCAAACGTTTGCAGGCTGATGAGAGTGTAAAAGAAGTCATTGTTGCCACCAATCCGACGATTGAAGGAGAGGCAACGGCAATGTATATTTCACGCTTAATTAAGCCTACTGGCATTAAAGTCACTCGCCTAGCCCATGGTTTGCCTGTCGGTGGCGATTTGGAATATGCTGATGAAGTAACGCTTTCTAAAGCAATTGAAGGTAGACGTGAATTGTAAGGTGGCATCTTGATGTTAGGTTTTCGAAAAAAAGGCGTTCTCCGTAAAGAAGAAGAAGCAACGTTGTACGAAATGCTGGAACGCCAAAAAGAATCGATCGATTATCAAAAGAGGCTGTTAGCGCATAGTGTAGACCCTTCTGAAGAATTATTGAACCAATTGAAACGAGCGGAGGCGCTTTATTCGCTCCTTCTTCGGGAAGCGCGAATCCGCCATAGACGCAAACAAAAAGGATCCTGAATTTAGGGTCTTTTTTTGTTGTGGCGATCATACAGTAAAGCAAGACGAGCTCTCTTTGAGGTGATAGGATGGAATCTTGGCTTATATTGTCCATATTAGGTGGAATTGTCGTTTTGCTCTTGATTATAGGAGCGCCAGTAAAGCCATTGCGGATAGCCGGACAAATCGGCGTTCGGCTGATTATCGCGACGCTGTTGTTGTTCTTGCTAAACTCATTTGCAACCGCAACGGGTTTGTTTATTCCTATTAATGCCATTACAGCAACGGCTGTCGCGCTACTTGGCTTGCCAGGGATGCTTTTGCTTGTAGCTGTGCAACAAATCATTCTTTGAAACCGCGGAAAAATCATTCTATCTTTTTCCAGCGGTTTTTTTATAATTTCTTATTGCATTCCTCATTTGATCCATGTTATATTACTTTTTGCGCCACAAAAGAACAGTAGTTTTAAAGTTTTTTTGAAAAAGATATTGACTTTACTGGCGGAAACATGGTATATTAATTGAGTCGCCAAGAGAGAACGGCGACAAACGAGTCCTTTGAAAACTGAACAAAAGCCAAGCGTAAAAGAGATACAAGGTATCTCGTCAA
>NZ_BCXJ01000010.1 GCF_001598215.1 Shouchella clausii | reverse complement strand
TTTCAGTTTAAATTCGTCACTATATTTTGCCACAGAAAAACACCCCAAATGCTAGATTTTTACTCTAACATTTGGGGTGCAGCACCATGCGACGGCTTTTTATTTCGCCGACATGCTGCCATGGCCATTCACGCCGCCAAGAGCTGTAATAACAGTGGTAGCAAAGCCAGTACCAATGACGGCAATAGCCGATAAAATGATCTCATCGTGTGTCACAATGGGAATGCCAGCTACGACTGCTCCTAAATCAAAACCGACAATTAAGACACCGACATTCCATTTTGTTTTAGCAGCAATCATCTGTGCCAACAAGTCAAAGCCCCCAGTGCTAATATCTAGGAGAAACATAATACCGGCGCCTACTCCGAGCATCAGGCCACCAATAATGGCGCTAGGAAGTGGAGGCAAAAGGGGAGTAGCCGGTATAAAAGCGGCAAAGTAATCGATCATTAAGGAAGAAACAATAACGCCTACCAGTGAGTTGTAAAAAAACGGCCTATAGTACATCCAAGCAATAATGTAAATGGGAATACTGACCACAATGATGGTCATCCCAACTGGAAAGTCCCAGATGTAATGGGCGATCAATCCGACGCCAATAATGCCGCCGTCAAGCAAATGGTAGGAAACAAAAAATAAGTTAATTCCAAGGCTAATTAGCAAACAGCCTGCAAGCAACACAATGACATAACGAAGTCCTTTTATCACCCTATCACCCTCACCCACTCAGTAGCCAAGCTTTCTTCCATCCTATGCGGACAAACGTATCGCTATGCCGGGTGATGTGTGATGAGCGTTTAAAGGCGCAAAGCCCCTTATAACTGAATCGTTCCCAATAAAATAATGGCAATAATCGCTACAAGCAACCATAACACTTTTTTCAGTTTCCGATTGCTATTAGCACGTTTCCAGCGCTGAGGATTAAACTGGATTTCATCGTCGTCAAAATAAGCACGGCGAACACGGCTGGTCGTTTGGAGGCTATAAAAAGGACGCGCCCCTTTTAGAAAGGAAGGTGCTAGTAGGAAGCCAAATAACAGTCCGAATAAGTGGGCGAAAATATTAATATGGGCACCGACAAAAGTCATGATCACAGAAATAACAATGATCGGAATAATCGTTTGCCCCGATTGGCTATCCATTAAATCTTTACGGTAAAGGTACATAAACAAAAAGATGCCAAATAAGCCAAAGATGGAGCCTGACGCACCGACATGGGTATAGCTTGGTGATTCCAAAAACAAAGTGGCCACGTTTGCCAAGACGCCTGAAATGAGATAAATGGTTGCGAATTTTATTTTTCCAAGCATCACTTCAAGTGCAGGAGCGAAAATGAGCAAAGCGAACATGTTTGAAAACAAATGGAACAGTCCGCCATGCAAAAAGATCGGCGTTACGAGGCGCCAGTACTCGCCAGCAAGAATCGCTGCATTCCATCCCATCCCAGAATAGTGAAGCCAGCTCCCGTAAGGTATAATGAGGAAAAGGAAATAGACGATCACATTGGCCGCTATAATGGTGGTGATGACAGGGTAGTTGCGAATATAGCTCGAAAAGGTTTCGTTGCGATAAAACATGGGAGTCCCCCTTTTTAGGTAATTAGCAGTATAAGGCGTTTGGCCATCATGAATTAGTCTCATTATAGCAGCTTGCGCCTTGTGCCGCATAACCGGACAGAATGATAAACAGGTGGTGTGCAAATGATTGTCGGCATTGGCATTGATTTGATTGAACTAAAACGAATTGAGGCTGTTTTTGTGAGACAGCCTCGTTTCCCGGCACGAGTGTTGACTTCCTATGAACAAGAGCAAATGGCACAGCTGGCGCTGAACCGCCAAATCGAATATTTGGCTGGCCGCTTTGCTGCAAAGGAAGCTTTTGCGAAAGCGAAAGGGACTGGAATTGGCGCCGGCCTTTCTTGGCATGATATTGAAATCCGCACTGAAGGCAGTGGGAAGCCGTATATTGTGGTGACCGACGACGGCGCCCGTGTCCATCTTTCCATTACACACTCAAAAGATTACGCTGCTGCACAAGTCGTCATTGAAACATAAAAATGCTACTTGTCAATACTCGTCTGCATATTGACGCCATTCGGCTCATATAGTTTACAGCAACAGGGCAATGGACTCGCCGTCCATGCCTAAAGTGAGCCGAAGGGGTGAAGGTAGGCATGAAGAAGACGAAATCATGGCTGGCCATGGTTGCTGTCCTAATGGTAGTCGTATTGGCAGCATGTGGAGAGAAATCGCAAGAGGATGTTTTAAATGACGTAGAAGAGGCTCTAGAAAATACGGAGAGCTACAAATCAAAAGCGACGATGGTACTGGAAACCGGCCAAGAACCGCAGACGTATGATGTAGAAGTGTGGCAAAAAGATAACGCTTATTACAAAGTTGATTTAAAAAATGCGAAAAACGAACAAAGCCAAATCATTTTAAAAAATGATGACGGCGTGTTTGTTTTGACGCCAGCGCTAAACAAAACATTCCGTTTCCAAAGCGATTGGCCAAAAACGAGCAGTCAAGCTTATCTATATGAATCGCTTTTAAAGGATATTAGCCTTGACGCTGATGTCATGTTTTCACAAGACGAAAACCATTATGTCTTTAAAACAGCGACAACGTATCAAAACAAAAACTTAAACAGCCAAGAAATTCGGTTGAATAAAAAAGATTTAGCGCCTGTTTCCGTAAAGATTATGGATGCTGACAACAATGTGTTAGTGGACTTGACGTTTACTGAATTCGAGAAAAATCCAGAGCTGTCGAATGAGGACTTTAATACAGAAAAAACAATGGATGGCGCGCAAATGTCCGAACCGACAATGGCTACTCCTGAAGAAGAGGAGGAAATTTCGATTCGCTACCCGATGTTTATCCCGGATGGAGTCGACAGTGAGCCTAAATTGGAGACTGTCGAAACAGGCGAGCGCACAGCTTATGTGCAACAGTATTCTGGCGATAAACCTTTCACACTGATACAAGAGAAGAGCACGATCGTCCCAGCGACAACAGCGCCTTTAAATTTAGTGAAGGGAGATCCAGTTGACCTTGGTTTTACGATTGGAATCCAATCGGCTGACCGCATTATGTGGTCTCATGAGGGCATCGACTACTCCCTGATTTCAGAGAGCTTATCAGAAGAAGAGATGGCGGATGTTGCCCGCTCTGTTTACGCCACGACCGAAAAGTAACTGAGAGAAGACGCTTGTCAGCCGAGGCGCGAAACCGAGTAAAGATGGGAAAAGACGTGTGAGCAACAAGTTTCTTGCCTATGAAAAAGCATGTGAACGAGGAAAGCATCGAAGGGTGCGAGCGTTTGTCTACAGTCTGAAGCCGCGAGGGAACTCGTGGCTTTTTTAGCATATGCAAAGGAACGGTGTTGCCAAAGAACACCGTTCGACAATTTTCCAATGAGCTTTTATACTAGGATAAGAACTTAACTGTCCTGGAGGTAATTAGATGGATCGAACGGCACTCCCTTTCTTTAGGGATACATGGGTTGAGGTTGATTTGGATGCTATTTCAAGCAATGTTTCGTCGCTAGCGCGCTTTTATAGCGGCCAAGGCCGCGATGTCGCCATTATGGCAGTGGTGAAAGCGAACGGCTATGGCCACGGGGCTATAGCCGTTGCTAAGGAGGCGCTTGCTGCCGGAGCGACCTTTCTTGGCGTGGCTTTATTAGACGAAGCATTGGAACTTAGAAAGGCAGGCATTCAGGCGCCAATCCTTGTCCTTGGCAAAACACGCCCAGAAAATGCAGAGCTTGCCCGCTCTGAGGGGATCTCGGTGACTGTATTTGAGCAGGAATGGCTAGAAGAGGCTACACGTTTTCTGGCAAAAACATTAAACGATCCGCTCCGTATCCATGTCAAAATGGACACGGGCATGGGCCGCCTAGGCCAACAAACGGTTGAAAAAACGATCGCCGTTGTTTGTGCTGCACAAAAAATAGGTGTTGTTGAAGGGCTGTTTACCCATTTTGCCACTGCCGATGAGCTCGATCATGCGTATTACCGAAAACAACAAGAACGATTTGCAGCATGTGTCGACAAATTGGAAGAAGCAAAGGTGTCGATTCCGTTCATTCACACTGGCAATAGCGCAGCGAGCATGCGCTATCCAGGCGATATGTACAATATGGTGCGTTTTGGCATTTCCATGTATGGACTTACCCCTTCATTAGAAATAAAACAAGCGCTGCCATTTAAGCTCGTTCCAGCCTTATCGCTAAAAACAAAAACAGTTTTCACGAAGCTTATTCAAAAAGGGGACGCCGTCAGTTACGGAGCTACTTATCAAGCAGAAGCACCAACATGGATTGCGACATTGCCAATCGGCTATGCCGATGGCTGGGCAAGGCAAAACAGCACGAAAGGCGGGTATGCACTTGTCAATGGGCAAAAAGCGCGCTTTGCAGGGAGAATTTGTATGGACCAATGCATGATTGAACTTCCTGAGCCAGTGCCAAATGGAACGACTGTTACTCTTGTAGGCAAAGACGCCCAAGAACAAATTGAGCTTGATGACGTCGCGAAGCGGCTTGATACGATTAATTATGAAGCTGCCTGTATGCTCAATCCTCGCTTGCCCCGTGTTTACGTGAAAAACGGCAAATATCAATCTGTGCAAATAGAATCAAGGGTTATGCATAAAATAGAAGAGCAAGGGAAAAATGACCAACAGAATGGATAATGGCTAAATAGCAAAGCAAGATTTTGAAAAAGAGCTTTGCAAAGAGCGATTGGCAATGCTATGATAAATGATGTATAACTTGCGGCGAATGGTCGGACGTAGAAATGAATTGCCTAAATAGGCCTTACACTGATTAAATGAGGTGGATGCTGTGCTTGAGCAGGAAAAGTGGGACAACGAAGAAAACAGCAATAAGCGTGCAAAACTAAAAGCTGAAATTCGTGAGTCAATGCAACAAGGCTATATGGAGATGGCGAAAATTAATCTTACAATTGCATCAGAAGCCTTTCTTGCTGAGGAGGAAGCGAATCATACGCTGACGCGTCTCGTTAGTGGGGTGTAGCGATGTGATAGTCAAACGCGGCGATGTGTATTTTGCAGATCTCTCCCCCGTGGTCGGTTCAGAACAAGGTGGGGTCAGGCCTGTACTCATCATACAAAATAATATCGGTAACCGATTTAGCCCGACAGTGATCGTAGCAGCCATTACAGCCCAAATCCAAAAAGCAAAACTCCCAACACACGTGGAAATCAATGCAAGCAAATATGGGTTCGACCGAGATTCGGTCATTCTTCTTGAGCAAGTACGCACCATTGACAAACAGCGACTGACAGATAAAATTACCCATCTTGACGAGAAAATGATGCGGTCTGTTGACAAGGCACTCACGATTAGTTTGGGATTAATTGATTTTTAACCATTTGAGTATAAAAAAGAGGATGGCAACCATCTCATTGGTGTGCATCACGAATCTTTTTTTATGCAATACCCTGTACATGGTAGTGACCCTAAAAGGTTAGATTTTTAACTCTAACTTGGGGGCAGCACTCGTACAGGGTTTTTTATTTGCCATTTATAAGTACGATTCCTTAAAATGTGGAATTGTTAAACACGGAGAAAAACGATCGCTGAACACGATTAATCTTTGCATGCGATGTCGACTCGTGAAATAATAGCAATAAGAGAAATACAGGGTGAAAGGGGAAGGCTATGCAATCGTTTATTGCTTCTTATCTATTAAAAAATCGAGCAAAACTTATCGAAGAATGGGGAAAAGAATGGGTTAAGCTTCGTTCAGATAGCGATTTGCAAATGCTACCTGACGAGGCGTTTGAACATACGAACAAAAAACTTATGGAATTGGTGCTGTCTACGGCTGAAGGACATAAAGACAGTTATTACACGGAATTAAAGGAGCAAGTCGACCGTTTTATTCAAAATGGCGGTTCACTTATCTTATTTTCAAAATCGATGCATTTGTTTAGGAAAGTATGCCAAAGGTTGGTTTTAGCGTCTGATTTAAGAGAAAGTCAGGCTGTGGAAATGTTAGCTGAATTAAATGAATGGATCGATGAACGGACGGATCGAATTGTAAACGACTATGCAGGGAATTGGGAACGTACGATCGAAATGCAGAAGCTTTCGCTGTTAGAATTGTCCGCTCCGCTGATTCCTGTTTTTGAAGGGATCACCGTGATGCCACTAATCGGAACGATTGACACAGCGAGGGCAAAATTGATTATGGAAAATTTGCTTGAAGGTGTGATTGAACACCGGTCAAAAGTTGTTTTGATTGATATTACAGGTGTCCCGGTTGTCGATACAATGGTTGCCCAGCATATCATTGAAGCTTCCGAAGCTGTCCGTTTAATTGGAGCGAAGGCTGTATTAGTAGGCATTCGCCCTGAAATTGCCCAGACAATTGTCAACTTGGGCATTGACCTGGCTAGATTTCCAACGCAGAGTACGCTTCGCAAAGGGGTTGTGTTGGCTTTAGAAATGACAGGAAAGAAAGTAGTAGATTTATGATGGGAGGGGGAAATGCAATGAGGATTCCGATTCTCAAGCTCAATCAATATTTGTTAATCAGCATCCAAATTGAGTTAGATGATCAAACAGCCCTCCAATTCCAGGAGGATCTGCTTAAAAAAATCCACGAAGAAGGTTCAAAGGGAGTCGTTATCGATTTGACAAGTGTCGATATGATTGACTCGTTCATTGCCAAAGTGCTTGGCGATGTTGTCGACATGTCCAATTTGATGGGGGCTCGTGTCGTATTGACCGGCATTCGTCCTGCTGTCGCGATTACATTAATTGATATGGGAATCAAATTAGAAGGTGTTTCAACCGCGTTAGATCTTGAACAGGGACTCGCAAGCTTGCAACAGGAATTGGAGGGTTAGAGATGGATATCCAATCCTGTGTGGAAGTAAAAAATGAATGGGGGATCGTCGCTGCTAGGCAGGCAGGGCGCGACCTTTCACGCCAAATAGGCTTTGGCAGTGTAGATCAAGCTCGGATCACGACAGCCATTTCTGAACTTGCAAGAAACATTTATTTATATGCGAAACGGGGAGAAATTCGCCTTGAATTGGTGGAAAAGCCCTCCAAGCTCGAGGTAATCAAAGGCATTCGTGTGATTGCTAAAGATGACGGCCCTGGCATTCAAGATATACGGCAAGTGATGGTAGACGGATTTACTACCTCCAGCGGCCTAGGGGCAGGTTTGCCTGGCGTGAAAAGGCTTATGGATGAATTTACAATTGATTCAGAAATAGGCGTAGGAACAACGATCACGGCAACAAAATGGGCCCAAGTGAGGGGGCATGTGAGATAGATGTCTGTTGTAGACTATAAATTACAGCTTTCTTATAAGCGCATCTTGAAAGACTTTTTGGAACACAAATCTGAACAAAGTCTCTACGAGGCGCAAAAAGTGAGCAAGTTTTTGTTGGAGCAAAAAATTTCGCCTGAAGAATTTGTCAGCATCCATTTTAAGGTGTTGACAGAAATGTTCCCGCAAATGGACGAGCAAGTTCAAGATTCATTTGTTCTCCTATTGGAAGTCATGATGGGGTACGGGCTCGCTTATCAAGAACATCAAATTTTGAGAAACCGACAGCAAGAACTTGAGTCAGAAATTGACGTCGCAGCCAATATGCAGCAGACCCTTCTCCCGCAAGAAAAGCCAAAAACGGATTTTCTCGATGTCGGTGTTGTTTGTGAACCAGCAAAGAAAATGAGCGGCGATTATTACCATTATGTGCACGAGGATGACAAAGGGCTGGGCATGGCAATTGCCGATATCATTGGCAAAGGCGTGCCAGCGGCTCTTTGCATGTCTATGATCAAATATGCGATGGACAGTTTGCCATCAGAACAGCAACTCCAACCTTCGCTTTTACTTGAAAATTTAAACCGTGTTGTTGCCCAAAACGTCGGAGACAGCATGTTTATTACGATGATGTACGGGTATTATAACAGAACGACGGGTGATTTCCACTACTCAGGTGCGGGACACGAGCCAGGCTTTTTTTACAGCGTGGCGAACGACGCCTTTGAAGAATTGCATGCCAAAGGGCTCGTATTAGGCGTGTCTCGGCAAACAAATTATAAAGAATATACACGCCACTTGGATGTAGGTGATTTTATTGTGCTCTTGTCCGACGGCGTAACAGAATGCCGCATTGGCGACGAATTTATTGAGCGGGAAGAGATAACGAAATTAATTCGTAAATACATGCATTTATCCGCACAAGAAACCGTGAACCGCGTTTATGAGGAACTTGTAAAAATCCAAGATTTTGTATTACGTGATGATTTTACGCTTATTCTTTTGCGGAGAACAGTTTAAAAATATGATTGGCCGGGTATGAAAGAGAAATGGAACTTAATTGCTTGAGGAGGACGGTTTACATATGAACCTTACAATACGATCAGAACAAACAGACAACGCCCATCATATTTACCTTGCTGGCGAGATTGATGCTTATACAGCTCCTCAACTACGTGAATCTCTCATCCCTCTAGCAAAGGAAAAAGGTATTGAGTTGACGATTCATTTTAATGAGGTGGAATATATTGACAGTACTGGACTTGGTGTTTTTGTTGGCGTGTTAAAAACAACCGATGCAAATGGCGGCAACTTAAAGCTTTGTGGCATGTCCAGTCGAGTTAGGCGGCTTTTTTCGATAACGGGACTCGATGAAGTGATTACGATTGAAGAAGTGAAGGAGGGGCAGAGTTAATGGAACAACATGACCGTATCCACGTGGAGCTCCCTGCCAAGCCCGAATACGTAAGTATTGCACGCTTAACGGTTTCTGGCGTCGCGAACCGTCTTGGTTTTGCTTACGACGACATTGAGGATATTAAGATCGCCGTTGCCGAGGCATGTACGAATGTCGTAGAGCACGCCTATTCCGAAGGTGGATCGATTTATTTAGCTTGTTATATTTATGACGATCGAATTCAAGTAGTCGTTGCTGATCAAGGCAAGAGTTTTGACATTCAAGATGTGGAAAGTCGACTAGGCCCAGTAGATGGGCAAAAGCCAGTTGGAGATTTGAAGGAAGGAGGGCTTGGTTTATTCCTCATCAGCAGTTTAATGGATAAAGTTGAAATTAATGAAGATAACGGCGTGATGCTCGTCGTGACAAAGTATCTTTACGAGAGTGGGGTGGAGGAAAGTGTCGACGGAATCTCTTCCTTACAGTCAGAACAAGGATGATATCTATCTTTGGATCGAAGAATACCAAAAAACTGGAAGTGAAGAAGCCCAAATCAAATTGGTAAACCATTTTGAAGCGCTTGTCCGCTCCCTTTCAAGGAAGTTTTCAAAAGGGCGGGAATACGATGAAGACTTGTATCAAGTCGGCATGGTTGGCCTGCTCGCCGCAATGAAACGTTATAACGAAGACTATGGCAGAAGCTTTGAATCGTTCGCTGTTCCTACAGTGGTAGGAGAGATTAAACGGTTTATTCGCGACAAAACATGGAGTGTCCATGTGCCGCGCCGCATTAAAGAACTAGGCCCAAAAATTAAGAAAGCAGCGGATACGTTAACCATTGAGTTGCAACGTTCCCCCTATGTTCATGAAATTGCCGAGTACCTTCAAGTTACAGAGGAAGAGGTGCTTGAGACAATGGAAATGAGCAAAAGTTACCAAGCACTATCCGTCAATCGTCCTCTTGAGGCAGACCAAGAAGGCGGAGAAGTGACGCTTCTTGATCTTGTTGGAAATGAAGAGGCTGGCTATGAGCAAGCTGACCAAAAGTTATTGCTTGAAAAAGCGTTCGAAGTGCTAAACGAACGGGAAAAGGACATTCTTCAATGCACCTATTATGAGAATTTAAGCCAAAAAGAGACAGGCGAAAAATTGGGCATTTCACAAATGCATGTATCCCGTTTGCAGCGCCGTGCACTTCAAAAACTGCGCGACTCCATCCGTGTGGAGCCTACGGAGATTTTCTGAAATGCTTACGTATTTTAAAGACCACTATACGGATATTGCGACTGTCCAGCAAATCAAACCAGGCAATGCCGTTTGCGGCGACGGGCATATGGTGATTCAAAAAGGCACATACACAGTATGTGCCGTTGTCGATGGTTTAGGGAGCGGCCAAGGGGCTTACCATTCTACTATAACTGCACTAGAAGCGGTACAAACGTATCATGCTGAATCGGTCGATGTGATTCTTGAACATTGCAATAGGGCTTTAATCCACCAACGGGGCGCTGTTATTACAGTCGTTAAAATTGATTACGAAAGCAACATCCTCCATTATGCAAACTTCGGAAACATTGGCTTTGTCTTGTTCCATCCTGACGGCTCGTTTATTCAGCCAATGCCGGCGCGGGGTTATTTGTGTGGCCGCAAAAGCCAAATCAAAAGCGACAAGTTCTTATATTCTCCTGGTAGCGCCTTTATGATCTATACAGATGGCGTCGACCGGCTTCCGCCAAAACAAGCGTTAATTGACCAGAGTGGCTTATACAACGTAAGTGAGAACGTGGTGGCAGCCAAACGGTTTAATCAAAAAGATGACGCGACGTTAATGGTCGGCAAATTTAGAGTGCCTGCTGCGGTACATAGGGGATAGGGCGATAAGCGAAAAGAAACACCTTACAGGGCGAGGTGTTTCTTTTTTGTTTATTTGCTTTTGTGCTATGATAAACGGAGATTGGAGGACGGTAAGGCAATGGAGGAATTGGTAAACGAAACGGTAACGGAAACAGGCTTAGCGCCGAAACAAGTTAGGCAAGTTGTCGAGTTGTTAAAGGAAGGCAATACGGTCCCTTTTGTTGCTCGATACCGGAAAGAACAAACAGGCGGTCTTGATGAATTGCAAATCAAAGCAATCGCCGATGCGCATGAATATGCTGAAAACGTCATGCAACGGCGAGAAGAAGTGCTACGCCTCATTGATGAACAAGGCAAATTGACAGCCGAATTAAAGGCGCAAATTAAAGCGGCCCGAAAGCTGCAAACATTAGAAGACTTATACCGGCCATATAAACAAAAGCGACGCACTCGGGCAACCGCAGCAAAAGAAAAAGGGCTTGAGCCATTGGCGCAAGAAATATTGTCTTTTCCGAGAGAATTTTCGCTAGAAACAGCGACAACGCCCTTTATCAATCAAGAATTAGGAGTGCCAGACAGTGATACCGCAATCGCTGGCGCGAAAGATATACTAGCAGAGATGTTTGCCGAAGACCCAGAAGTACGGTCGAGGCTCCGTGAACGGGCATTAAAGCAAGCGACAGTTGAAACAAGCCGAAAAAATGGCGGCGCAGAAGATGAAAAAGGCGTCTACGCCCTTTATTATGATTTCCAAGAGCCTATTAAAAAAATGGTGCCCCACCGGACACTCGCCGTTAACCGCGGTGAGCGAGAAGAGGTATTGCGCGTTCACGTACGCTTCCCAAGCGATGCCTTTATCGACCAAATCAAACGCCTCACCATCAAAAAGCATGGTTCACCGGTCGTTCCCATTGTCGAAGAGGCGATTGAAGATGCTTACAAGCGTTTGGTTGAGCCTTCACTAGAAAGGGAAGTACGGGCATTTTTGACTGAAAAAGCGGAAGAGCAGGCGATCACGATTTTCGCAGAAAATGTAAAGCAACTGCTCTTGCAGCCGCCGATGAAAGGCAAAGTCGTGTTAGGCATCGATCCAGCTTTTCGGACAGGCTGCAAATGGGCGGTTGTAGATGCGACAGGCAAAGCGCTTGAAGTAGGGGTCATGTATCCAACAGCACCACACCATAAAACAGAAGAAGCAGCAGCGATCATACGGAATGTGACGACAAAATACGGCGTCAAAATGATTGCCATCGGCAACGGAACAGCTTCCCGTGAAACCGAGCAATTTATCGCAAGTACGATTAAAGAGATCGATGATACGCTTTACTATTGTATCGTTAACGAAGCGGGGGCGAGCGTCTATTCTGCTTCTGAAATCGCCCGCACTGAATTCCCTGATCTCCAAGTCGAGCAGCGGAGCGCGATCTCCATTGCCCGTCGCCTGCAAGACCCGTTGGCGGAGCTAGTCAAAATTGATCCAAAATCGGTTGGCGTCGGCCAATACCAGCATGATGTGTCACAGAAAAAGCTAAATGAGTCGCTTGCTTTTGTCGTGGAAACAGCCGTCAACCGTGTCGGCGTCAATGTCAATACTGCTTCAGCAGCATTGCTTTCTTATGTGGCTGGGCTTAATAAAACGCAAGCGACCAACATTGTTGCCTATCGAGACGAACACGGGCCATTTACAACAAGAACAGCATTAAAAAGCGTTCCCCGTTTAGGCGCCAAAACATATGAGCAATGCATTGGCTTTTTACGTGTCCCAGACGGCAAAAATCGATTGGATGCGACGGCCATTCATCCAGAAAGCTACAACGAGGCGAAAAAACTCCTTCAGTATGTAGAAGCCGAGCAAAAAGACATTGGCACAGACAAATTGAAACAAAGACTAAACAGCCTCAATCAAGGCGAATTAGCAGAAAAACTTGACATTGGCACGTTAACATTAGCCGATATTATCGACGCACTTGCCCGTCCAAACCGGGATCCACGGGATGAATTAGCAGCGCCACAATTAAAACAAGATGTTCTTAAGATGGAGGACTTGGAAGAAGGTATGGAGCTTCAAGGCACCGTGCGCAATATCGTCGATTTTGGCGCCTTTGTCGATATTGGCGTCAAACAGGACGGTCTCGTGCATGTTTCCAAATTGGCGGACCGTTACATCAAACACCCTATGGAAGTTGTGTCCATTGGCGACGTTGTTACTGTTTGGGTAGAGGGCGTTGACGAGAAAAAAGGACGCATCAGCCTGACAATGAAGGCACCGGTTGTTGTCTAACTGCATGAAGGGAGCGTCTCAAGCTCCCTACATCGGTTCTTTACGTTGAGAAAGCGTGTTTTCTCCATGAGTTGCTTTATAATAAAACCAACATTGATTTAAAAGCTTCAATTGATGGCGGTTTTTTTCAGCATACGCTTTGCGAAGCTGTCTCTTTAACCAAATAGGCATATCGAACGCTCCTCTCATGTTTCAAGTAGTATATGTTAGGCTGTTTGTCAGAGTTGAATAGTTTTTATGGGGGACAAAGAATGACAAACAAAGAATTGCAACAGCTAACAGAAACGATTTCTCTTGCTTTTTTTAAGCGCCCTTTTACACACACGGCCCGTTTCAATAACCGCCTTCGCACAACGGGGGGAAGGTATTTGCTAAAAAGCCACGATATCGAGCTAAACCCAAAACAATATGAGCGCTATGGCAAAGAAGAACTGATCGGCATCATTAAACATGAACTTTGCCATTACCACCTTCATCTCGAAGGGAAAGGCTACAAACATGGCGATAAAGATTTTCAGGAATGGCTTGCCAAAACAGGAGCACCTCGCTATTGCAAAACAGCGCAAGACGAACAGACAGTTCTGGTGTATACATGTACATCTTGTAGCCGAATATACCACCGGCGGCGAAAAATCAATACGCAAAAATATGTTTGTGGCAACTGCCACGGGAAACTAAAATTTTTATCGAAAAAAGTATTGCATCAAAGGAAGTGACTATGCTATATTATAAGAGTCGCCAAGGAGAGGCGGAAAATAGTCTACATATTCCACAGTAGCTCAGTGGTAGAGCTATCGGCTGTTAACCGATCGGTCGCAGGTTCGAATCCTGCCTGTGGAGCCATGGAGAAGTACCCAAGTGGCTGAAGGGGCTCCCCTGCTAAGGGAGTAGGTCGTGTAAGCGGCGCGAGGGTTCAAATCCCTCCTTCTCCGCTCTTCTGGCCCGTTGGTCAAGCGGTTAAGACACCGCCCTTTCACGGCGGTAACACGGGTTCGAATCCCGTACGGGTCATTTGCAAAACGAGGCGCTGAAAGGAAAATGGACATGCTCTGTTCTATTGTTCCTTTCCAGCACCAGTTCGTTTCAATCGCTGTTAGAGAATCATGAACGAGACGAAGAGATTTGCAGCTTATCAGCATCATTGTTTGACAAAGAGAAGCAAGAAGTTCGAGGACAAGAAGTGCTCGAGGAAAGGAGCGTACAACCGTACGTGACTGACCGAGAGACACGAATTGGACAAAGAAATTCGCCGCTTATCTGCAGTCAAAATGGAGGATTAGCTCAGCTGGGAGAGCATCTGCCTTACAAGCAGAGGGTCGGCGGTTCGATCCCGTCATCCTCCACCATCAACAAGGTCCGGTAGTTCAGTCGGTTAGAATGCCTGCCTGTCACGCAGGAGGTCGCGGGTTCGAGTCCCGTCCGGACCGCCATCTATAATTACATTTAAATTGCCAGCGGGTGTGGCGGAATTGGCAGACGCGCTAGACTTAGGATCTAGTGTCTTTATGACGTGGGGGTTCAAGTCCCTTCACCCGCACCAGAATACGCGGTTGTGGCGGAATGGCAGACGCGCTAGGTTGAGGGCCTAGTGGGAGTTAAATCCCGTGGAGGTTCGAGTCCTCTCAACCGCATACAGAAAAAACGTAGGAGTACCAAAGGTTTGAAGCACCTTTGGTATTTTTTAATGCGCTCATTTTCTAGGGGAAAATGGGTGTTTTTTTATGCCCAACTCGCCACAAACTCGCCACAAGGTGAAAAAACATGATTTTTAGCTTATGACATAACTGACGTATTGTTCGGAAGTAGGTGATAAGCCTTTAGGTTCTTTACGAGTGTGCTGTCTTGAAAACCGACAAACCCAAAAAAGAGGAACGTAAACGATAAAAAATAACCCTGCCGAAGCAAGGCCTTCTTCCTTCTCATATTTGTATTATGCGCTTCCCGCGTCCCCCACCAGCTTCCAATGAACGATGCGCTCCAGCAATATCGGAAAGAGGGTAAATGCTATCAATAATTGGTTTAATAGCGCCGGAATCTACATAACCTGCTAATTCCTTAAGAAGATCGGTTTTTAGACTCGCACTAAACGTTTGAACTCTACGAGAACCGAACATAGTTGATGCTAGTATATAGGAAAAGGAGGTGAAGCTGGGAAAACTAATTGTGACCATCCTTCCATTCCTTGCAAGCAAGCGCCTGTAGTGTTTGAGGTCTGTTCCCACTGTGTCCATAATGACATCAAACTCTTCAAGAATAGTTGGGGATATTTGCGAATAGTCAAACACTTGGTCTGCACCGATCTCCTGCAAAAATTTAAGATGTTCGCGTTTGCAAGTGCAGTTACATGTGCACCTAACATGCGGCCAATTTGGACAGCAATACTACCAACTCCCCCGCTTGCACCATGCACAAGTAGCCTTTCGCCCTTTCTGAGTTTTGTTTTATATCGTAAGGCAATGATTGCGGTAGCACCAACTCCTGGCAATGCCGCAGCTTGTAAAAGATCAATTTTAGTGGGGCTTTTTGATAAATGTTTGGGCAAAGTAGTTACATATTCAGCGGCACTTCCAACCTGGCTTTTCAAGTTCATAGGAAGAACTCCCCACACTTTGTCGCCTAATTGAAAATTTGTAACATCTCATCCAATTCCAGCGACCTCACCAGCAAAGTCAATTCCAGTGCCTTTGGGGAATTTTCGTCCCGTTAACATCTTCAGTTTTCCGGACCGAAACATAATGTCCATTGGATTTACACTTGTTCCATGGACACGAATGAGTACCTCTTCTGGCTTTACTACTGGTTTTGCTATATAACCTTCGTAAAAAACATCTGGTGATCCGTAATTGTTGTATTGTGCAGCCAGCATCTCATTTTTGTTGAACACAACGTTTTTTTCTATTTTCGTCATTTATTTACGTTCTCCTTTGATACCGAGGTTTACTCGGAAATAAAAATCGTTATGTATTTTTAGCTACTGATATTCGATATGCATTCGTCCAAACAGCAGGAAAAGATGGGGATGTGAAAAACCAAACTCTATATTGGTATTCTCAAATTCTGCTACAAATCTCTAGTCAGCAAATTAACTTTCTGCGAACTGCGATCCAAAGCTTGTCTTTGTAATGCTACTGTATTGATTTTGATATTCATCAACTTAAACACTCCTTTTATTGTTAAAACCAACGATGATTTAATTTCTAATTTGATTATAATTAAAGATATATATATATAACATGTACGCATAATAAACTGTCTAAGTAAGAAAAAAATGACTAAGGAAGGAACAAATTATGCCTGATGATCAGTTAAACAAAGAGTTAGCTCCAGCCAGTTACGCATTAAAAGTCTTATCAGGAAAATGGAATTTATCTATACTAGCTGTATTATGCAGTAACAAAATCATTCGGTATAACGAATTAAAAAGACAAGTGATTGGTATTACAGGGACAATGTTAAATCAATCTCTAAAGGAAATGATTGAACACGGGATTGTTCAAAGAGTTCAATATAATGAAGTTCCACCTAAAGTTGAGTATTCATTAACGGAGGCAGGGATTGAACTTATTCCTATATTCGAACAACTTGTTTTGTGGGGAGAAAAAACCTAGAAAGAACGAAATGGTCAAAAAGTACAGATACAGAATAAAAGAGTACCTGTACTCAACGGATTATCCCTCAGTAAAACTGCCTAGAATCATCATTAACTAGTTTAGAACCTATTAGGCAATTGACATACATTAAGAATAGGTGGTTAAAAATGAATCCTATAAACTGTTATGACGTTTTAATAAACTTAAGTACTTTTAGAGTAAATACAGAAGTCAGATAAAAAGCTTGCAAACATACATGTTTACAAGCCTACACACAAAAATCACGATTCCATAGCATCTGCTTTTGTTGGTTGGATCGTACCATAAGGATGATGTGGAGGCGCATAGATGGAATAAAGTTTTAAAGGTACAGGCCCAGTATTGGTAACATTGTGCCATGTGCCAGCAGGAACCATAATCGCGCTATCGTCGGAAACATTTGCTTGATACGTTAAATGATTTGGGCTGCTACCCATTTGTACCAAGCCTTGACCTTGTTCTATCCTGAAAAATTGATCCGTTTGAGGGTGTATTTCTAACCCGATATCGTCACCGACATTAATGCTCATTAAGGTTACTTGTAGATGTTCTCCAGTCCAAATGGCAGTGCGGTAGGTATTATTATTTTTGGAAGCTTGTGAGATGTTTAATGTAAAGGGCTCTTTACCAAAGTCCGTTTTGGGTTGTTGGTATGGCACTGTTCTGTACATGTTATGTCTTTGGTAATAGGGAAAATCTCTACATTCATTCAGGTTTTGGGGAATGTTGTAAAATAAATTATGATAATAATTCATAGCAAATCTCTCCTTGGGCTTTTTTTACAGTATATGCAATCGCCTAGTAAGAGTGTTAACGAGCATCTATTTGCTTTTGTAACTTGGATGACAACGTATAATCGCTTAGCAACAAAGCCGCCCCGTAAGACAACACTGTTGCATAAGCCGCTTTTAAAGCCATTAAAATGGAGTTTGTATCGAGAAGGATTTTCCTAATCAACACGAACTCAACCACATCAGTAAAACGCAAGAATACCAAGGGTTAAAAGCGCCCTTGGTATTTTTTATATGCTGATTTTCAAAAGAAGTCGTTTAAGCGATGATTTTGTTTAACTAGTAGGAAGTTGTAGATTTAATTTACTACAATCGAGACACAGTCAATAAATACAGAATAACTAAGTGTAACGGATAAAAAATATAGAAGATATACTTTAAGCCAATCCCTCTGTTGCCGTTATAGAGCAATAAAAATGGAAGAGCGAAAACCATCATCCATTGATAGTCTGCAAACGGAAACAAATAGGTGTGAATGACTGGATTTCCGTAATTGTTCACCTTTAAGTGAAGCATATAAAAACACAAGGAGAAGGAGGTATATAGAATAATTAAATTGATTCGGTTCGATAAAGTAAGATAAAATATAGCCCCAAGTACAACCCCTAAAAAAGTGCCTTCCACAAAGAGGATATTACCAAATACTGAACCTAAAAAGTAGTATGTACCTGATGGATCACTTAGTCTTAATACCTCATATTTTTCAACTAAAACGAAACATAAAATAAGAGTTGATAGTTGCCAAATGATGAAGAAAAACAAGTTTTTTGCTTTAAAGTTGTCTAGTAAAAGTACCACTACCGCAACAACAAATAAAGAACTAAAAAAATTATTCCAAATATAGAAATGCGTATAATCAAATAGTTGATTCAGTACCATATTTACAATCGCCATACTTAATGAAAATAAGTATAACCGAATAAGGTATTTCTTTTTATTCATAGTGTGTTTAATCCCTAAAACAACACAATAAATAAAAATAGGGGCGGATATTCTTCCAATCCAATTAAACCATTCCGGTGTCTCAGGAAAAAATTGCCCGATGTGATCAATGAACATAGCGCATAAGGCGATAATTTTCAATGTAGTCGTCGACATAAATTCCCTCTCCTAGTATACTCATTATTTTATAGTACACTGATCACAAGAAATCAGATACATATAAAAATCGTCAATGGTGAGGACTGTAAATGAACATAATGAGGGATAAGACTTACGGATTATAAATGATTTAATTGATTTAGGTTATCTTTAAAGGCGCTTGGAATGTTGAATAAGTTCTTGCAACAAAACTTGTGACTCTAAACCTTCTCTTGCTGGTACACTCGGCTCAATATTTTGTTGAATACATTGAATGAAATGGTTCACAGCATGCTGAAATCCTTTTTGTTCTAGGATCGATTCCCATGAGCCAGAATAAAAAGTGGAGAGTTGATTATCTGTTTCACATTCAAAGATGTTCATGTTCTTCACACGAAAGATTCCACCAGTCGTTACTAATTCTAGTTGTTCTAAGTTGGTGCCTGCACTCCTATGCATGGAACTGTTAAAGATGATATGATCATCAGACTGGAATTGTTGTTTAGTAAAGGCTAACTTAGAGTCAATCGTTTTCAAAAAGCCATTTTCAAAACGTATGTTTCCATCCGAAAGCCATCTAACTGTATCTACTAGGTGGAGATAGTCATCCAACAGGGTGTGTTCGTAAGAAAGCGTATCATTGATTGAGGCGCTTCTATGCTTTTCAAGGTTCATCCAAGCAGTGTCCTTCTCTTTCAGTAACTTTTTTAATTTCACGTACATGGGTGAGAAGCGCCGATTAAATCCAACCATCAGCTTCCTGCCAAGCGTCTCACTTAAATGAACCAAGTCCTCCGCCTGTTCAATAGTAGCTGCTAATGGTTTATCGACATAAACATCGATTCCATCACGAAGTAGTTGAGATACAATTTCATAATGTGTTTCTGTTGAGCTATGAACAAAGATGGCATCACATGATTCACTTAACATAGATAAATCTTCAAATGCTTTGATGCGATAGTGGTTGCAGATTTGTTCTCTTTTTTGTTTATTCGGCGAGTATGCTCCGACAAAGGTCCAATCTACTTCCTTTGATAAAATAGGTAAATACGCTTTTTGAGCAATCCCACCTAATCCAATCATTCCAATTCTAGGTTTCATCTAACTTATCCTCCAATTAGCCTTTACTTATATTGTTTAGCTTCTTCCAAAGCAGTTATTGTAAAAATTAATTCTTGCTTTCTTCTTCAAGCTATAATTTACTGTTTAGATATAGTTATCATATACCATAAGTGAAGCAATCTCACGGGTCTGAAAAGTAAGATTTTTTAAGGGAGATGATTAGACATGCTATAAATTCGATGCCGTTTCTACCCTGATATTCACACGTTATACCGCTATGGCAAAAAAACTAAAATTAATTTGCCATTACTTCCGTTTTCTGTTATGATAAAGGGAATTATTTTTGTTCGGTGTAAAGGATAGTATGAATATTGACTTTTCGTCTTGATGATACTTTGGACAAGAGTAGTAATATAATGTGTGGCAACGCACTAGGAGGCAACAAAAATGGAACAAGGTACAGTGAAATGGTTTAATGCAGAAAAAGGTTTTGGTTTTATCGAACGCGAAGATGGAGACGATGTATTCGTACACTTCTCTGCTATCCAAAGTGAAGGATTCAAATCTTTAGACGAAGGTCAAAAAGTAACGTTTGACATTGAGCAAGGTGCTCGTGGAGCTCAAGCAGCTAACGTTCAAAAAACTGCTTAATTAATTTTCATACAAACAGGCTCCTTATATAGGGCCTGTTTTTTTATGTTCTCTGTATCATGCTCACTAAAAAACCTACTTGAACGTCTTTGAAATGATGACTTTTAATCATAATATTACCAAAAAATTTAGTGAATTTTTGAGGTGCAATCATGTCTATCTTTAACAGAAACTTTTTATTTGATTTTCGGTGATTCCTTTAATGACTTCCAGTTCACTAAGCAAAAATTCATAGGCATTATCCAACATTTCTTTTTCGCTTGTATTAAGTGCTTTTTCTTTCTTAATACGCATTAAATCGCGTACAACTTCAGCACCTTCTTGTATGTCACCCATTTTTATTTTGTCCGCGTTTACTTTATACCTTTGTTTCCACGGCAGTAACGTATCTGATTCTCCGTGCTGAAATATGTGTATAATGTGGTTTATCGCAAGTATATCAGTAACTGGCCGTATACTTGAACTCACTATTTTGCTCGTTGGAATCATAACTTTCATATTGTTGATTGACATTTTTATGATATAATACTGTTGTTTTTCCTCTAAAAATTCTATTTCTTCTATCGCCTCAATTACACCTGCTCCGTGCATCGGATAAACAATGTTATCGCCAATTTGAAACATACAATCCACCTCCATATACGGGACTTTCTTAAGGTTACCATACATTTGTTTATTTAACAAATTTTTAATTATAACACGATGATTTTTTTATTGTCAACAGCTTTTTTTCGATATCAATCTTAAGCAAAAGACGACATGATCGCTTCGTCGGTCACGGTGTAGGACGTTATACGATCAGCAATTATTTATTAAATCAAGAACTCTTGATTTTTAGTTTATTGTCCTTTAGAATGGACTTAAATCAATTTTTTTTGATTTAAAAGTTGAGGTGCTATCATGAAACAACCTGTTAATAATCATCTTTCCAATCAAGAATTAGAGGATTTCCAAACCAAGTTTAAGGCATTAGCCGACACAAAACGTTTACGTCTGTTAAATGTCCTTAGTCTAAAAGGTAAAACGTGTGTATGTGATCTTACGGAAGAGATGCAAATGAGCCAATCTAAGCTATCCTACCACCTGAAGATTTTAGTCGACGCAAATTTGTTGAAAATGGAAACAAAGGGTACTTGGAGTTATTACAGTGTTAATGAGACAGAAGTTGATGCCTTACTGTCGGAACAACTCTGCTGTATATTAAAACCGTCTAAGTAACGGTTTTAATTATAAATTGTTAAATCAATTTTTCTTGATGGAGGTGAGTGGCAAGTTGAGGATACTAAAACGTTTCTTTTCTCCTTTTAACAAATGTTGTAAAGAGCCAGTAGATGAGATGAAGCAATTGCTAAAAGAAGAGAGGATGGAACAAGTAAAAGATCAAGTGGTGCTTCGTTACTATCAAAATGGGGCTTGCTGTGTTTATTAAATCAAATTTTATTGATATAGAGGAGGAATAATAATGGTGAATGTGCACATTGGGCTTAATGTAAAAAATTTAAGTGAAAGTCAAACCTTTTATAAACGATTCTTAGGCGTGAAACCGGTAAAAGTAAAAGACGATTATGTCAAATTTCTGACACAAGAACCTAATTTAAATTTGACGTTAACACAAAAAAATAAAGTGGCTGGAAATCAAATTAATCATTTAGGTATACAGGTTGAGACCAAAGAAGATGTACTTAAACATAAAGAAAGGCTCGAACGTGAAGGTTTCTTTGTCCGTGAAGAATTGAATACTACTTGTTGTTATGCTGTACAAGATAAATTTTGGGTAACCGATCCCGATGGAAACAAATGGGAATATTTTTATACAAAACAAGACAGTGAGAAGATAGGCAATACTCCTATATCTTGAATGATAAAAAACGGGTACAAGGTGCTCGTTTTTTTATGGGAACGCATAAATTATTGTCATTTATATTAGCATTTACTTATATAATGATTTCGTTATATAATATTGTTTGGAAGGGGGAAGATCATGAATGGTATTTAAGTCACTGAGCTCCGAAGAAATTGCGAAATGCATGAAAGTGATTAGTGATCCCACTCGGTTGCTCATGTTGAAACTTGTTTCAAAGAAAAAATATTGCGTTTGTCAATTTGTCGATATGTTTGAAGCGAGTCAGCCTTCAATTAGTCAGCATTTAAAGAAACTTAAGGAAGCTGGCCTAGTAGTGGAAACGCGAAAAGGCCAATGGCGTTTTTATTCTTTGAACCAATCCTCTCCGAAAGCTGAATTCGTTCAAGCCATTTTGAAGCAACTTTCAGATCAAGATGAACGCTACCGCAGTCTTTTAGAGAAGGAAATACCTGTAGACTGTGGGTAAAGGGAGGATTAAGCGTTGTTAACGGTTATTTTTGCTTCATTGATTTTTATTATGACGCTCGCGTTGGTTATTTGGCAGCCTCGTAACTTGAATATTGGTTGGTCGGCGTGTGGAGGAGCTATTCTTGCTTTATTACTTGGCGTTGTCTCAATTGCAGATGTGGTTGAAGTGACGGGGATTGTGTGGAATGCCACGTTGACATTTATTGCCGTTATTATTATTTCCTTAATCCTCGATGAGATTGGTTTCTTTGAATGGGCCGCCTTACATATGACCAAGGCAGCGAAGGGGAACGCCAAGCTGATGTTTGTATACGTGTGCATTCTTGGTTCCGTAGTTGCGGCGTTTTTTGCCAACGATGGCGCTGCCTTAATTCTAACGCCAATCGTTTTAGCGATGGTCCGTGCTTTAAACTTTAATGAAAAAATGGTATTCCCTTTTATCATTGCCAGTGGATTTATCGCTGACTCAACGTCTCTGCCACTCATTGTGAGTAACTTAGTGAACATTGTTTCGGCTGACTTTTTTGGCATTGGCTTTATTGAGTATGCGACACGCATGATTGTTCCGAATGTCTTCTCTTTAATCGCGAGTATCCTCGTGTTGTATCTCTACTTCCGAAAAAGCATCCCGAAAAACTATGATTACGAGACGTTGCAATCACCTGCATCGGCAATTAAAGACGATAACATGTTTCGCTTGTCATGGTGGGTGCTTGTTCTATTGTTAATTGGTTACTTAGTTAGTGAGTTTTTGCATATCCCCGTTTCTATTATTGCAGGACTGATTGCGTTGATCTTTTTAGTGATAGCTAGAAAAAGCCCTGTTATTCAAACCCGGTCTATATTGAAAGGCGCGCCATGGAACATTGTTTTTTTCTCGATTGGGATGTATGTGGTCGTGTTCGGCTTACAAAATGTCGGTTTAACAGATTTACTCGCTTTGGGACTTGAGAGGATCGCGGAGCAAGGTGTTTTTGCTGCTACAATGGGGATGGGGTTTGTTGCCGCTGTTTTAAGTTCGATGATGAACAACATGCCAACGGTAATGATCAATGCGATTGCTATTGATACGACGAGCGCGACTGGATTAATGAAGGAAGCGATGGTTTACGCAAATGTGATTGGTTCCGATTTAGGGCCGAAAATAACACCCATTGGTTCACTCGCCACATTATTGTGGCTCCATGTGTTGACACAAAAAGGTGTAAAAATCTCATGGGGTACTTATTTTAAGACTGGTGTAGTCATTACTTTACCTGTGTTGTTTATAACGTTATTAGGTTTATACCTCTGGTTAATGATCATTCATTAAGGAGTGGAAGGCACATGTCAAAGAAAACCATTTACTTTTTATGTACAGGAAACTCATGCCGCAGTCAGATGGCGGAAGGATTTGGGAAGCATTATCTATCAGATGAGTGGGAGGTCTATAGCGCAGGAATTGAAGCCCATGGTTTGAATCCTAATGCCGTAAAAGCAATGAACGAAGTAGGGATTGATATCTCCAATCAAACATCCGATCTCATTCATGTAGACCTGTTAAACAACGCTGACTTTGTTGTGACGCTATGCGGCGATGCAGCAGACAAATGCCCGCTCACGCCAGCACATGTGAAGCGTGACCATTGGGGATTTGAGGATCCGGCGAAGGCAGAAGGTACCGAAGAAGAGAGGTGGATGGTCTTTCAACGAGTCCGAGATGAGATAGGAACACGTATAAAGAAATTTGCAGAAACAGGAGAATAATGGTATGGAGAAGGCGCAATTTTACAGGATATTGCGTCTTTTTTTCTGATTAATGTGTTTGAATCAAGTTCTCAATGCTACTAAAGGGCCAAGGGGAGAAGAGACATATATACGATTGTCGAACTACTAAGAATAAAGCGGCTTCCTGTTTAATATGATGAAGGGGATTAAAAAAATGAAACGGGGAGATAACGTGAAGCCGCTAAAAGGGAACTCAAATATTCCGCAGCCTATTCGAGCTGATGGCGCTGGAGGCGTTGATCGTGGTCCGCGGAATTTGATGCGTGATCTCCAAAACCCTAATATACTTGTTCCACCAGAAACCGATCGTGGGTTGATTCCTAATTTGCGTTTTTCTTTTTCCGATGCCCATATGCAATTAAATCATGGCGGTTGGTCAAGAGAAATTACTCAAAGGGATTTGCCGATTGCGACAACACTTGCCGGAGTGAATATGAGTTTAACACCAGGAGGCGTACGTGAGCTTCATTGGCACAAGCAAGCAGAATGGTCCTATATGTTACTTGGCCATGCCCGGATCACGGCTGTTGATCAAAATGGCAGAAACTTTATAGAAGATGTCGGCCCAGGAGACTTATGGTATTTTCCCCCTGGCATTCCCCACTCCATTCAAGGTTTGGATGACGGTTGTGAATTTTTGCTTGTCTTTGATGATGGGATGTTCTCTGATTTAAGTACATTGTCGTTGTCCGATTGGATGGCCCACACTCCGAAAGACGTTCTTTCGGCAAATTTTGGTGTACCTGAATCTGTATTTGCAACCATTCCAACTGAACAAGTGTATATTTACCAAGACGAAGTTCCAGGACCGTTGCAGTCGCAACAAATGACCTCCCCTTATGGCGCAGTGCCACAAACGTTTAAGCATGAATTATTAAAACAGCCCCCATTGATCACACCAGGAGGCAGTGTACGTATTGTGGATTCAAGGAATTTTCCTGTTTCCAAAACAATTGCTGCTGCTTTGGTTGAAGTTGAACCAGGCGCTATGCGGGAAATGCACTGGCATCCGAACAATGATGAATGGCAGTATTACTTAACTGGCCAGGCAAGAATGACTGTGTTTACTGGGAATGGTGTAGCGCGTACATTTGATTATCGGGCTGGTGATGTTGGGTACGTCCCTTTTGCCACAGGGCACTATATTCAAAATACAGGCGACGAATCGGTGTGGTTTCTTGAAATGTTCAAAAGCGATCAGTTTGAAGATGTATCTTTAAATCAATGGTTGGCTCTTACTCCAAAGGAACTTGTCCAACATAATATAAATGTCGATTCCAAGTTTACTGATCAGTTAAGGAAAGAAAAATGGCCCGTTGTGAAGTACCCTACAATATGAATGATGATTATAAGGGTATGGGAACTGAGGAGTACCAAGTCTTTTAGGCTTCGGTGCTTTTTTATGTTTATAAATGACGAGCTATTTTATTATCCTTTAGTATCTTTTTGTATACTATAGAACGTTAATGTGCCTACTTCCTTTCATTATTCTAAGGGTTTATTATGACCTTAATCGATAAACAATAACAGAATGAACAACAACATTGCGCCCCCACTTAACGCTTTGCCTTATATTAAGCTTTGTTTGTAGAATCTATAGGAGGTAAAAAATGAATTCCTATCATAGAAAACCAAATACATTTGTGAACCACGTTCATTTAAAAGTTGAACATTTAAGGCGTTCCCTTGAATTTTATAAAGGCTTAATGGGATTTCAAGTATTAAATCAATCAGGAAAAAAAGCAGTGTTGACAGCAAACGGGACAACGCCTTTGCTTACAATTGAACAACCTGAAAATATTATTCCTAAGCAAGGGCGGACAACAGGTTTGTATCATTATGCTTTACTTTTTCCTACGCGTATAGATTTAGGGAAACTGATCATTCATCTGTTGAATGAAAAGTATCCATTACAAGGAGCTACCTATCATGGAACCCATGATGCTTTATACTTTCAAGACCCTGATGGTCATGGTATTGAAGTAGCAGTAGACACTGATCCGTCGACATGGAGAAACACAACAGGAGAAATAGATTTTTCGAAGCAAGCTCCAATGGATGTCGAGAGCATTATTGCTGAAGCAAACGGAGAAACATGGAATGGCATTCCAAAAGAAACAATGATCGGTCATATTCATCTACATGTATCTAATTTAGAAAAAACGAAGGAATTTTATCATGAGGGTCTAGGGTTTGATATTACCATGGATATACCAAATCAAATGGCCTTTTTCTCAAGTGGCGGGTATCACCATCATATTGGAGCAAATATGTGGTTTGGAAAAAATGCCCCGAAACCTGTGTCCAATAGTGTAAGAATGCTTTTTTATACGGTTGTTATCCCAAGCGAGGAACAAAGAAGATCAATGGTTGTAAAATTAGAGGCTATGGGTTATCGAGTCATAGAAGAGAATGGGGCATTCATTACCGAAGATCCATCTGGAAACCAAATTCATTTGCATGTCGATTCAGATTGCCTCACGCATGTCGAATTATAGGATTGTTCGAAACCGACTATTTTGTTATCTACAAAGCAGTCGGTTTTTTTACATAATGAGCTTGGTACAATGATCGATAAAATTTAATTAACCCTTGCAAACCATTAACATATTTCCGTCTAAGTCTTCAAAATTAAAGTAATGGTTGTTTTCTATTCCTGTAAGGAGTTTCACGCCTTTACTCTGCATATATTGATAAGCTTCTTCAATATTATTGGTATTGAAATGGAAGGCTGGTATCTGAAACGTTTTTTCTGGCGAATATATTTTGCTATCTAGTACAATCCCTGTTCCTTCTAATTGAACGACATAAAGGTGACCAAACAGAATCTCCCCATCTCCATTGAAACCAAAAATATCACAGTACCAATCTTTAGCTTTGTCTATGTCACTGACAGGAATGAATACAGTGCCAATTTGTTTTAATATTGGATTGTCCATGAGCCCAACCCCTCCTAACATTATTTACCCCGGCAAACTAGAGTTAACTTCATTCTCAACTCCTTCAAACCTTGATAGGTAGCTATTCTGCGCTTAACTTAAAACTCCTGCTTACTGTGTCGACCTGAATGGATGGTGGAAGACAGAACAAGCGGTTCGGTGATTTTGGAATTTTTCATTCGAAAAATGTTGAACAGTTTTCTTTCTTAGTGTACTCTGTATATGAAAAAATGTAGGAGGGTGCCAATGGACATATTACATATAACGAGTAGAAAAAGAGAAACATACCAGGTCGAATTAACCCATTCTCCATTATGGGAGTGTGCTTTAGGGATTGCGGCTATTACGAACAAACAATTAATCGACACGTTCGAAAAACCAAACTCCTATTGGCCAACGGTTAAAGAAAATTTTCCGGATGAACTATTGAGTGAATTACTATATGTCGAGGAAAACAATACATGGAAGGCATTATTACAATTGCTTCATTACTATAAAGGAACTAGCCTTTCTGATTTCTGTCAGTATATTAATGAGCTAGACGCTTATGAATTCAAATTTATTTGCTTGCCTTATATTGGGGAACCTTATCAAGAGTTAAGAAAAAGTGCTGCCCAAGGTGATTCTGCTGCCAATTTAAAGCTAATTAAAGCTACTGAGGATAATCCATTTTTTCCACAATACGTAGATTTTCTATTCAAGGTAGAAACGGCACGATTGAAGCAACATCTCACTTATGTCATGACAAGTTGGTTTAATACTGTTATCAAACCTAAATTAGATCGTATTGAGCAGATACTTGAGTTTGATTATAAATCCAAGCTAAATAGGAAACAAAAATTAAACCCGGAGGAGTTGGTCCATTGGGCGACGGGAGGCATTCATTATGTGCCGGAACCTAGTGTTTACAAAGTATTATTAATACCACAATTTATTTATCGTCCTTGGAATATTGAAGCAGACATTGAGGGGACAAAAGTATTTTATTATCCAGTTGCGAATGAAAGCCTTTCGCCAGACGATAAATACATGCCATCAAACTTCTTAGTTCAAAAGTACAAAGCACTTGGAGACGATGTAAGACTCAGAATTGTTAAGTTACTCTTTGAAAAGGATCGCTCGCTTCAAGACATTACTAACATGTTGGACATGGGAAAATCTACTGTTCACCATCACTTAAAAATCTTAAGAGCTTCAAAAATTGTAAGCATAAAAGAAACGAAATATGTTTTAAAAGAAAATGCGTTAAGACTGCTAGCAGAAGAATTAAGCGAGTATTTAAATCACTGATCAAGGGGTTTCTCTAATGAAAACACACCTTTTCAAAAATCGTTCGTTTATTTCTACTTGGGCAGGAAATGGAATTTCAGAAATGGGAGGGGCGTTTGGCACATTTTGCAACTCGATCTTAGTATACCAATTAACCGAGTCAACTTTTGCGTTAGGGAGTATGTGGTTGTTGTATTTTATTCCATCCCTTATTTTGCAATTAATTATTGGTCCATATATTGATCGTTGGAGTAGAAAGTGGATTATGGTCTTGTCTCAATGGACTAGAGGGATGATCTTTTTCATTCCCTTAATAGCGTTATATACTGGAAACCTTGAGGTATGGCAAATATACACTGTACAAATTGTAGTCGGTTTCATTTCGCCGCTCTACGTGCCCGCTAATCATGCAATTACCCCTACAATTGTACCGAAAGAACAATTAAAGTCTGCCAATGCTTATATTGATGGAACGGTTCGTATCATGTCTTTTTTAGCACCAATATTGGCAGGCATTGTCATACAATATTTAGGTTTGGACGTGACGCTTTTATTGGTTAGTATTCTGCTCTTAATGAGTGGCTGTGCCTTATTACTTATAAACGAAGGAAAAAAAGCGGATCAACCTGTACGGAGTACGTGGTTGTTGGAATTTAAAGAAGGCATTTATTTCTTTTTTAAACAACGTATTGTCGTTTGGTTAGGGATTTTTTTAGCTTTTGTTCAGTTTGGAGTAGGTGTAACTATGGTTACAACGCTCCCTTATATAACAGAGGTTTTGAATGGTTCATATGCACAATATGGTTATTTTATGGCAAGTTTCCCTATAGGTTATTTTATAGGAGCGATATTAGTACCGAAAATTGTATTTAAAAGTCGAAGATTAATCATGTTGGGTTCCTTGTTTATCGGTGGAATCACATTTCTCGTTCTGGCCTTTAATCATAGTATACCCTTCGCCATAACAACAGAAATAATAGGCGGTATAGTGATGGCGATTTTTAGTATACATAATACCACGATTTGTCAGCAAGTGATTCCAAACGACTTAATGGGTAAAGTTTTTTCTGTTCGATTATTCATTATTAGAGGGACAATGCCTCTTGGTGTAATAGTAGGTGGATTATTAAGTGAGGCATTTGGTGTTAGGCCACTTTATTTATTGATCGGGCTGATTATTAGCACAGCGGCTTTTGCCGGTCTTACTTTGCCTTTCTTTAAGTTTATTGATAACGAAATAGAAACACTAAAGAAAACGGTCGCTTAATTTACGATGAAAATTTAAGGGAGCTAGTCTAATGATTCGCTTTATAGCTCTTTATTGGTAAATCGGATGTTTTCTCGTTCAGTAATTCAAAAGGGATGTGCCCTAAATGTTAGGGAATGGGGCAAGCACTAGAGCCAAATATAGAAAAGTTATTCGATAAGACGAAATCGCTTCATGAAGGAGCCGTTTTGTTTTCCACTTTTGGCGTCGGAACTTGGTATAACAGACACAAATCGCTTTTTTACGAGACGTCCTTATACGATTCAAGACATATATAGAAAAGAAGAGAAATCGGGAAACAACGTAAGGCCATTCGAGGTTTGCCTCAAATTTAACAGAGAGACGAAGGCACAAGTATTAGATCATTTTCAGGAAGAGGAAATTGTCAATCATTCAGATGGGACCATTCGTGTAACGAAAAATTATTACTCCATTGATAAAGCGATAGCGGAAATTATACGTTTTGGAAACAAAGTCCGCATTCTCTCTCCTAAAGAGTTCATTCTTGAGTTTATGAAGTATCTAGATGATACAAAAGAATTATACAAAGATTATAAGTGACAAACGTAGGTAGCGTTTATATTTTATCACCTAGGGCGCCGATTCCTATGGTCACTGAGCTATAACTAAGGCACTGTTCTGCTGGCACGTGGCTGAATTCAATTGGGAAGGTAGAACTGGCTTCATACCTGTTCTACCTTCTCCCCCATTAATACCCAAAAAAAGCATCCTTCTTAATATTCCGTTTTGAAATGTGTTTGTTTTTCAAGTAAGTGGAAATGGAATCGACCATGGATTTTGGTCCTGCAATAAAGTAAGTGCCATTGTTTTGATGTGAAGCAGTAAACGGATCAATCTCTTGATGCAAGCTGTCTTGTGAATCAAGGTAAGTCACGTGAATGGACGTACGGTTGGCAATGGCATCAAGTTCATCTTTAAATAAGTACGACTTTTTGCTATCGAGATAGAGGAGATGAATCGGTTTGCTGTCCCCAGTCTTTTCTGCCTCTAGTTGTTTAAGGATCGATCGAAATGGGGTGATGCCAATTCCCCCTGCGATCAGGAGTGACGGCTTTTTATCTTCTAGACTGAAAGCTCCTACAGGCCCGCTCATTTTTATTTTCATACCTGGTTTTAATTCGAGCATTGCTTTTTTAAACGCACTGGGGTCATTGCTAATGCGCGTTGTTATTTTTATCACATTCTCTGTCGGGGCAGAAGCTATGCTGAACGGTTTTGTGGGATTTTTCACTTTCTTATGCGTGATACTAAACAATCCATATTGTCCTGCTTTCCATGTTACATCGTGTTCTTTTTCAAAAAGAAAAGAGTACATGTCAGCCGATTCTTTGTAGCTTTGTTGAAATACTAATTCTCTCTTTTTGAATATCGAGAACAAGTCTTGGAAAAATGCCATGTTTCAGCTCCTTTTTTGAATGGTGATGTCATGCTTTACGTCAAATATTTTCCTGTGATCGACTGCTCCGCGTGGATAATCTGTGATGGGGTGCCTTCGAACACGACCTCGCCGCCGTTGCTGCCTCCGTCTGGCCCCATATCAATAATCCAATCCGCTCGGCTAATGACATCGAGGTTATGCTCAATGACGATTACTGTATTGCCGGCATCGACGAGGCGGTTCATGATTGTTAGAAGCTGACCGATATCGGACATGTGCAGGCCAGTCGTCGGCTCGTCCATCACGTAGATGCTGCCCTGCTTGTGAAGTTCGCTTGCCAACTTGATACGCTGGCATTCCCCGCCTGAAAGTGTGCTAAGTGGCTGGCCAAGTGTAATATAGTTTAGCCCTACGTCGCTCATTGCCTGAAGCTTGCGGACAATCTCTTTTTGTTCGAAAAATTCCAATGCCCGCTCCACAGTCATCTCTAGAACTTCTGCGATAGACTTGCCGTTCAGCTTATAGGCAAGCACTTCTTCCTTAAACCGTCTGCCCCCGCATACTTCGCATGGCAGTTTCACGCTTTCAAGAAAGGCAAGGTCTGTATACACGACACCGAGCCCTTGGCAGTTTTCGCAAGCTCCCTTGGAGTTGAAACTGAACAATCCTTTGTTAACTTTGTTAGCAGAAGCAAACGCTTTGCGCACGTCATCCATTATGCCTGTGTAAGTCGCGGGATTTGAACGTGTAGACACGCCTACTGCTGACTGGTCGATAACAATGGCATCTGGATTCTGACTGAGGAATACGTCGTTAATAAGCGTACTCTTGCCTGAGCCGGCGACACCTGTAACGACGGTCAGCACACCCATTGGAATCGTGACATTCACGTTCCGCAAGTTATGCAATGTCGCATCCTTGATAGACAGCTTGCCAGTTGGCTGCCTTGAGTCATGCTTCAGCTGAAGGGGCCGCTTCATATGGGTACCGGTCAAAGTAGCTGACTCCAACAGGCCTTGAAAACTTCCTTCGTACACAATCGTACCTCCATGGCTGCCAGCGTGAGGTCCGACGTCAACAATATGATCTGCGACCTTGATTACATCAGGATCATGCTCGACAACAATTACCGTATTGCCTTTGTCTCGCAGCTTTTGCAGCAGTTCATTCAAACGGTGTACGTCCCGGGGATGCAAACCTACGCTAGGTTCATCAAAGATGTACGTGACATCGACTAAACTGCCGCTCAGGTGCTTAACCATCTTGATGCGCTGCGATTCGCCGCCGGACAATGTATCTGTTTCCCGGTCTAGTGTTAGGTAGTCAAGGCCAATATCGACAAGATGTTGCAGCCTCTCCGTCAACGACTTCACGATCGGAGCGGCAACAGCGATGTCGATTTCACGGATAACGCGAATGAGCTGGCCGACCTCCATGGAAGACATCTCCGCAATGTTGCAGCCATTAATTTTGCAGCTAAGCGCCGCCTCACTAAGTCTCGAGCCGTGGCAAGTGGAGCACGTGCCCTCGGTGATAAATGGTGCAACTGCTTTTTGTGTACGCTCAGACTTCGCCTTCAAATCTTGCTTGATGTATTTGTTGGTGAACTTCTCAATGACGCCTTCTACTGTGACATTCATTGCTTTTCCTGCAAAGTCCATTTTTACTTTTTTTGCTTTACCGTACAGCAGTTTTTCTAGCTCTTCTTCTGAATATTGGCTCAGTTTTTTATCGGGGTCAAAGGGACCTGACTGTACAACCAATGACCAATCCCAACCGTCGACTTTGTAATCAGGCAGTTTAATGGCCCCTTCGTTCAACGACTTTGACATATCGAGTGCTTTGTCCATGTCGACGTTCAGTTTGCGGCCGATACCGTTACATTCGGGACACATGCCTTGAGGGTCGTTAAAGGAGAACATGTTTGGTTCTCCAACATAGGGCTGGCCTGCTCTAGAGAAAAGAAGGCGGAGGATGGGCGAAATATCAGTAATCGTGCCCATGGTTGAATGGGAGCCGCCGCCCAGCCGCTTTTGGTCTACGATTACTGCCATGCTTAGGTTCTCAATCGCGTCTGTATCTGGCTGAGGAACGCGGGGGAGGAAGCTGCGCACGAACATGCTGAAGTTCTCATTCAGCAAACGTGTCGATTCTGCGGCGATGGTATCAAAGACAATCGATGACTTGCCTGAGCCGGAAACTCCTGTGAAAATCGTGATCTTTCGCTTAGGAATGCGCAAATGTACGTTCTTGAGGTTGTTTTCCCTTGCACCCGAGATGACGATGTATTCCTGATTCGATTCGCACATACTAAACATCCTTCCAATAGAAATCATGTTTCGATCTTAGTTACTATGAAACCGGCTGCATGCCGTTTGCAGCCGGTTTGCAACGATTAAAAATCGAGTGCAAGTTATTGTTCCAACACTTTTGGAAGCTCGTTGGCCCAAGCACTCCAACCATGTTTCGCGCCTTCGAGGCCATGAACATTCGAAAAACCAGTTTGTTCGAGATGAAGGTTCACCTTTCCATCCCCTAAATCCTGGAGCGTCAACGTGACGGTATGCCTTTCGTCCCCGGTTGCCCAAGTATAAGACAAGCGATTCGGTTCATCGACAACAAGCACTTCGCCTTCGACAATTCCATCCCACCATTCGGATGGCTCATGGCGAAATTGAAAACGGTGACCTACGATGGGCTTAAAATCATTTTCTGTAATCCATTGGGCAAGCTTGTTTGAATCCGTTATAGCAGACCAAAGTTTTTCGATCGACGTCTTGTATTGAAAATCCAATTCTAATTTTAAACTCATTCTTCTTCCTCCTCTAATAGTTGACCCAAGCGCAACATATTCGTATTCCAGTACTTGCTGTAGAAAGCGACCCAATCTTGAACTTCCCTCAGAGGAGCGGCGTTTAGTCTAAATCGCGTTTCTCTGCCGACTTTTCGGTCGCGGACTAGATCGGCTTCTTTCAAGATAGTCAAATGCTTTGATACGGCTGTTCGGCCCATATGAAACTGTGCCGTTAACTCATAAAGTGGCATTTCGTCTGCTTCCGCCAAAAGATGAATTAAATGGCGCCGAGTTGGATCGGCAATCGCGTCAAACACGTCCCGTGATGGGCTATACTCGTTCACAACACCCTCTCCTAATAATGATTGCCAAAAATCAGCTATCCAGTGGCTGTTTGACAACATATAATTGGACACCATTTAGTGACGTTTTGATTATAGGACACCGTTTGGTGGCATGTCAATCATTTTTATCATACGAAGTCAAGGTAGAATAGCTGGAGGGATAGAATCTTGTAAAAAGTTTTCTAACAGAGGTGATCGATTCTGTTCATCTAGCCGAAAAGCGCGGTATATAATGACTCGGATTAGCTTTATCCTTAACGGGTGAATCGTAATAGGCGTGAATAAGAAATGGAAAGTAATGTTAGCAGTCTGGAGGGAGGGGGAATGGTTGTTATGATCTTGGAATGATTCCGATCATTCTCTGAGAGAGCACGATCTATAAATGGTCCCTAGCGGGCATGATTTATGTAGTATTGAGGCTTGCTGTTAGGACATATTTTGAAAAGGGTCACGTTTCCGTTATGTAAAAAGGGGTGCATCGTTCCACAATGCCTCCCCCTAAAATAATGATTGTAAGCTGATTAGGCCTTAGCGTGACAACTTCTCTTACCGCCAAAAAGTAGTGCAGTTTGCCTTATCCCGTATATTAAACTCGATCATCTTTTCTAGTAATGAGAAATCAACTGGACGGTCCCACGTGATACATATCAGTTCCTTAGTGTGATCATAGCCAGCCTGTTCAATCTCATCAACGAATCGATGAATCCCCGCTTGTTCAGGGGCAACAGCTAAATGACGCTTCGCGACACTGAAGCCGATAATAAATGTGCCGTGATCGGTAAACATAGGCTGATTCCATGCTATTTTCGGCACTAAATATGGAAATTTTTTCGTTACCCAGGCCAGAACCTCTTCCGTTCGACCACGGTGTTGCGGGTTATCAATACGCTCTAAAAATTCTTCAAAAACGTCCATGTTTTTCACCTCTAAAATAAAAAGTTTTTATCCTACCAACTGTCGGTAAACTAATTTGAAAGTAATTTTAAATGTTTTAGTAGTCTTTCTTATTTCGTTTCAAATCATTCTTCACAAATCTATGAAATCTGTTTAAAATACAATTTGCACTAGGAACATATACAAAATGGTCCCACTTGCTATAGATAGCAACATATTTTTTTTCCAGGAATGCAAAACGATGATAACAAGGACAGAAACAAGTTCTGGAATGCCGTAATTACCTTCAAAAACGTTCACTTTTCTTAACGAATAAATCACAAGTAAGCCAAATACTGCTGGTGGAAGAACCTTTCCCAAATATTTGATATATGGAGGTGTTGGTTTCTCAGCTGAGAAAATTAAAAATGGTAAAAAACGAGTCATCATTGTTCCAAAAACAACGATGAGAATGATGATCACTTGTTGCGGCACGGTCATTGTCTAGCTGTTCCCTCTACTTTCTCTAAAGGTTTTCTCATGAAGGTTAGAATGGCTAACATCAGTGCCATTGCAGGGATAATAAAGTTTTCTCCGCCAAATACGATTAACATCAAAATGGAAACACCTAAACCAATTAATGAGCTTTGATGCGTTTTCTCTTTTGACCACTGTTCAAGAAAAATAACGACAAATAGGGCAGTCATCACAAACTCTAAACCAGTCGTGTTAAACTCCATGATAGAGCCGAAAAGGCTTCCTAGCGTGGCGCCTACGACCCAATAAATGTGGTTGAGCAAAGTGACAAAAAACATGAACCATCCTTTATCGACATGAGGTGGTATGTGAACGGTGTTGTTTATGGCAAACGATTCATCACAAAGACCAAAGATTAAATAAAATTTCTTTTTCCCCGTCCCTTTGTATTTTTCCAACATCGATATGCCATAAAATAAATGCCTTGCGTTTAACATGAGTGTAAGCAATAACGCGTTAAGCGGGTTAAAGGCAACGAGCAACAAATGCGCTGCTACGAATTCCATCGACCCTGCAAAGATCGTTAAGCTCATTAAAATAGCATAAATGGGCGCGAATCCTAAAGCGTTCATGTAAATTCCATAAGCGATTCCTAAAAATAAAAAACCAGCTAGAATCGGTATGGTATACGGAAACGCTGCTTTTAAAGCCGGTAGTAGTTTATGTTTGTCTGACATTGGCTCACTTCCTTGATCAAGCAACTTCATTAGTTATAACATATAAAGGCGATTCAAAGAACCTTTTTGTTCCCGTAAGGCACTGCCAAAATAGGTTTTAGGGAATAAAGAAACATGCTATATTATTGAAGTATTGTGTACATTTCCTTAAGCAGCTAATGAAGTTGGGGGTATTGATAAACATGGGATCGATAAAAGAACTGCAATCAGAAAAAGACATTCTCGCAGCCTTTCCAGTAGTAGAGCAGTTGCGCACTCATCTTGACGAACGCTCGTATCTTGACTTCGTGATCGAGGCGCAGGAAAAGGATCGATACAAAATGTTTGCTTTGTTTGACGAGGATGAAATCGTTGCTGTTATTGGCTTTAAGCCAATGGTGACGCTTTATTATGGACGATTCGTTTGGGTTTGTGACTTAGTCACAGATCAGAAAAAACGTTCAAAAGGGTACGGAGAAAAGCTGCTTACATATGTACATGAATGGGCAAAAAACAATCATTATGAACAAGTTGCCTTATCTTCAGGATTAAAAAGGGAAAGCGCACATCGATTTTATGAAGAAAAGATGGACTATGAAAAAGTAAGTTATGTGTTTAAAGTATCTTTGAAAAAATGATCATTAGCCGCAGATTTTAGAAGAAGGAATGAAGGATGTTTTATTGAATAAAGGGTATACTGTTCTGAAACGCTATGCCTATATAAGCCTTACTAGGAGGAAGCATTCATGAAAAGAATCGTGCCTCATCTCAGGATCGAGAATTGCAAAGAAGAAATTGAGTACTATCAAAACGTTTTCGGCGGAGAAATCAAAAACACCCAGCTGTCTGACGGCATTGAAATGTTTAAAGGCCATGAAGGAAAGTACATTCATGCCGAATTGCATATCAATGAGAATTGCATTTTATACATGGCGGATGTATTTGGGCAAAAGACGATCCAAGGCAGTCATATTTTGCTCGGTCCTGACCTTGACAGCGAAGAAGAAATGACGCGCATCTACAACGCGCTGTCAAAAGACGGAGAAGTACAAATGGAACTACAAGACACGTTCTGGGGAGCGAAACATGCGATTGTCAAGGACAGAAATGGCGTATCATGGGAATTGAATTTTGCAAAGTGAGTCAAGTTCATTATAAATTTCAAGGGTTGCCAGCCGGGATCTTTCTTCATCTAATAACTCTTTCGACTTACTTGACACTTGCAAAGGTGAGTATTCGTTTACTATCCTCATTTCTTCCCCAACAACTCCTATCCCTGCCTGTATTGGTACTAATTAGTATACAAACGATTACCTTACGCGTCGAACAGGGATGAAAAACAATAATCACATGACACGGCATTCTCGATCTCCCTTCAATAAAATGGATTGCGACAATGTGCCATTGTCCCTTAAAAAGAAAAAAGGCTCATCGGAGTTAAACTCCAATGAATCTTTTTAGCAGTACCGATTAGGCATCAGGGAAGTATGGACAATGTATTGGCTGTCAATAAATAGAGCATGCACCTATCTCAGTACATGCTCTTTATCGACTAAAGGACCGTTGATATAAATGCTACCTAATAAAAGGTTTTACCTCCTTTGCTAATGCATCTTGAAGCCACATGGGGTGCATAGGGAGAAGGGGGCTTGGTAAATCATTACAGTCAAAATAACATGCGTCTAATGTTTCGTTGCTTGTTTTGATTAGCGTTCCACCCACAACCTCGCATTCAAAGCAAGAGGTGATAAACTGACTTATCTTCCCGTTTGGATAAGTGAAAACTTGAGAGGAAGGCTCTGAATAAATTCCAATTAACTTATTCACTTTTACTTTCAAGCCAGTTTCTTCCCAAATCTCCCTAATGATCGCTTCTTCGACAGTTTCTCCTGGTTCAACATGACCTGAGGGAATACCCCATAATCCATTATCAAGACGTTTAATGAGGAGAACTCTCTGTTTTTTATCAAAAATAATGCCCGCCACTCCTGCCTTGATATTATCGGGCCAAGAAAAGGAAGGACTGACCGATGGCTTTATGTTGATATTGTCGTCAAATAGACTCTTTAGATGAGGCACGACAATATCTGGGTTACGCAAATCTTTTGCTGAAGGGTATGGTGTAAAATCGATGTCTGCTATTAAAATAGCTGGTATTCCTACCTGATGTGCTCCTAAAATGTCGGTATAAGGAGTATCGCCTATCATTACTGCTTGAGAAGACGGGTGAAAATCACGAAGCGCCTTCTTAAACATGTGAGGATAGGGCTTCCCCATAACCAAGGGCTCTTTTGCTGTTGACACACGTAACGCTTCCACGATGGCCCCTACGGCAGGTGAAGGACCTTCGGGTGTTGGAAAGGTTTTGTCCGTATTCGTAGCAATGAATGTGGCCCCTTTTTGAATCATGTTTGATGCCTTTTTTATGTCATGAAAAGACACCTGATCGTCCCATCCAACAACCACTGCATCTACATCTACTTGGTCCTGTATATCAATCCCTGCCTGTTGGCATTCCCATTTTAAATGTTCATCACCTAAAACAAAGGCCGTTGTGACGTTCTCCTTACTGAGGTATTGTGCCGTCACCCAACTAGAGGTGATAATTTCGTCGCAGCTTGCTTCTATACCAAAAGCGTTCAATCGTTCTGCTGTTTTTTTTCGTGTTGTACAAGGGTTATTTGTTAAAAATCGAATCCCCTTTTGTTTTTTTCGCAATCGTTGAAGCGATTCTACTGCTTCAGGAAGTGGGTCCGGCCCTATATAAACGACCCCGTCTAAATCAAATAAAAATACATCGAACGTATCGGCAATCATCATTCAGCTCTCCTTGTAACGCTAGTATGACGGGAGGGGGATAGAATAAAGGGGAGATCAACCTACTCGTGTTCCCATAGATGGACAATGAAAGTAGCGTATGATTTAGCCCTTCTTGTTTCTATACACATGTTCTCCCTGCGCATATTCGTTTTTAACACCTGTCTTTATACTAGTCCTAGTCTAAATCCATATTCAAGGATAATAGAAGATAAAATGTAGTGATTGTTCAATTATACCATGAGCGGTTTCAAGTCTACTGGAAGGAGGTTTATATTTGAACAAAGTTTTCATCGCTTGATCGTGTTAGGATAGTGATTTACGTATCTTTGAGGGCTATTTTTAAGTAAGGATGATAAACTAAGAAGAATAGGAACGATAGGCAACTGATTTGAAAACAGCAAAAAATCTTTAGAATGGTGGGATACGAATGAGTGAAAAAATAACAAGAAAAAACCCAGCAAGTATGCCAGCACCAGTGGGCAAATATACGCATATTACGAAGATTCCTAGAAATGCAGAGTTATTTGTAACATCAGGTCAAGTTGGCGTAGATCAACAAGGGCAATTCCCGAGCAATATGAATGACCAAGTTCGCAATACGTTCTTGAATATGAAAGCAGTGTTGGAATCTGAAGGGCTAAGTGCTGAGAATATTATAAAGGTAAATGTATGGGCGACTGAGCAAATCGATTGGGATTTTTTATACGCAGAGTGGGATCGGCTGTTTGAAAAGGAGTATCCAGCAATGACCATTGGGTATCTTGCGGAGTTAGGATTGCCAGAGATCAAAATTGAAATCGAAATTTGGGCAGCTAAAGTATAAAGAACAAGCCTCCTATAAAAACAATGGAATGTCAAAACGATACTGCAAGCATTCATTATTGGAAAGGGCTAAAGTTAGTTCCTTACCTGTAGCGGACCATTTTATAACGGTATCTTTTTCTCGTTGAACATTTCTATTTTAATGATAGTGGGATGGTATGTGGAGGAATAACGTTTGTATTATTATGTCATTGATTCATTCACTGAAACACGTTTTGGCGGCAATCCAGCGGGTGTGGTCATACACCAAAATCTAGAGCATGATTTTATGCAGAAATTTGCAACAGAAGTACGTTTTTCAGAAACAGCATTTGTAAAGCGTTTGGAAAACAATCGCTTTGAAGTTAGGTTTTTTACACCAAACTGTCAAGTTGACCTGTGTGGCCACGCCACCGTCGCAGCTTTTAAGGCTTTATTGGATAGCCAGCTGATTGAAGACAATCGTGCATATATGATGGAAACACTAGCCGGCGCGCTCTCCATTGAAGTCGCCCAGTCCTTTATAGTGATGGAACAAGCCGAGCCAAGACTAGGGAAAACATTTCGTGATTACGCTATTTTATCAAATTTGTTTGAAACCGATAAAAGTCAGATTGGCGATAATCAATTTGAGTTAATACCTCAAGCATCAAGTACAGGGGTTTGGGATTTAATGCTTCCTATAAGAACAAAGGATGTATTGTATACATTAAAACCAAACTTTGAAGGAATTGCCGCCTTTGCAGAAGAAAATCACATTGCAGGCATCCACGCATTTACACTTGATACCACTAAGGGCGTGGCGGAAAGTAGAAATTTCTGTCCTTATTACGGTATTAATGAAGAAGCGGCGACAGGGACATCGACTGGAGCTTTAACCTATTATCTCTACAAAAACAATGTCTTAAACGATTTTGACCACAATTACGTCTTTATCCAAGGACTCAGTATGGATCGGCCATCTACGATCGTAACGAAAATGGTGAATCACAACCAACCGAAAATAAAGGTTGCCGGGAAGGCAAGAATTTTATCAAAAGGTGAACTCTATTAAAGGGGAGTGTTCGTTCCCCTTTTTTGTGCTTAATAAGTGGAAACAACCAATTGGTTTGCTTTCTACCCTATAACCTCTTTCCATTCACTCTCCCTCAAAGCGTTATCGCCTTTCTAGTTTCCATTCCATGAAATAATTCAGGTTAGACATTCGTTTTTACATTTATAAGGCTTTCCTCTTCGCAAAGTTTTTAGGTTATATGAGCAAAATAGCCTACTGTTTAGAGATGGGAAGCGCATTTTTTCCTAGCTATAGGAAAATATACGGATATAGCGCCTGTGTCATTTCTATTATACAGTGATGACATAGAAAGGTGGTGGTTAGATTGCATAAAAAGCGTAATCAATTAATTGACTTTCTATTGAACCAGAATCGAGAATATGTATCCGCTTCCGCGTTGGCTGAGATTTTAAATGTCACGGACCGCACGATTCGCAACTACATTAAGGATATTAATGAGAGTTTTAGTGACATCGTCATTATTTCATCGCCGCAAGGCTATAAACTTCTCAAAGATGATAGCCAATTTGATCAAGAGCGAGTTGGCTCAACGAATAAAGAAATGGAAGAAGCGCTTCTGGAGTTTGAAATTATCCAGTTCTTAATGAATGAGGATCGGTACATCACATACGATGAAATTGCCGACAAGTTTTATTATTCGCCACAGACGATTCGCAGTCGAATGCAACGGCTTACAATGAATATTGACGCTTTAGGAATTGATGTTTCCATAGATACAAAAGTGTTTAAAGGCATGAAATTGCTTGGAACGGAAATGCAAAAACGAATTTTGTTAGAAAGCTTTTTCACCTCCATTTCGGTAAAGAAAGAGATGTTCAAGGATTTTGTCATCAATGGGTTCCGGTCGTGGGTGGAGCCAGAGACGATTGAAACGGTCTTTAAAGTGGTGGATGAGATCAATAAAAATGACCAACTTAACATGGAGTTCTCGATTTACAAAAAACTGACTACTCAATTGATCATTATTATCCATCAAATCAATGCTGGCCATCTTGTCGCCATTCAAGATACAGAACTGGTGAATTTGACAGAGTTCAGGGAATTTGAAGTAGCAGAAGCGTTTCGGTCTCAGTTGCATAAATTCGCCTATATTACAGACGATGAAGCGATTTTTCTTGTCAATTATTTAATATCGTTACAGTTAGACTTAGACGATGCCAAAATAAAAAACAAGAATCCAGAAGTGATAGGCAAAATTGAAGCGATTTTACGTCAAGTGGAACAGGTTTACCAAGTTCCTACTTATTCACAGACAAGGTTTAGAAATAACATTTCCAATCACATTTACCGAATTATTAATCCTGCTTCACATAATTTGCTTATCTATAACCCGTTTGTGAAAGAAACGAAAGCAGAATATTTTTTCTCTTTCAGTATTGCTTCTAATATTGCTCTACAAATTGAAAAAGAATTTGCTGTCGAAATTCAGGACAGTGAAATTGCTTATTTAGCCTATCATATTCAAGTCATTCTCGATTCACAGGATAAAAAGAGGAAGAAATTAAAAACCATCATTCTTTACAGTAGAAGCTATGAGCGAACAAAGCTTATTGCCTCCAAAATTGCAACATATTTTGATGAACTAGACATTTGCAAAATCGAAAAATGCTCGACCGATTATGTATTTGACCATGCCTATTTATACATTGGCATCAATCTAGCATTTACACCACAAACGACGGCGAATTTCATTATGATTCAAAATGGCTTTCACAGCATTGATATAAAGAAAATTCGTTTCTTCCTTGAAGCACAGCATTCGATTATTGAGGACGCGGCGATTCACTGGATGAATGAGAGTAGCCCTGAAGAAGCGATCCGCCACTTGCTTACGCTAAATGGCCAAGAGCATTACTATGAACCAACGATGAAAAGGGAGAGAATGTCTTATACGTCGATAGGCAACTTAGTGGCTATTCCTCATCCTTATTTTGAAATGGAAGACTATAAAGAGAGGGTAATCATTGGCGTTAATCAGAAAGCGATCCAGTGGGGGAATGAGCTAGTTCAGCTGATTATCATTTATATTCCCTCTTCCGATATTGAACGGAATGAATACGCGTTTACAGAGTTTTTTCAGAAGACAAAGAGAATCGAACATGTACGAGAGCTTCTTCATACAGAACAAAAAACAGAATTTATCGAAGTTTGGAATCAGATTTAACCAATAAGGAGAGAAAATCAATGTTAATGAATATGAAAGAATTGTTAGCTGTAGCATACGAACACCACTTTGCGGTAGGTTCCTTTAATGTCGCAAACAGTGAGTTTGTACGAGTCGTTGTCGATTCAGCTGAAGAAAAAAATGCCCCTGCCATCATCCAAATCCATCCGAATGAAATGGAGTTGCTTGGCGATGAATTTGTGGCCTACGTCCGGGAAAGATGCAAAAACGCAAAAGTGCCGATGGCCATCCATCTTGATCACGGCGCTTCTGTCAAAGATGTGATGAGAGCGATTCGAAATGGGTTTACGTCTGTCATGATTGATGCCTCCCATGCCTCGTTTGCCGACAACATTGCAATCACGAAGGAAGTTGTCAAACTTGCACATAACGTAAATGTTTCTGTAGAAGCTGAATTAGGAACAATTGGCTCCAATGAAGGAAGCTCTGAAGGCGGGGCTGACGAAATATTGTATACAGATGCTAACGACGCAAAAACATTTGTTAACGATACAGGGATCGATACGTTGGCGGTTGCGATTGGTACTTCTCATGGTCAATATAAGCATGCAGGCAAACCAGAGTTAAAGCTAGACTTGCTCGCTGAAATCAATGAAAAAGTAGGAATTCCGCTTGTCCTTCATGGAGGAAGTGACAATAAAGATGAGGAGATTTCACAAACGTATCTTCATGGCGTAGCAAAGATCAATTTATCGACAGATATGAAAAGTGCTTTCTTTGAGGAAATGCGGCGTTTCTTAACGGCTAACCAAGGCGCCTATGAGCCAGACGTGATCATGCCAAGTGCGCGGAAAGCTGCACAACAAGTTGTAAAACAAAAAATGGATTTATTTAATTCGACAAATAAGGCACACCTCTATTTTTGCTAAACTCATAAACTTAAAGGAGGGAATAACGTGAAATTGGTCGATATTTTAACGCGTGACAATATAATTTTGAACCTTCAAGGGAATAGCCAGACAGCTGTTATTGATGAGTTAGTCGATAAATTGGCACAAAACGGCCTTACTGATAACCCGGAAGAATTCAAAAAAGCGATTTATAAAAGAGAGCAAGAAATTTCGACAGCAGTCGGCTATGGCGTTGCGATTCCACACGCAAAGTCTAGCTCTGTACCCGAACCGACAATTGTAATGGGGCGCACGCTGCAAGGAATTGATTTTGGCGGACAACATACGAATTTAATCTTTATGATTGCTGCGCCGGAAAATGCTTCAAATGAACATTTAGCGCTCTTGTCTAGACTTTCCACATTTTTAATGAGTGAAACGTTTAGAGCAAAGCTCCTTGTCGCTACATCAGTAGATGAGGTGATGAAAGCGATTGAGGAACAGGACCACTTACAGGCAAAGGATACAACTGACGAAGCGGACTCAGGAAAATATTTAATCGGAATTACGGCATGTATGACGGGAATTGCCCACACCTATATGGCGGCAGAATCATTAAAGGAAGCAGCCGAAAAACGTGGCATGAAAGTGAAAATTCAAACCAATGGCGCAAATGGCCCTGAGAACAAACTTACGGCAGCCGATATTCAGAAAGCAGACGCCATTGTAGTCGCACACGATGTACGAGTTGATACTTCTGCGTTACAAGGCAAACATTTTGTTGATGTACCTGTGAAAAAAGCGATTAGTGACGCAGATCATTTAATTGACCAAGCGCTTTCCTATCGTATTCGGGATGAAAAGGTTGAGCAGGCCGTACAGAAGCAGGAGCCTGAGCCAGAAGAAGAAAAAACCGGATTGAATTTTTACAAGCATATTATGAGTGGGGTTTCGTATATGATCCCATTCGTTGTAGTCGGTGGAATTTTTATTGCAATTTCCTTTATGTTTGGCATTTATGCTGCTGATCCTGAAAGCGATCAATACAATGTGATTGCCCATTTCTTTAGTCAGGTCGGTGGAGAAGCGGCATTTGCATTGATGGTTCCTATTTTAGCTGGCTTTATTGGCTACAGCATTGCCGACAAACAAGGGTTAGCCCCAGCCATGATTGGTGGCATGGTCGCTACAATCGGTGGATCTGGTTTCCTCGGCGGTATGATAGCTGGCTTTGTAGGCGGTTTTGCTGCTAAATTTATAGGCAAGTCAATGGCTAAAATACCGAAGTCTTTTCAAGGTTTAGTGTCTGTTTTAATTGTTCCATTATTAAGTACGTTAGTCGTCGGCGCGTTTATGTTTTTTATCTTGAACACACCAATGTCTATGCTTAATCAATACTTGGAGGCTGTATTAAAAGGTCTTACTGGCATAAATGCGGCACTGTTAGGCGCTTTATTAGCCGGTATGATGGCTTCAGATATGGGTGGGCCGATTAATAAAACGGCTTCTGCCTTTGGGCTAGCAATGTTTGCTGCCAACATTTTTGAACCTTCCGCTGCATTGATGGTTGGCGGAATGGTGCCACCACTTGGAATTGCGCTTGCGACAACAATCTTTAAGAATCGTTTTACGATTCAAGAAGCAGAAGCAGGAAAAGCAAGTTATGTCTTGGGAGCAAGCTTTATTACCGAAGGGGCGATTCCTTTTGCCGCTGCAGATCCATTAAGAATCATTCCGGCAAATATTATCGGTGCTGCAGTGGGCGGTGCAGTGTGCATGGCGCTGGATATTTCATTAAAGGCACCTCATGGCGGTATTTTTGTCATCCCAATCGCAAGTGATAAACCATTATTGTACGTTGGTTGCATCTTGCTTGGGTCGATCATTACATGCTTGATCATTGGCTTTTTGAAAAAACCAATTCCTGAGAAGGACAGAAACAACGTCAAAAAAATGAGCAGTGTTCTTTAAGGAATCAGATGGGCCCGCAAATATAGAGCGCTCGGACAAGCGTTTTGTATCGAGTGTTTCATTGAGATTGAATGATGAGACTATACTGGTTACTTGATTAGCCTTTGGAGTATGAACCTCCTTGGTTGAAGTGGGAAGTCAATCTTCCTTTCACGCCAAGGGGCTTTTTTTATTTAAAATCCCATCACAAGCAGGGTATTAAGGTAAGATTAAAAAAGTCAATGACATGTAACTTTAAGCGAATGAAAGTCTTGCAGAAAGGGAAGAGGGTATAAAAATAAGAATAAAATAGAAGATCGGAGGAGAGTGCATTGCGAAGCGAACAAGAAATGATGGCGCTGTTTTTAGATTTTGCGAAAAACGATGAGCGAATTCGTTTAGTCACGTTGGAAGGCTCACGTACAAACAAAAATATCACTCCTGATAAATTTCAGGATTATGATATTTCTTACTTTGTAACGGATATGGACTCGTTTAAAGAAAATGACCAGTGGCTTGATCAATTCGGAAAAGCAATAATGATGCAAAAGCCGGAGGACATGAAGCTTTTTCCGCCTGAATTAGGCAATTGGTTTTCCTATATTATTCTTTTTGATGATGGCAATAAATTGGATTTAACCCTTATTCCTCTCAACGAAGTGAAAGATTACTTTTCTCAAAGTGATGGTCTAGTTGAAGTTCTACTTGATAAGGATCGACTCGTTAAAAATGAAATCGTTGCTGATGATCGTCACTATTGGCTAAAAAAGCCAACAGAAAGAGAATTTGATGATTGTTGCAATGAATTCTGGATGGTTTCCACCTATGTAGTCAAAGGATTAGCAAGAAAGGAAATCCTCTTTGCTATCGACCATTTAAATGGAATTGCACGGCCTAACTTGTTGAGAATGATGGCTTGGTATGTCGGCTCAGAGCGAGGATATACGTTTAGTGTGGGGAAAAATTATAAATTTATTGATCGCTATCTCCCTAAAGAGGATTGGGAAGCATTGCTTTCGACTTATTGTGAGAAGGGTTACGCAGAAACGTGGCAATCTTTATTTACTTGTTATGAGCTTTTTAGAAAGTACTCGAAAGGATTATCGGCCAGTCTTGGCTACAACTATCCAGAGTATGACGAAGCGATTACTGCCTATTCTAATAGTATCTACGATTCATTGGGAAGTTTTTCTTGAAAAGAACTAGATGAGAGAGGGCCCTAAAAATGACAAGTGTTTAAGGAGGACGCCGACAATAAGGAGAAGGCAAACTGCTTAAAACCGAAATATTAGCGACAAAACGTAAGGACGAAAAATTGCTGGTAGCTAGCGGCGAAATCCGCTGGCTTTCCTTAAAAGGTCACTGCTTTATCTTCCAAATTCAATAAACTTCATTTACAATGGCAATGCACACACAATTTCATATGGAGGTAATTCATATTGAGCGAGCCAAATATGCGTATTACCCTAGCAGTAGGGCCAAATTGTGAATTAGAAGCATTCTCCTTGCGGTCTGTACTTGAATATTATGGAGCGCGTGTCTATATGCACTGGATAGGGCGGCCTAATGACTTAGTCGGCATCTTATCAGGAAAAGCAAGGGACAAAAGCGATTATTTAATTTTATGTTTTCATGGGGAAGAAGGGCAATTTATATTGCCAGAATTGGCTGAAGACGTTTATGAAGAAAATGAACCGCGCACCTGTTATTTCGGTGCTGAAGAAGTATTGAAGCATGCACGTTTAGAGGGTGTTCATGTCTTGGCTACAGGTTGTACTTTAGGGGATAAAACGCTAGCGGAAGCATTTAAACGCTGCAAAGCGGAATCGTATATTGCACCAAAGGATTATGTGGATGGAAATGCTTCTCTTCTGTTCGTGTTAATGTTTATGTATGAACAAATAAATAGCAGTAGCACACAAAAGACAGCTTTTGAGCGAGCGAAAGCAATTGACGATGAAACTGGTTTATATCAATTATACATTTAGTAGCTTAAACTATTAGAAAAAGCATAAATCAAAGGCGCTATAATTGGTTTACCGTGTAAATGACTGCTTTCATCTAAATAAGATTAAAAGCGACGATTGAAGGACGAGATACCAATGCAAAACGAGGCGACTGGTTTTGGCTCTTTTGTATAGATTTATTAATAAAAGATTGGATGTAGAGAGGAAACGAAGGAAATGGGTTATGTAATCGGCTATATTGTCGGTAGAATGTTAGGAGCATTTTTGATTGCGTTATTGATCACATGGCTATGTGGACTCGTTTATCGCGGCATTAAAAAGAAAAAAATGCCTAAGTTTTGGCTGCTATTTGCTATTTTGGCCGTTGCTGTTTTTATATTATCAGCTATCGGTACACTTGCACAGCAGTAACGTAGATAAGTAAAGCCTAAGTTGCTACTTCCTTTCCTTTGTACCTTGGATAGGCATATATGCATACAAATGTAAGACAGTATGCGGTGCGAAAGGAAGAGAAGATGAATTACAATTGGCGACGGGCATTTCATCAATGCCCACCTCAAGCTGTGTTTTATAGACAATTTCCTCCGGTGGATACGACTGAATTGACGGAGTCTGTTCATCAGTTTGATTTTTTGCTTAAACAGAGCCAGCTCCTTCTGAACCAATTAGGAAACCGGCCATTTGCGAAACGTTTAATGGAAGCAGCACAAAAGAGCGACAACCTAACCGTGCAGCACATGATTCAATCTGTTCCGGGGTTAACTGCTGTCAACGACATTAAGTTTTCCCCAACAGGCATTGTATTCCAATTAGAATCTCCGGCCATTAATGTGGGCGGCAATTGTTGCGCAATGTCGATTGTCCTTAAATGGGGATAACATCAAGGAAACCTTGAAAATTTTTGTACATTAAATCTAGGTAGGTGTGTAAACTTAAAGTTTAATGTCATGGTATCAGCAATAGAGGTTTTGGAAGGCTTATGCTTAAATAACAGCTGGCATGGCCTTCTACTTTTTTATTAAAATCAATAATAAAAAACAATGCTATTCGTAGATCCATATAAAATGTGGTATAATAACAGGTAGAGCTACTATTACGCTGAGATAAATATTTTTAAAAAAAGTATTGTCTATGCAGGATGATTATGCTATATTATTACTTGTCGCTGGCGAGCTAGCGAAACAATTTAAATAAAACAAGCGCCCGTAGCTCAACTGGATAGAGTACTTGACTACGAATCAAGCGGTTAGAGGTTCGAATCCTCTCGGGCGCGCCATTGCGGGAAGTAGCTCAGCTTGGCAGAGCACTTGGTTTGGGACCAAGGGGTCGCAGGTTCAAATCCTGTCTTCCCGACCATCTGTAATGTATTGCACAATATAATACGCGGGTGTAGTTTAGTGGTAAAACCTCAGCCACGAGCGAAACATCCATGAAAAACCTCCGAGTTGCCTCGACGCATAAGCATCATTGAATAAGCGAGAAGAGGAAGAGGCATGGTGTTCGGGGCAGAGATAGCGGAAATTTGTACAATATAATACGCGGGTGTAGTTTAGTGGTAAAACCTCAGCCTTCCAAGCTGATGATGTGGGTTCGATTCCCATCACCCGCTCCATATTTAAATGTTTTAGTAGATTGAGATTTTTGGGCCTGTAGCTCAGCTGGTTAGAGCGCACGCCTGATAAGCGTGAGGTCGGTGGTTCAAGTCCACTCAGGCCCACCATTGCAAAAAAAGTAGTTGACTTTTTTGGTGGGAAACTGTATGATAGAAAAGTCGCTAAAAAACGACTAACAAACGAGTCCTTTGAAAACTGAACAAAAGCCAAGCGTAAAAGAGATACAAGGTATCTCGTCAATGAATGATAGTGAGCCACAACTT
>NZ_BCXJ01000009.1 GCF_001598215.1 Shouchella clausii | reverse complement strand
GATAGGTCAGAAGTGGAAGCGTGGCGACACGTGGAGCGGACTGATACTAATCGGTCGAGGACTTATCCTATACATTCTTGACAATTGAGTATTTCGGATTTAGTTTTGAAAGAATCACCGATTCTTTCCATATCCTTCGGAGTGATCTGAAGGCGAAAAAACTACGAAGAGAAGCAGGAATTTGAGGGCCGGAGTGCTTGAAGAAATCCGACGCTTATCTGAAGTAGGGTCCGGTGACAATGGCAAAGAGGTCACACCCGTTCCCATGCCGAACACGGCCGTTAAGCTCTTTTGCGCCGATGGTAGTTGGAGGCTTCCTCCCGCGAGAGTAGGACGTTGCCGGGCAACAGCAAAGACACCTGAATAGGTGTCTTTTTTTTGTGTGTGTAAGCGCAAGCTCCTCTAAAAGAACGAATACAAAAATTTCCCTTAGGACAAGGGCCAAAAGATGCACCATTAAAAACAGAAGAAAATATCCTATAAATAGACGGAACCACGTCTAGAACCCCAATCCTTGGCGATAATAAAAAAGAGTTACTGGTTGAAGTTTTTCATAAAACTAGCTATAATTAAACCAACAAAAGTCAAATATAGTCAAAGTCAATGGCGGAAAGGGGTTGGTGGAATGCGCAATATTAGTGATTTGATTGAACAATACTTAAAGACAACATTAATGCGAAGCGGCAATGAGCTATTGGAAATTAAACGTAGTGAGTTGGCTAAGCAATTTCAATGTGTCCCGTCTCAAATCAATTACGTCATCAGCACCCGCTTTACTTTGGAAAAAGGCTATATTGTCGAAAGCAAAAGGGGCGGCGGAGGCTACATTCGTATAACAAAAGTTGAATCCCATGAAGACATTGCTTTATTTGAGCACATGTGTCAGCTTATTGGAAGTAAAATAGATCAGCAAACGGCGCAAAACATTGTATTTCGTTTGTATGAAGAGGAAGCCATTACAAGACGGGAAGCTAATTTGATGATGAGCGCATTAGATCGTGCCCATTATAAATCGACAGTTGCCCATAGGGATGAAATTAGAGCGAATGTGCTGAAGGCAATGATTGAGACGCTTAAATACAAAGAAAACGAAACGTAGAAGGAGGGGTGAAAAATGGTCTGCCAAGAATGTAAAGAACGGCAAGCAACTCTTCATTTTACTAAAATTATAAATGGCCAAAAACATGAAATGCACTTATGTGATCAATGTGCACGTGAAAAAGGCGAATCAATTCCAGGGACCGATAGCTTTTCTATACACCATCTATTCTCAGGCCTGTTTAACATGGGTGCCGAACAAACGAGGGAAACAGCCGAACAAAAGAAAAGGTGCCCGAATTGCGGGATGAGTTACGAAAAATTTCTTCATATTGGTCGTTTCGGCTGCGCCCATTGCTACAAAGCGTTTGGCCCTCAATTAAGTTCGGTGTTTAAAAGAGTGCATGCTGGCAATGACACTCACAAAGGAAAAATTCCAAAAAGGATTGGCAAGTCCCTCAAAATTGAAAAACGGCTATTAGAGCTTAAGGCCCTATTAGATAGGCATATTCAAAAAGAAGAATTTGAAAAAGCCGCCGAATTGCGTGATGAAATTAAAAAATGGAAAGAGCAAATGGAAGGAGGCGAATAGGAGCTGTGAGCTTGGATCGTTTTCTAAAAAATGCCATTAGCCCTTGGATGAAAAAAGATGGTTCGGATTCGGATATTGTGCTTAGTAGCCGAATAAGGTTAGCAAGAAATATGAGTGCTTTTACATTTCCGATGCTCTCTTCTAAGGAAGAAGCATACGCAGTTGCAAAACATGTAAAAGATGCCTTAGGGGGAACGCAAGGTGACGCCTTAGGTAAAGCTGAAATGTTGGCTATGGAAGATATGCGCACAAATGATAAACGGATGCTTGTCGAAAAGCATTTGATAAGCCCTCATTTGGCTGAGCAATCAAAGTATGGCATGGTGCTTTTAAGCGGCGATGAATCACTCAGCATTATGATTAATGAAGAGGACCATATTCGCATCCAAAGTTTAAGCGCTGGATTTGAGCTTGAAAATTGTTTACAAGCCGCTAATGCGGTAGACGATTGGATTGAATCGCATTTAACTTATGCGTATGACAGCCAGTACGGTTATTTGACTAGCTGCCCAACGAATGTGGGAACGGGCATGCGTGCTTCCGTAATGATTCATCTACCTGCATTAGCGATGACTCGGCAGCTGCAACGAATTTTGCCGGCAATTAACCAATTGGGCTTAGTTGTAAGAGGAATTTATGGGGAAGGCAGCGAAGCTTTAGGTAACCTATTTCAAATTTCTAATCAAATAACGCTTGGAAAAACGGAACAGGATATTGTTGATGATTTACAAGGCGTAGTAAAGCAATTGATACGGCAAGAGCGTGTTGCCCGAGATTCGCTTTTACAGCATTCAAAGCTGGAACTGAAAGACCGTGTTTTTAGGTCTTACGGGATTTTAGCGAACAGTTATATTATTGATTCCAAAGAAGCGACGCGAAGGTTGTCTGATGTGCGCTTAGGAATCGATCTAGGTTTTATTGAAAACACGGCAGGGAAAATTCTAGATGAACTAATGATTTTGACACAACCAGGTTTCTTGCAGCAATACGCGAAAACCGTTCTCACTCCTGAGCAACGTGATGAGAGACGGGCAGCTTTAATTCGCGAACGTTTAAAACTAGAACATGAAACAGCCGATTGAATAATTTGGAGGTGGATGGAATGATTTTTGGACGGTTTACTGAACGAGCCCAGAAAGTATTAGCGCTATCGCAAGAAGAGGCAATTCGTTTAAGCCACCATAATATTGGCACTGAACATATATTGCTTGGACTAATCCGCGAGGGTGAAGGGATTGCAGCGAAAGCTCTGCAACAGCTTGGACTTGGCTCCGAAAAATTGCAAAAAGAAGTAGAAACCCTAGTGGGAAAAGGGCAAGAAGGGCAAAAAAGCATTCATAGCACGCCTCATTATACGCCAAGGGCAAAGAAAGTGATTGAGCTGTCTATGGATGAAGCAAGAAAGCTTGGCCATTCATACGTGGGAACCGAACATATATTGCTTGGCCTCATTCGAGAAGGAGAGGGAGTAGCTGCACGAGTCCTTAATAATTTAGGGGTCAGCTTAAATAAAGCGAGGCAGCAAGTGCTGCAGTTGCTTGGAAGCAATGAAGGGGGAAGCTCTTCACAATCAAACGGTGCGGCAACAAATGCCAATACGCCGACATTGGATAGCCTTGCCCGTGACTTAACAGCGATTGCTAGAGAGGAAACGCTTGACCCGGTTATCGGACGTAGCCGTGAAATAGAACGGGTCATTCAAGTGCTTAGCCGCCGTACGAAAAACAACCCAGTGTTAATTGGAGAGCCTGGTGTCGGAAAAACGGCAATTGCCGAAGGTCTTGCCCAAAGCATTGTTGCCAATGAAGTCCCAGAAACGTTGCGCAATAAGCGGGTGATGACACTCGACATGGGGACTGTCGTCGCCGGAACAAAATACCGCGGCGAATTTGAAGACCGGTTGAAAAAAGTGATGGACGAAATTCGCCAAGCAGGCAACGTGATTCTGTTTATTGACGAGTTGCATACATTAATTGGCGCGGGAGGCGCCGAAGGAGCAATTGATGCTTCTAATATTTTGAAGCCATCTTTGGCTAGAGGGGAACTTCAATGCATTGGCGCTACGACACTAGATGAATACCGCAAGTATATTGAAAAAGATGCGGCATTGGAGCGCCGATTCCAACCAATTCAAGTTGACGAGCCAACGATTGACGAATCGATTCAAATTCTTTATGGTTTGCGTGATCGCTATGAAGCCCATCACCGTGTTACGATTACGGACGAGGCTGTGGAAGAAGCAGTAAAGTTGTCGGACCGTTATATTTCGGACCGTTTTTTGCCAGATAAAGCGATTGACTTAATTGACGAAGCTGCTTCAAAAGTCCGTCTTCGTTCTTACACAGCTCCGCCAAATTTAAAAGAGCTAGAAGCGAAGCTTGAAGAAACCAGAAAAGAAAAAGACGCTTCTGTCCAAAGCCAAGAATTTGAAAAGGCCGCTTCCTTGCGTGATTCCGAACAACGGTTGCGCGAAGAGCTGGAAGAAATGAAAAATGAGTGGAAGAAAAAGCAAGGTCAAGAAAATACAGAAGTATTGGTTGAAGATATCGCCCAAGTTGTTTCTAGCTGGACAGGAATTCCCGTTTCCAAACTAGCAGAAGAGGAAACGGAACGCTTGTTAAAAATGGAAGCGATTCTCCATGAGCGTGTCGTTGGCCAAGAGGAAGCCGTTAAATCGATTTCGAAAGCGATTCGCCGTGCCCGCGCTGGATTAAAAGATCCAAAGCGGCCAATAGGATCATTTATTTTCCTAGGTCCAACTGGTGTCGGAAAAACGGAACTCGCCCGGGCTGTAGCTGAAACGCTATTTGGCGATGAAGATGCCGTCATTCGGATTGACATGTCTGAGTATATGGAAAAACATGCAACAAGCAGGCTTGTCGGCTCGCCTCCAGGTTACGTCGGCCATGAAGAGGGTGGGCAATTAACGGAAAAAATCCGTAGAAAGCCTTATTCTGTTATATTGCTTGATGAAATCGAAAAAGCGCACCCAGATGTATTCAATTTGCTTTTGCAAGTATTGGAAGATGGGCGTTTAACGGATTCAAAAGGACGGACTGTCGATTTTCGCAATACAGCCGTCATCATGACATCCAATGTTGGTGCCGCCCAGCTTAAGCGCAACAAGTATCTTGGTTTTACGATTGAATCGGAAGGGCAAGAGTACAAAGATATGAAAGACCGTGTCATGTCTGAACTGAAAAACAGCTTCCGCCCAGAATTTTTAAATCGTATAGACGAAATTATTGTGTTCCACTCCCTTGAGAAAAAGCATGTGCGCAAAATTATTACAAAGATGGCCGACCAACTGAAAGAGCGACTTTCAGAGCAAGGCATAGACTTTGAATTGACAGAAGAGGCAAAGGATAAAATCACTGATATCGGTTTTGATCCAGAATACGGGGCACGCCCATTACGTCGGGCTTTGCAAAAAGAAGTAGAAGACCGTTTGTCAGAGGAATTGTTAAAAGGCACGATTGTTAAAGGCCAAAAAGCTGTTATCTATGTGAAAGATGGCGAGCTTGTGGTAGAAGGAAAAGAAAAATCAAGCATTTCCTAATGTGAAGAACCGGAGGCACAACCTCCGGTTCTTTTAAAAAAGAATTGGCGCCCTCGCCTAGTTGCTTTATGCCTCAACATATGCAGTCAATCTGCACCTCTTGTTCATTTTACTCCTGTTTTAATTTCAGTTTGTTTTTTTGCACTTAGTGACGTGATTTCATGGAGCTTTTCTTAAAAACCAAGCGTTTCTTTTTGCTTTTTGGTACACTACATGTAGTGAATCAAACGGGGGAATGGGATACATGGCGAAACAAAAAACGAAGTTTGTCTGCCAAGAGTGCGGCTATGAATCGGCAAAATGGATGGGCAAATGCCCTGGCTGCCAAAGTTGGAACACAATGGTAGAAGAAAGAAACATCCTTGAAAAACAAAAAAATCGTAGCTATGTAACTTCCAGTGGTACACGGCAGAAGCCGCAACCGATTACGGCGGTGCAAGGAGAAAAGGAACCGCGTCTAAGCACGACAATGGCAGAACTGGACCGTGTCCTTGGCGGGGGAATCGTTCCAGGTTCACTCGTTTTAGTTGGTGGCGATCCGGGTATCGGAAAATCAACATTGCTCTTACAATTGTCAGCAAAGCTAGCAAACGCGAATGAACGAGTCCTCTATATTTCCGGAGAAGAATCAGTCAAACAAACCAAACTAAGGGCTGACCGTCTTGAGCTAGCATCAGAGCAGTTATACGTATTAGCAGAAACAGACATTGCTTTAATTGAAGGGGCTATAGATGAAGTCCAGCCGTCTTTGGTAATTATTGATTCGATCCAAACCGTTTACCAGGACGAGATTACGTCTGCTCCAGGAAGCGTTGCCCAAGTGCGAGAATGTACAGCTGCGTTTATGCGTGTCGCAAAAACAAAGGGAGTGGCTGTATTTATTGTCGGCCATGTTACAAAGCAAGGCTCCATTGCCGGTCCGAAGCTGCTCGAGCATATGGTCGACTCTGTTCTCTATTTTGAAGGAGAGCGGCACCACAGTTACCGAATTTTACGTGCAGTTAAAAACCGATTTGGCTCTACGAATGAAATGGGCATTTTTGAAATGAAAGAGCTTGGCTTAGAGGAAGTGAAAAACCCATCAGAAATTTTTTTGGAAGAACGTTCTCAAGGAGCGGCTGGCTCTGTCGTTGTCGCTTCCATGGAAGGCACAAGGCCTGTTCTCGTAGAATTACAAGCGCTTATTTCGCCTATGGGTTTTGGCAACCCCCGGAGAATGGCAACAGGGCTTGATCATAACCGTGTCTTCCTTTTAATGGCTGTCTTGGAAAAGCGGGCTGGCATGCTTTTGCAAAATCAAGATGCTTATTTAAAAGTAGCTGGAGGCGTAAAGTTAGATGAACCAGCGATCGATTTGGCGATTGCTCTTAGCATTGCTTCAAGTTTTCGAGACCAGCCAACAGAACCGATGGATGTAGCGATTGGCGAAGTAGGGTTGACGGGAGAAATCCGCCGCGTCTCTAGAATTGACCAACGCGTCAATGAAGCCGCAAAACTAGGTTTTAAACGCGTCATCATACCTGAAAAAAACAAAGGCGGCTGGACTGCGCCAGCAGGCATTGAAGTGATTGGCGTGCAGACGCTTGAGCAAGCGATTGAAGTTGTTTTAGGGAGGTAAGAATGGATGGAAGAACGGAATCGAACTGCATTTATCCAAAACTTATTAAAGTTAGTGGCGCCAGGGACGCCGCTTAGAGCTGGGATTGACAATGTACTCCGTGCTAAAACAGGAGGGCTGATTGTCCTTGGTTACAATAGCGAAATGATGAATATTGTGGACGGCGGTTTCTTTATTAATAGCGATTTTTCACCGGCTTATTTGTATGAGCTGGCAAAAATGGACGGGGCTATTATTTTGAGTGAAGACGGCAAACGTATTTTGTATGCCAATACGCAATTAGTGCCGAATAATAATATAAGTTCGAGCGAAACCGGGATTCGCCACCGTTCTGCTGAGCGGGTTGCGAAACAAACGGGCAATTTAACGATTTCCATTTCCCAGCGCCGAAATGTCATCACTCTTTACCAAGGGGAATATCGTTACGCGCTAAAAGACATTGGCGTCATTTTGACGAAAGCCAATCAAGCCATCCAAACGCTTGAAAAGTATAAAGCGGTATTAGACCAAGGAATTACAAATTTAGGAGCGCTTGAATTTGAACAGCTTGTTACTTACAGCGATGTGATTCAAGTCATCCACCGTGTGCAAATGGTGCTGCGGATTAAACAAGAGATCCAAAATTTTATCCTTGAGCTAGGGGACGAAGGCCGGTTAATCACGATGCAGCTAAAAGAGCTTGTTTCCAATACAGAGCAGGAAGCCCTTTATTTGCTTAAAGATTACGCCAAAGAGCGGACGCAAGACGTAAAGAAAACGCTAAAGGAACTCACGACGCTGTTAAACGAAGACTTGCTCGACGAGCAGGCGATTATAAAAGCGCTTGGCTATTCAAGAACAAGCAATTTTCTAGAACAACCTGCATCGCCGCGTGGATACCGAATTTTGCACCGAATTCCACGACTGCCTTCACAAATCATTGAAAATGTCATTGACGAATACGGTCATCTCTCAAGCGTAATGGTTGCAACTGAAGAACAGCTTGATGAAGTCGACGGCATTGGCGAAGCAAGAGCCAAAATGATTAAGGATGGATTAAACCGCATCCAAGAGCAGCTTTTCGTCGATCGCCACATTTGACAAGGAGTGTTTCACTCCTTAGGAATATGTTTCTTAATATTCAGTAAAAATATTTTTTGCGTGATCTCGTGTTTTTTTATGGGAAATCCAGACTACTAGGTTTGAGAGTTGTAAACTTGTCTATAATAGCTAAAAGGAGGTGTAAGAGTGAATGCTTAATTGGATTGTTCGGATTTTCTTTTTATTAGCGGGAGGAACATTAGGGTTCTTGTTTGTCCCTGAATTCATTGCAGTGATAGCACTAGAAGTACCGGCGTGGTTGGCTAGTCCTTATACAGGGGCAGTACTCGGTGCTTTGGTCTTATATGGTCTGTCCTTGTTTATTGTCGATCTTATTGTTAATTTCTTTCGGGTTGTCGAGGAAACAATTGTCAAAGCGCCGCTTGCTGATGTGTTATCTGGATCAATGGGCTTAACGGTCGGACTTGTGGCCGGTTATTTTCTCGGAACGCCGTTGAGTGGATTGGATCTGCCGGTTATCAGCAATATTTTGCCTATGTTTATTACCATTCTTTTCGGTTATCTAGGCTTCCAAATCGGCTTCAAAAAACGAGATGAGCTGTTTCAATTAGTTGTCTCTATGCGAGTGCCGAGAGATAAAGAGCGTGACAAAAAGAAAGAAGAGACTGACTCTAATCTCGGCGGCAAACAAATGAAAATTCTTGATACAAGCGTCATTATTGATGGGCGGATTGCTGATATTTGCCAAACCGGCTTTCTAGAAGGCACGCTTGTCATCCCTGGATTCGTGTTAGATGAATTACAGCATATTGCTGATTCTTCTGATGCATTGAAACGAAATCGTGGCCGTAGAGGCCTTGACATACTAAATAAAATACAAAAAGAATTGCCTGTCAATGTTGAAATATACGAGGGCGATTTTGAAGACATTCAAGAAGTGGACAGCAAGCTCGTCAAATTGGCAAAAATCACTTCCGGAATTGTTGTAACCAATGATTTTAATTTAAACAAAGTCTGTGAATTGCAAGGCCTTAAAGTGCTAAACATCAACGATTTGGCCAATGCGGTCAAGCCAGTTGTTTTGCCAGGCGAGGTTCTTAATGTGAATGTCATTAAGGATGGGAAGGAAAACCATCAAGGAATTGCTTACTTAGATGATGGCACTATGATCGTCGTCGAAGGGGGCCGTGATTATATGAATAAACAAATTGATGTCACGGTGACAAGTGTCCTGCAAACAAGTGCAGGGCGGATGATTTTTGCCAAACCTAAATCGCTTGAAAAAGCACTATAGAAAAGTAGTACGAGCAAGACGCTGCACGATCATGCACTGCTTGATATGCTCTTACAGTGAAGGATCAATTCGGTTCTATAGTCTGAAGCCTGGGCCCCTTGGGGTGTAGGCTTTTTGCCTGTTTTTACGCCATTTGTTTCTAAAGGGGCGTTTTTTTAGGCATACTGGCGTACCCATGGTAAACTAGGCATATAACGAAAAAAGGGAGAACATAGATGGAGTACGCTGCAATTGTCCTAGCGGCCGGACAAGGAAAACGAATGAAAGCAGGTATGAACAAACAGTTAATCGATTTAAACGGCATTCCCCTTATTGTCCATTCACTCAGACTTTTTGAAGAAGATGCGGCTTGCAAAGCGATCTGGCTTGTAGTGAGTGAACCGGAAAGGCAGACAATGGAAAAGCTTGTTGCAGAGTACCGGATAGGCAAAGTAAAAGGGCTTGTAAATGGAGGAGCTGAACGGCAAGACAGTGTTTATGCCGGGTTAAAAGGAATGGAAGAGGCAGAAATCGTCCTTATTCACGATGGCGCCCGGCCGTTTGTCGCTAAACCTATTTTGACAAAACTGGCCCATGAGGCTGCTCAAAGCGGTGCAGCGATTGCCGCTGTACCGGTCAAAGATACAGTCAAGCTTGCAAACAAAAACAGCGTTGCGCGTACAGTTGAACGGAAAAACCTCTGGGCCGCGCAAACACCACAAGCTTTCCAGTATGAGCTCGTCTTGGCCGCCCATGAAGACGCTAAAAAACACGGGTTTCTCGGTACCGACGATGCAAGTCTTGTAGAAAGATTGGACAAGCGAGTAACCATTGTCGAGAGCGACTACTTAAACATTAAATTAACGACTGAGGAAGACTTGTTATTTGCTGAAACGATATTAAAGAAAAGGGAGAACCATTTATGATTCGGATTGGACAAGGATTTGATGTACACCAGCTCGCCGAAGGTAGACCGCTATTATTAGGAGGGGTTCACATTCCCCATCCGAAAGGGCTTCTCGGCCATTCGGATGCTGATGTCCTTTTGCATACAATCACCGATGCAGCCCTTGGCGCGATTGGGGCAGGCGATTTGGGAAAACATTTCCCAGATACGGATGAAGCGTTCAAGGATGCTGACTCTAAACACCTATTGAGCCAAGCTTGGCAGCTTGTAAAAAACGCTGGTTATACGTTGGGGAATGTGGATTGTACGGTGATGGCACAAAAGCCAAAGCTAGCACCTTATATTGAAGCGATCCGGAAACAAATTGCTGAATTGCTGGAAACAGATGTGGCCAACGTTAGTGTTAAAGCGACTACGACGGAGACGCTAGGGTTTGTAGGTCGTGAGGAGGGGATTGCTGCGCAGGCAGTAATCTTGCTGAAGAAAGCAGAGTAGCCTTTGTTTTTGCCGAAGAACGTGCTATGATGATTCAGAATAAGGTAGCCAAAGGAGTGCGTCGTGATGACGAAAGATATACGGGTCCGGTTTGCCCCTAGTCCTACGGGGCATTTGCATATAGGCGGAGCGCGTTCGGCGCTGTTTAATTACTTGTTTGCTAAATCTGCGGGCGGCGCGTTTGTGCTGCGGATTGAAGATACAGACCAAGCACGGAATGTGGATACAGCAACTGAAAAATTAATGGACAGTTTAAGATGGCTTGGCCTAGAGTGGGATGAAAGCATTGACACAGAGGCCGGCGAATATGGCCCATACCGCTCAATGGAACGCGTTGATATTTATAAAAACTATATTCAACAGCTGTTGGATGAGAAAAAAGCATACTACTGTTACATGACGGAAGAAGAATTAGAAGCAGAGCGCGAGGCGCAAAAAGCCCGAGGCGAAATGCCCAAATACAGCGGCCGTGACCGGGACTTAACAGCGGAACAACGGGCAGCTTACGAGGCGAAGGGCATTCAGCCCGTTGTCCGTTTCCGAGTGCCTGAGGGGCAAACTGTTTCATTTCATGATGCCGTTCGTGGCGAGGTGTCTTTTGAGACAGACGGAATTGGCGATTTTGTGATTGCTCGTAAAGATGGTGTACCGATGTACAACTTTGCCGTTGTCATCGATGACCATTTGATGAACATTTCCCATGTGATCCGTGGGGAAGAGCATCTTTCCAATACGCCACGGCAAATTTTACTCTATCAGGCATTTGGATGGGATGTGCCAAAATTTGCCCACGCTTCCTTGATTTTAAACCCTGACAGGCAGAAAATGAGTAAGCGCGACGAATCGATTATTCAATTTGTCGAGCAGTATAAATCATTGGGCTATATGCCTGAAGCGATTGTCAATTTCCTAGCATTGCTTGGTTGGTCGCCAGTCGGCGAGGAAGAAATCTTTTCGCTTGAGGAACTATGCGAACAATTTACACTCGATCGCGTTTCAAAAGCGCCGGCTATTTTTGATACAGATAAGCTCGCCTGGATGAACAATCAATACATGAAAAACGCTGATTTGGATACCGTTGTCGACTTGGCGTTGCCCCACTTAGTTGCCAGCGGTAAACTACCAGAACAGTTGGATGAAGGCAAGCGTGAATGGGCGCGCCGTTTAATTGGCTTATACCAGGAGCAAATGCATTACGGGGCTGAAATCGTCGAACTGACGGAAATGTTTTTCAAAGAAGAAGTCGATTATACAGAAGAAGCAAAAACCGTGCTGGCAGAAGAACAAGTTCCTGAAGTGCTAAGCCAATTTGCAAAAGAGCTAGAGTCGCTAGAAGGATTTTTTGCCGCCGACATTAAAAAAGCGATTAAAGCAACGCAAAAAGCGACAGGGCAAAAAGGGAAAAAATTGTTTATGCCAATTCGTGCGGCAGTGAGCGGGCAAACACATGGCCCTGAGCTTGGCGATACGATCGAGCTTTTAGGAAAAAGCGTTGTGAAAGCACGCTTGCAAGCTGCTATTCAATAAGAATAGAGACAAAAAACGTTGAATGGGAATGCCAGCGAAGAACTTTCGCAGAGAGGGCGGCCACCGGCTGAAAGCCGCCTGTAAGGGACGCGCATGGTTTGCCCCCATGAGTCTTTTCTTGAACAGGAACACGTAGGGAAAAGCGGGTCGCTCCGTTACAAGCGATTAGAGATTCAGCAAAAAGCTGAAAAAAGCAGAGTGGAACCGTGCAGTAAGCGCCTCTGTACCTTCGTTGGGAGGTGCAGGGGCGTTTTTTATTGCGATGAAGGAGGGGGATCAGATGGGGATTGCTCGTACATTGTTGAACGATATTGATGTCGTCTTTGAACAAGATCCTGCTGCACGTAGTCGGCTAGAAGTCATCTTTACGTACTCGGGTGTGCATGCTGTTTGGGGGCATCGGATTGCTCACGGTCTGTGGAAACGGAAATGGTACTTCTTAGCGCGCCTGCTTTCGCAAATTGTCCGCTTTATGACCGGAATTGAAATCCATCCAGGGGCAAAGATCGGGCAAAGGCTGTTTATTGACCACGGTATGGGTGTCGTCATTGGTGAGACTTGCGAAATTGGCGACAATGTCACGATTTTCCAAGGCGTAACTTTAGGGGGCACTGGCAAAGAAAAAGGGAAGCGCCATCCAACTGTAAAAGACGGCGTGCTCATTGCCAGTGGGGCTAAAGTGCTCGGCTCATTTACAATCGGCGAGGGCGCCCGGATAGGCGCAGGCTCTGTCGTGTTAAACGAAGTGCCCCCCCATTCGACGGTTGTAGGTATCCCTGGGAAAATTGTTGTGCAAAATGGAATAAAAGTGAGCTCGGCCCGTTCCCTTGACCACCATGCCTTGCCTGACCCCGTTGCTGACAAGATTGCTGAATTAGAACGGGAAATTGCACGTTTAAAAGCAGATTATAGCAAGCTTACCGACAAACAAAGCACATTGGACTAGAGTGGCTTCATAAAGTATGGATACCAAGCAAGTAGAAAGGACGACAGACGATGATTAAGCTGTTTAATAGTTTGACAAATAAAAAAGAACCATTCGTGCCGATTGAGGAAGGCAAAGTCAAAATGTATTGCTGCGGACCGACGGTGTACAATTACATTCACATCGGCAATGCCCGGCCGCCCATTGTCTATGACATGGTGCGCCGTTATTTGACTTACCGAGGCTACGACGTAACCTTTGTCTCAAATTTTACGGATGTGGACGATAAAATTATACGCGCTGCCAATGAACTTGGTGAAGAAGTAGCTGATGTTGCCGAACGGTTTATTAAAGCGTATTACGCCGATACATGTGCTTTGAATGTGAAGGAAGCCGATCTTCACCCTCGTGTGACAGAAACGATGGATGACATCATTGCCTTTGTTGCTGAACTGGAGAAGAAAGGATTTGCATACGAAGCAGGGGGCGATGTCTATTTTCGCACCCGCAAGTTTGATGGCTATGGCAAATTGTCTGGCCAAGCGCTCGACGATTTGCAAAGCGGCGCTAGAATAGAAGTAGATGAGCGGAAGGAAGACCCAATTGATTTTGTGTTATGGAAAGCAGCAAAACCAAATGAAATTTCGTGGAGCAGCCCGTGGGGCGAGGGTCGTCCTGGTTGGCACATTGAGTGCTCGGCCATGATTAAGAAGAGTTTAGGGGATACAATTGACATCCACGCCGGCGGCAAGGATTTGACGTTTCCCCATCATGAAAACGAGATTGCCCAATCAGAAGCGTTAACAGGCAAAAGATTGGCCAATTATTGGATGCACAACGGATTTGTTAACATAAACAACGAAAAAATGTCGAAATCACTCGGAAACTTTGTGCTTGCACATGACATCATCCAACAATATTCGCCAGAAGTCGTCCGGTTTTTCATGCTCACTGCTCATTATCGCACACCAATTAACTTTAGTGATGAGCTTCTTAAAGGGGCTGAAGCCGGGCTAGAGCGCCTGAAAAATACAGTCACCAATTTGCAGCACCGCTTAGCGGAAACGGCTGATATGGGGGTAGAAGAGGAATGGCTCGAAAAAATTGCCGCCGCAAAACAACGTTTTATTGAAGAAATGGATGACGATTTCAATAGCGCCAATGGAATAAGTGTCTTGTTTGACCTTGCTAAAGAAGCCAATATTTATATGAGCGAAGCACAAACGTCCAAAAAAGTGCTAAATGCTTTTTTGGAGTTGTTTACCGAGTTTGGCGAAGTGCTTGGTGTAAGCTTTACACAACAAGACGAAGAGCTTCTTGATGCTGAAATTGAGGCGTTGATTGAAGAGCGCAATGTTGCCCGGAAAGAACGGAACTTTGCCCGTGCTGATGAAATTCGTGACCTCTTAAAAGAGAAAAACATTGTGCTAGAAGATACGCCCCAAGGCGTGCGTTGGAAGCGGGGGTCATGATGAGCACGAACAAGGAATGGCGCCAGCTAAATGGGCTTGCGCTTGCTTATATGGGAGACGCTGTGTATGAACAGCGTGTTCGCTATGAGCTGTTGAAACAAGGGGCAGTGCGGCCAAACCGCTTGCATAAAGCAGCGACCACATACGTCTCTGCGAAAGCGCAGGCCGCCGTTCTTTTCCAAATGGGCGAACAAGGCGTTTTAACAGAAGAAGAACAAGCAATTGTCCGCCGGGGCCGGAATGCCAAATCCCATACAACGCCTAAAAATACCGACGTGGCCACTTACCGGAATGCAACTGGTTTTGAAGCGCTCCTTGGGTATTTGTATTTGACAAATAAACATGAGCGATTGGAAGAGCTACTAAAGCTGGCATTGACAATGGCTGCACAGAAAGAAGGGAACCCATCATGAGCAAACGTACCAACCCGCAACCAAAAAAACAGCTGAAGGGCGACAACCGCAAAGAAGAATTCATTGTCGGCAAAAACCCAGTGATCGAAGCAATCAAATCAGGGCATCCAATCCATAAAATTTGGATTGGCGACCAATCGCAAAAAGGGCAAATGACGAAACTGACACAATTGGCAAAAGAACAGAATGTGTTGGTGCAAACGGCCCCTAAGCGCAAGCTTGACCAACTTGTCGGCCATAGCAACCATCAAGGCGTCGTCGCCTCCGTGGCCGCGTACGAATATGCAGACATGGATGCGTTATTTGCCAAAGCTGCCGCAGCTAATGAAGCCCCATTTTTTCTCGTTCTTGACGAAATAGAGGATCCTCATAATTTAGGCTCCATTATGCGGACCGCCGACGCTGTAGGGGCACACGGCATCATCATCCCAAAACGCCGTTCGGTCGGGCTGACGCAAACAGTCGCAAAAGCATCGACAGGAGCGATTGAATACATTCCTGTTGTCCGTGTCACCAATTTGGCGCGGACAATGGACGAGCTCAAAAAGCAAGGACTGTGGTTTGCTGGCACGGACGCGGCAGCAGAGGGTGACTATCGCGAAGCCGATTACAATTTGCCGCTTTGCCTCGTCATTGGCAGTGAAGGCAAAGGGATTAGCCGCCTGATTAAAGAGAAATGCGATTTTCTCGTTAGCATTCCGATGAAAGGGCGCGTCACTTCATTGAATGCGTCCGTTGCGGCAAGCTTGCTGATGTACGAAGTGTTTCACAAGCGGGCTGGGCAGTGAGCGAGCAATGGAGAATATTCTGCTCGTTGACGGCTACAACATGATTGGGGCATGGCCATCTTTGCAGAAATTGAAGGAAAAGGATTTTGGCGCGGCTAGGGATCAACTGGTTGACTTATTGGCGGAATATGCGGCATATACAGGTTACCGCGTTATTGCCGTTTTTGACGCCCATATGGTTGCTGGGATCGGCAAATCGTATAATCGCCATCGCGTCGAGATTGTCTATACGAAGAAAAACGAGACAGCCGATGAGCGGATCGAGAAGCTTGTTCAGACATTGAAGCGGATCGACCGGGTGATCCACGTAGCCACTTCCGACTTGGCTGAGCAGTCTCACGCCTTTGGGAGTGGGGCACTGCGGAAGTCAGCTAGGGAGATGGCAATTGAAATGGGAATCGCAACAAAAGAAATCGACAAAATCGTACAAAAAACGAAGAAAACGCAAGAGTCGTCGAAAATTATGTTATCAGAGGAAGTTGCCGAAGTTTTTGAGAGATGGCGTCGAGGCGGCAAATGAATAGTTGACCTGCTAGAAAAAAGTGCTATATAATGTGTATAACTTTTCACAACATTATGTCGATGCTATCGCGGAGGAGTGATTAGTTTGGGTGCAAGTCTAGCAGAAGGAACATCAACGTACAAAGAAAGTCCGTTTGAAGAGTGGGAAGATGATTCTTTGATTAAAGAAGTCCGAACTGGCAATACGTTAGCCTTAGAGCACTTGATTGGAAAGTACCGCAATTTTGTTCGGGCTAAAGCACGGTCGTATTTTCTTATTGGCGCTGATCACGAAGACATTGTGCAAGAAGGTATGATTGGTTTATATAAGGCTGTAAGAGACTTTAATGTGGACAAGCTTTCTTCGTTTAAGGCTTTCGCAGAATTGTGCATCACAAGGCAAATTATTACCGCGATAAAAACAGCTACAAGGCAAAAGCACATACCCCTCAATTCATATGTGTCGTTGGACAAGCCTCTTTATGATGAGGAGTCGGACAGGACATTAATGGATGTCATTTGCGGCAACAAGGTAACAGATCCAGAAGCGCTTTTAATTAATCAAGAAGATTTTGCTTACATTGAAGGGAAGATGAGCGAGATCTTAAGTGAGCTGGAGAGGCAAGTGTTGATGCTTTATTTGGATGGCAGAACGTACCAGGAAATATCGATTGATTTAAAGCGACACGTCAAATCGATAGACAATGCCCTCCAGCGTGTAAAACGTAAACTGGAAAGGTATGTGGAACTGAAAAGCGTAATGTTGTGATTGAAAGGGCGGGGCAATTAGCTTCCGTCCTTTATCTATTACGCTTCAGCCCAGCATTGACACCAGTTTAGTGCTGTGCTAGAGTCAAAGAGTGTGTGCAAAGTACGGAGGTGTGCCCGTGAGTGGCAAACGTGTCTTGGCTTGCGAAATCTGCAAGTCACGTAATTACTCGGTAACAAGCGCTAAAAAAAGCGATACCCGGCTTACCGTAAAAAAATTTTGCAAACGGTGCAATGGACATACACTGCATGTAGAAACGCGTTGATAAATACAGGAAATCGCAAAGCTCTAACGTTTATCTTTTCGATATTGTGTAATGCTGGAGGTGTACGGATCACATGGCAGATGAAAACAAAGGACCAGTTACTTTTCTTCGGAATGTAGGCAGGGAAATGAAACGCGTAACATGGCCAACTAAAAAAGAGTTAACCCGTTATACGTTAGTTGTCCTAACAACGCTTATCTTTATGGTTGCTTTTTTCTATCTAGTCGATCTAGGTATTTCGACGTTGCTGCGGATGCTGTAGCGTAAAGTTGAAGCTCTGGGAATGTTAAAGGAGGGAAGGACGCTGTCCTGAACAATGGAAAAAAACTGGTTTGTGGTACACACATACTCTGGCTATGAAAACAAAGTGAAAGCGAACCTTGAAAAGCGGGTTGAGTCAATGGAAATGACTGACCATATTTTTCGTGTGCTTGTACCTGTCGAAGAAGAGACAGAAATAAAAAACGGAAAAACGAAACAAGTTTCACGCAAAGTGTTCCCAGGCTATGTGCTAGTGGAAATGGTCATGACTGACGATTCGTGGTATGTTGTCCGCAATACACCAGGGGTAACAGGGTTCGTTGGTTCAGCTGGAGCAGGCTCCAAGCCGACGCCGCTTATGCCCGATGAGGTTGAGCGGATCTTGAAGCAAATGGGCGTTGTTGAAGCCCAAGAAGAAGTAGACTTTGAACTGAAAGAATCGGTTAAAGTGAAGTCGGGTCCGTTTGCTGATTTTGTCGGCACAATCGAAGAGATACAGGTGGAAAAACGGAAACTGAAAGTCCATGTGAATATGTTCGGGCGCGAAACGCCAGTGGAGCTTGAGTTCGGTCAAGTTGAAAAGATTTCTTAAAAAACCTTGCTTCTTGGCGGTATTGGTGATAGAATTTCAATGTTTAGTATAGATTTCACTATGCTTGTCGGATGCATGTGCATCCGTCTTTTTGAGTGGGAGGGTACAAGTTGTGTATCCGGTAACCACATCACGGACTTAAGGAGGTGTGTCACGTGGCTAAAAAGGTAATTAAAATGGTTAAGCTACAAATCCCTGCGGGTAAAGCCAATCCAGCACCACCAGTTGGACCGGCCCTCGGTCAAGCAGGTGTGAACATTATGGGATTTTGTAAAGAATTTAACGCTCGTACATCTGACCAAGCAGGTTTGATTATTCCAGTGGAAATCACTGTATTTGAAGACCGTTCGTTTACATTCATCACGAAAACGCCACCTGCTGCTGTGCTTTTGAAAAAAGCGGCAGGAATTGACTCAGGTTCTGGCGAGCCGAATCGTACAAAAGTTGCAACGGTTAAACGCGATAAAGTACGTGAAATTGCTGAAACAAAAATGCCAGATCTGAATGCGGCTTCTGTAGAAGCGGCTATGCGCATGGTTGAGGGTACAGCCCGCAGCATGGGCATTGTGATTGAAGACTAATTGGTTGCTGTGAGAGGTTGCGCCCGAGCTGGAGTCGCAGCCTTTCAAATAGTGGGAGGAATTTCCGTTAACACCACATACGAGGAGGAAATAAAATGGCTAAAAAAGGCAAGAAATATGCAGACGCTTTAAAGCTTGTAGACCGTGATACGGCTTACCAAGCGGAAGAAGCGCTTGAACTAGTAAAGAAAACATCAGTCGCTAAGTTTGACGAAACAGTAGAAGTTGCTGTTCGCCTTGGCGTTGACCCTAAAAAAGCGGACCAACAAATCCGCGGCGCGGTTGTGCTTCCTCATGGAACAGGCAAAACCCAACGTGTGCTAGTATTTGCGAAAGGCGAAAAAGCAAAAGAAGCGGAAGCGGCTGGAGCAGATTACGTTGGCGAAGACGACCTCATCAACAAAATTAACCAAGGTTGGTTTGATTTTGACGTGATCGTTGCGACGCCTGATATGATGGCGCAAGTCGGTAGACTTGGACGGGTGCTTGGACCGAAAGGCCTAATGCCAAACCCGAAAACAGGCACGGTCACATTTGATGTAACGAAAGCCGTTGAAGAAATCAAAGCGGGTAAAGTTGAGTACCGTGTTGACAAATCCGGCAACATCCATGTGCCAATCGGCAAAGTATCATTCGATACGCCTAAATTGCTGGAAAACTTCCAAACAATCGTAGAAACACTTCACAAAGTGAAGCCGGCAGCTGCAAAAGGAACATACGTGAAAAACATTGCAGTAGCCTCAACGATGGGTCCTGGGATCCGTGTGACTACGACTGCTTTTGCAAAATAAAAGTTGCGCTAGCAATATAACCTGTGTTATGTTGGTAGTTGGAAATAGAATAGTCATACCGTAGACAGCAGGTGCTTTATCAGCTTAAATATCCTGCCGAGGTGAGCGAATAGATCTCTTTTTAATAGAGCTTAAAGCCCTCGTGTGTCTTCGTGCCACGAGGGCTTTTCTATGGAAACTCAAGCGGTGTGCGAACAGTTTTACAGGAGGTGTAACGATGAGCAAAGTTTTAGAGCAAAAACAACAAGTTGTAGCTGAAGTAGCGGCAAAGTTGCGCGACAGCAAATCAACGGTAATTGTTGATTACCGTGGACTGAATGTAGCGCAAGTTACTGAACTTCGTAAACAGTTGCGTGAAGCTGGCGTTGAGTACAAAGTATACAAAAATACGCTTGTGCGCCGTGCGACAGCAGAAGCTGGCCTTACTGGCTTGGATGAGCATCTCGTTGGCCCGACTGCAATTGCGTTTGGTGTCGATGATGTTATTGCTCCTGCGAAAGTGCTAAACGAATTTGCGAAAAACAACGAAGCATTAACAATCAAAACAGGCGTCATCGAAGGGAACATTTCGACTGCGGCTGAAGTGAAAGCCTTGGCCGAGCTTCCTTCACGCGAAGGGCTTCTTTCTATGCTTGCCAACGTCCTTCAAGCGCCAGTTCGCCAATTTGCACTTGCTGCAAAAGCGGTGGCCGAGCAAAAAGAAGAGCAAGGCGCGTAAATTGTTGCTTGCTTAAATGCATTTCATAATGAAAATTGACTAGGAGGATTTACAATGAGCAAAGACCAAATCATTGAAGCGATTAAAGAAATGACTGTTCTTGAACTTAATGACCTTGTAAAAGCAATCGAAGAGGAGTTTGGTGTAACAGCAGCAGCGCCTGTAGCAGTTGCTGGCGGCGCAGCAGAAGGTGGCGCAGCTGAACAAACTGAATTCGATGTTGTTCTTGAGTCTGCTGGTTCTTCTAAAATTGGCGTTATCAAAGTGGTTCGCGAAATCACTGGCCTTGGCTTGAAAGAAGCAAAAGCCCTTGTTGATGGTGCTCCGGCTCCAATTAAAGAAGGCGTTGCGAAAGAAGAAGCCGAAGAAATCAAAGGCAAGCTTGAAGAAGCAGGCGCTAGCGTCGAGTTGAAGTAGGCGTTTAGCCTCGCACGAGAAGGCCCGCGGAACATCCGCGGGCCTTCTTTTCCCATTCATGAAAGGAGTGATCGCCTTGAGTGAGCATTATTATACAAACCAACCGTCTTCGCCCCATGATGAAAAAACATGGACATTCACGCTGCGAGGAGAATCGTTTTCCTTTACAACAGACCGCGGTGTGTTTTCGAAAGGTGAAGTCGATTTTGGAAGTCGACTTCTCATTGAGACATTTGCCTTTCCTGAACTCGATGGCGATATACTTGATGTTGGCTGCGGGTATGGGCCGATTGGGCTAGCGTTGGCAAAAGCGGACCCTTCAAGGCGGGTCGTTATGGTAGACGTCAATGAACGCGCTTGCCAATTGGCGGAAAAAAACGCCAAAGAAAACGGTGTAAAAAATGCCGACGTTCGTTTCAATGAACGGGGCTTAGCTGGTTTTGAGCAAGTGGCCCGTTATGCTGCGGTTGTAACGAATCCGCCGATACGTGCTGGAAAGAACGTCGTCTACGACATTTATGAACAAGCGTACGAACGGTTAATTCCTGAGGGGGAACTTTGGGTAGTGATCCAAAAAAAGCAAGGGGCGCCATCGACCAAGCAAAAGTTAGCTGAGCTTTTTGGGGCAGAAAATGTCGAGGTCAAGGGGAAAAAGAAGGGTTATTATGTCTTTCTTGCAAAAAAGAATTGACTGCTGGTTTTGACTATGATATTATCATTTAATGCGTATAACTGCCTAATTTGCCGTTTCCAGATTCATGAGGAAAGACTCAGTGATTGAAACGGTTCATTTTTGGTTATGCTAGTACAATGGGTTTTGTTCTCGTAAAAAAGGTTCCTGATTTTCATACTATAAAGCTTTTTTGCGGTTTTGTATAGTCTCTTCGCAGATTCGATACAAAAACAAGCCTTTTTGTCTGAACGGGTACCTCTGTTTATAGGTTTTTGATGCAGCTTATAAACAGTGTTTTTTAGATACTATAACGCGAGATTTAAGGGGTGAATCAGTTGACAGGTCAACTAATTCAGTATGGACGCCACCGCCAGCGGAGAAGCTATGCGCGAATTAATGAAGTGCTCGAACTGCCAAACTTGATTGAAATTCAAACAGCTTCTTATCAATGGTTTCTTGATGAGGGTTTGCGGGAGATGTTTCAAGACATCTCACCGATCCAAGACTTCACTGGCAATTTAGTGTTAGAGTTTATTGATTACAGTCTAGGAGAACCAAAGTATCCTGTTGATGAGTCAAAAGAGCGTGACGTGACCTTTGCCGCTCCTCTACGTGTCAAAGTTCGTCTTATTAATAAAGAGACAGGCGAAGTAAAAGAACAGGAAGTCTTTATGGGCGATTTCCCGTTGATGACAGAAACAGGGACATTTATCATCAATGGCGCTGAGCGCGTTATCGTTTCTCAGCTTGTTCGCTCACCGAGCGTTTACTATAGCCAAAAGCTCGACAAAAACGGAAAAAAAGGCTTTACTGCCACTGTCATCCCGAACCGCGGAGCGTGGCTTGAGCTTGAGACAGATGCAAAAGATATTGTTTATGTACGTATTGACCGTACTCGTAAAATTCCAGTAACAGTACTTTTGCGTGCTCTAGGCTTTGGGTCTGATCAAGAAATCGTTGACCTCTTAGGCGAAAACGAGTATTTGCGCAACACGCTTGAGAAAGATAACACAGATTCAACCGATAAAGCGCTGCTTGAAATCTATGAGCGTTTGCGCCCAGGCGAGCCGCCAACAGTAGAAAATGCGAAAAGCTTGCTTGAATCTCGCTTTTTCGATCCTAAGCGTTATGACCTCGCAAATGTCGGTCGTTATAAAATAAATAAAAAGCTTCATATCAAAAATCGGCTATTTAACCAACGTTTGGCGGAAAAGCTTGTTGATCCGGAAACAGGTGAAGTTCTAGCTGAAGAGGGAACACTGCTTGACCGCAGAACGTTGGATAAACTGATCCCGCATTTGGAGAAAAATGTTGGTTTCCGTACAGCCCGTACATCTGGCGGCGTTCTTGAGGAATCCGACGTTGAAATTCAATCGGTTAAAATTTATGTAGCAGATGACTACGAGGGCGAGCGCGTTATTTCTGTTATTAGCAACGGCATGGTGGAACGCGACGTGAAGCATATTGCCCCTGCTGATATCATCGCTTCCATCAGCTATTTCTTCAACTTGCTGCATGGTGTCGGCGATACAGATGACATTGACCATTTGGGCAATCGCCGTCTCCGTTCCGTTGGAGAACTGTTACAAAACCAATTCCGGATTGGCCTTTCTCGGATGGAGCGCGTGGTACGGGAACGGATGTCGATTCAAGACCCGAATGTAATTACGCCACAAGCGCTTATTAACATTCGTCCAGTCATTGCCTCGATAAAAGAGTTCTTTGGTAGCTCGCAGCTTTCGCAGTTCATGGACCAAACGAACCCCCTTGCTGAACTGACGCATAAGCGCCGTCTTTCAGCGCTTGGACCAGGTGGCTTAACTCGGGAGCGCGCTGGAATGGAAGTGCGTGACGTTCATTACTCCCATTACGGCCGGATGTGTCCGATTGAAACGCCGGAAGGTCCGAACATCGGCTTAATTAACACGCTGTCCTCTTATGCGAAAGTGAATGAGTTCGGCTTTATGGAAACACCATACCGCCGTGTTGACCCTGAAACAGGGAAAGTGACATCGCGAATTGACTATTTAACAGCCGATGAAGAGGACAATTATGTAGTTGCCCAAGCAAATGCGAAGCTGAATGAAGACGGATCGTTTGTCGATGATAACATCATTGCCCGCTTCCGCGGTGAAAACACCGTCGTTCCTTGTGATCGTGTCGACTATATGGACGTTTCGCCTAAACAAGTTGTCTCTGCCGCGACGTCATGTATTCCGTTTTTGGAAAATGACGACTCGAACCGCGCACTAATGGGCGCAAACATGCAGCGCCAGGCCGTGCCTTTGCTCGTTCCAGAAGCACCGCTTGTCGGAACAGGGATGGAGCACGTGTCTGCTAAAGATTCAGGGGCTGCTGTTGTCTCAAAATATGCCGGTATCGTTGAACGCGTTACTGCTAAAGAAATTTGGGTCCGCCGCATTGAAGAAGTAGATGGCAAAGAAACGAAAGGCGACCTTGATAAATACAAACTACAAAAATTTGTGCGCTCCAACCAGGGCACAAGTTATAATCAGCGCCCGATTGTACGCGAAGGCGATCGCGTTGAAAAACGTGAAATCCTCGCAGATGGTCCTTCAATGGAGATGGGCGAAATGGCGCTTGGCCGCAACGTGCTTGTCGCCTTTATGACATGGGACGGCTACAACTACGAGGATGCGATCATTTTAAGTGAGCGCCTAGTCAAAGATGACGTTTATACGTCCATCCATATTGAGGAATATGAATCGGATGCCCGTGATACAAAACTCGGACCTGAAGAGATTACGCGCGATATTCCGAACGTTGGTGAGGATGCATTACGCAACCTTGATGAGCGGGGAATTATTCGCATCGGGGCTGAAGTCAAAGATGGCGACATTCTTGTTGGTAAAGTGACGCCAAAAGGCGTAACGGAGCTGACGGCGGAAGAACGCCTCTTGCATGCGATTTTTGGAGAGAAAGCCCGTGAAGTGCGGGATACTTCATTGCGTGCACCGCATGGTGGAGACGGAATCGTTCTTGACGTGAAAATCTTTAACCGTGAAGACGGCGACGAGCTTCCTCCAGGCGTCAACCAACTTGTCCGTGTCTACATTGTACAAAAGCGGAAAATTAACCAAGGCGATAAAATGGCTGGCCGTCACGGGAACAAAGGTGTTATTTCCCGAATCCTGCCAGAAGAAGATATGCCGTTTTTACCAGACGGAACGCCTGTTGACATTATGTTAAACCCACTTGGTGTGCCTTCGCGGATGAATATCGGACAAGTGCTTGAACTCCATCTTGGTATGGCTGCCCGCAAGCTAGGCATCCATGTTGCGTCTCCAGTATTTGACGGCGCCAGCGAAGAAGATGTTTGGAGCACATTGGAAGAAGCAGGCATGGCCCGAGACGGAAAAACGATTTTATATGATGGCCGTACTGGCGAACCGTTTGACAACCGCGTATCCGTTGGGATTATGTATATGATCAAGCTTGCCCATATGGTTGACGACAAGCTCCATGCGCGGTCAACAGGCCCGTACTCACTCGTTACGCAGCAGCCTCTTGGCGGTAAAGCTCAATTTGGTGGACAGCGTTTCGGGGAGATGGAAGTATGGGCACTGGAAGCATATGGTGCTGCTTACACGCTCCAAGAAATCCTGACTGTTAAATCAGATGACGTTGTTGGGCGTGTGAAAACGTACGAGGCAATTGTAAAAGGGGAAAACGTTCCTGAGCCAGGGGTGCCAGAATCGTTTAAAGTCCTCATTAAAGAATTGCAATCGTTGGGCATGGATGTGAAGATGCTCTCCAGCAACGAAGAGGAAATTGAAATGCGTGAGCTGGATGACGAAGAAGACCAAACGTCTGAAAAACTCAACCTCAACTTAGAGACGAACGAATCACAACTATAAAGGGCAGGGGAGATGCGAATAGAACGACTATCCATGAGCAACAGTGCTTGCGCGTGGAACGACGGTTCTAAAGCAGATGACCGAGGCAAACGATGACGTATGCGAGCGTTTGTCTACAGTCTGAGGGGAGAAACATGCGTTTCTTCCCCTTTGCCCCTCAAGAATAATCCGCATTGAACAGTTACCCACATTGGGTGAAATCATAAGGGAGGTTGGCCCCTTGATCGATGTAAATAACTTTGAATACATGAAAATTGGTTTGGCATCACCAAATAAAATCCGCTCGTGGTCCCGTGGAGAAGTCAAAAAACCAGAAACAATCAACTACCGGACATTAAAGCCGGAAAAAGATGGTTTGTTCTGTGAGCGTATTTTTGGGCCGCAGAAAGACTGGGAATGCCACTGCGGAAAATATAAGCGTGTCCGTTACAAAGGGGTCGTTTGCGATCGCTGCGGCGTTGAAGTTACCCGTGCAAAAGTGCGCCGGGAACGGATGGGGCATATTGAGCTTGCCGCTCCTGTGTCGCATATTTGGTATTTTAAAGGGATTCCAAGTCGGATGGGCCTTGTGCTGGATATGTCGCCCCGTTCCCTTGAGGAAGTCATATACTTCGCTTCTTATGTAGTGACTGAACCAGGCGATACACCACTAGAGAAAAAACAGCTTTTGTCAGAGAAAGAGTACCGTGCTTATTACGATAAATATGGCCGTACGTTTACAGCTTCTATGGGTGCGGAAGCGATTCGCAAATTGCTTGCCGACATTGACTTACAAAAAGAAGTCAATGCCCTTAAAGAAGAGCTCGAAACAGCACAAGGGCAACGGCGTACACGTGCGATTAAACGGCTAGAAGTGCTGGAAGCATTCCGCAATTCTGGTAATGAACCGTCATGGATGGTGCTTGATGTTCTTCCTGTCATTCCGCCAGAATTACGGCCAATGGTACAGCTAGATGGCGGCCGCTTTGCTACTTCTGATTTAAATGACTTGTACCGCCGCGTCATTAACCGCAATAACCGTTTGAAACGGTTGCTTGATTTAGGAGCGCCGAACATTATTGTGCAAAATGAGAAGCGGATGCTTCAAGAAGCTGTCGATGCCTTGATTGATAATGGACGCCGCGGCCGCCCAGTTACTGGCCCAGGGAACCGTCCGTTAAAATCATTGTCCCATATGCTAAAAGGGAAACAAGGGCGTTTCCGCCAAAACTTGCTCGGAAAACGGGTTGACTATTCCGGCCGTTCGGTTATCGTAGTTGGTCCTAACTTGAAAATGTACCAATGCGGGCTTCCAAAAGAAATGGCGCTAGAATTATTCAAGCCTTTTGTGATGAAAGAGCTTGTTTCTAAAGGGCTTGCCCATAACATTAAGAGCGCTAAGCGGAAAGTCGAGCGTGTCCAGCCGGAAGTTTGGGATGTGCTTGAAGAAGTCATCCGCGAGCACCCTGTCCTCCTGAACCGTGCGCCAACATTGCACCGTCTTGGAATTCAAGCGTTCGAGCCTATCCTAGTAGAAGGGCGCGCAATTAAATTGCATCCGCTTGTCTGTACAGCATACAACGCCGACTTTGACGGCGACCAAATGGCTGTCCACGTGCCGTTGTCGGCGGAAGCACAAGCGGAAGCACGGATTCTCATGCTCGCTGCACAAAACATCTTGAACCCTAAAGATGGCAAACCGGTTGTAACGCCTTCTCAAGATATGGTTTTAGGCAACTATTATTTGACAATGGAAAATGCAAATGCCCGTGGGGAAGGCTCTGTATTTAAAGATTCCAACGAAGCGCTGATCGCGTATCAAAACGGCTATGTCCACTTGCATACACGTATTGCTGTTCCAGTGGCATCGCTGAATAAACCGACGTTTGCTGACGAAGAGTCGAACATGTTGCTATTGACAACAGTCGGAAAACTTTTGTTTAACGAGATTATGCCTGACTCGTTCCCGTACATCAATGAGCCGACGGCGTCGAACTTGGAAGTGAAGACGCCAGAAAAATACTTGGTACCAAGCAACACCAATGTAAAACAACTCTTAAAAGAACGGGATCTTGTTCCGCCGTTTAAAAAAGGGTTTCTTGGCAACATCATTTCGGAAGTGTTCAAGAAATTCAAGATTACGGAAACGTCTAAAATGCTTGACCGGATGAAAGACCTTGGCTTTAAGTATTCAACGAAAGCCGGGATCACGGTAGGCGTGTCAGACATTGTCGTCCTTTCCGAGAAGAAAGAAATTCTTGATGAAGCGGACAAAAAAGTCGAGCGCATCATGAAGCAATTCCGCCGTGGTTTGATCACGGAAGAAGAGCGCTACGACCGCGTCATCTCAATTTGGAGCGACGCCAAAGACTTAATCCAAAGCAAGCTCATGGGTACCCTTGATGCCCGCAATCCAATCTTCATGATGAGTGATTCAGGCGCCCGTGGTAACGCCTCAAACTTTACCCAGCTTGCTGGTATGCGTGGTTTGATGGCCAACCCATCTGGACGGATCATTGAACTTCCAATTAAATCGAGCTTCCGTGAAGGGCTGACAGTCCTTGAGTACTTTATTTCAACGCACGGAGCCCGGAAAGGTCTTGCTGATACAGCGCTGAAAACAGCTGACTCAGGTTACTTGACACGCCGCCTTGTTGACGTAGCCCAAGATGTCATTGTTCGGGAAAATGACTGTGGCACAGACCGTGGCTTGGAAGTGACGGCGATTCAAGAAGGTACCGAAACGATTGAAGGCCTTTACGACCGTTTAGTCGGCCGTGTTGCTTTCAAAACGGTGCGTCATCCAGAAACGGATGAGGTCCTTGTCCACCGCGGCGAGTTGATGAATGAGGACACAGCTAAACAAATTGTTGATGCTGGCGTTGAATCAGTAACGATTCGGTCTGTCTTCACTTGTAACACACATCACGGCGTGTGCAAGGCTTGCTATGGCCGCAACCTCGCTACTGGCAGCGATGTAGAAGTTGGCGAAGCAGTTGGCATCATCGCCGCCCAGTCCATCGGGGAACCAGGAACGCAGCTAACAATGCGGACGTTCCATACAGGCGGTGTTGCTGGAGACGATATTACCCAAGGTCTTCCACGTATTCAAGAGCTGTTTGAAGCCCGTAATCCAAAAGGGCAGGCCGTTATTACCGAAATCGACGGCGATGTGGTTGATGTCAGAGACGGCGACAAACGTGAAGTCACTGTACAAAGTGAACTCGAGACGAAAAGTTACTCGATTCCGTATGGCTCTCGTCTGAAAGTGGCAGTCGGGGACAAGGTTGTTGCTGGCCAAACGTTAACAGAAGGTTCGATTGATCCAAAAGAACTTCTCAAAGTAACGGGTATGGGTGGCGTACAAGAATACTTGCTCCGTGAAGTCCAAAAAGTATACCGTCTCCAAGGGGTAGAAATTGGCGATAAGCACGTTGAAGTAATGGTTCGGCAAATGCTTCGCAAAGTGCGTGTCGTTGATGCTGGAGATACAGGCATTCTTCCTGGCTCTCTCGTTGAAATTCAACGCTTTAACGAAGCAAACAAGAAAGTGTTGTTAAGCAATATGCGTCCAGCTACTGGCCGCCCAGTGCTGTTAGGCATTACGAAAGCTTCACTTGAAACGGATTCCTTCTTATCTGCTGCTTCATTCCAAGAAACCACACGTGTCTTGACGGATGCAGCCATTAAAGGAAAACGCGACGAGTTGCTTGGCTTAAAAGAAAATGTCATCATCGGCAAACTCGTTCCGGCGGGAACAGGGCTTGCTCGCTATAAAACGCTCGGCATTCATTCCACTCATGATGAAAGAGCTGAGAATGAAGAAGCGGGTACGCCAGAAGAAGTGCTTGTCCAAGATTAATTTTAGAATCGCCGCGATAGGCTGTTGACACAGCCTATCAGGCGGTGATAATATATCAAAGTGTGCCTGATGAGGCCTGTTGCTTTGGAGGATGAGAATGATGTCTTATGAAAAAGTGGAGCAGGCAAAAGATCCGATTATCGGTAAGAAACAGACACAAAAAGCTTTACACGCTCGTTTAGTCAGTGAATTGTACGTGGCAAAAGACGCTGACCCACGAGTTGTGGCAGACGTACTTGAAGCCGCGAAAGATACAGATGTGACGGTCGTGTATGTCGACTCAATGAAACGGCTAGGAAAAGCTTGCGGAATTGATGTTGGCGCTGCTGCTGTAGCGTTAAGGAAGTAAAGATATTGTTTGGCGCTGACGCCTTACAATATATTCTTTTGCCTAAACATGAACCACCTGGATCAGTGGTCTTAAAAATGTGGAAGGGAGGAACACAACATGCCTACTATTAACCAGTTAATCCGCAAAGGCCGGGTAGACAAAGTGAAAAAGTCTGACTCACCTGCGTTGAACAAAGGGTACAACAGTTTCAAGAAGTCACAAACGGATGTTTCTTCTCCGCAAAAACGCGGTGTTTGTACTCGTGTCGGCACAATGACGCCGAAGAAACCGAACTCGGCTCTTCGTAAATATGCGCGTGTGCGTTTGACAAACCAAATTGAGGTTACTGCATACATCCCAGGCATTGGCCATAACTTGCAAGAGCACAGTGTTGTGCTTATCCGCGGTGGCCGTGTTAAAGACTTGCCAGGGGTACGCTACCACATCGTGCGTGGCGCTCTTGACACTGCTGGTGTTCAAAACCGTATGCAAGGCCGTTCAAAATACGGTACAAAAAAGCCAAAAGATAAGAAATAACCTACGTTTTTAATGTAGATAAATGTTGAAAGGAGGGGGAAACATGCCTCGTAAAGGTCCAGTTGCACGTCGCGACGTATTGCCTGATCCAATATACAACTCTAAACTTGTTACCCGCCTCATTAACCGCATCATGGTTGACGGGAAGCGTGGAACAGCACAAACGATTCTTTATAATGCGTTTGAACTAGTAAAAGAGCGTAGCGGTAACGATCCAATGGAAGTATTCGATCAAGCGTTGAAAAACATTATGCCTGTCCTTGAAGTGAAAGCTCGCCGTGTCGGCGGTTCCAACTATCAAGTGCCAATTGAAGTGAAACCAGAGCGTCGTACGACTCTAGGTTTGCGTTGGTTGGTCAATTACGCACGTCTTCGTGGCGAAAAGACAATGGAAGAGCGTCTCGCTAACGAAATTCTTGATGCAGCCAACAATGCTGGCGCAGCTGTCAAGAAGCGCGAAGACACGCACAAAATGGCAGAAGCGAACAAAGCATTTGCTCATTATCGTTGGTAAGAATCTTATTCACTCGATAGAGAAAGGAGAACGAACCTATGGCAAGAGAATTCTCCTTAAAAGATACGCGTAATATCGGCATCATGGCTCACATTGATGCCGGTAAAACGACGACAACAGAACGTATTTTGTTCTACACAGGTCGTGTGCACAAGATTGGTGAAACACACGAAGGTGCCTCCCAAATGGACTGGATGGAGCAAGAGCAAGAACGTGGCATTACGATCACGTCTGCGGCTACAACAGCTCAGTGGAAAGGCCACCGTATCAACATTATTGATACACCTGGACACGTAGACTTTACAGTTGAAGTTGAACGTTCGTTACGTGTACTTGATGGAGCTGTTGCGGTACTTGACGCGCAATCAGGCGTTGAGCCGCAAACAGAAACAGTATGGCGTCAAGCGACGACATACGGGGTGCCGCGTATTGTATTCATCAACAAAATGGACAAAACCGGTGCCGATTTCATGTATTCTGTAAGCACTTTGCGTGACCGTTTACAGGCCAATGCACATCCAATCCAGTTGCCGATTGGCGCTGAAGATGATTTCGTCGGCTTTGTCGATTTGATCGAAATGCAAGCGCATATTTCGAAAGACGACTTAGGCCAAGATTGGGAAGTTACTGAAGTTCCTGCTGACTATAAAGACGAAGCGGAAAGCCTTCGTGAATCGTTGGTTGAAGCTGTAGCAGAATTAGACGAAGAGCTCATGATGAAGTATCTAGAAGGCGAAGAATTAACAAAAGACGAACTAAAAGCGGCTATCCGCAAAGGAACTTGTAATGTTGAGTTCTACCCAGTCGTTTGTGGTACTGCCTTTAAGAACAAAGGGGTTCAAGCGCTTCTTGATGCAGTGCTTGACTACTTGCCATCACCGCTTGACGTCGCAGCAATCCGCGGCCAAGTCCCTGGAACAGACGAAGAAGTAACGCGTGAGCCTGGCGACGACCAACCGTTTGCCGCATTGGCTTTTAAAGTAATGACGGATCCATTTGTAGGGAAACTTACATTCTTCCGTGTTTACTCAGGTACGCTTAACTCTGGTTCCTATGTGCGCAATGCAACGAAAGACAAGCGTGAGCGTATCGGACGTATCCTGCAAATGCACGCAAACTCCCGTGAGGAAATTTCAACTGTTTACTCCGGAGATATTGCAGCTGCTGTTGGTTTGAAAGATACAACAACTGGCGATACTCTATGCGACGAGAAAAATCTTGTTATTTTAGAGTCTATGGAATTTCCAGATCCAGTTATCCACTTGTCCGTTGAGCCGAAATCAAAGGCCGACCAAGACAAAATGGGTATTGCGCTTGCCAAGCTTGCTGAAGAAGATCCGACTTTCAAAACATTTACGGACGAAGAGACGGGTGAAACGGTTATTGGTGGTATGGGTGAGCTTCACCTTGACATTATCGTTGACCGTCTACGCCGCGAGTTTAAGGTCGAAGCGAACGTTGGTGCGCCACAAGTTTCTTACCGTGAAACAATCCGTACTGCTGCACAAGTGGAAGGCAAATTCGTTCGCCAATCTGGTGGACGCGGTCAGTTCGGACACGTTTGGGTTGAGTTCTCGCCAAACGAAGAAGGCGCTGGCTTTGAATTTGAAAACGCGATTGTCGGAGGCGTCGTTCCTCGTGAATACATCCCGTCCGTTCAAGCGGGTATTGAAGAAGCGTTGCAAAACGGTATGATTGCAGGCTATCCTGTCATCGACATTAAAGCAAAGCTTTATGACGGTTCATACCATGATGTCGACTCTTCTGAAATGGCCTTTAAGATCGCCGCTTCTATGGCGCTTAAAAACGCTAAGTCAAAATGTGACCCAGTTCTGCTTGAGCCGATTTCAAAAGTTGAAATTGTCGTCCCAGAAGAATACATGGGTGACATTATGGGTGACGTTACAGCACGTCGGGGACGTGTCGAAGGCATGGAAGCACGTGGAAATGCGCAAGTTGTAAAAGCGTTTGTACCGCTTGCGGAAATGTTCGGTTATGCAACAAGCCTTCGCTCTCGTACGCAAGGACGTGGCACATACTCAATGGTTTTCGACCACTACGAAGAAGTGCCGAAGAGCATTGCCGAAGAAATTATCAAAAAACAAACGGGTGCTTAATTACTTCTCGTTGTTTTGCGACATTTTTTGTTGTAAGCTAGGGGAGGAATAGGCTGTCCATTCAGCCGACCTTTCTTATTGACATAAAATCAAATCCGTATTTAAGGGAGGAAAATGACTCATGGCAAAAGAAAAATTCGACCGCTCCAAAACACATGCCAACATTGGTACAATTGGACACGTTGACCATGGTAAAACAACTCTAACAGCTGCAATTACAACTGTACTTGCAAAGCGTTCTGGTAAAGGCCAAGCAATGGCATATGACGCAATCGACGGTGCTCCAGAAGAGCGCGAGCGCGGTATCACAATTTCAACAGCACACGTTGAATATGAAACAGATTCTCGTCACTATGCACACGTTGACTGCCCAGGCCACGCTGACTATGTTAAAAACATGATCACTGGTGCTGCACAAATGGACGGCGGTATCCTAGTTGTATCTGCTGCTGACGGCCCAATGCCACAAACACGTGAGCACATCTTGCTTTCTCGTAACGTAGGTGTTCCTTACCTTGTTGTATTCCTAAACAAATGCGACATGGTTGATGACGAAGAACTTCTTGAGCTTGTTGAAATGGAAGTACGTGACCTTCTTTCTGAGTACGACTTCCCTGGCGACGATGTTCCTGTTATCCAAGGTTCTGCTCTTAAAGCTCTTCAAGGTGAAGCTGAGTGGGAAGAAAAAATCATCGAATTGATGAATGCAGTCGATGAGTACATCCCAACTCCAGAACGCGACAAAGACAAACCATTTATGATGCCAGTTGAGGACGTGTTCTCTATCACTGGTCGTGGTACAGTTGCGACTGGCCGTGTAGAGCGTGGACAATTGAATGTTGGCGACACGGTTGAAATTCTTGGTATCAACGAAGAGAAAAAATCTACAACTGTTACAGGTGTAGAAATGTTCCGTAAGCTTCTTGACTATGCAGAAGCTGGCGACAACATTGGCGCACTTCTTCGTGGCGTTTCCCGCGAAGAAATCCAACGTGGGCAAGTGCTTGCAAAACCAGGCACAATCACGCCACACACAAAGTTCTCTGCTGAAGTGTATGTCCTTTCTAAAGACGAGGGTGGACGTCATACGCCATTCTTCTCTAACTATCGTCCACAATTCTATTTCCGTACAACGGACGTAACTGGCGTTGTAAACCTTCCAGAAGGAACGGAAATGGTTATGCCTGGCGATAACACTGAAATGACAGTTGAACTAATTGCGCCTATCGCAATCGAAGAAGGTACACGCTTCTCTATCCGTGAAGGCGGACGTACTGTTGGTTCAGGCGTTGTTTCTACGATTATTGAATAAGCTTATGCTTATGCAAAAGAGGACGGTTATCGATCGTCCTCTTTTGTTTTATGTTTTTTTCTTGAATCCCTTGCGTTCACTGGCCTAAATCTATATAATAGTAGAAGTGTGCCCGATGGTTACGTTTCATGCCTAAGAGAAAGGTAGGGAACGGTTATTTTCGTGTTTGCACGTTGACAGCGATGATGCGGAAGGTTGCTGACACACCCGGCCCCTTTGCCATGGGAGGGTGAGGAAATTTCCGCGGAGTATGTCTATTTTAAAAATGGACGATAAAGGAGGGCTATCATGGCAAAACAAAAGATTCGTATTCGTTTAAAAGCGTATGATCACCGCGTGTTAGATCAATCAGCTGAGAAGATTGTAGAAACGGCAAAACGTTCAGGTGCGAGCGTTTCAGGTCCGATTCCACTTCCAACTGAAAAATCGGTCTACACGATTCTGCGTGCGGTTCACAAATACAAAGATTCCCGCGAGCAGTTCGAAATGCGTACGCACAAACGTCTAATTGACATCATTAATCCAACGCCGCAAACAGTCGATGCATTGATGCGTTTGGATTTACCATCTGGCGTTGATATTGAAATAAAACTGTAAGACTATATAAAACGAACAATAGTAGGAGGTGTAACGGATGACCAAAGGAATCTTAGGTAGAAAAATCGGTATGACTCAAGTGTTTGCAGAAAACGGAGAAGTCATTCCAGTAACAGTAATTGAAGCAGAACCAAATATTGTCCTTCAAAAGAAGACAGTGGAATCTGATGGCTACGAGGCGATTCAGATCGGTTTTGCTGATGCGAAAAAGCCGAACAAACCAGCTACTGGCCATGCCGCTAAAGCTGAGACGGCTCCTAAGCGCTTCATTAAGGAAATCCGTGGCGTTAATCTTGACGAAGTTGAGGTAGGTCAAGCGATTAACGTAACAACATTTGCAGCAGGAGATCTTGTTGACGTAACAGGAACGTCTAAAGGGAAAGGGTTCCAAGGCGCGATCAAACGTCATAACCAATCCCGTGGACCAATGTCACACGGCTCTCGTTACCACCGTCGTCCAGGTTCAATGGGCCCTGTAGCGCCAAACCGTGTATTTAAAGGCAAAGCGCTTCCTGGCCGTATGGGCGGAGAACAAATTACAATGCAAAACCTTGAGATCGTTCGCGTTGACGAAGAGCGCAACTTGCTTCTCGTTAAAGGCAACGTGCCAGGGGCTAAGAAAAGCTATGTAACTGTGCAATCTGCAGTTAAGGCGTAACGCTTAAGAAAGGAGGCCATTCGAATGCCGAAAGTATCACTTTTTAACCAAACAGGTTCACAAGTAGGAGAGATCGAACTAGCGGACACCGTTTTTGGTGTTGAGCCAAATGAAAGTGTCTTACATGACGCTGTTGTTATGCAACAAGCATCTCTTCGTCAAGGTACACACAAAACTAAAGGCCGTTCAGAAGTACGCGGCGGCGGAAGAAAGCCATGGCGTCAAAAAGGAACTGGGCGTGCTCGCCAAGGTTCTATTCGCAGCCCACAATGGGTTGGTGGTGGCGTAGTATTTGGTCCAACACCGCGCAGCTATAGCTATAAACTGCCGAAGAAAGTTCGTCGTCTTGCTATTAAATCAGCGCTTTCATCTAAAGTGAAAGACTCAGAGTTGGTTGTACTAGATGACTTGAAGCTAGAAGCAATCAAAACGAAAGCTATGAAGGACGTGCTTGCAAGCCTTTCTGTAGATTCAAAAGCACTCGTTGTAACAGCTGACTACAACGAAAATGTTGCTCTGTCTGCACGGAACTTGCCAGGGATCACGTTCCTTACAGCCGACGGCGTAAACGTCCTTGACTTGCTTAAACATGACAAGCTTGTCATCACAAAAGACGCAGTCGAAAAGGTAGAGGAGGTGCTTGCGTAATGTCAAACGCACGTGATATCATTAAGCGCCCTGTCATCACTGAACGTTCTACTGAACTGATGGAAGACAAAAAATACACGTTTGAAGTTGACGTCCGCGCCAACAAAACGCAAATCAAAGATGCTGTTGAAGAAATCTTTGAAGTGAAAGTGACAAACGTTAACACAGTAAATTATAAAGGGAAAGCGAAGCGTTTCGGACGCTACACGGGCTTTACCCCTAAACGCAAAAAAGCAATTGTTCAGCTCTCTGCTGACAGTAAAGAACTAGACTTCTTTGAAGTGTAAGTAACAAGAGAAGGAGGGAACATCAACATGGCAATTAAAAAGTATAAACCGACCAGTGCCGGTCGTCGTAATATGAGCGTATCTGATTTTGCTGAAATTACGACTGACAAGCCGGAAAAGTCGTTGCTTGCCCCTTTGCATAAAAAAGGCGGACGCAACAACCAAGGTCGTTTAACTGTTCGTCACCAAGGTGGCGGCCATAAACGTCAATATCGTGTTATTGACTTTAAACGCAACAAAGATGGAATTCCGGGCCGCGTTGCCACGATCGAATACGATCCAAACCGTTCCGCGAATATCGCTTTAATCAACTATGCAGATGGCGAGAAGCGTTACATTCTAGCGCCTAAAGGCCTAACAGTTGGCACAGTTATCGTGTCTGGTCCTGATGCCGACATTAAAACAGGTAACGCATTGCCGTTAGCGAATATTCCAGTAGGTACAGTGATCCACAATATCGAGCTTCGTCCAGGAAAAGGCGGTCAGTTAGTCCGTTCAGCTGGCACAGAAGCCCAGCTTCTTGGTAAAGAAGGCGATTATGCCCTTGTTCGTTTGAACTCAGGGGAAACACGCTACATTTTATCTACTTGCCGCGCTACAATTGGCCAAGTCGGAAATGTTGAGCATGAACTGATTAACATCGGTAAAGCTGGACGTTCACGTTGGAAAGGCATCCGCCCAACTGTTCGTGGTTCTGTTATGAACCCTAACGATCACCCGCATGGCGGTGGTGAAGGAAAAGCGCCAATTGGCCGTCCGTCGCCAATGTCACCATGGGGCAAACCAACGCTTGGTTACAAAACACGTAAGAAAAACAAACACTCCGACAAGTACATTGTTCGCCGTCGTAAAAAATAACGTGGTTTGCCTGCGGTTCTCACGCAGAACCGTGGACGAATCCCGAAAGGAGGAACATACATGGGCCGTAGTTTGAAAAAAGGACCTTTCGTTGATGGTCATCTCATGAAAAAAGTAGAAGCATTAAACGCAACGAACGACAAGAAAGTCGTGAAGACTTGGTCTCGTCGTTCAACGATTTTCCCTGAATTTATCGGCCACACGTTTGCTGTCTATGATGGCCGCAAGCATGTACCGGTTTACATTTCTGAAGACATGGTTGGTCACAAACTTGGCGAATTTGCCCCTACTCGCACGTACAAAGGGCATGCCGCTGATAAGAAAACAAGACGCTAAGTAAGGAAGGAGGACCTTTTCTCATGGAACAAGCTAAAGCTGTTGCGAAGCAAGTCCGCATAGCGCCTCGCAAAGTCCGTCTTGTGATCGATCTTATTCGTGGTAAGCAAGTCGGTGAAGCCATCGCTATTTTAAAACACACGCCTAAAGCTGCTTCTCCAGTAGTTGAAAAGCTTTTAAATTCGGCAATTGCGAACGCTGAGCACAACTATGAAATGGAGCCAAACAATCTCGTAATATCTGAAGCGTACGTGAACGAAGGCGTAACGCTGAAACGTTTCCGTCCACGCGCACAAGGCCGCGCTAGCCGGATCAATAAACGCACAAGCCATATTACATTGGTTGTAACAGAAAAGAAGGAGGGATAACATATGGGTCAAAAAGTAAATCCAGTCGGTCTGCGCGTCGGCGTCATCCGTGATTGGGATTCTAAATGGTATGCCGGCAAGAAAGACTACGCAGACTTGCTTCACGAAGACATCGCGATTCGCGAGCATGTAGAAGGCCGTCTAAAAGATGCCTCTGTCTCAAAAGTAGAAATTGAGCGTGCTGCGAACCGTGTGAACATCACAATTTCTACTGCCAAGCCAGGTATGGTGATCGGAAAAGGCGGTTCAGAAGTTGAAGCACTTCGTAAATCTCTTAATGAGTTAACAGGAAAACGCGTGCACATTAACATTTCAGAAATCAAGCAAGCAGACCTTGACGCAAAGCTTGTTGCTGAAAACATTGCACGTCAACTTGAAAACCGTATTTCATTCCGTCGTGCAATGAAACAAGCAATTCAACGCACAATGCGCGCTGGTGCAAAAGGAATTAAAACACAAGTGTCAGGCCGCCTTGGCGGAGCAGACATTGCTCGTGCTGAGCACTATAGCGAAGGAACTGTTCCACTTCACACGCTTCGTGCTGATATTGACTATGGTACAGCTGAAGCTGATACAACATACGGTAAAATCGGCGTAAAAATCTGGGTTTATCGTGGTGAAGTCCTTCCAACGAAAGGAACGAACAAAGAGGAAGGAGGCAACTAATCATGTTAATGCCTAAACGTGTAAAATACCGTCGCGAACACCGCGGAAAAATGCGCGGGCGTGCAAAAGGCGGTACAGAAGTCCACTTTGGCGAGTTTGGTTTGCAAGCTCTTGAAGCTTCATGGATCACAAACCGTCAAATTGAGGCAGCTCGTATTGCGATGACTCGTTACATGAAACGTGGCGGTAAAGTATGGATTAAAATTTTCCCTTCAAAACCATACACAGCAAAGCCGCTTGAAGTTCGTATGGGTTCTGGTAAAGGGGCACCTGAAGGATGGGTTGCCGTTGTGAAACCAGGTAAGATTATGTTCGAAATTTCCGGTGTATCTGAAGAAGTTGCCCGCGAAGCATTACGTCTTGCCTCTCACAAATTACCGATTAAATGTAAGTTTGTAAAACGCGAAGAAGTGGGTGGTGACTCAAATGAAAGCAACTGATCTCCGCGATTTAACCACTGCTGAAATTGAACAAAAGACACAATCTCTAAAAGAAGAGTTATTCAATCTACGCTTTCAACTCGCAACTGGACAACTTGACAACCCAGTTCGTATCCGTGAAGTCCGTAAAAGCATCGCTCGTGCTAAAACGGTCTTGCGCGAACGTGAGCTCGGAATTAACAACGGCTAAAGGAGGGTTTGCTGCATGGACCGCAACCAGCGTAAAGTTTACCAAGGGCGTGTCGTTTCTGATAAAATGGATAAAACCATCACTGTACTCGTTGAAACGTATAAAAAAGACCGCCTTTACGGAAAACGCGTAAAATACTCAAAGAAATTTAAAGCGCATGATGAACAAAACACTGCAAAAGTAGGCGACATTGTCCGCATTATGGAAACACGCCCGCTTTCAAAAGATAAACGTTTCCGTTTAGTAGAGATCGTCGAAGAAGCGATCATCATTTGACAATGCGTCCGTTGAAGGGAGGTAAAACTGAATGATCCAACAAGAAAGCCGCTTAAAAGTCGCCGACAACTCTGGGGCCCGTGAAGTGCTCTGTATTAAAGTGTTAGGTGGCTCTGGGCGTAAGATAGCGAACATTGGCGATGTCATTGTTTGTTCGGTAAAAGAAGCAACACCAGGGGGCGTTGTCAAGAAAGGCGACGTTGTAAAGGCTGTAATCGTTCGTTCTAAAAGTGGTGTACGCCGCAATGATGGTTCTTACATCAAATTTGACGAAAACGCAGCAGTCATTGTCCGTGACGACAAAAGCCCGCGCGGAACTCGTATCTTTGGACCAGTTGCACGTGAACTTCGTGACAACCAGTTCATGAAAATCGTTTCTCTTGCTCCAGAAGTTCTTTAAGCAGAGAATTGATGTACTAAGCTTAAGGAGGTGCCATTGTATGCATGTCAAAAAAGGCGACAAAGTCGTTGTCATTACAGGCAAAGACAAAGGGAAGCAAGGGACGGTACTAGAAGCTTACCCGAAAAAAAGCCGTGTGCTCGTTGAAGGTGTAAACATGGTGAAAAAACACGCTAAGCCGTCGCAAGACAATCCACAAGGCGGAATTCTAAACCAAGAAGCACCGATCCACTCTTCCAATGTCATGCTTGTTGATCCAAAGACAGGTGAACGCACTCGAGTGGGCTACAAAGAAGAAAACGGCAAAAAAGTACGCGTTGCAAAAAAATCTGGCGAAATCATTAAGTAGTCAGTGTGTGAAAGGAGGACCATTTCAATGAATCGTTTAAAAGAGAAATACCAAAACGAAATCGTTTCTTCTCTAACAGAGAAGTTTAATTACCCATCTGTAATGGCTGTGCCAAAGATTGAGAAAATCGTTGTCAACATGGGCATTGGCGATGCCGTTCAAAATGCGAAAGTGCTCGACAAAGCCGTTGAAGAACTGCAAGCGATCACTGGTCAAAAGCCTGTCATTACGAAAGCAAAAAAATCGATTGCCGGCTTTAAACTCCGTGAAGGAATGCCAATCGGTGCAAAAGTAACATTGCGTGGCGAGCGCATGTATGACTTCTTGGATAAATTAGTATCTGTTTCATTGCCACGTGTTCGCGACTTCCGCGGTGTATCAAAAAAAGCGTTTGACGGTCGCGGAAACTACACGCTCGGCGTGAGAGAGCAACTGATTTTCCCTGAGATTGATTACGATAAAGTCGATAAAGTCCGCGGTATGGACATTGTCATCGTCACAACTGCGAAAACAGACGAAGAAGCGCGTGAATTACTTACTCAAGTAGGCATGCCGTTCCAAAAATAATCTCTTAGAAGAGGAGGGAACACGTTGGCAAAAAAATCAATGATCGCAAAGCAAAAACGCACACCGAAGTATAATGTTCAAGCTTATACTCGTTGTGAGCGTTGCGGCCGTCCTCATTCAGTGCTGCGCAAATTCAAACTTTGCCGTATTTGCTTCAGAGAACTTGCTTACAAAGGGCAAATTCCTGGCGTGAAAAAAGCAAGCTGGTAAAAACGATTGGAAGGAGGTAATTATCAATGGTCATGACTGATCCAATTGCAGATATGCTGACACGTATTCGTAATGCGAACCTTGTACGCCATGAAAAACTAGAACTTCCGGCCTCTATGCTTAAAAAAGAGATTGCCGATATTCTTAAGCGCGAGGGCTTCATCCGCGATTACGAATTCATTGAAGACAATAAACAAGGTGTAATCCGTATCTTCCTTAAATACGGTCCATCTAACGAACGTGTAATTACTGGATTGAAGCGTATTTCAAAACCTGGATTGCGCGTATACGCAAAATCAAATGAACTTCCACGTGTTCTTGGTGGTTTAGGCATTGCGCTTGTTTCAACTTCAAAAGGCGTTTTGACCGACAAAGAAGCACGTCAACAACAAGTCGGCGGAGAAGTGCTCGCTTACGTTTGGTAAGTAGCTTTAAATGAATGGAGGTGGACATAAATGTCTCGCGTAGGTAAAAAACCTGTCATTATTCCTGATGGCGTCACAGTTACATTCGACGGAAACCTTTGCACTGTCAAAGGTCCAAAAGGTGAATTAAGCCGTGAGCTTCACCCGGATATTAACATTACTGTTGAGGGCAACGAAATTACATTTGAACGCCCGTCTGACCATAAAGAGCACCGTGCTCTTCACGGAACGATGCGTGCGCTCGTAAACAACATGGTTGAAGGTGTAACAAAAGGATTTGAACGCGCGCTAGAACTGAACGGTGTCGGTTACCGTGCTTCTAAATCTGGCAACAAGCTTGTGCTTAACGTTGGTTACTCTCACCCAGTTGAAATCACTCCTGAAGAAGGCCTTGAAATCGAAGTTCCTTCCAATACGAAAGTGGTTGTAAAAGGAATCAACAAAGAACGAGTTGGGGCGCTTGCATCAAACATTCGCGCTGTCCGTCTGCCTGAACCTTACAAAGGCAAAGGGATTCGTTATGAAGGCGAATATGTGCGTCGCAAAGAAGGCAAAACTGGTAAATAATTTGTTTCGTATAGAAAGGAATGACGTCTCATGATTACGAAGCCTAACAAAAATGCAGGCCGTAAGAAAAGACACGCTCACGTACGCCGCACACTAAGCGGCACGCCGCAGCGTCCACGTTTGAACGTATTCCGTTCTTCTAAGCACATTTACGCTCAGCTTATTGATGATGTGAATGGCGTAACTCTTGCACAAGCTTCTACGCTTGACAAAGAGTTGGGGCTTGAGAACGGCGGCAACAAAGAAGCTGCGCGTAAAGTCGGCGAACTTGTAGGAAAACGTGCGGTTGATGCGGGATTCGAATCAGTGGTCTTTGATCGTGGAGGCTACTTGTATCACGGCCGTATTGCTGAGCTGGCGGATGGCGCTCGCGAAGCTGGCCTTAAATTCTAATTACGAAGGAGGGAAACATCGTATATGCGTTCTATCGATCCAAACACATTGGAACTTGAAGAAAAAGTTGTCACAATCAACCGTGTTGCAAAAGTGGTTAAAGGTGGACGCCGTTTTCGTTTTGCCGCGCTTGTGGTCGTAGGCGACAAAAACGGACACGTCGGTTTTGGAATGGGGAAAGCACAAGAAGTGCCTGAAGCCATTCGTAAAGCTGTAGAAGATGCAAAGAAAAACTTAATTGAAGTGCCGATCGTTAATACAACGATTCCACACCAAATTGTTGGGCGTTTTGGTGCGGGTCGCGTATTTTTGAAGCCAGCCTCTGAAGGTACTGGCGTTATCGCTGGCGGTCCTGTACGTGCTGTGCTTGAACTCGCTGGCATCGGTGACGTCCTTTCCAAATCTCTTGGCTCAAGCAACCCGATCAACATGGTTCGCGCTACTATAACTGGCCTAACAAACTTGAAGCGTGCTGAAGAAGTAGCGAAACTACGTGGCAAATCCGTAGAAGAACTGTTAGGTTAAGGGAGGGATTACGATGGCGAAGAAATTAGAAATCACCCTTACACGTAGCTTGATTGGCCGCCCAAGCGATCAACGCGTGACAGTAAATACGCTTGGTTTGCGTAAATTGCACCAAACGGTCGTACAAGAAGATAATGCAGCGATCCGCGGAATGGTAAACAAAGTTAAACATTTGATTACTGTTAATGAGATCGACGCGTAAATAGATCATTTTTTCATAACGAGGAGGTGTAGGAAGCATGAAACTTCACGAACTACAACCAGCAGAAGGTTCACGCAAAGTCCGCAATCGTGTAGGTCGCGGTATCGGTTCTGGCAACGGAAAAACGGCAGGCAAAGGCCATAAAGGACAAAAAGCCCGTTCAGGCGGCGGCGTTCGTCCTGGATTTGAAGGTGGGCAAAACCCGCTTTATCGCCGTTTGCCAAAACGTGGATTCACGAACATTCACCGTAAAGAGTATACAGTTGTGAACCTAGACGTGCTGAATCGTTTTGAAGCTGGCACAGAAGTGACCCCAGAACTTCTTATTGAAACGAAAACGGTAAAAAACGTAAAGCATGGCATTAAAGTGCTTGGCAATGGCAATTTAGACAAAAACTTGACTGTAAAAGCTCATAAGTTCTCTGCATCTGCAGTAAAAGCAATTGAGGCTGCTGGCGGAAAAACCGAGGTGGTTTAATGTTTAAGGCGATCTCCAACATCTTCCGTGTGAGAGATTTACGTCGAAAAATCGTCTTTACGCTTCTGATGCTTATTGTTTTTCGAATCGGCGCATTCATACCCGTGCCAGGCACGAACAGTGATGCGCTTGAGATGCTTTTTGGCGGCGCTAATGCTTTTGGGTTTCTCGATACCTTTGGCGGCGGCGCATTAAGCAACTTCTCGATTTTTGCAATGGGGATCATGCCTTACATCACAGCCTCGATCGTTGTTCAGCTTCTTCAACTTGATGTAGTGCCGAAGTTTGCAGAATGGGCGAAACAGGGCGAGGCTGGTCGGAAAAAGCTAACGCAAGTAACTCGATATGGCACGATTGTTTTAGGGTTTGTCCAAGCAATCGCCATGTCAGTCGGTTTTAATTCAATGTATCAAGGAGCAGGCCCTGGCTTGATTGAAAATCCATCTGTGATGACGTACGTCTATATCGCCATTGTCCTTACAGCGGGTACAGCATTTTTAATGTGGCTAGGAGAGCAGATTACGGCTCATGGTGTAGGGAATGGAATCTCGCTCATTATCTTTGCTGGTATTGCAGCCGGCATTCCAAACATGCTGAATGCTTTATATACATCTGAAATTGAAGGCGCAGGCGACCAGTTGTTTTTGAGCATCGCCACCGTTGCATTGCTCGCTTTAATCGTTTTACTGATTATCATTGGCGTTATTTACGTGCACCAAGCCTTGCGGAAAATACCTGTCCAATATGCGAAGCGCGTCGTCAATCGCAGCCAAGTAGGCGGACAGTCAACGCATTTGCCGATTAAAGTGAACGCTGCAGGGGTCATTCCGGTCATCTTTGCCTCAGCATTGTTTTATTTTCCGTCAACCATTGCTTCTTTTGTTGGACCAGAGGACAAGGCATGGGCAAGATGGATTATCGAACATTTCGTGCCCAGTTCATGGATCGGAGGCAGCATTTTTGTTGTCCTGATTATCGCGTTTACGTATTTTTACACATTTGTACAGGTTAACCCGGAAAAGATGGCCGATAATTTGAAACGGCAAGGCGGGTATATCCCTGGCATTCGTCCTGGTCAAGCAACGCAGTCTTTTATCACGAAAATTTTATATCGGCTTACGTTCGTTGGTGCTCTATTCCTGGCGACCATCGCAACGATACCGGTTGTGTTTATTGCGCTACTTGACTTGCCGCAGCAAGTGCAAATTGGCGGCACGGGCTTGTTAATCATCGTTGGCGTTGCGCTAGATACGATGAAACAAATCGAAGGGCAGCTCATTAAACGTTCGTATAAAGGCTTCATTAACTAAAAAGAAGGACGGGCAGGACAAAAGCCTTACCCGTTCGTCTTTTTGACTTGCAGGAAGGGGATCTTAATGAATTTAATTTTAATGGGATTGCCAGGCGCCGGCAAAGGAACACAGGCGGAAAAAATTGTGAACGACTATGGCATTCCGCACATTTCTACAGGCGATATGTTTCGCGCTGCGATGAAAAACGAAACGGAGCTTGGATTAAAAGCGAAGTCGTTTATAGACGCAGGTGATCTTGTCCCTGACGAAGTAACAATTGGAATAGTCAAAGAGCGTTTGTCGGAAGACGATTGCGAGAATGGTTTTTTGCTCGATGGTTTTCCTCGTACCATTGCCCAGGCGGAAGCGCTGGAAGGCATTCTTTCATCCCTCGGCAAACAGCTTGACCATGTGTTGAATATCGCAGTCCCGAAAGAACTTTTGATGGAGCGTTTAACGGGGCGCCGCGTGTCTCCTACTTCGGGTAAGACATACCATATTGTTTATAACCCGCCAAAAGTGGAAGGCAAATGCGATATTGACGGCAGCGATTTAATTCAACGCGATGACGACAAGCCGGAAACAGTCAAAAGACGCCTAGAAGTAAATGAAAAGCAAACGAAGCCACTCATTGACTTTTATGAAGCAAAAGGCTACTTAAGACAAGTGGACGGCAACCAAGACATGAACACTGTGTATGCTGAGATAAAAGCGATTCTATCGGAGAAGCGTGCATGATTGTCATTAAAACGGAACGCGAGCTTGACGTGATGCGAAAAGCCGGGCAGATTGTCGCCCTAACGCATGCCCACTTGAAGCCTTACATTAAGCCAGGCATTACAACTGGTGAGTTGGATGCACTAGCTGAAGCGTTTATTCGTTCTCATGATGCAACGCCTTCTTTTCTTGGATACGGCGGTTTCACAGGAAGCATTTGTGCGTCGGTGAACGAAGAGTTGGTGCACGGCATACCTGGCGATCGCATGCTTGCAGATGGAGATGTTATCAGCTTAGATATAGGCGCCTATTACAATGGCTATCATGGCGATTCGGCTTGGACGTATGGAGTCGGGACGATTAAAGAAGAAGACCAAAAGCTGCTTGATGCAACGGAGGCTTCTTTGTACAAAGGGTTAGAACTGGCACGCCCTGGAAATCGCCTATCGGATATTTCCCATGCGGTTCAAGCTTTTGTCGAACAGTCAGGATACGCAGTCGTACGTGAGTATGCCGGCCACGGCATTGGGAAAGACTTGCATGAAGACCCGAACATTCCCAACTACGGTCCTCCTGGGAAAGGGCCAAAGTTGAAGCCTGGAATGGTATTGGCGATTGAGCCAATGGTCAATGCAGGCTCTCGTTACGTACGGACGCTTGCTGATAACTGGACAGTGGTGACAGTCGATAAAAAGAACTGTGCCCATTTTGAGCATACGGTTGCAATCACAGAAACAGGATACGAGATCTTGACGAAAGCATAATTTTTCAGGTAAGATAGACTGTCTGTACAGTGATGAAGACAAAAAGGTATTGCTTGCATCTACTCGAAGGGAGGATATCCATTCATGGCAAAAGAAGACGTGATAGAAGTGGAAGGCACGGTGATTGAGCCGTTGCCAAACGCAATGTTTCGTGTAGAACTTGAAAACGGTCATAAAATTCTTGCGCATGTATCTGGAAAAATTCGCATGAACTTTATCCGCATCTTGCCTGGCGATAAAGTAACGGTTGAACTTTCTCCTTACGATTTGACGCGCGGGCGGATTACGTACCGTTATAAATAAAACACTCTCCGTATATAAGGAGGTTTATACAATGAAGGTAAGACCATCAGTCAAACCGATTTGCGAAAAATGCAAGGTTATTCGCCGCAAAGGCAATGTTATGGTAATTTGTGAAAACCCGAAACACAAACAAAAACAAGGTTAAATGATAAGGAGGTGCCTAGCCCATGGCACGTGTTGCAGGTGTTGACATTCCTCGCGATAAGCGCGTTGTAATCTCACTCACTTACGTATTTGGTATTGGTAAATCAACAGCAGCAAAAATCCTTGAAACAGCTGGCGTTGATGAAAATACACGCGTTCGTGACCTAACGGAAGAAGAACTTGGCCGTATTCGCGAAGCGGTTGAAGGCTATCAAGTGGAAGGCGATTTGCGCCGTGAAGTTTCCTTGAACATCAAACGTCTAATCGAAATCGGCAGCTATCGTGGAATTCGTCATCGTCGTGGCTTACCAGTCCGCGGCCAAAACTCAAAAAACAATGCTCGTACGCGCAAAGGTCCAAAACGTACGGTTGCGAATAAGAAAAAATAAGCAAGGAGGGAAATGAAAAACATGGCTAAAAAAACGAATACTCGTCCAAAACGTCGTCAAAGAAAAAACATTGACAGTGGTGTGGCGCACATCCGTTCTACATTCAACAACACAATTGTGACGATTACAGATCCTCATGGCAATGCGATTTCTTGGGCTAGCGCTGGCGCACTTGGTTTTAAAGGCTCTCGTAAGTCAACACCATTTGCTGCGCAAATGGCTGCTGAATCAGCTGCCAAAACAGCGATGGAACATGGCATGAAAACGATCGAAGTTTCAGTTAAAGGCCCAGGAGCTGGCCGTGAAGCGGCAATCCGTTCATTGCAAGCTGTAGGGCTTGAAGTGAACATGATTAAAGATGTGACACCAGTTCCACATAATGGCTGCCGTCCGCCGAAACGTCGTAGAGTGTAAGAAAATCGTCATTGTATAGATTTCCCGCTAATGTCTATAATGGATAAGACGAGATCTATAGACAATGAAGGTAAGACTAATAGGATTTGCTCAGGTGGAAGCCCAAATAAAGGAGCTCTTTGGGCAATCCTTGCGTTTGCCGGAGTTCGACGTTTTGAAGGAGGGTTTGTTTAATGATTGAAATTGAAAAGCCGAATATTGAAACGGTGGAAGTTAGCGAAGACGCGAAATACGGCAAATTTGTCGTAGAGCCTCTAGAGCGCGGTTATGGAACAACACTAGGAAACTCCTTGCGTCGCATCCTTTTGTCCTCGCTTCCAGGAGCTGCGGTTACATCTGTTCAAATTGACGGTGTCCTTCACGAATTTTCAACAATTGAAGGCGTTGTAGAAGATGTTACGACAATCATCTTGAATCTGAAAAAATTGGCTTTGAAAATTTATTCAGATGAAGAAAAAACGCTTGAAATTGATGTACAAGGTGAAGGCAATGTAACTGCCGGTGATTTGACTCATGACAGTGACGTTGAAGTATTAAATCCTGATCTTCATATCGCTACGCTTACAAAAGGAGCATCGTTCCGCATGCGCTTGCAGGCGAAACGAGGTCGTGGGTACGTTCTTGCTGAAGGCAACAAAAATGATGACCAGCCAATTGGCGTTCTTCCGATTGACTCGATCTATACACCGGTGGCGCGCGTTAACTACCAAGTTGAAAACACGCGTGTCGGGCAAGTCACAAACTATGATAAACTAACCCTTGATGTGTGGACCGATGGAAGTACTCGCCCAGAAGAAGCCGTTTCTCTTGGCGCGAAAATTCTTACGGAGCACTTAAATATTTTCGTAGGTTTAACAGACCAAGCGCAAAATGCGGAAATCATGGTCGAAAAAGAAGAGGACCAAAAAGAAAAAGTACTTGAAATGACCATTGAGGAACTTGACTTATCGGTCCGTTCGTACAACTGTTTGAAGCGTGCTGGCATTAATACTGTACAGGAATTGACGCACAAAACAGAGGAAGACATGATGAAAGTCCGCAACCTTGGCCGTAAATCACTTGAAGAAGTACAAGAGAAGTTGGGCGAACTTGGCCTCGGGCTTCGCAATGAAGAATAAGGAATAGGTTTTTGTCTCAAAGGAGGGAATTAGCATGGCATACGCAAAACTTGGCCGTACGAGCTCACAACGTAAAGCGTTGCTTCGTGATTTGGTGACAGACCTTATCATCAACGAACGCATTGAAACGACTGAAGCAAAAGCAAAGGAGCTGCGTCCAATCGTCGAAAAAATGATTACGCTTGGAAAACGCGGTGATTTGCATGCCCGTCGTCAAGCTGCAGCGTTCGTTCGCAACGAAACAGCAGACGTTGAATCAGGGCAAGATGCAATCCAAAAGCTGTTTGCAGATATCGCTCCGCGCTTTGCAGAGCGTCAAGGTGGATATACACGCATTCTTAAAGTTGGTCCTCGTCGTGGTGACGGTGCACCAATGGCAATCATTGAGTTTGTTTAAAAAGCTCAGGTAAGCGGCGATTAAGGGCAGGAGACAATAGGAGCAAGGTGCTTCTTTCACTCTATGCCCTTTTTTGTTACGTAAAAAAATGGGGTGTGGGGATGCTTGTTTGTGAGCATGTTTCCTATCGTTATGCCAATCATGCTACCGACGCGCTCTCGGACATTTCGCTGCACGTTCAAAAGGGTGAGTGGGTTGCAGTTGTCGGGCGTAGTGGCTCTGGGAAATCGACGTTGGCAAGGCTATTAAATGGCTTATTGCTGCCCTCTTCCGGAACAGTGACGGTCCAAAAGTGGACAACGGAAGCAAATGCAGAGAAAATCCGCCTAACAGTGGGGTTTGTTTTTCAAAATCCCGACAATCAAATTGTCACAACCATTGTGGAAGATGATCTTGCGTTTGGGCTGGAAAACCGTGGGTGGCCACCTGAGCAAATTTCACGGCGTGTTGCAACAGTGGCAAAGGAACTAGGCATTGAAGCATTGCTAAAACGGGATGTGAGCCGCCTATCAGGTGGTCAAAAGCAACGAGTCGCCCTTGGGGGTGTGCTAGCACCTGACCCAGACATTCTCGTTCTCGATGAAGCCACCTCCATGCTAGATCCGGCTGGGCAAAGGGAATGGCTTTCGCTATTAAAGAAACTCCATCGCAAAGGCAAGACCATCTTGTCCATTACCCACGATCCAGAAGAACTGCCCTTTGCAGACCGTGTTTTAGCGCTTAAAGAGGGCTGTTTGGTTTTTGATGGCACACCGGCCCAGCTATTTTTTGATCACGACCAAGTAGAACAGCTCGATATCGCGCTTCCTTTTTTATATGAGCTCCAAGCTGAATTGCACAAGCGCGGTGTAGCGATAGGCAATTCCCAAACGGAAGAGGAGCTAGTGCAAGCATTATGGACGTTGCATTTAACGAAGTAAGCTACGAATACAACGATGCAGGCAAAACGGTCCAAGCGCTTAATCGCGTTACGCTCCGTGTGCCAGCAGGTCGGTTTGTTGCTGTGATTGGTGCTAGCGGAGCGGGAAAATCGACATTGGTCCAGCATTTAAACGGTTTGCTTTTGCCAACAAAAGGAACAGTCGAAATTGGGGACGTTCGTCTGCCTGAGCAAAAAAAGCAGCTACAACAATTAAGGAAAAAGGTCGGCTTCGTCTTTCAATATCCGGAACATCAGCTATTTGAAGAAACAGTCGAAAAAGAGATTGGCTATGCACTACGGATGCAGGGCGTCTCAAAAGTCGAGGCGGCGAAAACCGCTGCCGCAGCCCTTAACTCAGTTGGGCTGCCGCCTTCGTTACTCAGCGCTTCCCCGTTTCAGCTTTCAGGGGGGCAGAAACGACGAGTCGCCATTGCCTCTGTTTTCGTGCAGCAGCCGAAAATGCTTGTGTTAGACGAGCCTGGAGCCGGACTTGACCCAGCATCCAAAGAGGCGCTGTTCCATTTGCTTTGCAATTATCGCCAAACAAACAAAGCGTCGATTTGGATGGTGACCCATTCAATGGACGACGTTGCTAAATATGCGGATTTTTGCGTGGTGATGCATAATGGGACGCCGCTAATGATGGGCGAGCCTGCTGCCGTATTTCAAGAGCAAGATGTGTTACAAACGGCAAAACTGGCTTTGCCAAGACCGATGGCTTTTGCACAAAAGGCAATGACGTCAAAAGGGACGATTCCTTTTTTACCTGATGCAGCAACGTTAGCAGATTGGCTCATCGATCGCAAAGGAGGGCGGCAATGAAAGGTCCGTCGCTTTTAATGGGGCAATACAGACAAAGCGATTCATTTGTGCATCGCCTCGACCCGCGCAGCAAGTTGCTTAGCGTGTTCATTGTCGCATTTGCGCTATTTTTTGTTGCCTCTCCTGCAACGCTGGCGATGTCAGCGTGCTATTTTGCAGCGGCGATCGCCTTTAGCAATGTGCCGCTCTCTGTCCTTGCCAAATCGCTGAAACCGATTATGTGGTTTGTCATTGCCTTTGCTTTGTTGCAAGTGATTGTAACGCGGGAAGGCCAGTTGGTTTTTCAACTATTTGGGTGGCCCGTTTACGCCGAAGGCCTTGCTGAAGGCGGGATTTTAGCGTGGCGCACTTTGTGTCTATTTCTTGCTGCAACGCTATTGACGATGACGACAAGCCCGTTGCATATTACGTGGGCGATTGAATCGCTCCTGAAGCCGTTAAAGGCCGTAAAATTTCCCGTTTCAGACCTTGCGATGATGATGTCGATTACATTACGCTTTATTCCGATTTTAAGTGGTGAATTATACACGATATCCCGGGCTCAAGCAGCAAGGGGAATTGGCGTCCGTGACCTGCCATTCATGAAACGCGTACTAGCGTACGTGCCACTGCTTGTGCCGCTATTTGTTCGCTCTTTAAAGCGTGCAGAAGAGTTGGCTCAAGCCATGGAAGCGCGGGGATACAGCCGCAACAGGGAACGGTCGTCCTGGAAAACAAACCAGTGGGCGTTTAAGGATACGTATGCGCTGCTTGTCAGTGCGACTGTGGCGTTCCTGCTTGCCTGGTTTTAGTTGAAGGAGAACAAAAGGAAATGTCTAGAATGGCATGCAAACTAAGCTATGACGGCACGGCTTTTGCCGGTTACCAAGTCCAGCCCGGCAAGCGCACGGTCCAAAGCGAAGTTGAAAGAGCACTGCAAGAAATTCATAAAGGGGCACGAGTCCCAGTCGTAGCGTCAGGGCGCACGGATGCAGGAGTGCACGCCTGTGGCCAAGTGCTCCATTTTGATACAGAATTAGCGATTGCCCCTGAGCGTTGGGTATCTGCTTTAAACACCCATCTTCCTGATGACATTGTCGTCACAAACGCGGCAATGGTAGGGCCGGATTTTCATGCCCGTTATGGGGCGCAGGCGAAAGAGTATCGCTATTATATCCAATGCGGACCTTTCGAAAATGTGTTTCGCCGCCATTTTGCTGTCCACATTAAACAAGCTCTTGATGTGCCGGCGATGCAGACAGCGGCTAAGCATTTGTTAGGGACACACGACTTTTCTGCTTTTTGTGCAGCGAACACAACCGTAGCCGATAAAGTTAGGACGATTACCCATGTAGCCGTCCAGCCTAGCGAAGAAGGGCTGCTTATTTCAATCCGTGGCACTGGTTTTTTATACAATATGGTACGCATCATAGTCGGAACGCTTCTAGAAATAGGCACTGGAAAACGTGTAGCCTCTGAAATGAAAGTCATTTTGGCAGGCAAAAGCCGCAATCTGGCTGGAAAAACAGCACCTGCGCATGGCTTATGCCTGTATGAAGTGGACTACGGCCAGCCGCTTTTTGTAAATGAAACACCCGGACAAGTTTCTATGAAATAATTGACTTTACTAAGCCGATATTGTATGATATTAGATGGCAATTCTTAAGACCCACTGCCCCGGGTTACGGAATAAAGGACAATGCTAAAGGGAATGCGCATTAAAACAGCCAGTTTAACGTGTTTCTCTTGGCAAAACGATCAGATAAAAACGTGTTTATTATTTAGGAGGTTTAAACTATGCGTACAACATATATGGCAAAGCCAAACGAAGTTGAGCGTAAGTGGTATGTAGTCGACGCTGAAGGGCAAACGCTTGGGCGTCTTGCTTCAGAAGTAGCATCTATCCTTCGCGGAAAGCACAAACCAACTTTCACGCCGCACGTCGATACTGGCGACCATGTGATTGTTTTGAATGCAAGCAAAATTCAATTAACTGGAAACAAGCTCCAAGATAAAATTTACTACCGCCACACGAACCACCCAGGCGGCTTGAAACAAACAAAAGCGCAAGACATGCGTGCGAACAAGCCTGAGCGTATGCTTGAGTTGGCGATCAAAGGGATGCTTCCGAAAAACACTCTTGGCCGCAAACAAGGAATGAAACTGCATGTCTATGCAGGCTCAGAACACAATCACCATGCACAAAAACCAGAAGCATACGAGCTTCGCGGTTAATCTTTAGGAGGTAATGATTATGGCTCAAGTACAATACTACGGCACAGGCCGCCGTAAGCACTCTGTTGCCCGTGTGCGCCTTATTCCTGGCGAAGGCAAAATTGTTGTAAACGGCCGTGACCTTGATGAATATTTCGGTCTTGAAACATTAAAATTGATCGTAAAACAACCGCTTGTAGAAACAGGCGTGACTGGCCAGTACGATGTCCATGTTAACGTTAATGGCGGCGGCTTCACCGGCCAAGCAGGCGCAATCCGCCACGGCATTGCCCGCGCCCTACTACAAGTCGATCCTGACAACCGTGCAACACTAAAAGCAGCAGGCTTCCTTACACGCGATGCCCGCATGAAAGAACGTAAAAAATACGGTCTTAAAGCCGCTCGTCGTGCGCCTCAGTTCTCGAAGCGTTAATATCAACGTTTACAGCCTCTTCCCGAGGAAATCGGGGAGGGGTTTTTTAGTACAAAAATCGAAATCCCTTTAAAACAAGCAACAAAAAATTATCGTTTGACAATAACATATTATCGTTTTACAATAATGGGTAGTTAAGGGGGGCATATAATGAATCTTTTTACCAAGACCGTTCTAAAATTCCTGTCAATTGTGTCGCTAATTGCTCAAGTTTTATTTGCGTTTGCTGGATTAATACTGTTATTTGCGGCTGGAGCTTTATTGGTCGTGTCGAGCGGGGTCAAAACGCAATTGCTACAGTATGCAGGGTTAAACACAAACCTATCAGTATGGTTTTTAGTACTTTCTTGTTTAGTCGCGCTAGCCATCATTGCTTGTTTGTTTATTATTATGTACGCTCTACATAAAATGATTGGTAATATTTATAAACAACACTTTTTTGTTTCTCAAAATCTTACGTATCTCAAACTAATCTTAATCTCGATTACTAGCTTTACCATTTTGCAGATCATTAGTCAGCTGTTCTTTGCGCAGGCGCATGTATACAATGTCAGTGATGTTTTTTCAGATTCTTCGCCAGGTTTAATAGGAAACATTCTTCTGTTAGCCATTATTTATACGCTTTATGTGGTTTTTAAATATGGCATATCTTTGCAAGACGATTCTAACAACGTGATTTAGGTGGGAGGCCTAATGATAAAAATTAACTTAGATCGAGTAATGCTAGAAAGAAACATTTCTTCAAAAGAGTTAGCAGAAAAAATTGATATTACTCAAGCTAATTTATCAATACTAAAAACAGGCAAAGCGCGTGGTATCCGCTTTGCTACGTTAGAAAAGATCTGCCAGACATTAAATTGTCAGCCTGGTGATATACTCGAATACGAAGAAAAAGCCGACATATAGCAAAGCATTGGTTATCCAGTTTTTAACTAGTGGGCAATTTGGTCTGTTTGTCCTCATCCAGTTCATTAACGGAATGGGATCGAACTCAGAAAAAAGGGTATACGGAAGGTGTGTCACCATCTTCAGCCTATACAATGGCTCGGTTCCATCCAGGAGGATCGGCCCTATTAGGAATAAAACTCAAGGGTGGACTATTTTTTAGGGTGAACAAGCCAGCATATCCGCGAACCATACCTCTGTATCCCATGCTATGTCGTACGGTTATTCAGAAAACCATACATTCCCCAAAAAAGGATTGGAAATGCAACAACAAAGATAAATCGAATGTCATCAGGAAAAAAGTAAATTATAGCGAAACATAAAAGGAATATTAAATAAAAAAGCCAAAATTTCTTTGATTTCTTTTTCATGATGTCCATCCGCCTGTTTAAAAAATTAAATTTCTGGAAAATGAATGGTCGGAGTTTATCCTCCAATATTTAGTTTCAATATGTTGCTCTTTCATTATATTACGAAGTGCCTTCGTTAACAGATCCAAAATTATAAAATTTTTATAAATTTTTCAGGAAGATTGTCCATGTAGAAGCAAATTGTTGATGTGCTAGGCTACAATTGATCACGTATAATGAAGCTTAAAATTTTTATTGGGGGAGACAGTCAATGATGGTTATTTTGGAAACAGAAAGGTTATTTTTAAGACAATATAGCAAGGAGGATATTGTACCTCTTCACTCCATGTTTTCAGATGCAGAAACAATGAAATATTATCCAGCACCGTTTAGCCTCGAGAAAACGAAAAACTGGATTCAAAAAAATAGAGAAAGATACGAAGAAGATGGCTATGGTTTATGGGCAGTATGCCTGAAGGAAACAAATGAACTAATTGGGGACTGCGGTCTTGTTAAACAAATAGTGGAGGGCAATAGGGAAGTTGAAATTGGGTACCATATTAATAAAAAATATTGGTCGCAAGGATACGCTTCTGAAGCAGCAAAAGGTTGCATGGAATTCGGCCTAAATCAATTAGGGCTAAACAAGCTGATAAGTATTATCGACCCAATGAATATTCCGTCCATTCGTGTTGCAGAGAAAATCGGTTTTTCTAAGGAAAAAGAATCCTTTGTTTTTAATAAAAAACACTTGATCTATTCGTTTACTAAAGGTGGTTGTTGAGCGCAAAAAGGGACAGCGGTAGAAAAAGCTTGTTTCTATACATACCCTCCTTACAGTGACCTCAGACATTCTTACGATACCTAAAAAAGCTCTACAGCCCCTTTCTAGGAGCCTCATCTAGAAACTCGTCAGTATCCCTTCCTATAGTTTGCAATATCACCTAACTATATACCCTTTTTTAAATGGAGGTCGCACATGTTCCCCCAGCAGATAATGGTTATCCCAGCATTATTTGAGCTTTTCTTATGTGTATGGCGCAAATGGGGACGACCATACTAAAAAGAAAAAAGGGGAAACGACCAATGAATGTAATTACGACACTTACCGAAAGAAGACGAGAAAAACAGTGGAATTTTGAAAAGAAGATGTTGCGCCATATTAGTATGAAGGAAATGGAGAAGGCAATAAAGGAATGGATTTTTCCGATCCTTCCGTTCCAATTTCAAGCGTATCCTTTCTTAATTGACCAATGTTTGGATATGACGATTGATGCTTATTTGCTTGGCACAGAGTTTGGGCGTTTTGGTTATTATGGCGAACCGGCGCAGGAGGTGCGCAAACGTTGTGAGGAAGAGTTGACTGATTTGTCCCATTGTCTTTGTGCAACTTTAACCGGTTGGTCTAAAGAAGAAAGAGCGCCGACTGAAGCGCTTCTTGCTGCTTCTGACATGCTGATTGGCACATGGTGGGAAAAAGGCTTTCGGGAAGCGAGCAAAGCGTACAAGCTTCGCCTTCATTAATCGTTCATAACTTCTCCTTGTCCTCGTATATATAAATACAGGACAAGGGGGAACGGACTGTGAAGAAACATAAATGGAGCATTTTTATTGGGGCGCTTTTGTTTGCAGCGGTATTATTATGGGTTCAATATGACAGTACGCTTAAAGATTCGTCTTCTACTTGGCACTTGCCGATGTCAGGGAAAGTGATTGTCCTTGACCCTGGCCATGGCGGGATGGACGGGGGAGCCGTTTCAAAGACGGGCACGCTTGAAAAAGAAGTTACGTTAGCAGTGGCATTGAAGTTGCGCGATTATTTGCAGGAAGCTGGCGCGCTTGTCATCATGACGCGGGAGGAAGATGTTGATTTGGCCGATGCTGGTACGGCGAAAATACGGCAGCGAAAAACCGAAGACTTAAGAAAACGGGCAATGATTATCAATGATTCGGAAGCGGATGCGTTTTTGTCGATTCATATGAATGCGATTCCGGCTGAACGTTGGAATGGCGCGCAAACTTTTTACCACCTAAAAAATCAACGCAATGAAGATTTGGCTGTTTTTATACAGGAGGAAATCAAGCGCAATTTGCAAAATACAAACCGGTATCCGAAACCGATCCATCATGTGTATTTGTTAAAAGAAGCCGAAATTCCTGGGGCATTGATCGAAGCAGGTTTTTTGTCCAACCCGCAGGAGGCGGCACTGCTCGCAACAGACGAATACCAAGACAAAATGGCTGCTTCCATTTATGAAGGGATGCTTCGGTTTTTTACCGATGAAAAAGCGCCAAACAGCAATCCTTACGAGTGAACGATTAAGTTGACGTAAGTCTGTCCCTGGATTACCATGAAAGGGAAGAAGCTGTTGGAGTGATGAATGTGGGGGAGTACAAAGTAAAAAAGGCCCTTAATAACAATGTGGTCATTGCTGAGCGTGACAACCAAGAAGTGGTCGTCATTGGAAAAGGCATCGGTTTTGCCCGCAAAAATGGAGACTGGCTTGAGCAGCAAGACATTGAGAAACTGTTTGTTTTAAAAGATGAAAAAGAGCAACAAAGCTATTTGAAGCTGCTTCCACATATTTCGCAAACGATGATAGATGTGACGGTGGAAGCCATTTCTCTTATTGCCAAAAAAGCAGGCATGGATTTAAACGAGCATATCCATATCGGGCTACTGGACCATTTGTCCTTTGCCCATGCCCGGATTGCCCAAGGAATGTCGATTGAAAACCCTTTTTTGGCAGAGACGAAAGCGCTTTATCCACGTGAATATGCGATTGCCAAAGAAGTGGTAGCCCTTGTTGGCCAGCAGACCGGTGTCCAGCTCCCTGAAGGAGAAATTGGCTTTATTGCGCTTCATATCCATAGCGCCATTCAAAATAAAAGCATGAATATCGTCAATAGCCATTCGCAATTAGTTAGTCAACTTGTTTCCCTTGTGGAGAGCCAGTTTGCGATAAAATTGGACAAAGAGAGCATGGATTATCTTCGTCTTGTGAGGCATTTGCGCTTTACGATTGAACGGGTGATGACGGGTGAAAAAGTCGAAGAGCCGAAAGCGATTGCAAAACTGTTGAAACAAGAATATCCCGTATGTTATAATCTTTCTTGGAAGCTCATTAAAGTCATGCAAAGGACGCTTGGTAAACCAGTGTATGATGCTGAGGCGGTCTACTTGACGATGCACTTGCAGAGGGTGCAGAACAAAAGCAAATAAATTCGTGTAACTGATTCGATCAGGCATGAGGAAAAAGAAATGACTGGGTTTTAAAACCAATCCAGTGTCTTTTTGCTCATGCCTTTTTTGCGTTCCTACATATCAAAAAAACAATTTGGGAGGGAATTCTATTGTTTAAAAATGCATTTGGCAAGTTGCAAAAAATTGGGAAGGCATTGATGCTCCCGGTTGCGATGCTGCCGGTGGCTGGTTTGCTGCTTGGCATTGGTGCCGCTTTGCAAATGGAAAACACATTGAACTACATGCCGTTCTTAGACGCGGGCTGGATTCAACATACGGCTGGTGTGATGGAAGCCGCTGGCGGCATTATTTTTGACAACTTGTCTCTTATTTTCGCTGTCGGGGTCGCGATCGGCCTTGCTGGTGACGGTGCAGCCGCACTTGCAGCGCTAGTCGGCTACCTGGTGATGAATACCGTGATGGGCCAATGGCTTGGCGTGAGCGCGGAAATGGTAGCCGAAGACCCGAGCTTTGCCAATATTCTGGGGATTGATACTCTGCAAACAGGCGTATTTGGCGGGATCATCGTCGGCTTAATTGCTGCTTACTGTTATAACCGCTTTCACGATATAGAAATGCCCGCTTTTCTTGGTTTTTTTGCCGGCAAACGGTTTGTCCCTATTATCACAGCGGTTGCTACATTTTTAATGGCGCTTCTTTTGCTTGTTGTTTGGCCGCCGATCCAACACGGCTTAAACAGCTTTTCTGAGTTTTTGTTAGGGTCGAGCTTGTATGTAGCTGTGTTTTTATTTGGTTTTATAAGACGGCTTTTGATCCCATTTGGACTGCACCACATTTTCCATGCCCCGTTCTGGTATGAATTCGGTTCCTATACCAATGCGGCAGGGGAAATTGTCCGTGGCGACATGCTCATTTTCTTCGCGCAACTCCGCGATGGCGTGGAATTGACGGCTGGCCACTTCATGGCAGGCGAATTTCCGATTTTTATGTTTGGCCTGCCAGCTGCGGCACTGGCGATGTACCATTGTGCCAAACCTGAGAAGAAAAAACTGGTTGCTGGTTTGTTTGGTTCTGCGGCGTTGACATCGTTTTTGACAGGAATCACAGAACCAATTGAGTTTACGTTCTTGTTTATCGCGCCGGTATTGTTTTTGCTACATGCGATCCTCGATGGCCTATCGTTTGTATTGATGACGTTGTTCGACGTTCATGTTGGGTTCACCTTTTCAGGCGGAGCGATTGACTTTTTCTTATTCGGGATTTTGCCGAATGAAGAACAATGGTGGATTACCATTCTCATTGGCCTCGTATTTGCGGTAATTTATTACGTCGTTTTTCGCTTTGCGATTCAAAAATTCAATTTAATGACGCCAGGACGGGAAGAAGACACAGCTAATGATAACAAAGGCAAAGGAAAAACAGGCGAGTTAGCAGGACAAGTGTTGCAAGCGATGGGCGGAAAAGACAATATTGCTCATCTTGACGCATGCATTACGCGGCTGCGTGTATCGGTAAATGATATTAAAGCAGTCGACAAAGACGAATTGAAGGCGCTTGGCGCAGCTGGAGTTCTAGAAGTAGGCAACAACATCCAAGCGATTTTTGGCCCTCGTTCAGAGACGCTTAAAGGCCAAATCCAAGATGTCATGGTGGGAAAAGCGCCTCGACCTCTAGAAACAAATCAACAAGAGGAAGTCAGTGGCAAACTGGAAGAAATTCAGCCAGATGCATTGATGAATGACGGGGCATTCCTAGCACCAATGACAGGTACGGTCATGTCGCTCGCGGAAGTGCCAGATCAAGTCTTTTCTGAAAAAATGATGGGCGACGGGTTTGCGATTGATCCAGAAGACGGCATTGTTTATTCGCCTGTTGAAGGAAAAGTGACGACCATCTTCCCGACGAAGCATGCGATTGGACTGACGACATCTACTGGAATGGAAGTGTTGATCCACATCGGCATCGATACAGTTAAACTTCAAGGAGAAGGGTTTGACGTCCTTGTAGAAGAAGGCGACCAGATAAGTGCAGGCGAGAAATTGGCCGAATTTGATTTAGATTATATCCGGAACCACGGTGCTTCTACAATTACGCCAGTCGTGTTTACCAACTTAGGAGGGACTGTCGTCATCAACAAAAAAGGACGGGTTCTGGCAAAAGAAAAAGGCATTGTCGCGGTGGACCGCTAACAGATAAGGACTAGGGCGAAGCGCTCTAGTTCTTTCTGTTATTTATGTGTGCTATACTGGGGAAAATAGGAGCGATTGTTAAAGGAAGGTGCCATCGATGATAACGGATCAAGAAATAATGGAAGCGCTAAAACGAATTAAAGATCGTGACTTGAATAAGAGCATTGTAGAAACTGGCGGCATCCGCGAGCTGAAAAATAAAAATGGCCACGTCAGCCTAAAAGTCGCTTTAGCAAAAACGGGAACAGCCGAGCAAATGCAAGTCCAACAGGAAATAGTCAATGTCCTCAAAAACGAGGGCGCTGAATCAGTCGGACTCCGTTTTGATACACTTACTGAGGAAGAGCTAGAAGCGGTTGGCGGCCTAAAAGAAGAACCCTTTAAAGGTCCTGCTTTGCTTGCGCCGACAAGCAAAACAACGTTTATTACAGTGGCGAGCGGAAAAGGCGGGGTTGGCAAATCGACCGTCTCTGTCAACACGGCAGTCGCGCTTGCCCGCCTTGGGAAAAAAGTCGGCATTATTGACGCCGATATTTATGGATTTAGTGTCCCTGACATGATGGGGATTGAAGAACGGCCGAAAGTGATCAACAAACGTATCCACCCCGTTGAACGCTTTGGCGTTAAAGTCATCTCAATGGGCTTTTTCGTGGAAGACAATGCCCCTGTTATTTGGCGGGGACCCATGCTCGGGAAAATGATCAACCAATTCTTTTCCGAATGCGAATGGGGAGAGCTTGATTATCTCATCTTGGACTTACCTCCAGGTACGGGCGATGTTGCTCTCGACTTGCATTCCATGCTGCCAGGTTCAAAGGAACTGATCGTGACCACCCCACACGCAACAGCAGCATTTGTTGCTGCCCGAGCTGGTGCAATGGCGATAAAAACAAACCATGAAATGCTTGGCGTTGTAGAGAATATGGCTTACTTTGAAAGCAAAGCAACTGGAGAGAAAGAATATGTGTTTGGAACGGGCGGCGGCGAACGTTTGGCGGAAGAATTAAAAACGGAATTGCTTGCGCAAATTCCTCTCGGGCAGCCTGAGATTGATGAAAATGATTTTGCCCCGTCCGTTTATGCACAAGAACATCCAATTGGTGAGATTTACCACCGTTTGGCGGAACGAATTGTTGAAAAAACAGAGTGATTGAAAGAGGTTGCCTTAAAAGCGGGAGAAGCATTTGATATGCTTCTCCCGCTTTTTTTTGTTGGCTTTTCCTCTTCCCTTTCTATCGTTTTCTTCAAGCGCTGTCGCTAGGTTTCTTGAAAAGCTCTTCGTTAGGAGAGGACAAGTTTAAAAACGAATAAATGAAATATTTTCTCCAAAATAATTATTGTGGTGAAAATAACTTTACATTTTTATATTCTTCCTTTAAACTATAATTGTCATTTCCATTAAAGAAAGGAGGCTCCCAATGAATATTCATGAAAACGCTTTTTCCATTATTTTGCATAGCGGAAATGCAAGAAGCAAAACGATGCAAGCGTTACAATTTGCTAGAGAACAGCAATTTTCAGAAGCAGACAATTTGCTAGAGGAAGCAGAGAAGGAAATCAATGTCGCTCATAAAGTACAAACCGAGATGATCCAAAGCAATGCACGGGGAGAGGAAATCAACCTTTCTATTCTGCTCATCCATGCACAGGATCACTTAATGACTGCCATGTTAGCGATAGACTTAGCGAAAGAAATGCTATTTCTGCATAAAGAGAAAGTTCAAAAATAGGAGAATGTGATCATGCTAAATGAGATAAAAGGTGGGTTAATTGTTTCTTGTCAAGCTTTAGAGGATGAGCCTTTGCATGGATCGATGATCATGGCGAAAATGGCGAAAGCAGCGAAATGGGGAAACGCTGTTGGTATTCGTGCAAATTCCGTACAAGATATTCAAGCCATAAAAAATGAAGTAGACCTTCCTGTAATCGGAATCATAAAGCGGGAGTATGCCGGATCAGAAGTATATATCACACCTACCAAAGCAGAGGTAAATGAACTTTTAAGTACAGGTATTGACATGATTGCAATCGATGCCACTAACAGGAAAAGGCCTAATGGTGAGCGTGTGGAACAGTTAGTTCGGCACATTCAGACAAACCGATGCTTAGTAATGGCCGATATTTCTACATTCGATGAAGGTGTGGAGGCAGCCAAGTTAGGCGTTGATTGCATTTCGACGACATTATCAGGGTATACACCTTATTCGTCACAACAACCAGGGCCGGATTTTCATCTGCTCGAACAATTGGTTCGCGAACTAAACATGCCGATCATAGCTGAGGGGCGAATTCAAACACCTGAAGAAGCTAAAAAAGCGATAGAATTAGGCGCCCATGCAGTCGTGGTTGGGTCCGCCATTACTCGGCCGCAATTGATTACACACACATTTGCTGAAAAGTTAAAACAATAGGAGGGGTTCAATCATGTATAACGTTTTGGTGACCTGCAGTGCTGGAATGTCAACGAGTATGCTCGTACAAAAGGTCAAGAACGAGGCCGAAAAGCAAGGGGTAAACTTGGATATTGAGGCTGTATCTATTACTGAAGGAAAAGCCTTAGTGCAAAAACATGATTATGATCTTTTGCTATTAGGACCACAAGTGGCATTTATGCAAAAACAAATGGAAGAGTTCGTTAAAGGCCGCATGGCAGTGAAAGTGATCAACCAAGCTGATTATGGCATGCTGCGGGGAGACAAAGTGCTTGAAGATATTGTAGAAACGATCGAGCAGTCTAAATAATAGGCTTGAGGGGGGATTGTGGATGAACAAACTATCCGATAAGATCGCAACTTGGCTGGCACCCGTTGCGAACAAATTTGCCAATCAGCGCCATTTAGGAGCTGTCCGTGATGGTTTTATTTTACTGATTCCTTTAGTCATTGTTGCTTCATTCTTCATATTAATTAACAATGTTGTGCTAGACCCAGACAATGGCATTTTGAAAAATGTCATTGATTTAAGTCAATTTAAAGGGATCGGAACCCAAGTCTATAATGGAACGCTAGGGTTTCTCTCGATATTTGTTGCATTTACGGTTGCCTATAAACTGGCGGTAAGCTATGGCAAAGACGGGATCATTCCAGGCGTCATGTCTGTGGCTGTCCTTGTTACAATGTTCCCTTCTGTATTAGATGTGACCCCTCTTAATAGCGAGACAGCCGTACAAGTAACGGGGATTATTACACAGACAGAGACATCAGCAACAGGTTTGCTGTTCGCGATTATTTCTGCGTTGCTCGGAACAGAGCTCTTTTTAAAGCTTCAAGAAAACAAGAGATTACGAATATCGCTACCTGAAAGTGTTCCACCTGCAGTATCCAGATCATTTGAAGCGCTGATTCCAGCATTTGTTACACTGTCGTTCTTTGGAACATTGGTTTTTCTCCTACAATCAATGTTTGGCTTAGGACTGCAAGAAATCGTAACAGAGGTTATCCAGGTGCCTCTTAAGGCCATTTTCCAAGGTTTAGTCGGCATTAACGTTGTGATGACCTTTCAAAATTTGCTGTGGGGAATGGGTATCCACGGGACGTTCGTTCTTGGGCCGATAACAGAACCGACATTGCTCACAGCGATTCAGGAAAACATCAATGCCTTTCAAACTAATTTAGATATTCCTAATATTGTAACAAAGCCATTTATTGATAGTTTCGCTATGCTTGGAGGCGGCGGATGTACGATCGGATTGATCATTGCCATTTTCATTGCCTCAAAACGAGCAGAATATCGAGAGGTTGCTAAATTTTCACTGGCACCAGGTTTGTTTAATATTAATGAACCATTAATGTTCGGACTGCCAGTTATTCTAAACCCTATTTTAGCGATACCCCTTATTCTCGTGCCATTGGTTAATTTAAATATCGCTTATATGGCTACAGCGTTAGGGTTCATATCAAAAACCGTTGTCATGGTTCCTTGGACAACGCCTCCCGTATTATCTGCTTTTTTATCAACCGCAGGTGACTGGAGGGCCGCACTTTTAGCAGTGCTGTTAATTGGTGTTTCCGTATTTATTTACCTTCCTTTTGTAATCGCAGCGAATAAGGTTGCGAACGAGGAAAGAAGTCAGTAAATCTTTTTAAAATCTGTTAGGTTGTATCGACGGCCGATACAACCTATTGGTTCTTTATTTGAGAAAAACAACACGATCGTTCAGGAGGATGTCAATGACAAACCTTGTAGCATGTGATTTAGATGGAACTTTACTTGATAAACAAAATCGCATTATGGCTGGCACAAAAGATGTCATCCAAGCATTCCATCATGTGGGCGGCTCATTCATGATTGCAACAGGAAGGCTGGATCACGATATTGTTTATGTTGAAAAACAACTAGGGATTGCTGGGGAGTTTCGCATCAGTCAAAACGGTGCGGTTATTAAAGATAAAGAGAACCGAGTTTTATTAAAAAAAGAGATCCATTCAGACGTTGCACAAAGATTAATGAGAGACCTTAAAGCTTGGGATATTCGCATTGAAGTATCTGATATAAATCATCGCTATTTTCCATCGCCGCGAAAGGAAGGGGAAGTAGCTGAGTTTATCGACTCCTCGATTATTGAACCTGATCTTGAGCAAAAGGTAGGCGTCCAAATTCAACCTGTCATTTTCCTCCTTTTTGGTGATGTAGGGATATTTGCTGAAATCAAAGAAAAGCTTTCTAAAAAATACGATGGCTATGTTGACTTCATCGCCACGAGTCCACATACACTAGAAATTTTACCCTACGGCGTATCAAAAGGGACTGCTCTTGAAAAAACGATGGAAAAACTAAAGGCCAACTCGAAGCAAGTCGTTGCAATAGGCGACTCTGAAAACGATCTCTCCTTATTTGAGGTCGCCGGCTATTCCTTTGCGATGGAACATGCCCCGGAAGCTGTAAAACAAAAGGCAACCGTAGTGAAAACAAGTGTCAAAGCCTGCATGGAAGAGATTCTCGAACAGTTAAAAGCTAAGTGACTTCTAAAAGGAGTGTGAAACATTTGTACACGATCGTTTATATCCCGCTAGATGAACGTCCATGCAACTATGCTTATCCAACATTCCTAGCCAACACAAGATCAGATGTGCGATTACGAATACCGCCTATCCATCTATTGGGGGACAAGAAGAAGCCTGCTGATACGGAGGCTTTGTGGGAATTTGTATTTGATCAAGCAAAAACAGCGGATGCCCTTGTATTATCTACTGATATGCTGCTTTATGGAGGGCTACTTCCTTCTCGCTTGCATCATTTAAGCGAAGATGAAGGGTTGAAGCGTATCGATTATTTTCGAACATTAAGGAAAGTGGTTAGGGATAAACCGATATTTTCGTTTAGTTTAATTATGCGAACGCCTCGTTATAACAGCGCTGATGAAGAACCCGATTATTATGAACAGTACGGAGAACGTATATATAAACGGGCTTATTTAACCGATAAATGGGAACGAAGCGGCTTGTCTCAAAAAGAGCAAGAGGAACTTCAAACGATTCGACGTGAGGTTCCAAAAGACATAATTAAAGATTATGAAGACAGACGAGCCTTTAACTTAAATATGAATGTCAAGATTATGGAATTAGTCGAGAACGGTGTCATTGACTTTTTAGCGATACCACAAGATGATTCTGCTGAATATGGCTATACATCACAGGACCAAAAACGAGTCTATGACCAAATAGTAAGCAAGAGGCTACAATCGAAAGTGGTCGTGTACCCCGGAGCAGATGAGGCCGGTTCCTCTTTGATAGCAAAAGCATTTAATTATTTAAACAAACGAACCATCAAAGTTTATCCATTCTTTAGTTCAACCTTAGGTGCCAATATCATTCCGTTATATGAAGACAGGCCACTGGCAGAAAGTTTAACATCACACTTGTTTGTCACGGATTGTATATGGGTCTCGAATCCAGAGCAAGCCGATTTTATTTTAGCTGTGAATACGCCTGGAAAAGTGATGCAAGAATCGTTCGATCAATTGGCGAAAGATAGTACGTACAATAGCTTCCGTCAATTGAGGGTTTTTGTCCATACGATTGAGCGGTATGTACAAGAGGGTATCCCTGTAGCCGTCGTGGATAGTGCTTTTGCTAATGGGGGTGATTTAGAGCTAATCGCACTTTTAGATGACAGTAGGCTGCTAGACCACATTATTTCGTACAAAGCGTGGAACACAAACTGCAATACGATCGGAACTTCAATAGCAGCGGCGATTTTCGGCTTTGAGAGCACAAATCGGCATACGGTCAACTTAAAGAAAAACATTCTCTATCACCTGTTTGATGATGGGTTTTACCAGGCTGCTATAAGGAAATCGATCACTGATACATTCCTACCGAACATTGGAGCCAACTATTTTGATGTGAAAGGACAAGAAGAAGTTGTCGGGGAAAAAATAGAAACGCTCTTGAAAGAAGCTTATGATACAAACATTCGACATAGTTTTAAAAATATAGTAATATCCAATCTAGAGATTACATTCCCTTGGAAGCGGATGTTTGAAATCAGCATTCATCTAGACATTCGGGAAACTCATTGATAGATGAGGGGGGCATGGAGTGAATGTAACCGACGTGTTAACAGTGATCAAAAGCATTTACCCTTCCTTAACGAAAAGTGAACAACGGGTAGCCCAATATATAACAGAACATTACGATCACTTTGTTTTTCCATCACTAACGGAATTCGCTAAGGAATGCGGCGTGGGTGAAGCGACCGTTTTTCGCTTCTTTAAAAAACTTGGTTTTTCTGGGTACCATGAATTCAAAACGAATATGGCGAAACAACTGCGAAACCCAACACCGTCCACCTTTAGTACGGAAGTCCAAGAAACCTATGAAGAGATCATTCAAATGCTGAATGACACACGGAATTTGGCTGATAATGAGGTCCTCAAAAAGGCTGCCACTTGGATTATGGAAAGCCAATCCATCTATCTATTTGGGATTGGGTTTTCAGGGCTGGCGGCCCAAGGCGCGCAAATTAGACTCATGCGCCTCGGCTATAAAGCGTATGCTTTTTCGGATCAACATACACAATTTATTAGCTCCCACCTGATTTCTGAGGGCGACTTAGCGATTGCCTTTAGCATTACTGGAGATACGAAAGAAACGATTCGCTGGCTAGAAAATGCGAAGAAAAACAAGGCAAAGTCCATTGCGATCACAAATCATTCCCACTCGCCGATCACGAATATCGGAGAGATGATTATTCATACAGCAGGAAAAGAAATCGAACAAGAAGGTAGTACATTAATTACACAAATGTCACAGCTTTTTGTAACGGAACAAATTTGTCAACATCTGTATGAGTTAGATAAAGACAATATCGAATCAGCTAAAAAGAAAATATCTGAATCGATTGATTGAATTTGATAAAAGCCCAGCAGGTCGCAATCTACGACCTGCTGGGCAGTTTTATTAAAACCCCGTTCATTACGAACCTTCTTTATTCTGATCTTGTCCTTTTGTTTGCTTTTCCATTGCCTTGCTTATTAAATCAGTCATTTTTGAGGCGAAATAAGGACTTTCCAGCGCTTCGTTCATAATACCCATAATTTGTTCACGGTACTCTTTTGACTTCATCAGTTCCAGCGCTTGCTCGCCCATTTGCGGATCTTTTAAGATGTCCATCATCATTTGCTGGTATTCAGGGTCTTTCATCAATGACTTTAAAATCTTTTCATTTTCCGACTGCATGCTCTCCGCAAACGTTTTGGCAAACTCAGGGTCTTTCATGACTTCTTGCCAAAAGGATTTGCCTTCTTCAGATGTTAATGTATCTTGGATGGTTTTTTTGACAAAGTCACTATCCATGACAAGTTCTTCCCGCATCTCTTCCTCGGCAATCAATTCATGGAACGCTTTTTTGCCCTCATCCGTTTTTAACAAATCAATGACCATTTTTTTGGTGCCCTCATAATCGGCGTTCTGTTGCGCCTCTGTCTGGGCACACCCAGCCAACATGAGCAGACCGAGCAACGGCAATGCCAACAAAACTTTCCAATTTTTTTTGCTCATGGATGAATGATTCCTTTCTGCATTATCATGATGGCTTTAGTGTTTGTTGTCTGCGACAAAATATGCATAACGCGCTGGCGTTTCATGAAAAGGGTTGCTACAATGAAAGCGAGGCATAACGAACTGGAGGATAGGCTTGTGAACAGCAAAAAAGTTGTTTTCCTTTTTTGGTCGACGCTGCTTTTTGGAAGCGTTAGCGGCGGGATCGTCGGTTTTTTTATTAATTTAGAGGTATATCTTGGGGATGGCATTGGCAATCTAATCGTAGGCATTATCTATATGCTTGGCATAAGCGCTGCTTTTAGCTTGGTCGCCCAAATGGGGTTTTTTGCTTATTTGTTTTTACACCGATTTGGTTTAGGGTTATCGAAATCGCATACGTTATGGAATCGGATACAGTGGGTATTAATCGCGTTTGTCTTTTTTGACCTTGTCTATTTCCGATATATTGCATTCGGAAAAGAGCACTCCTTTTGGGGGTATTTGCTTATCCCGACATTGCTATTTATTTATGCGTTTATTGTGGCACGGATTAAGGCAAAAGAAACGAACAAAGGCGCATTTGTCCCCGCGCTTTTCTTTATGTTTGTCATTACGACGATTGAGTGGGTACCAGCTTTAGTGGCGAACGACGGCAGGTGGTTGTTGTTATACATAACGCCTCTGCTTGTGGCGAATACATGGCAACTGCTATTGTTGCACCGACTAATCGCTAAACCGTAAAAAACGCCTGCACAGGCGTTTTTTTAATTCACCTCATTGCTCGTTGCATCGGCGCTGTTCATGAGCTCTTCTAGGGTGGCAAGTTCATAATCGCGTTTTTCCAACTCTTTCAAAATAGTTGGCAATGCTGCCCCAGTTTGCTTAACAGTGTCTGAAGCATGGAACATTAAAACATCGCCAGAATGAGTCGCATTTAAAACATTGTCAATGATCTGCGCAGTTCCAGGATTTTTGTAATCGTAAGAATTAACGCTCCAATGGACAATATCGAAGCCTTGCTGTTCCGCTAAAGCAAGTGTGCGCGTTGTAAATGCGCCATTCGGAGGGCGAAGGAGCGTCGGTGTTTCTCCTGTTAGTTCTTGCAACACTTGTTTGCTTCTTCTCATATCTTTCATGACTTGCTCATCATCCATAGCGGTATAATTTTTATAACGGTACCCATGGCTGCCAATGTGGAAGCCGGAATCTGCAATTTCTTTGACTAATTCCGGGTATGTTTCCGCCCATGAAGCCGAAACGAAAAAAGTCGCATGCTCCACGTCATTCTCCTTTAAAATGTTGACAATTGGCCGTACATTTTGCTCTCCCCAGCTTATGTTAAACGTAAGCGCAATTTTATGGTCAGCGTTTTCGGCCCGGTAAAAAGCTTGCGGACCATCTGGAGTCGTAAAGACGGAAATATGGTCACGCTGGATAAACAGCCAGCTAGCAACGAATAGAGAAGCGATGCAAATAAACAGCAGTGGCTTCCATTTTTTTAAATTAAACACCCAAATTCCTTTCATGTACACCGCTCCTTCAATTGTTCTCAAAGACAAGATATGTTTGTCCGCGGAAGATATGAATAAAAAAGCAGCAAAACGAAAAGACTGTCCAACTAGGAACCCATGAAAGTGGTGAGATCGATGTTAGGAATGATGTTGTCTGATAAAGAAGTAAAGGAAATGGAATACTTAGTAAAGCGTGAGCTGGAAGCCTTGTTGATTGATCTTTCGGATGAGCGGATTGATGGTGTTGTCAAAAATGTCATGATTGAAAAATACAGCATTCTTTTTCATTTATATAAACGTGTCGCTCCTCCAAAGGACCATGTTCGTTATGCCCTCTCTTCTTTTCGGAAACAAACCAATAAAAAGTCTTAAATACAGGCGTTGACGAAAAGGCATACTAGGTGTATATTTTTATGTACCGTCTTCCTTTTTTGCGGTTTTATAAAAAAAGTTTTAAAAAACCGTTGACAAATGGTTGGATGTAGTGTAAATTTTTAAGAGTCGCCAAGAGAGAACGGCGACAAACGAGTCCTTTGAAAACTGAACAAAAGCCAAGCGTAAAAGAGATACAAGGTATCTCGTCAA
>NZ_BCXJ01000008.1 GCF_001598215.1 Shouchella clausii | reverse complement strand
CGGTCGAGGACTTATCCTATACATTCTTGACAGTTGAGTATTTCGGATTTAGTTTTGAAAGAATCACCGATTCTTTCCATATCCTTCAGAGCAGATGAAGTAATTTCGCCGCATCTGAAGCGAAATGATTGACAAAGAGAAGCAAGAAGGTCGAGGATCGGAAGTGTTCGACTGAAGGAGCGTACAAACGTACGTGACTGAAGAAGAATCACGAACGAGACGAAGAGATTCGCCGCTTATCTGAAGTCAAAAAAGAACTACGAAGAGAAGCGAGGAGTTCGAGGACAGGAGTGCTCGAAGAAGGGAGCGTACCCAAACGTACGTGGCCGACTGAGAGACGCGAACTGGACGAAGAAATCCGAAGCTTATCTGAAGTAGGGTCCGGTGACAATGGCAAAGAGGTCACACCCGTTCCCATGCCGAACACGGCCGTTAAGCTCTTTTGCGCCGATGGTAGTTGGAGGCTTCCTCCCGCGAGAGTAGGACGTTGCCGGGCAACAGCAAAGACACCTGAATAGGTGTCTTTTTTTGTTCTATGCAGGAAGCAAAAGAGCGACTGCTTCGAAGAAGCAGAGTTAAATGCTTATTAAGAGTATATGGAGATAAGCGCCTATAAAATAACTACGTGAATAGACATCACAGAAAAGCATCGTGTCCTCCTGTGAGACGCAGGGATCATTTTCGTAAACATCATGAAAAACATTAAACTAGATATAATTATAAATTTTTTATAAAATATAGAAAAAAATACTTTGATTATTTGGGAAGAAGATATATTCTTAGGGAGGTGTCATAAAGACAAAAAAAATAAAGAGAGGTATTTGTATGAAAAAGATGAATTTATTGTTAGCCATCCTAGCTATTGGAACTCTTGCATTCTCAGTAGACAAAGAAGCCCAAGCCTCAACTCTTGAGAGTATGTCAGGAGAGTTGGATCTAGAAACAAATGTACATACAATTATTGAAAGGTATGATAACAGTGAGGAAGTAGTTACTGAATTTAATGAAGATGATGAAGTGTCTATTCTTGCTACTAAGACGACTTATCCAGGTGGGGGAGTCTTTAAACGAACATTTTCAGGAAATATGTTAATAGCTCAGTATGACCACAAGTCTTGGATTCATAAATCATCTGTAACTAACTCTAACACTACCAAACAGGGCCCTTGGAAAAGTAAAACTGGAGGATTTTCTAGGTCGGAGATCATTCAAACACCTTGGGGGAATAAGGCAAACTGGGATATACGTGTCGATGGCAATATTCCTAAATAATGATTAATACTAATTAATCAAATATATCAGACCGAATATAATTTATATTCGGTCTGAAAAATACAAAGAGGGTTTTGTTTTTGAAAAAAGTATTCATTTCTTTTCTTCTTTTTTTCATCTCATTTAATTTATTGGTTTTTGACTTTTATTTTAAATCCCAAGCTGAAAAAATTCTTGCTAATTCAACTCATGAGTTAACAATTAATTTTAGTGATACTACTATGAATGAACACGATTCACAGGAATTTATAGATACACTAATTGATTTTTCAAAAGAAGAAAACATTAATATTTCCCAGTATACGTACATTGACGATCAAACTATTAATATTTATTCGACTAATTTAACGGCTGATAATAGGATAAATTTGGTTAGCGGGAAGCTACCTTCCGGAAAAGGATTTATCTCAAACAAAGATCATCAACTGAATGCTCAAGTTGGGGTAATTTCCTTTCCCCCTTCTAATTATGATGTGAGATACTTTAATTTTGATCAAATTAAAAATGCTGGCGTATCTAATAATTTTATGGTGTTTAGCGACGAAAAAGATGTAACTGATAAACTAAAAACTGATTTATCTAAGTTTGGGACTATTACATTAGAAGAAATCTACTTAAATCATTTCTTTCACTTAAATAAAACATATCTAATGATTACTTTTTTTAGCTTCTTTGTTTACTTTTTAGTTCAAGTTAACTACATAATCGGCAATCGTTCTCAAATATATCTTCATAAAATTTGGGGCTATTCAACACTATCATCTTTAAATTCGCTTACCCGTGATCTAATTAAACCGTATATTTACTTAATAATTATATATATTATATCATTTATTATACTCACGATAATATTTAATCAATTACATTTTTGGATAATGTACGTTTTGATTATTGCACTATTGTTGAGTGCCTCCTTAACATTAGTCACATTTACCTTGTGGTTCTCAGTACGGATAATTCTGCAATCAGGTCAAGAAAGTGTTAGAATAAAAGGCGCTATCCCATTTAAAAATTACAAAGTTGCCTCAATTTTAATTAAAACTGTGGTCACAATGATTCTTTTAGTTACTGCCTCTATTTCTTACGAAAATTTAAAACAACTAAATACCAGTTTGGAAAATTATTTACATTGGAATAAAACAGAGAATGTTTATAGATTAAATATCAAACTACCTGGAGATATTAACAGACAATTTGAAAGGAGTTTAAATGACTCCTTATTTGAAACTTATACATTACTGGACAAAGAAAAAAATGCTCTTCTTATCTACACTGAAAATTATACAGATGCGGACTTTGTAAAAGAAGATATAGAATTTTTCTATGAATTAAATACTGTAGGTGAAGAGGAATTTTACTCTCCGAATGGTAGATCAATTATTATTAATAAAAATTATTTAGATGTTAACCCGATTTCATCTGTTTCGGATAAATCTATACATGACCAATTTATAGAAGATCAAAATGTCTTAAATATTTTAGTTCCTAAGAAATATTCAATATATGAGAACAAGATAAAAGAAAACTATCTTGAGGAATTCTATTTTCAAAAAGTCGAGGTTGATAACTTTTATAATCTTGAAATTAACCTACCACCTAACGAAACAGATATTAATGACTTGGAAATTAATATAATATACGTGGAGAATAATCAAAATTACTTTTCATTTAATTCTAGTACAGGAAAAAATAATCAAAATAATATTCATGATCCTATCGCAATAGTGTTAGACGGGGAGTTTGACACGTCCGCTATAGCTGCATTCATGACAACAAGTGTTTTTATTATTGACGAAAATAAGTCTAGCGCATATGACAATATTATAAGTATACTCGAGGAAACAGATACTCAAAACTATGTTAATTTTGTTGTACCAATCTATCAAGAATTTGGAGACTACATTTTCTATTTAGAACAACGGATATTACAGCAGAATATTGGTCTTCTTTTATGTATTAGTCTGTCTATAATTTTTACAGCAATTCTAATATGGTGTTTTTATAATCAAAATGCGTACAATCTTTATCTAAAATTTCTATTCGGATATTCATTTAAGAACCGTAATAAAGAATTATTCTTAACAACTTTTTTTTCTACATACATAGCAGGTCTAATAGCATTTTTACTTGACCAATCAATATTTATAGTTATTAGTATGTCATTCTTGATGATAATTGAGCTTATTGTTTTAGTGATTATTTGTCTAAGTTTTCAAAGGAAAAATGTAGGGAGTATATTAAAGGGAGAAGAAAATGATTGAATTAACCAACATGACCAAAACCCTAAATTCAAGAACGATCTTTTCGAACTTTTCATTGAAAGTCCATTCTCAAGAATTTATTACAATAGTTGGTGAAAGTGGGTGTGGTAAAACTACATTGTTAAACATCATGGGTTTACTTGATTCATTTGATAAAGGAAAAATTTCAGTTCTTAACAGACTTAATCCAACTGGAAAAGAATTACAATATCTTAGAAGATACCATCTCGGATTTCTCTTCCAGAATTACGTTTTAATGAACAATAAAACAGTTAAAGAAAACTTAAAATTATCCACTAAATTTAGAGAATCAAAAACGACTGAAAGGGACTATACGAACGTTCTTGAAAAAGTTCAACTTGATGAAACCTTATTAGAGAAGAAAATCTTTCAACTAAGTGGTGGAGAACAGCAACGAGTGGCGATGGCTAGAGTATTATTAAAACCCTGTTCCGTAATTTTTGCAGACGAACCGACAGGGAATTTAGATACATATAATAGGGATTTAATCGTATCACTCTTTCGGCAAATCCAAAGAGACGGTAAAACAATTATATGCGTAACTCATGATATGGATATTGCCAAGCAATCTGACAGGATAATAAAGTTATCTTAGAAAGAAGGTTAACATGAAAGCTCTTATATTAAGTATCATAAATGTTATTATATTTATTATCTCGTTTATTATTCACAGATTATTAGTGAGAACAGGCTACATTTTTACAGATGACCCCATTTTATTCTGGGGATCACTTATAGGAATATTATTTTTGCTTACCCTAATTGTTTCATTAATTTTTGGAAAAAGTGATAAATCTATGTAAGGCTACTAGGCCTCTACAATGGGGCGAGTTACTGGCCAGTTCTGAAACCATGGACTTGGAGAAGTGAGTGTGCCTACTCGAGTTGTTAGCTGCGGGGATAGGAGCCATTGTGAAACCATTAACGCCCATCAGTGTGTTTGTAACGATCAGCTATCACTTGATCGGTCTCCTGCGCTTATATCACTTGGTTTCATACCGATTCCTGCAACTTAGGTGTGTCTGTGTCCTATGAATTTTCTGTAAATATTTGCTGCAAAAGTTCCTGATCTACTTTAATTTGGTATTGAGCCATTTTAACATCTCTCCTGTCAGATGTAGTCTGTCTACTTCAATCTAACAGAGGATGTTGAAAATGGCTCCTTGTATTTTTAGGAAACCTGTTTTTTCCTAATTATACGGACTTAATTCTTATGAAGAAAACAGATATCATGATGTTTCTACTATCATATTATTGTACTTATAAGCAAAACTAAGAAGCGATACACACTATTTATAAATAGGGCTCAGCTAGAGAAAACACGAGAGGATTGAACCGCTTAGGCATTTGAAAAATATTAAGCAGGAATTTAAGAACGGCATCTATAAATTTATAAGAATCAACTTCCATAAGGAGATTGGGATGAATATCAATAAATTTGTAACGCCAGAGATTATTTTTGGGAGTAACGCGATAAGGCAAGCAGGGGACGCTTGCGTGCGGCTTGGGGCGAGAAAAGTATTGATTGTTAGTGATAAAGGTGTGGCCAATGCCGGCTGGCTAGAAAAAGTAATGGATCTTTGCAAAGAGTCTCATTTGCCATTTGCTACGTTTATCGATGTGACAATAGACCCAAAAGATCGCGACGTTGAGCAAGGGTGCCAAGTGTTTGTTCAACATGAGTGTGATGCGATTATAGGGATTGGCGGAGGAAGTGTGTTAGACGTAGCGAAAGGGATTGCCATACTTGCAACGAACGGAGGGGCGATTAGTGATTATGAAGGGATTGATAAAATTAAAAAACCTCTTCCCCCGATGATTATGATTATGACAACGGCAGGATCTGGTTCTGAGGTATCGCAGTTTTCAATCATTGTTGATTCGACTCGAAAAAAGAAAATGACGATTGTATCCAAAACATTGGTACCCGATATCGCCATTATTGATCCTTACACACTTGTAACGAAAGACAGCAGCCTAACCGCTACAACTGGGATGGATGTGTTGACGCATGCTGTCGAGGCCTATGTCAGTGTGGCGGCTACTCCGCTTACAGATGTCCAAGCGAAAAATGCCCTCACCTTGTGTGCTCAATATTTGCGCCCCTCTGTTGCCTCAAAAACAAATAAAGAGGCGAAGGAAGCGATGGCAATGGCTAGTTTACAGGCAGGGCTTGCTTTCTCAAATGCGATCCTAGGGGCAGCGCATGCGATTTCACATGCAATAGGAGGGAAGTTCCCTTTGCCGCATGGAGAGATCAATGCGATTCTTTTGCCGTATGTGATGGACTTTAATTTTATTGCAACACCTAAGCGATTTTTAGACATAGCCACATGTTTAGGGGTCGATACAAGAGGATTGACTGATCGAGAGGCAGGAAATGCTGCGATCGAATTCGTTAAAGAACTATCCTGTGATATCGGTATTCCAACCAAGTTTAAACAAGTCGGGTTAACAGAAATGATTGATCACATAAGCCAAGCGGCGTTAGAAGATGCGTGTATGATTACGAATCCCCGTGACATGGATGTTGAGCAAGTGAAACAAGTATTAAATCATGTTTTATAGGTGGTGACTTCTGATGTTGGATAATAAGCAAGTGATGATTGCGCGTTTAACAGGTGTTGATTCATCCAAAAAAACATACTACACGGAATTAAAGAAAACAGTCGAACAGCTTAAAAAAAAAATATTCAATTAGAGATCATAAATGAAGTAATGAAAAGCATTAAGGTCGATATGTCACTAGATGATATTTTAACTAATATGATTGATAAACTAAAATTGCTCGTTCACTTTGATCGACTGAGCTTTTTGATGTTAACGAATGAAACGTTAAGATTAAGTCATGTTTATCCTGAAGATAACTATTCCTTAGATATTGGCTCAACCATTCCAAAGGGCCAGTCACTATATTGGTCAGCATTAGACAAAAGACAAACGATTCTCCGAAGTTTAACCGATACGAATCACCTTTTCTACGAGAAACCATATTTAGCTGTCCTTGATCTTAAATCCATTTTAGTCATACCCATTTACAGTAAAAACAAACGGATCGGCGTATTGAGTATCGGTCGGAAACAAGAGATAGACTGGAGCTCTGACGATCTGGCGTTTTTAGAGCAACTGACAGATCATTTAGCCGTTAGTATCGAAAATGTGGAATTATATAGTCAAGTTTTACGGTCAAAACAGGAGTGGGAAGATACGTTTAAAGCAGTAGATGATATGATTGTTGTTTTCGATCAAGAAGGAAATGTGATTCAATTTAATGACGCGGTTCAAGATTTTCTTCAGAGTCATGAATTAACCAATATTTCTTGTTTGGTTGCACACTGTGAACCACTTGTTAAGGAAACGTTCCACTCCGAAAAAGCAGGCCATGAGGAGATCCATCTCCGCAATCAAACCATTTGTGAGCTTTCTACGTACCCCCTTCTCAATAACGAACAGGTGATGTATGGGGTGATTGCTTATATCAAAGATGTGACGGAAAAGCGAAAAATGGAAGTACAGCTCATTCATTCTGGCAAGCTAGCGGCTATCGGTGAAATGGCAGCAGGAGTGGCACATGAACTGAACAGCCCGTTAACGGCCATTTTAGGGAATTCTCAGCTTATCCTTAGAAATATGAAAGATCATGATCCGTTGTTTCCGCTTTTAACGGACATGAAAAATTGTGGCGATCGTTGCAAACGAATTATTAATAGCTTGCTTACTTTTTCAAGGCAGGAAGAATTTGTGTTTGAGGCTTGTTCTATCAACGATGCTGTGAATGAAACATTAAATCTGTTAAAGTATCAATTGGAAAAAGAAAAAGTAATCATTAAAACAGAATTACAAGAAGACATGCCTTTTATTGAAGGGAACCAAGCGCAGATCGAACAAATCATTATCAATTTATTATTAAATGCAAAGGCTGCGTTAGAAGAAACCTTGAGAGAAAAGAAGGAAATACTCATTAAGACGTGGTTTCAGTTTCATGAGGTCCATTTATCGGTTACTGATAACGGAATCGGAATTGAAGAGGAACGTCTCTCAGAAATTTTTCACCCTTTTCATACAACAAAATCGTCTAAAGAAGGAACGGGACTAGGGTTATCTGTAAGTATTGGTATCGCCAAATCGCATGGGGGAACGATTGAAGTTCACAGCAAATTGAATAAAGGAAGTACGTTTATATTAAAGTTGCCAACAGCTAGCCATAAGGTTGGAGGAACGATATGACAAGCATATTAATTATTGACGACGAAGTGGAGGTAGGCAACTTTCTTTCCCACTTGTTCACATCAAAAGGGTACAAGGTACGTGTTGTAAATAGTGGAAAAGAATTCGATGCCATTGATTTTAACTCCCATCAGTTTCAAGGAGCAATGATTGATCTAAAGTTACCTGATGCGAATGGACTTGCGCTACTTAAGCATGTAAAAAGGAGACAACCCCATTGTAAAGTAATCATTATGACAGGGTACAGTACAATCAAAACAGCTGTCGAGGCGATGAAGCTAGGAGCGAGTGATTACATAGAAAAGCCTTTTGATGATATTGATTTGTTAGAAAAACAAGTAGACGATTTGCTCATTTCCAATGGAACATCCAATGAGCAACGCATTCTCGATCTGGCTACAAATGTTGGACTCATTGTGGGACAGAATGAGTCCATGAGACAGGTCATTCAAACAGCTTATAAAGTGGCAGGGAAAAATGTGAATGTGTTAATCGGAGGGGAAACAGGGACGGGAAAGGAAGTGTTAGCACGGTTTATACACCAAGCAAGTCAACGGTGCTATGAATCATTTATTGGAGTGAACTGTGGCGCGCTATCGGAGTCTTTATTGGAGAGTGAACTTTTTGGTCACGAAAAAGGGGCTTTTACGGGAGCCACACAAAAACGAAAAGGTCTTTTTGAAATTGCCAGCAAAGGAACGTTGTTTCTGGATGAAATAGCAGAAGCATCTGCTTCAATTCAAGTGAAACTCTTGCGTGTACTCGAAACCCGCGAGTTTATGCGTGTAGGGGGAGAGCGACCGCTGCGCACAAATACCCGTCTGCTTGCTGCAACGAACGAAGACCTTCAAGAAGCCGTGCAGCAGAAAAAATTTAGAGAAGATTTATTTTATCGGTTAAACGTGGTTCATTTAGAAATTCCGCCGCTTAGAGACAGGAAAGAGGATATTCCCCTATTAATTGAACACTTTTTGAAACGATATCCTGGTATGGATCTCTCTTTTTCTGATGGGGCCTTAGAAATGTTGCAAAGCTATAAGTGGCCTGGGAACATTCGAGAATTATCAAACTACATCACAAGGATCGTTACGTTTGCGGATTCGGGTCATGTGAGAATCACTGCCGATCATCTACCGTTTACAAAGCACCGTTCTGTCACTTCAAAAAAGCGAACAGCTAACGACCGTACCGAAACGCCGGGAGCGGGCATGGACAAGTATATCGAAAAATGGCGGGATGAAGCTTTAAGCTTTTACTCGCAAAAAGAAGTGATCGATTTGGAAGAGGTTCTTGCCCAGCTTAAACAGTTGGAGTCACAACTCGGCAAAGCTCTTATTCAACAAACGTTAGAAACCACCCATGGAAATCGAAGAGAAGCAGCGAAACGGCTACAAATTTCGATGAGAAAGCTTCGATATCTTTTAAATGAAAAACTGAATACGGAATAGCAGATAAAGAACTCTTTATTTAAAAGGGTTCTTTTTTTTATGGCTAGTCCCGTTTGAGCGGGCTTAGCGGAAAATTGTCATGTTTTGTCCATAAAGGCGGCTAGAAATAGCCGATTTTTTGGCCCAGAGGGAAGAGACTTGCGGAAAAGAAAGCGCTTTTATGTTGGCATGGTTTTTGCTCGTTTAAATGTGAAACCAAAATGAGGGGAGCGTTTTTACATGAGCAAAACAAGCGAACGAAGAATGATGAAAGCGGCGGTCGTTGATCAGTTCAATCAGCAATTAGAGATTAAGGAAGTTCCGGTACCTACAGTGGAGTATGGAGAGGTGCTTGTCAAAATTAAGGCATGCGGTGTTTGTCATACAGATTTGCACGCCGCTCATGGAGACTGGCCAGTAAAGCCAAAGCTTCCCCTTATCCCGGGTCATGAAGGGGTAGGCATTGTAGAGGAAATAGGAGAAGGGGTCACTTCAATAAAGGTAGGGGATCGGGTTGGCATTCCGTGGCTTTATTCTGCATGTGGAGAGTGTGAGTATTGTTTAACAGGCCGGGAAACGTTATGCCCTGACCAATTAAATGCAGGTTATTCAGTGGATGGCGGATATGCAGAGTATTGTAAGGCTCCGGCCAATTATATAGTCAAAATTCCAGAACATCTTGATTTTGCCGAAGTGTCCCCGATTTTTTGCGCAGGGGTGACAACCTATAAAGCATTGAAAGTAGCAGATGCCAAAGCCGGTGACTGGGTTGCCATTTATGGAATCGGTGGATTGGGTCACGTTGCTTTGCAGTACGCAAAAGCAATGGGCTATAACGTCGTCGCTGTAGATATTATGGAGGACAAACTTGAATTAGCGAAAAGTCTTGGAGCAGATTTAACAGTCAATGGACTTCAGGTAGACCCTGTTCAAGAAATTAAGGAAAAAGTGGGCGGAGTCCAAGCAGCCATTAGTGTGGCAGTCACAAAAAAAGCATTTGAACAAGCTTATGGGTCTGTTAAAAGAGGAGGGACATTAGTCGTTGTGGGTCTTCCAAACGATGAATTGCCGATTCCGATTTTCGATACGGTGCTACACGGTGTAACCGTGAAAGGCTCAATCGTAGGGACGCGCAAAGACTTGCAAGAATCGATTGAATTTGCAGCCCAAGGGAAAGTGCGAACCAACATCGAAACACAACCGCTCGATAAAATTAACGAAGTGTTTGAAAGAATGGAGAACGGAAAAATTAATGGTCGTGTTGTGTTAACAATTGATGAAACCGCTTAATAGGGGGTAAAAACAATGTCAAAAGTGCAAACAGGTGAAAACAGCTTAAAGCCAAGGTTAGTGTCGTTTTTGAATGGTGCATCAAAGAAACTATTGATCAATGGAGAATGGGTTGACGCATTGTCTGGCCAAACATTTGAGACGATGAATCCAGCGACTGGTGAAACATTGGCCATCGTGGCAGAAGCAGGACAAGAGGACATTGATGTTGCGGTCAAAGCTGCACGAAAGGCGTTCGATGAAGGGCCGTGGTCAAAAATAAGCGCGGCAGAAAGAAGTCGTCTTATCTACAAACTAGCTGATTTAATAGAGGATCATAAAGAAGAGCTGGCTCAGCTAGAGACTTTAGATAACGGCAAGCCGATTCGCGAGACGGCCAACGCGGATGTTCCATTAGCGATTGAACATTTTCGTTATTTTGCTGGATGGTCGACAAAAATAGTAGGACAAACGATTCCAGTGCAAGGAAATTATTTTAATTATACGCGCCATGAAGCGATTGGTGTCGTTGGACAAATCATTCCTTGGAATTTCCCGTTATTGATGGCTGCCTGGAAACTTGGTGCCGCCCTTGCTACAGGTTGTACGGTTGTATTAAAACCAGCCGAACAGACCCCACTTTCTGCTCTATATTTAGGGAAATTGATCAATGAAGCGGGATTTCCAAAAGGGGTTGTGAACATTGTCCCCGGATTTGGACATTCGGCTGGAGCAGCGATTGTGAATCACCCCGCTGTCGATAAAGTCGCTTTTACAGGTTCTACAAATGTCGGAAAGTTAATCATGAAACAAGCGAGTGAATCTTTGAAGAGGGTGACACTTGAACTTGGTGGCAAGTCTCCAAATATCATTTTACCAGATGCCGATCTTTCGAAGGCCGTGCCTGGATCACTTATGGGAATTATGTTCAACCAAGGCCAGGTTTGTTGCGCAGGGAGTCGATTGTATGTACAAAAGAAACAATACGATCATGTCGTTGCAGACCTAGTGTCGTTAACAAAGGAAATCAATCAAGGGGATGGGCTGTTAGAACACACGACAATGGGGCCTTTGATTTCGACTCAACAACAAAAGCGCGTGAAAAATTACATCGATCGTGGCGTTGAGGAGGGGGCAGAGCTATTAGCCGGCGGAACCATTCCATATGACCAAGGATATTTTGTCTCCCCAACCATTTTTGCCGATGTAGATCATTCCATGACCATTGCAAAGGAGGAAATTTTTGGGCCGGTTGTCGCCGCGATGCCGTTTGACAGCGTCGATGACCTAATTGATAAAGCGAACGATTCGGATTATGGGCTAGCTGCTGGTGTTTGGACACAAGACATTAAAAAAGCCCATTACATGGCCCACCGAATCAAGGCGGGAACCATTTGGGTGAATTGCTACAATGTATTTGATGCAGCCAGCCCGTTTGGCGGTTACAAACAATCGGGAATTGGCCGAGAAATGGGAAGCTATGCATTAGACAATTACACGGAAGTAAAAAGTGTCTGGGTCAATATGGATTAAACCGTTAAATCGTGAAAGGAGAGAAGCGATCGTCTACGCTTTTCTCCTTATTTTTATCTTTGCGCCCATCATACATGCCACGAGCCCCGGTCTTTACGCCGGTTTTTTTGCTGTTTATATGCGTTCGTATTTTCATAACCATTTTTTTATTCACCAAACGGTAAAGAAGAGGCATAGTCTAATTGAAAGCAGCGGGCTTCTCGATTCTTTGCCCGATCCACAGACGGTTCGTACTGCCAGAGTTAAAAGAAAAAACAATCCGGTTATGTTCTTGCTTGGTTGAAATAACGTTATTTAACAAGACCAATACACACGGTACTCAGTAAGTCGCCATTCCTATATAGGCAAACCATTAATGGTATAATAAAAAAAACGTAGAAAAAGGGAGGCGCAAAATGAAGGAATTTGCCGAACCGCTTTACCCAGAAGTAGCTCGATTGCCTCATGAAGAGAAGTTATTTCAATTAAAAGATGTGAGACGGTTAAAGTTGTTGTCCCATTATGGAGCAGGTTCATTGGTTTCTCCAGTCGTGCATTCACGTTTCGAACATACGGTGGGCGTTTGGAAGTTAGCAGCCCATTTTCAACCAGATAATAACGAATTGCGGGTTGCAGCAATTTTGCATGATATTGGGCATTTGCCTTTTTCCCATAGTGTCGAGAAGGCGCTTGGATTTGATCATCATGAGTTGACGGCGAAGCGTATTCACTCGCCTCATATTACTGCTGTGTTAACGGAAGCGAATATTGATTTGGATAAAGTCATGGCTTATCTCCATCATCCTGGGCCTCTAACAGGCGCAAATACGATAATGGGGTTAGACCACTTGGACAGCTTTTTGAGGGATACGTACATGGCTGGCACGAATCGTGTCCATCCATGGGAACTGGTCAAACATATGGAGTGCACTGAATGGGGAGTGGCTTGTGGCGAGGAAACAGCAGCACAGTTAATGGAATTAGTTGTCCGTGCCCATGAGTGGATGTGCTCGCCAACTTTGCTTGCAGCTGATGCAGTCCTTGCAGAAGCGATCCTATGTGACTGGGCGGAGGTCGGCGATGACCGCGATGTATTTGTTGAGCTAACCGATTGGGACGTCCTGTCTGTCTTGAAAACATCGCCGTCGTTACGGGCAAGAATGTGGATACGGACGTTGCTTGAAGAACCGCACAAATTACTTGTTCGTGAAGGGGCGAGCGGGTCAGGCATCCCGATCAGCGTAAGAAAACTATATGCCAAAGCGCCTTTGGTTAACGACAAGTCTTATTTGGATACGATTCAGGAAGAACTTTCCACGAAATTGCAGTCATTCGTAAAAACCTATGAAGTAATCGATTTTTCGGCTGTCGCAGATCATGTTTAACACTGGCCAAACACCATTCGAATTGATTTTCATAAGATGGATAAACGTCTATATGTATAAAGGCACTCTTTATGGCGACACTTATAGTGGAGGTGGCATAAAGGTGGCAACAACAACGAAAACCGTTTATATTAAAGGAAAGCGTAGCTGTGGCGTCTGCCAATCTATGAAAGAAGCGGGTCTGTCATTAGGAACGTTATTTTTGTGCCAAGACTGTGAACAAGAGATCATGCGATTGGAACCTGGCGAAGACGCTTATCAAAAATGCGTAGATGCGTTAAAAAGATTGTGGAATTGAAAAGAAGTGCCATTCGCTTTACTAGAATGGTTAGAAGGCCAGTTGATTTTATGCGAAACTGGCTTTTTTCATTCCTTTATTTTAGCGAACAGGTTTGAAAATAGTTATAGAAGGAACTTTTTCATTTAGCAAATGCAAAAGGAAATGGTAGAGGCATAGAAGGGGAACTTAAATGAAAGCACGAACACCGATTATAGATGCATTGCAACGACATAGTGACAAACAGCCTTTGTCTTTTCATGTGCCAGGCCATAAAAATGGCGCCGTCTGGCCTGGAAGCTTGGCGTCTTTTCAGCATGTACTCGCTTATGATGTTACGGAGCTGGAAGGGTTGGATGACCTTCATGATCCCACTGGCCCGATTGCGGAATCGCAAGCACTTTGTGCCGCCTTTTATGGTGCAGGCGAGACAAGTTACTTGGTTGGCGGTTCTACTAGCGGGAATTTGGCGATGATTTACGGACTATGCAAGGAAGGCGATGTTGTCTTGGTTCAACGGAACTGCCACAAGTCGGTTTTGCATGCGCTGGAGTTGGCAAGAGCAAAAGCCGTTTTTCTTGCTCCTGAATATGATAAAAAGACAGGGCGGCCCCTTGGTTTGACCGCTGATGTTCTCGAAGCAGCGCTAAGTCGATACCCTGGTGCAAAAGCACTCATTGCTACTTATCCCGATTATTGGGGCACGGTTCGCAATCAAGCAGCCATTTTTGCTCAGGCAAAGGAGGCAGGTTTGCTCGTGCTTGTCGACGAAGCACATGGAGCGCATTTTAAACTAGGGGAATATGAAGGGAGCTGTCCCAAACAGGCACTTGACATTGGAGCAGATGTTGTCGTGCAATCGGCCCATAAAATGCTGCCTGCTTTAACAATGGGGGCTTGGCTGCATTTTGCAAAAGAGACGACCGCGGCTATTAGGGAGCCAGTCAAACGGGCGTTAACGATGGTGCAGTCGAGCAGTCCGTCGTACTTGCTTCTTGCTTCATTAGATGGGGCACGTGCCTATATCGAAAACGAAGGGGAAGCAGCATTTGCTAAAGCATTTCACGCTAGCCAACGTTTACAAGAGGCGATAGGCAGCCATTCTATGCTGGAAGTTGTCGAAAATGCAGGCGAGTGCTACCAAAATGACCCGTTAAAGGTTACAATAAAAACAAATGATTCACGTTCTGGTACATGGTTGCTTCAAGAGTTGGCAAAGGCAGGAATTTGGGCGGAGATGGCTGATCCAAACGCTATCCTTTTCGTACTAGGGGTTGGGCAGGACTTTGATGCTAGCCTGTTCCATTCACGGCTTTCGACACGTTGTTGGCAGCCCGAAAAGGATAGAAAAAAGTGTCTGTTCCAGGCAGGAGCAGGGCCGGCTATTTCCGAATTGATAGACATGAAACGGCCCGAATCTGGCTCAGAAACTGTTCCGCTGAGTGAAGCCGTTGGCAGAGTTGCAGCTGAGCCACTTGTCCCGTACCCCCCTGGAGTTCCTCTTTTGTATCGAGGAGAAAAGGTGACTGCTGCCCATGTTGACGAGATTGACCGACTGCTTGAAGCAAGCGTCCGCTTTCAAGGGATGGACCCAGAACATGGATTACGTGTACAAATGCCGGAGGATTAGACATGGAAAAAGGGCTGTTTATTACAGTTGAAGGCGGAGAAGGCGCCGGTAAAACGACGATCATCAATCTTGTGCAAGAGCAACTAACCACTCAAGGCTACCAAGTGATCCGCACGAGAGAACCAGGCGGCGTGGAACTGGCTGAGCAAATTCGCGACTTATTGTTGCATACGCAAGGGGTTGAAATGGATAACCGCACGGAAGCATTGCTTTACGCTGCCGCGAGAAGAGAGCATTTGATCAAAAAAATTGTTCCTGCTCTTGCGGAGGGAGCCCTTGTCTTATGTGATCGTTATATAGATTCAAGCCTTGTTTACCAAGGCCATGCAAGAGGAATAGGAATGGAAGAAGTCAGAGCCATTAATGGCTTTGCGATCGAGTCTTACATGCCAGACTTAACGTTGTATTTTGATGTTGAACCGGAAACGGGGCTGGAAAGGGTGCAAAAGGACGCTGTCCGCAGTTGGAATCGGTTGGACCAAGAGACGCTTGCTTTTCATAAGCGTGTCCAGGAAGGTTACAAACAACTGCTAAAGGCTGAACCGGAGCGAATAAAAGCCATTGATGCCAACCGTTCTTTTGCAGAAGTGTTTCATGATACAATGGAAGAAATCAACCGAGTGCTTTCGTCTACTAAAGACTAAACATAAAGTGGGGTGCGATAAATGAAACTTATTATTGCCGTAGTTCAGGATAAAGACAGCACGCGTTTGTCTGACGGGCTTGTAAAAGCCGATTTTCGCGCAACGAAACTTTCTAGCACAGGTGGATTCCTCAAGGCAGGAAATACCACGTTTCTGATTGGCGTTGATGACGATAAAGTAGAAGATGTCATGGCAATTATCCAAAAAAATTGCCGTAGCCGTGAACAGGTGGTGGCGCCGATTTCGCCAATGGGCGGCAATGCCGATTCCTATGTTCCTTACCCAGTTGAAGTACAAGTCGGGGGCGCTACCGTCTTTGTCCTTCCTGTAGACCAATTTGAACAATTTTAGGAGCAGGTGAGACACGTGGATACATGGAAAGATTGGCAAGAGGCACAGCCGCAGGTTGTGCCTATGCTTGTTGCGAGCATTCAAAAAAACCGCTTGGCCCATGCTTACTTGTTTGAAGGGGAAGCCGGAAGTGGCAAGCATGAAGTGGCTTTGCTGATGGCCAAACGTTTTTTCTGTAAGGAACACAATGGAGTAGAGCCGTGCCATGCATGCAGTGATTGTTTGCGGATTGAACATGGCAACCACCCTGACGTCCACCAAGTCGCCCCAGACGGACAATCGATTAAAAAAGAACAGATCGAATACTTGCAAAAAGAATTTACGTACAGGGGCATGGAGTCTGCTGCTAAAGTGTATATCGTCTCCCACGTAGATAAAATGACCGCAAGCGCTGCAAATAGTTTATTAAAGTTTCTGGAAGAGCCACAAGGCCAAACATTGGCGATCCTTTTGACGGAAAACGGTGCAAGCATCTTGCCGACGATTCGCTCCCGCGCCCAACAAATGCGGTTTTTGCCGCCTTCGCAAACGCAAATAGCAAGGAAACTTGTTGCCGAAGGAATCGAAGAAAATCAGGCGTTGTTTTTGGCTGCTTTAACGGGAAACAAAGCTTACGCGAAGGCACTAGCCGAGGGAGACTGGTCTTTTCAAGCAAGAACCGTAGTGTTACAATTGATGCATGAGCTTTTTACAAGGCCAGATCTTGCTGCAATCACACTTGCTGATAAGTGGATTCCGCTTATGAAGGAGCGGTTGCAACAAGAAATGGGGCTTGAAATGATGTTACTTTGGTTAAGAGACCTTTTATATATACAGGCTGGAAAGCAGGATAAGCTTGTCTATGCTGACAACAGAAGCAAATTTGATGAGCTGGCGCTTTCTACATCACAGCACACCATTCGCGCAGCAATGAGCCATGTGCTTGAAGCGAAAAGGCATCTTAGCGCCAACGTTTCCATCCAGCTTGTGATGGAACGACTGCTTTTCACCATACAGGAGGGCTAAGTTTTGCACGAGGTCATAGGTGTCCGTTTTAAAAAAGCGGGCAAAATTTACTACTTCTCTCCAGGCCCGTTTCAGCTTACAGGCGCAGAGGCTGTTATTGTTGAAACGTCCCGGGGCGTTGAGTACGGGAAAATTGTTGTTCCTCCAAAGTTTGTTAGTGAAGAGGACATCGTCTTGCCACTAAAGCCAGTAATGCGAGTGGCGACTAGCAAAGACGAAGAAACAGTGAGAGAAAACAAACGGGCCGCTGAAGACGCATTTGCAACATGCCATGCGAAAATTGTAGAGCATCAACTAGATATGAAGCTTGTTGATGTGGAATACACGTTTGACCGTAACAAAGTGCTCTTTTATTTTACTGCTGATGGGCGAATCGATTTTCGCGAGCTCGTTAAAGACTTAGCAGCGATTTTTCGGACAAGGATTGAGCTTCGGCAAATCGGTGTCCGCGATGAAGCAAAAATGCTTGGCGGCATTGGCCCTTGTGGCCGGATGCTTTGCTGTTCAACGTTTTTAGGCGACTTTGAGCCAGTCTCGATTAAAATGGCAAAAGACCAAAATTTATCGCTAAACCCGGCGAAAATTTCAGGTCTTTGCGGCCGGTTAATGTGTTGTTTAAAGTATGAAAATGACACATATGAGGAAGCTAAGAAAGAAATGCCTGACATTGGCAAGCCGATTGATACGCCTGATGGCAAAGGCAAAGTGGTTGGCTTAAATTTGCTAGACCGAATCGTTCAAGTCCAACTGGCAGAAGAACAGCAAACGCTGGAGTATGCTTTTGAAGAACTGATGAGAAAGGAGACAGTCGCTTCGGAAGCAACTGAATAACGAGGTGAAACATGTGGACAAAAAAGCCATATTCACTCAAGTCTCGAGCCTTGAAGAGCGGATAGGGGATCTTCATGACGAACTAAGAGGGCTAAAAGAGCAACTGGCATACTTAATTGAAGAAAACCATTACTTGCATGTCGAAAATGAAAATCTCCGTAAACGGCTTGAACCAGAAGCTGGGACGAAAAACACGGTCACGCTCTCAGGGAAAAGCTCACGCAAAAAAATGGTTGGGGAAGGTCATGAAAACTTGGCCCGTTTGTACCAGGAAGGATTCCATATTTGCAATACCCATTACGGCAGTATAAGGCCTGAAGGGGATGACTGCTTGTTTTGCCTGTCCTTTTTGCACCAAAAATAAGCGCGTGCAACGATCAAGATGTTACATTTAGAAGTCGGCTCCGTTTGGACGATCTATTCGGGTAGCCGGCTTTTTCGTTGAAAAAGGAGGGGCCATGCTTTTACAAGGAGAACGGCTCGACAAAGTGGCGGGCAGCAACCTATCGATTATCCAAAGTGACCGGACATTCGCTTATTCGATTGATGCGGTGTTGCTTGGCCGCTTTGCTTATGTACCTATCCAAAAAGGGCGTATTCTTGATTTATGCAGCGGAAATGGCATTGTCGGTCTCGTTCTGTCAACTCGCACGAAAGCATTGATCGATTTGGTTGAAGTCCAAGCGCCATTACACGACATGGCAGAGCGGACGATACGCGTGAATCAACTAGAAAAACAGGTGACTTCGCTGTGTTTTGATTTAAAAGAAACAAAAAACAAACTTCCCCATAGCTCGTATGATACGGTTACATGCAATCCCCCTTATTTTCAACTTGGAGGAAACAAGCAAGTAAAAGAACAGCGGGCCCTCTCCCTCGCTCGCCATGAGCTTGCCTGCACGTTGGCGGACGTTGTCCAAGCAGGCAGTTATGCATTGAAATATGGCGGCAAGTTAGCTCTCGTTCATCGGCCAGAACGCCTGGCGGACATGATGGAAGAAATGCGCAATTGCAACATCGAGCCAAAACGACTGCGTTTTTGCCACCCTCGGGGGGAAGCAAACGCCAACATCGTTCTTTTGGAAGGGATAAAGGGTGGCAAGCCAGGGCTTGTTTGTGAACCGCCTTTAATTGTTTATAATAAAGACCAGTATACGCCAGCCTTTCAAAGGGAGTATTTTGGAAGATGACACATGTGATGTATGTACTTGAATGCAAGGACGGCAGTTGGTACACCGGTTATACCAATCATTTGCAAAAACGACTAGCGCTGCATGAAGCAGGCAAAGGGGCAAAGTATACCCGGGGAAGAGGACCGTTTACGCTCGTGTTCTTTGAAGAATTTCCCACAAAAGAAGAGGCGATGCGCTACGAATATGCCTTTAAACAACTGTCCAAAAAGGAAAAACAGCTTTACATAGCCAAGCGAAGAAAAGAGGAAGGACGATGAAAGAGCAAAAAAGTTTCCAGCACACTGCTGGGTGCCTTTATTTGGTGCCGACGCCAATTGGTAACTTGGAGGACATGACATTCCGCGGCATTCGAATGTTGAAAGAAGCCGATTTAATTGCTGCTGAAGATACAAGGCAAACTCGTAAGCTTACGGCTCACTTTGAAATTCATACGCCGCTAGTCAGCTATCATGAGCATAATCAAAAGCAGGCCGGTGCTGAACTTTTAGCGGAAATGGAAAAGGGAAAAACAATTGCTCTTGTCAGTGATGCAGGCATGCCTGGAATTTCCGATCCTGGTGAAGCGCTTGCCAAGCTTTGCATTGATGCAGGCATTCCAGTGGTTGCCTTGCCTGGGGCAAATGCAGCATTGACTGCTTTGGTCGCTTCAGGCTTGCCTGCTAAGCAATTTGCTTTCCACGGTTTCTTGCCGCGAGGGAAAAAAGAGCGGAGAGAAGTGTTAGCCCGTTTGGCCACTGCAAACGAAACCATGTTGTTTTACGAAGCGCCACACCGCCTTAGCCAGACGTTAGCAGCGATGTATGAAGCGTTTGGCGACAGGGAAATCGCCATTGGCCGGGAACTGACTAAGAAATTTGAAGAGTATCAGCGTGGTCTTCTAAGTGAAGCGGTCGCTTGGACAGAAACAGGGACAATCAAGGGGGAGTTTTGTTTAGTTGTAGAAGGGGCAAGCCAACAAGCAAATGAAGATCAAGAACAGTGGTGGGCACTGTTAAGTGAAACAGCACATGTTGATCATTATATCGCCATTGGTCTAAGCCAAAAAGACGCGATTAAGCAAGTAGCTGTTGATCGTGACGTTCCGAAACGGCAAATTTATCAAGCGTACCATCAACACTAAAAAACAAAAAACCTGCACATAAGGGGCAGGTTTTAAAAGCATCATGCTTATGATTTTTTTGCGACATATTCTTGCAGTTGGCCAATAATTGCTTCGGCACCTTGAGGACTAAGAATGATCTTGCCGTTTGCGAGTGATAGGTTGTCATCAGACACTTCGCCAGTTACTTGGCAAGTCATGTTAGCTTTATACTTCTTGAGAATGATGCGGTCATTGTCGACATAAATTTCCAACGCGTCTTTTTCGGCGATTTCCAATGTACGTCTCAGTTCGATGGGAATGACAACACGACCTAGTTCATCCACTTTGCGTACAATTCCTGTAGATTTCATTCTTAGATTTCCTCCTCAAATATGGTGGTGTGCGCTTATTTACGAAAAATAAACGGACTCTGTATGTGTCATAATTCGACATAATTCTATAGTAATCTAAGAATAACAATATTTCCAAAACAAGTCAAACAAATTTATATAAAAAATCGCATATTTTGTGAAAACTTGTGCGTCCCGAGGAAGCATTGGAAAGAATAATCCTGTAATAGCAATGGTTTAACAGAGGTAGTGTCTCAGAAAGGAGGAAAGGAAAAATGGATTTAAGCGAAGAAATAATTTCCAAATTAAAGCAATCTAACATCCTTTTAAAAAAGCAGTATTCAAATAGTCATAGTCAAAAAGATTTGATTCGACAAAATTTGAGAAAGTCGGCAACGCTTATTCGACAAATGGAGACAATTTCGGCAGGCCAACTCATTGATCTTTTAGAAGGGCGGAAAATTGGCGGCGCTGATGGTTCGGTCAACCAAACAAATGGCGAACCACCACATGTACTCTATTTTTTTCAAGCGTTGGCGAAAACCACAGATGGAAAGGAACAATGGGCTTCTGATTTGTATGTTCCACTGTTGGAGGAACTAGATGAGTCTTCAGGAAACCGCCGTTCGTACTTACTTGCCAAGTTGGAGCTTGAAGCGGCTACCCGCTTGCTTGAAGCAGAAGATATCCGCGTCATGCTCATGGACGGGGCGCTCTACCATTATCGGATCGATGCCCCAGAGGAATGGGAAGCGTTGCGGGCGCTTGCGTTAAAAAACGATACGTTGCTTGTTGGCGTATCAGAAGAAATCACAACGGAAAATTTAGTCCAATTGCCAGCTTTTGCCCCATTTGCGAAGAACCCGTATTCTTATGATAGAGACTTGCTGTTTGGTGTGTTAAACGAAAATGAAATGGTTTACCTTGAAGATATCCAACATAAAGCAGGCTTAACATCTGTTTGGATGAGGCTTGGGGCGACGCCTGCGATTACCGGATTTGATATGCTTGAAGAACAAGCGACACATATGGCGCTTGTCGGCGATTTGCTTTGTACGCTCACACCAAAAGAAGGCCGGGGCATTCCTCTTTGGCTTGATTACATTGACAAAGAAATCCGGATAACGGACCAGCTTGTCGAAGGGTTGGTTGAACAATATTTAGATCCCGATGTTCGTAAGCAGTTTTTTACAAAAATGCGGCAAAGCCGGCCTTATTAAAAGGAGGAAACAACGATGCAAGTGGTTGGTGTCACGACGCAGCATGAAGTCCATGTTGCTTCAAAAACCCATAAGTTCCGCATGAATGAAATGCTTGTCATTGAAGACGACGAACTGTTTAAGCCAAAGGGGGAAGTCGTCGAAACATTTTCTTACAATCGCTATATTCCAATGGGAATGGACAAAGGGTTAGTCGATCGCGATGTACTGGAAACACTCGAAGCGATTGGATACGATATTGGCCAAGACGATATCCATCTAGCTAAAGTGCGCTTATTTGAAGAGGCACAAAAGCCAATCCAAACAGGTGCGGCAGTGCGCCATCCTGAGTTCAGTGAAATCGAGCATTTGCTGTTGACGACTGGACCAGAGAAAGGGATGGTACTCGGAGAAGTAAAGTCGACTGACTTTATCGCTGAAACGATTCCTGAACATTTACAAGGGCTCATGCTTTTGCACGAACAAGGAAAGACAACGCCGCAACAGGGTGTCCCGTTTATTTTTGACATTCGCGCAATGCAGCAATATCCCCATATTGGCGTATTTGGTGGCTCGGGGTCAGGGAAATCATTCGGTTTGCGGGTGATGCTTGAGGAATTAATGAAGCTAAAAATTCCAGCGCTTGTGTTTGATCCCCATTTTGAAATGAATTTTTCAGGCAAAACGGAAGCGCATAAAGGTCAGGTTGACTACGACTCCCGCTATGAAGTCGTACAAATCGGCCGCGATGTCGGTGTCGATTTCTCCGCCTTGTCGACAAGGGACATCGAAAGGCTCCTCGGCGCTGCTGGATCGTTGACGGAGTCGATGGTCAATGTCGTGCAAACACTCCATAAAAAGAAAGACAGTTATCAATCGTTTTCCGACCGTGTTGCCAATTTAATAGAAGCACTTGATCTGGGCAAACAAAAAATAGACGGTATGCTCCATGATGGCGGCATGTCACGGGATGAAATCGCCAGATACGGCACCTTTAAAAAGCTGTTAGACCAGTTTGGCAGTTTGCCGCCGTCCTCTGTAAAAGGGATCCAATGGCGCTTGCACCGGCTCAACCAAGCAGGGCTTTTCCAACAAAATATCCGTGCCATTGAGCACGGCATCCATAGCGGCAAGCTTGTTGTCGTCCAAGGGGCTGTTTGGTTGCTGCAAGTGTTCTCCAGCTATGTCATTGGTACGCTTTATTCAAAAAGGCGCTCTTATAAAGATGCGAAACTCCAGCAACAACAAGCCCAATTTTTCCCGCCGTTTGTGATTGTGACCGATGAAGCGCACAACTTTGCGCCGAAAGGCTTTGATGCGCCAGCCAAGTCGGTGTTAAAGGAAATTGCTCAGGAAGGACGGAAGTATGGGACGTTTTTAATCTTCGCAACGCAACGACCGACGTTGCTCGATGAAACGATTACGGCACAGCTTAATTCAAAATTTGTCTTTCGTACAGTTCGGGGAACGGACATCCAAACGATTAAGGAAGAAACCGACTTAACGGCGGAAGAAGGCAAGCGCCTGCCCTATTTGCGTTCAGGTGATGTGTTTGTTTCATCGGCGATTATCGGGCGGACAATGGCGGTTCGGATTCGGCTAGCCCATTCAACGAGTCCCCATACGATGAATCCATTTGATGAGCTTGAGCAAATGAATGCAGCAGACGATGAAGAAATCATCGCTGCATTAGCGGACTTTTTGCCGATGGCGGAAATGCATGTGATGCAAAAGCTGGATGCATTAAACAAACAAGCGTCCAAAGCATGGGATGTCTCTGAGTGGAAAAGCGAACTTGAACGCTTATGCAGGGAAGGAAAGCTTAAAAAAGAGAAAACACCATTTGCGACGTTGTATGACCAGGCTTGACAAAGTGATGTATGATTGGCTATATTTTGGATAAGAATGAAGATAAATCGAATGTCTATGAACGGATGAGTACAAAGAGAGCGCTTGTGATAGAGAGCCGGGTTAGGTGAAAGCCGGACTGGCGTGCTTTGGAAGATGGTCCTGGAGATACATGCCTTCGAGCCGAGTGTAAGGGGGCAGCGCGTGCCAACGTTACTGGCTTTGAGCCTTGTCTCATGATGAGGAAAATTTGGGTGGTACCACGTAAGAAAACCTTTCGTCCCGATGCGGCGAGAGGTTTTTTGTTTTATTCAAAAAAAGAGAGGATGAATAGCGTGAGTGAAAAAACGTTTTATATTACGACACCAATTTATTACCCAAGCGGCAAGCTCCATATTGGGCACACCTATACGACCGTGGCTGGCGATGCAATGGCACGCTACAAACGGTTACGCGGCTATGATGTCCGCTATTTGACAGGGACAGATGAACATGGGCAAAAAATTGAGCAGAAGGCGAAGGAAAAAGGGATTTCTCCACTTGAATACACGAATGAAATGGTGAAACCGATTAAAGAGTTATGGAAGAAACTTGACATTTCACACGACGATTTTATCCGTACTACGGAAAAGCGCCATACAAACGTGGTCGAGAAAATTTTTGAACAACTTGTTGAACAAGGCGATATTTACTTAGGGGAGTATGAAGGTTGGTATTGTGTGTCCGATGAGACGTTTTATGGTGAACGGGAGCTTATTGACCCGATTAAAGACGAATCAGGCAACATCATCGGCGGAAAAAGCCCAGACTCTGGCCATCCAGTAGAAAAAGTCCGTGAAAAGTCTTACTTCTTCCGGATGAGCAAATACGCAGATCGCCTCCTAGCTTTCTATGAAGAGAACCCTGACTTTATCCAGCCAGCATCACGAAAAAATGAAATGATCAACAATTTCATTAAGCCTGGTCTGCAAGATTTGGCTGTTTCGCGGACATCCTTTACATGGGGGGTGAAAGTGCCAAGCAATCCAAAGCATGTCGTCTATGTGTGGATTGATGCGCTCACAAACTACATTACTGCACTTGGTTATGGAACAGCAGATGATACCCTTTATCAAAAGTACTGGCCTGCGGATGTCCATTTGGTCGGCAAAGATATTTTGCGTTTCCATACGATTTACTGGCCGATCATGTTAATGGCGCTTGATTTGCCGTTGCCGAAAAAAGTATTTGGCCATGGCTGGTTTTTGACGAAGGACGGCAAAATGTCAAAGTCTAAAGGAAACGTGGTTGACCCTGCGCCATTAATTGACCATTTTGGTCTCGATGCGATCCGCTATTATTTACTGCGGGAAGTGCCGTTTGGCGCTGATGGCGTATTTACACCGGAAGCATTTGTAGAACGAGTCAACTATGATTTAGCCAATGACCTTGGCAACTTGCTCAACCGTACCGTGGCGATGGTCAATAAATACTTTAATGGAGAAATCCCTGCTTACGTCAAAAGTGCATCGCCATTTGACGAGGACTTGCTTGACCTTGTCCAAGCAACGATTACAAAAGTGGAAGACGCGATGGAGGAAATGGAGTTCTCGATTGCTTTGGCAGCAATTTGGCAACTCGTTAGCCGTACGAACAAATACATTGACGAAACGCAGCCATGGTTGCTCGCAAAAGAAGAAGATAAGCGCGAACTTCTTGGTTCGGTCATGTACCACTTAGCCGAGTCACTTCGAATCATTTCTGTGCTAATCCGCCCATTCATGACACGAACGCCAGCAAAAATATGGGCACAGCTAGGCATTGACGAGAGTCTTGCTGGCTGGGAATCGATGCGCGTTTTTGGGCAACTTCCAGCAGGTACAAAGGTTAGCAAAGGCGAGCCTGTTTTCCCACGCCTTGATGTCGAAAAAGAAGTCGATTATATTGTCGAGCTTATGGGTGGCAAGGCCGACCCAGAACCTGAGGAAATTGAAGATGAAAATGAAATTACAATCGACGATTTTTCAAAGGTCGAGCTTAAGGTCGCCGAAGTAACAGCTGCTGAACCGGTGGAAGGCGCGGACCGACTATTGAAAATCCAGTTGGACCTTGGCACAGAAACGCGCCAAGTTGTTTCAGGGATTGCTAAGTATTATGCACCAAGTGATTTGGTTGGAAAAAAAGTCATTTGCGTGACGAATTTAAAGCCTGTTAAACTACGTGGTGAATTGTCACAAGGGATGATTCTTGCTGGTTCAAAAGGAAAGAAATTGCAACTAGCAACCGTTGATGGTGATCTTCCTAACGGGGCGCAAGTAAAATAACATTTTGCCTAATCATACAAAGAACCAGTTGACCGGAGTTGCCGGCCGACTGGTTCTATTGTTTGTTTACACACTCTCACTCACTTTTGCCTTCTTCCTGTATTTCGGTGATGGAAAATTCAACGACACATGGGATTTGCGCAGTTTTATCGGCCCGTGCCTTTTCGCCGTATTTTATAAAAAGCTGGTGCATCTCTTCACGCATTTCTTCAATTAACGTATCGGACAAGTATAAAGGCGCCCTGCTTTTCGCACGATGCTCTTCCCCCTGTCCCCCAGGTCCCCTGAACAAAACGGTTTTCGCCTTATAATACTTTTCAACAATTCCTTTTACTGTTTCCACATGGTCAAGTTCCAGAATGCCATGGTCATACAATTGCTTAATATGGTAATAAATTGTTCCAGGGTTCTTCCCTAGCTGAACGGCTGTTTGTTTTGAAGTCATCGGTTTTTCTGCGAGCAAACTGATGATTTGCCCACGCAAAGGATCGGATATGATTTTTTGTTGTTTTAACGTAATGTCCATAATTTCATATTTTTGCATGACGATCCCTCATTTTAGTGAATATGCAAGTCGATTTATTTTTTTAAATTGACAGTAGATCTATTCTACCTATTGAGAAACAAAATTGCAACTGTATTGCCAGTACAAAAATCTTTATAACAGCCGATAAGGACTCCATTGTCCGAGTAAAAAAATAACGAAAAAAAAGCGAGTGACGAGTTGCTTTGAGTGGGTTCTGAGAGAATGATTATCATGGTTATAGCAAGCTGTGTAATAAACTGAGCATGATTTACAAATGAAAGGAGGCAAGTATGGAAGTCGGTTGCTAAGTAGAAAAAATAAAAGAAAGCAGGGGATGAGATTTGAGAAAGTTGTGGTCGTTAATGGTTGCGTTTTTGCTGGCGTTTGGTGCTTTTTCCGTACCAGCGTATGGGCAAGAAGGGGCTGAAGCAGCCAATGTTAATTTTTCAATGCAAGGGTTTGCCACTCTTAATGGTGGGACAACAGGGGGTGCTGGAGGAGAGGTTGTAACTGTTTCCACTGGTGATCAATTGATAGCCGCGCTAAAAAATAAAAAGGCAAACACACCTTTAACCATTTATATAGACGGAACGATCACGCCTGCAAACACATCTGCAAGCAAGATTGACATTAAAGATGTCAATGATGTGTCTTTGTTAGGGGTGGGAACAAATGGGGAACTTAATGGAATTGGCATTAAAGTATGGCGGGCCAATAACGTGATTATCCGCAATTTAAAAATCCATCATGTGAATACAGGCGATAAAGATGCAATTAGCATTGAAGGCCCGTCCAAAAACATTTGGGTTGACCATAACGAATTATATAATAGCCTTGATGTGCATAAGGACTATTATGATGGATTGTTTGATGTGAAACGCGATGCTGATTACATCACTTTCTCATGGAACTATGTACATGACAGCTGGAAGTCAATGCTGATGGGTTCGTCTGACAGCGATTCATACGGACGAAAAATCACATTCCACAATAATTACTTTGAAAACTTGAATTCCCGTGTGCCTTCTGTTCGTTTTGGCGAAGCCCATATTTTCAGCAATTACTACGCAGATATTAAAGCGACAGGGATCAATTCTCGGATGGGCGCTCAAGTACGAATCGAGGAGAACTATTTTGAAAGGGCAAACAATCCAATTGTGAGCCGAGACAGCAAGGAAATCGGGTATTGGCATTTGGTCAATAACCGCTATGTTCAATCGACTGGCGAGCAGCCAACTGTCTCGACAACGACTTATAATCCGCCATACAGCTATCAAGCAACGCCTGTAAACCAAGTCAAGGATGTGGTGCGGGCGAACGCCGGAGTTGGCGTTATTTCTCCTTAAAGCTGTGTGAAAGCGCTATCTAGAGAGATAGAAAGGCAACCGTCTCTCGTTCTAGGAATAGAACGCTTTACATTTTTGCCTTCTTCCATTACGCTAACAGTAATGATGAAGGAGGTGAGTAGATAATGGATCTTTTTAATGGCAGCCAGGCAAAGTTTCGCGCCTATTTGTGGATTTGTCAGGCTATTTTTTCCGCTGTTGTTGCAAAATTGGACCAGTCTGTCCTTTTTTACGCAACTGCATAGGAAAAACCATTAGGAAGAGACATTTCTACTCGCATACGGATTGAGGCGGCGGAGAATTTCTCTGCCGTCTTTTTGGTGTACCCAAGTCTCTTCCTACTATCAAATAGGAGGAACGAAACGTGATTCTTTGTTATGCCAATCAAGTCAGCCAATCATATGGAGCTACACAAGTGTTTGCGAACCTGTCAATGGAAATTAAAAGCGGTGCCCGCATTGGCCTCGTCGGGCGGAATGGCGAAGGGAAGACAACGCTGGCCCGGATTCTTGCCGGAGTAGAACGCCCTGCAAGTGGCGAGATCGGCTGGCGAAAAGGACTGACGAAAGGCATGTTAGCCCAAGCACCTACCTATTCGCCAGACAAGTGTGTCTACACGATACTAGAAACGGTATTTAGCGATATAAAAAAAGTGAAAGAACATATGACGCGATTGGAAGAAGTGCTCGCAATCGAGCAGCAACCAGCCAAGCTAGAACGTGTCTTAGAGGAATACGGCAGCTTGCAGCAGCAGTTTGCTGATGTTGGTGGCTTTGAATATGAGGCCAATATTCGCCGCATTGCCGCAGGGCTTGGCATTACGGGATTGCTTGAGAAACGTTGGGGGGCTCTTAGCGGTGGCGAACGGACGAAAGTCGGCCTAGCCTGTTTATTGTTGCAAAAGCCTGAATTACTCATTCTAGATGAACCAACTAACCATCTTGATCTGTACGCGTTTGATTGGCTTGCTGACTGGGTGCGCCATTATGCAGGAGCAGTGCTCATTATTTCTCATGACCGTGCTTTCCTTGATGCTGCTGTAACGGAAATATGGGAAATGGAGAACGGTGTGTTGCATCACTATGCAGCCAATTACAGTGGTTATTTAATAGAGCGGGAAGAACGCCTCATGAGAGAATTCCAGCAATACGCGGATCAACAGAAAAAGATCAAAAAGATGCGGGAAGCGATTAAGCGCTTGAAAGAATGGGCGAACCGCGCTAACCCGCCTAATGCAGGGATGCACCGTCAGGCTAAGAGCATGGAAAAAGCATTAGCGCGAATGGAAGAGCTAAAAAAGCCGCCGCAAACGAAGAAAGTAGAACTGTCTTTTGAGCAGCAAGGGCGCAGTGGTGAAGATGTAGTTGAACTAACATCAGTTTCGAAAACATTTGGCGAACGGCAAGTGCTCGGTCAAGTTGACTTAGCTGTGCGCCATCAAGAACGAGTCGCCCTTGTTGGCGCTAATGGAGAGGGGAAGTCGACGCTATTAAAGTTAATTTTAGGGGAGATCGAACCTGATACAGGACAATGCAAAATAGGGGCTAGTGTTTCATTAGGCTATTTGTCACAGCATGGCACAGAACTTGATCCAAAGCAGACGGTGCTCGAAGCATTCCGTGCCAGTGCGCTTTTAACAGATGGCGAAGCCCGAGGCCAGTTGGCGCGCTTTTTGTTTTATGGGCAAGATGTTTTTAAGCGTGTCGCCGATTTAAGCGGAGGCGAAAAAATGCGGCTGCGGCTAGCCCAGTTGATTTTTGAAAAACATAACGTGCTCCTATTGGATGAACCGACAAACCATCTCGATATAGACTCAAAAGAAGTGCTTGAAGAGGCATTGGCTGAGTTTGCAGGCACGATCATCACGGTATCACATGACCGTTATTTTTTGAACAAACTTTTTCCTGTCACTTATTGGCTTGAAAATGGGGCTGTCACTCGTTATGAAGGCTCGTTTTCATACGCCTGGGCAAAACGAAAAAAACAATAGCAATAACCAGCCAAAGCAAAAGCGCCAGAACAAAGGGAAATGCCCGTCGTTTGGCGCTTTTTTAGATGGAAGGGGCGATTGGCAAATAGATGGATTCGCGACCATTATGTTTCATCGATGTCGACCAGTTGGCGGACTGTGCCATCATCAACACGAACTTCAAATATATGGCGTCCTTAGCGAAGGAGAAAATGCCGCTGTCAAAATCCGTTTGCCACTCTTTAAAGAAGACGCCTTCATAGGTGAAGCCTTTGCTGGCGTCAAATCGCCGTTCATAAGGGCCATCTATTTGTTCCACCAAATAGGCAGATATGCCCCTTTCATAATTCTAATTATCCGTTTCATCGGCCCGTTCTTTAGGGACTACATGAAGATCAGCGAAAGGCGCTTTTTCAAGCAACGTGTCAATAATCGAACCGTCAAGTAAGGCAGTCCATAAATTTTCGGCAATTTGTGTTGCTTGTTTTTCTTTTGCCAAGTTGAGGATGACGTTTGTAATGTTGTAGGCATGAGATTTCTCTACACTCAAATCAGCGCCGTATTCATCAGCAAGTTCTTTAAAAATGGACATATCCATTTTTTTATCGTGTTTATACTCCTCCTCTGGCAAAGAATCAAACACAAGGATCGATAAAGGCGCGTTAAGTTGAGATGCAAGAGCGGCCCCTCTTTTAATGAGTTTGCTGTTGTGATGGCCGTAATGGACGCAAATAAGGATCTGTTCGTTAGGCGAAGTAGACATCCATTTCCCTCCATTCCTTTTCTGATACTTACACACGGCAATGGCCGAATGAAAATCGGCAATTTTTGTACATGGCTTAGGAAAAGCCGTCATATACTGGACCAACCAGGCGAAGCAGGAGGTTGGTAGCATGGAACGATTGACCGAGAACCTTTATCCCGTTTCGACGAAGACGGTGAATGGCACAAAATGGGGGTATATAAACGACAGAGGGCGTATCCGCATTTCACTCGTTTATGATGGGGCAGAGCCTTTCCAAAAGAATGGTATGGCGATTGTTACGTTAACTGAAAAGCAAGGGCTTATTAATCAATTTGGCCGTTTTGCCGTTAAGCCAGTCTATAAAAGCATTCAGCCTTTTTCAGAAGAACGGGCCATAATTCAAACAAAAGACGGGTTTAAAATGATGGATGAGGAAGGCCATGTACGCACGAAAAAAACGTATGCCTACATTGCTCCAATGAAAAATGGCCGTGCGCTGTTTCAAACAAATGGCCGTTACGGGTTTCTTAATCCTGCTGGCGAGGAAGTCATAGCAGCCCATTATCTTTTTGCCTTTGATTTTGACGAAGGAAAAGCAGTAGTGCAAACGAAAACCGCAGAATTTCAACTGATTGATGAGAACGGTCATGTGCTGCATACATATCCATATACCGATGTTGGATCACTAAGCGAAGGACGGATAGCTTTTAAGGAAGGCGATCTTTATGGCTATTTGGATGAGGCAGGAAATGTTGTTATTCCGCCCAAATATGGCATGGCTTTTGCCTATGAGGATGGCTTTGCGATTATCGCAACCAGTGGCGACAACTATTCTTATGGGTTGATCAACAAAGCAGGCGACACCGTATTTGAACCTATATACAATGAAATACGCTTGCTTCAAGAAGGACGTATTGCGCTTGGGAAAGCGAAGGACGCCAATAGGCCGTTTTTAAGCCGTTATGCGATTGCTGATACAAGCGGGGCCGTATTGACGGACTTTGTCTATGATGATGTTGGCTCTTTTAGGAAAGGTACTGCCAGCGCGGTGAAGTCAGACAAAACGTTTTTTATTGATAAAGAAGGCCATAAAGTCAAGACATTTCCGGCTTTTTCTGGTACAGGTGTACTTCGGAAGGATAATGGCATTGTTTCAGCATTTATTGACCAGCGCCTTTTTTATACAGATGAGCATGGAAAAATCATTTGGCACCCGGAGACAGAAATACCACTGCGCCGTCCTTATCGCATCCAAGAACGCCTCTATAAACGTGGACCCAATTATTACGTCTATTATCCACAAATTGAAGGAATGGCGAACCAACTTGAACAACAGGCCATCAACCAAAAATTGGCGAAACAAGCGGGAGTACGCCATGTTACGGAGACAGAAACAAAGGAACGTACGTTTACAGGTGATTTTAATGTTTTATTTTTTAAAAAACACCTCGTTGTGTTGGAAATCGATGGCTATACGTATCCATTTGGAGCAGCGCATGGGATGCCAACAAGGACTTTTGCAAATGTAGACGTACGCAATGGCCATGATTATGCCCTTTCGGAGCTATTTAAACATGGCCGTGATTATGTGACAGCGTTAAGCAAACTAGTAGGCGAACAAATTAAAAAAAGGGCTGATGATTACTTTCCAGATGCATACAAAGGGGTGAAAAGCACCCAACCTTTCTATGTTGATGAGCATGCGCTCTATCTTGTCTTTGATGTATATGAGCTGGCGCCTTATGCGGCTGGTTTTCCTACTTTCAAAATCCCCTTTGCCGAGATTGAACCGATCATTGACCAATCAGGGCCGTTTTGGCAGTCGTTCCACTATCACCATCAGCCAAACTGATGGAAAACTGCCAGAAAACGAGGGGAAATGGGTGTTCATGGGCAAAGGGTTTTGTGTACACGAAATGGCTAGGAGAGGCAAGCGGCGAAGTATGCGTGCGTTTGTCTCTAGTCTGTAAAGGGTGCCCACTTTTTTAATGCTTTACTTGCGTTCACATAGCCAAAAGGCATAAAATGCCTTTGAGGTGAATAGTGATGTTATTTGATACGCATGTCCACTTGAATGCCAAGCAGTTCCACGGAGATGTCAAGGAAACGATTGCCAGGGCGCAGGAAGCAGGCGTTAAAGAAATGGTTGTCATAGGGTTTGACGAGCCTACAATTGAGCGGGCGATGGAACTGATCGAACAATACAACGATTTATATGCGGCTGTCGGTTGGCACCCGGTAGACGCCATAGATATGAAGGATAAGCATTTGCACTGGTTGGAAGAGCTGTCAGCCGATCCGAAAGTGGTTGCTCTTGGCGAAATGGGCCTTGATTACCATTGGGACAAATCGCCAAAGGATGTCCAAAAAGAAGTGTTCCGCAAACAAATTGCTTTAGCAAAAAAAGTAAACTTGCCGATTATTATTCACAATCGCGAAGCCGACCAAGATGTTGTCCAACTCCTTGAGCAAGAAGGAGCAGCTGAAGTTGGCGGCATTATGCATTGTTTTGGCGGCAGCGTTGAAATAGCAGACCGTTGCTTAAACATGAATTTCCATATAGGCCTAGGCGGCCCTGTCACATTTAAAAATGCCAGACGGCCAAAAGAAGTAGCTGCGCATGTGCCGATTGAACGGTTGCTGATCGAAACCGATTGTCCTTATTTGGCTCCTCACCCTTATCGAGGAAAACGAAATGAGCCGGCCTATGTAAAGCGGGTTGCAGAAGATATCGCAGAATTACGGGGTATAAGTTATGAGGAGCTGAGCCGGAAAACGAGGGAAAACGCACTGAAATTATTTGGAATTAAATATAATAATTAGTTATTGTTCCTATCATTTGGGCAAATTGCAAAGGTTACTGCTTTGTTACGTTTGTGTAACTGTTGTTGACACGCTATTCGTTCGTCTCTATAATTCGGTGCTTGAGGAGGGACGAACGATGAGCGATAAGCACAACCTGTTGAATAGGCCTGAAGCCGACCCTGCCATTAGGCGGAGGATCTTGATTGCAGTCGCGCTTTTCCTAGGACTAATTCTTATTTTATCTGGATTATTTGAGTTGACCAAAAAAGCGGTTGCTGTTGAACAAAACGGTGAGAAGGTTACTGTGCGCACGCACGAATCGACAGTCGCGGATTTGCTTGAAAGCTTGGAGATTCGTGTAGGGGAGCATGATTTGATTGAGCCGTCGTTGCAAACGGAGATTGAATCTGGGATGGACATTGTTTATAAGCCTGCGGCTGAAGTGACATTGTCTGTTGCCGGTGAAGAGACAACAGTCTACACAGTTGCTGACAATGTAAACGATTTGTTTGCTGAGTTAGGAATCGAACCAAAAGCCGAAGACGAGATTGAACCAAGTGGAGATACCCCGATTGAGGATGGGTTACATATTGCCTATTCGCCAGCCGTACTTTTAACTTTTGCCTCTGACGGCAATGAAGACGAGTACTGGAGCACCTCAGCGACTGTCGCTGACTTTTTGAAAGAAGCCAATGTCGAGCTTGGCGAACTCGACCGAGTTGAGCCAGATCTAGACGAAGAATTGCGAGACGGGCTTGATATCCGCCTCGTACGTGTTGAAAAAGTCACCGATGTCATTGAGGAACCAACTGCATTTGAAACGCTTCGCGAAGAAGACAACGATTTAAACCAGGGCGTGGAGCGTGTAGTAGAACAAGGGAAAAAAGGCAAGCAAGCTCTTCACTATGAAGTGACGCTCGAAGACGGCATCGAGGTTGACAGGCAGCTTGTGAAGAAGGAAACCGTTGAAGAGAGTGAAAACCGCATTATTGCGATTGGAACAAAACAAGAAGAGGCAAAAGAGTATGTCTCTGAGACGCAAACGGCCCATGAAACAGTAACCCAAGAACCAGTGAATGAAGAACCAGTGAATGAAGAGCCGGTTAGCCAACCGGAAAAAGAACCGGCAAAGTCGGAAAAAACGGAACAGGAAAGCGAGCCGCAACCGCAAGAAAAACAAGAAGTGCAGCAAGAGAAACAACAAAAGACGTTGCAAATGCAATCGACTGCTTATACAGCAGCTTGTGACGGCTGCAGCGGAGTTACAGCAACTGGCATTGATTTAAAAAGCAACGCCAATATGAAAGTTATTGCTGTAGATCCAAGTGTCATCCCCCTCGGCACCCGTGTACACGTTGAAGGGTACGGCGAAGCCATTGCTGGTGATACAGGCGGTGCTATCAAAGGAAACAAAATTGACGTACACGTCCCGACTAAAGAAGATGCTACGAACTATGGAAGCAAAAGCGTGAAAGTGACAATACTCGATTAATAAGCGAAAAAAGCAAGCTGCTGGCAAAGCACTTGCTTTTTTTTTGCATGAAAACAGGCTACAATAACGTCATGGTCTTTTTAGAGAACGGAGTGAACGACATTTTAGTGATCAATGAAATGATTGTTGTGGAAGGAAGAAAGGACACGGTTTCCATCAAACGGGCTGTTGAAGCGGATACGATTGAAACAAATGGATCGGCGGTCGGCGAGTCTGTGTTAAAACAAATCGAGCTTGCTGCCCAACGCCGCGGTGTCATCGTATTTACGGATCCGGACTACGCAGGGAACCGCATTCGCCAAATTGTCAGCAAGCGAGTGCCAGGCTGCAAGCATGCATTTATCAAAAAAGCGGACGCGAACCCGAAACAGCAGGGGAAGAGTGTAGGCGTAGAGCATGCCTCGCCCTATGCAATCCGGGAGGCGCTTCTTGCGGTTCGTACGGAGCAGCTTGAGCCCTTTGCAGCACAAATGACGGTTGCTGATTTAATGGAAGCAGGATTATTATCAGGAAAAGGGGCGAGAAGCCGTCGCGAACGTTTAGGCGAGCACTTGTCGATCGGCTATGCCAACGGAAAACAGCTTTTGAAGCGGCTGCACATCTTTCGGATCACCCCTGAAGAATTTAAGGAAGCGGTGAGGTGGATAAACAAACAGGAGGAAAGTGAAGTTGAATAAAGACATTGCGACACCAGCGCGGACAAATGCAATTTTAAAAAAGCACGGATTTACATTAAAGAAAAGTTTAGGACAAAATTTTCTCATTGATTTGAACATCCTTGCCAAGATTGTGGAAGCAAGTGGTTTCGATGAACAAGACGGCATTGTCGAAATTGGTCCAGGCATAGGCGCCTTAACGGAACAACTGGCGAAAAAAGCAGACAAAGTGGTCGCCTTTGAAATTGACGGCCGTTTAATCCCGGTGTTGGAAGACACCCTTTCGGCTTACCCGAATGTTAAGATCATCCACTCTGATGTGCTTAAAGCCGACTTGGCCGGTGTGCTGGACACTGAGTTTTCGAAAGGGCAAGCTATCCATGTTGTTGCCAATTTGCCCTATTATGTCACTACCCCTATTTTAATGAAATTGCTGGAAGACAGGCTCCCTTTTAAAAGCATCACCGTCATGATCCAAGCAGAAGTAGCAGAGCGAATTGCGGCAAAGCCAGGGTCGAAAGAATACGGTGCCCTATCGATCGCTGCCCAATATTACGCGGAAGCAAAGCCAATGGTGGTTGTGCCGGCCTCTGTTTTCGTGCCACAGCCACGGGTTGATTCAAGTGTATTAAAATTAACGATTCGCGAAAAGCCGTTAGTGGAAGTCATTGATGAACGTTGGTTTTTTGACGTATTCCACGCTAGTTTTGCCAATCGCAGAAAAACAATTTTAAACAACCTTGTCCATAACCTTGCCGGGAAGGACGCCAAAGCCGCTGTTGAACAAGGGCTGTCCGAGGCGGGGATTGATCCGAAACGCCGGGGTGAGACGCTGTCACCGCAAGAATTTGCTCGTTTGAGCGATGCCCTTTATTCAACGTTGCGGAAAGCTGACCGATAAAGGAACCATCGCCGTTGCCTCTTCATAGGCTATCGCAGAGGGGGCAACGCGATGACAATACAAGTTGGTGATGTGGTAGGCCGACTCTCTTATGATTGCGATGTCTTGTTTCGTGTGCTTGCAATCGAGCGCGGCTTGGCAACATTAGTCGGTGAAGAAATGCGTCTGCTGGCGGATGCGCCAGTGACCGATCTAAAAAAGATGTCCGCAAAAGAACGGGAAACGGATAAAAAGCGACAAAAAGAGCGAGAGGATGTTTCCTACCGGTTGTTTCGCCAAGATGCAAAATTAATGAAACGAAGGCAAGAATATCAAGCTGCATCAGGCTACGAAGAAACGCCGCGTTTTTTTGAAATGAGAGGCCGTGTTCTTCACTTAGATGGAGACTCAAATTATTTAAATCGTTGCACGGCGTTATATGAAAAATTCGGCGTCCCCGTTTACGGCGTCCACATGGAAGAAAAAGAAATGCCAACGCAAATGGCCTCGCTTATGGAAATGGTCCAACCGGATATTGTTGTGATTACAGGGCATGATGCCTACTCAAAAGCAAAAGGAGACCGGAATGAGTTAAAGGCTTATCGCCACACAAAGTATTTTGCGGACTGTGTCCGTATTGCAAGAAGCACGGTACAAAGCCGTGATGACTTGCTTATTTTTGCTGGGGCCTGTCAGTCCCATTTTGAGACGTTAATTAAAGCTGGCGCTAATTTTGCCAGTTCCCCAGAACGTGTTAACATCCACGCGCTTGATCCAGTCTATATTGCATCAAGGCTTAGTCGTACTTCTTTTTTAGAGACGGTTAATTTATGGGAAATATTGCGCAATACCATTACAGGACAAAAAGGAATAGGCGGCATTGAAACACGTGGCTGTATGCGCCTCGGTTTGCCGTTAAAAGAGCAAGATGAAACGCCTCAAACGCCTCAAACCGACTGAGGCGTTTTTTTGGCTGTCATTGACATTTATTAGCATACATAAAGGAAGCGTTTTTAGTATATCCTACAAACAACAAAAGTTGACAAAGATAGTTGTTGACAAACAGGTTTACTGGTTGTTATAATTTAAAATTTGACTTTTTTGTAATTGCGTTATATACTATGAAGAGCGAGGTGGTTGTGAGTATGGCAAACACAATAATTGACATTAAACGGGCACTAGACAAAAATGTTGGCAAGCGTATTACCATTAAGGCAAATGGCGGACGCAGACGCTCTTCAGAGCAGTCAGGCATGATTGAGGAGACATATCCTGCCGTGTTTATTGTTAAATTGGATGAAGACCAAAACTCGGTGGAACGCGTCTCTTACAGCTATGCGGATGTGCTCACTGAAACAGTTGAACTGTTTTTGTCAGGAGAAAACGGCCAAAAAGCAACAATTATATAGGAATAGGCGTTTGCCTCAGTGACTTTCTTTCCAGCAAAAAGAAAGTCTTTTTTTTGTCCATTTGCTCATACTAAGGGTGCTGGGCTAACCAGCAACAAGCAAAAGGAGCGGGTTTAAAATGGGGAGAAGACGAGGCATTATGTCAGATCGCTTAAAAGAAGAACTTGCAAAAGAGCTTGGTTTTTATGATACGGTCCAAAAAGAAGGCTGGGGCGGCATTACGACAAGAGACGCAGGGAACATGGTGAAACGTGCGATCGAAATTGCCGAACGAAACTTGCAAAATGGACAGTAATGGTTTGAAGCCTGTTGCGCAGCCGCGCAACAGGCTTGTTTATATCTGTGAACGAAATAGGGCATACAGAGGTGTTTCTCTGTTGCTAGAGCTGGCAGGATAGAAAAGGTGGTATGTTGCACGGACAAGTGATAAAATAACGAAAGCATATGCGAGTATAGAAGGTGACGATGTGAAGTATTCAATTAAAGCGCCTGCAAAGATCAATTTGTCCCTTGATGTGATAAGGAAACGGGAAGATGGTTATCATGAAGTTGAAATGATCATGACAATGGTGGACTTAGCTGACCGAGTCGATTTATCACTCCGGGCTGATGGAGGCATATCGATAGACGTTTCTGAAGGGTTTGTCCCGAGTGATGAGCGGAACTTTGCTTACCAAGCGGCATCGTTGTTAAAAAAACGGTACAATGTTAAAGAAGGCGTACACATTTACATTACGAAACGGATACCGGTAGCAGCGGGCCTGGCTGGCGGCAGCAGCGATGCAGCCGCAACGTTAAAGGGCTTAAATGAGCTTTGGAAACTCGGCCTCTCAGTGGATGAACTGGCAACGCTAGGCGCTGAGATTGGTTCTGACGTTTCTTTTTGTGTGTACGGCGGCACGGCGCTAGCGACAGGAAGAGGAGAGCAAATTAAGCCGATTGCTTCCCCCCCGCCCTTATGGGTAATTTTGGCAAAGCCACCAATTGGCCTGTCAACGGCGGACGTTTATAATGGCCTAAAGTTAAGCGAGGCAAGGCATGCAAAAACAGCAGAGATGATTGCGGCTCTTGAGCGCCAAGATGCTGCATCCATTTGTGCGTTGCTCCATAATACATTGGAAGATGTGACGCTACGGCTTTATCCGGAGGTCGCCCATATTAAAGAGCAAATGAAACGCTTTGGCGCTAACGGTGTACTAATGAGTGGAAGCGGTCCGACTGTTTTTGGCATTGTCGAAAAGGAGTCGCGGGTTAACCGGATTTATAACGGCCTTCGTGGCTTTTGTGATGAAGTGTACGCAGTGCGACTGATTCGTACAAGCGACACTTGTCCAAATACGGATGAAAATGGTATGTTATAAATAAATATTCGGTTATGAGTGCGGAGGGATTATGAAAAAGTTGAAGCGCAGTGGGCGCCTTGTAGATATGACTCATTTTTTGCTGCAACATCCCCATGAAATCGTATCACTAACCCATTTTTCTGAACGTTATCAAGCGGCTAAATCCTCTATTAGTGAAGACTTGGTCATTATTAAAGACATGTTTGAAGAAGAAGGCTACGGTGCGTTAGTGACGATACCAGGGGCAAGCGGCGGCGTAAAGTTTATGCCAAAAATGAACAAAAAAGAAGCAGAGCAATTAATTGGCGAATTGGTACAGGCGTTAAACAAACAAGAACGGATTTTGCCAGGCGGTTACCTGTATATGATGGACTTGTTAGGCAATCCAAAGTTAATGCACAAAGTGGGCCGCTTGTTTGCAGCAGTGCTTGCCGATAAGGAAATTGATGCGGTTATGACAGTAGCAACGAAAGGCATCCCCCTTGCTTATGCTGTCGGCCATTATTTAGGGGTTCCCGTTAGCATTGTAAGAAGGGATCACCGCATTACAGAAGGTTCAATGGTCAGCATTAATTATGCTTCTGGATCTTCTGACCGAATCCAGACAATGACGCTCGCACGAAGAAGCTTGGCGCCAGGATCAAACGTATTCATCGTTGATGATTTTATGAAAGCAGGCGGTACACTTCGAGGAATGGTCGATTTGCTCGAAGAGTTTGAAGCCGATTTAGTTGGCATTGGCGTATTGGTCGAGTCGGCGGAAGTGTCGGAAAGGCTTGTTGATGATTATTTGTCTTTGACAAAATTAACGAACGTCAATGTTCGTGAAAAAGTGATCGATGTTACAGAAGGAAACATTCTAACCAAATTAGAAACATCTTAAAGGAGGCTGCTTTATGAAAGTCGTGCATACCAATGAAGCGCCGGCAGCAATCGGCCCTTATTCACAAGGAATTATTGTAGGAAATCTCTTCTTTTCATCTGGGCAAATTCCACTTACTCCTGCTGGGGAACTGGTTACAGGTGGAGTAGAAGAGCAAACCCATCAAGTGTTTGCAAACGTAAAGGCGGTATTGGAAGAAGCCGGTTCATCACTTGAAAAAGTGGTAAAGGCGACCGTTTTCATCAAAGATATGAACGATTTCCCGCGTATTAATGAAGTGTACGGCAGCTATTTCCGTGAACATAAGCCGGCAAGGTCATGTGTGGAAGTAGCGCGGCTGCCTAAAGATGTACTTATTGAAGTGGAAGTCATTGCAACCATTTAAAACACTGATCTTCTACTACTCTGGATGATCGTCTGAGTACGGTTGTCGTCAAAGTCGACTGAAGCACCTTTCTCATGCTGGGAAAGGTGCTTTTTCGCTGGTGAAAAAGTTTAGCAAAAAAGATTTGAAATAGGTGAAGGTAATTTTCTTTTTACCGCGAATTGTTTAAACAGATCAACAATAAGAGAGGTGGCTAACATGGAAATTACTGACGTGAGACTTCGCCGTGTCCATACGGAAGGCCGCATGCGTGCAATCGCATCGATTACAATGGACCATGAGTTTGTTGTTCATGATATCCGCGTAATAGATGGCAACAACGGGCTTTTTGTCGCAATGCCAAGCAAGCGGACGCCTGACGGCGAATTTAGAGATATTGCCCATCCTATTTCCTCAAAAACGAGAGAAAAGATCCAGATTGCCGTTATAAACGAGTATGAGCGTGTCGGCGAATATGAAGACGCTCCTAATTATGAGGAAGCAGGAGCTTCTTGAGGTTGTCGGAAGAGTCGGCAAAATCACTCAGGCTAAAAGGTGCGAATTAGCACATAGCTTGTTTTCATGCTTCCAAAGTATGCAAGCGAGGCGTTTGTCTACAGTTTGAGAACGTCGAACTTCCTGAACATGGTAAGTGTTTTCATTTTTAGCTATCTGCTAAAAGAGGATGGCCAAAAATGGATGTTACAGTTGTAAAAAGCCGGCCGGCAAAATCTAGGCTGGCTTTTTACAACTGCAACTGCCTAAACTGTGTAAAGGCGGTGGAATGCCTTGAAATACCGCATTTTTTAAAGTATAGTTTTAATGACAAAGGATTGGCTGGAGGGACATAATGAGCGGACGATTTGCGGTTATTTTAGCAGCAGGGCAAGGGACGCGTATGAAGTCAAAGCTTTATAAAGTGCTACACCCTGTCTGTGGCAAACCGATGGTTGAACATGTAGTCGATCAAGTTTCCAAATTGGCTTTTGATAAAACAGCGGTTATTGTGGGGCATGGAGCAGAGGAAGTAAAAAAAACACTAACTGAAAAAATTGAATTTGTAATGCAACCAGAACAGCTTGGTACAGGCCATGCTGTTAAATGTGCTGAGCATCTATTGGCAAGCCATAAGGGCACAACGGTTGTGCTGTGCGGCGACACCCCTTTGATTACAGCCGCCACAATTAAGAAATTGATGGATACCCATGAAGCAAACGGAGCCAAAGCAACAGTGTTGACGGCTCACGCTCCAGATCCTAATGGCTATGGCCGTGTGATTCGCGGAAGCCATGGGCAAGTGGAGAAAATTGTTGAACATAAAGATGCTTCTGTGGAGGAGCTGGCGATTGCGGAAGTGAATACAGGTACGTACTGTTTTGACAATGAAGCATTGTTTGAAGCTCTTGCAGAAGTAAAAAATGAAAATGCACAAGGGGAATATTATTTGCCTGACGTTATTGGCATTTTACGGCAAAAGGGCGAAACCATTTCTGCCTACCAAACAGACACGCTTGCGGAAACGATGGGCGTGAATGATCGTGTAGCTCTCTCACAAGCAGAGGCTGCGATGCGCATGCGCATTAATGAAGAGTGGATGCGCCAAGGCGTTACGATTATTGACCCGCAAACAACGTATATTTCTGCAGACGCATCGATTGGTCAAGATACGGTCCTTTACCCAAATACGACCATAAAAGGGCGGTCTGTTATTGGGGAAGACTGTGTGATTGAATCAGGGACAGAAATCGCTTCTGCAACGCTTGGCAGAGGCGTTCACGTGTGCAGTTCGGTAATAAGCGACAGCGTGGTGGCCGCCGGCTCATCGATTGGCCCATTTGCCCATATCCGTCCTGGCTCAGATGTTGGAGAAAATGTACGCGTTGGCAATTTTGTCGAGCTAAAAAAGGCAAGCGTCGGTAATGGAAGCAAAGTTTCACATCTCTCTTATGTGGGCGATGCGGAAGTAGGCAGTGATGTCAATGTCGGCTGCGGCGTCGTGACTGTCAATTATGATGGCAAAAACAAACATAAGACAATTATTAAAGACGGCGCTTTTGTTGGTTCAGGATCGAATTTGATTGCGCCTGTAGAGATTGGCGAGCGTGCATTTGTTGCAGCCGGCTCAACGATCACGAATGATGTTCCGAGCCAAGCACTATCGATTGCAAGGTCGAGGCAAGTAAATAAGGACAATTACGTGAAAAAAGATGTATAAGAACAACTGGAGGTCAAGCAACGAAATGGCAAATTACAGCGATCCAAGCTTAAAGGTGTTTACGCTCAATTCTAATAAAGGGTTGGCTGAAGAGATTGCCCGGCACATCGGCGTCTCACTTGGAAAGAACTCAGTGATGCGATTTAGCGACGGAGAAGTGCAAATTAACATTGAAGAAAGCATCCGTGGCTGTGATGTCTATTTGATTCAATCGACATCAGCTCCAGCCAACGAACATTTAATGGAGCTTCTCATTATGATTGACGCAGTAAAACGGGCTTCAGCACGAACGATAAATGTCGTGATCCCTTATTACGGCTATGCGCGCCAAGACAGGAAAGCGCGGGCGCGGGAGCCAATTACCGCCAAACTCGTTGCCAATTTACTTGAAACAGCAGGGGCAACCCGTGTGTTGACCATTGATTTACATGCTACGCAAATCCAAGGGTTTTTTGACATTCCAGTTGACCAGCTAATGGGCGTTCCGCTCTTGTCTGATTACTTTGAGAGCAAAAAGCTTGATGATATTGTTGTTGTATCGCCTGACCACGGCGGTGTTGTACGCGCGAGGAAAATGGCGGACCGCTTAAAAGCACCAATTGCAATTATTGATAAGCGTCGCCCGAAACCAAATGTTTCAGAAGTCATGAATATTGTCGGCAATATTGAAGGGAAAACAGCTATTATTATTGACGATATTATTGATACGGCAGGAACAATTACACTTGCGGCGAATGCATTAGTAGAGCAAGGGGCTACAGAAGTGTACGCGTGCTGTACACATCCTGTTTTGTCGGGACCGGCTATCGAACGTATTAGCAATTCAAAAATAAAAGAGCTAGTCGTAACTAATACGATTGCACTAAATGAAGGCCAAAAAGGGGAAAACATTACACAACTTTCTGTTGCCGGCTTGATGGCTGAAGCGATTATCCGCGTCCATGAAGACGCGTCGGTGTCAACCCTTTTTGATTAAGGTTAGCTGGTGATGTCGGAAGGTCACGGGAAAAAACGATCCATGTCTGTTTGAAAACCTAGCTATGAGGGAACACATGTAAGTAGTTGTGTTAAATCTTACAGTAGAGGTGAAAGATCATGACCGTATTGAATGCTCGTGAACGCAAAGACCAAAAAGCACACCAAACAAAAGAACTCCGTAATCAAGGGCATGTCCCAGGCGTATTATATGGCAAAAAGGTTAAAAGCACACCTGTATCTGTAGAAGCTGTCGCCTTTTTAAAGACATTCCGCGATGTTGGCCAAAATGGCTTGTTTGACCTTCAATTAGAGAACGGCGGCAAACATCACGTCATGGTTCAAGAAGTACAAATTGATCCTCTTAACAATCAGTATATGCACGTTGATTTTTTTGAAGTTGATATGAATGTAGAACGGGATGTGAATGTTCCCGTCCATTTAGAAGGAGATGCGCCGGGAGCGAAGGAAGGTGGCATCGTCAACCATTTGCTTTATGAAATAACGGTCAATTGCCTTCCTGCTGACATTCCTGAAACAATAACGGTTGATATTTCAAGCCTGAACATTGGCGATAGCCTTTCTGTTTCTGACATCCGTGCCAATGTGCCCGTTACGATTGTCAATGAAGACGATGAGACCGTTGTTACGGTAACGCCGCCGACGGTCGCTGAAGACCTAGATGCAACAGAGGAAGATAATACGACGGCAGAATCAGTGGAAGCGACAGGAGAACGTAATGACGATAACCTTGATCGGCCAGGACGTGTAGAATAAGTGTAAAGGAAAGGTATGGCTCGTGTGAGTTATGCCTTTTTCGTAAAGGAGTAGCAAATGAAGTTAGTAGTGGGTCTAGGGAATCCTGGGAAAAAGTATGAACACACGCGGCATAATATTGGGTTTGACATTATTGACCGTTGCGCACAAGAACTTGACTTGCCCCTGGACAAGCAAAAGTTTAAAGCAATTTATGGAGAAAAGCGGATCGGTAGTGAAAAAGTTGTTCTTTTAAAGCCGTTAACGTATATGAATTTATCAGGCGAAGCTGTACGCCCGTTTATGGATTATTTTAATATTAGCAACGACGAGCTTGTTGTTATTTATGATGACCTCGACTTGCCTGTAGGGAAAATACGCTTGCGAAAGAAAGGCAGCGCTGGCGGCCACAACGGCATTAAATCACTGATTGCTCATTTAGGAACAGAGGAGTTTAACCGTATTCGTGTTGGAATAGGCAGGCCGGCACATGGTGAGCCTGTTGTCAATTATGTCCTCGATACGTATCGCAAAGAGGAATTGCCTCTTATAAATGAAGCAGCCGAAAAATCGGCAAAGGCGATTGAGGCGTGGTTAGAAAAACCTTTTCTTGAAGTGATGAATACGTTTAACTGAGTTGATTTTGATAACGATAACTGGCCGTTCCATGGATGGGTGAACGAGCGATTCCATGGCTTTAGCCATGTTGAAGGCTCAAGCGGATGGCAGCTACTAGAATTCGGATATTTCCCCTTTTTTTTGTCCATACTATGGAAATCACGTGTGAAAAAGAGGTGGAAAAATGGCTGTATACTATGGCTGCCGTCATTGTGGACAGACGATCGGTGTTGTGTTTGAAAACGCAACGGAAGTTGACTTAGGTTTTCATGAATTGAATGAAATGGAAAAAGACGAACTATTGACTTACTACGAGAATGGTGATATACATGTGAAGGCCATATGTGAAGATTGCTATACCGCGTTGAGCGATAACCCTCAGCTGTATAGTTACCCGTATTTCATCCATTGAAAAGAGGCGGCTTCGTTTATAGAAAGAACAAAAAAAACAACGCTTTGGTCAGCTTTTTAACCAAAGCATTTTTCCGTTCATAAGATGCATTGGCATATTCCGCGCTGTCAATGAGTAGCAATAAGCAAGTTCCTTTAAGGAGTTATCGTTAAAAAGTCGAGTATGTATCCGTAAAAATACGTACGGCGCTCGGGGTTTCTTTAACGCGTCTCGACTTGTTTTTCCGCTTATGTGAATACGCGAAGAGAAGAAATTCAGGGGGATATAAAAGATGTTAGGATTGCAGCAATTGGTGGGCAGCGTAAAAGAAGTGCGCGCTGTTGCAAAGGGTATTGAAAATGAAATGAATGAGCAACTTCTTACTGGCTTGACCGGTTCCGCTCGCACGGTTGTAAGCGCTGCGTTATTCAGGGAAACAGGAAGAAGTCAACTCGTGGTTACCCATAATTTATACCAAGCCCAAAAAATATATGAGGATCTTGTTGAATTATTAGATGAGGACACGGTTTATCTTTATCCTGTGAATGAGCTCATCTCAGCAGAAATTGCCGTCGCAAGCCCGGAAATGAAAGTGCAGCGCTTGGATTTGCTTAATGCGCTAGTACAAGATTTTAAGGGCATTGTCGTCGCTCCGCTTGCTGGCATTCGCCGCTTATTGCCGCCAAAGGCTTTATGGCAAAGCAGCCAGCTCCCGTTGAAAACAGGTGACGACATTGGCGATTTGGAAGAATTTATAAAAAATTTCGTCACAATGGGTTACCGCAGGTCTGATATGGTGTCAGCACCTGGGGAATTTAGTGTGCGCGGAGGAATTGTTGATCTGTATCCGCTTACGAAAGAACATCCTTTGCGAATTGAGCTTTTTGATACAGAAGTCGATTCAATGCGCTACTTTTCATTGGAAACGCAGCGTTCGGAAGGAATGATCGACGAAGTAACAATCGGTCCTGCTCAAGAAGTGCTGCTGCATCATCAACACTATAGCCACGGGGCGAAGTTGTTGGAAGAAAAATATGAGGCAACGCTAAAAAAAGTAGCAAGCAAACAAACACGGGATAAATTGCAAGAGCATATTCCCTTTGAAATTGCCCAACTGAAGCAATCGGCTACGTTTGAAGGCATGTACAAATACATGTCGCTTTACTATGAAACGCCGCAATCGTTATTGTCTTATATGCCAGAAAATGCGTTTGTCTGGGTTGACGAAATGAATCGAGTCAAAGAAATGGCTGAACACTTGCAAAAAGAAGAAGCCGAATGGCATACGGCGATGCTTGAACAAGGGAGCATCGTCCACGGTACGCAGTTGTCCCTTGATGCACTCGCAAGGCTGCAACAGGCGCCACAGCCGGTTCTTTATACGTCGCTTTTCCAAAAACAAGTGCCTTCAACCAAGCCAGAACAAATCATAAACTTATCATGTAAATCGATGCAAAATTTCCATGGTCAAATGGATTTGCTTACTTCTGAAGTGAATCGCTGGCTTTCAAACGATTATACGGTTTTGTTCATTGCCGGAACAGAGGATCGTGCCAATCGGCTTGCTTTAAATTTAGAAGATGAAAAAATCGATGCCCATTTGATTGAGGCGATAACGGATCTGACTCCTGGTAAAGTGCAAATTTATACTGGGCACCTGCACACCGGATTTGAGCTATCCGAACAGAAACTTGTCGTTGTTACAGAAGAGGAAGTATTTTCGAAGCGGGCGAAACGTCCTAAGCGTCGGCAAAAGCTATCAAACGCTGAGCGGATCAAAAGCTATTCTGAATTGGCTGTTGGCGACTTGGTCGTTCATACCAATCATGGTGTCGGTAAATATTTAGGCGTCGAGACGCTTGAAATTAATGGTGTCCACAAAGATTATTTAAATTTGCGCTATGCTGGCAATGACAAGCTCTATGTGCCCGTCGAACAAATTGACCAAGTGCAGAAATATGTCGGTACAGAAGAAAAGGATCCGAAGATTTATGCACTCGGAGGAAGCGATTGGAAAAAAGTAAAAAAGAAAGTCCAATCTTCGGTTGAAGACATTGCTGATGATTTGATTAAGCTGTATGCAGAACGTGAAGCAAGTGTTGGCCACCGCTTTTCTCCTGACGGGCCAGAACAAGCCGAGTTTGAAAGCTCATTTCCGTACCAGGAAACGGAAGACCAGCTGCGAGCCATTAAGGAAATTAAGGAAGACATGGAAAAGCAACGGCCAATGGATCGCCTATTGTGCGGCGATGTTGGGTACGGAAAAACGGAAGTGGCTATTCGCGCTGTCTTTAAGGCGATTATGGATGGTAAGCAAGTCGCCATTTTAGTGCCGACAACCATTTTAGCCCAACAGCATTTTGAAACCATTTCAGAACGATTTTCTGACTTTCCGATTACAGTTGGCGTTCTAAGCCGTTTCCGTTCACGAAAAGAGCAAAATGAAGTGCTGAAAGGCTTGAAAGCAGGATCTGTAGATTTGGTCGTCGGTACGCACCGTCTGCTCTCAAAAGACGTACAGTTTAAAGACTTAGGATTATTGATCGTCGATGAAGAACAGCGTTTTGGCGTTACCCATAAAGAGAAAATCAAACGCATGAAAGCCAATATCGATGTGCTGACGTTGACAGCGACGCCGATTCCGCGAACTCTCCATATGTCGATGCTCGGTGTTCGCGATTTATCAGTTATTGAGACGCCGCCGGAAAACCGCTTTCCTGTCCAAACGTATGTCGTTGAGTTTAATCCAGCCATTGTACGCGAAGCGATTGAGCGTGAATTAAGCCGTGGTGGCCAAGTGTATGTCCTCTATAACCGTGTAGAAGACATTGAGCGGATGACGGAGCAAATTTCTACGCTCGTCCCTGACGCAAGGGTAAGCTATGCACATGGACAAATGAATGAGCGTGAACTGGAATCAATCATTTTGGATTTCCTTGAAGGGGAAAGCGATGTGCTCGTGACGACGACTATTATTGAAACGGGCGTAGACATTCCAAACGTCAATACGCTCATTGTTTGCAACGCTGACAAGATGGGTTTGTCCCAACTTTATCAAATCCGCGGGCGCGTTGGTCGCTCAAACCGGGTGGCGTACTCGTATTTTACGTACCAGCCTGACAAAGTGTTAACCGAAGTGGCTGAAAAGCGCCTACAGGCAATCAAAGAATTTACTGAGCTTGGCTCAGGCTTTAAAATTGCAATGCGTGATTTAACGATCCGCGGGGCTGGAAACTTGTTAGGGTCCCAACAGCATGGGTTTATTGACTCAGTCGGGTTTGACTTGTATTCGCAAATGTTGAAAGAAGCAATTGAAGAACGGAAAGGGGAAAAACCGAAAGAACCGCCATTTAAGGCGGAGCTGAATGTAAATATTGATGCCTACATTCCAGAGCGGTATATCCCTGACGCGAAACAAAAAATCGAGATGTACAAGCGCTTTAAAGGCGTGGAAACGTTAGAAGAAATTGCTGACTTGCAAGACGAGCTCGTTGATCGTTTCGGCGAATACCCAAAACAAGTCGCTTATCTTTTTGAAATGACAAAAATCAAGCTGATTGCCGATCAAGAAAAAGTCGAGAAAATTACAGAAGGCAAGGACGCCGTTACGATTTTATTGACAGAGGAAACAACCAGTCGGATCCATGTTGCCACACTTGTCGATGCTGCCCAAAAAATCGGTCGAGACGTTAGCATCGGCTCACAAGGAAACCAAATTAAACTGGTTATTAAGACAAAGCAACTTTCTGATGAAACGCTGCTTGCATACATCATCGAATTACTTGAAGCATTGATCCGTGCTGACAAATCAAAGAAAGCGATGTCTGCGTCGTAAGGCCGTTTCCGCTTCACGAGCCTCCTTTCAAAAAAGATTACAAAATAATTCATTCGCTGGTGAATAGTTCATAGAAACGGAAGAATACTACATTTACACCCCATTGAATGTATTCTTCTGATTTGCATCATTCTGTGTAAACACCTTCAGAAAGAGAGGCTCTTCTTATGAAAGCAACAGGAATTGTACGACGCATTGACGACCTCGGGAGAGTAGTCATCCCGAAAGAAATACGCCGCACGTTGCGGATTCGTGAAGGCGACCCTTTGGAAATATTTGTTGATCGTGACGGCGAAGTGATTTTGAAAAAATACTCGCCGATTTCCGAGCTTGGCGATTTTGCAAAAGAATATGCGGAAGCCCTTTATGATAGCTTAAATCAAAATGTACTCATCTCGGATCGTGATACGTATATTGCTGTAGCGGGGGCGCCAAAGAAAGAATTTGCCAATAAGGCAATTGGCGATGCGGTTGAGTCTGCTATGGTAGAGCGTAAATCTTACTTGCAAGCCAATGCTGGTGAATACAACCTTGTTGGCGATCACAAAGACGATTTTCAAGGATACGTGGTCGCGCCAATCATTGCGGGCGGCGATCCCATTGGTACGGTTGTAATCTTCTCTAAAAATGAACCATTGAACGGCAATCTTGAACAAAAAATGGCTGAAACCGCTGCTGGCTTTTTGGCTAGGCAAATGGAGCAGTAGCACGACAAAAACACCATGGGAACGGCATGGTGTTTTTTCGTGTGCTTTCTCTGCATCAATCGAGAAGAGAGTATGGTACGATAAGAGTTCAAGTAAAAAAAGGAGGTACATCAAAAAACATGCAAAATTGGTTTAAAGTATGGATTCGTCCCCGGCAAGTTGTCGCTGATGAAATAAAAACAGCCAAAGAAAAGAGTCAGACATGGAATTATTTGCTGATTGCTTATGTGTCTGCTGTACTGAGCACTTTTACAAATTTTTCGAGCGAGGTTGTTCCAACTTTTGCTTACGTTATTATGTTTGCTTTACTTACTAGCATTGTGGTAGCTCCGTTTAGCCTCTATGTCCTCTCTTGGCTATACAAGTGGGTCGGCAGTTGGCTTGGCGGGAAAGGGACAGCACTTGACCTTCGCGTCGCTACTGTACATACAAGCATGATCCCATTGAGTATTATTGGCCTTATTAGCATCCCTTTTATTCTCGTTATCGGCGAATCCTATTATTGGTTCGACATAGAAAGCATTCTTTTAGGTATCGAGATCGCGCTTTCGCCACTACAACTGTGGGCACAAAACATCCTCACCCTTCTTAGTGTGACAGCGAGCATTTGGACATTCGTGCTTTTGATGCATGGAATTGGCGAAGCCCATCAATTTTCTGCATGGAAATCGGTTTTAGTTGTTCTCATTTTAGGAGCGATGCTCGTCGTGATTGCAGTGGTTGTTAGCTTTTTTCTCGTAATAGCCGGTGCTGTATGATTCCAATAAAAAAACGCCCCACAGGCGTTTTTTTATTGGACCTCTTGCTCAAGCTTCTCCGTAATGTAGGCAACAGCGTTTGTTGCTTGGCTCGCATTCATTGCCTCAATGTATGTTTGCCTGCCATCATAAAGCTCCTGGACTTCTTGTTGCAATGTTTCCTTTGTCAAGTTTTCTTCCTCTAACATGCGTGCATAGCCATTTTTGACAAAAGTTTGGGCGTTCAGGATTTGGTCGCCTCGGCTTTGTGCTCGTGAAAGAGGGATGATGAGCATTGGAATGTGCAAAGCCAAAAACTCAAAAATGGCATTCGAACCGCCGCGTGTGACAACGAGGTCAGCGGCTTGAAGAAAGTGAGGCAGTTCATCATGAACATATTCATACTGTTTGTAGTTGCGGCGCCCTTCCAACGCTGGATCGAGGTGGCCTTTTCCGCAAATATGGATGATTTGATACGTGTTTGTTAGTGTATCAAGGGATTCGCGAATGGCTTCGTTGATCCGCTTTGCCCCTAAGCTCCCGCCCATCACAAGCAATGTTGGCCGCTCTCGGCTAAAGTCTGTTATGGTCAGCCCTTGAATGCGGGAGCCTTCAAGGAGCTCGCGGCGAATCGGAGAGCCGACCGTTGTGGTTGCTCCTTTTGGGAAATGGGCGGCTGTTTCAGCGAATGATGTATAAAATGTGTTAGCAAACCGTTTAGCAAGGCGGTTTGCAAGCCCAGGCGTCAAGTCGCTTTCATGCAAATGGACGGGAATGCGGAGCGTATAAGCTGCAGCAACAACTGGTACCGTGACAAAGCCTCCCTTAGAAAACACAACATCGGGCTTTTCCGCTTTTAAAATTTTCCGGGCTTGGCGAAAACCGTTTGCAATTCGAGCAATATCGGTCACATTTTTCCAATCCATATAGCGGCGTAGCTTGCCGCTGGAGATGCCAAAGTAGCGAATCCCGGCCTTTTCAACTAGTTGCCGTTCAATCCCCTCATAAGAGCCGATATAGGCAATTGACCAGTCTTTGTTGTTAAGCTCGTTGATAATAGCAAGATTCGGGGTGACATGGCCAGCCGACCCTCCACCAGTAAAAATGATTTTTTTCATAAAAGTCCCTTCTGTTCAAACGGATTTCCATTTCCTATATAAAAAGCCGTGTGATTTGGTCAATGACGATAAAAAGTATCGCCATGCAGCCAAGAAAAGCAATCAAAATCAGCATGGATCGCCACAGTTTAATATTTTGCGCTTCTGCAAAAGCAACGAGAAAGATGCCGATCAACCAAATCGAAGCCACGTTATGGCCAAACACGCCGATTTGATAAACGATATAAATGACGTTGCTGTGTAAAAAATAAGCCTGCACATAGGCTATACCAAAAAGGAGTATGCTGACAAGCCCTAGCAGGATTCCTGGCATAAAAAAGCCATAAACCAGTGCTTTTCTCGTCGCTTCCACATTGCCATTGCCACCATACCAACTGCCGACCCGTCCCAGAAGAAGGCCAAACACGTAGTAAAGCAAAGGACCCATCAAAGAGCCAATCACTAAAATAGCCAATATCGAGGCGGCTGACAACTCGCCTAGCAAAATAAAGGCTTGGATGTGGGAATAGGACAATGTCATAAGCAAGCCAAACAATAACGAGATCAATAGGGCGGCTTTTTTATGTAAGCCATACTGAAGGACATCCTGCATCTGCCTACGCGGGTGGAGCCAGACCGAAAACCATAGGTTTCGCGCTTTCAAAACATCACCTTCGCTTATCAAATTCTACCCCCTATCATACCACGTTTCTCCAGTTGGATTGAAGCGTACTGGAAAAAGAAAATAATTATTAGTATCATACATAGAGAAAGACGCAAAGATACCGGTTGGACGGTTTGGGCCGACCACCCTACTTAGGGGTGGGGATCGAAGTCCGTTGCCCATTCAACGGGGCATGTTTAGAGAACACTGTGTTAGTGTCAAAAAGGAGAGGAATGCTGCTTTTAATAACACCGTAAACAAAGATGCGATGGGCTCGTTTTCGCTTTTGTTTATGTTTTGAGTAGCAAAGAATGGTTGGGTGATTCAGGCAGGACGGGAGCAGTTAAAGGCGCAGTGGTTATCGCGTTTGCAGCACTGATGGCTAAAGTACTATCGGCTGTCTATCGAATCCCATTTCAAAACATTGCTGGTGACTTTGGTTTTTACGTATATCAGCAAATCTACCCTTTTTACGGGACAATTGCAATTCTAGCCCTTTATGGCTTTCCAGTTGTGATTTCCCGGCAAGTTGCTGAGAAGAAGGCGCAAGGGCTAGAAAAACAAGCACATGAATTGGCCATACAAGCGTTTGTGGGAATGACCGTATTCGCTGTCGTTGCTAGCATTGGATTTGCAGCAGCAGCGCCGTTAGTTGCCCAATTTATGGGGGATGAACGCCTTGCCCCCCTTCTCCGCCTCGTAAGCGTTGGCTTTTTGTTTTTGCCTATACTGAGCGTAGGTAGGGGAGTTGGACAAGGATACGGCGATATGAAACCGACTGCTTTTTCCCATATAGGGGAACAGTTTTTACGGGTAGCGGCAATTATTTTTGTGACATATGCTTTGGCAGCTGCCAATAGTGGGCCTTATATGATCGGCACAGGTGCTGTGTACGGCTCGCTTTTAGGAAGCTTTGCTGGTTGTATCATTGTCATAGTTGCTACAAAGCAGATTAAATGGAAAAAATGGACGCTTTCCTTCGCCTCTATAGGCTCAGTGCTTAGGCAAAGTACATCGACTTTATCGCAAAGCGTTTACGTTTGTATCAACGCTTTAGTCTTATTGCTGTTTCAAATGATTGACGTTTTTACTGTCGTTCGTTTGCTCCAAGAAGCAGGCTTACAAGAAGAACAAGCTTATTTGGCAAAGGGTGTGTATGATCGAGGCCAGCCGCTCATACAGCTTGGCACGGTGCTCGCCACTTCCCTTGCTCTCGCCCTTGTTCCTCTGTTAGCGAAAGCGCTGGCAGGAGGAAAGGAGCGAAATGCGCAGATGTACCGCGATGCAGCAGTTCGGATGACGATTTTGCTAGGGGGAGGGGCCGCGATTGGTTTAGTTGTACTAATGGGACCGGTCAACCATATGCTGTTTACAGACCGTGCAGGGACAGACATTTTGCAAGTTGTTGCTCTCTCGATTTTCCCTGCTTCGCTCTACTTGACGGCTGCAGCAATTTTGCAAGGCTATGGCAAAATCCATATTCCCCTCTATGCCGTGGCTGTTGGTCTTGCAGTAAAGCTGGCGGGCAACCTTTTGTTTATACCAGTGATGGCATCAGCAATGGGAGGGGCGTGTGCAAGTTTACTTGCCTTTTTGGCGATGGCGGCTATCGCACTGCACGCGATTAGGCGCCAAGATGGTATTCTGCTTGTGCAAAAGCGCTCTTATATAAGCACTGGTGTGACGCTTTTCCTGCTGTTTCTGGTCGCTTATGGATGGAAGTGGCTGTTGGAGGCATTTTTTTTACAAGTGAAGAACGAGTAGGCGATACAGTGATTGCCCTATCAACATCGCTTGTTGGGGTAGCTGCCGTTGCTTGTTGTCTGCTTGCCAGTTCTGTCTTAACATTGCGCGAGTGGGCAAGCGTTCCAAAGCTGGCAAATTGGCGGCGGAAAGCAATGAATATTTTAAAGTAAAGGCAAGGTGACTATGGGAACCATATCAGTTGTTGGACTAGGAGCAGGCAATCTTGCGCAACTGCCCCTTGGCATTTACCGTGCATTAAAAAAGGCGAATTGCATTTATGTGCGCACAGACAACCATCCCGTCCTAGTGGAATTAGCGGAAGAGGGGCTGGCGTTTACGTCATTTGATGCTGTTTATGAACAACATAGCGAGTTTGAAGATGTTTACAAAGAGATTGCAACGCGTTTGCTAGAAGAAGCAAAACAAGGTGACGTCCTTTATGCCGTGCCTGGGCATCCATTTGTGGCGGAGCGGACGGTCCAACTTTTGCAAAAGCAAGCGCAAGGAACAGAAGTAGCGATTCACGTAATTGGCGGTGCCTCCTTTTTAGACGACATGTACACGGCTTTGGCAATCGATCCAATTGAAGGCTGCCAAATTGTTGACGGCACGGCGTTACGTGCTGAAGAATTGCAAATTCGCCATCACCTCATCATCGTGCAAGTATACGATACACTGATTGCGTCAGAAGTAAAACTGACGTTAATGGAAAAGTTGCCAGACGATTATGAAGTGTCGATTGTGACTGCAGCCGGCACGTCAGAGCAGTCGATTTTGCGAGTGCCTTTGTTTGAATTGGACCATTATGTAAAAGCAAACAATTTAACCGCTGTATATGTGCCGCCTGTAACAGAGGACCCATTATTGTACCGCGACTTTTCCTATTTGCGAGGCGTCATTGCAACGTTGCGGGGACCAGAAGGCTGTCCTTGGGACCAGAAGCAAACACACCATACATTAAAACGGTACTTGCTTGAGGAAGCATTTGAAGTGTTTGAGGCGATTGATGAAGAAGACGACAGCCATTTGGCAGAAGAGTTGGGCGATGTCCTGCTACAAGTGCTCTTACATGCGCAAATTGGCGAAGAACAAGGCTATTTTAACGTGGATGATGTGATTGGGGCCCTTACAGAAAAAATGATTCGCCGCCATCCCCATGTGTTTGGTAATGCAAAGGCGGAAACAGCTGGCGAAGCGTTACAGACATGGCAGCAAATAAAAGCGCAAGAACAAGAAGAACAGCCCAAGCCTAAGTCTGCATTAGACGGGCTAGCTGAAACGAATTCCATGCTTGTAGATGCAGCGGCCTTGCAAAAGCGTGCAGCCAAGACTGGTTTTGAATGGGCGAACGTCGAAGAAGTGTGGGAAAAGTTCTTTGAGGAAATAGAAGAATTTAAAGTGGAAGCTGCCAAGTCAAGCAAAAGCAAAATGGAAAAAGAATACGGAGATATTCTGCTTGCAGCGGTAAGCTTAGCTAGATTTTATGATCTATCCCCAGAAGTCGCACTCCACCGTTCGTTGACTACATTTAAAAAGCGGTTTTTGTATATTGAACAAAAAGCGCAGGAAAAAGGGCAGGCGATAGCCGACATCGAGATGAGCGAACTGGATTGCTGGTGGAATGAAGCAAAAGGTAAATTTAGCGAATAAGAGGAGTGATTGGATGCGGTTGGATAAATTTTTAAAAGTCTCGCGCCTGATTAAAAGGAGAACGTTAGCGAAAGAAGTTAGCGACCAAGGCAGAATAACAGTCAATGGCCAAGTGGCAAAAGCGGGGACAACAGTTAAAGCAGGAGATGAACTGGCGATTCGATTTGGGCAAAAAATCGTCACGGTAAAAATAAACGACGTACGTGACACCACACGAAAAGAAGAAGCTGCTGAAATGTATACGATTGTTAAAGAGGAGTCTGTATAATGCGCGGTTTTATTTTTGATATGGACGGCGTCATCATTGACAGCGAGCCGCTCCATTTCCAAGTGGAGCAAGACCTGTGTAAGAAATACGGCGTCGAGCTGGGAGAAAAAGAATTAGAATCCTATGTAGGCACCCGCGCAAGGGATATGTGGCAGCAAATTAAGAAAACGCACAGTGCTACGTTTGAAGTATCTGCCGTGCTGAACGAGGCCAATGAGCGAAAGCAAGCCTATGTTGTCAGTGGGGAAGTCGAACCGATCCCTGGCATTAAAGAACTGCTTGCAGCTTTAAAAAATAACGGGTACCGCATTGGTTTAGCGTCTTCGTCGCCGCGACCGTTCATTGAAGCGGTGCTTAACGGTTTTGGCATCAGCGACTATTTTGATGTTGTCATGAGCGGAGAGGAAGTCGCTAACGGGAAGCCTGCACCTGACGTTTATAGGGAAACAGCCAAAAAACTTGGCGTTCAACCGGATGCTTGCACGGTAGTAGAAGACGCTGCACATGGCGTGCAGGCTGCCTTGGCCGCGGGAATGCGCGTCATTGGCTTTGTGAACCCAAATTCAGGTAGCCAAGACTTGAGTGCAGCACACGACCAAGTAAATGAGATAGGGCAAATCCAACCGCGAGCGGCGGAAATAGTGGTCCAGAAAAATCGATAACTGCCCTCAGACTGATAGAAAACGCTTGTTAGACGAGGAGTGCAGGCGAGGGAAGATGTGAGTAGAACGGGGGTTCATAAGCATACGACTGAGGCAAAAGACGACGGATGCGAGCGTTTGTCTACAGTCTCAAGCCGTAAACAAAAATTGTTTACGGCTAGTATGTTCGACGATGTTTAGGAAAGAGCATCACGAGGCTTTTGCCCGAGTGCTCCGGCCACGAGGTTTTCTGCAGCGCGCAGCGCCATCGCTTCACGGGTAGCGGCTGTGGCTGAGCCAATATGAGGTGTTAGTGTAACATTATCCAACTCTAGCAATGGATGTCCTGGTGGCAACGGTTCGACTTCAAACACATCAAGAGCAGCACCAAAAATCGTTTTTTGCTTTAATGCTTCAATCAGGGCAGCCTCGTCAATAACGGCACCGCGAGCACCATTGACGAGAATGGCCGTTTCTTTCATTTTGCTTAGCTCTTCTTTTCCAATCATATGCTTTGTTGCCTTAGTAAGTGGCACCATGACGACAACGACATCCGCTTGTTCAAGCAGTTCGTGTAATTCTACTTTTTTGGCGCGATACTTTCTTTCGATTTCCGGCCTGCTTGAGCGGTTATGGTAAAGAATCTTCATCCCAAAACCTTCCTTGGCGCGATGAACGATTTTTTCGCCAATACGCCCCATGCCAACAATACCGAGTGTTTGGTTGTAGACATCTTGTCCATATAGAGACTGTGCTGTTGTGTGTTTTGTCCAGTTGCCTGCCTTCATTTGTTCGTGCAGTGGAGCAATACGGCGCGCCCCTGATAGAATGAGGCCAAACAGCAAGTCTGCAACCGTTTCGTCAAGAACATACGGCGTGTTTGTGACATAAATGTTTTGTTCTGCTAGGCCTTCAACATCAAAGCCATCGTAGCCAACGGTGGCGGTGCTAATGACTTTTAGCTTACTAGCATGTTTGACGAGCTCGGCATCTGCGCCAATTCCTGTTAGCATCGCGCCGTCGACATCAGCCAATTCGTGGACCAATGCTTCTCTCGTTAGCGGTTTGCTTTCATCCCATATCCGCAAATGGCAGAATTGTGAGACATGGTTAAGCGCAGCTTCAGGCAAAGAACGTGCTAAGAAAACAGTCGGTTTGCTCATATGTACCCCTCCTCTAAGTTTAACGATAGCAATCTATGCTTGATTTGTCACCTCCCTTCTTGATGCAGGAGGGAACAAATCAATGTAGAATATCTGAGAAAGTAAATTAGATATTTGGGGGCGAGTAGCTGTGCAACTTCGAGAAATAACAATCAGCGATGCAAAGCAGTTTTTGCAGTTGCAATTGCAATTAGATAAAGAAGCAAGTTACATGCTCTATAAGCCTGGGGAAAGAACGACAACGGTGCGTGAACAGCGGAAGGCGATTGCCGATATCCAGCAGTCCCCGTCGTCCACAATTTTTGTGGCGGAACACAACAAAAAGCTTGTTGGCTATCTGAGTGTGTTTGGTTCCCGATTGCAACGCATTCGCCATGTTGGCTATATTACGATTGGGATTTTAGAGGAATACTGCAACCAAGGCATTGGCAGGAAGCTGCTAGAGCAAGCGGACCATTTTGCACAGAGCGTTCAGCTTCACCGGCTGGAGCTAACGGTGATTGAAGAGAATACACGGGCGCTGCATTTGTATCGGAAATGCGGGTACGAGCAAGAAGGTGTCCGCCGCCGGGCAATCCGACATGGCCACAAGTGGCTTAATGAGATCTATATGGGGAAATTGCTATAAACCACGATTTGGCGCTTGAAAATGGTGCATTCCTCCTCTAAACTAAAAGAAAAGTGAGAATGATTTTCATTATCCTAGAGAGTGGACGGAGGAATAACCGTGCAGGAAAAAGAGATGTTTGACCTAACCATTATTGGCGGCGGACCGGCCGGTTTATATAGCACGTTTTATGCAGGGATGCGTGATTTAAAAGTAAAGCTCGTCGAATACAATAAAGAGCTAGGCGGCAAAATTTTGTTTTACCCAGAAAAAATTATATGGGATGTTGGGGGAATGCCGCCAACAACAGGTAGAAAATTAATTGATCAGCTTGTTGAACAGGCAACGACCTTTAACCCAACGATATGTTTAAATGAACACATCGTTCGGATGGTGCGGGAGCCCGACAACACGTACACCCTTTTTAATGAGCAAGGCGAAGCCCATTATACGCGGGCGGTGATGCTCGCTTCTGGACATGGCATTCCCGTTATGCAAAAGCTTGAAATTGAGGGCGCCGACCGGTATGAAGTTTCCAATCTCCATTACACGGTCACGCAAATGGACATATTTGCAAACAAACGGGTTTTAATTTCTGGAGGAGGCAATGCAGCCGTTGACTGGGCGAACGAACTTGCCAACATTTCAAAAGAAGTGGTTCTGTGCCATCGCCGCGATGAGTTTGGCGGGCATGAGAAAAATGTGGAACAAATGAAATCTGTTACGAAAATACACACCCCTTACCAAATAAAAGAACTGCATGGCGTAGGATCTGCCATTGAAGCGGTTACCCTTGCCCATTGTGATACAGGGGAACAACGACAAATTGAAGTCGATGCTGTCATTGTAAACCATGGAATGAAACTAGATGGTTGCTTTTTGATTGAAGCAGGCCTTGAATTGGAAGAGGACGGCTTTCTCCGCGTATCAGCTTGTATGGAGACAAGTCAGCCTGGCATTTTTGCCGCAGGGGACGTGACAAGGCATGCAGGGAAACTTCAGCTCATATCGGGAGCGTTTGTTGAAGGGGCGACAGCGGTTAATGGCGTCAAGCAGTTTTTGGACCCGAAAGCGGATAAGCAAGCGTATGTATCTTCCCATAATGAAAAATTTAAGAAAAAAAATGAGCAGCTAAAGCAGGAGAAACAAGCACAGCCAATGAACTAAGTTCGCAAGGCTGTACTTAGACAGCGCAAGCGCTCATAAAAATAGAGAATAAAAGAAGCTCTTGTTTAAGAGAGGGGCGCCTATCGATTGGACGGAATAATGGGGTTTTTAGAAGATTTTGGTTACTGGGGGTTGTTCGTGCACGCCTTTGCAGATGCTGTGATTTTTCCAGTCCCTGCGTTTTTTCTACAAGTGTCCTTAAGCTTGCTTCACCCAAACCAAGCCATTTGGTTTGCAACAGTAGGGTATATCGCTTGTCTTCTTGGCACGCCAGTTGGATACATGCTCGGCCGTTTGCTCGGAAATTCTGTCTTGCAAAAGTGGTTAAAGCCAACCGCTTTAACAAAGGCCGAGAAACTGTTTAAAAAGAACGGAGAGGCAGCTATATTAATTGGCGCCTTTACGCCGATCCCTTTTAAAGTATTTACGATTTTATCAGGAGCGCTCCAATTTTCGTTATGGAAACTAATGGTTTATGCAGCGCTTGGAAGGGCTGCTAAATTTTATGCTGTTGGTATCCTCTTTTATGTATATGGTCGTGCAGCCGAGAACATGGTTCATTCATACTTGACGTATGCGATGTTAGGAGTGGCTATTCTTCTTGCAGTCGGCATCTACTTAAAGCGCCGCGTTCAAGAGCGCCCAAAAACAGAAACGCAAAAGGGCAAAGAACTTTCATAACTGGACGTAACTCCTTTAAACGAATAGGGTAGGCCGTCTCCATTAGAGTGTGTTTTGTGCTAGAAGCTTGTTCTAGGGGCAAAGCCCCATGCATACATTGCAATAAAGACATGCTTTCTAGGAGGGTGCAGAAAATGGACGGTTCTACTTACGAGTTTGGCACGCCAATGGGACGTGAACGAAAAAACAACGACCACGACGTTACGTTGCGCGGGCGCAAGCAATTAGATATAACAGGCGTCAAACAAGTAGACAGCTTCGATAACGAAGAATTTTTGCTGGAAACGGTGCAAGGCTATTTATCGGTCCGAGGCGAAAACCTTTATATGAAAAACTTAAATGTAGAGCAAGGAAATGTCTCGATTGAGGGAAAAATCCACGACCTGATTTATGTCGATCAAAACCAGCAAGGAAAATCCAAAGGGCTCTTTGGAAAACTGTTTAAATAATGGCTTTAACTGTTCAGTTCTATACAATGGTCGCTATGGCCGCAATGGGCATTTGCCTTGGCGCGGCTATTGATACGTACGGCCGTTTTCTGCCTAGGCAACGTACCTTCCGCATTCACATCGCTTTGCTTGACATTACATTTTGGATTGTCCAAGCGCTGCTTGTCTTTTATATTTTATTTAAGACAAACCAGGGAGATATCCGAATTTATGTATTTTTGGCGCTACTATGCGGTTATGCTGCCTACCAAGCATTGTTTAAAGGCGTATATAATTGGCTCGTCAATTTGGTCATTAATATCGTTCACACTGTATTCCGTTTCGTTTGGAGTCTTTTTAAAGCGCTCATTGTCATGCCGATAAAATGGTTGTTGATGTCCGTGCGCCGCTTCGTTATGATTATAGTAATCTCTGTGTGGAGCATCATTCTTTATGTCCTGCTTAAACCCCTATATTGGCTAATGAAAAAACTAGGCCTTATTGGCCTTTTAAAAAAAGGACAGCCTATCTTGCGTAAATGGCAGGAACGATTGGAGCGTTTTAGGAAAAAAGATGAGAGGTGAGCGATTTGGCAGTGAAACACCGGGCAACGATTAAAGAACTTGACACAGACTATATGGAGCAAAGGCAGCAAGAACTAATCCGACAAGCGAAAAGGCGAAAAGGCCTCTATCGTCGGCTTGGATTTATGGGCATCGTCTTTAGTGTGCTCGCTATTTGTTGCAGTGTAACGCTGTTCTCACAACGAGCCGATATTAATGAAAAACGGGAAGAACAACAAGCTGCGGCTGAACAATTGGAGCAGCTAAAGAATGAGGAAGAACAACTCTTACGCGACATTGCCAATTTTCAAGACGATGAATTTATTAAAGAGATTGCCAGACGTGATTATTACCTCACTCTTCCAGGCGAAACAAGAATTAACGTCTCCAAGCAGCAGTCGAGCGATTGACACCAAAATTTCAGGTCGGGTATAATATATTGGAGTACGTTTAGTTCACCCAAAATTTAAGGAGGATGTACGTTTTCATGTCCATTGAAGCAGGCAGCAAGCTGCAAGGCAAGGTGACTGGCATTACACATTTCGGTGCATTTGTGGAATTGCCAGGCGGGTCAACGGGTCTGGTTCACATTAGTGAGGTTGCGGATCATTATGTAAAAGATATAAATGAACTTTTAAAGGTTGGCGATGAAGTGACAGTGAAAGTCGTCAATATAGAAAAAGACGGCAAAATTGGTCTTTCGATCCGTAAAGCGGTTGACCGTCCCGAAGGAGAAAGCCGCCCTCCGCGCCCTCATCCGCGCTCCAGTAATAATCGAGGAGGCGGAAAATCGCGCCCTGCTGCGTCTTTTGAAGACAAGATGAGCCGTTTCCTAAAGGATAGCGAAGAACGTTTGTCGACGATCAAAAGGCAAACAGAGTCTAAACGCGGCGGTCGGGGTGCAAAACGCGGATAGCGATGTTGCTTGTGTAACGTATATCTGTTTGTAAATAGGAATGATAGAGGAGCAGGGTAATCCTGCTCCTCTGATGTTGTCGACAAAGTCGACAACATCCTCAGACTGATAGAAAACACTTGACAGATGGGGCGAAGATGACGTTTGCGAGTTGTTCCTACAGTCAGAGGTGAGAAGGAAACCCTGTTCCTCACTAGATTTTAATGTTGACTTTCGTAGAAAAAACAAGTATATTAAATAATGTCGTGAAAAGCGAGGCGGTGTAGCTCAGCTGGCTAGAGCGTACGGTTCATACCCGTGAGGTCGGGGGTTCGATCCCCTCCGCCGCTATCTATTAGTTATCAAACTGGTAGAAAATGCTTGTCAATAGAACGATCCTGAGTGTTTTCTGCAGGATAAAACCCTCTTTTCTGAAAAGGAAAAGAGGGTTTTTTCGCGTCTCGTAAACAAAATGGACAAAATAAAAAAAATGAATAGAATGCCCATTAAATTGGAAACGGTTACAGGGCCCGCCTGTTTCGTTAAGATAAGAGAAATCTCATTATAAGATTGATTAATTGTTTGGAAGGAGACCGGTATGTTTAGCCTTAGTTTTATTGGACTGATTGCGATTGTGGCAGTTGTCGCTTTGCTTATCAGCAAAAAAGTGTCGCCAATCGTTGCTTTTACGCTTATTCCCATTATAGCTGCTGTCGTTGCAGGCTTCGAATTAGATGACATTAGTGGTTTTTTCAGTGTAGGCGTCAATGATGTTATTTCTGTCGCCGTTATGTTTATTTTCGCGATACTCTTTTTTGGCATTATGCAAGATGCAGGCTTGTTTGATCCAGTTATCAATAAAGTGCTTGCCCTCTCAAAAGGAAATGTCATTGGCGTAGCAGTAGCAACAGTTATCGTTGCCAGCGTCGCTCATCTCGATGGCTCGGGAGCAACGACGTTCTTGTTGACAGTCCCGGCGCTTTTGCCTACTTACAAGCGTTTACAGATGAGCCCGTATTTGCTTCTGCTATTAATTGGTCTAGGGGCAAGCATCATGAATATGGTGCCGTGGGCAGGACCGGTGGCGCGTGTTGGTACCGTACTTAATATGAGCGCCGGAGAACTTTGGTTGCCGCTTATCCCTTTGCAACTTATTGGCATCGCGTTTCTGCTCGGGCTAGCGGTGTTGCTTGCTCTCAGAGAAAAAAAGAGAATTGCCGATCGCCATGTATGGAATGAAGCAGCAGCTACAGCCTACGCGGCAAATGCCTCGAAAGGAAAAGAAAGTCAAAAGAAAGCAGGCGCTCTGCAAATGACTGTCAATGCTCTTCTAATGGCTGCTGTCATTATTGTTTTGGCCGTCGACGTCTTGCCGTCTCCGCTCGTATTTATGCTTGGCGTGGCGCTGGCGCTGCCGTTTAATTTACGGAAAGTAGACGACCAAATGGAAGCAATTAAAAGGCATGCTCCAAATGCGTTAATGATGGCAACGATCATCATTGCGGCAGGCTGTTTTTTAGGAATCTTAAACGAGTCAGGGATGCTTCGGGCGCTGGCAGTCGATATAGTTGGCGTGCTTCCACACGCTGTTGTTCCTTATCTTCATGTCATTATCGGCTTTTTTGGCGTCCCATTTGACTTAATTTTAAGCACAGATGCCTATTATTTTGCATTGTTGCCACTCGTTGAACAGATTGTAACAGAAGTCGGGGTTTCTTCCACTTCAGCCGCATATGCGCTCGTGATCGGAAACATCATTGGTACATTTGTTAGCCCTCTTGCTCCGGCCGTATGGCTGGCATTGCAGCTTGCAGGCCTTGAAATGGGGAAACATATCCGTTATTCCTTTTTTATTATGTGGGGATTTAGCATCATCATGCTTGTGAGCGCTTACTTCCTGGGCATTATTACATTCGCATAATAGCGTGAGAGCCGCATCGTTGGGTGCGGCTTTTATGTTGTCAACAGATTGAGAAAAATGAGTTTTCCCTATGCCTTAATTCGTACGTCATTTCTAGCCAACCATTGAGCATCTACCCAAAGATACGCTAACATCAAACCCCTATTATTCGATTTTTGTGAATCATCCACACTGATTAGCCCGAAGTACGTCGAAATAATTTTTCATATTGGCCCTTAATTCTGACAAATTGCTCCAGCTTTGCTTGCTATAGTGTACGTACGATATTAATAGGGTGGTGGGCGAGAATGATAAGTAAAGTGATAAAGACGTCAGAAGAAATGGGTACAGCAAAAGTAGCTGAAAAGCTCAATGGTATATGGGCCAAATGTGCAAGCGGTGGACAAGCCCTTAAAAGCGGAGCCAAAACGGTGCTTTATGATTGGGGGATATTCATTGCTATTCTTGGTTTTCTGCTAGGAAGGGCTATGATTTTATCAGAGTTGACTCCATTTATCTTGCCATTTTTGGCTGCCGTGTTTTTGTTAAGACGCTCTCAATCACTCATTGCCGCGGCTTCGTTATTAGCCGGTGCTGTATTTAGTTTCCACGGTCAATTTATTTTTGCCATTGCAGGGATCGGGTTCTTTCTTATCCTGTACAAATGTATGAAAATGTTCATGAAACACCCTGCTAAATCGCTCCCTTATCTTGTGTTTTCAGCTAGTATCGCAACGAGGCTGTTACTCGTATTTTTCACAGAAGGTGGATTAAGCCAATATGCGATGATGATGGCTACAGTCGAAGCGGCACTTAGCTTTATCCTGACGATGATCTTTATCCAAAGCATACCGCTTGTGACAGGAAAAAGAGGCGGACAAGCCCTTCGGAACGAAGAAATTATTTGTTTGATCATATTGCTTGCCTCTGTAATGACTGGAACAGTCGGTTGGACGATAAATGAGGCCGTGCTTCAGCATAGCTTTGCAAGTTACCTCGTTTTAGTGTTCGCTTTTGTTGGCGGGGCCGCAATCGGCTCGACGGTCGGGGTGGTGACAGGCTTGATTTTAAGCTTAGCGAGTTTAGCAAGTCTCTATCAGATGAGCCTGCTTGCCTTTGCGGGTTTGTTAGGCGGGTTGTTAAAGGAAGGAAAACGGATCGGCGTGTCACTTGGCCTCCTTGTAGGAACGCTCTTAATTGGCATGTATGGCCAAGGGGGCGGGCTTGGGGCAAGTGTGTCGGAGTCTGCCATTGCAATCACGCTATTTTTACTGACGCCAAAGAGCTGGCTGACAAAGGTAGCACGCTATATTCCTGGGACTGTGGAGCATTCCCAGGAACAGCAGCAATATTTACGCAAAGTCCGAGACGCGACAGCGGGAAAGGTTGAACGGTTTTCGTCTTTGTTCCAAACGCTATCGAACAGCTTTCATACACCTCCTAAAAATGAGGAAGAAGAGCATGACCATGAGGTCGATGTGCTCCTTAGCCGCGTGACGGAAAAAACATGCCAAACGTGCATGTTGAAAGAAAAGTGCTGGGTGCAAAATTTTAATGCTACCTATGATTCAATGAAGCAAATGGTCCAGGAAAGCGAGGTGCACGGAGCGGTTGTCGATGCAAAATTACAAAGGCAATGGCGCAGCCATTGCCGCAAGCCTGACCAAGTCATGGCTGCCCTTAATGCTGAGGTGAACCATTATCGGGCAAACAAGGAATTGAAGAGACAAGTGTTAGAGAGCCAGCGGCTAGTCGCCGACCAATTGCTTGGCGTTTCCCGGGTAATGGGTGATTTCGCAAAAGAGATCCAAAAAGAAAAGCAGCCTCATGTCATCCAAGAAGAGCACATGGTAGATGCTTTGAGAAACGCCGGCCTTGAGGTTGGGCATATAGACATTTACAGCATGGAGAGTGGCAGCATTGAAATTGAAATGAGTGTTCTATGCAGCCATGAAAATGGCGAGGCGGAAAAAATCATCGCGCCAATGCTTTCTGATTTAGTCAAGGAAACGATTGTATTAATGCGGGAAGAACCAGGCTTTTATTCAAATGGATATAGCCATATTTCATTTGGATCAGCAAAGCCTTTTGCTGTTGAAACAGGCATTGCCAAAGTCGCCAAAGGCGGCGAATGGTTATCTGGAGACAATTATGCCATGATCAAATTAAATAGCGAAAAGTTCGCAGTTGCGATAAGTGACGGCATGGGAAACGGTGAAAAAGCTCATTTGGAAAGCAGTGAAACGTTGAAGTTGCTGCAAAAAGTGTTGCAATCAGGGATTGAAGAAACAGTGGCAATCAAGTCAGTCAATTCCATATTGTCATTGCGCAACACAGAAGAAATGTTCTCTACAATCGATCTGGCGATGATAGATATGCAAGATGCAGGAGCAAAGTTCCTGAAAATTGGATCAACACCAAGCTTTATTAAACGCAAAGACCACGTCATAAAAATTGAAGCAGGCAACTTGCCAATGGGAATTCTCCATGAATTTGAAGTAGATGTTGTTAGCGAGCAGCTTAAGCCAGGTGACTTGCTGATTATGTGCAGCGATGGGGTGTTTGATGCGAAAAGGCAAATTGAGAACAAGGAGCAATGGATGAAGCGTATGATTAAGGAAATTGAAACAGATGACCCACAAGAAGTGGCCGATGTGCTCTTAGAGAAAGTCATTCGTTCGGAAAAAGGGATTGTGATTGAAGATGACATGACGATCGTCGTTACACAGTTGAAACACAATACGCCGAAATGGTCTTCGATCCCGATCCATCCGAAGACGACAAAAAACAAGAAAGCTACACCGTTCTATAAACAGGCAACAGGCACTTAAAAGTATATTTTCCCTCCAATATGACCATGATGGTAACACGAAATCAGATGGAGGGGAAACGAATGAATGGGACATTAAGGCAAATTTTGCTCATGACTGACGGGCATTCGAACTATGGCGAAGATCCTGTAGCGATTGCGCGCTTGGCCCAAGAGTATGACGTTACGGTAAATGTAATCGGCATTACTGATGAAAATCGCGAAAATGAAAAAGGGCTTCAAGAGGTTGAAGCGATTGCACTGGCTGGTGGAGGGGTAAGCGAAATTGTTTTTGCCAGGCAACTGGCTAAAACAGTTCAGATGGTAACAAGAAAAGCGATGACGCAAACACTCCACGGTGTCGTCAACCAAGAACTTAAACAAATATTAGGTCAAAACGATGAAATGGAAGACTTGCCGCCGGAAAAACGTGGACAAGTGATGGAAGTAGTGGATGATCTAGGTGAGAAAGTGCTCTTAGAGGTACTTGTATTAATCGACACAAGTGCAAGCATGGCAAATAAATTACCGATGGTACAAGAAGCGTTATTGGATTTGTCAATCAGCTTAAACTCCCGCTCAGGGGATACGAAATTTTCTTTGTATTCATTTCCCGGGAAAAGAAAGCCGATTGAGAGATTGCTTGATTGGACTCCAAAGCTCCAATCACTAACTGCGACTTTTACAAAACTGTCAACGGCGGGAATGACACCGACTGGCCCAGCTTTACAAGCAGCACTCCAAGTGTTTGAGGAAAGACGGGGCAAAAGGAGATTGGAAGACGATGAGAATGAACAGCGCCAAGGGCGATTTGGATTTTGAACTTTACCCAGGACTGGCATTTCGCGGCAAGTGGAACCGTAAACCTTATAAGTTGATTCGAAAACTTGGGGCAGGGGTCACTGGCTATGTTTACTTGGCAGAAGGAGAAACGGGTTCAGTTGCTTTAAAGATCGGCACAGAACCGATGTCAATTACAGCAGAAGCGAATGTACTGAAACAGTTCAGCAAGGTCCAAGGCAAGCCGCTTGGGCCTTGCTTATTTGACGTTGACGACTTCCTGTCTGTCAACAGCGTCCTTCCTTTCTACGCAATGGAGTATATTGAAGGCGAAAATTTTGTTGACTTCCTCCGGGGCAAAGGGCCAGAGTGGCTGCCTGTATTAGCATTGCAATTGTTGGGTGCATTAAGCGCGCTCCATCAACAGGGCTGGGTATTTGGCGATTTAAAGCCCGAAAATGTGATCGTCACTCGTCGTTCGGCTGAAGTAAGATTGTTAGATGTAGGCGGGACCACACGAGTGGGACGTGCGATCAAGGAATATACCGAGTATTACGACCGAGGTTACTGGGAACAAGGAACACGAAAGGCGGAACCGACCTATGACTTATTTGCGGCGGCGATGATGATCGTCGACTGTGCGTATCCACGGCAAGTAAAAAAAGAGCGGGGCAATACGGCAAACCAATTAAAAAAGCTTGTTTATCAAGCGCCGCTATTAAAACCTTACCGGGAAGTGGTTTATAAAGCGTTAATGGGAGGGTATGGATCTGCGGAAGCAATGAAAAACGACTTTCTTGCCTCAGTGAAGCAAACCGAAGGACATAGCCGAGTGAAACGGAAACAGCAACATAAAGCAAGAAAACAGAAAGGGGCGCCGATCGACTTAATCCTAGTGATGTCTTTTGTTCTCATCCTTTTTGTCCTATACTTATTAATACAATCATTTTGAAAAGCTATAGGGGCGAATAGAATGGAAGCACGCGTGGAACAGTTTATCGCAAACAATCGATTGTTTGAAATGGAAGCAAACGTACTCGTTGCCGTCTCAGGCGGCCCCGATTCAATGGCGCTCCTTGCAATAATGGCCAAATTGCAAGCAAAGTGGAGGCTCAATCTGTTTGTCGTTCATGTAAACCACCGCCTGCGAGGCGAAGAGTCAAATAGAGATGCCGAACTTGTTCAAGCTTTCTCTGCTCGCCTCGGCGTGCCGTGCAATGTGAAAGACGTCGACGTCGCTGCCTTTAAAGCCGAGCGCCATGTTGGTACGCAACAAGCGGCCCGTACACTCCGCTACCAGGTCTTTCAAGGGGAAATGGAGCGAGTACATGCAACGGTGCTTTTGACTGCCCACCATGGCGACGATGAAGTAGAAACGGCTTTTATGAAACTGACTCGTGGAACGACGCCGTTGACGAAACTAGGCATTGCGGCTACAAGACCCTTTTCAAATGGTGTTTTGGCGCGACCGCTTCTTGAAGAAACGAAGCGATCCATTGTCGCATACTGTAACGAAAATGACATTCCTTACCGAATCGACCAGAGTAATTTTTCCGATGCTTATACGCGCAATCGGTTTCGAATGAACATCGCTCCTTATCTTGTCGAGGAAAACCCCCATATCCATAAACACATTGGCCGTTTTGACCGCTGGCAGGATGATGACAACCACTATTTAATGGAGCAGGCGAAAGCTCATTTGAATCAAATTTTAATGGGAAAAAGCGAGAAAAGTATCGAACTTGAAATTCAGGCGCTTTGTCTTGCCCCCTTTCCTTTACAAAGAAGAATGATTCATCTAATATTAAATTATCTTCACTTAAATGTTCACGGAGTAAATGACATGCGTGCTTTTCCTGATGCAATTGAGCAGATCCAAGCGTTTCTCCAAACAAGTGCCCCTTCCGCTCAACTAGATTTGCCAGGTGGGGTACAAGTGAAACGTTCCTACGGGACGTGCTTGTTCACAACCGCCTCTTTTACAGAAATAAAAGCTTATTGTCATCTGCTTTGTATCCCAGGTAAAGTAGACACGCCCCTTGGAGTAATCAGGGCGGATACACGAGAAGAACTATTGGAATTAGAACATACGGATGCTGTTTCATTTCAGGCGAGCCAAGTGGCTTTTCCGCTATACATACGAAATCGCAAGCCGGGAGATAAGCTTTCCCCAAGCGGAATGAGCGGAAGCAAAAAAGTGAACCGTTTGTTTATCGATCGAAAAGTAGATCGCGCCAAAAGAGATGCTTGGCCTCTGCTTGTCGATGCAAATGACTCGATTCTTTGGGTGCCTTCACTTCAAACATCCCGCATTCTCACCCGCTCCGCTGATGAACAAGGCGAGCTACTCCATGTTACTTTTTCCCAACATAAATGGCCATAACGAGAAAAAGGCACCAACTTACAGGAGGTACAAGACCGTACATGAAGAACGACATGAAAGAAATTTTATTGACTGAGGAACAAATTCAGCAAAAAATCAAGGAATTGGGGCAGGCTATCACAAAAGAGTATGAAGGCCGTTTTCCACTATTTGTCGGTGTTTTAAAAGGCGCCCTGCCTTTCATGGCTGATTTGATTAAAGCTGTGGATACCCACTTGGAAATTGATTTTATGGATGTGTCCAGCTATGGAAAAGGCACTGTCTCCTCAGGTGAAGTGAAAATTGTAAAAGACCTTGACACGAAAGTGGAAGGGCGTGATGTCTTAATTGTCGAAGACATCATTGACAGCGGCTTAACGCTAAGCTATTTAGTCGAGTTGTTTAAATACCGGAAGGCTAAGTCGGTAAAAGTGGTAACGCTTCTCGATAAGCCAGAAGGCAGAAAAGTGGATTTGGTGCCGGATATGACAGGTTTTGTTGTCCCGGACGAATTTGTAGTAGGATACGGTCTAGACTTTGCAGAACGCTACCGTAATTTGCCTTATGTCGGAATACTGAAACCTGAAGTTTATGAAGGCTAATTATTGGTACAGAACGATTTCTTATGGTAAGATAGGTGCAGTTTTGTTGGACGCGGGAGGAGGTACAGAATGAATCGTACAGTACGCACGATAGTCATCTTGACGATACTGATGCTGATTATTATTGCAGGGGTCCAAAGTTTTTCAAATGACCCTACAGAAACCCAGCAAGTTCGCTATGATGAATTCTTAGAGAAGCTCGAGCAAGGAGAAGTGGAAAATATTACTGTTCAGCCTGAACGTTCTGTTTTAGTTGTCACAGGACAGTTTGCAGGGCAAACAGATGGCGAAAATTTCACCACAACGATTCTGAATTCAGACATTACAGCAGACCTTCTCTCTAATATAGAAGGCGTCGAGTTGACGGTTGAACCAGAAGAAGAACAAAGCAACTGGTTGTCAACCATCATTATGATCGCGCCGTTTTTACTAATCTTTCTGATCATCATTTTTCTCATGAGTTCTGCCCAAGGCGGTGGCGGCGGTGGCGGTAACCGCGTCATGAACTTTGGTAAAAGCAAAGCAAAAATGGTTAGCGATGAGAAGAAAAAGGCGAAGTTTAAAGACGTCGCCGGTGCTGACGAAGAGAAGCAGGAGCTTGTCGAGGTCGTCGAGTTTTTAAAAGACCCGCGCAAGTTTGCCGCGATTGGGGCGCGGATTCCTAAAGGGGTGCTGCTTGTCGGTCCTCCAGGTACAGGGAAAACGCTTCTTGCCCGAGCTGTTGCCGGGGAAGCAGGCGTGCCGTTTTTCTCAATTAGTGGTTCTGATTTCGTCGAAATGTTTGTTGGGGTTGGGGCTTCCCGTGTGCGTGATTTATTTGAGAACGCTAAAAAGAATTCCCCGTGTATTATTTTTATTGATGAAATTGACGCAGTTGGGCGCCAGCGTGGCGCTGGACTCGGTGGCGGCCATGACGAACGTGAGCAAACGTTGAACCAATTGCTTGTGGAAATGGACGGTTTTAGCGCAAATGAAGGCATCATCATCATTGCTGCTACAAACCGTGCTGATATCCTTGATCCAGCCCTCCTTCGTCCAGGTCGTTTTGACAGGCAAATTCAAGTGAACGCCCCTGATGTTAAAGGGCGTGAAGAAGTGCTCAAAGTCCATGCGAGAAACAAGCCACTTCGTGAGGAAGTAAAGCTTGATCTCATTGCTATTCGGACGCCTGGTTTTTCCGGCGCAGATCTTGAAAACTTGTTGAATGAAGCAGCGCTTGTGGCAGCAAGAAACGACAAAAAAGAAATTGGCATGGAACATATTGAAGAGGCCATTGACCGTGTCATTGCGGGACCAGCTAAAAAAAGCCGCGTTATTTCCGAAAAAGAAAAGAACATTGTGGCGTGGCATGAAGCTGGGCATACTGTTGTTGGCGTCAAGTTGGAAAGCGCCGACATGGTCCACAAAGTAACGATTGTCCCTCGTGGAATGGCAGGCGGTTACGCGATGATGCTGCCAAAAGAAGACCGTTATTTTATGACAAAGCCTGAGCTGCTTGATAAAATTGTCGGCTTGCTTGGTGGGCGTGTCGCTGAAGAAATCCAATTTGGTGAAGTATCCACCGGTGCTCATAATGACTTCCAACGAGCGACAAGCATAGCGCGGAAAATGGTAACGGAATATGGCATGAGCGACAAATTAGGGCCGATGCAATTTGGGCAAAGTTCTGGGGGTCAAGTTTTCCTAGGAAGAGACATCCAAAACGACCAAAATTATTCAGATGCGATTGCTCATGAAATTGATTTGGAAGTTCAACGCATCATAAAAGACAGTTATGAGCGCTGTAAACAAATCTTGCTTGCGAATAAGGATAGTTTAGACCTTATTGCCAAGAATTTGCTTACGCTTGAAACGCTTGATGCCGAACAAATCCAATCCCTCATTAATGAAGGCAAGCTGCCTGAAAACCATCATGCGTCGAAGAAAAACGGCGACATGAAAGTGAACATCCAGTCAAAAGATTCAGCGGAAGAAGTGGAAGGCGCTTATGAAGAAACGACAAACGTAGGCGAAAACCGTCCGCCGTCTTCAGAGGAAACAAAGGAGAATCGCGATTAAGGGAAAATAGAGGGTGCCTAGATGGCACTCTCTTTTTGTAAGAAAGGGGTTAAAGCCAATGATGTTGGCCATTGATATTGGCAATTCTTCGATCGTAACAGGCGTTTACGACGAGAACGACCAACTTGCATTCATATTTCGGATCGCAACCACGCACGATAAAACGAGTGATGAATATGCCATGTTGCTGCACTCTTTTTTTGAACAAAAAGGTTGCCGTTTCAACGACGTAAAAGGTGTGATTATCGCTTCTGTCGTTCCCACAATTATGCACCGCTTTCGGCGCATGTGCCAAGATTATTTACACTTAACCCCCTTAATTGTCGGTCCTGGCATTCGCACGGGCCTCTCGATCCATTATCAAGATCCGAAAGAAGTTGGTGCCGATCGGATTGCTAATGCCGTTGCAGCAATTGCTCGCTACGGCGCTCCGTGTATTGTAGTCGACATTGGCACGGCTACGACGTTTTGCTGTATTGATGCAAAGCACCGTTACCGTGGAGGCGTTATTGCCCCTGGAGCGGCTATTTCGACGGCAGCTTTGTCGAGTAAAGCATCTAAATTGCCTAAAATCGAACTTACAAAGCCGGCATCTGTTGTAGGAAAGACAACGATTGCCTCCATGGAAAGTGGGACATTCTATGGGCATATAGCGATGATTGACGGCGTGGTTGAACGAATCAAGGACGAGCAGCGTCTTGACAATGCTAAAGTCATTGCAACGGGTGGACTAGCCTATCTTTATGCGGAAGAATCAAGGCAAATTCAACATTTGGAACAAGAGTTAACGTTAAGTGGGCTAAAATATATTTACGATAAAAACCAATGATTGGAGCGGTTTTGAAATGGAAGACTATGTAGTAAAGGCAACAGCCTACAACGGTGAGGTCCGGGCGATTGCCCTTAGAGCAACCGAAATGGTCAAAGAAGCATGCAAAAGACAGGGTACTTGGCCGACTGCTTCCGCTGCCCTTGGACGGACCATGATGGGCGGAGCCCTTATGGCATCAATGTTAAAAGGCAAGGATAAGCTAACAGTACGAATTCAAGGAAATGGGCCGATTGGGGAAATCATCGTTGACGCCCATGCATCGGGGGCAACGCGTGGGACAGTGACCAACCCTCATGTCAGCCCAGAGTTAAACAGCCAAGGCAAGCTCGATGTGGCAAGAGTTGTCGGGAATGAAGGGACACTTTCAGTTGTAAAAGATATCGGTATGAAAGAACCATTTACAGGAAGTGTGCCGATTGTTTCGGGCGAAATTGGCGATGACTTCACGTACTACTTTGCCAACTCAGAGCAAACACCTTCCTCAGTTGGTGTCGGTGTCCTTGTCAATCCTGATGAAAGCGTCCTTGCAGCGGGAGGGTTTGTCATCCAACTATTGCCTGGAGCAAAGGAAACAACCGTTACAGAAATTGAAAAACGGATTGGGGAAACGCCGCCTATTTCAAAGCTGGTGGAACAGGGCAAAACACCTGAAGAAATAATTAATGGCCTTCTTGGAGAGGGAAATGTCAAGTTCCTTGAAACAAAACCTGTTTTCTTCGAATGCACGTGCTCGAAGGAGAGGATCGGCAACGCTATTATTAGCCTTGGGCCGAAGGAGATTGAAGCAATGATTACAGAGGATGCTGGCGCTGAAACGGTGTGCCATTTTTGCAATGAATCGTATTCATTCACAAAAGCAGAACTAAAGGCGTTGTTAGAAGAAGCCGAGAGCAAACGGTAGCCAAAAACCATCCTTCATTGGCGCAGGCGAAAAGCGTGAAAATCAGGGATGTCTGATTGACTTATCTGAAAATGTTTGCTATCCTATTTTTATAAAACCAATGAAGATACTAGGGATTGAGGAGGCGTTTGATTGTGACCGTTGTAAACAACATTACGGAATTGATCGGCAATACCCCGCTTGTAAAATTAAACCGCCTGGCGACTGCTGAACATGCAGACGTGTACTTAAAGCTTGAATACCAAAATCCAGGAAGCAGCGTAAAAGATCGGATAGCACTGGCGATGGTGAATGCAGCTGAAGAATCCGGAGAACTAAAGCCAGGAGCGACCATTGTTGAACCAACGAGTGGCAATACGGGCATTGGCCTCGCTATGGTTGCGGCAGCAAAAGGTTATAAAACAAAACTGGTTATGCCTGAAACAATGAGTATGGAGCGGCGTAACTTGCTACGTGCTTACGGAGCCGAGCTTGTGTTGACCCCAGGGCCAGAAGGCATGGGCGGGGCAATTCGAAAAGCGACAGAGCTGGCCAAACAAGACGGGCATTTTATGCCGCAGCAATTTGAAAACAGCGCCAATCCGAAAATCCATCGTGAAACGACTGGCAAGGAGCTGCTTGAGCAAGTCGATGGGCAGCTTGACGGCTTTGTCGCCGGCATCGGCACAGGCGGCACAATAACTGGAGCAGGCGGCCTATTAAAAGAGCATTTTCCAGAATTAAAAATTGTTGCGATTGAGCCGAAAGACTCTCCTGTTCTGTCAGGCGGCAAGCCTGGCCCTCATAAACTTCAAGGCATTGGCCCAGGCTTTGTGCCAGGCATCTTAAATACAGATGTGTATGATTCGGTTTTACAAGTATCGACTGAACAAGCGTTTGAATATGCACGCCGTGCGGCACGTGAAGAAGGTATTTTAGGCGGTATTTCCTCAGGGGCAGCGATTTATGGAGCATTAGAGCTTGCGAAAGAGCTAGGCCCAGGTAAAAAAGTGGTTGCCATCATTCCTTCAAATGGAGAACGGTACTTGAGCACGCCGCTGTACCAATTTGAGGAAGAAACCACTCATTCATAATTTACCAGCTTAAGTTTGTCGGCAACTCGAACATGAGGTTTTAAAGCATATGAACAAGACAAACGTTGCCTATGTGAACGTTTGTCTACAATCTGTAGCAGTCTCTTTTCAAAGAGGCTGCTTTTCTTCTTAGAAATTGTTTAGTAGAATAAGCACATATGCTTTAGAGACGGAGTGAGTCTATGGCACAAAAAGGGTCTGCCATTCGCATATCAATAAATAAAAAAATCGTCATGCCGCAAAACGAGTGGTTTCACCGATTTTCCGCATTGGCGAAAGACGAGCCCTATCATGTACTGTTGGAAAGTGGGCAGACAGGGCGGTATAGCATAATCGGCTTGTCGCCTGTTGCTGTGATCGAAGGCAAGGGCAATACATTAATGGTTAGCGATCAAAACGGCAACCATCTTTTTACAGGCCCGCTGTTATCTTCATTAGAAACGGCGCTTGCACCCTACCAGACAGAGTACACCTTAACAGGCCCACCAATGCAAGGCGGGGCGATTGGATACTTGTCGTATGATGTAGTCCGAGAAATTGAGTCATTAAAGGAAACGGCGGTTGATGATTTGCAACTGCCTGAAGTCTATTTTCTCGTTTTTGAGGAAGTATCCGTGTACGACCATGAGGAAGAGCAGTTGTGGCTGTGTGCAAATGGAAGCGATAGCCAATTGCTGCAGGAGAAGGTGGCGCTGCTTGAACAGCGGTGGCTGCAAACAGAGCCTGCTTCGACGCCAAGCAGAAATCTGTTTACATCCCGTTCCCACAAAGAAGCGACATTCACGAAAGAGCAGTTTGTTCGTGCTGTCGAAAGGGTGCAGGACTACATTCGAAGCGGTGATGTATTTCAAGTCAATTTATCCGTTCGCCATACCCGCAGCCTCCAAGTAGACCCTTTTAGCGTGTATAAAGAGCTAAGGCAGCTTAATCCATCGCCGTACATGAGCTATATTCATAGCCCAAAAACACAAATTGTTAGTGCATCGCCCGAATTGTTGATTAAAAAGCGGGGCAATGAACTGGAAACGCGGCCAATAGCTGGAACACGCTCAAGAGGAGCGAGTGAGGAAGAAGATGCCTGGCTTGAAGCAGAACTGTTAAGCAATGAAAAAGAGCGTGCTGAGCATGTGATGCTCGTTGACTTGGAACGAAACGATCTCGGTAGGGTGAGCCAATACGGCACGGTAGCTGTTGACGATTTATTAGTAGTTGAACGGTACTCACATGTCATGCACCTTGTTTCTAGTGTGAAGGGGCAATTGGCGGATGGCCTGACGCTATACGATTGCATTCGTGCCACATTTCCAGGGGGGACGATAACGGGAGCGCCAAAAGTAAGGACAATGGAGATCATTGAAGAGTTGGAGCCCGTTCGCCGTGGCCTATACACAGGATCAATTGGTTGGATTGGTTTTAACGGCGACATGGAACTAAATATAGTCATTCGCACAATGCTGTGCCAGGATGGGAACGCCCATGTTCAGGCAGGCGCTGGAATAGTGATTGATTCCAATGCCGAAAACGAGTACAAAGAATCAATGAAAAAGGCGCAGGCGCTATGGCGTGCGCTTGAATTAGCAGAGCAGAGAGTTTTAACAAAAACGAGCAGAGCCTAGGAGGAGCAAGAGATGATTTTAATGATCGACAATTATGATTCATTTACGTACAATTTGGTTCAGTATTTAGGCGAAATGGGACAAGAGCTGGTCGTCAAACGAAATGATGCTATAACGATTACGGAAATAGCCAGCTTAAATCCCGATTGTATTATGATTTCTCCAGGGCCATGTAGCCCAAATGAAGCAGGAATCAGCTTAGAAGCAATTCGTGCTTTTGCGGGAAAAGTGCCGATTTTTGGCGTTTGCTTAGGACACCAGGCGATTGCCCAGGCGTTTGGCGGCCATGTTGTCCAGGCGGACCAGCTGATGCACGGAAAAACATCTGATGTCCAGCATGATGGAAAATCAATATTTGCTGGCCTTCCAAACCCACTTGTCGTGACACGTTACCATTCGCTTATTGTTGAACGGGAAACGTTGCCTGGATGTTTTGAAATTAGCGCGGAAACAGCGGAAGGGGAAGTAATGGCGATTCGCCATAAGGAGTTGGCGATTGAAGGCGTCCAATTCCATCCCGAATCGATTATGACGAAAGAAGGGAAAACGTTGTTGCGTCAATTTATTGATTCTTATCAAGGTGGCACGGCATGTTCCTCAGTATAAATGGAGCTGTCGTTGCAAAAGAGCAGGCGGCCATTTCTCCGTTTGACCATGGTTTTTTATACGGCATTGGTCTGTTTGAGACATTTGCAGCACATAAAAACGGTGTGTTTTTGCTCGAAGCGCATATTGACCGTCTCTTAACAGGCTTGGAATCGGTTGGAATTGCCTACTCATTGACAAAAGAACGGGCGCTTGAAACCGTCTATACATTGCTTGAAGCAAACCAGCTCGAGGAAGGCTATGTCCGCTGGAATGTATCAGCTGGCATGCGCGAGATTGGCTTGTTTCCAGATCGCTATGAGGCGCCAACGGAAATAGTGTATATGAAGCCATTGCCGAAAAAGCCGCTTAGTAAAGAAGCCGTTGTTTTACACACGGTTCGGAACACGCCTGAAGGGGGCTTACGGCTAAAATCACATCATTATTTAAATAATGTTCTCGCCAAACAAGAGCTAAAACAGTCCCCTTATGCTGAAGGCATTTTTTTAACAAAAGAAGGACATGTAGCGGAAGGCATTGTCTCCAATTTATTTTGGATAAAAGGCGATGTTGTCTTCACCCCCTCGTTAGAAACAGGCATCTTAGGCGGGGTAACGAGAAGCTTTGTGATCAAACAATTACAAAGTGCAGGGCATGAAGTGCGCGTAGGCTTATTTAAAGGGGAAGCTCTTCAGGAAGCGGATGCCCTTTTTTTCACGAATTCAATCCAAGGCGTCGTGCCTGTTACAAAATTGGACGGCCGGGAGCTGGAAGTGGGCTCACTTGTGCCGGTCATTGCTGCCAACTACACCCATGCAGCGAATGGAGGAAGCAAAACAACATGAGCAAGCGATTTTCTCTTCAAGTCAATAGGGGAGCACGAACAAAAGTGATGGGCATCTTAAACGTAACGCCTGACTCTTTTTCAGATGGGGGTCGCTACCATCGCCTTGACACGGCAGTTGACCGTGCCCATGAGCTTGTAAAAGCTGGCGCCGACTTAATTGATATTGGCGGAGAATCAACAAGGCCAGGGTACACACCGGTGCCAGCAGAAGAAGAAATGGAACGGGTTATTCCTGTCATTGAAGCGATCACAGCACGGATGGACGTACCGATTTCCATTGACACATACAAAGCTAAAACGGCAAAAGCAGCAGTAGATGCCGGCGCTGCCATTATTAACGATGTTTGGGGAGCAAAAGCGGACCCGGAAATGGCGACAGTTGCTGCAGCCCATGCTGTTCCAATCATTTTGATGCACAACCGCGAGAATAGGAGTTACCAATCATTCATGGAAGATGTGAAAGCGGATTTGCAAGAAAGCATAGACATCTGCGTGAAGGCAGGTGTGCAAAAAGAGCAAATTTGGCTTGATCCAGGGGTCGGGTTTGCGAAAACGTATGAACAAAATTTGGAGGTTATTCGTGAACTAGACCAAATTGTCGAAATGGGCTATCCGGTGTTGCTGGGCACTTCAAGAAAATCTTTAATTGCCAAAACCTTAAATTTGCCGGTTGAAGACCGTATAGAGGGCACTGGCGCGACAATTTGCTTAGGAATTGCGAAAGGCTGCCAAATGATTCGTGTCCATGATGTAAAGGAAATGGCGCGCATGGCCATTATGATGGACGCCATGCTGAAAAGGAGTGATGATGTTGGATAAAATCTTTTTAAATCAACTGTCTTTTTACGGATACCATGGCGTCTATCCAGAAGAAACAAAGTTAGGCCAACACTTTATCGTCGATTTAGTGCTTGAGCTCGATTTAAGGCATGCTGCACGCCATGATGATTTGGAGGCATCCATCGATTACGGCGACGTACATGAGCGTGTAAAAACGATTGTTGAAGGGAAACCGTACAAGCTGGTAGAAGCAGTTGCTGAACGGATTTGCACCGAACTTTTACAGGCGTATGAGCAACTGCAAACATGTACAGTGAAAGTGATCAAGCCTAATCCGCCCATTGCGGGGCATTACGACTCGGTTGCAGTAGAGCTAACGAGGTCACGCCATGCATAAGGCTTATATTGCGTTAGGCTCGAATGTAGGAGACCGGGAAAATTATTTGCAGGAAGCAATGAAGCTGCTTGACGCCGATGCTTCGATTCAAGTCATTCAAGCTTCTTCTATATATGAAACGGAGCCTGTTGGCTTTACAGACCAAGGGCCATTTTTAAATATGGTCGCTGAAGTCGAAACAACTCTTAGCCCGTTTTCATTGCTTGCGGCAACACAAGCAATAGAGAGGAAACTTGGTCGAAAACGCCTTATCCGCTTTGGCCCTCGTACACTAGATCTTGACATTTTGTTGTTTGATCATGAAAATATAGAGACGGGTGAGCTGCAAATCCCCCATCCACGAATGTGGGAGCGCGCGTTTGTGCTCGTTCCACTAGCAGAAATAGCGCCTGATGTATACAGCGAAACCTGTAAGCAAACAGTGGCTGAATTGGCTTCGGCGACTCAAGCTGGTGTAACATGGTGGAGAGATTGGAGCGGCGTTGACCAATACGTCCATACAGAAAGCTAAACGCTGTTGCTGTAAGCGCATCTGTATTTAGGTGAATAGAGCAGGATCATCGATCCTGAAGTGTTTATACATGTCCAAAGCGGAGATGATACAAAGGAGAGCAAATGGAGGTGTGACCTATGCTGAAAATAGGCGACATAGAAATGAAAAACCAAGTCGTACTCGCGCCTATGGCAGGAGTATGCAACCCGGCGTTTCGCTTGATTGCGAAAGAATTTGGCGCCGGCCTAGTTTGCGCGGAAATGGTTAGTGACAAAGCCATCTTGCATAAAAACGAAAAATCGTTACAAATGCTTTACGTAGATGAGCGAGAAAAGCCACTTAGTTTGCAAATTTTTGGTGGAGAAAAAGACACACTAGTAGAAGCAGCACGCTTCGTAGACCAAAATACCAATGCCGATATCATCGACATTAATATGGGTTGCCCGGTACCGAAAATTACAAAGTGTGACGCAGGAGCCCGTTGGCTTCTTGACCCCAATAAAATTTACGAAATGGTCGCTGCCGTTGTTGATGCAGTCAAAAAGCCGGTAACCGTCAAAATGCGGATTGGTTGGGATGAAGACCATATTTATGCAATCGAGAATGCTCGTGCAGTTGAACGAGCGGGCGGAAGTGCAGTGGCAGTACATGGTCGCACGCGCGTTCAGATGTACGAGGGTGTGGCTGATTGGAATATTATTGGCGATGTGAAAAAGGCAGTGAACATTCCGGTTATAGGAAACGGTGATGTTGCTACACCGCAAGACGCCAAGCGGATGCTAGACGAGTATGGCGTTGATGGTGTGATGATTGGCCGTGCAGCTCTTGGAAACCCTTGGATGCTGTACCGTACAATCCAATATCTTGAGAATGGTACTCTTCCTCCAGAACCGACTCCACGTGAGAAAATCGAAGTTTGTTTAATCCATTTGGATCGTTTGGTTGCTTTAAAAGGCGAGCGTGTGGCAGTGCGCGAGATGCGTAAACATACAGCTTGGTATATTAAGGGATTGCGTGGCAAAGCGAAAATCCGCGACAAAGTGAACCAATTTGAAACAAGGGATGATGTAGTAAAAGCCCTTTATGAATACGTTGATTACTTAGAGGGGCGCGAACTGGCGGAGAGTTCTGCGATATAGTACACTGTTCATAGTGATGAACGGCAAAGGGTTTGACCGGTTTACTCGGTCTACCCTTTTTCAGTGAATGAGGACAAGGGGTTGAGAGCAAATGACGGAAGGATTGGAAATGCATGATTTGCTTGCCGTGCGCCGAGACAAGTTAAATCAATTGTACGACGAAGGGGTTAACCCATTTGGTGGAAAGTTTGAGCGGACGCATACGTCAAACGAAGTGATTGAGCAATTTGCTGCGTTTACGAAAGAGGAGCTTGAAGAAAAAGACGATCATGTCGTGCTTGCAGGGCGATTAATGACAAAACGCGGCAAAGGAAAGGCTGGATTTGCCCACATTCAAGATATAGGAGGGCAGATTCAAATATACGTTCGTCAGGACGCCGTAGGAGAAGAAGCGTATGGTTTATTCAAGTCATTAGATATTGGCGACATGGTTGGTGTCGGCGGACGTCCATTTAAGACGAAGGTAGGAGAAATGTCTGTAAAAGTGACGGAGCTGGTGATACTAGGGAAATCGCTGCGTCCGTTGCCAGACAAGTACCACGGTTTAAAAGACGTTGAACAACGTTACCGCCAGCGTTATCTTGACTTAATCACGAGTCCTGAATCAAGAACCGCGTTTATAACAAGAAGTAAAATCATTCAAGTCATGCGCCGTTATTTGGATGAAAAAGGCTTTCTTGAAGTAGAAACGCCGATGATGCATAGCATCCCTGGTGGAGCTTCTGCTAGGCCATTTGTCACTCACCATAATACGCTTGACATGGAGTTATACATGCGTATTGCGATCGAGCTTCATTTAAAGCGTTTGATCGTTGGCGGCTTGGAAAAAGTGTACGAAATAGGCCGCGTGTTTCGGAATGAAGGGATATCAACTCGCCATAACCCAGAATTTACAATGATCGAACTTTACGAAGCGTACGCAGATTACCATGATATTATGCAACTGACAGAAGGTGTAATTTCGCACATTGCTAAGGAAGTCCTTGACACGACCACTGTCCAATACGGAGAACATACCGTTGAACTGGCACCTGGTTGGAAGCGAGTCCATATGGTTGATGCGATTAAAGAAAAGACTGGCGTCGATTTTTGGCAGCAGATGAGCGACGGAGAAGCGCGAGCACTTGCCAAAGAGCATGGAGTGCCAGTAAAAGAAACAATGACATTTGGCCATGTTGTAAACGAGTTTTTTGAGCACTTTATAGAAGAAACGCTTATTCAGCCTACCTTTGTGTATGGCCATCCTTTAGCGATTTCGCCGCTTGCAAAGAAAAACGAAGAAGACCCGCGCTTTACTGATCGCTTTGAGCTGTTTATTGTTGGGCGTGAGCATGCCAATGCATTCTCTGAACTTAATGATCCGATTGATCAGAGAAAACGCTTTGAAGCACAACTAATTGAACGTGAGCAAGGTGACGATGAGGCCCACCGAATGGATGAAGACTTTATTGAAGCACTTGAATACGGCATGCCTCCAACAGGCGGTCTCGGCATTGGCATTGATAGACTTGTCATGTTGTTGACGAATTCACCTTCCATCCGGGACGTCATTCTCTTCCCGCAAATGCGTAACCGCGAGCAAGGCGAATAAGCAATGGTTGGCTGATCTGTCGCTTTCTAGAGGTCAGCCAACCGTTTGTTTAAAAAAACATAAGAAAATCTTTTAAAAAAGTGTTGCGCTTTTTGTTTTATAGTGATATATTATTTCTTGTCGCTAAGATGCGATGTTCACCAAACAAAGCAAACCAAAAGATTTTATTGACAAACGTCGATTGTTTTGCTAGAATAAAAAAGTTGCTGAAATAAAGTTAGCAACCGAGTCCTTTGAAAACTGAACAAAAGCCAAGCGTAAAAGAGATACAAGGTATCTCGTCAATCATAGTGAGTCACAACTTCGGTTGTG
>NZ_BCXJ01000007.1 GCF_001598215.1 Shouchella clausii | reverse complement strand
TTCAGCCTGGAGGACATGAAGAATTTAAGATCTTTTCACAAACAAGCGTCGCTTGAAAGACAGAATGTCGTTGCGTTCGTCAAAGATTATGCGTATAGCACTCTGAACGAGAATACACCCATACAATTGCTTATGGCCGCCTTGCCAAAAGATAGGCGTCAATGGCGTTATAGGACGAACCGTGCCGCTATGAAACATCCCAACACCCTTGCTAAAGGGATCGTCGAGCGTGTATTTGAAACGGAACCGGAACAGAGCGGTTATAAAGATGCCATGCAGGCTGTTCATGATTATGCCAATGAATCGGCAGTGAAAAACAAACTCACAAGAGAAGAGCGTCAAGCTTTGGTTGAGGAAGGACGAGAGCGTATTGTTGAACGAAGCGTGAACGGATTATATAAAACGCTCAAAGCCCTTTCTCCCTCATCCCTTCGAGTACGAACTGCGATGACTGATATCCAGTCCAGCTCTGACGAAGAGCTCGCAAATGCGTTGAAAGCCAAATCAACAGATTCGGGGGATTTCGATGCAGCTGCATTTATGCTTCGGGTTCGTGGGTACAACAAACGTCAGGAGACGCACGTTGAAAGCGCTCAGGAGCATTATGAGATGGCCACGGAATACGATATGGCGAAAAGCCAGGGGTTCGTTGATGATACGGCGCATGTTATGCGTCTTTATTACGAAGAAGAGCAGCGATACCACATGGGGTTAGCTGACAAGTACCGCAAATTCATGGCGTTTCACCACCTGAAAGACCGGAAGAATGTGGACGTTATGCTCCCTGCGTACAAGGACCTTAGTCGACGTTATCAGGCGATTCAAAGCGATGAAAGCGAGACAGGTGTTGTCCTCTATGAGGAACGTGAGGCGTACAAACGGGACTTGCGTGCTTACACGTTTCAGTGTTTTGAGCGTGGGGTGGCCACCCTTAAGGAGTGGGATGCGATCACAGATTATGACGCAGAATCAGGTTCAATTGAAACGCGTTTCGTTCTTCCAATTCGTCCGAAGGCGCGTGAGGAAAACCTGAACGATGCGCATTTCCGCCGGGTTAAGGCCTGGGATGTTCACCACTTAGGTCTTGATTATTACAATCATCCCGATGCCAGAATTGATTCAACCAACGCAAAACGGTTTGCGGATGCATGGCAAGGACGCAAACAACGGGCCGATGCTGCCCGAATGTATGTCGCAGCGACAGGGCAGACTCTTCCAGCACTGGATCGCTCTGAGTCAGACATTGCGTCAATGGAATCGGTTGTAGATAAAGCAGTAAGAGATGGGCTCATTGAAACCGTCACAATTGATGATTTAGCACCACTGCATGAAGATGACGCCCGTCAGCTCTATACGATATCGGCTGATCGTTCGGTTGATATGACCAAACAACTCAGAGCAACACTTGAGCATATCGAAATAATCGAACAGATCGAAGAGGAAGAGCTGGAATAGCTATGTTTCCGGTTTCGTCTAGCAATGCGGTCCGATTTTTTTTAAAAAATAATAAGGAAAGTTTTATCTATAAATGGAAAAACATGCTATAATAAATTCATCAAATGACTGAGCAGTGAGCGTTTTTATCAAATCTTCACCATTGTTTCGCCTATCAAACACCGAAAGGATGATATACCAAATGTCAAAACAATTCGCCATGTTGAGTGCAACGCGACGCCTAGAGAATCATTTGTCCCGGGAAAATTTTAAATTGAGTAAAATGGCTGAAAGTGACAGTGTCTCATTATCCATGTTAAAAAAGAAAGTCAACCATCACAATGAGTTGGTGGACGCTTTGAATGATCTATTCGCAAGCCTTACTGATAGTCCTTCCTCCTTATTGTTCCCTCGTTTTAATATTGATTTCTCCGGGGGAGCCGACACGGCAGAGCAAGGGAATAAGGACGCTCTACTCGAATTCACGCCTGACAGGCAGGAATCAAGCAAAATGGGCGAAACAGAGGGCTCTACGGCGTCCATATGGGAAAACGATGGTTACGAGACGTATGAAGCATGGCTTGCAGACAAGGAGGCTGAAAGCGTTCAATTGCCGGATGATTTGTCTTCGAGTGTGATTGATGCATTGTCGAGACACCGCGCACAACAAGCTTTAAATGAGTACAGTCAGACATCGGAGCGCGATATTGCATCGTATCTACCTGAGGACGACAGCCCTGTGAATGTATTAGCTTCCGAAAATGAAGATGTCTCGGTTACCGACTATAGTTATCTGGACCACACGGTTGATAATGTCCGTATTAATAGTGATCCGATGCAAATTGCTGGAGTCAAGACAGCGGTCGAACGGCATGGTGAGAGTGCGTGTAAGGGCACAGATATTGATGTGGTCAACTTCCTTTATCAATCAGAATCTTCTGTGGTAGACGATTTGATTCGAGACGACATCGAGCAACTACACACACCTCAAGCGGTTGCGGCCGAAGATAATGGGTATAGGGAATGACTGGCATGTTAGAAACTGCGGGATGCACTCTAGTATTGTTTTTATTTATCGTTTCGATGTTCTGGTTTTTGTGGACCTTCATTCCGCGCATTATCCAAAAAGGGCGCCATTTTTGCTGGTTTTTATTGACGAGCCCTTTGCATTGGACTTTGCTCCAAGTCGGTTTCTCGCCTTTGATAAACGGGAAAGAATGGGAAGCCTGGTACGTCAAAACTATTTTTGTTCATGGTTTTATTTTTACTTCCCTCCTAGCTTTTTTCACAGGGTTTGCACTCTTAGTATTTCAGGAGATTGTTTTTAGTAATAAGAAAATTTTTTGGAAGGTGTCGAGAAAGTTGCATACCAAACCAAAAGGTTTAGGGCGCGTTGAGGCGCGGTGTTACCAAGTAATTGAGAACAGTCGTTTATGGAAAGCGTTTAACGAAGAATAAAGAGGTGATGTAATTGAATAAACGTCAAAGAAAGAAAAGAGAAAAGAAATAGATAGACGTATAGAGAAGGAGTGCGATGCCGATGAGTACTGCAATGATAGAGCGACCGGAATCCCTTCAAAGAGATGCTTACCGGTTCGATAAAGATAAATATCCGTTTTTAGCTCGATACGCTTCGATTATGCCTCCGCCGAGCCGCCCGGTTATTGGCAGGGATCGAGATATGCAACGCTTGCTTGCGTCTTTGAACCGACCTGAATTATCAAATGCATTTTTATTAGGCGATGCGGGTGCTGGTAAAACCATGCTTGTACAAGGCGCTTCCGAGATAGACAAGGGGCGCGTGTATGTGGAGGTAGACCTTGCAAAGATGGCAGCAAGTGAAAACGGGGAAGACGGCGTTGTACAGATGGCTTCCCGCATAAAAGGTTTGTTCGAAGATGCAATTAAATTCAAAAAGGAAGCCCAAGAAGCGCGTCTTCAATTGGAGGTGGAGTCCGAAGGCGGCCAGAAACAGGCACCTCTTGAATTGGTTTTGTTTATCGATGAATTTCATTTGCTTGTTCAGTTGTCTCAAGCAGCGGCACAAGCAATCAAACCGCTACTCGCAGAGAGTGGGCGCCGCGGAATTAAAATTATAGCAGCAACGACGTTTGCAGAGTTCCATGACTACGTCGAGAAGGATCAGGCGCTTATGCAACGTCTTCAACGCATCAATGTCCGGGAGCCGGATAAAGCAACCGTGGTATCAATTTTAAAATCAATTGCGAAGTCCCACGGTGTCTTTGATGAAATTTATGATACCCAATTGTTTGATCTGATCTATGACTACAGCAATCGTTATATTCCGGCCGACTCCCAGCCGCGTAAGAGTATACTCTTGCTTGATTCGATGATTGGCTGGTATCGGACGTACCCCTCAGATTACAAAATGGACCGACATTTGCTTGCAAATGTTATTCATGATAGCACAGGGGTGCAAGTCACGTTTGAAATTGATGGGCGTTACATTGAGCGAATGATGAATGAGCGCGTATATTCACAGACATTCGCAATGAAAACGCTAGAGCGACGGTTACAGATCGCCGTGGCAGATTTGCATGATAAATCTCGTCCACTTTCGAGTTTTTTATTCTCGGGTCCGACGGGTACTGGTAAAACCGAAACAGCCAAAGGGATGGCGGAGCTTTTGTTTGGAGACGAACGGGCGATGATCCGGTTTGATATGTCCGAATATGCGCTCGAAAGTTCCTTGGACCGTTTTCGTGAAGAGCTGACAATGAAGGTGTGGAATAAATCCCACTGTGTTCTATTATTTGATGAGGTTGAGAAGGCGCACGGAACAATCACACGTCTCATGCTTCAAATGCTAGATGATGGTCGTCTTTCTAACGCGCAGGGGCGAGAGGTTAGTTTCTTGAACACGTACATCGTATTGACAACGAACTCAGGTTCTGAGGTGTATGAAAACATTGCACACTATGCCCAGGACGACGATGGGAGAGATGGGTTGTCAGAATACCAAAAAGTCATTCGACGTGCGCTAATCAAGAACGCAGCATTTGCTCCAGAACTCATCAACCGAATGAATGCCATTATCCCGTTTCAACCGCTTGGGTATCGAACGTACGAGCGAATTATTTTCAACAAATTGAAACGATTGCAGAAGGATGTATATCAGATTCACGGTGTGCAGGTGCTGATTCACCCGGATGTTGTAGAGTACCTTGTCTTTGAAAATAATGATATTGATACCAACACTGGCGGTGCTCGTGGTCTTGTTGCTCGTATGGATACGGAGGTTGTCTCTCCATTGTCCCGTTATATCAATAAATATCCAGACGCTAAACACATTGGGGTTCACGTTAAAGGAGAAATGGCCTGTCGAAACAAAAACATACGAAAATCCAACGCGCACATTGAAGTAGGGACAGTGGATGCAAAACGCATTCGTCGTTAATATCCTAATGCAATTAGTATTACAAAATAAGTAACACTAACAATGTTACGTTTCATGAAATAAAACGGAAAAGGGCGGTGCTTAAAGCATCGCCCATCTTTACCCAAAATCATTGGAAAATTGTTTTTAAAACGCTGTGCGTTCAGCGATTTATGTATTGTGTCAATAAAATTTATGTGTTAGAATGGGTTTAACCTATCAGTTGGAATATATTGGATAAAAAGGAATGCAGCTAACTGAATAAATTTTAGCCTCAATTGGAAAGGGAGGTCTCTATTTATGGGATTGTTCACCAAGCTTAGCGACAGTAAATCAAAAAAGAGCAAATCAACCGATGTGAATCCTACAAGAGAGGGAAAGAGGAAAAAAGAGAAAAAATCCTTGTTCGGCGGTAAAAAGAAAGAACTGACCTTGTTGGAGCGCATGCAGCTTGAAGAATCTGTCGCAGCAGCATCTTTGGATGTTGTACAGGAAATTGCTGGACTCGGTAATTCTGCGGTTAGGGAACTGGATGAAGGGTTACTGATTATTGCAATTACCAATGAAATGCTCGAAGAAATTGGCTTAGATTCAGACAGTGAGGAATTTGGTTCTTTCGCAGAAGCACTGCGTTCGGAAACAGTTGAGTCAATTACGCTTGCAAATGATCTAGCCGCTGGTGTGATAGGGATTATCCCATCACAGGAAACATTGATTTCACTAGATGAATTTGAATTTGTTCATGATCTAGCTTTTTATTGGGCACTAGTTCCGTTTGATTTGGGTGATGACGATCGATTAACAGTACTTAATTCTACAGTACATATCGATCGGCTAGTCGAAATGGCCAACAATCGGAACATACAACTCGGTATAAAAAACGGCGAGGTCATCCAAGTGTTTGATGATGAGGAGGATGGCTTACAGGAGACATACACTGAACCAGAGGGCGTGGAAAACGAAGAGGAGGCCGTCGCGGAGTTTGATGAGGAGGAATCTCTAGAAGAAGGAGAGTTAGACGCCGGAGGGGTACATGAATCGGAAGATTCCTACAGCGTGGATTACTCGGACAATTCCAGTATGGATTTCGATGATGCGATGGATGAACTACCCGAAGATGACTACAGCGAAGAATCTGACGACGGCTTTGGGGAGGAGGACTATCAAAGTTACGACCATGATGGTTCTGATTTCGACATAGAAGATATGGACGACACGGAACCCGGCGCCGATGAATTTCTGGAAGACGAAGGAATGACCGCAGACGAATCCAAAGAGGCGATCAATCGGGTGGTGCATGCGTTTAACAATACGGAATTAGATCTCCATATTGATCTGTCTAAATTCGACGATTACTTTAATTCCGTACCTATTGCGCAATTCGATACAACTCGTACCGACAATAGCGAATTACAAAACGTTTTGTCTAAAATGCGCCAAGATGCAAACATTGAGTTGCAGCGTTTACACCAAGATAATATCCAGTCGCTTCGCAACAAGTACATGACGAGCATGAGGGATATTCATAATAAACTAGTAGAATCGCTCGATCATAAAGACAAAGATACAACATATGGCCAGCGACATTATGAAATTGAAGCTGACTATGAAGAAGCAATGGATGATTTGGAACGAAGAGTCGCGGACAAAATTGATCAAATCAATAAGGAATACCACCAAACCCGTGAAGAATATGCGGAGAACGCAAAGCGGGAAGCTTTGGCCGTCTATGACAGTCGTTATCGCGATGAGCGTAACCGTAAGATTGAAAGTGTTAAAGACAATGTACAGACAGATTTGAAAACAAATCGCGATACAGAGCTTGGCGAGTTGTACAAAGATCGAAAAACTGTAGCTCTACGCTTGTTTGATAAAGCCACGACAGCACTCTTGCAGCTGCTACAGGAAGAATATCAAGCAATTACTCAAAAAGAGTTGCAGATGTACGATGCATTCCGGAAAAGCATGGATGCATACCTACGTAAGCACTACGCTGATGAAGTTTTGAGGGCAAAGGCTGAAGCGGAAAAGCTCAAACAATCTCACGAGGCTGAGCGAGTGCGTGCTGAGTATGAGCAAATGTTAATGACAAAAGCACGCCAGTTAAACGAAGCGGATGAAAAAGCGAGAGATAACTTACGTCAGTTGGAGGCTACACATAAAGAGCAGCTCGACCATGTCAAAAAGGACTATGAACGACGCATTGAACGAGAGCGGCAGGAGAATCAGAATCTTCGTGAGTTGCTCCAAAACGCAAATGAAAGCAACACCAAAATCATTGAGCAAAAAGAAGAAGAGGTCAAACACCGAATGAATATGTACGAAGATGCCATAGTGGCAAAAGACAAACAGTTGGAGTACGCAAATCAACGTGCAGAAAAGGCGCACAAACCGATGAAAGGATTAATGGTGTCAGCTGCAGCAATAGCTCTTGCGCTTGGGCTTCTTTTCGGATTTTTGCTTGGAACGAACAGCATGGAGATCGCTCCGGGATCGCATGAAGCTGAAGCGTTGTCGCTCCAAAATGAAGCATCGACGGAAGTTGTTGGGGTGATCGATGTCCATACTGTAGCCTAGCTGTGTAGGTCACAGATAGAAAAAAGAGGCGGAACCTTATTAAAAAGAGGTCCCGTCTTTTTTGTTCGCTTTCCGTATTGGAAAATTATTCCTTATAAATTGGAAATATGTTACAATGAAAATAATTCAAAAACGCTGTACATACAGCGTTTTAATTATCATTTAAGCGGTTCTTAAAGGTGCTTAATAGAGAAAGGGTGGTTCAGTGGGTTTCCGAGATAAAAAGTCGAAAAACTGGCAAATACTCAAGGAGCAAGAATATAAAGAACGAGTGAAAAACCGGGAAGTGCATGCCACTCAGATGATGGAGCGCGGAGAGCGCGGTGAAGTGGACAAGCCTATAAAAGAAAAGATATTCGCTCTGATTATTGCAGGCGTGTTCGCAATTCTAGGCTTTCTCATCGGATGTGTCGGTATGGTTATCTGGGGTTTTTTCCAGTTTTTATCAAATTCGGGTGGCGCATCATTTCTGGACTTCGACATGAGCCAAGTCGAAGTTACCTCTGGGTGGCAAATTTACGCTTGGACGGCATTTGTATTTTTAATAGCGTGGTTGATTGCCAACGAGAAATTGATGTCGGGCTGGCGTTCAAAAAACAGTATGGTTGAGTCTACTGATATCAACACATACGAGAACGATCAGCACATCATGCTTCCGGAAGAAATACAGCGAGCGTATGATTGGTTCCCCGACGTAGGCGCACACTCCAGTGTACAGGTCTCCAGCATGCTATCGCACATGATGCTTGATAGAAAAGGCTTGAAACGGGTAAATGTGACTGAACGTCATAAAAAAGACGTGCTGGTAGACGGTAAGGTTGTCACTCACAAAGGCGAGCCTGTGCTCAACGAAAACGGGAAGGTCGCTCAGACGAAGATGCCTTTGATTGATGAAAAGTTTGGCCAAGAGTTGTTCACGGCGAGCGGTATTCCAGCCGGGGAGAAAAACATCCGAAAACCTTTTGATGTAAGGGGGATTGAGTATAACCCTGTCGATGAGACAGGGAATCGCAAAGACCGTGACAAGCTCCCGTATGATACCGTTGCGGACTTAATTAATAACGATTGGGAGTTTCCAGAATATGAAGTACAGCGACCAGCGGGGGCATACATCGTTGACACCGCACCGGTCAATACGATGGTGCTGGCCATTACACGTGCTGGTAAAGGTCAGACGGTTATCGAACCGACCATTGATATGTGGACACGTGAAAAGCGCAAAAACAACATGGTCATTAACGATCCGAAAGGAGAGCTACTCGTTAAGTTTTTCATCCCTGCAACGATAAGGGGATTTGAAATTGTTCAGTTCAACCTGATCAATCCATTGAATACAGACATTTATAACCCGTTAGGGTTTGCTGCGGAGGCGGCGCGTGAAGGGGATTTTACAAAAGCTGCTTCATACATTGAAAACATTGGAGACATCTTTTTCCCAAAAGAAGGCGCTGACGATCCGATGTGGCCGAATGCAGCGAATAACGCCTTTAAACGTTCGGCATTTGGTTTAATCGATTTCTTCTTAGAAGAAGAAAAGCGTTTAAGAAAGCAAGCGGAGCTAGAAGGAAAACCAGAGAAGGTTTTAATGCAGGAACTCGATGACATGTGGGGAAAAGTCACGCTTTATAATGCGTATCAGTTGTTTGTCGTGCTGTCCGCGAAGAAATCTACAGATCCGTCTGTAATTAAAGTTGATGAGGACGAAAATGTTAAAGAGAAAGACTTTTTAACTCTATTTTTTGACGCAACGGCAAAACTGCCGCAAAACGAAATGCGTAAACTTGTCCAAAACACAGACAACGCGCTCCGTGCGATGGCTGGGTCAGATAAGACAATTGCGTCGGTGTATGGTATTGCATTAACAGCGATGAGTTTCTTCACCGATCCGACGATATCTACGCTTACATCAGGGAAACCGTCGCAGAATTTCGATGCCAAAGGTTTGTCGTTTCCAAGGCGAATCGGTGTCCGATTTGCGTCTGAGTATTTAAATAAATACAAGTTGGTTGGTTTACAATCTGTCTGGACTGCCTATGAAGACCCAGCATTTGAAAAACAGCTCGATCAAAAATTATTCGGCCACACACAGACAATCGATCGTGAGGGATGGGCGCGCTATTTTTTTGACGGGAAATTCAAGAAGCGTAAAAGTTACATCAAATTGCAAATAAAAAACCCGAAGACGGGGTTGCTCGTTAAAACGTTCTATTTCGAGTTGGAATTGACATATAAAACTGACCTTTCAGGACGTCGTTATGTAAAAGACCCGGTTTTAAACAAAAAAATCATTCGAGATGGTGCGCTCCGTGAGCTTCGCTTCAACAAAAAGAAAAACCAGTTTGAATATCGGGACACTATTGTGAAGCGGCCTTATTTCGACTTGCTCGATGAAGATAGAAAACAACAGATTGTGGAGATTCCGGCATTTAGCCAAAAGACTGTGAAATACACGGAGCGACCAAAGGCTATTTTCTTTATCACTCCGCCGCACTTGATGAGTTATGCAAAACTTATACTGATTTTAATCAAGCAGATGGTGGATGTGAATTTTGAGAGTTCATATCTCACAAAAGAAAATCAGAAACCGCTTTATAAAACGCGTTATATGCTTGATGAGGTTGGGAACTTGCAGTCAGAAGGGAACGGGATTCCGGCATTACAGACCATGTTATCTATCGGACTTGGTCAGGATCAGCAATTCACTTTAATCCTGCAAACTTTGCAGCAATTACGTGACGTGTACGGGGAATCGGTCGATAAGATCATTCAAGGCAACACCGAGAATATCGTGTTCTTAAAATCAACGGATGATTCAATGATTGATACACTCGTCAAGATGAGTGGGACAACACATGAGTCGCGTGTTGACCAGAAGACCATCACGCGTGATAATGAACGCATTTTGAACAGAAACGAAGGGAAAATCAGCTACACAATGGCAACGAAAGAGCGTCCTGTTATTCAATTCAATGATTTTATGTTTATTGCGCAGCGCAATTCTATTGTGATTAAAGCAGGCGAAAGCCCGATTTGGAATCGTAATGAGACGGCATATCCGATGAGTTGGCGTTTGTTTCAAAACCAAATCAAACTGCCAGGTAAGAAATTTAGCTTGCAGACGATTCCGACAAACTCAAGCGCCAAAGATTTTGATGTAAGAAAGAACCAGCCGGACTTTTTTAACATGCTTGAACGACGCCTAGAACAGGCGAAGATGTCGGGGATGATGAAACAGGCCTACTTGGATGCGTATGGGCTTACGGAGACCGATTTAATTCGTCTCGACCAAAACGTCGTGGCTGATGACATTATGCATGCAATTAACTCTCAGTTGTACAATATTAAGCACCGCTCTGCCGATGATAGCCACGTTGAGGACATAAGCGGCGTTCCGGAAATGGACGAATTCGGCAACATTCTGGATGCTGCTGTCGATAATATTGAGGTGGCCCAAGAAGCGGCAAAAGCGCAAAGTAAACAAGAGACGCATCAACAAAAGCGTTATGCAGGTGGGCAAATTAGTCGAGAAGATTTGGTTTCCATTGGGGGTCAAGTGAATCGGCAGCTCGATAAAGTGCTTGCTGAAGCGTATGCCGAGTCGCAAAAGTACTTCGAAGATGCTCCTGGGTTCCGTGTGGCCGACAACGGAGAGCTGATGAGTGACACTGGAGTCATGTACGTGCGTACGAGCAAAGGGGCTAATCGGGAGGATATCGAATTACTAGAGAACGCCGAGACGAATACCGAGACGCGTGTGTATGGAGAAGGAAACGTCAATGAGGTTTTCTATGAAGTCACAGACGAATTTATCAAGTACCTTGCCGGCCTGGAATCGTGGCAAAGCCTTGCAGGAGGTCGCTTCGAACAGGGGGCAAAACGAGCGTACCAACTGAAGACGCTGGGCGAGACTAACGTGGCATAAATAATGCAAGGGATTTCAATGTTGAATTGTTTCAGGGAGATGCTGGAATGTTTAACAAATCCCATCGTGTATGAGGCTTCGGCCTCTTTTTTTCATGGTATAATTAATTTATGTAAATTGTTTTTAAACCGCTGTGCACAGAGCATAATGGAAGGGGTTTGGATGACATGTTGGGGACATTAGAAAAACAAACAAACGACATTCGCTATCAAGACATCGCCGAGTATGCCACGATGGTCATGCTCTCGCAAACAATGGTAGATTTAAAGCGCCAAGGCGTGCGGGTAACACCGTCGTTGATGCAGGAGTTTCGTGACAAGTGGGAACGTGACGGGGAGCCCATCGACTTCTCTCGAATGAAAGCGAAGCCAAGCGATTTCGTTCGATTGTTACGCTCGACAGGGGCCACATCTTTCGGAAAGTTGGACGATTATCCTACCTTAGAAAAAGGGGTAGCGGATATGTGGGTGAAATGTCGAGATGAGTACGACAAGCATGCGAAAGAGGGGAATTATTTACATGCTGTCACTGATCCAAGCATCCGCGATAACATCTTAAACTCGGCGAAAAAACCGATGTCAAAAGCGTTATTCATTCATCGGAATCAATCCGCACGAACCTTAAATCCTGGGGATCGCGCAACCTTTTATGCCCGTAATGACGAAGATTTCGTCTTTCATGCTACGGTGTCAGGATTGTCTACTGAGAAAAATCCACCAGAGCGAGAAGGGTTCAACAAAGTTCGCGTTATTGCTCCCAATACAGCTGAACCATTACAGGCACAAAATGAGCAGGGATCTGAACCAGATGCAACTAAAATATCAACCGGCGAATCACTTCTTGGTTGGCATGGAGGGAGCTTCGAAGGTCGTGAGTATCGAGGGCTTTCCCATGTAATGGGCGCATATCTAACAAAAGCCGATGCGGAACTTGTTGCGAAGAACATTGATCCAAACCGTTTGTTCAATTCGGAACTTGCAGAAAACAGTGCAGAGTTGCTCAAATATATGCGCTCCAATGGTTATGATTTTAATGTTCGCGATAACGGCAAACCGAATCAAATCGAAGTGCTTATGAACTCAGGTGAAGATGTCAAAGTCCGCATTTTCGATGAGGAAGCCAACGGTAATTACATTGGCCGTGTGTATGACACGTACAACGCCTATTATTTTAATGTGATGGGTTCAAAATCTGTAAAAGATGAAACTAAATTTGAAGCGAGTGACTCGATTGCGTTGTTGGATTACGTTACAGGAAATAGAGCGGGGAAAGTGACAAAAGCGGTCAACCGCGATTCAAGCCGTGTCCACATTGACGGCGTGGATCGTCAGAAATCACTCCAAGTGCAACCAATCAAAGGTCGCTACCGTTCTCTCATTTTCAGTGGTGAAGCGGAAGCCAAAGAATACATCCAAGCAGCGATTGAGCACGCTACGGAGTTTGTGACCAATGAGTTCAAGACTGAAGAACTCCAAGCGTTAATCGACGCGGGATTGGATAATGATGAGGTATTAATTACCGGACCGGAGTTTCAGGCAGAACTCGAAAAATTATACTCGAATGACGAAATGGTCCGTGAAGTGCAAGAACGTGCGGCAATGATGGCGGTTCATTCCAAAGACGGAGGACTGGCGTATTTAGAATCGATGCGAGAATCCATTGTTGGCACTTATGAAAATGGGTTTAACCCAGCATTTGTTATTGATCACATGCAACAAACAGGGCGTGGGAACGAGCGGAATGCCATGATGGCGGCTTTGAAAACCGTTCGCTACGATTTGGACAAAATAAAAGGGAATGATTTTGCGGTCAATGCTATGAAGGAACGGTTAATCGCATTCGATCCGGAATCAGCAAAGTCAATTGATGATATTGACCATCCGATGCTGAAACAAGCACTTACCACCGTACAGGACACTCTCAAATCTGGAGGGTTTGTAGGCGAGGAAGGGTTTGGTTCTAGTCCAGATGTAAAGATTGATAAGAATGGTGTCATTCGTTGGGAAGCGAACCGACGTACTGGATCTAAGAAAAAGGAACTGATGTGGCAGAAAGTGAACGGGGAGATTGGACAGGTGATGGTCCCCGACGAAAACGGGATTATCCGAACAAAGTTTCAGGGCGAAAACAATTATGGAATTGTTCCAGGCTATACCGGCTACTTTTCCTTCGAAGGTGATTACGACGACCGTATGAGCCGTTTCCGTGTAAAAGGATTCGAACAGCACTTGAATGAGCAGTTGCGCGCGAAAGTCACGCATCAAATGACTCGACCGTTTGACTCGTCTATTGGATCTATTCCAACAGCGCTTGATGCAAGTGGTATTAACGGTTTGTACCACGGCGATGTGTACGGTAAGCGCATCGAACTAGATTTTTTGGAGACCAATCAGTTAAACAATAGTACGAAAAGTGCGATTTTACAGACCTTATCCCAACGCGTTCGTTTTGATAATCAGTTCTCTGATTACGCAACGACCAGCGCAGAGACAGCAGCAAATCGCGATTACGGCAACGAAGACGACACATCAGCGTTCAGTTATTGGAGAGTTGCAGGCGAGACAAATATGCGGGTTCTTAGCAAGGACATCGAGAACTATGCGGATACCACGATGACGGGAACCGGCAAGACGCAAGGTCTCATCTGGTACTTAACAGACGGTGCCGAAGTAAATGAAGACGGAAGCGTAACCCCTTCTAAGGGAATCCTTCAAGAAGACGGGACATATGCACCGGATAAAACAGCTCTACAAAAACTGCCATATTTCGACAAAAAGTCCTTTAACGCATGGGATAGAAATCAAATGGCGGCAAATCAGTTAATGACTGCATTAAGAGTAGATGAAAATGTCAACACAGCGCTTATGGCGTTTGGGGGTTGGACATTTGATGACAGTTATGCTGTTTCAAAAGAGTTTGCTGAACGTAACAAAGTGTTTGGTCATAAGCCGAACGAAGAATCCATGAAGGTGCTGGATCGTGTAATCCAAGGCATGCATGCCGGCAACATCAAAGACTATGAACATGCGAAAACCTTTCTAAAAGGATCAAGCATGTTATGGTCGGAAGAGGTTCTAAAGCAAGGGGTTTCAAAGCTTGATTCGTGGTTGAGTGCGACAGAGGCTACCGAAAAAACAAGACTGGGTGAGGAATTAAATACCTATCTTGAAGAGCATGGCCGTTTCCGCCCGCTTCAGCGTGGCGATAAGCTTTCTGACTTCGGTGGAAACAAAGGAACGATTGGAATTGTGATCGACCGTCACATGGACCCAGACGAAGCCAAGAAACAAGGTCTGGATAAAGAAGTCCGTTTTATGAAAGCGAACCCTGAATTAGATGTCGTGAGCGCACCGTATTCGATGTTATCCCGCCATAACGCAGGAGTTGTCAAAGAACTCATGGACGGGAAAACGGCTGATTTAGTTGACCCAGATACCGGAGAGGTATTCGAATCAGCAATGGGGCAGCTGAACATCATCGTTACGGACATGAAAGTTGATGAAAAAACACATGCTTACACGCGTGAAGACGTACTGGAAGGAAAAGGGCGTAAGGCGAGCGGGCAATTGGCATGGGCGCTTCAATCTAAAAATGCGAATGGTATTCTTGATGAAATCTATGGTCGAAACGATTCTGCGTGGGCGACATACCGTGAGTATCTAATTGCAACCGGTTTGGATATGAAAGCAGACGGTACCATTACGAACGGATATACACCACATGCAGATGAAAAACGCCATCATTTTACACATGAATCCGATAAGGATTCCGGTGCGTTCCTAGATCAAATCAAAGACCAAGGCGGCTTCCTAGATGTACCATTTGATGTGGAATTCAAGACTGGCGAAAAAACGAAAAGTATTCCGGTGCTATCTGCGTCACTCCGCCAGAACGTGGAATTAGTAGATGGTTCCATGAGGCGAAGCGATTTCACGAATTATTATGCAAACATCTATGACGCCATCGGTGAGTACCATGCTGCAGATACAGATGAAGCAAGAGGGATAGCCCAAGCAAAAGCTCAGGATCATTTTGATAAGATTCAATCCACCATTATCGACCGGCAATTCAACGGTGGCCATAACGGAAAACACAGTTTCATTCGAGATAAAATTATGGGTAAACGTATGAATCACTCGGCTACAGGTGTGGCCATTGTGGACCCAAGGCTCGATATCGGGGAAGCGGCGATGAACCAGGATATGATGGATGCCCTTGACGCTAAAGAGGGTGACGTTGTCATGGCGTTCCGTGACCCAGTATGGAGAGACGGGGCGATCCGTGCAATGACCGTCAAAAAAGATGATTCAGTTCATGGGATTGCGATTAACCCCATTGCGGATAAGTCTCACGACATGGATTTCGACGGCGACACAATGGGAATCATGAAGTTTGATTCCAAAGCGGCGAACCGTGACCTGGTCGAAAAGTTCTCTCACTGGGCGAACATGATTGATAAAGGTTCAGGTAAGGACGAGCTGTACTTCCAAACAGGGATGGACCTGGCGAGTGCTGAGGCGAAAGCGGAGAAGCTTGGGGATGAGAGTCCTAAGAAACTATACGAAAGAGCTCAGAAGAACGCCAAAAGCACAAATCCGAAGCTTCTGAAACAATCGCAGCGGGATCTAAACGCATACAGCCATAAATTGTTCCGAGAACATGGTTTTGGAGGAGATTTCGTTTCTTTTAAGGATGATGAGTCGGTGTTCAACTCATTTAAGCAGATGGTTGATAACGGGGCGAAAGGTAGTCCAAAAAAGCTCGAAGACTACAAGGAATATCATATGGGTAGGAAGACAGCAGATGACGCCCGGGAAATTCAATACGCCACAGGCGTTAAGTCCGATGATACGGGTCTTGCTGGTGCGTTCAGCCAAAAGCTCGTTTCGATTATGCGGAATCAGGACATTACGGCGGCGCTTGAATCTATGTACCCGCTCACACAGGGGACGCTCCAGATTAAGCACGATGCTGACCATGCCCGTACGGTGAACGAAATTCTCACCGACGACATGAACAAGACGTTTCGCGGCAAAGACGTAAACAATCCAAAACGATCGCTCACACCACACTCCTTCAAGACGCAACTCTCTGACATCATGGAGAACAAGATGCGGGTTGATGTCAATGAACGATACATCGATGCAGTGACGGAAACGCTAACGCATAATGGTCAGATTCTACCGCTCAAGGAAGCGATGGCTATTAAAGGTTCCCCGATGGACCGTGTAGCTTACGGGGGCGGCTATGACGAACTTAAGCGTCTAGCGAAAAACGAGGAGTCCTTGCTGCAGGGTGAACAGAATAAGCGTTTCGCGCCATTTACGATGCGCGAAGCGACTGAGCAGACAAAGCTTGCAAAAAAAGATACGCAGCGTATCGTGGAACCACTTGCGCGTGTATCCGATAAAACGCAAGATCTTGAACAGATGGCTAACGTTCCTGTCGAAGAAGATGCAGGAATTGCTCTCTGATGTAAATGAAAAGAAGGTGGGTTCGGGAGACCGACCTTCTTTTTTACCCACCAATTGGTAATTTTTTACTTTAAAGAGGATAAAAGGTTACAAAAACATCTGCAAATCTACTTAGATTTGTGAGGAAAAAGCAACCAAATTGTTGTGCATGTAAGTGTTTGTTCATGATATACTAAGTGGAAGGTAATTTTCATCTTTCCCATATCATATATGAACAAACAGCTTACTTCTTTAATTGACTCTAAAGGAGTGGCGTTTTTATGGCGAAGATGATGAAAAAGAACCAAATAGAAAATTTATCACCGGAAAGTCGGATAAAAAACAGTTACGAGTCTTTGTATTATCGAGCAGACTCTGGTGATCCAGAAGCCGACACGATCGTTAGAGAAGAAATGCAGCGTTCGTTCCGACGACGTGGGGTTGTTCTTGCAGATAACCCAGATGATGTCATTCTTAAAACCCTAATGGTGGACGCATATAAAAAATCGACGAAAGAGCTTAGTGCAGGTAATCTCTCTCCTAACTGGGAGAAAAATCTTTTACGCGATTTCGATACGTTCACAAAGAACCATCCATCATTTTATACGACCACGTTTGATTCATATGAAAACAGGTATGGTGTACCAGTCGATTTTTCTGCCGATTACGAGCGTATGATAAAGGAGAATGACGGCAAGGACCCATTCCGCGTGGAACCAACGGAAGCCGATCTGGATGCAATGCAACGTGATTGGTATAAACAGTTCAGCCGCAGGGGCGAAATGAAAGCGGCTGGCCTGTCCTATACTAAACATGCACCAGAAGTGAAAACTCCTCCGCGTCGCTCTTATCAACAGATTAAGCAAGAAGAAGCGGCTGCTCAAGAGGTGAAAGGTCAAAAGTATGATAAACAGTATGACCTTTACATTAAAAGTCGTAAAAGAACATACCAGAAGACGACGGCTGGTGACGACTACGGTTTCGATGAGCAAGATTACGAACTGGAAGATGACGGACCGGAACTATGAGTTAAAAAAGAATGAGAATTTAGGGACACGGATGTCTTGAAGCAGACGTCTGAAAGGAGTGGGTCGCGTATGAGTGAGGGGATTTCACAAGAGCAAGGGAGTCAGAATGCACCCGATGGCAATGGTCGGGTGCGTAACCAGAACGACATAGAAACAAGGGCGTCTGAGCTGACAGGTGTTCACAAAGACACTGTAAAGACTGTCTTTAATGCGGTCTGGGACGCAATATGTGAAGAACTCGAAAATGGCAATGAGGTAAAACTACACGGCAAGGGTACTTTTTATTTATCAAGGCGTTCTTCGCGTGTTGGCCGAAACCCGCTCACCGGAGAGGAATTTGATGTTCCGGAACGAGAAGCGATGGCGTTTCGGACAAGTCCTGCCTACGCGAGACGGCTGCGCGAGCGTCGTAAGGAATTGGCCAAGAAGAATAGAGATAACAAAGAGTAGACTCGGCAAACAGCAAAATGAAAATATGCTTATTTGCATGAGCGCTCACTAGAAGATATGTAGCAAAAAAAGAGAGAGAGAGAGTGCGTGAGTCAATCAAAGTGTTGACTCGCGCCTGTTTATTAGTGGTCATTCTGAGAGAAAGGGGCATGATGGAATTGAAGGAAAAAGAAATTTTAGAATTATTATTGAAGAAAATAACAGATTTAGAAGCTGGCTTAAAACAGGTGAAAGAAAACAATTTAGAAATGGCGAATGATATAAAAGAATTAAAAGAAAACATAGAACAAGCTCAGCTTGAACACAATAAAGATGTAAAATCAGAGATTGACGATTTGAACGAAGATCAAAAGTCAATACGGGAGATATTAGGCGATCATGAGGTCGCGATTCGGTCACTAAGAAGAATTATAGGTTAAAGAAGTATAACAAGTCATTACAATCCATGATATATGCTATATTTAAATTGCCATTATCTGTAAAGTGCGGGTGAATATTATGATCAAGAAATGTAAGGCAATTGACTGCAAAAAAGAGTTTCGCCCAAAAACAAAAGATCAAATATATTGCTCAGCAAGATGTCGCTATCGAATATATAAAAGAAGAATATACAACGAAAGAAAAACAAATGGATTGTGTCAGCAGTGTGGCTCAGAATTAAATACTAACGTTTCACACTGTGTAAAATGCCAGATTTACTTCAGAGACAGATATTATTTTAAAAAAAAAGAACAATTAAAACACTGAAGGCGCAAGAGTTCGAATGAAATATTAATGGTGCTTATACGGTGAGCAGCCAAAGCCCCTAGATAGCCGAGGAATTAATGTGGCCAAGCTTGATAGGGGAGCGTTTCATTTTCATTAGTTTACATAAGATAGATTACAGGAACCTACATTTTTGAGAGAAATTCCGTCTCGAAATATAGAGTAATCTCTTAGTTTCGAGACGGAAAAGAATTAATTGCTTACAATACTTCTTTCAGCACATTTTTAAATTTGTTCACCAAATCGCCTGAATAGAAATATCCATGTTGTTCTGCCAAGTTTTTTTGCAGTAAAAGAAGCAACTCATTTTCAGGAAGGCTTAAACCCTTATCTCTGTCTTTTTGAGCCAATTCTTTCTCTAATTTGTACATAAAATACCCGCACTCAATATCATCTGTTAAATCAACTTCATCTAAATTAAAAGCAAAATCGCAAATAATTGTTATTATTTCTTTATTTTGAAGCATTAGGCCAGCCGTATCAAACGGGTTAAATTTATCCGTATCTTCAGTTAGGTCTATTTTTTTATACGCGCTACTCATCTTTTCAGAAGTCTTATTGTCCATTCCTTTTAAATTGGAAAATTCATCTAAATTCATCTTGTTCAATCCACTCATTCATTATCGCTCCTTCATAACTTGCTGGTATTTCCATTCATTCCATTTCTATATTCTTCTGTATAAGCGCTATCTCGTCCACTTTATTCTTTAGTTCATTTATGCAGTTTCGGCACAATCTCAAGGAATTGAGGCGGCGCTCATCACCTATTAAGATATGCACCGCCTCTTTAGCCCCGCATGATGCGCATTCTAAATAATTTTTATCGATAACTGGCTTTACCTGGATCATCGTTTCTCCTCCCAATTCCGCATATATTTTTCGCTATCCGTCTTTTTGACCCTAGACCCCATCTCAAAATCAACGCGTTCAATAATTCGAGGATTGGCTTTGAAAGCTATTCTTTCGAAGTCGGTTAATTTAATTTTTTCACGTGTAGAATTCTCTCTTTTTTCTCTAAGTCTTTTTAACATTTCTTTCTTTTTATCTAGTGGATGTAAGTCTTTTAAGTTCATTTAAGAACCCCTTCTCTAAAGCAAACTTTTATTAATCTATTGTTGGTTTCTGCTATGAAATCTAATTCCCACAAGAAATGTCAAGGGGTTAGTAGTACAAGTACAGTCTTAAGCGTGTGTTTAACCAATTCATCTGTTTAATGCTCACATTCTGGGGGTAAAGCAACAAGGGTTTAGACTAAACCCCTTTAATACTAAACCCCCATATTACTACAATCTACATTAAGCGTCCAAGATATAACGGACGAGGTCTAGCACCCTCTGTGGGTCTTTTGCCGTCTCCCTTGTAACTACTGAATCTGGGCGCTCTACTTGTCGCATAATGTCGTAAATGACGGAAGCTTTTGTCTGTGGGCTTGAGTGCACGTCATGGTAGTTTGGGTTGTTGAATAGGTATTCGATGAATTGTGGAAACGACTCCCTAAATATCGTTTTGTACTGCCCACCAAAGGCAGCATACTGCGCTTGACGCTGCCGTTCCAGTTCAGCCATTTGGCGGGAGCGTTCTTCGAGTTCCTTTCGTTGTTGTTCTGCCTGCTTGATTGCTTCTGCGTCCCGTTTTAGCTTCGCTTGGCGTTCTTGTTCTTGAATGCGGGCCAATTCTTCTTGTCGTTTTTGTTCAGCCATTTTCGCTTGGCGTTCTTGTTCGATTCGTCTTGCTTCCGCTTCTTGTTTTGCTCTCTCACGAGCTTCAGCATTGATCTTGAGCTGGCGACCTTCTCGTTGGACGAGTTCTACACTCGGGCTTTGTTTGAACATCATAAGTAGCTGGTTCAAATCTTGTGGGGAAAGCCCCCATTCGTTTTCTTTCATGATCTCCACAGCGGTATTCCACGTGTACAGTGTTTCATTAACGGCTGTGTGGTCTGCTTCTTTTACTTTTCTACTTTTTGCCCCAGAAACCAATTTTGGAAATAAAAGCTTGAACCGGCTGAAATCTGCAAGCTCCGGTGTGAATTCCCCAAGTAGTGGATAACGGTTTACGTTTGCTTCAAAAGTGGATCGTATTTCCTCCCAACGCTTCGCCCTCCGATCAGCCTCCACATCTTTTTTTAGTTGTTTGATGTCGGACTGAGCTCGTTCCAATTCATGAAAAGAAGCGCCTTCCAGACGCTTGTCCAGGGTATCAATCAGTCGATCCCTTACGTCGTTCATATAGGTTTTGATTGCTTTGCGAGACTTCTCAATATCTCGTACAAAGTTTGATACCTCCGCCAACTCTTTTAGTTGGGAATCGAGAGCGGTGTCATCAATTTTCTCCAAGAATGTATCGGGGTTTTTTCTGTAATCTTCTAATAGGTTGTCGGCCTCCTGCACTCGCCTCGGGATTTCTTGTAACACAGCTTGGAAGTTGGATGTTTCGGTGATGGCGGGCGTGATATTCACTTCGGCAATGGCCGTTTGAATAGGCTGAATGTCCGTCTGTTTGTTTTGTTCATGTTCAGTTATCATTTATGGAAGTCCTCCTTGTTTTGTACCCAGTTATCCGCACACATATGAGAAAATAACTCCAAAACGCTTTGTGTTCAGCATTTTTAACTATTTTTATTATAGCATGGGCCTGTTTGTTTAACAACGGAATAATGTTTTAATTTTGCTCTACCGACAGCGTTTTGCAAGTATTTTTATAATGACCGTGAGGCCTCTTCGTCACAGAAAAATAGGGGACCGCTAATAGAGAATAAGGGGTTATATTCTTTGGTAGAAACGCCTTTTTTTGTTCCTGTCTTGTTCCTTTTTAAGGCTAAAATGTTCCTTTTTTCGCTTTGTTTGTTCCTTTTTCTCTTTTATTTTGCGTACACGCAAGTATATCTGAAGTTGCAAGCGGTCTTAAGCCAAGATGTACAACACGTGTCTTTTGCGTGTGTGCAAGTAATTTTCCTTCGTTTGTTCCTTTTTGCTCTCAAATGTTCCTTGAATGTCCCTGGTTGGTCACAGAAAAAAGGAACAACGAAATCCTTTATTCCCAAGGGGTCCAGTCACTATGTTCCTTTGTTCCTCTTTCTTTTAATAAAAGACTATATATACATATCCGTGTTACGCATATAAAAGCTTTCTCGAAAAAACCAGGAACAAAGGAACTTACTTCGAATTCGAGATATACCTAGACGCTTTTATTAACTAGGGCATAGCCATGATTGGGCAATTGTGTGACTTTGATTCGTTAGTAAAAAAAAGACCTCCGAGCCCATCAGGGTCCGAAGGTTCTCTGTCGTTATGGTGTGGTTGTCGCGGGTTTTGCTTGGTTGAGCTTGGCCGCGTCATTCAGCGTCCTCAAAAATGCGCTGCTGATGGGGGTTTGAAACATGCCAGCATGCGTATCGCTTACTGAACGTTTTTTAGCTGCGCGGTGTGAGTTGACAATAAACTCGGACTTTTTCGCACGTGATAGGGCCACAAACATCATGCGCATGGATTCTTGGGAGGTCGCACCTCGTTTTGCTTCGTTGAATAGAACGACCGTATGGTCAAACTCAAGACCCTTCGTCCCATGGATTGTAGACAAAATGATCGGGCATTTATCGTAGTTCGGTACATCTTTTTGTTTGCGCAAGAACTGGTCCATGGCATTCTTGCGTGTTTCTAAGCGCAAGAGTTGTTGAATTAGGAAGCTACCGATTTGGTGCTCGTTGATCTTATCCGCTCGGTAATCTGCGAGCCATGCATTCCATTCATAGCTTTGCACAACAGTATTTATATTTCTTAAGATGAAGTCGTAGTAGAACGTGCTTTGCTTACTGGTTGCCCGATTGAACGTCTTTTTTACGAATTCGCTGGCGTGGCGCTCGATTTCTTGCATGTAATGCTTGTGCGTGGGATCAAACGATCGTAACTCGACGGCTTTGTCTCTTGCAAACCTTGAAAGCAGGGTCATTGGTCGCTCGTTATTTGACATGATGTTGGTAATCTCAATGTGACCGAGGCTGTGGTCTCTCAGCATCGCTTCGATGACTTCACTGACCTCTAGGACTTCTTTTCTCGTCCATCCCATGATAGCAACTTGCTCGCCTTTCTTAACACGTTCGATGAACCACTTTTCAAAGCCGCTGTCATTCTGTAAGTAATCTTTCACGCCTTCGATGTATTCTGTCATCGTACCGCCTGTGATTTCATTGTCACCGATGGTGATCATCTCACGAACTGTTTGTTCGGTCGGATTGCTGAAATTGGACGATTTGAGTTGAATGCCTGCATATTTGTTCGCATCAATTACTTGTAGAAATTGATTAGCAAACATCAGGATTTCTTCGTTGGAGCGATAGTTGGTCTCCAACTTGTGGCTAGTAAATACGTTTGATGCTTCCAGCGCATTCATGTAACGCGGATCGGAGTTACGGAACTCATACAGTGTTTGCGATCCGTCACCAATGATTAAGAGCTGAGAGCGATAGTGGAGCGTGAGTTCGAGCAGCAGGATGTATTCAAACGTCGAAATGTCTTGACTCTCGTCTGTGATAATGTAATTTAGGTTTTGATACGCGACCGGGATATTTAAATCATCCCCGTTTAATAACAATTTGTGGTGAATAATGATCGGTTCAAGCTCCAGTGTCGTTTGCTCGACAGCGTCTAAGACATGTGTACACATATCTAGATTCCCTTCGATTAAATTGGACAAGCGTTTTAATTCTTGCTGTAAATTTACACGCTTATACCCAGTTTGGTCGAACTGTTCGAGCCTTGTAGCGAACTCGTTCATAAAGGTTCTCAATTTGTTTGCGTTCAACCCTAAATCCTGGAAATATTGGCTTGATGGATTTAATAAACGGATTGAGTTCGCAACGGTTGACGGCTGGGACAAACTTTGTGCCGGATACGTCGCTGAGTAAATTGTATGGAACATATTGGCAAGTGTCTCAGAGCGTACGCCTGGGAAACGGTTGTTGATGTTTATGGCAGCGACGTTCGTAAAGCTCAAAACGAGCACTTTGCTCAGGTCTTCTCCCTGGTCTTTTAGGTAGTTGATTCGACCGATGAGCGTATGGGACTTTCCAGAACCCGCACCCGCTTGGCCGATAACGAGTGGATCAGTCGTGGTGACAATGCGTTTTTGTTGTGTTGAATAATTTGGATTTTGTTGCATAGCTTGGTTGACTTGCACGTTCTTCGGTTTGAATTGGTACAAGCCGTTATTATCCCGAATTTCTTCTAGTTCGTGTAAGCGTTGGGACAACAACAGGCGCAGACTATGGCGTGCGATGTCGTTCATTGCGCGTTGATCTTTGATATTAGCTTTCAGTTCTTGATAAATTGAAGCTAATAGATCAGTAGTGATCAAGTTCTCCTCAATCTCGTTTAGTAGATCGATGTGTTGGACGAATGTGACGAGCGCATTGACCATATGCTTTTGGATGCCTGGGTATTTGCTCTTTTTTGCTTGCAATTCCTTCATGCGGGCGCTAAACGTTTGAACAAATTTGATTAGCGTCTCTTCCGCTTGATGTGTGATGGTCGTTGCTTGGGATTTAAGCAGATCGCTCATGGATAAATCCCCGACCGTAAGAGAGAGCTGATGCGTTGCAACACTTGGGATGCCTACGTTAAAGTTGCCGATGACAACATATAGGTGCTGTTCCAGACGGTCGAGGAGTTTGGCGTAATCGTATTCTGTTGCTGATCGCTCTTTTAATTGTGCTATCGTGATGACGCCTTGATTTTCTGTCACGTAGCTCCCACCATTGACGGGGTTATTTGCAAAAATCATGTCGCCATCTTTATCCATGCTATCAAGCACCGTTGCGAACAGAACATAGATGTCAGGTTGTCCAGAAACTTGTGATCTCGTTGTGACATGACCGGATTTTGATTGATGTTTTACATCACGGGAATACAGGCGTATGGACTGGATGACGGGTAGGACGTAGGTCGTCGCCGGTTTTCCGTCAATGGTTCCACTTGTGAGTTTCGTCCACGTTTTCTCTAACGCATTGATATTATACATCCCAATGTTCTTTGGGAAAGTAAGAGCAGCAGGCGTGTTTCCAGACAAAATCGAAAGAAAGATGACCGGCGGAATCATGACGGTCAGGTTATTTTCAAATTTCTTGAATTCCGAATCGGTTTCTTTGGTGCTTTTATGAAAAAAGTTGCCGAACACCTGTTGTTCGTGGCGTTGGTTGTTCTTAATAGCCCCTTCGTTTAATGCTACTTCGTCTAAAAAGCGGCGGTTCTCCCTAATAAAATCATTAATTGTTCCTGCCTCTACTGAGAATAGACCGCTTTTGCGTTTTCCATTCCCAGTCAAGTTTTCTGAGAAGTATTTGGCATCTACTTGTTTGTTTAACGCAATACTGGTGTTCGCCTGCTTGATTTGATCCTGTAGATTGTCTGAATTCGTGTCGATTGTAATTGGCATATTTGTACCTTCTTTCCTTTAGGTTTTGGATTCCTGTTTATTTGATTGGCCATGTGCGCTCGTTTGTTGTACACATGGCCGACGTCTCTTATGAAAATCGCTTTTGGGTTTTCCGTCAGAAGTAACTTTTGGCTTATAGCAGGTCAAACTGGGTGTCATTTGGATTATCGAGAATTGTTTGCTCGATATGTTCACGAATCGTTCGCTCTGCCGGTCGGCCGTTGGATGCTGGCGTGTAAGATTGTTCAGCGAGCTCTAGCAGCTTGTCATTCTGAAGCGCTTGTTCAATGTCAACATGGCTTGGTGAGAACACCAGATCTTTACGGTTTGCCTGTGCTTCTTGAACGATTTGGTTGTATTTCACCGCCAGGATTCTCGTGTAATCCTCTTTCTTGATTGGCGTAAACGCGATTAGTTTCTCGAAGCGATTTAAAAGTTCCGTGTCGAACGACGATTGCAGGATGCGGATGATGTCTTCACTTGAGCGTTCTGGTTCTGCGTCTTGTGTAAAGCCAATAGCGTTTTTCGCCATGTCGATGACGCCTGCATTGGTGGTTGCAATCATTATCGTGCGGGAAAAGTCGATTTCTTTGTTGCGATTTGTCTTTACCACTCCTTCATCAAGCGCTTGCATGAAGAAGCGTTGTACTTCTGTGTGCGCCTTTTCGAATTCATCCAGTAATACGACCTGATACGGGTTATTCTCTAGCGTGTCGAATGGGAGCTCCTGTTTGGAGTCGCTGCCAACATAGCCAGCAGATGAACCGATGATGCGTGTCATTGACGCAGGGTTTGAAAATTCGGACATGTTAATGTATACCATGCGCTCTTTTGAGCCGAATACCGCTTCTGTGACTTGCTTGGCAATTTCGGTTTTCCCTGTACCGGACGGTCCTGCGAACAAAAAGCTTACAGGGCGTTTGCGTTTAGTAAGTCGTAGCCCCAACCGTTTAACTGCATCTACGACGGCTGTTTTTGCGGATGCTTGGCCAATAATTTGGGCATTTAGTGTATCTTTAAGTCGATCGGCATTTTGTTCAAACATTTTTTCATCGCCTGTCAGCAGGGATAGTGCTGACTGTTTTAGCTGTTTGACGTTAATGATTGGCCGTGGCTGAGCTGCGATGATGTGTTTTAATTGCGGATTGGTTTTTGCGTCTTCTTCCAGTTTAATGCGTTTAATTCGCGCGTCTGCCATGGCTTTGTCGATCAACGTAATCGTTGTATCCGGTCGGTGAGAACCGTACTGTTTGAATTCATCGCCGATGGCGACCGCCTGCTCGATTACATTATCGGGTAAGATGACGTTATGGTGTTTCTGGAAGGTATCACGTATGTTTAAGATGATCTCAGCTGTTTGCTCTGGGCTTAATTCTGGGACCTGCACTTCAGACCAACGGCGCGAGAAAGCTGGGTCGCTTAAGAACGTAACCGCTTCCTGAGTAGTGGTCGCCCCGATGACGCGCAGGTGTCCGCGACCGAGGGCTGGTTTCAAGATTTGAGCAAGCTTGTTGTACGTCGGGTTGGTTTCTGACGATCCCATGATCTGGTGGATTTCATCAATAAAAATAATCGCTTTGCTCTTCGCGTTTTGTGCGAAGTCAATGACTTGATAAATCTTTTCCTCCAGCTGACCGACTAAGCTTGAACCACTCACGATTTTCCCAAGGGGAAGTTCATACAACGTGATGCCTTTTAGTAGCCCGTTTACAATTGGATCGTCATTTACCAATCGGCGGGCGATCTCCTCAACAATTTGTGTCTTTCCAACACCGGCGTCCCCTGTGAGCAGCGCATTGGGTTTGTTTTTAGAGGCTAATACGCTCAGTGTTTGCATGATTTGAGCGTCACGGAATAAGGCTTCAGTGAATTCACCCTTTTTGGCCAGTTCGTTGTAGTTGACCAGGAGGCCCGTGTCTTCTTCACCCGGCCCTTTTGATTTTGAATTTGAAGGGGCTTGCGTGACTATTACAGCCGAACCACTGGCGCTAGTGCTCGACCCAGAGCCGCTGTTGCTGCCATTCTGGTCGTTCTTTCCAAAGTCATGGATTGACGCCATACGTAAGGTGTCGTGTTTCCCTGTTTTGATTTCCATTTATCACCACTCCTTTAATGAGTTTGTTTTTCAGGCGTATAGCGTCTCTTCGATTTCTTTTTTGCTGACGCTTGTTTGTCGATAACTATTTGTGCAATCATTAATGAATCGTTCAACCGAGCCGTCATTCGGCGTTTGTAACACCGTATCGATCAGTTCCTGTTCGGTGTGACGCAGTTCTTTGGACAACATGATGTTGTGGATTCGAGTGGCCACATACATCGTTGGTTGCGTCATTTTGGATTCAGGTAGCTCTCGCAGTTTCCGCATATTGATGTTTTGCAGCATAAAGTTTTCTCGCTGGGCAATGACACCCAGTATGCTGATTGCTTTGTAGTACGATGCGACTGCAGCTGTAAAATAGTAGCGTGTGTATTGGCTAAAATCAGCTCTCTTGAATTCTTGTGGTTCCATTTTGATAACAGCGTGGTCAAGCTCAATATCTTCGTTTGGTGCATACAGGCTGGCAAATACGAGCCCGTAGGTGTACCCGTTCCGTTTATTTGGTGAAATAACGTCAATGAGTACGCCTTCCCATCCTATCCGTTGTTTTTTGTATGGTCGTAACACCTCTCTTGTGTCCATTTCATAAGCAACCCCCAATTCATTTTTTTTAGTTGACAAAAGGAGGTAGCGGTTCGGACCCACTACCCCTTGCTGTTTGTTTGATAGATTCGTACTGTCAGAGAAGCATGCGTTTGCGTACGCTATGATCTCCCGCTTTTATCATTTGATCCCGGAAATCTTTTGCCCAACGAAGAAGATGGTTCCACCCTTGCGGATCCATCGACATGGGTGCGTAATACGTGTGCTTTAAGCTTGCTTGTTCCCGGCTCCATCGGTGCCCTCTTGAGAGCGAGTAACCAAAGTCGGTAATGATAAAGTTGATTTGGCGAGAATAGTTGTTCTTTTTGTTGAACTCGTCAAGTATGTCGATTTTTCGCCACACTTGTTCAAAATCCGTCCCGCCAGTGACTTTTGGGACGCGCAGGAATTGCTGATAGATCTGTGATGTAGAGCGATCTTTTGTTTTGAGCAGCGCCGTTTGGCTAACGTAGTGGCTAAAACTAGTGATGTATAAGTTGCAGTTAATTCGCTTTGTTAGCATAATCAAGTTTGTAACTGCATCTCGGTATTGCGTCTCAGAAATGGAACCCGATGTATCCAGATAGACATGAATATCTGGGCGGTATTTTGTGGTAACCAACTTGCCCGGAAGGTTGATGTCGTCAGGCTTGCGACGGTTCGGGCGCATGTATGAGATCGTTTGGCTTTTATATGTGTTTTGCGTCACTTGTTTTGTCACTTGCGACTCAATTACACGCTTCATCATAGCGAGCATTCGCTTTGCCGGAATCGGCTTGCCGCTGAATGGTTGCGCTTTTGCTCTTTCCACTCCTTTGCCTTTATAGTCCGCACTGGATGATTTATACCCTGAGCCCATGCTTCGGTTGACGGCTTTTGCTGTCATGAGTTTTTTATTTGAAATAAAGCGCAGATTCTTCTTGGCATTGAGCGCCTTTTCAAACACGTCCCAGTCGTTTTTGATGTCGGACGGCGTGGCGTGGGCGTAATTCTCTAGGTTTAGAATAATAATGTTCTCCGGCATATATACCTGCTGGAGATTCGACGGTTGGATGGTAAGTACTCCGGGATTAGTCGTGTTTTTCTCGTATTGGCTTATCACGTACATAATAATGCGCGTGAATGATAGTGCATCTTGTTCGGCTTGAGCGACCCCGCCGCCGTTTGGTAGAAACAACCCGGCTGACAATTCGTCGGTCAGGTCTATCTTGTCGAAGTCAGCGAGAAGTTTGTTTACGTCTTTGTTGATTGGCTGACGTGTTTGCCACGCTTGTACATAGTTTTTTACCTGCTGCTTAACATCATTGAATACGTCGGCCGTTTGGACCGTCATAAGTAAATAGTTGTTGAATGGGCGGTCATGGGTGTACGCCGCGATGTTGGCAAACCAGTTGATGGCATTCATTGCGTCCGGTTGTGCAAGGAATGCTTTTGCTGTTGGAATCACATCAACCGATGCCGAGTATTTTATAATTTTTCCCGCTTTCTGTGATGGGACAGGTAACTTCATGCGCGTGAGCGCCTCCACACCAAGTTGTTCTTCGAAATACCAGTCGTTTTGTGAATGGTATTGAATGCCTTGGCGATAGATTTCGTTGATTTGGTCCTGCAGGTTCACATCGAGCGTCGGGTTTGTCCAAAGGTGCAAGACACCATTGAACAGCGTATCCTTGTCGATTTGTTTCGTGGCTCCCCCGGTGTTGTCTTCAATCACGACTGGTTGGTTGCCGTTGATTGGAACATACATCGGATCTATATAGCGTGTTTTTATATGGTCCGCAAGTTTGTCCTGATAGTCGGTCAGACTCTTGTCCGCATTGATATTTGGCAGGACGTCGAATGGGTCTTGGTACAATACTGCAGGCTTCTGATTGCGTATCTTTATTGACATATTGAGGCCCCTTTCTGATTTGTATTGAATGGTTTCTTGCTTCATTTATCGGAAGCGGGTCGTGTTCTCGCCCGCTTCGGGTAGAAGTGCTCTTTCTTCGTTTAATAGAAAAGAACCCACCAGGAATGATACCTGGTGGGTTCTTATATGATAGGCTTTTAGAGTATGCATTCCAGATTATCTGCCTGATCCTTTGTCAACAGACCGAGCTCTACTGCTTTTTCCTTTACCGCTTCCTCAGCGCAAACACTTAATACCACCTTTGGCGTGATGATGAATGATGTACCGTGCAGGTATTTCATTTTCTCGTAGCCGATACTATTAACGAGTACTATTTCGCCTTCTTTTAGGTGGTTTTGTATGATGGTGAAGACGGACACTTCTTTTTCGCCGATATAGTCACCATTTTCATCTAGCTGTTCCTGTGAGCCGTAGGTAAAATCTGATCCTAAAAGTATAAAACCGTGGTCAGTTTTCTCAATATCGGCGTCGAGTTCGAGCTCATTTATTTCGTTCAAGAATGCATCTTCGTCCTTAACATTGAAATAAGATGTCCGCATTCTCGATTCGTAATTCGCCATGGGTAATTGACCCCTTTCATTTTGTAATCAAAAAAAAATCTAAAGATCTTCGAAGTTTAGACTTATTCAGAACCATATAGCTCTTTTGAGCCGATTATTTCTCCATTGACCACGTAGAGTTCGTAGTCTTTTTCATTTGACTTAACTGACTTAATTGTGTAAATATACCCATCTGAGCCTTTTAGCTGCTTATCTAGGGTGTATTCGTCTTTGGTTAGGCCGTATTCTTCAAAGATGTAAGAAATCACATCTTTTTCGTCTAACCCGTCGTTTTGTCCATTCTCATTGAAAGTATTATTAATAAGAATGTATAGCAGTATGACCATCGCCATAACAAATCCAACAATAACGCCGGCTTTTGCTATTTTTGCATAAGGGCTCGTTACATTATTCAAGGCAACTATCATTGAGCCAAAGAATATGCAAACTCCGATACCACATAATAGATATTCCATCTGTTACACTCCCTTAAAGATATCGATGAATAGTTACTGTTGTGGATCATATAACTCTTTTGATCCGATTATTTCGCCATCGACGATATAAATCTCGTAATCATGCTCAGCAGATTTGGCTGTATAAATATAATCACCTGAAGCAGTTGGCTGCTTATCTAGGACATATTGATCTTTGTTTAGCCCGTATTCTTCAAAGACGTATGAGATTACTTTTTCGACGTGTGTGTCATGCATCTCATTCAATTTCTTATTGGCTGCTTGGAATGAATCGAACGTATTAAAGAAAGCGCCTACTAATGAGACACTTATTAAGTATGGTATCAATACATAGCAATAAGCTTCCAACTCCGCATGAGTAAAATAACAAATGAGGATAATGATTAGCGCTATTGCTGTAATCAACCCAAATATTAACCACTTTATATATGCGGCTCCGAAGAGGCTTGTCATTAAGAACCAAGAATTCATCTAACAAACTCCTTTCTTATTGATTGGAGCCATCAATTTGAATCAAGTGTGCTTTCTGATGAACCAATGATTTTTTGATCTTTGACATATACTTCAATTTCACCACGTTCAGTTTTTATGTTGTAGATGTACTCGCTATTCCCTAGTGATTGCACATCCGTAATTATTTCTTCTTCTTTTAAGCCATATTTTTCAAAGACATAACCCTTCACAAGTTCAGTGCGATCAGTTTCTTCTAATTCTTTATAATGCAGATGTATCATTGATGGGCCTATGGTCAAAATGAGTCCAAGTATGATACCCACGTACGTTACCTTATTTTTGGGATCAGTTATCAAGATCAGTATTGAGACGCCGAGCACTACAAAACCCCAAAGACCTATATATAAAACCATAACCATATCCATCAATGCTATCCCCTTTCTCATTGGTTTGAATCAAGTGTGCTTTCTGAACCAATGATTTTCTGATCTTTGACATATACTTCAATTTGGCCATGTTCAGTTTTTATATTATAAATGCGCTCGTTGTTCCCTAGTGATTGCACATCCGTAATTATTTCTTCTTCTTTTAAACCATATTCCTCAAAAACGTGGTCCTTCACAAGTTCTGTGCAATCAATTTCATTTAATATGTTATAAGGAAATATGACCAATGAAGGACCTATAGCCAAAATGAGTCCAAGTACGATACCCACGTACGTTACCTTATTATCGTAACGGATGCCGGGAAGTTCATTGTAGCTATTCACTATCAAGATCAGCATTGAGATGCTGAATACTAAAACCCCAACGAAACTGATTACTGAAAACCAAAACCACATCAATACGGCCCCCTTTCTGACTTAATAGTCGAGGGGGTTAACCCCCCCAACTATTAATCTTGCTCCATCACTGATTGGATCATGCCTCGCCATTGATTCATAACCGGAGCGGTACTGTTTAACATTGCTTTTACAGCGTTCTCGGCTACTTTTGTTGAATCAGGCAATACTTTCATTAGGTTTTGGATGGCTTTGTTGTCTAATTGCGCGATATGGTGGGGCGCATTAGACATGAACGCAGTCACGGCTTGATTGTTGTTGATCTCTTTTGTACTGGCCGTTTCTGTCAACCATACCAGTGTGTCCAGGCGATCTTTTTCGCTCATCGTATCAATCAGCTGTTCCACACTTTGCACGTCTTGCGCGCGGCTTAGCGTGTTGATGATGTCCTGTTTTGGACGTAGATCTTTGAGGACTGGTTGATTAGATACATGCGTCGCACTCAGCATGGAGTTGAAGTGTGTATTGATTTCGTCAAACAAGTGTAGCGCAAACGTGGTATTTCCGACGTGTGCCTGGATACCAGCAAGGAGGACGTTCGACTCGTCTGTCATGTCGGTAAATAGTTGTCCGAGCACATCTTTCTCTTTGTCGCTACCGGATTTGTCTATGCCTAGATTGTTTAACCATTCGCTCGCATAGCTGATCGTCCGTGGGCAAGTAATCTGTGCGAAGTTGTCCCCCTCGATGAATTCGAATTCCGACATGACGTCTTTTTCTGTATCGTCATCATCATCGTCGCTACCACCATCTTGGTTTGTTTCAGCTACTTCCATTGCCATCAGGTCTTCCGGGTGTTTTGTTAGAACATCTGTGACAAATGGGTTTAGCGATTGAATACTCAAGAACGTGTCGAGATCTGGGCGCACATGATACACGGCGAAACGGGAAATACTCGCCTGATCTAAGCCGGTAACATTCCCCTTGTCATTTCCTGCAACGACCAGTCGCAGGTTGTCCGGGAAATTAATAGTCCCGACCCGACGCAGGGTCGTAAAAGACAGAATAGAGGACGTAATGTCTGAAGGCGCGCGGTTGAACTCATCAAGAAATAGAATCGGATTTTCATCCGGATGGTCGCTCGCATATTCGATTGCATCCATGATTGTTGAATGCGGGAAGGCCTCTTGGCGCCATTTACCGTTTTCTGATTGCGTCATGCGTACACCAGTAAGGTCAGCGCGATCGGCTAACTGGTTAACAGGAAGTGTGAAAACTTTCGTTTTGAACGTGCGGGATAAATCTTCAATGAGACTGGATTTACCGATACCCGGCTCACCTATAAGAGCTGGTGTTTGCCCTGATCGTAGGGTTTGCCCTGCTCGTAGGTCTGCCTCAATAAGTGGTTTGACTTGTTCGAATGTTAAAGTTGATTTCATAATGGATTCCTCTCTTTCGCGTCTTTTTCTTTTTAATTTTTTCCTTCTCTTGATTTATTGGTGATTCCGCTCGTTATTTCAGCGGAATCACAGGGGTCTAAGAAGTTCTGTATAAAACCACTGTTTGTTACTGCTCCTCTACCCTCTTCTCTTTTTCGGTATGGACATTGTTCTATTTTTGAATTAATATAGGAACATAAGTTCGCATCCTGGGACTATGAGCCTACAAATTTCATCGATTTCGCCTTGTGGATTTCTGGCATAATAATAGGTTATTACTCCTGTTACTATTTACGCATGAAATTTATTTCATTTTTTTAGCATATTCATCTGTTGGCACAGTGTTTTACATAAAAAAGTTCAACATTTCTTTCATGGTGCCGATATAATCGGTAAGAGCATAATTTCACATAATAGCGTTGACTGCACAGCTTTTTAGCATATCATTGCTTTATAACCAGTACTTGCTTTTTACTTGAAATAGTTGTAAACTATCATTACAGAACCAAACGACTGTGTGCACAGCGTTTTCGCTGTTATATTAATAAATACGCAGTAAAAAAAGAATGGGTCTTTATAACTAGACCAGGGATGCAATCACAGACGGCCCATAGAAAAGTGGAAAGGTGTGAGGAGCAAATGTGTGACGATAACAAAGTGCGGTCTTTTTCAATGTATGAGGTGCTGGAAAAACCGCTGATGGATTTCTTGCAAGGTGGGGACGGGGTGAATGCACTGCCGGTGTTCGAAGAAGAATTCTATCCTGAATCCAATATGATTGATACTTCGTTGATTAATCTAATTAAGTTCATTAGCACATCTTTCGGTCGGAGTAGACTCCCGGCGGGATTCAAAATTGTAGAGCGCATACACAGCGATTGCGCGAAGAAGAAGACATTTCGATTCCGTTCGCGCCATCCGTTGTTTGTAGATGGATCCCCACGATACCAAAATGTGTGTTTAGTAAGTGGAATGGTGTATTTAGGTATACCTATCCTGCCTTATTTTGATGGGCAGAATGTCCTGGAGATTAACGAGGACCCGGATGAATACCTGGCGATGTTGCGAACAGAAAACATGGACTTATTTTAATTAGGAGTTTTCATTTTAATTATAATGTTTTCATTTTTAGAGAAAGGAAGGTTGTTCTATGAATCATGTTTCTGAAACAAAGAGACGTATGGCTCCTCCCCCGTCTAAGGCGGGGGAAAGTTCGCTATTGTTTAAGGGGTTGCAAAAGCAGATTGCTCATATGCAACAGCTTCTCAAAGAGCAGTCAACAGCGATCCGTAAGTCATCGCATGCGTCCGTCGCTCAGACTCACACGTTAGAGCGTATTCATGATCGACTCGATGCGTTCGTTGTAGAGAGCCGTGTGACGAATATGCTCTTATCTGAGCTTGTCGCCATTCACCAAACCATTGTTACAGAAGATACTGATGGTTTGAGGGAGGCGATACGCGACGATGCTTACCATCGAGTACGAAATGCTGAATGATCTTTTTTTAAAAATAAAGTATTACATATTACGTAATACTTAATATATTAATGTATAAATAAACGAAGGAAGGGGGAAGTCTCTTGCTTGGAAAGACGCATGTTATAAGCTCTCTTGCCGTTATGCACGTTGGTCTGCTCGCATATACGGCTTACGAGAATCGGAGCGGAGACGTTCAGATCATGCTTCACAGCCCGGATGCGACATTGGAACTATTTGGTTTTCAGTTTGGGGTTCCGCTCTCACTAGCAGAGTACAGTTTAATCGTAACTGTGATTTCTCTTTTCATCTTGGGTCTGCTCCGTGTGGGACGGGGATTTATGTTGGCCGGGCATTTTGGTATTGTTGCGCTTTGTATGGCTACGTTGATGTTTGGTTTTGATTCAACTCATCCCTTCAAGCTAGCGCTTGTCCTGCTGGCATTTACGCTGGGAACGGTTTTGCCGGATATCGATTCAGAAAACTCCACTATTGGGAAGTATATCACACCGATAAGTCGAGCAATTCCGCACCGAACAATCACACATACAATCTGGGTAGTGCTATTGATTTTAGGGCTCGCGTGGTATTTCGAGTCGATTTATTTGTTAGCGCTTGCTCTGGGATATGTGGTCCACATAACAGAAGATTCGTTTAGCCAGCAGGGAATTCGATGGTTTTATCCTATCCCTAAGATAGCGCGAAAGCGATGGAGATTCCCTTTTGCTTACGAAACGGGTGGTTTGGGAGAAACGGTTGTCTTCTTCGCTTCAATTGGCATTCACGTCCTATGTGCTGGATTTGTTGTTTGGTCGAACATGGGAGTAGTTGGGTAGGCTCAGTGAAGATGCGTCGCGTTACAAACAAAAACCTTACGGAGGATTAGATGTCCTGTAAGGTTTTTTGTTTTTATGGGTTTGTCGTCAAGACGGTGGTGTTTGCGATATCCTCCAGGTTCATAATACGGAGTTTATCCTGTATTTCCCATAAGCCGTCGATTTCGTTACTTTCCAGCCACATTTTGAGTTTGTTCATTTGTATGACTGCGGTTGGCTTGCGGAAAACACCACTTGATGAGGTGCCTGCTTCTAACATCCCTTCGACGGAGCGATGAATCGCTACTACTGCTAGAAGCAGCGGGTCAACTATTCCGTGTTTTATTTCTATTTTCGCCTTCGAGTCCTTTGGGTAAATGGTTGCGTTTATTGGAAGTCGGACGTGGAACCTTGCTTCGAGGTCGCTTTTGCGGACACGACCGCTCTTCCATTCACCTTTTGTTTTGATCAAATGACCAACGCGTTTGGTCATCGACCGTTTCATCAGGTATTTATGCAGAACGAGCGGTTCGTTTATCCACCAGTTTTTATCTGCGTAATCCATCGTGAGGATTTCCATGGATTGGAGCCATGATCGAACATATTGTACGGCTTTTTGGTCTGGGTTGTTGTTTAAGGTCTCGATGTGTCCGTCAAGGGTTTCAAGCAGGTTGATAGGGTCTATGTCCTCCGTGAATTCTGGGGAGGATACAGTTTTATGCTTAATGGTCCGCAAACCGTTGTTTTTATCTAATGTTTTTCTGTGAGTCATGATTGTGCTCCTTTGGTGGGCTGTCTGTTTTAAATTTGGATTCGTGTTTGAAAGTTATGTAGTAGCTGTGTCGGTACGGTATAGAGTTGATCACTTATACCGCACCGGGTTTTTAGTTTAACACGCATGAGGTTTCTTTTGTTTTGTATATAACGCTATTACGAGCGGTAATAGCATATGGTAAGCATCATGCTTATTTGGTTTTGTTTGCGCCTAGTTTGTACATATCATCTAACAACCTCATAGAAAATCCATGAATCTCGTTATAGATGTCAAAGCTAATTTGACCTGTTGCGTTTAATCCATGAAGATAGTCAGACATGTCGGCTTTTAATTTTTCTTTTGGCTCCGCATGCGGAGAAATACCCCAATTACCCATGTGAATCACTCCTATAATGATATTGGTTATTGATGACATGCGGCACAATATCAATCATAAAATGTTACTCTTTTTTGAGTGCACACTGTTTGTGCAAGCGTTCAGCATTCCTTAAAGCGTCTTTTCTTATCAGCAATGGATTCCTTTAGTGCTTTAATTACTTTTGTGTTTTAATAAGGAGACATAACTTTTGCTTTGTTTGATTATCTCTCATTGGGCGCGTATGTCATATCAGAATCGTACCGTTGATTTGCTCTATCCCAAGCTTCATTGTAATCCAACTCATTTACTTCTATGAATAGATTGATTTTTTGAAGCACCGTGCTGTATTCTTCTGCTAAATCATCAAACTCTTGTTTCTTTTGATCATTCAGCTCTTCTAAGTTTTTTGCAATCGGTAGTTCTTCAAGTTCAGTTGGTTTGTTGTTCATCTTAATACCTCCATTTTTTATAATTCACTCAATGTTTAACTCGGTTGTCATTAAGTTTCAAAATTTATTAAACCGTATCGCCATCAAATAAGAATTGCTTCTCCTCAATTGAAAGGTTTTCAATATCACTTAAATCTGATATTGAAACTTCTACCCCTCTAAGGATGTAGTGATCGTCTTTTTCTTTATTGGTTTGTCTTAAATGATTCTTATATGACCATATCTTTGCACTTGGAAAAGCTTTTTTGATTATCTCTTCAAGCAATTTGCGATTGTGGTCATTATCAATCAGATCTAATCCGTACCCCCGTTTCTTAGGTGTAAATTTGAATCCTTTTTCCTCAAGGTATTGAACTTTTGTTTTTAGTTGTTTTTTATCAGAGATTGGTGTTGCCGAATAACTTGATGAAATAGAATTCAGCATAAAACCAAACTCTAACTTTGCAATTCCTCCAGCCGTTATCTGTTTATCACGAATGAAATTGAATCCTTCAATATTCCACCATTTATCTATTTTCTTGAAGGCGAGCTCTATATTCGCAGATATGCTGCTAATCGATTGTTGCCTTTCTAATGCCTGTTCCAAATTCGCTATCTGTTGCTGATAATATTGACCAATTGACTCGGTCATTTCTTTTTCACGTTCGCTTTCTTCCCCGTTGAAACCGATTGTTTCTTTTACAGTCTCCATGTAACTATCTACTAACTTAGGTAATGTTTCTTTCATATCTTCACGCAAAGAATCATTTTTTACCCAATCAAGAAGAGTAGCCATAGCATTATATGCCTGTTTAATTTCTCGTTTAATCACAGCTTTCTGATCATCATTAAATTGCAATTTTGGATTATCCAATTTTGACCGTCTCCTTTTTTGAGAATCCTGCTAATATTTTGTTTATAATCTAACCAACTATCACTTTGTTCACTAATCATTCTCATGATAATTAAAACCATCCATCATCGCTTGTCCAGAACTTACCGTCTCTTTGCTTAAATTTAGAACAATTCTCTTTTTCAATGTCATCTATAAATGCTGCTTCATCCGTTTTCGCATCCCCATTTCCACAAAAATAACCATCGTAATAGCGCAGCCATCTACAATTTTTGCAGTTAATTATTCTCATAATGTATACGCTCAACACCTTCTCCGACCAATAAAATTCTAATCCCGCTCACTCCGCCGTCTCCTTTGCCCCTAGGTTATTAAGAATAGCTAAAAGCAACAATAGGGCAGCATACTCAAATTCCACAACATTCAGCACGTATAAAATCGCGAAAATTGCAGCTGCTATCCTTGAACCCTCTTTGATATAAAACATAAAAGTCTTCATTTCTGTTCCCCCTCTACATCATTCCGCGAATAATTAGTGCCATTATCAACAGGAGAGTCAATACAACGTAACGAGAAATAATTAATTTCAAATTTTCAATTGGTTCATCCCTTATCTTTTGGCGTGGAAACTTCGTTAAAAACCACACAACTATCATTAGTCCAAATGCGGTAACATAGGTTAATTCCACTAATCCCAAGATCGGGACTACAAACCAGTTCCAATGGAACATCAACAAAAGAGGATTTAAAAACACTAATCCGATTCCTAACACCATATTAATACCTAAAGTTACTATGTCTCTCTCTTTGTTAAAAGTCTTCTCTTTCACAGTCATTCCTTCTCCCCCTCTGCTGGATGGTTTTATCTCTATGTCATTTAATTAACGGCGTGCTGCACATATCAATCATAAAATGTTACTCTATTTTGAGTGCATACTGTTTGTGCAAGCGTTCAGCATGCCTTAAAGCGTCTTTTTCATTGTTGTATTCAATCAGACCCGACGGAGTATATTTATCAGGAAAATAGCAATATGCTTTATCCTCTATGAAGTATACTGCAGGATGGAATACTGTTCTTGTATGTTTTTTATCTTCCTTCAGATAGGTTTTCTTATCAGCAATGAATGGAGATTTCATCTGCATTCCTCCCTCAATGTCTTCAATTCGCTCCCAATTGTCCCTTTAAATGGGTTATTTATTCGGTTTCGTCCTGTTTTAATCCCCAATCGAACCAGCACAAATCACATAAAAAATCATATTTCCTGTTGGGGCTGATTAACGTCTCGCCACATTCAATACGTTGTTTTTCCATTTTAAACACCCACTCTGTACTGCGCATTTTTGTTTTATTGCGAAACTTTCTTAGTTTCATTGTCTAACTCTGCATGTTGAAACCAAATTTTTAACACCTTATCTGATAGACTTGATGCCTCACCCTCCATTCTTTTTACTCACTCCCTTTGTCTTTTCTCTGAATATTTTTTAAACATGTTATACCTCCTCCCTCCCTTTATTTGCACAATGCTTAATTTGTTTCATTAAATCTTCGAATATCGACATAGCTCAATCAGGTAATTTTCCTGTTTCTGCAAACGTTTGAAGTATAGGTAACAATTCTTTGACCTGTTCTTGTGTCAAGTGCATTCTTGTAGTTAGTAATACACTGTCTGGGATTTCATAAGGCAACCACCCTTTATCTTCAACCATAATCTCAGGGTCTGCACTATTTACACCAAACCATATGGCATCTTCTGTGGCTAATGAAGATTTTTGAATACTGCACTCAGAGCCATACATGTCTTTAAACTCAATGTAGCTAAAGCCTCTATTGGTAAAACCCTTTTTCAGTTTCAAATTTATTTCCTCCTGTATACAAATAAAATTTTTGTTTTCTTATTCCTTTCTACTCGTATATATCTGCTTATACGATAAGTGCTAAAGCATTCCAGATCATATGAACAGCAATAGCGGTGTACACGTTATTGTCTTTTAAACGAGCGTATAAGAATCCAGCAGCTAGAATACCATAGCTTGTCCAGCCCATAATGCCGTATGGTGCGTGCAACGCAATGAAAATTAAACTCGCAATGACGAAGCTCAAATAACTCGGACCAGTTGCAAATGGCAGCAGTTCACGGAATACCAGCTCCTCTATAATTGGGGAGACGAAAAGCACGGTAAAAACCATTGCTACCGGATAGATGGTGAACAAAAGATTAAGCGACATTTGGTTGGGTTGTGCTGACATTGTAATCCCAATCAGGCTATAAAAATATGTCACTAGAAACAGGGCAATGAGCATAACCGTTGTGATAAACAAGACTCGCGAGAGTTTGAATTTTCTCCTTGTGGGATCCAATCGTTGCCGCCTATTGATGGTCCGAATAGACAGAGTGACTATGACAATGCCGAGAATAATAGCGAGCAAGTTCAAAGCGCCAGCATACTTTGGATGATTTACCCCAGCGGCTATGACGGCAATGATGATTTGGATGCTGAAAAAGAAACCGATGGCTTTGTATAAATCCGGCGTGCGGAAGAAATCTTTAATGAGGATGAGCCGAGTAAGCGGGTAATTGTTCGGTTCTTCTTGGCGCTCCTGTTTTCGTTGTAGATAGGTTTTCGAATACTCTTTCTCTTTCATCCGCTCAATTTGGCGGACTTTTAATGGCTTTTTTGTGGTAGGCATCAACAACACCCCGTTTCCTTTTATTGGTAATTCGTATGTATTTATCATGCCATGAAATAGCAAGAAAAACTAGATGCTCAGAGCGTTTTGATCATTTTTTCTTAACTTTTTGTTCCAATTAAAAAGCGTGCCGGCAAATGCCAGCACGCCTGATGCTATTATGCGTCATCTTGCGTAGATTCGAACAATTGATCTTCTACTCGTTTCGGTATCTTGATGACGGCAACGCGAGGTTCTTTTTGTGTGAGCGTAATGATCCCCAGGAAAAGGTTCGGATCGTCCCAGAGAACCTCGGGGATGTTTTTGATTGAGTCTTCGGTGACGTCTTTTGAGAATACCGGGGAGCAAGACGAATCATAGAGCTGTGCGACGATGATCGACAGCGGTAGTTGGCCGCGTTTGTTCGGTTCATGCAAGACAGTGTCTTTCTCTTTAGTGGGGCAGCATACTTCTAATGCCAAGAGCTCTCCAAACGGTTCTACCTCAAGCAAATTGTTTTGGTGTAAGATACCCATCGGTTTATTCTTCCTTGCTTGTTCAAAAAGGGCTTTGCGCTTTTCCGTTTTGAGATCAATCTGATCTTGCAGGATGAATGCAGGATTGAGTAGCGTGAAGGCTTTTAATTGTTCGCTCAACTCGTCATAAAACTCAAACGGAAACATGCGGTTGACGTGTTCGGTTTTAATGCATTTCGGCAAGAGTTCAGCCTCCTTCATACATAATATTGTTTTGTAATACTATTACGTAATAGTTGTTTTAATTTGTATTGCCTTTTTACTTAGTGTTTTCTCCAAATCAAATAAAAACGACTGGATTTTTGCCTTGTTGAATTGATACAGTGTGTCTTTTGATAAGTTAGGGGCTTTGATATCGATCTCGGAATCACCGATAGATAGGTGGCCGTTGTTGTCATAACGGCGATCGTAATATTCATTATAATCCGACCCCATGCTGTAAGCTTCTTTCGGAGTAATGGTGGTCCATGCTTCGTTTGCTGCTCGTTTTAGATAGTCGATAAATTCAATCCATTCATCGGTCGTAAACTGGTAGGTGAAGTCGGATTCTTTCTCAGATTTCCCGTCTGCGTTTTCGAAAATAATAGCTGAGCGACGGTGCTTGACCACTAGTCCATTAGAGAATGTTTTGGATTTTACTTTCATTTTTACTCCTCTTTTCTTTTTGTTTAATCCACTAAACTCTTAGCTGATAGACTTATCGTCTTCACACCTCCCAGCGTCTCTAAAAATGCGATCTATTTGTTCCCTGTTTACCTCGGCATTTTCGATTCCACCGTAAATATAGGACTTATTTCCAAGAATCGTTGTGATTTCTTCTTCCTCCAGATCGTGCGTATCGTAATCAACAATAACTAGTTCTACACCTTTTTGATCTGATAGGACAGTTTGTACTACGCCACCTTCGATAATGACAGCTACTTTCAAATCAACTCATCCTTTCGTTTAAAATCGGACAGCATGTAGGACAATCCGGTTTGTTGTTATACATGAGGTTGTTCCTGTGTGTCTGATGAATGCTGTGATACAAGAGTGCCTGCTTGTACTAAATAATTCTCACGACTTCCATGAATAACTTGATATATATTGCGGTTTACTTTAACCAGTGCTGATTCGTCCATTCTAATAATGGTGATGTCGTCTTTTGCCACACCCAGTTGTTCGGATACAAATTCCTGAATGGCTTTTTTCTTCGCGTGGTTATCCTTTTCAAACGAGCGAGACAGCCATTCGTTGAATGCAATAATAGCGAACACGACAGCATTTGATACGATTAACCAATACAGAAAATCATCATATGCCCATATTCCTCCAATCGCATTGGCTACAATAATTAACGGTACATATATAAACTTGATTCTAGTACGGAGCATACGTTTCCCCACCTTTTGTTTTATTTTTTACCCCGTTTCGCGTTTTGTGCTTTCACGTATTCATACGCCCGTTTCGCCGTAAACAGCAACCATGGAAGCCCGTCACGGGTCTCGTCATGTTTCTCGCGGTACGGGACGATTTCCTTGAGTAGCATGTAAATCGCATATGCAAGGTCTTGCTCGGTGAGGGCTTCAGCTACTTGTTTGAACGATCGCGTGTCTTTCGCCAGCTTATGTAGCCGAATCGTGTGAAATGCGAGCCCGTTTGCGACACTCATCTCATAGCGAGACGAATCTCCGCCGAAGTCACTCACATTTCTGCTCTCTGCTTGTTCTTTCGCTTCTTCAAACGGTTTAATCGAAATAAAGGATTCGATTGCTTTCTCTTTTTCTTCATTGATAATACTTTTCATTATTCCGATGCGATATTGCTTAGCGAGCTCTCGGTCTTTCTTTCTTTGTTTATCCATCTGTACGATGCCTTCTAAGAAATGGGCGAGCTTTTTCTTCGCTTCTGGGTCTTGGTTATAATCCACGCATGGTTTATCTATGAGCATGCGTTTGGTGAATGTCACAAAGTGATCATTGAACAGAACTTCGAAATAGGCACCGCGCGGTTTTTCTGTTGGGTTTTCTGGCTTTGGTACAGGCTCTTTGAAAACGGACAGCTCGTCGAACATGTATTGGTTCTCTTGATTGATCAAGTCATCTGGTACACGAATCAAGAGATGAATACCGCCGTTTTTGGACAGCTCTGTGAAGTGCGCTGGAAATTCTAAAGCTTCTTGCTTCATGTGCTCTGGTGCGTTTGGTTCGATATCAATCGCAATGACGCGGTTCTCTCTTGCTCGTAAGCGGTAGGCTCGGTTTACAGCTTGCAAATTCGGATCTGCGTCCAAATCAAGCAACGTGACAAGTGGCCATTCTCTGTCAAATTTTACGTTGTATACCTTTCCTGTATCCAGCAGCAAGCGGGCATTTACCGGGCGTTTGTTATCATCGGAGACTGTCCAGTATGGATCATCGGCTAGGTGTCTGATGAGCGGGTTTTGTATGAATGTTAATGGATGAACCATTGGGAAGGTTGCAGATTGTGTCATGTTTGTTGGCTACTCCTTTCCTGGATCAAAGGTATAATGGAGCAAGGCGATAACCCCATATACTAAAAATCGGTAATGTGTTCATAGTTGATAACCCCTTCGAATAAAATAAAAAAAACCGAGAGGCATAGCCCCTCGGTTTGTATGTTGTCGAGTCCACGATCAAGCGTACGGGCTCTTTCCTCTTTGTCCGTTGTTCGTGAATGGGGAACCTTGGTCTGAAATTGCCCCTCCCTGAATACCGAACGGGTTAGAATTTGTACCGCTCTGTTCCGTTTGTCCGAAACCGCCTTGCTGGCCGAACCCTCCGAAACCTCCTTGGTTCCCGTTTTGGTTCGGGTCATTGATTGGCGCTTGACCGAAACCGTTTTGGTTCTGTCCTGCACCTACGCCAACCAATTCTTCTTGTGTAGGGGCTCCCTGTAGCTGCCGTGGTTCAGCGCCTGTATTGGTTATGTTCTCTACAGGCATGTTCATTGCTTGACCAAATCCAGCAAGGCTATTACCCTTACCTTCATAGAATTGGATGTCTCCTTTTTCAAAGACGATCGTGTCAAATGTTGAACCTAGGTTGTTGAACCCTTTCGCTTTGAAGGCGGTAATCATTAGATAAATGATTTGTCCTTGAGCTGGATTTTTCTCTGGGTCAGGAATTTCTTTTACCGTTCCATTCTCTTGCATATGGCCATAGGACGGCGGAAACAAGGATTTACTCTCAAAAGACATAGTTTGATTGCCAGTGGTTTTGCTTTGGTACACCTCTTGTGCGTGAAATAGAGCAAGCGGCGTCCCTTCACCCTGGACAATCTCTGGGTTTTCTATTGTTACGCTACGGAATGGTTTCGTATGCAGCATACCCATTCTTGCACGACGTTCGTTTTCGCGGGTAAGTGCCTCTCCTGAGATGGCTTTGTCTAATCGCGCATATGTTACTTTGCCTTTTAAAATGATTTTGTCGCCTTCTTGTACTCCTAGTTGTTCACGTGTTTGTTTCTGTTTTCCATTTGTCATGGGCTTATCTTCTCCTTTTGCACGGGTGTGCCGCACGTTTAAATTTTTGTTTGGATGTCTTGACGGTGTGAGTTTTTACTCTGTTGCGTTATACCTTTAATTATACGTTAAAAACCCTGCATACCCAACTGTTTTTGTCATTTTTTACAGGTTTTAACATTGGTTTTGTTGCACTTTTTCTCAACTTTTATCTAGGCGAAAAGGCTGCTTTTCGCCCTGAAAGCAACCCGACCTTTTTGAAAGGTCGGGTTGTCTTCTTTCCGTTGTGTTTTTTTTAAAATCTTTAGGACTGGTGGAGCGTACCGAACGTCTTGGACGCATGGAGCGGAACGAACAGCCCGTGTTCGTCCAAATGCTGTTCGATGTACGCGCTCGCTTCCTGTTCGGATATATGTCTCAAATTCCCGTCCGCTCGTGCCTTCTTTCCACGATACTCTGGATCGTCCTCGCTTAGATTGTTGTACCAGTCTTGAAGAAGGGTTTCATCATAATTGGCTTCCAGAAACATGCAAGTGTAGCGTCGGTTTTGTTTCAGTCCCGTCACATGCTGCGTATTACCATAACAGTCCGTAAATGCTCGTTCGCCGCCCAGATTGTCCAGATCAGAAGCGTACAGAAATTCGAATTCCAGTTCCGGGTCACTTATTTGTACGGCGATGTTGACGATATCGCCGTGCTTGACTGTGAGCGGCTCAAACAAGAACGCCTTTCCATCATGAGTCTTGAGCATTTCAGGCGCTGCGATCCTGAATTTTGATTTGTACTTGAGAAAAGACGGCGCCCATTTGCTTTGTTTTTTGATGCGGTGTCCGCTTTCGTCTGTCCGGAATACCGGATCGTGACCAAATGGAACTCGCTCCCCTTTTTTTCGTTTTTCGTATTCCGGTTTAAAATCATCTGAAGTGATCATGTTCCACATGAAATCAGACATAATGATGCGGATGTGTGGGTAATTTTGAAGCACACGGTTCAGCGTGGCCGGATTCAGGTGGTCGCCGTGGTGGTGTGTAAGAATAATGTAATCCACATCGAGAAAAAACGTCGGTTTATACTCCTGATAGATTTTGTATGTGAGCCCGAGGTCAATTAAGGTGCGGTATGGTTTGAGATACACAGAGTTTCCTTCAGAGCCCGAACCGAAGACGTGCACCGGGATTCGTTTCCCAAATTGACGCTGCCTCCATTTGTTGTAGACACTCTTTAATTCTTCGTTTTCATAGGTTGGATTGTTAATAAACGCAAATGACATTTATTCAAAACACCTCTATGTTCAGTTATTTTGATTCATTTTTAATTAATTTTCATTGTACTTAATCACCCATTCCCGTATAATTACAGTAGGGAAGGGAGTGGTAAAATGGGTTTTAAAAGAGGCAAAAGGCGGGCGAATTCCGTCAGTCAAACAGGTCTTGTGGAGGAACAGGTAGATCAACTTGGTTTTCGCCTGTTGTCTGCCGTATCCATCGTGGCGGTTGTCGGCACGCTATTGTTTTTCGTATTTTTCTTCTCTTCGGATGTGCGCGGTAAAATTATAGCCGCAAAGTCAGCTTCGGCATATGCCGCGCAGCTAAACACGCCGGACAGTGCTTTAGATTCTCCAGATGTGGGCCAAGTCGTGAGTGAAGACACGAATACCCAGCGCATGAGCGATGAAGACTCTCAGACAACAGAGGAAAAGGTGAGAGAAGGTCTGAACGATACCATAGAAGAACGTATTGACAACCCGGAACAAATTCCGGAAACACGCGATTCGTTTCAGACGACAATTGAAGACGCTTATGCTAAAGCAGAGCAACTATACCCAGGTCAAATCGACGCATCTAAGCGTCTGAAACTGGTGAACGACTTGAATGCAATAGACTACATGTATTACGTAGCGGAAGAAGGCGATACGCTAATTAAACTGAGCCGTTCGTTTGGCGTCCCACTTGGCCAACTCGTTGAACTGAACGGAATTCATGACGCAGACGTTCTTCCTGCTGGCATGATCCTGTTGTTCCCGTTAGAGACAGAGCCGCTGGATATCGACCCTGACGAAAATTAACAAAATCCCATCTGAACAGCCAGATGGGATTTTTTATGTGTCGATTTCTATATGGGGTTTTGTTATTTCATGAGCCGTCCAGAACTCTCCATCGCCTACTTCTGTTGTTTGATTGCAATTGTGACAAAAGACTGTCACATAGGCTCCGAGTTGATCAACTTTGAATGAGCCAGTTGGTGTTACATTAACACTGTAGCAATTGGCACAATCCAAATGCAAATGCTCAGCAATTTGTTCTCCTAACATTGATCAAATCACTCCTTCCTTTATTTGATAAGGGTTCGACTCTGATGGTCCGTCGCCCGTCAAGAAAGACTGTACTCTGGTTCAGCTTTTACTTCGACACAATCGTCCGAGATTTCGGTTTCGTCGATAATGATTGAGGTATTGTCGTAGTGTAGTTTGAGTAAGTACACGTCTAAGTCCGTTAAGTTACGAAGATTGTTCATTGGTAATTGAAGATCGGTGATGTCTTCCTTATTGTCTTGGGTTTGAAATGCATAGACGGTCTTACCGTCCCTTGTTGTTCGTTCAATGCTATCGATCGTCCAGTCATTGCCTAAGAAGCTGTCTGTCCAACGACGAATGACAACAGAGATGTTTAACTCTTCATCTTCTTCACAGGTGAATTCGATTACTCTCTCTTCGCAGGAAGAACTATAACTACACCTCTCCGTGGTTTCCATGTGCGCATTCAGCGGTGCATAGCTCGGCGTGTCGTCTTCATCGATTTCGAGCTTTTCCGTTTCGATGGTGTCACTGATAAACTCTGTGTACTTATCGAACAGCTCGCTCGTTTTGATTTCTTTCACGGGTTCAACCCCCATGATTTCTTTTATGTTTTTAATAACCGTTGTCTGGTTGCTCGTTATGTTTTTGACTAACTCATTTAGCAGGTGCTCAAGTTTCGTGCTATATACCCCAAAGTCGTATTTTTCGATATACGGCAACATGGTTGCTCTTAATTGTTTTTGTATTTCGCGGGTGATATCGCCGTGCGTACCAAATAGGTCATTCACTACTTTCTTTACCGTTTGGTCTAATTGTTCCTCAATGGCTCTCTCGATGATCCCACCGTTTAGTTTATCTGTAATAATCTCCTGTGCGCTTTTTTGCTCAATCGTTTGTTCGATTTGTGGATTCTGGATGGATTCCTTTTCGTTTTTCTCATCTTTACTCTCAGTCATCCTCAGCAAGATGATACCGATGACAACGGCCCCTGCAGCGACAAACGGGTATGGATAGACGTTTAAGATAGCAGCTAAGGATCCGATGCCGAGTACTAGACCGATATCAGACTTAGTTAAGAGCCGGAATTTATTGTTCGTTTGCTTCATCCGTTTCACTCCTTTTGTTAACCTTCATTAAATACGACCTATTCAAATATTAATGTCTTAATTCTTTCAGCAAGCTTTTCTTTGATATGATATGTGGATTGAAGTTTTCGTTTTCCATAAAATGATGATTGTATAAGACGCGAGAAATAACTTTCCGAATAGCGCACCATCGATTCCGTCAAGATTCACTTTGCCAAAAGGGAACACACCATTTAATGCGAGTAGCCATACAGCAGCTACAAACCCATAAGCCATTATAAGGGGAAGCAACACCCAATGAATTGCTATTTGTTTCATTCCTTGAATCATATGCGATACTAAAGAGGGCGGCATTGTATGATCCTTCATTGGCCATAAATCTTCCTCTTTGATCAAAAAACCGTTTTCCTCAAAAAAGTGTTCGACCCATGCCCACGCTTGCTTATGATGAAAATAGGCAGGTTTTTCTTGTTGGATATATGCTTTGAATGATGCTTTGAATCCTTGTTTTTCAAGTTGATCTCGTTGTCGTTTCAGTTGAATCTCACCCAAATGATAGGCTAACAACAACGCCATTTGTGTATCGGACCAATCAGTGAATTGTGGAATATAAATCACAATTTTAGTTTCTTTATTATGATTAGGGTACGATCTCCAGGAACTTTGTTTTAATGCTGCTTCAAACGTTTCTTTGATTTCAATCCCTTCCCGTTCAATTGCTTCCATGACGAATTGTTTTAATACGTTACCGCTCACGTCGTCATGAGCTTGAATCGTTTCTTTCATAATGTTATCCCCCTTCTGATAAGACGCCTCTAATCAGGCAGGACAGCGTCCTGCCTGAGCGAATAATTTTCTTTGAAGATCATATTTTTGAATTTAATGTTGCAATGCAAGCTTTTCTTTAATAACTGGACTCCATTTTCTTTAATAACTGGACTCCAGCTTTCATAAAAACAATGAACATATAAGCCATGAAAAAGCCATGGGTAAATAACTCGTCTTTGACTTCATAAACACCTACTACGCCGAAAGGGGGTATCTGATTTAATCCGAGAATCCATACAGTAGCTACAAACCCATAAGCCCATACAATGGGAAGCAACACCCAACGAATTGCTATTTGTTTCATTCCTTGAATCATATGTGACACGGAAGAGGGTGGTTTTATATGATCCTTCATTTCCTCTTTGAGCAAAAAACCATTTTTGGCAAAAAAGTGTTCCACCCATGCCCACGTTTGCTTGTGATGAAAATAGGCAGGTTTTTCTTTTTGCATATATGCTTTGAGAGACCCTTTGAGTCCTTGTTTTGCGAGTTGATCTCGTTGTCGTTCCAGTTGAATTTCAGCCAAATGATAGGCTAACAACAACGCCATTTGGGTGTCGGACCAATCAGTAAATTGTGGGATATAAATCACAATTTTAGTTTTCTGATTAAGATTAGGGTGCGATCTCCAGGAGGATTGTTTTAGTGCTGCTTCGAACGTTTCTTTGACTTCAATTCCTTCTCGTTCAATTGCTTCCATGACGCATCGTTTTAACATGCTCCCATTTACGTCGTCATGAGCTTGAATCGTTTCTTTCATAATGTTATCCCCCTTCTAATAAGAGTGCCTTTAATCAGGCAGGACGTTCGCGGCGTCCTGCCTGTGCGAATAAGTAAGTTACACGACACCTGTGACAGAATCACTTACCGCTTCCGGTAGGTTTGTTGTTAACCAATATTCGACGCCTCTGTAGGCCTGCTCATATTGCGTTTCTGTCAAAGTTAGGTTGTTGGATTGGATATGGGCATCTAGGTATTCACTGATTAATTTCTTCATGTTTTTTTCTCCTTTGGTTTTTGGATTTGTATTTGCTTATCTGCAACCATTCAGCTTTATCAATTCACTGGTTCCAGGTCCCCAATTTCGGCCTTTACGGCATCAATAAGCGCTTGTTGGACAGACTGTTTTTCCAAGAGTGTTGAGATAACTCGGTCTTCGACCGTTCCGCGCATTTTTAAATAATGGACGATCACTGGCTCGGTCTGCCCGTTGCGATATAGGCGCCCGATGGATTGTTCATATAATTCAAGTGAATGGGGAACGACAAAAAAGACCAGAATATGGCCTCCGTATTGAAAGTTTAATCCGTGGCCCGCACTTGCCGGGTGGGCGAATAGAAGGGGTATCTCTTTATTGTTCCAGCGTTTTAACTGTTCGGGGTCTCCGTTAAAGACCTCTGCTCCGGGGAAATACCTGTCTAGCCGTATTTTGTCATGATTAAACCAATAAAAGCACAGGATGGGTTGTCCGTTTGACCCTTCTACGATTTCTTCCAGCGCTTTGATTTTATGATCGTGAAGTTCGATGATTTCTTTTCGACTTTCATCAGCGTAGATGGCTCCGTTGGAGAGCTGTAATAAGGCTCCAGATAACACCGCTGCATTTGAGGCCTCGATGGCGCCGCCGTTTAAGAGAGGAAGCACTCTGTCTTTCTTGAGTTGGTTGTAAACACGACGATCCAACTTTGTCATTTCAAGCTCGATGACATTATGGGTGAGCGGTGGCAGATCAAGATAGTCTTTTTTCATCATGCTGATAGCCACGTCTTTGATGGCATGGTGAATATAATGGTCATGCCCTTTGATCAATAACCACTCATAGGGATAACCCTCTGGTGTCCGTCTGCCTGGAACAAAATGACGATTGCGATATTCGGTAATATTTCTACCAAGGCGCTGCCCGCCGTCAATTAAGTAAATTAATGACCATATGTCCATGAGCCCATTTGGGGACGGGGTTCCGGTCAGCTCTATCCAACGGTGAGTGTATGGTGCAATGGATTTCAGGGCCTTGAAACCTTTTGTGCCATACCCCTTGAAGCTTTGCGCTTCATCAATTACGACGTTTAAAAACGGCCATTTCTTTCCAGGGAACCGCTCAACTAATTTCGGGATAAGTTCCCGGTTGATAATATAGATTGTCGGCGGCGCTTCTTTTACGCCGTCGAGAATCTTGTCTCGTTTTTTCTTTGGTAAACCTGCCAGTTGAACGAAGGTTCCATGTTTCGTATGGTCCCACTTGGTGATTTCATCTGGCCATGTATTAATGGCAATGCGTATAGGCGCAATGACTAGGATATGGCCGTGTAATTTGTTTTCTTGCGCGAGTTCTACAAAGGCCGTAAGAGTGATGAGCGTCTTACCAAGTCCTACGTCAAGAAACAGTCCGCACCGGGGCACGCTCTTGATGAATTCTGCACAAAAGCGCTGGTAGTCAAACAATGTGGCTTTCATGGGTGTTCCTCCTTACTTTCCTGCACGCCAAAAAAACCACTGATTTAATCAGCGGTGTGTTGATCCAATAAATCTTCTTTTCCGCGCCACTTGTTAAAGTGTTTGTCTGCGTAAAAAGCGAAATGGAGATGTGCAGGGAATGATGTCAAGATGACGTTCTCTCTAATGTGAAAACTCCCCGTACCTATACCAAATTCTTTCGGAAAGGTGGTCAAACGGATATTTGGCAAATCATTGCTTCGGCATAATGATTGTTCCGTTGAAAACAGATTGCCTCTGTCGAATTCAAACTGAATGTGGATATCATGAACGATTTCTTTATTTTTTCCGATCGTCCAGCGGTATTGAATATCTAATTCGTCGGGAAATGCCCCTTTCGGATCAATAATTGGATAGAAGCCGGTAGTGAATGTTTCATTTCCAATTTTTGTACCTGCTACCACATAGCCTTTGTTTGGATAAGGGCGATCTAGAATAACGGGGTGGGGGCCAAGGTTCACTCCTATAACGTCTAGCCTGATGTTCTCAAGCATCTCCTCCTCGGAGAGAAACAATTTCGGCGCCAGGTGAAATAGAAAGTCATCCTCATCCGTTTTCAATCCGAATTGAGAGAGTACGTACTCGTGATAAGCTTGTATTTCTACTTGTATTGATTTTTCGCTCGTAAAGTAGAGTTGTTCAATTTGGCTCAAGCTCCACTGGCGGTAAAACATAGTAGCGACATGCACAGGGTCAAAGTCTGTTTCATTTCTCCTTTGGGTCAAATCATTTACTTGATCTCTATATGCAATGAACGCTGCGCAATGATGGTCGGTATATAACTCCATGAGGTGCTGCACCCCTTGGGGTGTGATACGAACTTTCTTCTCACGCCCTTGATCTACTTCTATGTCATTATTGGTAATTAACCAATCGATTAAATCTTCTACTCGCACCCCTGATTTGGGATAGATATTTAGCCCGTACTTAGTGATTTCTTGCTTAGATAGAGCTTTTCTTTTTAATTTTGCTCCGTCTAGAATTCGTCGAGTGGCTTGATCTAATGAAACGGAGTGCGTATGAATACTCGCTGGATTTAACGCTTCGAGTGCTCGAATGATTGCATGTTTGTTCATGCGCTCACCTTCTTTTGGTATTTTTGTAGATGATCCCGAATGCCAATGCTAAATAAAACCGTTGATCAGATCAGCGGTTTGTAAAAAGATCGGTTATCAAGGGCAAATATTTTTTCTGTAAATCCACCAGGGTCTGTTTTATTAAGTGCCTTGCTTAATGCATTCATCTTGGCGTCAACCATGTCAATGTAATGCAGAATTTCGGCTTCTTGGATTAGTGGAGTTCGAGCGCTTCCCCATTCTGGCCTTCCGTGGTGAGAGAGAACCATATGCTGAAGAAGCGTAACTTCCTCGCTTTCTTTTTCGATAGAAAGCTCTTTTGCCACTTCCCGAATTTCCGCTGTCATAATTGGAATATGCCCGAGAAGGCTACCGTTTCTGGTGCGCGTGGTGTCTGTTGCACTGGTGAACTCATGGATTTTCCCGATGTCATGTAGGATCACACCTGCGTAAAGAACATCCTTGTTTAATACAGGGTATAAATCACACAACGATTTCGCGATGCGCAGCATCGATACGGTGTGATATGCCAATCCGGATACAAAATCATGATGAATCGTTGTCGCTGCGGGATACACGAAAAATTCGTAGTTGTATCGTTCAATGAACGCACGGACGATGCCCCGGATCGTATCGTTTTGCATGTTGAAAATCGTCTGTTCGATTTCTTCTTGCAATTCATCTTTGCTGACGGGTGCTTTTTCCATGAAATCCTTTGGATCTTTTTGTTTGGCAGCCTCGTTGATGGTGATTTGTTGTAGTTGGAGCTGGGGTGCACCACGGTATTCACTGACGATCGCTTTGACTTCAACGACAGTTCCAGCGGTATACGCAGCAACATCGTCTTCTGTCGCATTCCAAAATTTCGCGTCCATGTTGGCCGTAGCGTCACCGAGCCGGAGGTTCAGATAGGGAGCGCCGGTACTTGTCGTTCCTCTGGTTACGTTTTTGATAAGGAGAAACCCGTCGAAGGTGTCTCCGATGCTATAATCTTTAAATCCTTGTTTCATAATGTCCTCTCATTTTTCATTATTTAGGGTGCAATTATTGATTTTATGGTTCCTACTAATACCTCTGCGTGCTCGTTACTACATGGGGTGCATATATACACATCTATGCTGTGGTGGTGGAAGCCTGGTTCTGTTGTTTCACGTCTCTCTTCTATTCGTCCGCCTAAATACATAGTGAACGCTCTCTTCAACTGATTAGATAGTTGTTCCAATATAAAACTGTTCATCGCGCCATGTTTCATTTTGACTGAAACATCAAAATTATCCCACGACCCACGCCACGGGAACCACCGTCGTTTCTTTTTTATCAAGCTGAAATTCACGTGAATCTCTAGATTGGATTCAGGGTGCGACAATGTGTCGTAACATGTTCCACCAATACAGACTACGCTTACTTCAAAACCGTGCTCTTTAAGCAAAGGGTATAACATAGCTATGTCTCTTTCGATATAGGCCTTTGTTTTGATCTTCATTTTGCTACCCTCAATCTGTTTTGAACATGCTCGCAGATTTGATAATGACGGCTTGTTCTGTTTTTGGTACACCGACCGGTTCCGTTTTTAATACCTTGTGAATAAATGCATCCACTTTCTCGGTTGTATCGACCGTATGCACAGGGATGTCCTGTTTATTAATTTGTTTGTGCACATGGATTTGGTTTGCCCGCGGTTTTTCACCAGGGCGTTTCACCTCGATAAAATGGATAGCACCATTAAAAATAACGATTTGGTCTGGTACGCCATTGACCGTACTTTTCCACTTGTAGCACAATCCGCCGATGTTCTTGATTTGATCTTTGAGATACGTTTCGATTTTGGATTCGAGTGGATTTTTGCTCATGATCCACCTTCCCTTCTTACGTTGTTGCATAAGTTCTTTTGGTTGATAGGCGACGGAGTGCCCCTTTGCGCAGGGTGGACGGTCTATCAATTGCTCCGTCGCAATTTAAGAGAGAAAAAAACAAGCGACACCTACGGTGTGTAGATGTCGCAGTAAGGTTAATCAAAAGCATGAGCCCTTCAATCACTATACGTCGGTAGCTCATCGATCGTGTTTGCATCACAATCCAGCATCAACCAACTACATGCCAATGAATGAGTGAACTGTAATAGGTTTGCAATGGATTTAGGAATCGTCTCTTTAGTGGAGTCCTCCGTTACTAGTATAAGCCAACCATATTCCGCTTTTGGGTATACCACCAGTTGGTGATCCGTATTGTGCTGGGCTTGGTCGTCCAACCAACGGCGATCCTTTTCGGGAAGGTGTTCCGTAGATAACACCAACATAGATTGAATTTCTTTTCTCATGATTTATGCTCCTTTTCAAGCGAAAGCGCTTCGTTTGTATGTTTGGTCGATCCACGTTGTAAAGATGTCATGTTTTCGGCAGGTCATACGGTATTTCATAATCAGTCGATTGATTTTGTTCGTGGAGTCAATTGAGCGCATGTAGCTCACTTTCCCAACGAATGCTGATTTTGAGGTAAATCCCCATTTGGTGAGTTCTTTATCCAAATTATCCGATTTGGATAAGACATACAGCGCATGGCGCAAGAACCGGTAATCGTTACGGGATGGGGTTGTTTGGTTGTGATGATTGATGCGAATCCCTGTCACTTTCCTGTATTGATCTTTCTGCCTTCGCGTCTTATCGGGGTTTAATTTAAAATCTAAACCCGTCTTTTTTAACGCCTCATAGATTTTTTGCGTAAGCGAAGGAATTGTAAACCCGGGCGGCATCCGGCCCACATAACTGAACGTCAAGTCATCTGAATACTGGGTGAACCGGATGTTATCAGGCAGATTTTTGCCCAATTCGACCCAAAAGGGTATTAACGAAAGTCCAGCGAGAGCTCCGGAAACCGGGAGTCCCTGTGTCACTCCGCCCGTTTGTGGATCGATAAGCAACCGCTTGACGATGTGCTCGTTCTGATCATCAAGTCTTGGGTCAAGCTCACGCAACTCTTTTTTGAAATATTCGAACTTACAAGAGTCGTAAAACCCCTTGAAATCGAACTGGATTACGGGGGAGTGGAGATGCGCCCTTGCATTTGTTTGAATTGATTTATGTGGTAAATAAGCATGGGCGACTTGGCTTGTATCGCTATCCTTTAATTTCTTGGCGTAGTGATCTGTGATGACCGCGTTCCACGCCCTTAGCACATTTTTTAGTTCAGGAATAGGGTCGTTAACGTCACGGAGCTTGCCTTTATCTTTGACTTTGAATCTCCGAATTAATTGATCATCGGCGACAGATAAGAATTTTTGTCCGTCTTGAATTAAGGGTAGGTTATACTGGTTTGCCCTGTTCATCGTTTCCCCCGTTTCGGATGTTGTTTTGTTCCTTTATTGTTTTCCGTGCTCACCTGCATGAGCTTGCTTCTGACCCCGTCGATGCCCCCGTCAGCTTTATCTCACATCCCGATCGCAAATTAAACCTCAGGAGATCCTAATCAACTCCAACTTCCAGTCTGCAGTGGTTCTTTAACCTAACGGGTTTTTGTCAAAATACATTCTATTTATACACCCGCAACGCCCTAAGCAGACCTCCCATTAGATCCCCCTCCCGAGGCTCCTCCTCCTTGGCCACGATCGAGCTGCGTGCCCCAGGGGTATTTCGAGGCCGGCACCAACCCACACGCACTGATATAAACCGGATTTTTGTGGGTTGGATTTTTCATTAAGCGTCTATCACTCAATGGTTATAATAGATTTGGTATAAATTAACAAAACAATAAAGGAAAACCTCTTGCACAAAAGTAGTTTGTGTCGACTGCTCATTTGCAATGAGGTCGGATTGTTTTTTTTAGAGAATCTGTAGGCATGAAAAAAAGTCGCACGGCTATGCGACCTTCTGGTGGAGACAAGAGTGCTTAATACACCGTTGTCTAGAGAAAACTGGAGGACTAAGAGTATCTGATAGTTCAGGTGGCTGCAACCACTTGGATTAATAATAATCCACCCTTGAGTTAGCGGCTCGGGTGGATTACTCGTAACCATCGGTCGATCCCCCTTGCAGAGAACGATCTTGTGTAAATTTTACCATAATATGGATATTTATTCAAGCCTTTATTGTTATGATTTGCGAGTTTGTCCGGGCAGGGGGAGTTCTGCCCCGCTGCTCTCGGACCATAATGTTTTTTTCCACTCCTGCTCGCCACCATCGCCCTCCGGCGATAGGAGTGACCATGTAAATTAAGGTCGTGTCACGATGGTCAGGAGGGTCACGGATAACCGGTCCGTGTTGCAATTCGCCCCAGTCTTGCTCTCGGCCTTCGCCGCAGCTTACTTCCAAATCACTATCTGCGAATTTTCCCGATGATTTTTTTACACTAACAACCCGTCGATTAAAAGTGCGTCACCATGCTCGACGTCTTTGCTGAAATATTCTTCAGCCTGCTGCAGTGTGGAGCCCGTCATGCCCACGTATTGTTTCAGGGCATTTTCTTTCGTAATTTCTCTCGGTTTTCCTTCTCTCCACACCTCTTCAACTGACTCGCAGGCGACAGATTGCACATAGAATTTTACAGCCGCATGCGAACACGCTTCATCGATCGTTTGGTTTTGGGTGATGACTTGGTTTTCGTCGACTGCAATTAATGCATAGTAGTCGTGATCGTTGAATTCATAATACTTCATCTTTTTACCTCCCTTACTGAATCTCGCCTCTTATGTTTTATTGGTGTTCTCTTTTTATGGTGTGTCAGTAAACACGTAATCTTTCTGCTGTTCTATTTTTTGTTCAATCCAAACATAGAGTGGGTCGCTCTTTTGATTTATATACTTATATAACTAGGTTATTGAGCAATCATGTTTTTTCTCAATCTTCTTTAAAAAATCTTCAAGGGTGTATTTTACACCTGCTTCTATTCTCTTTGCTTGCTTTTCATTAATGGCATTAATCTTAATTTCGTTCTCCAACAGATAAAGAATCTCGGCATGTCCAGTACACCATTTACCAGGATGCAAAACGGTTTGACTTAATTTTTCCACCTTGAAGTTATACTGCGTAATGGGTAAAATTGGAGCCTTAACCTCCCAGTAAACAAGCGCAAACCGTTCGTGTTCAGGTAATTCCGCTGTACTTTTCAACACGTTGAGTGTTTTTACATTCTTGACCTCCAAATTGATGCTAACTTCATACGGTTTTATGTGAGAAACTCGTTTTGTTTTTGAAGTGATGTTGTAATTCTTTCTGCTGGTGGGGCCCATCGGCCATTACACCCCCTTTACCATCTGATTGACATTTTGATAGATTTGCTGAAAATACGTGGTATTCGGGTTGTCCTGGAATTGCAGGTAATTGTCGTGCTGGAATTCATTCGGCAGGTGCTGTTGCTCTGCAATTGCGAACGGAAAGTCATGCGGATATTTGTATCCGGCGCCACGCCCCAAAGTCTTTGCTCCTTTGTAATGGGCGTCCTGCAAGTGGGCTGGTATTGTTAAGTCCCGACCTGATCCAAGTGCCTCTGTAGCCATATCAATTGCCTTATAAGCCACGTTTGATTTTGGACTGAGTGCGAGCCGTACGGTGATTTGAGCCAGCGGAATACGCGCTTCTGGGAAACCGACTCGTTCGGCGACTGTTACGGCCGCCAGTGTTTCTTGTCCGAGTTCAGGGCTAGCGAGACTGATGTCTTCGTAAGCGATCACCAACAGCCGTCGAATGATACTGATAAGATCGCCTGCCTGGATTAGTCGCGCTAGATAGTGCAGCGCAGCGTCAGCATCAGAGCCTCGTATTGACTTTTGAAGCGCTGATAATAGATTATAGTGCGAATCGCCGTCTTTATCGCCACCGATTTGCCGTTGCTGAAGGCACGTACGGATAATCTCCCGGGAGATTATCCGTACTCCGTCACTTCTGGGCTCCGTGGACATCACGGCGAGTTCTAAAGTGTTGAGTGCGGTGCGTATGTCGCCGTTTGTCTGTTCAGCGATGTAGACCAGCACGTCATCCGGTATGGCAACAGGAACGTTCCCAAGCCCTCGTTCAGTGTTTGTGACCGCCACACGGAGCCTTTCAGCGACTTTTTCAGGCGTGACCGGTTTCAGTTCGAAGATGTGGCTCCTGGAGCGCAGAGCCGGGTTGATGCTCATATACGGGTTCTCCGTGGTCGCGCCTATCATAATCAGGGAGCCGTCCTCGATTTGCATTAACAAAAAGTCTTGTTTTGGCCTATCCAGTCTGTGAACCTCGTCAATCAACGCAATGACGGGATTTCCAGGCACGCCATCCTTGGCGATTGCCTGTAATTCCTTTTTCGAGTGGACACCTGCATTGAAATACCCGAATGGGACCCCGAGGTCACACGAAAGGGCGTGTGCGATGCTCGTTTTCCCGATTCCTGGCGGTCCGTACAGCACAATCGAGGTGAGCTGCCGGGATTTCACGATACGCGTGAGGATCTGCCCGTCACCGATCAAGTGGTCTTGGCCGACGACTTCGGAGAGGGAGGAGGGCCGCATGCGCGTCGCGAGTGGTTGATGGGTTTCTCTCATGAATGATACGTTCCTTCCTGTTGGTTTTATTATCCGGCAAGTTCATTCGTCCCCTATTCGAACTGGTATGGATAGAAGTCGTCCTGGCCGATTGGTTGGACATCGAGCAGGGTCTTCGTGCCGTCATCGTTGTATTTAAAGAGAAATGCGCCGTGGCTGGCGCCGCCTCGGTAGATATCCTTCTTGGCATATTCCTCGAACTTTTTCCGGGCTAGTTTTTCCGTCTTGAACCGTGCTTCTCCGCCTCCGTTAGTAGCGGAGATGGCTGCCACATACGGCTTTTCCAAGTCTTTGATGCGGCGGATTTCCTGATTGATACCATTGATGTTTTCGCGCAGCTGTTCTCGTTTTGCAATTAATTGATCCTTTGTTATAGTGGTTGTCATGGTTTTCATTTCTCCTTTGTTTTTAAAAGATGGGTAGCGCTAACAGATGGATTCTTCGACGTACTCGGCTTTTTGGTAATCATAGTGTCCATGCACCCGCAGACCTTTGCGTTTGGCAATGTATGCTGTCACATGATTGCGGCCGTTCGTGGATGATGCTAGCAATTGATAGCCGTCACGGATGAACGTTTCAGGTTCTTTCATCCCGCTGAAATCGAACAGGACGCCGTTGACGCCTCGCTTAATGGCTGTCGTCATGGGTTATCGGCTCCTTTTTCTGGTGTGCATATCTACGGACCTTGGATGAATGTCTTTGCATTTAACGCAAGGTCGTCTGACCATTTTTTCACCCATAAAATCAATAATTTCTTCGTTTGATTGGATGGGCGGCTCGACGTAATTTGGTGTTTTTTCTTTCCGCATTTTCTGGCTCCTTTTTTGTTACGCCCTTTTTTCGTTATTCAGATAATCGTATCGATAATCAAATACCACAATTCCCTCGCTGAATTTAATGCCTTTCGAAGTCATTTGGTATAATTTCACATCGTCTTGATCCTCGTTATACTGGACGTCTTCCATTAACTCGATCAATCCATTTTTTGCTTCGCTAAATGAGTCGGTTTTCCAGTGCAATAATTGAACATCTGCACCGTAAAGATGAACACTATAAAACATAGATGATTCGCTCCTTCGATTAATGATTTGTTTCGGATAGCGTGCAGCACTACGATTTTTTCTCGCGACATCGGCGCGCCAGTTCCTGTCGTCCACTCTGATAGGTCAGGTAATATCGACCTTTGTAAAAATCACTGTATGTCGTCTGGTGTTCACCTGTATTGAACGTAGACCAGACGATGTAGAATGGGGAATCACGTTTTTTCATGAGAAGGTGGACATTCCCATTTGTGTCCGTGCTTGTTTGAACAAGGGATGCACCGAGTTCTTTCTCTTTGCGGTTGATTAATTTTTTTAGTTGTTCATAACGATTGCCAGTAAGCGTTGGCATTGTTTATTTCCCCCCTTGGTTCTCTGTGAGTTCGCTTCGAACTTGCATCAAAATCTTTCCAAGTTCGTTTCGTCCTGTTCCGTGGCAGACACCCCAGTACGTGTCACCCCAATGATTGCCCTCAATTAGCTCCGCATTGCCCGTTTTAAGCAGTTTTTCGCGTAGATCCTCGTTCTGGCTGAATTTCGCCCTCACAATACCTCTCATAATGCTTTGCTTAATTGACTCCCAATCGGACCGAAGTTTCACGCGCCGACCAAGTCTTTTCGCTTCGTTTGGAGGGAGTAAGGAGAATTCTTCGGCTCGTCCCGGTTGTTTTTGCGCCTGAAAGGCTGCTTCGTTGTTTTCATACCGGACCCCGTTATAAACTACAGGCGCGGAGTAAAAGTTGCTTAGAAAGTAATGCTGTCCTCTAAACTGTTGGATTTTTTTCTGTGTTTGCATGTCAAATACCGCCTTTCCTTTTGTTCTTTATTTTTCAGGTACTTTATCGCCGAGCCTCTCGGCTGTCTTTTTTATAGAAATAAGTTAAAACAGGCAGAGGCCCGCCTGTTTTCTTGATTTTCCCAACTTGTTTTCCAACCTAAAAAAGAGTGTTGGGAAATATAGTAATTGACTACTATTTTCCATATATTCCTTTATAATTGAACTGTGCGAGTATATGCAGAGGGGTGAAAATATGAATACCACCGTTAAGGCCGAAACAGCTGGGGCAAAAATCGTCGAATGGTATAGTAGCATTATTGCAAAGCAGGTAGACCAAGCCGCTGCTTTGAAGGTAGAAGCTAAAGGATTAGTGACACAAATGGAGAAAAACGATAAAATTCTTGCCTTCTACTCTCTCGTTAGTTTTCGACATGATATTTTGGTCAAACAGTTCGAAAAAGGAGAAAATGATTCTGAAGAGTTAGATGAAATCGGTAGAATAGCAGAACCGTCAATTGATGATACCTTGAAATATTTTTATTACTTTGTTAGCGCTCAAAATGAATATATCCATGAGCGCTATCGTTCAGCTATTCGGTTACTGCGAAAAGCAGAGCAGTTCTTAGCTTGTTTGCACGACGACGCTGAGGAAGCCGAATTTTCTATGTATGCCGGACTGCTTTATTATCGTCTAAACCAGTACCCCGTGGCAGCATCTTACATGGAGGAGGCTTACCGTGTTTTCAAAAGGTTGAACTATAAAGAATCTTACTTAAATGCTCAAATTGTTTTAGCTGGTATTGATTCTGAGTTGGGTCATTCTGAAACGGCCCAAATGAGATTGAAAGAAACACTAAGTGAGTCAGACCCGTATCCTGTGGTAAGAGGGTTAATTCATAGAGCCATTGCTCTTGATCACAAACGATATGAGCGTTATGAAGAAGCAGCAAGTCATTTGAAACAAGCTTTATCGATTAAAGAACATGCGAACCATCAAGTCGGAGCGAAATCTCAATACAGTTTAAGTAATGTTTTGCTACGACAGGGAAAAAAAGAGGAAGGTTTAACCATTTTGAAGATTGCTGAAACAGGGGCCACCTACTATAAGAATATTGAATATCAAGCTCGTTGTCTTTTTACTAGAGCGCTTTATATCGAGGATGATATGGCGCTAGTTGAACAATCACTGCAGACCCTAGACTCCAAAGGGTTGTATTATGAAGTATCCGATGTTGCAGAAGAAGCTGCTCACTATTCGGAAAAAAGAGGGGATTTAGAATCTGCATTGAAGTTTTTTAAGGTGGCTCACGCTGCACGATCAAATCAAAATATGGGAGCGTGTCAGGAATGAAAAAACTATTGATTGCAAGTTTGTTGGCTTTTGCTTTTATTGCTACTGTGAACTTAAGTCATACGCAAGCGCAAACAATAGAAATCGAATCAAAAGAGAAAGTGGAAATTGGCGGCTAACTTGAGTTTTCACCGTCAGGCTGCAACCGACAGGGTCACTCCCTGTCGGTTTTGTGTGTGTTTTTTTCGCTTCGCTTAGCGCCTAGTACGTTCACTTCCTTCACCCACCCATCGATCTACCTCGTATTCATTCACCATGCGTTTCGCTTCTTTCTTTTCGAGTAGGCGTTGTTTGCGACGAGCAGTCTGCTTAAACATTTTTTTGTATTTCCGCCGTGTCTTTTGATCCGTAATTTTTTCTACGTTTTTTATGACTAAAGTGGATTTGGTCTTCATCGCTTTTTGTGTCATCATAATGATTCTCTCCTATTCGTGGTGTTAGAACTAAAAAGACGAGACCTCATTCAAAGAGGGGTGCCCTATTTAGCACGTTTTGATAATCTGGTAGTAATGCGGATGCTGGCCGAGCCCGGGGGTGTACGTAATAAGTCCGGGGGTGTGCGTGGTATGACCTGCCTTGAAGTCTTCAACACGTTGTTCAAAAGTGTCGAGATCGGTTATTTTGATTTCGACCCCAAAATGCCAATCGTCAGCAATCTGTTCTGGGTGGGTGTTTTTCCCACAAAGAAAGCCATGGAAATAGCCTTTCTCTCGAATAACATTTTGTACTTGCGTCTTGGTCATCTTACGAAGCCAATACGTTTCGTTCTTAATTTTGATATTTTTATAAATCACAGTACGTTCTCCTTTCTGCCGTGCTGCAATATATCTTATTTATTAAACGGTGCGAGACTTAGTTCGGTGGTCCTTTTTTCTTTACATGGATGACCGTTCCGAAACCGTCGTTGCATTCGAATCCGTCAATCGGTAAATCATTATCGAGTACATATTTCATGCGCTTCATGTCACCGATGCTGTTTGGTATGAGAGTGCCGAGACATTGCTTATATTGTGTGATCTCGAATGCATACAGGGTTTCATCGTATTTGTGTGTCCGCACCCTCACGCCGTGAGATAACTCCCAAGATAGGTCTTTAAACATGTCTGGATGGGTGGGTGTAGGCAATTCGTGTGTTTGGCTCATTGTCTTTGCTCCGTTTTGCTTTTGTCATATAGATGATAGAAATACGCTGAAGCGAGTATGAAAGTGGATGTCCGGGTAATGATGCCTGGATCATATTCGAAGAGACCAACGCCGACACCCATGAAAATCCACGCAATAAAGGCGATGAACCATACGTAGCTCATCGCTTTTTTGAAGTATTGTTTCTTTTTGGTATTCATGATGAAACATCCGCTTTGTTGCTGTTCAGTTTCCACCAGCCCTGCATCGTATAAATGGCGATCTCATTCAGACATTTCCCCTTGAACTCATTACGGACAACCCATTTACCCTTTGTCTCATCTCGAACTATGACATCATATCCCAGTTCATCAAGTGTTCGAGTGTCGCTTGTCGTGGAGTACCGCTTATATCCGCCGTTGGCTGCGAAATATTCCTTTTGGTGATCGTTGGTTAGATCAAGATCTTCTGGGATGCAAATCCGAAGAGCGATCGACCCGTGATAACTTTTTGGCATACCTGTGCCTGAAAAAAGTCTTGCTCTGCTTATTGGATCAGAACCAGTAAGAAGACCGCCTACTTCATAGCGATATCGAGGTTGTTTTCGTTTCTGCACTAAACGCTTTTGCTCTTTTGCTTTTTGTTTTAGGTAATCGCGCAATTTCTCATCAGCTTCTCGGATGGCTTTTTGCGCAAGCGGGTCAATCGGTGCGTCAGTGTCCTGGTAAGATAGATAGACATGCGGTGCGCCGTCTTTGTTGATTCCAATAAGCTTTGCTATAACGGTTGCTTCTTCATCGTCGTCGCTAGTTTTCCAGGCATCAATATGAAGTACATGAAAGCCTTCGTCTGCATCTTCAATATAATCGTTGCCAATTTCAGCCCATTTGCTTTGTTTGGTCATATTGGTCTCTCTCCTTTATGCGAATAGAAAAATAATTCTTACAAATATAAATCTGGTTGGTCGCTCGCTTTTTTCTTTTAGTCCTATACAAGGTGAGGGAAGACTATTTGATAAATGATTCGTACATGAAATGCAGAAAGCTAATAAACCCAAAGACAGTAGTCTAGAGAGTGCAAATCACAACGAAAATTGACGAAACCGCCTGTCTTTTCTTTTTATAATTTTGCTCATTTCTCCCTCCAATAGGTGTACGCCTTACAGCGATTTAATTAAGTCAAAGGCTTCCTGTACGTCATTGACCTCATAATCCGTTAGCAGATAGCTGCCCACTGGAGAAGAGATATCAACCTTCTTTTTGTCTTAAAATAGAAGCAATCTCACTTGTTAATATAATTGCATTAATATTATCTTCTTCTTGTAACGTAATGAATTTTTGATTTTCCCATCCGTTAATAAAGCTTTTGAAGTTGTCATTGACCATATTGCCATTCATGTTAAATCCACTTTTTAAAACGATTGTGACTCTCATAATCAATACCCCGTTTCTTGCCTTTTGTGATTGATTTCATTCTTTTGAAGGTATGCCTGCTCGATCTCTCCCCAAGTAAATCCAAGCATTTCGCCAAGGCTTAGAAACATTTCCAAGCCACGATGGTAATAGTCTCCATCACCTATTACGTACTTGTGCCAATCTGCACGCATTAACTCACTAAATTGCTCTGTTATATCCCCTACATACACATCTTCGATGGAAAGCCCAGCTACCTCCTTGTCAAATCCGTGGTGGATACCAATCGACAAGATAAAGTGCAGACAGTCGACGTATTCTTCTAGGAGTGGATAAGATTCATATCCCCAATCAGGTATCCATTCTTTATTTAATCCATCTTCTGAGACTCTCCAATTGTGTTTCGGTGGTTTAGGTGAGTTGTTTTCACTCCAAAACTTAAATCCGCGCCATTCGTTGGCACACTCTCCCAGCTCAACTTGCAAGGCCAGTATTAAATACGGTAAACGGTCCATGTCTTGCAAACCGTGTTTTTCGATGATTTTTTGATCAAGGTCCTTTTGGATTTTAAACAAATTTGTTAGATTCATCGGTTTCCTCCGGTTAGTTGAATTTACAATTCGTATTGAATAACTAAAGCCACAGACTCTGTAATAGGTTTTAAGTGATGCCCCGCACAGGGCGGGGAGTGAGTATTCCTATACAGTAGTGGCCTTATACAATACAGCAGTCTTCACAGATCAGCGTTTTTCCCTCGATTGGATTAAAAACAACTAACAGAAATTTACTTTCTTTCCTGCATTCAGCACATTTTGGTTTATCCATTCCGCTTCCCCTCCCTAAGCTTCTCAAGATCAAACAAGAAAGACTCCATTTTCCGCTTGTTGAATTTGTAAACTCTTCTATGGTCCTTTTGCGGCCGTTCGAAATGAATTTCCTTCCCTTTAATAGACAAGTAGCCGTTGTTATCAAGCTCCTTATCGTAATATTCGTAGTAATCAGCGCCCAAACTACTAGCTTCTTTGGGTTTTAAATTACCCCATGCGTGTTCTGCGGCTTCTTTTATAAACTCTCTAAAATAGTCAAACATGTCACCAGAAATAACAGTCAAATTATTTTTCTCGTCTGGCAAATCTTTTTCGTGGATTTTTACTATTACTGCGGACTTTTTACTTATAACCTGTATCCACACGTCTTTGTCTGTACTAATAAAAGCACGTTTCATGTATAGCCTCCTTATAGGCAGTAACCTCTAGTTATTTTTCGCACGGTAAGGTATGTCTTTAGTTCTTTTGGTGTATCCATTCATATAACAGTCGTAACAACGTTTTTTCTTTCCGGGAATTAATTTCGTCCTTTGGCAAGCGCTGCACGCTATAAGCCTGAATCCAAATCTAGCCACATTAATCCTCCTCTGGCAGCAGCCTAGTTACCTAGTTATTTAGCAACGCTGAATTTTCATAGATGTTGCCGACAATCTCACCCCTAGTTTGTAACGGGGCGTTCCCAATATAGTGCCAAATAGGAAATGTTAGCCCTCTGATCAACACATAATTTGTTTTTATCACTTTCAATCCATACATCGCGTGTTCATCCATCCGCACGACTTTGTATAGATTGTCTCCTTCTCTGTATAAGTCTGCTTTATATATCTCCACACCGCGCTTGTCCTTTAGCCCTGTGTACTGCATAATTTCAAGCGGCTGGCCCTCTGATAACCATTTAAAGACTTGACCTGGGTAATCTTCATACAGCATCAATTCTTTCGTGCCGCTTGAATACCACGCACGAAATTTGTATTCACTGTCTTCGCAAGCTTTGCATTTAGTCATTAGACATCCTCCTTTGGTCGTGGCCAAATTTTTATATTGAAATGGGTAGTAGGATTACTAAACAATGCATGTAATCTTAAAATTTATTAATAAACACTCTGTATGCTCAAAAGGGGATGTCGTATCCTACTCAGCTTCGATCTCGATCTCTTTACCCCTAGTGCTAAAATCAAGTGCGCATTTAGGGCATTTAAAAACCGAAAAGTTCAAATCGACTTCATCGTATATTTCTCCTCCGTCATCACGCATGCCATTATCCCTAGCATCGAATCCATGCTTGCACGATGGGCAAAATACGTCGACGAAACGAATGGGTGTGATTTCGTATTTCACTCTAAATTTGATTGCCATTTGCATCCTCCTTTTGTAGTTGGAGCCTAACTACCTTAATCGATTTGGACAGGTAAAGATACAAGTATATCCCCGTCAAAATAGTACTGCACTGCTTCTTCCTCTGATGAAAAGTCGGGAAGTTTGTCCTTAACGAGATCGAAGTTTTGTTTCTCTACCGCTTTTATCATTGCTTTGATTTTATTTTCTGCGGTTACGACCTCTACTTTGATCTCCCCATCAAATGGTGCGACACCTACTGCATACTTTTTCATCGCGGCCCCCTTTGGTAAATGCAACAAGCCAATAATTCCATAGCCAGTAACGAATAAGGTGCAAAGCATGATGTGAATTGCAAATCCTCCTGTTGCGCTCACTTCAATATTTTTTAGAAATTCAAAGACTTTCATCCCTGCCACTCTTGTCCTTCTTTTAATAACGGCTCGGTAAATGTCACTTGCTTTTCAATAACAAGATACTCATACTCAAAATCAATCCCGTACATAATAGCGATAGCTGCTTGTAATCCCTGCAATTCTTCGGGTGTTCGCTCTTCTTCGTCTCGCGCCACTTCTTCTCGTTCGTTTGTGCTGGAGTCGATTACTGCGTAAATTACGTATTCAATTTTCATGTTATACTCTCTCCTTTTTTGGCTTCCGATAATTGACTCATGGCTAGTTTGATACCTAATAGATAGGCTACAAATTCATTCGGTAGTTTCTTACCGAAGTCGGAAAACATGGCGAAAGCCTCGCTGTCAATATAATCAAATGTGTTGTCCATATAATAATTGAACAAGTGAAGTTCAAATTCCTTATGGCTACTTACTTGTTGAATGATTTTACTGACATTTGCTGTTGTGCGGTCCAACTCTTGAAGATAATCATCTTTCTCGTTTTTTGCATCTTCGTACCATTCGTTTAGCTTTTTTATGGCTAATTCTTTATCATTCGGTAGTTTCTTACCGAAGTCATAAAACATGGCGAAATCTTCGCTATCAATATAATTGAATGTGTTGTCCCTATAGTAAGCAATTAGGCGACGTTCGAATTCCTTATGGTCACTTACTTCTACAATGAATCTACTGACATTTGCCGTTATGCGGTCTAGCTCTTGGACATAAGCATTTTTATTGTCTCTTGTCCCGTATGTTGCATCTTCGTACCATTCGTTTAGCTCTTTTATGGCTAATTCCTCATCAAAGTGCCATCTTTCGCGCGAATGGCAAGATAACTTACCCAATAAGTATCCTAATTCAATATCATCAAAGCTTTCGATTGTCGCCCGCCAAGTGAGGTTGAATATTGCGTCCCCAATGTCGCCAGAAACATATAAGTTGCGGCCTGCAAAAATATACCTAACAGAATACTTGTTAGTACCAGGAGCGGACCAATCAAGTATCGTTGCGCAGTCTGTCTCAGAGACGGTCGCTACGTGATTTTTAAACCACTTCTTTTCTATATAACGCTCGATTTCTTTAATATCTTCCATGTTTAGTGACCCCTTTTTGTAAAGAACGCCCCAGCGTCATTCGCTGGGGCGTTCTCGTTTTTATTTTCTATCATACATTCGACCAGGAACGAAACGTGTGCGCCAAAATGTCTGTGTAGGCGTCTAAGTCAAGCGAGTCGATCATTTGAAGCGCTGTTTCGTTTGGCAAATCAACGATGGACTGGTTATAGATACCAATGTGTTGGTTCTGTGGCATGGTGCGAATTTTCACCGTTGTCGCCTCGTCCTTGTGGTGTTCGGACATGGGATTCTCGTTGTGTGATCTCAAATCAAGCCCGTTTTCAGCAAGGATCTGGAGGGCGTCTTCATCATGCTCCCATAGGCTGCCACGCATACGCTCTCCGTTCTGATATTCTTTTTCTCGCTTTTCCCATGTCTTCTTGTCGATAGCTCGGCGTGTAGCGAGATATAATTCCTGACGGACAGGTTCGTTTGCGTCTTTGATTAAGAAGATCCGGTTGAAATGTTGGAGATTCTTAATCATTGTTTCGCCCGTATGTTTATTTATCAGCTTTGCATAGTTGTAACGGTGCGTCCCTGTTGAGCTTGCGACAATCCATTGGAAGAACTTGAGCGCATCCTGCGGCGTACCTTTTTGAAGATGTTCTTGAATGAAATCATGGAACATGCTCTCGGCGTGTTCGCGATCGAATGCGTGATTCGCAGGGTTCTCCAAGCGTTCATCGGCAAGGTATTTCGCTAGAATGTGGTCGATAATGGCCGCATGATCGAGTGATTGTGTCGGTTGCGGACCTTCCCAGGAGTTGAGCGTGCCGCCTTTGGCTGACGTAATGTCGCCATTAAACACTTCCAGACGGTTGTTTGAATCCTTTGAGACAAAGCGATCAAGGCGTTCTGGTTCGATGCCGATGTGCATGTCTTTTGAGATGTCCTCCAAGATTCGATCGTTTAATTCGGCAGAAATGCCCATCGTATACAGTCCATCAGTGTTGGTGCTCGGCACACGGGCGCCAGCTAGAGCTTGAGCTTGTCCGATGCGCCAAGCAAAAAGCTGCCCAATAATCCGCATGGAAATAACCGCGTTATTCGCTCGAATGTTGTTATCAAACGTGGCGTCTCCGGCTCCGGATGCCGCATTGATCAAGAGTTTTCGTGACTCTTGCTCGATTTGAGCCAGGTCGCGTTGCTCCTGTGAGAGCGACATGTCTTTTGCTTCTTTCTTTTTCTTCAAACGCGTCAGAAACAGTTCATAATACGGGTCCGCTGGATCACCTTTTTCGTCAAATCCGTGATAGCTTGGATTGATAAACACGGATAGACGGGAAAGCAACAGAGGGTAATAGGACGTAAAATCTTCATGATGGCTTGGCCCTACACTCACGTACGTGTATTTTTTCTGAACTTCCCAGTTCCCTGATGGGTTTTTCTTAAACAAACTCACTTCTGGTACACTTCGCCAGGTGGCATTTTTCTTGGTAGAGCCGGACTTTACAAATTCTCGAATTTTTATGGTTCCGTCAGCTTTGACCTTCTTTTCACACGTTCCGTGAGTGTGAGGGAGTCTGGTAGAGTGATAGAAGTCGGCCCGTTCAGCGCGTCAGTCGCCGATGGATACAAGCTCTCGACGTAATCTTGTATGGCGCGCTCGTTCTGGTACTCCGTTAAGTCTTGGTTGTAGAGTGCGGTATTGACTTCCGCGCCATGTATTCCCCCAATCGAAAAGTTCGCAAGACAAGAGGAACGGTACACGTTGCCCTGTTCATCTTTGTGGTGATAGAACAGGTTGGTGTTGTACGTTGACATTAACCCACGAATATATTGGCTGTTTTTTGCCTCCATTGCTTCGCTTCCGTAATGCTGCGCGTAAGCTCTGGATGAATTAAAGTTGTGGCCACGGATGTTATCATAGAAGTTGTATACCTCCATGAAGTCTTTATGCGCCTGGTGATTCGGGTCAGCGGTGACATTTTCTTCGAAGAACTTCTTTGTGTCTTCTAAGATGTCTGTCTGTTTAATCCCGAGTTTCTTTGCTTCAAGCTCTGACGGATAAACAAACGATACCGCCGGGATGTCTTTAATTGGTTTGTACGGTGCGATCGCATACTCAACGAATTTCGCACTGGTCGAGTCACGAGTGAGTCGATCCTTCCGGATATTCGTGTAATTGCCGTCGTCTACAGGCAGCTCTCGGCCGTTCTGAGCGTACCCTCGTTTTTGGCCATAAATCGTTGCGGGAAATGTTTTAAGCAGCTGCCCGCGTACGTTAAAGGCGTTCTGATAGATTTTGTGCTCAAACAATAACTGCAAGTTCACGACATCCGAGATGTTGTAAGCGAGCAGGTCAGCAAATTCTTCCAATGTGTTGATTCTGGTGTCGTTTTCTAGTTTCTCAGATTCCATGATTTGGAGCCCAAGCATACCCAATAAACGTTTGAGCCCCACTTTCTGCTGTTTCTCGTTCAGGCGTGCCACATCGATGGTGCGCCCAGTTAACAGCCAGCTTTTCCGTAAAATCCATCCTGGTTTTGTGAAATCGCCGAAGGAATCCGGGTGAGAGCCAGGTGTGTGCGCAAGTCTCATCGCCATTTTCGATTTCCAACAAGTCTCAAATAACTCATCGTTGAAGCGGCGCAGCATGGCTGCTGTGAGCGGCGTATTGGCATCCCACTCCACTAGTCGGTTTGTGTAGTCACAGCCGAAGTGCCGGTCGTGCATGCCTGACAAAAGATAGGCTAGCATGGTCAAGTCGTAGTTCGTGGAGTTATACCCAAACCGATAACCGTGGCGGTTTTCGTCGTAGTCGGGGTCGGTTTGTTTAACTGGATAGAAGGCAGGGTCATATTGCAATCCCCCACCTTCTTTGTGCCGTTCCTCAACACGAGCGTTCAAGTATGTTGTCTGGTTGGCAAGCCCCATTCGTTTGGCGAAGCTCTGCAAGCCGAGAACACTATGTGTGTTTCCATTCTGTCCGACGTATTCGTTGATGCAGCCCGTATGTTTAATGTTTTCAAATACAATTGTGGTTCCCGCTTGTTTAAGCCGCGGGTGTAACTGATAGATATACTGCCGAATATATTCTTCATCGGCTTCTCCTTGAATGATGTTATCATCATCCAGATAGGACAAAATGATGGCATTTCTGTCTGCGTGGGGGAGCCACCATGCAACCGTGAAGACATTGGATAGAGATTCGACATCATAAAACATGTCGTCCTGTTTATAAGTGTAAGCCATTTGTATCGCCCTTTCCGTGTCCGTGCTTCTTAAAAGAGTATTTGTCTGTTGTTTACAGCCGAAGGAGGCCTCGGTACGTGCTTTTACGCGGGAAATCTCGTCTTTTTTGTTCATTCGGACCGCCATACGACGGATCCACCCAACTCGACGGGTTTCCGCCTCGATCGGGTTTGTCTAATCCATATTCGGTGATGAGTGGTTCGTCGGCATCCATTCTGCCGGATGAACGGATTCTATCTTTTTGTCCGGTCTTTACTTCCCAAGGGTCGTTTTGCGAGTAAATTACGTTACTTAACGTATCCATGAATGTTCGTTTCGACATGACCTTTCCGGATGGATTGTTGATGTCAAACCACTTCACGAATAAATCATATAGAAACTGTGTGGGTAGTAAATCCCACACGAACTCTTCTTTTAGTTCGTTCCAGAATTCTAATACCGGGTTGTTTTTTTCTTTATACGATTCCAAGAGTTCCGCAGAACTTGCGGGTGTAATATATTCGTCGAATTGCATGTTTAAGGCTTTGAATAATACATATTCCAGCACGGCTGTTTCGTGAATATAGTCGTTTTTGATATATTTCCGTTCGCCGTTGTTCGTGAAGGATTTCAGGAAAGGTACGATGATGAGTCGACGGTAGAAGGAGTCTGACTTATCCTTGGTTTTTGGTAGACCGTTCATCATTTGAATGTTCGTACCTCGGAATTGAATCCTGAGTGGTTTTTGGTATTTCCGATTGATGTTGATGTCATCGCCCGTGATGCTGGCCTTGTAATCTTTTATTGAATCGATAAAAACTTCGACATCGTTCTCATCAGAGATGTTGGCTGCAGTACCTATCAGAGTTTCTTTCAAAAATTCGTGGTTAAAATCCGCGACGGATAAAGAGGAATAATTGCCTTTTCCGAGCAGGTTTTTTATGAGTTGGCCGATGGTTCCTTTTCCGTTGTTGCCCTTTTCTGAATAAAACCAGATGGACTTGTGGCGGGAATAATGGGGCTGCAAACAATCAGCAATGACCTGCCAAATTAGTGTTGCGGTGTCCTCATCTACAGCTAAATCCTTTATCCATGATTCTACATCCCATTTATAGCCGTCCGGCGCAACAAGAGCCGGATTAATGGGGTTGGGGATGTAATTCACCGGTATTTTTGTCAGGTACACATAATCGGGGCTGAAGCCATGAAGTTCCCCAGTTCGTTGGTCATAGACGCCATTCTTGACGACGAACAGGTGGCGGTCTTTCGTCTGTTCGACTGTCGGAGCAGATCGTTCGATTTTATCAAGAACATCTTGCATGTCCTTATTTTTGAAGTTTGGCACAATCCGCTCCATGATTTCGAACATGTATTTTGTATTGGTAACATAGGTGCCGTACTTCGCGGATGTTTTGTCGCTGATGTAAATGCCGAGGACCGTATCCTCTGCTCGTTCTGTCATCTGTATGTTTTTGAACGTGAATAAAGTCATCATAATGATAGCGACTTCATCGAACGCTAGTGAGTCAGGAATTCGTTTTTTTCCTGATTTGAGTTTCATATTGAGACCTTCAACATCTTCTATTTTGGCATTTAAGGCTCCGATCCCCAATTGGAGCAGAAATGTCATATCAACTCCATCAGGTACAGTCACGCCTGATAAATGGGATGACAAAAAATCAGCTAAGTACTTTGGTATATAGATATCTGACGGAAGTGACGGTTGGTTTGTCGCAGTCGCATTTGGCATATTACGCTTTTTCTCCTTTCGTTTGTCGTTACCTCCGTTATTGGCGGGATTTATTGGATGGTTCCACCCCTTGTTCAAATAAACGCCGGTCTCGAAGTGGGTTGTCTGTTTGGGCGTCCAGTTCTTTCTGTTTTTTTCTACGCGCCCCAAAAGTCGTGTAGAAAGGTGTTAAGTCGAGTTTATGGAAGGAATACCCGTAAATCTGCAATAGGTCGTCGATGTTGATGACATTTGGGATAGACGACCCTGTCTCCCAATTTCGCAAGGAGCGATAGGTTGCTCCGCAAATCCTAGCAACAGTTCTTCCTGAATACCCGGATGTTCGGCGCATTTCATATAGAGATAGAATTCTAGGCGGAGGTATTGCGAATTTCTTTTTCTGAGCGGCCGCGTCGTCTATCCTTTTTTGTTTTTCACCCCGGTTTGGTTGTTTTGCATAAAAGGTTGTGAGATCTAGCTCGTAAAACGAATACCCATAAATTTGGAGTAAGTCATGGGTGTTCACAATATTGGGGATTGCTGCTCCTGTTTCCCAATATCGCAGCGAGCGGTAGGTCGTGCCGCAAAGTCTTGCGATGGCCGCCCCGGATTTCCCGGAAGCCATACGCATGTCATATAACGTTATTCGTTCAAGTCTCATCGTATAGGGTCCCTCCTCCGTGTTTATTAACAGTCAACAACCGATATGGTTAATTATGGTAATTAATTTCACCCTAAGCTCAGTTTAAATGGTGGGGTTAGAATTGCAAAATTAATTTCATAAAGAATCTTTCACAATTGTTCCCATAGGGGGTTGACATATTGTTTTTACCTATACGGCCTTTTTGTACCCGGCTCTCTTTCAGTTTGCGAGCTCTTAATGGAAAGCGGTTTCAGGAATCATGAGATTGTGTTTATTTTCCGCTCACGGGTGTTTTTTGTTCCTTTTTTGCATCGTATGTTCCTGATTTGTTGGATCAAAAAGGAACAACAAAAGGCGAGCGTATGAAGGGTTAGAGCGATCATGTTCCTTTGTTCCTCTTATTTAAAAGAAAAAGTCACTAGATGCCCCTTAATTCCGACCCTTCTCACAATCTAGATTTGTTTAGCCCTGCAGATAAAGCGAAACATTGTTCAAAAAGGGGATATGTGAGTCAACACCTCTTGGTCGCGCAGAAAACCCGTTCGTGTCTTTTATAGTCGAAAGTTGTCGATTAGACCCTTTGTTCTTCGATAATGTTTCGAACTCCTACAGATTTTTAACTTCAAAAGTTAAACAAAGAAGCAGTTTTTGAGCGAATTTCCGTTCCTGGTTTCATTTATTTTTGTTCCTCGTTTGTTCCTATTTAGGGTCAAAATGTTCCTTTTTGGCTCTCAAATGTTCCTTTTTGGGTGCTTTCTTGCATGCACGCAAGTATTTTCACGCCAAAAAGGTGTTATCGAACATGCTCGTTCGCATGGTCTTTTTGCATGCACGCAAGCATTTCGACCGCATTTGTTCCTTTTTGGTCTCAAATGTTCCTTGAATGTCCCTGGTTGGTCACAGAAAAAAGGAACAACGAAATCCTTTATTCCCAAGGGCTCCAGTCACTATGTTCCTTTGTTCCTCTTTCTTTTAATAAAAGACTATATATACATATACATGTTACGCATATAAAAGCTTTCTCGAAAAAACCAGGAACAAAGGAACATTTTTGAAATCAGGAGGTGCGGCGAATTGAGTGCACCTCCTGCTATGTCTGTGACTCCGCGCAAGGAAATTAAAAATCCATGGGTTTAGGACCCATGGGATGTGATGCGTGCGATTTCGTTTTGAATGGTTTTCATCCTTGATAGTTCCTCCGAACAGTTTGCACCATTTTCGAAGTCGAGGACGTATGCTTTAAGGTCTGCATATTCCGATTTGAGCATTTGAATGATGTATGCATCGATTTTTGTTGGAAACAACTCGTCGAAAGGGGTGTTCATTAATTCTCCGTCATTGATGATAGCGAGCAGTTGTTCTTGAGTGAGTTGACCTTTGTAATATTCTTGCATGATAGCGGCTTCGTCGAGTTCGCCGCTTTGGTATCCGTTCTTTTCAGCTTCGGCGTACCAAATTCGTTGGTGGTCTATCATACTATCGACACCTGAGTAATGGAAGTGAGTATCTGGAATAATGACTCCGTTTTCTCCAATATAGAACCCTTTGATTTTATAAGACGATTTGTTTGCTACAGTTTGGTTCATAAAATCCCTCCGAATTTAGGTCCCATGGACAGGTCAGGACAGTTTTGTTAGGTTTTTGTCTTCTTGGTTTTTGTCGGTATTTAGGATCTTTAAAATGGTGCAAGGATTGCTCTGGTGAATCGAGTTCTAAATACAAGTTCTTAACTCTCTATAAGGGAAGGAGTGAGCACGTAGCGACATTCTTCAAAAACGCTCTATGCACAGCGTTTTGTATGTGATATAATCAAAAATACCAATATATGGAACGAAATGCGCATGTGCGAACTGGATAGTGATCTTGACGGATGAGAGAGGTGGTTGACAATATGACGACGGAACAAGCGGTGTCATTGATACCTGCACAGAATTCAATAATTCGCTCGTTTTTAGATAGGCGTTCTCTTACAATGGAGGATGTTACGTATTTAATAAATCCGAGTGAGAACCACCAGCATGATCCGTTTTTATTAAAAGGGGTCGGAAAGTGGATTGACATCTTGCACAGCTTGAAGGGACAACCCATCGCTATCATCCCGGACTATGATGCGGACGGCGTTCTTTCTGGCACGCTTGCGCGTGTTGGATTGTTTTTATTTGGTTTTGGAGATGTGTACTTGTACCCTCCAAAGACATGCGACGGATACGGATTATCAAAAAAAAGTGTGGATAACGTGCTGAAAGCTCAACCGGACACCATGGCCATTATCACGACAGACAACGGTAGTAATGCTCACGATGGTATCCGATATGCAAAAGAGAAGGGGCTCATGGTTCTCGTTACGGACCACCATTTGGCGGACACGGCCCCTTGTGCCGATGCGGTGGTTAATCCGAACGGCCACGGAGATAATACATACCCGTTTACACACATTAGTGGCACAGCGGTCATTTATAAGACCCTTACGGCATATGCCCGTAAATATATTGATTGCCCTCATGTGTGGCGTGACTTTCGTTCTTTGGTTCTCCTTGTCGGCATATCGACTGTGAGTGATGTTATGCCTTTTCTCAATGAGAACCGGTATTACGTCACCGAGTCGGTAAGGATGCTAACGCATTTTGTTAACGAATATAGTGTGGATAGGGTATGTGGATATGGAGATACGCCACTCCACCAGTACTACCGAGGCGTAGATTTGCTTGTGACCACACTCCAGCAAAACGGAAAATTAAAATACGGCATAGACGTCGATACGTTTGGTTTTACGATCGGTCCGATGTTAAATAGCCCTCGCCGGATGACAGGGGATAGTGAGCTTGCGTTCCGGTTATTTCAATCGAAGAGGGTCGACCTCTTGGATGAACAAAGAGTTCTCCCAAGCGACGAATTGTTTGCAATCAACGAGCAACGAAAAGCATACGTACGATCACTGACGAATGAGTTGTTTTCCCATGTTGAAGGGATGCAATTGTATGGAAAGACGCCTATTGACCAAATGGTGTTCAATGCGCGGATGAATAAGGGTATCGCTGGTCTTCTTTCTGGGAACTTCACGAAAAGGTATGGGCTCCCGAGCATCGCGTTCGGAGTTGAAATCACTGGAATCAAAGGCAATCAGGATGAAGACGATGTCATTAATGTCGATGTACCAAGTGGATACTTGCTAACTGGTTCTGCTCGTTCCCCCGAGTCGTTTGATCTGCATAGTTTCCTCACCACCATTGATGAGGAACACCCAGGCCTCATCGAGAAATGGGGCGGCCATCCACAAGCTGCAGGCATTTCGGTTCTTGCAGAGAATTACGATCGGTTTCGCGACGTATTTGTGAGCCGGTTTACGGCAATTATGGCTGAACGGCTTCACCAGAAGGAACCGGAAACCCTGCCACCATTTAACGGAGAGTACATTCTCACTACTGATGTGTATGAGCGTTTATTGCCGCTTGGTGCCAGTACAGCGCCTAATTCTGAAACAGTCCTTCTTCACGGTAATCATACCGTATTTACGAACCAAACGCTTTGGGAAGCCGTCCGGTTTTTTGAACAGCTAGAACCGTTTGGTCACGGGTTTCCGAAACCCACATTTAGTGTCGCCATTGCGATGCGTGATGTACCCTATATATTCAATATGGGTGCAGGGAAACAGCACGTGAAGCTAATGCTCTCCAATGGGTTGTCTGTGATTCACTGGAATGGGGCGGAGCTTTTTTCAAGATCTGAGCCGGTGGAGACAGATGCGCAAGGGAATCCTGCACCGGATCATCGAGTGTTTGTCGTCACAGGGACGCTTAGTATCAATCGATTTAACGGAGATGAATCCCTGCAGCTTATTGCTGAAGATGTTTCTGAATTAAAAATGTAACGGCTTGTCAATAAAAAAGAACTCTCTTATCACAAGTTCTGTATAACGGATAAGAGAGTTTTTATGTGCTTATTCGCACAGGACATGGTGTGAGCTAAGGCTTATTGAAGATCGGCCTTATTGTGCCAAACCACTTTCATGACAACACCAGAATTATTGATCGTTTTGTAAGCCACTGAGCCACACGTATTGCATTTCAACCACCTGAATTGCTTCTCGGGTAATGTGTCTATACGTGTTTGTTTCATTTCTTTTAGGCACTTATGGCAATTCATCTACACCCCTCCAGCCGCAATCGGGGCAAGACCCTGATCCTTTGTTTTCTCTAATGTTCGGGTGGTTGCATTCGTCTTGTAAACTATTAATTTCTAGTTCAAGCTCGATTGTAATCTGTTTTGCTTTTTGTAATTTGCCGGTCAACATAGAGCGTCGTTCTTTGATAGTTAATGGTGTTGTTATTTGCTTGAATCTGCACAGGAACCGTCTGAGTTTCATATAGTCGATTGAACCGTTTTCGTATTGTATTTTGATGTCATTGTCACCATTACAGTCAGGGTTTATTTCCCCACTTATTACAATACAAGTCATGCCGAATTCTTCTACCATATCTGGGTCTGTACACACCCATTTTGATTTGTCTAATGATTGATTCATGCAGACCACTTCCTTTTTTGAGATTCAAACTCAAAACAGGGCATCAATTATAACTCTAAGTGTTCCCAAGGATAAGCCCCTACAGCAACGCGATCGTTCGTCAGAGGCCCTAAACAACGCCTTTTCCATAGCATTTACGGCAAACCGATGGTGAATTGACCACGCCTTTATACATTCCTTTGTACACTAACCCTAAGACAAAACCTAGACCTTTGCATTTTTTGCATTTCTTCATCTCTGTGCCTCCTAACGGTGTTTTGGTTTCTCCTACACAGTAGCTGCTTTAGCATCCACCATTTGATCACACCAGGCAATAAACGCTTTAAGAATCGGCTGCACGTTCTGACCATCAAGTTCTCCACCGAAACCGATAAAACCGGTATGGCTAAACGTAATAGCTTCTCGCCTTTCGAAATAACTGCCATCAATTTGAATACGGGCTGAAATCAGTTTGCCGTTTTTCATTTGAATGTCTTCCTTGCGAATGTCACTTACTTTCATAGCCATGTTTTTGGCATGATTGCCACCATTTACGAAGTATGACTTTAGGTGTTGATCCAAGATTGTTTGTAATTGAAAAATGTCTTCCTTTAACAAATCAGAGTAAGTGAGTGATGTTGCCGCAAAATACGCTCTTGCTTGTTCTCGATTCACTTGTTTTCCTCCTCGGTGTGATTAATTCTTATATGATTGGTGCGCATGGATGTGTTTTCCGTCCATTCCTGCGTGTTTTTGCATGTAGCTCCGCAGTTATTGCAAAAATAACTACTCTTATAAACACGGAGGTCGGCAATGCGGTGTTCGATCTGATGGCCAAAAGCAATGTCAATGCTTCCACAATGTGCGCAATTCACAATGACGCCGTCTTTGCTTTCTTTCAAGTAACGACGGAATAGCTTCCATTTCATCCGAAGGGAGAGCGGTTTACTCATATAAACGTTTTTTCCTTCTGCATTTCTGTGTATTCCGGATAATCCCTGTCGACAAGCATGCGTGCCGCCTGTTTTAGTGTACATACCGCTTCGCTTTGACTAATTGTGTCAACTTTGACTAGCCGGAAAGTATGGCGAAAAGCTCTGTTCACGGCGTTGTCCCACTTTTTGAGTTCAATAGTGTTTAGGTGCGGATCAACCTGTAGGGCATCGCGTAGTTTCTCTATCGATACAGGGATATACTTTTCACAAACCTCTAGCCCGATTCCCTTTACTACTTTGGTGTACAGTTCTTGGTGGGACATTTTCTCGCCATTTGGTTTTTCAAATAGGTTGTTTACACCAGCAAAATCTTTGATATTCATAAAAGTCTCCTCCTTTTGTAATTAAGAGATAAACAAAACATCCGAACATCAGAAATAGACGCTCGGATGGACTGTGTGGGTCACAAGATTGATTTTCTTGGCATATTTGACCGCGTTTCCTGTTCCGCCTGATGATCCGTCATAAAGCGCTAAAAGTACGTCAGAATGGTCAAGCATGCCTTCATTTCGCAAATCTAGGAATTTTGAGGCTAGCTTCCTGCGCTTGTTCTCATCAACGCCCTCTAGCGAACCGTACACAGACTTGAAATCAGCACGTTCGACCTGTTCGTGCCAAAAATCGATGTCGGATTGTTTGAACCACGCGTTAGGTTGCTCCATCATCGGAATTTCTGCGTGAAACAGTACCCGTCCGGGATGTTTCTCTTTCATTGCAAGAATGGCTTTTGACCAAACGGTGTCACCACCAAGTGCAAGACCGGAATGGCCAACCACTTTTTTGAAACCCGCATCGAGAAGTCGCTGGATGTAGGTTTCGAGATCCTCCTGCAGGTTGAGATATCCTTGCGTGTTGAGATTATACCCGCCGAGCTTTTTGGGTCTGTGGCCAGTGAAGCCAATGTGCATGATCGCCTTTTCCATCCAATCACCCCTGTTTTGAATTTGAACAGCAAAGATTCAATCGTTTATTTTGCTGCCAGGGTATTTGCACATAAAATAAAAAAGCACGTCATGTATGGACCTGCTGTGCTGTCTTTCTATTTCTATGATGATTCACGCTCGGATGGTTTGAGCTTCCCCTCTTTTGAGAGAGCGCGTTTGTAATCTCGGTACTCCTGCATGTTCTTTCGACTTTTTTCCCTGTTGTAATACCGGCCGTCTTTCCGCCTGGCGCGAGCCAACTCTTTGTTTCGGACCTCTCTTTCAGGAAACAGGATGAATTGGATCAGCCGACGATTGACGTTGTATTTGGCGGCGATTGACGTAATAGTTGGTCGTTGGCTTGGGTGCGCATTGAAATATTGTGTACGGATAGCGTCTTTGTCTTCGGCAGTTAGCTTGACTCGTCGGTCAAGCCGTTTGCCGGTTCCGTGTTTCTCAATACTCATTTTGTCAACAATAGCAGGCATCGTATTATCAATCCCTCCTCCTCAAAATAAAAACTGAATACTCATGAGTAATAAAATTACGTAAGATGTAATACAAACATGTAACACTATTGTGGCCACATGTCTTTCAATTTGCTTAGGTCAATGAGTCCAAAGCCACAGCCAAGACTCACCATGCCTGCGATAAGCAATATGAAAGCGAAGTCGTGGTCAAATTTTGATGCATTCCTGCTGTTGATCGTGGCAAAGCTTCCAAGAAGCAAAAGCGTCCCAACAGCCAGAAAGATGATGCGGCTGTCAATTTGATCTAAAAACCCCATAGCATAGCACCCCCGTATGTCGGATTAATCTAGTTCTACATTTCCTTTAGTGTTCAAGGGAATAAAGAATACCTAACCCTTTTTACATATTATACCAATCACAAAGATGGGAGTGGTGCATATGGGGCGGAATATGTTGCACTGTTTTATTTTTTTTTATGTTATATTGCCTACTTTTTTTTCTAATTCAGATATTAGCCGGATGATCTCGTCAACAACTTTCTCTGTTTCAGGTTTCTTTTCTGGTTCGCTGAACCGGATAGAATCGGCCAGAGCGTCCATATTTCGAATGGTTGACTGGTATTCTCTGATTACCGCTTCTTGTTGAGAGATGTGCGAGAGTAGTTTCGGGATATCCGTTCTGTCATTTGCAATTATGTCTGTTAGTTCCGCCTTGGTTAGATGCTCTATGTCGTGATTCATTGTCGGTCTCCCCTTTTCTAATGCATTATCTTTTTATTCTGTATGGCGGTAGAGGGTCACGGAGTAGTTCTCGAAGACATCTTCGATGATGGTTTGAATTTGACTCCAGTCACTGCCTCCAGGTCCGCAACCAATACCATGAGGAATGGCGATAGACAAATTGCTGATTTTAGCAAATTCGACTAGGTGTTCAAGAGCTTTTCGTAGCGCCTTTTCATCTGTTTGTTTTTGCGCGGCCCCAACACGACCTTGTCCAAACAGGTTGCTGATGATTTTTGCCCCGCCTGATGGGTCATATTGGTACACAGGTCTACCATCAGTTACTATCATCAAATTGCGCCCGAGCAGCTCTTCTGGAGAGCTATGATTGCTTACGAAGGTTTTATACCTCCGGTAAACGCCTGGATACGCTTGCTTGATTTGTCTAGCAACACCTCCGCTCATGACACCTAGTCCGTTGACTTGGTGGGCGATGATGTGCTCTTTTGCATTAATAATTGTTCCGTTTTTGGTTTTGATCGGCATGAGGTTAATGCTCCTTGAATGGATTTTCGTCCTGTGAAACATAGTCGTAATTTGGTGTTTTTCCGTTATTACTAGAAATCGGTCTGGATTTTCATTGTACCTGTGTTTGTGGGTTTTATCGAGATGCGGACAGTTTCACTCCGTGGCCCGCTTTTTTGGTTATGTTTTTTTTTTTGAATTTTGCTTTATCTATTTTATTGGGCGAAGCCTTGTTGGATGGTTGGTTGACCATCCATGTTGTATGGTGAAAAACCAGCTCTTAAAAACAATTCACACAAAAAAAGACACATAGCGAGTTATCGCTATGTGTCTTGAGTGCCTACCTCACACATTGTAATTAGGTCGGTGTTTTACACCATCGATGATTTCCCGGATCGCCGGAACGGTACGGTATTTGTACTTGGCCACCATGACGTCGTACTCATTTTCACCACCGTATCGAGCTTGTTTCCAGTCGGCGATCTCTTTTGCTGCGATGTGTTCCTCTTTCTTACTGTTTATAGAGAGTCGTTGCCTGCGCATCTCTGCAAATTGTCGTACCGATTCTTTCTTACTGTTTTTCTGTCTTTGATACTGCTGTTCTTCGAGTGCAAGCTCCCTTTTGCTCGGAAACAGGCTGTATTTGTTAAATTTTTTTCGGTAATGATCCATCACGGCAACTTCCCTGTTCTCTTCGACGTTAGGAGAGCGGTAAACCATCGTTAGGAACTTCTGGTTGATGTTGTACTTGCTCACTAGCATAGTGATGTTGTACAAGGCCATGTGGTCATTTATTTTTCGGAAGGCAAAGAATAGGCAGATCGCGTAAGCGATGAATAGTAGTTGAAATGCTTCTGCAGGGGCAGTGTATACATCTCCCACTACTGACGTTAAAAGACAGTGGGTTCCGAACATGATCCCATGTAGCAGCAAGGCGGGCCAAGTGCACAATAGGATGTTTTTAATATAAACGCGCGCGATGAACGTAGGGCTCATCGCGAAATAGATGTCGTTACGGAAATTCCCGTTTTTGAATTCTTCCTGGAACGGGCGTTGGACGTGTTTATTGAAATCACCCTTCGGTGTAGAGATGCGTCTTCGGTATTTTTTATGTGCGTTTTTATTGTTTATTTCTCGCTTGATTTGTTTGATCCGTTTTGTCGTCATGGTTTCTCACCTCTTTTCTATCTTTAATAATTTAATAATCATTTATGGGTCCTCATTGTGATCGTATATAATATTGAATCTCGTTGGTTTTCAGCCACTTTTTGTATTCAAGCCTTTTATCGGACATGTTGGCACAAATGTGAAGAGCCTCTTACCAGATTGGAACAAACTGGAGGGTGACACTACATGTCAAGCACTTTAAAGAGAAGGAGGGACTTTTTGTGACAATATACCTCATAGAACCAGGGTTTTTCCTTGCCCCATCTTGAAAAAAAAACACGCAGCGGAATTCCGCTGCGTGTTGTTATTGCGAGTCTTACACATTCACACCAAACTCATTCTTTATTTTTTCTTTCATGGCATTCACAATTTTAACATCGTGAAGTTCTTCTCCCTGCCATTTATCAAAGAATTGTTGAAGCAGAACATCTTTTGGCATGTTGTGAATGACCTGTACTTCCTGTTCAATTTCTTGGTCGTAGTGCGCCTGGGCTGCCGTTCTTGATTCAAACAGGTATTTGCGTTCGCCCTTTGTTACATCTGAGACGAACGCCTCAGTTAACTCTAACTGTAGAGTTTCATGCCCCTGCTCGGCGTATGCAAGCAATTTCCCGTTTTCCTCAATGATTTCCATTTCTATGATTAACGCTTCTGGGTTGTTGACATCCCATGCGTTGCGATCAAGAAAGTAGATCACTTCTAATTCTCTGATGAGCTCTATATCCATACCGATCACCCCTGTGTAATTATGAATGCGATTTGGTTTTTCGTTCGTATGATTTATTGGACATGTCGGCGACATGTCTTGTCTGCCGTTTAGTGGGATGGTCTGGTTGGTTGGGTGGGTGTTGTAGCACGTTGAAAAGAAGGTTTATGTCGGGGTTTGCAGTGGTCGAAAAATCTTTAGCATATGCACATGGTCAATAAAATAGGAAAAGAAACCCCTGAGCATATATACTGAGGGGTTTCTTCAAGAAAATCTTATTAACGAATTAGATAGCATAAGGGGGGATGTCTTTGTACCAGTTGGTATATCCGCCGCGCTTCACGAATTCACCTGCTTCATATTCGCCTTGTGTTAAATTCGCATTGGTGATTTCATTAAACTCGTCGAGAGGTACACCCGTGTTTTCATATTTCTCTGTGAAATAAACGGTGACTTTGTTTGTTTCTGATGCAATCATGGCCCCTTTGTTGATGATGTAGTGCTCATCATATCCATCTGTTTTTAATCCTTTTACTGGATAGTCTCCCAATCGATGCGGGTCTTCGTTTAACGTTTGGCTATATATCTCTATGTTTAATTTTTCTGCGATGTCTGAGATGCTTTGTTCAGACAGTAGGCTTTTCTTTACAGAATGATCGCAACTACCGCTTAAATAGAACTCACTTTCATTGTCTTGCGTTTCACGATCATGTAATACTTCGCACTCGTATACGTTCTCTCGGTCATTCATATGGTCAATGAATGTTTTGATGTGTTCAGTGTTTCCTTTTATGCACATCTGGTAAGTACATATGGACATATGTGTTGAACCTCCGTTTTTTATTGTATTTAAATGCTAGTTGTTTTATTGGAGTATGTCAAAAGGACATACTCTATTTTTTTTTTGATTTTCGGTTTGTTTTTAGGTGAAGATGTGAAAGCATTTTCGCCGCGTATTTCATACATTTCGCACACCGACAAAATCTTTTTGACTGCAAATGCGCGAGCATTTCGGTCCGTATTTCGGACAGGTGTGCGTACAAATATGTTTTTGATGTGCGTACAAACAAAGCGTGGAGCTTTGTGTAAGCAGCACATCGTTCAATCAATTGATCTTTACCGGAACGGATGCGGGGATAACGATTTATCGCCGCAGGAGAGGAGGAGCGGTTTTAAATTAGAAAGCGACGAATAGGAGCTTTCGATTGAGCAGTCCGAAGCGTAGCGTAGGACCAAGAACAGGGACGCGCGAGCGTTCCTGTTCGCAGTAAGGGGGACGGTCAGCTATGCTGACTGACAAGCGCAGCTTGTCATACGTCCCCCTTATGCTCTTTCCCTTACCGCATACCGCCCCACTCACCGTATACCGAGCAATACCGATAAACCCCGGTGCGACAAGCGGTACGTGATACCGGGGCGCTACCGAGCCGAAATACGCCGCGTATTCCGCCCCGCGCAAAGCCCGCCGTTACGCGATTCCTCAAATATGCCGCACCGACCATCGAGCCATCCTCGTATGACGGCATATTCGGGCATAGGCGGGCGACCACCGGCGTGTATTCCGCCCCGGTAAACGCTCCAAACAGGGCGGATTCGAGCGGCAGTTGGGCGGCATTTCGAGCCGGGGTTCGGACAAGGAGTTGCCCAAAAAAAAGGCGGTAAGGGACGTTGCCAAAAAGGTGGTAGAGACGCGGAGAGCCATCGGAGCGGCCGTCAAAAAAAAGAGAAAACAAGAGAGAGACATTCGTCAAACAGCGTGGGCTGACCGAGGCGGTTGTATGACAAAAAAAGAGGGTTTGTACACACAAAGTGTGAGGTAAAAAAGGCAAGAAAAACCACCGTAGGTCAGGCGGGACCCACGCTGTTTGTAAGAAGGGCTTTGGCGCGATTTAGAGGGGGAAGAAGGGAGCGGTTATACGAGCGTAGCGAGAAAGGGTAAGAAGGACCACCGACCGACGCGGGACCCCCTCTAAATCGTGTTGTTGCAAGGTTTTGAAGGTCAGAAGATACGGTCTGGTGCTTCCAAAAATAGATTCATTCTGGTTCCATAAAAAAAAGAACCGTCACCCTGAAAAGGCATCGGTTCAGTGATTTCAAACGGTGACTCTGCGGTCTTTTGCTGAAACAAATCTTTCAAAAAACTGAATGCTCAGTGTTTTGAAGGTCTGTTGTTCCAGAGATTTCTTGGTCTGTTGTCAAAAAAAGTCCCCTCTCCCCAGTGGTGTCACTGGAGAAAGGGGGATGGAGGTGGTCGTCACGTATTTTATCGGGATGCGAGAGAATCGAGCAGCCAGGTCTTTCATCATGGTTTTTAATTTAAAAAACCCCTGGATGACTAGTCCAAGGGTTTTCCGTTTGACAAGGGCCTGCGCGTAAGTGGCTAGAGCTCCTTATCGCAAGGTGTATGATCATATTATACACTCCAACATCGAATAAATCAATCCATAATCTGGATTTTATTTACTTTGCTGGATGCCGAGTGAATCGACATGTTCGGTCTTTCATATATTATACACTTCATGTGATACGGCACGATATGCATATACGGTAAATGATTATTATCGCATCTTATGTGAGAATTTAATGATATGCACGTTATAACGCACAAAATATTCATAACACGCACACAACGCATCGTACCCAATACACTCTTAATTCATACGCACGATATGTCATACATTATGCATATTTCGTACGGCATATCATAATAAAGTCCAATATTCATTTGTTTCGCACATGACATTCCGCACGAAATACACACCATGTATCACACTTTATACTTACTTTTATTCAGCGAGGTATGTTATATCGATTTTATGTGTGATTTTATCCGTACACCGCAACTCGCAATACACAACCAATATACTAATTTTATATCGCATCTGATACGCAGTTTTACTCATGTGCGATAACAAAACAAAAACCCATACCGTAATCACGGTATGGGTTTTTCCAAAAGCTAATTACAAAAGAGGTTGAAATCGGGAAGGATTGTTTTGATAGAGGCGTATACCAAAACAACAAAAATAATAACAAGAGATATAACACCAAGGTTAAAATAAGCATCCACAAGTTCATCGCCTGGAGTTTTCTTGCTCATGTATCTTTGCTCACCACCTTTCATTTTTTTTAAATATTCATCGTTCCAACTAAGTCCTCAATCGGTGTTTCGTTCGTGCCTTCAAACGAATTAATCTTTACATTACTTTCACCAAACAATGCAATGAGTAATGTTTTCAAATGGTTGAACATGTAGTCATTTAGTTCGGCTTTGTCATTTAGAACAGCCGGTATTACGACAAGATACATATCATCCTTGTTGACTCCCCGGTTTTTTGTATAGGGTTCGATGTGAGGGGTGGTCTCGTTTTCGTCCATGTACATTGGACGATCCCTTTCTGTGATATGTGTGCGTGATTCATACTTGCGCACATGTCGGTAAGCGCTCGATTCGACAATGGCTTGATAGGTGCTCAAATCACTTTTTTCATTCATAAAAGCCGGCGCGTTTGTGCGAAGCAGAGGCAACGCGTCAGCTAAAACGCGCAATCCGTTATGCGATGTTTCTTCTCGCTTTAGATGTACGTTGAGTTCAATATAGTGTGTAGTCATGCCAATCTCTCCTTTTTATTAGCTTTAACTAATCGTAAGACTATCAACTATTGGTTGAGCGATCAGTCTTTTTAAAAGCGCTGATAAGTTAGCTTGGCGTAACCATTAGGGTTATAGGCATCAACCGCATCTGCGATCTTCTTAACTTCGGACCGTATAAGCTTTTCTTGATCCGGTTCACTGTTCTTGCCCACCATGCGAAGATATTCAATTAGATCACGATAATCTTCTTCATCGAACTTCGCAAAGCGTTTATTAGAGAAATACTTACTGATTAGATCAGTAAGACCATCTTTGCCGCGAACGCCAGTATATAGGATGCGGTTTTCCCCTTTGTGCATAATCCCTATACTGACCATTGATTTTTTGTGTGTTGTCATATCATATCTCTCCTATATCAAAATTTCTCTTGACAAAATCTTTTTATTTGTTTTATATTTAAATTTTATACATAATTTACATCCTTCTAATTCTGCTCATGGAAACTTTTTACAAAATGATATTTTGTACAACTAAAAACTTCGGGTTATTATCATCTTCAAAATCCTCTTGAGTAAGTTCACTAGGCTTCACTAACGAAAGATTGATTCTTTCATCAATGACATACTGGACTAAATCAGAGAAAGTTCCTTCCTTTAGTCTTCTCTGTTTTTCAGTCCATTCCTGAAAGAACTCTTGTTCTTTCTCACATGTATAATCGTCAATGTCCCAACCATCATACATGCTTTGTTCTTTCTTTTTTGCATGATCTAACAGAGCAATACGAAACTGCTCCTCGTTATGGATTTTGCTATTTGAAGATCGTACTTGGTCTTCAATATAGAATCCTTTTGCAAAAAAATTATTAGGTTTATTAACTTTATACATGATTTTCCTCCTAAAGGTTGGTCCCGAAAAGGGTGTTTTTTTTGTAGTGCGCATGAGGAAACTGCCGGAGGAAAAGTCATTTTTTCCCCGGCTGCCGTCGAGTTACTTCGTTGGGATGCTCTCTTGAAAATAATCGAGATCCCGAAGGCTAATCTGCTGTGCTTCTTCTGAGAGGTCGAGCTTTAATAGCTTATGGAAGAAGAGAATGTCTTCCGTATTATATGCGATCGAGAAAACGCACTTGCCGGCTACATCTGAAACATGCAAGATATAGCCATCAAGAAATGAGTAGGTTTTTACTGTTAGTGATTTTTCTACATACGCCATATGGTTGGCGTTTAACATTTTTGTGAACTCAGGCGATGTTTTGATGGTGCCACAGTCCGTTGCAATGCTTCCGTCTTCTCTAAAACCGTTCAAAAGGACATAAGCCGCTTCTTGTCCTTGTTTGACAGTAGTAGTTGACGGATGGAATTTTACTGTTACGTCTTCGAAAGTGAAAGTATATGTTGTCATTTGTATTCGCTCCCGTTCATTTTTTGGTCTCACTATATTTATCGGGTTGCGTATGCAACCGTCTTTTGCTTTTAATTGCATATACGCATCAAATTATTGATGCACCCATGGTATGAGCCACGATATAGATACAAAACAGTTGGGCATTAACGGGTAAACATCTAAAAAAATAAAACCGATACCGCGTAAATACGGCATCGGTTATGGTCAATCAGATCAATCAGCATTAACTGTCATGCTCGTTTTGGTTATTTAGGATGGCGGTTGTTCGTTTTATAACTAGGCGCACCATCAATAATAATCCAATTACAAGTGGAATTCCCCAAAACGGCGAAGGGAATATACACTCAAACACTCCTAAAATAAAGAAGCTCACACCGGTGTAAAATAGCACATAAGACACATAGTCTGCATCTTTTTGTTCGACGCCGAGTTTGCGCCGAATGAACACGGCGCTACCAGCGATCAGATAAAAAAAGGAAACAGGAAGTAGAGTCATGACATCACCCCTCGTCTGTTTTTTTTTTGGGGCTAATATGTTTGCCCGCTCAGGAAATATTTCTGCATATGTTTTATCGGTAAACGGAATTTCTTTCGATTCCCATTCATCCTTGTAAAAGGATAATCGCATATTCAACCAACCCCCTCTGCCCGACATCTTTGTATGCCATCGGCTTGTGTTTTAATCAATTTTCAGGTCGCGCGCCTGCGCGACGATCTCCTTTATCACCGCTCAACGTAACCGATACCCATTTTGCCTAAATCTCGTTTCACACAAAGAAAGCTTCCTAAAAATAGGAAGCCTCTTATACATCTATTAATGGATCGGGCCGTCACAGTCTGACCGAAATACATCTCCTTCTTTTTTAAGAATGTAGAGCAGGATATTCTCTACACCCACTTCACCGAGAATCTCCATGTTTTGGGCGATTTCAGCAATATTCATCACCTCATGGTTTGTTCCTTCGAGTCCAATGGTAACGGAAAGTGATGGTTCTTTTCCTTTTTCCGCTTCCACTACGGAAATCTTAAGAGTGATTTCCGCTTTATTTTTTGCCATGATGTGTCCTCCCGTTTTCTCTTCATTATACCGTTCTATTATTTTTTCTCTATGTTTAATCTACTTTCCTCTTTATTTATTTTTAACACGGAATTGGCCAAGGGTTGCGCCCTTATACCTTGAACGATTTATGTCGATTTTTGCAAGAAAAAAACCAGTCTGTTGTTACATGAAAGTATTACATCTTACATAATACGATTAAGTTCTACGTTGACGATCGTGTATTACACTTATAAAATAAATGTATCATAAATAGAAGGGTGATGTGAGTGTGGCAGAAATCTATTCGATTAGCATGAACAAAGGTGGTGTGGGGAAAACCTCGCTTGTGACCAATTTGGCGTCTATCCTTGCCAAGAAGTACAAGAAAAAGGTTTTAATTGTTGATACGGACGCGCAGGGAAATAGCAGCATAGCGTTCGGAAAAAACCCCTATGAGTTTGAACACACGATTTATGATGTCATGCTGAATGGTTGCAACCCGAAAGATGCGATTCGTACCATGAAAAGAAACATTGATTTATTACCAGCAAACGACGACATGAACTTCCTGGAATTCGATGTTTTGCCCTACCTCGACAAATACACTCGGCCTTACTATCTGCTTAAGGACGGCATGGAGAGCATCAACAAAGAGTACGATTACATATTTATTGATACGCCTCCATCTCTTGGGTTTGTGGCAGGGAACTGTTTGACCTATGCCAATCATGTCATTATTCCGTTTGTGCCTGAAATGTATGACGTGAAAGGCCTGATTCGCGTAGTGAAGGCCATCGCTGAATTCAGAAACGATTACAACCCCTCTCTTAATATAGGTGGTGTAATTGGGATGAAAGTCGAATCTGGTACATCGCTCCATTCAGAGATGCTGCAAGAAGCGAGAAAGTATTGCGACCAATCAGGAATTTATATGTACGAAACAATTATTCCAAAAACCATCGCCTTTGCTAAGGCTGTGGCCTACAGCAGTGTTCCAGCTATCCTCTCAAGTGAATCTAAAAACAAGCTTGTCAGCTCGTATGATGATATCGCCAAGGAATTTTTGGCCCAAGAATCAGTGAAAGGACAGGTGTAGTATGGCCCGCAAAAATAAATCATTAGCCAATGCATTTAATCAATTTCATGAACCTGAACTAGAAAAAGACATCAGCAACAACAATACGGTTACTTTTAATGAAACCAAAAAGAAGAAACAAAATTCTAAACAAGAAAAGACTGATGGAATGAACATACAGAAGTCAGAAGGTATTCAGTCTGATGAAATAAGAAACAGTAACACAAAATCTATTACGGAAGATGTAATACAAGAACGTAATATAGGAACTGAAGCTTCTTATGGATATTTAAATGATAACAGAGAAGCGTCTTCCAAAACCATAAGAGACGTCACAAACAGTATTATGAGCATGTATGATGAAAAAAGCAAAAAGAAGACGGTCGAAGAAACTCATAATAGGGCCACCTTCTTGTTTAGAAAAGACTTGCAGGAACGGTTGGATAAATTGGCTGACGGCAAGCGGGGTTTCAAAACTATGTTTATGAACAAAGCCATTGAAGCATTGCTTGATGAGATGGAGAGCATGGAGAAGTGATTCAACCTCATACAAGATCGAACAATAAAGAGGGCTTTCGAGCAGGAAGTTCTCTTTTTCTCGTATTTGTTTGCTAGTTAAAGGGATCCCTCACTCCTGTAAAAGGGATGTTTAGGATAGAGCCTTAAAAATACGGCCTTCCGTAAAAAGGGGCGAAGTCGCAACATGAATCAAGACTCCTCTAAAAGGGACATTTAAAGATCGTTTTGCTTAATTTGACTCCCGTAAAAGGGATCTTTCACTCCTCAAAAGGGGATAGTTAAATTTTATTTTAAGTTTATAAGAGGCTAAAAGTATTGATAACACTGGCTTTTTAGGGTTAAAACGCGAAATGTCCCTTTTTCAGGAGTGGCGCAACCATTATGCATTATATTACAATTACTAGCAAGGACAAGGGACAGTTACTCCCCTAAAAGGGACATTTCACTCCTATAGAAGGGGCATTTAATTTTTATTTTGATTTTTTATGGAGCGCAAACCGTTGGCAGTACTGGATTTTTTCTGCTTTTTGTTAAATGTCCCTTTTTCAGGAGTGGCGCAATCACTATGTATTATATTACAATTACTAGCAAGGACAAGGGACAGTTAGCCCCTATAAAAGGGGCATTTGGTTATTGCTTTAAATTGCACTCCTGTAAAAGGGATAGTTGACTCCACTAAAAGGGACATTTCACTCCTATAGAAGGGGCATTTAATTTTTATTTTGATTTTTTATGGAGCGCAAACTGTTGGCAGTACTGGATTTTCTATTAAAATCACGAAATGTCCCTTTTTCAGGAGTGGCGTATCTTCTAAACATTATATTAGAATGAATAACAAGTGAGGTAGAAATATGAATGAGCAACTTTCATTATTGCCCACGATTTCTTCGGAAGAAACGGTTAACCAAGCGAACAAGTTGATCGAAACACCCCAAGATCTAACAATGCAAGAAAAGAGAATTATTTGGGTCTTGGCGTCGTTTATTGATGAAAAAGACACCAATTTTCGCCGACAAAAAATAAAAATAGAAGAGTTTGCGAAAGTAATCGGTATCACTAGCAAAAATTTTTACAATGTCGTGGAAGATACCATTGAGGGTTTGGTTGGCAAAACAGTGACGATAAACGAAGGGGATAGACGAATCGTATTGTCCTGGCTCTCCAGTGCCGTCTATCACAAGGGCAAGGGGATTGTTGAACTCGAATTCTCTGAAATGCTTAGACCATATCTTCTGCAATTGAACCAACATATGCTGCGTACCTCTTTCAAACTTAGAAATGTGCTCGCTTTAAAGAGCAGGTATAGTGGTAGGATGTACGAGCTGTTAAAACAATATGAAAACAAAGAGAGCAGATATTATCCGATTGACGAATTCAGGGAATTACTGAACGTCCCTGAAGGGACCCACCAACTATACTCTAAACTTAAAGAAAAAGTTATACTAAGGGCAAAAAAGGATTTAGACGCAAAAACAGATATCACGTTTGAACTCAAGGAATACAAAGAATCAAGAAAAGTAGTTGGTGTTTCGTTTGTCGTGAGCACCAATTTATCCAACATTGTTTCAAGCGCACAGCAATTACCGCATGTGCATTCAAAATAAAAAAAAGCTGAGTTACCAGCTCAGCTTCTAAGGAAAATCCTGCACAATGGAATCGTAGATAAAATGTCTGGGGAGACATCTACAACGCGTGCAAGTTTTAAAAGACAAGCACCGTACCAAGGCACCAGTCTGTTTTCAAATAGGTGTTGTTATTACTTTTCTATTGTATCAGGGTTTTCCCGATTACTCAAGAGTGAGGGAGAACTTTCTATGAAGATCAATAATCAGCCAAATTTAGACAATTTGCGATCTCCCTTCAACCAGGTAGGGGGAAACCGCAATGATCTACAATGACATTTATAAGTATTTGCTTAGTCATGTATCGTCTAAAGAATTTGATATTTGTTTGTACCTGGTAGCCAATCAAGATTGGCTCGGCAATGTTGTGATTGATTGCGAGGATATTGCCCAAGCATGCAATACGACAACTAGATATGCGAAGCAAGTTATCCGTAAACTGTCTAGTCAGCAAAAGGATGTTCTGCCTGATGAGCGGCGCAAACCGTTTATAGTGGCTGCGCCAACATTCGGCGAAAATGTCTACAAGTTGAATCTCGGGCTCTCAAAGCTTGAGTATGTAAAAGGGAACGCAAAGTATACCAAAAAATTTAAGTTTCTATACACCGAAGAATTTCAGTCACTCAGTATTGCAGCAAAAAAATTGCTGCTAGTGGCTGCTTTTGGTATGTCTTCAAACCAATCCACTACGCAACGTATAAAATTCAAGACCTTAAATAGTGGAGTTAGAGCTATGACGAGGCAACGAATCCATTCAGCCCTAGACGAAATCAATCAAACTATGAATATCGTTCAAACTAGCGTGGTGTATAAACTCAAACAACCCTACGTGGAATTTATATTTGACACGGATGTTAGCCAAGAATTCATTAGTGCAGAAGCGGAATACGAACTGGTCAAACTAATCGCCTTTGAAAATGGTTCTGACTTTCATTTAACGGCAGATTATTACGCTGCGATTCTAAAAACAGGAAAAGGTTTTTTCAACGCGCTGTTCAAAGAGATTAAAGCAAAAAAAGCGTTTGATCACTTTGAGAAGCTATCTGCTGGGTTAAAAAGCATTTATGTAGAGTCTCTTAACGTCTTATTCCAAGAGTTTAATAAGCCTAAGGGCGATAAGGATGAGCAAACACCAGAGTCTCTATCTGCTCTACTGAGAGGGATCATGCTCAATAAGCTGACCGATTACGTTGCGACTCTCAGTTCAGAGGAAAGCGCACGGCTACAGTTAGCGCAAAACTACATGGCGGCCAAAGAGACCTTCTTCAAGAACAACCTGAATTTACTCTACGACAATTTCCGAAAAATGAAAGAGGAAGCGGCAGAAATAAGAAAGCAAATCGAAGTCGTTAATAGCATCACACAGCAAGATAGGAAATCAAAGTACAATCATTTAAAAGAACTTATAGAAAAGCGCAATAAGGTCTTACATAATTTAATTAACAAAAGTAGTTCCAAAAATACAATCAGAAATAACCTGAAGGTATTTAACGCTGAAATTGAGCGTGTCTTGGACGGTCTAAACGAGTCTATTTCTAGAGCCGTAGATCGAACGTTATCATTATTAAATATAAACAGCGGGCAAGATAGATGGGAGCAGCTCAATCGTCATCTCCAGCACATTTCTTCACTGAAGCTGCTTTCTGATCGTGAAGCAAAAACCATTAGAAAATCGCTCTGGGACGATTCAGCGATTCATTTAACGGGAACCTCTCAAATTAAAATTGCAAGGCAAGAGGACTCATTTGCTGTAAAAGATGAGAGCGTGGACTTCGAATTCCCTTTTTAAAAAAAAGATAATGTAAATTTTTGGCAAACACTGGCCATTAGGCGAGTGGGTTTTGTCATGCCTTTTTTTATTACTGATATGAAACGTATTAGAACATAAACATGTTTTTTTCTTTGAGTGGGGAAATTCATAAACTTTGGGGGTGAATAAACCAACCAATTGGAAAATTTTACTACTGTTAATTATTAATTTTTGGATGTGAGTTTTTTTCCTCTACTCGTTATTAGTGACTTCCTGGTATGAATAATGGAGAGGCGTTTGGAATAAACGATGAATGCCGTTAAGCAAGAATACGGGGCGCATTTTTGTTGATATAAATTTCTCAACCTCTTACCCTTAAAGGGTTTTCTCCGCAAAAGTATTTACTTTATTACTTAATGTATTCTTTAATTTGTTCATTATTCCTTTTCTTATAATGGTTTATGGTAATGAGTAACTTAGTTATTTAAGTTGTTTGCATGAACTAACATTCTCCATAATCCAGATGTTAAAATAGAAATAGAGCTGAATAACAAAAGAAAAACAAACTTGAGAAAATATCCACAAGTCTTTTCCTTTACAGACGAGCCTTTGTGCTAATTGTGCACAAGTTGGGGATTAATCAAAATATTGATTAATTATCGTTTATCACCTACCATATGTGGTATACAAAACAATGTAATTGGTTGAAACTTGCAAAACGTTTTTAAACCTACAAGCGACGCAAAAGCTGCGTTTAAGCGATGCTATAAAAAAGATATATTAAGTCAAGGGGGTGAGCAAATGATAGAAACCATTCAATTGATTCAGCTTGTATTTTCAGCTATGTCTTTTGCAGGTATGCTAGTTCTAGGGATGAATGAATTACAGAAAAAAAACTCCTGAGCGTAAAGCCCAAGAGCTATACTGTCCCAATACACAAAAAGACAGAATCCGCTTATCCTGTGTTGGCGCACAGGATAAGTTTATATCATGCTGTATTGAGTATAAGTCTATACCCGATACAGCCCCAATTCAACCTTTTGGAAGCAAATTCTTAAAAAGCGGAGTTCGAGGGAAGCCCTTAATTCGACTGGCGGGGTAAGACTATGTTAAAAGGAGTGGCAAGTTAAATGGTATATAGCAATGAGAGGGCGCTATTTAGTAAACGCTCATTTTTTGACTTTAAGAGAAAGCTTGAAGAAGACATTCAGGATTTAATAGTCACGAAATCAGAGGATCTTATCCTGGGGGTGGATGAGGCCCAATATGTGGATTATCTATTTGAATGTTTTAAAATAGAGAATGTGAATGTAATCATAGAAAAGGCTGTATACGATAGAAAAGAGGAGGAGATCGCTGGTAAAGATTTTCCTAATGGTTTTTATATTACGACTGAAAATGGATCCTTTCGAAAAAATGTATACTATATTTCTTGGCCTTTTACGAACGATCCAAAGTTGTTTGATCTGCAACCCTCAACATATGATTTCAGTCCGCCTGTTTTAGCAATTCAAAGCAACAATCTAAAAAAGCGATTTGTACAATTCAAAAACGACGTCGAGAATATCAATCAAGGGATTAAAAATATTCAAAATCAACTAAAGCTGTACTCTGAAAGGCTAAATAAGGACATTGATGAATTCAACGAAAACCTACATAAAACAGTAAAATCAATTTTTGAAAAAAGAAAGTCGGAAATATTGAAAACGAAAGAAGTTGAACAAACGCTAATTATCCCAATCAAACAGGCAAAAAATGTACCTGAGACGTTCACAATCCCATCTAAAGAAATGAAAAAGAAAATACCCATCGAGCCGAAAATACAACCAGGAAAACCCGCAATACCTGAACCAACATTAAGTAAAGTGACTTATTTCAGTATCTTAAAAATGATTAATGACATGGGGAAAGAGTTTGAAAGGAAGCCTTCTGTTTATAGCTCTAAAGCAGAAGAACATCTCAGAGATCATTTTTTAATGCTGCTAGAACCTCAATTTGAGGGGAGCGCCACGGGTGAGACGTTTAATAGAACGGGAAAGACTGATATTTTGTTAAGGTATAAAGGTTCAAATGTATTTGTTGCAGAGTGTAAGTTTTGGAGAGGGAAATCGTCTTTTCAAAAAACCATCGATCAATTGCTCGGCTATTTGACCTGGCGTGATTCCAAGGTGGCTATTATTATGTTTGTTGAGAACAAAGACTTCTCAAATGTATTAAATACAGCCACTGAGTCGATAAAAGAACACAGCAGCTACATCAAAAAATTGGAACAACGTGATGAAACCTGGTTGAATTATTTATTTAGTTTTCCAAACGATAGCGATAAGAAATTTGAGCTTGCTTTGATGCTTTACCATATACCGAAGATTTGATATGTCTATAAGCACGTATCACTAAACGAGCCACAAAGAGAGCATAAAAGATCGGCTTGTCTGAAGGTGGGAATTGAATGAAGCCGTTTGGTATGACCGACCATATTAATCAGTTACTTGGCTTGCAGAGAGCGATAAGAGATGCACAATTGAGTAGAATTTCTAATCTTGCTGTCCCTGATGGGGTTCAACAATTAATGAGAACTGTCAAACGGACGATGGCTGCCGCGACCGTCATGGAAAATGTTAAACAGATAACGAGCGTGCCAATCGTTCAATTAATCCCGAGCCTGGATGGTATAAAGGAGTCGGTCGAGAGATCCAATAAAGAAATTAAAAACTTCTCAGAGATCTTGCTTAGAGCAGGCTACCCTCCTACGCTTTCAGTAGACATACGAGAAGGGAGGGAGTTAGGTTCAGCGTTCGGCGAGTACCTCGAAAAAGATTCTGAGACACTTGAAGTCCTTGTAAGTAAGGTCGATTATATGATGACAGAAAAACTATTCAGGCCACAAGTGATTGATATGTTAAAGCACTCCTGGGAGAGAAGCAGCGCGTTAAAAGGAAGAACGCAGCTTACAAGACAGGCGTTAACTGCCCATAATTGGGGGTTGTACGCTTTAACCGTCCCTTCATTGCTGACCCAATTGGAAGGCGTAGTCGCTCAGAGTTTTGATCATAAAGAAAAACTAAACACATCCCAACTAAAGCTGTTGGTCAATAATTTATTTTCCGACGACAAAAATTGGCTCGACTTCGAAAAAAATGCTAAAAAGTTTTATCTTGATCAAATCTTAAATGGCGATTTTCGCCATGGAGAACAAACACGGTATGAAACAAACAGGCATGCAATTGCCCATGGAGCTGCCTTGCCTGATTTTTTCGCAAAAAAAGAGGTTTCTTTGAAGATTATATTGATGCTGGATGCGATCTTGCACGGCGTGGATAACCTTGAAGAGGCTGATATCCATAAAGCAAAGCAAAAGCTGAAGGTATTAAATCGTATAAAACGCATCAAGAAAGGCAGGGAGAGTAAGATCGGCAATTTTGCTGTGAGGCGTACGAAAATAGCTGGGTTTTACGCAATCAATGAGTCCGGTATAGTTGTTTGTCAGGGCGAAGACTATGAAGTAGCGGACTATCTTTTTAATAAGGGTTGATGTTGAAAAAGATGTCTTAGGTTATAAACACACTCTAATCAGAAAATGGGGTGACTTGAATGGGATTGTTTCAAAAAGTTGATCCAACCAAACAGGTATACTGCTTTAGACTAAGTGGTTATGACTGTTATGCCGTAAGAACAGGGCAATGCTCCCTGGACCTGACCGATGAGCAGGCCTCTATCGTATCAGCAAGAGAAGGGAACAAATTTAGAGATGGTTCTGTTGGCAAATGCAGAGAGCTTGCTGAAAGCCTGATTAATGCAAATTACTATACAGATCAAAACAAGCTAAGCGCGATGCCTATGCAGGCCTCTATGGGTTCTTGCGGGCATGTGTCTTTTATTGATGGCCAGCATAGAGCATGCATTGCAAAACGCCTCGGTATCAATGAAACAATGATGGATTTAGAAGATAACGACAGCGGTGTATGTTCGGCTTGTTTCGCAAGCAAGGGTCAGAAGCAACGTCGAACTTACCTGGTAAATAAGGTGATGGCTCTATACAAAAAGCATTTTGGAGAGCCTCCCCATACTTTCCTAGATGTCGATTATTTGCCACCAGTCACAGAAAAAACAGGCTTGCATTCACCAAATAAAGAAGGTAGTTTAAAATCAAAATCGATCAAATAGAGTGAAATTGTGTTTTTGGAGGGATAAGATGATTTTTGGCTCTGAATATGAAAAAAATATTTCTCTCGACGAGTATTACATAGATCCACTCAGACTTAATTCTAGGGGAAAATCTATATATAAAAATGCTCCGGAAGAGTTTGTCAGACTTAAAATGATAAACTATCTACATATGAAAGCAGGGGTACCTAAAAAAATATTGAGAAAGAAGTTCGATTGAATAGTGGGGTAGGCCAGATATTGTTGTTTATAACAGCAGTCATAAAAATAAAAAGCCTTTGTTGGTTATTGAGTGTAAAAGAGATGACACCCCATTGAACTATGAGGTAAGAAGACAAGCTGAAAATTATTGTAAGGAACTCGGATGCGCCAATTTTGTTATCTGTAATAGGGAAGAATTCATTCGATACAGGATCGTTAAGAATAAATCTAAAAGAAGAGGTGGAAAATTCACCTTTTCCACTTTAAGCAAAAATGAGCGACCTATAAAGAACATTAAAAGAAAAATGGTCAAGCCATTTCCGGAGGATGAATTGGAGCTATATGAACATTTAGAAGAGAACGGACATCTTAGTCCACGTTCAAGCGATGATGTGGCATTCTTAGCTTCTATTCTGTATAAAAGTTTATTCGATGAAGAAAATCATTTTATGTTTAGCGATTTAGAGGGTGTTGGAATTGAAGACAACGAAATCGTGGAGGAAATTAAAGCCAGGAATCGAAGCTCGGGTAGTTGGTGCTCCATTAATCGAATTGTATATGTTAAAGACGATTGTTTGGGTTTAGTGACGCTAGGGTTCTCTATTCAAGCAGGAAGTAATGACAAAACATACTTAATTGTTTTTATGGAGAATCCAGAAACACAGTATAAAAATAACATTATTCAATTAAATCTCGATAGGTTCACCGAGTATAATGCAGACTTAAAGTGCTTTGAGGTGTATCACGATGGTTCGAGGGGTGGTAGAAATAAAAGAACTCTAGAATCAATCAAGGCTTATTTTCATGATTCATTATTTACTGAGAAAGGGTTACTTATTGGATATATCCCTGAAATATTTGGGCCAATTTATCCAGTAAAAAAACTTGATAAATTTTATCTCAACTTGATTCATTATTGCATCTTGAGAAGAAGGTTTGATATTGGAGAGGTGTAATATAAATGGTTAAGCGCTCATATTTCCGATTGGATCATATCACTTAGTCATTATATATAATGGGGTAAATAGGAGGGTAGAAAAAAGTTATGGAATCCTCACGTGAAATCGAAAGAATGCTGAATCAAGATGCTTATAGTAAAAAAAGAAACGCCCACGGAAAGTATCGGTCAAAGGGGAAAATGATTAGTGCGTACGATTTATTACCGAAGGACAAAGTTGATCGATATATGCACTCTCAAAAACCAGACTTAGATAGTGTTTTTTCAAGGTCAGAGTATCTAGAACTTAATAGCGATGACCAAAAAGAGTTATTGTTGAAGTGGAGAGACACATACACCCTTGATGAGATTTGTGGATTCCCGCGTTGGAATAAGATTAATCTTTTCAAAGAATCCAAGAAGCATAACATAAATATAGACGGCTTTGCAGGAAAGTCAAAAATGAAGGGAGTCATTGAAATGAGCAATGCGGCAAAGGCAAGAAAAGCTGCAGCTACTGCTAAACCATTAACAGAAGAACAGCTGAATCATTATAAAGTGAGTTATAAAAACTTTCCCTCACAGGAGCAATGGGTAAACACAAGGTCCAAAGACAAAATGGATATTATGTTGGCTTGGGTTCAAGATGGAGTTACTGCAACCGCATTAGCCAAACATTTTGGGAAAGATCGAAGTTATTGGCATAATTACACCAGAAGAGCAAAGGAATATTTAAAAGACAAAGAGGTAGAAAGCAAAAAAACAAATACAAAAGATGAAGACGGTCATAAGCCGCAGGCAGTTGCGATTAGCACTGAAGAGAAAGAAAATGAACGATATGAGGTTCGTGAAGAACAGAAGGAGGTTACGCCCCACCCAGAACCAAATCAGCATGAAGTGGACCAATATGGAGTGAAGGTCAAATTTCACGGCGAGTTGTCTTCAAAAGAAGCGGCGAATCGTCTAAACGGAATTATTGCTTTAATCGAATCCACAGGCGGTCGGTTTGAATTAGATGTGAGTGTGAAAGAAGTGAAAACCGAAGAGGAAGAACCTTTATTGCAAAACGATGATATAAAAGAATTACTTAACATTATTGCGAAAATAAAGGGTTGATGTGCGTTTCGCCAATGATGTGAGGAGATGAATATCAGAAAAGCACCCTCGCTGGATGAGTAGCGAGGGTGCTTATGGGGGTGCTTATTATTTTTTAAAAAAGGCCATCTTCTCTAGGATAAGAACGATAATACACTTCCGCACTGTCATTCCAATCCCAAAATACTGATCCATATGAAAGAATGTATCTCTCAAGAAACATTTCAAAACTTGAATTCAAAGGCCTAGGCTCATCTACATCTTCCAAAATATAAAGATAGTTTGGATTTCTCTCTTTAACCTTTTTCTTATTGATAATTAAATGACACTCTTCAAGTAGAAATGCAATAGGGATGTCTTTAGTGTCAAGATACTTTTGAGCTTCTTTTATTTGATCAAGATTAAACAGTCTTAAGCCACCACCCGCAGGTTCACCAAAAAGTAAAACTCCATAAATCCTTGCTCCATTATGTAGAGACAAGAACTCTTTAAAATCTGAAGGGATGTTGATGCCTTGATCTTTTTCGAACTGTGAGAGATCATTTTCAGAAACTGGTTCATTGAATGAACAAAAGCATTCCTCTGATGTGAGAAGTGATTTAATTTTTCCCTCCTCATTTAATGCTTCTTTAAGACTATCTAAGATTTCCTTCAAAGTGCTCGACATTTTATTGCCTCCTATTATCTAGTAAGCGCTCCACCAAGGTGTTACTTTTTTCTGATGAAAGTCTCTAGGTAGGTGAATAAGGTTGTTCATTGCATTCGTCCCACCATACTTTAAAGGAATGATGTGGTGAATATCATAAGACTCCCACTTTATTTTAGGATCACCATACTGACCAATATACCATTTTTGATACTTATTGATTATTTTAGGATCTCTTTTTGTTCTTTGATCAGCAGGCACAACCTTCATATCTGCTCGTGCAGGAGCGGGCATATACCTTTTGTTATGTGAATTATAGTATTGAGGATACAATGCTGCTTTTTTATTTGTCAAAAATGGACCCTCAGTAAGTTGCTTTGTAAGTGGGGCTGACCCTATCCACCCTGCTGTTGATACATAATCCATTATAAAATATTTGCTACTAGGAACTTTATAAGATTTCTTATAAGAAGCGCCTATTCTTATTTGAGGGCCAGTAAATTCTTTTGTATGATGAGAAACCCTTGAAAATGCACCATTATAACTATTACTGGAATAAAGTGTGCCTCCAGTGATAAGAACAACTGGCCTAGTACCTACCAATTGCGAAATTCTTGCTCCGTAAGTAACTGTCTTGTCGGTAGCATTGAAATCGAGTGTTGTTTGCACCTCCGCATAGCTATAACCAGATTGGGCTTTTACGTCGTCTTTACTCTCGGATTTTTCAAATTCCTCAAGTGGGGTTAGTTGAACAACATCTTCTTGCGCAGATGCAAAGTCAAAGTGTTCGATGGTTTCTTCTGAAAGGTCGGCATCAAACTGATTTCTAGCTTGTTCTATAATATCAGATTCTGTGTTAAATGGCTCAAATGATTCTTTTGCTACCCCGTTTTCATCAACTTCTAAAATGATTGTTTCGTTAATTGTTGTATTTCCAGTTTCTTCATCGTGAACAATACTTCTGTCAATGACTTCCGCTAGAGCCGCACTGGTACTCAACATAATAGTTGAAGTAGCTACTAAAGCTAACAAAAAAACTAAAGCCAAAATCTTCTTAAACAACGAAAATCCCTTCTTTCTTCTAATGTTAATATATAGAAATATATTACAACTATATGTTATCTTTTTTCAGAATAAAGACAATAGTGCGGTGTGAGATTTTATAAAAAATTTATAATTAAAGGAACAGAATGAGTCTCTACCATACCCATAAGGTTTTTCTGCTTCAAAAAAAGGAGCCCCTCCTAAATCGTCAAATGCGTTAAGCAAAACCAAAATTCCCTGATTTACACAGGAGGCATTATGGCAGTTGATTATCCCCTTGTGAGAGCTGCGGGTATGAGAGAGCGGATATGGCCAATTGTGGGCCACCAGGAGACCGCATGAAGGGTAAGACAGTATGTTTAAGTGAGTGACTATGGACCAATAAGCTTGAGAAGTGCATATTGAAAAGCACTCTCGCTACTCATCCAGCGAGGGTGCTTTTAAAATCAAGTTAAATTATCCCTCCCCATAAGCCTGCAACAACAGAAATAAGAGTGAATGTTATGAAAGCTGCTTTAAACTTCTTCATTTTTTCCTTTAAGCTTAAATCTCCATTCACTACATATATGTCATAGAAGTCGAACGCGTTGAAAATTGGGTTTAGTATGACACAAAGCACAAGTATCGCTATTATGAATGTGATGATCGCCATTGAATCATACCATTTGCTAGCTATCTCAAGACCTACTGTATAGCTTATTAGAAAAACAGAGATCATATAAAGCGGCAATAGAACAAAAGCAACAATCTTGTTTTTTCGGCTTAGTTTGATTTCTTTTCCATTTATGTTTTTCATGAATCCCCAATCCATTGCTTTATGGTTTTTTCATAGAGCCATCCTATAGGTCCTTCTGGTGTCCTATCTTCGTAATCTGTCATTGTTGCTTTGCCGTTTTTATCAACTTCTACATAGATTTTAGTGTCCCATGTTTGCCCTTCATCAGTGCTAATCCAGAGAATTCGTTCCTCTGTCCCAGTAGAAGGGATAGGGGTGGTGATTATTGGGACGCCTGCCAATAAACCTGAAGTGCCGAAAACATAGTTTTTGGCTTCACCAGCTACAGTAGGTGGTTTTTTTTCTTCTATAACCTTAGAGCCATTCGCTTTTTTTAGCGCCTGTGTGTAGCCTATATGGCCTCCAATAATTATCGAACCCACCCTAGTCAAATGCGCTATTGCTTGATTTGTCCTTGTTTGTTTGTGAGCATTCGTATAATAATGCGCATCAGGGTCATCCATAAATATAACAAGCTCCCCATCAATATCCGTGTAGTGTATGGAATGCCCCGAGTTAGTAACGAATCTGTTAGGAATAATTCCTTGTTCCTCTAGTGCATCGTAGTCCACTTTTCCTCCACGAACCTCAATATGGCCATCGCCCCAATCATTAATAATTTCAGCGTCGACTGTGTAAGCAGAAGATGCAATCTCATTTCCATTCGCATCCACTACTGTACCTGCAATCTTCTGATCTGGCGAGTAATGATGAACCACGTCAATATTCCCGCTCGCCAAATAAAATCGATGGGCGACGTTTGCAATGAACGGATTGCTAAAGTGAATAAATCCAAACGGGTTTGGCGAAAGCAAGAAGTTCTGTGTATGTACCGCTTGGTCGTTAAAGTTCTGATATGGAGTCAATACATTATACGTGCCATTTAACATCGGATGCATCGCTTTTATTTCTGGCGGCACATCTTGGGAAGCAATGTAGCCGGCAAGTGCCGTAATGCTAACACCTGATTCAATCGCCCCATTTAAACCGTCAATAAACGAGCTAATTGGCGCCATCAACGAAATCAGTTGGTCGACCGCTGCTGATTGCGCATGGTCGAAAGCATAGAGCTTTTCAACCGTATTCATTGCATGCTGCTTCGCCTCGTGTATCCCTGTCTGTATGGCACTTGTGTCAATTTTAGGCAAAGACACAATATCCGAGACGCTATCAACAACACCATTAATTCTGTCTTGATGTTGTTGGATTCTTCGCTGATTTTTTTCTAATTGAGGAATGACTTCTCCTTCAATAAAGCTTTCATCAATCACTGCATCGCTGCTCTCAAAGCTTAGCGCGTTCATCCGCATTTTTGCCGTAGCTATTTTAACTTGTTGGCAGGCCATCGTCCAATAGGAAAGCAGCGGCACATGGTTATTGGCGTAAAAGTTTTTGAGCGCTTCTCCGCCTTGCCCTGTGAGATTGTCTCCCAAATTTACGACGCCTTGAATAGCAGAATGAACGTTGCTCAATGTCTCTGTGTACTGATTCATGTCCGAGTCGATCTTATCGAGGGCAGAGAAAAAATCAGAGGCAACATACTTTTTCATTAGCTATGCTCCTTTCTTCATTGATTAGCCAAAGCCCGGTCTATTTCCCCGTATATTTTAATTAGCTGTTGGCTCTCTTGTTTCGTTTTGTTTAACGTTTCCATATACGACTTGAGCTGCGCTTGATATGCTTTCTCCAAGTGGTTAAGTTGTTCAAGAACATCAAGTGATGATGTTGCCATTTCAATTGTTGCTTCTATTGAAGCTAAGCCAGTTGCAGCATTTGTGACATGTTGAAACACTTCTAATGCGTTACTTTCATTCACTTTGATTTCTGCCATTTTCATCACCCTGATTCATTTTGCAGACGCTTGAACATCGCTACTTGCGATTGTTTAACGTCAATAAGTGTGTGTGCGTGTTGAATATCACTTCGCAAAAGGTTGATTTTCCTTTCAATTGAGGAAATGATCTCTTCCAACTGGTCTTCAGAGGCTCGATAAGACGTTTCTAAACTAGAACGCTTGGTGTCATGGTCATTTGCTTCGTTTCCATGCCATACCCCAGCGGTTAAACCTGGTTCTTGTAACTGTGCCTTTTCGTGATGGAAAGAGACCTGTTGTTCCATAAGAGTGCTTTTCGCCTCTTGAAGACGCCTGATATCTTGCTGGATGGACGCAATTTCCCCACGAAGCGAACCAACTTCATTTCTCAACTGGGTAATGTTTGCTGAATAATCCATTCGTATATACCCCTTCTTTTTCCATATATATCAAGCATAAAAGAATCTTTTTTCATATTCAACTATTTCGTAGATGAATTTTGCGAAGGTAGGCGCCAATAAGCTGCTTCCCCTTATTCAACTATCCTCATTGCAATTGAGGCTAATTTACCGCATGAGGAAGTGAAGAGTGATCCATGCCTCTTGTTGGTGACAAATCTAGATGCATCCTACATAATAGATTTAAGTCGCATGGATATTTGGAAAGGGAGGTTTATCCTTGGTATCTGGAACAAGAATTACCACTACTTCCGCAGAAAATAAGACATACAAAGTTTTGCCTTTTTATGCGTTATTGTTTTCAGCCATTGGAATGATTCACAAGCGAGGGGTTATAAATGATTTTGTGATAAAGGATTACTTGAATTATAGTAAGTTAGAGGAAATCCCAAAATTAATAAGGCCAAAACTGGTTGAAAAAATGGTCAGTGACCTGCTAAATAGCGAACTTCCTATTGAACCGTTAAGTTCTCGATTTAATTGCGAAAGAATTGCTGAATTAAAAGAAATGACTCATGACATCGGCTTAAATTTAAGTGATACATACCGTACCCCATTTAACGCTCGTTTGAATGAAAGAATGGTGGATGAAATACAAGCATTGCATAGAAATTACACTGAGAAGTTGGGTGAAATCATAGAGCTCTCTATTGCCAACTATGTATTAGAAGCAGAAGACGATTATTTCAACGTTGTGGTAAAGTTTTTCTTTTATCAGGTCATTAAGGCAGAGAAGAACTAAAAAGAGTCGTTGAAGGTCAAACGAGGCAGCAAAAAAAGAACCGACAGCCGTAGAGGGCTGTCGGTTCTAGTGTTTTAGGTTTAAGCGAAATGAGCTACAATTTCTGAAAGGGTCATGTCGAGCAGCTCCTTATATTCGGTGTGGTTTACCCCGTTTCGGCGTTCAACGAGGTTGTATTTAGCCGTCCGCTCGCCGGACTGGTCGAATACGCGAATGACATAGTCGGACGTCGATTTATTTAGCAGCTCGAATTCGATCCGCAATGGGCATTCGGAAGCGCCGTCTTGGATCCGGTAGACGACAAGGAGGTCCTGGGAGCGTCCGTTTTGATACAACGTCTCGTCATGATAGAACGGTAGGTTGTAAAACAGTCCGTCCGTTGAGTATTTGTCTTCTGAAAGAAGGGGAAGATCGAGAAAGTCCTCTTTAATAAAGGTTGATAGCAAGAGAAGACCGCTCTTGTATAGATTTTGCTCTTCGGCATCAACATGTTTAATTTTCGGTTCTTGATTTTCTGTGATTTGTTGAATTACTGTATTCAAATGGATCGCTCCTTTAATTTTTGCTTTAGCTTTCATACATTTTTCCGGCGGTGGTGGGAACCACCGCATGGTCTGGTTTTGACAACTGAGCACAAGGGTGCAAATCACACTCTTGTGACTATCCTTGGTCATCGTGTCTTATTTGTTTTGGGGTCAGTTCTTCTTTCTACCGAAAATCGCACGGGTACGTTCTTGCTGCGCTTGTTTTTCAGCGAGTTTTTGACGATCTACAGTATAGTCGGCTAAGGCATCGTCGCTCTGGTATTCGAGTATAAAGTATAAATTTGTCGTCCCGCATTCCACATCTATGATGAAGACGTTGCGTTTATTGTCTAGAAACGCTTGATCGATAGAAGGATTGGTCGGTGCGCCGTATGCCCGACCCTCTGCAAAATGAATCACTTTGATTGCACTTAATGTCATATACAACACGTTGAAGCCGAGGGCTTCGAACACGTCGCGCTTTTCCTGATACGACGCTTTTTTGATATACGACTCAATCGATGGGTAGTCGTCTTCGTTTAATCTTGTTTCGTGGACAAACTCAGTGAAATGCATAGACAACATTGGTAGGTGAATGCCCATGAGTCCGCTTTCTTGTTGTTTGACTTGTTCGATTAAGTTGTTGTATGTAAATGCCATAAAAATCTCTCCTTTTGATTTTATTTAGTATGGATCCCTTCGTATGATTTATCGGGTTGCGAGCAGCAACCGCGTCTTCGTCTTTAAATAAAAAAAACACAGACAGGAGTACCTGTCTGTGTCGTGTGCGTCATTCGCCATACGGATGTTTTTGCAGCGAAAGTATTACCTCCGGCATGTCTTGATACCAGCCGCACAGTGAAAACTTAAAAAGATAATGACGGCATGCTTTGTATTGCTTAAGGATATTTTTATCCGGGTATTTGTTTGCGTTGTAAGGATGAATACCGAATACACGCTCTAACTTAGCAAGATGGCGGTTAAAACAACGGTTTGTAGCTTCCACGCTTGGTTTCGGGATGTTTTCTTCATGAGCAAACCCGAGTTGACACCCAATCAAGTAATCCAACACGCGTATTTCTTCTTTGATGAGGGCTTTGTCTGAGGTTTGAAGCCCTTGCGACTCAAGAAATATGGGTGCAAATTCGTCGTTTCGTTCGAACAAGTCCACCATGTCTTTAAAGTTATCTCGGATATGTCCGATCATTTGAAGATATTTCATATGTGGCATAGGTCCACATCCTTCCACATCCTTTTTGTGTTCGTTTAAAAACCACCTCGACGATATTTCGACCCTACTTTCCACACGCTCACCGAGGATCATTTTACGGCTACCGGTATTAAGCGCAAGCGACCTCGAAAAAATATATTGCGTGGGCGTCCGGGGTCGCCCCGAACCTTCAAGTCGAAACACCGTCGAGGTAGGCGGAACCGAAGCTCCGCTTACTTCGCGCATTTTACTGGGTTGCGGCAGCAACCGGGTTTTGTGCTTTCAAGCCATTCAGAGTCATAATGACTCTGAATAATTATTCCAACTAAGATAGGGAATTTTGTCATGTAAAATTTTATTACTCCGAAAGCAAGCCTGTAATGATTATTCCGTATGCGCCCTGCGAATATCTTGCAATGTAGGAAGAACAAAATTACAGGGAGTAACGGGATCATTAATTTTGATCCACCAGTTAATCTAATTCGGTTGTTTTTAAATTTCTCGCTAATACCAAGAATTAAACCAATATAAATAGCAACAATCAGTAACATCATTCCGATAATCAACATGTTGATTTCCTCCCTGTATTATTCTCCGGCGGCGCCAGGGATCGACCACAAATTGATCTGTTCGTCCTTTGCTGTTTGCTCGAATTCTTCTAGATGCGCCTGGTATTTTGTATCGGGTTCATAGACGGCAATTTTGGCAAGCCCTTCTTCTAGGATTAATTCTTGATACATGCGGCCGTCTTCAAGGTACACATAAGCCAACAGACGGTCATAACGATCACGTTCGGAGACATCTTGTTCCAAATAAACGGTTTCTCCGTCTAGTAGTTCTCTAGTAAAGTCTGTGGCCTCATCTCCATAGGGTTCGACTTCACAGTCAGACGGACTGGACTTGTGGCAAATTTCAGGAGCGTCTACCAGAATCGGCCGTACCCGTTCTGTTTGGCCATTTTCCAGTTCGACGTCGAACGTATCTCCGTCAACCACATACGTCACGACACCTTTTTGGTATTCCTCCAATGCATCTGGGGCTGATTTCGGTGATGCATTTTCGTTTAAGACTTCCATAAGTTCATTGCACCCACTGAGCACAAATAATGTAATAGTAATTAGCGTGGTGAATAGAATTTTGTTTACTATTTTAAGCATAAATAATGCCCTCCTTTTACTTGTTTCATAATATACAACACATAATCGATTACACAACAGTATTACATATTATGTAATACTGTTGTTTGTACATCTAACTTCTGAGTTTTTCTAGAAATTCATCCGTTAACCGGTTGAAAGCTTGCGGTTCACGTGTTCTTTTTCCGGCGTTTGCTAATTGCTCATTGATCTTCCGAATCTCGGCGTACTGTTCTTTGAGCCTTCTCAATGCAGAATTTCCTGCATGTTTGACGATTTGTTTTCCGATATCATCAATGCGGTCGTATCCATCGGGGAGACAGTCTGGTACCTCTTTGACAAAGATTTCTTCATCAAGGCCGCAATATTTAATTTCATAAATCATATCTGAGAGGTCTACTTTGTTTCGTGCTTCCTCCTTGGATTTTGCTAAGACTGTTCGTTTGACCTCAACTCTCATGGTGACGTCATAGTATTTGTCTTGTTTTTTGTCATAATTCAGTTCTCCTTTCTTTTTCATATCTATGTAATAGGTAACTTATTAAGTAAAATATATTACATATTACTTAATATGTAATATATTTAGGAATCCATTATAATAACTCAGTCAGCGCGCTTTCGCTCATCAGGGCTAAATCAATCACATAGAAATCATCGCCATTTTTCATGATGTCGATCGAATATTGGCCACTTAAATGCAAGTTCGGTAGAATGCACTCGATCTCTTTGCGAACATGCGATAGGTGAGCGTTATATTCTGCAGTCAGTTTGTCTTCATGCCGCAAATAGGTCTGATAGTCCTGTTGAATGGACTCAGACAGTCCGACTTTTAATGCGCGCTTCATGACGATTGGGTGCCAGTAGGGGACGACACCGATAAGTTCGTTCTTTTCACAATCTACGAAAGCACGAAACTCGGTGCGCAATGGCATGCCGTTGTAAATCGTAGGGTTGTTTTCAACATCCTCGATGTATTCACGCACGACAAGATCCACCGTTTGGCCGGCTCCGACTTCCATTGCGAAATTGTTGATAACCTGGAAGTATTCGCCCATCTCCCGAGGTTCGCTGCATTTGGCGTTAGCGAACTGGAATTTGGAAGAGAACGTTCCGGTTTTGATGAAGTAGGTCTTGTCGTCCTCCAACTTGAATTGATTGAAGATGAATCGATTAAACAAATCTTTATCGGCTTGGGAGGTTTTGTGGTACTCTAGCCGGATGAATTGGGCCAACTCTATTGGAAGGCGCATGACTTTTGTGTCTGGAGTTTTCAGCTCGGTGTCGCTCTCGTAGAGCGCCCGTTTGACAGCCGGGTACCAATTATATAGGCTGGTCGGGTTTTCGGAAAAGCGCTTGTATAGATTCTCGGTTAAGTCACTCACGCTGAGTAGCCGAGATAGCACGCCTTGTTTATCAGGAAGCGTTTCTAAAAATTCGATGGTTTGGTCTATATCAAAGCCATCGGTCCGTGCAATAAAGCCGGGACGGATCGCACGACGTGTGACCGGTGCTTGAAATTGCTTAACCATTTCTGCGAGCATGTCCTTAGACGGGTAATAATCACCCTCGTTTAAGCGGGCGTTTTGTGTTTGAGTCACCTGAGACAAAGATTTTGATTCCACAACAATCGCTCCTTTTTTTATTCGATTGATCGGTGCGGCGTGTCGCACTGGTTTTGTATGGTATATGTATCGGATGCGCACAGTGTGTTTTACATGGTGTTCATGGGATGATAGATGCGTAGGATGTACAAAGGATTTATGTATTGATAGGAAAGGGGAGAGGGTTCTATTTTGTTAAAATCAAAAAAAGGCAGAACGCGTAGGTTCTGCTTGAAATCTAGTTTATTCTTTGTTTAGCATGTCAAAAACGGTATGCAGCCTTTTGGTATCTAATTTTTCCCCGTTTTCGTCTTTAATAGTAATTCTGAATGTGGCCGCATACTCTTGGTTGGGAGTGACCCTATTAAAATAGGGCAGCTTAATAACATCGTCAAATTCCAGATAGCCATCGTAGATGTAGCAGTTGCTGCTGTCCATCCCGTCTGTAGACAGGAGTTTTTTTATTTCTGTCGGTATAGCCTCAAAATGAATATTCTGTACATCAAGGGATTGAACAAAATAACAATTGTCGTCATAATCGCCGTTTAACTTGTATCCAATCTGGTCGTGTTCGGCGAGGTTGCTATTGAAAAACGTGGCCAGTTTATCAAGAGTGATCGTGTATTTCATTTTTCTCAGTCTCCTTTTGGATAATTTTTAAGCTTAAGTGGAGATAATAAAAATGGGGGAGGGGACTCAATTAGTTTTAACGAAGTTTTTTAATACATCTTTAAGTGCGATGAATTCACCATCTTCGTACGCCCCTAACAATCCATTTTTTGTGACGACTTTATAAGGAATATCTGTCTTTGTGAAAACAATCGTATCTCCTTCTTTTACCGGTTTGCCATTTCGATCCGTAATATAACGAATATAATTGTGGCAATCATGACACCAAGCCATCGGAGGGTTTGAAGCATATCCGTATTCTAGATTCGGATGGCTGCATTGTTGTTTACGGGCTTGTCTTATCTTTCCTAGCTCGCCATGTTTGAAGTCTTTTTTGCAATCCAAACAATGGGGGTACCCTTTTTTAAGCGAGATGCGGTTGTGCCAACATTCCATTGTTCTACTCACTCCTTTTTAGATGGAAAAGTATTGACAAACAGGTTGTCGAATGGTATTCTTAATTTGTAGTTAAGCCTACAATGAATATAGCAGTCTGCAATAAGATCACCTCTTATTGTGAGGCGCGGGAATACAAGCCAGTGGACTAGCTTGTATTCCTTTTTATTTTGTGCTCAGTTTTTTTGCCGCGGCATTGACAAATAGGTTGTCGAATGCTACTCTTTATTCAAGTAATATGTCGCCCAGATAGCTGGGCGTGGATTGCAATACATTTAACCCTAACTTTAGTAATTCAATCGTGTCGGCCGACACAGCGTGTTTGCCGGAATGTTCTTCCGGCATGGATTTCACGCAACAAAACCCCCGCTCATTGAGCGGGGGTTTTGTCTGTATAATCACCTATGAGTTTATACCACCTTTCATTTTCGCTGGCATTTTGGACCTTGTAAAAATGGCTTCATTGATAATAACTTTTATAGTAGGAGATATGTTAATTAATTTCACTTTGTTTTTAACCTTGGATGCACCTACTTCGGCGATTAACTTCGCGAATAGCTCGTCTGCAAAAGACGAATTAATCATCTCGACGTTGGCGAAATCCACAACGATTGAGTTATCTAGAGACAATGAATCAAGGAAATGCGTTCTAATTTCCTTTCCTAGATCCCTCTCCGTAAGTACAGTACCCCATTGTGCCATCGGTACTCTCATGTGAGCCCCTCCTTAATAGAAATGCGCAAAACCCCAACTTAACTGCAAGAAGGGGTTTTGACTGTTAATTCCTTATAGACTTTTAATTCCTTGTACTCTTTGACAGTATAGACACATGCATTATTCGCTTGTGCCAAAATCTCTTCGGCAGCGCAGCTGCTGCCTTGGTGCGGAAAAAACACTGAAATCGATTTTTCTCTCCTATCAACTGTTACCTCTCTAAAAGAGGTTGGAGTGATAAACTCAAACTTATCATCCCCGACGAACGTCAAGTCTGCGTAATCATACCACTCATGACAGTTGTTTTTCTCGTACCGTTCTTCCTGTTCCTTATGCCAATCCATCAAAGATTGGTCATCAAAAAGAATGTCATAGTCTCCTGGGAGGGACTCAAATACAGATGCTACGCTTTGCCAATTATTTTTAGTTAACGGCATATTGATTAAGCGGATTTTACTATCGCGATGCTTAACTGCATCTGCGTTATACAAGTTGCACGTCAATGTGTTGCTAATGGCATATCTGGAATCGCCATTTTGGTATTCGCAACTTGTGTAAACTCCCTCTACTTGGGTTTCTCCTAACGGAAACCCTAAATCAATGAGGATTTCTTCCTCTACTCTAAGTAAACTTAGAGAAATTTTTTCTGTGTAATCACGGGATAGCCCTTTAAGGATCCCGTCATTAAAATCAAAACTGATTTCAGTTCGATTCCGTAATCTGTCCGAAACGCGGACTATAATTTCTTCAAAATCACTTCCTTTGACGAACTCCAACGGTTCGTCTTCGTTTACTTGCCAAGTACCCCCAATTACCTCATTTACATTGACAAGTATCATGTTTGCTAATTTAGTAATAACCGATTTTTTCTCTACCAAACGTTGCTCCATTTGGAGCTTTAATTTGTTAATCATTTTTCATTCTCCTCCTGCCCGCAACCTTTGCGTGGCTGCGGCTATACTTGTCAAGCGGGTGTTTTGTCTGTTACACAGGTGATTTGCCCGTCAATATTTCAAACTTTTCATCGCTGAACAGATACCAGCGATCAAGACTGCGAATATTACCGAGGGAGCTTCTGTGACCGTAAAAACATCTTTGGAGATGCTCTGCAACATCTTCAACCGCCTTTCGTCCCCCGAAGGGCATGTTGTGTGGGATGGATCGCTCATCGCCAGATTGTCTGCCAACATCTAATCGAGGGGATATTAAATCATACTCTTCGCATTTCCTGTACCATAAAATGGCGACAAGAGTCTTGGCTCTCGAATAGTCACTAGGCCTATGAACACTCATGTCTTCGTTTTTAAATTTCCTCATTGCGGATATTTCTATATCCAAATAAGTGAAATCTAAATCCTTTACATGTTCAAGAAGAAAACTGAGTAGTTCTTCCCGTTTTTCCGGCATAACAAGGTACTTTGCCGGAAAAAGAACTTGTTTGTATTTTTTACCGGGGAAAAGGCGTAAGCTGTGTTGCAAGCAAAGATGCACCATCGAATTATTTGCTTGCTTTTCCAAGTTTTCAAAAGTTGTTTCCATTTTCGTTTCCTCCTATCCACAGCCTGCCGTTGCGGTCAGGTCTTATGCGGTTGGCGATTGGTGCATCGACTGACTACACAACAAACGTTATGTAGTCAAGCAAACACCAATTTGCGCTTAATTGATTGATTAGAGGGTGTGATTTTTGCTAGCAAACTCGTCTAGCAAGTTTTGTAGTTTTGTTGTGTTTTTATTTTCCTTTCCTTTATGCCAGTAGCTCTTTCTACCTCCTTTGGCAAGGAAGAGCAGTCTTTCGTAAATAGTGGTCAATCTAATCACTCCTAATATTTTTTTGAAAGGATCTACGGAACAGTGGAACGTAAGTCTGGAAAGCATGCGTTTGCCTGAAAGTCATTACTTATTGAGGGGGTGATCAAAACCGTTTGACAGCCTACCTTACGGTCTAAAAAACGGCTTGTTTCATGTACATTCTCCTTATTAACTATTAATCATTAATCGTCCCATAGGTTAAGACGCTTGACGGAATCGAATGTCTGCTCAGTTAAATAGTAGTTAACAATCTTTTGTGCAATATCGATTGTCATCTTGTCTGTTTTAGCGGGCCCGCTGGGGAATACTTGATCGTATGCAGTATATTTCGCATGCGGAACCCCTACGATTTTTCCATTTTTTATAGGAAGATCACTTTCATTTGTTGTCCAGTACGTAATACTGCCGTCTTTATTAGGCTCTATTAACAAATTATCGAATTTTCTTGTGAGGCCGAATGTCGTACAGAAACGGATGGGGTATAGAATTTTAAAGATTTGCTCGTTGGTGTTTTTTGGGACAAAAGTATGCAGAAATACTCTTAATTCATATGAGCGCAAATTCCAAATTTCTGTACCGTCATTTGTCAGGCTAATGAGATTTGTGGCCTGGTCGCGCGGATTGTCTACGATTGATACAGTATAGGAATTTTTACTCTTTATGTGGTATGCTGTAAATTTTCCATCGCTTCTTGACTCATAAAAAACGACAGGGAATATATTGCATATACAAATGACATCCCTTTTACTAATGTCACTATGCCTATGATCGACAAGTTTTAGGAAGCTTTGAGTGTACTTCTCTTGGGCTAGTATTTCTTTGCCCGTTAGTTTAATAACCCACCCGTCGCTTGGGCGTTGTTCTCCTACAAAACATAAATTAAACTGTTTTGTTATGGAAATATTGTAGTGCTTTGAATGCGGCCTTTTGACAATAATGTTTTTAAATCTAGTTCTGTCTCCTAACTTTAAAACTGTCGCCTTGCCGAATGGCATTTTGGTCTGTGTGAAGTCAATGTTGATTAGTTTCATAGTAATTCTCCTTTCGTGTTTCAATTAACACCCCATCGTGTCCACCCTGATGGCGGGATTAATGCATAGCGTATGCCAGTTTTTTGGTCGATCTCTGTGTATTCAGTTAAAATATCATCTAAGCGAGAATTTGATTGAGAAAAATCATAGCCTGTTACCTGCAGAACATCTTTGTGTAATTGCTTCATTTTTTTTTCAGCCAATAAAGTTTAATTTAATTAATTCTCCTTTGCGCCCACCTTTTAATAGACGGGCGCTAGCAAAACTAATTGATTTCTTCTATAGTGATCGGCTTGTCGGCGACAACCAATCGCTCTTTAAGCTCATCCCCAGAGAGATCGCCGTCTTTAGCGTAATCAAATCCTTTAATATACGCAGACGTAAAAGCGCCTGCAGCTGTCATTAAGTGGGGTGGAAGGCCACCAACAACGTGCTTTCCTACAATTTCTTTTTCTGTGACTTGTACCAGCACTTCAGCCCATGGAAACATTTCCTTCAGAATTTTAATTGTGCCTTCATGGCGGTTAACAATAACCGTTTCCATGTCGGTAACATCTACAGGGTTGATCTGGTATTTACGGACAGGTAAATTCGCTTCAATGATGTCTTCTGCGGTTTTGAAAACTGAGCCGCGTGGGATCTGGAGGGCATAATATTCTGTCACGCCTTGCGCTGCTAATACGGCAGGTGGTAGGGAAGAAAGAACAACCTCTTCTGTTCCTTCGCTGTACTCGGACAGTGCAGCGATTGCCGCAAAGCCTGTTGCGTTAACCTTTTTAGTTGCTAGTAGATCTTTAATTGTCATCATTTAAAAAACTCCTTTAGCGTCGGCCGCCACCCGGTTTAGATAGGGTTTTTGCTTTCCCCTTCGTCCTTTTTTCCGGCGGTGGTTCTCACCACCGCATGGTTTCAGGTTTTTAATTGCCAAAGAACAAAGGGTTATTCCCCCTTCCTTCATGCCTTTTATCTGGCGGTGACACTTCACCGCTATGATTTAACACACAAAAAGAAAGCGGGGCTCGTTGGCCCCGCATGTGCTGTACTAGTTTCTGAATTCCAACGATCGGTTCACACCTAAGCACATTGATCTTTCCGTCTTTCCGGTTGCTTATATACCATTGTTCATTCCCATATTTGTCATGTAAAATAAGGAAAAGAATGTACAGCGCATGAAACTTAGAGTAGGGGATTTATAGTCTCTGAAGCAGTCTGTCGGTCAATATAAGGGGTTCAAAAAAAAAGAGGGAGGATGTAGAAAATGATGAATAAGATGATACATATAAAGGCATTATTCAAAGGTCACTGCCCCCGATGCAAACGATACAACGAAGAAGTGATCTATGATTACGGATTAAAGCCGTATTGGGTAGTCGAGAAAGAAATGGACAGCGTCAAACACTATATACACGACATTTCTTGTAAACGTTGCGCAACAGCGTTTTCTCCGGAATCGCTCGTATATAGAGAATCGGTTACTGGCAGTGTTTATTACGAAAGACCAATTGATTATGATGGGCAGACCCACCCTGAAACGCTGGATTTACAGATGAAAGAGCACGAAAACCGCTTTGAGTATTTCAGACAACATGAAACCGAGTTTTGGGACGGCTTTACGGCGCACGCCTTACAAAATTGGCGTGACAGTATAAATGAGCTACGACCTGAAGAATTGCTGGCTGGTCTTGCGGGATTGAATATGACCACAAATGCCCGGACGGTTAACCAGTTGAGAAGGGACATTCTTAATAGGGGAATGTCTATCGATCAAAAAATAAAGTTTTGGTATGCTGCCAACCATGACTATGTGTATGATCAGTTACTTGAGATTGGTCCAATGGGGTGGTACGTAGAAGGGGACGTTAAACAATTTGGTCAATTGAGGACAAGGTATGTCGTCTTGAACTATCCGATGGAAGAAGCACATGAACGTTTACGCACAGATATGATTGGAAAAGTGGTTCGTAAGGATCGTGGGGATAATGCGTTTTTGTTTAAACGCATTGCACAGCTATCCGATGAATTAAATCGCCTGTCGGACAATTTGCGGGACAAGCACCACCATATCCAAGAGATGCGCGCTGAAATCGAGGACAAAAATATAAAAATACATGAGTTGTATCAGGCTTTAAAGAGCGAGAGAAGGGATAAAAATATAATTAGCCGTGATCCGGACGATATTCGCAAGATACAGGACCTAAAGAGTCTTATTAACGAACTTATCCTGGCACAAGACGAACCTAAAAAAGAAGAAAGACAAGAAGAGGTAGTGATAGAGGAAGTACCGATTGATTTTGAAAGGTCGGATTCAGCCACAGAAGAAAGGCGTAATTTGGAAGGGAAGACGATCGGCATAATTGGTGGACAGCGAGCGAAGCAAGCGAAAGAAATAACGGAATGCAGGATCTTGACTCACACAGGATACACGCAGGACCCTGAATTTGAATCGTTGCTCAAGGAGTCAGATGAATTGGTTATCCTTACTCAATTCGTATCCCACGCCGCTATGTGGACCGCCAAAGCGCATGCGATTGACCAGAATAAGAGTATACATTATACCAAAGCAATTAATTTATACCGTATTCTTGATGATATAAAAAAGACTCCTGTCACTCACTGAGAGAAGCAGGAGTTTTCTTTTTGTCATACCGCTTTGTTGTGGTAGCCAATTTCACACCACATTTCAACCATCAGACTGGTTATTATACTAAGATGATCGTATTGGCTTAATCCAATATACATCATCATAGTGAATTAACCCACCTGCATCTATGATCGATTGAAGCGTTGCTTTTCCTCCATTGGGTGTATAAGGCGTTTCGCTGTTGAAGCCTAAATATCCTTTTTCTTTGCTATATAAAGCGTATCCTTTGCAAACAAGGTAGTCATAATCTGGATGTTCCGTTTTCCATTTTAGTCCGTCAATTTTCTTTATTTCTAACTGCATGTAAAGCCCACCTTTGCTTTATTAATATAGAGGAGAATGAATGGATTTTTGTTAATATGTTTTGAGGGCCTAGTGTCGTTTTTGTTCTACCTCGATCCACCATTCCAAACTAAAAAAGCCTAATTTCTCGATGTTGTGAACGAGAGATCAGGCTTTTGTGGTGTTGTGCGAGGGTCTAAAATTTAACGAAAAAAGGGAAGAGGGTACCAAGAGTTGACACCCAGCTTCTTAATTGTCCATCGGCTTCCCCTTAATTATATAATGATTTGTTTGAGCGATTTATTCCTTTTTAATAGTCTCTTGTCGGTAAGGCGTAGGATTTAATCAATAGGGGGAAGACGGAGCACGATTGCTCTCCATTGGATGTTTCAGTTTAAATATCATTTTTAGGCACATTGGCAATGTACTTACCATTCGTTTCTTCTACTGAAAATCGCTTTCCGGCAAATTCTATATATTGACCTTCAAAATGCTCCAATTCATCGCCTTCTGCATCGATCAGTTCGCCCTCATATGAATGAATTTCTGTTAATTCATTTGTTTGTGTGTTTAGTGTTGCTTTTGTCTCTACTTCGAATCCGCTATTCCAAACAGAAATAAAGTCAACTTCAACAAGCATTTCGCATTCCTCCAGTTATAAAAAGATACAGTTAAGTGCGAACTTGTCGCATAGAAAAAGCCCACCGAAGCGAGCTATCTATTTTTATACGGTTTGTGATATTTTTCTTCTGCCTGCAATCGTGCTTTGATTGCATCTTGTTTATCTGCAAAAAGCCCTAACTCCGTTTGTTTGTTTTTTACTCTAATGTACGCTCTCCACTTACCAGATTTTTTATCAAAAGATACACCTCTAACACCGCTAGTGTTATTTTTGTAAAGCGTGTCATTTATCAAATAAATGTTTTGACCATCTACATAATCTCGGTCTTTACGTAAGAGATTTGTTTCATCTTGTTCTTTTTTAAGGCAGCCGCAGGATTGTGTCTCTAATGATGTAAGGCGATCTACTCTTACATCAATTAGAGTTTCGCAATCGCATCTGCATCGCCAAATATTTATGTTTTTCTTATTATCTTTACCGATTATTTCGACCGCTACCAGGCGGCCGAAACGTTTACCGGCTAAATCTTTTGTGTGGGTTTGAGTTGCTTTTTCTCCAATCAAACACCCACAAGATTTGACATTCCTATGTCTTAGGGAATTTAATTGGATGATCTTAGATTTACCACACTTACACTCACACAGAAAGTATCTTTTGCCATTTCTTTTTTCTACTTCTTTTTTTACTTTTAGGCGGCCAAATTCTTGTCCGACTAGGTTTGTTATGCGTTTACCTCCCATTAAGATACGCCTCACTAAACATGTGTTTAACTATGATCTAATCGAAATAGACGCTTATGAATTGTTTCTTTATTTCCTCTGGAGTCCCCGTTAACTCCTCTAAAAAATGATAATATGTCGCCATACCGCTATACTTAATTTGGATTTTGATGGCATGAACTTCGATTGCCACATCAATATCCTTTTGGGTGGGTTTTTGGGAGAAAATGTACTGATTAACCCACACGTCATCAAAGTCGCTTTTTAACTCCTCAACAATCCAACGACCTTGGGAATATCCTAGATCTTGTTCTTTGAAGCCGATTTTGATTTTTTCTTTATATTCGAGGGGGATGGGGTCATCGACGCTTTTCACATCAATTAAATGCACACTATCCATAATGGATTGAATAACATGGTGCATTTTCCGCGACATTCGGTATTTTTTCTCAAAATACGTATCGTCATCCCATTTATAAAAATGGCGATAAATCTCTAGTCCGTCGGTCTTTAATACGTTGCCTTTCTTTACTTCTTCTTCTAAATTGTTACGGTCAACAGGTCGATTAATTGCAAAGTGGAGAGGTTTATCATTTGGAAGGATAGACTTTTCCTCCCCGTCATTAAGTGCAACTAGATGACCTCTAAACTGTTCTTTAATTTGGTAGTCTTTTGCAAGTTTATCAAAAGTGTTTTTGTCCATGGTGCATTCTCCTTTCTATCTAAGAAGGCGTTACTACCCTTATGGATTTGTTTTAATCAAACGTTTAAATAAACCCATTACTGTCTTAGATCACTGTATTTGTACTCTTCGTAAGCACCAATTAGATCTTGGGCAACAATACCGACGAAATTATTTGATTTGTCATGTTGGGCAATGCTTCTAAGTACCTTACACATTACGATAGATAAATTGGTTAGGTATGTGTCACGGTATGCTTTATCGGTTTTTGTGAACATATAACCGAAATGATCGATAAAGAATTTTGCCCTTTTTTCTTCATTTAGCAATTTCTCGTAGTATTTCAGCTCCGCAAGATCCTCTTCATCTTCAGCCTTTTTGATTAAGAGAGGTTTAGCAGATTCAAAAACTTCTAGGACATCTTTTTTTATATCATTGGCCCAAGCAATTTGTTTTTCAGTACCCTCTAACGACATTACGTATCGCTCCTTACCATTTTTATTAACTCACAAGGGGGGGAGTGGGCTGCATCTATATCCCCTCCTGCTTTTAATAAAGTCTATAAAGTCGAATGATATGTTTGTCTTTTTCAAAAACGATTATGTCGTTGTTTGTGTTTATCTTTCGCCAACTTTTTCTCAACAGTTCGTCAATGATCTCTTTTTTCTTTTCTTTAGACGTGGCGTAAACATTGGCTACATAGTCGTAATAGCTTCCGTCCACTTCTTCAAATTTTTCCGCCCAATTGATTGCTTTTATATAAATAGATTTCATTTTCATAGAGCTACTGTATTTGTACTCTTCGTACGCCTTAATTAGGTATTGAGCAACAAGCCCTTTAAACTGGTTTGAATCATCGTTCTGTGCAATACTCCCTAGCGCCGAGCACATAACAATAGATAAATCAGTTAGGTATAAGTCGCGGTATTGGGATTTAGTTGCCTTGCGGAACATGCGGCCGAAATTGTCAATAAAAAATGCGGCGCTAGTTTCGTTTTTAATAAGATTTTCGTAGTATTGCAATTCAGCGAGACGACCTTCTAACTTGCTTTGGTTTCCCCGGCATTTATCTTCGATTTTCTTGGTCAAAAAGGGTTTAGCAGATTCAAATACTTCTAAGACATCCTTTTTAATTTCGAGCCCCCAGGCGACCTGTTTTTCAGATCCTTCTAACACCATCATTCATCTTCCTCTCTAACATATTTATTTGCGAATTGCCGGCAAATCTCCATCGGCGCACCCTTCAGTTCTGAAATATGAACCCTCCGCCCGCTAGGCGATAAGTCCTCATAATGAAAAGAAGTGGGGTGGCCATAGATTTGTATACCGATTTTGATTTCGTTGATCTCGTATGCTAGATCAATCTGTGACTGAGTTGGCTTGCTTGAAAAGTAATATAGGGCTACCCACGTGTCATCAATCCCGTTGCTTCTATAATCTTGCACAACCCATTTGTCGTCAAGTTGTCCAAGTTCAGCCTCTTCATAGTTCATTTTTACTTGCTCCATATTTTGGAGCGTAACAGGTTCATCTGCATACTTGAATGCCGATAACCCTGCCGCCTGTTCAATCTTTTGAATGGTTTCGTAGGCGGAGCGCTCCATTTTGTGACGAGCTTCGAATAATTCTTCTTCGCTCCATTCGAAAAGGTGGGCATAGAGGTCAAGACAATTAATGCTGACCGCTAAGCCTTGATTTAACAAATCTTTCACATCGCCTTTATGTCCAAAAGTGAAGTAAAAATCGCGATCGGCTTGTAGAATTCTTTTTTCCTCCTTCCCTTTAGCGACTACGAACAAAGTGTCTGGATTAGTTTCTAGGCGAAAGCCATAATACTGCTTAATCCTTTCGATGGCTGCGTTCATTTATAGTTCCTCCTTATTTTATCAATTTAAGAGAAAAAGAGGCCTTTCGAGACCTCTTTAGCTGAATTCAATATAATTAACCTTTTGCTTTACTGAAAGAATAACGAGCAAGTTGTCGAGTTGTATAATTCTTGAAAGTTTGATTAACCGCTTCGTCATACTCACTTTTGGACAGAGGGTGCTTTAATTGTTTACGACATACATCAAGTAAGTCACGGGAAAACTTTGTCGGCAACCCAATCGTCCGTAAGGCCTTAATCTTTTGACTGCGCTGCTCGATGACAATGATCTGTAGGGCAAAACCTTGCCCATCTTCAATGGTTTCGGGTAAATTAGCCGCTCGGTCATCTGGGTATTGGCTCATGTGAAACGGTGCATCTGACAAAGGACAACCGGGTTTAAACTCGAAGAGCATGATCATTAGTTGATTTTTTTCAAGTAATTCAAAGCGGTAGGGGCCGTTCTTATAAGAAGAGATTTCCCTTGGTGTTAAGTCCGGCAGATTGATGACTAAATCAAATCCGTTGCCTGTATAATTGAGTGATGGCCCTAGCTGGCTGGGAAAAGGGGAGACTTGTCCAACTTCAAGTTTTTGTGTGTTCATAGATTAAAGCCCTCCATAATAATATAAGTTTGTTGGTGTTGATCTTTTATTGATTACGCACATACTCATGGCCAGCTTCATCCACGCATGGGCGGTTGTTGAGCCCCCAATGTTGCAGACATTTTTTGCAATACCTTTTTTTGTCTACTGTCATTTCGATTTTAAAAGGTTCATGTAAGTTGATTACATTCCAATAGACTTTATAAACACGATCTTGATTATCAATAGCGCATGCCCAGTATATCAAATCAAACGAGGTGGGCGATTGACGGACTGGTCGACTTAACACTTTGATTTGTCTATCGTAAATAGTCAGCTCTTTATTTAACGCTGGGTATTGGGAAAAATACTCAATCGTATTCTCTTTTTGGTCGTCCCCAACTAATGAAGCTGCATGGGGGTTTGGCCAGTCAAATTTTTGTTTTTCTTCGTCGGAAAAAAATCCATTTAAGTCCCAATACACTCTGAAATGATTAGAGCTTTCCTGTGGGCTTTCTGTTACATTGGCATAAAAACAGCTAAAGATATTATTTTCTTTGCTGTCTATTCCTGCTGCCGAATGCAACATCATGCCGTTAAAAAATACATTATTTAAGCTTCGGATATCCCTCATTTTTCTTCCTCCCGTATTGATAAGTAAATTTGTTTTATCGAGTACCCAATCCCGCCCGATCTTTTTTGCTTGTATTTTCCGTTCACGACAATAATTCTTTAGAGTACCAGGAGATAAGCCTAAAAGTGGGGCTGCTTCTTCAACGCCAATTATGTTTTCTAAGCTGCTCATTTTTACCCTCCTTGTGCGCTAGCGCATCTCTTATTTATAATGTAACATGTGCGCTAGCGCATGTAAAAGGCTTTCATGGATTATCGTTCGACAAATATAGACAAAGGAAGGGGCGGCAATTTCTTGAATAGATTATTACACTGAGTTTATACCTATCTTAGCGACCATTAGTGTCCTCCAACAAATCTTTTCTAGAAAGGAAATAATCACGCATCTCCTCTTTCTCATAAATGAACCTATGGCCGCCAGCCATAATCTCTTTTTCATAGTCGGACCATAATTCATGCTTATGTGTCCTCTTGACTAAATCAAAAGCGTCTTCTTCAATATACAGATCAGTTATGCGTTCTATAAATTCTTTGTCGGCAGCTCCTATATCTACAGACTCCGGATCGAATTTTTCTACCGAAAACTCAAATTCGTCTGCCTCCTCATTAAATGTAACAGAGCGTATAGGCGGTACTCTAGTAATAGGGCGAGACACAAAGGTTTTGTATTCATGATAAACCTCGGGAATGACTGGACCCAGCTTCCATTTTTCAAAGTGCTCCGCAATTAATGGTTTTCCATGATCAACCAAATAATGAGCTTCGATAAAGTAAAGGATCTTTTGCAACTTGAGATGCAAGATGCCCTTCTTATGATTTAATGCATGATAAACTACGTAATTGGCGACCGTCAATGCATCATAATTAGCCATTTTTTCATACCCCTTTCTTTGTAGGAGGTTTGGCATGAATAGAAATGCAACCGCTTATTCGCTGCTGTTTACCATTCACGCTCACCTGATTCAAAAACACCACGTGCCCAGCCACTTAAGTGACTCTTACCGCCTTACCATAACTCACGCTTTGCCCTTTTACGCATACGACCCGCAGTTGGCCGATCAACTGCAAAAAAGCATACTCATAAGAAATCGAGTATGCCACTTCAAGCCAATCTCAAGTCGAGATGTGTTACTGTTAAAATCTATATGCGACAGCCTTCATATCAACCAATCCAAAAAAGTGGGGATATGAAGGTAGCCCTTACTTGTAATGTGTCTATAACGAATTTTACAGGGGAGCGGCGTCTCTAAAAAGACGAACTTCTTGCTCTCGCTTACATGCTGCCTCCTGGCAATTTCGTAAAACTCCCTGCGTGCTTTAATAGGCATATGCTCCATAATGCCCCAATGTTGCCCCTCAAAACCCTCAAGTAATAAACCAAACGCTGCTTTACGGTATGCGGTTATTAACCCTTCTGCATACTTATAGTTAATAACTTTTAGCCAATCGGAAGTGCGTTTATTGACCTGATAAGTAGATCGGGGATTTTTTATGACGATCCCTTCTAGGTCTTTCTCGCGAACTGCATTATAGTACGCATCCGCTTGGCCTTCAATCCATCTTATCTCGGTCATGTGCGGGTGAGGGAGCAACGACTCAGAAAGTATTTGTTTGCGTTTGGATAGGGGGAGAGTGGTCATCCAAACGTGTTTGTGTTTAATAATGTCAAAAACTACAAATTGTATAGGTAACTTGTTTTTGGTTGATTGAAAGCGGGCCATCATCTGTTCTAAGTCTGGATGACCCTTGTCGTTTAGTACGACCAATTCCCCGTCCAATATGGTGCCGTCGGCCAAGTCGTTCGCGCATAGTTCAGCAAAGCGATTTGTCACTTCGGTATTGTGCCGAGTATAAAGCCGTGTCACACCATCGTGTTTGGACAAAATCAAACGAATCCCATCAAATTTTAGCTCCGTTAGCCAATCATTGGCCAATGGTGCGTCGATGCGGTGCAAAAGCATAGGGGAAATAAAAATAGGTATCACCTCTACTCAATTATAAAACGAAATAGAGGTGCGAACCCTTAGGGGATTGCTGGAATTATATACGCTGTACATCGTATATAACACGCATGTTAATCCACTCACGCACACTGTCATCAGACGGCCCGTACTCAATCCGAACACGTTTGTTTTCATGGTCGACCTTGTATATGTAACATTCACGGTCGATATAAAAGCCGTCTTCCCAATATGTCATTTTAACGAGAAGTGTGTGCTTTAATGCATCCATGACAACAAGGCCGATTTCAAACCATTGGTCGTCATCTAACTCGCCGTGGAGTTCGACTTTCCAATCGTCTTTTTCTTGTTGGATTAGGCGCTCCTTGTGTTCGGGTAGCATCATCCGCATGCCTTCCCACAATGTGTTGCTACGCCAAACCACTTGCTTTACGTCATCCATGCTTTTCAATACAAACACCCCTTCTGAAAAGAACATTTGTTTGTATTATATGCGAATGTACGTTCTTATTCCAGTGGTAATTTCATCCAATGATGTAGAGACCGCTGTTCGAGACTAAATAGTTGTCACCTGAACTGTCACGATTCTCGCTTTTCTTCAGCTCGCTTCCATGCCTTCTCTGCTCTCATCTTATAAATTGATAACTCGTTCATGTCTTCAATGATGGCTTTATTATATTCTTCATCACTCCCACGCACTCCCTCGTCTAAAGAATGCTGTGAGGCTTTGATTTCATAAAGGCTAAATAAAGGCTTCAAGGGTTTATTCAAACGATTCATGTACGATTCCCTCCTATAAAAATTCCAATGAGCGTTGTCGGCTCTAATTTATCGTGGTGATTGGGTGACAGTACTTAACGCATTTCCGTGTCCCACCAAAGCCTTACTCAGTTGGGTCGGACTTTTTTAAATACTGGATCCCGTACCCTGACACAAGAACGGGGGTTTGACCTTCGGCGAAAAGTTCACAATACATGTTACGAGGATCGAAGATCCCTTTTAATCCAAATTGCGTATAATCTACACTGTAACCTTCGGGCAGCTCGTACTCTTTTGCATCGTGTGCATAGGTGAACTGCCCCTCACTAAACTCATCCAGTGAGAATGTGTCCCGAGTGAACAGATCACCTTTTCGCGTTTCAATGAAATACAATTTTACTTTTTCCATTTCTATCATTCTTCCTTCCGTTTTATATAATGGTTCACAGTTTTAAATTTTCATCGGTCCCGAGCAGTAACTCATCTCGATTTTTCGGGGCGTAATTTTAGACTCTTGTTTTCGAGCATGTATCTGTGCGCTTGAACGCGTATATACGCTGTGTTATAATAGGGGTTACAGTCGATAGGTATTTGGTAATTGGTACAGCAGTCGCAATTGGCAAATCTTTGTTGTAGGTTCGTCACGCACGTCACCCTTTTCCGTGACGATAAAAAAATCCACTCTATTAATAGAGTGGATTTTTTGTGCATTTTTTACATTGCTTTCTCAGCTGCGATGGCTACGGCTTTTTCGAGCCGAGAGGATGCACTCGCAACGACGCCGTTTTTATCGACCACGCAATAAATGAATTGCCCCTCAGATCGGTTTGCAAAAAGGCGCATCTTTGCTGCGCGTAAAAGGGTGTTGGCTTGTTTGACAGTGATGGTTTCTTTAGGTTTAGGGTTGCTCACAACAGTCATAGGTATTTGCTCCTTTATGTGTTTTTATTTGTGGTTTTCTTTGTATTGGACGAACGCATCTAAGTCTTCCGTGATGCGCTCGGCTTGGTCATAACACCGGCGCGTCTTATTGATGGGTTCCTCTGCTGCGATTAGGGCCGCCATTGCGGCATTGATGGCATCAATGACAAACCGACTATCCTTTGGCGTGAGGGTGCTAGGAAGTCGTTTTGTCACGTGCTGAAGGGATTTTAGGATACGGCGCTCGATGATGCGCATTGCACTACCTCCATTTCATGTTTTCAAATTCTGTTTTGGATTTTCGCCTTTTCTATCGGTGCGAGTATATCGCACCTAATTTAGAGATTTCCTTTTTACATAGAAAGGGAATTGGTTTTTCTTATTGTCTGCTTGCCTTATATAGGTCAAGAGCCTCTTGTCAAGCACCTTAGTGAGAGAAGTGTCATTGACCTCTAACTGGAAAATATTGTATAATATATCCGAAAACACTGAACAGAGAGGATTTTGAATACATGATTACAGAAAAGAGAGAGCGGACAGCACGCGTAAATAAAAAAGATAGCACCAAGGTTCATTCCAATAAAATGAAAATCATTGCAGTTGAGGGATTGGACAAATCCGGGAAGCACACGGCGACTAACGTATTGCGTGACTATTTTTCTTCTAAGGGTATGCGTGTCGAAAAATTGAGTTTTCCAAATTACGAAACGCCGATAGGGTCACTCATCCGCCAATGGTTGAAAGGGGATTTCATAGCGGATGAAAAAACGTTTGAACTTCTCCAAGCAGCAGATAAACAACATGCTCAGATTTACATACAGGAATGTGAGCGAAAAGGGGTGGATGTTCTTCTGATTGATCGGTATGTGCATACGGAGTGGGCGTATGGAGCATACGACAACGACGAGCGCTGGCTTGCGGAACTCACTCGGTATATGCGATTACCGGACGCGGTGATTTACTTGGATGTGGAACCAGAAGTTAGTATGCACCGACGGGGCAAATACGGGGACAACGATTATTACGAGTCGGACATTGATCGTCTTCGTTATACAAAGGACGAATACGCCTGTTTGTTTCAGGAGAAGCGCGACATTATCGATACGCAGATGATAGACGCGAACCAGCCGCCATTAATCGTAAAGGCGCAAGTCCTGGAAGCGGCTGGAAGGTTGTATGAAATGTATACAGGAGAGGTGCTTGAAAGCAATGACGTTATGGCGTCTGTCACAGAAGAAGAGGCGGCCATGATCCGTAGTTGGTCCCACGTCACGTCAAATAAAATAGGGGTAAAGAGTTAGGGTATAGATTTGATATGAAATCACGCAGTTTGGCTGTGTGATTTTTTTGTTCCTCATTTGTTCCTATTTAGGGCCAAAATGTTCCTTATTGGCTTTAACATGTTCCTTTTTGGGTGCTTTCTTGCATGCACGCAAGTATTTTCACGCCAAGAAGGCGTTATCAAACCTGGCCGTTCGCATGGTCTTTTTGCATGCACGCAAGTATTTTTATTGGTTTTGTTCCTTTTTGGTCTCAAATGTTCCTTGGATGTCCCTGGTTAGTCACAGAAAAAAGGAACAACGAAATCCTTTATTCCCAAGGGCTCCAGTCACTATGTTCCTTTGTTCCTCTTTCTTTTAATAAAAGACTATATATACATATCCATGTTACGCATATAAAAGCTTTCTTGAAAAAACCAGGAACAAAGGAACACATTTTGAGTCAGGGAACACCTGGGCGTGAAACCTGGTTAAACTTTTGTTTAATTATGACCCGTCAATAATTGAACAAAACGCTGGTGGCTCAGTCGTTTTATACTTGTTTACACGCAAGTATTGTGATAAAATGAAGCTATCAGTTCCGAACCTATAAGCAAAGGGGAGAATGCCGATGAACCTTAAAGCATTACGCAAACAATCACGAACAGTCACGTATCATGAAATAGGAGCTTATCTCGCCCAGAAGAAAATGCCTGAACCGCTCATACAAGCATGTGTTCAGTTTCTAAAGGATCAGGCAAGGGAGAATGGGGAGAGATTTGTCGGGCCGAAGACCATGCAATGCATTATAAAAGGAACGTGGTGTCTCACGGAACGAGAGCTCGAAACCATCTATCACAAGGCCCCAATGCCCATTCGTCAATATGTCGACCACGTGACGTGTGATCCAGACATGCCACCGATGAAAGAGCTCATTCGTCCCGTTGAACGATGCTCCGTTCAGGCACAACGCGCGCACGTCTTTTTGTCTGAGTCAGCGATGCGCGTCGTCTACGGCATGCTGTATGAGCCGGACCGCGTATGGAAGGTGGTGCGCTTGTGCGATGAAGAACCCGTCACATCTGCAATCTAATCATGATCGAATGGTCAACCATTTGAAAACGTTAATCCAGAAACAGGTCGAGGACGCCGAAGCGAATTTTGCTTTTGCCGAGAAGCGGTATCGCCAAGCGGAAAAGGAACTGGAAACGATAAAGGCGTCTTATGCACAATTTTGCGCGAGTGTGTCGGATGAAAATAAGATTGAGAAGTATAAATGGGACCATTTAGAGGGAAAGGGCCATGAAACCGTTAAGGAATACGATGTTTGAAAATGACAGGTAGCGTGGTATAATAACCGTAGATGACATATACACTATAATTAACCTTTTCGCATAAAAGAAGGCCAGGGAGCCACTAACTCCCTAGCCGGACAGCTAATTAGGCGAATGAGGTAAGCACAGATGATGATATGCCCCTGCCATCGCCGTCAAACTTTAGCAGGGCGTATCATCATTTTTCTTTTTGGTTAATGATGTGAACAACGATGTTGATGATTGACGCAGTCAGTGTCACCACGAAAGTCATTGCAACAAAAAGGAGCGTCAATACGGCCAACATGTTCATTCTGTATCACCTCCCTCCAAACGAAGTGGAAGTGATACCTCACCCTGCTTCTATTTAGCTGTCTACGTTAAATTATACCATATAGTAGGACAAACCGGAACTACTCTTTATATGCCAAAACGCTGTGTGTGTAGTGTTTTGGATTTTTAATGTCTTATGTAAGAACGGCGAGGGATAATAAGAATCTGTATTTTGTAACCGTTACCTTTCTCGACGGCATTATATAATCAATTTTTTAGAAGAAAATCGTTCCCTATCATAATTGAGCTAGGTGGTAGTTATATTGAATTACTTTAAGTATGTGCGAGGTGAATTATTATTCGTTTTCACTGTTATTGGCGGGTTTGTTCCTGCAGTTGTGTATTTATCAGACAAGGGGTTTTCGAGTATAGAATCTTATTTAATACTATACTCTATTGGTGTGACTGTTACAGCTATACCGGCAGGTATAATAAGTTATATTAAACTTAGAAAATCAAGGGATAAACTGAAGAAATTTAGAATTAAACAAGCTGATTTAGAAAAAAACAATAGAGAGTTGCTAGAAAAATTAGATGGGTTAGGAAAAGAGAAGAGTGCCCTTGAGAGAAAGTTGGAATTGTTAAGTGTTAGTGCGACTGAAAAGAGTTATCTAGAAGAGTTTGTTAAAGACTTTAGTATAGAAGTGGTTAATACATATTTCAACCATTTAACAGCAGCAGTAATACCGTTGGATTTCTTTTCTAATTTCGAGAAAATAGTGGATAAACATGGTAGAAAACACAACGAGCTATCAAACCCACAAGCAGAAGAAGCAAAATCAGCATTTATAGCGAGTTGCGTAAAGATGGATGAAGCTTTTAATGCAGGCTCAGAACCAAATAACAACACATTTCAATTTATTCCTAAGATATTGGGTAAGTATGTTGAAGAATATGATAGAAATTATGAGATTAGACGTAGAGAGCTAGCGGACTCTTTCACAGAATTAAGAAGGGCTTTCAAAAAAGCATACCCTTGGTTGGAGTGGAAGTAGCATTTTCACTAAGACCAACGAAGATGTCTGTAACTGACCATATAAAACACAACAACCGATCGGGCTTTCCGCCTGATCGGTTTTTTTATTTTGCCTTTTGGCACAGGAAATCACAACAAAGTTAATCAAAAACGCTGGTTGTTCAGCATTTTGGAGTGACTTTATTACCATATTATGGTATTATGGACACGTAGAAAAGACAAGGCTTCTGTGCATGTGAGTAGCGCTTGAAAAGGAGGAGGCAACAATGCTGGCAACAGATCAACCACAGGAACAACTGATTAAGCCATTCCGTAGCAAGATTTCAAGAAAGCCGGCTACACCAGGGTCCCGAGTCACAAAAGGGGAATGGTCGAGACGACTAGATGATATGGGATTTAGCGATTGGATGGGCGAAAAAGAGACAGAAGAACGCCATAAGGAGTTTCAATATCAATTACAATGGGATATTGCACACAGAAACTACAAATTACTGATACCTTGTATCAGCATTGATGGCGAATACAACGACGAAACCCAAAAGCTTAACTACACGGTTGATTTGTACGGGGACGGAGCCGTTGTCCAAAAAGGGCAGCTGTATGTCAATCGTGGAGATTATCTGATGTTTTATTTGCGAATGGAAAAACACCGACGCAAAGAGGCTCTCATTTCCCAAATCGCGCTTACCAACGTTGGACTGCTCGTACCGTATGTCAGGCTGGAAAGCTTTGTGTATGACAACGCCCGTATGCAGGTGCATGTTGGGTACCGGATTGTGTTGTAATTCTGAAGCAAGGGGTGGCTAGATGCCCATAAGATGGGAGGGTTGATTATATGAAAGATTTAAGCGGTAAATACGGTAGAGTGATTGTCGATGTGATGATTTTAGATCAATGTGGGGATATGGTATTAGTCAAACAGCTAGTTAGTGGCCACTCTTATTGGACAATATTTTCAGATCTTCAAGAGATCAATGATTTTTAAAAAAGTCGAGTGCTATATTGATGATTTCAAATCCCTCAGAAGCTCCAAGAGTGAGCCAAATAAATAGAGCAAAGTGGGTTGAAGATAACGCGCGGCGGTTTGCCGGGTGTTTTCTTTTTGGAGCATGCTTTATGTTACAATAAGCGTATTAGCCCTACCAATAAAAAACAGAGCGGAGTGAATCTGGTAATGATAAGCATAAACACAACGGATGAAAGCCATTTTCGTTTTGATGAAGCTCGAAGGGAAATCATTGATTATGATGGAGCAGAAAAAAATGTGGTCATCCCTACTCATATTGACGGGATGGAAGTGACATCTATTGGGCCGGATGCGTTCTGGAATAAGGGGCTGACCTCGGTTATTCTTCCTCCGACATTGGCCGTCATTGGCTTTTATGCGTTCGCCTTTAATAAGTTAAAAAACGTAAGCATTCCCGAAAATGTGGCCTTGATCGAAGACGGTGCGTTTATGTACAACGAGCTAGAGGAGCTTCGTCTTGGCAAGAATCTTTTCGCCATCCCTCATGTAGCATTTCGCCATAACAAGTTATCACGTATTGTCGTTCCGGAAAACACCCAAGAAATTTTATCCGACGCTTTTGGTGCAAACCCTGTAACCGAGATTGTTTTCGAGGGGGTTCCTACCTTCATTCATAGGAATGGGTTCAATCTGAGCACAGAGGACATGACGCATGTTACGGTGACAGGGCCCGAAGCGGATGGGCTCCGAGCGCTTCTGGAACATCACGCAAATTACGTCGACGCATTTCGATCTCTGTCCGCAGGGTATTCCTTTCCTGTAAGGGGTTAACACTTACGCTTTTTTGTGAAAATGTATTGCGACGTGTGTCACAGATCGTGTTAAACAATAATAAAAATAGCCCTACTCGTTTTGTTGAACAGGGGGCTATTTTTTTATGCCGTCGTCTTGCGAAAGTGTCGACTCTCTGTACTGTTTATAGCGATACAAAGCGGAAGGGTGTGTTAAACGAAAGGTTTGCCGGATCTCTTTTTCAGGTTGGCCGCCTTTTAAATGCTCTAGGATACAACTGTTTCGCAAATGTTTGGCCGATAGTTTTCGAAGCCCTGCCAGCTGCACCTCGTCTTTAATCATTTCTTGTATGCTTCTAGCAGATAACCGTTTGGGTTGCTCGTTTTCGTAATCATATTGATAGGAATGGCTGAGGTTGTTAAAGGCGACGAACAAGGGCTCGTTTGATCTCCATTTTGGTTTCTTGGTTGGGTCGATCGTTTTTAGATAATCCTTAATGTATTGGGCATGTATGCCTGATAGATGATATCGTGTCTTTTGGCCATCCTGTTTGAATTCTAGCGAAGAATGAACAAGGTTGACCATATCCATATTAATAGAAGCGATTTCTAGAGGGCGAAACCCTTTGTATCGAACGAAATGGACAATGGCCAGATTCCGACTTATTAGTTTGTCTCTAGCGGCTGAGTTGATCGGTTGCTTCATTGATTCCAGCAAAATCGTCATTTCTTGTTCTGATATGAAATCTTGTTGCTCTAAAGGTGAGGTTTTGTGCGGTTTGGCTAGTTCTGTCGATACGGCCGCATTAATGTGGTGAAATACCAGGAATCGATTAATCGCAGAGATATGCTGCTTGATCGTGGCAACACTAGGTTTCTTTTTCTTTATAAAATGCTCGATGTAGTCTGTCACATGAGCGTCGTTGATGTTTGAGAGTTCTTCTTCTGCGTAAACATCCAACCATGAAATGAACGGTTGGAGAACGGACCTATATTGGTTCAGCGTTCCAGGCTTTTTTCCCGTTTCTTCTAATTTTTCGATGTAACAATTAAGATAGAAATCATTTTCCATTATTTTCACCCTCTAAAGAGAAATTTACGCATCCAACATTAATTATAATGTACTACAGCTTGTGGGCTGAGGGAAGGTCAGAAAGCCTTTTATCTTTAAATCTAAAGGTCTATAATAAAAACGTCTAACGAAAAATCAAGAGAGGTGGTCGCATTCGTGGCTTATGATATTGGCACAGGTGAGCGTTACAATGTTGTGTTTGACGAAATCGAATCCTCGTTAAGAATGAACTTATTGGATTTCCAATTTCAAAATGAATGGATTAACGGGTGGATGAATGTTTTAAAAAAAGCGGAACAATATACCGATGCTCAAATCCAATACATAGAACAAAACAATATATCTTTTTATAAGCCATTTCGGGAAACATTGGAATTTAATTCTTTCACGTTTTGTTTTGGCTTTTTAATTCCAAGAGCCAATCGTTTTATAAAGGATTCAAAGCCAAACATCATAATAATTTTATTAAAAGATATATGCAATGGCTCGTTCGGTTTGAAATGGACTCCTACTGTCGATGACTGGAAAAGCTATGTGTATAATGATGAACCAGTTATGTTCACGGACTTTCCAGCGCATGCGAATAAATATTTACTGATTGATGGAAATCATAGATTAACGGCGAAAGCATCTACAAAACAAGACAGAATAAAGTCTTTTTATATTCCTTGCCATGAAATAATTAATTACCGAGTGTTACCAATGAAAATAGATGAAACAATGTATCGTCTTTTCTTGGATGCCCATAATATTTCAAATTTGATCCAAGAAAATAAATACACGCATCGGCAAATTTTTGACGCTTCGTTTATACATTCGAGCTTCATCGATATTTCCAAACAATAAAAAGAGTTGCTCATATAAGGCAACTCTTTTTTATGTGTATGGTTGTATTACATGTTACGTAATACAAATCTGAAATAGAAAACAGTAAATACAATTATTTTGTATTATGATTCATGTATAAATAAAAAGTAAATAAAAATGATTCAGTATGACATAAACATAAACTGAAATGTGATTTTTGAGCATACATACAGAAATGAGGAGAGGAAATTGGCCAAGAATATCCGTATGAATATAAGTTGTGATAATGCTATGTTATCGCAACTTATGGTGCTATAATAAGAGCAGGACAAACGGCATGTTAAAAAATGGTATAACGGATAGAAGGAGGAAGGCGGCATGGGTTATAATGTCTCTTTACACAAAGTTCCTTCGGAACTAAAAGGTCAACATATCGATGAGGATGTATTGTTTGATATTGCATATGAGGAAGATGAAGGAAACCTCTTACACTATACTAATTTTTCTATAGGTAATCCTAATGCAGCCGATTTTGCAAGCGTGTTTGATCTATTCTTGACAAATAATGGATTTTATAAAATTGTTAAGGTTGATGATTATAATCAAGCAATAAGCAGACTGCAAACAACGTCTTTAAATGATTCGTTGTTAGAAAGGGTAAGCAAATTTCTAGATACCATAGATCACGAATTGCAGAAGGGAGAAACCATCTTTTTTTGGTGTGATTAGTGAATAATACTCATAAGGGAATGCGAGGGTGTGATCTCAATGGCTGAAATTTTACCTGTGAATCATTTTAAAAACCGAAAACGATACACGGAACGAAAACATTTCATCCAGGAACGATCTAAGAAAATTAGTTCCGGTTATAAAAGCGACATTAAGCAATATCAAGTATATTGTTCTTCCACTGCTCAACCGGAAGGCCTTGAATCGATGCTGGATTATTTGTACGTTTCCATTGTGGAACAACGTGTAAAAAAGAATACGTGGGAAAAACGACTGTCTGCAATAAAAAGGTATTTGGCTGTAACTTATGATGTAGACTTCGAGAGTGAGAAGGCTGTGCTGAAAAACGTTTCTTATATTCGCAGCCTTTACGATGATGAAGAAAATAAGACTTTGATCCGGGTAAAAGGCAAGCAGAGGGTTGACAAGGACGACTTGGTGAGTTTGATCAGCACGCTACCAATCCGAGAGAAAGCGATCGCGTTGGTCAATCTAGTTACAGCCAGTCGACCGAGTGAAATGGTCGCCATAAAAATGCGTGATTTTGATTTCGATGATAACTCAGTCTCTATTTACATGAAGAAACAGAAAGCTTGGTTTGATAAGCGATTGAACCAGCTCACTGTGAAAGCAGTCAAGGACTACAAAGCGAAATATAACTTAAACGATGATGATTACCTGGTTGGCCGGGTCTATAAAAACGGAAGGTATGAAAGCGTAAAAGTTTCAACGGAAGCCTATCGTAAGTTTTTAAATCGCACCATTGGACTTACTGCTTATAATCTAAGAAAAACACAGGTATCGTCGATGCATGAGAAGGGGGCGGACCTGGTCACAATCACGAAACAGACTGGGCATAGCTCCACTCAAACACTTGCGGAGCATTATTTAAATGTATCCGATAAAACGGTGGATAAATTCTTGTGATTCAATTAAGTGGTTGGCCAACCAATAGATTTTTTTGACGAGTTTCTTCCTATTATATATGAGCCAGCGAAACTCTCGGCGACGAATGGGGTATGATAAAAGCTATCCAAAGGAATCCTCGTTGTCAGGTTTCTACCGCACAAGGCGTTCTCTTATCATTAGAGGAACGCTTTTTTTGTTTTGTGCTTTTTTCTCGGCTATTCGTAACCCTTCTCTCAGACGCAACGAGTTGGACAATCACCCACTGAAGTTCGTTTCGTTGCGCCTGAGAGGTCTTCAGCAACACGCTAAAATTCAAAACATCAACGATCTATCCGTCATCCTCTCCCTTAGATGATTTCGTGACCAATGCTGCTTATAAAAAGAATGCAGCTCATATGGTTGGAGCTCTGTGTAAATAGTGCTATCTTCTTTACTTTGGATGCGTAAATTTCTACTTGCTTGTGTGCAAGTATTGTGGTATGCTGAGTGTACAGAAATCAGCGAAATCGCAAAGCAGGTGAAATCAACTATGGCCAACGCAGATAGCCGATTGATTAAATGGCTGCTCAATGAGAGTGGGGTTAGTCGTTATAGAATCAGCAAGGATGTCGGCATTTCCGAATCGGCACTCTCACGGATTGCAAAAGGCGAGACACCAATGGATGCAGTTCGGTTCGGCAATGCCAGCAAACTAACGGATTATGCCCGATCTGTCGCACCGTCATCCATTATTTCATCGATTGAGGCAGATTCAAACCGAGATTCTAAGGCTTCAGACATGAAATCACCGAAAGGAGAAGAGCGAACATGAGTGGTACAGGCAATACGGCAGGTGGAAAACGTAAAAGGCGCACCTTCTGGGAACCGGAGTCCGAGAGACTCGTTGCCTGGCTGGACGCACAAGCAGATCTTGGTACAAGCTTGCAGCTCATTATCGTGGACGCCATTAAAAAGTATGGAGAAGGTGATGTCATTAAGGCCCACCTGAAACAGCGGGAGTATTTCTTTTACGAGGATACGCCACATCAAACGAGATCTGTTCGTACAGGGTCGTCTGTCCATGATGATGTGGACGATGAGGATAATCAAGAATCGACTTTGTCGTTCGATTCGGAACCAAAAGTTGATCAGTCTCCTATAAGAGATCTAGGACACGAACCCGAAGCAGAGAATGAAGCGGAGCCGGAGCTGGAATCTGATGTTCAAATAGATACTGATAGTGACAAACCGGTAGGTAACAACGCTAATTCAATTGCTGAGTCTTCAGATAAAGAACAAAAGGAAGAAAAGGTCAAATATGATCCCATCGCGATTTTAATGCGAGATAGCGGAAGCACATTAAATGATTAAAATAGGATGTCACATTATTTCGTTACAAAAAGGAGCCGATGCACGATGACAGCAAAGCCTATCGTAGCAGGATTAGATTTAGGAAATGGGTATGTTAAAGCAAATATTAATGGTCTGGTGCGGGTCTTTCCGTCAATTGCGGTGAAGCAGTTTAACACCGGCCACCATACACCACTCGCAGAAGATGAATTAGGTGTATTTATGAAAGACATTATTAATCAGATGGACCTGAGCTTCTCCAGCCCGCTTGTCCGCTCAACGGAGCGACGTTTGTTCGGTGAGCGAGCTTTGAAATCAGGTTTAAATCTCGAAGAATTTGATGTATTCGCGCGAACAGGGAAATCCGAAGTGGATCTGTCAGGTGTGCTAGCACTTGGAACAATCGCAGCAGACCGCCTATACGAATTTTACGAGAAAAACGAGAGCTTACCGGCTTCCGGCAAACTCAAAGTGAAGGTTGATTTGGCGACTGCGCTCCCGATAGGCGAGCACAAACTTCATGCTAAGACGTACCGTCAGAAATACGTAAACGAAGGCGCTCCGCATATCGTCACTTTCCATAACTTCGAGCGTCCGGTGCATGTAGAAATTTTATTTGAGCATGTGTACGTAGCAAATGAAGGCGAAAGTGCGCAATATGGATTAATGCTAGCAAAAGATGATTTTCTTGAAATGATTCGTCGAGAAGCCGTGAAACGATTCCCTAATGGTGAACTGGACGGGATTACAGGAAAAGATTTAGTCAGCGCAAAAAACACACTAGGGATCGATATTGGTGAAGGAACGATTGACTTCGCGGTATTCTCGAACGGGAAGTTTAATCCTGATGCGAGTTCAACTATGAACCAAGGGTACGGCTCGGTGCTCGAATCTACGCTCACGAAATTGCAGGATGAAGGGTATCCGTATAAGTCACGCAAAGAACTTTCCGAGTTCCTTCATAATGATCCTTCACCGTTTACTAAACGGAAATGGACTCATGTGAAAAACGTGAACCAATCTGAGGAAAATCGTTTTGGAGATGTGGTTTCTAGCGAAGTGAGTAAGGTGTTTAGCCGAGTGGGTGGTTTTACTGAAGTGATCTTTGTTTTCGGTGGTGGTGCAACACCACTGGAATGGAGCTTGTTTCAAAAACTTCAAAGCCGTGTTGCGGAATTTGGGGACGACAACCTACTTCCAATTGTGTATCTAGACAGTGATTTCTCCCGATTTTTAAACGTGCAAGGGCTGTACCAAGTGGCTCAACGTTTGCGTCAGGCGGCTGATTCTGGAGTGAAAAAACAAGTAGTAAAAGCGAAATAGCGGCAAAAGGGGGTGCGTTTTACGGCCCTTTTTGTCGCATCTGCTGATCGGTGTCTGTGTTTGAACGAATATCAAAAAAGGGGTGATGTGCATGGCCGTCGCACAAGCAGTTCGTCCAACCCAACCGTCAACAAGAAGTACCCGGAGCACCAGAGGTACGAAGAACGCCGCTAACGGGCTTAGTAAAAAAACGAATGTGGAGCGAGGGGTACATCAAACTCGACCACCTACAAGAAGAACAACGCCAGGAACAAACGAACCGAGACGCGCAACGTCTACCCGGGTTAGTGAGTCGGTTCCTTCGAGCAATAGGAAACGTTTGTCTACACGCCCCCGTACAACGCGTCCGGAAAGTGAGGTCACAAAAAATAGGCAGCGATTGGGAAAAAATGATAACCTAATAGATAGATTTGTTAAACACATCGTCAAACCAACAGAAGCAGCGGATGTGGAGGAAACGACATCGTCTGAACCCCTTCCAAGACGAAGCGAAGTGTACGCCCAGCGACGAGAGGAGAAACGAAACATCTCAGTTGTTCAGTTCATTGCTCTAATGTTTTTCGCGGTTGTCGCCTCGGTGTTTGCGTTCGGTTTGTTACGGGAAGACCCAACAGCACAACAGGCGCAACCCGACAAGCTACCTGCCGAGACAGAGGTCATCCGAGAGGAAAGAGGAACAACCAGTACCAACACGGGTATTCTTCGTGGCCATTAAAGATTAATAGCGCAACGCAAAAACACAGGATAGAACCCTGTGTTTTTTATCACATTTAGACGAGAAGACTCCACCCTCAAGCAAAGCTAGGGTGGAGATGAATCGTCTTTTTTGTTTTAAAAGGTGCATAAAACACCTGAACATAGAGCGTTTTTGTGGTATAATATACATATATTTCCATATTAGAAAAGGAGGTGAATACAGATGCTCGCCCATAAAGCATACAAATTTCGCCTGTATCCAAATAAAGCGCAAGAGGTGCTAATTGCGAAAACGATCGGTTGTTCTCGTTTTGTATTCAATCACTTCTTAGCGAGATGGAATGATACGTACAAAGAAACAGGGAAAGGGTTGACCTATAACGCCTGTTCTTCACAGTTAACCCAACTGAAAAAAGAGCTAGTGTGGTTAAAGGAAGTGGACAGCGTTGCGCTCCAGTCATCGCTTAAAAATCTAGCGGATTCGTATGCGCGATTCTTTCAAAAGCAAAACAAAGCGCCACGGTTTAAATCGAAAAAGAACAAGGTGCAATCCTATACAACTAAGCGCACAAACGGCAATATTGCGATCGTAAATAATAAAATCAAGTTACCTAAACTTGGCTTTGTCCGGTTTGCGAAAAGCCGTGAAGTAAAAGGTCGTATCCTGAGTGCGACGATTAGATGGAATCCGAGCGGTAAATACTTCATTTCTATGTTAGTCGAAACAGATGCACAACCCCTCGATAAAACAGGTTCAAGCGTTGGTATTGACGTAGGATTAAAAGATTTCGCTATTTTATCAGATGGGGCCGTGTATAAAAACCCCAAACACTTTCGCCAATTGGAAGCGAAACTGGCGAAAGCGCAGCGTGTATTGTCCAGACGAAAAGAATTAGCGATCAAGAAGAAACGAAAACTGAACGAAGCGAGAAATTACCAAAAACAAAAAGTAAAAGTTGCTCGCATTCATGAGAAGATTGCAAACATGAGAGCGGACTATCTGCATAAATGTTCTACCGAGATCATCAAAAACCACGATGTGATTGGAATCGAAGATTTAACGGTGTCCAATATGCTCAAGAACCACAAATTAGCAAAAGCAATCAGCGAAGTAAGTTGGTACCAGTTTCGAGCGATGCTTGAGTACAAAGCAAAATGGTATGGCAAACAAGTGGTTGCTGTATCCAAGACGTTTCCAAGTTCGCAATTGTGTTCGTCCTGCGGGTATCAAAACAAAGACGTTAAACATCTCAATCTCCGTGAATGGGACTGCCCTTCTTGTGGCGCACATCACGATCGAGATCGTAACGCAAGTCAAAATCTTAAAAACGAAGCCTTACGGCTTCTAACCGTAGGAGCTACGGGGATAGCCTAATCAATAACTGACGGTTGCGTTAGTGTTCTTAGGAATCCCCCCACTTCAAGCGTAAGTTAAGTGGTGGGTAGTTCAATTTTCCCACTTTCAAGTAATGGAGATGTGACCTCGCTGCCAGAAAAGGGTTTGGACGATCTCTTTACCTGAGTAACAATTTGATATGTGTTCAACAATACGCTAAATAAATTTGTAAAAATTAGTAAAACAGGATTCTCAGAACGTTTGTTTCTGCTATAATGAAGAAAAGACTTGTATTTTTAGTTAAGTTTGATAAATACTTACAAAAAATACAGACGCGCGTCTTTTTTTTAATAATAGAAGTACGCAGAGAGGGGCGGGGGTGAAATGGTACTAAAATCGAGAAACACGATGGTGACATCGGCGGTACTTTTCCTTCTTGTGGTGATCCTTCTGCGGTGCACCGGCGATTTTGTACAAGACAATATCGTGCGGGTAATTGGATCGATTTTTGGCGGGAGTGCAGAAAATATCCCGCTAATCGATTTCGGTTCGGTGGATTTGTCGTGGATGAACCCTGCGAATTGGTCCATGGGCGAAATTATGTCTGGGGTTAACCAATGGTTCCACGATATGATTGACTCGGTATTGCCGGCATTTATTAACACGTTAAACATCGGCGCAATTACGGCCCTTGTGACTCGTGTGAAACTGTTGAGTATGGCGACTGCGGCGAAAGCTGCGCCGGTAGCTCTATGATCCGGTAAAGAGCGATCAAGGCCGAACCACAGAGGGCAAAGATTGGCGGAATGACAAAACCTAAAAATGGGTTGTCTTTCGCCAATTTTTTATGCAATCGAACTTAAAAAAGCATGAAATCTCTTATATGTCCAGAACTTTGTGCTCCGTTTGTTAAACATTTCGAATTCTGTTTTCCTTAATTTCCATTGACTTACATTATATGGTAAATGTATGATGTGTATAAGTCATACGACTAGTCCATGCGACAGAAATCAATGGGGAAAAGGGTAGGTGAGGGTTCAATGTTAGAAAGTAATACAGACCGATCATATTTTATGATCGCTGCCGTAATTATTGCTGCTATCTTAATTGCGGGGGCTACATTAATTTTCCGAGATGTGTTGTTCTTCAATGATGACGCGGTAATCCCAACGCTGATTAATAGCGTTTTCGGTAAGGCGAATGAGATGATAAACAACATTGACAACAGTTCTGGCTTGTAGGGCTCATAAGCCGAAAAAAAGTTACTACCTGTATAAAAAGGGGTCCTTTTGATGGGACTCCTTTTTTCATGAAAAACGTGCAAAACGTACGATTGAAGAGAGGTGACGTACGATGTTGAGAGACATACCCAAGATCTATCTCCTTATGTTTGGATTTCTGATGGCGTTGAGCTTGCTGGTCGTTTGGTATACAAACGCGTTTCAACGAGATGGGGACACATTGCAACTCAACGACGCTATTCTTTCAACCGCTGTTTCCGAGGTGGATCAGACATCGCGGTTGTATGAAGGAGTGCTTCTGCTTTCAGAAACATTTGAACCAACAATATGGGAACGGCTGGTTACGATTTATAACGAAGGGGATTCCGTCCAGTTTGACTACATGTTTGATGCTGAAGATGATCGGTTCGACAATGTGGAAAGCGATACCGTCTCTTCTCCGACGTATATCATCGGAGGGAAAGAGGAAGACATCCCACAACTGGATCGTGTCACATATATGACAGGTCGACCAGTTACATCGATTCGTGTAAAAGTTCACGAAAAAGGTGACAAGGTTGGAAACTGGACATACACCTCTACAGTTGCGATCGATGCTGTCAGCAAATCTATAAATGAGTAGTTATTCCAATATGAAAGGTGGCCAGGTCATGAATAAATGGCGAAAAAGGGTTCTTTTACCTACACTTCTTGCATTCGGTGTGATGGTCGCAAGTGAACCCATGTATGCAAATACTGGGGAAGATGGTGGGGTTGAACACCATGAATTGTTCGATTTCGAAGCGGTGATTAATCACCATGAAATTGAAGCCGGTACAGCACCATTTGACAAAGACGATAAACCTGGGAACTCATCTGGCAACGATAATTTCATCGTGAGAACATGGGACACGATCACATATCCAGTAAAAATCACCATGAATTCAAAAACAGGAGAGGCGCTTCGTAATATTGATATCCAATTGAGCGGAACGCTTGATGGTGGAATGGCAGAAGATCGTGTTAACGCAAAGTTTGCTGTTGGGAACAAAGAAGACTACGAAAAAAAAGAGGTAGCGTTCGTACAGAATTACACAATTGAGCAGACGGGGAATTCAATCATGGTTCCTGTGACCATCAACGTACTAGGTGCGCGTCATGGCGTTGAACTTACACCGGATATCAAAGTGCAAGTCATGAGTGTCGATGGCCAGGATGTTTCAGCCGATAACGTTGTCACGCATTTTGATACATTACCGCCTGTTAAGACGAGCGCCAAAGTAAGTGTGAAGCCGTTTATCAACGGTCATTGGGCTGGTATTGGCTCGATGTATTATCCTTATGCACGGATGACAGGGAGCAATGACGATTATGAACGTTTGTATTATTTCGGAGTCGCTTGGGGAATTGATCGATTACCAGGAAAGTCAGACATTCGCGGTGCGACATTTCCAGATCCGGAAGGCAAACTGCATTACACTGTTGAGTTAGACGGAGATGTATATTGGGATGTTGGAGAGAAAAGAGGTCAACGAGAGAAATTGGACTTTACAGGTCGGGACACACCCCTTCAATTGTTTGACCATCGTTCAGCGAACCGTACACGTGAGGTAGTCGGTTCAAAAAACACGATGAAAGATGGTGAACCGTACCGTTTTGATCACTCTCACGCAGTCCATGTCCCAAATTCGTCGTTTTCAGCGCTAGATTCTGAAACAATTGAAAAAGAGAAACACAATTCAGTTCGAGATAGTGGTACATGGGAAGTAAGCAAACCGGATATTGGTCGTAACATGGTTCGATATGAAGGAACAAACACAGGTTTTAAAATCGGAAGCACATTTCCTACATTGTCGTCATTTCACAGCCCATCTGATACGGGTATCAATGACGATTTCGGTGTGAACGATAAATTGTTTGCATCCCGAACATTTATCCTATTTTCATCCAATGAGTACCGGCTTGGTGCAAAGAACAACAAAACAAACCCCCATCATAACAATGTAACGTACCGTGCAAAGGTGACATTGGTGGGATATACAGATGAAAACGGGAAGTACGAAGCAATCAACAAAGGGCATACACGTTCGTTCACGGAACGAAATAACTTGGAAGGACTAAGTGCTCAAACCGATTTCATCTCCAATCCAGGTAAAGAACAACTCGGCACTTCCCGCTCAGGCTGGGCGTCTGTATCAAAAGGGGACGCATCTACGATTGTTGGGGGTGATGTGTTCTTGCGTTCGCGCCTATGGACGGACGTGAATTTATATGGTGGTCATGAAGGCGTATATCGTTGGAATACAGACGCCTTTGAACTAACTGAAGAGTACGCAAAAGAAGCCGAACGATCGATTTATCACGCTGGTTATTGGAATATTTCACTTGATCGAGTTCGCAACAATAAAGAAAAACAATTCGTGCAGTATGGCGTACCGAAATTTAAAGATAACTCCTTTAAGTCGTTTACTGCAAAAGGAATTGATGATTACGATTGGTATGATACGTTCAAGGAAGCCCGTCAAAAAGGCGAAGTTGGCGCTTTAAAGAATGATGTCCGTACGGCCATTGGTCCAAAACGGACAAGTGACCCGGAAATGCCACTTCGCGTGAAGCACGAAAACATCGGTATTGGATCAGAAACAAAAAATGGGACTCCAAACATCACTGTGACAAATTTTTACGTATATCCAGATGAAAATCGTGAGCAGCGCGTTGATATATCAAGTAACCGTTCTTACGGAAATCCGGCAAAATGGAACAAGGACGGCGAAATGGAGCAGATTCAAACACCGAACGGTTCGACCGTTAACTTTGAAACGCTTGCTGTTGTTCCAGCGGAAGTGAGCACCAATATTTCAGCAGAGAAAGATTCCTATTACAACTCAGAAACGATTAAATGGATAGCCGAAAATGGAATTGTGCTGCCGCGCAATAGTGGCCTGCCGGATGGTGCTGATGGAGGGGTAAGGATCGAGCATACATTGCCAAAAGGATTGGATTATAAAATTGGAAGTGGAAAGATCGGGAATATTAAAACCGATCCAATTGTAACAGAAACTAAAAATGGTGAGAAAGTGCTCACATGGGAGTTGTTCATCTCAGACCAAAAATTTACGTTAGATGATATCGAGTTCGAGACAACGATCAATCCGTTTGCGTTGTCAACAAGTGGCGTGAGCAGCCGGGTCGAAATTAAAGGTGTGATTCACTCTGAGCTTGATCGCCGACCGGAGCACCGTCGAACAAGCAAGGGATCGACGAGCATCTTGAAGGTTGGTATGGTTGGGATATATCAATCGATTAATGAGATGTATGGTGATTTGGATAGCGAATTTACGCTTCGATTATCACCTTATACAACGATTGAAGACGAACAAGGTGTAAAAGGGTTAACGGTTATTCCATTATCCGGGGATAGCATTGGCTCGAAATACAGCGGTTCAGCTGTTATCAAAGACATTAAAACATCGGTTAAGCGTCTTGATAAAGACAAAGACATGACCGTGTATTTGAACAAAAAGCCAATTTATTCGGATCGCCCGCATGAGATCGACCCTACAAAAGATGGGTGGGTAAAGTATACAGGTAGCAAAAGCCAGTTGGATGGCGCAGTGAGCTTGTTGTTCCACATCGATGGAAAGTTGACCAATCAGGATGAGATTGCGATAGATGTGACGATTAAGACAGACGGAAACAAATTCGGGGACGAGTATTTCAGTGAAACCGTGATCAACTCAGATACAAACTATCGTTTGTCTCCATTATCAAACAGGGTGCGCTATATGATTCGTGCTGATTTAGAGCTATCTCTTGAGCGGGTTCAGATTTATACGAATCCACACGATCAGGGATTACCTGTTTATGTTCGAGTTGCACAGCATGTGCAAGATATAGAACGTGTGAAGAACTCAAACGTCACACTAGCGATCTATGATACGGAATCTGGCAAGAAGGTGGCCGAAAAGAAGTATAAACAAAACGAGCTTAAAGTAGAAAACGAACTGCATATTCCAGCCAAAATGCTTGAAAAAGCAGACGTGGCAAATTATGAAGTCCGAATTGAGGGGATTGATCCTACTCATGTATGGGTCCATCCGGACGGTGCGGTGCTCGATACTGACGGCCATACATCCATCCAAGGGACATTAACCGAAGAGGATGTTGAGGATGATGGCGATGAACATCGATTGAATTTTGAGGGTGTCATCATGACGGAACGTGAACGTGGTCGGGAGATGGTCACATATAACGAGACAATTGAATTTTCATGGACGGGAAAGACTCGTGTGAAATCCGGCTATGGATTTGAGTACAACTCAGTGTTGTCCTATACAAATGATCGAATGGCAGACATTGCAAAGCGTTTTGATCAAGTAAATTATTCAACTGATGCATCGGTTGCTTTAGACCATCGTTTGGTTGATTCAACACTCGCGTATTATGACCAGGGTGCGGGTTATAAAAACAACGATCGAGTATCGATTGCACTTGATCGTGACGCTCCTTCAAATGGTCAAGAAGAAGATGTTCGAGTGAGTTTGTATGAGTTACCTCAGGTGTATTTGGAGCAAGGAACCGGTTATACGTACACGGGGACCCAGAAAGAAAACGGCGAAATAAGAGGTGACGCTCTTGAGGCCGGAAATCGTCTTTATGTTCCAGTTTGGATTGACGATACAGGTAAGTACGACGCATCATTCGTAACAGATGAGCCTCTTGGTTCACATCGTATGAGCCTTGATGTAAATCGTTTGATTGATGTATATGCCTATATGTTCAATCACACGGATTCGCGCACCCCAGACGATGATGAACTTTTGGTACATCCGATGGTGCAGAATGACATACCCGAGAACTGGGGCACGGATGAATAATTTGAAGGTAACGCCTACCTGGTCAATTATCAGGTAGGCTCTTTTTAGATTTATCTTGTCTATTACGTCAGTACGCCATGCTTATCTGAGTGGCACAACTGTACGCTCAAATAAATTCAAAAACACTATACACACAGTACTTTGTATCGTATAATAGGTGCATGCACACAATTGGTAAATATTAGTATTTATGTTAATTTGATGTATAAATACGAATGCAACTAGGCAGAAAGGATGGGATAGGTATGGCACTAGGTAGAAAAAAAGAACAGCAGGTGCAGCAAAAAGTAGAACCTCATGAGTTAATCAGCCGAACAGATGTTGAGCAGATAGGGAGAGCGCTTATTGATCGCCATGCGGACCTTGTAGTAGAAGGAATCTTTGACCAGGATGTGCGGGCAAGGCTTGAACGAATTATAGAGCGAGACCACAAACATGTGACGAAGGGTAATAAAGATGTGATTAAATATGTGGCCCGTGAAACCATTGGGACAGGCGTCATCGAACAAATTTTACAAGATCCATCCATTACGGATATCGGCTACAACGGCAAGGAGCTCATTATTGAGACGAATGACAACAAACAGCGTTTTGATACAAATTTTGAGATTTCGGACACATATATGGTGCGTCTGATCCATAAGTTCGCCAGTGCTAACAATAAGGAGTTCACGGCGAAAAATCCAATATTCGATGGCCGATTTAAGCATGCGCGAATTAATGCTGTGCACTCACAAAATACGGCACCTGAATCCGGAACGACGATGGCCATTCGGGTGGTGCGGCCGAGGCTTGCCCTTACAAAAGACAACTTCGAGGGCTTCGCCCCAATGTTTATGTACGATTTTTTCCGGGCGGCGGCGATTACAAAATCGAATATGGTTATCTCGGGAACAACGGGTACAGGGAAGACGGAGCTTCACAAATTGATTTCTGGGTTTATCCCGTTCGATGATCGGATTCTTTTAATCGAGGATACGCCGGAAACGTTTATGAAGGAAATGTTTAAAGATAAAGATGTGTATTCTTGGGTTACATCAGAAGGGGTTAGCGTCACTCAACTCATAAAAGCGGGTCTTCGTAATCATCCGACATGGATCATGGTCACAGAGACGCGTGGTCAAGAAGCCTACGAGATGATTCAGGCGGTGCTTTCCGGGCATTCCATTATTACGAGTTTGCATGCTACAGAAGCTCGTGCGATTCCTTCTCGTTTTATTAACATGGCGAAAATGGGATACGAATTGTCCGAAGAGGCCTTAAAGCAAGACATCCGGATGTATTTTGATTTCGGGATACATATCCGAAAGGCAAAATATTATGGCCATGTGGTTCGCTATCTGTCTGAAATCATTGAGTTCAATCCGGATGGCGATAGGACTATATTCAAGCAGCGTTTTGTAGACGGCGTTTTTCATTTTGAGACGTTTGATGTCTCACAGAAGTTTAAAGACAGAATAGAAGAGGCAATGTTGGAGTTAGATTTTCCGGCGAATTTCAAATCGGAGCGCCCACTTGATCCGGAAAAGGCGTCAAGTTTTGAATCTACTATTCCGTTGGATAAAAACGGCCGTCCGGATCACGCGAAAATAAAGGCGATGGGGACAACGCTCGACGTCCTAATGGGCCGGGAAAAAGCGGTGTACAACCCCGTTGAAGGGGAAAAGTCCTTGGATTACGACACGAATCAGGATGGCTATATCACCCCAGAAGTTGGTTCTTCCTCCGGTTCCTCCAGTGCTACGTCAAGGAAAATCAACCAGGCGAAACAACGGGTGGACAACAATGAGAGGGCCAGGGAGAAGTCATCTAGACCAGTAAAATCCAAACAGGATGAGTCGATCCGGGCTCGTTTAAATAAACCTGGAAAACAGCAGAGCAAACAACTACAACGATCCTCATCTGAATCAAAGCGAAACATGCAGGAACAAGACATATTGAACATTGTGAATCAAAAACGCCGACAGTTGAGCCGCGAGGGCGTATAACCAAAAGGGTAACAAAGGAGAGGGGTGAGGTGTCGTGGCCATCGCGACCAAAAAGAAAAAAACAATGAATGTGGATGAGTTGCGGGCTTACCGTGTTGCTTATGGCGGTAAGCTCGGTGTAAAAGACTTCAGAAATTACGTCGGGCTTCCTGCAGGATTGTTTGGAGCTTTTTCATTTTTACTTTTGTACAACGGTTGGATATCCGCTGTGTGCGCTATCATTGGGGCGATTTATGGAGCGTTGGTTTTGCTCCCTAAATCCATCAAGAAGCAGTACGAATTCGAAGGCTTTAATCAGCGCAACAAGTTCTTAAATAATATTACGCAGGTACTCACCGATGACAACCAGACTGTCTTGACGGCGATACGAAAGGTCATCCAAAGGGCAGATGGGGAGTTTAAAGAAGATCTAAAACGCTTCTACGCAATGCTTGTTGGTTCCGACGACGAACGGATACGGGAATCGGTTATTTCACTTAGCGATAAATATGATGACGATGTTATTTTTGTGCAGTTTTTAGAACAGCTTGAGACCGCGATGATTGAAGGAAAGAACAACATCGACACTCTCAAAGACATCAAGACGTATCACAACGATATTCGAAAAAAACAAGAAGCGTATGAGAAAGCCAAAAGCAATCATTTGAGGGACATGAGACAGCTGATTATCATTACGGCTATTCTCATTATCGCACTTACTATAAGTTTTGGTTTCCAAACCTACTTGGATGCGTTCGCGAGACATCCTGTTGGCTACATTTCAAGCGGTTTGTACCTTCTCATGTTGTCGTTGTTTTTTAAGCAGTTCGTCGGCTATCTGTTCGATGATTCTGTCATGGAGATTCGGAAGAAATAAAAAGACAAACTATAATCTCAAACAGAAAGGAGCCCTGTCGTTATGAGCCGTGCCACTAGTGTATCAAATACAACGGATGTGTCCGGGCGTTCGACCCGCCAGACGACGCGTAGGGAGTTAAAGCAGGCAAATCGCGTCCGAAAACAGGAAAAAGTCCGGAGGGAAAACCGAGAGAAGAACCGGGAAAGGGTGCGTAAAGGGAAAAAGACGAAAGCGGACCCGGGAACGGAAGTCAAGCCGTCGATATGGGAAAAGATCGCTGAGGACACGTTATACCACCAGCTTAGGGAGATGGGGGATACAACCAAGAACATTGATAAGTTCCAGAGAAAACGCGTGTTGTTTTCCTTATTCATCGTCCTTCTTGGATGTATTGCTGGTGCGTATCTTCATGTTTGGTTGTATATGACCGGACCCATTCTCGGGAGTGTTTTTTACAAAATGCAGTCAAAGAAAGTCGATACGTATTATAAGGCGTGGAAATTTCAACGACAGTTGAACTTCTTGAAATTTACGCGATTGATCATCCCGTATTTAAAAGCTTCAGGAGGCAGTACTGCGTTGTACACGATCTTTAACAAGATTTTAAAAAGGACGGACAATGAGTCCGACAGGCGTAGCTTGTATCAGTTGATGGGGGAGATGGGATATGATCCTGAGAGTCTTAAACCATTCACTGATTTTGCCGAACGATCATCAGGGACAGATATGAGCTACCTATTTATGTCCACGATTTTCGACTTCCAGCAGTCCACGTTCGATGTGTCGGTTATCGACGAACTTGGCCGCAATGCGAGTGAGGAGATGATGAGCGCCATCGATGAGATCATTCATATGAAATTGCGCCGTTTTGTCATGTTCCCGACGAAAATTGTAATGACCAGCTTTATTCTCGTTGCTGGGCTCGGCGTAGGTCTTATGTTCGATAATTTTAAGGATTTGGACTTAAATAGTGTGATAATGGATCCGTCAGCACAGGTGCAGAGCGCAGAAGAAGAGTAAGCGCGAACTGGAGAATCGTTTAACAATGATGACTTCTAGATTGTCGAAAAAGCAGCGATCGAAAGAAAAACACGGTATAATAGAGGTTATTACCATATATTTACATTTAGCAGAAAGGAGTGGATACGTATGCTCGAAGGTGCTGTGATGGAATATGCGAAGTGGTTTATTGGAGTTGTGAGCGTCATGCTCATCTCTGTGGCCGTCATCTTCATGTTCAGGCTCAATGAAGTAAACAGTTTCCAGCAAGACGTGAATTACCAGATTGAGCGCCACGGCGGGTTAACAGAGGAAGCGAAAATCGTACTGAACGAAAAGGCGAAAAAATTGTATGGTGGATGCATTGTCGAGAGCTTGGAGGATAACGCCCCGTGTTTGTTTGCTGCTGACCGGGCCGATGACAGTGTGAAGTCAAGCGGGTTCTTTATCCGGGAATATCGCACCGAAGGCGGTCAGGACGTTTATTACGATAGAGGGGACGAGCAGGCCCGCTATGGTACAACGATTCAGTACGTGCTTACACGGCAAATCGGAAACATCAATGGGAAATCGTTCTTCAAACCGTCCGTGATAGGAATGAGCGCTAGCCGCGTAAGAGGGGATGCCAGCGAATAGGCAAGACGTCGAAAGGGTAGGTGATAGGAAATGCTGGAGGCGAATGCGTTTCGAAATATGATGCTTATTGGGGGTGTAGTGGTTGTCGCCATTGTCATTGCTTGTTTTTTTAAGGCTCCGCTTGTACCATTGGATGAACAAGCAAAAACAAACTATGAAAATGTCATGCACGCCGATTTAGGCGATACCAATCACTTAACGGGTTATCAGGCGGTGTTGTTTACGATTCAAGGGAAAACCAGGGGCGCTGTTGAACATTATTGATATTTGATATGATCTCACAGAAAAAACCGACTCTTAGCCAACCGAGTCGGTTTTTTAGTGCAAATTCTTGGTTTAAATGAAGCAATCGATCTTGAATCATAAAATATTATGTAAAATGTAATTTTGTGCTAATATAGAAATAATGTGATCGCAAAAACTATATTATCTATTTTGGTGGGGATTCAATGAGAAAAAGAGATGTAATCATACTATCTTGTTTTTCATTCTTTTTAGTGGCATGCAATAATGAACATGAGTTATTGACTGACTACGATAACTACAAACCTTATTTTGAAGAAATGCGAGAAGATTTTGATGCCGTGGAGATTAAGCAGTTAGGCAAAATTAATTTTAAGAAACTCGATTTGCGTGATTATCTGCTTGAACCAGGTCGAAGCAAAGTGACATTTTCGGCTAAAAACGAGGGCGATTTCAATGGAATAGATTCATACGAATGGACTTCTTTACTAACCACCATGGAGCAAAATAGTTCAAAAAATAGCGTTGTTTTAACTAACTATTCGAAAGCCTATGATTCATTTGGTGAGGAAATTGCTGAAGAGACTATGTCAACGGTAGAATACAGTCTTGACTCTGATCAAAAAGATGTTTTAAAAGGCTTATCCACCTCAATTTTTGGCGAACAATTAAACACTTACCTTTCAAAAGAGCCCTGGGAAAGTTCGGACATTATTTCGTTTATAGATGAGCATTATTATAGTCTTGAAGACGAAAGTGAAGCTCATGATATGTGTATATTGGTACGAGAGTTTCCTGTTGAACAGTCGGATTATCCAATTGTTGGTGTAACGGAGATCTATCATTGCCCTAACGAAGGGAATGTTTTGAGTATATCAAGGACCGATGATTTAAATATTAACTTTAGAAATCTGTCATTAGACTTATTTACAACTGAACAGCTCGCAAAGTTGTCTGTCTTGGAAACCTCGGAGGGAGGCCAGATTATAGAAGAAGGAAGCAACATAGAAACAAATGAGAATAACAATGAGTTAAACAATCAAAAAAATCTAGTGACGAATCACTTTTCAACCAGTTTTCCATATGTAGACCATGAAAAATTTGAATTAAAAGAGTATGATTTGGGCAATGCAGAATATGCCTATGAATTCGTTTATTTATCAAACACGGTCAATGAAGAACTATTTACCATTTTTATTGAGCGAAGCTCTAATTACCCTGGCGATGCAGATTCATATTTTGATGAAAAGGGCTATCAGGAAGATGCAACATATCACATATTGTATAGGGATGAACTCTTTATACACTATCTAGTACAACCACTAAAGGAATTTATGACTGATGATCCAACTGAACTTGAAGAAATGAGCATGATGGCGTTATCATCTTACGACGTTGTGGAAGACTACTTAGTCATCCACGAATAACTGCAGTCTTAAAAAAGCACCTGTGATCCATCCGCTGGTGCAATAGCTGTGGTTCTTTAATTGTAGTTCAAGAGTATAGCAGAAAAGGTGAGGGTGTATGACTGGCGCGTTTTGGATAGCCTTAATCGTGGGAGGTATTGTAGGTGGGTATTTATACATAGATAGGCGGTTACATGTTTTTCCAAGTGTCTTTTATGGCTTATTGGGTTTTTTAATGAGTTTTTCTTTAATAATGATGGTGGTTACAATTTTTAACTTCGGGGGAAGTAGTCTTGATAATGACGTAGAAAAAATTGTAAATAAATATCTTGATGAAGCGATAAAAATTGAGGAAGGCAAAAGCGATTTTGTTATTGATGACTCTTTTAGAGAAGAAATAGACGAGGTTTATTATGATACTGATGTTCCAGCAGCGGATAAAAAATACTTGGGGAATGTCGAAAAAATGATGGGTGAACTCCTTTTAGGAAATTACGGCGAATATTTGAACCAAAGAGATATACTTGAGGGAAGACTAGAATATTAAACTTATTAAATAGAACCTTGAAAAAAAACAGCCCGTTGACCTCGGTTTTAACCGAGACTATCAACAGGCTGAATTTTTTTTGAAATGGAACTGTTCGTATCTTGTTTAAACTTCTAATTCCGCTTCCTCTTCTTGCGCCGACTTGCGACCGTCTGCATAAGAGCGATCCATAAGGGTGAAAATGTTTGTATATCCGTTGTTTTCTTTATATTCAACAGAAACCAGCTGTCCTTTTTGGAGGTTAGCGTAAAATTCTTCGAGTTTGTCTTTCCCTTTCTTTATAAACGCACTCGCTGTAAAGAAGCGCGTTTCTTCTGTGTCCTTGTCATAGGCGGCAAAGCGGAAAACCGCTAGTTTGTTGTCGCCTTTAATTGTTTTAATGTTTGCCGGGCGTACTAAGCGAGCAAGTGTTGCTTGCGTGCCTCGCGCCTCTCTCTCTTTTTGGTATTTAGCCAAACGTTGTTTTTGACCTTTTTCTGTTAATTCGCTGAATTTCTTTGCCATGATAAATCTCTCCTTTTTTGGTTGTTAGTTTTTATTCATGTTCTTTACCGGCGGTGCGAAACACCGCTTTGGTTTAAATAATCAATACGACTCGTTAGAATTTAACTGATTGCAATTTACTCTCTAAGTCTGATTTTTCTTTTTCAAGCCGCTCTTTCAAACTATTGAGCGTGCTTGACTCATGCCTGAAATCTCTATCGAGATCAAGCTTTGAGATTACTTTATGTAAAGCGTGAACTTCTTCCGAAATAGTTGATAGTTTCGATGATGCGTCTAATCCGTTCATTTTAATCTCCCCTCTTTTTATTGTTTACCGGCGGTGTCAATTCACCGCGATGGTTTCTAATTTTTTGATACTAGCCTTCAATCATTTCATCGGGCGGTGGAAGCACCGCCATGGTGTTAGATTTTTAAAGGGGTGAGTTTTAGTCAGTGATTGACTGCGGAAGTCACAGAAAAACAACGGAGCTTGCGGCTCCGTTGTGTGTGTTTTTTACTTGCTAAGAGGCAAGCTTTATGCCGAAATTTTTGCCACGCTTGCAGTATGTCCATGTTCCTGTGACTTTACCGTCTATCAGATTTTTGGATGACAATAGATGATCCATGTCAGTCATGAACATCTGATAGGTCGCCCCGGTTGAATCTTCAAAATAGAAGACAGCGCTGGACCGACCACGGCCGTATCCTGTGTAGGTGAGTGTTTCATCGAATACTCGGTTTTCGACATATACCACATTGTCCCCATAAGCATATCCGTCGTAGGTTATGAGGGAGTTTTTGACCTTGTCAGGTTTACCATCCTGGCAATAGGTCGTTTCTTTGATGATTGGGTATAAGATTTTCTTTTTCGACATCGTAAACACTCCTTATCGTTCTTTATTCATAGATCTTAGGGCGTAACCGACACTTATATTAACCCAGTCTTCTTCTTTGAGCTTTTCTGCAAGCTCTACAAAAGACTGAAAGGGTATGGTGTCTTGTCCTATGTAATGCGGTTCTGCTACGCCGTCTTTAATCTTTATCCCTTTGATGGCCAGTCCGTTAATTCCCCAGTACTGTGTTTCTAGGTTTCTGTCAACGCTTGTTTGCGCGATGTGGTCATCCAACCACACCCATGTATGACCATCAATTTCTACTTCTCCGCCTGCCTGAAGATAATCCATTAGCCGGCCAATTTTGCGCCCGATGGTCATTGAGCTATAGTCCATACTATCCCCACCTTTAATTTTGATCTGCTGCAAGTCTTTGTTTAATAGCTCGTTTTAGAATCAGTTCGATGCTCGTATCGACAAGTCCACGGACCTCAAAGCATTCTTTGAATCTTTGAAGTCCGATCGTCTTAATAAGTTTTCCTAGACATTCATCTGCAAAAGAGTTTGAAATCATGAACACTCCTTCAAATGAAATGGTTATTTTCCTTGTTTCTTCCATGACGCCAAGCAATTGCTCCCTGGCCTTTTCGCCAATGTCTCTACTCATCAAGCTCCTACCTAGATCAGACAGTTTAATTTCTAATTTCATGAATCGACACCCCTTTCAAGTTTCGCTTAACCGAGCAATTTCTTTCAGGTCATCAAGCTGGTCTTGCAAGACGAATAGTCTGCCTTCTATGTAGCCTATGTCCCATCCGCCATGTTCTGTGACCTTACCACCGCTTTCTTTAATCTGTTTGTGGTGCGCTTTTTCTTCGGCAAGTCTGTCCATCAGACGCACGATTTGCCGTTCTGTGCGTCTGATTTTCGTTTGGATGACGCTTTGCAACATGCCTTTCAGCTCCTTTTGCATTTTTTTGTATGAATAGAAGAAATAGCGATGCGTTTTACCATTTTATACCAACCATATAAGAATTAATTGCATAATAAAAAGCGGGGAAATTCCCCGCCTAACGTTGTTTCAGCCTAACTGCTCTTACAAACTCTCTGCCTGTGTCTGTAAGAATAGCGCCGAATGCCGATGATATTTATAAAGTATTTGTTATTCCCCTTTCTTTGCTTTTAAAATTTTTCCCCATTCCGGAAATTCTTTCGCGTAAACGGGATCATAAAAAGGGATAGGAGTGGAATCAAATTTCCCTTCATAGAATGGATGTTCCGTGTCTTTGTATAGCTGTTTGCAGTGTTCTTCCCATTCCCCCTTTGCGTGCCAATCATATGCCTGTGCGTAAGTAGCAGCTTCTATCTCCAATTCTACCTCCTCTTTTCCTTCCCTGCCGTCGTACCCAAGCAGGAAATAAAGAGCGTACCCTTTCTTATTCCAGTTCATTCTTTCATCGTATCCGTAACGCACTTTGACTTTATATTTTTTACTTATTTTTGCAATCATCGCGTCCAAAATTTCAGGATCAATTTCCCACGGACTACTATGCGCCCATTCTGGGAAATTTTCTAACACATCATCGTAATACCAGTCATAAAATTGATCTTCAAGTTCGCCAAAAAAGTTCCATACTTCGCCCAAGTCGCCTTCAACAAAGTATGCTTGCGTAATGTCATAGTCTTCACGATCAACGGGATTTGTTTCATAATTCTTTAGTTTGCTTCCTTCAACGACGAATCCTTCTTCGTCCTTATAAACTAGCACTACCCATGTTCCGAGTTTTTCACTTGCTTCATTTTCTTCATAATATAACTTGATGATGTGTCTTTGTGATGTTTCTGAATCACTTTTAATTTCTTCTAAAACCATAGAGTTCCATTCTTTTACTTTTCCGAGTTCGTAAAGCTTTTGAAAGAACGCATCAATTGCATCCATCTCATCTAATATTTCCTCGTTCTCGCGGATTATTTCCGCTTGTTTAAAATCGATTGTTTCCATTCAAAATCTCCCCCTTCTCTTTTGAGTTTTTACTGCTATCGGGTCAGGCTCGTCACGTAATAACGGCTTTCCGCTTGCACACGGTTGATTTTCAACAGGTCGCAGATTCTAGCGAATCCCGCTGAGATAATATTTACTGATTGATCGCTAGTCTCAAAACTTATTACTACGTTGTCATTCATTGAACTGCGCACTTCCACCACTACCGCTTTGCTATTTTTCATCTCTATCAACTCCTGAATTCCTGAATTATCGTTTTCACTCATTTTCCTGGCGGTGCTCGTCACCGCATGGTTTTACGTTTTTTTTCTTTCATGCTTTGCATTGCCCGGCTTTGCCGGGACTGGTTTTAGACTCTGGCGCATCCTCGCTTACACTTGTTGTTTTGTTGCACGACATTTTGATTAAAAGTGCGCAAAACCATTGTGTGTTCAGTGTTTTATGTGTACAATTATATTTACAAATATTTCCAATTTGTTAGAGAGGGGCGCTGACGCATGGCCGAAAATGCCAGTGCAAAAAAAGAAATTGTATCGATCGTGAAACCAAAACCTTCGCGCAAATCAGCTAAACGGACCGTAGTCCGAGAGAAAAAGACAGATCGCCACAATATGCGTATGTATCCTGAGGATTACGAATTTCTCGTCTATTGGGCCGATCGCTTCGGCATGGAACAGACGGAATTTCTCATAACGGCCATGTATCACTACGTTAAATGGCGGAATCAGGATTACGATTTACCGACGGCGGAAATTCAGCGTTTGAATCAACTGGTCGATGCTGTGCAGAACCTCGCTGTCAGCCAGGAGCATTTGGAGAAATCCGTGGTGAACGGAATGGATGCCATGCTTGGTATCATCCGGGGCGAAAACTATTTAGTCGAAAAAGAAGACGGAGACCTATCGTAGGGATTATTTGTCCTAAGAAAACAAAAAGAGGGGTGAGAGGCGCATGCCAGGATTCGATATTGGTTTGGACATCGACGCAGAACTCGCCGGAATTTCTAAGAAGCAGAATCAGTCTGAACCGAGACAACCAAAAAAACCGATTTCTGCTGAGCGAGTAAAAGCCGTACCGGAAACACAATCCGAACACTCGCAAGTCAAGCCCGGTGTTGGACAAACTTTGACCGAATTACAGGCGATGCCTGGTGGGGGAACAGAGTCGCAAATGCCGACCCATTCGCATGGCGGAGAAGATGCTTCTTCAAGCGAGGCGCCTGCAAAGAAAAAGGGGGCAGCTCCCCCTATTGACTGGAAGCGATTTAAGACGATGACGGGTATTTTTGAACACGTTGGAGGGGATCGACCGGTTCGGTTGAATCCCGAGATCAAACCATCCCAAGTGTCAGGGCTTCCTGAGCCGATGCTTGGCGCCGTACAAAAACGTTTGAAAGAAAATCATATGGGCGCTGTTGTTTCGTTTCCATGGGGTGAGTTTGAGATCACAGAGAAAAATAGGGTATTCACGCAAAAATCGTCGCTAATCAGGTATCTGTTGTTCGATGCGTTTCGGGATGATGCAGGAACACATATTCAGTACGCAAAACAATGGTTGGTCTTACAACATCCGGTCTTTGACAAGGGGTTTAACCCCGACACGCATTTAAAACCGACGAGTGATGAGTTGGATATCTATGCGCTTCTTTTTGTTGCACATACAGCAGAGGCGTTTAACGACGAAACGTCTGGTTCAAGTCCGTCTCGATCTGAACAGGATTATCAAACAGCCGAACGTCTCGGGATGCTCAACTTAGGTGTGGGTCGGGTTCTCGATAAGTTAAATGAACAGGAGAAGCTGTTCCGGGCGTACGCGGAACGTCATGCTGTCATGCAGACGGTGATTCTGCTCGATCGCATGGGGTTGTTAGTCGGAGGGCTACCAAGGGATGTCGGCGAATTCGTGCGAGTTCTTGAAGAAAACCGTGACATTCTTGCTGAAACGGATGTGACCGTATCAGGCCACATAGATGCAGAAAAAGAACGTCAAAAGAGGCTTGTCAGACAGGAGCGCCTAAGAAAAATGCAGCAGCGTGAATTCAGATAGAAAAACCTATTACAAAAAGCCAAAAAAGGGAGAGGTCAAAGCCTATGACATATTTATTATTAGCAGAGAAACCCAGCGCGGCGAAGAATTTTGCAAAAGCGCTGGGTGGTATGAATGGATCGTACAACGGACAACCTTACCAAGTACAAACTCTGTATGGCCACATGCTGGAGTTCGTGGAGCCCCATGAGATGGTAAGCGGGGAGCAGGAAAAAAAGGATTTTAAATCATGGGAGCCGGGAACGATGCCTTGGGATGTCACCCAGCTTAATTGGAAGAAACAGCCTCAGAAATCCAAAAACATGAAAACGGGAAAAATGACCTCGAAGGCCGGAGCGATCCAGGAGGTAAAGAAAGCCGCCCAAAATGCGAGCGCCATCGTTATTGCCACCGATAAAGATCCGTCAGGTGAAGGTCAGCTTATCGGGTGGGAGGTCATCCAAGCAATTGGTTGGAAGGGTCCGGTCAAACGAATGTACTTCATCGATGAGTCCGAAAAGGAGCTACAGAAAGGGTTTAGAAACATTCAGGATTTACCGTCCTACCATAAAGACGGAGAGTACGTGAAAGCGGACGTACGAAGCCGCTGGGATTTTATTTCTATGCAATTGACACGCCTTTCGACACATGCGGCCCGCTCTAAGGGGTACAATGTGGTTGTTCGTCAGGGGCGCCTAAAATCCGTTATGACAAAGCTTGTTGCCGATCAGTTAGCGCTTGTCAAAGCCTATAAGAAAAAACCATATTTCGAAGTGAAATACAAAGATGAAGTCGGCAATGTCTATACGCGTAAATTCGATGAGGATAAGGACAAGTGGCGTTTTGGTAGCAAGCAAGACGCCGAGAAAGACAAAATGAATTACGGCCCGTCGGCTGTCGTTCAAGATTCGAAAACCCGCAAGGAAACAGCACCAGGAAAGCTCTTAGATCTTGGTGGGCTTGCTTCTATTTTAGGAACCAGGGGATATAAGTCGAAAGAGGTGCTGGCCACCTATCAGAAAATGTATGAAGCAAAAATCGTGAGTTATCCGCGAACCGAGGATAAATTCATTTCCACAGAACAATTTAACGAGATGCTTCCGCTTGTCGATAAAATCGCCTCTGTTGTTGGTGCAGACACATCGCTTCTTACACACCGGAAACCGAGAAAGACGCACGTCAAAGACGGTGGGGCGCATGGGGCGAACCGTCCAGGAACTGTTGTACCGAAATCATTAGATGAGCTCTCTAAATTTGGCCCGAGCGCGAAAGCCATTTATGAAACACTCGCGAAAAACTTTTTGGCGATGTTCGGGGAAAATTACGTGTACGACAGCATTAAAGGACACATCGAGAAGTATCCGGCGTTCACGACGACTGTAAGTGTACCGATCGATCAGGGGTTTAAGGCGATATTTGATGCGGATAAAGAGACGTCTGACGAAGATGGAGAGGACAATACGAGTACGGGGCTGGGGCAGAATGGGTCTCCGATCGTAGCCGAAGGTGTGAACAAAAAGCCTCCACATCCATCGCATAAGTGGTTAGAGAAACAGCTAAGCAAATACGAAGTTGGAACTGGTGCGACGCGTGTTAGTACGTTGAGTGATGTGACAAACGGAAAAACGGCGCTCATGGTCGACGCGAGAGGGAAATTGTCCTTGACTAAAATTGGCGAAATTGCCGCCGTGCTGCTCGAAGGGTCGCAAATCGGCGATCCTGGCGTCACAGAGAAGTTGTTTAAAGCAATGAAGGATGCAGGCGACTTTAAAGTGAAGCCTCACGATGTCCTCGATACTGCAACGAAACTTGTTAAGCATGACAAAGAGGTCTTTTATCGCAATGCTGAAACACTCATGCAAAAAGTTGGCTCGCCGGATGCGTCGATGAAGCAGTTCCAGCCGAAACCAAAGACCGAAGGGGTTTTCAAACCGACAGGAGAAACCGTTCGTTTTAATAAAGAGTGGGGTGGCCATACGTTCACACCCGAAGAAATCGAGAAGCTGTTAAGCGGCGAAATGATTACAATTCAAGCGAAAAGCCAGAAGACCGGCAAAGTGTATCGGGTCGAGGGTTCGCTTGAAAAAGGGGAGTATGAAGGAAAGCCGTTCTGGGGGTTTCAACGCAGAAAGGCGGACAGCTATACGCGTGAAAATGCCCCGTTTCCAAAAGAGTGGTCCGGTTACACCTTCACAAAAGAAGACGAGATAAAGTTACGAGCTGGAGAGAAAGTGAACATCAAAGCAGTGAGCAATAAGACAGGTAAGCCATTTGAAGTAGGGGTTACATTTGAGAAGAAGGAGTATAATTGGGGGATTAAACCTCATTTCGAGCCACGGAAAGACCCGAGCGAATTCACACGCGCCAATGCACCGTTTAAGCCGGAATTCTCGGGCTACAAGCTCACGCAGAAAGAGATCCAGGATGTTCGTGCCGGTGAGAAGGTTATGGTTACGGCGAAAAGCAAAAAAGGAAAGAGTTTCACCTGTAACGTCTCCCTCGAATTAAAAGAGTATAAGGGTAGGAAATCCTGGGGGCTTGTGCCTGATTTCGGTTGATGGTGTGATCTCCATTACAAATAAAACCGCAAAGAGTTGTCTTTGCGGTTTTGGCTTGTTTGTATGTTTGATAATGCCGGGGCGCTATGTACCCTATAAAAAGGTGTGGATTTTGTCAAAGCATTCTTGCATGACATGTTCTGGCGCTCGGTCTTTCACCTTGAAATTTCTGGCCTTCCAGTCTAGACTCTTGATCTGGTCTGTTAAGATATACCCTTCAATTGCTAGATCTTGGGGTAACTTGACTTCAAATGGCCAATCATGGCTTCTGGTGCGAATAGGACACACAACGGCTAGTCCTGTTGCCTGATTAAATGAAGAAGGTGTTAAAACAAGACAGGGTCGATGCCCTGCTTGTTCAACACCCGATTGTGGATTGAAATCTAAAAACGCAAGGTCGCCTTTTTCTGGGATACGCGATGTCATAGTAACTCACGGCCTTCTGGCCGCCCGAAGTCAACTTCCGAAGGAGGTGTTTTCCCTTTTGTTTGCGCCAACAAGTCTTCTAGTGTCAGCTTTTTCTTTTTTGGTCGTAACAGGATGCCTTCTTCTGTATCGACAATCTCAACAACTGATCCGTTCGTGACACCATGAGATAGTGCTGTTTTTTGCGGTATACGAACACCTAAACTATTCCCCCACTTTTGCACTGTTGCCAACTTAGACACCTCTCTTTTTTGGCTTTTGTCCATTATACCACCTCGTTTAAACACTGTATATACTATTGTATTCATTCCCTTTAAAGAGATGAATTATTCTTTTTTAATGAAAACGAGATGGCTTTGGACCGCCTTTTGTTTCTTTTCTTGTTGTCTATTGGATGACTATAGCCATTAGGTGTCGTTTTAAATTCTTCGTCATCTATACAAAGCTTCTGCGACTTCATGTTGGTGTAATAGCGCATTTGAATTTGTTGCTAAAACGCTGTATACTCAGCGTTTTTAATATGGTATACTAAATTCCATATAATACCATTTTTAATTGTGCGTTCCATTATAAAATGGAGGTAGTAAGAGAAGGGAGGCATTTTCATGGCGAAACAGCGGTTTAAAATTCCCACGACGCTCGATGTTTCGTATTTCGATATGGAATTTAATGTCAAGTCGAAGAATGGTGTGGGACTCAACCGACCTGTGTCCGCAAAAGTGATTGTGTTCACATTGCTCGCTGCGTTTGCTTGGTTCTATCTAGTTTTTCAGACGTTCATCTGGGAGGGCGGTATCCTTCTGATTATTGGGTTTACAATAACGTGGTGTATTCTTTCGGTTTTGCTAGTTAGAGCAGATAAGACCAATCGTATGGGTCTTGAACTCATATTTTCTATGATAAACTACCTACCAAAAAGCGGTCGTTATGTTCCTGTTCGGATGTCTGATGTTGTTCATCCGCTTAAGTATCTTTTGAATGTCGATACGATCGATCCGGAGGACGGGCGTATTCACTTTTTGGATGGTCAGATTGGCCACGGGTATCACATTGTTGGTTCAGCGTCTGCGCTAATGTTTGCACAGGATAAACAGATTATTTTAGACAAAGTCGATGCGTTTTACCGAAAGTTGCCTGTGGGGGTAGAAATTATCTACGATTCTGTTTATGAAGGCCATTCCGTAGAAGAACAACTACAAGCAGTAGAACAAACAAAGCAGGAATTGAACGTCAAATCAAAAGGTCTAGATGCTCTGCTCAAAGAGCAGCATGACATCTTGAAGTACGCAATTAATAATAACCAGGGACTTACATCCCTGCATCAATACCTTGTGGTGCGAGCGCCGTCGGAAGCGGCTCTTACCGAGTTTGAGAATCTTTTGATCGGTGATGTAGAAGGGGATGGGTTGATGTTCCGTCTTGCAAAAACGTTGAGCTACAAAGAAATGGAACGTTACTTTAAATCGTTTTTGGGTGGTATAAACTAGCACAGTCTGTACATAAGACGACGAGAAAGGGGAAGTAGTACATGGCCAGCAATAAATCACCAGCAAGAGGATTAAGCAATCTGATGACCAAAAATAAGCGTCGAGCAAAGGAGTCGGATGCAAAGTCGGACGATAAAGCGAGAATTCGTGACTACCCGCTCTTTCGTGCGATCAAGCCAAAATCAAAGTTTCTGTTCCGTTCGGATTATTACCAAGTGGACGGTTCGTACGCAACAATTCTTACGGTGATGCATCAGAGCGGCGCGGACGACAACCTTGGGTATTTCTGGGGTATCAACCTCATACCTCGAAATATTGGGAACGACGTAAGTGTTCGACGTATCGAGCATGTCGGACGTATGAGTGAATCCTGGATCAGCCAACATCAAGGCCGTGCTGAAGGTCTTCTCAACAACCAAGCGAGCGAAACAGAACGGGATGGCTCTTTCATAGCGCGTCAAAAATTAAGCAAAAAGCAGCAACAGCTTGTGGATATCGCCAACGACTTGATGAATGGGTCAAGTTACCTCCGTGTGGCGATACGCTTACTCGTCAAAGCACCAACGCTTGAAAAGCTCGACGATACAGTAAACAAAATTAACCGCCAATATAAAGACCGTTTCGATACGGTGTTTGCCGCCCCGTATGTCGGAGAGCAAAAACGAGAGCTTGCGAACCTACTTAATAAGGTCGAGAACAAAATGGGGCGTAATTTCATGTTTACTTCGGCTGAATTTGCAGGGAGTTACAGCCTGGTTACAAGAGGAATAGAGGATCCGAAGGGTGAGTACATCGGACAGATGCAAGGCGATGTGAATAACTCTGCGGTGCTTATGGACATTGATCGTTACGAATCTCACGTTGTCATTGCAGGAAAAGCTGAAGCCCAGACGCTTTCTGGCTGGGACTTTAAAGGGCAGCGGGGCGTGGATGTATGGGGAGCGAAACTCGGCATGAATGCGCTTCTCCGTAATAGGCGCGTCGTCCATTTGATCTTAAACCGTGCGCGTATTGCAGAAATAGGTGTGGATTTATCTGATGTCACATCAAGTGTGGACATGACGCGAGGGGATATTAATCCTTTCGAGCTTTTTGGTGACAGAGAACATGAGCTCAGCATCTTTCCAGCGCACCTGGAAAAGATTGCACTCATGGTTGAACAATTGCAACCAATGACGGAGGAGAAACGACCTCGTATTAAGGCGGCTCTCCAGAAAAGTTTGAACGACTTTTACGTGGAAAAGCGGATGTGGGCGAAGAACGCACAAGAAAATCGCGACAGTTTGCGTCTCGTCGGGATTCCGCATAAACAGGTGCCGCGCCTCCCTGAATTTCTGGCGTACCTTGACATGGAATACACCGGTCAGGTGAACGCTCTTAACAAAGACCCCGAGGTTATGAATGCTTATGGCTTCTTACAGGCGACATTTCGGGACATGTTGGACTCGAATGGGGATTTGTTTAATACGATCACCTCAACGAAAATTGACCGTGCGGCTGTTTCAAACCGTGTGATTTATGATTTCAGCTCGCTTCTTAAGCGGAGCCGTGGTGTCATGATGGCGCAATTCGTCAATGCATTGGGTTTCGCTGTGGGGAATCTCTCTCAAGGAGATGTGGTGATTTTGCATGGTGTGGAACAACTAGCCCCTGGTATCAAACAGTATGTCCGGGATAAGTTTGATCAGCTTCAGGACAATGGGGTTCGTGCTGTGTTTATCTATAATAGCGTGGAGCGAATGATTGCTGATCGAGCGTTTAACCAATTCGACAGTGCGGATTACACGATTCTCGGTGGAATGACAAAGGCAACGATTGCTGATTATGAACAGGCACTCAAGCAAGAGGTTCCGCTCGCCTTAAAGACCCTACTCGAACACAAAGAGCGATATCGTTACTACTTGCGACGCGGGTTTGACAATGTGGTATTTGCAAGTGATATTCAGATGGGGTTTAATTAGTGTAGTGAGTTGGGATGGTTGAATTTTAATAGATATAAACGAAGAAATACCCGCACTTTTGAATCTTATTGAGGGTGTTATCGTGGCACCCTCTTTTTTGTTTGCTGCCAGCAGGGCGTTGTACTGTAGCTTGGTATATGCGTGGACGATCAGAATAGCTCCTTGCTGAGTAATAATGCCGGAGGGGATAACATGACAGAGGAATTGGCGCAAGAAATATTGGACCAGCTACGCAAAAGGGAGATAGCGGAATACAGAGTGGAAAAGGACGCATTTCCAGTCTTCCGTGTTGTTTTATTAGCCCAAGAGGATATGAAGGACTTCAGGGGTAATGCGCAACATCACGGGGCAATTATTTATACGTATGAGCCGGGGTGGACGGCATAAATGTCATTTGAATCGTGGTTGACCCCAACTATGAGTATCGTAAGCGTTTTTGTAGGTGCATTTATAACCCATTGGTCAAATGATAGAATTCAAAAGAAGTCCATGATAGAAAAGCTCAATATTGACAAAAAGACAGAAGCTTTACGAATACTTTTAGACACCAATCGTTTAATAACTAATCATCAAATGTGTGTCGTGTCTTTTTATAAAAATAAAATCACACATGAAGAATTTTTAATTGAAGAACACAGCTTACAAGACGCTCTTACAGATATTCAAAGAGAACTTATACCTTACAAACCTTTCTTAAAAAGTGGCTGCATAAAGGAATTAAAAGAATATCAAGACCATTTCTTTTTTGTGCTTTGTATGAAAGTTTATGATATTTACAGAAACCCTTATGATATCAATGTTAAATATTACAAAGAACAGGAACACCCTTATTTTGTAAAAGATTATCATTATGTCCAATTAGGTATAGTGAAAGTTTGCGAGGATTTAAGTGAAGAAATAAAAGAAGATTATGATCGTCTATCTGGAGTAAAAAAGAAGCATAGAAAAAGGTTGGAATTATTCAAGTAACCACGATTGACCGTCCGTAAGTTCGGGGATTGTCCGATAGCGAGCCACATCATCGGTAGGTTTTCTTTGAGTGCTTGTCCCATGGCTCGACACGAGAACCAACGTTGTGAAATCAACCCGTTTTGAAACAATCCATCAAAACGGGTATATTCTAAAAAAGACCCTCATTTTTATTTTTATGAGAGTCTATTTTAAACCTATATATTGATACTAAAATCTCGTTTCCCAATTATACCGAAAACCCATTTTAAAAAGAATATCATCGAAACTTACAGATGAAAATTTATTTTCATATTCATTAAAGAGCAGTTTAATTTCTTTAATGAGTTGCTTATGATCTTTTTTAGGTAAAACAAGTTTAAGTAACGTTATCAAGGTAAATAGCCTTCCATTATTTATATGATATTGATTAACGCCTAATATTTTTCCAATTTGAGCGTTTTTGGGTGTGTTGTGCACACTATAGCTGTACATTCTTTCTTCATGAGCACATACATTTCTAAAGAAATTCGCCATTTTTAGTACAGCCAAAATCATAGCCGGTGTTATTTGGCAATCTTGTTGGTAATCTCTATTAAAGTTTATTGCAAAGTCCTTAGCGATAGTGTTCTGTAAACTATCAGTGAGGCACATGTAAAAATAACTCATGCTGCCTAATGATAAATAATTTACTAAAACCCATAGCGGAACACCGTCATGAGAATCCAAATAATGTTTTATTGGATTCGCACCTTTTGCTTTACCATTTTTTGATATAGTATTTGAAATTGTTGTTATTAAATCAAGTACGTTTTTTAACTGATCAGGCTTACGGGTATAATTCTTCAATACTAAATAAGCATGCTGTTCTTTATACTTCTCCGAAAAACGATAAGAAATTTTTGCTTTAATGCTACTTTCAAACATTAATATATGTTTTAATATTAAGTTTCTCAAACTTCGATCAAAAGAATAAAGCTGATATATTTCATCAAAGGTTGTACCTTTTTTATATTCCTCTGGATCAAGTGGTTCACCTTGAGCATCCAATTTAAGAAAAAGATCCTTATACCCATTTATCAAAGCGTAATATCCTTCTTTTTCGAGTATTCTCAATGCTGTTGATTCATTTTTAAATTCTAAACCACGGCCACGTAAGATGTCCAATTGTTGTCTATGAGTTTTAAAAGGTTTCAAACGTCTCCATCTCCATAAAAATAGCCCAGTCCTCGTAAGGATCTGGGCCTGATCGCTAAGATCATTATATAATATGCACAAAAACATGTCAATATAACCGGTATAGTATAGGAAATATCTTTGATTGAGCATATCTAAAAGAGACAGATTTTTGTTCCTCGTTATTTCCTATTTATGGGGAGTAATTAGCAACACCGTGGGGCATTTATTATACGGCGTATGAACGGGATGGGTGGCATAAAAAACCTAAAAAGAGGGCTACCCTACGGGGCGGCTCTCTTTTGTTGTCACTATGAGTAAACAGCTGCTTTTTTCTTAGAAGAAGAAAAACTACTAAGATCCTTCGACCCTTTCTTGATCTCTTTTTTAACCATTGCCAACAGCTCAGATCGGTCTAACTGCATCAATTCTTCTTTGCTCATTTACAACCATCTCCTTCTGGACTGACAGCTCTCACAATAAAAACAGTGAGGTTTTAGGGTACTTGCACACTTCTCAATGGTACCTTATCTTTCTTTTTAGAGAAAGAGTTTTCACCAAAGCACTGATGTGCGTTCTCCTAAATCATTCACGGGCGTATTGCGTAAAGCAAGGCACTTCTCTCAACAAGCCTTTAAGGACTCTTGATGTGCTTATCGTACCGCATTGGGCGTTGCCACGACCAAAAATTAGACACATAATTCATGTAACAAACCAGCGTTTCTTTTTTGAAAGTTCCTTGCGGGTTGTATTTAAGATGTTTTGTTTGTTTGCTTGGACTTAAATAAAACGCCTAATATCTTTTCGATCGATTTGTTTTCGCTTGGTTCTCGTTTGTTTTGATCGTTTACGTTTATCCTCGCCTTTCACTCTCGGGCTAAATGCCCCGTCGTGTGTATATCTCAAACCAGTGTATTCCTTATTTACTTTTATTTTGAGTATCCGATTAAGTGTCAAAGCATCACCTTATATCGTTGAAATTCTCTTCAGTTTAGAAGACCATTCGCTTTTGAAGCGAGTGGTAATGTTCATAGACCGATACTCTTTTGCATAATAGGATTTCTCCTCTCTCCTTGTCTGTCGTAACGAAGATCCCCCGAGTTCTGGCAACTCCCACATTTAAATCTGTGAGTTTCTAGGGTACTTGCACACTTCTCAACGGTACCTTATCTTTCTTTTTAGAGAAAGAGTTTTCACCAAAGCACTGATGTGCGTTCTCCCAGAACATTAACGGCAATATTGCGTATAGCAATGCACTTCCCCCAACAAGCCCTGGAGGACTCTTGGTGTGCTTTTCGTACCGCATTGGGCGTTACCACGACCAAACCCTTAATTTATGCTATAAACCAACGCAAGGTTTTTGAGTGTAATTGTTTGATTCGTGCAATTTCACGATTATGCAATTCAACAAAACAGTCCCATTGTGCGTTACATAAGTCAACATCAACGGAATTTAACGTATCTTTTGTGTTTCCTATTAAGAAAGCGCTGTACAAATCTCTTTGAATCGGCAAACCCTCAATGTCATTCCAACGATCGGAGAGTTGTTTTTTAGAATATTCCCCTGTTGTATGATTAAACTGACTTGCTTTAGTTGCAAAGGTGTCTATTTTCTTGATAGAGCGTCCTTGATAGCCAAGTTTTCGATTAATAATGGTGATTAGCATGGCCGGAGCTCGATTAGCAATGGATTTTCCGAATCGCTTCTTGCGATTGATCTTACCATTTCTCTTATTTCGAGTCGTATTTTTTGCGCGCTTTTGCAGCGATTGGAACCGCATCGTTTCTACCCGCACATCTGAACCAAGAGCTAGAATATCGTTCGCTAACTTTTCGTGTGACATCCTCCGTTGAATCGATATTTTTCGATAGAGTTCTTTTTGTTTTTGGCGCAGTTTCTTATATTTTTTGGAATAGCGCCAGGTTAATCTGCCTTTCTTGACTGTTCCATTTTCGTTGAAGTTATTGGCGTTCGTAGCTCGTTTAGAACGATCCATCTTGCGCTGAATGCGCCTTAGTTCTCGTTCATCGACCGTGCACGCTGGCGCAAGTTCACGAAGTTCCACTTTGTCTTTACTTGCAATGGCGATCGTAGATGTACCAATATCCAAACCAACGCGTTTTGTTTCGTCGTTAGAGATCTTTCGATTTTGTTTTGTTGGTGGGTATCCCTCTTGAATGAGTTGCACAAAATAGCGTGTTTTGCCACGGATTTCTCGTTTCAAGATGCGGACATATTTTGTTTTATCGAGGAGGGCTAAATGCGCATATTCGTCTTTAGGTTTCGGTTCAATTGGCATACATAGCCAGTTTTTAGGCTTTGGGTTTTTCTTTGTCGGCTTTTTACCCCAAGTAATACATCCGTCATTGTATCTCAAGCCGTGTTTGTTCGATTTATTTTCTACGGAAATATCGTCATGAACTGATTTAAAGTTCACTTTTTTCGCTTGTCCATAATGAAGTTTTTCAACGGCTTGAAAAGCTCTTGTGGCAAGTTTTTGTGCTTCGTGGCTCCCAATATGTTCTTTGAATTTGTGTTGCATTGGCTTCACAAATTTATACATACTATATTCAGTAAAACCATAAGCGAGTCGAATTTCTGCTAGTTGCTTGCTTCGTTCACCTGACGTAGGTTCTTTAAGCAATAGACGGTACTCTTTACTAGCTTTGACCGCTCTATGACGTTTCAAAGCTTCACCCAGGCAAGAGTTGTAGATTATTCTAGCGATTTTGAATCTCTTTTCCAAACGGTGCTGTTGCCAAAGTGGGATGCGTAAGGGAAATTCGATGGTGTAAGATGGTGTGCTATTTCTTGCCATAGGTGTCACCTCCGTTTTTGTAGTTTCTGTGCTTTTTATCGCCGGCTTGCCGGATGTGTTGGGTGAATGTTCATTTATTTTTGTTCCTTGTTTGTTCCTTTTTGGGGTCAAAATGTTCCTTTTTTGGCTTTAAATGTTCCTTTTTGGGTGCTTTCTTGCATGCACGCAAGTATTTTCACGCCAAAAAGGTGTTATCGAACATGCTCGTTCGCATGGTCTTTTTGCATGCACGCAAGCAATTCGACCGCATTTGTTCCTTTTTGGTCTCAAATGTTCCTTGAATGTCCCTGGTTGGTCACAGAAAAAAGGAACAACGAAATCCTTTATTCCCAAGGGCTCCAGTCACTATGTTCCTTTGTTCCTCTTTCTTTTAATAAAAGACTATATATAAATATATATATTACGCATATAATAGCTTTCTTGAAAAAACCAGGAACAAAGGAACATTTTCGAAATCAGGAGGTGCGGCGAATTGAGTGCACCTCCTGCTATGTCTGTGACTCCGCGCAAGGAAATTAAAAACCCATGGAATCAATTTCCATGGGTTGGATTGTGCATATGATTTGTTTAGCGCTTTTCAATTTATTCAGCCTCGTTCTATTCAGCTTCGTCGGACCAGATACCCTCTTTTTCGTCTTTTGCTTTTTGCTCAGCTTCGCGGAACTCCTCCAAATATTTTGCATCTGGATCGGGGTCATCCACAACTTTTGCTAGACCATTTCTCAAAAGGTACTCTGCAAAATTTATATCCCCAAACGCTCCGTCTTGGCTTACCCAAATATAACCGAGGGTGTTACCCTCATCGTCTTTGTCGGGGTTTCCTCGCTCCAATCGAGTCCCGTTGCGATCTGACAAGGCTTTCAGTTCATTACTTGCTTGTTCACGTACATCAAGTGTATTTCCAGGAACGCCCTCCGGTACATCGATTAGCAATAGTTTTACAATTTCTGCTTCCCAATCTTTGTCCGCGTTTTCAATTTCTATTGTGTCCCCACCACTTGCATCAATTATACTAACACGTTCAGTCATCTCTTCTATCTCATTACTAGGTCTTTCCATGTACCTAGGCTCTCTCTCCGAAGTAGTGGTTATGACTGATCCACCAGTTTCACCCTCGGATTCGCTGTCTGCAGAATCAGTTGTCTCCGCCTTGCCGCAAGCTGTCGTTAGTGAAACTAATGAAACTATCAAAAATAATACCAACCGTTTTTTCTTTAAAAACATGATTCTTTGACCTCCCATAGGTAAATTATACCTTCAACATTATAACATTATTAGTGAACCTTTGAATCTTTCTTTTCAATATATATACGACTCTCTCTTTTATAAAAATACGGCCCAACCTCTTTATATTCCCGTTGTTGTTACCACCAAATGAATAGTTTGTAATGTGTTTGGCTTTTGATCGCCAGACCCGGAGGTCTGGCATTTTTTGATCTTGAATTCTTTGTTTTGTTGCACAATAACCCAATTAAAGATAAATAAAACCTTGCGAGCGCAACGTTTTGCAGTTAGAATTGTAATTACAAGTATTTCCATCTAATATATTTATTGGGAATATAACTAGTTCATTTGAATAGTCGACCATTCGAGATGGGTAGACCCCATTTCTAGTTTTAGGTCGATTTGTCCCATAGGGAGGAGAGTGGGGGATGATGCGATTTCTAAAAAGAATGATTCCACGAGCAGCTATTGTAATTGGTCTGGCACTCATCATGACTTTTTCGATGTTTCTGCCCTTTGGCCAACACACACTTGCCGCCGATGATGGTGAGGGTGTGTCTGACTTATCGCTGTATCAACGAGCGAGCGAACTTACGAGGGAGTTTGCCACAGCCCTTGCACCTGGTTCTGGCGTAGACCGTCTTTATATGCTGGAGACGACTAACGGAGGGTCTGATGACTTGTTAGTGGCAGGGAACGCCGGAGCATTTCTTGGTTATCCAGACATTTCATCTGATGACTCAGCGATCGTCGGATGGTTAATGAACAGCTACACGGCAGCTTCTGAGACAATCACCTACGACCAGTTAATGAGTGTGATTGGTAGCACCGGAGAGCAAAATGCTGCAGCGACCAATCCTTTCTATCAATACGCTGGTTACGGCGAAGTATTGACAGATATGGGGCTTATTTCGACAGTACGCCCGGGTCTTTCTGGGGTGTTAAGTTTCCTTGGCTCTGGCATTATGGTTCTGGTTTATTTTCTGGCAAACACCGCTCCGTTTTTGTTCCGTGGCGCACTTATGATACTCACAACGCTTAATCCGTTTCGCTTGTTTGAAACGGTTTTGAACGGAACGGCGAGCGCAGATCTTGGGATTCTTTCCGGGATTGCCGAATACGTCGGGTCAATGTACCAGGCAGTTCAGGATTTTTCGATTGTATTTTTGTTCCCAGCATTGCTTGCCGTGACAGCTTTTACTGTGCTGGTTTTCCAAAAAGGATCAGCGATGAAGCGATTTGCGAGGTATGGCGTTCGAGTGTTCATGTTGTTCGCGGGTCTACCTCTTATCGGGGCAACCTACACTGGCCTAATTAACGACTTGGACAGCAAAGTGTCCGTTGGGTCTGAATATGCGGATTACCTGATCCTTTCGTCTTATGTCGATTTTGAAGGCTGGGTCAAATATTCAAGATTAGCACCCCCTTCGGACGTTGGTATTCTTCATCCTCGATTTAGTGATGATGCGGAGCGCACTATTAGCAACAGGGAATTGATTTTAAAAATAAACGGGACCCGTGCAAATAGTAGCCGCGCAAATAAATTGAAAGACCGTTATTCTGCCACATCTGATATTGGGCAAATCTTTGAAGAAGGCGGAGCGAGAAAAGATGCAGATTCCGACGCAATAGGTGTTGGTGAAAAATCCACATTTTTGGATGTGGTAAACCTACTTACTCGGCACATGACTAGCACAACATATACTAGTTCGGACTATAACGGGGAGGTTTCTGGGCAGATTCAAAGAATTAGAGCTCACGATAATAGCAAGGAAAACGATCAAAACATCGTCAAAATGTTTTCCTTGTCATCAAGTGACCATCGGACCTGGATTGACAAAACGATCTTTGGCGATAGCGAGGAATGGATGGAGCCGATTTACTGGAACGGCCTCGAAGGGAAGGGTAGCGAAGATGGAGACAACAAGCGTAACAGCGCTAAAGGATTATTCACCGAGGGGAATGCTCTCAATCCGGTTTTCCAATTTGGCCAGTACCGGATGAACATCTATAATTCTGGCGATCTTCGTTACGACAGACAAAAAGGATTTATAACGCCGGATATGGATGAAGTTATGAGTCGCAAAACCGCGCCGATAGGCTCAGACAGAGCCAGTACCGTCGGCGGTTTGTCACCGATTGCAATGTATAACTTTTTAAATACCACGTTTTCGAACACAGGACTTACCGTGTATTCACCAGAGAAGACGGCGAGTGATCTCTCAAGAGATGCCTATGCATCTGTGACGTTCGGAGGATCAGGTCTTTCTTCTTTCACACGCTGGACAGAAAACGTAACGGTGATGTTCAGCTTGGCCATCTTATCGATTGGTTACGGCGTCATGATGATTTCGTTGGCCATTAAGAGCATTCCGCGCATCCTAAGTGGTGTTTTTGGAACAGCTTTAGGGTCAATTGCGTTTACGACAAAATTACTGATTTCAACGGCCGTGCTTATCATCCAGATCATCGGTATGATCTTTTTATATGCGTTGAGCGAGAACATCATTATGACCATGCTCTTGAACTTTAATAGCCTGGTTGATATGGGTAGCAGTTACTTCAGTGGAGCTGGATTGATTCTCGACTTCTTGGGAAGTTTCCTGGTTATCGTCGTCACAGCAACTGTGACCATTCTCATGATCCGCAACGTAAAAGTCTTCAAGGAATTAACAGAAGAAGTGACCACAAACGCCATTAACCGTTTGATGGGCGCTCTTGATACGAGTACAGGCGGTAAAGGTCTCGACGTATCGAAAATGTCCGGTGGTCGTGTCGGCGGAGACGGAAAACTGACAGATGCCGCAAAACAAGGCGATATTGGAGGACTCTTGGGCGGTGCAGCTGGACTTCTTAATGCGGCGCACGGGGTGGAATCTCGTCGTGAAGCTCTGGCTGATGAACGAGGGATGGAAGGACGCTCCTTCGGGGAAAAAGTCAAGTCACGGATCGATACAGCAAAAGACCTTGCGAAAGCAAAAGGAAGGGATACGGCAAAAGGTGCGCTTGGTATCAATGGCAAATCATTTGACCGTGAAATGGAAGCGAAGGATGCGAGCATCCAAGCGATGCGATATGGTGATGCGACTGCGCTCGGAAAAGTAGCAAGCGATGAATTTACCGAGAATGATGAGAACGAGACAAGCACAACCAACACAGGGCAAACCACCATCGATGAGAACGGCAATGTGCTCGATGCTAATGGGGACGTGATCAGCCCGAATTCCCCAGTCGGTATGGCTGGAGTTCGTCCAATGACCACAGAAGCTGGTGCGCTTTTGGACGCTGATGGGAACCCGTACACAGACGAAGTTGGCAATGTGTTCTATCAGAATGATAAGGGTCAATTGGTTGATGAAGACGGCAATCTTGTAGCGCTTGATAAAGATGGAACCCTTCAACCATTGGACTCGATTCCAGACCATAACGGAAAACCGGTGTCCGCTTTGAAAGAAGCGAAAAAACTTGATGCTATGCGTTTTGATGCAGACAAGTATGACGCAATGACAAAAGAGTTGGACGCTACGCACTACGGGCTCGACAAAGATGGAAACGTGGTTGGATCCGACGGGGAAATGCTTTCCTTGAAAGGATCGGATGATCCGGTTCAATTGGATGATGAAGGATTCATCACGGACAGTGAAGGCAACAGGGTATCAGCAGAAGACATTATAGGATCCATCGATAAACGCGGATTCGAGATGGTCGAGGATCCAGAAACCGGAGAGACGCACCTTAAGCACAAGGGCGATGAAGCGATGAAGAATGCAGCATTGCCGGTGGTAAGTGATGCTTCCAAAGAGGAGTCGGACGACCAAAACCTGACGGCCCTTGCAAAACAGTCGAACCGAGCGAACGTTCTTGCCAAACGAGCAGATGAACGAGTTGAGGAGTTGAAAGCGAACGGGGCATCTCCTTATGCCATCATGCAGGCTCAGCGTTATGCCGACAAGGCAAATAAAAATGCACGCAGTTTACAGCAAGCATTCAATCAAGCAATGCAAGCTAGTGCAAAAGGAGCAAAAGGAGGGCCTGGAAAAGCAGCTGCGCGCCAACCAGTAACAGACGAGCATGTACAAAGTGCGGCACGTCGCGTAGGTGCTGAAAAAGCGTCCCTTAAAGAAAGCGTAGGTAAGTTGAAACAGATGCATGAAAACGGCGCGCCTTCTAAAGTAATCGCAAGACAGAAGAGGGAAGTTGATGCACAACGTCAATCGGTACGCCGAGCTATGGATATGGAACAAGATTTGCGAACAGCGAAATCTGCCGGTCGTTCTTACAGTGAAGTTCACAACGCTCGGTCTCGTGTTGAAAGTGCAGAGCAGTTATTTCAAAAAGCGCAAGACGCTCATGCTGAAGCGATCGCAAACGGGCAGCCGCGAGAGGTTATCCAGAAACGAGAGCAGAAAATGAATCATGCGTCGAACGTCTTGTCGAAGGCGCAGTCTAATTTGTCCAGAGTGTCTCAAAAACCAAGTGGTACGCCGGAGCAAATTGATCAGGCTATAGCCGAGTACCAACAGGCACAAGCCCATTACAAGCAAGCTCAGACGAACACGCAGCGTTTAGCACAACAAAAAGCCTCCAGGCAGGAGATTCACACGGCTCGTAAAGAGCAGGCGCAGGCGAAACGTCGGCTAGACAAAGCACAAACGGCAAAACAGCGTGTTCTTGATCCTCCAGGTTGGCGGAAAAAGTCCGAGCTGCAGGTTCCACAAACACAACCTGTTCCGGAACGCTCGGCAAGCAAGAGCTATGTATCACTTACAGCTGCCGGTATCAGCAATTACGATGATTACCGTAAGCAGGTGACAAAACATGCGGCCGATCTACAACAGGACCAATCGAAGCTGAAGCAAGCGGAACAACGCTTGGCCTCACTCCGTTCGAACAATCGACCGTCGCAAGTCATTAAGCAAGCGGAAGAACAAGTGAAGGTGTTAAAAAATAATGTCGAGGCTTCACAGTCCAATCTGATGGAGCTGAAAGATAACGCTCAAGGCTTGCTCAAGAACGGTAATTTCCAACCGGTTGTAGCAAGTCGACCGATTCGTAAGAATGGTTCAGCGATCATCAATCAAATGATTCAATTGAATCATTCGCAGGCCATGTACGACAAACTCATTCATCAAGAAAAGACCGGCACTCTTACAGGGGAAGGTCGGAAACAGATGAAAACATTGAGCGGTCGTTTAAATCAGATGAGGCGCGACCTGGTTCGTTCCGGTATCCGAGAGGACGCGATTAAAGATAGAGTCGGTATTACCCAAAGTACGAAGCACATGCAACAATCGTGGGATTCATTCGTCAACGGAACAAGTGTAGAGCACAGCGACGAATGACCCGCGAGCCCTTCGGGGCTCTTTTTTCTCTGCAAATTGTTTACCTTTGAATGGAATTATTATATTGTTTTGGTAAAATCTGTATGATATAATTGCCTTAGTTTTAAAATTGTTGAGCGGTCAGTCGTTTGACGATATTTACAGACCAGCTCACAGGTAAAGGGGGAAAATCCATGTTTGGTGTCAGCACTGTTGAACTATTAGCCGGCTCCGGTGGTTGGGATTTGCGCAATTTCTTGAAAAACTCATTCAGTACGCTTGGGGACTGGATCTCTCTAGCTGTCATGATTCTTGGTATCATCGCAGTTGGCTATGCTGTCTGGCAAATTGTCTCCGGGTTGATGTCTCAAGGCAAAAAGCAAACAAACTGGGCCGTGGCAATTACTCTACTTCTTGTCGGTGGCGTATTGTCTATGACAACTGGTTTCCAGTTCGTGCAAGACATCGCGAGAGGCGGTCGAAAAACAATCGAAGATTTGGGTGGACAGACTATTACATTATTCTACTTTGCAAAGACATTCCTCCCGTAGGCAGCAGAAAAGGGGAAAGGGAAGAAAAGAAGGTGCAGCTGCACCTTCTTTTTTGTTGCACAATGTTTCGCTATAACGGGTTTAAACAACAAACATTTTTACTCTATTTCCTATTTATTCCATTTAAGCTATGCTATAATTAATCGTAGTTATGACGAAAAACGCTGTGTACACAACGTTTTTGTTTCCATTTAAACAAAGAGGGAGGGGGAATGAAGAAAATGACAAGACGTGTTATGAGGGGTCTTAAAAACCAAAAAGCAACAGAGGAGGAACAGGGGACGGATAAACAGGAAAAAACTTCGTTTATTCAGCGCCTTCAAAACGTGCGAGATAAGCTGAAACTTGGACCTCATCACAAGATGGAGCGTTTCACAGCAATGTTAGGAGCTACGCTAACAGCTTTGATCTTGTTTACAGCCCTTTCTTTTGTGACTCACCGCTCCAATGTTGTTCAGAGTGTGTCGGCCCAAGCTGTCTATACTGAAAGTTTTAATTTTTCACTTTCCAATGAAAAGATGTATGTCGAAGGGGTTTTTGCAAACGAAGACAAAACAGATGTGATGATCTTGCTCCGCATGCAGAATCCCGAAAACATGAGCTCCGATGCGAGTAATTATGAACTATTTATTACAGGTGAGAGGGATAGTTTGACATATGAGCCTGATGTCACATTCTCATTGTTTGGTTCGACGGGTTATGGGGTCATTCGTTTCCAGGATGATGAACCAATACCGAAAGAGGTTGCTGATATCACGATTCGTTCTAACGCTGATTTAGCTGGGAGAGACGGTTCTGGAACATCAGGCGAAAAAGATTCAAATGATGGTTCTTTCGGAGAATACGACCAAGGTAAATTGTTTGTCAACCCTGGTGCAGAGGATGTTACGACGCTTGATTGGTTAGAAACAGGTGAAACAGAACCGACGAAATTATACACGGCTTTGGTAGCTGAATCACTAGATCAAGAGATTCGTGATGAAATCCAAGAACAGACGGATGAGCTTGGAAAACTGCTGAACCGTGAGAAAGAGTACGCAAACCGTCTTGTGTCTGCTGGGTATGAACCTCCGGAGACGCCATGGTTTGTGAATGGGGATTACATCGATGAAAACGGGGTGCTTGTAGCGGCTCGGGATTTGGCCGGAGCGTTCACCTTCGATTATTCCACTAAATCTATCCGGGATGGCTATATCAATCAAATCATGAACGACTTATCGTCGTTTGATGAATATATGGAAGAACACAGTAAGAACGAGTCGGAAGCCAAAATGGATTCGACCAGAGAGGAGCAAGTTCAGCGCATTGACACGATCAAGAACGAAGACGGGGCGGAGCTAGATTTGACCAGTGTAGCAACAGGTTCAAGCCCATCCGCTCAGGTGGCCGCAAAGGATTCTGTCGAGTCCTTGCAAGGGACTTGGCGTGAGTACCTCAATATCAAGTCGAAATTGCAACGGGATTTGATGCGCAAATTGCTTATTCTGGACGCCGATGTCCAGTCCCAGGCGTTTTCTTATTCGGTCCAATCTGATAAGGACGCCGTGACATTCTATTAATCACGCAATCTGGAAACCTGTTAAACATATTCGTTTGGCAGGTTTCTATTCAAAACAAGCAACCGAATACTAAAGGAGGTTATGTCTATGAGTGACGGGCTAGACAAGATGCTGCCAGGCGCAGACAGGAATGTCTCTACACCAAGACCAAGACGTTCGACAAGGGCGCCAAAATCAGAGACGTCAGCAACGAATCAGCCACCGATATCACCAACAGAGAAAAGCGTCGGGCAAAACCGCTCACCCAAACTGGACCCTAGCGCAAATTCTGGTTTGAAATCGAGTTTGGCAAGTGGGGCAAAAAGCCATTCCGGACCTTCCACACATACACCCTCAATAAAAGAACCGCAGATGGCATCTAGGATAGGCGCTTCAGCTCCCAGAGGGGATGATGTTGCACCACTTGAGAAATCTGGAGCGGCATTAAAGCAGACAGGTTCGAACCAGTCTTCTGGGTCGGGTGTCGGAGATAAAGGGATCAAAAAAGGTGGACAAGGTGGAGAGAGCAAAGAGAACAAAGAAAGTAGAGGTGATAGGGATACCAACGACACATCGGAACCGTCCGGATCCGATGCGGGTCGTTCCGAAAATGCTGCAAACGAGGACGTAGAGCAGTCACCCAGCACCTCCAACGACGCGGGAGAGATGGCGAAAGGTGCGACTTCCAATGCCACGGGTATTGATTATAGCGATAAGAGCATGAAAGACCAGCTCGAACATCAAGCGGCCGATGTGGTGATGGACGCGACACCAGTACTCGGTCAGTTTAATAGCGCTCGTAAGGCCCTTAAAGAGTTTAACAAAGCGAAAAAGGATGCGGGTGGCAAAAACGACGGGATAACAGATAAAGCCGAAGACGTCATGGATGATGGCGTGGATAAAGGAATCAAGGGTGTAAAAATGGCAGCAGGTGCAGGTTTGGCTGGCGGCGTAGGTACCATTGGTGCAGCAGGTTTGATGTTGATGCAGCTACTCAAGATGCTTAAAGGGATGATACTTGCCGTTATCGGGAAAGTTGTAGGGTTTTTCGGTTCGATATTTAGTGCGATGAGTTCGTTCTTTTCAGGTGTTCTTGGAGTGGCGACTGTAGTTGGCCAGGCTATTGCTGCGGGTGTGATGGCGGTAGTTGTTGCTGTAACAAGCGTACTTGGGTTCGGAGTTGTACAGGAAATCTCCAAGAATGATGACACGGCAAATTTGTGTGTACCAGTACGGAAGAAAGTTGCCAAAGAGCCACAAGACTATATTGAAGGGGGAGAAGTCGAGGCCGTCCGTAAGGATAACGCTGTCAAACTTTGGTCGGTTTACTCTGAGCTGGGTGGCTCCAAAGAGCAAACGGCTGCGGTATTGGGGAACTTGCAGGCTGAGAGCTCACTCGATCCCACAGCTGTTGAAACGATTTATAACGAGCCCTTTGCTATCGGTTCCCGTAAGCAGTCGGCGATACAGAATGATTTCCGTGTGGAGTTGATTGATTCGTCTTACGCCAGCCGGTTTCCGGCCATCAATTACGTCGGTATAGGTCTTGCTCAATGGACGAATGATCGAAACCGTCTACTTATCGACTATGCGGCTAAACATGATGTCAATTGGTATGAGTTTGACACGCAAGTGCGTTTTATGTTGGATGGGGATGACCCGGGGCGTCAAAAACAGCTGACAAATTTCCTGAAAGCTGAACCAGGAAACGTCCAAAACGAAACAGAGCGATTTATGAATACATGGATCGGACTTTCCTCACCGAATTCGTCTTTATCCAACCGTCAGACAAACGCAATCGATTATATGTTTATTCTGGAGCGTGCGACAGCAGACACAGATTATGCCAATAGTATTTTAAGTGGGATCAATGTTTCCCGTTCTGAAGGCAATAGTGCAGCGGGCGCTTATCACCAGGATGATGGGTGCGGCAATCCGATTAAGGATCACTATGGAGACAAGACAGTAGATGGGACAGGAGAAGTCCCGTCTGATTTGACACTCGTTCCGTGGTCAAGGGAAACACTGCCGGCATCACTGAAAGAGTACGCGAAAAACCCAGAAGATGCGGGGCTTGCTTGGGGGAATGCCTCTGGTTGGACAAGCGGAATTATTCCGGATCAGTGTGCTGCACTCGCACACAGTTATTTTATCCGTCTCTATCCAGACTGGGACAATGATGGTCGCGCGACAACTCGCCCGTTTGGGGATGGGAAAGATGTGGCTGATCTATGGGCGAACCATTATGGCGAAAAAGCCGTGGCCTATCCGACAGCGGGTGCGGTATTCAGTGATACGACAACGAGTGTGTATGGCCATACCGGTATTGTCCAGCATGTGTTTGCCAACGGCGACATTTTAATTAACGAGCAAAACATTCGCGGTGTGAGCGGCGCAGGTGCCGGGTTAAATTATTCTTGGAGCTGGCGGGTTATCAAGAAAGGTCAGTACGAGCAAGCGAACTGGAAATTCTTCAAACCGTCGGATGCCGAACCGCAATGGACAGCTCTCAAAATTTAGGAAAAACTTGCCAAAACGCTGAGTGCTCAGTATAATGAAGGTAGCCTTAAGGGAGAAGGTATTGATAAGGCGTACCTTCTTTTTTTTCTAATCAATTGTTAATTTAATACATATTAACCAAAAATAAGCCGAGAGTTTTCTCGTCCCGGTTTTTGATCAGGAGGGTTGCAAATATGTTAGGAAAATGCTTTCAAGCCATAAAAACCTATTGGCTCGTGATAATTATTGGCGGAGTGGTTGCTGGGATGTTGATTTTCAAGTCCAATCAGAGCAAGGCTGTTGCGGAGTTAGAGTCGGATATTGAAACCATAGAAGAGTTACTTGTAGATGCCGAAAAGAACAAAGTTGCTTTAGAAGAAGAATTTGATGCCAAGGCGCATCAACAGAGAATCAAAGAATGGACCGTGTCGGCAGAAGAAATTGGCAAGGAGATTATTGAGGTGGACGATGTTTTGACTGCGTTTTATAAAACAAATGAGCCACTCCCTGAAGACAAAAAAGAGAGGGATGCACTGTTTGCACGTTTGGAGGAAGCAAAGAAGAAAAATACAGAACTTACTGGCGCGAGCGAAGCTGATCATATCAAGACGTGGCAATTAAATCCACAATGGACGCTTACACTTGAATCAGTCCTTGCGTATCAGCAGGATTCGGACCGTTTCCCAGTATTGTTCTTGATGGAAACAAGCGATGGAAAATCGGCTGGTTTAATATATGCCACCTATAACGTGACTAATCATACACTCAGCAATATTAGCCGCCACTATACAACAGATGGCTTGAAGGACGAAGTCGATGTGGGAGGGATATAGGCCTTGAACAACCTTAAACATAACCGGATGCTCTTCTTATCAGTGATAGGTGGAATGGTTGTACTCATCTTCGTAGGGATTTCCTTGTTGAACCAGAGTGCGGATAGAATTGAGTTGGAAGAAACCCGCTCTATCCTGAATAGCAAGTTAAACGCAGTCGAAAATGATATAGCGAAGCGTCAAGTAGAGCTCGACGTGCAAAAATCTGATTCTGTCAAAGAGGCCACGGGGCTCGATCCTGAAGCAATTAAGTCGGACACTGAAGCAGCGAAACGCTATTTTGAACCAGCATTCAACTGGAAGTCCGGCGAAGATTATGAGAAAGTCAGAGACCAGTACATCGATTCACTCGGGGAGGATAATTCGTTTACAACGACGTATTTGCCGCCGGATACAAAAATTGATACAGACGATGGGCTTCTTTCCTACATTGATTTCAAGAGCATGAAAACCACGATGGAAGATATGTATATCGTACCAATAGCTGCAGAGGGCGACCGTATACGGTATGTGGCATTTGTGCAATATTTTGTTCATAAAAACAACGAGGATTTGGCGAATACAGAAGCGCTTGAAAAAAGCGAAGCGATCATTGAGTTTACTGCTGCTGGTGATAGAGATAATGGCGAGCGCTATGTCACCGAAGTGAATGCGCATGCAGGCTTTCGTTCATCTTAAAAAATCAAATAAAAGTATTACGTAATACTTAATCGTATCAAGTAATAGAAAGTAAACAAATCTATAAGGGGTTGGATACTAGATGATTAAAAAGAAACAGCAAGCCAGCGAATCTCCTGACAAAAAAATCACGGTAAATAAGAATACGTTTATAAGAAAGACAATTGGGTTGGCGCTTCTTGTGATAAGTGCGTCGGTGTTTATTCAGGGAATTCCTCTTATGTTCGTTTTTATTGGTGCGTACTTGGGTGTGCCTGCAGATGCTACTATAGGCAATATGGACACAATGATTTGGCTTCTCACTTGCGTCACAATGATGGTTTTAGTCTTATATGCGTTTCTCGCATGGATGAAATATCTGTGGCGTCGATTTATGGCAAAGCCAAACACAGCTCCTTCCCCCTTACCTTTACCCGTTAAGAAAAAAGAGAAGCACGCCCGTTAATGGGTGTGTTTTTTTTCTTAGCGCTCATAGTGAAAAGGCGCACTAAAAAATAGCATGATTGTTTAACAGTTGGGGCGCATTGTTACATAGAACCGCTTGCTGTTCAGGTAAATTACCGTATAATGGGTGTATAAGGTTATTAGCAAAATATGGAAAACGAAGGGGATGGATGCGAATGGCTACATTCAAAAAAGGGCAAAGTTATAAAAATCAACGGGTGCATGTGAGCGCTGCATTCGATCAAAGAGGGCCAGGGATGAAAGGCAAGAATATCGCGTTTAGTATCTCGAATGATACGCGCGAACCAGAAGATGTCATTACAAACCCGATGCTTGTGTATGATAAGTTCAAAGACAAAGACGGCAATGAAAAGGACACCTTCACGGCAAGCTATTCGCCGAAGCAGTGGGAAGCTATTGAAAAGGCCGCGAACAAGGATGGAGATGCAATGGTGTTGGTGGCGGACCTGTTCCCCAATACCAGGGGAAAGGGTTTGGTTGTGAATACGAATACCCTTAGAACACCGGAGACACCATTCAGTGCAGAAAAACATCGAGATAACACTATTGCCGCTCGCGAAGCCAAAAAAGCTGCCCGTGAAGCCGAGTCTGCTGGCCAACAAAACCAGAGAGAAGCCGCACTCGAAGTTTAACCAAATAAACAATCTTAGAGACGCTGAGGGATCAGCGTCTTTTTTGTTCCAAACCTAAGACAAAAAAACACATAAAACGCTTTGTGTACAGTATTTTAATGTTAATTTGTCTTGTTATTCGGTGAGCGTGCGTGCTATAATCAAGGAAGAAATTACCATTTATAATTGCTCGATAGTAAACGAGAAGGGATGATAGCAGGATGAAGGCCTACCCATACAACAAGGCGAGTACCGAGGGGCGACGATTGTTTCGATTGTTAGATGCACAGTTTAACAAGGGGGCAATTGATGCTACCAACCACTATAAGACATTTGAATCGTATAAGGTCCAGGCTACGGCTAAGTGCCGCGTGAATAAAATCAGTTTTCTATTCTCTAGCAATTTATCTGGATTGAAACGCCCACAAATTCGTGTTGAGTCCGACGTAGAAGAAGCATGGGGCGAGTTTACTGAACAAGTCACGGAGCTGGACTTCACCCATGGCAATCAGGAACTCCCACTATCTTATGTGCAACCTTTAGAGGACGATACGCTCAAACTGTTGATTGACGCTGGTTTGTATAGAGATGAGCGATTTGAAGAATTAATGAACAAACTCATAACTAATGAGGAATTTGAGACCAAAGCAGAACTGGGTGTGACCTTTCTGGATGTTGCGCAAGATCATGCAGAAGAACGTATTCCCGTCCTATTAATTGATCCAGTGGCGGTTGTGCAAGATGATTATGATCCGCCGGAACAAACGACGATAGCGGATTTGGTCAAACGATCAGCTCTGCTCGTAATTGAATTGCACAAAGACGGCGTCAAGACCGAGGAATTGGTGCGGGTTTCTGAACCAGAGCAAGACCAAGAAGTCTTCCTCGTGGAGGATTTCCGCGATGTGGTTGTACAAAAAGAAGAAGAAGAAATCGAGCGAGAAGTCGATGACTCGATTGCGGCTTCATCTGAGCTGCTTGACCGTGAAATCGACGTTACAGATCGGTTGAAAGGCAGCTTAACGTTTGACCACACCAGTGAAGACGATAAGATTCGAGACTTGAAAGAACGCAGTTGGGAAGAAGAGGTCCCTACTCAGCAAACAGATGTACTTGATCGTCAGAATCAGGACGCATCGGAATATAGCCCTGATGGATCTGATACCTATGGGTCTGATTTGGATTCGTTTGGAAAAGACCTGGACGATTATCAATATAAGGATGACGGTCCGGAACTATAAGCCTTAGACAAGAGCGATAAGGAGAAGCCCCCTTATCGCTCTCATTTAGATCAATGATGAAACAGAAAGGATGAACAGAACATACCTATGGACTCGATAAAATCTCCCTTTATTGTGAAAGGGTACAAGCATGGAAATATCTGTTACAGATTTTCCGAACGAGAAAGCCCATGCAGGGCGTAGCCCGTCTTTAGACATGGGATGATAGTGAGGTCGGATACGAAGTGCCACTAAAAACCGGAAGAAAACGCTTTAAAGAATTGGTTCACGAAATATGTGAGGATCTAAAAATTAACGTTGTCGCCTTAGAATGCGACAAAGATCATACACACATGTTTCTTAATGCACTACCTATACTTAGTCCTGTACCTATACTTAGTCCTGTACCTATACTTAGTCCTGCGGATATTATGGCAAAAATTAAAGGAGTGACCTCTAGGAAGTTAAGAGAAGAATTTCCTCATCTTCAACATCTTCTAAGTCTTTGGACACGCTCTTATTTTGCATCTACTGCCGGAAATGTATCGCGTGAAACGATTAAACGCTATGTCGAACAACAAAAAACAAGGGGGTGAAACGTATGTCGCAAACAATAACAGTTAAAATCAAACTGCTTCCAACAAAAGAACAGGCTTCTATTTTACGCGAGATGAGTCAAGCGTACATTTCTACCATCAATACGCTTGTTTCTGAAATGGTTGCTGAAAAGAAAAGCACAAGGAAATCAAGCAAAGATATTTCTGCTTCTTTGCCAAGTGCAGTCAAAAACCAAGCAATCAAGGACGCAAAAAGCGTATTCAAAAAAGCAAAGAAAAACAAATTCACTATCGTTCCTATGCTTAAGAAACCTGTCTGTATTTGGAACAATCAAAACTATTCTTTTGATTTCACACATATTTCGATGCCGATCATGATTGACGGGAAAGCGACAAAAACGCCTATTCGTGCTTTGTTGGTTGACAAAGACAATCGTAACTTTGATTTGCTCAAGCACAAGCTAGGCACACTTCGCATCACACAAAAGTCAGGTAAATGGATTGCTCAAATTTCAGTCACTATTCCTACAAGCGAAAAAACAGGAACAAAGATAATGGGCGTAGATTTAGGGCTTAAAGTTCCTGCTGTTGCTGTAACAGATGACGATAAGGTACGATTCTTTGGCAACGGCAGACAAAACAAATACGTAAAGCGTAAATTTCGCTCTGAGCGCAAAGCGTTAGGCAAAAAGAAAAAGTTAAATGCTATTCGTAGATTGAAAGATAAAGAGCAACGCTGGATGAAAGACCAAGACCATAAGGTTAGTCGTGCAATTGTCAACTTTGCTAAAGAAAACAAAATATCTGTCATTCGCTTAGAACGATTAGCGAATATTAGACAGACGGCAAGAACGAGCCGTAAAAACGAAAAAAACTTGCATAGCTGGTCATTCTATCGCCTGTCTCAATTCATTGAGTACAAAGCGAATTTAGACGGTATTAAAGTTGAGTATGTGAATCCTGCATACACAAGCCAAACGTGCCCTAAGTGCCATGAAAAGAATAAAGCGCAAGATAGAAAATACAAGTGCAAGTGCGGATTCGAAAAACATCGTGATTTAGTCGGTGCTATGAATATTCGATATGCACCTGTGGTTGATGGTAACAGTCAGCCAGCCTAAGATGCTATATGCACTGTCTTAGGAGGGGTAATGAGATACCCTTATCTTGAAGGCTGTTCAAAACAGAAATGTACTGCGAACGTTTAGTCATTCAAGAATCCCACCCGTCACACCGTAAGGTGTAGGGCTTGCGACTTCAGTCGTGGGAGTCTCAACATTTCCGAATGAGAAACACCCCGGTTTTTTGTTTATGTATAACGTGAGCTTCTTTCAAATGAACGCGTTTCGATTGGCGTTAAAACGAAAAGAAAAAGTTTATATTCCTCCCATTGTGACTGTGTAGGAAAGAGGTGTTAGATTCATGGGTTTGAAACAGAGCATCGTTATACGAAGTGAATATACAAACAACGCAAGAAGTGCTCCTGGTAAGGGATCGCGCGGAGCTTCACCCGGTCAGTATGTTATGCGTTATATGGCAAGGGAAGACGCCACCGAAGTATTGACACCTGTAAAGCAAGTGGAGGGGATGGAACTGTTTCATTCTCAGATGGGTGACGAATATGACGGAGCGGGGTTTATGCGTTACATTGCGCGGAGCCATGCGACTGAGCAATTAAAGTCGAAACAGGACGAGGACTTACAAGATGCTGATGCATATGGTTCTCCGCTCATATTGAAGCACAAGTTTAAAAAAATCGATAAACAATCCGGGAGGGCATTTGGGACCCGTGGTATTAGTTTATCCCATCAGGAATTGGTAGACACATCCGAAGCCATTCAAAAGGCGTTTGATGCTGGGCATTCTGTTCAAAAGATTATTGTGAGCTTTACGGAGGATTATTTGCGAGATACCGACGTGTTAGACGCTCGGTTCAAACACAAAGGTCGTGGATCTTACAAAGGCCACATAGATCAGTTGAAATTGCGCCAGGCAATTATCGACGGGGTGGACCGGATGGTCAAGGTCGGTCGGTTTGCCGACCCGGAATGGGTGGGG
>NZ_BCXJ01000006.1 GCF_001598215.1 Shouchella clausii | reverse complement strand
TTTTCAGTTTAAATTCGTCACTATATTTTGCCACAGAAAAACACCCCAAATGCTAGATTTTTACTCTAACATTTGGGGTGCAGCACCCTTAGTCAAGGCTTTTTCTATATTTCATCAAATTGCAACATCGACAAGCGCTGAAATGCCCGTATGTATTGTAGTATACTTAGTAGGCAGTAATTGGAGGAGTGATGGACATGGAAAATGGCTCAAATGAATACAAACAAAAACGGAATTATCGACCGGCGATTATTACCATCTCGGTCATCTTGATTGGCGCAATCATGATTCTATCGGGAATGCCAGGGGTAGAAGACTTTGATTTGTTTGACGTCACCATTTTGCCGATGTTGAATGCGATTTTTAATTCTTTTACCTTTCTGTTTTTGCTTTGTGCATTGGTTGCCATTCTTAAGCGGAAGGTAAACGTACACAAACGTTTTATTTATGCTGCCTTTTTGACGACAACGCTATTCTTGGTTACGTATGTGGCCCATCACGTGTTAGCAGAGTCAACATCGTATGGCGGCAGCGGGTTTATGGCCGTGTTTTATTATTTCATTTTGATTACACATATTGTGCTTGCAGCAGCAATTGTCCCGTTGGCACTGACAAGTGTGGCGAGAGCTTGGAACATGGAAAATGAGCGCCATAAGCGGATTGCCCGCTGGACGATGCCGCTATGGTTGTATGTTAGTTTTACTGGTGTGCTCGTTTACATCTTGATTTCACCTTATTATTAATGGTTTCCTTAAGGGCTCCCTTTCAGGTATACTAGAGGTGCGGCATCAGCGAACAGAAGGGACGAGAAGGAATGGCAGTGACATCTATGTGGAAAAGGCAAGTTGCCGTCGCGCTAGTGGCAGCGGCTTTACTCGGCGGATGCAGTGATCCGAAGCCGGGAGCGCTCCATGCCGTTCCAGACGAGACTGCTGAGCGTGTTTCAGCGTTTGTGACAAGCTACAAACAAGATATGGTGGCAGCGGTAAATGATCACGAATTGGCTCAATTGGAAGCGGACTATTTGCTTCCTAATACGTCTTTTTTCCATGCGTTACAACGCTACGGAGAAGAGCTCCAAAAAAATGGCTCAATGAAAGAGCTTGTTTCATTTGAAGTAGAAAACGTGTACGAAGATGATAAGGAAGGCGACTATTTCGCAGATGTCATTGAGCAAGTCCACATTGTTACAGACGATCAAGTCGATGACATTACCAGAAACGTCCGTTATTGGGTGGTGGAGGGAGCTGACCAGTCATTGCGGCTGTATACGATTATCGACAGGACGAATGAAAGCGATTGACTCCTTGGTCTCTAATGTTATTTTGGCAAAAAAATAAGGCGAGATCCTACTCCTGTAGCATCTCGTCCTTTTTTGTAAAGATGAAGTGGCTAGTTCCTTACCACTCAGCCTTAATCGTTTTTGCGAGAAGAGCCAACTTGTTATTGCATTTGTCAATGACTGCTTGCGGGAAAGTCTCGCCTTCGTATTCTACGCCGTGAGGGTAGTAATACTTACCAAGAATCGGCGTCATGATTTGCACAATCGTGGAGGGGCGTGGAATTTCCCCTTTCACGGCATAGGCAGGGACACGCAAATAAAACGTGCCTTCGTGGTGAACGATCTTGTAGTCGAACATGACCCGTTCATAATCCCACTGGTCGACATGGATAAAGCCGAGCGATTTGGCTGCGTGATGCACAATTGAAAATGCTACTTCTTTTTCTTCAAGTCCTGTATCCGGAAATTTCACAGGTTTTCCCCCTTCATTCGACAGCTGTTTCTCATTCCTAATGATAGTATGAAACGCTTTCTTATGCAACGGGAAACGCAATTTTCCTAGACGGGATGCAAGACAGAAAAAGACACCATTCCTCAAGACTAGAGAAAGGAAAATCGGCAGTAGTTGCCAATTTTATAGCTAAAGGCACGGAAGGGATGTGAGAAGATGCTTAAACGCTCAGCACTCCTAATGGTTCTACTCGCCATATTGGCAGTGCTCGTTTATGAACAACAAAACCAGATGGCGCCTGCGCCGGATGCTTCAATCGGTCAAATGGCTGCTGAAAAAAGAGAATCTAGCAATGGCGGCAAAGACATTGACCAAACAAGCCGCTTTGCCACTGAAGAAAAGTTAGATGACGTTGAGGAAACGGATGAGGATGCAGGCGAATCAGACGCAAAAACGGAGCAAGCGTCAGCTTCGCTCGTTAATGTCTCTGCTTTAATGGGAAAGCAGGAGGAAGATGTGATCGCCACATTCGGTGACCCAGTGCGGAAAGACCCTTCTGCCTTTGGTTATGTGTCATGGATCTATACGAATGTCGATAATGGTTATTTAGTCGTCTGCGTTGAACGTGGTGAAGTGGTTTCTATAGTGGCTAGCGGCTCGGCTGCGGCAGGGTTCTTAGGAAATGAACGCGCCAGTTTTTCTGAATTAGAGAAAAACCACTCTTTTGAAGAAAATGTACCTGTCGAAACAGATGACGGCCAGTTCACGTTCCGTTTAACAGAGGAAGACTACAAGATGCGGCCACTTGCGCCAGTTGACGATTACTGGCTGCAAGTTTATATGGATATCCATACCGACGAAGTGTCAAGCATCCGTTTAATGACGGATGAGGTGCTGCTCAAACAAAAACCGTACTCATTAAGCTATACAGGCACGCTTCCAGAGAGGCCAGAACTGTCGGAAGAACAAGTGAAGCAAGTGGAAGCTGCGAATGAACAGCAGATCTTTGAGCGGACAAACCACATACGCGCTTATCATGGCTTGCATCCATTTGAGTGGTCCCAAGAGGTAGCAGATGTCGCTTATTTGCACAGCAAAGACATGCACGATGAACAATATTTTGACCATGTTTCGCCAGTTAAAGGAAACTTAGCCGACCGATTTAATGCGGGCGATGTGCCATTTGCCATGGCAGGAGAAAACATTGCCTTGAAATATGTGGATGGCATTGCAGCAACAGAAGGTTGGTTAAACAGTGAAGGGCACCGGGTCAATTTGCTTCATGAGGAGTTTACGTTCTTAGGCGTTGGCGTGTATGAAGATTATTATACGCAAAATTTTTTAAAGCCCCAATCATAGAGATTCAAAAAGCCAGTAAGCGCACAAATACGCCTACTGGCTTTTTTACATTGCCGACTAGCTACGAGGAATCACAAAAAACGTAGCTGTCGCTTTGGCAAGCAAACGTTCTTGGTCATCAAACGCTTCCCCTTCTAAAACGATGAGCTGTTTGCCTTTATGGACGATTTTGGCAATGCATCGCATCAATGAGCCTTTTCCAGGGCGAAGGTAATGGATATTGAGCTGGGAAGTAACAGCCGTTAAATGGGGCGGGAGGCTGTTCATAGCGGCGCCGCCTAGAGTTGAATCAAGAAGGGTAGCAGTCATGCCGCCGTGAACGATTTGCAGGGGATTATGTACAAGGGGGCCTAGCGGCATCCGCATTTCAAATGTCTCATTGTCGTGTTGGCTTATTTCTGCTTTCGTGATCCCGGCCAAATAGGTAAGTTGTTCATTTTGTTGTTTGGCGAGCAGCCCGTCTACGATTTGCTCAAGCACAGCCAGCTCTTCTTCTGTTGCATGTTCCATATAGTGGTTTAATTTTTTTTTAACATCCATGTCATTCACCTTTTTTCACATATCTAGTTGGTCTACATACTCTAGTAGTGTACCAAACATTAAAGCGCTTGCGCAAAAAAAGATGAACATTGGACTCGATGGGCGGATATACTACTATACATAATCCATTTAAGAAAGGATGGTACAGATGGAAGGCAAGGCGAATCTGCATCCTTCAGTCGAGGAATTTAAAGCTTTTATACGGGAACATCCTAAGCTCATAAAAGAAATAAACGAAGGGAACAAAACGCTTCAGCATACCTATGAAGAATGGACGGTCCTTGGCAGTTCACATGAACACTGGACTCCTTATAAAAATAAAGATGCCACTGCTTCGTCCGCTGCTAATGAAAAAGAAACAGCCGACGAGTCTGCTAACACTGGTACAGAATTCATCAATCAATTGATGGGCATGGTAAAGAAAATGAATATCCAAGATTTGCAATCACACCTAAACCATTTTAGTACGATGCTTAGCAATGTCCAAGGTTTGATCCAAACGTTTCAAAAGCCGTCAGAACCAGTGCGGCAAAGGGAAAGTGAATCGCCTTTTTCTTTTAGGAGAGATTAAGGGGGCCGGCAAATGAGAGAAGAAGTACAACGTAAAATTTTTGAACAGCCAGAGTTGAAGGCATTTATCCGCTATCATCCTGAATGGTACCGGCGGCTTGGGCGACAGCCTGACCAGCTTGCGGCAATGGAAAGAGAAGCAAATTATTTTTATGGAAAAACATGGCCGCAACGGGTTGAAAAAATGCAAAACAACGTCAGCATGGTAATGATGTTGATGGAAATGTTGAAAATGGGGCAAAACACAGTAGCTGAAACAGTCCAATCCGTAACGAACAATTAAATGTCCGTTGCGGATTTTTTGATGGCCTCATAAATGAATGATTCCGGGCGCAAACCTTGCTCGTGGAAGCCTTGGTTGCCGAAGAGCACATTGAATTCAAGGATATAGAAGCGATTTTTGGCAACTAGGACATCAAAGCCAGCGTGGTTGATGTTTAATGCAGTTGCCACTTGTTCAACAAGGGCGACCGCTTCTGGGGGGATTGCTTCAAAGGAAATCGTGCCTCCTTGGGCGATATTGTTGCGAAACCCTGACTCATTCATACGCCAATAGCTGCTGATGACACGATCTCCAATCACACATAAACGCAAATCACGGTCGCTTTCAATGTATTCTTGGACGTAAAGGACTTCGTGGTTGTCAGCATAGGAGCGGAGTTGTTGTTCATTTTCAATAAAAAACACGCCTTGTCCCATCGATGAACGTACTGTTTTGGCAATGAAAGGAAAAGAAAAAGAGGCAATGATTTTTTGAACCATAGCGTTACTTGAACCAACGATCATCGTGTTTGGTACATTGTCTGGACAAACAGCCCATAATGCACGTGTCATTTCAATTTTGCTGTAACCAAGCTGAATGCTTTCAATGCTTGGGAAAATCGTTTTTTTAAAGCCGTAGACGAGGCTCGTCACTTGCCAATTTTCAGGGAAAAGGCATATATCTGCGTGGGCAATTTTTTGACGTTCCTGAAACATGGCTTCAGGCTTTATGTAATCGATGCCTGGTATGCCAATTGTCCGGAATGGATTAAATGTAACAAGATTCACGATGTTTCCTCCTCAAGGAAAGATAGGTTGGCAACAAACGGGGAGAAGCCATAGTCGAATGAATTATAGAGAGGTTTTAGGTGGCTTGTCAACGTATAAATGATTACCCTAAAAAGAAATAATCGTGCTACAATGGAAGAGGAGGTGTGCGCCATGATTGCTACAATTGATGCGATGGACATGCTTCAAGCGTCAGATGAGCTGGCAGCAATGGTGCTGCAGTCAAGCGTGTTTGCTAATTATCGCTTATCCCGTGCCCGTTTTGAAGAAAACCGTGCTGCACAAGCAAAAGTAGAACGCTTTAAAAAAGTGAAGCAAGCCCATGAGGAAGTGCAGCGTTTTGGCAAATATCATCCCGATTATAAGTCGGTATCCGCGGAAATTCGTATCGCAAAGCGCGAGCTGGATAAAGATGAGGTCATTTCCGCTTTTAAGCAAGCAGAAACAGAACTTGAGTCACTTTTAAACGAACTAAGCGCCATTATCGCCCATAGCGTTTCTTCTTCTATAAAAGTACCTACAGGTAACCCGTTTTTTGACTCGATGCCTTGCAGCGGCGGCTGTGGCGCAGGAGGGAGCTGCAGCTGCGGCTAGGCAGATTTAGGCCTTGAAACGTGGATAAAATGAATGTAGGATGAGAAAAATGATAGCAACGCAAATTGATTTGATCAAAAGGGGAATGGAAGATGATTAGCCCAAATCGGCAAGGGATTGTTGTCTGGCTTACGTCGCTTAAATATGCCCGCCAGCTAAGACGGTTTGGACATGTCCAGTACGTCTCAAAGAAAATGAAATACGTCGTTTTTTATTGCGACCAGTCAAAAGTGCCTGAGTTGGTTGACAAGCTCTCCAGCTTTCATTTTGTTACGGACGTTAAACCATCCATGCGCCCGTTTATTAATACGGAGTATGAAGGGGCGAAACCAGATAAAGCAAAAGAATACGATTACAAATTAGGCATATAGCCTGGAAGGTGGTTGATCCTTCCAGGTTTTTTTCATGTCGAATGCTTAGCTTAATGGCGGCAAAATTCGCTGGAAGCGGAGTACGCCAACAAGGTATTGGTCGTATAATTGTATATCGTAAAATGCGCTTTTTGGCTTCACTTCCAGCTTGAAAACGGTAAAGCCAAGTTCGGAAGCGAGTGCATAGAATGCAGCTAGTCGCTTGTTTTGGCGGTTGTTTGCCTGAAATCCTTCCCTGCATATGTAAATCGGCATAAATTGGCTGTCTCCGGCTGGCTTAAAGCATACGGCCAAGGAAGAACGTCCCTCTTCTGTTTGCAACTCCAAAAAAGCATGAGCGCGCTTGGCATTGCTTTTCGCCAGTTCTAGCAGTTCAAAGAAATCAGTGTAGCCATTTCCTAGTTCGATAAATCGTTGAATCATCGTGCATTTCCTCCAACTACGTTTGAGTGCAGAATAGCATGGGAGCAAGCCTTTGTCGAGCAAAAAATAGGCGCCCTTCATGAAGAAGAGCGCCTTGCCATGATTTTCACATGGCTATGGGAGAGGAGAAACCGGAGGAAGAGCTTATGGGGAAACGTAAGCCTTCTCCGCGGTTGTCGCAACACGTACTGTGCTGCTAACATCCAGTATGGTCAGGGAATCGTCGCTTTATACACGTCTTTTAACAGCTTTTTGAAAGAAGTTCCTTTTCTCTAATGGGAAGGGGATGAATGATCCGGCTAGACGAAGCCTGGAAGTCTTATTGCTCTTGTTTGTGGCAATTTGATATCATCAATGTTAACTAGATATAACGTTGCAGTATGAATGAAAGGAGATGCGAATCATTTAGTACTGGACTAGCTCTTCGTCTGTAGGATATTTCCGGACCTAAAGCGATTGTCTGCTTACTGTAGGAGAAGAAGGCGCCGTAATCCGATCCGTCAAAACTTGGACAGACTGTAAGCGTGTTGCAAGTAGGAGAGGTTCATATATGGTACGATAGAAGAAAAACAGATGATTAGGTGATGGAAATGAGGGTTATTGCTGGTGAAGCACGGGGCTTACAGTTAAAAGCCGTTCCTGGAAAAACAACACGGCCGACGACAGATAAAGTAAAAGAAGCGATGTTCAATATCATTGGCCCTTATTTTGATGGAGGGAAGGCCTTAGACCTTTATGCAGGTAGCGGTGCTTTAGGGATTGAGGCGCTAAGCAGGGGAATGGAGTCATGCATTTTTGTTGACCAGAACAAGCAAGCAATTGCAACGATTCACGCCAATTTAAGCCATGCTGGCTATACAGATAAAGCAGAAGTATACCGGAATGATAGCTTGCGCGCTTTAAAAGCAGTAGGAAAGCGAGACGTCTCATTTGACCTTATTTTGTTAGACCCCCCTTATGCCAAGCAACAAATGGAGACGCTTTTTGGTTTGATTGACGACTACAATTTGCTTGCGCCAGCAGGCGTAACGGTTTGTGAAACAGCACTACATATACAGTTGCCAGATACAGCAGGGCCTTTAGTAAAAGGGCGGGAAGAATGCTATGGCGATACGAAACTAACGGTTTACAAGAAGGGTTGATTAGATGAAAAGAGCAATTTGTTCAGGGAGCTTTGACCCTGTCACGAATGGCCATATTGACTTATTTGAACGGGCTGGCGCACTGTTTGACGAGATCATTATCGCCATTTTAATCAACAACAAAAAAAAGCCGCTCTTTCCATTGGCAGAACGGGAGCGGCTGTTACGGGAATCCATTGCCCATATAAAAAACGCGACCATTGATTCGTTTGATGGCTTGCTTGTCGATTATGCGAGAGAAAAGGAGGCGACGGCCATTGTGCGAGGCCTCCGCTCAAATGCTGATTTTGAATATGAAAAAAATATTGCCGCAATGAACAAAGAACTTGCGCCACAGTTGGACACCCTGTTTTTGATGACAGATCCGAATTATTCTTATGTCAGTTCCAGCATTGTTAAAGAGGTGGCGAGCTACTCCCAAGATGTGTCAAAGCTTGTGCCACAGCCTGTTGCTTATGCTCTTAAGGAAGTATACCGTCGCTAGCCGACTTCGCGTAACCAAACGCGGACGTTGGCGAAAATAAAAAACAACAGCGCACATAGGGTGATCACGCCACCGTAGGCGGTGAGCCATTCCCAAATACGTTCGCCAAACAAAGCAGGAGCGTTGGCGCCAAAGCTTCCTGTTTCGTGGGCATTCGGCTTATAGAGCGGTTTAAATAGGAGTGCGGCTAGCAAAGCGGCAAACAAGCCGTGCAGAAAACGGGCGAAAAAAAATGGGCGGAAACGCAGGTCTGATTCAGTCAAGATGCTGGCCACTTGGGCTTGCACCGAAAAGCCTCCGAACCCAAGGATGAAGGAAACAACAATGAGCTGAAACAACATAGAAACGCTGTCTGTGCTGCTTATTTGTTCGGCGCCAATTGTGATTTCAAACAGACCAGCTAAAAAAGGCTTAGCTAGATCAGGCGGAAGCGCAACAAGCGAAAAGAGCTGTTGGACTGCTAGTGCTACAAGGCTAAGAACGCCCAGTAGTGACAGCATCTGGTTTAACACGGAAAACAAGATAATAAAACCGCCAATCAACAGCAGCGTTTGGATAGATGAGCGAACGGCATCGCCGAGCAACTTTCCGAGCGTGCGCCCATCTTTCAAGCGTTCTTCATGCAAGAGCAAGAAAGCGTCTTTTAGGTGTAGCCCCTTTTTGCTGCGGCTTTTCTCGTCCGTTTCAGTAAGCCCATAAAAACGCATGGAAAGCCCGACTAACACGTTGCCACCATAGTGGGCGATTGCCAAAACGATTCCTAGTGCAGCGTCGTGGAAAAAACCGACTGCAATTGCCCCAAAGATAAACAAGGGATTAGACGAATTCGTAAAAGCGGCAAGGCGTTCGCCTTCTATTCGCGTGACTTTTTTTTGTTGGCGCATGCGGACAGCTAGCTTAGCCCCTGCAGGATTGCCGCTGGCTAGCCCCATTGCCCAAACAAAGCCGCCAATGCCAGGTACAGAGAAGAGCGGGCGCATGAGCGGTTCCAATAGTACGCCTATAAACGAAACTACTCCAAAGCCGATCAGTAATTCGGAAACGATAAAGAAAGGCAAAAGCGACGGAAAGACGACGTGCCACCACATCTCAAGGCCGCGTGTTGACGCGTCCAGTGCCTCTTTAGGAAACAGCATGAGCGCAAATGCAAGCACAAGTGCGGCGCCCGCAAGGAAACCAGTTTTAACGAGCGATGCAAAGTGGGCTTCTTTCATGAATGGGCGTCCTCCTTTTTCATAGCTGATGCCTGTCCTCTTAAATATACGCATAACGGTTTGGTTTAGACCATAAGATTGAAACACGTTAAGCGAACGAGTACAATAAGGAGGAAATGCCTATGGGCGCCAAAAAGCCAACGATTGGACTGGCCCTTGGTTCTGGCGGGGCTAGAGGCTTTGCCCACATTGGTGTGTTAAAGACGCTTACAGAAGCGGGCGTTCGAATTGATTATCTAGCTGGTAGCAGCATGGGGGCACTGGTCGCGACTATGTATGGTGTAGGCCATTCGGTTGAAACGATGGAAATTTTTGCAAAACGTTTCAAACGAAAATATTACTTGGATTTTACGGTCTCAAAACAAGGGCTTATTGCTGGCCAAAAGATTGAAAGCCTTATTCGTCTACTGGCTAAAAGAAAAAAGCTGGAGTCGCTTTTTCCGCCAGTACAAGTGGTAGCAACCGATCTCTTAAGCGGCCAAAAAGTGGTGATGTCAAAGGGAGACGTCGCTAAGGCGGTTCGAGCAAGCCTGTCGATTCCAGGCATTTTTGTTCCTGTCCAACAGGACGGGCAGCTTTTAGTAGATGGCGGGGTTGTAGAACGGGTGCCAGTATCTGTTGTCCGCCAAATGGGGGCGGATATTGTCATTGCTGTTGACGTTTCCTATTTTCGAACAACACTTACATCGCCCTCAATCTATGAAATTCTCATGCAAACGATGGATGTAATGGGAAGGGAGTTAGCGCGGAAACAGGAACATGCCGGTGACATTCTGCTGCGGCCGATTCTTAAACACTCGTCTCCGCTAGACTTTTCAGAGACAGACCAGCTCATTAAGCAAGGGGCAGATGCATGCAGAGAACAACTCCCGGGGATTTTGAAGTTGATTGACCAATGGAGGTAGGAGATGGAAGGGACGCGACGTACGTTTACTTGGAAGCGTTGGGTGCTATTATTTATTATTATCGTTGTTCTTGGACGGCTGGAGCTTCCTTATTATTACAGTCAACCTGGGATTGCCCAAACGTTGGAGGGGATGATCGAGGTAGAGGAAGGCTATAAAGACGATACTGGTGCCTTCATGTTGACGACTATCAGAAGTGCAAGAGCGACACCGTTGCTAGCTGTTTGGTCGCTGTTTAGCCAATTTCGCTCACTTTCTCCGGCTCCTAAGAACATTTCCGATGAAGAATATGATGAGCGGCAAATTATGCTGATGAACAATTCGCAAGAGAGCGCAAAAATAGCGGCATATCGGGCTGCTGGCAAAGGCGAAGTGGAAATTGATTACAGTGGCGTTTTCGTAACAGGAGTAGTCCCTGGTATGTCGGCGGACGGTGTGCTGGAAGCGGGTGATTTGATTACTGCAGTGAACGGCGAAACGATCGAAACAGTGGAAGAGCTATTTGACCACATTTCCGATTACAAGGAAGGCGAAACGGTAGAACTAACATATGAACGGGGAACGGCTATCCGCACAGATACGTTTACCTTTTCGACTTTTCCTGTAGACCAAAGTGTCGAAGACGGACAAGTAGGCATCGGCATAGTTGGACCAGTAACAAAACGGTCAGCAAGGTTTGATCCGGCTGTCGAGATTTCAGCAGGCTCCATTGGCGGCCCATCAGCGGGATTGATGTTTGCCCTTGAAATTTATAGCCAGCTTCTTGAGATTGACTTAACAAAAGGATACCAAATAGCAGGAACAGGAACGATTGACGATGATGGAAATGTTGGGCCAATTGGCGGAGCCAAGCAAAAGGTGGTTGCCGCTGACCGGGAAGGCGCCGATTATTTTCTTGCCCCAAATGAAAATGGCGCGCACCATTCCAATTATAAAGAGGCAAAAGCAGCCGCCGAAGCGATAGGCAGCAATATGGAAATCATTCCAGTTGATACATTGGAAGAAGCGCTTAGCTTCCTTAAAGGGCTTCCTCCAAAGGAAAGCGCAGCATCATAAGCATCTTAGCTGCGCTTTTCCCAATTAATGGGCTTTTGCTGGAATTCTCGAGTGATTTCCTGTTTTAGCGCCTGTGGTGGCAATGGCAGCCAGTAACACTGGCTAATGCGAAGTTCTTGTTCCCCTGCTTGCCCGTAGCGGCGCAGTTCTGCTTGTCTTGTAACGAGGGGCAAGGAAAAGGTTTTTTTGTGTTCCCTTATGTATGTTTTGCCTGTTTCGCTCATACCGAGAAGGCGAATGTAAGCGGGACCGTTTTGTTGGATAGCCGTATTCTCTTCTGCAGTTGTGCCCGTTAACAAATGGGCAAACAAACGTTGGAGCCTCGTTTGTGTATAGCGTTTCGTTTTCGCGGCTGATAGCCAGTCTTGGAAGGAAGAGGCGCTAAATAGTGAATCTCTTAAGCGGTGTTCAAGCCCTTCGCTGCATTCAGCCGTTTTGGCCAATTCAGCAAGTGGCGTTGTCAGTACTTTGTACTGGAGAAAGGGGAAATAATGCTCCCATGTATGCAACAACCGGTAACGGCGCCTATACGTTTGAATCAGGCGTGCTGTGTGCGCAGGCACGGCTGTCTCAATGTTTTCGCCAGACAATAGCGCTTTGCGGATTGCCGTTGCGCTCGCTATTGGTCCAGCAAGCTGCTCGTCATGGTAGCCGGCTTGAATACGCAACGTTGTCGTTGCTTCCATGCTGATTCCAAGGCGTTGGATCGCTTTCACGTAATGGTAACCAAGAATATTGTTCGGCTTATCTAATCCCAGCACTTTTTCGTGTCCAGACAGCATGGAAAAGGCTTGTGCGCTTGCTTTTGGGTACGAAACCCCATTTTTTAAAAACTGTTTCACATGGTGATCGTATGCTGCTTGGTGGTCGTTCATAAACTCGGTAAGTGCATAAAAAGGAGCCATTTCTCCTTTCTCACTGCCAAAATTTAGCACAGAACAACGGAGTGCAGCTAAGATCGTAACTGCGCCTTCAGCGAAGCGCTCTGCCGTCTGTACGGAATAAGCATAAGGGAGTTCAACAACGAGGTCGGCTCCAGCAGCCAATGCCATTTCTGCCCGATACCAGCGTGATAAAAGCGCTGGTTCGCCCCGTTGCAAAAAAGTGCCACTCATGACAGCCACGACCACGTCTGCGCCTGTTTGCTGCTTTGCTTGTGTCAAGTGGTGCAGATGGCCATTATGGAATGGATTGTATTCTACAACTAAACCAAGTGCTCTCACGCCTATAAGCCCTCCTCTTGATTTTGCGCATAGTCGTCCCGCATGCTAAAATGGGACGTACTTGGGTAAATTATAACCTATGGCAGCGTTAAGGGAAACGGCAGTAACTGTAAAGAAAAAAGATTGACATTATGAAGCCTTGGTTTTATAATGATTTTTGTTGCCTTATGAGGTGAATTAAGTATGGAATGGAATGTTCAGCAGTTGCAACAGGCTCGCTATGAGCCCATTCATTTCGAGCAAACGATCGAAGTGGAAGACGATCTTACTGAACATCAAGATGTACGAGCGGCGAGCCCCATTCAAATAAATGGGACAGTGTCAGCAAAGCGAAATGTATACTCGTTTTCGTTTACTTTAAAAGGAGAGCTGACGCTTCCTTGCTCACGGACATTAGCCGACGTTGTTTGGCCATATGAGCTAAAGGAAGAAGCGCATTTTGTGCCCGAAGGAGAATTGCCTCCGCCGGAGCTTGAAGTAGAGGATACGTACACGTATACAGGTGAAAAGATTGATTTGCTGCCAGTTATGAAAGAGCGGATCTTTGTGAACATACCGATTCAAGTCTTTGCGGACAATCCTTCAGACGTGCAGGCGCCCCCGTCAGGAAATGGTTGGGAGCTTGTGACAGACAAGGAGAAAAAAGAGCGGATTGACCCGCGGCTCGCTGATCTAGCAAAATTTTTTGATAAAGAGTAATACTGTATCGTCCGAATGCTTGAAGGAGGTGTTAACAATGGCAGTACCGTTTAGAAGAACTTCTAAAACAAGGAAAAATAAACGCCGTACGCACTTTAAATTAGAAGTGCCAGGTATGGTGGAATGCCCAGAGTGCGGAGAGTACAAACTTTCTCACCGCGTCTGCAAAGCGTGTGGAACATACAAGGGTGAAAAAGTAGCATCTAAGTAAAGCAGAGAGCCTCCAGGCTTTCTGCTTTTTTTTTGAATAATATTCAGCAAAATAGGGTAATCTGGTTTAATAGAAAACGTCTATTTTACCAGAGGAAAGCATAGATTTTAGTAAAAGAACCGATTTTTTCGTCTATCGCCATGCTATACAACAAGCCGTTTAGCTAGGCCGTTGCCGTTTTGATTCGATTGCCTAGAGTCGGAGACAAGCAGCTTTGCTAAAAAACCGTACTGATCCATCCCAAATAGAGGAAAATGCGTGGCGAGCGTCCATCGGCTTTCACTGGGGTATTTAAGCCCATTAGTATAGGAAAAAAAGAGGAGGACAAACAATGACAGCTAACCGCCAAGATGCGTGGGCGCAGGAAGATGATTTGCTCCTTGCCGAAACGGTGCTTCGCCATATTCGGGAAGGCAGTACTCAGCTTGCTGCATTTGAAGAAACTGCAGAAAAATTATCGCGGACTAGTGCGGCTTGCGGGTTTCGTTGGAATTCAACCATTCGCAAAAAGTATGAAGCTGAGGTGGCACTTGCCAAGAAACAAAGGGCTGCTAAGAAAAGAGAGCAAGCAAAAACAAGGGCAAAGGCTGGAACGACTAGCGACAAGGCCGTTATGCAAAGAGCAGCTGAGGAAAAAGCAGTGCCTACAGCCAACAACATAGATTTAGACGAAGTCATTGCGTTTTTGCAGGTGCTTAAAGAACAACAACATAGCCAAGCAGAAGCGACACGGTTACGAGAAGAAAACGAGCGTTTGAAACAAGAGTTAGAAAAAATAAAAAAAGAAAAACAAGTGATTGCAGACGATTACCGTGCACTGTTGGAAATTATGGAGCGTGCTCGAAAATGGACGAACACAGATGGAGAAGGCACAGTCTAATGGACGATGTCAACTTATCAATCAAAAAACAAGCCGCTAACATAAATAGCGGCTTGTTTTTTGATTATTCTGCCCTTGCTTGCTCAGGCTTTGTTGTTTGTTCTTGCACGCCTTGAGGAAACCATACATATGGGCTCTCGCCCCGATCTCGTGCTTCATTGTAAGTAATGGGCTCGAACCCAAGTTTGCTCCAGAATTCGCCTGTGCTTTGGCGCGCATTCGTTTTAACTGGCAGGCCGAAGCTTTTGGCAAAGTCAACGAGTGCCCGCCCGTAACCTCGACCACGGTAAGGCTCAAGTACTTCAAGTTTCCACAATTCCAAGTAGTCTTGCGGAGGGTCAAAATAGCGGTCAAAGTTGCCGTCAATTTTGTATAAACTCATTCGCGCAACTAGTTTTTTTCCGTAATAAATGCCATAAAAAGGAGATTCGCTGTCGTTTTCAATAATGCTGTCGTTTAAATCGTCTTTCATGGAAAGCTCGGCAGCCCCATAGTCTCTGAAATGGCGAAACTCTTCTAATGTCTTGTAGTTGACGAGCAAGCGTTCCACTTTAATGGTCATAGTCATCCTCCTTCAGTACCTTTACTCTTCCTCTTCTATTTTACTAGAAAACAAATGAAAACGCATTAAAAACGAAAAAGTTCGCCAATGATGGTAATCTATGAACTTGGCTGTGATACAATAGGACCAACTAAAAAAAGAGGGGTCATTTTGTGAAAATTGCAGTAATCGGAGCTGGGGCTGTAGGCTTATTTTTAGCAGCTAGTTTTAAGCGCCCAGGACAAGATGTTGTTTTAGTAACAAAACGGGCAGAACAAGCCGCTCTATTAGAAGACCGCGGTATTTCATTAAAAGGGAAAACAGAAGCTGAAAAAAAAGTGAGCACACAAGTAGGCATGGGCACGAAACCGTTTGACCTGATTGTGTGCGCTGTCAAATCTTATGATGTACCAAGTGCAGTAGCGATGGGCGAGTCATTGGCGTACGATCAAACAAGATGGTTGTTTGTACAAAATGGCATGGGCCATTTAGAGGAGATTGCCCATCTAACGGGAAGGGTGGCAGTCGGTGTATTGGAATACGGGCTGTTCAAAGAAGGCGACGCTGTAGTTGAAGTAAGAGGGCTTGGCAGCCTGAAGATCGCCCCTTTTAAAAGAATGACGGAACAAGACATTGCTGTTATTGGCAATGCCGCCGATGGGCAGATTTTGCACATACATACATTCCCCGCCTACAAACCGATTCTCGAAAAAAAACTGATTGCTAATGCGTGCATTAATCCATTAACAGCCATTACTGGTGAAAGAAACGGCGCTTTAATTGAACAACAGGGCTATATGGCAGCCATGAAAAGCGTATTCCATGAAGCGGTAGCTGTACTTGAACGCGATGATGACGAAGCCCTATGGCATTATGTAGTAGCGGTATGTGAGAAGACCGCTAATAACCAGTCTTCGATGCTTGTCGACTATCAGCAGGGGCGGAAGCTAGAGCTTGATGCCATTTTAGGTTATCTTATCCGCCTTGGCGAAAAGAAACAAATTCATACGCCACGCTTATTATTTTTGTATCAACTTCTGAGTAGAGGTGAGACGAGATGACGACAGCTGTGTCAGCTATTATCGCGACATTTGTAACATTCCCGCTCTTGCCTTGGCTACTTGTCTGCTTCGTTTTGCTCCGTTGGCAACCAAAGCGAAAAGCAATCCGCAATGCGAGCGATTGGACACTGCCGTTTTTCTTGCTGGCTGTTGTTTTTATATGCCATGAGCTATGGCCAGAGCATGGAGCTTGGCTCGCGATCGTTTTTATTGCCGTTTTAACAGTGGCGCTGTTTCTGTTTATGCATTGGGTCCACCCGACTGGAACGCCAAAAAAGAAAACGACTGCAGCTTGGCGCAGTTTATTTCTCCTTTCTAGCCTATTGTACCTTTTTCTGCTAGGGGCAGCATTTTTTGACCGTGTCGTGTTCGCTTAAAGTGGTAAAGCAACTTATTTGGTTGCGCTTGCTGTTTTTGCTATGATGGAACACGATAAGGTCACAGGAATTGAGGGGAATTGAAAATGAGAATTGAGGCGTTGGACACACGGCGTTTAACGGGGTTCTTAGCTGAATATGTCAACCAACCAGATCAATGCAGCGATCTGTTCTCGTATAGATGGAAACCGAATGGCTGGGAGCGAGAGCGGAGTGAAGATTTGGCAAAGCGCTCTTTTTCCCATCGTCAGGCGCTTTGTCGCTTGCTTGAAGCCCGCCATGCGCCATTAAGGAAGCGAGAGGCTTGTATGGACAACATACATAAACTCAAGCAGGAAAATGCATTAGTCGTTGTGGCGGGGCAACAAGCTGGGCTCATGACTGGCCCCCTGTATACAGCTTATAAAGCGATGAGCGTCATTTTACAGGCGAAACAGTATGAGGAAACGTTAAACCAACCTGTTGTACCGCTTTTTTGGATTGCCGGAGAAGATCATGACTTAGACGAAGTTCGATATGTCCATTATTTAAAAGGCGGCATGTGGAAAAAGCTGATGTTAGGGGACGAACCGAACGGAGAAGCTGCCAGCACAAAAGTTCTTCCCAAAAAGGAGTTAGACGCATTTTTGGCAAAGCTGTTTTCCTCTTTGCCTGAAACGAGCTACACAAACACGCTGAAAGCAATTGCCACACAGGCAGCAGCTACAGCCAGTACCTATACAGAATTCTTCAAATTGCTGATGCATGAGCTTTTTTACCGTGAAGGCTTGCTTTTTCTAGATAGCAATGATCCAGAATTACGGGCCATTGAACGTCCTTTTTTCAAGGAGTTGATACGTAAAGTCGACGCTTTGCAAGAATGCCAAGTCGCCGGGGAAGCGCGCTTCGTAGAAAAGGGCTATCCAGCTCCGATCGCGACAGAAAAGCAAAACGCCCATCTGTTTTATATGCTCGATGGCAAACGGCGCCGTCTTGATTACGAAGCTGGCCGTTTTTATGTCAGGGAAGCTGGCCGGCAATTTACAAAAGACGAGTTGCTTGCGGAAGTGGACAGCCATCCACAACGCTTTAGCAATAATGTCGTCACACGCCCGCTTATGCAAGAATGGCTGCTGCCTACGCTTGCTTTTGTGGCTGGACCTGGCGAACTTGCCTATTGGGCGACATTGAAAGACGTGTTTGCCCTGTTTGATTATAAACTGACGCCTATTATTCCGAGATTATCGGCCACGTTCGTCCCTTCCCGGGTCGAAAAGCATTTGCGCGAAAGCAAAGAAGCGGCAGAAACCTACATTTATGGCGATGGAGAAAAGCTCAAAGAAGCGTGGCTTGCGAGCCAACATTCTTATCCAGTCGCGCAAAGGGCACAAGCGGCCGCTGAAGCAATTGAAGCAGCCCATCTGCCTTTTAGGGAACTGGCCGGCGAGATTAGCCCGACATTGCAAAAAATGGGCGAGAAAAACCGCGCATTTATTCAAGGGCAACTTGCCTTTTTGAAAGAACGAATGGAACGGGAAATACGGGAACAGCATCAAGTAGGACTGAGCAAATACGATGAAGCGATTACGTGGCTATGTCCGAAAGATGCACCGCAAGAGCGAATCTTACATTCGTTCATTCTGTTAAATACAGCAGGGATAGACATCTTTTCCCGTTTGCTTGAGAAAAACCCGCCCCATACGGGCGCCCATCTTGTTTTTTACGTGTAATCTTGTCAGCTTGTGTCAACCGAAAATGTATGTGAAATCCTGCTCTGTGAGCAGGATTTTTTTTAATTCTGTGGAAAATTACACGATAAGGTGGTGAAAAGTGGAGGGTTGTGGTAAGTTAAGGGTAGAAAGTGGGGGAGGAGGCAGGCAACAATGTTTTTAGGGGAATACCGGCATACAATTGATGAGAAAGGCCGGATGATTGTGCCTGCTAAATTTAGGGAACACCTCGGCACTCCTTTTGTCATTACCCGTGGGCTAGACAACTGCTTGTTTGTTTATCCCCAAAGCGAATGGGACAAGTTGGAAAGCCAATTAAAAGAACTCCCTTTCACAAAAAAGGACGCCCGTGCTTTTACGCGCTTTTTCTTTTCAGGCGCAAGCGAATGCGAGCTTGATAAACAAGGGCGAATGAATGTACCCCAACCCCTTAGAGAATACGCAAAGCTAGAAAAAGAATGTGTTGTGATCGGCGTCTCTAATCGAATGGAAGTATGGAGCAAGACGCTTTGGGAAGACTATGTATCCCAGTCTGAGGATTCCTTTGCTGACATTGCCGAGAACTTAATTGATTTTGATTTATAAGATAGGATGGGACATATGTTTTCACATATAACGGTACTAAAAGAAGAATCTGTACATGGCCTCGCGGTGAAACCAGGAGGCGTGTATGTAGATTGCACGTTAGGAGGCGGCGGCCATTCAGAGCGGATTTTAACAGCACTAGCAGGCGAAGGTCATCTCTATGCCTTTGACCAAGATGAAGCCGCCCTTTCGTTCGCAGCAGAGAAGCTCTCTCGTTTTAAGGAGAACATTACATTCATACGCAGCAATTTCCGGTACATAAAGGAAGAGCTGCGAATGAGAGGCGTTGACAAAGTAGATGGAATTCTTTTTGACTTAGGTGTTTCATCTCCACAACTTGATGAAGCAAGCCGAGGCTTTAGTTATCATCAAGACGCCCCACTTGATATGCGGATGGATCAGAGCGCGACGCTCACAGCTAGAGAAGTGGTCAATACATGGCCGTTTGCCAAGCTCCATTCGATTATCTCAAGATACGGCGAAGAAAAGTTTTCTAAACAAATTGCCCGCAAAATTGAAGCGTACAGGATGAAGCAACCAATTGAAACGACTGGTGAATTGGTGGCCATCATTAAAGAAGCGATTCCTGCGCCTGCTCGGCGTGCAGGAGGACACCCAGCAAAACGGACATTTCAAGCCATTCGGATAGCCGTCAATGATGAACTAGGCGCTTTTGAGGATGCGTTAACGGATGGATTTGAACTATTGAACGAAGGCGGGCGCATGGCTGTCATTACCTTTCATTCCCTTGAGGACCGTTTATGCAAGCAAATGTTTAAAGAGAAAACGAAGCTGCCAGATTTGCCTAAAGGGCTGCCTGTTATTCCTGCCGATCAAAAGGCGCCATTTGCCCTCATAACCAAAAAGCCGATTGTAGCCAGTGACGAAGAAGTAAAAGCGAATAACCGCGCGCGCTCTGCAAAACTGCGCATTATTGAAAAAGAAAAACAGAGGGATTAAGGAGGCGTTTACATGGGAGCACAACGACACTATCAACCACATCCTCAGCGGCACAAAGAAGGATTGCGAAAAGAAAAGCAAATTGTCCGCTACCGGGCACGCATTACCCTTGGCGAAAAAATCATAGCGAGCTTTTTGGCAATGGTACTTTTTCTCATGCTCGCTTTCATTGTACATAATTATGCGACACTCTATGGTTTGAATGTATCGATCCAACAAGAGAAATCTGTCATTAGCGAGCAAGAATTAACCAATGCAGGCTACCAAATGCAGCTTGATGAACTAAGCTCTCCTGAAAATGTACTTGACCGTGCAAAAAGAATGGGAATGGAATCTTCTGGAGAAAAAGAGTAACGGTTTTCAAGACGAGTTCAAGCGAGCTCGTTTTTCTTACTTAGGAAAGGTGTGGTGGAAAGTGGAAATAAAACGGGCGGTGACAAATAAACGTGCCGTCACCCTTTTGTTTGTGTTTCTTGGTTTGTTCACTATTTTGCTTGGCCGAATGACGTACATTCAAATAACCAAAGAAGTGAAAGGCCATGATTTGGTCGCTATGGCAGAGGCGAAGTATAACCGCTCGCAAGTGCTTGAAAGCGAACGAGGGGCCATTTTAGACCGCCACGGCAGCGTACTAGCCGAAGATGTGCCAGCTTATAATGTCATCGCTGTTTTATCCGATTCCCAAGGCCCAACCCAATATGTGAAAGATCCACAGGAGACAGCACAAAAACTAGCGCCTCTGATCGGAATGGAAGAAGGCGAATTGGAAGCGCGTTTGACGGATGCAAAAGAAAACGGTCGTTTCCAAATTGAATTAGGAGCAGGATCTAGGAATCTTACATATGAGCAGAAAAATGAAATTGAAGAGCTGAATTTGCCTGGTATCCTGATCCAAGAAACAAAGAGGCGCTATTACCCGAAACAAACGTTTGCTTCTCATGTGATCGGTCACCATAATAGCGAAGACAGCGCCTACAATATGGGCTTGGAAGCGAGCATGAATGACTACTTACATGCAGAGGATGGCCATATCGAATATGCAAGTCTTGGCAGAGGGCTCTCGCTAGGGGCGGGGTCAGACCGGGTAACGTTGCCTAAAAATGGAGCAGATATTTATACAACGTTAGACACGTCGATTCAGGCTGCAATGGAGCAGGCAATGGCGCAAGTAGAGGCAGAATATGAACCAGAAAAAATGACCGCGATTGCTGCTGATCCCCGGACAGGGGAAATTTTGGCGATGTCAAATCGGCCGAGCTTTAATCCGAATGATTACCGTAATATTGAAAATTACTTAAACTTGGCTGTTCAGGACGTGGTGGAACCAGGATCAACGATGAAAATGTTTACGATCGCCGCAGCGATAGAGGAAGGGGAGTTTGAGGACGACAGTGAATACCAATCAGGGCGGTACGAAGTTGACGCCAATTCTCCCCCTATTAATGACGTAAACCGTTCTGGTTGGGGAAAAATCTCCTATGCTGAAGGGTTCCAGCGTTCTTCCGATGTGTTAATGGCGAAGCTTGTCCTCGAACGGCTAGGGATGGAACGGTTTTACTCGTATTTGAAGCAGTTTGGCTTTACTGAACAAACAGGCATTGACTTAGCGAATGAAGCATCAAGCAATGTCGTTGAAGGAAGGCGCGCCGATGCTGCCCGTACCGCTTTTGGACAAAACTCAACGGTGACTGCGATCCAAATGATCCAGGCGGCAACAGCCATCGCAGGCGACGGCAAAATGAAAAAGCCTTACATCATTAAAGAAGTAGTTGATGAAAACGGCGATAAGATCCGGGAAACAGAACCAGAAGTGGCTGGCGAGCCGATCTCCGAGGAGACAGCCAAACATGTGAGAGAGCTGTTGCGTGGAGCGGTAGCCGAGGATCACGGCACAGGCAAAGCCTACAACATTCAAGGACTTGAGGTCGCAGGCAAAACAGGGACTGCACAAATTGCTGAAGACGGAAAATATTTATCAGGCCATGGCCAATACCTTTACTCTTTTCTCGGCATGGCCCCTGCCGACAATCCGAAAGTGGTCCTTTATGTCTCTGTTACAAAGCCGAAGTTAGATGATAGTGAGTCGGGCAATGCCCCTGTCTCGATGATATTTAACGCTGTTATGCAGAGCAGCATGACGTATATGGACTTGGAGCCAAATGAAGCGGAATTGCTGCAAGAAGCAGAGGAGCAAGGTTTTGAAATGCCTCAACTGACCGGTGAACGGGTAGACAAAGCAGCCGAAACCATTCCTGGTGAAGTGGTTGTCCTTGGAGAAGGAGAACATATTACGGACCAACAGCCAGCGCCAGGAACGAAGGTTCTTCCAGGCGATCGGATCGTCTTGCTAACAGATGGCGAGGTCATGATGCCAGACATGGCAGGCTGGTCATCGCGTGACGCCATGAAAGTGGCAGCTTTGCTTGACTTAACGCCAGAATTTAGCGGCAATGGCTATCTACAGTCCCAGAGCATAGCCCCTGGTGAGCCTGTAGAGGAACAAAACCTTCTCGATGCTGAGTTTGCCTCGAACAACAAACGAGATGAGCAAGAGGACCATGATCAAGGGGGAGCCGGCGCAAATGCGGAGCGAACAGACGAAGAACTCGAACAAGCTTTCGAGGATGTAGAGGAACCAGTGTCTGAAGGAGAGGAGGAGGCAACAACAGAGACGGAAGAGAGCGATGGCGATCAGACCGAGTAACGTTCTCAACGTTGTCTCCCCTATCCCCGATACTGATAGAGGGAACCTGATGAAGATGCCAATGGAACATGCGTTTATGGGCATATGAATGAGGCAAACGACGCCGTATGCGAGCGTTTGTCTACAGTCTTGAGGAGCTTGCCGTTTGGCAAGCTCCTCTTTGTTCTATCACGTGGTAAACAAGCATAGGCTAGACCATAAACCCGTCCAGTGCAGAAAGTGAGGGATAGCCGTGCGCGTATCAAATGTAACTGTCAGAAAGCGGCTGCTACTCGCCTTTTTCATCGGCTTAGCCGTGTTTGCGATCATTGCTGTCCGCTTAGGCTATGTCCAGTTCGGACAAGGCGTCTGGCTGACTGAACAGGCAGAAGATTCGTGGGGAAGAAACATTCCGTTTGAACCAAAACGAGGCGATATTACCGATCGAAACGGCGTAGAGTTAGCCACCAATATTAGCGCCCCGTCTGTCATTGTTTTTCCACGGCAAGTGACAGACCCGGTAGACGCAGCTGAAAAATTGGCTGCTGTTTTGGAAATGGACCAACAAAAAGCATATGAATCGTTGACGAAGTCTGCTTCGAGCGTTTGGCTGCGTCCAGAGGGGCAGAAATTATCCCAGGAAAAAGCGCAAGAAGTGCGGAGCCTCAATCTGCCTGGCGTTTACATTGCTGAAGACTCTAAACGCCATTACCCATTTGGCAGCTACCTCTCTCATGTCCTTGGATTTGCCGGCATTGACAACCAAGGTTTAACAGGGCTAGAGCATTATTATGACGAGAAGCTCAAAGGCGAAAAAGGCTATGTCTCCTTTTTTTCGACTGCTAAAGGAACGAAAATGCCCAACTTGGCTGACGAATATGAGCCTCCCATTAACGGGCTTGATTTGACGTTAACGATTGACAGCCGCATACAAACGATTATGGAACGAGAGTTGGATCAGGCAGAAGCAATGTATGAGCCTGATGGAGCGATGGCAATCGCTATGGATCCCAATACAGGAGAAGTGTTGGCGATGAGCAGCCGCCCTGACTTTAACCCGGAACATTATCGGGAAGTGCCGGCTGAAGTGTATAACCAAAATAAACCAGTTTGGATGCAGTATGAACCAGGCTCCACGTTTAAACTTATTACACTTGCTGCTGCGTTGGAAGAAGGCGTCGTCGATCTAGAAAACGATACATTTAACGACCCTGGTTACATCAATGTAGCGGGGACAAAGCTTCATTGCTGGAAAAAAGGCGGGCATGGGCACCAAACATTTTTAGAAGTCGTGCAGAACTCTTGCAACCCTGGGTTTGTCGAACTTGGCCAGCGCCTTGGAAAGGATCGCCTGTTTGATTACATTGAGAAATTTGGGTTTGGCCAAAAAACAGGCATTGATTTACAAGGAGAAGGAACAGGGATTTTGTTTGACCGCGAGCGTGTCGGTCCTCTTGAGCAGGCGACAACCGCTTTTGGTCAAGGTGTGGCCGTAACGCCGCTCCAACAAGTAGTAGCCGTTTCGGCAGCTGTAAATGGTGGGTATTTATACGAGCCTTATTTAGCGAAAGAGTGGACGGATGGAGAAACAGGGGAGGTCGTTGAGTCCATTTCGCCTGTGATGAAACGGCAAGTGATTTCTGAAGAAACATCAGAGCAAGTCCGCTATGCGATGGAAAATGTTGTGGCCAAAGGATCTGGTAAAAATGCGTTTGTTGATGGCTATCGTGTTGGCGGCAAAACAGGAACAGCGCAAAAAGCAAAAAATGGAAAGTACTTGGAAAATAACTACATTTTATCGTTTGTTGGCGTCGCGCCAATGGATGATCCGCAAATTGTCGTCTATGTCGCAATTGACAACCCGAAAAATACGATCCAATATGGTGGGGTAGTGGCGGCACCGATTGCAGGTGCGATCATCGGTGACAGCCTTGAAGCGATGGGAGTCGAAAAGAGGGATAACCAGATTGAAAAAGAATTGACATGGGCGGATGAACCATTGGTGGAAGTCCCAGATTTGATTGGCCTGTCAAAACGGGACATTTATGAGTCCCACTACGATCTTCGTCTTGATGCCTCTGGTGAAGGCAACACCGTGTTGCGTCAGTCTCCCCAACCTGGGACACGTGTTGCAAAAGATTCAACAATCCGTGTGTATATGGGTGACAAAATGAGCGGGAACGACTAAAATGGATACGTATGTTTTTATTCTGCTCATTCATCGTTTTCCAATACGGTGGACTGTCAAAACTTTGGAGGCATTAACATGGAATTGAAAGAATTGCTTCGTGTGCTTCGGGGCATTACACCTTTAAAAAAAGAACACCAATCAATAGAGATTGCGCATTTAGAAATGGATTCGCGTTTAGTGAAACAAGGGACATTGTTTTTTTGCATTAATGGCTATACCGTTGATGGGCATGACTTTGCAAATCAGGCTGTAGAAAAAGGGGCGGTCGCCGTTGTTGCTGAGCGCCCTCTTGCCCTTGATGTGCCTGTCGTAGTAGTCCGTGATACAAAACGAGCAATGGCGCGGTTGGCGAGTCATTTTTACGGAGAGCCGACGAAACGATTGCAGCTGATCGGTGTGACAGGCACGAATGGGAAAACATCTGTCACGCACATTCTAGATACGATGTTTCGTGAGGCAGGTCAGAAAACCGGCCTCATCGGCACGCTTTATACAAAGATTGGCGATGAGACGATTGAAACACGGAATACGACGCCTGAATCACTTGTGTTGCAACAGCGGTTTGCCTCAATGGTAAACAAGCAAGTCGAGACAGCGGTAATGGAAGTATCTTCCCATGCGTTGCATTTAGGTCGTGTGCGCGGCTGTGATTATGATATTGCCGTGTTTACAAATTTAACCCCCGACCATATTGATTACCATGAGACGATGGAGCGTTACCTTTATGCAAAAAGCTTATTATTTTCACAACTAGGAAATACATATGACGGCAAAACCGCTGTCATAAACAGCGATGACCCTGCCAGCGACCGGCTCATTCAGATGACAACGGCGGACGTCGTCACATACGGCATCAAAAAACAAGCGGACGTTTACGGGGAAAACATTAAAGTAAGCGCTGCGGGCACGCGGTTCACATTACATGTTTTTGGTGAAAAAACCGATGTCCAGCTCAAACTGATTGGCTTGTTTAATGTCTACAACGCCCTTGCTGCTGCTGCCAGCGCTTATGTCTCAGGTTTGTCTCTCTCCACGATTAAGGCTAGTCTAGAAAAAGTCACAGGTGTAGCGGGGCGTTTTGAACCTGTCGATGAAGGGCAAGACTTTACCGTGATTGTTGACTATGCACACACGCCTGACAGCCTCGAAAATGTGTTGCAAACCGTCCAAGACTTTGCAGATAATGACATTCATGTAGTCGTAGGCTGCGGAGGAGATCGCGATGCGACAAAGCGCCCTGTTATGGGGCGGATTGCCGTGCAATATGCAGATCGAACAATATTTACGTCAGATAATCCTCGTACCGAAGACCCTAATGCGATTCTTGCCGATATTACGGAGGGGCTTGACCCAGACCAATACACCGTCATTGTTGACCGGAAAACGGCAATCGAGCAAGCGATTGCTGCGGCACATACAGGAGACATTGTCGTGATTGCTGGCAAAGGGCATGAAACGTATCAGGAAATTGGCCGTCAACGGATTCATTTTGATGACCGAGAAGTGGCCCGCGATGCGCTGAAGGAGCGGATACAATGAAGATCGATGCAAGTTTGCTGAAATCCATTGCGAAAGGAAGCCGTTTGGAAGAAGACGGGCGCGGCTTTTCAGGCGTTTCGACGGACACGCGGCAGCGCATGGAAAATGGGCTGTTTGTGCCTTTAAAGGGAGAACGGTTTGATGGCCATCGCTTTATTGAACAAGCGATTGAAGCAGGGGCAACAGGTGCTCTTTGGCATGAACAGGAGCCTGTGCCTGAGCAGTTGCCAAAGACGTTCCAGCTTTACTATGTGGAAGACACGTTGTTAGCACTGCAGGCTTTGGCGCAAGCGTACCGTGAAAAAGTGAATCCGTTTGTTATTGGCATTACCGGCTCAAACGGAAAAACAACGACAAAGGATATAGTTGCTAGTGTGTTAGCTGGAACGGCTACTGTCCATAAAACGAAAGGGAATTTGAATAACCATATTGGCGTCCCCCTCACATTGCTGTCCATGCCAGAAGACTGCAGTTATGCGGTCGTTGAGATGGGAATGAACCATGCGGGGGAAATTTCGACGCTTACGCAAATAGCGAAGCCAAATGCAGCCATTATTACTAGCATTGGCGATGCCCATATCGAGCATTTAGGTTCTCGTGAAGGGATTGCGGCTGCAAAAATGGAAATTGCTGATGGGCTCATAAAGGAAAACTGGTTGTTATTCGACGGAGACGAACCATTGCTAAGTCCGTATAACGAACAAGCGGAAACGACAGTTGGTTTTTCTGATCAGGCGGCAACCAAAATAAGTGACGTCGAAACGCTAGAAAATGGCTATGTCTTTTATTTGAACGGCGCACGCTGGCAACTTACAATGTTAGGCAAGCATAATGTCAAAAATGCTGCTTACGCGATTTTGCTTGCGCAAAAGCTAGGTTTTAGCAATGCTGTGATCCAAAAACAACTTTCTTCCTTGGCGATAACGGGTATGCGGCTAGAGAAGCTTAAAGGGCCAAACGGCTCGACGATCATTAATGACGCTTACAACGCCAATCCAACATCGATGAAAGCGGCAATTGAGACTGTGAAAGAGCTGCCCCATTATAAAAGACGCGTTCTTGTCCTAGGAGATATTTATGAGCTAGGCCAAGATGAAAAAGCTCTTCACAAAAGCGTTGCTGTTGCCATTGAGCCGCCAATCACAGACGTTGTGACAGTCGGCAAAAAAGGCCGATGGATTTACGAGGCCCAACTTGATAAAAAGGACAGCCACATTTCGCTTGTCCATGCTGATACGGTTGCGGAAGCAGCCGAACTTTTGAAACCTTACTATACGAAAGACACCGTTGTATTAATAAAAGCTTCACGCGGATTGGCGCTTGAGGAAGTTTTACCGGCTGTCAAAGGAGGCAATTAATATGGAAGAATGGACGCTGTTGTTCGTTCTCATTCTCTCATTTGCGGCTGCTGTTATTATGTCACCGCTGTTTATTCCCTTTTTGCGGAAATTGAAGTTTGGGCAGAGCATCCGTGAAGAAGGACCGAAATCCCATCAGAAAAAAAGCGGTACGCCAACAATGGGCGGTATTGTTATTGTCTTATCGATTTTCATCAGTGCCCTCGCGATTGGGATCGCCATCACAGGATTCACTCCAGAATTGTTGTTGTTAATGGTTGTTACGCTTGGTTATGGGATCGTCGGTTTTGTTGACGACTATTTAAAAGTGGTGCGCAAGCACAATCTCGGCTTGACATCCAAGCAAAAGCTAGCAGGTCAGCTAGTCATTGCTGCTATTTTCTATATCGGATTGCTTGCGATTGGCTTTGATACATTTATCGCCATTCCAGGCACAACGTTTGGCTTTGATTTAGGCTGGTTCTACCTCATTTTGATTGTCTTGATGCTGCTCGGGGCGAGCAATGCCGTCAATTTGACTGATGGCCTTGACGGGCTCTTGGCTGGCACCGGTTCAATCGCTTTTGGCGCCTTTGCCATCCTTGCTTGGAGCGGAGGATTCATTGACACGGCTTTATTTTCGACAGCCATTACTGGAGCGCTTTTAGGGTTTCTCGTCTTTAATGCCCATCCAGCAAAAGTATTTATGGGAGATACAGGCTCCCTTGCTCTTGGCGGGGCAATTGCTGCGATCGCCATCCTGACAAAAATGGAGTTGATGCTCATTATTGTTGGGGGCGTGTTCGTCATTGAAACGCTCTCGGTCATCATTCAAGTAGCATCGTTTAAATTGACAGGGAAGCGTGTGTTTCGAATGAGCCCATTGCATCACCATTACGAGCTTGTTGGTTGGTCCGAATGGCGAGTAGTCGTGACATTTTGGCTTGTCGGCATGATCTTTGCCGTTATGGGCATTTACATTGGAGTGTGGCTGACATGAAGCAAGTAAAGGAATTGAGCGGAAAGCGCGTCCTCGTTCTAGGCATGGCGAAAAGCGGAGCAGCTTCGGCGTTGCTGCTTGCCCGTTTAGGAGCAGAGGTCGTCATTAACGACAGTAAAAGCCGTGCTGAACAACCACAGGCAAGCGAACTAGAGGCTGCCGGCATTCAAGTGGTGTGCGGCGGACACCCGCTTACCGTTCTTGATGGCTGTAGCTTGCTTGTGAAAAATCCCGGTATTCCTTACACAAATGTACTGGTAAAAGAAGCGGAAGCGCGTGGCATTCCCATTTGGACCGAAATCGAGCTCGCCTATTTGATTTCGGAAGCCGAAATTGTCGCCATTACTGGCTCAAATGGCAAAACAACGACGACGACATTGGTGAAAGAAATGCTTGAGCATAGTGGGCGTAAGCCGCTAATTGCCGGAAATATTGGCACGGTAGCCTCAGAAGTAGCTCAAAAGGCAAAGGCTGAACATGTGATCGTGCTGGAAGTTTCTAGTTTTCAATTAATGGGCACTAATGCGTTTCAGCCAAAGGTAGCTGTTTGGCTGAATGTATTTGACGCCCATTTGGACTACCATGGCACTCGTGAAGACTACATAGCGGCAAAGGCGCGGATTGCTGCCAATATGGGCCCTACTGACTGTCTTGTGTACAATGCGGATGATCCTGCAGTCGTTCAGGCCATTGCAGGTACAGGCGCTACGCTTGTCCCGTTTTCGCGCATCAATGTCGTCGAAGACGGCGCTTATGTGAGAGACGGTACGATCTTTTTTAAAGAAGAACCGATCCTTGCATTGGCTGATGCCGTATTACCAGGGGCACATAACGTCGAAAATATGTTAGCCGCTACTGCGGCGGCTCGCTTGGCAGGGGCGACAGTAGAACAAATTAGGCATGTGCTCTGTCATTTCCCTGGAGTGAAACACCGACTTCAATATGTGGGGAGTTGGGAAGAGCGGCAGTTTTACAATGATTCAAAGGCAACGAATATACTAGCAACAAAAGCAGCGCTATCGGGGTTTGCAAAACCAGTTGTTTTAATTGCCGGCGGGCTTGACCGCGGCAACGATTTTGACGAGCTGTTGGTGAGTCTAAAACATGTTAAGGCCGTCGTTGCATACGGTGAAACAAAAAGCAAACTGTTGGCATTGGCAGCTAAAGCAAATGTCCAAGGGATTGCGGCTGAACGGGTCAAAGACGCCGCGGAAAAAGCGGTGTCACTATCAAAACCTGGTGACGTTATCCTTCTGTCTCCAGCTTGCGCCAGCTGGGACCAATACCGCTCTTTTGAGGAGCGAGGCGATGAATTTCTTGATTATGTAAACACGATAATCAAACCATCGTAAAGGCGGTGAATAGCCTGTAAAAAGCAGCAAACGCAAATGTACGCGCATCTGCATGAATCACTCTGTCTGAAGTCTGCTGGAAACAGCAGGCTTTTCTTTTACAGTGCTAATGGACATGTTTGCCGCTTCGGCTTCATATAGTAGTGTTAGAAGTCGCATGAAGCCGAGGTGTGTGATGGGAAAACAGAAATCTGCCCCCGATTTAACTCTACTTGCTGTAACGATTGCGCTTTTAGTCATTGGCTTAATCATGGTTTATAGTGCCAGTGCGGCTTGGGCCTCTTACCGTTTCAGCGATTCGTTTTTCTTTGCAAAACGACAATTGTTTTTTGGCGGAACAGGCGTTTTACTGATGTTTGTGATGATGCGATTAGACTATTGGGTATGGCGCACATACAGCAAGAGCATTTTAATTGTCTGTTTTGCTTTGCTCGTTATTGTGCTTATCCCTGGGGTCGGCCTTGTCCGCGGCGGGGCTCAAAGCTGGCTTGGCGTTGGTGCCTTTTCAATCCAGCCATCTGAGTTTATGAAAATGGCAATGATTATTTTCCTTGCAAAGTTTCTAGCCGATCACCAAAAATGGATTGTTACGATAAAAAAAGGGTTAGTCCCTTCTCTAGGCCTTGTTCTGTTGGCTTTTGCTCTTATTATGATGCAACCTGACCTTGGTACAGGTGCCGTCATGGTTGGAACTTGTACAGTAATGATTTTCACTGCAGGCGCGCGGATCAAGCATTTTGTCGCACTTGGCTTAATCGGTGTGTTCGGATTTGTGGCGCTTATTGCCAGCGCCCCTTACCGAATCCAGCGAATCACCTCTTTTATGGATCCGTGGAGTGACCCACTCGGCAGCGGTTTTCAAATTATCCAATCGTTGCTGGCCATCGGTCCTGGGGGCTTGCTCGGCATGGGCCTTGGCGAAAGCAGGCAAAAATATTTTTATTTGCCTGAGCCACAAACAGACTTTATCTTTGCGATCCTGGCCGAAGAAATGGGGTTTTTAGGTGGAGTGACCGTACTGTTGTTATTTGCGATCCTTTATTGGCGCGGCATCCGTATTGCACTAGGGGCTCCAGACTTGTTCGGAAGCTTTTTGGCCATCGGCATTATTACCATGATTGCCATTCAAGTAATGATTAATATTGGCGTCGTGACAGGGCTGATGCCAGTCACTGGCATTACCCTTCCGCTATTAAGCTATGGAGGGTCGTCGTTAACGCTTATGCTTGTCTCCATCGGTGTGTTGTTAAATATTAGCCGGCATGCAAGATAATGATCGGACAGAGAGCGAAAAATGATCGCTCTCTGTTTGTTGTATTGTAGTGGCAAACAGGAAAACATGCTAAAATGGAGAAATAAGCAACGAAAACATCGTTTCGTGCTAAGTTCAACCAGAATATGGAAACAAGCCGTGAAAAATGATGCCTGTGACTTGTTCGCATTTCGAGCAGTTTGGAGGAGCACAAGTGAGTCAAGATAAAAAAGTGGTATCGGTGAATGAGCGGATTCCAACGTTGCAGGAAAAGCGGAAGCAAAAAGCAAATCGGCGGATCCTCGCATTTATTTTGTTGTTCTTTTTATTGATTGTCGTTTTGGTTTATTTCCAAAGCCCCCTTAGCGGTGTGAAAACCATACATATAAACGGCAACCAACTCGTTGCTGATGAGACGATCTTAGAAGCAAGCGGCCTAGAAGAGGGCATGAATATTTGGCATTTGTCAGAAGGGGAACGGGAAGAGGCAATAACATCATTGAAAGAAATCGAGAGTGCCAAAATTGAACGTGAGCTTCCTGTGTCCGTGCGAATTACTGTAAGCGAGTACCCACGCGTTGGTTATGTCGCTGAAGGGGACACGTATTTGCCGCTATTGCAAAACGGAGAAACGCTTGACCCTGTACCGAACGGACAGCTTGTCGGGGATGCGCCAGTTTTAGTCGGCTTCAACGATGATGAAGTTCTTGCACAGCTTGGAGAGGAGCTTGTTCAAACAGCCCCTGAAATTGTCGGACGGATTTCTGAGATTTTGTTTACGCCAACAAGCACGCAGCCTTCGGAATTAACGCTGTATATGACAGACGGCAATGAAGTCAAAACAAATGTCGAGTCCTTTGCTCAATCGATGCAGCCTTACCCGCAAGTAGCCGCCCAACTTGACCCTGAAAAACAAGGCGTTCTTTATATGAAAATGAGCCCGTATTTCAAAGAAACAGAACATGACAGCCAATAGGCATTTTGATTCAATTTTTGACATCAACATGTAACGCAAGCGCAATACGATGCTTGTTCAAAGCCGCTATGAACTGGTTTGCAAAGGGATGGTTTGGATAAAAAGTAGGACCTAGGAGCCAAGCGGGGGAAGGTTTTGGCTTTTCACCTTCTCCATCTTGGTGTAGACTAAATAGAAAGAGTCTTGCCAGGCTTACTTTTATACATAAGAAACTGCGAGATTTAAAGGATTCCATAAATGCATGTTGAATACTTTACGTACTGGAAAAAAGAACCGATTTTAAAGAGGAGACACCATGACTTTGCAGATGGGGAGGTGCCGTGGTGAGCAGTGACACTTATGTTAGTTTAGATATTGGAACATCCTCTGTACGGGTCATTGTAGCCGAAGTTGCCAATGGCTCAATCAATATATTAGGGGTTGGCAATGTTCCATCCGAAGGAATTAAGAAAGGCACGATTGTTGATATAGATGAAACGGTGAAATCAATTGAACGTGCTGTTGACCAAGCTGAACGCATGGTTGGTATTACGATTAAGCACGTTGTCGTCGGTGTGAACGGCAGCCATGTAGAGCTGTTGCCGTGCCACGGGGTTGTTGCCGTTTCTTCAAGCGATCGGGAAATCGGCGTGGAGGATGTCCGCCGAGTCATGGATGCTGCACAAGTGGTATCCATCCCGCCAGAGCGGGAAATCATCGATGTGATCCCAAAACAATTTATTGTTGATGGCCTTGATGAAATTACAGATCCAAAAGGAATGATTGGCGTCCGTTTGGAAATGGAAGGTACAATGATTACAGGTGCCAAAACCGTTCTTCATAATTTGTTACGCTGCGTAGAACGGGCAGGCTTGGAAGTGGCAGAAATTTGTTTGAATGGGCTGGCGACAGGTGCTGTTGCGGTTTCAAAAGATGAAAAAAGCCTCGGCGTCTGTGTTATCGACATTGGCGGTGGCTCAACAACGATTTCTGTTTTTGAGCAAGGCACGCTGGTGGCTACTTCTGTATTGCCTATAGGCGGTGATCATATTACGAACGATTTGGCTGTCGGCTTGCGCTTGACAACAGAGGAAGCAGAGCGTATTAAATGCAAATACGGCCACGCGTTTATCGAGGAAGCATCCTCCGATGAGCAATTTGCGATCCAAACGGTAGGTTCTAATGAAAAAGAAATGCTTACACAGCTTGATCTTGCTCATATTATCGAGCCACGGGTCGAGGAAATTTTAGAACTGTCGGCAAAAGAGCTCGTCCGCTTAGGGTTTAGGCATTTTCCGAGCGGTTTCGTACTGACTGGCGGGACAGTGATGCTCCCTGGCGTGCTTGAGCTGACAAAGGACATGCTCCAAGGCAATGTCCGTGTGGCCATCCCGAACTACATTGGCGTCCGGGAACCGAAATATACCGTCAGCATCGGTTTAATTCAGTTTGCCCATAAAAATGGACGTGTTCAAGGGAAGGAAGTTGCTGCGGCATTCTCGCAATTATCAGAGGCTGAAACAGCAGACTCTAGTGAAAACAACCAACCACTTCGGACTACTGGGCATGAACCGAAACGCCAGGAAGCAAAAAAAGAATCAAAAATGAAAAGTTGGTTTAAAACATTCTTTGAATAAGAAAAAGCTGTCAGCCAGTCTGGTTAGGGGGAAATAACATGTTTGATTTTGAAATGGATATGGAACAATTAGCGCAAATAAAAGTGATTGGCGTTGGTGGCGGCGGTTCAAACGCAGTCAATCGCATGATTGAAAATGGTCTGCAAGGCGTCGATTTTATTGCAGTCAATACCGATGCACAAGCACTCCATTTATCAAAAGCGGAAAAGAAGTTGCAACTTGGCGGCAAACTTACTCGCGGGCTTGGCGCTGGCGCCAACCCAGAAATAGGCAAGAAAGCGGCAGAAGAAAGCAGAGAACAGCTGGAAGAAGTGCTTACAGGTTCTGATATGGTCTTTATTACTGCTGGAATGGGAGGAGGAACAGGCACCGGAGCAGCTCCTGTTATTGCTGAAGTGGCAAAAGAGCTTGGCGCATTGACGGTCGGTGTTGTGACACGTCCATTCTCTTTTGAAGGCCGTAAGCGGCAAAACCAAGCGATTTCTGGTATTGCAGCATTAAAAGAAAAAGTGGACACATTGATCGTGATCCCAAATGACCGCTTATTGGAAATGGTCGATAAAAATACGCCGATGCTTGAAGCGTTCCGTGAGGCGGACAACGTGTTGCGCCAAGGAGTTCAAGGCATTTCTGATTTAATTGCAACGCCTGGTTTGATCAACCTAGACTTCGCAGACGTCAAAACGGTCATGAGTGAAAAAGGTTCCGCTTTAATGGGCATTGGCGTTGCCACAGGAGAAAACCGGGCGGCGGAGGCTGCCAAAAAAGCGATTTCCAGCCCGCTGTTGGAAACGTCTGTCGATGGGGCACAAGGAGTGCTCATGAATATTACAGGCGGCACGAACTTAAGTTTATATGAAGTCCATGAAGCGGCAGAAATCGTTTCTGAAGCTTGTGACGCAGAAGTGAATATGATATTTGGTTCGATCATCAATGAAAATTTGAAAGATGAAATTGTCGTTACAGTGATTGCAACAGGGTTTGAAGATACGGCAGAAGCAAAACAACCACAAAGCCGTACCATGCCACAACAAAATGCGCGGCCGCAACCGAAAGAAGAGCCAAAACGTACGGAAGGCCGCCAACAGGCGAGGCAAAAAGAAGAACAGCCAGATACACTCGACATTCCCACGTTTTTGCGCAATCGCCGCAACCGCTAATGGTGAAGAGCGGTTGTTTGTAAAACCGAATCGTCTATTTGGTCCTAGTGTATCTGACACTTAGACTGTTAAACAACTGAACTCAAGCTGATAGAAAACGCTTGTCAAACGACGACGTATACGAGCGTTTGTTCTACAGTCTGAAACCGCTGCTTTCGAGCAGCGGTTTTTTTGCGGTTATTTCCGAGCGGCCGAGAATGGGACAGCGTTTGCCAAAACTTATCAAAATAACATCCTTGCTTGCGCCATAAAGTGACAGACTTTCTTATGAAGATCTACTATACTAAATTCTATCACTGTGAGGGAGCAAGCCAATGACCGTTTACCTCGATTTGATTTGGTTGTTAAATGCAGGGATTGACTACTTGCTGCTTGCGGCTACTGCGCTTTTGTTAAAAAGACGTTTTCGCCAATGGCGCCTTGCCTTGGCGGCGTTATTTGCATCGTTGATCGTCTTTTTGATGTTCACCCCTGCTGCGCCGTTGTTTTTGAATCCTGTTATTAAACTTATTTATTCGGGGCTAATCGTATTCATTGCATTTGGCTACAAACGCTTTTCTTTCTTTCTGCAAAATCTGGCAAGTTTTTATTTTGTCACCTTTGTGACCGGAGGCGGCTTGTTTGCTATGCATTATTTCTTCGAAACCGATACCGACGTGCTGGCGTTTTTGCCAGGTCATGGAGTGGGTGGGAGCATGGTCAGTTGGGCATTCGTGCTTATTGGTTTTCCACTTGCACTTTATTTTTGCAAGCAGCAATTTGGTGCAGTGAAAACCAAACAATTTCATGCGAGCCAGCTGGCAGAAGTTGAGTTTTGGATTGAAGGAATGCCCTTTTTCGCCCAAGGGTTAATTGATACTGGCAACCGTTTAAGGGATCCGCTAACGAAAATGCCTGTCATGGTTGCTGAGGCGGCACTGCTTTACAGTGCTTTTGGCAAACAGCAAGTCGACGCACTTCTCGAGTTGGAAGCTGAAAATGAACCGTCACCGCTTATGAAACGGATGCGGCTGATTCCTTACCGTGCCGTTGGGCAAGGAAGTTCCTATATGGCCGCTTTAAAACCTGATCGTGTGAAAATCCGTTACCAAAATGAGGCGTATGAAACGAATCATGTCTTGATTGGATTATCGCGTGAGACGCTATCTCCAGAACAACATTATCGCTGTATTGTCCACCCCCAAATCATGCACGAATATGCAAGCTAAACAGCAAAAGGAGGAACGTTTAATGATTAAATTAAAATTGCAGTTGTTTTGGTACCGGCTTCTAAACAAATTGGGGTTAAAAGCGGATGAGATTTATTACATAGGCGGGAGCGAAGCATTGCCGCCGCCGTTGTCGAAAGAAGAAGAGGCTGACCTATTGGGCAAGCTGCCAAGTGGAGACAAAGCGGTACGTTCTGTGCTCATTGAACGGAACTTGCGCTTAGTTGTCTACATTGCCCGCAAGTTTGAGAACACAGGCATCAATATTGAGGATTTGATTAGCATTGGCACGATTGGCTTAATTAAAGCGGTCAACACTTTTAATCCTGAAAAGAAAATTAAGCTTGCTACGTATGCCTCCCGCTGCATTGAGAATGAAATTTTAATGTACTTGCGGCGAAACAACAAAACACGCTCTGAAGTATCGTTTGATGAACCATTAAACATTGATTGGGATGGCAATGAGCTGTTATTATCCGATGTGCTTGGTACAGAAGAAGACATTATCACGAGAGGGATTGAAGAACGCGTCGACCGCCGTTTGCTTGTCAAGGCGCTCCACACGTTATCAGAGCGGGAGAAACAAATTATGGAACTGCGTTTTGGCTTAGCTGGAGAAGAAGAAAAAACCCAAAAAGATGTCGCCGATATGCTAGGGATCTCCCAATCGTACATTTCCCGTTTAGAAAAGCGCATCATTAAACGGCTGCAAAAAGAATTTAGCAAAATGGTATAAGAAGGAGGGCTCCCAAATGGGATTCCTCCTTTTTTTTCCATAAAAAATTTTTTCCAAGCTTCAACAGCGTCGTGTCAAAGGCCAAATCTTTCTAAGTCATGTGAGCGTGTTTTTGCCGTGCATATTTTTTTTGCCCAGGGAGATACTTTTTTTGACATCATCTTCCGTTTAGGGGGTAAGGAATGTGACTCGAAATAAAGTGGAAATCTGCGGCGTTGACACATCGACGTTGCCAGTTTTAAAGAACGCTGAAATGCGGGAGTTGTTTACGAAGTTGCAAGCCGGCTATGAGCCAGCGAGAGAAACGCTCGTAAATGGGAATTTGCGCTTAGTGTTAAGTGTCATTCAGCGATTTAATAACCGCGGCGAGAACGTAGATGATTTGTTTCAAGTCGGCTGCATTGGATTAATGAAATCAATCGACAACTTTGATTTAAGCCAAAACGTAAAATTTTCAACGTATGCGGTCCCGATGATTATTGGGGAGATTAGACGGTATTTACGGGACAATAATCCAATTCGGGTTTCACGCTCTCTTCGGGATATTGCCTATAAAGCACTGCAAGTGCGCGACCAAATCATGGCAGAAAAAAAACGGGAGAAAGAACCGACAGTGCAAGAGATTGCTGCAGTACTTGAGGTGCCAAAAGAAGATGTTGTCTTTGCTCTAGACGCGATTCAAGATCCTGTCTCCTTGTTCGAACCGATTTATAATGACGGCGGCGATCCAATCTTTGTCATGGACCAAATTAGTGATGAACGAAATAAAGATATAAACTGGGTAGAAGAAATTGCTTTAAAAGAGGCGATGGTCCGCTTAAATGATCGAGAGAAAACGATTTTAAACATGCGTTTCTTTCAAGGGAAAACGCAAATGGAAGTAGCCGAGGAGATCGGCATCTCACAAGCGCAAGTGTCTAGGCTAGAAAAAGGCGCGATCCAACAAATGAATAAACATATAGAATCATGAAGGCTAAAATCGATTTCGATTTTAGCCTTTTGTGTTTCAGTTGCTGCTAGGCTCTACTTTTTTTCATGCCAGGCTGTAAGCGCGCATACGTTTTATAAATGGATAACAGGAGGGAAAAGGAGCATGCAAAAAATTTCGGAGCTATCGCAAAAAGATATTGTCAATATGGAAAATGGCAAACGCCTAGGCCATTTAAATGATTTGGACATCAACTTGGAATCAGGAAAAATTGAGGCAATTGTCATTGCTGGCACAGGAAAAGTCATGCAGCTACTAGGGCAACGGGATGCGGCAGAATTGGTGATCCCATGGAAAAACATTGTTAAAATTGGTTCTGACGTGATTTTAGTTGAAGTGCCGGAACGTTATCAGCCAAAAAGCGGCGCGAGCCCGATGGAGGAGGCAAGGAAGAAAGGATAAGTTTTGTTTCTTGTATGGCATGCCTTGTGATAAACTAAGACCATAAAGGAATTGCAACTAGTCGGGGGGCTTCCACTTAATGGTTGAAGAAAAATGGGAAAAGCGGAGTGAACGCGTGCTGGCGGCAACCGTTTTTTCAAACGTTATGCCAGGCATGTTTGCCGGATTTACAACAAGGCATGGAGGCGTCAGCAAAAGCCCTTATGCCACGTTGAATATGGGCTTTCATGTTGGCGACGACCAAAACGATGTACAAAGAAACCGCAGTCTTGTGGCAGCGGATATAGGGTTTCCCCTAACGAAATGGATTGGTTCAGAGCAAGTCCACCAAGCAGAGATAGCGGAATTGACGGCGGCAGATGCTGGCAGGGGCGCTGATTGCCTAGAAACAGCGCTTCCTGGTTTAGATGGTATTTACACGCAAGAACAGGGGTTGTTGTTGACAAGCCTGTATGCGGACTGTGTCCCCCTTTACTTTGCGGCGAAGTCGGCTGGCCTCATCGGTCTTTGCCATGCTGGCTGGAAAGGGAGCGTTGCCAAAATTGGCCCGAAACTGGTAGGTATTTGGAAAGAAAAGCATCGTGTGTCTGCAAGCGATGTTTATGTGTTAATTGGGCCAAGCATCCGTGCACCTCATTACGAGGTCGATGAAGTGGTTGCTTCCAAAGTAAAGGATGCCCTCGGCGGCGAAGTTGCTGGTGTGCTGACGCCAACAAAGCCTGGGCATAGCCTGCTGGATTTGCCAATGTTGAACAAGCAGCTGCTAATCGCTTCAGGCGTTAATCCTTCTCATATACATACATCAACTGTATGCACATACGAAAGCGATGCCTTTTTCTCCCACCGCAAAGAAAAGGGGCGGACGGGCAGAATGATGAGCGCAATCGGGTTACAAAAAGGGTGAAAAATCAGTGAGTGTAAATGTTGCAGAAAACGTAGCAAACATAAAAATGCGAGTCAGGCAAGCATGCGAGCGGAGCGGGCGCGCTTTTGATGATGTGCGCATTATCGCCGTCACAAAATATGTTTCTGTCGCTACAGCAAAACAAGCGGTGGAAGCTGGGATTGTTGATATAGGTGAAAACCGGATTGAAGGCGCACTCGAAAAAGCTGCTGCCATTGGCAATGCACGCCTCCATTTTGTCGGTTCGCTTCAATCGAGAAAGGTTAAGAACATTGTCAACGTTGTTTCATGCATCCATTCTTTGGATAGGTTGAGCTTGGCCAAAGAAATTGACAAACGCCTCGAACCAGGAAAGACAATCGATTGTTTTGTACAAGTCAATATTAGCGGGGAACAATCGAAAAATGGACTAGCACCAGAGGAAGTGAGGCCATTTATCAATGAACTGGCCGTCTATCCAGCGGTTCGGGTCATCGGTTTGATGACAATGGCCCCTTTTGAACAAGATGCTGAACAAACGAGGCCGATTTTTTCAGGGCTCAGAGAGCTTCGCGACCAAATACAGGCGGACAAGCTTTCATACGCCCCTTGCACGGAGTTGTCAATGGGAATGTCTAACGATTTTGAAGTTGCGATTGAGGAAGGCGCAACATTTATTCGTCTTGGAACGTCTCTTGTTGGCAAAGAGCAGTCGTAAAAAAGGAGAGGAAGGCCATGGGCTTTAAAACAAAGTTCAAGCGTTACTTTAACCTAGATGACCACGTTGAAGAAGTCGAGCGTTATGTAGAAGAACCTGAACAGCGTGATGAACGCCCTGCGCTTGAGAAGGGGATAGCACCAAAGGCGAAGCAGGCGGCAGGGCTGGAACAAAACCAGAACGTTGTAAGCTTGCAAAGTGTGCAAAAATCAGCGAAAATGATATTACTGGAACCGCGCTCTTATGACGAAGCTCAAGAAATTGCCGACCATTTGAAACGACGCAAGGCGGTCGTCATCAATTTATTGCGGATTGAACAAGAGCAAGCGTTAAGAATAGTAGATTTTTTAAGTGGAACCGTTTATGCTATTGGAGGAGACATTCAAAAAATCGGACCAGGCATTTTTCTTTGTACGCCAGACAATGTGGAAATCACTGGATCCATCAGTGATTGGGTCACAAGACAAACAGATAGCACGGTATGAGGAAAGTAGGTGACGGAATCTCAAATGGAAACAATGGTCAACTTTATTTTTAACTTGCTTCAAAATGCGGCATTTTTGTATTTGATAGCGATTTTCATTTACATTCTAATGTCATGGGTGGGGGGCCGCGATTCGGCTTTCGGGCAAGTGCTTGGGAAAGTGGTTGATCCCTATTTAGATATGTTTCGCAGCTTTATCCCGCCACTTGGTATGATTGATTTGTCGCCAGTTGTCGCCATTATTGTCCTCAACTTGGCAAGGCAAGGACTTTATCCTTTGCAGCAAATGATTTTGTCGTGGCTGTAGGTGGATTTAAAATGTATGAACACTTTCGCGAAGAAGAGCGCCCGTTTATTGACCATATCCAAACTCTTCGTGAACAGGCAGCACGCTATCATCAAGAGAAGCTGACTGGTTTTCTTGATCCGCGAATGCAAGAAGTTGCCAAGTCTGTTATTGGCCAAGACGGGGAGATCGATTTGCAGTTTTTTGGCGGAGCCGATGGATGCGAACGTAAACGTGCGTCCATTCGCCCTGCTTACTTAAAAAGTGAGCCAATCGATTGGGAAATTTCCCTTTTTAAAGCTGCCTATGCGAAAAAATTTGTGACATTAACACATAGGGATGTGCTTGGTGCTTTAATGAATACAGGCATGAAACGGGAAACGTTTGGCGATATTTCCGTTACGGGCAATGCGTTTTATGTCGCCTGTACGAAAGAGGCAAGTGCCTATATCGCCATTGCTCTTAAGCAAGTTGGCAAGGCAACGGTCTCTTTAGAAGAAACCGATACGCTTGAGTTGCCTGACGAGATGTGGGAAGAGAAGTCAGTGACTGTTTCCTCTCTACGCTTGGATGCCCTCTTGAGCGCCTTGTATGGCCTATCAAGAGCGAAAGCGGCCGATTTGATCGGCAAAGGGCTGGTGAAAGTCAACTGGAAGGTGATAGAGCATCCTAGCTTCCGTGTGGCGATTGGCGATTATTTGTCTGTAAGAGGAGCTGGCCGGGCTAAAGTATTAAAGCAAGAAGGTGTGACAAAAAAGGACAAGTACCGGCTAGTACTTGGCAAAAAAAGCTAGTCTTACATAGCGAGACAAAGGTGAAGTGGAGGATCTTCCGCGAAAAAGAAGGAAGAAGCAAAGACGATGTCGAAAAAATAAATGGATGATTGAGTCTGTGATGGAGGTGGCTGCGTTGCCTTTAACGCCGTTGGATATTCATAATAAAGAATTTACCCGTGCTTTTCGCGGATATGACGAAGATGAAGTCAATGAGTTTTTGGACCAAGTCATTAAAGACTATGAAGCAGTGCTGCGTGAAAAGAAAGACTTGTTTGAGCAAGTGACTGCGCTTGATGAAAAGCTTTCCCATTTTAACAATATTGAAGAGACGCTAAATAAATCGATTCTCGTTGCACAAGAAGCGGCCGACGATTTGCGCGGCAATGCCCAAAAGGAAGCGCAGTTGATCGTGAAAGAAGCGGAGAAAAATGCGAATCGAATCGTGAATGAGGCGCTTTCGAAGTCACGGAAAGTCATGATGGAAATGGAAGAGCTCAAAAAGCAAGCATCTGTCTATAAAATGCGCTTCAAAATGTTGATTGAAGCACAAATGGAAATGCTGCAAACGGAAGACTGGGAACAGTTTGCCGGGAACGATGATTTTGACGAAGAAGAACTGCTAAAAGAACAGGAAGAGCAGGAAAACGTATAACCAGTTGCATTTTCTGGGAACCGTCCTTATAATGAAAACCATAAAATGAATGAGCGTTAAAAACAAGGATAGGGACAGTGGGCAAACGCGTACATGCCAAAGCGAGCCGGGAATGGTGGAAGCCCGGTGCATGGCTTGCCCAAAATCGCCCTTGAGTTCTACCTGCGAACCGCACATGTTGATCCGTTTGTGCTAGTAGTGGGGTGCGTGCTGCCTACGTTAACGGCGTGAAAGTGGAAAAGGCGATCGTGCCTTTTCTATGAGGGTGGTACCGCGGGAAAACCTTCTCGTCCCTTTTTTGGGGCGGGAAGGTTTTTGTTTTTAACGATAAAGGAGCGAAAACGGTGGATTATAAACAAACATTGCTAATGCCGAAAACAGCGTTTCCGATGCGTGGCAACTTGCCAAATAGCGAACCGAAACGCCAAGAACAATGGGAAGAGATGGACATTTATAAACAAGTGCAAGAACGCACAAAAGGCCGTCCTTACTTTGTTTTGCATGACGGCCCTCCATATGCAAACGGCGATATTCATATGGGGCACGCACTTAACAAAATCATTAAAGACTTTATCGTGCGCTACAAATCAATGTCCGGGTTTCATGCCCCATATGTTCCTGGGTGGGATACCCATGGCTTGCCGATTGAAACGGCATTAACGAAAAACAAAAAAGTCGACCGAAAGTCAATGAGCATTGCCGATTTTCGCAAGCTTTGCGAAGAGTATGCTCTTGAGCAAATAAATAGTCAACGCCAGCAGTTCATGAGGCTCGGCGTCCGCGGCGATTGGTGGAAGCCATATATTACGTTGGAAAAAGAATTTGAAGCTGAGCAAATCAAAGTCTTCGGTGAAATGGCCAAAAAAGGCTACATCTATAAAGGCAAAAAGCCAGTGTACTGGTCGCCGTCTTCGGAGTCCGCCTTAGCAGAAGCCGAGATCGAATACTATGACAAACGCTCTGCTTCGATTTATGTCGCCTTCCAAGTCGCAAGTGGAAAAGGTGTATTGCCTGAAGATGCTGCTTTTGTTATCTGGACGACGACACCATGGACCATTCCTGCAAACTTAGGCATTACAGTCCATCCTCAATTGGAATACAGCGTTGTTCGCACGAACGGCCGTTCATTTGTCGTTGCCAGCGGTTTGCTTGAACATGTCCAAAATGAACTAAATTGGCAAGATGTTGTCGTCGAAAAGACAGTAACAGGAAGCGAATTGGAATATGTTGTCTGCCGCCATCCGTTTTATGATCGTGACTCTCTTGTGATGAATGGCGAGCATGTGACGTTGGACGCCGGTACTGGCTGTGTCCATACTGCCCCTGGGCATGGCGATGATGACTTTGTCGTCGGCCAAAAGTACGGGCTAGACGTATTATGCCCTATTGATGACAAAGGTATAATGACGAGTGAAGCGCCAGGTTTTGAAGGCGAATTTTATGACAACATTAACAAAATGGTGACTGAGAAACTAGAAGCAGTGGACGCACTGTTAAAGCTCGGGTTTATTACTCACTCGTACCCTCATGATTGGCGTACGAAAAAGCCTGTCATTTTCCGCGCGACTTCGCAATGGTTTGCCTCCATCGCCAATATTCGCAAGGAATTGCTACAAGCTGTTGCGAATACAAAATGGATTCCAGCGTGGGGGGAAACGCGGCTGCATAATATGGTCCGTGACCGTGGCGACTGGTGCATTTCGCGGCAACGTGCTTGGGGCGTGCCAATTCCGGTTTTTTATGGAGAGGATGGCACAGAAATTATTAGCGAGGAAACGATTGAACATGTCTCGAAATTGTTCCGTGAGCATGGATCAAATGTCTGGTTCGAACGCGAGGCGAAAGACTTGCTGCCGCCAGGGTTCACTTCCCCGCACAGCCCGAATGGCCACTTTACAAAAGAAACCGACATTATGGACGTCTGGTTTGATTCAGGATCGTCGCACCAAGGCGTTTTACGAGAACGAAATGATCTGGTGTTCCCAGCAGACCTTTACTTTGAAGGCAGTGACCAATACCGGGGTTGGTTTAACTCTTCACTATCCACTTCGGTTGCAATCAATGGGGTTGCTCCGTATAAAGGGGTGCTGAGCCACGGCTTTGTTATGGACGGCGAAGGCAAAAAAATGAGCAAGTCCCTTGGCAATATCGTTGTGCCAAATACCGTCATGAAACAGCTTGGCGCCGACATTTTGCGGCTTTGGGTGGCTTCCGTTGATTATCAAGCCGACAGCCGCGTGTCCGATTCGATTTTAAAACAAGTTGCAGAAACATACCGGAAGATCCGCAATACATTCCGCTTTCTGCTCGGCAATTTGCATGATTTTGACCCGAAAACCAACGCTGTGCCACGGGACCAACTAACTGGCGTGCATGCGTTTTTGCTTGTACGTTTAAACGAGCTTACGAAACGTATGCATGAAGGCTACAATGAGTACCAGTTTTTAAATGTCTATAATCACTTCCGCAATTTTTGCACGGTTGAATTGAGTTCCTTTTATATGGACATTTCAAAGGACACCCTTTACATCGAGCACGCCGATCATCCTGAGCGCCGCGCTTTCCAGACTGTGATGTATGAGGTAGTGACGGCACTAGCGAAACTGATTGCTCCTATTCTGCCTCACACCGCAGATGAAGTATGGGAAAACATTCCTGGCGTGAGCGAACAAAGCGTACAGCTCACTGATATGCCAACTGCTGAAGAACTAAGTGGTACAGATGAGTTAAAAGCACACTGGCAAGCATTTATGGATATCCGAGCGGATGTGCTTAAAGCATTAGAAGTGGCTCGCAATGAGAAAGTAATCGGCAAGTCGCTGCAAGCATCGTTGACCCTTTATCCAAATAAGCAAGCGCGTGCTCTACTTGAAGCGACCGAAGGCTTGAAAAAATTATTCATCGTCTCCAATGTACAAATGGCAAATGAAGACGATGAAGTGCCAACGGCCGCCCAGCAATTTGCGGATATTGCTGTACTTGTGGAAAAAGCAGAAGGCGAAACGTGTGAACGTTGTTGGCAAGTCTCCACTACAGTTGGGGAAGATGAAAAGCATCCAACTTTGTGCTTGTCATGTGCCCAAACGGTTAAGCATCACTACAACGACGTCGTTTAAGGTTTGTGTCAACATCAACTCAATGAGGAGTCTAAAGCTAGTCGAGTGTACCATCTCGACTAGCTTTTTTCGTGCTCTTTTGTATTTCCCATCTGGTTAGATTTGCTTGGGCAAAAACGGCTGTTTTTGGTGATGCTAATTTCAAGAAGGGGGAACTTAGCATGGATCAAAAGTGGTTAAAACTAAAACAAGCATTACAACAACAAAAGCAGGGGTTAGAGCAATCGCTTGCCAATCAAATCAATGACCATGATACAGGGGAACTATCTCAGTATGACAACCATCCTGCTGATACAGCGACGGACTTATTCGAACGTGAAAAAGACCAAGCCGTTCACAATCATATGAAAGATGAACTTCACGAAGTCGAACATGCGCTTGCAAAATTTAACGATGGCACGTACGGCATTTGCGAAAAGACAGGGAAAGCGATTCCTTATGAGCGCTTGGAAGCTAATCCAACAGCGAGGACCGTTGTTGAAGAAAGCAGGCCATTTGAGGAGTACCGACCTGTGGAAGAAGATGTCTTAAAAGGTTTTGAAGCCTATAACAACGATGATGAGGACGCTACCTTTTTCGACGGCGAAGATGCATACCAGTCTGTTGCCCGTTTTAATGATACATCGCCAGAATACGACGAGGAAACAGGAGATACAGACGCTTATGGCGCAAACGGAGTAGAGGCGTATGAAGGCTTTTTATCAACTGGTATAGACGGCTATCATGGCCCTGACAGTGTCCAAATTGAACGCAACGACCATTACAAACGATACCGCCGCGACTAAAAAATTGCCACACCTCAAGCGGGCGCTTACAATCAAGTAAACGCTCGCATCCTTCATTACTAAAAATGACTTAGGAGGTGTACGAGTAAACTGAGTAGTGTGTGAAGAAGCGCTGGGTTTTGGGCATCCACTGAAGCGTTTGCCTTAATCTGAAGCGGACATTTTCATAGAATTATGCTACACTTACCGTATGCATATGAAGTGGGGGAAAAGCAATGGCATACATAGTGGCACTGATCATTATCGCACTAGACCAGTTAACAAAGTGGCTAGTCGTAACTTATATGGAGCTGGGCGAACGAATCCCGATTATCGATCAAGTCCTTTACCTCTATTCACATCGTAATACAGGAGCCGCTTTCGGTATTTTGCAAGGCAAAATGTGGTTCTTTTACATTGTTACAATCATCATTGTCGGTGTGATCATTTATCTTATCCAAACAGAAGCAAAAGGCAACCGCTTGTTAAAAATCGCTCTCGGACTTGTGCTAGGAGGGGCGATCGGCAATTTCATTGACCGCCTTATGCGCCAAGAAGTCGTCGATTTTATCGATACATTTGGCGATTTTCCGATTTTTAATATTGCTGATTCAGCGTTAACCATTGGCGTTGGCCTTTTTTTACTAAACATACTGATTCAAGGACGCAATGAAAAAAGGAGCACACCGTAAATGGAGCAATGGGTCATTACAAAAGAAAACCACGAACAGCGAATTGATAAAGTGGTCGTTGATTTGCACGGACAAGCATCACGGACAGCTGTCCAACGCTGGATCAATGAAGGCGCTGTGCTTGTCAATGGGAAAGAAGTCAAAACAAATTCGAAAGTTCTGCAAGGCGACAAAGTCACGCTCACAGAACCAGAAGCCCAGGAAGTGGAGCTTTTGGGGGAGGATATCCCATTAGACGTTGTTTATGAAGATAGTGATGTGATCGTCGTTAATAAGCCCCGCGGCATGGTTGTCCACCCTGCTCCCGGGCATGAAAGCGGCACGCTCGTCAATGCGTTGCTGTTTCACTGTAAAGACCTCTCGGGCATAAATGGCGAGATTCGTCCAGGGATTGTCCACCGTATTGACAAAGACACATCAGGGCTTATTATGGCCGCTAAACATGATGTTGCTCATGAGCATTTGGCGGCCCAGCTAAAGGCAAAGACAACTGAAAGACGTTACAAAGCAATCGTTCATGGTGTGATCCCACATGCAAAAGGGACGATTGACGCGCCGATCGGCCGTGACCAAAAAGACCGCCAGAAGATGGCCGTCACCCATGTCAACAGCCGGCCGGCAGTGACTCATTTTACATTGGAGGAAACGTTTAACCAATATAGTTATGTTTCTTGTGAATTGGAAACGGGAAGAACACACCAAATCCGCGTCCATTTTCACTATATTGGTCATCCATTAGCAGGCGATCCGAAATATGGGCCGAAAAAAACGCTTCCGATCAATGGCCAAGCCTTGCACGCGGAAACACTTGGCTTTACCCATCCGCGAACAGGGGAACGGCTCCGCTTTTCTGCACCTCTCCCAGCAGAGATGGAAAAATTGCTCGTTGATTTGCGAAATCCCCATTGACAACCATTGACTAGTTTGCAATAATGATTGAGATAGAAAGCGTCCTTTAAACGAGTCCTGTGAGGCTGGCAAGGAGACGGAATGGCATAGGTGAAGTATGCCAAAAATCCCTGCTGGCCATTAGGACAGCAGGGATTTTTTGTACAGAGGAGGGGATCGCAATTTCGAGAATCATTTTAGATGGCGATGCGATTCGCCGCGCCATTACACGAATGTCCCACGAAGTGATTGAACGCAATAAAGGCGTTGACAACTGTGTGATTGTCGGCATTAAAACACGTGGTATTTATTTGGCCAAACGGCTAGCTGAACGGATTGAGGAGATTGAAGGGCAGGCTGTTCCTGTCGGCGAAGTCGATATTACCCTTTACCGGGATGACCTGACGCCGTCTACATCAAACAATGAGCCGCTTTTGCGTGGCACCAATATCCCAGTTAACGTTACCGGCCGTACCATTATTCTTGTCGATGATGTCCTTTATACTGGGCGGACAGTGCGAGCTGCTCTTGATGCACTGGTCGATCTCGGTCGTCCAGCATCGATCCAACTTGCTGTGCTCATTGACCGCGGGCACCGGGAACTGCCGATCCGTCCTGATTATGTTGGCAAGAATGTGCCGACCTCTAAAAAAGAACGAATTTCGGCGCAACTACGGGAAGTAGACGCCCAAGACGCTGTTACAATTATATAAACCCTCTTTAAATGCAGTCCAGTGAGGCTGGCAAGAGGACCGAAACGCACGCTGTTTTTTTGCCTGCGCTTCTTTCTTGCCGCCTCCTGTGTTTGCACAGGAGGTTTTTTATTAGCTTAGGAAGCGAAGGAGATCAATTATGAAACAAACGAACATGAGATTAGGCATCAAAGAAATCCCACGCCCTGGAGAGTGGTTGCTGTTTAGCTTACAGCATTTATGCGCCATGTTTGGGGCAACTGTACTTGTACCCTTTCTTGTCGGCATGAGCCCGGCTACAGCTCTTTTTTCAAGCGGTCTCGGTACACTTGCATTTATTCTTGTCACGAGAGGGCAAGTTCCTGCATACCTCGGCTCCAGCTTTGCCTTTATCGTGCCACTTACCAGTGCGCAAGCACTTGGTGGTTTAGAGGGAGCGATGGTCGGCAGTTTCTTTGCCGGTTTGGTATATGGCATTGTCGCCCTATTTATCAAATTTGCTGGTACAGGCTGGATTACAAAAGTATTGCCACCAATCGTTGTCGGCCCAGTGATCATGGTGATTGGGTTAAGCCTCGCCACAACCGCTGTTGGAAATGCCATGTATTTGCCTGGTTCAGAAGAATATAGTCTCATTCATATCGCTACGGCAGGCGTTACCTTGTTCGTAGCTGTCGTCGCAACGATGTATTTTAAAGGGTTTTTGAACTTAATCCCAATTTTGTTAGGTTTAATTGCTGGCTATTTGTTCGCACTTTGGCAAGGGTTGATTGATTTGGAGCCGATCCGCGCAGCCAGCTGGTTTTCTGTGCCTGAACTAATCGTTCCGTTTGTGACGTATTCGCCAACTGTTAACTGGGCGATTGTTGCCATCATGGCGCCAGTTGCTCTTGTAACGCTTGCAGAACACACGGGCCAATTGATGGTGCTAAGTAAAGTGGCTGGCAAAAACTTTCTTAAGCAACCAGGGATGCACAGAACAGTGATGGGGGATGGGGTGGCGACAATGATTGCAGCCGCAATTGGCGGTCCACCAAACACCACTTATGGCGAAAACGTCGGTGTTGTCGCCATCACGAGAGTGTTCAGCGTATTTGTTGTCGGCGGCGCCGCGATGTTGGCCATCGCCTTCGCCTTTGTCGGCAAAGTTTCTGCACTGATTAGTTCGATTCCTCAAGCAGTGATGGGTGGTGTTTCGATTCTCCTGTTTGGCATTATTGCCTCGGCTGGCATTCGAATGCTTGTTGATAACCGTGTTGACATGGGTGAAAAACGAAATATGGTGATTGCTTCCATTATCCTTGTCGTTGGCATTGGCGGCGCAGCGATCCGCTTTACCGATTCGTTTGAAATTGCCGGCATGTCCCTTGCAACTATCATCGGCCTTATTCTTCACGGATTGTTACCGAACCGCAGTGTTAGTTACGGACAAAAAGACATGTTTGAATCAGACGCCCGTTAAAGGCGCTGGTTCACGCCTGGTTGTTGCCATAGACGTTTGCTTAAAAAAGGAGGCCAACTGCATGTTAAGCGCACAAATCGAGAAAGCAACGCAAAAAGGCTTGTGTACGATGAATGAACTGAGCGTTAACGAGGTGTTAGACCTCCTGAAGACGGCAGAAGCATTTGCGGCTGGAGCTATTTGGAAACCACAAACGCAAATGTTTGTAGCGAACTTGTTTTTTGAACCGAGCACGAGAACCCGTTTTAGCTTTGAAGTCGCTGAGCGGCGCCTCGGCTTAGAAGTGTTGCAATTCGATGGTCAACACACGAGTACGCAAAAAGGAGAGAGCCTTTATGATACAGCACGCACGCTCGAATCCATTGGTGCAAGCGCGCTTGTCATTCGCCATCGCCAAGATGCTTACTTTCATGAATTAAAAGGGCTGCCAGTGCCAATCATTAATGCAGGCGATGGCTGCGGCAACCATCCAACCCAATCACTGCTTGATTTATTGACAATCAAACAAGAATTCAGCTCGTTTTCAGGCTTACATGTTGTCATTGCTGGTGACTTGGCTCATAGCCGTGTAGCTCGCTCCAATGCAGACATTTTGACAAGGCTCGGTGCTCGTGTGTCCGTTGCTGGGCCTGATGAGTGGATGGGCGAGTTTACAGATAGGTATACGCATCTCTCGATGGACGAAGCAGCTAGACAAGCAGATGTGCTCATGATGCTTCGCGTCCAGCATGAACGTCATGATGGCAACGCGCTATTTTCCAAAGAGGCGTACCATCAAGCCTATGGTTTAACCGAACAACGGGAAGCGATGATGGCAAATCGGAGTATCATCATGCATCCCGCACCTGTTAACAGAGGTGTAGAAATCGCCAGCGTGCTCGTTGAGTGCAAACGGTCACGGATTTACAAACAGAGCGCCAATGGCGTTGCCGTACGCATGGCTGTGTTAAAGCGGGCGCTTGCATAACGGCAATTAGACTACAAAAAAGGGGATGAGCGACAATGGCAGTGAAGGTGACTGGTGGGTTTATTCTGGACGAAAATGGGGAGCAAGTAGCAAAAGATGTGTATATAAAAGATGGAAAAATTGTCGAGCATGTTGCTGAAGGCGACATTCGCGAACAATTGGATGCAACAGGCTTATTGATCAGCCCAGGTTTTGTCGATGTACATGTTCATTTGCGTGAACCAGGTGGGGAGAAGAAAGAAACGATTGAGACAGGGACAAAAGCTGCGGCAAGGGGTGGCTTTACGACAGTGGCAGCTATGCCCAATACGCGCCCTGTTCCTGACAATGCCGAACAATTGAATCTGTTGCAAGCGCGTATTTCTGAGGCGGCAGTGGTGCGGGTGCTTCCTTATGCTTCGATTACAACAAGGCAACTTGGCAAAGAGTTAACGGATTTTAAGGCATTAAAAGAAGCGGGCGCATTCGCTTTTACAGACGATGGCGTCGGCATTCAAGAAGCGGGAATGATGCTAGCGGCAATGAAAGAAGCAGCGGCATTAAATATGACAGTCGTCGCACACTGCGAAGACAATTCGCTCATAAACGGAGGTGCTGTTCATGAAGGCCATTATGCGAAAGCGCATGGCTTGAACGGAATTCCCTCTGTTTGCGAAGCCGTCCATATCGCCCGTGATGTATTGCTTGCCGAAGCTGCTGGTGCCCACTATCATGTCTGTCATGTTTCGACAAAAGAATCGGTGCGGACGATCCGTGATGCGAAAAAAGCCGGCATACGCGTAACCGCAGAAGTGACGCCACATCACTTGCTTTTATGCGAAGACGATATCAGTGGCAATGATCCGAATTTTAAAATGAATCCGCCTCTTCGCGCAAAAGAAGACCGTGAGGCATTAGTAGCCGGGTTGCTCGATGGCACGATTGATTTCATTGCGACGGACCATGCGCCGCATACAGAAGAAGAAAAGAGTACTTCGCTTGAACGGGCGCCTTTTGGCATCGTCGGATTGGAAACAGCCTTTCCGCTTTTATATACACATTTTGTCAAGCCAGGAACGTTTACGCTGAAGCAGCTTGTCGATTGGTTGACCGTCAAACCAGCGCAAACATTTCATCTCCCGTATGGGACACTCCATGTTGGGGCAGCAGCCGATCTAACACTGATTGACTTAGAGGCAAATGAAACGATTGACCCAAGTACGTTTTGGTCGAAAGGCAAAAATACCCCTTTTGCTGGGTGGGAGTGTGCAGGCATCCCACAAGCGACGATTGTGGCAGGAAAAACCGTGTATAAAAAGGAGCGTATCACCAATGAATAAACTGCTTGTTCTTGAAGACGGGACGGTTTTAAGAGGAGAAGGATTTGGCGCCGATGTCGAAATGAGCGGGGAAGTCGTCTTCAATACGGGCATGACTGGCTATCAAGAAATTTTGTCTGACCCCTCTTATTGCGGACAAATCGTGATGTTGACATATCCGCTAATTGGCAATTATGGCATTAACCGTGACGATTTTGAATCGCTGCAACCAGCGATTGCCGGATTGATTGTGCGTGAAATCGAGCACGAACCAAGCCATTGGCGCAAGCAAGAATCGTTGCATGACCTACTTGCCGCCAAAGGCATTCCTGGGATTGCTGGCATTGATACACGCATGCTGACGAGAAAAATCCGTGCCCATGGCACACGCCGCGGCCGTATTTGCGATCTTAATGTTGACGTAGAACAAGTGGCAAGGAGCTTGCGGGAAAGCAAGCCACTTACTGACCAAGTTGCCCGCGTGTCAACCAATACTGCTTACCATGTACCAGGGAAAGGGATGCGGGTTGCTTTAATCGATTGCGGCATGAAACACGGCATTCTGCAATCACTGATCGACCGCCATTGTGATGTCGTCGTTGTCCCTTATAACACGGCTGCAGAAGAAATTAAGCGCCTTGGCGTCGATGGGGTGCTCGTTTCAAATGGACCAGGCGACCCAAAAAATGTTCCAGAGACAGTGGAAACAGTCAAGCAATTGCTTGGCGACATCCCGCTTTTCGGCATTTGTTTAGGCCACCAATTGCTGGCGCTTGCTTGTGGGGCTACGACGAGCAAAATGACATTTGGCCACCGCGGTTCCAACCACCCAGTACGGGAGCTAGCTACTGGTCGAATTGACATTACCGCACAAAACCACGGTTATACAGTCGATGCTACGTCATTGGAAGGGACTGCCCTCGAGCTGACACATGTGGCTGTTAATGATGGCTCCGTTGAAGGCCTTCGCCATAAAGAAGGGGATGCATTTAGTGTGCAATACCATCCAGAAGCGTCTCCTGGCCCTCATGACGCCAGCCATTTATTTGATACGTTTATCCACATGATGACCGAAAAAAAAGGAAAAGTTTACGCATAACAGCTAGGAGCGTGTGAATATGCCAAAACGGACAGACTTAACAAAAATACTTGTTATCGGCTCAGGGCCTATTGTAATCGGGCAGGCAGCAGAGTTTGATTATGCCGGAACGCAGGCATGCCAAGCGCTGAAAGAAGAAGGTTATGAAGTCATTTTAATTAATTCGAACCCAGCGACAATCATGACAGATACAGCAATGGCGGATAGGGTTTATATCGAACCGCTCACGCTTGAATTTGTTACCCGCATTATCCGCAAAGAACGCCCCGATGGTCTTTTGCCGACATTAGGCGGACAAACGGGCTTAAACATGGCGCTTGAATTAAAAAATGCTGGGATTCTTGAGCAGTATCAGATCGAGCTGCTCGGTACAAAACTAGATGCAATTGAACAAGCAGAAGACAGGGAACAATTTCGGGCGTTAATGAACGTGCTCGGCGAACCAGTTCCAGAAAGTGAAATCGTCCATACGCTTGACGAAGCGTTCGCCTTTGTCAAAACGATTGGCTATCCTGTCATTATTCGTCCAGCCTATACGCTTGGCGGCACTGGCGGAGGAATTGCTTACAATGATGAAGATTTAGCAGAAATCGTTGCGAGCGGATTAAAATACAGCCCTGTTACACAATGTTTAGTCGAAAAGAGCATTGCTGGTTTTAAAGAAGTCGAATACGAAGTGATGCGTGACAGCAAAGATGAAGCCATCGTTGTCTGCAACATGGAAAACTTTGATCCTGTTGGTGTCCACACTGGCGATTCCATCGTCTTTGCACCTAGCCAAACCCTTTCTGATAACGACTACCAAATGTTGCGGAATTCAGCACTATCGATTATCCGCGCCCTTGGCATAGAAGGTGGCTGCAATGTCCAGTTTGCCCTTGATGCACACAGCGACCAGTATTACATCATCGAAGTTAATCCGCGGGTGAGCCGCTCTTCTGCGCTGGCCTCGAAAGCGACAGGCTACCCGATTGCGAAAATCGCAGCTAAAATTGCAGTCGGCTACCATTTGGATGAGCTGAAAAATCCAGTAACAGAAACGACGTATGCCAGCTTTGAACCGACCCTTGACTATGTCGTCGCGAAAATTCCGCGCTGGCCGTTTGATAAATTCGAATCAGCCAACCGCAAGCTTGGCACGCAAATGAAAGCGACAGGAGAAGTGATGGCGATCGGCCGCTCCCTGGAAGAATCGCTTTTAAAAGCGATTCGCTCTCTAGAAGCTGGCTATGACCATTTATTTGATGAACAGTTAGAAAAGAAGCCGGAAGGCGAGCTATTAGAAAAAATAGCAAAAGCAGACGATGAACGGCTGTTTGCGATTGGCGCGTTGCTGCGAAAAGGCGTTTCAGTAGAAACCATTTATGAAACAACGAGCATCGACCGCTTTTTCTTGCAAAAACTAGCGCGTATTGTTGCTCTAGAAGAAACGATAAACGAGGCCCGTAGCAGTGAGGCCATGTTATTGCGGCTGAAACGTGCTGGCTTTTCAGATTCCTACATTGGCCGCAAATGGGGCAGTGAAGAGAAGGATGTTTTTGCAGTAAGGCAACAAGCAGGGATTGTTCCCGTCTATAAAATGGTTGACACATGTGCAGCAGAATTTGCTTCACCAACGCCTTACTTTTACAGCACCTATGAACAAGAGAATGAGTCACAGCGGACAGAAAAAGAGAGCATTCTTGTATTAGGCTCAGGCCCTATCCGCATTGGACAAGGAATTGAGTTCGACTATGCGACTGTCCATACAGTATGGGCCATTAAGGAAGCCGGTTATGAAGCCATTATTATGAACAACAATCCAGAAACGGTGTCAACAGACTTTTCCACTTCCGACAAACTCTACTTTGAGCCATTGACAGTCGAAGATGTGATGCACGTTGTCGGCTTAGAGAAACCAAAAGGCGTAATCGTCCAATTTGGCGGGCAAACGGCTATTAATCTAGCAGCGGCTTTAGCAGAGCGGGGCGTCTCCATTATTGGCACAACGCTTGAAGACATGGACAGGGCAGAAGACCGGGACAAGTTTGAACAAACACTAGTAGAACTAGGGATTCCACAGCCGCTTGGCAAAACAGCCACGTCCGTTGACGGAGCTGTCGCTATTGCCCGTAAAATCGGCTATCCTGTTTTAGTGCGCCCTTCGTATGTCCTCGGCGGCCGGGCAATGGAGATTGTTTACCATGAGGAAGAGTTGCTGCGCTACATGCAGACGGCAGTTAAAGTGAATCCGAAGCACCCTGTGCTTGTCGACCGCTATTTGACAGGAAAAGAACTAGAAGTGGATGCGATTAGTGATGGCAACGACGTTTATATTCCTGGGATTATGGAACATATTGAACGGGCAGGCGTCCATTCTGGCGATTCGATTGCTGTTTATCCACCGCAAACCGTGCCAGACCATTTGAAGCAACGCTTAATTGAGCGGACAACGAGCATTGCCAAAGGTTTAAACATTGTAGGCCTTTTGAACATCCAGTTTGTTTGGCATAAAGACGACGTCTACGTCCTTGAGGTAAACCCACGCTCAAGCCGGACTGTGCCATTTTTAAGCAAAATTACGGGCGTGCCAATGGCTAAGGTTGCTACGCATGTCATGCTCGGCAAAACACTGCGCCAGCTTGGCTACCAATCAGGCTACCACCCAGAGACGGAGGAAGTGTCTGTAAAAGTGCCAGTGTTCTCCTTTGCCAAATTGCGCCGTGTCGATATTTCCCTCGGCCCGGAAATGAAATCAACTGGTGAAGTAATGGGACGGGATCAAACGTTGGAAAAAGCGCTCTACAAGGGCCTTGTCGCTTCAGGGATGAACATCCCCGCACACGGCGCGGTATTGTTTACAATCGCTGATAAAGATAAAAACGAATCGGTCAGCATCGCCAAACGGTTCCATGAAATTGGCTATAGCCTTGTGGCCACATCAGGAACGGCAAACGTGCTGGCAGAAGCGGGAATCCCTGTAAAAGTCGTTAACAAAATTAATGAAGGGGAACCCCATTTGCTTGATCTAATCCGCCAAGGCGAAGTCCAGTTTGTCATTAACACGTTGACCAGAGGCAAACAGCCAGCGCGGGATGGTTTTCGGATTCGCCGTGAGTCCGTTGAAAATGGCGTTGTCTGCTTAACGTCAATTGATACAGCACAAGCGCTGCTCAGCGTACTTGAGTCGATTACGTTTGCAACTTGGAGCATGCCGCAACACGGGTAAATTTTTCTGAGCCACATGCCTAAAGCTTGTGGCTCTGTATGTATGACTAGCGTTGGGAGGCAGCAGGATGAGAAAAAAACAAGGGCGATTAACGATCGTCAAACAAACTGAGATTGCCCGAGATAGCTATGAGCTTGTACTGGAAGGCGAATTGGTTAAGCACATGGGTCAACCGGGCCAGTTTTTGCATGTACGTGTTGATGAATCAGAAGACTTGCTCTTGCGCCGGCCTATTAGCATTGCCAATATCGATCCTGAAAAAGAGCAAGTGACGATGATTTACCGCGCCGGTGGGGCAGGCACAAAACGCCTTGCTGCCCAAGGAATAGGGACCAAAGTCGACGTGCTTGGGCCACTTGGGCAGGGCTTCCCACTTGAGGAAGCAAAACGAGGAGAAGAAGTGCTGTTAGTTGGCGGCGGCATTGGTGTTCCACCTCTCTATTATTTAGGAAGACGTCTTGTAGAAAATGGCGCCCGTGTCACTTCTGTGCTCGGATTCGCCTCACATGCGGATGTTTTTTACGAGCAACCATTTAAGCAGTTTGGCGATGTCCATATTGCAACAGCGGATGGCAGTTACGGTACTCATGGCTTTGTGACTGACGTCATTAGCCAACAAAGCATCGATTTTGATGTTCTCTACTCATGTGGGCCAACGCCGATGTTAAAGGCGCTAACAGACCGTTACCGCGATCGGCGTGCGTTCATTTCCCTTGAAGAGCGGATGGGCTGCGGCGTGGGCGCTTGCTTTGCTTGCGTTTGCCACGTAGAAAATGGCCAATCTCATGAGTACCGCAAAATTTGCACAGACGGGCCCGTCTTTCCAGTAGGGGAGGTTGTCCTATAATGGAACGTTTGCAAATAAGCTTGCCAGGCTTAGAGATGAAAAATCCGGTTATGCCGGCATCAGGCTGTTTTGGTTTCGGAAAAGAATACGGCCAATTTTTTGATTTAAATCAGTTAGGGGCCATTGCGATAAAAGCGACGACAAAAGAGGCGCGCTTTGGCAATGAAACACCGCGAGTGGCGGAAACAAAAGCGGGCATGCTCAACGCCATCGGCCTGCAAAATCCAGGGCTACAAGGGGTAATCGAGCAGGAATTGCCACGGTTTGACGACTACGATGTACCGATACTGGCCAATATTGCCGGTTCGACGATGGACGATTACATCGAAGTGGCTGCGCAGCTGTCACAGCAACGGAACGTTTCAGCGATTGAGTTAAACATTTCCTGCCCGAACGTGAAACAGGGGGGCATTGCGTTTGGGACAGTGCCCGAGATAGCGGCAGAGCTGACGAAGGAAGTCAAGGCTGTATCAGCCGTGCCTGTTTATGTCAAACTTTCACCCAATGTAGCCGATATTGTCGCCATCGCCAAAGCGATTGAGAAAGCGGGAGCAGACGGGCTGGCAATGATTAACACTTTGCTCGGCATGCGAATTGATGCAAAAACGCGTCGGCCAGTGCTGGCGAACCAATATGGCGGATTGTCGGGAGCCGCTATTAAACCAGTTGCACTCCGGATGATTCACCAAGTTAGCCAACAAGTCGACATTCCTATTATTGGAATGGGAGGCATTCAGACAGCGGAAGATGTGATTGAATTTTTACTTGCTGGAGCAAGCTGCATTGCTGTCGGCACGGCTAATTTTACGGATCCGTACACATGTCCAAACATCATTCGTGACCTGCCGCGTTGGCTTGACAGATTGGAAGTACAATCCATCACTGACTTGATTGGAGGGAGCTGGAACTAATGGATAGGCCATTTTTTATCGCTTTAGATTTTGATGAACAGGCCAAACGCCAGCGCTTCTTGAAGTCGTTTGCTGCCGAAACGCTTGATGTAAAAATCGGTATGGAACTGTTTTACCGCGAAGGGTTGCCTGTAGTCCATGAATTAAAGGAAGCGGGTTATCGGTTGTTTCTTGATTTAAAACTTCATGATATTCCCAATACCGTTGGAAGGACGATGCGTGCTTTAGCCGAATTGGACGTTGATGTCGTCAATGTCCATGCTGCAGGGGGAAAAGCTATGATGGAAGCGGCTTTGGAAGGGCTCGAAGCAGGGACAAGAGCAGGAAAACAGCGGCCGAAACTCATCGCTGTCACGCAGCTGACGAGCACGGACAGCCGTATGCTCACTGAAGAGTTGCTGATCGATAAGGCGATGGATGAAGTCGTAGTACGGTATGCGCAGCTTGCCCAGGAAAGTGGATTAGACGGTGTCGTTTGCTCGGCCCGTGAAGTCCCCCTTATCCAAGCAGCATGCAGCAATCGATTTTTGACTGTTACACCTGGCATTCGCAGGCAAGTCGATCAAGTTGGGGACCAAGTGCGTGTAGTCACACCAGGGGAAGCAAAAGCGCTTGGCAGTTGGGCGATAGTCGTCGGCCGAAGCATTACAGCAGCAGCAGATCCCCTAGCTGTTTACCGAGAAATGAACCAAGATTGGAAAGGGGCGACCGAACAGTGACTAGCAGAACCATTGCTAACCATTTACTTGATATAAAAGCGGTGACACTTTCACCTGCAAAACCGTATACGTGGAGCTCGGGATTAAAGTCGCCGATTTATTGCGATAACCGTTTAACACTTTCTTATCCGCATATACGCAACGAAATTGCTGAGGGGCTAGTTGCTATCATTAGAAATGTTGCCCCTGACGCTGACATCATTGCTGGCACGGCAACGGCTGGCATCCCGCACGCTGCTTTTGTGGCTGAAAAACTCCAATTGCCAATGATTTACGTTCGTTCGAGCGCCAAAGGCCATGGAAAACAAAATGCGATTGAAGGACATTTGCCGCCTGGCAGCAAAGTAGTTGTAATCGAAGACTTAATCTCGACTGGTGGCAGTTCCATTGCAGCAGCTGAGGCATTGCGCTCGGCTGGGGCAGAGGTGCTGCTCGTTGCTGCGATATTTTCGTATCAACTCTCACAAAGCGATGAAAACTTTAACAGTGCTAAGCTTCCTTTTCGCGTGCTAACGACTTATGCTACCCTTGTCGAAGAAGCGCAGAAACGGGGCGCAATTACGAGCGAAGAGCAAGCCAAATTGGAAGCTTGGCGGAAAAATCCTCAAGATGAAGCGTGGATGAATCTGTAAACTTTTCGTGAAGGAGCTGTGTTGATGAGACGGATGGAGGGCGCTGAATTCGATCAACTTGTTGATTTTTTTGATCAAATGGCCAACACGAATTGGCTATCACAGCTTCATAGTCACTTAAAGCAACAGTCAGGGAGTTGGCAAGGAAAAGCCGTTGCTGACATTGGCTGCGGGACAGGAAGGTTGCTGCTCCGAGGCTCAACGGAAGCGTCTGAATTAATAGGTGTCGATTTATCAGCGGGCATGGTCATTCGTGCCAATGCTCTTTTTCAGGAGAAGGGTATTGCCGCTAAAGCAAAGGCCATTCAAGGGGATGCCACATCGTTGCCTCTCGCAAGCGGCGCCTTTGACATCGTCTTTTCTACATGTGTGTTGTTTTTATTGCCAGATTTGCAGCAAGGTGTAAAAGAAATGGCACGGGTTTTAAAACCAGGTGGCATCGCGTTCTTGTTAAACCCTGCTCCTTCGATGGCGGTGGAGACGGCGAAAGCCTATGCACAAAGACAGCAATTGCTTAAAGAGGAAACGGAGTATTTGCTTAAATGGGCGACTGTCTCTGAACGCCGACACCGAAAAAGTACAGCGGAGTTAAGCGACATTCTGAAGAAATGGGGCTTTGCCGACATAAGGCACGAGCCTGTGCTCGAAGGCCTAGCCCTAATCAGCAAAGCGGAAAAACACCCTGCCTCTACCTAACCAACAAAGACATCTTTCCAGAAGTACAATGATTTTGTATGCTTAATGGGAGGACAAGGAAAGAGGTGGCTTGTATGGAAGAAGCGAACGAGAAGACGGCAGAGCTTGAAGCGCGGCTAGCCAGCTGCGAAAAAACAATTGCTCATTTAGTCGATGAAAATGCAAAAGCCAATGCTAAAATTGATGCTTTATTTGGCGTCATCCGGAGCATTAGTTCAATGACTGACCGCCATTTTGTCGAAGATGCAACCGCGATATTAGAGGCAAACGGCGATTTGTATAGAGCCGATGCTTACGGGCTAAGTTTAGAAGAATACAAAAAACAATTCGGCAAATAGCAATCCAAGTTCTAGCACATGTTTTTTTCACTGTCGTTGTCTTAACGGTTGGGTTGTCGGCGGAAAGCCGATACCCGCACTCATACTAGTCTGAGCCAGCTTTTCTATTAAAGGAAGGCTGGCTTTTTTCGTTTGCAAGCAACACGAATGCGAATGGCAGGTTTCACGGAGGGCATGCTAAACATACTATGACGCAATGCGAATAAGTTGGGGTTAACATGAGTAAGAAACAATGGCTGTTTGTAGGAGGAGCAAGCATCGTTGTCGCTGTGTTCGCACACGCCCTGTTCTTTTATGAGACAGCGGCTGGTCGATTCATGGCAGGGCCAAATGACGGGCTTGGACAAATCCTGCCTTTTAAGCATTTTTTATACCAACAGTTAAAAAATGGTCAGTGGAGTTATTCGATCCAGTTTGGTTTAGGTGCAGGCACGTTTTCGCAACTTGCCTATTATTTTTCAACGAGTATGATTTATTCCTTCTCTTGCCTCCTTGTTTATGCCGGAGAAATGAGTGGGCTCATTGCCAACGTTGACCTGTTGTTCTGGGGAAAGGCAGCTGTGTTTGTCAATACAGCTAGATTGGCGCTCGTCCTCTTTCTTGCGACGAGCGTATTTCACTACATGAAAATCTCTCTTCCCTACGCGTTTTTAGGGTCCGTTTTTTATGGGGTGAGTGTCATGTACTTTACCCATGGGATTTATTGGGAATTCTTTGCTGACGCCTTTTTGTGGTTGCCTTTGCTTGTGGTAGGTGTCGAAAAGCTCATCAGGGAAGAAAACCCGTTTTGGCTAATTGCTGCCATGAGCCTGTCACTTGTCAATAACTTTTATTTTTCGTATGTAAATTTTCTCTTTTTAAGTGTATACGCTTTGCTACGATGGCTGATTCGCTTTCCCGAAGACCGCCTGTCTATAAACGCTCAACTACGTTATTATGTGCCCATTGCGGTGCTCAGTTTTTCCATAAGCGCGATTGCGTTTATTCCGGCAGTAAGCGGGTTTCTTAGCAACTACCGTCCGCCATTTACAGACAGAGTCCCACTGTTTTCTGTCCATGACAATCTTTTATATGGAAGCAAATTTTGGCTGTTGCCCCCTTTATTTGTTTTGTTTGCTTGTATAAAACAGCTTTATGTCGACAAAACGTCACGCTTGTTTATCGTCGTTGCCTTGTTGTTTTGCCTGTTCCATTACAGCCCGTTTATGGCGAGTATCTTTAATGGGCTTTCGGCGCCGCAATTTCGCTTTGAGTATATAGGGACGTTTGCCGTAGGGGGTGTGATTGCCCGTGGTATGATGCACTTGCAGGCGCTAGCAAAGCCCGATCTTACTCGTGGCCTCATCGCCATGTTGATGATTTATGCACTCGCCTTTTTACTTGATGATACGTTGTCATTGCCTTTTCTCTCTAGCCATTATGCACTGGGGTTCGCCATTTGGGCTGTCGTGAGTGGTGTGGCCGTTTTGTGTTTGCGCCAGTCTCGCCAAAGGTTGGCTTTGCTTTGCGCATTGTTCATCGTTTGCCAATTGCTTTTGATTAACGCTGGAGCCAAAACATTTTTTTCTACTACCAGTACAAAACAAGCATCTGAACGCTTTATGAGCAGCGAGTCATATGATTCGCCTCAGCAAGCAGCACTGATCGAACAAGCGTTGCGTAGGAAAAAGCATCCATTAGCCCGAATCGAATGGATGGTCGATTTCCGCAACAACACTCCGCTCATTCAAGGTTTTTATGGCAATAGCGCCTATTCCAGTGTGCTTAACGGAAACATTCTCCACTTTTACTACGATCATTTGCAAATTGACATGGGTAGAGAAAGTGTCAGCCGATATTATGGCTTTGGTGACCGTGCCAACCTCCATAGCCTCATGCACGTACAATTTAAGCTAGTTGACAAAAAGGAAGAGGCTGCTATTCCGTACGGCTTTACCCTTTACTCTGAAAATGACCGTTATGCGTTATATGAAAATCAATGGCTGCTTCCATTTGCCCGGGCAACGTCAACGGTCTTCTTGGAGGAAGACTTAGAAGGGTTCAGTCCACTTGCGCGTGAACACGCGATGTTAGAAGGCATAGTGCTCGCATCTGGAAAAGCGACAGCAAAAGCGGTTCCGGAGACGGATTTAATGGAAAGGGCGCGAATCGAAGCAGTAGGAGGCACGTACAAAAACGGCACACTTTCTGTTACAGATAAGGTTGGCGGCATTGACATTGTGTTTACGAAGCGTGCTGCCGAAGAAGTCGATGATTATGTCTCGTTTTTTTTGCAAAATCAATCGAAAACGGCACCACGTTTTACATTGCAAGTCAACGATTACAAAGCGTGGCGAAAATCACGGAGTTCGATTTACAAAACAGATGTCAACGATTTAACCATTCGCGTTCCTTCCCGTGAAATCGTGTCCTTGCGAATGCCAAAAGGGACGTACACACTAAAGGACTTATCGCTTCATAGCGAGACGTATCAACTGCTTCAACACGTTTATGCCCGTGAGGAAAACAAACCCATTCACGTTTCCTTTGAGGGGAGAACACTACGTGTTTCCTACGACAATAAATACGGCGACACCCATTTAGCTGTCCCAATCCCTTATGAGAAAGGATGGGAAGTGAGTGTCAATGGGGAGAAGCAGCAAATCGAAAAGGCCAATTATGCCTTTCTTGGCACGGCGATTGCAGAAGGGAAAAACGAGGTTGTCTTTTCTTATTTGCCGCCTTATTTTCGCACATCGCTTCTCCTAAGTACATGCGGGTTGCTGGCGACAGCAATGTGGATATACGTGCGCCGGCGAAGTGCCTCATAAAATCGGCTAACTACACTCCTGACTGCCGCTCTCGTTTGCGACAATACAGGAGTGTGTTGTGCGATTCATCGTACGTTTTCTAATCGATACGGAGCGAACGGACAATGTCTTCTTTTGGCGTTACGTAAAGCGTCGTCTGCTTGTCGTATGTGACATAGCCAGGCTTGGCGCCGCTTGGTTTTTTAACATAGCGGATTTTCGTATAATCGACAGGAACGGAAGCGGAGTCACGCGCTTTCGAGAAAAAGGCGGCGACAAGTGCTGCTTCTGTTAACGTTTCCTCATCTGGCGAGGACGAGCGGATGACGACGTGGGAGCCAGGAATGTCTTTCGTGTGTAGCCAAATGTCATCTTGTCGTGCGAAACGGTTTGTCAAATAGTCGTTTTGGCGGTTGTTTTTCCCTACTAAAAACTCAATGCCGGTAGAAGAACGGTATGCTTCCAACTGCGGTTTATCCAGTTGTTTTTTCTTTTTTCTGCCTTGTTGCCGTTTTTTAATGTAGCCACCCTCGATCAGCTCTTCGCGGATCTCTTCGATGTCACGGGGAGATGCAGAAGCCATTTGTGCTAGCAGCGAATCAAGATAGGCAAGTTCTTGTTCTGTTTTCTCCTGTTGATTCACGACTTCAACACGCGCTGTCTTCGCTTTCTGGTAGCGTTTGAAATAGGACTGCGCATTTTCCGCTGGGCTTTTCTGCGGGTCGAGGGCAATGGTGATGGTTTTGCCATTTTCGTCATAATAGTCAATGACGTCTACCGATGAAGCGCCGCGGTCAACGGCATGGATGTTGGCAGTAAGCAACTCGCCTCGTTTTTGGTAGCTGTCTGCTTCATCTGCTTGTTGAAGGGTCTGTTCTAACTTTTTTAGCTTCCGTTTGTTTTTTTGGTATTCGTTTTTGAGCAAGCGCTCCAAATCGAACGCTTGTTGTTTCACCCGGTCCCGTTCTGCTTTGCCGTAGTAAAAACGGTCTAAAAGAGCACTCGGTGAGGAAAACACGTGGCGTTCTCCGTCTTTGTGAGTAAGATGGATGACTGAAAAATAGTCTTTTTCACCTTGCACCATTTCTAGCGTATACTCGTGGTTTTTCAACGGTGCCAACGTGCTGATAAATGCAGGGGGCAACGTTTCTCGGTTCGCCAATTTTGCCCGGGCGACAATTTCGGCTGCGATCAAGGGGGAAAGACCAGCAAATGATTGGACAAGTTGCTTGTCCAATTTCCCTCCATGAAAATCAAGCGATAAAAGAACGTCTTCTTCCGTTGCGGCAAGAGGGTCCAGCTTATTTTGCTCTGGTGGCCATTTATATGGCTGTCCAGGGCCAACGAGACGGTAACTGCTTTGGTCAAAGCGAACATGCTTAATGCTGTCGATGATCGTGTTTGTTTTTTCGTCAACTAAAATAATGTTGCTATGTCGCCCCATGATTTCAACGATCAACGTTTTTTCTGTTGTATCGCCAAGCTCATCTTTATTGGCCACTTTCAAGACAATGAGCCGGTCGTAGCCATGTTGGGTGATGGACGTAATGATGCCGCCTTCCAAATGTTTCCGCAACAACATACAAAACATTGGCGGCTCGGCGGGGTTGTCGTATTTTTCCGTTGTTAAGTGCAGGCGCGCAAACACAGCGTTGGCAGAGGCGAGAAGGGCATGGGTCTTCCCTTTTGCTCGAATCGTAAATACAAGTTCTGTTTTAAATGGCTGGTGGATTTTATTGATCCTGCCGCCAACTAATTGCTGCAATTCATGTGTGATCGCTCTTGTCATCATGCCGTCAAAAGACATGTGTCTCACCTCTTCATTCCTCTTCTTCCATTGCGACGATGTTTCATAATGAGTATAGCATTTTTTTGCCTGACACTGAATAAGATGGCTTGTATACCGAAGCATGTACAAGTTAGGGGGGCATCTTGTGAGTACAAGTGAATGTGGGGTGAGGCAATGAAATGGTACAGCATGAAGCCAGAGGAAGTTGAGTACAAAACAAATACAGATATAGCGAAAGGGTTGACGGACAAAAATGTCAAAAAGCGCCTCAGCACATATGGCCCAAACAAATTAAAAGAAGCGCCACGGCCATCAGCGTTGGCCACGTTTCTGGCACAATTTAAAGACTTTATGGTGCTTGTTTTGTTGGCTGCGACGCTCATATCCGGTCTGATTGGCGAAGTTCTCGATGCAATTACGATTATGTGCATTGTGCTGCTAAATGGGGTTCTTGGGTTTGTCCAAGAGCGCAAAGCCGAAAAATCACTTGATGCCTTAAAAGAGCTGTCAGCTCCTAAGGTAGATGTCCTTCGCAATGGCGAATGGGGGCAAGTTCCTTCAGCTGAAATCGTCCCTGGTGATGTAATCAAAATAGGGGCTGGCGACCGGGTTGGCGCTGATATTCGCTTGATTCACGTAGCTGGCTTGCGCATTGATGAAGCCTCGCTCACAGGTGAGTCCGTTCCTGTCCATAAACATGGACAAGAAATCGCCAAACTCGATGTGCCTGTCGGCGATCAAGAAAACATGGCATTTATGGGAACCATGGTTACGCAAGGAAGCGGGATTGGCATTGTCGTTGGTACAGGAATGAAAACGGAAATGGGCAAAATCGCCCATTTATTGCAAGAAGCACAACCTGTCATGACCCCTTTGCAACGGCGGTTGGAGCAACTTGGCAAAACGCTGATTGCTGTCGCCTTATTCTTAACGGCGCTTATCGTCTTGATTGGCTTGCTTCAAGGCCATGATTTGCATACGATGTTTATTTCAGGTGTATCTCTAGCCGTTGCAGCCATCCCAGAAGGTTTGCCAGCGATTGTCACTGTTGCACTCGCTCTTGGCGTGCAACGAATGATTAAGCGCAAAGGAATCGTCCGCAAACTTCCAGCAGTAGAGACGCTCGGCTGTGCAACCGTCATTTGCTCTGATAAAACGGGTACACTCACCCAAAACAAAATGACGGTCAAACAGCTATGGGCGAACAATGAATGGCTTCATGTTAGCGGCTCAGGTTATGAAGCAGAGGGCGATTTTACGAAAAACGCAGAAGTCGTAACGATTGCAAAAAGACCGACTTTTTGCCGTTTGCTTAGTTATGGCGTGTTGTGCAGCAACGCTCAGTTTGTTGAAAAACAAGGGAGCAAGAAAAAAGGCCAAACCGGCCTTTCCCTTGACGGTGACCCGACTGAAGGGGCTATTATCATTGCCGCTTTAAAAGCGGGCTTTACGAAAGAAGGGCTTGCGGCAACCTACAGGCGCGTCGAAGAATTTCCATTCGATTCAACGAGGAAAATGATGAGTGTCATCGTTAAAGACGAAAGCGGCAAAGCCTATGTTGTTACAAAAGGAGCGCCTGATGTCGTTCTTGCCCGCTGCAACGCTGTTGCCACGGATGGGCGCACAGAAACGCTGACAGCAACAAAACAGACCGAAATTGAGGGCGTTGTCGAGCAAATGGCATCAAAAGCGCTTAGGACATTGGCGATTGCTTACCGTCCTTTAATGGGGAAGGAGAATGTCAAAAATGGGGATGATGCCGAAAAGAATTTAATATTAGTCGGCATCCAAGGGATGATTGACCCTCCTCGGGCAGAAGCAAAAGATGCGATCCAAGAGTGCCGAGAAGCTGGAATTAAAACGATTATGATTACAGGCGACCATCAAGTGACAGCTGCCGCGATTGCGAAAGAGTTGCAGATTTTGCCAAAGGGCGGCAAAGTCATGGACGGAAAAACACTTTCCCGTTTATCGGTTGAAGAGCTGGAAGAAGTCGTCGAAGATGTGTATGTCTATGCCCGCGTTTCCCCGGAGCATAAATTAAAAATTGTCAAAGCGCTGCAAAAGAATGGCGATATTGTCGCGATGACTGGAGATGGCGTTAACGATGCGCCAGCAATTAAGCAGGCGGACATTGGCATCGCTATGGGAGTGACAGGCACGGACGTCGCTAAGGAAGCCTCATCGCTTGTCCTTGCTGATGACAACTTCCTTACAATTAAGGAAGCGATAAAAGAAGGGCGCAACATTTACGAAAACATTCGCAAGTTTATCCGCTACATGCTGGCCTCGAATGTCGGTGAAATCTTGGTGATGTTGTTTGCCATTCTGCTCGGTATGCCGCTGCCGCTTGTCGCTATTCAAATTTTGTGGATCAACCTAGTGACAGACGGGCTACCTGCTGTTGCTCTCGGAATGGACCAAGCGGAAGGGGATGTGATGAAGCGGAAGCCGCGCAAACAAGATGAAGGTGTCTTTGCCCGGGGGCTTGGCTGGAAGATCATTAGCCGTGGTTTTATGATCGGCGCAGTAACGATTGCTGCCTTCTCACTCACATATGAAAATGACCCAGCACAGCTCACCCTTGCGCAAACCGTTGCCTTTTTAACGCTTGTTATGGCCCAGTTAATCCATGTTTTTGACTGCAGAAGCGAGTATTCGATTTACCACCGTAATTTGTTTGAAAACAAATACTTAGTTGGCGCTGTTCTAATTTCGATCTTGTTGATGGTGGCCGTTATTTATGTGCCGCAGTTGCAGCCTGTGTTCCATACAGTTGCGTTAGGGTTTAGAGAATGGCTGCTTGTTATTGGCATGGCGGCAATCCCGACGGTCGTCCTTGGCGGTTTCCAGCTATTAAAAAAGGAACCGAATAAAAACGCGAGAGAAAATATCCCCCTTGCCCCTTAAAGCAAGGGGTCATTTTGTTGATGTCTTGTAAAAAATGAGGTAAAATACAAGATTGAATACGTATCTACTTGGGACTTCATAATCATTCGTATAACTCCTAGAAGATTTGGTATAATGGATGATAGAATGCATGGCTGACCGAAAACGGGGGATTATTTCATGACGATAAAGCTTATTAACATCGGGTTTGGCAATATTGTTTCCGCAAACCGGATCATTTCAATTGTCAGCCCGGAATCCGCGCCAATTAAACGGATTATGCAAGAGGCGCGTGACCGCAATATGTTGATTGATGCAACCTACGGTCGGCGAACGAGAGCTGTTATTGTTACAGACAGCGACCATGTCATCTTGAGCGCCGTTCAGCCGGAAACGGTCGCCCAACGGCTACATACGAAAGAGGATGGAGTGGAAGACGCCTAAGCGAAAATGGAGGTAGAGTCAGTTTGATGAAAAGAGAAAAAGGGCTGCTTATCGTATTATCTGGGCCTGCAGGCGTCGGCAAGGGCACGGTTTGTGGGGCATTGCGGAAGCAGAATACAGCGATTGAGTATTCTGTTTCGGCGACGACGCGGAAACCGCGCGAAGGCGAAAAGCATGGTGTCAACTATTTTTTTAAAACACGAGAACAATTTGAGCAAATGATCGAGGATGGAAAATTGCTAGAATGGGCCGAGTACGTCGGCAATTATTATGGCACGCCAATTGACTATGTCCAAGAGACGATCAATGCTGGCAAAGACATTATTTTGGAAATTGAAGTGCAAGGAGCGCAAAAAGTGCGGACCGTATTTCCAGAAGGTGTATTTATTTTTTTAGCGCCTCCCAGCTTAAAAGAATTGCGTGATCGTATTGTTGGTCGAGGCACGGAAACAGAAGACATTATTAACGAACGGATGACAGTAGCAAAAGAAGAAATTGACTTAATGACGATGTATGATTACGTCGTCGAAAATGATAAAGTCGAATGGGCCGTTGAGCGGATTAAAGCGATTGTAACAGCTGAACATTGCAAACGGGAACGCTTAATTAAAAAATACAAAGAACTTGTGGAGGTCGAGAAATAATGCTGTACCCTTCAATTGACAATTTGCTAGAAAAATTGGATTCAAAATACTCGCTTGTCACGGTCTCTGCACGCCGTGCTCGTGAAATGAAAGAAGACTCTGCCCGAGTGCCTCTTGTGGAAACGCCGAAATCACATAAGTTTGTCGGCATTGCCCTTGAGGAAATTGTGAACGATCAGCTGACAAAGCGAGTGCCAAAAGAAGGGCAGTGAAAAAAGCGAATAAAAAACAAAAGCTGTCTTCGTACACATTTGGCTCGCCACAACGGCACCTTTGCTCAAAGAAGGCAGCTTTTTTTGCATCTTCGTCTAAATGGAGGAAAGCAGCATGTTAAAAAACAAAACGATTGTAGTGGGCGTGAGTGGAGGCATCGCCGCTTTCAAGACAGCCGCGCTTGTCAGCAAGCTGACACAGGCGGGGGCGAACGTTTATGTGGTGATGACAGAAGCAGCCACGAAGTTTGTAACGCCTTTGACGTTTCAAGCACTATCTCGCAATCCCGTTTATACGGACACATTTACAGAACCAGACGCAACCAAAATTGCCCATATTGATATTGCTGATCAGGCGGATCTTGTTTTGATTGCCCCCGCAAGCGCCAATACAATTGCTAAATTAGCGGCAGGCATTGCTGACAACATGCTGACAACGCTTGTGTTGGCAACGCAAGCGCCAGTAGCATTAGCACCAGCAATGAACGTCAACATGTACGAACACCCGTCTGTACAGGAAAACATGGAAAAACTGCGGTCTTATCATTATCAATTGATTGAACCTGGTGCTGGTTATCTTGCTTGTGGTTGGGTTGGCAAAGGCCGTATGGCCGAGCCAGAGCAACTGCTCGAACTGGTGGATACACTTTTAGAAGAACCGACGGATTTGCGTGGCAAACAGGTGATCATAACGGCTGGCCCCACAAGGGAACCTCTTGACCCAGTTCGTTTTTTCAGCAATTACTCTTCCGGAAAAATGGGGTATGCGCTGGCACAAGAAGCGAGACGACGCGGCGCTTATGTCACATTAATAACAGGTCCGACGGCGCTTGAAGCACCTGTTGGCGTTGAAACGGTCGCCGTACAAACTGCTGAGGAAATGTACAATGCCGTAAATAAACGCTATCAACAAGCGGATATCGTCATAAAAGCAGCAGCAGTTGCCGATTATCAACCTGTTGACGTTTTTGCACACAAACAGAAAAAGAACGCAGACGAATGGTCGGTTGCACTAGAGCGGACAAAAGACATCTTGCGTTTTCTTGGCGAGCATAAAAATGAACAGATTCTGGTCGGCTTTGCTGCCGAGTCTGAGCAACTGCACACATACGCCAAAAGCAAGCTTGAACAAAAAAATCTTGATTTAATCGTCGCCAATAACATCACTTCGGAAGGCGCCGGCTTTGATGTTGATACAAATGTGGTTACTGTGTTCACTAGAGATGGACAGGAAACGGCTTACCCGCAAGCCTCGAAAAAAGAGGTAGCCAAGCAAGTGCTAAATGAACTAGAAGCTTATATGAAAAGGCGTGAAGCGTAAAGTGATTGCCCGTGTCATTGTTGATGTGCCGACAGCACAGACGGACAGGCTATTTGATTACGAAGTGCCGCTCGAATGGCGAGCGTTTGCACGTCCAGGTGCCCGTGTGATCGTCCCTTTCGGGCCTAGGCGCGTACAAGGCTTTGTCGTCGCTCTCGAACAAACGAGCGAAGCAACGAAACTGAAGCCGATCAGTGAAGTGCTAGATCCATTGCCAGTGCTTAGCCAAGAATTGTTAGAACTTGGGGACTGGTTGGCGAAAACAACCGTTTGTTATAAAGTCAAAGCGTTTTTTGCGATGCTACCAGCCGCGTTAAAAACGAAAGTCAGCAAACAAGTTGAGCGTAAAGCGGCACTGGATTTGTTGCCATTGCCGCTGCAAACGCTGTTCGCGGACAACGATGCCGTGCCATGGGAAGAAGCACGCAGTTTCATGAAACAAGATCTGCCGCTTCTAAAATCAGCGCTTGACGAAGGGGCAGTCTCGTTGGTGTATAAAGTGACTGAAAAAGGTGCCAAAAAGACGGCGAAACTGGTGCAAGCTTTGCCGAAACAAGTAGATGACATTCCCGAACGTGCCAAAAAGCAGCGGGAACTTTTTTGCTATTTGCAGGCAAATGGCCCCATCCTAACAAAGGATGCGCTGCAAGAGAGCCAGACGACTAGAGCAACATTAAAAGCATTAATTGAAAAAGGGTTTGCTAAAGAGACGGATGTAGAAGTTTACCGCGACCCGTTGCAACATGAGCAAATTCCTTCTAGCCTCCCCCTTGAATTAACGCCGGCACAGGCTGCGGTGATTGAGCCAATTGAAGCAGCGATTGCAAACGGCCACCATGAAGCGATGCTCCTTCATGGCGTAACAGGGAGCGGAAAAACGGAAATTTACTTGCAAGCCATTGCAAAAGTGTTGGAAAAAGGCAAAGAAGCCATGATGCTTGTGCCGGAAATTTCGTTAACACCGCAAATGGTAACGCGTTTTAAGGCAAGGTTCGGCGACTTGGTGGCAATTATGCATTCTGGTTTATCGAGTGGCGAAAAATATGATGAGTGGCGCAAAATCCACCGTAAAGAAGTAAAAGTCGTTGTTGGGGCGCGCTCAGCTGTGTTTGCTCCGTTTACAAACATTGGCCTCATTATTATTGACGAAGAACACGAAGCGAGCTACAAACAAGAAGAAACGCCGCGCTACCATGCGAAGGATGTTGCCCTTTACCGGGGACGGAAGCATCAGGCCCCTGTTCTTTTAGGCAGCGCCACACCTTCAGTTGAATCGTTTGCTCGTGCGAAAAAGGGCGTATACCGCCTTTTGTCTTTGAGGGAACGAATTAAAGGGCGCCCCCTGCCAGAGGTCGACGTTGTCGATATGCGTGAAGAACTGCGGCGTGGCAACCGCTCGATGTTTTCAGGCCAATTGCTGCAAGCGTTGCAAGCACGCCTTGAGCGCAACGAACAAAGTGTGCTGTTTTTAAACAGGCGGGGTTACTCGACGTTTGTTATGTGTCGGGATTGCGGTTATGTGGCAAGCTGTAGCCATTGTGACATTTCCTATACATACCACCGGGCCGGCAATTCGCTAAAATGCCATTACTGTGGCGACGAACAGCCAATGCCAAAGACGTGCGCAGAATGCGGGAGCGATCATATTCGTTTTTTTGGCTCTGGTACGCAAAAAGTCGAGGAAGAGTTAGCGCGCCTTTTGCCTGAAGCTAAAGTAATACGCATGGACGTCGATACAACGAGGAAAAAAGGAGCGCATAAACAACTTCTGGAAGCATTCGGGAAAGGCGATGCTGACATCTTATTAGGGACACAAATGATTGCCAAAGGGCTCGATTTTCCGCGGATTACCCTTGTTGGCGTATTAACAGCAGACACGATGCTGCATATTCCTGATTTCCGCAGCGCTGAGCGGACATTCCAACTGCTGGAACAAGTGGCAGGAAGGGCAGGACGGGACCAGCTTAAAGGCGAGGTTATTATCCAGTCGTATACACCTGAGCACTATAGCATCCAGCTCGTAAAAAGCCACGACTATGAACAGTTTTTCGCCAAGGAAATGCAACTGCGCAAACAGGGCAGTTACCCGCCTTACTACTACATGGCGCTCTTAACCATTTCCGATACGGAGCTTGCGAGCACGATTTCAGCTGCGCAAAAAGTTGCCCGTTACTTAAAAGAAAGCTTAAACGAAGAAACAGTTGTCCTCGGCCCAGTCGTCTCGCCAATTGCCAGGATCAAAGATAGATATCGTTATCAATGCGTGATAAAATACAGGCATGAACCAAAGCTTCAAGAAATACTTGATACCGTCATGCGCCATTATTTGCGCGATGCAACGAACAAAAAACTGCAAATTAGCATAGATGTAAATCCGCATTTCTTTATGTAAGTAAGGAGTGGAACTGTTGAAAATTGTTTTTATGGGAACGCCGGCATTTTCAGTGCCGATTTTAAAACGGCTGATCAATACTCATACGGTATTGGCAGTCGTCACACAGCCCGACCGCCCAGTTGGCCGCAGACGTCTGCTAACGCCGAGCCCGGTAAAAGAAGAAGCACAAAAACATGGTATCCCAGTACTGCAACCGGAAAAAATTCGCGATCAGTATGAAGACATCCTTGCGTTTGCGCCGGAGTTAATCGTAACAGCTGCTTATGGGCAGATTGTCCCAAAGGCAGTCCTTGATGCCCCTCCCTACGGGTGCATCAATGTCCATGCCTCACTGTTGCCAAAATACCGCGGTGGGGCCCCGATTCATCAAGCGATTATTGACGGTGAGAAAGAAACAGGCATTTCGATTATGTATATGGCAGAAAAGCTTGATGCTGGAGCTGTTCTTTCCCAGCAAGCGGTAGCGATAACAGATGAAGACGATGTGCAGACGATGCATGACAAGCTAAGCGCTATTGGCGCCGACTTGCTTGAAAAAACGATTGTTGCCCTAGAACAAGGCACAATTGAGGCAGTTGCTCAAGATGAGGAAAAAGCAACGTTTGCCCCTAATATTAAACGAGAGCAAGAAGTGATCGATTGGCAAAAGCAGGCGAGGGTGCTATTCAACCAAGTGCGCGGAATGCGGCCATGGCCAGTTGCCTATACGCTTGTAAACGGCAAGCGTTTGAAAGTGTGGGAGGCGAAAGAAATAGCAGGGGAGCATGATAGCGAGCCTGGTGAAATCCTTGCCACGACAAAACAAGGAATTGATGTTGCTTGCGGAGGTGGGACGATTTTGCGATTGACGGTTGTCCAGCCAGCAGGAAAAAAAGCAGTGCTAGCAAGCCAACTGCTGCAAGGAGCCCATCCGTTTCAAGTAGGTAAGCGTCTCGGTGAAGGGAATGAATAGGGCGAGTGTTCGCGAAGTTGCACTGGATGCGCTGCTCAAGGTCGAGAAAAACCAAGCGTATAGCCATCTGTTGCTTCATTCGACGTTAACAAACGCCGGGTTGGACAAGCGCGACAGCGGGCTGCTGACGGAACTCGTTTACGGTACGATTGCCAGGAAGAGAACGCTTGATTACTATTTGGCGCCTTTTTTAAAATCGGGTAAAAAACGTGCTTTATGGGTAGATGTGCTTTTGCGACTCTCTGTCTATCAAATGGTATACTTGGACCGCATTCCCGACCGTGCAGTTGTCCATGAGGCCGTTACGATTGCCAACAAACGAGGCCACAAAGGCATTAGCGGCCTTGTCAATGGTGTCCTTCGTTCCATCCAACGGCAAGGATTACCTAATGTGGATGCAATTGCTGATCCAATCGAGCGTGCCGCCGTGCAAACAAGCCATCCCCAATGGCTGATGGCTCGCTGGATAAACCAATACGGCGAACAGGATGCAATGGCATTGGCAAATGCCAATAACATTCCACCTGAAGTCTGTTTGCGCGTCAATAGGATGAAGACAACAGCAGCAGAACTGGTGGCGCATTTGGGGAATGAAGGGGTTGAGGCAGAAAGGAGCAAGTTGCTGCCTGATTTGGCTGTCGTGATAAAAAAAGGCAATCCATTTGTAGGCGCAGCCTACAAAGAAGGACTTTTCACCGCTCAAGACGAAGCGTCTATGCTTGTAGCTAAGCTTCTTGGTCCAGAAGAGGGAATGGATGTCCTTGATGCTTGTGCGGCGCCTGGAGGGAAAACAACCCATATTGCCGAACAAATGAACGGGACAGGCCATATTTTAGCCCTAGACCTCCACCCTCATAAAGTGAAGCTCATTGCCGAGCAAGCAGCGAGGCTCGGTCTTGAGAACATTGATACACGTGCAGAAGATGCGAGGACGCTTCAAACAAAACGCAACTATGATCGGGTTCTTGTCGATGCGCCTTGTACGGGATTTGGCGTTATTCGACGCAAGCCTGATATTCGTTGGTCGAAGACAGAAAAGGACGTTACGCACATTGCCAATGTCCAAGCAGCGATTCTCGCCCATGCAAGCCAGTTTGTCAAACAGGGTGGCACGCTTGTCTATAGCACGTGTACAATTGAAAAGGAAGAGAATGAACAAGCGATAGAACGCTTTTTAGACACTCATCCACAGTTCGAAACGAATGAACGATTTTATAGAAAGCTGCCTGATCACATTCAAGCAAATGGGCGTTTTAGCCCGCTCGGCTTAACGATTTTGCCCCATGATTTTGGCACAGACGGGTTCTTTATGGTTGCTTTAACACGGAAGCCTTAACGAGCCTGGGCGCAAAGAAGAGACTGCTAAATGAGGTGACGTTTTTGATTGAAAGCACAGCATTTTTAACAGATGTAGGCAAAGTGCGGTCCCATAATGAAGACAATGGCGGCATTTTTGTATCAGCAGCAGGCACGCTTGCAATCGTCGCTGACGGCATGGGTGGCCATTCTGCTGGCGATGTTGCAAGCCGCCTGGCGACAGAAGTAATGGAGGCCGAGTGGCGCAAGTTAAAAGAGCCTCTGTCAGCGTCATCTGCAGAACAATTTTTAAGGGAGGCGTTTGAACACGCCAATGCCTCGATTTTGGCCCACGCCAAAGAGAACCCTGATTGTGAAGGGATGGGCACGACTGCTATTGCTGCTGTCTGTACAGAAGAATACACGACGATTGCCCATGTCGGTGATAGTCGCGCCTATATTTATAATGGAAAACAATTGGTCCAGCAAACCGATGACCATTCACTTGTTGCAGAACTAGTCCGCAGTGGACAAATTTCTGCAGAAGAAGCTGATCACCACCCTCGGAAAAACATCGTGCTACGGGCACTCGGCACAGAGGCGCAAGTAAAAGTCGATTCTTTTACCATTCCTTCTGAGTTTATTGATACGCTAATGATCTGTTCGGATGGTCTGTCTAACAAGCTTGCTATTAAAGAGTTGCAAGTCGAGATCGAGCGCAAAGAGGAGCTGTCTGTCATCGCCAAGTCTCTGATTGCTCGAGCAAATGAACGTGGCGGAGAGGATAATATATCGATCGCTCTTGTCCGTTTTAGCAAGGAGATAGGTGAATAATATGATAGGCGAACGAATTGGCGGGCGTTACGTCGTTTTGGACAGCATTGGCGGCGGCGGAATGGCCAATGTTTATTTAGCGCTGGATGTGATTCTTGATCGGCACGTGGCAGTAAAAGTGCTCCAGCCGCAATTCTCGGAAGACGAACAATTTATTAGCCGTTTTAGACGTGAAGCCCAAGCAGCGACAAGTCTTGCCAACCCGAATATCGTAAATATCTACGATGTCGGCGAGGAAGACAACGTCTACTATATTGTGATGGAGTATGTGCGAGGACGCACATTAAAACAAGTGATTCAAGAAGAAGGACCTTTAGACATCGCTGTTGCCCTTGATTACTTTAAGCAAATTTTATACGGTGTCGGCCATGCCCACGCCATGCAAATCGTCCATCGGGACATTAAGCCGCAAAACATCTTAATTAGCGAAAATGGCGAAGCGAAGGTAACCGATTTCGGAATTGCCAGGGCAATGACGTCAGCAACGATCACCCATACCAATTCTGTAATGGGCTCTGTCCATTACTTATCGCCGGAGCAAGCACGTGGCGGCCATGTCACCTATCGCTCTGACATTTATTCACTGGGCATTGTCTTATATGAAATGGTGACAGGGCAGATTCCGTTTTCTGGGGATACGGCTGTTTCGATTGCAATCAAACATTTGCAAAATGACATACCCTCTGTACGTGAATTGGTGCCAACCGTCCCTAAAAGTGTTGAAAATGTCATTAGGAAAGCGACTCAAAAAGACCCGCTGCAACGCTATGAATCTGCAGAGGAAATGGTCTGGGTTTGCGATGCGGCGCTGTCCGCGGATGCTGAGGAAGATGTCGCATTTGTCGAAGACACGGTTAGTGACGAGACGACGAAGGAATTGCCCATTATTGGCGCCTATGCCGATAAAAATTTAGAAGATACCATTGCAGTGCCTAGCAAACCTAGTAATCATCAAGAAGAGCCAGAGGACGACAACGTGCCTGAACCGGAAGCAAACACCCCTTCTGAAGACGACAGTGAAGGGAAAAAGAAAAAGCGGAAAAAATGGCTATGGTTGAGCGCAGTTGCACTAGCAGTGCTCATTGGGGCAACTGTCCTCGCTTTTACGTTTTGGAACGCGCTTTTTTTCGTTCCTGAGCAAGAGGTGCCCGATGTTGTCAATATGACCGAAGCAGAAGCGGTTGAGGCAATTGAAGCCCGTAATTTACGGGTGGAAACGGAAGAAATCGCCGATGAAAACTACGATGAAGGGCGCGTCGCCCGACAAAATCCACAAGCGGGCCGCGTCATTAAAGAAGGCCAGCCGGTCAAATTATTTATAAGCGCCTCGAAAGATGAAGTCAAAGTCGATGATTACCAAGGGCTTACCCTTTCATCGGCAACGCGGCTCCTTGAGCAGAAAGGATTTTCCGTAGAGACACAGCCGCGGGAAGACAACAGCGAGCCGGAAAATACGGTATTGTCCCAAAGCCCGTCGCCGGATACGATGGCTGTTCCTGCCGAGACGACGGTCGTGCTCACATACAGCGTCCCTGAATCGATTCAGTTGGATGACTTAACGAACCAAACAGAAGATGATGTACGTGCTTATTTTAACAGCGAAGGCTTGCGCGGCTCTTTTTCGAGGGAATACGACGACGACATCGCGGAAGGGCGTGTCATCAGCCAGTCTCCAGAGCCATTGTCAACACTCGAGAGAGGGGACAATGTGAGCGTGGTGCTATCAAGAGGGCCAGAGCCGCTTCAAGAACAGCCTGGATCACCTCCAGCGGAGGTGCCCGAGCAGCCTACAGATGAAGCCGAAGACCCTGTTGAAGAAACGCCTACTCAAGGTGAAGACGATGAGGGAGAGTCGACGATGGTTTATCGCGTAACGCAAACGATTGTCGTGTCAGAAGAACAGCAAGCAGAAGGGCAAAGTTTTGACATTCGCATCGTTGGCAAAGATGCCGATTCACAAGGCGATGAACGAGTGCTTGTCGAAGAAACGATTACCGAGACGACTGATTTTGAAATCGATTTGCGCGTAAGTCCTAGCTATACAGGCTCTTACGATGTATATATTAATGATGAATTCAATCGGCAGTCGCAAGTCTATACGTACACAGAGGAAGAAGAATAGGGCGAGGAAACGCCTGATGTTGTCAACGACCTACATCATCACAGACTGATAGAAAACGCTCGACGACGTATGCGAGCGTTTGTCTACAGTCTGAGGGCGTGGAAACGCGCCCTTCTTTCAATAAACGAGCAGGACTTTAAAGATAAACGCGTGCTCATGAAAATCCAACAGGAAAGAGAGGAATGGTATGCCAGAAGGACTGATTGTCAAAGCGCTCTCTGGCTTTTACTATGTACAAAGCGAAGGGGCGCTTATCCAATGCCGAGGCAGAGGCGTCTTTCGGAAGCGCAAGCAGACGCCGCTTGTTGGCGACTATGTCGAATTTGAGGCGGAAAATGAAACGGACGGCTATGTGATGGCAATTAAAGAGCGGAAAAATCAGCTCAACCGTCCACCTATTGCCAATGTTGATCAGGCGATTCTTGTCTTTTCGGCAAAGGAGCCAGATTTTCATACGCTCTTGTTGGATCGCTTTTTGGTACATATCGAACAACATGACATTAAGCCTGTGTTGGTCATTAGCAAAACTGATTTGCTAGAGGCGAGTGAACGGGATGCCCTAACTCGGCAAATGGCTGTTTATGGGCAAATCGGCTATCCCGTGCTATATACGTCGACGAAACAGGCCGACGATCCTAGCGAATTGCTCCCGTTGTTGGCAAACCAAGTGTCTGTGATCGCTGGCCAGTCTGGAGTCGGGAAGTCTTCGTTATTGAATGCGCTTGCCCCAGAGGCAAACATTGAAACGAATGAAATATCAAGGCATCTTGGACGGGGACGGCATACAACAAGGCATACTGAACTTTTGCCAATTGGTGAAGGCCTTGTCGCTGATACGCCTGGGTTTAGCTCACTGGAGTTTACGAACATAGAAGCGGAGGATCTCCGCTTTTGTTTTCCTGAGTTTTTAAGCTTGATGGATGACTGTAAATTTAGAGGCTGCCTTCATGACAAGGAGCCTAAGTGTGCCATTAAGGGTGCAGTAAAAACTGGGGATGTTGATTCTCTCCGCTACAAACACTATTTGCAGTTTTTACATGAAATTCAAGATCAAAAAAGGAGATATTAACATGATCAAAGTAGCGCCTTCGATTTTAGCGGGTGATTTTTCAAGAATGGGGGAGACGGTCCAAGCTTGTGACGATGCAGGCGCAGACTGGATTCATGTCGATGTGATGGACGGGAAATTTGTGCCGCCAATTACATTTGGACACCAAATGGTGGAAGCGATCCGCCCTTATACAGATCTTCCATTAGACGTCCATTTAATGGTCGAGCAGCCTGAAAAACAAATTGCGTTTTTTCAGCAAGCAGGCGCCGATTGCCTCAGTGTCCATGTCGAAGCGGGAGCCCATTTGCACCGGACGGTTGCCGCTATAAAAGAAGCAGGCATGAAAGCGGGCATTGTTTTGAATCCTGGTACTCCTGCTTATGCGGCTGAGCCTGTGCTTGCAGATGTCGATTATGTGCTGCAGATGACTGTCAATCCCGGTTTTGGTGGACAATCGTTTATTCCAGGGGCGCTTGCCAATATTAAAAAGCTCCGTGCCATGATTGATGAACGTCAACTTCCAGTGGACATTCAAGTAGACGGCGGCATCAACCCGACGACAGCACAACAATGTGTCCAAGCAGGAGCGACGATTCTCGTTGCTGGGTCGGCGGTGTTCAAGGAAGCCGATTTAGCAAAAGCGATTGCGCAAATCCGCGGGCAGTAAACGCAGCGAATCACCCTCATGTTAAAACCCTTGTGACGCCTAGGAAAACAGGTCTGATTTTTCCTCTTGCTGCATAGTCTAATAATAACTACGGGTGGACACGTCAAGAAGGCGTTTGACCTCATGAAAGGAGAGCGGCAAATCAGGCTGCTGACTCATTCAAATGAAGGGCAAATCTCGGTTTGGCGTGTGCTCGCAAAATTTATTGTTCAGGCGTGCCTGATTGCCAGTGCTTGAGGAGGAGGAGCAATGAAATTTTATACGATCAAGCTGCCGAAGTTTTTAGGAGGATTTGTTCGAGCAATGCTTGGCTCATTTAAAAAAGAATAAGATAAAAAAACACCACCGCTAGAACCCGACCTCCAAAGGTAGAGAAAAATCTTCTCTAGTTTGGAGGTCAATTTTTGTATATCTATTTTGGGAGGTTATAATGGATAAAAATGTTATAGAGCATGCAAAAAGGCTATACGGACTAAACCTTGATCTTGAGTTCCTTGGAGGGTTCGATGATAACGTTTATTTAGTAAAGACAAAGATGTTGTAATTAAGTTCTTGGATACGGAAAAGCACAAAGAACAAAGCTTGTTAAGCGAACTAGAGATTATTCAGTTAATGTCCAAACACGGAGTACATACTCCAGAGCTGATTCAATCAAGGAATAAGAACACTTATGAATTTGTTCAGGAGGGCAATAAAAGTTATTATATATTGGCATTTTCCCGGGTTGAAGGGAGTATTTTGTCTAATTATGAGGACGCTTCTCTTATTAAGCAGTGGGGGCGGACGTTAGGGCATATGCATGAAATAGCAAAAAACCATGCAAATAACAATAGTAGACATTTTCTAGAGTGGAATCATGATATAGATTTTGATCGTTTCTTTGAAGGTTCTGGTCAAATGATTGAAGACAAATGGATAACGTTTGTGGACAGGCTTGCTACAATGCCTACGAGCAATGATGTTTATGGTGTAGTACATCACGACTTACATATTCGAAATCTATTGTTAAGTAAAATAATATGTATGTGTTAGACTTTGGAGATGTTCGAAAAAGCAGGTATGCGTATGATTTTTCTATCCCAATATTTCATGCACTAGAAGAATATCGGCGAAAAAGGGAATCTACTCTCGAATTTTATCATTATTTTATCAGTCATTTTCTTGAAGGTTATCGTGAAAAATCTACTTTCTCAAAAGAACAATTAAAATTGATTCCGTTTTTCTTAGAGTATAGGCGATTGTATTCTTTTTTATTTTTTCGACATACATTAAAATCAGCTGAAGTTCATTCAACTATTAGGAATTCCTTAGACAATATGAGGGACAGGATAGAAAATACTATCCCCGTTATTTCTTAGGCTTGTTATAAACAGATTTAAATAAGGCTAGATGTGAATTTACTTACGTGCAATATTTCTGAGAATTAAGAGAGGAGAAATTGGCTGGTTTAAGCGCGAATGAATAGCGAACTCGAACAACTAACAAAGCTGTAAAAAACACCGCAGCAACTGCGGTGTTTTTTTGCGTATTTATACGCGTTCTACTTTTCCTGATTTAAGGGCGCGCGCCGAAACATATACACGCTTCGGCTTTCCGTCTACCAAGATACGAACTTTCTGTACGTTTGCACCAAAGCGACGCTTTGATTTATTCATTGCATGAGAGCGCTTATTCCCAGAACGCGCTTTACGACCGGTTATATAGCATTCACGAGCCATGTAGTGCCACCTCCTTAACAATCTCGACAAAAACACGTAGTCAACGTTACTCAAACATCTTAGCATAGGCCTTTCCATAACGCAATAAAAAAAGACAAGTAAAAAGGCTTGACGCAAATCAAAAGCTTTTAAAATGGAAGGCGATATAGTAAAATGGCGATACGTATGGTTACTAATTGAAGGAGGCAGAGCAATGACAATTGAAATGAAAACGGAGCTTGGTACAGTCGATGTGTCACAAGATGTGGTTGCAACGATTGCAGGAGGCGCAGCGATTGATTGCTACGGCATTGTCGGCATGGCCTCACAAAAACACTTTAAAGACGGATTAGCGGAGCTGTTAGGAAAAGAAAACTTCCGTCGGGGCGTTATTACCCGTGAAGAAGGGGAAGAACTCCACATTGATATGTACATTATCGTAAGTTATGGCACAAAAATTTCGGAAGTCGCCCATATGGTCCAAACAAAAGTGAAATACGATTTAGAGAAAATGCTTGGGCTTGAAGTGGAATCGGTGAACATTTTTGTGCAAGGGGTTCGCGTCGCGAATCCTTAGGATCCAGAAGGGGGAAGACAAAGTGAGCAAGAAATTGAATGGCGAGACGCTTGCCCATATGTTTATAGAGGGGGCAAGCGAGCTAGCGAACAAAGCGGATGTTGTTGATTCGCTTAACGTATTTCCGGTTCCAGACGGGGATACGGGAACAAACATGAATTTGACGATTACTTCTGGCGTCAAAGAAATCCAGAAGTCCCAGCAAGGGGACGTGGGTGAAGTTGCTAGTGCTTTTGCGAAAGGGCTTTTAATGGGCGCGCGAGGGAACTCAGGCGTCATTTTATCGCAATTGTTCAGAGGTTTTTCCAAGGCGGTGGAACGTCACAGCGAATTGACGACTGAGCAATTTGCAAAAGCATTGCAAGCGGGCGTTGCCACTGCTTATAAAGCGGTGATGAAGCCGGTCGAAGGGACGATTTTGACTGTAGCAAAAGACACCGCCAAAGCAGCCGAGCAGGCAGCGAAAAAAGAGACAGACTTTACGTCGTTTTTAACAACAATTATCAAAGCGGCGGAGCGCTCCCTAGCAAGCACGCCGGACTTGCTTCCTGTCTTAAAAGAGGTTGGCGTTGTCGATTCAGGCGGGCAAGGGCTTGTTTATATTTATGCTGGCTTTCTACAAGCGCTTACAGGCGAGCGGAAACCAAGCTTGTTGGCAGAGCCAAATATAGGCGATTTGATTAATGCAGAGCACTTCCATGCGCAAAATGCCCAGTCTCATATGGAAACGGGCGCTATTGAATTCGGCTATTGCACGGAGTTGATGGTGCGTTTTGACCGTGAAAAACTGGAAAAGCAGCCATTTCATGAAGAAGCTTTTCGAGAAAAATTAAGTGAGTACGGTGATTCCCTTCTTGTTGTATCAGATGACGATTTATTAAAAGTGCACATCCATGCGGAATATCCAGGCGAAGTGTTGACAGAGGCGCAAGCGTATGGGCCGCTCATGCAAGTGAAAATTGAAAATATGCGCGAGCAGCACGCACGCCTTACAAACGACAGCGACAATAGGCATGCCCCAGCAACGGCACGGCCGAAAGCAGAGTTTGCGATTGTGACGGTCGCAATGGGTTCAGGGATTGAGAAATTGTTTAAGGGCCTTGGCGCTGACCAAGTCATTGCTGGCGGGCAGACGATGAACCCAAGCACAGAAGACATTGTCCAAGCTATTCAAAAAGCCAATGCCAAACAAGTCATTATTTTGCCAAACAACGGCAATATCGTCATGGCTGCCAAACAGGCTGCAGAAGTAAGCGAAGCGGACGCTGAAGTCGTGGCGACGAAAACGGTTCCCCAAGGTTTAGCAGCGTTGCTCGCATTTAATCCATCAAACAGTTTACAAGACAACGCCGCAGCAATGGCCGAGGCAATAAAGGAAGTAAAAACGGGCGAGTTAACGTACGCAGTCAGGGATACGCAAATGGATAATCAGACGATCAACAAGGGCGATTTTATGGGGATAGCCGACAAAAAAATCATTGCTTGTGGCCCTCGTAAACAAGACGTGGCGAAAAAGCTCCTTGATGAAATGATTGATGAGGAAGCAGAAGTGTTGACCATTATAACGGGCGAAGATGCTACCGCAGAAGATACAAGTCAAATTGAAGCTTACGTCAATGAACGCCATGCCGACATGGAAGTCGATATTGTTGAGGGCGGACAGCCGTTGTACTCGTACATTTTTTCAGTCGAATGATCCGTCTTCATAAGGGACGAGAACATGTATGGAAGGGCATAAGGAGCATGGACGATAACGGGGAGGGGATCGTTTGGAGAAGGTGAAAATTGTCACAGACAGCACGGCAGACATTCCTAAGGAATTAGCAGAAGCACATGGGATTACCGTTATTCCGCTTAACGTTCATTTTGGCAATGAGCAATTCGAGGATGGTGTCACGTTGACGCCGCCTGCATTTTATGAAAAGTTGCAGCAAGCGAGCGAAATGCCGAAAACGTCTCAGCCATCGCCAAACCAATTCGAAGAATTGTACCGTAGCCTGGCACAGGATGGCGCCAAGGAAATTATGTCGATCCATCTTTCGGCAAAAATGAGCGGAACTCTACAAGCTGCTCTAATTGCGAAAGAGTCGCTTAAGGGAGAACTTGATGTTCATGTATATGATTCCAAGCGCGCCTCGTATGCGATCGGAATTATTGTCGTGGAAGTGGCAAAACTGGCAGCAAAAGGGGCAACACTGGCAGAATGCCAAAAGCGCTTTGAAGAACTTCTTGAACAAACGACTGTTTATTTCTTGGTGGACACGCTGGAGTTCTTGGAAAAGAATGGCCGTATCGGCAAGGCGTCTGCCCTTATCGGCACGTTGTTAAAAATGAAACCACTTCTTTCCCTGTCAGAGGACGGCGAAGTGTATGCCAAAGAAAAAGTAAGAGGGCAGAAAAAAGCAATCGCAAAAATGCTTGCATTGCTAGAAGAAGCATATGGAAACAAGAACGTTCATGTCGGCATTTCTCACGCTGTCAATGAGACGCTTGCAAATGAGTTGGCCAATGAGGTGAAAGCCCGTTTTCAAGTACAATCGCTGACGATTACAGAAATTGGCGCAGTCATTGGCGCTCATGTTGGTCCTGGGACGGTTTCGCTGTCAATGACAGAAGCAGAGCAAAAGTAAAAATCGAAGGCTGCCCATTCCCCATAAGAAGATGGCAGTCTTCTTTTTCCTTAAAAATGGAGGGATGGTAATGAAATATCGGACGGTTTTTGATATTATCGGCCCTGTTATGATTGGCCCTTCGAGTTCTCACACCGCTGGAGCGGCACGGATTGGCAAAGTGGCGCGTGCCCTTTTTGCTGAAGCCCCTGAACGGGCAGATGTACATTTCTACGGTTCTTTTGCGAAAACGTACCGTGGGCACGGGACGGATGTCGCCGTTGTAGGTGGCTTGCTTGATTACGACACGAACGATGAGCGCATCCGCGATGCTTTCTACCATGCAAAAGAAGCAGCACTGGAGGTTCATCTCCATGAAGAAGAAGCAGTCGTCCACCACCCTAATACATGCCGGATCAAGCTGACAAAAGGCGATAAACGCTTAGACCTTGTCGGCGTTTCGATTGGCGGAGGCAAAATTGAAATTGTCGAGTTAAATGGATTTGCACTACGTTTATCAGGAAACCATCCGGCTATATTGGTTGCCCATCTTGACCGCTATGGCGTGATTGCCGCAGTTAGCAACCTCCTCGCAAAACATCAATTGAATATCGGGCATATGGAAGTGTCGCGCAAAGAAAAAGGGGAAACCGCGTTAATGGTGATAGAAGTCGACCAAAATGTCGATAAAGCGCTGCTTTTGGAACTAGAAAGGCTCCCTCACATTACCCATGTCTCGAAAATCCACGATTAAAGGGAGGGGATCCGTTTGTTTAAAAATGTCGAAGAATTAGTTACGAAAGCGGAACAGGCCAATATGCCCATCTCGGAAGTGATGATCGCGCAAGAAATCGAAGTGACCGGTAGAGAGCGGCGCCAAATTATTGAACAGATGCGTGGGCAATTGCTCGTCATGGAGCAAGCAGTAGAGCGGGGGATCCATGAAGACGTCGTATCCGTTTCTGGGCTTACTGGCGGTGACGGCAAGAAGCTAGCTGCTTATGTGAAAAACGGGACAATGATTGGCGGTGAAACGACACTTTTGGCTGTAGCGGGGGCAATGGCAACCAATGAAGTGAACGCGGCAATGGGCACGATTTGCGCGACGCCGACAGCAGGTTCTGCTGGCGTTGTTCCTGGTGTGTTGTTTGGTGTCGCCCACAAACTGAAGCCTACAGAAGAACAAAAGCTTAACTTTTTATTTACGAGCGGCGCGTTTGGCTTTGTCGTCGCAAACAATGCTTCTATTTCCGGCGCTGCTGGCGGGTGCCAGGCAGAAGTAGGGTCAGCAACGGGCATGGCTGCAGCAGCGCTAGTGGAACTGGCAGGCGGCACTCCTAGGCAAAGCGCCCATGCAATGGCAATTGCTTTAAAAAATATGCTCGGCTTGGTGTGCGATCCAGTTGCCGGCTTAGTCGAGGTGCCATGTGTGAAGCGGAATGCTGCAGGCGCTTCCCTTGCAATCACGGCAGCGGATATGGCTTTAGCTGGTATCGAGAGCCGCATCCCTTGCGATGAAGTCATTGATGCGATGTATAAAATTGGTCAAACAATGCCAGAAGCGCTTCGTGAGACAGGAGAGGGCGGACTTGCGGCAACGCCAACTGGCCGTAAGCTCGAAGCCGAAATTTTTGGTAGGAGAACGAAACAAACGAAATGAGCATTGGCACGCTTGATGTAACAGCCATAAAAGGCGTTGGTGAAGAAAGTGGAAAATTGCTTAATAAAATGGGCATTTTTACAGTTGGCGATTTGCTTGAATATTTTCCGTTCCGTTACGAAGATTATGCGCTCAAACGGCCTACAGAAGCGGCCCATGATGAGCGTGTGACGATGGCGGGCAAAATTCAAAATGAAGCGAGCGTCCGCTACTATGGCAAAAATAAAAACCGGCTGACGTTTCGAATCGAAGTGGATGGCGTGTTGGTGACAGCCACCTTTTTTAACCGTGCGTTTTTAAAGAGCAAGCTTGAGCCTGGAATGGACGTAACCGTAACAGGGAAATGGGACGCGCACCGATTGACCATTACAGGGTCTGAATTAAAATTCGGAACCGTTGAACGGGAGGGCAACCTCGAACCCGTTTATCATAGCTCAGGCAAAGTGACAAGCAAGGCATTGCAAAAATGGATTGCTGCCGCCTTTTCTGCGTACGGTAGCCAAATTGAAGACCCGTTGCCTGAAAGCATCCGTAAACGCTATAAGTTGATGGACAAAGGCGAAGCGCTCCGCCATCTTCACTATCCCCTTAATCGAGAAGCAACGAAGCAGGCAAGGCGACGTTATGTATATGAGGAGCTGCTTTTGTTTCAATTGAAAATGCGCGCTTTTAAAGAAGCGATCCGGAACCAGCAAGGCGGCGGGCAGCTTGACGTAAAGGATGGTGATATTGCCGCATTTACTTCCTTACTGCCGTTCCCCCTTACAGGCGCCCAACAGCGTGCCATTGCTGATATTGTGTCAGACATCCGCTCGCCGTTAAGGATGAACCGCCTTTTGCAAGGAGATGTCGGCTCAGGAAAAACAGCTGTTGCGGCGGCGTGTATGGCCGGAGTTGTCGGAGCTGGCGGTCAATGTGCGTTAATGGCGCCAACTGAAATTCTCGCTGAACAGCATGCAACAACGATTGAAGCGTGGTTTGCGCCACTCGGTCTGAAAACGGCATTGCTCGTTGGCAGTGTCAAAGGCAAAAAACGCCGTGAACTGCTTGAACAAATCGCCAAAGGAGAAGTGGATATTGTCATCGGCACACACGCCCTCATCCAGGAAGATGTTGTCTTTTCGGCGCTCTCCCTCGTCATTACCGATGAGCAGCACCGTTTTGGAGTGGAACAGCGCCGCATCCTTCGCGACAAGGGCGAACATCCAGATGTATTGTTTATGACGGCCACGCCTATTCCACGAACGTTGGCGATTTCGGTTTTTGGCGATATGGATGTATCGGTGCTTGATGAAATGCCTGCTGGCAGAAAGCCAATTGAAACGTACTGGGTCCAGCACGAGATGTTGGAGCGCGTGCTTGAATTTGTGCGTAAAGAAGTCAAGAAAGGGCGCCAAGCGTATGTGATTTGCCCTCTGATTGAAGAATCAGAAAAGCTGGATGTGCAAAACGCAATTGATTTTCATAGCATGCTAACTGCCCATTTCCAAGGAGACGCGCAAGTTGGATTAATGCACGGGCGTTTACAAGCTGCCGAAAAAGAGGAAGTTATGGCTGCTTTTGCTCGCAATGAATTGCATATTTTAGTTTCAACAACGGTCGTCGAAGTTGGCGTCAATGTGCCGAATGCAACCGTTATGGTCATTTACGATGCCGACCGATTTGGTCTTGCCCAACTTCATCAATTACGGGGCCGTGTAGGACGAGGCGATGAAAAATCCTATTGCATTTTGGTTGCTCAACCGAAGACAGAAGTTGGCAAAGAACGGATGCGGATTATGACAGAGACAAGCGATGGTTTCGTTTTGTCAGAACGAGATTTAGAATTGCGGGGCCCAGGCGATTTTTTTGGCTCGAAACAGAGCGGTCTTCCTGATTTTAAACTTGCTGATGTCGTCCACGATTACCGGACATTGGAAGCAGCACGCCAAGATGCTGACCGTATTTTTAAAGCGAATGTCCTAAAAACAGATCCAGAGTACCGGTTGCTCTATGATTACTTGAAAAAAACGGGCGCCTTCGACGAAGTCAAGCTCGATTAAAGGTTGAATCCTACGCTGAAGATCTATATACTAGTCTTAGTACCTAGTCTTAATTCTGAAATGGAAATGTGGAATACAGGCGGTGTGGAGATGAAGATAAAAAAGAAAGAACGGCAACGGCTGTTGATGGAGCTGCTTGAAGGGAATCCTTTCCTGACCGACGAAGAGTTGTCGGCCCATTTTGGTGTCAGCATCCAGACGATTCGTCTAGACCGAATGGAACAAAACATTCCAGAACTACGGGAACGCATTAAAGACGTTGCCTACAAACAACGAGACTCGGTCATTTCTTTAGCGCCTGAAGAAGTCTTTGGTGAGATTGTCGATCTTGTTCTTGAAGAGCGTGCCATTTCCATCTTTGATGTTGGGCCGGAGCACGTGTTTGAAAGAAGCGGCATCGCCAGAGGCCACCATTTGTTTGCACAGGCAAATTCCTTGGCTGTAGCACTCGTGAATAATGAATTCGTCCTTACCGCCAAAGCATCTATTCAGTTTACTAGACCCGTCCGTGTAGGCGAGCGTGTCGTGGCGAAAGCAGAAATGGCTGGAAAAAGGAGCGGGCGTACACGTATTCTAGTGACAAGCCATGTAAACCAGGAAGTCGTGTTTACTGGCGAATTCGCGATGTATCAGCAAAATGAAACGGAAGAGAGGCCACAGCAATGAGAATAGCTTTGGATGCCATGGGGGGAGACAATGCGCCTAAAGCACACATCGAAGCGGCGATTCGGGCGGTTCAGGCATTTCCAGAGCTCGAGGTCACCCTTATCGGCAATGAAGAACAAATTCGACCACATCTTACCGACACTACACGCCTACATGTCATACATACGACCGAAAAAATTGAGGACACGGACAAGCCGACAACAGCTGTCCGCCGTAAAAAAGAAGCATCGATGGTGCTATGTGTAAAAGAAGTAAAAGAAGGCCGCGCTGATGCGTGTATTTCTTCTGGAAACACAGGCGCGCTCATGACGGCAGGCCTCCTTTATGTCGGGCGCATTAAAGGCGTCGAACGCCCAGGATTGGCGCCAACGCTGCCAACGAAAGACGGCAATGGCTTTTTGCTCCTCGACGCTGGTGCCAATATGGATGCCAGTCCTGAACACTTGCTCCAATATGCCATCATCGGCGATGCGTATCGACGCAACGTCTATCAACAAAAAAATCCACGCGTCGGCCTCCTGAACGTCGGCACAGAGGCCGGAAAAGGCACTGAGTTGACGAAGGAGGCCTATCAGCTTCTTGAAAACAGCTCCCTTCATTTTATCGGCAATGTCGAAGCAAGGGATTTGTTTGCAGGCGTCTGCGATATTGTTGTTTGCGACGGCTTTTCGGGAAACGTCGTTTTAAAAAGCGTGGAAGGGACAGCGAAAATGGTTTTTTCGCTCCTCAAAGAGCAATTGACAAGCTCATTGCCGGCTAAGCTTGCAGCGGGTATGCTCAAGTCCCAATTCCGCAATCTAAAAGAAAAAATGGACTACTCGGAATACGGTGGTGCTGGCTTATTTGGTCTAAAAGCGCCTGTAATAAAAGCCCATGGCTCATCGGATGCGAACGCGGTTTTTCATGCGGTACGCCAGGCGAAAGAAATGGTCGACAATGAGGTGACAAAGACCATTACACAAAAATTGGAAAATGGGGGAGAATAAAGTGGGGAAAATGGCCTTTTTATTTCCTGGACAAGGCTCACAAAAAGTCGGCATGGGAGCAGCGCTTTTTGCTGAAGATTCATTGGCAAAGGAGGTGCTTGAGCGGGCTGACAAAGCGCTTGGTTTTCCTCTTTCGGAGATCATCGCGCATGGACCAGAAGAAAAACTGAAACAAACGGCTTATGCCCAACCTGCCTTAGTTACGATGAGCACTGCTGTCCTCCAATTATTCCGCGAAGCTGGCATTGAACCGGATTTTGTTGCTGGCCACAGCCTAGGGGAGTATTCCGCTTTAGTGGCATGCGAGTCCCTAACATTTGAAGATGCGGTGACTCTTGTTCATCAACGGGGAACGCTCATGGAAGAGGCGGTGCCACAAGGGCAAGGGGCGATGGCAGCGGTACTCGGGTTAAATAAAGAGGAGCTTGAAGAAGTGGCTACCCAAATTGCAGCAGATGGTGAAGTTGCTGAACTTGCCAATTTGAATTGCCCAGGGCAAATTGTCCTGTCTGGGACAGCGAAAGGGATTGAACAGGCAGCGGTGTTAGCAAAACAAAAAGGGGCCAAGCGCGTTCTGCCTCTTGCCGTCAGTGGGCCATTCCATTCATCATTGATGAAGCCTGCGGCTAATCAATTTAAACACGCATTAGAGCAAACGCCATTTGCCAATCCGACTGTTCCACTGATCGCGAACGTGACCGCTGAAGTGACGGATGCCCCGGAAGTCATTCGCGAACAGCTTGCTGAACAAATTTATTCACCAGTACGTTTTGAAGAGAGCGTTCGCCGCATGGTTGAACTCGGTGTCGACACATTTATTGAAATTGGTGCAGGCAATGTATTGTGCGGATTGGTTCGTAAAATTGACCGCAACTTGCGTACATTTGCCGTCAGCGACGGTGATTCATTTGAAAAGATGGCGGCTGCGCTGAAAGGAGACAAGCATTCATGTTAACAGGAAAAACGGCCGTTGTAACAGGCGCTTCACGTGGAATCGGCAAAGCAATTGCCCTTGAACTTGCTGAAAAAGGGGCAAATGTCGTCGTCAATTATGCAGGAAATCAAGACCGTGCTGAAGAAGTAGTGGCCACCATTAAAGCGCTTGGACAAGAGGCGTTTGCATATCAGGCCGATGTTGCCTCCGAAAGTGAAGTGGCAGCAATGATGAAAGAAGCAATCGGCCGCTTTCAATCGATTGATATTTTAGTGAACAATGCGGGCATTACACGCGATAACTTGCTAATGAGAATGAAAGAAGACGATTGGGATGCCGTCATTAATACCAACTTAAAAGGGGTGTTCCATTGCGCAAAAGCAGTCAGCCGGCAAATGATGAAACAACGTGCTGGCAGAATCATCAATGTCTCGTCTGTCGTTGGCGTAATGGGGAACGCTGGGCAAGCCAATTATGTTGCTGCCAAAGCAGGTGTTATTGGCTTGACTAAGTCTTTAGCGCGGGAATTAGCAGGGCGAGGCATTCTTGTCAACGCGGTGGCACCAGGCTTTATTACCACGGATATGACAGATGAGCTAGCAAACGAAACAAAGGAACAGCTGCTTAAACAAATCCCATTGGCGAAGCTTGGTGAACCAGAGGATATCGCTCGTGTTGTTCGGTTTTTGGCAAGCGATGACGCCGCTTACTTAACCGGTCAAACGATCCATGTTGACGGCGGCATGGTCATGCCTTAATAAGAGCCAGCTTGACAGGCTTACACTCTGTCGGTACAATTCTTGTGCTGATACTTTTGGGAGGAGGTGAACGTTTTGGCAGATGTCATGGAGCGTGTAACAAAAATCATCGTTGACCGTCTAGGTGTCGAAGAATCAGAAGTAAAACTAGAGTCTTCTTTTAAAGAAGATTTAAAAGCTGATTCTCTTGATGTCGTTGAGCTTGTCATGGAGCTTGAAGATGAGTTTGACATGGAGATTGCTGATGAAGACGCAGAAAAAATTGCAACGGTTAAAGATGTTGTCGATTACATAAATAACAACCAATAACCGCGAGAAAAGGGCCCCTTGCAAAAGGGGGCTCTTTTCACATCTTCACACAAAAGGGAGCTCCACAAGGCCGCGGGATTCTGTTACAATCAACAATGAGCACTAGGAATACGCATATTGCAAAATGAGTAGCTCCATTGTTTGGAGGGAATTATGGCACAATCATCGAAGTACCAGCGCAAGCCTCGGTCAGGCGAGCGAAAACGCAGTCAGCGGCGGTTAGAGCTGACAGAGGAACAAAAAAAACAGTTTGACGACCTCCTTGTCCGGACGGGTCTAACGTTTGAAAACCGCAAACTGTTGATTCAAGCATTTACCCATTCCTCGTATGTGAATGAACAACGAATTTTTTCATCATCGGATAATGAACGTTTGGAATTTCTTGGCGATGCTGTTTTAGAATTGGCTGTCTCCCAATATTTATTTAAAACGTACAAAAATATGAGCGAAGGCGATATGACGAAATTGCGCGCTTCGATCGTATGTGAACCATCCTTAGCCCGTTTTGCCGAAGAGTTGCAGTTCGGCAAACTTGTACTTCTTGGCAAAGGGGAGGAAGTGACAGGGGGACGCACGCGCCCTGCGCTCCTTGCAGATGTGTTTGAGGCGTTTATTGGTGCCCTTTATATGGACCAAGGGCTTGAGCCTGTGTTTATGTTTTTGGCGCGTTTTATGTATCCGAAAATCAAAGAAGGCGCGTTCACATACAAGATGGATTTTAAAAGTCAACTGCAAGAATTTGTGCAACGGGATAACCGCGGCCAAATTCGCTATTTAATTGTCCAAGAAAGAGGACCTGCCCACGATCGTGAATTTGTCTCAGATGTGCAGCTAAATGAAGAAACAATTGGCACAGGGACAGGGCGCTCCAAAAAAGAAGCTGAGCAGCTAGCTGCGAAACAAGCGCTGCTTGCGCTCAACCAAAAAGAAAGCTAGAAAAAAGGAAGCGGATCATGCCTCCTTTTTTCTAGCTTTTTCTACCTCGAAGCTGGCCAAGTTCTTGGACAATTTCGTCCATCTCGCTAATCGAGAAGGATGGGCGCCGCATCACATGGGCATGCAACGCAATTAAGTCGTCATGTTTAGCGGGGCTAACACTGTCGCTTGTAATAACGCTGGCATTAACCACGTTTAGTTTCTTTTTCATGTCATCAAGCATCGTTTCGATTTCTTCAAGTGTTAATGAAGCCAAGTGAATCCTCCTTTTCAATGCCTACTGATCTCTACCTTACCAAATCAAGGTGGAAACAGGCAATTCATATTTCCAGCCGTTTTTTTGTGTGATAAACTAATAGAGTTATACAGTTTACCAGGTCTGGTTGATGCGACCCAGGTAACGCAGCGATTGCAGTTCCAGAAAGTGGGGATGAAGATGTTCCTCAAGCGACTTGAAGTGAAAGGGTTTAAGTCTTTTGCAGAACCGATAGTAGTAGATTTTGTGCCAGGTGTCACAGCGGTTGTTGGACCGAATGGCAGTGGGAAAAGCAATATTGCCGATGCGGTGCGTTGGGTGCTCGGTGAACAGAGTGCCCGTTCGCTCCGAGGAGCAAAAATGGAAGACATCATTTTTGCAGGAAGTGATTCTCGTAAAGCTGTAAATATGGCCGAGGTTTCACTCATTCTCGATAATGAAGACGGCCATTTGGCGATTGACTATAGCGAAGTAAGCGTAACGAGGCGTTTGTACCGCTCAGGGGAAAGCGAATACTTAATTAACCGCAACTCGTGCCGTTTAAAAGACATTGTCGATTTGTTCCTTGACTCTGGCCTTGGCCGGGAAGCGTACTCGATTATTGGCCAAGGGAAAATCGAGGAAATCTTGAGCAGCAAGGCTGAGGAGCGGCGTACGATTTTTGAAGAAGCAGCAGGTGTGCTTAAATATAAAACAAGAAAAAATAAAGCCGTGAAGCGGCTAGAGCAAACGGAAGAAAACTTAGTCCGTGTTGCCGACATTTTAAATGAATTAGAAGAACAAGTAGAACCACTCCGCGAACAGGCATCCATTGCCGAAGAATACAAATTGTTGGCCGAAGAACAACGGACATTAGATATACAAGTGATTGCGCAGGAAATTACGGAGCTTTACGAAAATTGGACATCGGAGTCTGACAAGCTGAAAAAGTTAAAAGACCAGCTGCAAGCTCGAAAAGATAGCTTAGACAAGGCTGAAGAAAAGCTTGCAGCTTATCGTGAAGAGCATGCCGCCATCCGTGAAACGGCAGCAGACCTCCACAAGAAACGATTAGAAGTGAGTGAAGCGCTTGAAAAAAATGAAGGGCGCCGTGGCGTGCTGGAAGAACGAAAAAAACACGCCCTCCATAATGAAGAACAGCTTATCGAGGCGATAAAAGAGCGCGAAGCCAACAAAAAAGCGTTCCAACAAAAGCTGGACGAACTGTTAAAGCAATATGAGGCAGTCAAACAGAAAGACGACGAATTAAAGGCGGACTTTGATGAGGCGGCGCGCCATTTATCGCGTTCAAAAGAAGATTTAAGCAGCGAACTGGAAGACGCAAAAGGCGATTACATTGAATGGCTAAATGAACAGGCATCGCTTCGGAATGAACGGCGCTATTTGGAGGAACAGTTGCAGCAAAAGCAACGCAATGCACGCCGGGCTGAGTCAGCCGCTGCAGCTAGCAAAAAAGAAGCAGAACGGCTAGAGCAGGAAGCTGCTGAGCGGGCGCAGGTGCTGAAAGCGGCCGAACAGTCTTTTGCTAAGGCGAAAACGGCGCATCGTCATCACTTATCCGAAGAAGAAACGGTCAAAAACCGTTACTATAAACAAGAGGCAAAACTGTATGAAGCCTATGGGTTGCTGCAAAAAATTACTTCCCGGCGAGAAGTACTCCAAGAAATGGAGACTGAATATGCCGGTTTCTTCCAAGGCGTGAAAGAAATTTTAAAACAGCGGGGAGCGTCCCTTCCAGGCATTGTTGGAGCAGCCGCCGAATTGATAAGTGTACCTAAAAAGTTTGAAGCCGCCATTGAATTGGTGCTCGGCGCCCAAGCGCAATATGTCGTTGTCGACGATGAAGCTGCCGCGAGAGAAGCGATCTCGTTTTTGAAACAACGACGCCTAGGCCGGGCAACGTTTTTGCCGCTGACTACGGTCAAAGCCCGTGTCGTTCCAGAAGCAGTCATAACGGCGATAGCGAATGAGCCAGGCTACTTAGGGATCGCTGCAGATGTCGTCGAAGCCAAGCCTGAACATAAGCAGGCTGTCGGCTTTTTGCTCGGTTCGACGATAGTAGCGGAGACGCTGCCACAAGCAAACAAAATTGCTAAGCGCAGCGGCCACCGTTTCCGTGTTGTCACGCTAGAAGGGGATATTGTCAATCCTGGCGGGTCTATGACCGGAGGCAGCGCAAAGCAAAACCAGTCCTCATTGCTTGGGCGAAAGCGGGAAAAAGAAGAACTGGACGCTAAAAAAAGCAAGTTAGAAGAGGCGATTCGCGATTTAGAAAAACAAGTAAAGCATGACAAAGAACGGCGTCAACAACTGCAAGAAACGATTGCTAAAGTGGAAGGGCAAAAAGCACAAGCACAGGAATCGTTTGAAGAAGCTCAACGTGCTTACCAGGAAGCAAGCATTGCCTATGAGCGTGCTAGGCAGGAAGTAGAACGAATCGAACAGCAATCCAAAGAACAAGATGAGGAAGAAGCTAAAACGCATGACCGCTTTCTGGAAATTGAAGAGGCCGAAAAAAAAGCGGTTGCTGAGTCCGTGCGCTTAGAAGAAAAAATAAAACAGTTGGAAGCACGACTGGCATCTGAGCAACAATCCAAAGAAGAATGGCAAGCGAAGCTAACGGAACTCCGAGTCGCACGTGCGGAAACGAAACAACAGCTCCAATATTTTGAAGCACAGCGCCAAGAATTAGCAGCGTCTCTTCAAAAAGAACAACAAGAGCTGTTGCAAGCCAAAGAGCATTTAGCCCTGGTAACGAGCAGTGCCGACGAACAAGCGCATACGTCCCAGTCCCTTGCTGAACAAATTGCTGCCGGAAAGCAGGAAAAACAGGCTCTAGCAGCAAAGCTTGCAGAGTTGGAAGAAAAAGAAGCGGAATTGAATAACCGGTACAAACAACTGGAAACAGAAACGAAGAGCGCCCAAGGCGAACATTCCTACTTACTAGAGGAAAGCCAGAAGCTAGAAGTGCGCGTCAATCGACTTGATGTCGACTTGGACTATCGCCTAAATCGCCTTCGTGAAGAGTATGAACTTTCCTATGAAGCAGCGGCAAGCCGCTATCCGCTCTCCCAGTCTTTGGAACAAGCAAAAATGAGGCTATCATTGGTGAAACGTTCAATCGATGAACTTGGAACAGTCAACTTAGGCGCGATTGAAGAATATGCCCGTGTCCGGGAGCGGTATGAGTTTTTACGTGAACAAAAAAGCGATCTGCTCGAGGCAAGGGTTTCACTCGATCAGGCGATTGCAGAGATGGACGAAGAAATGTCAAAACGCTTCGGTGAGACGTTTGCGAACATCCGGGGCCACTTTCAAACCGTGTTCACGAAACTGTTTGGTGGCGGCGATGCGGATCTTGTGTTGACGAACCAAGACGACTTGTTAACAACAGGAATTGAGATTATTGCTCGTCCTCCAGGAAAAAAGCGGCAGCAACTTGGACTGCTTTCCGGGGGAGAAAGGGCGCTGACGGCGATCGCGCTTCTATTTGCGATCTTGCAAGTTAGGCCTGTTCCTTTCTGTGTTCTCGATGAAGTCGAAGCAGCGCTTGATGAAGCGAATGTTAGCCGCTTTGCCCAGTACTTGCACGACTTCTCACAAAAAACGCAGTTTATTGTCATTACGCACCGTAAAGGAACAATGGAAGGGGCTGATGTCCTTTATGGGGTGACGATGGAAGAGTCAGGGGTTTCAAGGCTCGTATCCGTTAAACTGGAAGAAACCCGCCAATTAATTGGAAGCTAGGAGGAAAATGCGTGAGCTTTTTTAAAAAACTGAAAGAAAAAATGGCGCAGCAAACCAATGAAGTAGCTGACAAATTTAAACATGGATTAGAAAAAACGCGGACAAGCTTTTCTGGTAAAATCAATGAGCTTGTCGCCCGCTACCGTAAAATCGACGAAGATTTTTTTGAAGACTTGGAGGAAATCTTGATTGGCGCTGATGTTGGTGTTTCGACTGTAATGGAGCTTGTTGACGAATTAAAGGAAGAAGTGCGTTTGCGCAACTTAAAGGACACCGAAGAGATACAGCCTGTCATTTCCGAAAAACTAGCTAGCCTCCTAGAAAAAGACGATAAAGACACCGCGCTTCATTTGCAAGAAGGGTTGAGCGTCATCCTTGTTGTTGGCGTAAATGGTGTCGGCAAAACGACATCCATTGGCAAGCTCGCCCACTATTTAAAAGGGCAGGGGAAATCTGTTGTGCTCGCCGCTGGTGATACATTCCGGGCGGGTGCGATTGACCAGCTTGACGTTTGGGGAGAGCGTGTTGGCGTTCCGGTTATTAAACAGCAAGAAGGCTCTGATCCGGCAGCGGTCATGTATGATGCGATTGCTTGGGCACGCTCCCGTAAAGCTGATGTGCTTATTTGCGATACAGCTGGACGTCTGCAAAATAAAGTCAATTTAATGAATGAGCTAGCAAAAGTAAAACGTGTCATTGAAAGGGAAGTGCCTGGAGCTCCCCATGAAGTACTACTTGTCCTTGATGCGACTACAGGCCAAAATGCACTGTCGCAAGCGAAAGCATTTGCAGCGTCAACCGATGTGAGCGGTCTTGTTCTAACGAAACTTGATGGCACGGCTAAAGGAGGGATTGTCATTGCCATTCGCCAAGAGCTTGATTTGCCAGTTAAATTTATCGGGCTAGGTGAACAAAAAGACGATTTACAGCCATTTGACGCCGAGCAATTTGTGTACGGGTTGTTTCAAGATGCGATCGAGGCAGAAAAGGAATGACCAGTGCCTGTTTCGATGTTAAGATAAAAACTTGACAGGAGCAATGAGTTGCGGTAGTATCGGTAATTGTAAAGGGAAAAGACTTAACAAGGAGCGGTTTGCATGCTTGATAAGACGCTACGCATGAACTACTTGTTTGATTTTTATCATTCCTTGTTAACCGAAAAGCAGCGCAACTACATGTCCTATTATTATCTTGATGATTTATCGCTTGGAGAGATTGCAGACGAATATGACGTCAGCCGCCAAGCGGTCTATGACAATATTCGCCGGACAGAAGCCATGCTTGAAGAATACGAACAAAAGCTGAGGTTGCTTGAGAAGTTTGAAACGCGCCGTAGCTTGCTAACAGAGCTGCGCAAAGCGGTTGCTTCCGATCAAGCTGTCGAGGCGTGCAACTCCCTTATTGACCGTATAGAGAAACTTGATTAGCATTCCTTTCAAGGAGGCGATTGGATGGCATTTGAAGGACTTGCCGCGCGCCTGCAAGATACGTTGACAAAAATTCGCGGCAAAGGCAAAGTCAGCGAACAAGACATCAAAGAAATGATGCGAGAAGTCCGGTTGGCATTGCTTGAAGCGGACGTTAACTTTAAAGTCGTAAAGCAATTCATCGCGAATGTGAAAGAAAAGGCGCTTGGCCAAGAAGTTATGAAAAGCCTAACGCCTGGCCAGCAAGTAATCAAAGTCGTAAACGAAGAGTTGACCGCTTTGATGGGAGCGGAGCAAAGCAAAATTGCTGTTGCTCAAAAACCGCCAACTGTGGTGATGATGGTCGGCTTGCAAGGCGCTGGGAAAACGACGACAACGGCAAAGCTCGCCAATCATTTGCGCAAGAAGCATAACCGAAAACCACTGCTCGTTGCCTGTGACGTTTACCGACCAGCGGCTATCCAACAGCTGGAGACGCTTGGCAAACAACTGAACATGCCTGTCTTTTCCAAAGGGACGGACGCCAATCCAGTTGATATAGCTAAAGAGGCAGTTGCGACTGCTAAAGCAGAACATCATGATTATGTGTTGATTGATACGGCTGGCCGTCTCCATGTAGATGAAACGTTAATGGCGGAACTGCAAGATATGAAAGCAGCTGTTACACCTGATGAAATTTTGCTAGTCGTCGATTCGATGACAGGTCAAGATGCTGTCAATGTGGCAGAGAGCTTTAACAACCAGCTTGATGTCACAGGTGCTGTGTTGACGAAACTAGATGGCGATACGCGCGGTGGGGCTGCGATTTCCATTAAGGCAGTAACAAATACGCCGATTAAATTTGCCGGCATGGGCGAAAAAATTGACCAGCTAGAACCGTTCCATCCAGACAGGATGGCTTCTAGAATTCTCGGCATGGGCGATGTTCTGTCGTTAATCGAAAAAGCGCAAGCGAATGTCGATGAAGAAAAAGCAAAAGAGCTTGAGAAAAAACTTCGCAAAATGGACTTTACGTTCGATGATTTTCTAGAGCAGCTCGACCAAGTCAAAAGCATGGGGCCTCTTGAAGATTTGCTAGGGATGATGCCGGGGATGAATAAGGCAAAAGGCATGAAAAACCTAAAGGTCGATGAAAAGCAATTGACTCGGGTTGAAGCGATTGTAAAGTCAATGACGCCTCTTGAAAAACGAGATCCAAGCGTCATAAATGGTAGCCGCCGCAAACGTATTGCAAAGGGAAGCGGCACGACAATCCAAGATGTCAACCGCTTGTTGAAGCAGTTTGAAGACATGAAAAAAATGATGAAACAAATGACCGCTATGCAAGGCGGCAAAGGGAAAAAACGAGGCAAAGGCCTTGGCGGGCTTAAGCTCCCGTTTTGATTAAGGAATCCGTTTTAACAGTTTGTCTTGCAGATTGTTAGAATTGATGATATGATAAAAAATTGTGTGCAATTATTTTTGGAGGTGTACAGCAAATGGCTGTTAAAATTCGTTTAAAACGTATGGGTTCAAAGAAAGCCCCATTTTACCGTGTAGTAGTTGCCGATTCTCGCTCTCCGCGTGATGGCCGCTTTATTGAAGAGATTGGTACGTACAACCCAATCGCGCAACCTGCTCAAGTAAACATTAAAGAAGACAAAGCGCTAGAATGGATGAAAAAAGGCGCGAAACCTTCTGACACTGTGCGCAGCTTGTTTTCAAACGCTGGCCTAATGGAAAAGCTACACAACGAAAAAAACGGTAAGTAATCACCCCTTAAGGAGGATGGGCTAGCATGAAAGCTTTAGTTGAACATATTGCCCGATCGCTTGTCGATCATCCAGAGGCAGTTCAAGTTGAAGAAGTTCATGAAGAAAAGGCACATATGTTGCGCCTTTCGGTGCATCCTGACGATATTGGGAAAGTGATTGGCAAACAAGGAAGAACGGCAAAAGCGATCCGCTCGGTAGTGTATGCTGCTTGCGGCAAGCAAAACGGGCGGGTGCGGCTCGATATTGTCGACTAAAAGGGCGGGGGGAACCTCACCCTTTTTTTGTATGAAACAAAGAATGGAGGGCTTTACGTGAAATGCATCCGCACGGCCACCGTAAAGCATGTGTTAACGGAGTCGAAAAAAGCAGACTTGAAGAAATCATTCGAACGTGATTTAACACAAATCGAAACAGAGCTAAGCCAAATGGAATTCCAGCTTCAGCGGGCGCTAAAGCCGATGAAACATACGACCGCCCATGGCGAACTCCAACAAAAATACCGGAAAGAAATAAAGCGGAGAGAAGAACGGATGGCTTCTCTGACGTTTCGGATTGAGCAGTTAATGAATTTGCCAATTGGGACTGAACTGGCGATGGGCACAACAGAAGTCATTGTCGATGTTAAGGAAGGCGACAAGTGGATTGACGAAGAAACGGAGTTGACAATTGTCGTCAATGATGGGTATATTGCTGAAATTAGAGAAGGCGGGGCAAGTAATGACGAACTGGTATAATGTTGGCAGGCTAGTGAACACACACGGAGTGCGCGGAGAGGTACGCGTCCTCTCAAACACTGATTTCCCAGAGGAACGCTATGCGAACGGTTCGGTTCTGAAGGTGGCAAAATCTCCTCAAGCTGAAGGGACACTTGTAACTGTTCGTAGCCATAGAACGCACAAAAATTTCGACTTGCTTACATTTGAAGGCTATGACTCCATCAATGAAGTCGAATGTTTTAAGGGAAGCTATTTATATGTGTCAGAAGATCAGCTTAGCGAATTGGACGAGCATGAATATTACTACCATGAGATTATTGGCTGTACAGTCGTTGATGAAGAAGGCGCCATGCTAGGCAAAATTAAAGACATTATTGAAACGGGAGCAAACGACGTCTGGGTGGTCGACCGAAAGCAGCGGAAAGATTTGCTATTGCCATATATTGAAGAAGTTGTCAAAGAAGTGGATGTGGAAAACAAACGCATCCGTGTCCACGTCATGGAAGGCTTAGATGACGAATGAAAATAGATGTATTAACGTTATTTCCGGACATGTTTACGGGTGTTTTTGGCTCATCGATGTTGAAGCAAGCAAGCGACAAGGGGATCGTCTCCTTCCAGACGATTGATTTTCGGGAATATGCAGCGAACAAACACCGCAAAGTCGATGATTACCCTTATGGTGGAGGGGCAGGGATGGTATTGAGCCCACAGCCAATTTTTGACGCCGTGGCTGCGTTAACGGAAAACGAGAAAAAGAAGCCACGGATTATCATGCTTTGCCCGCAAGGCGAGCAGCATAGCCAACAGAAGGCGGCAGAACTAGCGGAAGAAGAGCATTTGATCTTCCTATGCGGCCATTATGAAGGCTTTGACGAGCGTGTCCGTCATCTCGTGACCGATGAACTGTCGATTGGCGATTATGTGCTTACAGGCGGGGAACTCGCGGCAATGGTCATTGCCGACAGCGTTGTTCGGCTTTTGCCAGGCGTGCTCGGAAATGACGAATCTGCAGTTACAGACTCCTATTCAACTGGCTTGTTGGAACATCCCCATTATACACGGCCTGCCGATTTTCGCGGCATGAAAGTGCCCGATGTGCTCCTTTCTGGCCATCATGCGAAAATTGAAGAGTGGCGGATGGAACAATCGCTGCGGCGGACGTTAGAGCGGCGCCCAGACTTACTAAAAGGGTATGAACTTACTGCCAAAGAAGCAGACATTCTTAAGCGGCTAACGGACAAGCAAGAGTAAAGGCAACTACTCCGGGAGATGTCGCCCGGTGAGGTTGTCGTCAAAAAAACTTGCCGTACGGATCGAAATCGCTTCCTTTAACATATTCAAGTTTTCAAAAAAAAGCGATGTTCCTTTACTGAAGGATCATGTATACTAAATAGCATTATAGCAAAAGGTGGTTTCATACAATGCATGTAGAACAAACGCTGATTGAAGCGATTGCAGCAGCGGCCAGTGAGTTCCAAAATGACATCGAAGTCGAACTCGAGCAGCCGGCTCAACTGATCCATGGCGACTATTCGACAAACGTGGCGATGAAGCTTGCACGAGTAGCGAGAAAAAACCCGCTAACCATTGCGGAAACAATAAAAGAAAAGCTAGAGCGTCAGCGTTTGCCAGTCACAGGAATAGAGGTAGTAAAACCAGGTTTTATTAACTTTTTTATTGAATGGGATGACGCGTTGGCTGACGGCGATGAGCCACAGGCTCTTTCTAGCAGCGGCAAGACCGTGATCGAGCATACGTCCATTAATCCGAATAAGTCGGCTCATATTGGCCATTTACGCAACGCTTGCATAGGCGACACATTGGCGCGGCTCCTGAAAGCATGTGGCGAAAATGTGGAAGTACATAACTATGTTGATGATTTAGGGAACCAGCTTGCCGATACGCTGACTGCGTTGCTTCATACGGACTCAGACAGCGCAGCGACACGCTTTGGCGATTATTGCTGGAATGTTTATTCACGCTTAAACGAGGCATACGACAAAGGGACCATTTCGACGAATATCCGCGACGAAGTGCTACATAAATTAGAAGAAGGCAATAACAGCACGGCATGGCTTGGCTATGTGGTCGCCGATAAGATTACTTCAGAACATATTGAGGAAATGGGCCAATTTGGGATTGACTATGATTTGCTTGTATGGGAAAGGGACATCGTACAAAAAGGCTTCTGGCATACTGCCTTTCAGAAGCTAAAGCAAAGTGATGTGTTTGTCAAACAGGACAGCGGTCCACAAGCAGGCTGTTGGGTGCTTCGGATGTCAGACTACGAAGGTGAAGAAGGCAGCGAGCATCAAAGTGATAAAGTTCTTGTCCGCTCGAATGGCGTGTTAACGTACACAGCAAAAGACATTGCTTACCATATGTGGAAGTTTGGCCTTCTTGACGATGATTTTGCCTATAAAGAAAAATGGCCTGGTCTGTGGACAACCGCTAGCTCAGGTGTACAAGCAGCTTTTGGACGAGGCGATGCAGTCATTAATGTGATTGACTACCGCCAAGAATACCCACAAAAAGTTGTCAAGCAGGCGCTTGCTGCGGTCGGCTATGAAAAGGAGGCAGAGCGGCTTTTCCACGTGCCCTATGGTGTCGTTTCACTGAGCAAACAAACGGCTAGCCAGCTTGGTCTTGAAACGGAAGAGGGGAAATCGGTTTATGCGATGTCTGGGCGTAAAGGCATCGGCATCAAGATTAGCGAGCTGATTCAACATATGAAGGAAGCTGTCCGCGCCCAAAGCATGGATGCGAGCGAAGCGACCGTTGAAGCGCTCGCTTTTGCGGCGATCCGTTACAATATGCTCCGTTATAACACGACGTCTGACATTGTGTTCGATTTAACAGAGGCAACGCAAGTAACAGGCAATACAGGCATCTATTTGATTTACACGTATGCCCGGGCAAACAGCATTATTACCAAAGCCAAACAGGCAGGCCTGTCCACAGAGGGGGCAACTTTTAAAGGCGCTGAAGATGCGGAACGGGCGCTGCTCAAGCACTTGGCAGGCTGGAGTACAGTCAAGCGCAAAGCAGCCGCATCGTTTGAACCAAATTTAATTTGCACCTTTGCTTTTGAGCTGGCAAGCCTCTATAACCGTTTTTATTCACAATGTCCTGTTTTAAAAGCTGAACCTTTGGAACAAGCGAAGCGTTTAGCGATTACAGAGCGTGTTAGCCAGCAGCTGGAGCGCGTTTTCACGATACTCGGCTTGCCGAGCTTGAAAAAGATTTAATCTTTATTGTGCAAGCTTGTTTTCTATGCTATGATAGTGGTTGTGGCTGATTGAACGTTCTTAGACGGACGGTTAGCAAGATTACGATATTCCGCTGCTGCAGTGTTGGCATGAATGTCTGTAGGGAAGGAGGGAACGATACGATGAGCAACCTCATTACAGAAATCACAAGTGAGCAATTGCGCACAGACCATCCTGATTTCCGTCCTGGCGATACGCTAGCGATCCACGTAAAAGTTGTCGAGGGTACTCGCGAGCGGATTCAAGTATTCGAAGGCGTCGTTATTAAACGCCGCGGCTCAGGGATTAGCGAAACGTTTACTGCGCGTAAAATCTCATACGGTGTAGGTGTTGAACGTACATTCCCATTACATTCACCAAAGATCGACAAGATCGAAGTGAAACGTTACGGTAAAGTACGCCGCGCGAAACTTTACTACTTGCGCAGCCTCCGTGGCAAAAAAGCACGTATTAAAGAAATTCGTCGTTAAACATGCGGCATTTGACGAAAAGAGAAGGAACGTTCCTCGTACGGAGGAACGTTCTTTTTTATGCAAACTAGGGTCACTGCCAGAACGGTAGCAAGAAAAATGTCCTCTAGAAAATAGGGACTTCGCCAATTGTTCAGGCGTTTCAAGCCTGTTTTGGTAGGCAATACCGATAATAAGTGCTTGGAAGGGGAACTGCCCGCTATTAGCAACAGCAGGCTCTACAGATAAAGGAGTAATCACATGAACTGGATGGTCAACTAGTCAGCGGAAAGCTGGCGACAACATAGAAAGCAACCAGGATGACACTAAAACCGGAAAAGAACACAATCTTGGCGGGCTTTGGCCAATTTTTTAGCCACCCCCATCTCTTACTGTCTTGGTCTAGCCACAAGAAATCGGCAATGACAAACACAAAAATAAGAACGAGTGCCAATGTCGGATTCATACTGACCACCCCTTTTTTATTGTTGTTTTCATCCTATCATATTTGGGGTTAAATGGGTTGTCATTTTGCTGCTTTTAGAAAGTTTAGTGCTCGTGTATGCTGCGCAGAATTTGTCTGAACCGCAAAGTGACTACGTGCTTCTTTTTATGGTAAACTAGAGAGAAAAAGAGGAGGCATCCAGGTGCCATTTCGCGGATTTCCAATTGAGTGGGCCAAAGCTATTTGCATCGCGTTATGCGCCACAATGCTCGTACGCATTTTTTTGTACGCGCCCATTGTTGTAGACGGCCATTCGATGCAGCCGACGCTCGACTCTGGGGACAAAATGATCGTCAACCAAATTGGGTATGTTTTTATTGAGCCGAAACGTTTTGATATTGTTGTTTTTCACGCACCTGGTGGGAAAGATTATATCAAACGGATCATTGGCCTCCCTGGCGACCATTTGAAATATGAAAACGATACACTTTATATTAACGGGGAAGAAACAGCGGAACCTTATTTAAACTCGCTGAAACAGACGCTTTACGGCGACCAATTGCTTACTGGCGATTTTACACTGGAAGAGTTGATCGGCGAAGAGGTAATCCCTGATGACCATTATTTTATGATGGGCGATAACCGCCGTTTAAGTAAAGATAGCCGTGATATTGGTCTTATTCCGAAATCAGAAATTATCGGCAAAGCGAACATCATTTTTTATCCGTTTGAACATATAAACATTATCAATGATTAATGGGCTTCTTTTGCCCACAAAGCAGGTGAAATGGTTGAAAACGATTCAATGGTACCCTGGTCATATGGCCAAGGCACGCCGAGAAATAAAAGAAAAATTAAAACTGATCGATGTTGTAATTGAACTTGTCGATGCTCGCATTCCCCAGTCTTCCCGCAATCCACTCATTGATGAATTGGCGCAACAAAAGCCGAGGCTGATGCTGTTAAATAAGGCGGATTTAGCTGACCCAGCAGAAACGGAACGGTGGCGCGCTTTTTTTAAACGGACTGGAGCTGAAGTCTTGGCAATCAATGCGCAAACAGGAGCAGGCGTTAAAAACATTGCTCCTGCCTGCAAAATGCTAGCAAGCGCCCTCTATCAAAAATGGGAACAAAAAGGGATGAAACCGCGCCCGTTGCGAGCGATCATTCTTGGTATCCCCAATGTCGGCAAATCGACACTCATTAACCGCCTTGTTAATAAACGGCAGGCGAAAGTCGGCGATCGCCCTGGAGTGACCAAACAACAGCAATGGATCAAAGTCAAGCAGGAACTTGAACTTCTTGACACACCGGGGATTTTATGGCCTAAATTTGATGACCAAGAAGTCGGATTACGCCTTGCTGCAACAGGCGCAATTAAAGATGAATTGCTAGACTACGGCGACGTGGCTGCCTATGCGCTTCGCTACTTAGCAGCTGAGTATCCAGATTTGCTCCAAGCACGCTATGGCATCGAACGAAGCAGCGAAGAGGACGACATCGTTCCTTTGTTTGAAGCGATCGGAAAAAAACGGGGTTGCATCGTTCGTGGAGGCCTTGTCGATTATGATAAAACGGCTGAATTGATCTTACGCGAGCTGCGTAGCGGTACAATTGGAAAAGTGACGCTGGAAAAGGCGGAACACGAAGCGCTGTAGGCGATTTAGTGGTTACAGGCAACTTCACTCAGACTAATAGAGGAGGAGTGCAGGCGAGAGACGATGCAAAGAGACGTATTTTATGGGCAGAGTTTTTTTGCGCATGGAACGAAAGCATAGTCTGCTGCAAACGACGACGCCTGTTGACTTCGCCTTGGGAAAATAAAACCGTATGTATGGATCACACTGGCAAAGAAGCCGATAAAAAGCAAAAGCACCAATTCCTAGAGTGCAATTATCACAAGCCTCTCCAGTTCCTTGGAGTTATACATACTTATCCTATTGCCAGTTTCATAGACAAGGAGGAAAAGCATTGGTGCCAATCGCGGCAATCCGTAGAAAGCTAATGGACGGATCCATTAGCCACAATGAGTTAGATGAGTTAAAAAAAGATCAGCGCAAAGGCGTGCAAGACCTGCTTAAACGTTATCAAGCGCAGCAGGAAAAGCAGCAAACGCTTATACAAATGCATAAGCAAATGTGGCGTTATGAACAGGAACTAAAACAGCGTGGTTATGTAGCTGTTTGCGGCGTTGACGAAGTGGGGAGAGGCCCCCTTGCTGGCCCTGTAACAGCGTGCGCTTGTATATTGCCAGATGGCTTTCAATTATTGGGGCTGACGGATTCGAAAAAATTGTCAAAAGCCAAACGGGAAGAATATGCCGCAATGATCACCGAACAAGCAGTCGCCTATTCGATTGCTAGCGTGAGCGCAGCTGAAATTGATGAAATGAACATTTTACAAGCGACGAAAAAGGCGATGACGAAAGCAATCAACGGCCTCAGCCAGAAGGCTGACCACTTGCTGCTCGATGCCGTTCGCCTTGATGTGCCGATCGCTCAAACATCGCTTATAAAGGGAGATGCCAAAAGTTTATCGATCGCCGCTAGTTCAGTGCTCGCCAAAGTATGGCGTGACCGATATATGGAGGAATTGGCACAGACATACCCTGGTTACGGTTTTGAAACACATGCTGGCTATGGCACAACGGCACACTTACAAGCTTTGCGGACTTACGGAATGACACCTGAACACCGTAAGTCCTTCCGGCCGGTGCTGGAAGAAAGCCAAGGCTTGATTTACGGTACATAAAAAAAGAGGAGAAACCAATGGAAATTGGAGGTTTGTTCGTTGATCGTGTAAATGGATCAGGCCAAACATTGGCCTTTCATGAAGGGCAAGTCTTACGTGGCGTTGTGCTGAACCGTTTTGCCGATTCTGGGCTTGTGCAAATTCAATTGAAGGATACACGTGTCGTTGCCGAGCTAAAAGCCGATTTGACGGTTGGCAAGACCTATTGGTTTACCGTGCAAAAGGGACAACCTTTGCCAATCTTGCAAAAAGCGGCAGAAGGCCATTCATATGAACAGCTTCTCCTGTCGTGGAATCGAACACCTTCACACCGCAATGTCCGTGTGCTCGCCCTGTTGGATTCAACTGGATTGCCTTTGACAAAAAAGGGATTTGCAGGGGTGGCCCACGCCTATGCCTCATTGAAACTGTCTGAACAACAGACAAAAAAAGCATTGCTTTACATAAAGCAGCAGAACGTAAACGTGACAGCCGCCACGCTCCAAGGCGCTCATCTGGAAGTAAACGCATCGGAATCGCTAAGTGTCGCGCTACGGCAGTTTGCCGCAGCTTGGAAACATACAGTGCCTGCCCAACTCTTTTTACAATTGGAGGAGCTTGGGCGCCAGCTGGAAGCAGGCGAATTTCGCCGAGGTGAGCTGTTAAAAGCGTATATGAGTACGCTAGGACGTCTGACGGAGCTACTTGAGCCTATTCAGAATGGAGCAGGAGACAGAAAAGCAAAAAAAGCAGCTGAAGAGCTGGCTTTGCGCTTTTCTCTTTACCAAGAAGGTACACTTATCCCTACGATCAAACAACAGTTTATTCCGTTGTTTGGCCATGATTGGTTGTTGCAATGGGAAAGCGCCGAGAACAGCGAGGAGAACAAGCCGCTGCGTTTTTATATTAGCGCTGAGCTTGAACAGCTTGGTTATGTATTAGTAGATGGACGCCAGCACGAACAGCGGCTATTCGCGACGATTTACAGCGGGCAACCAGCACCGCCTGCTTTTGTTTCGTTAGTGGAACAACTCCGTGATCGATTAGCAGCGGCTGGTTATACACTTGAAACATGCCGTTGGCTGAAAAGCGAATCCCATACAAACAAGACAATGCCCCGTTTGCCTGCTAAAGGAGTTGATATTCGCCTATGAAGCAAAAACGTATGAAGCGCGCCTACGCTCTTTCCTACAAAGACGGAGACGAGGCGCCGCGCCTTGTCGCCAAAGGAGCGCGGAAACAAGCGGAGGCCATGGTCGCTGAAGCAAAAAAACAGGGCATCCCCGTAATAAAACACCAGCAACTTTCAGAAGAGCTCGCTCATCTTCGTGAAATGCAATTCATCCCCGAGTCCCTCTATGAAGTAGCCGCCGAATTATTTGTTTTTCTCCATTCCCTCGATTCTGTTCATGATTTTTCTGGATCAGCCCATACTAAAACAGAGAAAGGGGGAAAAGAGATGGATGAAAAACGCAAAATCGGCGAAGAGGAATTTTCCGATGAATTTGGCCAAAATCGGCCCGCGCTTGAAAAGGACGTGATCGCAAAGGGGCTGAAAGCACTGTTTTCGAAAAAAAACAAACAGCACCAAAAAAGCGCTGAGCCCCAAGAGGAAAAACAGAAAGATAAAAAATGAAACAAATTGTCGGAATGATAACGGTTACCCCTCCCCAAGCGGCGAAAAAAGTGCTAAAATGGAAAAGAATTTCGTATTAACACGAAAATTCTCGTGCAAAGCGAAGCACGTGATTACAGGAGGCTGGAGAGAGAATGAATATCCACGAGTACCAGGGTAAAGAAATTCTTCGTTCGTACGGCGTAGCCGTTCCAAACGGAAAAGTAGCATTTTCTGTTGATGAAGCAGTAGAAGCGGCAAAAGAGCTTGGCTCATCTGTATCTGTTGTCAAAGCACAGATTCACGCAGGGGGGCGGGGAAAAGCTGGCGGCGTAAAAGTTGCAAAGAACCTCGATGAAGTTCGTACATATGCGGAAGAAATTCTTGGAAAAACGCTTGTCACGCATCAAACTGGACCGGCAGGGAAAGAAGTAAAGCGCTTACTCATTGAAGAAGGCTGTGACATTAAAAGCGAATACTATATAGGCCTTGTTGTCGACCGTGCGACTTCAAGCGTTGTCTTGATGGCTTCTGAAGAAGGTGGCACTGAAATCGAAGAAGTGGCCGAAAAAACACCAGAAAAGATTTTTAAAGAAGTGATTGACCCTGCCGTAGGCTTGCAAGGGTTCCAAGCGAGACGTATTGCTTTTAACATAAATATTCCAAAAGAACTTGTCGGTCAAGCCGTCAAATTTATGATGGGCTTGTACCAAGTGTTTGTGGAAAAAGATGCATCGATTGCTGAAATCAACCCACTTGTAACAACTGGCGACGGCAAAGTCATGGCATTGGATGCCAAGTTTAACTTTGATTCAAATGCGCTTTATCGCCATAAGGACATTTTGGAATTGCGCGATTTAGAAGAGGAAGATGTAAAAGAAATCGAAGCATCTAAACATGACTTGAACTACATTGCCTTAGATGGAAACATCGGCTGCATGGTTAATGGAGCTGGCCTTGCTATGGCAACAATGGACATTATCAAACACTATAACGGCGATCCGGCTAACTTCCTTGATGTTGGGGGCGGCGCAACGGCAGAAAAAGTAACGGAAGCGTTTAAGCTGATTTTGTCAGACGAAAACGTAAAAGGCATTTTTGTCAACATCTTTGGCGGCATTATGAAATGTGACATCATCGCGGACGGTGTCATTGCGGCAACGAAAGAAGTTGGCCTAGAAATTCCGCTTGTTGTCCGCTTGGAAGGCACCAACGTGGAACTTGGCAAAAAAATGCTAAAAGAATCAGGCTTAAACATTACCGCAGCCGATTCAATGGCCGATGGCGCACAAAAAATCGTTTCATTAGTGAACTAGAAGGGTGGAGCTAAGCAAATGAGCATCTTAATCAATAAAGATACAAAAGTGATTGTTCAAGGGATTACAGGCGCTACTGGGCTGTTCCATACAAAGCAAGCGCTTGAATATGGGACAAACATTGTTGGTGGCGTAACGCCTGGAAAAGGCGGAACAGACATTGAAGGCGTACCTGTATTTAACACAGTTCAAGAAGCTGTAGAGGCAACGGGTGCCAATGCGAGCGTCATTTATGTACCGCCAGCCTTTGCTGCTGATGCGATAATGGAAGCAACCGATGCAGAACTTGAGCTTGTCATTTGCATAACTGAAGGCATTCCTGTTCTAGATATGGTCAAAGTGAAGCGTTATATGGCAGGCAAACAAACGCGTCTCGTCGGGCCAAACTGTCCAGGCGTTATTACACCAGAAGAATGCAAAATTGGCATCATGCCTGGCTATATTCATAAAAAAGGCCATATTGGCGTTGTTTCCCGTTCAGGGACATTGACCTACGAGGCTGTTCACCAACTATCAACAGCTGGCATTGGGCAGTCAACAGCCGTCGGCATTGGTGGCGACCCTGTAAATGGCACAGATTTTATTGATGTTCTATCTTTGTTTAATGAAGATCCAGACACGTATGCTGTAATTATGATTGGTGAAATTGGCGGCACTGCTGAAGAAGAAGCGGCCGAATGGGTCAAAGCAAACATGACAAAACCAGTCGTTGGCTTTATCGGCGGACAAACAGCCCCTCCAGGAAAGCGGATGGGCCATGCAGGCGCGATCATCTCAGGCGGCAAAGGGACGGCAGCAGAGAAAATCAAAACGATGGAAGCGTGTGGCATTCGCGTAGCTGCTACTCCTTCTGATATGGGAGAAACACTTATTGAAGCGTTAAAGGCGAACGGCTTGTATGAAAAAAGCCTCACCCACGAAACCGCAAAATAATGTAATGGCTTTTAGCCCCTTGCCTCGTTGTAAGGGGCTTTTCAAAGTGTGGCAGATTTTGCTCTGCCTGAACCTTAAATAAACGTTAGTTGGTGCGATTTAAATACGGAAAGGAGTTGTCCCTTATTTCTTTTGTACGACGCTATGTACACATGCATACGTGGCTGTACGGCCATTATCGCGCGTTTTCGAAATTGCTCTGCTGGGACCCGTCACTAAAGGCGCCTTATCGTGCTAGTCCGTTGGAAATTGCCGCTAAGCTCGGCATAAATGAAAAAAGCGCCATTGCTTTTTTGCGCCATCTGCATAAGACGACCCCTGAAAACATGTACGCCAACCTTATTGAGACAGGCATTCATGTACTTCCGCTTTTTCATCCTCTCTACCCGCCTCTATTAAAAACGATTTACGATCCGCCTTATTTGTTATACGCAAAAGGAAACATCAAACTATTACAAACGAAAAAAATTGCCATTTGCGGCACGCGCACGCCGACTGCTTACGGCCGGGCAGCGCTTGCGACGATTGCGACACCAATTTCCGAACATTCTTTGACAATTGTCAGCGGAATGGCTCGCGGCATTGATGGGTTGGCACACGAGCAAGCGATTCGAGCAGGTGGGGCAACTATTGCCGTTCTTGGCTCCGGTTTTGACAGCATTTACCCTCCTGAACATGCAACTCTTTTCCATACATTGGCAGAACGCCAGTTGCTGTTAAGCGAGTATCCGCCGTTTGTGAAACCGCAGCGCTGGCACTTTCCCGTCCGAAATCGTATTATTAGCGGCTTGTCACAAGCCGTTATCATAATAGAAGCAAAGCGGAAAAGCGGATCGCTTATTACGGCCGACTTAGCGTTAGAGCAAGGGCGTGATGTCTTTGCTGTGCCAGGACCAGTCACTTCAACACAGTCGGAAGGCACCAATTGGCTCATTAGCCAAGGCGCCGGCTGCCTATACGCGAGCGAATCGTTATTCGAAGCAATGCCGCAACTTTTGTCAAAAACAGACGAATCGCCGTCTTTTTAAACAGGCTGCTTTCTACCGTTTGACAAATGGGGAATGTCTGTTTAATAATGAGGAAGATTTACATTATGAATAAGTTGAGAGGGAGCTGCTTTACATGTCCGATTATTTAGTAATCGTGGAATCTCCCGCTAAAGCCAAAACCATTGGCAAATATTTAGGTAAAAAATACGTGGTCAAAGCGTCGATGGGCCATGTGCGTGATTTGCCTAAAAGCCAAATGGGCGTTAGTGTTGAAGACAATTATGAGCCAAGGTATATTACAATCCGCGGGAAAGGCCCCGTGTTAAAAGAGTTAAAAACAGCTGCCAAAAAAGCAAAACGCGTTTATCTAGCCGCTGACCCTGATCGCGAAGGAGAAGCGATTGCTTGGCATTTGGCACACAGCTTGAATATTGACGAAAACTCCGACTGCCGTGTTGTTTTTAATGAAATAACAAAAACAGCGATTAAAGATGCTTTTAAACATCCACGTCCCATCAATATGGACTTGGTCGATGCCCAACAGGCGAGGCGGATTTTGGATCGCCTAGTTGGTTATAATATCTCGCCGCTTTTGTGGAAAAAAGTGAAAAAAGGCTTGAGTGCCGGGCGCGTCCAGTCAGTCGCAGTCAAACTGATTACAGATAGGGAAAAAGAAATTCAGCAATTTGTGCCTGAGGAATACTGGAGCATAACAGGGACGTTTTTGCTTGGCGATGAGCCGTTTGAAGCAAAGTTTTATGGGCGAAATGGCAAAAAAGAAAGCTTAACGAGTGAAGAAAACGTCAATGAAGTGCTAAAGCAAATAAAAGGAAAACAGTTTACTGTTGCTGATGTTGTCAAAAAAGAACGGCGCCGCAACCCTGTCTCGCCTTTTACGACGTCGTCCCTGCAGCAAGAAGCCGCAAGGAAGTTAAATTTCCGGGCTAAGAAAACGATGCTCATTGCCCAACAATTGTATGAAGGCATCGATTTAGGGAAAGAAGGGACAGTCGGTCTAATTACGTACATGCGTACCGACTCGACCCGAATTTCTGATACAGCCAAACAAGAAACATACGAGTACATTCGCTCCACATACGGCGAAGAGTACGCCCGTAAAGGCGAACGAAAACAAAAGCAGGACAAAAATGCCCAAGATGCCCATGAAGCGATTCGGCCAACTTCGGTCAAATATGAGCCGAAACAACTAAAAGAATATTTGTCACGGGACCAACTCCGCTTGTACCGCCTCATTTGGGAGCGCCTTGTCGCAAGTGAAATGGCCCCTGCGATTATGGATACGATGACGGTTGATTTGGATAATAATGGTGTCGGATTTCGCGCCACCGGCTCAAAAGTCAAATTTCCTGGCTTCATGAAAGTGTACATTGAAGGAAATGACGACAATAAAAAAGAGGAAGATCGGTTGTTGCCTGCACTGGCAAAAGGGCAACAAGTTGAAAAAACAGAAGTGACGCCAAATCAGCATTTTACACAGCCGCCTCCACGCTACACGGAAGCAAGGCTTGTAAAAACGCTTGAAGAACTTGGGATCGGACGGCCATCTACGTATGCGCCAACGCTTGATACCATTCAGCGACGTGGATACGTAGCCTTAGATGAAAAGCGATTTGTCCCGACAGAGCTTGGTGAAATCGTGTTGGATTTGATAGTTGAATTTTTCCCTGAAATCCTCGATGTGGAATTTACGGCGAAAATGGAAGAAGACCTTGATAGCATTGAAGATGGACGCGACAACTGGATTAGCATTATCGACCAGTTTTACCAAAGTTTTGAGAAACGCTTAAAAGTGGCTGAAGAAGAAATGGAAGAAGTCGAGATTAAAGACGAACCGGCTGGAGAAGACTGTGAAAAATGCGGCCATGAGATGGTCTATAAAATGGGGCGCTATGGAAAATTTATGGCCTGCTCCAACTTTCCTGATTGCCGAAATACAAAAGCGATTGTCAAAGAAATCGGCGTCACTTGCCCTACGTGTAAACAAGGAAACATTGTTGAACGTAAAAGCAAGAAGCGGCGGATTTTCTACGGATGTGACCGGTACCCAGACTGTGAATTTGTATCTTGGGATAAACCGATTTCCCGTCCATGCCCAAAATGTCAAGGGTTGTTAGTGGAGAAGAAATCGAAAAAAGGTGTGTTTGTCGCTTGTACTTCATGTGATTATGAGGAAGAAAAACAATAATTTGTCGAAAAGAGGCTTTAGCGAATGCTATTAGTTGAAATCAAGCTAGAAAGATACTATGATAAGGGTACTTGATGATAAAAGCCTTCACTCTGCTAAGGAGTGGAGGCATTTGTGTGAAATGATTGTCGGGAAAAAGGAGCATTTGTTTAAATGACGCACAAACAGTCGATAAATGTAATAGGGGCTGGTCTCGCTGGTAGCGAAGCGGCTTGGCAAATAGCAAAACGAGGAGGCCATGTTCGGCTCTATGAAATGAGACCGGTGAAACAGACGCCTGCTCATCATACGGACAAGTTTGCCGAACTTGTATGCAGCAATTCGTTAAGGGGCAACTCACTTGCCAATGCTGTCGGCGTGCTGAAAGAGGAAATGCGCCATCTTGATTCGGTCATTATCAAAGCAGCTGATGAAGCAGCCGTTCCTGCTGGCGGCGCTCTTGCTGTAGATCGCCATGATTTTGCTGGCAAAGTGACCGAATATGTAAAAGGCCATCCAAACGTAACGGTCGTCCATGAGGAAATGACTGAAATACCTGAAGGCCCGACGATTATTGCTACAGGTCCACTCACTTCTGAAGCATTGGCGGAACAATTAAAAGCATTTAGCGGCGAAGAATATTTATATTTCTATGACGCCGCCGCTCCTATCATTGACGCCGAAACGATAGACCGTGACAAAGTCTACTTGAAGAGTCGTTATGATAAAGGGGAGGCTGCCTATCTCAACTGTCCGATGACAGAAGAGGAATTTGACCGTTTCTACCAAGCATTGATTGAAGCGGAAACCGTCCCGCTGCGGGAATTTGAGAAAGACATTTTTTTCGAAGGCTGCATGCCAATTGAAGTGATGGCTTCCCGCGGCAAGAAAACGATGCTGTTTGGACCATTAAAGCCAGTTGGACTAGAAGATCCGAAAACAGGGAAGCGCCCTTTTGCTGTCGTGCAGTTACGGCAAGACAATTCTTCCGGAACATTGTACAATATGGTTGGTTTCCAAACGCATTTAAAATGGGGTCCGCAAAAAGAAGTGATTCGCATGATTCCAGGCTTGGAAAACGCTGATATTGTCCGTTATGGGGTTATGCACAGAAATACGTTTTTAAATTCTCCTAACTTGTTAAAGCCGACATACCAATCGAAAAAACGCAGTGATTTGTTCTTTGCAGGGCAGATGACAGGTGTCGAAGGCTACGTGGAGTCAGCGGCAGCAGGATTGGTTGCAGGGATTAACGCCTTTAAATGGACACAAAGCCAACCGCTTGCTGTTTTTCCTGAAGAAACGATGATCGGTAGTATGGCTGCCTACATTACAAATGCGAATGCGAAAACGTTCCAGCCTATGAATGCGAACTTTGGTCTTGTTCCGCCGCTTGACGTTCGTATAAAAGCGAAAAAAGAACGCTATGAGGCGCTAGCTAAGCGTGCGTTGGAGTCGATTCAGAATTTTATGAAAGAAGTGTGACATCAGTTGCTTCTCCCTCTTGAACTATGGTAAAATTTATTAGTTCTAAGAGGGAGGCATGAATGTGGAATTATCTGAACGGCTTTTGATTGACCAATTTGTCCGCTATGTCCAAGTCGAAAAGAACGGTTCAAAATGGACAATCGACCACTATCGAAAAGACGTACGGCAATTCGCCGCATTTATGTCGGCAGCGGGCATTGCCGAGATAAAAGACGTAAAGCACCAAGATGTCCGCCTTTTTATAAGCGAGCTTGTCGATAAGAAGTACGCGAGAAAATCGATCGCAAGAAAATTGTCGGCGCTTAGAACCTTTGGAAAATTCTTGATGGAAGAGGGGCATATTAGCGAAAACCCTTTCTTGCACACGCATTTGCCTAAACAAACAACGCGTTTGCCTACTTTTCTCTATGAAGAAGAAATGGAGCACTGGCTTTTAGCGCTTCCTGCGAATAAGCCTCTCGAAAAGCGTGATAAGGCGATCATTGAGTTGCTGTATGCAACGGGAATGCGTGTTTCGGAATGCAGCATGCTGGCACTGGACCAATGGGATCGAGTGAGCGAGACGGTACGTGTTTTCGGAAAAGGCCGCAAAGAGCGGTATGTTCCAGTAGGGAAAATGGCTGTTAGCGCTGTTGAATCGTACATAAACGAGGCGCGCCCCAAGCTTTTGCGTGCAAACGATCCGACTTCCCATTTGTTTTTGAACTATCGTGGAGGAGCGTTAAGCGATCGGAGCATTCGGAAGATTGTGGAAAAAAGACTGGACGAAGCGGCTATGCAGAAAAAAATAAGCCCACATGCCATTCGCCATTCTTTTGCGACCCATTTGCTTAATGCCGGCGCTGACTTGCGCGCTGTCCAAGAGTTGCTAGGCCACCAATCGCTTAAGACGACACAAGTTTATACACATGTAAGCAAGGAGCGGCTCTATGCCGTTTATAAAGGCGCCCATCCGCGAGCCTAAGTCTATAAAAAGGAGCGTTTGACAATGGAGGGTTTCCACGCAACAACGATTTTTGCGATTGCCCATAATGGCGGGTTTGCTATGGCTGGCGACGGTCAAGTTACGTTCGGCAATGCTGTGGTGATGAAACATACCGCACGCAAAGTCCGCAAGCTATACCATAATAACGTTCTCGCTGGCTTTGCAGGTTCAGTTGCTGATGCTTTTACATTGTTCGAAAAGTTTGAAGCAAAACTGGAAGAATACAATGGCAATTTGCAGCGCGCCTCTGTCGAGCTAGCGAAGGAGTGGCGCAGCGACCGGGTGTTACGAAAACTTGAGGCGATGCTGATTGTGATGGATAAACAAGCTTTGCTTCTTATCTCAGGAACAGGAGAAGTGATCCAGCCTGACGACGGGATTCTCGCTATTGGCTCTGGAGGAAATTACGCACTGAGTGCCGGACGTGCGCTAAAGCGCCATGCCCCTGGGTTGAGCGCACGTGAAATTGCCGTTGCTGCCCTTGAAACGGCAGGCGAAATCTGTGTGTATACAAATGACCAAATTGTCGTAGAGGAACTGACAGAGTGATGATGAACGATTGGAGGGTAAAGCAATGACAAGCACATTGACGCCTCGGGAAATTGTGGAGCGGTTGAACCAATATATTGTCGGGCAAGACGGGGCCAAACGGTCTGTTGCTGTTGCACTGCGCAATCGCTATCGCCGTACAAAGCTCGATCCTTCCATGAGGGAGGAAATTACGCCGAAAAACATTTTAATGATTGGCCCTACTGGCGTCGGTAAAACAGAAATTGCCAGAAGGCTTGCAAAACTTGTAGGCGCACCGTTTATTAAGGTGGAGGCCACAAAGTTTACGGAAGTCGGCTATGTCGGCCGCGACGTAGAGTCCATGGTGCGCGATTTGGTTGAGTCAAGTGTCCGTCTTGTGAAAGAAGAGCGAGTCGCACTCGTGAAAGACGAAGCGAAAGAGCTGGCTGACAAACGGCTTATCGAACTTCTTGTCCCTTCCATGAAAAAGGAAACCAATTATAAAAATCCGTTTGAAATGCTCTTTAGCCAGCCGGATAAAGAGGAGGAGGAAGACGGAGAAGAGGAACTGACCCGTGCCAATTTAAAGAAAAAAATGGCGGAAAAGCTTAAGCAAGGTGAGCTGGAAGAGCGCATCGTCACTGTTGAAGTGACGGAACAAAATCATGGTTTTATGGATTTGTTTCAAGGCGGGGCGGGTATGGAACAAATGGGCATGAATATGCAAGAGATGCTATCAAGCATGATGCCGAAGAAGAAGAAAAAACGCCGCATGACAGTGGCCGAAGCCCGTGGTGTACTCGCTGAAGAAGAAGCGCAGAAACTGATCGATATGGATGATGTCACACAGGAAGCGATTACACGGGCTGAACAGCTCGGGATCATCTTTATCGATGAAATTGATAAAGTGGCTGGAAAAAACGATCAAGGGGCCAATGTTTCTCGAGAAGGTGTCCAACGCGACATTTTGCCGATTGTAGAAGGTTCGACTGTCGTGACGAAATACGGTGCCGTTAAAACGGACCATATCCTTTTTATTGCAGCAGGCGCTTTTCATATGGCCAAACCAGCAGATCTAATTCCGGAATTGCAAGGGCGCTTTCCGATTAGGGTTGAACTGCAAAGCCTTTCTGTCGATGATTTTGTCCGCATTTTAGTAGAACCGGACAACGCATTGACAAAGCAATATGAAGCACTTTTGCAGACCGAAGGTATAGAAATGAAGTTTTCAGACGAAGCTGTTCGTAAGATTGCGACGATTGCGAGCGAAGTGAACCAAGAAACAGAAAACATCGGAGCGCGCCGTTTGCATACGTTGCTAGAAAAATTGCTTGAAGATTTGTCCTTTGAAGCAGCCGATATTCACTTGGAGACACTTGAAATCACCGAACAGTATGTCGAAGAAAAACTAGGTTCCATTGCAAAAAACCGCGATTTAAGCCAATTTATATTGTAATAGCAAACAAAGGAGAGATGTAGGAATGGATTTACTTACAAGAACAAGAAAGATTAATGAAATGCTGCAAAAAACAAGTGGACAACACGTCAATTTCCGAGAAATGGCGATGACGTTGCGTGAAGCGATCGGCTCTAACGTCTTTGTCGTTAGCCGCCGTGGTAAATTGCTTGGCTTCTCTATTGAAGAAGAGATCGAGAATGATCGCATGAAAAAAATGCTCGATGAGCGCCAGTTTCCAGAAGAGTATACAGATGGCCTATTTAAAATTGAGGACACTTCTGCCAATATCGATGTACACAGCGAGTATACTGCGTTTCCTGTTGAAAACCGTGACATCTTTAAAAACGGCTTAACGACCATTGTGCCAATTAAAGGTGGCGGTCAACGTCTTGGTACGTTGATCCTATCCCGTTTAAACCGCTCTTTTAGCGACGATGATTTAATCTTGGCTGAATACGGAGCAACGGTTGTCGGCATGGAAATCCTCCATGAGAAGACACAAGAAATTGAAGAAGAAGCACGCAGCAAAGCTGTTGTACAAATGGCGATCAGTTCGCTTTCTTACAGTGAGCTAGAAGCGGTTGAACATATTTTCGAGGAACTTGACGGCAGAGAAGGATTGCTAGTAGCAAGCAAAATCGCTGACCGTGTTGGCATTACCCGTTCTGTTATCGTTAATGCATTGCGTAAACTTGAAAGTGCAGGCGTCATCGAGTCTCGTTCTTTAGGAATGAAAGGCACATACATTAAAGTGCTTAATGACAAGTTTCTATTGGAACTAGAGCGTATGAAAGAAGACTAAGCCCAATTATAAAATCAATCAGACTGAACTACAGCAAAAAGCCACCTGTCCAATTGAGGATAGGTGGTTTTTTGCTGTGTTGATCTGCGCTTTTTCAACTAGCTAAAAGGACCCAGAGTAGGGCGATGTTTCAAGTGTTTAGTCGATATGTAGCGTTACTAAAGGGACCAAATGCCTAAATAGTAACAAAGTTAGGTATACAGGAGAGAAGGGATATTCGAAACGGGCATTAATGCCCAGTTCCAGCTAAAAACTTTCTTTCCAATAAACTAGTAAAAATGACAATCGTACCAAGAGTCTAAAGTCCCGAAAAACGTAACATTACATCGTTATTTAGGACTAAAATCACTTATAATAATGGTACATTAGACTTAATTATACATAAATCTCAATTGAGCTTAGACAAACATCTCAAAAACTAGTAAAATTTTATCAGGGCTAAACATGGGAAATAGTGCTTAATCTTTCCTGTTTTTATGAGAAAAGACATGAGTAAAAGGAGGGAGACGGTTGTTCGTTACTAGTACAATTGCAGCGCTTGAAGAAGGCATACGCTACTCGGCTACGAAACAAAAAGCCATCTCAACAAATCTAGCAAATGTCGATACACCTAATTTTAAAGAGAAAACCGTGTCTTTTGACCAAGTTTTACAGGCTGTTGGAGAAAAAACGGGACAATTGAAAGCGAAACGGACAGACGAGCGCCATTTGTCTTTTCCGCTTCCTGGAAATGGCGGTGTTTCATTACGGGAAAAGGGAGAGCTATACAACCACAATGGGAACAGTGTCGACGTAGATAAGCAAATGTCCGAAATGGCGAAAAATCAACTTTATTACAATGCGCTCGTTGACCGAATCAGCGGAAGCTTCCAATCACTTGAAACAGCAATAAAAGGCGGCAAATAGGAGGAAAGGCGTATGACGATGTTTTCAAGCATGAACGTATCTGGTTCAGGACTTACACTACAGCGATTGCGAATGGACGTAGCAGCAAGCAACATTGCCAATGCTGATACAACAAGGGCAGAACTTGTAAATGGCGAATGGCAGCCCTACCAGCGGCGAATGGTTGTCCAAGGGCCTACGTCGATGGGGCGCTTTTCGACAGAGCTGCAAAAAGCAACGGCCGAGCTAGATCAGGGAGTTGTAGCAAAACAAATTGTCCGTGATCCCACACCAGCCACACTTGTTTATGACCCTACCCATCCTGATGCAAATGAAGACGGGTATGTCGCAAAACCAAACGTCGAGATCGCAAGAGAAATGGTGGACATTACAAGTGCCACGAGGTCCTATGAAGCAAACGTAACAGCGCTTCAAGCTAGCAAAGGGATGGTTATGAAAGCACTGGAAATAGGTCGTTAAAGGAGGGTGAGGAAAGATGACAATTGAAGCGATGCAGCCACTTTTCCAATCGCTCGCTACACCAGCTGGCAAAACGGAGGCAAACAGCAAAGGCGCCGATTTTAAGTCGGCTTTAATGAACGCTCTCCACTCAGTCAATCAAGACCAGCTTGCTTCAAGCGAAGCAACACAAGCACTTGTCAAACAAGAACCCATTGATGTTCATGACGTCATGATTGCGGCGAACAAGGCATCGGTTTCGATGCAAGCCGCGCTAGAAGTACGAAATAAAGCAGTAGAAGCGTATCAGGAAATGATGAGAATGCAAATTTAAGCCGCCTGAAAGGCGAGATGCAAGCGGAGGCGCCATGAAGGAGAAAGCGAAGCAATTCAAGAACCAGGTGCAAACGTTTTGGACAGAGAGCAGCACGCTGCGAAAAAGTGCAGTCATTTCCGTTGTTTTACTACTTTTATTAGCGATTGCACTGGCAGCGGCCCTTCTATTCCGAACGAACTATGCGCCTTTATATAGCCAATTGACATTGGCCGAAGCTGGCCAAATACAAGAAGCGCTCGAGCAACGAGGGGTGGCCGCCCGTGTTTCAAATGATGGCACCACCATTCATGTGCCTGAGGCGGATGTAGATCGGTTGAAAGTTGAACTCGCCGCTGAAGGGCTGCCTAAAAGCGGCAGCATCGATTATGCGTTTTTTCAAAACCAAATGGGTTTTGGGATGACTGATAATGAGTTTACCGTTATCGAACGGTCCCTTATGCAAACGGAGCTTGCCGAATTGATAAGGGGCGTCCAAGGAGTCGAGCAAGCAAATGTCATCATCACGCTCCCTGAAGAAAGCGTTTGGCTGGATTCGGGCCAAGAAAGTTCGACTGCAGCTGTTGTGTTGCAGTTAGAGCCGGGGTATACGCTCGATTCTTCGCAAGTGAAAGCTTTATATCATTTAATATCAAAAAGTGTACCTAATTTGCCGATTGAAAATATTGTATTATCCGATTCGCAGTTCAACAACTATACATACCAGGAAGAGGAAACAAGTCCTGCTGCCTCGTTCCAATCACAGCGTGAAATTAAACAAGAAATTGAGTCGGACTTGAAACAAACGATCAATCAACTTCTAAGCGCGGTTGTTGGGCCTGAAAATGCAATCGTATCTGTTACGGCAGATATCGATTTTACCCAAGAACAGCGGACCGAGGATTTGGTTGAGCCGGTTGATGAAGAAGAGGTTTCTGGGCTGGCAATCAGTGTTGAACGAATTAATGAAATGTATGAAGGAACAACAGGCAATGAGGAAGGTGTCGCTGGCGTAGGCGATGAGATTCCCAATTATACCGGCGCAGCAGGCGGAGGCGATTCTGAATCGGAGCGGACTGAAGAGCGGATTAATTATGAAGTTAATCGGATCCACCGGGAAATCATCGAAAGCCCTTATGAAATTCGCGATTTAGGAATTCAAGTAATGGTCAACCCGCCGGAAGGGATGCAAGCATTGCCGCCTCAGCAAACGGCTGATATCACAGCCATGCTAGAGACGATTATCCGTACGACATTGCCAGATGGTGGCGAGGAGGAAGGAGAACAGGATGTTGGTGACCGTGTAATGGTGACATCAATGCCATTCGCACAAACGGAAACAGGAGAGGCGGAACAGCCGGCAGCAACGATACCGGTCTGGATTTACGCAGTAGCTGCTGGACTTGTCTTGCTGATTATCATACTAGCTGTCCTGCTATACCGGAAAAGAGAACCAGCTGACTTAGCGGAAGAGCAAGACGAGGCGGCAGAACCAGAGCCAGAGCAAGAGGATGAGCCACTTATGGAAACGGAAGAAACAGAAGAGAGCAAGCAAGTGCGGCAATTAAACCGACTAGCAAAAGAACAGCCAGAAGACTTTTCAAAGCTTTTGCGGACGTGGCTTTCAGATGAATAGCAGAAAGGAGATTGGACGAAATGCCGAAAGCAAAGCTGACGGGACGTCAAAAAGCAGCGATATTGCTAATTTCACTCGGGCCTGATACGGCAGCGGAAGTGTATAAACACTTAACTGAGGATGAAATTGAATTGCTGTCACTTGAAATATCCGCGATGCGAAAAGTCGATAAAGATGTTCAAAACAATGTTATGGGCGAATTTCATTCGATGGCAAAAGCACAGGAGTACATTGCCCAAGGCGGCATAGGTTTTGCGAAGACGATTTTGGAAAAAGCATTAGGAGAAGAAGCGGCCGCCTCGATGATCCAACGGCTGACGTCAACGATCCAAGTAAGGCCATTTGATTTTGCCCGCAAAACGGATGCAAGCCAAATATTAAATTTTATCCAGCATGAGCATCCGCAAACCATTGCCGTGATTCTATCGTACTTGTCGGCCAAGCAGGCAGGTCAAATCATTTCTGCTTTGCCGGAAACGATCCAGACCGATGTCGCAAGGCGAATGGCGCTAATGGACAGCTCCTCTCCAGAAGTGATCGCTCAAGTGGAAGCGGTGTTGGAAGAGAAGTTGTCGCAAACATTGTCACAAGACTTTACGGAAACTGGCGGAATCGAAGCGGTCGTAGAAGTGTTGAATGGGGTTGACCGTTCAACGGAACGGACGATTCTTGATGGGCTCTATATCCAAGATCCTGAGTTGGCGGAAGAAATCAAAAAACGGATGTTTGTGTTTGAAGATATTGTCACCCTTGAAAAACGGGCGATCCAAAGAGTGATCCGCGATGTAGACAACGATGACTTGAAGCTTGCCTTGAAAGTAGCAAGCGATGATGTGAAAGAAATGGTGTTTGACAATATGTCTCAACGGATGGCTGAAGCGTTTAAAGACGAAATGGATTACATGGGGCCTGTCCGCTTGCGTGATGTAGAAGAAGCACAATCGCGGATTGTCGCGACCATCAGGCAGCTTGAAGAAATGGGCGAAATTGTGATAGCCCGCACGAATGGAGATGACGTCCTTGTCTAACGTGATCCGTTCTACTAAGAATGTGAGCATTGCACGGGAAATTGGCATCAAACCTTTGTCTCAACGGACAAGAGAACGGGAAGCAAGACAAGAACTGGCCAAAGAAGAAGCCCAGCTAGAACAAATGCAAGAAAAAGCAGAAGCGAAGGCAGCCCAATTGATCGAGGAAGCACAAGCAGAAGCGAGGGCAATTGAAAAAAAGATGGAAAGCAAACAAGCGGAGCTAGAGCAACAATGGGAAAAAGCGCGCTTGAAAGCAGAACAAGAAGGTTATGATGCTGGCTTTACAGCGGGTGAAAGCCAAGCAAAAGCCATTTACGAGTCAACGATAGCGGAAGCGAAGCAACTGCTAGAAGAGGCGCAGGCAGTGGCTGCATTAAAAGTAGACAATGAACAACCGCTTTTGATTGAGCTTGCTTGTGCCATTGCTGAAAAGGTGATTGGCGTTTCTATCGCAGAAGACCCCTACTTACAGAATGTGGTGCAAGCCGCCCTTGCTGAAGTGCGCGACCATGCATTTGTCAAATTGTATGTGCCGCCCCATTGGTACAAAAGGCTCGCCGCTTGCGTGGACGAGTTGCAAGGGGCCATACCTGCCTGCGAAGATTTTCAGCTTATACCAGACGGGCAACTACAAGACGACCACTGTTTTATCGTCACCAATGCTGGAAGAATGGATGCTTCTCTTCCGACTCAGATCGAGCAGTTGAAAAAGCAGCTTCATGAGGCTGCGAGGTGTGGTTCATTTGCAAAAGCTCATTGATCATGTTCACACACTTTCCCCGTATAAGTGGTATGGGCAAGTTCGACATGCCGCGGGGTTGACGATTGAATCAGCTGGGCCAAGAGCATTTATCGGTGAGCTGTGCTATATCTGGGCTAGCCCAGACCAAAAGGGGACTAAAGTACGGGCTGAAGTCGTTGGTTTTAAGGACGACCGCATTTTGCTCATGCCACTAGACGATACCCGGCGAATAGCGCCTGGGAGCTATGTAGAAGGAACGGGAAAGCCGTTAAATGTAGCGTGTGGACCAAGTTTGATTGGCCAAATTGTCAATGGCGTCGGTGAACCGTTTTTGCAAAGCACAGCACTAGGTGAGACAGACGCCAACTATTCAACCGACAATTCACCTCCAAACCCGCTAGAAAGACCGCGCATTTCCGAAATTATGAGCGTTGGTGTCCGCGCAATCGACGGGCTGTTGACGATGGGAAAAGGGCAAAGAGTTGGCATTTTTGCTGGCAGCGGCGTAGGGAAGAGCACACTCATGTCGATGATTGCCAAACAATCGGATGCAGATGTGAATGTGATCGCTTTAATTGGCGAACGCGGCCGAGAGGTAAAAGAATTTGTTGAGCGCGACTTAGGAGAGGAAGGACTTAAAAAGTCGGTCGTTGTCGTCGCGACATCAGACCAGCCAGCGCTGTTACGAGTGAAAGGAGCGCAAACGGCTACTGCCATTGCTGAATATTTCCGCGACAAGGGCAAGAATGTCAATTTAATGATGGATTCGGTCACACGGTTTGCGATGGCACAGCGCGAAATTGGCTTGGCCATTGGCGAACCACCGACGACAAAAGGCTATCCCCCTTCTGTTTTTGCGATGATGCCGAAGTTGCTAGAACGGTCAGGCACGAACCAGTCAGGCTCGATCACCGGTTTGTACACCGTTCTTGTAGACGGAGACGACATGAATGAGCCTATTGCAGATGCCGTGCGCGGGATTCTTGACGGACACTTTGTATTGGACAGGCAACTCGCCAATCGTGGACAGTATCCAGCCGTCAATGTGTTAAAAAGCGTTAGTAGACTGATGAAAGAGTTGGTGGAAAGCGAGCATCTCCATGCAGCAAAGCTTTTTAGGCAGCGTTTAGCCGATTACGAGCAGTCAGAAGACTTAATTTCACTAGGGGCTTATAAACAGGGCAGTTCCAAAGACATTGACGCTGCTATTCACGACCATCCAGCGATGCTTGACTTTCTTAGACAAGAAGTCGAAGAAAGCGATTCGTTTGCAGAAACGAAAGCGAAGCTTATACAACTTTTTAAACGGGAGTGACGCTTGCAATGGCATTTCAATTTACGTTACAGACAGCGATGGATGTATGCAAGCAGGAAAAAGAGGCCGCTCATAAGCAATACGAAGTGGCTGTTGACGCATTTGAATGTGAGGCAATGGCGCTGTTCCGTTTGCTAAAGCAAAAAGAAGATGTGCAAGCAGCGACCGAGAAGATGCTAGTTGAAAAAGCATCAATTTCCGATTTGCTTATCAGCCAGGCGTGCTTGGATGGACTGCAGCAGCAAATTGGAAAACAACAGCTGCGAACCGACCAGGCTAGGGCTGATATGCTTCAAAAGAAAGCGACGTTCCAGCAACATGCCGTTTCGTATAAACAATATGAACGGTTAAAAGAAAAGAAACGCCTTGAACAAAAACAAGCAGAAAACCGCCGGGAGCAACAACGGATGGATGAGTTGTGCGTTACCCGGTTCAAAAGGAAATTTGCCTAAATGAACGAGAAACCGACAAAAAAAAGCTGGACTGTGATTTTTGCTTTTGCCGTTCCGTTTTTTGTCATCGTCCTTGCTGCCGTGTTTTTAATCGGCCCTTTGCTAGGATTTTCGCCAATGGACAGCATTAAAAATGCATTCGGGTTTAAGCCGAATAACCAGGCAGAGAATGAGTGGCAAAAAAAGTATGAGCAGTTGGAAGGCGAACTGCTTGATCTGCAAACGGAGTTGCAGGAGCTCTCCAATGAGCTTGAAGTAAAAAATGCTGAACTAGCAGAAGCGCAAGGACAGCTTGATGACATCGAGGCAAACGAGGACGAGGCAATCGCTAATGTGGAAAACGAAACCATACTTGAAGAAGGCAACTTGCCAGCTGTATTAAAGACATATGAACAAATGACGCCAAAGCGTGCAGCTGCATTACTCGATGAAATGAATGAAGAAGAAGCTTATCGCCATGTGGCTGCTATGAAAGACCAACTACGCGGCTCGATTCTCGCGAAAATGCCTGAAGAAAAGGCGGCCCGGTTTTTAGAAAGGCTTGCGCAAGAAGGGGGGTAGGGGCAACGTGCACATTACACAAATGGTGAATGAAATCGCGACATCACGACCTTTAGGCCAGGTGAAAGGACGAAGCCAATCGTTTTCCGATCTTCTATTAAATAAGGCTTCGTCATCTACTGAAGGGCTAAACACCATGTTTCTTCCTCTTACCAATACAGAGGAGTTAGACAACGACGCTGAAACGTCAGCGCCAAACGATGAACAAGCAGATGATCCTGTTTTAAGTCGGATCGCCGCTGAAAATCAAGCGAATCAAAATCAAATCCCAGTAGGCGCTGTGGACTTTGGCCAGCCTAGTGTTGTGAATGAAGAAGGTGGTAGCAAGCCCGGTCCTTTAATGAACCAACCAGTGGACTCAACGGGTTGGGATTTAAGCCAAACCACGACGGGTGCTTCCCCTACAACCTTGGCAGGGGCAACATCGAGAGCAGAAGCAGGTGAGTTGTTAGAAAACCTAGCGAAGGAACCGAAAGAAAACGACAGTGCTAGCGCTAAACCTGCTTTAAGCCAAGATGAGCTTAAAGACATAGCCGTTCGTAATAGCAAAACAGGCGAAAAGGAACCGTCACTCCGGCAAGTGGCTCCTACTCCTTTTCAAGACATGGGATCAGAGCCTCCTGAGGAAAACAACCGAACATTTAGAGACAAAAATCAACAAATGTCTGCTGACCGTCCGGCGCCTTTGCCTCAAGGCGACGACAAAACCGAGCCTGAAAATAGGGCTGAGTCGTTGAAGCGGGAACAAGAAGTTGCACTTTTAACGAAAGTAAGCTCGCAGCCAAGTGACGCGATGAAAGCCAGCGCGAACGATGCGTGGCAAGTGGATTCAAATTCAGGCGTGGAAGACGAGTCACCTGTTAGGACAGAAGCAGAGCAGGCCCAAGTTTTTAAAAATGAACAAAACAAGTTTACTAATGGAAAGACTCATGAAGAAAACGAGTTACATACTGAGCGAAATGAGCCGACTAAGGTATCCGTTTCTTTAGCAGAAGGGAAATTAGAACAAATAGACCCTAAAAAGCGAATCGTGCATGAGAAAGAGCCAAGCACTGCGCCGCGCATCATAGAAGGACCTAACAAACAAACGCATAACGGTACGGGAATGGCTAGCGCTCAAAATGCAATGGAAGGAAGCGCTGCTGTGGAAGCCACGAAGCTGCCAAGTGGGAAAAGTGCGCTGCCTCCTATGCTGGCTAAGCAGCTTGAACGCGTGCTAAAGGCGGCTGTGTTAAGGCAACATGGAGATGGGGCACTGCAATTGACGGTGAAGCTCCACCCAGAAACGCTTGGGCGTTTGCATGTGCAACTGCTCCATTCTAGCCAAGGGCTAGTCGTCAAACTGCTTGCCGATAAAAAAGCAACCGCAGAAACGCTAGAGCGGGCTCTCCCTGGGTTAAGACAAATGTTTAACCAAGACGCCACGTTTGAAATCGGGCCAATTGATGAAGAGGGAGACGAGCAAAGCAATGGTGAAAGTGGGCAGGAAGGCGAGCGAAAGCAACCGGAAGACGAGGTTGGCGAACAACGGAAGCAACATTCATTCTCAGATTGGATGAGCCAAAAACAAGGAGAAGGAGAGGGAACGGATGACGCAAGTTGACCCATCGTTGTTGCTTTCCTCAGTACAGAACCAACAGCGGCAACCAAACAATTCACTTGGCCAAGACGCATTTTTGAAGCTTTTGATTACGCAATTGCAAAACCAAGACCCGAGCAACCCGATAGAAGATCGGGAGTTTATTGCCCAATTAGCAACTTTTTCCCAGTTGGAGCAGCTCACGAAACTGAATAGCACGATGGAATACATGTACTATGAGCAAAAAAGCCAGCAATTGATGGCGCTAAGCGAGTTAATCGGTAAATCGGTTGAATGGCTTAACGAAAAAGACCAAGTCGAGCTAGCAACAGTGACTGGAGTTAAATACAGCGAGTCAGGCAACTTGCTCGTGCAAATCGAGGATGACAAGTGGATTGAGGCAAGCAATTTAATTTCAATTATTAAACCAACATCAAACGAGTAAAGGAGACGATCCGTTATGATTCGTTCCATGTATTCAGGCATCTCAGGTATGAAAGGTTTCCAAACAAAGCTAGACGTTGTCGGTAATAACATCGCTAATGTCAATACACATGGTTTCAAAAAAGGGCGCGTCATGTTTCAAGACATGGTTAGCCAGCAAGTACAAGGGCCAATGGCCGCAACTCCTGACCGTGGTGGCGTCAACAGCAAACAAATCGGTTCTGGTTCAATGGTTGGCGCAATTGACACGGTTCATACTGGAGGAGGCAACCAATATACGGGGCGCGAATTGGACTTAGCGATAAATGGCGATGGCTACTTTGCAGTTCAAGTCGGAGCCGATACTTTTTACACGCGCGCTGGAAACATTTATGTCGACCACGACGGTAATGTTGTCAATAGCTCAGGTGCCTATTTGTTAGGGCCAAATGGCAACAGGTTGCAAATTGACCCAGAAATTCTTGATAACATGCAAAGCATTTCTGTGAACAAGCAAGGCGAAATCGTTATTTCCGTCCAAGGCCAAGACGATCCAGTAACACTACAAATTGGCGTTGCCAGCTTTTCGAATCCAGAAGGGTTAAACAGCGCGGGTGGATCGTTATTTACAGCAACACCAGCATCAGGCCCTGCCAATATGGTTGTCCCAGGAACACAAGGTACTGGTGACATTCAGTCTGGTTATTTAGAAATGTCGAACGTGGATCTCGCTGATGAATTTTCGGAAATGATCGTCGCACAGCGTGGTTTTCAAGCTAACTCCCGGATCATTACGACTTCAGATGAAATTTTACAAGAGCTTGTAAACTTGAAACGATAGGTGACTGGCATGATTCCGTTAACGCGCTTAAACGGGCAACGGCTGTTGTTAAATTTGTTGTTGATCGAAAAAGTAGAAGCGTTGCCTGATACAACGATCACGCTTGTAAATGGAAAAAAGCTTGTCGTTGCCGATGACATGGAACAAGTCGGCCAAGCGATCAACAACCGCATGGCCGAGATCGGCCTTGTCGGAAGCTACAAAAGGGAGGATTTATCAGGTTGAAAAAAAACCGTGTAATTGGCGTAGCGTTCAGCCTCTTGCTCACCGGAGTCGTCGTAGTTGCAGGGCTCTATATGCTTGGCATTGGCCCATTTGCCCAAAACAAGGCGAGCGGTGCGCCAACAATAGAGGACATTAATGAGCGCTCATTTGATACAGAAGAAATTACAACCAATTTAAAGTCAGGGGAATTCATCCGCGCTCAATTTCGGATCGAACTCGACCACAAAGACACGCTCGCCGACATCGATAAAAGAGAGTTCCAAGTGAATAATGTCATTTTGCTGACACTTGCGGAAACGTCTTCAGAGGACCTCGTTGGTGAAGATGGTCTAGCTGAGCTGCAGGAAACGATCCAGACAAAATTAAACGACCATTTAGAACAAGGCACTGTCAAAGCTGTTTATACGACAGTAAAAGTGGTCCAATAACAAAAATGAGGTGCTCTAATGGCTGATGTGCTGTCTCAAGGTGAGATTGATGCGCTCCTTTCTGCTTTGACGACTGGAGAAATGGATGCCGAAGAGTTATTAAAGCTAGAGTCAGAGAAGAAAGTTCGGGTTTACGATTTTAAACGAGCGCTACGCTTTTCAAAAGACCAAATTCGGAACTTATCCCGCATCCATGAAAATTACGCGCGGTTGTTGACAACCAATTTATCGGCCAAGCTCCGTTCGCTTGTACAAATCCAAGTAGCCTCTGTCGAACAGGTTCCGTACGAAGAGTATGTCCGCAGCATACCGACGATGACGTTTTTGAACGTCATCGAGCCTCTACCATTAAATGGACGGGTCTTAATTGAAATTAACCCTAATATCGCCTACGCCATGTTTGACCGTGTACTTGGCGGACATGGAATGAGCTTTAATAAAATTGATAACTTGACAGAAATTGAAACGAAAATTTTATCAGGGCTATTTGAATCGATGCTGGCAAGTTTCGCTGAAGCTTGGACGACTGTAATTGAAATGGAGCCGATCACCGAAAACATTGAAGTGAATCCCCATTTTTTGCAGCTCGTGTCACCGAATGAAACGGTTGTTGTCATTTCGCTATCAACAAGCATTGCCAATACGACAGGGCTCATGACAATCTGTTTGCCTCATGTCGTATTAGAAGAAATATTGCCGAAATTAACGAGCCACCATTGGTTTCAAGAACAGCGTGGTGCCCTCTCAACAGAAGATAAGGCCCTGTTAAACAAACAAGTCCGGCAAACGACGCTTGAAGTTGCCGTCGAACTTGGGCGTTCAACGATTACGATTGAAGAATTTCTTCGCCTTGCTAAAGGAGATGTCGTTGCCTTAAACCAGCTAATTGATGAACCACTTGATGTGCTCGTAGGCGGTGAAAAGAAATTTAGCGGCCAGCCAGGAGTAAAGAGAGACCGGATGGCTTTGCAAGTGACTGATGTATTAGGAGGAACGGATGATGAATGACAAGCTGCTTTCCCAGGAAGAAATAAACGAATTGTTAAAGGGGCTCCAGGACGGCGAAGCTTCCGGTGAGGCTGGACAACAGGAAGTCCGTGAAGACGAATCCAGACCAGAAGAAACACAGACGGAGTCCCCGGATATTAACGAGTTTTTAACTCATATGGAGCAAGATACAATCGGCGAAATCGGCAATATTTCCTTTGGTAGTTCGGCGACTGCTTTATCAGCACTGTTGAATCAAAAAGTGGAAATTACGACACCGGTTGTATCGGCAGTCAGCTCAGGCATGCTACGCCAGCTTTTTCCACGGCCGAACGTCATTGTCCATGTCAAATACACAGAGGGATTCGAAGGCTCAAACTTATTTGTGATCACGACAGATGACGCAGCGATCATTGCAGATCTCATGCTTGGAGGAAATGGGGAAAGCCCTGATCCAGAATTGTCGGAGATGCATTTAAGTGCAGTCCAAGAAGCGATGAACCAAATGATGGGTTCTGCTTCAACCTCGATGTCGACGTTATTTAATCGTCGTGTCGACATTTCGCCGCCAAAAGTGGAAGTCATCGAATTTGATGAACAGTCGCGGACAGAGTATGTCCCCGATGGAGAAGAATTGATTGCAATTTCGTTTTCTCTTCGCGTCGGTGATCTGATTGATTCAAAGTTAATGCAACTTATTAGCGTTCCTTTCAGCAAAGATTACGCAAACGCTTTGCTTGGCGGTGGCACCGCAGCAGAACCGCCAGTGCAAGAGGCAGAACCGTTGCCTGAACCTGCTCTGGCCACTAGCGGGCACGGGGATGGCGCAAGTGCTGGGCGAGTGAACCAGCATATTGGCCAAAGAGTAAAAGACGCTGAACAAGTCGTGGAAAAAGCGGTATTCTCTAATTTTGAGACAACAAAGCCAGACGAAGCAGAAATGCAAAACTTAGACATGCTCTTAGACATACCGCTAGAAGTCAAAGTGGAATTAGGTCGCACGAAAAAAACAATCCGTGAAATTTTGTCGATTGCGCAAGGATCAATTATTGAACTTGATAAGTTGGCAGGTGAGCCGGTCGACGTACTTATCAATGACAAGCTGATTGCCAAAGGCGAAGTTGTCGTGATTGACGAAAACTTTGGCGTGCGGATTACAGACATTGTGAGCAAAAAAGACCGCCTCACCCACTTGCGTTAACTTTTATTGATCTTAAGAAATCAACATATAGAAAGAGGGCTTTTCATGTCAAAAAAAGTATTGGTTGTTGATGATGCGGCATTTATGCGCATGATGCTTAAAGACATTTTAACGAAGAACGGCTATAACGTAGTTGGAGAAGCCAATGATGGCAATCAAGCTGTTGAAAAATATAAGGAACTTTCCCCTGACTTAGTGACAATGGATATTACGATGCCGGAAAAAGACGGAATTTCGGCGCTGAAAGAGATTAAGCAGTATGACCCGAGCGCCAAAGTGATTATGTGCTCGGCGATGGGCCAACAAGCGATGGTCATTGACGCGATCCAAGAAGGCGCAAAAGATTTTATCGTAAAACCATTTCAGGCGGATCGAGTGATCGATGCGATTTCTAAAACGCTTAGTTAACGTTTCGTCTATCATCGCGCTGACCCTGCTGCTCGTTGGTTTGGCAGGGTTCAGCCCCGCTGAAGCCAAAGACTGCAGCGTCAATGACGTGCTCGAAAACGGCGAATGCGATGAGGAGCTGGCCAAGGAAGAAGGGAAAGAAGCTGAAGCTGAGGCAGAAGCGCTTATGGAGCCGCCTTGGCTCAGCTTTGTCAAGATGATCGCGGCCCTTATTGTTGTCATTGCTTTGTTATATGGGCTATTGCGCTTTGTGAACAAACGGGCGAAAACATTTCAAGAAACAAAGGCGCTTCACCTCGTCTCTGGTGTTTCTCTTGGCCAAAACAAATCCGTTCAGTTGGTTAAAGTCGGGGAAACATTATTGGTTGTGGGAGTGGGCGATCAAGTGCAATTGCTAAAAGAAATCGCAGATCCAGACGAAATAACGGCCATTCTCGCCAAACAGCAAGCTGGGGATGAGGAGCCATTTTTCGATCACGCTTTAGGAAGCATGAAAGCGGTGTTCTCGAAAAAAGCAAGCACTGCCCCATCGACGTTCCAACACATTTTAAGGGACAAGCTTGCAGCTTCCAAGCAAGAACTGCAAGACACACGCCAGGCTTTTATAGAAAAGAGGAAGGGCCGATGATTTTACAACATGCAGTAGCTGCTTTTGCCTCGTTTGATTTTACGAATGGCGAGACAATGGCAACAACGGTCCAAATTGCCTTATTGCTAACGGTGCTGACGATTGCACCAGGAATTTTGATTATGATGACATGCTTCACCCGCATCATCATTGTGCTAGCCTTTGTACGTCAAGGGCTTGCAACCCAATCGACGCCACCAAACCAAGTGTTAATTGGGCTTGCGTTGTTTATGACCGCCTTTATTATGGCGCCTGTTATTCAAGAAGTGTATGAGACAGCATATGTACCTTTAGCAGAAGGGGAGTATTCCAGCGAGGAAGCATTTGAGGCAGCCGTTGTACCAATTAAAGAATTTATGAGCGCCCATACAAGGGAAAAGGATTTGGCGTTGTTTATGGGTTACGGTGGATATGACAAGCCTGCTTCATTAGATGAAGTGCCGTTGACGGCGCTTGTGCCTGCTTTTGCGATTAGTGAGTTGAAGACAGCTTTTCAAATCGGCTTTTTGATTTTTATCCCTTTTCTTGTGATCGATATGATTGTTGCTAGCGTGTTAATGTCGATGGGGATGATGATGCTGCCTCCTGTCATGATCGCACTGCCGTTTAAAGTGCTTTTGTTCGTATTAGTAGATGGCTGGTATTTAGTCGTTCAAAGCTTGCTGATCAGCTATCAATAGCAATATGCAAACAATCGTAATGGGCATCTCGTATTCTAGTGAGGCTGGCAGTTGCAGGAGTGAACCATGAGATTACCGATTTAATAGGAGTGAGCCGCTATGAGTTTAGAAATGGTTACACACTTAGCCCAAAGCGGTGTATGGACCGTACTGATCGTTGCTGGTCCGCTTTTGGTTGTAGCGTTGGCGCTCGGTCTGATTGTAAGTATATTCCAAGCGACAACGCAAATCCAAGAGCAAACACTAGCATTTATCCCTAAAATTGCTGGCGTGCTGCTTGCGCTTGTTTTCTTTGGCCCATGGATGTTGTCGCAACTAACTGAGATGGCGTACAGCATTTACAACAATTTGTATAGGTTTATTGGCTAATGGATGAATGGCTAACGCTTTATCCGGCTTTTTTACTTATATTTATTCGCGTCAGCTCTTTTTTCGTCGTGCTGCCGCTTTTCAACCACCGAACGGTACCTGCCCCGCTCAAGCTCGGACTATCAGCGTTTTTGGCTGCTACTCTTGCGGTGTCTCTCGACGTGCCTGAGTTAGCGCTAGATTTGCCATTTTTGCTCCTTGCCTTAAAGGAATTTGCGATTGGCATTTCTGCTGGACTTATGGCTTCGATGCTTCTCTATGCTGTGCAAGTAGCGGGTGGTGTCATTGACTTTCATTTAGGGTTTATGCTTGCCAATGTTGTTGACCCGCAAACCGGGGCGCAAAGTCCGTTGACAGGAAGTTATTTATACCTTTTCGCCATGTTATATTTGCTGATTATAGACGGACACCATCTGCTTCTTGATGGCGTGATCTACAGTTATCAGTTTGTCCCTCTTGACCAACTTGCGCTTCCGTTTGGCAACGGGCATGTAATGGAGCATGTGACGCAAGTAATGGTGATGCTGTTTGCGATGGCGGTGTCGATGGCAATGCCTGTAGTCGGTGCGCTCTTTTTAGTCGATGTGGCCTTAGGCATTATCTCAAGAACCGTTCCGCAAATGAATGTGTTTGTCGTCGGGATTCCGATTAAGATGTTGGTAGGTTTTATCGTGTTTGCTATCTATATCGGCGTCTTTTTTATGAGCGTGAACGTTTTATTTGAAGAATTATTGCTTGCGATGAGGCGCCTGCTAGAAGGACTGGGTGGTGGTCCACAATGACAAGGCTACCTATGAATCTTCAATGGTTTGCCGAGGAGAAAACAGAAAAAGCAACGCCCAAGAAAAGGCAGGATACCCGTAAAAAGGGGCAAGTGCCAAAGAGCCAGGACGTAAATACGGCTTTTATGCTATTTGCCGCATTTTTGCTTCTTTCCCTCTTTGCGGGGCCGATGCTGTTTGCTGCTTTGAAGGAAATGATGGCTGATGTGTTTCAGCGCTTTCTATCATTGCCGCTGACGGCTGAAAATATTGCGGCATTGTTCAACGAATTGACGTGGGAGCTGGGAATGGCTGCTTTGCCAATTATGGCATTGACTGTTCTTGCCGGCGCATTTGCCAGCTTCGTGCAAGTCGGTTCTTTATTCACAGCCGAGCCCATGAAACTGAAGCTGGAAAAACTAGATCCCATTAAAGGGGCGAAGCGGATATTTTCGACAAGGGCGCTCGTCGAACTTGGTAAATCGATGTTAAAGATTGTCTTTATTGGCGCGGCCGTAGCTTTTGTGATTTATGCAAATATAGGCGATGTTTTGCTTTTATCACAAAAAAGTGTTGAGGTCGGTGCTGCTTCGATTGGCAATTTAACAGTAACAATGGGGCTGTTTGCAGCAGTATTGTTAATGGTTCTTGCTATTCCAGATTATCTTTACCAGCGCTATGATCATGAAAAGCAAATCCGCATGTCCAAAAAAGATATTCGTGATGAACATAAAACGATGGAAGGCGACCCGAAAATTAGGGCGCGCCGGAAACAACGGCAATTGGAAATGTCGATGAACAGGATTATGCAAGAAGTACCAAAAGCCGATGTCGTCATCACAAACCCGACCCATTACGCGGTAGCGCTTCGCTACGACCAAGAACAAGCCGATGCGCCAATCGTCGTTGCCAAAGGCGTCGATTATATGGCTGAACGAATTAAAGCTGTTGCCAAAAGCCACGATATTCCACTTGTTGAAAACGTTGCGTTAGCAAGAGCAATGTATGCGTCTGTTGATCTGATGCAGCCAATCCATGAAGACATGTTCCAAGCTGTCGCCGAAGTGCTTGCCTATGTGTATCGGTTAAAGAAAAACAAACATTAACATGAAAAGGAGGGAGATGCGATGAAAGCGAGGGATTTAACGGTTTTAGCAGGCGTGATTTTAATTATTGTCATGCTGATTATCCCGCTTCCGCCTTTTTTGCTCGATGTCTTAATTATATTCAATATTTCACTGTCGTTGCTGATTTTGCTAGTAGCCATTAGCACAAAAGATGCCCTTGAGTTTTCAATCTTTCCAACAATGCTATTGCTCGTTACACTGTTTCGCTTAGGATTAAGCGTGTCGACGACACGGTCGATTCTCGGTAATGCTGAAGCAGGGAATGTGATTGATACGTTCGGGAGTTTTGTCATTGGCGGCAATGCTGTAGTTGGATTTATTGTCTTTTTAATCCTCATCGTTATCCAGTTTATTGTCATTACAAAAGGGGCAGAGCGTGTTTCGGAAGTCGGCGCCCGCTTTACGCTTGATGCCATGCCAGGAAAACAAATGAGCATTGATGCGGATTTAAATGCCGGGCTCATTTCTGACCGTGAGGCGAAACAGCGCCGGGAAAAAATTGAGCATGAGGCTGACTTTTATGGTTCGATGGACGGTGCTAGCAAATTTGTAAAAGGTGATGCCATTGCCAGCATCATTATTGTCATCATTAATATGCTCGGCGGTCTCATGATTGGCATGATGCAAATGGGCATGGACATTGGCACAGCGACAAATACATACACGTTTCTAACAGTCGGGGACGGCTTGGTCACGCAAATACCGGCATTGCTTATTTCTACAGCTACAGGCGTCATTGTTACAAAAGCCGCTTCAGAAGGAAACTTAAGCACCGATCTGTCGGGGCAAATTCTCGCTTACCCGAAGCTTCTTTATGTGACAGCGGCCACTATTTTTCTGCTTGGTTTAGTAACGCCGATTACAAAAGTTGTCACGTTTTCGATCGCAGGGTTACTCGCTTTTGCAGGCTATCGGCTGTCAAAAGCAAGCTTGGCAAAAGCGAATTTGGAAGAAGCTCTTTTAGAAGAAGCGCCACCAGAAGAGCCGTCTGGCCCTGAGAGTGTGGTCCAACTTCTACAAATGGACCCGATTGAATTTGAATTCGGTTATGGCTTGATTCCGTTAGCAGATGCCAATCAAGGAGGAGATTTGCTCGACCGTGTGGTGATGATCCGCAAGCAAATGGCGCTTGAGCTTGGGTCCGTCATCCCTGTCATTCGAATCCGCGACAACATTTCGCTTGAGCCAAACAGTTATACGATCAAAGTTAAAGGCACTGTTGCAGCAAAAGGAGAAGTGCTGCTCGACCATTACATGGCTATGAGCACAGGGGAACAAGATGACTCGATTGTCGGCATTGAAACGATTGAACCTGCATTCGGACTGCCTGCTTTATGGGTAGACGAAGACATGCGCGACCGCGCTGAAATGGCCGGTTACACAGTCGTCGATCCGCCAACAGTGATTTCCACACATTTAACGGAAGTGTTAAAAGCACATGCTCATGAGCTGCTTGGGCGAGAAGAAACGAAGCAGCTTATCGACCATCTGAAAGAATCGTACCCGACGCTTGTTGAAGAAGTAACGCCAAACCCGCTAACAACGGGCGATATTCAAAAAGTGCTCCGCAATTTGTTGCGCGAACAATTATCGATTCGGAATTTGCCTGTTATTTTTGAAGCGCTCGCTGATTACGGCCCGCTTACAAAAGACATGAACGTCGTCACGGAGTATGTGCGCCAAGCTTTATCACGGCAAATTACAACACAATTGACAAACGGCGGGAACGAATTGTTCGTCATCACGCTAGCCGCTGCCGTTGAAAAGAAACTCGCCGATGCCATTGGCCAGAATGAGAATGGCAGCTTTTTGGCACTCGCGCCTGCTGATTCACAAACGATTTTACAAAACACAGCCAAGGAAGTACAAAAAGTGGCTGAACTCGGCAGGCAGGCCGTGATTTTATGTTCGCCGGCAGTACGAATGCACATGCGCCAATTAATCGAGCGCCATTTGCCTCATGTCCCTGTCGTTTCTTATAACGAACTGGAACCGGATGTGGAAGTCCAAAGCGTAGGAGTGGTTAATGCCGAATGAACGTAAAACGATTTGTAGCCCCGACGCTAGAGGAAGCGGCTAAAGATATCCGCAAGCAGTTGGGCAAGGATGCTGTCATATTGCACGTAAAAGAAGTGGTGACAGGAGGGTTATTTGGTTTTTTTGGTAAAAAGCAAGTCCAAGTGACCGCTGGCATTGACGGACCGGATCACCGTAACAACAGCGTTGACCGCGGTGGTGATGAAAAGCAGTCGCCGCTTCTAAGAGAAGCGAACCGCCATTTGCAACAGCTGGGCGTGTCGAACCGTGTTCTTAAAAATTTGCAGTTGACGGCGCAAATGGCAGAGAAGCAAGGCAACGCCCGCACGAGAGAAGAGTTGCTTATGCAAACATTTCGAGCCAGTTTGCATCTGCAACCCTTCGAGCAAAAACGGCAACAAACACTGATTATCGCTGGGCCAACGGGGGTAGGGAAAACAACGACAATCGCCAAGCTTGCTGCAAAAGCCATGTTTGAGGAAAACAAAACGGTTTCTTTCATCACATTCGATACGTATCGGATTGCCGCAGTCGAACAGTTAAAAACATATGCCCATATTCTCGATTGCCCTATTTATACAGCATACAATGAATCAGAATTAATCGATTTGTGCAGCCGTCAAACGGCTGATCTTGTCTTAGTTGACACAGCTGGGCGCAATTATTTGCACGAGCAAATGCCTGCTGAGCTTGTTGATTATATACAAGAGAGCGCATCATGCCACCTTTTGGTTGCCCTTAGTTTGGCAGCCAAAGCAGAAGATGCCCGGCATATGCTTAGCCGTTTTCCAAAAGAGCTTGTCAATGGACTGATCTTAACAAAATTGGATGAAACGGCCTCACTTGGAACGCTTTGTGAGCTTTTGTACAGCGAGGCTCTTCCAGTTGCCTGTGTGACGACCGGGCAAAATGTGCCAGAAGACATTTGCTGGCCTGATAAAGAACAATTGCTGAAGTGGCTTACCGGGGGTGACTAATGGATCAAGCAGAAGGCTTGCGTATGCTTGCAAGCAGGAAAACAAAAGCGTTTGAAATCCAACTTTCAAGCGTGCAAGAAACAATGATGATAGAAGAAATTTGTCAAGCTCTCGATCGTTATGGGTTTCAAGCGGTTATTATCGCAACCGATGCCGCAAAACAACTTTTTTCAGCACACAAACAAGACCATCTATTTACCCGTGAATCGAGTAAAACGCTATCTGCTGCCAATGTACAAGTACTGTTTTACATCCGTACTGCTGGCGAGAAAAAACAATTGCGCCAAGACGTTCCTTTGTTGTTGTTGACAGTGCCTGATAAAGAGGCGCTTCTTGCCCATTATCAGTTTGTGAAACAAGAAATGCCCCATTCTGTTTTGCTCCTTGGCTTGTCACAAGGAGATTCAGAGAAAGCGAAGCGTGCTGCCTGCAACATGGCGGACACGATTACGGCATTTTTAGAAAAACAGACAACAATCCTCGGTGTTATTGAAAACGAGCCTCGAGAAGCGTACGTTGATAGCATATATGAGAGTGTAAGCGTGCTTGTAAAGGAATTTTTGTTGGAATGGTGACCGTGGCCGTTGTGAGCCCTTCCTTGTTTAAGCAGCAATTTCTACAAACGGTGCTACGTCAAGTAGAGGGAATCGAGGCAAATGCTGCTTTTTCAAACTGGGAAGAGGCGATTGTGACTGTTGATGCATTTTTATATGCGCCTTGTGACGAATGGGAGCAAATGGACGTCGTGGAGTTGCCTCGCCAGACAGTGTTTATACTAGAACGGCATCAGCGAGTGGTTGACAGCGAACGAACCGTCTTCTGGCAAACGGCAAATGCCAAAGCGCTAACCAAAGCCCTTGCCGCCAAACTGTTGCCATGTGGCAAACGAGAGGAAGCATCATTGCAGCCATTAGGGGAAGTGGTTGCCATTGGTGCATCATCAGGCGGCCCTCTTGCTCTCACACATGTACTGACAAAGCTAGCCCCTGACTTTTCAGCTCCAGTCGTCATTGCCCAGCATATGCCAGCAGGTTTTACGAAATCGCTGGCCGCTCGGCTTGACCGCTTATGTCGGATTCGCGTCAGAGAAGCATCACATGGGGAAGCACTACAACCGGGGACTGCTTATATTGCCCCAGGCGGCGCGCAGTTGGAACTGAATAAACGTAGCGCTGGCTTATACGCACACATATCACCTGCTGGCAAAAATGATTTGTACCATCCTAGTGTGTTTCTGCTTTTTCAGTCCACGATTGCGTGTGCGACGAAAACACTTGTTGTGTTAACGGGCATGGGGAATGATGGCTCACAAGTATTGGAAATGGTCAAACAAAGCGGCGGTTGTGAAATCTTGGCAGAATCGGAAAAATCGGCGGCGATTTTTGGAATGCCTAAGGCTGCGATTGCGAGCAATCAAGTCGACGCTGTCATGGACAAGGATGAGATCGGGCGATATTTAGCCAAAAAAGATAAACGGGAAGGGGGATTTTATGCGTAATCGATTAGACGCAATGAAGGAAATGGCCAATATCGGCACAGGCTACGCGGCGACAGCGCTGTCCAGCCTTCTTGGCGTCAATGTTGTCATGGACGTTCCAACAGCCCACTACTTATGCATGGCTGAACTGCCCCGCTTCCGTTTTGCTGAGGATGAAGAAATTGCTGCTGTCTATGCCCCCCTAGGCGGTGAGCTTGGCGGCGGAATGTTCTTTTTGGCGACCACAAAAGCAGCTGCTGCTTTCTCCGCTTATTTGCTCGAAGAAAAGCTCAAGCTAAAGCCACATGTATTTGCCGCAAGTGAGCTGGCCCAGTCAGCCTTCCAAGAAGTAGGAAATCTGTTGATCGGTGCTTATTTGACTGCTTTATCAAAACTGACAGACTTAAAATGCTACCCGCTTGTGACTGAGCTTTCCATTGATTTAGCAAGCGCTGTTCTCGCAGAAGGGGCGCTACATTTAATCGATGACGAAGAATGCATTGTGATGGAAACGGACATTTGCCTTCCGCAATCGACGCAGCCCCTTGATGGCTTATTGCTGTTCATACCCGATAAAAATGCGAGTGTTACCTTAACGCAGGTGTTGGAGGCTAGTTGCCATGACTAAGGGCGAAACCATCTCAATCGGAGAGTGGAAAATTGTCAAAGGCGAAGGTGTCCTACGGACGTGCGGCCTAGGCTCTTGTATTGGCATTGTCTTGTATGATCAGGAACGATTCATCGCAGGCATGGTTCATGTGATGCTCCCCGATTCGACGAAGGCGCGAAAAGGGGCGAATCCATGGCGCTATGCGGACACTGCCATCGCCTCCTTGCAAGCAGAGTTGAAAAAGCAGGGCGCTAGGAACCTTTGCGCAAAGATGGCGGGAGGTGCACAAATGTTTAAGCACGCAGTGAAACGTGAATTCATGCAAATCGGCGAGCGCAACGCGGCGGCTGCCAGAGAGACATTCGCTCGCCTAGGCATCACACTTGTTGCAGAAGATACAGGTGGAACGAAGGGACGGACGATCCAATATGACGTCAAAACAGGCGAATTGGCCGTCCGTACGGTCCATCACGGGAAATGATACTTTGAAAGGGGAGTGCGGCTTTATGGCAAATGCTGCAGAGTTATGGAAACAATGGGATGACGAACATTCAGAAGTAGCTGCTGAAGCGTTGATCGAACACTATATGCCGCTAGTTGCTTACCATGTGCAACGAATTTCGAATGGCTTGCCGTCATCGATTTCAAAGGATGAACTGAAAAGCCACGCGTTAAGCGGCCTGCTAGATGCAATTGCCAAATTTGATTCCAAGCGAGCGCTAAAATTTGATACATATGCATCGTTTCGAATCCGGGGAGCGATTATCGATGGGCTCCGCAAAGAAGACCGCCTGCCACGGACAATCCGTGATAAAGTGAAAAAATTGGAACAAATAACAGAACAACTAGAACAGGAGAAAGGGCGGTCTGTTCTTCCTGGCGAAGTGGCAGCAGCAATGGGTTTGCCAGAAAAAGAGATTGAAGCGTTAAAACGGGAACAATTTGCCAGCCATACGCTTTCCTTGGACGACGTTATGCATATGAACGACCACTTGGACCCTAGCGCTGTTGCTTACCAATTTGAAGATGAACAAGCGATTATGCCTGATGATAAATTAGTCGAAGAAGATACACGTAAAGAATTAGCAGAAATGATTAAAGAGCTAGGACGTAATGAACAGCTTGTCATCCAACTTAGTTATTACGAAGAATTGTCATTGACGGAAATCGGGCGCATTTTAAATTTGTCGACTTCACGCATCTCACAAATCCATGCCCGGGCAATTGCTAAACTACGGAAAGGTTTGCAAAAGAAAGAGTTTGTCCGTTAAGGGGGAGAGCAAGTTGACGGAAATCTTAGTATTTGCCCTTTTGCTACTGTGCGGCTATTTGTTCATGAAACAGGTTGCCCTTGAAAGCAAAGTAAAAGCGCTTAAAGAGGGGCATGTAGATAAAGGCGAACTAGAAGAAGCGCTTGAGCAATTTTTAGCTGAAGTAAAAGAAAGCAACGACCAGCTGCTTACGGTGTTAAGCGACAGTTGTGAACAAGATGTTGACGCCGATCAAGCGAAAGAAGGGGAACAGCCAAAACTGGCCAGTCAAGTCAAAGACGATTCGGGTGTTAAGCTTGTCAATAAAGCTAAAGGCGTTACATATGGGGAACTGGCCAGTCAAGCCAAACGTGATCCAGATGTTAAGTTTGCTGATCAGGCTAAGGCCGATAAACGTATGAACCTCGTTAATCAAGGCAAAAGTGATAAACACGCGAAACTTGTCAATCAAGTGGAAGGTGGTCAGTGGGATAAGTCCGCTAATCAGAATAAAGACGGGAATCTCGTTAATCAAGTCAATGGCAATCAACGTGAGAAAGACCAGAGCTATGACAAACCCGTTGATCGTAGTATCGTTGACAACCGCAGCAAATACAAAACAAATGGTGATGAGGAAAGAAGCGACAGGCACAACGAGCATAACCACCATAACGAAAATAAAGACGGCAACGGGCAAGACAGCAGGCTGGAGTCTGTTGAAGAGAAAGAGGAATTTGCCCACTCGACTACGTACAGCCAAGTATTTTCGCTAAGGAAGCAAGGGCTGACGGTGGAAGAAATTGCCCGTGACTTGGGAATCGGCGTAACGGAAGTGAGCTTGCTGCTTCGCTTCCATGAAAAAAATGATGAAAATCCGCATGTATCCAGTTGCAGGGAATCGGACAATATGGTATAGTAATTGACGGTGTTAAATACACACGCCTTGGATTTTGGCGAAGGTGCTTAGGCAATTGCGCTGAGTGTCGTCAAAAAATGAAGAGTGCGGAGGAAACTAAAACCAACCTAAGGAGGTGTTCGATGTGGCAGTAATCTCCATGAAGCAATTGCTTGAAGCGGGTGTCCACTTTGGCCATCAAACGCGCCGCTGGAACCCTAAAATGGATCGCTACATCTTCACAGAAAGAAACGGAATTTACATTATTGACTTGCAAAAAACGGTCAAAAAAGTCGAAACAGCGTACAACTTTGTTCGCGATCTTGCGGCTGATGGAGGGAAAATCCTTTTTGTCGGCACGAAAAAACAAGCGCAAGATTCTGTTCGCGACGAAGCAATCCGCTGCGGCATGTTCTACATTAACCAACGCTGGCTTGGCGGAACGCTTACAAACTTTGAGACGATTCAAAAGCGGATTACGCGCTTGAAAAACCTTGAAAAAATGCAAGAAGACGGCACTTTTGATGTGCTTCCAAAGAAAGAAGTCATCTTGCTGAAAAAAGAAATGGACCGTCTAGAAAAATTCCTAGGCGGAATTAAAGACATGAACGGCGTGCCGGATGCGCTGTTTGTTATCGACCCTCGTAAAGAGCGGATTGCAATTGCCGAAGCGCATAAATTAAACATTCCAATCGTGGCGATTGTCGATACAAACTGTGATCCTGACGAAATCGATTACGTCATCCCTGGTAACGATGATGCCATCCGCGCTGTAAAACTATTAACTGGCAAAATGGCTGACGCTGTGATTGAAGCGACAGCTGGTGAATCAGAAGAAGAAGTCGACGTTGAAGAAGAAACAACAACAGCGTAAATGACGGACTCCAAAAAGGGTGGTAAAGGGAGATGAACCCTTTACTTCCCTTTTTTTGTGGAAAAAGGGAAAACACGTACTGAAGGAGGCAATACTTAATGGCAGTAACAGCTAGTATGGTAAAAGAACTGCGCGAAAAAACAGGCGCAGGTATGATGGATTGTAAAAAAGCGCTTGTCGAAGTAGACGGAGACATGGAAAAAGCAATTGATTATCTTCGTGAAAAAGGCATTGCAAAAGCAGAGAAAAAAGCAGACCGCGTTGCCGCGGAAGGCCTTGCTTCTGTTGTGACAGAAGGAAACAAAGCCGTTATTCTTGAAGTAAACTCTGAAACGGATTTCGTTGCCAAAAACGAGAATTTCCAAGCGCTTGTAAAAGAATTAGCTGGACATATTTTGGCTGAGGAGCCTGCTGACGTAGAGGCGGCTCTTGCGCAACCATTCAACGGTGGGAGCGAAACCGTGCAAGATCACATTAATACAGCAATTGCTAAAATCGGCGAAAAGATTTCATTGCGCCGCTTTACAGTGGTGGAAAAAGAAGACGCTGACGTGTTTGGTTCTTACCTTCACATGGGTGGCCGCATTGGCGTTCTAACGGTTATTGGCGACTCTTCCGATCAAGAGTTGGCGAAAGACATTGCTATGCACGTGGCAGCGATCAACCCGACTTACATTTCACGCGATGAAGTGACAAAAGACGTTGTTGACCGTGAGCGGGAAGTGCTAAAGCAACAAGCCCTTAACGAAGGCAAGCCTGAAAACATTGTTGAAAAAATGGTCGAAGGCCGCCTAAGTAAGTTCTTTGAACAAGTCTGCTTGCTAGACCAGCCGTTTGTTAAAGATGGCGACCAAAAAGTCGGTAAATATGTGAAGAGCAAACAAGCTTCTGTTAAATCGTTTGTCCGCTATGAAGTTGGCGAAGGCATCGAAAAACGCGAAGACAACTTTGCGGAAGAAGTTATGTCGCAAGTGAAAAAGTAAATCGATAGAGAACGTGGGAAGGGGACACTGCGAGAAGTTGTGTCCCTTTTTTCAAAGACTGTTTTTTGAAAGTCACGGATAATGGAGGTTAAGATAAGCGTGTATAATCGTGTCGTTTTAAAATTAAGCGGAGAAGCATTAGCAGGAGAGCAAGGCTATGGCATTGATCCAACTGTCATCCAATCGATTGCTAGGCAAATTAAAGAGATTACCGAACTGAACATTGAAGTGGCAGTCGTCGTTGGCGCCGGCAACATTTGGCGGGGCATGGCTGGAAGCGCTCAAGGCATGGATCGGGCAACAGCAGACTATATGGGAATGCTTGCTACAGTTATGAATTCCCTTGCCTTACAAGACAGCCTCGAAGCAATTGGCGTCGAGTCCCGTGTGCAAACGTCGATTGAAATGCGGCAAGTAGCAGAACCATACATACGTCGCAAAGCGATTCGCCATCTACAAAAAAAACGTGTTGTAATTTTCGCAGCAGGAACAGGCAACCCGTATTTCTCAACAGACACTACCGCTGCTCTACGGGCAGCTGAAATTGAGGCAGAAGTGATTTTAATGGCGAAAAACAACGTCGATGGCGTCTACAACGCAGATCCGCGCGTGGACGACAAGGCGCAGAAATTTGACACGATTACGTACATGGATGTCCTCAAAGACGGTTTGCAAGTCATGGATTCGACGGCGTCGTCTTTATGTATGGACAACGACATTCCGCTTATCGTATTCTCAATTATGGAAGAAGGAAACATAAAACGCGCCGTGTTAGGCGAAAAAATCGGAACAACTGTAAGGGGGAAATAACCAATGACAAAGGAAATCAAGGCAGATGCAAAAACACGGATGGACAAAGCCATTGACGTGCTGTCACGTGAATTAGCGAAATTGCGTGCAGGCCGTGCCAACCCAGCTTTGCTCGACCGCGTAACGGTAGAATATTATGGAGCGCAAACGCCGCTCAACCAGCTTGCTTCAGTCACGGTGCCAGAAGCGCGCCTATTGCTTATTACACCGTATGACAAGACGGCTGTTGCTTCAATTGAGAAGGCGATTTTAAAATCCGATTTAGGCCTTACGCCATCAAACGATGGTCAAGTCATTCGCATTGCGATTCCGCCTCTTACGGAAGAACGCCGGAAAGAGCTTGTGCGATTGGTTAGCAAAACCGCTGAAGAATCAAAAGTGGCCGTCCGCAACATTCGCCGTGATGCCAATGATGAATTGAAAAAGCAGCAAAAAGACGGGGAAATGACGGAGGATGAACTTCGCAGCGCCACTGACGATATCCAAAAACTGACTGACACGTACGTTGCAAAAATCGACGAAAAAGCAAAACAGAAAGAACAAGAAATCATGGAAGTGTAACACGTTTATGTGTATGATGAAGAGTAGTAGGAGACCCTCTTAAGCAAGGGGGTTTTTTACACTTTTCCAGCTGGATGCAGGCTGGCCTAGAGCGCCAGCGAGATGGAGGGCGTAAAATGCTTGAGAGATTTTCAAAATGGAGGCAAGCCTTTACGGATACAGAAGATGAGGAGCCTACATCAATAGACCCTCAGAATATACCGAGGCATGTCGCCATTATTATGGATGGAAATGGCCGTTGGGCCAAAGAGAAAGGGCTACCGCGTATTGCTGGGCATAGGGAAGGCATGAAGACGGTTAATAAGATTGTTCGTGCTGCCAATACCCTCAATATTGAAATATTGACGCTTTATGCTTTTTCAACAGAAAACTGGAAACGCCCGAAAGCGGAGGTCGAATTTCTGCTAAAATTGCCAGAACGCTATTTGAAAAGCGAATTGCCGACGCTAATAGAGGAAAATGTGCAAGTGCGTTTAATGGGTTCAAAGGACGGTTTGCCTTCGTATACACTCCATGCAGTGGATGAAGCAATTGAAAAGACAAAGCATAATACGGGACTGATTTTAAATTTTGCTTTAAACTATGGAAGCAGGTTCGAACTTACGAGTGCCATGCAACAAATTGCCAAAAAGGTACAGCAAGGCGAGTTGATGCCAGAGCACATTTCAGAAGAAACGATTAGCGCCCACTTAATGAGCAACCATTTACGTGATCCAGACTTGCTTATTCGTACGAGCGGAGAGTTGCGTTTAAGCAACTTTATGTTGTGGCAGCTCGCATATAGTGAATTTTTGTTTATGGATGTGTATTGGCCAAACTTTACTGAGCACCACTTCTATAAAGCGGTCTTAACGTATCAGAATAGGGGGCGGCGCTATGGCGGCGTGTAGGAAGGGGATGTGTAAGTGAAGACACGAGTAGTTACAGGCTTATTTATTGGTGCCATCATCTTGGCTATGATCGCACTTGGCGGCTGGTGGTTTACGACTTTTGTGAGCTTGATGGCCACCATCGCTATGGCCGAGCTATTAAGAATGAAAAAAATTAGCGCTCTTTCTTTGCGTGGCATCGTCGGCCTCGTTTCAATGTGGTTGTTGCTCATTCCTGACACGCTTTTTCATAGCGTCATTCCCCTAAATGTGACAAAAGTAGAGCTGTTCCTATTTTTAATCTTAGGTTTATTATTGCTGACAGTATTGACGAAAAACAAATTTACATTTGATGAAGTTGGTTTCGTGATCGTATCAAGCGTCTATATTGGCTTTGGCTTCCATTACTTAATTTTGACGAGAGCGATTCCAGACGTAGGCGTATGGCTTGTCTTATTTGTGATTGTATTAATTTGGACAACCGATTCAGGGGCCTACTTTGTCGGAAAAGCAATCGGCAAGAACAAATTGTGGCCAGATATTAGCCCAAATAAAACGATTGAAGGTTCGATCGGCGGGATTGTCCTTGCTGTTGTCGTCGGTACGATTTTTTATATGATCCATCCATTTTTCAACTCATACATAATTGCGCTTTGCATCATGCTTGTTACGGCCGTGTTTGGTCAATTGGGCGATCTTGTTGAGTCAGCCTTAAAACGGCATTATGCTGTAAAAGATTCAGGCAATGTTCTGCCAGGACATGGCGGCATCCTCGATCGGTTCGACAGCTTGATTTATGTTATGCCGATTCTCCATTTGCTACAGCTTTTGTAATCCGAAAAGCTAGCTATAGAACAAACTGTTTAGCAAACATGAATCTTTCATAAGGGAGGCGAGTATAGTGAAACAAATCAGTTTGCTTGGATCGACAGGGTCGATCGGCACACAGACACTGGATGTGATCCGTGATTATCCAGACGAATTTACGCTTTCGGCGCTCGCGTGCGGGACAAATTTAGAGTTATGCCGCAACCAAATAAAGGAATTTCAACCAAAGCTCGTCTCAGTACAACGCCCGGAAGACGCACAAACATTAGCAGGGGAATTCGGTGAATCTATTGAATTCTTATATGGAGAAGAAGGCTTAAAAGAGGTGGCGCGTTATAGCGAAACTGACATCGTCGTTACAGCCATTACTGGCTCGATCGGGCTTTTGCCGACGCTCAGTGCCATCAAGGCGAAAAAAGCTGTTGCCATTGCCAATAAAGAAACACTTGTCAGCGCGGGCCATCTTGTTGTCAGTGCGGCAAAGGAAAACAATGTGCCGCTCATTCCTGTGGACAGCGAGCATTCCGCAATTTTCCAAGCGCTGAATGGCGAACCAAAGAAAGCGGTCGACCGTTTGATTTTGACTGCTTCTGGCGGCAGTTTTCGCGACAAGAGCCGGGCGGAGCTTGATGGCGTGACAGTCGAACAAGCATTGGCGCACCCGAATTGGTCCATGGGGGCGAAAGTGACGATCGATTCTGCTACAATGATGAATAAAGGCTTGGAAGTGATTGAGGCGAAATGGTTGTTTGGTTTGGATTATGATCAAATCGATGTGCTAATCCACAAAGAGAGCATCATCCACTCCATGGTTGAATATGTAGACCGCAGCGTCATTGCCCAGCTAGGCACTCCCGACATGCGCGTCCCCATCCAGTATGCCTTAACGTATCCAGAGCGTTTTGCCCGCCCGAAACATGACCGTTTAGACTTAGCGGAGCTTGGCAAACTCCACTTCGAAAAAATGGATATGGAGCGTTTCCGGTGCATGAAACTCGCCTACGAAGCAGGGCGCGCTGGTGGAACAATGACGACCGTGCTTAACGCAGCCAATGAAGTAGCTGTATTCCGCTTTTTGCAAGGCGAGATCACTTTCTTGGAAATTGAGCGCATCATTGAAGAAGCATTAAGCGCCCACTCGCCGATCGCGGATCCATCGCTCGAAGAGATCCAAGCTGTCGATGCTTCAATCCGCAAACAGCTCCAAGCATAACAAACCCGAGAGGCGGTATCGTTTTTGAATACATTACTTGCTTTTATTGCGATATTTAGTGTGCTTGTCTTTGTCCACGAATGGGGCCATCTCTATTTTGCCAAAAAAGCAGGGATTCTCTGCTATGAATTTGCGATTGGCATGGGGCCGAAACTATTTGCCTTTGAGCGAAATGACACGATTTACACCATTCGTTTATTGCCAATTGGCGGTTATGTTCGCATGGCAGGCGAAGAGCCTGAGCAGCCAACGATCCGGCCAGGCTATGAAATTGGACTGGTGCTTGACGAGAAAGAAACTGTAAAGGAAATTATCGTTAACAACAAGTCAAAACACCCAGAAGCACAAGTCGTGCAAGTGGAACGGATTGATTTGGTCCATGACTTGTTTGTGGAAACGATCGACGAAGACACTGGCGAACTTGTCCGTTACCAAATTGATGAAAAAGCGTTCATCGTCCAAGATGAAGTGGCGCAAATCATCGCCCCATGGAACCGCCAATTTGGCTCAAAACCACTGCCAAAAAGGGCGATGGCGATCTTTGCTGGACCGTTGATGAATTTTATACTTGGTTTTGTGATTTTACTCGGCTTAAGTTTGTACCAAGGCGTGCCTCTTAGCTCAGAAATTGTTATAAGTGTGGAGGACTCTCCTGCTGAAGCAGCTGGACTTCGAGACGGCGACGTTATTACAGCGGTCAACGGTGTAGAAGTTGATTCTTGGAAAGAAATGACAACAGAAGTCAAAAAATATCCTGGTGAAGAAGTGAGCATTGATTATGAGCGCAATGGAGAAGCGCTGCAGACAAATGCCACTCTTAGTCAAGTCGAAGTCATGCCTGATGAGTACGAAGGCTTTTTAGGCGTTGGCGGTGTAACTGAATTCTCGCTTCTTGGTTCCTTTCAACAAGCTGGAAACCAATTTATTACGATGGCAACATCTATTTTTGATACGCTTGGTTTAATTTTTACCGGCCAGTTTTCCCTTGATTATATTTCAGGGCCTGTCGGCATTTATGATATTACAGACCAAGCCGTTTCTCTTGGCATGTTGACCGTTATTAACTTTGCTGCATTGTTAAGCATCAACCTAGGCGTCATCAACTTAATGCCGATTCCTGCCCTTGACGGCGGGCGCCTCATGTTTTTAGCCTATGAGGGGATCCGTGGCAAGCCTGTTTCGCCAGAAAAAGAAGGCGCGATTCAGTTTATCGGCTTCGCCCTTGTGATGTTGTTGATGATTGTAGTGACATGGAACGATATAAGTAAGCTGTTTTCATAATGAGACAATTGCATAAGAAAGGGAAGTGTGTCACTTGAGACAATCTACTTACTTAGCCCCGACAATGCGGGATGTGCCTGCAGACGCAGAGGCGATTAGCCACCAGCTCATGCTGCGCGCAGGAATGATGCGGCAAATTGCCGCAGGTGTTTATGCGTACTTGCCGCTAGCAAAGCGGACAATCGCGAAAATTGAAGCGATCATCCGCGAAGAATTAGATGCCATTGGCGCCCAAGAATTGACGTTGCCGAGTTTGCATCCAGCTGAACTTTGGCAAGCTTCCGGCCGTTGGGAGGCAATGGGAGATGAGTTAGTGCGCTTAAAGGATCGCCATAACCGCGATTTTGCCCTCGGCCCGACACATGAGGAAGTCATCACCTCTTTAATTAAAGATGGAATTGCTTCCTATAAAAAACTGCCTCTTTGCGTCTACCAAGTTCAGACAAAGTTTCGCGATGAGCGCCGGCCTCGTTTCGGTTTGCTCCGTGGGCGTGAGTTTATCATGAAAGATGCCTATTCGTTCCATGACTCGCCGGAAAGCCTTGATGAAGCATACTGGCAAATGCATGGCGCCTATAGCCGCATTTTCACGCGAGTTGGCCTCGAATTTCGGCCCGTGATTGCCGATTCTGGGACGATGGGTGGCAAAGATACGCACGAATTTATGGCGCTTGCAAGCGTAGGGGAAGATACTGTCGTCTATTCCGACGGATCTGATTACGCGGCGAACTTGGAAATGGCAAAAGCTGCGCTGCCAGAGGCGCCAAGTGTACAAGCACATGGCTTGCTTGAAAAGAGAGCAACACCGGAAGCAAAAACGGTCGACGAAGCCGCTGAAGCACTAGGTTTTGATGCCGATGACATTTTTAAAGCCCTTGTTGTTGTCGTCGATGATGTGCTATCCCTTTTTATCTTGCGTGGCAACGATGAGCTTAATGAAGTCAAAGCATTGCATGAACTTGGCGCAAAAACGCTGCGCATGGCGAGTGAAGAAGAAGTCGTTGCCGCTTTCGGTGCGACTCCTGGATCGATTGGCCCTGTAGGCGTAAAGGATGTGCCGATTTATGCCGACTACCGGATTCGCAGCATGGAGCGCATTGCTTGCGGCGCCAATGAAACAGGCTACCATTATGTAAATGTCGGCCCAGGCCGCGATTATGAAGTGACCGCCTATAAAGATTTGCGCACTGTGCGCGAAGGCGATCCGTCTCCAGACGGCAAAGGGACGTTGCGCTTTGCTGAAGGAATTGAAATTGGGCAAATCTTTAAGCTGGGTACCCGTTACTCTGAATCTCTCGATGCGAAATATTTAGATGGCCAAGGAAAAGCACAGCCTTTTCTAATGGGCTGTTATGGTATCGGCGTATCGCGGACGCTTGCCGCTGTGATTGAACAGCATCATGACGAGGCGGGCATTGTTTGGCCGAAGGCAGTGGCGCCGTTCGACGTCCACTTATTAGCGTTAAATGTGAAAAATGAAGACCAGAAAACACTTGCTGAACAGCTATACAGCGACATTCGCCAAGCTGGAATCGACGTATTGTATGATGATCGGCCAGAACGGGCAGGCGTTAAATTTAAAGACGCTGACTTAATTGGCTTGCCAGTACGGGTAGCCGTTGGCAAACGGGCCGGAGAAGGCATCGTCGAAGTGAAAGTCCGCAAAACGGGCGAACAGCTAGAGTTGACAGCTAGTGAGCTAGTTCGTTGGCTTAACGATTTTTTATGTGAATAATGCGGAATGCAGGCTGGCTAGTCGTCAGCCTGTTTACGCTTTAGCAAGGAGTGAAACAAATGAGCCAAGCGAAAGAGACGAGAAAAGAGCGCCTTCAACTATTGCTTGACCAGCTGCAAATTCCAGATGACGGCCGCCCCCATTTTCAAGACGGCTACATTGAAAAACTAGCAATCTCAAAAGAACAGAAAATCTGGCATTTTTTCATTCGATTAGAACGGTTGCTGCCAGCCGAATGGTGCGAACTGTTTAGAGGGCGTCTTGCCCAGACGTTTCGAGAAATCGCCAATGCACGTTGCTCATTTGCATATGCCAATATTGAGACGGATGAATCAGTATGGCACAGCTATTGGCCTCTTATCGCCAACGAATTGGCGCGTGTCTCCCCACCTCTTGCTGCTACGCTGCAAAAGCAAGCCCCGACAGTCAATGACAATAAGCTGTCTTTAGTAGCGCAAAACGAAGCGGAAGCAGAAGCGATAAAGCGAAAGCTTGCCGATCCGTTTAAAGACATATGCGGCCAGTTTGGCTTGCCTGTGTTGCCCCTTGCAGTCGCCGTACAACAATCACAGGAAGCCTATGATGAGTTTGTCCGCAAACGTGCTGAAGAAGACCGGTCGAAAGTGGTCGAAGCGATGTTGGAAAAACAACGGGTTGAAGAGGAAATGGCGAAGCAAGTAAAACAAGCCAACTTGTCTATGGGTTATCCCATTAAAGACGAACCGACGCCGCTGGAAGCGATTGTCGATGAAGAACGGCGCATTACCATTCAAGGCTATGTGTTCGCAACAGATATTCGGGAGCTCCGCAGTGGGCGCACATTGCTAACCTTTAAAATGACAGATTACACCGATTCGATTTTAGTGAAAATGTTTTCCCGGGATAAAGAAGATGTGCCCGTTATGCAAGCGGTCAAAAAAGGCATGTGGTTAAAAGTGCGAGGCGGCATCCAAAACGATACATTTGTCCGCGACCTCGTTATGATCGCCAATGATTTTAACCAAGTAACGCCAAATGTCCGCGAAGATACCGCTGAACAAAAACGAGTCGAACTTCATACCCATTCGACAATGAGCCAAATGGATGGCGTCGTTTCTGTTGGCAGGTATATCGAGCAGGCTGCAAAATGGGGCCATCCAGCGATTGCCATTACGGATCACGGCGTTGTCCAAGCGTTTCCAGAAGCATATGGCGCTGCCAAAAAGCATGACATTAAAGTGATTTATGGCATGGAGGCAAACGTCGTTGATGACGGCGTACCAATTGCTTACAACTCTGACCACCGTCACTTGCTCGAAGAAGAGTATGTCGTCTTTGACGTGGAAACGACGGGTCTGTCGGCTGTCTACAATACGATCATTGAGCTTGCTGCCGTCAAAATCAAAAACGGCGAAATCATCGATACATATGAATCGTTTGCAGACCCAAAAGAGCCTCTGTCAGCAACGATCATCGAATTGACGGGGATTACCGATGACATGGTCAAAGGCGCTCCTGAACCTGCTGAAGTGCTAAAGCAGTTTCGTGAATTTGCCGGCAATGCCACGTTGGTTGCCCATAATGCGAGCTTTGATATTGGCTTTTTGAATGTCGGTTATAAAAAACTGGGCTTTTCGGAAGTCACAAACCCAGTCATAGACACGTTGGAGCTTGGCCGTTTTCTATACCCAGAATTAAAAAACCACCGCCTTAATACGTTATGTAAGAAATTTGACATTGAGCTCGTCAGCCATCACCGTGCGATTTATGATACACAGGCAACGGCGTATTTGCTTTGGAAAATGGTCAAAGACGCAGCGGAGAAAGAAATTGTTTACCATGATGAATTAAATAACCATATGGGGCAAGGGAATTTTCACCGTCAACGGCCGTTCCACTGCACCTTGCTTGTTACATCGCAAACAGGCTTGAAAAATTTATACCAGCTCGTGTCCATGGCCCATGTTGATTACTATTTCCGGACGCCGCGGATTCCTCGTTCCCAGTTGAATAAACATCGCGAAGGGTTGCTGATTGGTTCTGCTTGTGACAAAGGTGAAGTCTTTGAAGGCATGATGCAAAAATCAGCTGACGAGGTGGAAAAAATCGCCGGTTTCTACGACTTTTTAGAAATCCAACCGCTCAGCAATTACGGGCACTTGATTGAAAGAGAACTCGTAAAAGATGAAACGGCATTGCAAGAAATTGTCGCCAATATTGTTGCTCTTGGCGAGCGGCTAGGGCTGCCGGTTGTGGCCACGGGGAATGTTCATTATTTAAACGAGGAAGATGCGATTTACCGTAAAATTTTAATTGCTTCCCAAGGGGGAGCGAATCCCCTTAATAAGCAGAAGTTGCCAGACGTCCATTTCCGGACGACCACGGAAATGCTTGAAGAGTTTTCCTTTCTCGGGGCAGAACAGGCAGAGAAAGTGGTTGTCGCTGCTTCTAATGACATTGCTGCACAAGTTGGTGATGTCCGCCCGATTCCAGATGACTTATATGCTCCTAAAATTGAGGGAGCTGACGACGAAATCCGGAATATGAGCTATGAACGGGCCAAGATGATTTACGGCGATCCGTTGCCGGAACTTGTAGAAGCCCGTTTGCAAAAAGAGTTAAAAAGCATTATTGGCCATGGTTTTGCTGTTATTTATTTAATTTCCCATAAGTTAGTTAAAAAATCGCTCGATGATGGCTACCTTGTTGGCTCACGGGGGTCTGTCGGTTCTTCGTTTGTGGCAACGATGACGGAAATTACCGAAGTGAACCCGCTGCCGCCTCATTATGTATGCCCGTCATGCAAGCATTCCCATTTCTTTGATGACGGCTCTGTTGCGTCTGGCTATGACTTGCCTGATGCTGAATGCCCGAAATGCGGCAGTATGTATATAAAAGATGGACAGGATATCCCGTTTGAAACGTTTCTTGGGTTTAAAGGCGACAAAGTGCCTGATATCGACTTGAACTTTTCAGGTGAATACCAGCCTCGCGCCCACGCCTATACAAAGGAATTGTTTGGCGAAGACTATGTGTACCGCGCCGGGACAATTGGCACGGTAGCGGATAAAACAGCATACGGCTATGTGAAAGGCTACCAAAGCGACCATGACTTGCTCATGCGTGGGGCAGAAATCGACCGTCTTGTCGCCGGCTGTACAGGCGTTAAACGGACAACGGGCCAGCACCCAGGAGGGATCATCGTTGTTCCCGACTATATGGATATTCATGATTTTTCGCCGATCCAATACCCGGCGGATGACAAAAATGCAGAGTGGAAAACGACGCATTTTGACTTCCATTCAATTCATGATAATTTACTTAAGCTTGACATTCTAGGACACGATGATCCGACGGCGATTCGCATGCTTCAAGATTTAAGCGGAATCGATCCAAAAACGATCCCGACCGATGACCCAGACGTGATGAAAATATTTGCTTCACCAGATGTACTCGGTGTGACGGAAGAACAAATACTGTGCAAAACTGGCACGCTCGGCATTCCTGAGTTTGGCACCCGCTTTGTTAGGCAAATGCTTGAGGAAACGAAACCGAGCACCTTTTCTGAGCTGTTGCAAATTTCCGGGCTTTCCCATGGGACTGACGTTTGGCTTGGCAATGCCAATGAGCTCATTTACAATGGCACTTGCGAATTGAAAGATGTCATTGGCTGCCGTGATGACATTATGGTGTACTTAATTTACAAAGGGCTCGAATCATCACTCGCTTTTAAAATTATGGAGTTTGTCCGTAAAGGCAAAGGCTTGCAGCCTGAATGGGTCGAAGAAATGAAAAAGCATGATGTGCCTGATTGGTACATCGATTCATGCACGAAAATCAAATACATGTTCCCGAAAGCACATGCGGCCGCCTATGTGTTGATGGCTGTGCGGATTGCTTATTTTAAAGTGCATCATCCGATTTTGTATTATGCAACCTATTTTACTGTTCGTGCCGATGACTTTGAACTGGACATTATGATCAAAGGGGCAAGTTCGATTCGTGCCAAAATGGAAGAAATCAATGCGAAAGGCCTTGACGCTTCTCCAAAAGAGAAAGCTGTTTTAACGGTGTTAGAGCTCTCACTTGAAATGTGCGAGCGTGGCTTCGGCTTTCATAAAGTTGATTTATATAAATCATCGGCAACGGAGTTCATTGTCGATGGCGATAAGCTGTTGCCGCCTTTTAACGCGCTAAATGGCGTCGGCACTAATGCGGCGCTCAACATCGTCAAGGCCCGGGAAAATGGTCACTTTTTGTCAAAGGAAGACTTGCAGCAGCGGGCAAAACTGACAAAAACGGTTGTCGAGAACTTGTCTGAACACGGCTGTCTAGAGGGCTTGCCAGAGTCTAACCAGCTATCGTTGTTTTAAAGACGAGCCCGCCTTGCAAGCATAGTGCTTATGTGGTACAATCGTTTATGGTAATAGTTAGCATACGATGATGGAGAAAAGAGTGGGGGCCCCCACTCTTTTTGTTCGCATTGCGGGTTCGGCGTTAAAAGCGCTCTCCCGTTGTGTATGCCTGTTCTAGAAGCGGATACGTTTTTAATGATGTAAAGGAGGAATTGGCGATTGAGTAAAAATGTTTCTCGTATCGTAGAACAACTCGCAGAGCCGATTGTCCGCGAACTTCATTTGGAACTCGTGGAAGTAGAATATAAAAAAGAAGGGCCTAATTGGTATTTGCGTGTGTTTATTGACGCAGACAAAGGGGTCAACTTGGATGATTGCGAAGCTGTGAGTGAAAAGCTGAGCGAAGTCCTGGATGATGTGGACCCTATTAAAGAAGCGTATTTTTTAGAAGTGTCATCCCCTGGGGCAGAGCGGCCGCTAAAAAAAGAAGCGGATGTAAAAAAAGCAGTCGGCAAAGGCGTGTACGTGACAACGTATGAACCAATCGACGGCCAAAAAGCGTTTGAAGGCGTCCTTGTTTCATTTGAAGACGCCACGCTTGTTATTGAAGGAAAAAACAAAACAAGAACAGTGACCTACACCGTGCCATACGCGAAAGTGGCAAATGCGCGGCTGTCGATCCTGCTCTAGTTGCAAGCGAAATAAGGGAGGTTCCTTTCCATGAACAGCGAATTTATGGAAGCTTTGTCCACACTTGAAGCAGACAAAGGCATCAAAAAAGAAGTCATTATTGAAGCAATCGAAGCTGCGCTTATTTCTGGCTATAAGCGCAACTTCGGCCAAGCGCAAAACGTGCGCGTTGATGTGAATCGGGACAATGGCAGCATCCGCGTGTTTGCCCGCAAAGTAGTCGTGGAAGAAGTATTTGATAAACGCTTAGAAATTTCAGAGGCGGAAGCGCAGCGGATTAATCCACATTATGAAGTCGACGATATTGTCGAAATTGAAGTCACGCCAAAAGATTTTGGCCGAATTGCTGCACAAACGGCGAAGCAAGTGGTCACGCAACGTGTTCGTGAAGCTGAGCGGGGTATCATTTATTCTGATTTTATTGACCGTGAAGAAGATATTATGAACGGCATTGTCCAACGTCAAGACCATCGTTTTATTTATGTTGATTTAGGGAAAGTCGAGGCGCTGTTGCCGCTGTCTGAACAAATGCCGAATGAAACGTACAAACATAATGACCGCATCAAAGCATATATTACGAAAGTCGAAAAAACGACAAAAGGTCCGCAAATTTTAATCTCCCGCACGCATCCTGGGCTCTTAAAGCGTTTGTTTGAATTAGAAGTGCCGGAAATTTACGACGGCACAGTGGAAATTAAATCGGTTTCTCGCGAAGCGGGGGACCGCTCGAAAATTGCCGTTCACTCCGACAACCCAGAAGTGGATTCAGTTGGAGCCTGTGTAGGCCAACGGGGCCAGCGGGTACAGACAATTGTCGACGAACTCAAAGGCGAAAAAATTGACATTGTTGAGTGGTCAGAAGACCCTGTTGTCTATGTGGCTAATGCCCTTAGCCCGGCCAAAGTAATGAAAGTCAATGTGCTTGAAGGGGAAAAAATGACACAAGTCATCGTCCCTGACTACCAGCTGTCTTTAGCAATTGGCAAACGAGGCCAAAATGCACGACTTGCCGCTAAGCTGACAGGCTGGAAAATTGATATCAAAAGCGAATCGGAAGCCCGTGAGCTGGGCCTTCTTGATGAGGAAAATGAAAATGATGAGTTAGAAGAATTCACAAATGAGGAAAATGAACGTTAAGAGCAGGAGGCGGAAAATCGCATGAAACAACGGAAAGTACCGCTGAGAAAATGTATTGTGACCAATGAAATGAAACCAAAGCAAGAACTTGTGCGGATCGTACGCACACCTGAAGGCACAGTCGAATTAGATCCCACTGGCAAAAGGAATGGCCGCGGTGCTTATTTGACGAACAGTGAAGATGTGTTTAACACGGCTAAAAAGCGCGATAGTCTAACGCGCCATTTGCAAGTGCAAGTGACCGCAGACGACTATGACCGCTTGATTGCGGAGCGGGTGAAGGTGAAAAAGCGGTGAGCAACGACAAAAAGCTGCTCTCGCTCCTTGGCTTATGTCAACGTGCCGGACAGCTTGTTACAGGGGAAGAATTGGTTCTTGCCGCGATTCGCAAACAGGAGCTGTCAATGGTAATCCTTGCTGGCGATGCTAGCAGCAATACCGAAAAGAAAATCAAGGACAAATGCGGCTATTATAAAATCCCAGTCTATCAAACGAGCGACCGTTTTGCGCTTGGGCAAGCGATCGGTAAAGAAACGCGCGTTGCAATAGGCATAAGGAGTGAAGGGTTTGCGAAAAAAATCGCCGCATTACTGAGCCAATAATGGAGGTACGTATATGTCAAAAGTGCGAATCTATGAATACGCGAAGGCAAATAATGTTCAAAGCAAGCAACTTATCGAAAGTTTAAAATCAATGGGTGTGGAAGTGTCAAATCATATGTCAGCAATTGATGAAGAAACATTAAACAAAGCGAAGCAAGCTGGAAAACCCGCCGCTACAAAAGGGCAGGCTACTGGCAACCAAAAGCAAAACAACCAAGGGCAAAAGCAACGCCCACAAAACAACCAGCAAAACCAAGGGCAAAAGCAACGCCCGCAAAACAATCAGCAAAATCAAGCTCAAGGGCAAACGAAACGCCCAAGCCAAGGCAGCAACAACCAAAGTGGCGCTGCAAAATCGCAAGCTGGGAAACCAAACCAAAACCGCGGCGGCAACCGTCCAGGTGGCCAAGGGCGTCCAGGCGGCAGCAACCGCCGTCCAGGCAATAATCAAAATCGCCGGAACCATGGCAACCGTGGCGGCAAGCGTCGTCCGCAGTCAAAAGTCAATCATCAGCAAATGCCGCTGCCTGAAAAAATTACAATTTCAGGTTCGCTTACGGTCAGTGAACTCGCTGCTAAGCTCCATCGTGAAGCCTCTGAATTGATTAAGAAATTAATCGGTCTTGGTGTCATGGCTACCATTAACCAGGAGCTCGACAAAGATACCATTGAATTGTTGGCAGCTGATTATGGTGTGGAAGTCGAAGAAGAAGTGATTGTGGATGAGCTCGATATTGAGTTGTATGATCGTGAAGATAAAGAGGAAGAATTAAAAGAGCGCCCGCCAGTTGTGACAATTATGGGCCATGTCGACCACGGAAAAACAACGCTGCTTGATTCAATCCGTAACACGAAAGTGACTGCGGGGGAAGCAGGGGGCATTACTCAGCATATCGGCGCTTACCAAATTGAACACTCAGGTAAAAAAATTACCTTTTTAGATACACCAGGACACGCAGCCTTTACAACAATGCGGGCCCGTGGGGCGCAAGTGACGGACATTACGATTCTTGTTGTGGCCGCTGACGATGGCGTCATGCCGCAAACGAAAGAAGCGATCAGCCACGCGAAAGCGGCTGAAGTGCCGATTATTGTTGCTGTCAACAAAATTGACAAAGAAACAGCAAGTCCAGATCGAGTGATGCAAGAGTTAACAGAGTTTGAGCTTGTCCCAGAAGCTTGGGGAGGCGACACGATTTTTGTCAATGTGTCAGCGCTGACGGGTGAAGGCATTGATGAGTTAATTGAAATGATTTTACTCGTTGCCGAAGTTGAAGAATTTAAAGCCAACCCAGACAAACTTGCGACAGGCACCGTTGTAGAAGCACAACTTGATAAAGGGCGCGGCCCAGTTGCCACGCTTCTTGTCCAAAGCGGGACGTTGCATGTTGGGGACGCAGTCGTTGTCGGCAGCACCTATGGCCGCGTGCGGGCGCTTGTTAATGATGTAGGCCGCCGCGTCAAAACGGCAGGACCGTCTGCCCCAGTGGAAATTACAGGCTTAAACGAAGTGCCACAAGCGGGGGACCGTTTCCAAACATTTGAAGACGAGAAAAAAGCACGCCAATTAGGCGAAGGGCTAATGGCCCGTTATCGGGAGCAAAACTTAACGGCATCGTCAAAAGTAAGCTTGGATGACTTGTTTAACCAAATTCAGCAAGGGGATGTCAAAGACATTAATGTCATCATCAAAGCCGACGTCCAAGGATCAGTTGAAGCGATGAAAGGGTCGTTGGAAAAAATTGATGTGGCAGGCGTAAAAGTCAATATCATCCACACTGGCGCTGGCGCGATCACAGAATCAGACATTATTTTGGCGTCTGCTTCCAACGCGATTGTCATCGGGTTCAACGTTCGCCCTGATGTGAACGCCAAACGTGTGGCTGAAGCGGAAAACGTCGATATTCGTCTCCACCGCGTCATTTACAATGCGATTGACGAAATCGAACAGGCAATGAAAGGTGCCCTTGATCCTGAGTTTGAAGAAAAAGTCATCGGGCAAGTGGAAGTACGGACGACATTTAAAGTTTCGAAAGTCGGCACGATCGCCGGTTCTTATGTAACAGAAGGAAAAATCACCCGCAATTCTTCTGTCCGCTTGATCCGCGACGGCATTGTCATTTATGAAGGCGAACTGAACGCTCTTAAACGCTACAAAGACGATGCCAAAGAAGTGCAAGCTGGCTATGAATGCGGGATTACGCTTGATAAATTCAATGACATTAAAGAAGGCGACATGATTGAAGCGTATGTCATGGAAGAAGTGAAACGCGCCTAATGATGGCCTGTGTCCGCTGCGAGCTGTTCATCTATGAGGCACAGTCACTAAAGGATAAACGATCCGTCTTGCAAAGCGTGCTTCGCAAAGTGAGGCAACGTTGCAATGTTTCAGCAGCAGAAACAGATTTCCAACAAACTTGGCAACGCGCAGAGCTGTCGCTTTGCGCGGTTGCTGCTAGTAAAAAAAGCGCTGAAGCTGAACTATTACGCGCATTGGCGATAATTGATCAGGCAGAAGCGGCTGAGCGCACATTGACCAACTGGGAGTGGGCGTGATTCCCATTAGTAGAGGTGATCGATTGTGGCGAATAACCGTGCTGTTCGTGTCGGCGAACAAATGAAAAAAGAATTGAGTGACATCCTTATTCGCGACATTAAAGACCCCCGTGTCCGTTTTGTCACGGTGACCGGGGTAGATGTCACAGGGGATTTACAACAAGCAACGGCTTTTATTACGGTGCTCGGTGATGATGAAGAACGCAAAGCGACCCTTGCTGGCCTTGAAAAGGCAAAGGGGTTTATCCGAACGGAATTGGGCAAGCGCATTCGCCTTCGGAAAACACCGGAGCTCAGTTTTTCGTTCGATGAATCGATCCAATACGGCAACCGAATTGAAAGCTTATTGCGCGATTTGAACAAAAACGATACGAACAAGTAGTTGCAAAAGGAGAGCGCGCAGACGACGCTGTCCTGAGGGTAGCGCACTGACGCTATCCTTTCTTTTTTTCGTACGACAGGGAGTGATGTTGATGGAGCCAACAGGGATTGTGGTGCTAGACAAACCGAAAGGATGGACATCCCACGATTGTGTCCACCAAATGCGGAAATGGTTTCAAACACGGAAAGTCGGCCATACAGGGACGCTCGATCCCGAAGTGGATGGCGTTTTGCCGATCTGCATCGGCAAAGCGACAAAAGTGGTTAAATACATGTCCGATTACGATAAAACGTATATAGGGGAAGTCACATTCGGCGTGGCGACGACTACGGAAGACGCACATGGTGAAGTGATAGAAGAGAAACGCGTCGATAAACCGTTTACGAGAACGGAAATAGAGGCGTTGCTGCAAGCCTTTATCGGCAAAATCGAGCAGACACCCCCTTATTATTCAGCTGTAAAAGTAAACGGCAAACGCTTGTATGAATACGCCAGAGCTGGCCTCGAAGTCGAGCGGCCAACGCGCACAGTGGAAATAAAAGCGTTGACATTGACGGAAATAACAACTGCGAAGCCAGGTTGTTTTTCGTTTGCCTTTTCTGTCACGTGTACAAAAGGTACTTACATCCGTACGCTTGCCGTCGATATAGGCAAAAAAGCAGGCTACCCTGCCCATATGTCAAAGCTGACACGGACAGCATCTGGCCCGTTTACACAAGCAGATGCCATTCCTTTATCCGCATTTGCGGAAATGCATTTCGATGAGCGCCTGAATAAGTTGCGCCCCCTTGATACGGCTCTCCAACATTTTCCACGGGTCATTGCCGATAAGGAGCTGGAAAAGCGAATACGCAATGGGGCTGTCCTGAAGAAAAGCGCTTCTTTTGGAGACAGGCGTTTTTTGTTTTATAATGAACAAGGAGATTGCTTGGCATTGTATCAAGCACATCCAACAAAGGCTGGGCTTATTAAACCAGAGACGTTATTTTGTCATGTTTAACGGTAAAGGGGGAAAAGTGGTGGTAGTGGAGCTAGATCTAGATTCGATTAGCCACATAGAGGCCCCAGCGCCAACAGCTATGGCTCTTGGCTATTTTGACGGCGTTCATAAAGGGCACAAGGCGGTCATCGAAACCGCTAAAGCGGAAGCGGCAAAACGGGGCATTCAGTCTGCGGTGATGACGTTTTACCCCCATCCGAAAGAAGTGCTTGGGAAACCGGATCAGCCAATTGATTATTTGACGCCTTTGCAAGCAAAAGTGGCGCGCTTAAAGGCGTTAGGGGTCGACGTTGTCTACGTTGTCAATTTTACTAAGGCGTTTTCGAAACTGACGCCGCAAGCGTTTATCGAGCGGTTCGTGATTGGTTTAAACGTCAAGCATGTGGTGGCAGGCTTTGACTTTACATACGGCGTTAAAGGGGAAGGCAAGATGGACGATATTGACCGTTATGCTAATGGACGCTTTACGCATACAACGGTCGAACAAGTGAGCGATGAGCAAGAAAAGATTTCGTCAACGCGTATTCGCAAACAGCTGTTAGAAGGAAATGTCAGCGAAGCGGCCAGGCTCCTCGGCTACCCGTATGTTTTCTCTGGAACAGTTGTCCATGGGGACGCACGAGGACGGCTAATTGGCTATCCGACTGCAAACATCGTTGCAAAAGAGCGGTTTATTGTGCCGAAAACAGGTGTCTATGTTGTCACATTGACACATGGGGGCAACACATACCAAGGAATGGCGAACATTGGCTATAAACCAACATTTGTCGATGATTTAGCAAAGCCAATCGTGGAAGTGAACATTTTCGACTTCAATAAGGAGATATACGGGGAGACGGTGGAAGTCGCGTTTTACGAACGGATTCGTTCGGAACAAAAATTTAGCGGCATTGACGAAATCAAAGCACAGCTTGGCCGTGACCGCGCAACGGCGGTGCAGTTTTTCAAGCAACATGGTTATAGGCAAAGAAGCTAAAATGAACGCTTGCATTTCCAGATCAATCAAGCTATCATAGAAAGTGTCTGCATCCCCATGCGGACACGACACCCGTTTCTTGGCAAAACGACTCACCACCGTTTGCTCAGAAATTGGGGTTTTAGGGAAAAGGAGGTGGCTCTGATGGCATTGACACAAGAGCGTAAAAACGAATTGATTGCAGAATTTAAAACGCATGAGACAGACACTGGTTCTCCAGAAGTCCAAGTCGCTATTCTTACGGAGCAAATTAACACTTTGAACGATCACTTGCGCACGCATAAAAAAGATCACCACTCTCGTCGTGGCCTTTTGAAAATGGTCGGTCAACGTCGCAACTTGCTAACTTATTTACGTAATAAAGACGTAACGCGTTACCGTAACCTTGTTGACAAGCTTGGCTTGCGTCGATAGTTTTGCAAAAAAGCGGGGGATGATCTCCCGCTTTTTTCTTCATGCCTTCCATTAGCAGGAGACAAGCTTAGAAAAATGTAGACAACCCTAATTTCACTCTTTTAAACTTGTTCTGATTCGGTCATAATAAGAAAGAAGAATTTTAGTTGTACGAGAGGAGTACACATTCATGGATCAAGAACGTCATGAGTTTTCAATTGACTGGGCTGGACGGACATTAAGCGTCGAAGTCGGTCAATTAGCCAAACAAGCCAACGGAGCGGTTCTCGTCCGTTATGGCGAAACAGCTGTTCTATCAACGGCTACTGCTTCAAAAGAACCGAAAGACCTTCCTTTCTTTCCGTTAACGGTCAATTATGAAGAACGTTTATATGCAGCGGGAAAAATTCCAGGAGGGTTTATTAAACGGGAAGGGCGTCCAAGCGAAAGGGCGATTTTAACAAGCCGTTTGATTGACCGTCCAATTCGACCGCTATTTCCAGAGGGTTTCCGTAACGATGTCCAAGTGATCAGCATTGTGATGAGCTCTGACCAAGACGCATCTCCTGAAATGGCAGCAATGATCGGTTCATCACTGGCTCTTTGTGTTTCTGACATTCCGTTTGAGGGCCCGATTGCTGGTGTGACTGTTGGAAGAATTGACGGCGAATTCATTATGAACCCAACGCCAGCTCAACTTGCAGAGAGCGATATTGACCTAACTGTTGCTGGAACAAAAGAAGCAATCAATATGGTGGAAGCTGGTGCAAAAGAAGTCCCAGAAGACGTGATGTTAGAAGCGATTTTAGCCGGGCATGAGAACATTAAAAAAATGATTGCTTTCCAAGAAAAAGTCGTTGAAGTTTGCGGCAAAGAAAAACGTGAAGTGCAGCTGAAAACATTTGACGCTGAATTGGAAGCGCGCTTGCGCGAAAGCGCCGAAGCTAGCATTAAAGAAGCGGTTCGGATTGCGGAAAAACACGCACGTCAAGATGCCATCGATGAGATTATTGCTGAACAAGTGGAACAATATTCAGACGATGACAGCGTCGATGTTGATGAAGTAAAAGAGATTTTGCAAATGTTCGTGAAGGAAGAAGTCCGTCGCTTAATTACAGTTGAAAAAATCCGTCCTGATGGGCGTGGCGTTGATGAAATTCGCCCGTTATCGTCACAAATCAAGCTGCTGCCGCGTACACATGGCTCTGGTCTATTTACAAGAGGACAAACACAAGCACTTAGTGTCTGTACGCTTGGTGCCCTTGGTGATGTGCAAGTGCTAGATGGCTTGGGCATAGAAGAGACGAAGCGGTTTATGCACCACTACAATTTCCCGCAGTTTAGCGTCGGGGAAACCGGTCCGATCCGCGCACCAGGACGTCGGGAAATCGGTCATGGAGCCCTTGGTGAACGTGCGCTTGAGCAAGTCATTCCAAGTGAGCAAGAGTTTCCTTATACGATCCGGCTCGTATCTGAAGTGTTGGAATCAAATGGATCAACTTCACAAGCGAGCATTTGTGCAAGCACGTTAGCCATGATGGACGCAGGTGTGCCAATTAAAGCGCCAGTGGCCGGCATTGCGATGGGACTTGTCAAACAAGGGGAGCACATGACGGTGCTCACTGATATCCAAGGCATGGAAGACGCTCTTGGCGATATGGATTTTAAAGTCGCTGGTACAGCGAATGGCGTTACAGCTCTGCAAATGGATATAAAAATTTCCGGCATTAACCGCGAAGTGCTCGAACAAGCCCTTGAACAAGCAAAACAAGGACGACTGAAAATTTTAAGCAACATGATGGAGGCCATTGACAAACCTCGTACCGAGTTGTCAGAGTACGCGCCAAAAATCCTGACGCTAACGATCAATCCTGACAAAATTCGCGATGTCATTGGTCCAAGCGGCAAAGTCATCAATAAAATCATTGAGGAAACAGGCGTGAAAATAGACATTGAGCAAGACGGCACTGTCTACATTTCTTCCCTAGATACCGCCATGAACCAAAAAGCGAAACAAATCATTGAAGATCTTGTTCGAGAAGTGCAAGTCGGTGAAACGTACCACGGGAAAGTCAAACGAATTGAAAAGTTTGGTGCCTTTGTGGAACTGTTTAAAGGCAAAGATGGCTTGCTCCATATCTCACAAATTGCTGAAGAACGGATCAACAAAGTCGAAGACGTCTTCAAGCTTGGTGATGAAGTAGACGTACGCGTCACTGAAATTGACAATCAAGGACGAGTCAATTTGTCTCGCAAAGTCCTGTTAAAAGAACAACGGGAAAAGCAGGAAAAAGAAGCAAAAGATACAGCCAACGAATAAGAAACAAAGACTGGGGAAAATTCCTAGTCTTTTTTTATAGGCAAACGTCTAGTCCTCTTCCTTTGCTCATAGACATGCTAGTAAGTATCTAGCAGGAGGGGACACAATGAAACAAAAATGGCTTCACTTCTGTTTGTGTGGTGTCATGGTTGTGCTGGCAATAGGGGCGATTCAAAATCCATTTTCGCTTCAGTATATCGACACCTTGAAAACAAACGCAACGGAGGATGTAGATACGGAAGAGAATGAGCTGTTAAAACAAATTGAAGAGCATGCGGAAAAAGTGGCGATTCCAGCAACAAACGCACGTATTGATAAAGTCTGGAAAGCGTTGCCAGGTTACAATGGGCTTGAGGTCGACATTGAACAATCTTATAATAAAATGAAAGAGTCTGGAAGTTTCAACCAGTCGAAACTCGTCTTTAAAGAAACAAAACCGAGTGTCCATCTTGAGGATCTGCCACCAGCTCCTACGTATAAAGGTCATGAGGAAAAGCCGATGGTTAGCTTTTTAATCAATGTCGCCTGGGGCAATGATTATTTGCCTGATATGTTAAAAGTGATGCAGCAGTACGATGTCAAAGCGACGTTTTTTCTAGATGGATCATGGGTGAAAAAAAATCCACAACTTGCTGTCATGATTAAAGAAGAAGGCCATGAGATAGGCAGCCATGCTTACTCGCACCCCCACATGAATGCCCTCTCTGAGGCGGAAATTGACGAAGAGTTGACAAAAACGACGGAAGTGATTGAAGCAACATTGGATGTCACACCAAAATGGTTCGCTCCCCCAAGCGGTGAATTTAATCAATTGGTGGTTGAACGAGCTGCTGCATACGATATGCGTACCATTTTATGGACAGTTGATACAATTGACTGGAAAAAGCCTGAACCATCTGTTATGGTTGAACGGGTTGTCAATCAAATGCAGGCAGGCTCGATGTTGTTGATGCATCCTACGGAATCGTCGTCAAAAGGGCTTGAAGCGATTATACAAGGGATGCAAGAAAAACAGTTGCAGATCGGGACTGTTAGCGATTTAATGGATGAAACAAGAATTGCCGCAAAAATGGCAGCTGAGAGCAATGGGGGTACAAAACGTGATTAAAAAAGAGACGCTGGATAACGGCGTGCGGATTATTGCGGAGGCCAACGAGACCATTCGGTCTGTTGCCATTGGCATCTGGGTAAAAACAGGCTCCCGCAATGAAACAAATGAGGAAAATGGCATTTCCCATTTTATTGAACATATGTTGTTTAAAGGAACAAAAACGCGTTCAGCCAAACAAATTGCAGAAGCGTTTGACCGCATTGGCGGACAGGTCAATGCGTTTACGGCAAAAGAATACACATGCTACTACGCTAAAGTCCTAGATGAGCATGCTACACTTGCCCTTGATGTACTACAAGATATGTTTTTTAACTCTATATTGGATGAAACAGAAATTGAGCGCGAGAAAAAAGTGGTGCTCGAAGAAATTAAAATGGTGGAGGACACGCCAGACGATCTTGTCCACGATTTGCTTAGCCAAGCTGTATTTGGCCGTTCCACGCTGGCGAACCCAATTCTTGGCACAGAAGACACGCTCCAAACATTTAGCCGTCAGCAAATCAGTGCTTACATGAAACGTTTCTACGCAGGGGAACGGGTAGTCGTGTCGGTTTGCGGCCATTTTGACGATGCGCTGCTTGAGCAAATCAGACAAACCTTTTCCCGCGTGAAACGAGCACCGGAACCGTTTGCTGTGCCAAAAGCGACTTTCTCACCAACGGTGAAATATCGCCAGAAAGATTCCGAGCAAGCCCATCTATGTTTAGCCTACCCTGGCCTGGAAATTGGTTCAAACCGTTCATTCGGGCTGATTTTGCTTAACAACGCCCTTGGTGGCAGCATGTCCAGCCGTTTATTCCAAACGATTCGCGAAGAACAAGGCTTATGCTATTCTGTTTTCTCTTATCATTCTTCGTATGAACAGATTGGTACGCTTACGATTTATGCAGGTACGCAAATGGCACAGTTGCCAAAGTTAACGGAAGCTCTTGCTGAAGTAACGAAAGCGGTGCGTGCAGAAGGCCTTAGCAAAAAAGAGTTGGAAAATGGCAAAGAGCAGCTCAAAGGCAGCATTATGCTTGGGCTTGAAAGCACAAGCAGCCGCATGACACGTAATGGCAAAAATGAATTGCTCTTGCAAGAACATAAAACATTAGACGAGTTGATCGCGGATATTAATGCTGTCAGTCTAGAGATGGTCAATGATCTAGCTTGCCAGCTCCTTGGGGAGACGCCGGCCGTTTCGCTTGTCTCTTCAAGCGAAACAATGCCGCCAACGATTTTCAGCAACTAGTCTACTTTCTTTCCGACGTACATACATTGGAATAAGAGGTGATGGGCTTGCGGCTAAGTGAAATTGCTAACAAAGAAATCATTGATTTTGAGAAAGGCGAACGTCTTGGTGTTTTAGGACAGACAGATGTGCTGTTTGATGAGCACACAGGGGAAATTCACGCCTTTGTTGTGCCGACGAGCCGCTGGTACCAATTTAACCGCAAAGACAAAGAAGTGACGGTTTATTGGCAGCAAATCAAAAAAATCGGCCAAGACATGATTATTATTGAAACCTAAGAATGGTGGTCGCCAAAGTCGACCACCTCAATGAGGCTGATAGAAAACTCTTCCATACGTCGTCGTTTGCCTACAGTCTGAAAGCTTGCATTTGCAAGCTTTTTTTTGTGCCTGCACCGATTGGTTCACTTAGTCATATGCTTTAAAAGAAGCAACGCATAAAAGGAGGATCAGCATGCTCACTGGAACCCATGTGGTCATGATTGGCGGCGACGCACGCCAGCTTGAGATCATTCGCAAATTATCGGCACTAGATGCAAAAGTTTCCCTTGTCGGTTTTGAACAGTTAAACGATGGCTTCATTGGCACAAGCAAGCAAGAGTTGCCTGATATCGAGTGGTCGACAGTGGATGCGATTTTGTTGCCGGTGGGCGGCATGTCCAATGATGGCCTCATTGCCAGCGTTTTCTCAAACCAGCAATTAAAGTTGAAAGCAGCTTACTTAAATGAAACGCCCGACCATTGTACGATTTATACGGGCATTTCTACAGACCGATTAGAAAAATTGGCAGCAAAAGCGAAGTGCAAAATTGTCTTATTAATGGACCGCGATGATGTGGCGATTTACAACTCGATTCCAACGGCTGAAGGCGCAGTCATGCTGGCGATCCAGCATACAGACCATACGATCCACCATGCGAAAGTGGCGGTGCTCGGCCTTGGCCGGATCGGTATGACCATTGCCCGTACATTCCATGCCCTTGGTGCGAGTGTTTTTGTCGGTGCAAAGGATACCGCATTGCTCGCCCGTGCCTTCGAACTTGGCGTCGAGCCTTTTCCCCTTACCGCACTAAAAGAAACGTTAAAAAACATCGATCTCGTCATCAATACCATTCCAGCCAGAATTGTCACGTCTGACGTCCTCGCCGAATTACCACAACATGCTTTTGTCCTTGACTTAGCGTCAAAACCTGGTGGCGTCGATTTTGCGTACGCCAAAAAAAGAGGCTTGAAAGCCATGCTTGTTCCTGGTCTTCCAGGCATGGTCGCCCCGAAAACAGCAGGCAAAATTTTAGCAAATGTTTTAAGTGATTTGCTTCATGAACAAACACAATCATAATGAAGGAGCGTGCGCGATGCTTAAAGGCAAACATATAGGGTTTGGCCTGACTGGCTCACATTGCACATTTGACGCTGTTTATCCGCAAATTGAGAATTTGGTTGAGCTCGGCGCGAAAGTAACCCCTTTTTTAACCTATACAGTAGAGACGACAGACACCAAGTTCGGCGACAGTGGGGATTGGATGAAACGGCTGCAAACGATAACTTCTGAGCCATTTGTCAATTCGATGGTCAAAGCAGAGCCCTTTGGGCCGAAAACCCCTCTCGATTTAATGATTATTGCCCCGATGACAGGAAATTCGATTTCCAAATTTGCGAATGCGATGACAGACAGCCCAGTACTCATGGGGGCTAAAGCGACATTGCGCAACGGCAAGCCTGTCTTGCTTGGAATTTCTACAAACGATGGCCTTGGATTGAACGGCGTCAACATCATGCGCTTAATGGCGACAAAAAATATTTACTTTATTCCATTTGGCCAAGATGACCATGTAAAAAAGCCGAATTCCCTTGTCGCCCATATGGATCAACTAATTCCAGCAGCAGAAGCAGCCATGCTTGGTAACCAACTTCAGCCTGTTCTTGTACAAAAATAGGCTTTGGACAGTTGCGTATCGTCGGGAAATCCCGTAAAGTTTAGTAGAGGATAAGAGATAGATAGCTGAACTTTGAGGGAGGATACGAAACCATGAACGAACAACAACACTTTGACGTCGCTGTCGTCGGGGCAACCGGCGCAGTGGGCCAGCAAATGCTGAAAACATTAGAACAACGTGATTTTCCAATTAAGAGCCTAAAGCTCCTTTCATCGAAACGTTCGGCTGGAAAACAAATAACGTTTAAAGGCCAATCTTATACAGTCGAAGAGGCGACGCCTGAGTCGTTTCAAGGTGTACAATTAGCCCTTTTCTCGGCAGGTGGTTCAGTGTCAAAAGCGCTTGTTCCTGAAGCGATTAAGCGCGGAGCTGTTTGCGTCGACAACACGAGTGCATTTCGCATGGACGCTGACGTGCCCCTTGTCGTGCCTGAAGTCAATGAAAGCGATTTGCACAATCACCAAGGTGTGATCGCCAATCCAAATTGTTCCACGATCCAAATGGTAGTCGCGTTAGAGCCGATCCGCAAAAAGCTTGGACTAAAGAAAGTGATCGTGTCCACCTACCAAGCCGTTTCAGGTGCAGGGCTTGAAGCAGTCGAGGAAATGGAAAAGCAAACACGGGCCATTTTGGACGGGAAAGAAGCAACAGCAGAAGTGCTGCCGGTCGCGAAAGAGAAACACCATTACCAAATTGCTTTTAACGCAATTCCGCAAATTGATGTGTTTCAAGACAATGGCTATACGTTCGAAGAAATGAAAATGATCAATGAAACGAAGAAGATCATGCATATGCCTGAACTTGAAGTGGCTGCTACATGCGTGCGATTGCCAATTGAAACGGGCCACTCAGAATCTGTCTACTTCGAAACGGAGCAGTCTGGAGCAAGCGTAAAAGAAATCCAAGCTTTGCTAAGCGAAGCGCCAGGCATCACACTCCAAGATAACCCAGCAGAACAACTTTATCCCCTCGTCACAAATGCGGTTGGCAAAAACGACGTATTTGTTGGTAGAGTGCGCCGTGACTTAGATCGTGACAATGGCTACCATGCTTGGGTTGTGTCTGACAATCTTTTAAAAGGGGCAGCTTGGAATTCCGTGCAAATCGCAGAAAGCCTCATCAAGCTGAACCTATTGAACAAGTGAGTGAATCAAACATGAAAATCATTATCCAGAAATTTGGCGGTACATCTGTAAAAACGGACGAATCGAGGCTGCAAGCGGTGCGCCATGTTCAAAAAGCAGTTAATGACGGCTACAAAGTTGTCGTTGTTGTCTCAGCGATGGGCAGAAAAGGCGATCCTTATGCAACAGATACGCTCCTTAGCCTCGTTAGCAAATCCCGCATTACGAAGCGGGAACAAGACTTGCTCGTTTCTTGCGGAGAAACGATTTCGGCGGTTGTGTTCTCAGATCTCCTCAATGCACACGGTGTCCAAGCGACGGCCATGAACGGGGCGAAAGCAGGATTCCGTACAAACGAGGAGTTCGGCAATGCGAAAATTAAAGAAATGAAATGCGAGTATTTGCTTAAAAAGCTAGAGACAGAAGATGTCGTCGTCGTTGCCGGTTTTCAAGGACAGTCGAAAAGTGGCGACGTAACGACGCTCGGGCGTGGTGCCAGCGATACATCGGCAACGGCTCTAGGGGCAGCACTTCACGCGGAGTGGGTTGACATTTTTACCGATGTAGAAGGAGTTATGACCGCTGATCCCCGGATTGTTAGCGACGCGAGAGCATTGGAAGCCATGTCTTACAATGAAATATGCAACATGGCGTACCAAGGCGCAAAAGTCATCCACCCTCGTGCGGTGGAAATTGCCATGCAAGCGAAAATTCCGATCCGCATCCGCTCCACATACTCAGACAACGAGGGGACGCTCGTCACTGCCCTTGGCGCTTCCCATTCAATGGATGTAAACGAACGGATGATTACAGGAATTGCCCATGTGGCGAATGTGACGCAAATCAAAGTTGCTGCAAAAGAAGGCCAGCTTGACTTACAGGAAAATGTGTTTAAGTCTATGGCCCAAGCTAAGATTAGCGTAGACTTTATTAACATTAGCCCGAGTGGGGTGACCTATACTGTCAGTGATGAGGCGGCAGACAAAGCAAAACAAGTGCTTGAGCGTCTTGGATACACGCCCGAGCTTCGACGCGGGTGCGCGAAAGTGTCCGCTGTGGGAGCAGGAATGAGCGGTGTACCTGGCGTTGCTGCGAAAATTGTCAGCGCCTTAAGTGGCGAGAATGTACAAATTTTGCAATCGGCAGATTCCCATACAACGATTTGGGTGTTGGTCAAAAATGAAGATATGAAAAAGGCAGTGAATGCTCTGCACAAAATGTTTCAGCTCAGTGAAGCGACAACTGTGTAATTTCCCATAAACGGAGGGGGCGCATGTGAAACCAACAGGAAAATACGGCCCAGTGTGGACAGCTATGGTAACGCCGTTTCAATCAACGGGCGCAATCGATTATAAGCAGACAGAGCAGCTCATCGAGCATTTGATTGAAAACGGAACCGACGTCCTCATTGTAGCCGGGACAACCGGAGAATCACCGCTGCTGTCCAAAGAAGAAAAACTAGAGCTGTTCGCTTTTTGTGTCAAACAGGCCAATGGGCGTGCGGCCGTCGTAGCTGGCACAGGCTCCAATGATACACATGCTTCGGTTGAGCTAACAAAGGCGGCGGAAAAGACAGGTGTCGATGGGGTTATGCTTGTCACTCCGTATTACAATAAACCGTCGCAACAAGGGCTTTTTTCCCATTTCAAGGAAATTGCCAACGAGACAAACTTGCCAGTTATGCTGTACAACGTTCCAGGCAGGACGGGAGTCAACCTCGAGGCGGAAACAACGATTGCCCTTGCGAATGTCAAAAATATCGTGGCGATTAAAGAAGCAAGTGGCAATTTGGAACAAATTGCTGCCATCATTGAGCACACGCCAGCCTCATTTGCTGTTTATAGCGGTGACGACAGCATGACACTACCGATTTTAGCGCTTGGCGGCGATGGGATCGTTTCTGTTGCCTCCCATCTGATCGGTAAGGAAATGCAAGCGATGATTGGCGCGTTTCAGGCAGGGGAAAATGGAAAAGCGGCAACGATGCACCGTAAGCTGCTGCCTGTCATGCAAGCTCTTTTCCTAGCTCCAAATCCAGCGTGTGTCAAATATGCACTTAACAAAAGCGGCATTGATGTTGGCGAAGTGAAACCCCCTCTTGCACCTGTAAACGATCAGGAAAAAGCGGTGGTTGACCAGGCGCTGGCGAAAATCAAATCGTCATAAACCTCATTTGAATGCTACTAACGCTTGATACCGAGATGGGAAACCGAGTGAGATGCAACTAGAACAACTGTTTCTAAGCATATGAGGTGAGCAATAAAGAAAGCGAGCGTTTGTCTATCGTCTAAAGCCCCTGTTGCAGCTGGCTGCAATAGGGGCTTTTAGCTGTGTGCGAACGTGGGCAATGAAATCCCCCTTGTTTTTATCTTGAAAATTAAGGTATACTAAGTTCCAAGTGATGCGTTCGGGTAAAGGTGGTCATGGAAGCCGCCATTGTTAAAAAAGAAAAATCGGCATTGGAACGGAACGAAATCGGAAAATGATAGCTCGGTTCTCTAAATGTTCAATCAGTTAATGTGTGTTTCCAAGAAGCGCCACGGTCGCTTTAAACAGGGAATGGTTGAATGTTTGAAGCCGCGTGTTGTTTGTCGTGCGAGATTGGCGTCCATGAAGCCTGAAGTACGCACTAAACGGAATTTGAAACGATTACAAGAACAACCAGTTAAGTATGACTAGCGTTGTAACTAGGAGGAAAATCATTGTCTAAGCAAGAAACAGAAAAAGTGCGTGTGTTTGCCCTCGGCGGAGTCGGCGAAATCGGCAAAAATATGTACGGCATTGAAGTAGATGAGGATATCATTGTCATTGACGCGGGTTTAATGTTCCCTGATGACGATATGCTTGGAGTCGACATCGTTATTCCAGATGTGTCTTATTTAGTGGAAAACGAAGAACGGGTACGGGGAATTATTTTGACACATGGACACGAAGACCATATAGGCGGGTTGTCGTATGTGCTGAAGAAAATCAACGTACCTGTGTATGCCACAAAGTTAACGTTAGGGCTCGTTGAGGAGAAATTGAAAGAGGCAGGCATTCATAGGCACGCAGAACTGCGCTTAATCGATTCCAACTCGCGCATTAAGTTAGGAAATACACCAGTATCTTTCTTTCGTGTCAGCCATAGCATTCCAGATTGCGTTGGTGTCTGCGTGGAAACGGCCCAAGGCGCTATTGTCCATACAGGTGATTTTAAGTTTGACCAAACACCAGTCGATGGAAAGCATGCTGATATCGGAAAAATGGCAGCAATTGGCCAAAAAGGTGTGCTCTGCCTCATGTCTGATTCCACGAATGCAGAGCGGCCAGGGACAACAAAATCGGAAGCTGAGGCCGGCAAAGGCATAAAAGACGTGTTCGCTCGTACAAAAGGGCGCCTTATTGTCACCTCGTTTGCTTCAAATGTCCATCGAATCCAGCAAGTGATTCAAGCGGCTTCCGCTACCAATCGAAAGCTTGCGGTTGTGGGCAAAAGCATGGTGCGCGTTATTTCCATCGCTGGAAAGCTTGGCTACTTGAAAATACCGAAAGATTTATTAATTGATATGGATGAAGTGAACAAGCATAAACCAGAAAAAGTGGCGATTTTGACAACAGGGAGCCAAGGGGAGCCGATGTCAGCGCTAACGCGGATGGCAAAAGGGGCGCACCGCCATATTACGATTACGCCAAATGACACAGTGATTATTGCTGCTACAGCGATTCCTGGAAATGAGACAAGCGTATCCGCCGTGATCGACCAGCTTTACCGGATCGGCGCTGAAGTGATTTATGGCAACCAAGCTGTCCATGCCTCTGGTCATGGTTCACAAGAAGAACTAAAGTTGATGCTGAATTTGATGCGACCAAAGTTTTTCTTGCCGATACACGGAGAAATCCGCATGCAGCATGCTCACCGGCAATTGGCTTTGCAAGTCGGCATGAAAAAAGAACGGATTTATATAGTCGAAAAAGGGGAAGTCATTGAATTCACAAAACAACAAGCACGGCGCGGGCCAAAAGTGCCATCGGGCCATGTGCTAATTGACGGACTTGGTGTCGGCGATGTCGGCAACATTGTCTTGCGCGATCGCCGCTTGCTTTCTAAAGATGGCATTTTAGTCGTGGTTGTCACATTGAACAAAAAGACAAACACGATTGTATCTGGACCGAATATTATTTCTCGGGGATTCGTCTATGTGCGAGAATCAGAAGAGCTTCTCGAAAAATCAAATGAGCTTGTGACCTCCATTTTGCAAAAATGCGTGACAGAAAATGTCAATGAATGGTCAAGCTTAAAAAGCAACATTCGTGAAGGCTTAAGCCGCTACTTGTTTGAAAAAACAAAAAGGCGGCCAATGATCTTGCCGATCATTATGGAAGTGTAGCCGTAAGTTTGTTGAAAAAAGCGTTTATATGGATGAATATGCTAAAAGCCTGAGCCCCTCCTTGAATGGGGCTCAGGCTTTCTTAGAGCGGCAACACATAATAATGAATGCTTCGCCCCATACTACTTTTATGTAAAGAGAAGGGGTGTGGACAAGATGGAAAATGAAGAGCAACCTGCTCCAGAAGAGCCGAAAGAGAAACAAGAAGAGAAAAGCACGCTTGTCGAAAAAATCCAGCAGCTCGGGCAATCGAATGTGCCGGATATGGGCGCTTCCAACATCCATTGTATGACGGTCGTTGGTCAAATTGAAGGACATATGCAACTGCCCCCGCAAAACAAAACGACAAAATATGAGCATATGATTCCACAGTTAGTGGCCGTCGAACAGAATCCGAAAATTGAAGGGTTGTTAATTATTTTAAACACAGTAGGCGGCGATGTTGAAGCGGGGTTGGCCCTTTCGGAAATGATCGCTTCGATTTCAAAACCAACCGTTACACTTGTGCTTGGCGGTGGGCATTCCATCGGCGTGCCGATTGCTACAGCGGCAAGCTATTCGTTTATTGCTGAAACAGCGACGATGACGATCCATCCTGTACGCCTGACTGGCCTCGTCATTGGCGTACCGCAAACATTTGAGTATTTAGATAAAATGCAAGACCGCGTCATTCGATTTGTCACGTCCCATTCGCAAATATCGGAAGAAAAGTTTAAAGAATTAATGTTTTCAAAGGGCAATCTCACCCGGGATATTGGCACGAATGTGATTGGCACAGATGCGGTCGAATATGGGCTTATCAATGAAGTGGGCGGCATTGGCCAAGCGATTAGAAAGCTGAATGAAATGATTGAGGAACAGAAGGCAGACGGGGAGGTTATCCAATGATTTTGTACACGACGACTCCTTATGAACTTCTTTTTCCAGAAGAAGATACGGTTTACCAAAGTCAACAACTGATTGACTGTGATGCTGGTCAGCTTGTCGTTGAACGGATTGACGATGGCAGCTTTCGAGTCATCCGCCTCCTTTCGAGTGATCCAAATGCCTTTTTAAAACCTGAATACGCTCCGGGCTCATTGCTTTCAGCAAGATGGATTCCATAAAAAACCGTTAAAAAACGGAATCGCTGTAGTGGTGGGCGCCTGAAACATGGTATGATATAATAACAACAGTCGATTTTAAGCAGCCTCGCGTTTAGGCTGCTTGTTCGAGTATGATTTTCTAGAGGGTGACTCCATGGCAAAACGCAAGAAACGAAAAAAAAACCAGTGGAAGTCCCAGCTGACTTTTGAACTTGTAGGATTAGGCCTACTCGTAGTGGCTCTTGTAACGCTGGCCCGATTAGGGAGCGTAGGGGAAGCATTTGTCCGTTTATTTCGTTTCTTCTTAGGAGAATGGTTTGTCGTTTTGGCGCTTGGTTTTTTTGTAAGCGCATTGTACATCATGATTAAACGGAAAAAACCAGCCTTGTGGGGAAGGCGTTTAGCTGGATTGTACACAATCGTGATTTCGATGGCGATTTTGGCGCACATCAGCTTATTCCGTGAACTTCAGCTAACTGGCAACGTTAACGATGAATCGGTTTTGCGGGGCACGTGGAACCTTTATTGGGAGGAAATGACGTCTGGCCAGTCAGTCGATCTCGGCGGCGGTATGGTTGGGGCAGTTGGCTATGCAGTAAGCCACTTTTTGTTTGCCAACGCGGGTACATATTTGTTCTGCTTTATCCTCATTATGATTGGCGCTATTTTAATTTCCGGTCGCTCCTTTGGAGAAATGGTCGGAAAAGCGTACCGGCGCACGTATTTGTTTGTGACTGATTTTGTGAAAGCAGCATGGCAAGACTTTGCTTCTTGGCGGAAACAGGCAAAAGTGAAAATGAATGAGGAACGCCAACAAAAGAAAGTGCGCCAGAAGAAAAAACAGCAAGTAAACGAGGAAGTAGAAGAACAGGAGCTCGAACCATGGGATAAACAGACCGAGCCAGAAATCGTCGATTTTACGCAAAATGCACAAGCTAAGCCTGAAGAACAAACGGTCCACCCTGTTAAGCAAGGAAAAAAAGAAGACGCTAGCGAAGTGGTCGAGGCTGGCGACACAGATGGGGATGGAGCCCTGATGTCGGCTGGCTTGGTGCAGATGGAACAAGCGAATGAATCCTATACATTGCCAAGTCTCGATTTGTTGCTGACGCCTGATAAGCCAGAACAAAAGCAGGAAAAGCAACAGTTGACCTCGAATGCACGCAAATTGGAGAAAACACTCGCCAGCTTCGGCGTGAACGTGCGAGTGTCCAAAGTTCATTTAGGTCCAGCCGTCACAAAGTATGAAGTCAATCCGAGCATTGGCGTAAAAGTAAGCAAAATTGTCAACTTGGCAGATGACCTTGCTTTGGCACTTGCTGCAAAAGACATTCGCATTGAAGCACCAATCCCGGGGAAATCAGCTGTCGGCATTGAAGTTCCCAATCAGGAAATTGCCATTGTTTCTTTAAAGGAAGTGCTTGAAGGGGCTTCTTCACGACAACATGAAGTACTTTCCGTTGGACTTGGCCGCGACATTTCAGGGGAACCTGTGCTGGCGCCGCTAAATAAAATGCCCCATTTGCTTGTCGCAGGGGCAACAGGCAGTGGCAAAAGTGTCTGCATTAACGGCATCATTACAAGTATTTTAATGAAAGCAAAACCCCATGAAGTGAAGCTGATGATGATTGATCCAAAAATGGTCGAGTTAAACGTGTACAACGGCATTCCCCATTTGTTGACACCCGTTGTCACAGAACCGAAAAAAGCGTCTCAAGCACTAAAAAAAGTTGTCGCTGAAATGGAACGACGCTATGACTTATTTTCTCATACTGGCACACGCAATATCGAAGGCTATAATGACTATATTCGCCGCCACAATGAAACGGAAGAAGGCAAGCAGCCATTGTTGCCCTATATTGTCGTCATTGTGGACGAGCTCGCCGACTTAATGATGGTGGCGTCTGGCGATGTCGAAGATTCAATCGCTCGCCTTGCGCAAATGGCACGAGCAGCGGGCATTCATATGATTATTGCTACGCAGCGGCCGTCAGTAGACGTGATTACTGGCGTCATTAAGGCAAACATCCCATCGCGGATTGCTTTCGGCGTTTCGTCGCAAACCGATTCGCGGACAATTTTGGACTCTGGCGGGGCCGAAAAGCTACTAGGCCGCGGGGATATGCTCTATTTGCCAATGGGCGCAACCAAGCCGACGCGTATACAAGGGGCATTTTTATCGGATCAGGAAGTTGAAAGAGTTGTTGAATATGTCATTTCTCAGCAAAAAGCCCAATATGTAGAAGAAATGACGCCTTCGGTTGATCAGGCAACGAACAGCGCGCCTGAAGATGAATTATACAACGACGCTGTTGACTTAGTCGTGGAAGTTGGTACTGCATCCGTGTCGATGATCCAGCGCCGCTTTCGCGTCGGCTATACACGGGCAGCGCGCATTATTGATGAAATGGAAGCAAGAGGCGTTGTCGGCCCATATGAAGGCAGTAAGCCTAGGGAAGTACTGATCAGCCGTAATGATGAAGAGGCAACTTCATAAACTAGAAAGAAAGGGTTGCGATAGAGAGGATGGAATCGGTGATGAAGGCGGATCATCGGCCGCTTTATATACAAGTGATCGATCAGTTAAAGGAAGAAATCAGCCACTATAGTGAGGGGAGTAAGCTCCCATCTGAATATGAGCTTGCCAAGCAGCTAGGTGTGAGCAAAGAGACATTGCGGGAAGCGCTGCGCCTGCTAGAAGAAGATGGACTTGTCGTAAGGCGCTACGGCGTAGGCACATTTGTGCCTTCAAAGCCGCTGTTTTCAGCGGGAATCGAAGAGCTGCAAAGTGTAACCAACATGATTGCGTCAGCAAATATGACGCCAGGCACGATTTATTTGTCGTCAACGATCGAAGTCTCGGCAGAGGAAGACAGAGCGCGTTTTAATCGACCGGAATCGTTTGAACTGCTGCAACTTGAGCGTGTACGGACAGCAGACGGCATGCCTGTCGTTTATTGTCTTGACCAGCTTCCGGCAGATTTAGTCGGCAACCGCTCTATTCATGAAATGAAGTCGATCTTTCATTTTTTAGAAGAGGCAGGCCGACCAATTGCGTATGCGCTTGCCTCGATTGAGCCGATCGGCTACCATGAGCATGTAACGGAAGTGCTGGAGTGCACTCCGGAAACGGCGCTTCTTCTTTTAAGACAAACCCATTATGATCACCATGATCAAGCGGTGCTCCACTCTGTCAATTATTTTCGTTCTGACAAATTTAAGTTTAATGTTGTAAGAAAAAGCAAATAAGTTAAAAACCGCCACCACCGGCGGTTTTTAGCCGTTGCGGATGATTTGCCGCCTTTGTTGGCACACTAAGAAGGCCGCTGTTGCATCGTCCTCCTTACTTCGCGCAAAGGCGATGAGCTCATTGCAGCATGCGAGAAGGATGTGAACGACAAATTTTAGTTTGTAAAGGAAGTGGGCAAATGGTTGATTTACAAGTGAGCTCGTCGCAGCGGGCAGGAATGAATATCCATTATTGGAAAACGGACAAATTTAAAACTGTTACATTTTTATTAATGGCGAAAGCGCCATTGAATGAACGTACACTAACAGCAAGAGCACTTATACCTTCTATTTTGCAAAGTGGCACAAAAAACTATAGCAATCGCAAACAGCTTAGGCGAAAACTTGATGATATGTATGGAGCGATTTTAACGGGCGACGTTCAAAAAAAAGGCGAGCAGCACGTACTAAGCTTTCGCATGGAAATAGCCAGTGAACGGTTTTTAACAGGTCAACAGCCATTGTTGAAAGAAGCGCTCTCCCTTTTTAAAGAAGTTGTCTTTGAACCAAGGCTGGAAGATGGGTCTTTCACTAAAGCGATTGTTGAGCAAGAAAAACGCGCCTTGTCCCAGCGGATTGCTACGATTTATGATGATAAAATGCGTTATGCCAACGTTCGGATCACAGAGGAAATGTTCAAAGATGAAGCGTTCGCCCTTCCAGCTTATGGACGCATTAGCGACCTTGATACACTCGATGAACAGGCGATTTATCAAGCGTACGAACGCATGGTCGCCGAAGACCGTTTCGACCTTTATATCATTGGTACCTACGACGACAAAGAGTTGACTAACTACATCGAAGAGCTATTCACTCAAAAACGCCATCCAAAAGCGGAAGTGCAAGCAGCAGCCAAGAGCCCGGTTCACATAACCGAAAAACTCGTGACTGAAAAACAAAAAGTCAAACAAGGCAAATTGCATATTGGCTTTCGGACACATACTACGTTTGGCGATGAAGATTACGAGGCGATGCAAGTCGCCAATGGCATTTTTGGCGGATTCCCGTCGTCAAAGTTGTTTCGAAATGTCCGCGAAAAAGAAAGTCTTGCCTATTATGCAGCATCTCGCCTGGAAAGTCATAAAGGCGTGTTAATGGTAATGGCTGGGATTGAATTTAATAAATTCGAACGTGCGGTTGCCATTATTAAGGAACAGGCAGAGGCCATGAAAACAGGGGAGTTTGACGAGGAAACGATTGAACAGACAAAAGCGATGCTCATCAACCAAATGCTTGAAGCGATTGATACACCAAGAGGATTTGTCGAACTGTCTTACCATGAAATGGTTGCAGGAACAACTTATCCAATTGGCGAACGGATTGAAGCGTTAAAGAAAGTCAGCAAAACAGACATTGTCAATGCAGCCAACAAATGGGAATTGGACACGATTTACTTTTTGAAAGGGGAGAGTGAGTAATGAAGCCGCTTGAATTTAAACAGCTAGAAGAGACGCTTTATTATGAGCAACTTGATAACGGGCTTGATGTTTACATTCTTCCAAAACCAGGATTCCACAAAACGTTTGCCACTTTTACAACCAAATACGGTTCGATTGATAATCATTTTGTCCCTCTTGGACAAACAGAGCCAGTCAAAGTCCCAGACGGCATTGCCCACTTTCTAGAGCATAAAATGTTTGAAAGCGAAGAAGGCGATGTTTTCCATACATTTGGCAAACAAGGGGCACAAGCGAACGCATTTACAAGCTTTACTCGCACAGCTTATTTATTTTCTAGCACATCCAACGTCAATCAAAATGTTGAAACTTTGCTTGATTTTGTTCAGCACCCTTACTTTACTGATGAAACAGTGGAAAAAGAAAAAGGCATTATTGGCCAAGAAATTACGATGTATGATGATGATCCTGATTGGCGCGCATACTTTGGGACGATTGAAAACATGTATTCATCCCACCCTGTCAAAATTGACATTGCTGGGACGATCCCGTCAATTAGCAAAATTACGAAAGAGGACTTGTACACATGCTATGAGACGTTCTACCACCCTAGCAACATGTTGCTGTTTATTGTCGGTTCGGTGGACGTAAATGAAATGATGAAACTCGTCCGGGCGAACCAAAGCAAAAAGGAATTTGCCGAACCAAAACCGATTGAGCGTCACGTGAAGCCTGAAGGAACGCCAGTCGACAGAGCTGAACATGTTGTCGCTATGCCTGTCCATACACCAAAGGTATTTGTTGGTTTTAAAGAGTCAAACCCAACGCGCCAAGGGGAAGAACTGCTAAAATACGAACTGTCGTTAAATGTTTTGCTCGATCTTATGTTCGGCCCAAGTTCCGAGGCATACGAGGCCATGTATGAGGCAGGGATCATCAATGAGACGTTTGCGTTTGACTATACTGCAGAATATGGGTTCGGTTTTTCGATTATCGGCGGAGACAGTACAAAGCCAGAGGAGCTAAAAGAAAAAATAATCGAGACCATTGCGGCATTCAAGCAGCGTCCACTAGCGAAAGACGAAGCGGATCGGGCCATTAAGAAAAAAATTGGCGCTTTTCTTCGTTCCTTGAACTCGCCTGAAAACATTGCCAATGAATTTACACGCTATGCGTTTAATGGCATGAATTTATTTGATGTCGTGCTGATGCTTGAATCGTTAGAAGCATCTGATTTGGAAACAGTGCTCCATCACCATTTTAAGAGCGAGTACCGGACAGTGGCGACAGTCAAAGACAAAGACATGTCATGAAGCGCATTTTAATAACAGGGGCAACTGGAGGAATCGGGCAAGCAACGGCAGCGGTCTTTGCACAAGAGGCGTCTGAGCTTTATATCCACTACTCGGAAAACATCGAGGCAGCCAACGCCTTAGCGGCAGCCGTTCCTTGTCCTTGCGTTGCCATCAAAGCCGATTTGTCTAGAGCGGACGGTGCTGCCGCACTTGCAAAGCAACTACCTGCCGTGCCTGATGTGTTTGTCGATTGTGCTGGCACCGCTGCACCTGCGCTCTTGCAAGACGTTGGCGACGATATGCTTGAGGCACAAATGCATGTGCATTTGCTTAGCCCGATCAAACTAGTACGGTCCTTTTTGCCGGAAATGCTTAGAAAACGCGATGGCGTGATCGTGCTCACATCATCCATTTGGGGGCTCACAGGAGCAAGCATGGAAAGCATCTATGCTGCAGCAAAAAGCGGTTTAAATGGGTTTGTTAAAAGCATGGCAAAAGAAACGGCCATGAGCGGCATACGCATTAATGCGGTTGCTCCTGGAGCGATCGATACAAACATGCTTAGAGGCTACAGCGAGGCTGATCTTCGTCTGCTTGCTGAAGACATTCCGTACGGTAGGCTTGGGACAGCTGAGGAAGTCGCAGAGGCGATTGCCTTTTTGGCTAGCGATAAAGCGTCTTACATACATGGGCAAATTCTTTCTGTCAATGGCGGCTGGTACTGTTAAGTCAGCGCATAAAGGCAAGTGAATCCGGCATACTAAGTGTGAATCTTTTTAAATTCTAAAGGAGGGATTCACATGTCAGTACTTGACAACTGGGAACAATGGAAAGATTTTTTAGGAGGGCGTCTTGACCAAGCAAAAAAAGAGGGCATGAATGAACATGTCGTAAGTGACCTTGCTTACCAAGTTGGCGAATATTTGGCTGGGCAAGTTGAGCCGAAAAACGAACAAGAGCGTGTTCTTGCCGACCTTTGGAAAGTCGCTGATGAGAAAGAACAGCATGCTATCGCTAATATGATGGTAAAATTGGTAGAACAACAGTAAGGCGCCCCTGCCTGTTCGCGATATGTGAACAGGCAGTTTTTTTACAAAAAACGGCGGTTTGTTTGGCGATTTGCGGAAATTTGCAATTTTACATAGGAAAATACTTTCCTTTTAGTAGTGTATCCTATATCATAGACCCAAGAAGAATAGCTGATTTGGTCCATTTTTCACACTTAAGAAAGGAAGTGCCGCGGTGAAAGAATGGTATTTTGAGTACCAGCTCCACGAAAACCGCCCGGGGATTCTCGGGGATATTTCTTCTCTTCTTGGCATGCTGTCCATTAATATTGTCACAATTAACGGCATTGACGACACGAGAAGAGGCATGCTTTTGCGCACTTCTGACGATGACAGCGTAAAAAGGTTTAAAGCCATCTTACATACAATTGGCAACGTAACAGTTACAAAGTTCCGCGAGCCCCGAGTTAGAGACCGATTGGCGATTCGTCATGGTCGCTATATCGAGCGAAATGCCACGGAGAAAAAAACATTTAAGTTTATTCGCAGAGAGCTAGGGCTATTAGTTGATTTTATGGCTGAATTAATGAAAAAAGAAGGCCATTATTTAATCGGCATTCGCGGCATGCCGAGAGTCGGCAAAACCGAATCGGTAGTAGCAGCAAGCGTCTGTGCGAACAAGCGCTGGAGCTTTATTTCTTCGACGCTTCTTAGGCAGACTGTGCGGAGCCAGTTGGCTGAAGATGAAATGGATGGGGACAACATTTTTATTATTGACGGCATTGTGTCAACGATGAGGGCCACTGAAAAGCACCGTATGCTTGTTGACGACATCATGCGGCTTCCTGCGGTAAAAGTGGTTGAACACCCTGACATTTTTATCCGTGAGTCGGAGTACGAGCTTGAAGACTTTGACTGCATTATTGAATTGCGCAATGACGATAGTGAGCAAATTACGTATGACGTCGTCGAGCCAGGCTTTTCTTCATTTGACATAAGCTAAAGTTTGTAGGTAGGTGTGACCATGTCAGAATTAGGGAATTACTTAAAAGAGACGCGTGAGGAAAAACAGATCACGCTTGATGATCTGCAGCGTACGACCAAAATTCAAAAACGTTATTTGGCAGCGATTGAAGAGGGCAATTTTGATACGCTCCCGGGCATTTTTTATGCGCGGGCATTTGTCAAGACGTATGCAGAAGCGATTGGCCTTGATGCCGATGAAGTGCTGGAAACGTATAAAAACGAACTGCCCAATCCGCAAACGGAAGCAGTTGATTTGCCTTCACGCTCTGAACGGGTAAAAACAAGCGCACGTACAACGCCTTCAAGGCCAGGAAAAGGGCGTGGGAAATCGCTGGCTTCCATTTTAGTACCGATTCTACTCATTGCTGCTGTCGTGCTCGTCGTCGTTCTTATTTGGAACGTGAGCGGCCGTGACAGCGGAGGCGAAGTTCAGAATGAGCAAGAAGTCGGGCAAACAGATACGTATGATCCGCCTGAGAATGCTGGCGATGAAGAGGAAGGCGAAGGAGCAGCTGACAAAGACGAAGCTGGCGAAGACGAAGCAGCTGACGAGGAAAGCGGAACGGAAGAAGAGCAAACAGATGCAGAGCCTGAACTTTCATTAGAAGAGACATCTGGCAACGTCTCCACTTATATCCTTTCAAACGTGGAGGCAATTGAAACGCTCAAAATGGAAATGGGAGAAGGCTCCTATGTGCAAGTCCGTGACCGCGATGGGCAGGCAATTGAAGAAAACGGCGGAGACTACAAAGATGACTTTGAGCCAGACGTGAGCGGTCTTGATGCCCTTGAGCTTAATATCGGCAACGGTTATGGAGTTGAAAGGGTGGAAGTGAACGGCATTGAAGTCGAACTCTTGGAAACGGATCACCAATATGTGACCATTACCGTTGAAGAACAAGAATAACCAATCGTTCCCGGCTTAGTTCCGGGGACTTTTTCGTTGTTGTTGTCTTTGATTAAGCGCTGTTTTTTTCAGTACGGTGCCAACTATGGTACAATAAAAAAGTGAGTCCAGACTGGTTTCATGCAAACTGGCAAAAAGGAAGGGACGGGAAGCTTTTGAATTTAGCAAATAAAATCACCGTAGCGCGGATTTGTTTAATTCCGGCATTTATGCTGTTTTTGCTTGTCGATTGGCCACTCGGTGAAACGGAGTGGTTTCAACAGCCTATTACATACAGCATGCTTGTGGCCACAGCGATTTTTATCGTTGCCTCTGCCACGGATTGGCTAGACGGCTACTATGCACGGAAGCTTGACCTTGTCACTAGCTTCGGCAAATTTCTCGATCCTTTGGCCGACAAGCTCCTTGTGACCGCTGCCCTAATTGGGTTAGTGGAAGCGCAGCTCGTGCCAGCTTGGATTGCCATTATCATTATTAGTCGTGAGTTTGCGGTAACGGGCATTCGCTTAGTTGCTGCAGCAGAAGGCGATGTTATAGCGGCGAGCAAACTGGGCAAATGGAAAACGCTCACCCAGATTATCGCTATTATTGCTAGTCTTTTACATAATATCCCTTTTTCAGCTCTTTCATTTCCATTTGCTTCCATAATGCTGTGGATCGCGGCTCTGTTAACGATCTGGTCTGGAATCGAATATTTTGTGAAAAACAAACACGTCATTCTAAAATCGATGTAAGGGAGAGGATGGATTGAATGCAGAAATAATTGCCGTTGGCTCAGAGCTGCTTCTTGGCCAGATCGCCAATACAAATGGCCAGTTTATTTCTAAACAGCTAGCAAGCATTGGTGTCGACGTGTACCGGCACACAGTTGTGGGAGATAACGCGGACAGGCTAAAAAAGGCACTTCAAGAAGCGCACGAGCGTGCCGATCTCGTCATCTTAACGGGCGGGCTTGGCCCGACAAAGGATGATTTGACGAAAGAAACGGTCGCGGCGTTTTGTGGGAAAAGGCTTGTATACGATGAAGCCGCTCTTCATGAAATTGAACATTATTTTAAGCGCCACAACCGTGTCATGACGCCTAACAACAAAAAGCAAGCCTATGTGATTGAAGGCTGCACCGTCCTTGCAAACCGTCATGGCATGGCTCCGGGAATGCTATGCCAGCTTGAAAACGGGAAAAAATTGGCGCTTTTGCCTGGGCCACCGAGCGAAATGAAGCCAATGTTCGTCAACGAGCTTTTGCCTAAACTGTTAGGTGCAACTGAACATACAGAAATCACTTCCCGTGTGCTTCATTTTTTTGGAATTGGGGAATCACAATTAGAAACAGACCTTTTGGACTTGATTGCGACGCAAACGAACCCAACAATCGCTCCATTGGCTGGTGATGGGGAAGTGAAACTGCGCTTGACTGTAAAGCATGCAGATAAAAATGAAGCTGCCCGTTTGCTTGATGAAACGGAAGCATTGATTCGGAAACGGGTCGGTTCATATTTGTACGGCTACAACGAAACGACGCTGGTCAAGGAAACGTTTTTGCGTTTGCAGGCGAGCGGCTTGACAATTGCCAGTGCCGAAAGCGTGACTGCCGGGCTTTTCTCAAGCGAATTGGCTGCGTTCGCTGGCGCATCGGACGTGCTAAAAGGGAGCGTGACTGCTTACTCCAATGAACTGAAGCAGCAATTGCTTCATGTTTCAAGCGCCACCCTTGCTAGCGACGGCGCCATCAGCGAAGCATGTGCGTTGGAAATGGCACGTGGCGTCAAAACACGTTGCGGTTCTGATATTGCCATCTCTTTTACAGGAGTGGCTGGCCCTGGGGGGCAAGAGGGCCACGAAGCGGGCACCGTTTTTCTGGCGCTTCTTTTGCCAGGAGGGAAAGAGCGCGTATACACGCTGTCTTTATCCGGAGGACGCAATGCCGTACGAATGCGGGCGGTGAAATTTGGCTATTTTTATTTACTGGAAGAATTGAAAAGGAGCAATGGTAGTAAATGACCTATTTTACAGACTTTGATATTTCGGACCAAGTGAAACAAGCAATCCAAGATATGGGGTTTGAAGAACCATCCCCTATCCAAGAAAAAGCGATTCCTGCTATTTTGACAGGTGGCGATGTAATTGGCCAGGCGCAAACAGGTACTGGAAAAACAGCTGCTTTTGGGATACCAGTTGTCGATAAAGTGACCGAAGAGCGTTACATTCAAGCGTTAATTTTGACGCCAACAAGGGAATTGGCCATTCAAGTTTCCGGAGAACTGCAAAAGCTATCGGCTCATAAACGGATTCGGACGTTGCCGATTTACGGCGGGCAATCAATCGGCCACCAAATCAAAGCGTTGCGCCAAGGAGTGCAAGTAGTGATTGGTACCCCAGGGCGGATGCTTGACCATTTGCGGCGTGGAACGCTCAAGCTTAATTCGGTCCATACCGTTGTCCTTGACGAAGCCGATGAAATGCTCGATATGGGCTTTGTCGATGACATCGAAGCGATTCTAAAGGAAGTCAATCAAGTTCGACAAACGTTGTTGTTTTCTGCCACGATGCCGCCTGCGATCCGCAAGCTGTCACGAAAATACATGAACGATCCGAAAACAGTGACGATTAATAAGGGCGAGGTGACAGCGCCTTCGATCAACCAAGTTTATTATAAAGTATTGGAGCGGAATAAAATTGACTCCCTTTGCCGCATCATTGATAGCGATGATGTGGAGCTCGGCATTTTGTTTTGCCGCACGAAAAAAGGCGTCGCTGAATTGACAGAAGCGCTCCAAGCAAGGGGCTATCTTGTTGATGGTCTCCATGGCGACTTGACACAATCTCAGCGTGATGTGGTCATGAAAAAATTCCGCGACTCATCGATCGAGTTCCTCATTGCTACAGACGTAGCTGCCAGGGGCATCGACGTGGAAAATGTCAGCCATGTAATCAACTACGATATTCCACAAGATCCTGAAAGCTATGTGCACCGGATTGGGCGTACAGGGCGAGCGGGCCGGACAGGCGCAGCGATTACGTTGGTGACACCACGGGAGATGAAGCATCTCCGTTCTATTGAAAAAGAAATCAAGATGCACATTCCGTCAGCGAGCGTGCCGACGATTGAAGAAGTTGTTGAAAAACAGCAAAGCTCTTGGAAAAACTTAATCGAGGATACAATTGAGCAAGGTGGCAAAGAAATGGAGTTGTTCTTGCCCCTTGTAGATGAAATTCTTGCTGAGCAAGACCCTAAACAAGTGGTTGCGGCGCTATTGAAATTAAAGTTTTCGACAGAGACGGCAACCGAAGATGCTGGCTACAGCTTTGGTGACACAGGCGGTGCCAAAGGAATGGTCCGCTTCTTCATCAATGTTGGGCGAAACGTCAATTTAACGCCTAAAATTCTTGGCGAAGAGATCGGTCGCCTTGTCGGCATTCCTGTCAAATCGATTGGCCGCATCGACATCTTTGAAAACTTTTCCTTTGTCGATGTACCAGAAGAGGCTGCGCCATTTGTGTATGAAGGCTTGCGCTATTCCCGTATTAATGGAGCGCGCGTCAATCTTGAACCTGCTAAGCCTCGCCCGAAACGGGAGCGGCGCACGCCAGCAGGCTCACGCCGTTCATAGACTCCTTGACCAAAGCTTGCTGGGTTGCTTTGGCCACAACACGTAGTATTTACAGTCGGAAAGGCCGGGTTCCGCCCGGTCTTTCCTATTTGTCGTAAAAAAAGACGAATAAATGTTCGCAAAAACTATTGGCAAACGAAGCAAAACGCGTTATGATAGACTCATGCGAAGACTTACAACATTGTCCCTTACATGGATAACGATAGAAATGAGCGAATTGACAAGGAGAGATGAACATGAGTGATAGAAAACAAGCGCTTGACATGGCTTTACGCCATATTGAAAAACAATTTGGCAAAGGCTCTGTCATGAAGCTAGGTGAACAGGCTGAACAGCGCGTATCGACGGTCTCGAGCGGCGCCCTTGCCCTTGATATTGCCCTTGGTGTAGGCGGCTATCCAAAAGGAAGAGTCATTGAAGTATATGGCCCGGAATCTTCCGGTAAAACGACCGTTGCCCTCCATGCAATTGCTGAAGTGCAGCGCAATGGTGGCCAAGCAGCTTTTATAGATGCTGAGCATGCCCTTGATCCTGTCTATGCGAGCAAACTAGGCGTTAATATCGATGAGCTCCTGCTGTCCCAACCTGATACAGGCGAACAGGCACTTGAAATTGCTGAAGCGCTCGTCCGCAGTGGTGCTCTTGATATTATTGTCATTGATAGTGTAGCTGCGCTCGTGCCAAAAGCGGAAATTGAAGGGGAAATGGGCGACTCGCATGTTGGCTTGCAAGCACGCTTAATGTCACAAGCGCTTCGGAAATTATCAGGAGCGATCAATAAGTCGAAAACGATTGCGATTTTCATCAACCAAATCCGTGAAAAAGTCGGTGTTATGTTCGGCAATCCAGAAACAACGCCAGGGGGGCGCGCCCTTAAATTTTACTCGTCCGTCCGCTTGGAAGTGCGCCGTGCCGAGGCGTTGAAGCAAGGGAATGAGATTGTCGGCAACCGTACCAAAATCAAAGTCGTCAAAAATAAAGTAGCTCCGCCTTTCCGTTTAGCGGAAGTCGACATTATGTACGGAGAAGGCATTTCCAGGGAAGGTTCGATGCTTGACATTGCGTCGGAACTCGATATTGTCGAAAAAAGCGGTGCTTGGTATTCTTACAAAGGCGACCGCCTCGGGCAAGGCCGCGAAAATTCAAAACAATTCTTGAAAGAAAACCCGGAAATTACCGCTGAAATTGAGCGTTTGATTCGTGACCACCACGGGCTCGACGGGGAAGCGAAGCTGGAAGAGGCAGCTGAAGAACAAGCTTTTGAAGATGTGCCTTTAGATTTAAAATAAAGCGAACAACATTTACGAGGCTCCCGAACAGAGTCCGCTGATAGACGCCCATACAAGAGGAGGAAAGATCTGGCCTACGCCATGTTCTTTCCTCTGTATTTGAAAAAAACGGGATTTCAGTGGCTGCAACCGTTGAGGGGGCTTTTTTTATAAGGATTAAGAAGCAGTTTCACTTGCAAAAGGAGCCGACGGGATAAAATGGTCACGTTTTTATATTTTACCGATACCCATATTCGGGGGACAGCGCCTAAAAACCGTTTAGATGCGTTTCCAGAAACAATGAAACAAAAGCTTACAGAAATAATGGCAATTGCCGACCGTGAACAAGTGGATGTGCTTCTTCACGGCGGTGATGTTTTTGACAGGCCTGACTTATCGCCAAGCACAGTTGGCCAATTCGCACAAATTTTCCGGGAAGCGCCAGCGCCCATATACACAATTTCCGGGAACCATGATACATTTGGTCATAACCCAGAGACGGTGTCACGGACGATGCTTGGTCTCCTTGATGCGTTTGGCATTATGAAGCTCGTCCATCCTGGCAAGCCGATTTTGATCGAAAAAGCTGGCGTCCGTGTGCAAGTGTCTGGCCAGCCATACCATTACGAGCTCGACCAGCGTGACCCTAAGCTAGACTATTACCCGATCAATGAAACAGAAGCAGATGCGATGATCCACCTTGTCCATAGCATGCTCGTCGAAAAAGCACTGCCTGATGGCATTCCTCATACGCTGATTGACCACATTTGGGGAACGAGCGCCGATGTTATTTTGACAGGGCATTACCATACAGGCTTCGGCATTAAAGAGCAAAACGGCAAATTTATCTGCAATCCAGGTGCGATAGCGAGGATTAACAACCATTGGACAGAAGTAGAACGGCTGCCTAAAGTCATTATTGGTACCGTGACAAAAGAAGGCATAACGCTACGGGAAGAGACGCTGACTGTCGCTCAAAAAGGCAGTGACGTGTTGGACAGGGCTTACGTCGAAAAAGCAAGCCACCAGGAAGAAAAACTTCACGCCTTTGTCCAGCAAGTGAGAGAGCAGGCCGATTTCCAAACGCTGCAAATGGGTGAAATCATTCGCGAGCTTGCCTCTTTGCAAGGTGTGGAAGACAAAGTAAAACAGGAAGCGCTAAGGCGGATGACAGTCGTGGAAGAGCGCTGGGAGCGTGATGAAACTGAATAATATTGTAAGCGTCAGGCTTGAAAATTTCCAATCCCATTTAGATAGCACGCTGCAATTTGACAAAGGTCTAAATGTCATTGTTGGCCAATCTGACAGCGGCAAGACTGCCGTCTTGCGGGCAGTTCGCTGGGCATTGTTTAACCAGCCGAGGGGAACAGATTTCATCCGTGTCGGTGCGGATTTTGTCCGTGTGACGATCACAATGGACTCAGGACGTCTCATCATCCGCGAGCGGACAAGCTCAAAAAATCGCTATATCTTAAAAGAGCCAGGAGGGCAAGACTTGGTGCTTGAAGGGTTTGGCAGCCAAGTGCCTGAAGAAGTGATCCAAGCCCATGGCATGAGGCCGTTCCGAATCGATGGCGATAATGAGTGGCATTTGCAAATTGCCCAGCAGTTAGATGGGCCCTTTTTGTTGGAAGCGCCAGGATCGCTGCGCGCCAAGACAATTGGCCGCATGAGCGGTGCCCACTATTTAGATATGGCGATCCGCGATACCTCTAAAGATGTGTACGGACTTAGCCAACGAATCAAACAGAAACAAGCAGAAGTAGAGGAAGCCAAAACGGCGCTCGCACCATTTGATGGGCTTGAGGCGGCGAAAGCGAAACTGGACAAAGGCTTTGAAAAATTGCGGCTAGCCAAAGCTGCCCAGGAGAGGTTGGCGAAGCTGAAGCAATGGCATGCCCGTTACATAGAGCTGACAAGAGCCAAAGCAGAGGCCAATAAACAAAAAGCAAGTGTAGCCCAGCTTGCTGATTGGGAAATTCGTTATGAACAGTTGCGTGCCCTGGCCGTTAAAAGCAAGCGCCTTAGTCAGTTGGCTGAACAATGGACACGGCTCGAAAAAGACAGTAGTACTTGCTCCTTATGGCTTTCAAAAACAGCCCAAGTAGACAGCGCTTATAGCCTTCACCAGGCCATACGAAACGAGGCGGCTCGTTATGTGCGTCTGACAAATCTTGAGCAACAATGCCAGGCAATAAAGGACAATGAGCAAACATTGACGAAGGCAATGGCGCAAACAGCTTTTGTGCAAAGTTTAGACAGGAAGCAGCTTGTACGAATGGAAGAGGAGCAAGCCAAAAAAGAACGGCTCGAAAAACTTGCACGCCAGTGGCAGCAAACGAAGCACGAATATACATCAGTGAAGGCCACCAGTGCAGAATTGAAAGGGACAGAGCAAGCAGCCCAACAGTTAAACGAGGCGACTGAAACGACGAAGCTTTTAATGAAGTTAAAGGATTATAAAAGGCAGTTGGCAGAAGTGACAAAACGTGCTGCTGACGGACAAGCGTTTGTGAAAGAAAAGCTGGCTGAGGAAAAGCAGTTGAATGATCGTTATACGAAAACACTAAAAGCGCTCGGTATTTGCCCGACTTGTGGGCAAGCGATTAATCATGGAGGGGAGCATCACGGATGAACAGTGTCGAACAAGATTTGGAAAAAATGAAACAAGCTATTGAAAAGGCAAAAGACGTCCGCTACCGGGCTGAAGCAAAGCTTGAAGAGTTAGAGAATCAAAAGCAACGGCTGTTAGGTGAATTAGAGGAACTTGGCGTGAAGCCAGAGGAGCTTGAACAAGAGATTCAACGTTTAGAAGACAGCATCACACGTTCAATGGATGAAGCATGGTCCCTTATTCCAAAGGAGCTTGTTAGCCGTGAGCAGTGAACGGGAGCTGGAGCAGTTAGAAAACGCCCTCCAGCAAGCGAGAGACCAATGGATGCGCCTTGATGAAAAGAAGCGGATGTTGCAAGAACGACTTGAAGCGGCTGAAGCGGAACTTGTTCATATGGAAGACACGGTCGATACGTACGAAAAGGCGCGTGTTCTTTTGCAACAATCAGCGGAATATGCCAGGGAGCAAGCCAAACAGCAAATGGAGACGTTGGTGACAAATGCGCTCCAGTACGTATTTGGACCGCTTGTCTCATTTGAAATCGAATTAGAAGAGCACGGCAACCGTGCAGTTGCGGACATGTACGTCATTTCTGATTATGAAGGCATTCGTGTGAAGACGAAGCCCCAGGACGCCAGAGGCGGCGGTGTCGTGGATATTGTGACATTGGCGCTTCGCGTTGCCTTGATGGAAACGACACAGCCGCGCCAGGCTGGGCCGCTGTTGCTTGATGAGCCAGGCAAGCATGTGTCAGGGGAGTATACCCATTACTTATACGAATTTTTAAAATCGCTAGCAACGATGTTTGGCAGGCAAATCATAATGATTACCCATAACCATCACTTAGCCGAATCAGGCGACAAAGCCTTTTCAGTGTCCATTCGCGATGGACTTAGCCAAATAGAAGAGATTTCCAAACCTTGACATCGCCTGCGACTGAGCGTAGAATAAGAAATGATACAGTGTGTAAAAAAGGCTGTATTTTATGTAAGTTTGACCTGTAATTTAGCAAACGTGAATGCACCGTTAAAACCAACAATTGGATAGCAAGGGAGGTGAAACGATGCCAAGTTATACGTTGAGTCTCTTGGTTCTCTGCCTCATTGTACTTGCTTTCTCTGTAGTTTTTGCAGTTGTTGGATATCTTGTTCGAAAATCAGTCGCTGAAGCGAAAATATCAAGTGCGGAACACGCAGCAAAGCAAATGATTGATGACGCCAAGCGCGAAGCAGAAACGAATAAAAAAGAAGCGATTTTGGAAGTGAAAGACGAAGTCCATAAGCTTCGTAGTGACGCCGAGCGTGAGGTTCGTGAGCGAAGAAATGAGATTCAGAAACAAGAGCATCGTTTGGTCCAAAAAGAAGAGATTCTCGACCGCAAAAGCGAAACTCTCGATAAAAAAGAAGAATCGTTAGAAAAACGGGAGGAATCTCTCGCCAAAAAACAACGACAAGTTGAAGAGATGGAAAGTAAAATGAGCCAGTTGCTTGTTGAACAAAAACAGGAACTGGAACGAGTATCCGGATTGTCACGGGAAGAAGCCCGAATGATCATCCGACAAGAGGTTGAACAAGAAATTGCCCATGAAACGGCTCTTTTGATTAAAGAAAAAACAGCCGAGGCAAAGGAAACGGCAGATAAACGCTCGAAAGAAATTTTGTCTCTTGCCATTCAGCGTTGCTCAGCTGACCACGTGGCCGAGACGACGGTCTCTGTTGTCAATTTGCCTAATGATGAAATGAAAGGGCGCATTATCGGCCGTGAAGGGCGGAATATTCGCGCGTTAGAAACGTTGACGGGGATCGATTTAATTATTGACGATACGCCGGAAGCGGTCATTTTATCAGGATTTGATCCAATTCGTCGCGAAATTGCCCGTTCAGCTCTGGAGAAACTTGTCCAAGACGGACGGATTCATCCTGCCCGGATTGAAGAAATGGTGGATAAATCGCGGCGTGAGGTCGACGAAACGATTCGCGAGTACGGCGAGCAGACGACATTTGAAGTTGGCGTACACGGCCTCCACCCTGATCTGATCAAAATTTTGGGCAGGCTGCGCTTCCGTACAAGCTATGGCCAGAATGTCTTAAAGCATTCGATGGAAGTAGCCCATCTAGCAGGGATTATGGCGGCAGAGCTTGGTGAAGACGTGAAGCTAGCAAAACGTGCAGGCCTTTTGCATGATATCGGCAAGGCGATTGACCATGAAGTTGAAGGCAGCCACGTTGAAATTGGCGTCGAGCTTGCGACAAAATATAAGGAGCATCCTGTTGTCATTAATGCAATTGCTTCGCATCATGGCGACACCGAGTCCACGTCGATTATTTCGACGCTTGTTGCTGCCGCTGATGCATTGTCTGCTGCTCGTCCCGGCGCAAGACGGGAAACACTTGAAACGTATATACGCCGCCTTGAAAAGCTCGAGGAGATTTCTGAGTCGTTTGATGGCGTTGAAAAAACGTTTGCCATTCAAGCTGGGCGTGAAGTGCGGATCATGGTTCGGCCAGATGTCGTCGACGATGCATTGGCCCATAAACTAGCGCGTGACATAACGAAAAAAATTGAGCAAGAGCTTGATTACCCAGGTCATATTCGAGTGACTGTCATTCGCGAAACACGTGCTGTGGAATACGCAAAATAAAGTGGCGAAAGCCACTTTATTTTTTTGAAATTTGTTTGGAAAAGAGGGATCCCCTTGAGGATTTTATTTATTGGTGACGTTGTCGGCTCTCCTGGCCGCGACATGGTAGAAACGCATTTGAAACGCTTGAAACAGCATTACAAGCCGACCGTCACGGTCATAAATGGCGAAAATGCGGCACACGGTAAAGGGATTACAGAAAAAATATATAAAGGTTTTCTTGATTTAGGTGCGCAAATGGTGACACTCGGAAACCATGCTTGGGATAAACGGGAAATTTTTGATTTCATTGAAGACGCGAAATGGCTTGTACGGCCAGCCAACTTGCCTCCGAACACGCCTGGGGTCGGCTTCCGGGTGATGAAAGTCAACCAATTAAATGTGGCCGTCATCAATTTGCTAGGACGGACGTTCATGAATCCAGCTGATTGCCCTTTCCGTACAGTCGATGGGATTTTAGAGGAAATTGGCGCCGAAGCTGATTGCATATTTGTCGATTTTCACGCAGAAACGACGAGCGAAAAGCAAGCGATGGGCTGGCATTTAGATGGGCGCGTCAGTGCAGTGATCGGCACACACACACATGTGCAAACAGCAGATGAGCGGATTTTGCCAAAAGGGACCGCCTATTTGTCTGATGTTGGCATGACTGGCCCTTTAGACGGCATTCTTGGCATGGAAAAAGAAGCGGTGCTGTACCGGTTTCTGACGAATTTGCCTGCGCGTTTTGAAGTGGCTGAAGGTCGCAAACAATTAAACGGTGTTGTGATTGATATCGATGACCGTACCGGAAAAGCAGCGAAAATTGAGCGCCTTTCCTTTTCCGATGAGCGCCCGTTTATGGAAATGTAGACAATTTTGTGTTCACGAGGCATATCCCTCCTATTTCTTCAATAGACATGTGATAAGGCGTTGGCCTGTTAATTGACAGCTTGAGGAGACAACGATCGAACCAGCCCGCTTTATTTTATTTGAGGAGGGGTAGAAATGGAAGTCTTAAAGGTTTCAGCAAAATCTACACCAAATTCTGTTGCAGGCGCGCTCGCCGGTGTCATCCGGGAACGAGGAGCCGCAGAAATACAGGCGATTGGCGCAGGAGCGTTAAACCAGTCCATCAAAGCGATTGCGATTGCCAGAGGTTTCGTTGCTCCCAGTGGAATCGACTTGGTCTGCATTCCCGCGTTTACAGACATCCATATTGACGGAGAAGAGCGAACGGCCATTAAGCTGATTATAGAACCTCGTAGCTAAAACAGGCTGCTGCATGAATAACACGTGCAGCAGCCTGTTTTGCTTTTAGTAAAAGTGGATACGATCACCCATTTCCACGACGATCGCATCCAAAAGCCCTGTACGTGGCGTGTAGCCAGTATCGGAAAAAGTACGTACCAATTTAAAGTTAAGGCGTGTTACTTGGTCGAGCAAGTAAGCGGACGTTTGCGAGCCTGGGATGCGTTGCTCGTTTAGAAGGCGGATGATTTCTGCGCTCGTTTGAATCCCAATCCCATGGCCAAAGTACAAGTCACGATCAAGCTTAATCGCGTTTTCGCCGCGCCAGACGGAATTGTACGGGGCAAAATCGGGATTGTCAAAGTAAACGCAGTCGCCAATACAATAATCGGTCCCTTTTCTCGTCACTAGCTGCAAGTCTTCGTCATGTTCCCATGAATACAAATAAAGCCCTTGGAACAACCGGTCAAACGAAGGACGGTCAATCGAGTCTAGCACCGCCTTATAAAAGAGAATGATAATCGCAGTGGCGCATTCAAATCCGTAGGCTCTACCATTTAAAAAGATATCGTTGATGGCATCAGACGGCCTAATGGAAGGTTTTAACTGGAAGGCGCCATTAGGCATCCGCTGCCAAAAGCGGGGATTGCAAAAGGACTGTTGAAAGGACTCGAATGAGGCACCACTATGAAACATGGCGATTGACGCTTCGACCGTATGTAAGCGCAAAGCAACCTCAAAGCTGAGTTCATCAACGGATTGGTAGCGGTAAGTAGCCTCGCTTTCAAGCAAACTTGTTAGAATGGCGCGTTCCGCTTGAGATAAACCGTGGCTCGGTATGGTGTGCAACGGCTTTCCTGCAATTTCAATCATTGGACCAGCTCCCTTTATACGATTATTAAAACCTATGCGTCAAAAGGGCCTTACAGCCCTCATTTTTATAGCTAGAGATAACGCTAGCGTTGTTTTCAATGAAGATTGCCGCGAATCGGCTCTGTTCCATTGTTTTCTAAGGATGAGACACGTATAATATGGGAGGAACGTTTTGTTTGCATGGAAGGGGATTTTACAATGAGTGATCAAAACAAGACGAAAGATTACAGCAAGTACTTCGATTTTAGCGATGCGCGCGTTGTTTCTGAAGACGACGAGAAAAAAATTATTAAAATAAAAGGCCGGGAAATTACCATATACGATCAGCCGAATTATCGGGCAGGGCGAAAGAGAAAGCGTGAAGACGTGCAAGTGCTTCGTCCCGAAAATTTGATCCCCGAAGATGTTGCCAACCTTGGCGCAGGGAAGAAATTTTTAATTCGGACTTACGGCTGCCAAATGAATGTCCATGATTCTGAAAACATGTCAGGTCTTTTGCTCGGAATGGGCTTTGAAGAAACAAACGAAACAGAAGAGGCTGATGTCATTCTATTAAACACATGCGCTATCCGTGAAAACGCGGAAAACAAAGTGTTTGGCGAAATCGGCAACTTAAAGCCGCTTAAGTTGGAAAAGCCTGAACTGATTATTGGCGTATGCGGTTGTATGTCACAAGAAGAATCAGTAGTCGGCAAAATTATGGAAAAGCACCAGCACATTGATTTGATCTTCGGGACACACAACATTCATCGTTTGCCCCATTTATTACGGGATGCGATTTTCGGAAAAGAAATGGTCATTGAAGTGTGGTCCAAAGAAGGCGATATCGTTGAAAACATGCCGCGCTCTCGCAAAAACAAAACACAAGCATGGGTAAACATTATGTATGGCTGTGATAAGTTTTGCACATACTGCATCGTCCCATATACGCGAGGCAAAGAGCGTAGTCGCTTGCCTGAAGACATTATAGCCGAAGTGCGTGATTTGGCGCGCCAAGGGTACAAGGAAATAACGCTGCTCGGCCAAAATGTGAACGCCTATGGCAAAGATTTGCCAGGCTCTTATCGGCTTGGCGACCTGATGAACGAAATTCATAAAATTGATATTCCGCGCGTCCGGTTTACGACAAGCCACCCTCGTGATTTTGACGACCATTTAATTGAAGTGCTTGCCCAAGGTGGAAACCTTGTTGAGCATATCCATTTGCCGGTTCAGCATGGAAACTCTGATATTCTTAAACTGATGGGCCGCAAATATACGCGGGAGCAATACATTACGCTGGCGAATAAGATTAAACAAGCGATTCCGAATGCTTCCTTTACAACCGATTTAATTGTTGGCTTCCCGAATGAAACCGAAGAACAATTTCAGGACATGCTTTCTCTCGTGGAAGAAATTCAATTTGATGCGGCGTATACCTATATTTATTCGCCTCGTGAAGGCACACCGGCAGCTCGAATGGAAGACAACGTCCCAATGGCTGTGAAAAAAGAGCGGTTGGCCCGCTTAAATGCCCTTGTCAACGATATTTCCAACAAGCGCAACTTGGATTATCAGGACAAAATTGTTGAAGTGCTCGTAGAAGGGGAAAGCAAGAAAAATGCAGATGTTCTTGCTGGGCGCACTCGGACAAATCGGCTTGTTAATTTTGTCGGACCGAAATCAGCAATTGGCGAAATTGTCTATGTAAAAATAACAGAAGCGAAAACATGGTCATTAGATGGAGAAATCGTTTCGGCGCCAGAGGTGAAAGCACAATGACAAAGTTGTATACAAGACAGGAAATCAAGGGCAAAGCAAAGGAACTGGCAAATATGCTCGCCCGGACAGAGGAAGTTGACTTTTTCAAGCGCGCAGAAAAGAAAATCAACGAACATCTTCGCGTCCAGGAAATGATTGCCGATATTAAACGCTACCAAAAAGAAGCCGTTAATTTGAAGCATTACGGAAAGACGGAAGCGTTAAAAGAAGTGGAAGCGAAAATTGATGAATTGCATGATCAAATTGATGAGATCCCTCTCGTTCAGGAATTTAAACGGAGTCAAGTCGAAGTAAATGAATTGCTGCAATTAATCACGAACACGGTGTCTAAAACGGTTACGGATGAAATAATTCGTTCCATGGATGGCGATGTCATGCGGGGAACGACGACGAAAAGCCCCTTTCATCAATGTTAACACGCTTTTTGTTTTGCACTCAGACTGATCGAACACACTTGTCAGACGATGAGTGCAGGCGAGGGAAGGATGCGGATAGAACGGGGGTTTATGAGCAACATTTTCTTGCATGTCAAACGACAGTTTTAAAGCATATAAGTGAGGCAAACGACCCGTATGCGAGCGTTTGTCTACAGTCTGAACACGGCAGGAATGCCGTGTTTTTGTTTTATAGGTCTAAACAGGGTCAGTGATTCATAGCTTGGTATAGAAACGTCTAGGCGTAGGGGCGTTGCACAACATGATCAGCGGATGTGCGCAATGTAAAAAACAAGGCGAATGTCTATTGCAATAGGCAAAATGAAAAATGGGAGGTACACGATGGCTGACTCAAAAAATGAAACGAGTTATCGCGAGATTATTACGAAAGCTGTCTGCGGCAAAGGGCGCAAATTTTCAGAAGCGACACATCATATCCGTCCATCAGAGCCACCGTCAAGCATACTCGGCTGCTGGATTATTAATCACACGTACAGTGCAAAAAAGCGTGGGGATACAGTCGAAGTCAATGGCAGCTATGACATTAATGTATGGTTTTCGTATACCAATAACACGAAAACGGACGTTGCAACTCAAACGGTTTCTTATACCGATCTCGTGCCTTTAACAATGAAAGATGACAATGTGATTTCCGAAGAATTGGAAGTTTACGCGAAGTCTGTGCAGCAGCCGAATACACTTGAAGCAGTCATTTCTGAGGACGGCCGCAGTGTCGATGTCCAAGTCGAACGGGAATTTATTGTTGAATGCATTGGCGAAACGAAAGTGGCAGTAGCGGTCAATCCACAAGGGCTGATTGAAGAATATCCGATTGACTCACTTACTGGCGAAATTCGCGACGAAGAATTTGAACAAATCGATCCAAACTTTTTACAAGAAGAAATCGACCGATAGAAAAAGCCGGCTCACTTTTTGGAGAGCCGGTTTTTTTCCGTTAAAATCAAGGAAATCGACTGTCTTCCTATGGTATAATAGCGATTAGATTTTCAACATATCGGAGGCAATTTATGGCACAAATGCACACCCCCATGATGAAACAGTACTTGCAAATAAAAGCAAAGTACCAGGACGCCTTTTTATTTTTCCGGTTAGGCGACTTTTACGAAATGTTCAATGATGATGCCATTAAAGCTGCCCAAGAATTAGAAATTACATTAACGGGCCGTGGCCAAGGCGATGACCGAATTCCAATGTGCGGTGTTCCGTACCATTCGGCTGATTCATATATAGCCCGCCTAATTGATAAAGGGTATAAAATTGCCATTTGTGAGCAAGTGGAAGACCCAAAAACAGCAAAAGGCGTTGTGAAGCGTGAAGTAACAAAAGTATTGACACCAGGTACGTTGATGAATAGCAAGTTGTTAGCGGAAAAAGAAAACAACTATTTGCTCGCCTTTGCCAACGAAGGGGATGACGCGTGGGGCATCGCCCGTTGCGACCTTTCTACAGGCGAAAGCGATGTAACATTGCTTAGAGGAGGGAGCGCAGAGCTTCTTCAAGAAATTGCAGCCAGTGGCGTTAAAGAAGCGATTGCGCCGGCTGGGCTCGAAGAAGAACTGAAAGCGAAGCTTGCCGGACAGCAAGGTTTTGTTGTTTCCTATGAGGAACAAGAGAGCGTGCCTAAAGAATATGAGCGGCTTATTAACCATATTCAACAGCCATTGCTAAAACGAGCTTACGGGCGCATGCTCCATTATTTACTAGCGACCCAGAAGCAAAGCTTGCGCCATTTGCAACAAGTCGTTTTCCATCCGGCCGATTCTTATTTAAAAATGGATGTCCATGCAAAACGGAATTTGGAATTAGTCCAAACATTGCGCGATAAAAAGAAAAGTGGCTCCCTCCTTGCTGTGATTGACCAAACAGTAACAGCAATGGGTGGGAGGCTTTTACGCCAATGGATTGAACGGCCATTAGTGGACAAGCAAGCAATTGCAGGCAGACAGGCAGTGGTAGAAGCGTTTCTGGAACATTTTTTTGAACGGGAGCAATTGCGCGATTGTCTTCGCCACGTTTACGATATTGAGCGGTTAGCAGCCCGTATTGCTTACGGCAGCGTCAATGCACGGGAGCTTGTGCAATTAAAGCGCTCGCTGCAAAACATTCCGGAGATCGAGGCAACGCTGGAACAAGCCGGCCTTGGCGGACGTTGGCTAAAGCAGTCTGAGCAGTTTGCTGACTTGGTGGCCTTAATGGATCAAAGCCTTGTCGATGATCCACCGCTCTCGTTAACGGACGGTGGCCTTATTGTAGACGGTTATAACGAAGAACTGGATGCTTACCGGGATGCAAGCCGTAACGGCAAACAGTGGATTGCTGAACTCGAGCAGTCGGAACGGGAAGCAACAGGCATACGCTCATTAAAAGTAGGCTACAACCGTGTATTTGGTTACTACATTGAGGTAACAAGGGCCAATGCCCATATGCTGCCAGATGGCCGCTACGAACGCAAACAGACGCTCACCAATGCTGAACGTTACATAACGCCAGAACTAAAGGAAAAAGAAGCGCTCATATTGGAAGCCGATGAAAAGCTCGCCGATCTTGAATACCGTTTATTTGCTGATATCCGTAAACAAGTGGAAGCCTATGTTGCTAGTTTGCAAAAGCTTGCCGCCGATATTAGCGAAATGGATGTGCTCGCTGGTTTTGCCTCTGTTGCTGAACAAAACGGCTACACGAAGCCAACCATCACTGAAAGTCGCGATGTCGCCATCAAAGGCGGGCGCCATCCTGTCGTAGAAACGGTCATTAAACGAGGCAGTTATGTAGAAAATGACATTGATTTAACGGGCGACAGGGATATGCTGTTAATTACGGGGCCGAATATGGGCGGGAAAAGCACCTATATGCGCCAGCTTGCTTTAACTGTCGTCATGGCGCAGATTGGCAGCTATGTGCCTGCCGCGGAAGCAACGCTGCCTTTGTTTGACCAAATTTTTACCCGCATTGGTGCCGCTGACGACCTTGCAAGCGGACAGAGCACATTTATGGTAGAAATGCTGGAGACAAAAGACGCGCTTGTGAAAGCAACACCCCACAGCCTCATTTTGCTTGATGAGATTGGCCGTGGTACTTCGACGTATGACGGGATGGCGCTCGCACAGGCGATCATTGAATACATTTATGAAACCATTGGCGCTAAAACCCTTTTTTCGACCCATTACCACGAATTGACAGGGTTGGCTGATTCCCTTCATACGTTACGCAATGTCCATGTTTCGGCTGTAGAGGAAAATGGGACAGTGGTGTTTCTCCATCAAGTGATTGAAGGCGCTGCAGACCGCAGCTACGGCGTTTATGTCGCAGAACTGGCCGGTTTGCCAAAGCAGGTAACAACGAGGGCAGAGGCGCTTTTGACTGAGTTGGAGCATATTCCACGGAAACCAACAAGTGCTTCGGTAGAACAACCAATCAATAGCGCTAAAACGGAAACTGCAGCAACCATCGAAGAACCGCAGCAGCTCTCGCTATTTCCAGCTGATGATGAAACAAAGCCAAAGCAGCCAACAAAAAAAGAACGTTCGGTACTAGCGAAAATGGCTGAAGTCGATGTGTTGCACTTAACACCGCTACAAGCGCTTGAAAAAATCAATGAGTGGCAAAAGCAGCTAAACAAGTAATAAAGTAAAAAGGGGTGGAGACGATGACCGCTATTCAACAGCTTGACGATGCGCTTTCTAATAAAATTGCAGCTGGCGAAGTCGTTGAACGTCCTGCTTCTATCGTCAAAGAGCTTGTCGAAAATGCGATTGATGCAAACAGCAGCCAAATTCTAGTTGAAATTGAAGAAGGTGGTCTTTCTTCCATTCGCATTGTTGATAATGGGACAGGCATTGAGCCGAATGAACTAGAATTGGCTTTCTCTCGTCACGCGACCTCAAAAATCAAAACGGACCGCGATTTGTTTACGATTCGCACACTCGGTTTTCGCGGCGAAGCGCTGCCAAGCATCGCCTCTGTCTCCCGTGTAAATATGCAGACGAGCACAGGAAGTGCAGGGATGCAAATCGAGCTTGAGGGGGGAGAGATCGTCCACAAGCAGCCCTCTGAAGCGCGCAAAGGCACCACCATTGTCGTCACTGACTTGTTTTACAATACGCCTGCACGCCTAAAATATTTAAAAACGGTTTTAACAGAGGCGGGGCATGTGAGCGAAGTAATGAACCGCATGGCTTTGGCGTACCCGCACATTCGGTTTCACTATGTCAGCGATGGCAAAACCGTGCTGAAAACAGCAGGAAACGGTGACTTACGCCAAGTCATTGCCCAAGTCTATGGCCGCAAAACAGCAGAACAAATGGTCCATATGACGGGTTCATCGTTGGATTACGAGCTAAGTGGCTATATCGCTAAGCCTGAATTGACACGAGCGAACAGGCAGTATATGTCGATTTTCATAAATGGGCGCTACATCCGCAACTTTAAGTTGGCTAAAGCGATTCAACAAGGCTTTCACACAAAGCTGCCAATTGGCCGCTTTCCGATTGCCGTTCTAAAGTTGGAAATGGACCCGACGTTAATCGATGTCAATGTCCATCCGGCTAAGCTGGAAGTGCGCTTGAGCAAGGAAGAAGCGCTTAGTGAAATGATTGTCGATAGCATTAAAAAGGCGTTAAGTGAAGAAACGCTTATACCTGAGCCGAAAAAAGAAAACGCAGCTCAAACAAAAAGCGAACAGCTGTCCTTCTCCTTAGCGTACGAGTTACAGCCAGAAAAAGAGCATGTGCGCGAAACGATGCAGCAGCCGCGCCAGCTTGCTGCCGACAATCAAGTTGATCGCCAAGAGGAAAGCACAAGCATGGGCAACAGTTGGTCGCCATCACGGCCACAAGAGCAGGAAATCGAACAAGTAAGAAGCGGCCATGCCAGTGTGCCTGCTCGAAATGAACGTGTAGAAACCAACACAGAGGATGCATATGAGCAGGCGGAAATAACAGTAGACGAGTCCCTTCCAACGGAAGAGGACACAACTGTTATCGAGCCAGAACCGCCTGAAGGCAATGACGTAGAGGCCAAAAGGGGGATGCCGCCTTTGTATCCAGTCGGCCAGATGCATGGAACATACATTGTTGCCCAAAACGAACAAGGGATGTACTTAATTGACCAACATGCGGCACAAGAACGGATTAAATATGAGCATTTCCATCAAAAATTAGCTGAACCATTAGGACAAACACAAGACTTGCTAGTGCCGATTACACTTGAGCTGACAACAAGGGAAACGCTTGTTGTGACTGAATCGAAAGAAAAACTTGAAGCCGTTGGCGTATTTTTTAGAAGAATTTGGGAAAAATACATTTGTCGTCCGTTCCCATCCGACTTGGTTTCCTCAAGGCGACGAAGAATCGACGATACGAGAAATGGTTGAGCAACTTTTGGACAATAAACGGATTAGTATTGGCCAATTGCGTGAGGAAGCAGCGATTATGATGAGTTGCAAAGCGGCGATTAAAGCCAATCGCCATTTGCGCACGGATGAAATGTTTCAACTTCTGGAAACGCTGCGCCGTTGTGAAGAACCGTATACATGTCCTCATGGCCGCCCGGTTGTGATCCACTTTTCAACGTACGAACTTGAAAAAATGTTTAAGCGTGTCATGTAGAGGAGAGACAAAACGTGATCGTTACGACGGCAAGAAAACAGGCCCATGCCTTAAAAGAAAAAGCAGCTTTATGTGCTGCTAAACTTGGTGCTCGTTTTGTTGAGCGTCAAGACCGTTCTCTTGACGCGCTTTTTGCCGCTTACGGTCAAGATGTGTGCATCGTCGGAAAAGAACGGCTAACCCTTTACAAATATAATGAGGCAGTCCCGTTTTATTACCACCCAAATGCCTCGTTTATCCGCTATAAACAGTGGAAGAAAACAGGAACGGATCCTTTCATCGACGCTGCCGGCTTGAGCAAGGGCGAGAAAGTCCTCGATGCCACACTTGGCATGGGCGCGGATGCAGTAATGGCTGCTCTTGCTGTCGGCAGAACAGGAACAGTAACTGGGCTGGAAGTGAGTCAGTCAATTGCTCATATTGTGGCAACAGGCTTAAAAGAGTGGCAGGAAGGAGACGAAGCGTTCTTGCAGGCGTTACGGCAAGTGAACGTTGTGAACACGAGCAGTGCGGCCTATTTTCAACATATGAAAGACGAAGCCGTTGATGTTGTTTATTTTGACCCGATGTTTGAGACGAAAATTGCTTCGCCTGGACTTGAAGGACTGCGCCATTTTGCCTGCTCAGAGACGTTGACAAAATCCGTTCTTGATGAAGCTAAGCGGGTTGCAAGGCGTGCTGTCGTGTTAAAGGGCCACTGGCAAAGCGAGCAATTTGCCCGCTTTGGCTTTACCGTCAACAGAAGGCAACATGCTACTTTCCAATACGGCGTAATGGAACTCTAGCATGGATTAGGATGGAAAGGAGGATGCCTATGACGCGAGACCCGCTCATCGCAATTGTCGGCCCGACGGCCGTAGGAAAAACAGCCCTTGGCATTGAACTTGCGAAAACGTTTGGCGCTGAAATTATTAGCGGGGATTCGATGCAAGTGTACCGGACAATGGATATTGGCACGGCAAAAGCAACGGTGGAAGAAATGGCTGGCATTCCCCACCATTTAATTGACATTCTTGAGCCAGGCGACACATGGACGGTTTCCATGTTTCAAGAGAAAGCGCTTTTGGCGATTGCTTCCATTCGTAGCCGTGGCAAATGGCCCTTATTAGTCGGCGGCACGGGCCTTTACGTCCAAGCACTTACCCATGAATTGTCTTTTGCCGAGGCGCCATCGGACCCCTCATTCCGGGAAGAAATGGAATTGTGTGCCAATCGTTTCGGCAACGCAGCACTCCACGAGAAGCTAGCAAAAGCAGATCCGAAAGCAGCGGAAGCCATCCACGCCAATAATGTTCGCCGTATTATCCGTGCTTTAGAGGTGATCCATCTTACAGGAAAACCATTTTCCGAACAAGAGAACGGCCTCGCGCGGCCTCGTTTTGACAATGCGCTAATTGGCTTAGAAATGGAAAGACAGGCGTTATATGAGCGGATCAACCGCCGCGTTGATGCCATGATGGAGGCAGGATTGTTGGAAGAAGTTCATAGGCTTTATCAACGGGGAATCCAGGGCCAAGCTATTCAGGCGATTGGCTACAAGGAACTATATGCTTATTTTGATGGAAAATGCACCTATGACGAAGCCATTGAAGCTCTGAAAACCAATACGCGCCGTTATGCTAAAAGGCAACTGACTTGGTTTAAAAACCGGAGCGATGCTGTCTGGTTTAATCTGGAGGAGCCAGAGGCCAAAGCAAAAATTTTTGATTATGTCCACGCTTTTTTAGCAGGAAAAGGGTTTGCTTAAGGCGAATGAGTAAAGGAACGATGTAGAGAGAGGAGTCAGCCAACATGAAAGCAACAATAAATATCCAAGATCAGTTTTTAAACCAATTGCGCAAAGAATCCATCCCGGTAACGGTTTTTTTATTAAATGGATTTCAATTGCGTGGGCAAGTAAAGGGATTTGATAACTTTACCGTTATTGTAGAAACAGAAGGCCGCCAACAGCTTGTTTACAAGCACGCCATTTCCACATTTGCCCCGCAAAAAAATGTTCAATTGAAAAATGAAGCGGAAGTATAACTGCTTTTTTGTATAGCAACGAGGGAAAACGGTTCTTTCCAAGGACGGGATGAAAACAATCCATTTTCATCCCGTTTTTTATTTGTTTAAAAAAACTATTGCCTGTGTGCCTTAATGAAGCCAGCTTGCTATGAGCTGTTTAGACGGGAGTCTGCCCCAGCTTCCACAGCTGTAGGTAGAAGTTCTTGCCTTCTAGCAACGTTCATTTTTTCGACGGTTAGGGCATAGCGCCGCAAGGAAAGCATGCTTTTTAGCCCTGCTTTTTGCTGAATCGTTGTCCACTGTTCCCCTGCAAGCATTAACTTGAGCAGAAATGAATGACGAAAATGCTGGGCGGAAATGCCTTTGCGCAAGCCAGCACGCGCCACTTCTGTGCGGATCATTTTTTGCAGGGCAATTTCCGTCAATGCTTTGGGCGCGTCGTTTTCATAGGACCAATGGTAAGTGCGCCTTGTAAAATCAAAAGCGACAAACAACGGATCGTCCGTATGTAAACGAGGCCGTACCGGTTCAGGGATAAGTGTCCAATAAGCATGCAACTGCTTGGCGTTTTTTGGGCAAAGTGCAAGTTGACGGTCGTGGCCACTGTCTCTTCGAATGAGCAACGTCCCTTTTACAAAATTGACATCATTCATCTGCAAATCGCAAAGTTCTTGCAATGTGAGGCCATAGTGGGCAAGAAGCAAAAACAACGCAAAATTTCGTTTTGTCAGTTGTGGCCTTGCAAGCAGCTGATTGTCCGTCAACCCTTCTTCTGTTTGGCTTGAACGCAAGATCGCAGCTATTTCCTTCGTATTGACCCATTCGTGAGGTTGAAGCGGTTCAGCTTCTAAAGGGGGCGGGTCATAGGTTAGGAGTGGATGACTCGCCAACTGTTTTTCTGCAATTAAAAAGGCGGTGAATTGCCGGAGCACGGAAGCGACGCGGCGGATTGTCCGTGTTTGGTAGGAGCGGTTTTCAACCAATTCATAAAAGTAACGTTCTGCATCCGTTTGCTCCATAGAGCGGAAATCTTTATTGTCGAGCCACTTGAAAAAGTCAAGCAAATCATAGCGGTAGCGCCTAACGGTCGACGGCCGCCGCCCTTTGTCAGCAAGAGCGCATGTAAAGCGCTCTACCCATTGAATCCCATCCATCCAAAGCACCCCTTTCAAGAAAATTATACCAAATCCCTTCCGCTCCGTCACGAACAGATAATAAGTCATTTGCTTTACAAAGCGAAGTACTTGCCCGAACCATTGCTCCATATAGTAAAAGGGAAACGTCTTTCCAGGGGATGGGCATTTGTCACGTTTTTAATCCTTTTTGCGTATAGTAGCAACAAAGCAAGAGCCGCCTGAGGCAGGCTGCTGAAGGGGGGAAGATGCGGTGAGCAATCCGCTTGAAACGAAAAATAGCGCTAGAATCAATGTCGTATTAAATAAAGTTCCTGTAAAACGAGCGAGCACAGACTGGTTTGTCTCTCCAGAAGAAAAAGAAAAGCATGAAGTACTGACTAAGTTTGAACAGAAGCTGTCAGCTTATATCGGCTTGGATGAAATTAAAGCGTTAATCCAAGAGCTCTACGCATGGATTTATGTGAATGAACGCCGCAAAGAACGCGGGCTTAAAGCAACAAAGCAAGTACTCCACATGATTTTTAAAGGCAATCCAGGGACAGGGAAAACGACGGTTGCTCGAATTGTTGCTTCTTTTTTACACGAAATGAACGTGCTCTCAAAGGGCCACTTACTGGAAATGGAACGTGCTGATTTAGTTGGCGAATACATTGGCCATACGGCGCAAAAGACGCGGGAAGTGCTGAAGCAGGCAAGCGGTGGCGTGCTCTTTATTGATGAAGCGTACTCGTTATCACGAGGTGGGGAGAAAGACTTCGGCAAGGAAGCGATCGATACGTTGGTGAAAGGGATGGAAAACAACGCCAATGACTTTGTGCTTATTATCGCCGGCTATTCAAAAGAAATGGATTACTTTCTATCATTAAACCCTGGCTTGCCTTCACGGTTTCCGATTTCGATCACGTTTCCCAATTATAATGTTGACGAATTGATGGAAATGTTAATCGGGATGGCAAAAGAACGAGATTACATGCTGTCGGAGGAGGCTTTGCAAGAATGCCGTGAGCATATTCGCAAAGTCGCGTCTGAACAGGAAAGGACATTTAGCAATGGGCGTTACATCCGCAATATGGTCGAAGAGGCAATCCGTCAGCAAGCGGTACGGATTTTAAAACAAAACGATTATACGAAAGCAGCGATGGAGCTGCTGAAAAAAGAAGATTTCCAGTTTAAACATAAACGCTTTATGTAACACTACCTGTGTGTATATTTTATGGTGCTTCGTTTTCCGTTTTCTTTCTAGCTTATCACATGGTAAGCTAGAAAGGAGACAGCAGAGTAGGAGAGAACAAATGGTGACAGAGTTTTTATTCAACGAAGAAATACAAGAAAAAATCATCCGAGCTGAAAAACGGATCGCGGCTCATCATCAAGAAATTGATGGGATTGCTTTAATCAATCAAAAACGGGTAATGGATAGCTTTGCCCGCCATCAAGTTGCCGATTTTCACTTTAGCCCTTCCACTGGTTACGGGTACGACGATTTAGGCAGAGACACGCTAGAAGCCATTTATGCTGATGTCTTCGGGGGAGAGGCTGCTCTTGTCAGGCACCAAATCGTCTCAGGCACCCACGCGATCGCAATAGCTCTATTTGGCTTGTTGCGTCCAGGCGATGAACTGCTTTATATATCTGGAAAACCTTATGACACGCTTGAAGAAATCGTGGGCATTCGCGGACACGGCTCTGGCTCCCTTCGTGATTACGGCATTTCTTACAACATGGTGCCATTAAGAGAAGGACGCATGGACAAGCAGGCGATCAAAGAGGCGATCACGGAAAAAACAAAAGTGATTGGCATTCAACGATCCAAAGGCTACGGCGATCGACCTTCATTCCATATCGATGAACTTGCTGATGTGATCGCGTTTGTCAAATCGATTAAACAAGAAGTGCTCGTATTTGTCGATAATTGCTATGGCGAGTTTGTGGAAACAAAAGAACCGTGCCACGTTGGTGCTGACATCATTGCTGGTTCGCTCATTAAGAATCCAGGTGGTGGGCTTGCAAAAACAGGCGGTTACTTGGTTGGTCAAACACAGGCAATTGAGCTCGCTTCCTATCGCTTGGCGGCGCCAGGGATTGGCGCGGAAGGGGGAGCCACGTTAGGCACACTTTTAGACATGTACCAAGGCTTTTTTCTTGCCCCCCATGTTGTTGCCCAAAGCGTCAAAGGCGCTGTTTTTACCGCTGCTTTGCTTGAAGAACTCGGTTTAGAAACGAGACCTAGTTCCCATGAACGGCGCACAGATTTGATTCAAGCGGTCCATTTCAAAACGGGCGAACAAATGGTGGCATTTTGCCAAGCGATCCAACAAGCATCGCCAGTCAACGCTCATGTGAAGCCGCAACCAAGCTATATGCCAGGCTATGCGGATGACGTCATTATGGCGGCTGGTACGTTTGTCCAAGGGGCAAGCATTGAGCTATCGGCGGATGGCCCACTGCGTCCCCCGTATGCCGCCTACATCCAAGGTGGGCTCACGTATGAACATGTGAAGCTAGCGGTCAGTGCTGCTTGTGAAAAAACGTTTATGACTGAAAAAGTTCGGGAAAAAGACGAACGGAGCCCATCAGGCAAATAAAGAGAGCAAATTTTGATGTAACGACGCAAAATCGGGTAAGGCGCCAGGCCATGCTTGACTTCAAAATAAGCCTTTAGTACGATACTAAAAAAGATAGACCTGAAAGAGGCAAGGAAACAACGAAGACGACTAGCCAATGGGCCTTACGTTGTTTTGCAACCCTTTCACGAACGAGTGGATGAATGGCTTGGGAACAGGGGATATCCCCCTTTCTACATAGATGAAAAACGAGAGGAGAAAAACCACGCATGCCAAAGTTTACAAAAGAAGATATTGTCCGCCAAGCTCAAGATAACAATGTCCGCTTTATCCGTCTCCAGTTTACCGACCTGCTCGGAACGATCAAGAACGTTGAAATTCCAGTCGATCAGCTTTCTAAAGCCCTTGACAACAAAATGATGTTTGATGGTTCATCGATTGAAGGGTTTGTCCGCATTGAAGAATCGGACATGTATTTGTACCCTGATTTAAATACATGGGTCGTTTTCCCATGGACGCCAGAAAAAGGGAAAGTCGCCCGTTTGATTTGTGACATTTACCAACCAGGAAAGCCAGGGGAGGAGCCAAAGCCGTTTGAAGGGGACCCACGGGGGATTTTAAAGCGTGTCCTCAAGGAAGCACAGGAACTTGGCTTTACCGATTTCAACATTGGACCGGAGCCAGAGTTTTTCCTCTTTAAAAATGACGAGAAAGGCGAGCCGACACTTGAACTAAACGACCGCGGCGGCTATTTTGACTTAGCGCCGACAGACCTAGGTGAAAACTGTCGCCGCGATATCGTGCTGGAGCTGGAAGATATGGGCTTCGAAATTGAGGCATCCCACCACGAAGTCGCCCCAGGCCAACACGAAATCGATTTTAAATATGCGGACGCTGTCTCTACATGCGACAACATCCAAACGTTTAAGCTCGTTGTCAAAACCATTGCCCGTAAGCACGGCTTGCATGCGACGTTTATGCCAAAGCCGCTGTTTGGGGTCAACGGTTCAGGCATGCATTTGAACATGTCGCTATTCAACCAAGAGGGCAACGCCTTTTACGACAAAAATACAGAAAGCCAACTTAGCAAAACAGCGATGCAATTTTTAGGCGGCATCCTTAAGCATGCCGAAGGCTTTACTGCGATTACCAATCCAATTGTCAATTCTTATAAACGGTTGGTGCCAGGCTATGAAGCGCCAGTGTACATCGCCTGGTCGATGCGGAATCGCTCGCCTCTTGTCCGCATTCCATCCTCGCGAGGCGTATCAACCCGGATTGAAGTGAGAAGCCCGGACCCATCGGCGAACCCATATTTAGCGATGGCGGTTATGCTCGCTTCAGGCCTTGACGGCATTAAAAAGAAAATCAACCCGCCTGAAGCAACGGACCGCAACATTTACATCATGAGCAAAGAAGAACGCCTTGATGAAGGCATCAAAGATTTGCCATCTACATTAAAAGAAGCGATTGACAGCCTCCTAAAAGACGAAGTGCTCGTCAAAGCACTCGGCGAACATGCGCTAGAACATTTCGTAGAAGCGAAAGAAATCGAATGGGACATGTTTAGAACGCAAGTCCATCCGTGGGAGCGGGAACAGTTCATGCAGAATTATTAAGGAGAGGAACCCTTGACACTACTAGTGTCGGGGGTTTTTAAGTTTAAGAAGGTGAAACCTTCTTCTCCTATATTCTTGAGAGCGCCAAGAAAAGAATGATAGAACTTTACCGCATTTAAAGGATATTTAAGCAGCTGGTGACTAGAATTGTAAGAAAAAGCCTCTATAACAGCTTTTATGCTGTTATAGAGGTTCCTTTTTTCTAGAATAGAAAGATGGGGGAAGGTGAAAGCGTTATTGAAAAGAAACGACGCTAAATCAATCCATTGCCTGTATATCGATCACTTTATAGCCTCTCCCTGTCATCTCATCACAACGATGATGCATAACTGCCTACAAGGATGATTCATTTGACAATTGACAGAAACCCAATTCTATGCGATAGTATATAGAAAGTTCAAATTGACGAATTTTGTTCAAAATAACGAACGAAAGGATTGGTAAGCGGCGAAGTCTATCTTTATACAATGGTCATTAGGTGAATGAAAGTTTATAACGAAAACAATCCATCAGCGACCGCGTTGCCGTGTATATTTCATGTAACGTGATGTTCTCTGTACTAGTCACTGTGAAATGGACGATTGCATCTCTATTAGCCAATGTTGTTCTCGCCGTTTTCGCACGAGTGAATAGCAGCCAGATATACCTCAATTTAATTGAATTAGGGAGGTGTTGCAGTAATGTTATCTGATTTAAAATCTGCCTTTCCTGATCTAGTGATGGAACCAGGTTCTACTGACAGTTGGTTAGGGAATGGTGGACATGTCCATGTATATCCAACCTCAGAAAAGGAAGTTGTAGGCTTGCTCAAGTTTGCCCACGATCACGGCAAGACGGTATCGGTTCAAGGCAACGGATCGAAGCGAGGGTTCGGCGGTCTGAAGGAATCGTATGATGTGCTTTTGTCTTTATCAAAATATACCGGTGTCATAGAGCATTCTCCAGGGGACATGGTCGTCACTGTAAAAGCGGGGACACCCTTTCACGAACTTCAGGCTTATTTAGCAAAGCATCAGCAGCAAGTATCACTTGATCCGGCGATGCCGCACTTGTCTACGGTCGGTGGTGTAATCGCTTCCAATGACAGCGGACCCAAGCGCATGGGCTACGGTTCTGCGAGAGATATTGTGCTCGGATTGAAAGTGGTTTACCCAGATGGGACCATTATCCGCACTGGCGGGAAAGTCGTCAAAAATGTTGCCGGCTATGATATGAATAAGCTGTTTATTGGATCAATGGGTACAATTGGTGTAATTACTGAAATTACGTTAAAGCTGCGCCCTTTGCCGAAATGCGAGAGCCTTGTTTTTGTTTCATTTCAGGACAATCGGTTGGATGAGCTGCGCTCTTTTGTTGTCCAGCAATTTGATTCTACGCTCGAGCCTACAGCTTTCGAACTCATTAGCCCTTCGTTAGTGGAGCAGCTTACTGGGCATAAACGATGGGCGTTAGCGATCAGCTTGGAGGATGTAGAAAGCTCCGTCATCTACCAAGAAAATAGGGTGAAACAGGCAGTGCCCAAGCACACAGACGTTCATATTTTCCGCTATGAAGAAGCTAGAGATTTTTGGAACAGGCTATTGAGCATAAGCCCTAATGGCATTGGGGAGCCGGCTGAGCAAGCAGAGATGAAAGTTGGATTAAAAATTGGCGTGAAGAACATCGACGTGCTTCAGGTGCTGGAAGAATGCGTAGAGCTACAGCAACATCACAATCTCGTTGTTTATGGACACGGCGGTTTTGGCCATGGCCTATGCCACGTCGTCTTACAAGGTACTAGCGGGAACGTGGAGGCTGTCATTCAAGCGTTACGCGGTACTGCAAGAAAGCTTAATGGCTATGTCATTGTCAAGCATATTCCGTTTTTTCTGCGGAAAAGCATCAATGTGTGGGGAGACAAACCAGATTCCTTTTTCCTATTCGAGGGCATCAAAGCCAGTATCGATCCACGGCGTGTGCTAAATGAGACAAGGTTTATTGGGGGGATTTAAATCATGAGTTTGAAAGAAAGCGAGTTGAACATGGATCCGCCTTGTTCTCCTAACAGCAAGAGCAATTATTTATGGAATGATGCGCCAGATGAGAATAAATGGGCTGATTGCGTACACTGCGGGATGTGCCTGGAATCATGCCCCACCTATGAGATCACAGGCCAAGAACAGCACTCGCCGCGAGGGCGTGTCCATCTAATCAAGTCGGTAGCCGAAGGCAAGCTTGAAGTGAATGAACAGTTTATGGATCCGGTGTACCAGTGTTTAGATTGCCGTGCATGCACGACTGCCTGTCCGGCTGATGTTGATGTAGGCGGCTTGATTGAAGAAGCAAGAGGACAAATTCGCCAAGCGATGCCGTTAACAGGTGTCAAGGGGCTAGTGAGTAAATTTTTCCTGGAAGGGTTGTTTCCTCATCCGAAACGGATGCAATCTTTGGGCGGGTTGTTAAAAGTTTATCAGAAGAGTGGCGTGCAGAAGTTTGTTCGCGCGACAGGGTTGATTCGTGTTATGCCAAAGCACCTTGTTGAAATGGAAGCGATTATGCCCGATATTGGTGTTCCTGTCCGTAAGAAATATAAAAATGAGACCATCATTCCAGCTAAGGGAGAAGCAACGCATACTGTCGCTTTCTTAACTGGCTGTATTATGGATGTCATGTTCAGCGATATCAACGAGTCTACAATTCATGTGCTGACGCGCAACGGAAATAATGTCACCATTCCGAAGCAGCAAACATGCTGCGGCGCCTTGCATGTTCATGCAGGTGATCGGGAGACTGGCAGAAGATTAGCCAAGCAAAACATCGAGGCGTTCGAAAACGCAGATACAGTCATCGTCAATGCTGCTGGCTGCGGCTGCATGCTGAAGGATTACCCAGAATTGTTTCGCGAAGACCCAGAGTGGCATGAAAAAGCTGAGGCATTCTCTGCTAAAGTACAGGACATATCGAAGTATCTTCACGACACAGGCTATGAAAAGCCGAAGTCAGAAATGAAAACGCGCTTGACTTACCACGATGCTTGCCACTTGGCGCATGGCCAAGGAATCCGGCAAGAACCGCGCGAGCTATTGCTCGATATTCCAGGGGTCGAGATCGTTCATATGCCGAATGCCGATCGTTGCTGTGGCAGCGCTGGAATCTATAACATTACCAATCCTGAGATGGCTGGCGCTGTCTTGGAAAGGAAAATGGAGAATGTGCCGGAAGATGTGGAGATGATCTCAATGGGCAACCCAGGTTGTATGCTGCAAATGGCAGTTGGCGTACAAAAGTATGGGCGAAGCCAAAAGATCGTGCATACGGTGCAGCTGTTGGATTGGGCGTACAAGCGAGACGATGAACAGTTGAATAAATAAAAATACAATTTAGGAGGTGAAAGCTGTGGCGCGTAAGATGAAAACAAACGATCCCCATATTCTCAATCTTGCGAAGCTTGTAGACGGTCGGAAGTCGATCCTTTATTTAAAGGAAGACTTGATTGCTTATGATTGTGACGGCTTTACGATTCATAAGCATTTGCCCAAAGCAGTGGTCTTCCCGAAAAATACGGAAGAGGTCGCTAAGATCGTCAAATACTGCGCTTCACACGATCTTCCTTTTCTTGCCAGAGGTGCCGGCACCGGTCTCAGTGGCGGGGCGATCCCGATCAATGGGGAAGTCATTATTAGCATGGTTCGTATGAAGCGTTTAATCAGCGTTGATTTGGAAAATCGTCGTGCGGTTGTAGAGCCGGGCTATGTCAACTTGAAATTGACGAACACGATTGCTGATAAAGGCTATTACTATGCGCCTGACCCTTCTAGTCAATACTGTTGTACGATCGGCGGCAATGTGGCGGAGAACGCAGGCGGCGCCCATTGTTTAAAGTATGGCGTCACCACCAACCATATTCTCGGACTAGAGGTTGTTCTTCCTAATGGCGACATCATCGATATCAACTGTCAAGGGGTAGCGGATGTGCCAGGGTATGACTTGCTTGGCTTGTTAACAGGCTCTGAAGGAACATTAGGAATCGTCACCAAAATCACGGTTCGTATTTTGAAGAATCCTGAAGCTAAGCAGACGGTGCTCGCCTACTTCGATGAAGTATCAGACGGCAGCTATGCCGTATCAGATATCGTATCTGCCGGAATTGTCCCGGCGGCACTTGAAATGATGGATAAGACCGCAATTGAAGGCGTAGAAGCGGCTGCGTTTCCTGTTGGCCATCCCAAAGACATTGCCGCCCTTCTACTCATTGAAGTGGATGGTATTTCGGCAGGGATCGATGAACAAATAAATCAGATTCTCGACATTTGCAAGCGGCGACATGTCCGCGAGGTGAAAGTTGCCGAAAATGAGCAAGAACGGGCCAGATGGTGGGCGAATCGCAAGACTGGATTCGGGGCGATGGGCGCCATTTCACCTGATTATTTAGTTCAAGACGGTGTGATTCCGCGCAGCAAGTTACCCGAGGTTCTGGAGCGAATCAATCAAATTAGCGAGCAATTCGGGCTTCGGATCGCCAACATCTTCCACGCGGGGGACGGCAATCTTCATCCCCTTGTGCTGTTTGATGCCAGAATTCCAGGGGAGACAGAAAAAGCGTTAGAAGCGGGCAGCGCATGCTTGAAAGCTTGTGCCGATGTCGGCGGATCGATTACAGGAGAGCATGGCGTAGGAATCGAAAAAATGGAAGAAATGCGGTTTATTTTCAACGAAGAGGAAATTGCTGCTCAGACACGAATCCGTGAGGTTTTTAACCCAGATAATCTACTAAATGGCGGGAAGCTGTTCCCAAGCCCAGGGCGTTGTGTAGAGGTCAAAAAAAATATGAAAGAAGTTGCTTCGGCGAAGCAAGCCTAATAAAGGAGAGGTTGAAATGACAAACTACGTAAAAAATGGCAATTTGCAGATTGCGCAGGTCCTTTATGAATTTATCAATACAAAGGTGATTCCAGACAGCGGCGTGACGAAGAACGAATTCTGGTCTGGCTTTGCCAGTCTCGTTAAAGACCTTGTTCCTATTAACAAAGCTTTATTAGCGAAGCGCGACCGCATTCAAGACCAGATACATGCCTGGCATAGAGCGAATAAACCGTATCGCTTTCAAGACTACAAAGCATTTTTGAAAGAGATTGGCTATTTGGAGCCTGAGGTGGATGATTTTCAAATCACAACCCAAGATGTGGATGACGAGATTGCATTTCAAGCTGGACCGCAGCTTGTGGTTCCAGTGAACAACGCACGCTTTGCCATTAATGCGGCGAATGCCCGCTGGGGAAGTCTATATGATGCTTTGTATGGAACAGATGCGATTAGCGAAGAAGCCGGTGCCGACAAAGGAAATGGGTACAACCCAGCTAGAGGAGCAAAAGTGATTGCATTTGCGAAGCAATTTCTAGATAAGACGGTACCTTTGAACCAAGGTTCCCATAACAATGTCGTGCGCTATAGCATCGTTGACGGCGCTTTAGCAGTAAAGCTAAACGACGGAACGACAACAGGTTTGAAGGACCGTACCCAGTTTACCGGGTATCAAGGCGATATGGCAGCGCCATCCGCTCTGTTATTCGTACACCATGGCCTTCACTTAGAGGTTCAAATCGATGCCACACATCCTATTGGGCAAACCGATCCAGCAAACGTAAAGGATATTGTGCTAGAGGCTGCCATTACGACGATTATGGACTGTGAGGACTCTGTAACGGCAGTTGATGCCGAAGACAAGGTGCTTGTTTACGATAACTGGCTAGGATTAATGAAAGGCGACTTGACATCTACATTCGTTAAGGGGGACCGGACGATCAATCGAACATTGAATCCCAACCGAGCGTATATTTCCCCAGACGGAAGCTCTATCAATTTATCCGGTCGTTCGTTACTGTTCGTCCGTAATGTTGGCCACTTAATGACCACGAATGCGGTGCTAGATGAAGATGGTCAAGAGGTGCCAGAAGGCTTCCTTGATTGTATCGTTACCGGTCTAATCGGCAAGCACTCCCTATTGGGCAATGGAGACTATCGAAACTCACAAAAGGGTTCTATTTATATTGTAAAACCAAAAATGCACGGTTCTGAAGAAGTGGCATTTGCCAATGAACTATTTAACCGTGTTGAAGATATCATCGGCCTTACTCGCAATACCCTTAAGATCGGTGTAATGGATGAAGAGCGCCGCACATCACTTAACCTTAAAAATTGCATACATGCGGTAAAGGAACGAGTGGTATTCATCAATACAGGCTTCCTGGACCGCACTGGTGACGAAATTCATACGTCTATGGAAGCTGGTCCAATGATTCGCAAGCAGGATATGAAATCTTCCGCTTGGCTCAATGGCTACGAGCAAGCCAATGTAGCGGTTGGCCTCGCAGCTGGATTGAGGGGAAAAGCGCAAATTGGCAAGGGCATGTGGGCCATGCCTGATCGAATGGCCGATATGCTTCAACAAAAAGGTGGTCAGCTTCAGGCCGGTGGCAATACAGCCTGGGTGCCTTCACCAACCGCTGCCGTTTTGCACGCCATTCATTATCACCAAATCAATGTAAAAGCTGTTCAGCAAGAGATTGCGGCTGAGCAAATCGACTATAGAGATGAAATTTTGCAGATTCCAGTGGCTGAAGCGCCAAATTGGAGTCCACAAGAAATCCAGGAAGAGCTCGATAATAATGCGCAAGGCATTCTTGGATACGTCGTCCGTTGGGTAGAAATGGGGATCGGTTGCTCCAAGGTGCCTGATATCAACAACGTTGCGCTAATGGAGGACCGTGCGACACTGCGTATCTCCAGTCAGCATATGGCGAATTGGCTCCATCACGGCATCTGCACGAAGGAGCAAGTGCTTGAAACGTTGAAACGCATGGCCAAGGTGGTGGATCAGCAAAACGCAGGCGATCCTGAATACGTTCCTATGGCGCCGGACTATGAAAACTCTGTTGCTTTCCAAGCGGCATGCGATCTGGTGTTCGAAGGCTACCGCCAACCGAGCGGTTATACAGAGCCGATTCTTCATCGGCGCCGGAAAGAAGCCAAAACGAAAGCCAGTGTGATGACGAGAAAATAAGCGATTCAAAAGGAGTGGCCATCCATGAAATTTGTACGATTTACCGTAAATACAAAGACAAGCCAAGGAGTTCTTGAACACGATACGATTAAAGCCATCCAAGGCGATTTGTTCGCTGAGTGGCGTTTTACAGGCGAAACGTATGCAGCACAGGATGTAAAATGGCTTGCTCCGCTTGTGCCAAACCAAATAATTGGAATTGGTGCTAACTATGTCGCTAAAGTTGAAGAGCGTCCTGACACATTGCCTGATATCCCCGTATTTTTCTTTAAGCCAACTTCTTCTGTCATTGGGCCTGAGGATCCTGTCGTGATCCCAGGCTCTAACGAGCAGGTAAAGTTTGAATCTGAATTAGCAGTCGTGATCGGGAAGGAAGCGAAAAATATTGACGAGGCAGACGTGTTGGACTACGTTTTTGGCTATACCATTGGCAATGACGTAACAGCACCGCAATATTTTCATGAAGCTGGCCATTGGATGATCGGTAAATCATTCGATACGTTTACACCACTGGGACCCGTTATCGAAACGGAATTGAATCCCGATACCGTCCGAGTAGAAGCGCGCTTGAATGGGGAAGAGAAGCAAAACAGTGGTACGGAATTAATGATTGTACCCCTTCGTGAAATGATCGCTTATTTGTCCCGCGTTATGACGTTGAAGCCAGGAGACGTCATTCTGACAGGCAGCCCACTTGGAGCAGAACTAGTAGGAGCAGGGAATGTGATAGAGTGTGAGATTCAAGGAATTGGAAAGCTGAAGAATATATTTGTAGACCAGTTATCATAAATAAGCTGTCAATCATTGCGTTTGTGCTGTTTGGGAAAGTCTTAAAATGAGACAAGGTAGGAGGGGGCTCTATGCAAGTTAGGCAGGCTCTAAGTGGAAAAAATGTCATCTTCAGATTAGAGATGAGCCAAGACCGTATTCAATTTAGTGAACTGGTCACGCGCATTGTAATGGCTGGAGGAAATATTGTAGGGATGGATATCGCCAGTTCCAGTTCAACTCATGTTGTTCGTGATGTAACAGTAAATGTTGAGGATACAGGCAGTGTAGAAGCAATCGTCGAGACAATCAATGGTACAAAGGGCGTTCGTTTGGTTCATGTCTCTGACCGCACGTTTTTGCTCCATCTTGGCGGCAAGCTAAGGACGGAGCCAAAAAACCCAGTTCAAAATCGTGATGACTTATCAAGGGTGTATACGCCTGATGTAGCGCGAGTGTGTATGGCGATTCATGAGGAGCCAGACAAGGTTCACGCCTTAACGATAAAGCGGAATACAGTCGCAGTAATCTCTGACGGGAGTGCTGTCTTAGGACTTGGGAATATCGGTCCTAAAGCGGCAATGCCCGTCATGGAGGGCAAATCTGTATTGTTCAAGCAATTTGCCGATGTAGACTCTTTTCCCATTTGCTTAGACACACAGGATACGGAGGAAATGATTCAAACGATAAAGCATATTGCCCCTGTTTTTGGAGGGATTAACCTCGAAGATATCTCATCGCCTAGATGTTTTGACATTGAGAGGCGTCTCCGCGAGGAATTGGATATCCCTGTGTTTCATGACGATCAGCATGGAACCGCCGTTGTCATGTATGCAGGGCTGATCAACGCATTAAAATTAACAGGCAAATCCATCGATAAAATTAAGGTCGTGGTCGCAGGTGTAGGCGCTGCTGGGATCGCTTGCACCAAATTGCTGCTGTATGCAGGTGTGAAAAACATAATCGGCGTAGACCGAACTGGCGTATTATCCAAGCAGCGCGAATGTGGCGACAACGAGATGAAGCGATGGTTTGCAGATAATACCAATCCTTACGGAATAACGGGAACGGTTCGCGACGTCCTGAGAGAGGCCGATGTCTTTATTGGTTTATCCTCAGGAGGGACTTTGAAGCGAGAAGACATCCAGCTCATGAATCCAGACCCGATTATTTTTGCCATGGCGAATCCGACCCCTGAGATTACGCCTGAAGAAATAGAAGACATTGCTGCTGTTGTGGCAACAGGTCGGTCGGATTATCCGAACCAGATTAACAACGTCCTCTGCTTTCCAGGCATATTTCGAGGGGCGCTGGACTGCCAGGCCAGTGTCATTAATGAAGAAATGAAGCTTGCCAGTGCGCAGGCGATCGCTTCTATTATTTCAGAAGAGGAGCTAAGTTCACATTATATTATCCCTACCGTATTTAATCAAAAAGTAGTTAAAGCCGTTAGCGAAGCTGTGATTCGCGCAGCTATTGAGACCAATGTCGCTCGGAAAATCCCAAAAGAGTAGGACAAAGCGGCAACTAACTTGAAACCACGTAGCCTTGCTCCGAAACTTGAACATGTCGGAACAAGGCTGTTTTTCATCTTTCCTCAAATGTAGACGCTTTAAAACAAAATGACTGCGATCCATACAGCAATATGTAAACAGGTTAGGGGCGTGATTGCGAATGATTGGCCCGATAGAGACAGACAGGACAACGATTCTGATATCGACTTTTTGCGGGAGTTGCCAATAGGAGGCGACCAACAAGCAGACAAAGAATCGAGGATTCGGCTGGTGGCAACAAGAAAGATGCGGACATTGCTGAAGGAAAAACATCCGGTCAAGGGGAGAGCAAATACAGCATTGGAGTGAATGGGGCCGTACATACCTGTCAGAACTCAGATAAGCGGCCCTTTGCCTAGTGGTTTCACCAACAAGGAGATGGAGAGCAAACGTGCCCGTCCAGAGGAAAAGCGTTCTAATTTCTTTGTGGGTTTTAATGATTAAATGTGAGAAAGGCGCTGGGCAAGTTGGATCATTTCTTCCAAGGCACGCTCTTTCTTCCCCTCCCAATGGTGAATGGGCATGGAACAACTGATGGCGGCTGCGATTTCGCCGTTCGCTTTACGTATTGGCGCGGCCGTACAGCAAAAGCCCATAACGCCCTCTTGAATATCCATTGCATATCCCGCTTTCCGTACGTTCTTAAGCTCTTGAATCAAAGCTTCTCGGGAGCCGATCGTATGAACGGTAATTTTAGGAAGTGATTCTTCTGGATATAAGTTGCATATTTGTTGTTCGCTCATGTCGGCCATTAAAGCTTTTCCTAGACCAGTTGCATGTGCAGGGAAGCGGACACCAGGACCTGAAACCATCTGGACCGGACTGGGGGCTTCTACTTTAGCTAAATATTGGACGTCACTGCCTTCAAGCACTGCTAATTGGATCGATTCTTGAAGATTGCGCATCACCGGCTCCGCCAAGCGTCGAAAATCTTCAGTCAGATCGAACTGCCGGAAGAAAGCACTCCCAAAACGTCCAATAGCGCTCCCAATAGCGTATGTCTCATTGCGATCACGACTCACCCATTGCAGGCGCTCCATTGTAACCAACAGCGAGTGTAGCGTGCTTTTGCTAATTCCGATCATTTTCGACAAATCGGATAGCTTCCATCTGTATGGCTCGTCTCTTAGAACATTCAGTACAGCATTCGCTCGATCTAAGGCAGGCACATTATATTTTTGCTCCATTTTATAAATTCACTTCCTAAAACAGCATATTGTTCGGTATTATGAACAATTATGATCGTACCATTTTAGATGATAGTCCGTCAAACAAAAAGCGGAACGGGGTACTCCTGATTATGACAGGAGCGCGCTGATCCAACTTCGAACGAGAACACACTCCAAATAGAAAGGAGCTCTAACGTTTATCTATATCACCACAGGAACAATGCCTCCCTTGAGTTTCTTAGAATACGCCACTGAAGAACGTTGTATGACGAGTATGCCTAACGATGCTGGGAATTTCGGAGAATCGGTTTAGTTGCCATTTCTTTGAACGTACATTCAGGCATATGGATGGATGTTTAAAGCTGGGCAATGATTTTATAATCGGTAAATAGTGAACAGTATTTATTATGATGAACAAAAAGGGTGCTGTCACTGATAAAATAATGGATAATAAGATAAAAATGTTGTTCTGTTTTGTAAAATAGACAACATTATTACCATTACAGCAAGAATTTTATTGTTAGAATTTTTTTCGCATTTTATAATCAAAGAGAAAATCCAAGAATAATAAAGGATTCTCAAAGGGGAGTAATAATTAGAAAGGAGAAGCGACTAAAAATGAAGATCAGTCGTTTTTGTAAACGCTTACCAATGGGGTTGATTTCGTTAAAAGAACGTGCAATAAGCACATTCGGCACTAATAATGAGATGGCTCGAAAGAATGTCTAGAGCAGTAATAAAAGCTTCGATGCTAAAGTCGAATAACTAAGGGAGGTAATTGTTCCGTGCCAGAAATCGATTCTGCGCTTGTGACGACGTATCTCACACCGGAAAATCAGGAACAGCTTCGCAAGGCGCTCGAACCAGCGGAAGTGGTGTTTTGTAAACCGGATGATACGGAGACGATAGCCAAAGCCATCGAGAAAGTGGATGTTGCCATTCTAAATAGTGACGTAGATGATCTAATCCTCACTGGTCCTAATTTGCGCTGGATTCACTGCTGCCGTGCAGGCTTAGACAAATCTGCAAAACCTGAAGTTTTTGAGCGCGGGATCATTTTAACAAGTTCATCAGGGCGTTCTGCCCCTGCCCTTGCAGAACATATACTGATGTTTATGCTTGCATTGACATATGACCTTCCGATGCTTATGAAAGCGAAAGCAGAGCACCGGTGGGCAGCAACAAGAGAGTACTTTTATAAAACAGGGATGTACGGAAAAACGATCGGTATCCTAGGTCTCGGAAAGACAGGACGTGAGGTGGCAAGGTTGGCAAAAATGTTTGACATGAAGGTACTAGGGTGGAGGCGCTCTACTGAAGTGCCTGAGAATGTTGACGTCGTGTATTCCACTGACCGTCAGGACAGCCTACGACCGCTTCTGGAAGCCTCTGATTATGTTGTGTTGTGTACGGAACTAAATGATCAAACATGGCACACGTTAGGGAAGAAAGAATTTGACTGGATGAAGCCGTCAGCTTTTGTCATCAATATGGGCAGAGGGGAACTGATCGATGAACCTGTAATGATTGAGGCGTTGCAACGTGGAAAGATTGCCGGGGCGGGCTTGGATACCTTTGAAGTGGAGCCTCTACCGAAGGAGAGCCCCCTTTGGGATATGGAAAACGTTCTCATTACACCCCATATTACGCCACGGCTGCCTGATAGGGAAGAGCGTGCATTGGAGTATGTTTATCAGAATATTGAAGCCTATCGCAAAGGCAGCGGTTTCATTAACCGTCTGACACAAAAGAGCATTTTCACGAAGGGCAAAGTCAAGGGTTGATAGCAATTACTATTTGCGACGATGGGAGGATTAAGATCAACCATTGGTGGAATGACTATATATCCTTGGTGGATACTCCAGACAAACTTACGTGAAATTGATACGGAAGATATCGTGCTGTTAGGGGTGCAAAAGAGTTGAAGGACTTTGGCGCAATTGTCGTATTGCTTCATGTAGAAAAATGGGAAAACAAGTGATTCAACTTGTCAACCATTCAGGTTGTTTTTGCCAATAGCTACTTTGCCCTTTTTGCCTATACACCATATTTCTCTACGCTTGACAGACATAAATGAAAACGCATACAGGAAGGGGTAAAGTCGAATATGAGTATAAATTGGTCTATCACCACGTGAATCCTGACAAACAGTTGATTTGCAAACAATAAGGGGGCTTATTATGGGTGGGGATACTGCGATCCAGTACACACGCGCAAAAACTTGGCAGCTTATGCTTTGGCCTGGAAATACTACGATTAATAGTCTTTTATACGTATTGCTGATGTTTATTAGTTACATTGCGGTTGGCGGGTACGGAATTGCAGTGGCAACGGCAGGTTTGATCTCCACCTATACACGTATTTTTGATGGAATTACAGATCCATTGATTGCAATCATCACTGACAGATTGGAGACGAAATTTGGGAAAATCCGAATCATTATGATTACTGGTTTTGTCATTCAAATAACAGCGATTCTCGTTTTATTTGTATGGGGAATTGGGCAAGGAATGGTCTTTTATACGATCATGTATTTGATCTATTACATTGGTTCCACGTTTAGTGGTGTTGCGACCAATACCGGTAATACAGTTCTAACAAATGATCCTCGCCAAAGACCAAAAATATTCCAATGGACTATGATTTATACAACAGTCCTTGCTTCACTTTCAAGTATGTATCTCTCAAATGTGTTGTTTGCAAAATATGGGTCCATTTCGATCGAGGCATTGCAGGAGCTGTGCTATACGATTGTAATCGTAGCAGTTATTTTAGAAATTTTCGCCTTTATCGCAATCATCGAAAAAGATAGGCCGGAGAACTTTCCGAAAAAAGCACAAGGCAAAATTAATTTCAAAGATGCTTGGATGTTAATAAAGAATAATCGGGGCTTGCAAGCGTTCATTATTGCTGGAACAAGTGATAAACTAGCACAGCAGGCCGCAGGGCAGGCAGTCATTACGACAATGATCTTCGGAATTATTATTGGAAACTATTCGTTTTTCGGTACCGTCAATTTAATCAGCGTCGTCCCAACAGTACTCGTTCTAATCTATGGGACGCGAATGGCGGTGAAAGGTGGTACAAAAAAAGCACTCATTAAGTGGTCGAGTATTGGAATTGCACTGGCTGCTGCTATGATTGCTTTCATGGTCATCATCGATCCGACAAAAATTAGTGTAGCCCCTGTTCAAACGGCGATTTTCGTTATCTTGTCCGTGTCTTTCTCCGCTACCATGATTGTAACCTCTGCTTGTACACAGTCGATGAAACCTGACATAGTCGATTACGAGTTGTACATGTCCGGCAACTATTTGCCAGGAACGGTCGCTGCCATTTATGCCTTCATAGATAAAATGATCTCATCTTTTGGAAGCACGATTGTCGCGCTCTCTATTGCGGCTATTGGATATGTCAATGTTCAGCCTCAGCCTGGAGATCCTGTTACACCAGCGCTCTTTTGGATGGCGATGTTTCTGTGGATGGGTCTACCGATAATTGGATACTTTTTTACCCTTATTGTAATGAAGTTCTATCCGCTCGATAAAGAGAAGATGATTGAAATTCAGCGACATAATCAGGATATTCGCGCAAAAGCTAAAACAGACGCTTATGTCAAGGCTAGCAGTTAAATAGTAAGAGGGAGTTCCTCAAGAAAAGCAAATGGAATTTCTGCCGAAAGTTGATAATCAAGTGCTTTCAACATTATTATGAAAACGCATACATCGATTACAGGCCTATAAATCAAAAAAATCGAAGACCGTTTTCATTACGCGTCTGACTGGAGGATTGTGATATGACGGAAAAATTCGAAATGCTAGACGCCTTTCGGCAGCTTACCGGTTGCTGTTATAACATATGGAACTGGAAGTATGATAACCGCTTTAATGTAATTGAAAGTGACTGTCCTCACGAATCTTTGTTTAATTGTCTTTTCCTTGCATGTAATCGTCGAGCTGCGATTGAAGAACATATGGCAAAGAGCGAACTGCCCCTTGTTTACACGACATCGACAATGCTCACTTGGATTGTTGCTTTTGAACCTGCCTCAGAGGGGATGAAGGCGATCTACGTGAAAGGACCGTTTTTTAGCGGGTACAATGACCGAATGAGTTATAGCGACATTGCCAATGAGGCGGGACTCACACAAGATACTGAAGAAATTATAGTGAACAGTCTTAAAACACTGCCAGAGCTGACATCTTCTAGTATTTTGCAATTTGCGTTGATGCTACATTATTGTCTCACTGGTAAGAATATTTCTGTAAAGGATGTTACATCTTTGAGTTCGACAATTCAAAAAAAGAAAAAGAAGAAAGGTACAGTGAAAATATGGATCGATCAATTTGAGGGGGAAAGTGGCTACTGGAACATTGAACAAGAGTTGTTAAACGGAGTCCGCACTGGAGACTTGGATGTTGTTAAAGTGGTCAACAAAGCTACACCTGTGATGAGTGGAATTTTTGAGGGTGATAAAAAGAGTGTCGAATTTTATAAACAGAAGATTCATATCTTGCTTACTTTAGTGTCTCGCGCTGCTGTGGAAGGAGGCATGTCACGAAAACGATCTTACTCATTATGTGCTGACTATCGGCGAATTCTGGATAAATGCTCATCGCTTAGTGAGGTGACGGCATTGAGCAGAGAACTGTTGCTAGAGTATGTTCATTGCGTGCGGGAGTCGAAAAAAGTGGCTTCCTGTTCCAGCCAAATCAGGGCATGCTGTGAATATATCGACCAGCATTTAGGCGAAGAACTTGTATTGGACTTTGTGGCAAAAGAAATTGGTTACAGTGAATACTACTTGTCGCGGAAATTCAAAAAAGAGATGGGATGCTCGTTTATTGATTATATCCAAAACGCGCGCCTGGAAAAAGCGAAATATCTATTGACGACAACGACGAGCAGTATTGAAGAAATAAGTATGCAACTGGGGTTCGGCTCACGAAGCTACTTTACTTATATTTTCCGCAAGAATACAGGTAAAACACCAAGTGATTATAGAAAAACGAAAGCTGTAATGGTTTAGCAAGATCAAAAGATTTTAAGATAGTGGTCATTAAAAATGAAAATAAATGAAATTACGGAGGTCATGGAGATGAAAATTGGATTGATTGGTTTAGGAATCATGGGCAAACCGATGGCGAAAAATATCATCAAAGGTGGCTACAGCGATTTAATGGTAAATGATTTAAACAAAGCTTCGGTTGAAGAACTGGTAGAACTCGGCGCTATAGCAGGTACAAATGCAGAAATCGGTTCTTCCTGTGATCTTGTCATGACAATGCTGCCAAACTCCCCTCATGTAAAAGCGGTTATGCTAGGAGAGAACGGTGTTGCCAATTATATGAAAGCTGGCCAAGTCTTTATTGATATGAGTTCCATCAATCCTGTCGCAAGCAAGGAAATTGCAGCGGAACTAGAAAAAAAAGGCGTAGAAATGCTCGATGCTCCTGTTTCAGGGGGAGAGCCAAAAGCAATCGACGGCACCTTGAGCATCATGGTGGGCGGAAAACAGAACGTGTTTGATAAATACAAACCGTTACTAGAAACAATGGGAGCATCTGTCGTTCGCTGCGGTGAAATCGGTGCCGGGAATACGACAAAATTGGCCAATCAAATTATTGTAGCATGTAATATACAGGCTCTTGCTGAGGCACTGACTCTTGCTCAGAAAGCGGGAGTGGATCCACAGTTGGTGTTTGAGGCGATCAGAGGAGGTTTGGCCGGATCCACCGTGATGAATGCCAAAGCACCAATGATGATTGCTGGAAATGACAAGCCAGGATTTAAGATTGATCTACACATCAAAGACTTAAACAATGCCTTGGATTGCGCTCATACGGTAGGTGCACTCGTACCTATGACAGCAGGAGTACAAGAGATTTTTCAATATTTGCACCACAGTGGCCATGGTCAGGATGATCATTCCGCGATTGCTAAATATTACGAAAATCTAACTGGGATCCGCATTGGCCGACCATCTCTGGTTTCCCATCCATAACTTACTGTTTATCTAGCTATGTATTTTACTGTCTTTAAAAATAGAAAGCATTGGAAGGTAAGGTAGATGGACGGTATGGTCTAGCCGTTTTCGTTGAACTAGGAAAGGATGTGAAATCCCAAGGTCCTATGTGTGGATAACATCTCTTTTCCTAGTAATGTCTTTTGAAGGTTTACCTGCAAATATATAGGATGGTTGTGAATCAAGGTGCGATCGCCATTTCAGCAAACAATATTCTGCCCTGTTTCAAACAGGATGGTACTTTATTGAGGGAGGATTAAAATGAAACATTGGTGGAACGGGTATCCTTGGCGGATGATCCAGACAAATTTTAGAGAAATTGATACGGAAAATATGGATGCTGTTAGCTATGTGAGGGACTTGAAAGAATTTGGTGCAACTGTGGTATTGCTTAATGCGGCAGGTATTATCGCCAGCTACGATTCGAAGCTGGCATTTCAGCCTAATAGCGAATATTTGAATGGTGATAGCCTGGATAAGATTATAGATGAATGCCATAAGCAGGGAATACGAGTAATTGCAAGAACCGATTTTTCAAAAATTCGTTATTCAGTTTATGAACAGAATCCAGATTGGGCTTATCGAACGAGTGAGGGAAAAATTGTTAATTACAACGGCTATGTACACACTTGCCCCAACGGTGGTTATCAGCAGGAATATATGTTCGATATTCTTCGAGAAATGCTTACAACGCATGACTTTGACGGCTTGTTCTGTAATATGAGTGGATTTCTAGTAGTCGATTACAGTTATACCTATCATGGACCTTGCCATTGTGAGAACTGCCAGAAAAAATTTAAAGAGCAATACGGACTAGAACTTCCAGAAAAGGATGATCCGCGCAATCCATCGTACAAAAAATATATGATGTTCAAAAAGGATTGTGAGAAGGACCATACAGCACGTCTAAGGCGTTTAGTGAAAGAGATAAATCCAAATATTTCAATAAATGGATTAGATTATATACGAGGTGAGTCTAATGCTGATATAGGAAGACCCTCATGGCAGTACAGTGCTTCATCAAATTCTAGGGTAATCAGTGGGCCAAATCGTACCCGACCTACTGACAATGCCAGTGTTGATTTCATGGGCTTCCGATACCGTCATACTTCAGTATCGCCTGCGTTGATGGAACTTCGGCAGTGGCAGAACTTGGCGAATGCCGGCAGCCTGAGTATGTATATTATGGGCAGACTTGATAATCATAGAGACACTTCAGGCTTTGAAGGTACCAAAAAAGTGTTTCAGTTCCACAAAAAACACGAACAACTGTATAGTAACCTTGTTTCGATGGCTAAGGGTGTTGTCGTGAGGAATGCATCATTGTATCGGGTCGATTCTGAAGTGTTAGGGTGGATTCGGGCACTTACAGAAAGCCATATTCCTTTCGATGAGATACGCATTTCGGAACTGAATGACCTATCCCAGCTTGATGGCAAAGAGTTTGTGGTTCTTGGGGATATCAAATTTTTATCAGACCAACAGGTGAAGTTGTTTGATGAGTTTGCAGCAAATGGCGGAACGATCATCGCAACAGGAGAAACAGGACTCTATAATCATCAATTTGAAGCTCGCAACAGTACGGGGTTGAATTGTCTAGGAATTGAACAGGTCAAAGAAATCAAAAGTGACCTGATGTCTTCAATATTTGAAATTCCGGAGGCGGAGAAAGACCTGTTCCCACGATGCATGAAAACTCCATTGATTGCACCGGGACCCAATCTCGTAATGGTTGAACCAAAAGAAAACGCAAAAAAATATCTACAGTTAATTCCGGAACACCCGTTTGGACCGCCCGAAATCTGCTACTATAATGAGGTTAGCCAAGAGCCAGGAATCCTTGTGTCGAAATATCATAAGGGACGTGGTGTCTACATTCCTTGGAAAATCGGAAGCTTCTATCATGAGCAGGGCTACCAAAATACACTGAACATCATACAGGATATTCTTTTCTCATTATGTGGAATAGAAGAGATAGCTCCAGATCTAACGCCTATGGTAGAAGTAAATATCTGCAGAAACAAGGAACAACAAATCATACAACTGGTCAACAATTCTGGCTGTTTTGCCAATAGCTACTTTTCTCCCATACCGATAAACAATATTTCACTGCGTTTGAAAGGTGTGGAAGAAAGTGTAAATATTGAAACCTTGAGGGGCGGTAAAGCTGAATGTCAATATAAAGATGGATATCTGAATATTAATTTGGATGTTTTGAAAGATTATGAAGCTCTCGTTCTATCATAATTCAATTTAAAACTCACGTATGAGTTATGATCGAAAAGTACTCTTTATGGGGGAAATTGTGTATTTCCCCTTGTCTGAATGCAAATTGTAAAGGAAATCATTATGGTCGAAGTACCATAAGGGAAACAAATGATCTCAAAAATGAAAGAGAAAACTTAGGGGGAGTTTGTTATGAACGAGAGTACAGCAATTCAATACAATCGTGCAAAAACTTGGCAGCTTATTCTTTGGCCTTTAAACACTACTACCAACAATGTGATGAATATCTTGTTGATGTTCCTTAGCTATGTTGCCGTCGGAGGTTATGGAATCGCAGTGGTAATGGCAGGTATGCTTGCTACTTACAGCCGGATCTTTGATGCATTTACGGATCCATTGATTGCAATCATTACTGACCGTATGCATTCAAAATTTGGGAGAGTCCGAATCGCTATGTTAATTGGTCTTGGCATTCAAATTTTGGCCTTATTAGCTTTATTTGTGTGGGGGATTGGTCAAGGGATTGTCTTTTTTACCATCATGTACTTTGTATATTATATTGGTTCTTCGTTTAATAGTGTTTCAATCAACACGGGTAATGTAATTCTTACAAGAGATCCCCATCAGCGTCCAATTATTTACAGATGGGGTATCGTATATATAACACTAATTGCCACATTTACAAGTGTGTTTCTTTCAAACGTAATTTTTAAAAAATATGGATCTATTTCCGTTGAGGCTCTGCAGGAATTGTGCTATATAGTTATCGGCATATGTACTGTTTGTGCAATTTTGTCAATTATCGCAATAAGTGAAAAAGATAAACCGGAAAATTTCCCTAAGAAATCCAATGGTAAATCGATTAATCTAAAAGATGCATGGTCCCTACTTAAGAGTAACCGAGCCCTCCAGACATATATCATTGCGGCAACCAGTGATAAAATAGCACAACAGACCGCAACTCAATCCGCGATTAGCATTATGCTATTTGGTATTGTTATTGGAAATTACACGTTTTACGGTACCTATAATTTTATCGTTGCGGTCCCGACATTGGTGCTTGTATTCTATGCAACACGTATAGCAGGTAAAACCGGTACAAAGAAAGCTTTGATAAAATGGACAACGGCCAGTATAATATTTGCCGTCGCTACAATTGTATTTATGGCCTTAATTGATACGACACAAATAACTGTGTCGGCTGTTCCGACCGTTATTTTCTTAATTTTGACGGCCATATATTCCGCATGCATGAGAACAACAGGTGCTTTTACATCGGCTATGCAACCTGATATTGTTGACTATGAACTATACAGATCCGGTACTTATATGCCAGGAACTGTTGCTTCACTCTATAACATGATTGATAAAACGGTCTCATCTGTAGGAGCAACCATTACAGCATTAGCCGTTGCCTCACTTGGATATGTCGCAGTTCAACCTCAGCCTGGCGATCCTCTTACATCAGCACTCTTCTGGATGACTATGCTTTTATGGTTAGGGGTACCGGTAATCGGAAATATCCTGACACTCATTGCGATGAAATGGTATCCGTTAGATAAAGGAATGATGGCTGAAGTTCAGGAGCATAATCGGGAAATTCACGCAGCAACTCGCATTAAAGCTAATGCAGTTGATAATAAAAAGGTTATTGGTTAAAATTTGTTAATATTTAGATAAATGAATGGAGAACATGATTAATACAGTTAGTAAACAAAATAGCCTATAAACACATCCTATTGGAGGATAAATGATTTTGTAAGCGGATACAATAGGGGGTTATAGATATTTTTCATACTAACAGATGTAAAATTGCCGGCTTAAAAGAGTTTCACAAACAGCCTGCGGCAATGAGAAAGCCTGAAGGAGAATGGGTAATGAATGTTCATGTTACACAAGGAGTGATTGAAATTATACAATCGTGATTTTTAGCGTCGTCATAGGAAAAGAAATTAATGATGGGTTGGGAAAGAAATGAAAGTAGGATTTATTGGATTAGGAATCATGGGAAAACCAATGAGCAAAAACCTATTAATAGCAGGATATAAGCTTGTTGTTATCGGTCGAAATCCAGCAGTTACTGAAGAATTTATAGACTTAGGTGCAACGGTTGTCACGACACCGAGAGAAGTTGTAGAAGGATCGGATGTAGTCATCACAATGTTACCTAACTCTCCAGAAGTTAAGGAAGTAGTCTTAGGGGGAAATGGACTATTTGCAGGTGCAAGCGAAGGAAAGGTCTTAATTGATATGAGTTCAATTGCTCCACTCGTATCTCGTGAGGTTGCATCAAAACTTAAAGAAAAAAGCATGGAAATGCTTGATGCACCAGTAAGTGGTGGGGAGCCTAAGGCCATCGATGGAACATTTGCAGTCATGGTTGGTGGAAAAAAAGAGGTGTTTGACCGGTATTATGATGTCATGAAAGCGATGGCTGGGTCTGTTGTATATGTTGGAGAAATAGGGGCAGGTAATATTGCTAAGTTAGCAAATCAAACAATTGTTGCTATTAATATTGCTGCTGTTTCAGAAGCATTAGTATTAGCGCAAAAATCAGGTGTAAATCCAGAATTAGTTTATCAAGCCATTCGAGGTGGATTGGCTGGTAGTACAGCGTTAGATGCTAAGGCCCCGTTAATGATGGACCGAGATTTCGATCCTGGGTTCCGCATTGATCTTCATATGAAAGATTTAAACAATGTTTTAGATACAAGCCACGAGGTAGGGGTTCCACTGCCGTTAACTGCGTCTGTGTTTGAAAGGATGAAAGCATTAAAAGTTGATGGGTATGATGTTGAAGATCATAGCAGTCTTGTTAAATATTACGAAAAGTTAGCGAATATTGAGGTAGGTAGATAAATTTATTAAATAAGGAAGTCTAATACGAATTACAGACTTGGGAGAACATGAATGTTTATATCACATGCACGGGTCCGCTAAAATATCGTAAATTTCCCATATCATAATACTTAAGCGGGGCTTTATGTGAGGAGGCGGGCATAACAGTCTTGTTAGGCGAAGCCAGCTATTGGTAATACTGGCTTCTTGGCTCGTTTGTCATTCCGTAGAGGCGCCATTATTTATCTAAATTTTTTTAAATAAGTAGATAATTATACTCTACACTTAGTTTAAAGTGCAATCGGTTAAAGAATTTTCCTTTTGGTTTTCATGTGGGGATTGAATAGTAGTTAATACCCGTACTTATCTATGAAAATAATACACATATCTATAAATAACACTAAAATAAAAGCCAAATTACCATAACTATTGTCAAAGTAATGCTACCATAATTTGATAATGATTGCTTATAAGGCATGACATGAAGATTTGCTGTTAGAGAAGTGTTAAAGAAGGAGATGTCACCATTAATAAAAATCATAAAGAATTAGCAGAAAGGACTTGTTCAGATGAAATACACGAATCCAATCATTCCTGGGTTTCATCCAGATCCTAGCGTATGTAGAGTCGGAGAAGATTATTATTTAGTCACGAGTTCCTTTGAATATTTCCCTGGAATCCCGATTTATCACAGTAAGGACTTAGTGAATTGGGAGCAAATTGGCCATGTCCTAACACGTGAAAGTCAGTTGCAGCTTAAACGTGAGCATTCTTATATTCCATCTCAAGGTATTTTTGCTCCAACCATTCGTCATTATAATGGACGGTTTTATGTCATTACAACGAATATAACGATTCGAAAGACTTTCTTTGTTTGGGCGGATCATATAGAAGGTCCATGGTCAAATCCGATTTTTATTGATGGTTATAAAGGATATGACCCATCTTTGTTATTTGACGATGATGGCAAAGTTTATGTAACGGGTGCTGCATTTCCTAATATAGGGTCTGAAGGGATTATCCAAGCAGAGTTGGATATTAATTCTGGAAAACTGAAAAGTGAAATTAGGTATATATGGGAAGGAACAGGTGGAAGTTCACCAGAAGGTCCACACCTATATAAAATCAACGGTTTATATTACTTATTAATTGCCGAAGGTGGCACAGAGTATGGTCATATGGTGACGATTGCCAGGAGTGAAAGTCCCTATGGCCCATTTGTTAGCAATCCAGATAACCCAATATTATCTAACAGGAGTACGAAGTTACCCATTCAAGCAACCGGTCATGCTGATCTAGTCTTAACAAACGATGGTACTTGGTGGGCGGTATTCCTAGGTTTTAGGCCAGTTAAAAGTACAAAGGTCCATCATCTAGGTCGGGAAACGAATCTCGCTCCAGTCGAATGGTCGGAAGAAGGATGGCCGATAATTGGGAACAATGGTCGAGTTGAATTAGAGCATGAGGCAACATCTCTTCCATTAAGCAACCCAACCCCATGGAAAGAAGTGGAGAATTTTGAAAGCGATTCACTTCAACCTGTTTGGAATTTTTATCGTAATCCACAAAACGATTGTTGGTCGCTAGTTGACAAGCCGGGTTCACTAACACTTTACGGTCAATCTTGTACGTTAAATGATTCTGAAGCCCCAGCCTTTGTTGGTCGAAGACAACAACATTTTAACTGTAGGATTTCTACTTTAATGGAGTTTTCTCCTAATGAAGTGGGGGAGGAAGCTGGTTTAACAGTATTCATGAACGAAAATTATCACTATGATATCGCAAAAACTAGACAACAAGGAAAATCTGTTATTCTATTTCGTCGCCATGTTGGAAGCCTATGGAAGGTAGAAAAGGAAATAGAGTATAACGAATCAAGCGTTGTATTTACGGTAAAGGCTTCGGACACGTGCTTTACTTTTAGCTATACAAGTGCAACAGGTGAAGAAACAGTGATTGGTAGTGGAGAAACGTCTCTTCTTTCCTCTCAAGTAGCAGGTGGATTTACGGGGGTTTATTTCGCCTTGTATGCAACGGGTAATGGGAAAAAGTCAACTGCTCCTGCACATTTTAACTATTTCCATTATGTAATTGGGAAGGAAGAAATCAAATAAAAACAATCACTAGTAGTCGCTTCAAAGATTTTTGTACGGAGCAAACGTAGTATTAAGGTGTACCTACCCTTTTAGATGATTGATAGTTGTTTATCACGGTGCGCAGGCATTTCAGCAAACGATAATCTGTCCTGTTTCCAACAATAACATGTGGAATGATAGGGCGCCAAAATAGTTAGGAGGTCGCTTTTTTATGAGAAAACAGACGCTTTTTAACCATAAATGGAAATTTATCAAAGAAGATGTTGGGGCCGGGTTTACATTGGAAGCAGAAGGGGAGAGGTTAGACTTGCCCCATACTTGGAATGCGGCCGATGGGCAGGACGGGGGCAATGATTACTATCGGGGCACTTGCTGGTATGTAAAAGAATTTGCCAGGCCAGAAATGAGTGAAGGGGACGAGGTGTGGCTGGAATTTAGAGGTGTTGCGATGACCGCGCAAGTTTATGTCAACGGTCAGCATTTGTGTCATCACGAAGGGGGTTATTCTACCTTTCGCGTAAACATAACAGATGTTATTCGTGCATCCAACATCCTCGAAGTTGCCGTCGACAATAGCAAAAATCATACGGTATATCCCCAAAAAGCTGATTTCACATTCTATGGGGGAATTTACCGTGATGTGTTTATGATCACTGTGCCGGCGACTCATTTTGAACTGGGCTATTACGGAGGAACAGGCATAAAAGTGACACCCAATGTAGAGGACAGGAATGCTGAGGTAAAAGTGGAAGCCTGGGTAACTGGCGTTGCGGATGTTGTGAAATTTACGATAGAAGAGAGAACACTGGAAGCAAAGGTTCACGATGGCCATGCCGAATGTGTATTTACAATTGAAAATGTCCGTCTATGGGATGGTGTGGCAGACCCGTATTTGTACACGGTCAAGGCAGAACTGGAAAGTGGCGATCTCTTAGAAACCCGTTTTGGCTGCCGTACTTTTGCCATCGATCCGGAAAATGGTTTTATGTTGAATGGACGTCCCTATCGCCTGTGTGGAGCAGCTCGCCATCAAGATCGCCAAGGTGTGGGAAATGCAATGACAACGGAAATGCAAGATGAAGATATGGCTTTATTGAGAGAGATGGGTGCAAATACGGTGAGGCTTGCCCATTATCAGCATGACCAGTATTTCTATGACCTCTGCGACGAATATGGAATGATTGTATGGGCTGAAATTCCCTATATTACGGAACATATGCCAGAAGGGCGGGACAATACACTTAGTCAGATGAGGGAACTCGTTGTGCAAAACTACAACCATCCTTCGATTGTTTGCTGGGGACTGTCCAATGAAATCACAGTAGCGGCAGGGGTTACCGATGATATTGTGGAAAATCACAGACTGCTTCATAATCTATGTCATAAACTGGACGATACTCGTCCCACCACCATGGCGCATGCATTTATGTTGGATATCGATCATCCTTTTATGTTACTGTCCGATATTTGCAGCTATAATCTTTATTATGGATGGTATGTAGGTGACGTCGAGCAGAACGACGCATGGTTCGATGAGTTTCATGCAAAGCACCCTAACACGGTCATTGGCTTGTCTGAGTACGGTGCTGATGCAAATCCGGCTTATCAGAACGGCAAACCAGAAAAAGGGGACTGGTCAGAACCATATCAGGCTCTATACCATGAGCACATGTTGAAAATGTGGAGTGAGCGTCCTTATATCTGGGCGATGCATTGCTGGAACATGTTCGATTTTGGTGCTGATGGTCGCAATGAAGGTGGAAAACCAGGTCAAAACCAAAAAGGGCTTGTCACATTTGACCGCAAGCTGAAAAAGGATGCATTTTATGTTTATAAAGCCTATCTTTCAAAAGAACCATTTATTCATATATGCGGAAGAAGATACGTGCAACGGACTGAAGATGTCACAGAAGTTAAAGTATATACGAACCAACCAAATGTGACACTATTTGTGGATGGAAAGGCATTTTCTACGCAAGAAGGGGAGAAGGTGTTCAAGTTCCATGTCCCCATTTCAAATGAACATGCAATTGAGGCAAAATCAGGTGAGCTGTCGGATACGATTCGTATCCAGAAAGTGGAGACGCTTAATAAAACCTATATCAAGGAGGGGTATGAAATTGTCAACTGGTTTGACCGTCCTGATGAAATTGCCAGAGAAGGGTATTATTCGATTCTTGACAGCATCGCCGATTTAAAAGCAGAACCACGAGCAGCACAATTGTTGGCCAAAGTGATGGAACGTGCCAAACGTTCATATGGAGATGTTGCTAAAAATGTGACATTGCCTGAATCGATACAGCGTCAAATTGACACCATGCCGCTGGAAAAAATGCTTAAGCAGGCAGGCAAAGCGATTACGCAGGAAATGGTCAAACAATTGAACAATCGCCTTAATCAGATCCCTAAGAATAAGTAGCTTTATGTTGAATCCCCCCATTTGCCTACCAGTAAATGGGGGAGCTTTTATTTTTTATAACTAGGTATAATTTATAGCGATTCGTCCCATTTTGCTATCTCGGCAACTTGTCAAGTTGTTTCTATGGAACGAGATAGAATCAAGTGATGAGTAAGCTAATACTATTTAGTTAACATAATATTAATTACGTCAATTATAGTGTGCAAACGAATTTCGCAAAAAATGTGCCGTAGATGGCACAAATTCATTAAAGAAGCTCATCAATGATGTCTTCGATGAATTCGGTCTCCTCCTGATAAATTTTTAGCATAAAATACATCAAACACGTTAAAGAAAAGGGCAGTGGATGGCGCGATGCTTCTGCGTCGATGAGAAGATCAGCTCCTAAAAACGAATGAGGTTTAATGAGTGCGATCTTTTTTCCGTCTACACTTACGTCTAGTTCTTGATCCCAATTTTCATCAATCCGCCATTTTTTTCCGTTAATGGTGCCCCTGACGCAAAAGTAAAGCATGCTATTAAGCGTGTTGTCTTTTAACTGAAATTCTTCGCCATTGACTTGGAACCGGTAAGTTGCAAACAACAAACGGCCTTTTTTTATCCCTAACGTCGCTTTTACGCCTTCCTGTTCAAAGACAAACGTAGTGCCTTTCTCGTTTCCAGGAACAGTCGTTTTCTTTATTTCCCCAATTATATGATCTTGTCCGTCTAGAACGGTAACGCTCTTTTTATCATTAAGGTTAAGCCCATCTTTTATTTTAAAGCTTAGCACGATCGAACACCCTTTCTGTCTAACTCTAGAACGATCTTTATAATCAAAATACGAGGACACGGAATAAAAGTTTCATGATTCCGCGTTAAGATGGAGAAAGCTAGCTGACATGTTTGTTGTAAAAACTGCCATTCTTGGTTTTGGGGTTTTTTGGTAAATGCCGTTTTTAGCAGCCAATTCCAAATGCCTCTTTTCCATATGCCAAAAGCCCCTCATAAGGATCGCCGCTAATGCCAAGTAAAGAAGCAAACGCTGGTTCTGTTTTCACGCCTTGTTTTTTCATGTATAGCGCTTTTTCTTTCCATTCAGGATGGGCTAACAGAAGCCGGTGTTCAATTTTCATATGCAAATAGGCATATTGGCATTCCACACGTTGCGGCTGGCCAAATAGCTCGAACGCCTTTCCTTGATAGCGAAAGTTCGCCTTTATTGTCGGTACGCCGCGAATCGTTTTCCGTTTAAGCTGAAATTGGGGGAGTCCGCCATACAGTGCTGTTACGGTTCGTTCAAAACGCTCAAAATCGCGGACGTCACAAATAATGTCTAAGTCGGAAGACGGGGTGTCAATGCCTAAAGGGATCGTTCCGCATAATACTGGGGAGTAGTGTTTGAGTGCATTCATCAAGTCGAGTTCTGTTAAAAGCCGATAGGCAAGTTGTTGAGAGTGTGTGCCAGTTTGTAAGTCAGCGAACGTTTTCATAAGTAAGTGCGCTCCTTTATAATCGCAAAAGAAGGTTCTATTTACAGGATAGCATAAACAAAAAAAGAGGAGGACTCGATTTAATGGAGTGCTGAATGGTTGTAGCAATACAAAGCTACTCGGATCGAAAACAGCATCGCCGGCAATCTGGCAAACAAAAGGACGAGCTTGAAACGGATGTTCGCTTTCATAATTTCACGTACCATACTAAAACATGGCAATTGACACCCGATCAAACGTTCGCTAAAATAAAAATGGATACTGATTGGAAAGGGAAGAGCGAAGATGCCGTTTTCTGCAGGGATTCAATTGCCAGAACCTCATCGGGATACAACACGGAAAATCATTCACATTGATATGGATGCTTTTTTTTCTTCTGTAGAGGAACGGGACTGCCCTTCTTTACGTGGGAAGCCGGTTATCATTGCAAAACATCCTCGTAAAACGGGTGGGAAGGGTATTGTCGCCACAGCGAATTATGTAGCACGGCAATACGGCATCCGCTCGGCTATGAGCGCTTATGAGGCTTATAAACGTTGTCCTGAGGGGATCTTTATAGAAGGGAACTTTAGCGCCTATAGAGAGGCTTCTCTTCAAATTAGGGACATTATGCATCGCTATACAGACTTAGTCGAGCCGATGTCCATTGATGAAGCTTACTTGGATGTAACCGAAAATAAGTTAAACGTAAAAAGTGCGACCCTTCTTGCTAAAAAAATTCAGCAAGATATTTGGCGGGAAACTAGGCTGACAAGTTCTGCGGGCGTCTCCTACAATAAATTTATCGCGAAAATCGCTTCCGATTACCGGAAGCCAGCAGGATTGACGGTTATTACGCCTAAACAAGCACTTGGCTTCATCCACCAATTGCCGATTGAAAAATTTCCAGGCATCGGCCCAAAAACAAGCAAAAAAATGCACGAGTTAAAAATCTACACAGGCGCAGACCTCTATCAAATGGAACAGCTTGATCTGATCCATCATTTTGGCAAAGCGGGAATTTCCTATTACAGAAAAGCCCGTGGGATTGATAATAAGCCATTGAACTTGCAGCGTGAGCGGAAATCGGTCGGGAAAGAACATACGTATTTCCAGCCTTTAACGTCTGAATCGGCTGTCTTGACGGAGTTGCGCCGTTTAGCAAAAGAAGTGGAGGCGGTTTTGGAACGACACGGCAAACAATGTAAAACCATCGTTGTAAAAATTAGGTACCGTTCCTTTGAGACGCTGACAAGGCAAATCAGTTTCACGGCACCGATCCGAGACAGCGCCGACATTTATAGTTACGCAGCAGAACTTTGGGACAAATTCGGCCAGGTGGACCGAGAAATTCGCCTGCTCGGCGTAACCGCCACTAAACTGGAGCCTGTTGAACATCAAATGATTTCGTTGTTTCCTTTATAAGACTCCTATAGAAAAAACAAAATAATCCCAACAATAATCAACAAAATAAACAACACGAGGATGGTTACAAATAAAGTCCAGCCGTTGTTGTTATCCATATAACCCCTCCTTGCCTTCCTTTGTTAGCCTATTCAACTACATGAAATATGGTGATAACGGAATAATAAGCGCCCTTTTTCCGTTGCCTGCGATTATAGCGCCCTCAAATCGCGATTTTCACGGTTTGACGGCTCTTCTTTTCCGCTATATATTTAGATTGGCGAAATAAATGGAAAGTAGTATTGTAAACGAAGGTGATTGGAATACAACCTGAAAAACGAAATTTACTCATCATGTGGTTTGCCAACTTTTTTGTATCGGCAAGTATGACAATGGTCATTCCTTTTTTATCGCTATACATTGAATCTTTAGGCCACTACAATGTTGATGAAGTCCAGCGCTGGGCAGGATATGTGTTTGCTGTCGCTTTTCTAGTCGCCTTTCTTGTTGCTCCGCTTTGGGGAAAAGTTGGCGACCGGTTTGGACGAAAAAAAGTATTGCTTGGTACAGGATTCGGTATCGCCTTATCCGTCTTTTTAATGGGATACGTACATTCAGCAGAACAATTGTTTGTATTGCGCGCTTTTATGGGCCTTGCCACGGGGTTCATTCCCGCCTCAATGGCGTTGATTGCTGCCCAAAGTAGCAAAAAAACAGCAGGGGAAATGCTAGGAACATTGCAAACAGGGACGGTTTCCGGCGGTTTGCTAGGACCTCTTTTTGGTGGATTGATCGCTGATACAGTGGGGATGGAACTTACATTTTTGTTGACTTCATCTATTCTTTTAATTGCAACAGTGCTCGTTTTATTCGGCGTGAAGGAAGTCGTTTACGAAGAAAAAGGAGAAAGAAAAAGAAAGTATCGTTCTAAAGAAGTACTTGGCCGTATCGTAAAAAGCCCGCTGCTCTTAATGGTGATGTTTGTTGCCTTAATTGTACAAATGGCTCTGTTTAGTGTTCAACCTTTGCTCGCCTTATATGTCAACCAAATTGCCCATACCACTGAAAATATGGCTTTTTTAGCAGGAGCTGCCTTCTCAATCACTGGGCTTGGCAATTTAATGCTAACTCGTACTTGGGGGCAATTCGGTGATCGGATTGGCCATGAAAAAGTCATGTTGATTTTGTTGCTATTATCAGGCCTTTTGTTTATCCCACAAGCATTTGTCGGTTCTCTTTGGCAACTGATTGTCTTGCGTTTTCTGTTCGGCATGGCCGTAGGAGGCTTACTACCGTGCACAACTGCTTTTATCCGCCAAGCTTGCCCTGTTGCCATGCAAGGGGAAGTGCTTGGCTATAACCAAAGTTTTCGCTTTCTTGGAAATGTGCTTGGGCCCGTTCTCGGCGGAATGATTGCAAGCGGCTATGGCATTCCTTATGTATTTATTTCGGCCGGTTTGCTGTTCCTTATGACAGCAGTTGTGCTTAAATGGACTCTTAGCCACCAACAAAAGGAACAAAGCAGCCTACCAGACTAAAAAAGCTTTCTGCGAGCGCTCTGCTCGCAAGAAAGCAAATGGAATCAGGCTAATACGTTGGGCGAGAGGGGTTCTACAGCTGATTTAATGGTCAACTCTGACAAGTGCTTGATCGTTCTTGTCCTTTTCGGAACAGCGAATGTTATGGCGTTAGTAGGAGCATAGCTGTCATGCTAGCAGCATCGCCTATTTACCGTTATCGTAGCAACTAAGCTTGTTTTCCTTTGGCAGCAGCTTGGCTGTTAAAAGGATTTGTTACGGCATAAGTAGAACCACCTTCTTATTATTTATTGTATGTACCAGCGAAGAAACTGCTTGGTCATTTGCAAGATGGCAGCTACACAAAAAAGACTCTTTTATCATCGATGAAAGAGTCTTTAGTTTGTAGAAAAACACTCCCATATGTGTTGTTACCATGTCATATTGGAATAGTCGTTCCAAGCACGAAAGCTTTTTTATAAAGTACGTTCGGTTTACGTCTTCCCGCGGCTTGCTTCTTGTCGGACAAGCGTCTTCATTTAATCTTGTTTATTGTTGGAGCTTAGTCAACAACCTGAAAGAGCTATTGGCCTGTTAGTGGATCGTGCGGAAGACTCCGATGACTTTTCCGAGTATCGTGCAGTTTTCAAGGATAATCGGCTCCATTGAAGAATTCTCTGGTTGGAGACGAATGTAGTCTTTTTCCCGGAAAAACCGTTTTACTGTTGCTTCGTTGTCTTCTGTCATGGCCACAATAATATCGCCATTATCGGCTGTTTGCTGTTGCCGTATGATTACTTGGTCTCCATCGTAAATACCCGCTTCAATCATGCTCTCCCCTTGAATGACAAGCGCATACGTATTGTCATAAGCGGCTAGATGGTCTGGGAGGGGCAAGTAATCTTCGATGTTTTCAACTGCAGTAATTGGAACACCTGCGGTAACTTTTCCGATTACCGGAATAAAGCTTGCTGTCTCTTTTTTGACAAATGTATCATTATCAAATCCGAGAGAAAGGACTTCAATCGCCCGCGGTTTAGTAGGGTCGCGGCGAATATAGCCTTTTTTTTCTAGTCTGGCTAAGTGGCCATGTACAGTGGAACTTGAAGCGAGCCCAACTGCTTCACCAATTTCCCGGACGGACGGCGGGTACCCTTTTTTCTTTACTTCCTCTTTTATGTACGCCAAAATTTCTTCTTGGCGCTTCGACAATTTCGACATTTTCCCACCTGCTTTCATATGACTGTTCTAAACAAACTTTACCATATCGAACGTATGAACGCAAACATAAGTTCTAAAAAAGCAGTTGACACGAACAGTTGTTCCTTGTATTCTGTTAGCAGAACAAACATTCTCTAGGAACGGGTGATCGTATTGAGGAAACAAGATATGGGGCTAGTAGGCGGCGGCATTTTGACGGTATTGTTTATTTTCTCAAGCTTGGTATGGCCTGGGGAGCAGGAAAAAAACGAAAACAAGAAACACGAACAGCAAATCATGCCAGAGCAAATCGTTGAAACGACTTCAATTGATCGCGTTTTTTTAATTGACAATTAAGAATACAACAGCAAAAACACAATTGGAAGGGTTGTGCTAAGCAGAGGAGTGAAAGCCTTTAGATCGGAGGCCCTTTGTTGATAAAATAAATAGGTTGAGGACGATGGCAATGCCGCATTAACGTTGGCGCGATTGAGTTCGTTCTTATCTGTTAGTGGACATGCTGCAGGTGGTTAAGCAAATTATCACGGGAAGGAGGCCGCGGGAAATTGGCGGAAAATGGACAAAAACAACAGGCGGCTATCTATTGCCGGGTGAGCACGACGAAGGAAAACCAAACCAGTTCTTTAGAGCGGCAAGAAAAAGAACTGGTCGAATTGGCAAGGACGAATGGCATGGATGTATACACTGTTTTTAAAGAGCAGGCGAGCGGCTATAGCCTGGAAAGGGATTGCCTCCTCGCTTTATTGGATTTATGCAAAGAAGGGGTTGTCTCTTGTTTGCTTATTACAGATGATACTCGCCTAGGTAGAGGGAAAACAAAAATTGCGCTCTTGTACCAATTGAAAAAATATGGCGTTACCATTTATACAGCCCACCATCAAGGGGAGCTTGTATTGTCTGAAGCGGATGAAATGGTGCTGGAAATTGTCGGTATTGTAGAAGAATACCAACGAAAACTACATAATTTAAAAATTAAACGGGGAATGAGGGCAGCAGTAGCTAGCGGATACCGTCCAGAACAGAACTTATCGAAAAAACGAGGCGGCGGACGCTACGAGCTCGATTTGCCGGTGGAAGAAATTGTAAGGCTCCGTGATCGGGGGCTGACTTTTTATGAAATCGCCTTAACTTTAAAAGGGATGGGCGTTGATTGTTCAAAAGCAACTGTTCATCGCCGTTATCAAAAATATGTGAAAGGGAACGCATAGGCTGGTGGTTGTTAGCAAAGAATGATAAACAGTTGCTAGACAGGGGCACGGGGCGAGAGAAGAAGCGAATTGAGCGACGGTTTTCTTGTGCATGGAACGACGCTTCCAGGGCTATGAGCGGGGCAAGGCGTGGATATTGTTCGTCTAGTCTGCCGTAAGCTGATTGTTTGCTCTCGTGTTGGATGAATGCTATGATGGGGGCGAACAAAAGGTAGGTGATGACGATGTTGTCAAAAGAAAAACTTGATCGCATCAATGAATTGTCAAAGCTATCAAAAACAGTTGGCTTGACAAAAAAACAAGCAATGGAACAAAAAGCACTCCGCAACGAATATTTGTCGGCTTTCCGTTCGTCGTTTACGGACCATCTCCATACCGTAAAAGTCGTCGACGCGAAAGGAAATGACGTTACTCCACAAAAATTAAAGGACAGCAAAGCGCAAAAACATAAACGATTGCATTAACTGTACAAGTCTACTCAGGCTTGTACATTTTTTTCAGAAAGTATATGATGAGAGGGAAAGAAGGCAGCAGAAAGGGTGTTATCCATTGACAAAAAAAGTTGAAGAATTGGCTGTTAACACAATCCGCACGCTATCAATCGACAGCATTGAAAAAGCGAATTCCGGCCATCCAGGGATGCCGATGGGCGCAGCGCCGATGGCATTAAATTTGTGGACAAAGCATATGAACCACAACCCTGCGAACCCGAAGTGGTCAAACCGCGACCGTTTCGTACTCTCTGCTGGCCATGGTTCCATGCTGCTATATAGTTTGCTCCATTTAAGTGGATACGACGTGACGCTTGACGACTTGAAGTCTTTCCGCCAGCTTGGCAGCCGTACACCAGGCCATCCTGAATACGGCCATACAGACGGAGTCGAAGCAACGACAGGGCCGCTTGGGCAAGGGATTGCCATGGCAGTCGGTATGGCAATGGCAGAGCGCCATTTAGCCGCTACATACAATACTGATAAATATCCGATTGTTGACCATTATACGTATGCGATTTGCGGCGATGGCGACCTAATGGAAGGCGTTTCACAAGAAGCGGCTTCGTTAGCTGGTCACTTGAAGCTTGAACGTTTAATTGTCCTTTATGATTCAAATGACATTTCACTTGACGGCGATTTGCATGAATCGTTCTCTGAGAGTGTGGAAGACCGTTTCAAAGCTTACGGCTGGCATGTTGTTCGTGTAGAAGATGGCACGGACATGGAAGAAATTCACCACGCGATTGAAGAAGCAAAAAGTGTCGACCGTCCGACTCTAATTGAAGTCAAAACAGTCATTGGCTATGGTTCACCGAACAAAGCAGCTTCATCGGCTTCGCACGGATCTCCACTTGGCGCTGAAGAAGTAAAGTTAACAAAAGAAGCATACAAGTGGACGTTTGAGGAAGACTTCTACATTCCAGAGGAAGTGAAAGCTTATTTTGCTGCGGTTAAAGAAGATGGGGCAGCAAAAGAGGCAGAATGGAACGACTTGTTTGCTGCATACAAGGCAGAGAATCCTGAATTGGCTGCGCAGTACGAGCGCGCTTTCTCAGGGGAGTTGCCAGAAGGATTTGACCAAGCTTTGCCTGTCTATGAGCATGGGACAAGCCTTGCAACGCGGGCTTCTTCAGGCGAAGCGCTCAATGCCCTTGCAGCCCACACGCCTGAATTGTTTGGCGGCTCTGCTGACCTTGCTGGCTCAAACAAAACAACGCTAAAAGGGGAAAGCAACTTTAGTCGCGACAACTATGGCGGGCGCAATATTTGGTTTGGTGTCCGCGAATTTGCGATGGGGGCCGCCTTAAACGGAATGGCGCTTCACGGCGGATTGAAAGTATTTGGAGGAACCTTTTTTGTCTTCTCCGACTACCTACGTCCGGCCATTCGCTTATCTGCGCTTATGGGTGTGCCAGTCACGTATGTGCTTACTCACGATAGCGTCGCTGTTGGCGAAGACGGTCCAACCCATGAACCGGTAGAGCATCTTGCGGCATTGCGGGCGATGCCTGGCTTGTCCGTTGTTCGTCCAGGTGACGGAAATGAAACGGCTGCTGCTTGGAAAATCGCACTAGAGTCGAAAGGCCGCCCAACGGCGCTCGTTCTTAGCCGTCAAAATGTCGATACGTTAAAAGGTACGGACAAAAAGGCTTATGAAGGGGTCAAAAAAGGGGCATACATTGTATCGGAGCCAAAAGATAAACCGGAAATCGTGCTGTTGGCAACTGGTTCAGAAGTACCGCTAGCTGTGAAAGCACAAGCTGCACTTGCTGACGAGGGGATCGATGCGTCAGTAGTCAGCATGCCGTCTTGGGATCGTTTTGAGGAGCAGCCACAGGAATACAAAGACGCGGTGATTCCGAGAGATGTAAAAGCGCGCCTGGCGATTGAAATGGGCTCTTCGTTTGGATGGGCAAAATACGTAGGTGACGAAGGAGACGTGCTTGGCATTGACACGTTTGGCGCTTCTGGCGCAGGTGAAGCGGTTATTGCTGAGTTCGGCTTTACGGTTGAGAATGTCGTTTCACGGGCAAAAGCGTTATTAAAGAAATAAGGCATTTGTTTTGTCCTAATTAAGAGTAACGAAAAAGAAAAAGGCTCTACCTGAGCCTTTTTCTTTTTCGACAAAACTAGCGATCAATTTCAGCGAAAAAAGACAGTTATTTCAGAACAAAAAGTGTATACTAGCAGTAGCTTATCCGGGAGGCGATAGACAATGAGGCACTATGAGCTTTATTTGCTTAGTGATGAAGTGGCCGCTTCCTATTCAGGAAAAGAGGCCAAGCTGTTTCAATTGTTTACAGAACGGGCAAAGGCGAAGCAAAGCGAACGGCACATCTACGATCGGCAAGTGGATTACATTACGAAACCGCTTCCGAAAGCCAAACTCCACGAAGCGCTGCATAAACGGTATGGACTTAAAAAAGGAAATGGTTATGAGCTGCGTTCGACGTTTAATGAGAAAAACAGATGCCTCGTTGAGATTGGCGATAAAAGCATTCAGTTGGAAGCAATCGGTGATTTAAGTGCCGAGACGACTGTGTTTGATGTTTTGAAGGAAGTCAACAGTCATTTTTTTGCAGTGAATGTCGCAGATGGGCGGTTTGGCTGGCTCCAACCTTTTGAAAAACAACGCGTGCTTTAAGCGCGCTTTTTTTTCATGGAAAGGCTTGCTAATTTTGACGTGTGTCTGTCCGTTCCCTGAATAATAATGACCGAATCAATCGCAAGTCCTTTTAAATTAGAAAGGGCTCATGTATAATAGATTAGGTTGTATAAGAGCTAACAAGAAGGGTTAAGGAGGAAGAAGCAGGAATGGTTTGGCATATTATCGGCTATACAGTCGCTGTTCTTGCGGGATTAGCCATTGGTTTTTTCATTGCCCGCAAAACAATGATGTCCTATTTGAAAAAAAATCCGCCAATCAATGAACAGATGTTGCGTGTCATGATGCAACAAATGGGTCAAAATCCGTCGCAGAAGAAAATCACGCAAATGATGAAAGCGATGCAAAAGCAACAGTCTAAATAAGTGAACACCCTGTCTGAGCGGCAGGGTGTTCACTGTCATTTAGTTTTTTAATAATATGAATTTTTACTGAATCGATCCAAGTGGGAGGCAGGGATATGCGGGTTTTTGTCGACTTAAACTGGTTTTTTAAAAAACATTGGCGGGCTTATGCAAGCGGGATTGCAGTGCTTGCAGTTGTCTCTTTTTTATCGCTGATTCCTCCTCGTGTGATTGGGGAAGTTGTCGATGGGATTGCCGACGCTAGCTTAACGCCTTCGGCATTGTTAAATGAGGTTGGCTTGATAGTGGGGATTGCTGTTGTTTTATACATATTGCGTTTTTTGTGGCGTTTACTCATTTTTGGGACGTCGCTGAAGTTAGCTCGGCAAATTCGCTTCGATTTGTATCGGCATTTTACGAACATGCCTGCTTCCTTTTACCATAAGCGGACAACGGGGGACTTGATGGCTGTCTCCACAAACGACGTGCGCGCTGTCCAAGCCACTGCTGGGGAAGGCGTGTTAACGATAGTGGACGCGTGCTTGCTAGGTGGGATGGTCGTAGTGACAATGGCTGTTTCGATCAGTTGGCAGTTAACGTTCATCACATTGTTGCCATTGCCGTTGATGGCGCTGTTAACGAGTTATTATGGGAAATTGCTTCATCGTCGTTTTGCTGGTGCACAAGCTGCCTTTAGTGCTTTAAACAACACCGTTCAAGAAAGTATAGGCGGAATGAAAGTAACAAAAGCATTTGGCCGTGAACAAGAAGAGGTTTCCCGTTTTGCGCAAAAGTCAGCCCATGTTGTCGAAAAGAACATGGCTGTCGCGAGGATCGATGCGTTGTTTGATCCGACGATTACGATTGTGATCGGCAGTTGTTATTTGCTAGCAGTAGCTGTTGGTAGTTTTTTTGTAGCTGATGGGACTATGACAATTGGCCAGTTGACGTCTTTTTTCGTTTACTTAGGCCTTTTGATCTGGCCGATGTTGGCGATTGGCATGTTCTTTAATGTAGTTGAAAGGGGGCATGCATCGTATGACCGCATCCGCGCTGTGTTGAATGAAAAATCAGACATTCATGAAAGCGAACAGGCACTTGATTTGGCCATCCAAGGCGAGATCGATGTCCGTATTGACGCTTTTCGCTATTCGCTAGACGGACCAAATGTCCTTGAACATGTCGCTTTTTCCTTGCCAAAAGGGGGGACACTTGGCATTGTCGGAAGGACAGGCAGCGGCAAAACAACATTGTTGTCACTGTTGCAGCGAACAATCGATGTTACGGAGGGGGATATCCTCATTGATGGTCATTCGATTCGAGCTTATCAACTTAGTCGTATCAAAGAGGCATTTGGCCTTGTACCCCAAGAACATTTTCTTTTCTCAGCGACCATTGCTGAAAACGTCGCTTTTGCGAAGCCAGAAGCGTCAATGGCAGAAATTATCGCTGTGTGCAAGTTAGCGCAAGTGCATGAAGACATTGTTCGTTTCCCTGCTGGTTATGACACCGTTGTAGGAGAGCGGGGCGTGACCCTTTCTGGTGGGCAAAAGCAGCGAATTTCCATTGCGCGGACGCTGTTAAGCGACCCAACTTTGCTCGTACTTGACGATGCCCTGTCAGCTGTCGATGCGAAAACAGAGGAAGCGATTTTACAAGCCCTTCAAACAGAAAAACGGGAACGGACGATTATCATGACGGCCCACCGCTTAAGTGCGATTAGCCACGCCTCCCTTATTCTCGTGCTTGCAGACGGAAAGGTTAGCCAATCAGGCACTCATGCTGAACTAATGCAACAAGGTGGCTGGTACAAAGAAATGTATGAGCGCCAGCAGCTAGAATCGGCCGTGGAACAGGGGGAGAATGAATGAAACATACAGATGGCGTGATGACAGGACGTGAGCAGCGAGCCGTTTTTTGGCGACTTCTCTGTTACACCAGCCCGCATAAGAAGCGGTTCATGCTGGCCCTTGCCATTATGATGGTGGCCGCCGGAGCGGAACTGCTGCAACCGATTTTGATTGCCCGCTTTATTGATGATTATTTAACGCCGCAATTATTTGAACTTAAACCACTGTTGGCGCTTTCGGTCTTGTATGTAGGGTTATTAGTAGCGGCTGTGGTTGGCCAGTATGTTCAAAGCGTCCTTTTTTGGCGGATTGCGTTAAACATTGTCCAAGCATTGCGGCTCGATGTATTTGCCCACGTGCAAAAGTTAGGGCTGTCTTTTTTTGACCGCATGCCTGGTGGCGCCCTTATTTCACGAATTACAAACGACACCGAAGCCATCAAGGAACTATATGTTAGCGTGCTCGCTGTCTTTGTCAAAAACAGCGTATTTATAATTGGGACGTTTTTGGCCATGTTTTACTTAAATGCGACACTCGCCTTCTATTGTTTGGCTTTTCTGCCGCTGCTTCTTGCAGTAGTTGGCATGTACCGTAAAATCAGCTCTCGGTTCTATGAACAAGTTAGCGCCAAATTGAGTGAGATCAATGCGAAGTTGAGCGAGTCGATCCAAGGGATGGCCATTATTCAAGCGTTCCGGCAAGAGAAGCGCCTGCAAAAAGAATTTGCGGACACAAATGAATCCCATTACCGCGCAGGATTTCGGGCGATGAAAGCAGACGGCTTGCTTCTTAGGCCGATCGTCGATGTGTTAAGCCACCTTGCCATTGCCATCATTCTTTTGTACTTTGGCTTTGGCTCCTTTGCTGGTCCAGTAGAAATAGGCGTTTTGTATGCTTTTGTTAATTATCTTGATCGTTTTTTTGAGCCGGTCAACCAAATGATGCAGCGGCTATCTTTATTCCAACAAGCGATTGTTTCAGCTGGGCGCGTCTTCCGTTTAATGGACCAACAGGAGTTTGCCCCAGGTAAACAGGGGGATGACAGGCCGCAAATGGTAGAAGGGGAAATTGAATTTGACAATGTGACTTTTTCTTATGATGGGAAAACGGATGTACTAAAAAACATTTCATTTACCGTCAAAAAAGGCGAGACACTTGCCATTGTTGGCCACACTGGTAGCGGGAAAAGCTCCATCATTCATTTGTTGCTCCGTTTTTATCCGCTGAAGCAAGGCTCTATTCGCATAGACAATAGCGAGTTATCCGCCTATCCAGAGGAAGAGCTGCGGCAAAAAGTCGGTCTTGTGTTACAAGACCCGTTTATGTATAGCGGTACAATTGCCAGCAATATTACGCTCTCGCGTGACGGGTATACCCAAGCTGATGTAGAAGCTGCTGCCGCTTTTGTCGGCGCTGATGCATTCATTCATAAGTTGCCTGACGGCTATCATACGGAAATGACTGAAAGGGGAGGAACGTTTTCTAGTGGCGAACGGCAACTGCTTTCCTTTGCACGAACGATGATAGCCGACCCGCCTATCCTTGTCCTCGATGAAGCGACGGCTATGGTTGATACGGAGACAGAAGAAGCGATTCAAAAAGCACTTGTTGCCATGGAGCAAAACCGGACGACGATTGCCATTGCCCATCGCCTTTCGACGATAAAGCACGCTGACCGAATTTTGGTTCTCCACCGAGGAGAGATTGTGGAACAAGGCTCCCATGAGGAGTTGCTACGCAAAAAAGGGCTCTATTATAAAATGTATTTGCTACAAGCTAGAGAAAAAACAGCCGCTATATAAATCGACTAAGCCTGTCCGGCCACTGGCCAACAGGCTTACCGTCATTGTGCGTTCATTTTACGGCTTTCTGCATTCCGATCAAGCAAATGTTCGTACGGAGCCAAATCAATTTCTTTTTCCGTTAGTTTTTTAATCAAGAATTTATGGTCGCGTTTTGGGGTAGCGATAATGTAGCCGCGGATCATCATGTCGAGCGTCAATGTAGTCGCTTTTTCTTTAATGGCAATCTCGCTAATTTTCCCGGCGATCTTTTCCTTTGCAACATCGCGGAACAGTTCGGGGACAGGCTCAACGAGTTCATTAAGCAACGTACGTTGGTCTTCTCCCCATAGAGGCAATGCTTGGTTAATGTAATGTTCTTGCCAATCAAGAATCGATTTGCCATCCGCTTTTGGCAAGCGCTTTAAAAATTTGCGGAACATAAAATAGCCACCGATGAGCATGAGTCCAAGCAAGATGAACGTCCATAGAATAATAAAACTCATAAACCAATCCCAGCCTGACATGTTCATCCTCCCATTTTGCTTGTTCTTCGCATTCACTGTATCATAAAATGGGTATAGGCGCTAGCAACATGGCGTTTTTTCGCTTGAGTAAAATAGGTTCTCGCTAACGTATATTGACTTTACTGTTGCGTTGATCAAGGGGGCTGGATAATGACAGAAGAAAAAGCAGAGCAATTGCTGCAAGCATTACGGACGAAGGAAGTAACCGAAGTGACGGTTTCAAAAGAAGAGTTTCCAGTGTTTCGCAACGTATTGACGAAACAAGAGGATATGAAAAGCTTTCGAGGGGCAGCCAAACATTTCGGTACGGTTGTTTATACGTACGAGCCTGGCTGGACTGCGTAAAGGAAAATGCGATAAAAGGCTGCAATGGCAGCCTTTTACGAGATTAGAACCAGCTTGCGCCGACAATTACTAGCAAGATAAACAAAACAACGATAAGAGCAAAGCCTCCACCATATCCGCTCATAGTTGAACCTCCTTTTAACAAGGTATGTTCTAGTCTATGCAAGCGAAAAAAAAGCGTATGGGCGGACTTTCATCATTATTCGCCATTTGTTTGATTAACTTGGTTGGCTTTTTTTGTTTTGTGTGAGCCACTCAATGGTTCTGGCTGTCCGCTTCCTTGCTTGCCTTTTGGCTGGTTGCGGCGTTGGCTTTTAAACGTATGGCGTTCCGTCATGAAGCACTCCTCCTTCCCCATTAGTATAAGGCGGCAACCATTTTTTCTATTCAAATTTAATGTTTTTGTCGAAAAAAGATTTAAACTTGGCGCAACTTTTGCTATCCTAATGAAGGGAAATCTTCCTGAACGCCTGTTTGTAAAAGCGCTTACGGATGGGTAAATCTTTAGACAACGCTCTCATAATACGTTATGATAATGCTGATAAGGGGGTCTTTCGATGTCAAAAAAACAAGACGTGTTTAATGCTAAGTCTTCTTTTGACCTGAATGGGAAAACATACCATTACTATGCGCTTGATGCGTTGGAAAAAGCCGGGATCGGAAAAGTGAGCAAGCTGCCTTATTCCGTTAAAGTCCTGCTTGAATCCGTGTTAAGGCAGTACGATGATTATGTAATTAAAAAAGAGCATGTTGAAAACCTAGCAAAATGGGGGACAAAGGACGTAAAGGAGATCGACGTCCCGTTTAAGCCTTCACGTGTTATTCTCCAAGATTTTACTGGCGTCCCGGCTGTCGTCGACTTAGCTGCGCTCCGCAAAGCAATGGCTGACCTCGGAGGGAATCCCGACCAAATCAATCCGGAAATCCCAGTCGACCTTGTCATTGACCACTCTGTCCAAGTTGACAAGTTCGGAACAGACGACTCATTGCTTCATAATATGAATTTGGAATTTGAACGCAATGCAGAGCGCTACCAATTTTTAAATTGGGCCAAAAAAGCGTTCGACAATTACAATGCCGTGCCACCAGCGACCGGTATTGTCCACCAAGTGAATTTAGAGTACATTGCCAACGTTGTCCATGCTGTTGAACAGGACGGCGAAACAGTTGCGTTTCCAGACACTTTAGTGGGAACCGATTCCCATACGACCATGATTAACGGTTTGGGTGTCCTCGGTTGGGGTGTTGGCGGCATTGAGGCGGAAGCTGGCATGCTTGGACAGCCTTCTTACTTCCCGGTTCCTGAAGTGATTGGCTTGAAATTTACAGGCTCACTGCCAAGTGGGACAACGGCAACGGATGTCGCTTTAAAAGTGACGCAAGTGTTGCGTAAAAAGAATGTTGTCGGCAAATTTGTCGAATACTTTGGCCCTGGCCTTGCCGATATGCCTCTTGCTGACCGGGCGACGATTTCAAATATGGCACCTGAATACGGCGCGACTTGCGGCTTTTTCCCAATTGACGAAGAAGCGTTGAATTATTTGCGCCTTACAGGACGCTCTGAAGAGCAAATTGATTTGGTTCGCACGTACTGCAAAGCAAACGGCATGTTCTATGTCCCTGGTGAAACGCCTGATCCTGTTTACACAGATGTGGTGGAAGTGGATCTGTCTAAGATCCATGCCAACTTGTCAGGCCCTAAGCGCCCACAAGATTTAATCGAGCTACCAGACATGCAAAAGTCCTTCCAAGATGCCGTCGTTGCGCCAGCAGGAAACCAAGGACTCGGTCTATCGAAAGATGAATTTAATAAAACCGTTGAAGTCAACTTTGCCGATGGCCGCGAAACGACGATGAAAACCGGTGCTGTAGCGATTGCTGCTATTACGAGCTGTACAAATACATCCAACCCATATGTGCTTGTAGCCGCAGGACTTGTTGCCAAAAAAGCGAGCGAGCTAGGTCTGAAAGTGCCTGAGTACGTGAAGACATCGCTAGCGCCTGGTTCTAAAGTGGTAACAGGCTATTTGAATGATTCTGGCTTGATGCCTTATCTTGAAAACCTCGGCTTCCATTTAGTCGGATACGGCTGCACCACATGTATCGGAAACTCTGGCCCGCTTGAAGAGGAAGTGGAACAAGCGATTGCAGCCAATGATCTGACAGTAACTTCTGTCCTGTCTGGAAACCGTAACTTTGAAGGGCGCATCCATCCACTTGTAAAGGCGAACTATTTGGCATCGCCGCCGCTTGTTGTTGCTTATGCATTAGCAGGTACAGTGGATGTCGATCTTTTAAATGACCCAATTGCCAAAGACAAAGACGGCAACGATGTTTATTTTAAAGATATCTGGCCAACGTCTGATGAAGTCCGCACAATTGTTGATAAAACGGTTACACCTGAGCTATTCCGTCGTGAATATGCTGATGTGTTCACGAGCAATGAACGCTGGAATCAAATCAACACGACGGACGACGCTCTCTACCAGTGGGATGATGATTCAACTTACATTGCCAACCCGCCGTTCTTTGAAGGGCTTGCCAAAGATCCAGAAGAAGTTAAACCGCTTAATGGCTTGCGTGTAATTGGAAAATTTGGTGACTCTGTCACAACGGACCATATTTCTCCAGCAGGAGCGATTGGCAAAAATACGCCAGCAGGTAAGTATCTGATGGAAAAAGGTGTTAAGCCAAAAGACTTTAACTCATATGGCTCTCGTCGAGGCAACCATGAAGTCATGATGCGTGGCACGTTCGCCAATATCCGCATTCGCAACCAAATCGCTCCAGGAACGGAAGGCGGCTACACGACTTATTGGCCGACTGGGGAAGTGATGTCTATTTATGATGCTGCTATGAAATACAAGGAAGACAATACGGGCCTTGTTATTCTAGCCGGCCAAGATTACGGCATGGGTTCTTCTCGTGACTGGGCAGCCAAAGGTACGAACTTGCTTGGCATTAAAACGGTTATTGCTGAAAGCTATGAGCGTATCCATCGTTCCAACTTGGTGCTCATGGGCGTGCTGCCTCTTCAATTTAAAGCAGGCGAAAGCGCAGAATCCCTTGGCCTGACAGGAAAAGAAACGATTTCTGTCGCCATTAGTAACGATATAAAACCACGGGATTATGTGACGGTTACGGCTGTTAGCGAAGATGGCAACAAAACGGAATTCGAGGCGCTTGTCCGTTTCGATAGCGATGTAGAAATCGATTATTATCGCCATGGCGGTATTTTGCAAATGGTGTTACGTGAAAAATTGGCTACTGTGTAATGAAATGAACACCTGCCTGAGGCTCTCAGGCAGGTTTTTTGTATGGCATAGGCAGGTATTTTTTTATCGCCAATTCGTGCTTTTATTAGCTGCGGGATGAGGACGCTGGTCGTGATGATGGCTTTTTTGTGCCAACCAAGAAAGAAAGTGCTGTTCTTTTTTTGATAACGGCCGTTGTAATTTTGTTTCAAAAAGTTGTTCAAGTTGCTTTTTTTCCATGATATTCACCCTTTTTTGTCGTGATGGTTTACTTATATGAACAAGATTGCTGTCGTAGACGTCAATCGGAGGAGAAAGTGAAAAAATTGGCGAATGGCGGCTAAATGGCAATGGTTTAAAAAATGAGAATTCAGGTAATAGTAATAGAAAAAAAGAGGTGAACAACGATGAGGCGAGTAGGAAAAGTATCTTTTGCCGAATTGGTGCGGCAAAACCGTGAGCGCCTTACTCAGGACCGGGAGGCCATGGAGCGTCTAGAAGCACGGTTCGAACAAAAACACTCGGTGCCAAAATAAGGAAGTCTTCGTAGGCGTTGCATTGGGCAAGCTAAACTCATGGAGGGGATCACATGGGAGACAACAATCGGTTTGCCCAATTTACGCCTGACCATTTAGGCGAACAATCACGCAAATCAGATCGGAACAACGGCAAGAAAATGGCCAACAAGTCCAATGAACAGCCGAACTATGTTCCTCCAAAAGGGTAGTTCCATTAAGTACACACTTTGTTGACCATATCACGCAGATTGGTCTGCAGCCGCCAAAATTGGCGGCTTTTTTGACGTTTTTCGCTCAGTTTGAGCGATTTGCTATTCATGGCAACAACAGGTTGCTATGATGGGGATAGAGATTTTTAATGGAGGAGAGATATGATTGAAGCAATTTTAAATATGCTGCTCTATACGCTTTTGGCGTTTACGACAGGGATTTTTACCGTCGCCCTTGCTCCAGGCGAACGGGGGCTCAGTGCTGAGCCAAAACAACAAACGGCTGTGCTGTTGCTAGGCGGGATTGTTGTTGTGTTATTTGGCTATGTGGCCAAATTGGCGGTTACTTACGCCGATTTTTTCGATATTTCTTACCCCGATGCGCTTATGACTGTCATTGCTGACCATGCTGTTGGCGCTAGTTTTCTATATGGGAGCTTGATTGTCGTGCTCATGGCTGCTGTATGGTTGGCAATGGCAAAAGTAACGGCGCTACGGCCTGTGGCCGCAGGAATCAATCTTGTGTTCATCGTTTTGCTGACATTTGCAATCAGTCTGTCGAGCCATAGTGCTTCCTTAAACGGGTTGCACGGGATGATTAGCAGTAGTCTTCATATGGTGGCGATGGCTTTTTGGATTGGACCATTACTAGTCGTCGGTCTTTATGGAACGGCACTTATCAATGCTTTGAAGTTTCACCAATGGTTTTCGGTTGTGGCTGTTTTTAGTTTGTTATTACTTGTAACGAGTGGCTTCATCATGATGGGGGAAATTGCACCAGAGTATGTGAATAGCTGGATGCTGTCTTACGGCCAATTGTTGCTCATCAAGCATATTCTCTTTATTCCGTTGCTTGTCTTTGGTTTTCGGCATTTGCTATCTTTAAGCGGCAAAGGGGCCGAGCTATCGCCCGCTGAACGACAAAAATCCTTTCGTGCCGAAGGGGTGGTTGCGCTTCTCGTTTTCATCGTGACTTCCTGGCTAACGGAAACGGAGCCGCCTCATAATGTACTGCGGACATTGCAAAACGAACCGATGAGCCCGCTAATGGACTGGTTTTTACAAGAACCTTTGTTAGAAAACCAGCTGATTTCGTTTTCTCCAGGAATCAGCGGTACCTTGTTGCTCATCGCATCGGTCATCCTGCTTGTGGGCGCTTTATTTGCAGCATGGTGGTTTAAAAAGACAGTGATCGTCGGAGTGCTGCTAGTCGCATGGACACTTGTCATTTACAGCGGGCTTATGATCAGCGCTGGCCCTGGCGACATTCCAGTGAACTTGACTGTGCATGATACGATTGAAGACGCCATTGTGGTTGGCCACGAAAACGAACAAGTAGAGTTATTGGCCGTATTTGAAGAGGAACATGAAGAAGTTTTTGCTGTTTACCAAATCAATGAACGCCATTTGGCGGCGGAACGGTTGAAAGTGGAAGACGAAGGCTACCGCAAGTATTTGGATGCTTCCATAGAAATTGAAAACGGCTTTTTAACAGGCGGTGACCAATTTATGGACACATTTATGTTTACAACAAATGATTGGGTAGACAATGAACGGGCAAGTACGTATGTTTCTTTAGGATACGCAGACAAAGACATCGAATCTGTGGAAATTGAGCTTGATGGCGAACGGCGTGACGCTAACGTCAAAAACAATGTCTTTATCCATGTAGAATCGACAAATGAAACGTTTCCAGAGGCCCATCGCTACTTAATAAAACCGACTAATGGCAAGGTTTTGGAAGTGGAAAAACGACAATTTATCCACGAAGGGCATTCCCATTAATAGAAAGGAAGGAACCAGCGTGGCGCAAGACAGACAACAATCAATACAGGCAGAAGCCGCGCTCTGGCGGAAACGTTTGACAAGAAGTGACGCTACGGAGCCCATGTCTGCAAATGAACTCGTTGAGCTGGCTCGGTACCGGTTCGCGCGGCGCCAGCAGCTTGACTCGTTTGTGCACCAATGGTTAAAACAAGCAGAGGAAATGGGTGCTTCTAAGCAAATCGTCCATCAGCTGAAGCAGCGTGGCCAGGCAACAGAATGGGTAGGATCTGAACTGATCCCGAAACAATGGCCACACCTCCGCGAAACCGACCAACTTCGCGGTAAACAACAAGCGATTGCCCGCATTCGAGAACAAGCAGACCGGTTTCTGGCAGATTGGGAGCAGACGGAATCGGCTGGCAATGGAGAACTTGAGGACATTGCCAACACATTTCGCGATAAAGCGCAAGCCCTTGCTGATACAGCTTCACAGCTGCTTGAAAGCTTTCAAGGTCAATACTATTCGAAGCCATTGTTTCAAACGCTAAAACAACTTGTGGCTGAGGCGACAACGCTTGGACATCGGTTTTATGAACAGGCTGCTAAATTGGCCAAACCGCAAGAGCATCCGTCTGCTTTGGCAGAGCTCGATGAAATGGTCGGTCTTGCAGACGTAAAGGCAAGGATCCATAAACTGTACGCGTTTTTAAAGTACCAACAGGAACGGAAAAAGCGTGGACTGCAAACAAAGCGATTGCTCAATTTGAATATGATTATGACAGGAAACCCAGGAACAGGAAAAACGACTTTAGCAAGGCTACTTGCTAAAATTTATTATGAGTTGGGCATTCTCTCTAAACCAGAAGTGTATGAAGTAGACCGTGCCCAACTGGTTGCTGGCTATGTCGGGCAAACAGAAGAGCAAACAATGGCAGCAATTGAACGCGCTGCTGGCGGCGTCCTGTTTATTGACGAAGCGTACAGTTTAAAACGAGCCGGGCAAGGAGGCAATGATTACGGGCAAGCGGTCATTGATACGCTTGTAGCGGCAATGACAAGCGGCAAGTATGCAGGCAATTTTGCCGTTATCCTTGCAGGCTACCCAAAAGAAATGGCCACCTTTATACGTTCCAACCCAGGGCTAAGGAGCCGTTTCCCAGAACAAAATCAACTTCATTTGCAAAATTACACGGAAAGTGAACTCTTGGATATAGCTGAAACAATAGCGCTGGAAAACGACTTTGTTTTCACCGAACAAGCCTTAAAAAAAGTATCAGTGGAAATTGAACGGGCAAAAATCGACCAATCGTTTGGCAATGCTCGTGTCGTCGAAAACATTGTCCGCGCCGCCATTTTTGAAAAAGGGGCTTCTGGCAGCGGCAAGTCAGAGGCAGATTTGGTGTTGGTGGATGAAACGCATATCCAATCGACAGCGCCCCAACGAGCCGAAAATGCCCTTTCCCGCCTTGGTGCACTTATCGGGCTCGAAGAAGTGAAGCGAGAAATAAAAAAGCTGACTGCGTACGCGAAAGTAAAAGAAGCACGGCGTGACATCGGCTTAGCTGTACCACCTATGCCGCTCCATACGGTGTTTTCAGGGGCTCCTGGCACAGGGAAAACGACCGTTGCCAGGCTTTATGCAGAAGCGCTTAACCAAATTGGTTTGTTGAAAAAAGGCCATGTGGTCGAGGTTTCTCGCAGTGATCTCGTTAGCGGATTTGTTGGACAGACGGCATTGAAAACAGAAAGAGTGATTGAAGATGCACTTGGCGGCGTTTTGTTTATTGATGAAGCATATTCCCTGGCACAAGGCGGCGCGAATGACTATGGAAGGGAAGCGTTGACAGCATTAACGCAAGCAATGACGACCCATGAAGCCAACTTAGTTGTCGTCTTTGCAGGCTACGCCAAAGAAATGACACAGCTGTTAAAAAGCAATCCTGGTCTGCAATCGCGAGTGCGTAAAACCATCCATTTTCCAGATTACACGCCTGACGAACGGTACGAGATGCTACTCGCAAAAGCGAAGAGCTATCGGTATGAATGGTCACAAGCAGCACTTGATTTAATAAAAGGCCATTTTAAATCAGCGAATAGGGGAGGCAATGGCCGCTACGTCATGAAAGTGTTTGAAGCTATCATCCAAGAGCAGGCTCTGCGTGTGGCACACATAGAAGTCGGCCAAACTGCTTTTATGCAAATTGAGAAAGAAGATGTAGAGCGAGCATTGTCAAACCACAATCATGAACGCCTTTAACAATAGCCCCTAAAGCGATTAGCTGGAGGGGCTATTGTTTTTGCTTTACTGCAAAAAAATGGGAGAACTGCTATGTGAAAAAAAGAGGTTTAGTTGTTTGGCGAACGGTTATTTATAAAATAGTGGAGAGATAGAAGGATAATAGGACTATGACCTTTTGCTTATACTGGTGCTTATAAGGCAAAGTAAGGCGGAAATGTTTTTAGGAATAGAGCGACCTGTGTTATACTGATGGAAAACTCGGTAAAGGGTTTGGCGGGAGAAAGGAGGGGAAGTAGTGACCCATAAAGTGCAAACAAAAATTGTTCCTCAGTACGCTGACACCGACATGATGGGCGTCGTATACCATGCTAACTACTTAAAATATTTTGAACTTGGTCGTACGGCTTATATTGAAGATGCCGGTTACAGCTACGTAAAGATGGAGGAAGATGGCTACTTTGCTCCTGTGTATGATGTGCAAGCAACTTACCGCAAGGCGCTCCGCTACGGAGATACGGCAATCGTGGAGACACGTCTTTCCCTAAATGACGGCGTCAAAACGGTTTATGCCTACGATATTACGAACCAAAACGGGGAGCTTTGTGTAACAGGGTCGACGACACATGTGATTGTGAAAAAAGACACGTTCAAGCCAGTTCCTTTTAAGCGGGCGTTCCCTGAGTGGTACCAACGTTATGAAGAGTTGAAGGAGCAATAAAATGGCGTTTGGCATTAACCGTACGGAGCTAGAAGGCTGGAAAGCGAAAGCACGGGCAGGGGAAATTGCGTTTCTGACCCATTACTGGCACGACCCACGCTTTCCCCAGGCGACTACTGTTACCAAGGCCGCTTGCGTCGATGTCTCTAAGTTAATTGAATGGGGCAAAACGTACGGATTAAACCCACAGTGGATCGACAATCGCAACGAATTTCCCCATTTCGACTTGCTCGGGGAAAAGCAAGCCACCATTTTAGCAGCGGAGGGAAAATTAGACCAATTGCGCCGTTTCCATAAGCAACTTTACAACACTGGAGGTCTTATGATGAAAGTAAACCAAGATTCCATTCGCCGTGACTTACATACGAAAGCAGACATTGATCCAAAAGAAGAAATTCGCACCCGTGTAGATTTTTTGAAAAACTATACGCTAAAAGCAGGCACAAAAGGATTTGTACTTGGAATATCGGGAGGCCAGGATTCTACGCTTGCGGCAAAACTTGCGCAAATGGCGGTAGATGAGCTCAATCAAAAAGCTCCAGGCACGTACCAATTTCATGCCGTTCGTTTGCCTTATGGCGTCCAGCATGATGAAGAAGATGCACAAGTGGCGCTGTCGTTTATTGGTCCTGATAAGATCCATACGGTTAACATTAAGCCAGCTGTTGATGCTGCTGTTGCCTCTTTTGTGGAAGCGACAGGAGAAGAGCTGTCTGGGTTTATAAAAGGCAATACAAAAGCGCGGGAACGGATGAAAGTCCAATTTGATTTGGCTGCCCACTACCAATGCCTTGTGCTTGGTACCGACCACGCTGCCGAAGCGGTGACTGGATTTTTTACAAAATTTGGCGATGGGGCTTGCGATGTCGTTCCGCTATATGGACTGACCAAGCGACAAGGCAAAGCGCTTCTCCAAGAACTTGGCGCACCAGAGGCACTGTACCAAAAAGTCCCAACTGCAGATCTTGAAGACGACAAACCAGGATTGCCTGATGAAGAAGCGCTTGGCATGACGTATGAGCAAATTGATGATTATCTGGAAGGCAAGCCCATTGACAGCGCCATACAGGAAAAATTAGAAAAGCGTTATATGGCAACAGCGCATAAACGCAAAGACCCGATAAGTGTATATGATACATGGTGGAAAGGCTGATCGAACACGCTTGTCAAATCGAGGCAAACGACAATTGTATGCGAGCGTTTGGCTACAGTCTGGGAAAGGCTAAAGGTCTTTCTCCCGCTTCTTCTTGTTATGCTTTATGCTGTACAAATCAGACATGACGAGCGTACGAGGTTCATATAAATAGGGTTGTATGAGCATGTATGATAGGGAGAGAAGGAAAAAGATGAAAGAAAAAGTGCTAGTATTGCTAGGCTTGATTGTTTGTCTTTTGTTGATAGTCGGTTTTGCGACGAACGGCCTTTCAAAACCAGAAACGGTCCAAGGCAACGCATCTGATCAAGAAGAGAACAAACAGGAGTCGCAAGAGATTAGTGATATCGAGATTACATTAAATGGTTATTCTGTCAAAGAGGAGAACGAGGAAGAGCTGTTGATCAAAGTCGATTTAACGATTGAAAACAAACGGGAATCGACCGTTAATTTTTCGTTAATGAATTTGACTTTAATGGACAGTGAACATTATGCGTATAGCCATGAATCAAATGTAGAAACAAAGGGCATTCTCGGTGGTCAAATTTCTTCAGGGCGGTCTGTCAGTGGCGAAGTGGCCTTTATTGTCCCGAAAGATACCACTTACGAACTCGTTTATACGGATCATTTTCGGACGGGCCAACTGTTTTTTCCAATTGAAGTAACGGACTAAGGCTATGCGAATGCATAGCCTTAGACTGTAGACAAGCGTTCGCATACATTGTTGTTTGGCAAGCGTTTTCTAGCAGTCTGAGTGGGGTTATTGACTTCATCACTATTCTTGAAACACTGTCCTTATTGCGTTAAGATGGTTAAAAACAAAGATGCGGGAGCGAGTTGCCATGCCGATAAAAATTCCAGATCACCTACCTGCGAAGGAAATTCTGTTAAAAGAGAATATTTTTATAATGGATGAAAGTCGGGCGTACACACAAGATATCCGGCCTTTAAAAATTTGCATTTTAAACTTAATGCCGACTAAACAAGAAACCGAAACACAATTGCTACGGCTGTTAGGGAACACACCTTTGCAAGTCGATGTTTCTCTGTTGCATCCAAGCACCCATTCGCCGCGCAATACATCAAAAGAACATTTGAACCTTTTTTATAAAACCATTGATGAAGTAAAACAACAAAAATTTGACGGAATGATTATTACTGGCGCCCCAGTAGAGACGCTGCCTTTCCATGATGTCAATTATTGGAATGAACTAACGTCTATCCTTGATTGGACGACTACCAATGTCACGTCGACTTTACATATTTGTTGGGGTGCCCAAGCTGGTCTTTACCACCATTATGGCATTAAGAAAAAGCCGCTTACAACAAAGCTTTTTGGCGTCTATTCACACAAGCTAGATGTGAAAAACATCAATTTGCTACGGGGCTTTGACGATGTTTTTTACGCGCCCCATTCTCGCCATACCACGGTTAGCCGCGAAGATATTGAGCGCGTTGATGAGCTGATTGTTTTAAGCTCTTCGGAAGAGGCGGGTGTCTATATTGCCTCTTCTAAAGATGGGAAGCGTGTATTTGTCATGGGCCACTCTGAATATGATGCACATACACTAAAACAAGAATACGAACGCGACGTAAAACGTGGGATTGCCTGTGATCCGCCGTTCAATTATTTTCCAGAAGGCAATGTCGATGCGCTCCCACCTTTGCAATGGCGTGCCCATTCGAATTTGTTGTTTTCTAATTGGCTTAATTACTACGTATATCAAGAAACCCCATACCATTTAGATGATTAAAAAACCGAGCAATCGGTTTTTTTTTATGTTCATGCGAAACACTAATCAAAAAGGGAGGGCTGATTGTGCAAAAGGTTCGGCCGGATCGCACCTCATTTCTATACATCCAGGGAGCGAGCGTTTATTTTGAATACTACCGTTGCCAAGGGCAAGAAGCAAAAGGAACGTTGCTTTTGTTGCATGGTTTTTTAGCATCATCAGCCTGTTTTCATCAATTGATTCCTTATTTACACAAGGATTATCATCTGATCAGTTGTGATTTGCCTGTGTTTGGCCGCTCAAGTAAGGCACCAGGAACGGTCTATTCCCTTTATGGTTATGCCCGGCTTGTCATTGAACTGGCAGCTAGGCTTGGACACACCTATGTGACAATTGTTGGCCATTCTATGGGCGGACAAGTGGCGCTGCATGCGGCCAAAGCATTCCCTGACCAAATTGAACGCCTTGTGCTGTTGGCAAGCTCTGGTTATTTACAACGTGTTAAAAGAACATACCGCGCTATATCCTATTTGCCTTTTGCGGCCCCGGCCATTTACGCAGCCATTCGCCGCCAAGATGTACGGGCGTTTTTATGTGAGGCTGTTTACGATAAGCGGGTCGTAACGAAAGCAATGGTTAGCGCCTATACTTTGCCCCTTAGCGACACCTCGATTGGCAAGGGGTTGATCCAACTTGCACGGCAAAGGGAAGGTGATTTAACGTCAACAGAATTGCAAACCATTGCCAAGCCTTGTTTAATCATCAATGGACGAGAAGACCCCGTTATTCCTGTGCAAACAAGTGTGCGTTTAGCAAAAGACTTAGCAAACAGCAAACTCATTTTGCTAAAGCGCTGTGGCCATTTGTTGCCAGAGGAACAGCCTAACCTCATAGCGAAACAGATGAAACGGTTTCTGAGAAAGACATAAGCGCGTTTTTGAACGATGATAGTATGGTACAATGGGGGGAGAGGTGATTCCATTGGACCCGCTAGATATTATGATGAACAAGAACCGGGTTATCCCTTTTTTTCTTCCGATCGTAAGTGCAGACAAACAGCAAGTGGTTGGCTATGAAGTCCAGCCTTATTGGATGGAGGCAAATGAACGGATCAAGCTGAACTGGTTTTTCGAAGATAGAAGCATTCCTAGCGAATACCGCCTCGAACTAGAAGACGATTTGCAGAAAAAAGCAATTGACTTGTACACCGCTGAAAACGGGAAAAAAATGCTTTATTTCAATTATGATGTCAGGCTATTAAAAAAACAGGCAGGTCAGATGCTGTTGGACCGACTGGAAGCAATGCAGCAACTTGGCATCCCATTAAAGCGTGTCATTGTCAACATCGTGTGTGAACATAGCGTTGAAGAGCTGCTGGAAGTCAAACATACGATGGTCTATATGCAAAGCTTAGGCGTGCAGCTTGCCGTGAATGCCGATTATTCAGTGGCCAACCAGCTGGAGTTGTTCACAAAGCTAAAACCGAATGTTATTTGCGTCAACTGCTCGTTTCTAGAAGAAAATTCGTTGCCAGGGCTGTATCGAGATGTCCACCAGCCGTTAGCTCTTTTCGCCCGCAAAATTGGCGCGACCCTTTTGTTTCAAGGAGTTGAGACGTTTGCACAGTTTAATTATGCGTGGCGCAGCGGTGGGCGCTACTATCAAGGTCCTTATTTTCGACAAGCGACCAAAGGGTTTGTCGATGAAAACAGCTTTAAAGACAAATTAAAAAAAGATATGCATCACTTTATCCATTATGAAAGAGAAAAAATGAAGGCACAGTTTACGCTGTCTAACCAATTGTCGCAAACATTAAAACAAGCAATGAAGGGTTTGAAACAAGACCAAGGCTACGATGAAATTGTTTTAAACGTGGCGAAAGCGTTAAATCCTTATACATTCCGCGTCTACATTTGCGATGAAGATGGCATCCAACAATCGGCCAATGCAGAAAAAGATGCAGAAGGAAATTGGCTGCTTTTGAAAGAAAGCCGCGCTAAAAACTGGAGCTGGCGCCCTTATTTTCTTGAGAACATTGTGCGGATGAATGTAGAGAAAAAAGGGATCTTATCGGATTTATATACAGACATTGAACGAGATGAGCAAATTCGCACCTATTCTTATCCGCTTAACGACAAGCTTTACGTTTTTGTTGACATTCCTTATGCATTTTTGTTTGAACAAAATGGATTGTTGTAAAGCAGCGCGCGGGTCAAGTTAGCCGTAGGAAGGAGAAAGAATGAACATTACGATAACAGCTGCAGCCCATACCTATCTAAGCGAACGAGGGCATGAAATCGTCCGTATTGCCGCCAAGGATACGTATGAATGTAGCACAATGGTGGAGTACTTTATCCAAGAAGGTATCGTGGAAGCAGGCGATCAAACCGTTGAGGTTGAAGGGCTTACGGTGATTTATAACGAAAAAGCAGAAGCGGAAATTGGGAACGAAGTAAAAGTGGACTACGTACCATCACAAGGACTAAAGCTAATGGCACCAACAGGAGTGCTTGCCTATGCCCAGCGAGTCCGCTCAAGCTCCATGCCAGCAGAAAGTGGCGGCAGCCGCTGTGGACAATAAGGCATTTGTGCCAGGCAGCACTTTAGCCTGGCACGCGCTATCTAGTGAAAAAACTGCTAATTCTTGATACATACGGCGACACTTGCTGGAATGTTTTCACAAATTTATCAACTGAAGTGGCTGTTCGGGAGAGGTCGAATTTTCCTTCATCGTCTGTAAACGGAGCTGTCCAGATTGACTTCTTTTTAGGCGCCGCCTGTTGCGGGTATCCGCTTTGTTGGAAGGGCTGTGGCATTTGGCGATAAGGTCGGCGCTGATAAGGGGGATGTTGAAAACCAGGCTGTTGCCGTTGCAAAAACGCCTGATTGTGGATCATTTGCTGATGATGGGGACGTCGTGGCGCAGGAAACATGGCATAGCCTCCTTTCATTTAATGGAAATCGTTTTCCGCTTTCCTTTAATGACGATGCGCAGCAAACCATTTTCATAATGGGCATGAATGTCATCTTCATTAAAAGGAAATGGGACAGGAATCGCGCGCTCACTCTTGGAAGAAGCATGTTGTTTGGTGATTAGTTTCGTTTCGTCATCGATTGTCGTGACTTCGCCTTTGTGGCGAACACGGATTATAAGCGCTTGCCGCAGCGATTCCAACTCAATTTGCTCTTTGTTGATTCCTGTAAGTTCGGCCTCTATCACAAAACGGTCTGGTTCTTCTCTTATACGTACCGGTATGGAGGGGCCAAACAATTGTGTTGAAAAGTTCCGAAATGCCGATTGAAAAAAATGATCGATTGACGCCATAAAGTCATGGCCGCCCCCTGGTTTACGGGGGAAATGTTCAGACATCATCAAACCTCCATCCCTTTTAACTGCTCTATAATATGAGAGAAGGGAAAGAAAGGTGATTTGAGACATGAAGATAATTGACACACACTGTGATGCTCTTTATAAACTGTGGCGTGATGAGGACAAAGCGTTTGCCGATGACGAAGACATTGCAACAAATGCAGCAAGGTTAAAACAAGGGAATGTGTTTGTTCAGTTTTTTGCGATTTGGGTGCCGTCAACCGTGCCGCAAGAATCAAAATTTCAAGTGGTGCAAAAGCAAATGAATGCATTCTATGAGCGTGTCCTTGCTGTGCCTAACATGAAGGCGATTCGCTCATTGGATGAAATTGCTTCCTTGAAAGAGGGAGAAATTGGCGCTGTCCTTGCTTTAGAAGGGATGGATGCTTTAGGAACAGATATGGGCAAATTGGAATGGTTGTATGAGAAAGGGGTTTCCTCCATTGGCTTAACATGGAATGACGCCAATTTATGCGCCGATGGTATTGGGGAAATGCGTGGCGCCGGACTGACCGAATTTGGCAAAAAAGTGATCGCATTGAATAACAAACACCATGTGCTAAATGATGTCTCTCATTTGAGCATCGCTGCGTTTTGGGATGTCCTTGAATGCTCAAAAAAAACGATTGCCAGCCATTCAAATGCGTATGCTGTTTGCCATCATCCCCGCAATTTGCACGATGACCAAATCGATGCCCTGATTGCAAGCGACAGTTTCATTGGCGTTGTTTTCTTTCCCACTTTTATAAAAAGCGAGCTTGGCGCCTCCATTCGCGACCTCCTTTGTCATATCGACCACATAGCGAGCCGAGGCGGGATCGATCATATCGGTTTTGGCTCAGACTTCGATGGCATCTCAGTTCATGTAGACAAATTAGAGCATGCTGGCATGTATGAACATTTAGTGAACGAACTATTAAAACATTATAAGGAATCGGAAGTCGAAGGGTTTTGCAGTAGAAATTTCATTGAAAAAGCAATAAGTGGATAAGGCGTTGCGTGATAACAACTACGCTAGTACGAATATTTTTGCTGGTCGAGGCTAAACCGCTTTGGTAGAAGCGCCGATATAAAAGGATGAAGGCTTAGTTCGGAGGGAATCGTATGGCGCTTAACATGTTTGAAAGGGAAGAGCAACATTATGACCAGGAGCTTGTTTTGTTTAAAGCAGGGCAGTCCACCTATGCATTAAATGTATTAAAAGTGAAAGAAATTATTCGACCGGTTCCAGTTACGGAATCACCAAACAGGCATAGCATCGTTGAGGGCGTCATTCAAGTGCGCGGACAAGTCATCCCATTAATCAACTTGTACCGCCTCTTGGAAATTGACGAAAGTGAAACAGTCTATTTTCTTGTGATTGAGATGGGTGAGCAACTATTTGCGCTAAAAACGGGGCCTGTTACCCACGTTCACCGCACCCACTCTAGCATAATCAAACAGCCAGACGCTGTCACAAAAGGAAAAGAAGCTTTTGTGAGTGGGGTGATTCCGTTGCCGGACAATGGCGTTGCCTTCTCCCTTGATTTGGAGAAGGTGCTCCACTTTATCCAGCCGTCACACATGCAAGGGGCAATGGCAACGGATGAGCGCCGTCGTAACTATCCGCTTCTATTAGTAGAAGATTCAAAGACGTTGCGTTCGCTCCTTGCCGATGCGTTGAGAGAGGCTGGCTATGAAGATGTTACAACATTTGATAATGGAAGGGATGCGTCTCGTTATTTGTCAGATGATGCATGCCCTCGATATGAGGCGGTCGTTACCGATATAGAAATGCCTTATATGAACGGCCACGAACTGACGAGACATTTACGTCAAGACAGTCGCTATCAAGAAACCCCCGTTATTGCGTTCTCTTCGCTAGACAAAGGACTGATGGAACGAAGAGGGGAAGAAGCTGGTGTAACCGAGCATGTGGCCAAGCCAGACATCCATCAACTTGTCGATGCCCTTGATCGGCAACTACTGGAAAAGTGAGTCCGTTTAACGGATTCGCTTTTTTGGTTTTAGTAATTCAAGCTGCTCAGTTGTAATAAGGCCGGCTTTATGGAGGAGGCATGCATAAAAGTAAGGATTTTTTTTAACAAACATGCTGTGTCACTCCTTTTCAAACAGTTTATTCTCTTGCGCAAAAAAGTTTCCCTTACGCAAAAAAATAGGCCGCTAAAAGCTGGATTTTGGACGGTCATCAAAAATCTTGGTATGATAGAAAGACAAAGCAAGACTCTACAAGGAGGCTAACTAGATGGAAATTAAGGTTACAAAACCTGCAATAAATTGGTTTAAACAAGAGTTTTCGGAAGCAGAAGAACCTGTCCCGATTCGTTTTTATGGACGCTACGGTGGCTGTGGATCCTTACAAAGCGGTTTTTCAATGGGGATGAGCCAAACGGAACCAACTGAACCGGCTGTCGTGTATGAAGAGGGCGGTTTTTTGTTTTTTATTGAAGAACAAGATAGCTGGTATTTTAAAGATCAGCTTGTACGGGTGAAATATAGTCGTAAGAAGGACGAAATCGAATTTGAATACGAACAACAAGTCAATCGCGAACAGTAGCCACTACAGGCGACATTTTAACGTGAAATAATAGATATGCCTTTGTGAAAAGGAAGAAATGGGGAATAGGAATGGCAATCGAGAAAGCAATGTTTGCAGGAGGCTGTTTTTGGTGCATGGTTCAGCCGTTTGATGAGCTGCCAGGCATAAAAGCAATTGTGTCAGGCTATTCAGGCGGAGACACGAAAAATCCAACTTATGAACAAGTAAAAACCGGCGAAACTGGACATTATGAAGTTGTAGAGATTACGTATGATCCTGAGCTGTTTCCTTACAGCAAGTTGCTTGAGCTGTACTGGCCGCAAATTGACCCAACAGATGACGGCGGCCAATTCCATGATCGTGGAAGCCAGTACCGGACGGCTATTTTTTATTATACAGAAGAACAAAAGCGGTTAGCGGAAGCTTCGAAAGCAGAATTAAACAACAGCAGCCGTTTTAACAAGCCAATTGTCACTGCGATTCTTCCTGCGTCCACGTTTTATCGGGCCGAGGAAGAGCATCAAGATTTTTATAAAAAGCAGCCAAAGGCGTATAAGCAAGACCGCGCGCAAAGCGGAAGAGACGAATTTATCGCAACGAACTGGAAAGGAAACAAAGCGAGGTAGTCAGGAAGGAGGCACGCATGGAGAGGTTTTCCAAATCTGTAATAAAAGGAGTAGCGTTTTTGGCTTTGGCAGTCGTTACAATCAGCTTAATCTCGATTTTTTTTGTACAAAGCTGGCGTTACACAGAAGCGGGAAAAGTGCCTCCGAAAACGGCTGTGTTGCTTCACGCCGTCAACAATCGGCTTTTGCCTGAAGGGAAACTGGAGGCGCCTGCTTTATTAGCAGTCAAGGCGCCGCCAACGATTGAACATCATCGAGTCACGATTCCGACTAGGGATGGGGGAGACATTCCAGCAACCGTTTATCAGCCTATCGCTGCGGGGCCACACCCGATCATTGTCTACTATCATGGAGGCGCATTTTTGGAAGGCTACGGCGACTTGGATACTCATGATAATATTATCCGTTCGCTTGCGGCCCGAACTGGTGCTATTGTGGTTGCCCCAGCTTATCGCCTTGCTCCGACGTATGCTTTTCCTACAGCAGTAAACGATAGCTATGATGCCCTTACCTGGGTCTATGAGAATGCAGACGTTTTAGACGGCGATGGGGATAGGCTTGCAGTAGCTGGCGATAGCGCTGGAGGAAACCTTGCTGCGGCTGTTGCCATCATGTCTGGAGAAGAGGGCGGTCCTGCCTTGTCGGGGCAAGCGCTCCTTTACCCGCTGGCTACTTTTGAAGATGCGGAGTTCCCGTCACGTGACATGTATGCAAGCGGCTTTTATTTTTTGTCCCGTGCTGTTATGGAAATGGCGCAGCAATCGTATGCGCCAAATGAAGCGGATTGGGCATCGCCTTACACATCGCCTCTTAATGCCGAAGATGTGTCGATGATGCCGAGCACGCTTGTCATAACAGGCGAGTTTGATCCGTTGCGCGATGAAGGGGAAGCTTTGGCAAAACGTTTGTATAATGAAGGGATCTATGTACAAGCACAGCGGTTTAATGGAGTGATGCACGGCTTTATCTCTTTCTATGAAGTGATGGAGCGAGGCGATAAAGGGCTGCACTCAGCGGCGGCTTTTTTGAAAGAAGCGTTAAACGAGAAATTGCCTGAGCCCCAAAATAGCCAGCCATTTGCAGTTGAAGTGATCGACGGCCGTGATTCTTGGCGGGATGAGGCAGAAGCGTATGTGATTGGTGTGTACGTATTGTTTAAGCAAATGATCCAAGCATTTCAATAAAAACCAGCCCATATTATCGGGCTGGTTTTTATTGAAACTGATTATTTCGCGCAAAAGCGACAAACGTGTCTTCAGCCTCGTTTAACCCACACGCCCCGCATTGGATGCGAATCGATGGCCCTCTGTAAGGCATATGGAAGGCATCAAGTGAATCTTCGTTGTACGTTTCAACGATTTCACCAGTTTGTGGGCTTAATTTGACAGGTTCGGCTTGTTGAACGATGCGGTGGAACCGTGTCCGGTTGGTTTTGCACTTTGGACATAAATATGGATCATTCATATTATCACTCCTTACGTTTAGTATGGACAAAAAAAGGGAAAGGCATGATTGGTTAACAAGAAAAGTTTGGGAAAGTTGTGTCTGCTTCTCAACTATTTTTTGTCGAATTTATGATAATTGTTGGTAACCGCTTTAATAGCAGCGCATTTTTTAGGCGAAAGTGGTAGGATGGAGTACAGCTATGTTGCTGGTTTCTGCTTCACAAAGTATACATGCAACAATTAGTTATTTTGCCAAAAGAAAGGTGATTTTATTGCGTACACCATCGAAAGTCTTTAAATGGATTGCTCTAGCGATGGTCGGTCTCTTTCTGAGTGGTTGTGGGAATTTGACGGTCCTTGACCCACAAGGTCCTGTAGCGGAACAGCAAAGCGATTTGATCATGCTATCAATCTGGTTTATGATTTTCATTGTTTTAGTCGTGTTTGTTTTGCTTACAGTTATGATTGTCAAGTACCGTGACCGAGGAAACAATGACAATTATGATCCGTCAATTGAGGGTAGCCACAAGTTGGAATTTATTTGGACGATTATTCCAATTATTATTGTCACCATTCTTTCTGTGCCAACTGTCATAACCATTTATAATTTGGAAGAAGCTCCTGAAGTGGCTGAAGGCAGCGTCCAAGTTGATCCGCTTGTCATTCATGCAACAAGCGTAAACTGGAAATGGATCTTTAGCTATCCAGAGGAAAATATTGAAACGGTCAATTATGTAAATATCCCTGTTGATCGTCCAGTCCAGTTCAAATTGACTTCAGCAGATTCAATGGCATCGTTCTGGGTACCGCAGCTTGGTGGACAAAAATACAGCATGTCTGGCATGGAAACAGAATTGTTTTTAATGGCTAGTGAACCAGGCACGTACAATGGCCGCAATGCAAACTTTACAGGCGAAGGATTTACGGAGCAACGGTTCCTTGTTAATGCGGTAACAGATGAAAGCTATGATTCATGGGTGGAAGAAGTGCAAGCAGAAGCGCCACCATTGTCAGAAGAAGAATATGCACATCTAATGGTTCCAGGTCATGCTGAAGAAATGACATTTTCTTCGACACATCTTGAGTATGTCAACCATGCTTATGATCCGACATACGCGCTTGAGAAAAGTGCAGAACTTGGATATGAGCCACTTAATCCGCATTCGAGAGAAGGCAAAGCGTATGAAATGCCAAAACTGACGCAGCCAATTGACACATCAAGAACATACAAAGTGGAATTGGATGATGAGTAATGGCGCAAACAACGGAAGAGAGGGGATTTACCGTTGAGATGGGATGAATTTATAGTAACGGGAGACCCGCTTATACTTGGTGCGCAAATTTCCATTGCCTTATCAAGTATAATTGCAATTGTCGCCCTTACTTATTTTAAAAAATGGAAAGTGCTCTGGACGGACTGGATCACATCCGTTGACCATAAAAAGATTGGGATTATGTACATTGCGTGTGCTTTGTTAATGCTTTTCCGGGGTGGCGTCGACGCGATGATGATGCGTTTGCAATTGACTGCCCCAGGCATGACGTTTTTAAACAGCCAGCATTACAATGAAATTTTTACGACGCATGGCACAATCATGATTATTTTCATGGCGATGCCTTTCCTTATTGGTTTAATGAACGTGGTCGTACCGCTGCAAATCGGCGCACGCGACGTTGCATTTCCATTCTTGAACAATTTAAGTTTTTGGACATTCTTTTTTGGAATGGCACTTTTTAATATTTCCTTTATCATTGGCGGTTCGCCAGCGGCAGGATGGACGTCTTACTTTCCACTTGCTTCGAATGATTTCAGCCCTGGCGTCGGTCAAAACTTTTATGCGCTCGGTCTTCAGCTTTCCGGTATCGGAACGCTGGCCACAGGGATCAACTTTATCGTCACGATCTTTAAAATGCGCACTAAAGGCATGACGCTAATGAAAATGCCGATGTTTACATGGACGGTTTTAATCACATCAATGATTATTGTCCTTGCCTTTCCAGTGTTGACTGTAGCGCTAGCAATGATGACATTTGACCGTCTGTTTGGATCGGCGTTCTTTACCCTGCAAGGTCAAGGCCTTGATATGCTATGGGCCAACTTATTCTGGATTTGGGGCCACCCTGAAGTGTATATTGTTATTCTCCCTGCATTTGGGATTTTTTCAGAAATTATTTCAACGTTTGCGCGCAAAAAGCTGTTTGGCTATAATGCGATGGTCGCTTCCGTTGTGATCATTTCGTTTTTAAGTTTCCTTGTATGGGTTCACCACTTCTTTACAATGGGGAATAACGCGGCTGTTAACTCGTTTTTCTCGATTACAACAATGGCGATTTCGATTCCGACAGGTGTCAAAATCTTTAACTGGCTCTTTACGCTACACAAAGGAAAAATTAGAATAACGGTGCCGATGCTTTGGTCGCTTGGCTTTATCCCGAACTTTGTAATCGGCGGGGTCACAGGCGTGATGTTGGCTATGGCAGCAGCCGATTACCAGTACCACAACACGTATTTTCTCGTGTCCCATTTCCATTATGTCCTTATTGCCGGAACGGTGTTTGCCTGCTTTGCTGGTTTGGTTTACTGGTATCCGAAAATGTTTGGCCATCGTTTGAACGAAAAAATCGGCAAATGGGTCTTTTGGATTTTCATGATCGGTTTCAATATCTGCTTTTTCCCGCAGTATTTTCTCGGGCTTGACGGCATGCCGCGGCGGATTTACACATACTTGGAATCCGACAATTGGTTTTCGCTTAATGCGATCTCCACAGCGGGCGCTTTCATGATGGCGATCGGATTTGCGTTGTTCGTCTATAATATTTACTACAGCTGGCGTTACGAAAAACGCGATACAACTGGCGATCCATGGGACGGCCGCACATTGGAGTGGGCAACGTCTTCAGCAATACCGCCATTTTACAACTTTGCAAAAGTCCCTGAGGTATCAGAACGTGATGCTCTCTGGGATATGAAAGAAAAAGGCATTGATCCGAATGCCGACACGAATTACCAGAAAATCCATATGCCGAGCAATACATGGCTTGGACCAGTAATGAGTTTGATGATGTTCATTGCTTCCTTTGCCCTCGTATTTAGTTGGTTCCCGCTTGCGATTCTAGGCGGTATTGGAATTTTCATTTGCATGATCATCCGCTCCTTTGATTACAACGACGGGTATTATGTAAGTGTAGAAGAAATTACAGAAATTGAAAATAAAGCGAGGGAGGCGTAAAACGTGGCATCACATGAAACGATAAATCCAAACGAACCACTTGAATATCAATCATCTGAAGGCCGCAACAATATCCTAGGTTTCTGGATTTTTCTTGGCGCTGAATTCGCTTTGTTTGCAACGCTGTTCGCCTCGTATTTTGTCCTCGTTGACAGAAATGCTGGGGCAGTGCCGTCAGCGGAACTGTTTGATTTAAACCTGGTGTTAATCATGACGTTCCTGCTTTTGACAAGTTCGTTTACTTGTGGGATCGCCATCCATGAAATGCGGGCCGGCAGAATGAAACAAACGCTCGTTTGGATTGGTTTGACGCTTTTATTAGGCCTTGGGTTTGTTGGCTTTGAGATATACGAGTTTATCCATTATGTTCATGAAGGGGCGACCTTGTCGGCAAGCGCCCATTGGTCAACATTCTTTGTGCTTCTTGGCACACACGGCTTGCATGTCTCGATTGGTATCGGCTGGATTGTGTTGTTGGCGATTCAAATGCTAAAACGCGGGTTTACGCCGCGGACAACGTCTAAATTTTTCATTGCTAGCTTGTATTGGCACTTTTTAGATGTTGTATGGATTATGATCTTTACCGGCGTATATTTGCTAGGAATGGAGTGGGTGTAAATGGCACAGGAAAAAGAAACAGCAGCCAACCACCACGGTTTTCCTTGGAAACATGTGATTGGCTTTGTGCTCTCGATTGTCCTCACGCTACTAGCAGTATGGGTCATGTCGCAAACAAATTTGGCATGGGACGTACGAATCATTATTGTCTTTGTGTTTGCCTTTATCCAGATGACAGTACAGCTTCATATGTTTATGCATATAGGTGAAGGCAAAGCAGGTTACGTGCAAGTTGGTCACACATGGTTTGCCATTATCATTGCGGTGATTATTGTAATTGGCTCTTATCTTGTCCTGAGAACGGGCCACATTTAAAAAAAAGCGCATTCCCATTGCTGGAATGCGCTTTTTTTATTCAGTGGACTGTGTAAAACGCCTTGATTTGCTGCGGAAGTGTGGGTAAACATAAAGAACAAGGGCAGCAAAATGGGCGATAAAGACGTTGACAAGAAACGCCGTGACAAAAGCAGAGTGGTGAAGGTCGAATAAAAATCCTTCAAAAATGTGAGCAAGGGCTAGCACCCACATGACAATGATAAACGGAATGCTGGCAAGGGCAATTTTTCGGTGTTCCAGCCACAGAAATAATGGCGTCGCGCTGGCGACAAACATATAGGCGAAAAACAAATCCATTATGAACCACTCCTTTCCCAAGTATTCCATCTTTGTGAACAATAGATGTCAATATTGTGTCTGTTTTGTGTACATTTATGCTATCACAAAATCGAAACAATTGAAAGCGTTTGCGGCAATTTGGGCGACGTTTTTTGTTTCGGTAAATGGGTATGGTACAATCAAGCAAATCGGTAAAGGGGGAGCAGATTGTGAAACGGTATGAAGTTGAAGTAACAGGAAGAGTGCAAGGTGTCGGTTTTCGCGCTTTTGTGGAACTGACAGCGAGCCAATATAGCGTAACTGGCACAGTCCAAAATCGCCCAGAAGGTTCCGTTGTCATCCAAGTCCAAGGTGAGGAGACTGAAATTGAACGGTTTTTAACGAAAGTCGGTCAGGGTAACCATTTTGCAAAAGTTGAACACATGGAGAAGAAGGAAATTCCCCAAAAAGAAAAGGAGGCGCGTTTTTCAACTATCTATTAACGCGATTGTTCGCCAATTTCGCTTAAATAGCGAAATTGGTTTTTTTTATAGTAGACTTCCGCGTATAATTTCACTAAACTAAATTTATTCAATTTAAAAAGAAAAAAATCGACAAAAGGGGGCATGTTTGTGAGTTTTAGTGGCATAGTCGATGCAATTAATAATGTAGTATGGGGACCTATCACTTTGTTCCTCATTGTAGGAACAGGGATTTATTTAACGGTCAGGCTTCGTTTTTTGCAAATTAGGGACTTGCCTTATGCATTAAAATTGACGTTTGGCAGAAACAAAAAGAAAGGAAAGAGTGGACAAGGTGATATTTCCCATTTTCAGTCATTAATGACCGCCATGGCGGCGACACTTGGCATCGGCAATATGACAGGTGTGGCTTCGGCGATTCTTTTAGGAGGCGTTGGCGCTCTTTTTTGGATGTGGGTAGCCGCCTCATTTGGTATGGCGACCAAGTATGGGGAAGCCATTCTAGCTGTCAAATACCGCGTCGTCAACCATAAAGGCGAAATATCTGGCGGGCCGATGTACTATATTGAAAAAGGGTTAGGCTGGAAATGGCTTGCTGTTTTGTTTGCATTGTTTGGTTGTTTGGCGTCTTTTGGCATTGGCAATATGACACAATCCAATACAGTGGCAAGCTCATTGGCAACCAATTTTGACGTTAATCCATGGGTAACGGGCTTTATTTTAATGGTATTGACAAGCTTGGTGTTGCTAGGAGGAATTAAAGGTATTGGCCGTGTAACTGCTATATTTGTCCCATTTATGGCGCTCTTTTATTTGGCTGGCGGTTTAATTATTATCATGATGAATATTACACAAGTGCCTGAAGCGTTTGCGACAATATTCCGCGAAGCCTTTAACACAGATGCCGCGTTAGGAGGCACGATTGGCATGGCGATTCGTTATGGGATTGCACGCGGTGTCTTTTCAAATGAGGCAGGCCTTGGGTCAGCGCCAATTGCTGCCGCTGCCGCAAAAACGGATTATCCTGGCCGACAAGCGCTTGTATCAATGACAGGTACATTTCTTGATACAATTATTGTCTGTACAATTACAGGATTGACGGTTGTTTTAAGCGGCTTGTACATAGGCCGACCAAGTGATGACCAAGCGCTCATTACAGGGGAAGCATTTGAACTTTTCCTCCCTGGCGTAGGCAATTATATTGTTGTATTTGGCATTATCTTTTTCGCCTATTCGACGATTATTGGCTGGTCTTATTATGGTGAAAAATGCTTTGGCTATTTATTTGGCGATAAAAATACAATTATTTACAAAGTTATTTTTGTGATTGTCGTTATGATTGGCGCTGGTACAAGCGTGCAAATTGTCTGGGATATTGCTGATATCTTTAATGGTCTTATGGCGATTCCAAACTTAATCGGATTGTTATTGCTCTCTAATGTGATTGTCAGCGAAACTGAAAAATTTAAGAAAGTCCGTTTGCAAGAACGACAGCAAGCTAAACGAACGAGTAAGCAAATAGTCAGCTAGGATTCGTTTGCTGCTTAGCGTTCATAAAAGAAAAGCGATGTGCAGCCAGCACATCGCTTTTTAACGAGTTAAATCGCCCAATCGCCGTTTCGGAACACAGGTACTCGGTTTCCGTCTTTATCAATCCCGTCGATATCCATATCGGCGGCGCCCATCATAAAGTCAACATGGGTAATGCTTTGGTTTAGGCCATGTTTTTCAAGTTCTTCAGGGCTCATCGTTTTGCCGCCTTCAATATTAAAGGCATAAGCGCTCCCAAGAGCCAAGTGGTTCGAAGCATTTTCATCAAAAAGAGTGTTGTAGAAAATAAGGTTTGTATCTGAAATCGGCGATCGGTGTGGCACTAGTGCAACTTCGCCTATGTAACGTGCGCCTTCATCACTGTCAAGTAGGCGTTTCAGCGTTTCTTCGCCTCGTTCTGCCGAAAAATCGACGACTTTGCCGTTTTTAAAGGTCAACGTGAAATTGGTAATCAGCGTGCCGCCATAATTGAGCGGTTTCGTGCTTGTGACAGTACCGGTTACACCATCTTTTTTAGCTGCTGAAAATACTTCTTCTGTCGGCATATTGGCAACAAAGTCAACGCCTGCTTTGCTTGTGCTTCCCCCAGATGTCCAAATGTGGGTTTCAGGCAGCTCAATGGTTAAGTCAGTACCTTTTCCTTTGTAATGAAGAGCATGGAAATGATGCTCGTTTAATTTGTTTCTTTTTTCATCTAGTGTGGCAAGGTGCTGTTTCCAAGCGGCTACAGGGTCTGTTTCATTGATACGTGTTGCTGCAAATATTGCTTCCCATAACTTTGCCACTGCTTCTTCGCCTTTCGCCTCAGGGAAGACTTTTTCTGCCCAACTGATGGAAGGGACGGCAACGATCGACCAGCTCACTTTATCAGATTGGATGTAGCGTCGGAACGTGTCTAATGCCATGCCTCCAGCTTTGTTGGCTCTAGCGACGCGGTCAGGGTCTGCCTCTTTTAATAAGTCAGGGTTTCCGCCGGTTATACTTAAAAAGGCGGCATTGTTGTCTGCTTCTTCTTCAAGCGCTTTCGCTTGCCAATTTGGGTATTCATCAAACGCATCATCTGGAGCGAGCTCAAATTTTATTTTTGTTAATTCCTCGTCGCTCCACTCCACACGGACATGTTTGGCACCGGCTTCATACGCTTTTTTGGCGACCAGACGTACAAAGTCTGCGGCAAAAAGTGGCGCACGCACAAACAATGTTTGCCCTTTTTGGATGTTCACGCCAACACGCACAGCCAAATTTGCGTAATTCTCGACTTTTTCTTGAAATGACATAACGAACGCCTTCTTTCTGCACGAATGATTTACCTTCTATAGTAGTTTACCAATTTCATGGAGATATGCAAACAAATCGACACGAGAACATGGTAAAATGAAGGCTGCACAATAATTAGAAAGAAGAGGTTCGCGAACTCCCTCTATAAAAAACTAACCAATTGTTGGAGTATCCGAATGCTCGTTCTCAAAAGGAGAAATGTAGCATGTTAGAAGACAAAGCTGTGGTCGTCTTTAGCGGCGGCCAAGACAGCACGACTTGCCTGTTCTGGGCAAAGGAGCGTTATCGTTCGCTCCATGCGGTCATTTTTGACTATGGTCAGCGCCACAAAGAGGAAATCCAATGTGCTGTTGACATCGCCAATGAGCAAGGGGTTGCTTATAAAGTCTTTGATATGGGCTTGTTGAACCAGCTTACGGCAAATGCGCTAACAAGGGAAAATATCCGCGTCCAAGCCGGTGAAGCAGGGGAATCGCCTAGCACATTCGTTGCAGGGCGCAACCATTTGTTTCTATCATTTGCCGCTGTCTATGCACGGGAAATTGGAGCAAAGCACATTATCACTGGTGTTTGTGAAACAGATTTTAGTGGTTACCCAGATTGTCGCGATGTGTTCGTTAAGTCATTAAATGTGACGTTGAATTTAGCGATGGACGAACAATTTGTGATTCATACTCCGCTCATGTGGCTGAATAAAAAAGAAACATGGGCATTGGCTGACAAAATGGGGCAACTCGAATACATTCGGGCAAATACGCTTACTTGTTATGAAGGGATTCGTGGAGACGGTTGTGGGACTTGCCCATCTTGCCAGCTCCGCCAAAATGGATTGGATCTCTATTTGCGCGAGAAAGCAGGTGCAAGCCGATGATCCAGCAAATTTATCCGACGCCAATCCATTCATATCGCTATGAACTAAACAAAGATATGCATGTGGCCGCTGCTCATTACATTGATGATAAACGGGCTGGCCAATGCCAACGTGTCCATGGGCACACGTATTTTATCAATTTGACGATTGTTGGGGATGAACTTGACGAGACCGGATTCCTCGTTAATTTTAGCAAGTTAAAACAAGCGGTTCATGGCCGTTTCGACCATCGTCTTCTTAATGAAGACGCGCTGTTTGATACGGCTCCTCCTTCTACTGAAAAAATGGCGGAGACCATTTGCAAGGTCGTCCAAGAGCAACTTGACACTTGTCCAAATCGGCCACTGTGCATTCAAGTGTATGTAAGAGAGACGCCTACTAGTTATGTTGTCTATCGACCAAAGGAGCATGCCCGTGGCTAAATTGATTCCAGTTGTTGAACTGTTTGGGCCAACCATTCAAGGAGAAGGAATGGTCATCGGACAGAAGACGATGTTTGTGCGTACAGGCGGGTGTGATTACCGTTGTCGCTGGTGTGATTCTGCTTTTACATGGGATGGCAGTGAAAAGAGTGAACCATTGTCTGCAGAAGAAATTATAAAGCGCCTTGATTCACTTTGCGAAAATGGGTATAGCCATGTCACCATTTCCGGCGGAAATCCAGCCCTTCATAAAGGCATAGGTGAACTGGTGGCATTGCTCGATGAGAAGGGCGTTGCCACAGCGATTGAAACACAAGGAAGCATCTTTCAACGTTGGATCAATCGTGTCGATGAAGTGACAGTTAGTCCGAAACCGCCAAGTTCAGGAATGGAAACAGATTGGACAAAGCTCGATTTGTTTTTGCAACAATTACAAGCACCAGCGGTGAGCTTAAAAGTTGTCGTGTTTGACGATGCAGACTATCAATACGCGAAGCATGTGCATAAGCGCTATCCAACAGTGCCTTTTTACTTGCAAACGGGGAACGAAGATTTTGCCAAAAAAGAAGATCCCCATTACTTGGGCAAACGAATGGGCGCATACGAAGCTCTCGTCGAAAAGACGCTAGCTGACAAGGAAATGAACAACGTCCGTGTTCTTCCACAGCTGCACACATGGCTATGGGGCAATAAGCGGGGCGTTTAGGGGGAGAGAAAATGGCAGGAAGACAAGAAAAAGAGCTTCAAAATGTGACTTTGCTCGGCAGTGAGCAAACTAAATACAAATACAGTTATGACCCTGGTGTTCTTGAGACATTTGACAATCAGCACCCTTACCGGGATTACATGGTTAAATTTAATTGCCCTGAATTTACGACGTTATGTCCGAAAACCGGGCAACCTGATTTTGCGACCTTGTACATTAGCTATATCCCTGAACAAAAAATGGTTGAGAGCAAATCACTGAAGTTGTACTTATTCAGTTTTCGCAACCATGGCGATTTCCACGAGGATAGTGTCAATACGATTATGAATGACTTAATTGAATTAATGGATCCACGCTATATTGAAGTGTGGGGAAAATTTACGCCACGTGGCGGCATTTCCATAGACCCTTTCTGCAACTATGGCAAAAAAGGGACAAAGTACGAGGAAATCGCGAACTATCGGTTAATGAACCATGATCTGTATCCAGAAACGATAACAAACCGCTAATAAACCTTGATTAAGGGAAATCGGTGTGTTTTCTAGAAAAAGTGCAGGGGAAGCCCTGCACTTTTTTGTTTTAAATGCTAAGCAGAGTCTTTTGCTGATCGAATAGAAAACAAAGTCGGTCTATGCATATTATCCGTTTGCTTGGTGTTTCCAATAGTAGATCGCCAGTTGTGTACGATCGCGGAGTTCAAGCTTATCAAGAATGACAGACAGTGTATTCCGTACGGTGCCGACACTTAAGAATAGGTGCGCAGCAATCTCTTTGTTTGAAAGCCCTTGGGCGATGCATGCGGCAATCTCACTTTCCCGCTTTGTTAATCCGGAGAGCGCATCGGCACTTGGTTTCACTAATTGCTTGAGCACAAGGGCGTCAAGTACAGATGAACCAGCGCCTAAGGCACGGATTTGCTTGGCCATATTGGCCACCGCTGTCGATTTAAGCAAATAGCCTTCTGCTCCAGCCTGCAAGGCAAGGCGGATATTCTGTTCGTCTTGGAACGTTGTTAGCATCACAATTAAAATTTCTGGCCAGCGGTTTTTGATCTCTTGTGTGCTTTCAATACCATCCATTTCTGGCATGCGAATGTCCATCAATACGAGGTCAGGCGCTTTTTCCTCTATATGTACAAGCGCTTCACGGCCATTGCTGGCAGTCCCTACGACAGTAAAATCATCTTCTTTGCCAAGAAGCAGCTCGAGACTCTGGCAAACGAGTGCATCGTCATCAACAATGAGAATGTTCATCTCGCTTCTTTCCTTTCTTGGATTGGCAGGACACAAACAATCGAATAACCTGATGAGCGGTTAACAGACAAGCTCCCGCCAGCGGCACGTGCGCGGATTTTTAAATTTCTCAAGCCACTGCCGTTTGTGGACTGAGCAGAACGAGTGCCGTTATCTTGGATGCTAAGGCGGACAATCGTCTCTGTGACATCTAGATGGACAGCGACTTTTGTGGCATTGCTATGCCGAGCGAGATTCGTTAATGCCTCTTTCAAACAAGGGATAAGCAAACTCCAAAGATAAACAGGGACACTGGCCACATTCCCTGACTTTTGGTAAGAAACAGGGCAATGTGTAAAGTTTTCGGTAATCGATTCGATTGTTTGTTCACCGATTAAGGCGACAGGAGTCATATCATGGACAGTGTCCCGTAACCGTTTCGTGCTCCGCGTTAACCGTTCTTTCACTTGCGCAAGCATTTTTTCTGCCTGCTCTCCTTGTTGAAACTGTTCATAGGCTTGAAGGGCGAGTAGCGCACCAGTGAGATCGTGGCCGAGGTGGTCGTGGAGATCCCGGGCAATGCGATTCCTTTCCGTTAATTCTGCCATTTGTGCCGTTTCACTATTAGCCTGAAGCAAATCGATTTTTAACCGCTCTAGCTCATAACGAGCCTTCCGTTCTTGGTCGATTTCACGCCAAAAAGAAGTCCGTTGTTGCTGCCAATGGTAAAGCACAGTCCCGAACAAGGCAGCGCTTAAAAGAAAGGCAACGAAATAAACAGCGGAAGCTTCACTTGCGAAAAAGATAAAAGGGATAGGGGCACAATAACGGAGCTTTCCTCGCCATAAACTCTCCACTAAAGGCAAGGCAAGGCCATATAAGCTTCCAATCCAAAATGGTGAAAAGAGCAGGCAAAAACATAGATCAATGAGCACAGTCCAGTCTGGCAATCGCATTCGCCAGCGCAGCGCTGCCATGATTGCCAGCAGAATAATCAAGACAAAAGCACCGCTCGTTCCGTTTTCGATGAACCATAAAAGTGTAAGAAAAAACAAGCTGCCGATTCGCCATAATCCCATATAGAAGCTTGGTCTTGCCAGTTTTGCCATCGGCTAGCCCTCCTACCATTTTTCTAGCTTTAACTATAACGACATCTGACTCCTAGCTCAAGTGCCAGGAGTCTAAACAAAAGCTTTGTTAGAACGTCTGCTAAAAAGACCTAAGCGATTTTGCGGATACTGCCAATGATGAGAAAACATACGGTGTAGAGCAAGAGCATCCCATGGATTAGCAATATGTCCGTTGTCTGTCCTCCAAGTGCGATCCACTTCATGCCTGACGATAACCAATAAGTCGGAAAAATGACTGCGAGGCGTTCAAAAACGGCTGGCATCATCTCGATTGGCATAATTAATCCGCCAAGAAGAGCAATTAACACAACAATGGACATAAACACGAGAAAAGATGTCTCTTTGTTGCGAAACAGTGAAATCCAGGCAAGCGCGAAAGCAAGGGATGTCAAACTAAAAGTGACATACAAGCAGAACAAAGCAAAGGGCAAATATAACTCTTGGCCATACAGAACGCCCCCGCCAACTGCTAGCGCACATTGGATAAGGAGAATGAGCATGTAGGCAAGTAAGTTTTGCCAAAGATAGTGCACATGGCTGATTGGGGCAACGGCTAAACGTTTGACAACTCCTTTGGTCCGATCTTCCAACATAATCGAAGCCAAGCGAATACTGACAAAAAGGATGAGCACACCAAAATAATGGTAGCCAAAAGGAAGAAAAGGCCACAACTCACTGGCAGGGAGAAAAATCGCTCCGACAGGAAAGAGTGTTAAAAATAGAAGATTGGTCTTGTTGCGAAAACTTCGTTTAAGTGCAAATTGAAAAATCGTCATTGCATTCGCCTCCGTCCAAGCGCAAGCATGACAAAGAAGGCAACAATGATTGCTCCGAGTAAAATGCTTGTATTGAGCCATACTTCTGCATCGTTTCCGGCTTGGTGTTCAAAAATGGCTGCGCTAGCGAGCGTCAATGGATTGCCATATGAACCCATAAACTCAAAAAAAGCATTTTCTGGCATTGGGAAAAATAAACCAGCAAGTACAATCGCACCGATCCCATACACTTCACTCAGTCGTTCTGCCACTTTAAACTGTTTAACGGCGAACGTGAAAATCAGGCAAACGATACTTGATAATAGTGCCATTAAAGCGATTACAAACACGGCCCAGCCGATGTTTCCCCAGGCAACATTAAAGACCCATAAAGAATAGAAGACTAAAATTACCCCTAGGAAAATAGAAAATAGCGTACCTAGGACACTGATGGAGAATGCATACAGCGTTTGGCTAAAAGGCAATGACTGAATGCGAAAACGGCGCTCCGTAAAAAAGTCATCATGTATATAGGACATGACGATCGACCCTCCAAACAGCTGGAAGGCAAGAACCATGAAAATCGTTGATTCTTGAATGTAAGGTATGCCATCTTCTGTTTTAGAATCACCTAAAATAATTGCAAAAAAGGTAATCAACACAATTGGAATGCCGAGCAGCAACAATAACACAATCCAATTGCGGATCAGCCGTAATACGGTAAACCGCAGCGTAGAAAGGACATTCGTCATTCTTTCGCCTCCCCATCACGCAGCTGCTTGCCAGTAAGGGTTAGAAAAACGTCTTCTAAGTTTGGTTTTTCTGCATGGATGCCGAGCAAGCCACCATGCTCTTTGATAATCGAAACCACGCGGTCAAGATTGCCGGCACCGACTTTCGAAATAACGGTTATGTTGCTGCCATTAACAACGACTTGTTTTACCCCATCCAATTGTTCCAAGCGCGTAATAGGCACAAGCGCTGGCTCCGTTACATCCATTTTGATTTTTTCTTCATGTTGAATATTTTTAATAAGCTCATCGACGGTACCTTCCGTTATGATTTGCCCTTGGTCGACGATTACGACACGAGAAGCGATCGCTTGCACTTCTTCCATATAATGAGTCGTGTACAAAATCGTTGTGCCGCGCTTTCGTAATTCTTGTACAGCTTCTAGAATATGGTTGCGGGATTGAGGGTCGATACCGACTGTCGGTTCATCCATGATTAACAGCTTTGGTTGGTGAGTGAGCGCGCAAGCAATATTTAAGCGGCGTTTCATTCCGCCTGAAAATTTGTTGGGGGCGGAGCGTGCATTTGCAGAAAGGCCGACAAAATCGAGCGCTTCAGCAACGCGTTTTTTTCGTTTCTCTCTTCGTAGGCCGTAAACGCCAGCAAAAAATTCTAAGTTCTCCTTTGCAGTTAATTCTTCAAATACAGTTAATTCTTGAGTAACAAGCCCCAACTTCGATTTGTTCTTTTTCGTAAATGGGTTTTTCGTTGATCCAAATAACTCGATTGTTCCTCGATCAAAAGGAATCATGCCCGTTAGTGTATGAATGAGTGTCGTTTTCCCGGCACCGTTAGGGCCAAGCAAACCGACAATTTCACCTTCATGAATGTCCAAGTCGACATGATCCAAGGCAAGATGGGAGCCATATCGTTTGACAACTTCTCGCAAAGAGGCAATCGCCATGTTCATCACCTTTTCGTGTGTAGGATACATCTAGTATCGCGTAAATTAAAACCAACGAGTAGTTCCATTTGTCACTAAATGAAAAGAAGATGGCGGATGCTTGCGACTTTTGTATAAAGCAAGCCATGAGTGAATGGGAACCAAAGGATCCAATATGACAAATGTCACAATCATCCGGCCAGAGGCGAACTCCCTTTTAATGAAAGAAACGACTAAATGAGCTCGCACCAATACGCTCGTATAAGGCAAACACGTATACGAGTGGTTATCGCCTAAGCAGCTAGATCCGCTGCCAATAAAATCATGAGACCATGCCAACTGAAAGTGGTCGTTTGCTATCGTGTTGCTCATGTCGTCGTTGAATCAGTTTGTTTTTTTATAAAGCTATAATTGAATCGATATAGGAGTAATCGGTTTGTTCGTAAGACGCCTCGTTTTCCAAGACAAGGACGATCGGTTAATTGGATGGAACTAAACCACGCTTTTCTATTTCTTTTTTTTAAATGGCAATAAACGCTTCATCGAGTTTCTGTTCCACAGCTTTGTTCCATGCTTCGTAAAGGACATCATCTTGCAAATCGCTTAACATGCCGATCTCACTCCTATTTAAAGGTAATAGCTTCTTTTTCCCTATGATCAGCAAGTCTAAACCTATAATTGCTTACTATTCTTCCGCAGACTTTAAGCAAGCAAGATGTGTCTTACGGTTTGGGCAAGTGTGGTATGATGGAGGGAGATTAAATCAAAAAAGTGGAGGAATCAAGGTGGATCTTATCCTCGCGGAAAAGCCATCAGTGGCCAAAAACATTGCTGATGCGTTAGGGATCAAAGCGAAAAAAGACGGGTACTATGAAGGGGATGCCTACCTAATCACTTGGGCGTTTGGCCATCTTTTAGAACTGTATGACGCGAAAGATTATGATCCCAAATTCGCCAGATGGCAGGAGAGTCACTTTCCGTTTATTCCAACTCGGTTTAAATATAAAGTGAAATCAAACCACAATAAACCAGATACAGGAGCGAAAAAACAACTTGCAATTATTTCTCGCCTTGCGCGACGCAATGACGTTAGCCGCATTATTTCAGCATGCGACTATGACCGGGAAGGCCAGTTGATTGGCGACAGCATCATTTCCAACCTCCGTGTCGATAAGCCTGTGTTACGGATGCTTTTAAATGAATGGACAAAACAAGAAGTGCTCCGCGGCTTAAAACATGCGCGCCCCAATTCCGAGCTAATAACGTTGCGCGATGCTGGGCTTAGCCGACAATGGGCGGACTGGGCAATCGGAATTAATTTAACGTCTGTGGCGACATTGAAGTACCAGCCTGGGCGTGGGAGCGTATTAAACATCGGACGTGTCTTGCTGCCGACGTTAAAGATTATTTATGACCGGGATAAGGAAATTGCAGCGTTCACGCCTGAACCTTACTATAAGTTGGTTGCTTTGTTTGAAACAGCTGGTGGTGCTACATATGAAGGCGTGTATACATTCAAGAAGCAGACCGCCTTTTCGGAAAAACAAGGGCTAGAGCAAGTGGCTTCGCTGCTGCCTGAAAAACCAGCACTCGCTGTTCACGTCGAAAGAAACGAAAAAAAAGAATACCCGCCCGTTTTGTTCAATTTGTCACAGCTGCAAGGTCATATTACGACTAAATACAAGGGATGGACGGCAGAGAAAGTTTTAAAAGTCGCCCAGTCGTTATATGAGAAAAAGTTGATTACGTATCCACGTACGTCAAGCACGGCGTTGGAAGAGAGTTTAGTCAAGAAAACGGCGGCAGTCCTTAAGACCATTAGCAAAGGCTTACCTTATGAAAAGGACATTCGTTTTACAACGAGCAAACGAATTTTTAACAATGCCAAAGTTGAAAGTCACAGCGCAATCATTCCGACGTACATGTTGCCAAAACGGTTGAACGCTGAAGAAGCAGTCGTCTACAATGCGGTAAAAAACCGGTTTCTGATGCAATTTATGCCGCCAGCAGAATTTTTAGAAACGATCATTCATACAAAGCTAGAAGAAGGCGTAGCAGAGGGTTTTTTTGTTTCAAAGGGAAGGGAAAAGCGAGCTGATGGCTGGCACCAAGTAGAGAAAGTAAATGGGAAAGAAACGTTTTTGCCCAATGTGGAAGAAGGGGAACGTGTCAAAGCGCTTTCTGGAAAAACGAGCGATCATATGACAACACCCCCTAAACCACATACTGAAAAAACGTTGTTGCATATTATGGAAACATGTGGGCGGAAGCTCGACAAAGACGAGGCAGAACAGCTTATGAAAGGGTATGCGATTGGCACGGCTGCAACGAGGGCAGATACCATTAAAAAACTGAAAGATATTGGTTATATTCAAGCGTCTGGAAAAGCGCTCCATTGTACGGAAACGGGTGCCAAGTTAGTGGAACAATTTCCAGTTCAGAGATTGTTTGATTTGGCTTTTACTGGAAGATTGGAGAAGCAGTTATTCGATATTGAGAAAGGGCGCTTGGACAAACAGTCATTTTTACAAAACATTTTTACCTTTATTGAAACAGCTGTGCAGGAAATCAAAGCGGATGAGACACGGAAGATCGAATCGGCTGCGAAGAAACGCCAAGTGACAGAAACGCTTGGCAAGTGCCCCCTTTGCGAAAAGCCTGTGATCGAAACAAGCAAAGCGTTTGGCTGCAGTGGCTGGAAAAGCGGTTGCCGCTTTGTCATCTGGAAAAATGACAAGTATTTGGCTCGCTTCAAAAAAAAGCCAACGAAAACGATGGTTAAATCATTGCTAAAACAGGGCTCAGTAAACGTAAAGGGGCTAAAGTCAAAAAACGGAAAATCGTTTTCAGCTACGTTGCGCTACCAGCAGCAAGGCAGCTATTTTAGCTGGATTCTCGAATTTCCTAAGCGAGGTGATGGACAATGATCCACCGATTTTTATTGGATGCCACCTGGAACGGCGGCCGCAACAGCACTGGTACGATCGAAACAGGCAACTTAACTCATTCCATATCGATCCCGAAAGAAATGGGCGGACCTGGGATCGGCACAAATCCAGACGAAATGCTGCTCGGTGCTGCCGCTACTTGTTTTCTGATCACGTATGCAGCGATGCTTGAGCGGGCTCAAATCGAGGTGGAGTCATTGACGCTTCATGCAGAGGCTGATGTTGATGTGACGAACAACGTCTTTGAATTCCGAGCGATTCGTCATTTTCCGACAGTGGTTCTTAGAGAACAGACACAGGCGGAGAAAGCGGAACGTTTAGCGTTTAAAGCAGAATCTTCTTGCATGATTACAAAAGCAGTCGCCGGTAATGTTGCCGTGTCTGTTACACCGAATGTGAAAGCAGTGGATAGCGATGAATAAGCGTCTGGCAACTGTCTTTTCTGTCGTCACCTTCCTTTCGATATCGCTGCTTGCTGGTTGTCAAGGGGAAGACGAACATTTTGAGACGAACGACAAGCCAGAAGGCTACGTGGAACCTATTCCAGTGAAGCTCGTCGAAGAAGAGCCGATTACGGCTTCATAAAAAACGCACACCTAGAAATGGAGGTGTGCGTTTTACGTTCCTGCTTTGTGCCTGTTTAGTGGAAGTTGTATAAGCTCGTACCCTTCCTCTGTATACGTGTGGTAGTAGCCCATTACTTCTTCTACGTAATCTTCGCTTTTGTTATAAGAAAAAAGGGCTTCTTCATAGTTGCCTTCACGTGCGCCGTGGTCAGCCAAGTACCGAGCAGCAGAGTAAGCGGAGTCGGCTAGGTCAAATGGATCAGCTTTCCCGCTACCTGAGGCGTCAGTGCCATATCCGTTATGGGCTGCAATTAGATCGGTATCAGTGATGTCAACATCTTCAGCGACATTGCCGATGTCGTCAATGCCTGGGTAAGACCAACCGATCCATGTGCGGGGCATAAATTGAAAATGCCCAAGGGCGCCAACAGGGCTTTCGAGTGGATCCATTGTCGAAAAGATCGTTTCGACACGATGAACGGAAGCAAGTAGTTCCCAAGGCACGCCATATTCTTCGCCGGCCTCTTTGTATATAGGCACATAATCTTCGGGAATTTGGTTTTCGGCAATAATGGTTTTGTAAACATTTTGGCGAAAGCGGTCACTCTGTTCAAACAACAAGACGATAGCGACCAAGCAAACAAGAAAAAACAAGGAAATACCTAAAAACCATTTTCGCATGAGTCGAGCCTCTTTCTGCACAAATTACCTTCTTATCGTAACATGACAATTGAAAAAAGAACATAAAAAGAATCGTTTCAATGTTGACGATTTTGGGAATGGCAAGGAGGGGCAACACAGCAAGGGAACGCCAGCTGTACAGGCTAGAATTCTATTGGTGGAAAATAAATGGAGTCAAACGTTATGTTGGATTCGCAAAAGGCGAACTCACCACACACTAAGCGGATTGTTGCGAAATGGAACCAAAGGGGTGGACAAATGGCCGTTAATGAATATGTAAAAGTATGGAACGCACGAAAATGGCTGAAAGAGGCGGAACCATTTTTAAAGGTGTGGCATGCCTATTTGGGCTATAGTTTAAATTTATTTTCCTATTTTAAGAATGGCGCTAAAGTCGCCGAAGTAGCGGATAAACACGGTCTCAAAGTTGAGTTATTGTCACGCTGGGTCGAGGTTGGACTTGCAGTCGGCCATTTGCGTGAAAGCAAGGGCGACAAAATCAAAACAAAACAAAAGATGGGCAAATATTTAACGAAAGAAAGCAAGCATTCAGTCGGCATCTTACTTGAGGAGCTGTTTGAATTGCATATGCCTACCCTTTTGAGCTACCGAGAACAACTTCCCAACAAGCAGCAAGAGCCTCCTCCTAATATGGCCGATATGGTGGCGGGCACTTCCAGTTTCCTTGAAGCGTTGGCTGTGCCTAAAATCGCTGCCATCATAAAAAAACGCAAAGCCGAATCTGTCCTCGATGTCGGCTGCGGCTACGGTGGCTATTTAAAACGATTGGCGCACACGTTCCCCCGCACAAAATTTGAAGGGATTGAAGTGGACCACGACGTATGCGTTTCCGCTAGAAAAAACAACCTAAACGAAAATGTTTCCATTATCGAAGGTGATTTTTTTCACTTTCAAGGCAAGCGTGCCTATGACGTTTTAATGTTCAACAATATCCTCTATTACTTTTCGACAGATACACGCGTTGAGATCTTTAAACGGGCGGCGGCGCAACTAGCAACCGACGGAGTGCTCATTGTCATTAGCCCTGTTACTGATGGGAAGCACGGCAAGCGGTTCGCTACTGCTTTTAACAGTTTCATGAGCGCACATAAAAAGATGCACCCTCTTCCTTCAAAGAAGGAGTTGGTCAGAACAAGCAAACAGGCTCATTTTCGTTTGTTGTCTGCTAAGACAATTGTCAAAGAAGGAGGCTGGCAGTTTCTTTTATTTGAGAAACACGGCAAGTACGAAAAAGAAAATTGCTATAAACGCTAGGAAAGACCGTGGACTATTTGTCCGCTTCCAACCTTGTGCTACCACTGGTATGATGAAGAGGGGGAGTGAACAATAGATGATTCGAATGGATAGGTATACACGCCATCAGGCCGCCTTTACGAATGTCACGCTTGTCCATGTAGACGTATTGCCGGACTGGATCGTTGTTCAGCTAGCTTTTGAACTGGAACCGCCTCTTGCTGATATGGAAGCGCCAGGGGCTCAGCTCATTATTGCAAAAGACGGCTCTTTGATAGAGGCAACGTTTCAAGAAGAGCAATGTGATGAACCGATCATTCAACTAGAAGAAGAGGAGGTGAAACAGCTGCAATCAATCGCGGCAAAAAATTGGGAAATCGTACCTGATCCGAAAGGCGGAAACGCTTTTTGACGAAATAGGCAGAATGCTCGATAAAAACACTGGATTTTCGCGCGCAAACGCGCTAAAATCGAAGTGACCGCTTCCATCCTCGATGATCCAAAAAATGTGGCATAATTCGTCAATTATTATGCATTTTTTTTTTGAGATACAGGCTGGAAAATGGTAAAATAGGTTTGTAAGCGCTTGAAAATGAATTCGCTTTTTTGCGAATGAAACGTTTTAGGAGGTTTATATCACATGTCCAGCAAGGAACACAGCCCGGAAAAGCCTTGGCAAGGATTTTATGGTCCTAACCTTGGAGCCGTGATTGAGCTGTACGATCAATATGTGGAAGACCCGAACTCCGTAGATGAACAAACGCGTGCCCACTTTGAGAAATGGGGTCCGCCAGCTTTAGAAGAGAACGTCAGCTCGTCTAATGCAAAGGGAACAATCGGGGCGGACATGATAAGCGCAGTAGTAGGAGCGGTGAGGCTGGCTGATTATATCCGTGCCAAAGGTCATTTGGTGTCTGACATACAGCCCATTTGGAAAACCGACAAAAACAGCAATTTGCTAGACTATGAACGCTTTAACGTAACGGAAGAAGAATTGAAAAAAGTACCTGTCAAGCTGATTTGCAAGGATGCTCCGCCGAATTTAAAAAATGGGCTCGAAGCGATCAAACATTTGAAAAAGGTGTATACGCAGACGATGGCATTTGAATTTGGCCACGTTCAAGATGAAGAAGAACGCAATTGGCTGCGCAAGCAAGTCGAATCTGAAGCGTATGCCGATGAGCTGCCGAATAAAGAAAAAAAAGCGCTGCTTGAGCGCCTAACGTCTGTAGAAGGCTTTGAGAAGTTTATCCACCGCACATTTGTTGGGCAGAAACGCTTTTCAATTGAGGGGCTTGATGCGCTTGTGCCGATGCTTGACAAAGCGATTAGGGAAGTCAGAAAAGAAAAGACAGATCACGTTATGATCGGCATGGCCCATAGAGGCCGTCTAAATGTATTAGCCCATACACTTGGGAAACCATATAAAGCGATCTTTTCGGAATTCCTGCAAGCGCCTAACAAATTAAATGCCCCGTCAGAAGGCCTCGGAGAAACTTATACAGGCTGGACCGGCGATGTAAAATACCATTTAGGGGCCGACCGGCAAATTAGCGATGACAAAAGCGCGCAAACGATTGTGTCCCTTGCTAACAACCCAAGCCATTTGGAGTTTGTTTCGCCAATTGTTGAAGGATACGCAAGAGCTGCCCAAGAGGATCGCAGCAGCAAAGGCGCGCCTAAGCAAGACACAACAAGGGCTTATTCGATCCTTATCCACGGCGATGCCGCCTTTCCAGGGCAAGGCGTCGTGACGGAAACACTTAACTTAAGCCGTTTGAACGGTTATCATGTTGGTGGTTCGCTCCACATTATCGCCAACAACAATATCGGTTATACGACTGAAACGCATGATTCGCGTTCAACTACATACGCAAGCGATCCGGCTAAAGGTTTTGAAATTCCAATTGTGCATGTGAATGCAGATGATGCGGAAGCCTGCGTGAGGGCAATCAAATTTGCAGTCGAGTACCGTCGTAAATTCCAAAAAGACTTTTTGATCGATTTAATTGGCTACCGCCGATTTGGCCACAATGAAGGCGATGAGCCAGCGGTGACACAGCCTGATCTTTACGCGCAGATTCGCAAACATCCAACAGTGCGCGCTATCTACGCCAAACAGCTTGAGGCTGAACAAGTGATTACGGCCAAAGAAGCACAGAAGCTAGATACCGATATGTACAACTACTTGCTTGAAGAATACAACAAAGTCAACAGCGATAAATCAGAGAAGAAATATGAGCTGAGCCCTCCTGACTTTATTGTTGACGGCTTGCCAAAAGTGAAAACCGCTATCGAAAAAGAAAAGCTTGTTGCCATTAATGAACAGTTGCTTGACTGGCCAAGTTCGTTTAAGCCTAACCAAAAGCTTGAAAAAATCCTAAAGCGCCGTGCCAATGCATTTGACGGCGAAGGCAATGTCGATTGGGGACTGGCTGAAATTCTAGCGTTTGCTTCGATTCTCCATGACGGCACGCCGGTCCGTTTAAGTGGCCAAGATAGTGAGCGTGGGACATTTGCACACCGACATTTTGTCTTGCATGACCGGGAAACCAATGAAACGCATGTACCGCTGCAAACGTTTAAAGATGCCAACGCATCCTTTGCCGTTTACAACAGCCCTCTTACGGAGCAGGCATGCGTTGGCTTTGAGTACGGATACAATGTATTTTCAAAAGAGACGCTTGTGTTATGGGAAGCGCAATTTGGCGACTTCGTCAACGGCGCCCAAGTGATGTTTGACCAGTGGGTGTCGGCTGGGCGAGCAAAATGGGGCCAAAAATCAGGTCTTGTTGTCTTGTTGCCTCATGGGTATGAAGGCGCCGGCCCTGAGCATTCCAGCGGGCGCGTCGAGCGCTTTTTGAGCTCGGCAGCAGAGAATAACTGGACAGTTGCCAACTGTACATCAGCCGCACAATACTTCCATATTTTGCGGCGTCAGGCAAAGATTTTGCAAAAGAACACAGTGCGGCCACTTATTATCATGACGCCAAAAAGCTTGCTCCGTAACCAAGTGGTTGCCTCGCCAACGTCTGCTTTTACAGAAGGCGAGTTTCAGCCGATCTTGGAAGAGCCAACGCTTGGTCATGATCCCAATGCTGTTAAACGGATTATATTGTGCAGCGGAAAACTAGCGATTGAGTTGCAAGATTATGTGAACAAAAATGAGAAGGACTGGAGTTGGGTTCACATTATCCGGGTAGAAGAGCTGTACCCGTTTCCGCGCCGCGCGATTCGCGAACGATTAAAAGAGTTTCCTAACTTAGAAGAAGTCAAATGGGTACAAGAAGAGCCTAAAAATATGGGTGCTTGGACTTTTATGGAGCCGCGCATTCGCGAAATCTTGCCTCCAGGGGTTCCGTTGAGCTACATTGGCCGCACGTACCGGTCAAGCCCGGCTGAAGGCGTATCCAATGCCCACAAAGTGGAACAAAAACGCATCGTAACTGAGTCATTGACTCGCAAAAACTAAGGAGGCTTTTTGACGTGACTGAAATCAAAGTACCTGAGCTTGGAGAATCGATTACAGAGGGCACCATTTCCCAGTGGTTAAAAGAAGTAGGCGATTATGTCGAGCAAGGGGAGTTTATTGCTGAACTTGAGACAGATAAAGTTAACGCCGAAATTCCCGTTGATACGGCTGGTGTGATTAAAGAATTCAAACGGGAACCAGGCGATACCGTAGAAATTGGCGAAGTCATCGCGATTATCGATGAAAGCGGCTCTGCTGGCGACACCTCTGCAACAAGCGAAAGCACAAAGGAAGAAGCCACGGCAAAAGAGGAAGCACCACAAGAAGAGAAGCCAGCTGAGCAAACGCAACAGCCAGAAAAAGAGGAAGCTGTAAGCAACAATCGCCCGCTTGCCTCGCCAGCAGCACGGAAATTGGCACGTGAAAAAGGCATTTCCCTTGATGCCATTACGCCAACGGACCCAACAGGAAAAATTCGCCGCCAAGATATCGAAGCCCATCAAGCAAAACCAAAACAGCCAGAAGCGCCGAAAGCACAGCAGTCTCCTGCACCAGTAAGCGAAGGGGAAGCAGGCAAACCTGTCGAGCGGCAAAAAATGTCACGGCGCCGCCAAACGATTGCAAAGCGGCTTGTCGATGTTCAACATGAAACAGCGATGTTGACGACTTTTAACGAAGTTGATATGACCGCAGTCATGGATTTGCGTAGTCGCCGCAAAGATGCATTTTCTGAAAAACATGGTGTTAAGTTAGGATTTATGTCTTTCTTTACAAAAGCCGTTGTTGGCGCTTTAAAAGAGTTTCCGCTTCTAAACGCAGAAATCCAAGGCGATGAGCTTCTCATCAAGAAGTTTTATGACATTGGCATTGCTGTTTCGACAGATAGCGGCCTCGTTGTCCCTGTCTTACGGGATGCCGATCGCCTCAGCTTTGCTGGTATTGAGAAAGGCATTGGCGAACTTGGCAAAAAAGCACGGGACAATAAATTGCAATTAGCGGATATGCAAGGCGGTACGTTTACGATTACGAACGGTGGTGTGTTTGGCTCCCTCTGGTCAACGCCAATCTTGAACGCGCCCCAAGTAGGCATTCTCGGTATGCATAAAATCCAAATGCGCCCAGTAGCGATTGACAACGAACGTTTCGAAAATCGTCCAATGATGTATTTGGCTCTCTCTTATGACCATCGCATTGTCGATGGCAAAGAAGCTGTTAGCTTCCTCGTGAAAATTAAACAGCTGATTGAAGATCCTGAACAATTGTTGCTGGAAGGCTAAGGAGATAAGACAGCACAGGGCTGGCGAACCAGCCCTGTTTGCTGTACAATAAAGGAATGCAGCACAAGGAGGGACGATCAGTGATTCACCAAACGTGGACGAATGCACCGACGATACGCATGTTGAAATGTGTACATACCGATGCAAAAAAATATATTGTCAACCGTGCTTTAACAGCAGGGAAAGAATACCCGCTTAAAAACGAAACGGACGAGTTTTATTTTGTCATTGACAATACCGGAAAAGTGGGCGGCTATTATAAAGAGTATTTTCAAGGCTAGTAGGCGCTTAAACAGAAACAGATAAAAATAAGTCGATTGGCTTTTGTCGACGATAGGAACCCCCCGTGCTAAGGCAACGGGGGGTTCGATGTTTACTTTACATGTTTTAAATAATCTTCATACGAGTCTTCGTCAATGATGCCATCCGCTGTCAACTCAATGACGCGATTTGAAATCGTGCGAATGAATTGTTGGTCATGGGAACTGAAAAGGAGCGACCCTTTAAAATTGATTAGCCCATTGTTGAGCGCTGTAATCGATTCTAAGTCCAGGTGGTTTGTTGGCTCATCCAGCAGCAACACATTCGCTCCTGAGAGCATCATTTTTGACAGCATGCAGCGGACTTTTTCACCGCCTGATAAGACGTTTGCCTGTTTAAGCACTTCTTCGCCAGAGAAAAGCATTCTGCCAAGAAAGCCACGCAAGAACGTATCACTGTCATCTTCAGGAGAGAATTGGCGCAACCAATCAACAAGATTTAGCTCGTTTCCTTCAAAAAAAGCAGAGTTGTCTTTTGGAAAATATGATTGGCTTGTTGTAATTCCCCATTTAAATGTACCCTCGTCAGGCTCGATTTCACCCATCAAGATTTTAAAAAGCGTCGTTTTGGCGACATCGTTTGAACCAACAAGAGCAATTTTATCGTCTTTGTTCATTCGGAACGACACATTGTTCAACACTTTTTCGCCATCAACGGTTTTTGACAACCCTTCAACCAAAAGCAAATCATTTCCAATTTCACGAGCTGGCGAAAAGTGGATGTATGGGTATTTGCGCGAGGAAGGTTTAATGTCGTCAAGGGTAATTTTTTCTAATTGCTTTTTACGCGAAGTCGCCTGTTTGGATTTAGAGGCATTGGCGCTAAAGCGGGCGATAAAGCTCTCAAGCTCTTTAATTTTTTCTTCTTTCTTTTTGTTTTGGTCTTGTGCCATTTTTAATGCCAATTGGCTCGATTCATACCAAAAGTCATAGTTTCCGACGTACAGCTCAATTTTGCCGTAGTCGAGATCAGCAATATGCGTGCAGACATTGTTTAAGAAATGACGGTCATGGGAAACGACAATGACCGTATTCTCAAAATTAATAAGAAAATCTTCCAACCATTGAATCGCTTTTAAATCGAGGCCGTTCGTCGGCTCGTCCAGCAAAAGCACGTCCGGCTTGCCAAATAGCGCTTGGGCCAGAAGCACTTTGACTTTGTCTGATTCGGCAAGCTCAGACAAGGTTTTATGGTGCTGGTCTTCGCTAATGCCAAGCCCTTTTAATAGGACTGCTGCATCTGATTCGGCTTCCCAACCGTTTAATTCTGCAAATTCGCCTTCAAGCTCAGCTGCTTTCATGCCATCTTCGTCTGAAAAATCGGCTTTCATATAAATGGCGTCTTTTTCTTTCATCACTTCATAGAGGCGCGCATGTCCCATAATGACGGTTTGCAACACTTCTTCATGTTCATATTCGAAATGGTTTTGCTTAAGAACAGCTAGGCGCGAACCTTCTTTCATCGAAACATGCCCTGTCTGAGATTTGATTTCCCCTGAAAGGATTTTCAGAAAGGTCGATTTGCCAGCTCCATTGGCGCCGATTAAACCATAACAGTTGCCTGGCGTAAATTTAATATTAACGTCTTCAAATAGTTTGCGTCCGCCATATTGCAAACCAACGTTCGCTACAGTAATCATAAAAAAAGCCTCCTACACATTGAGCATAAAAGGATGCCGCTGTCGGATCCCTATCTCTTTCATCTACTACTACTACGTAGTTTACCGTTTAAACCGATGCATGTAAACGAAAAGCAGCGATTTTCACGAAAATCATAGAAATCCCTATTTTTTACGATCACTGGAAATGTCAAAAAGGAAAAAACCAGCAAACCCGAAGGGGCTTGCTGGTTGGATTTAACGAGTATTCATTTCGCTCGGTTTAGCGCCCCGGCGTTGGTTGCGGTCAAGACGATTAATCGCCTCCATTTCCTCGTTGGACAGTTCAAAATCGAAGACATCAAAGTTTTCTTCAATCCGCGATGGCGTTACTGATTTAGGAATCGCAATTGTATTATTTTGCAAGTGCCAGCGGAGTACGACTTGTGCCGTTGTTTTGCCATGTGCTTTCGCAATTTTTTCAACGACTTCGTCGGTTAATACCTCGCCGCCTTGGTCAAGAGGACTCCATGCTTCCACATAAATATTGTGTTTTGCACAAAAGTCTTTCAGTTCATTTTGGGCAAAGTATGGATGGCATTCCACTTGGTTTAATACAGGCGTTACATCGCACTCGTCAAGGAGGCGCTCTAAGTGGTCAATGTCGAAGTTACAAACGCCAATTGCCCGGACGCGGCCATCGTTGTACAATTTTTCAAGCGCTTTGTATGTCTCAATGTACTGGTCATAGTGAGGCGTTGGCCAATGAATCAAATAGAGGTCAATGTAGTCAAGGCCAAGACGCTCCAGACTCGCATCAAACGCTTTCAGTGTTTGCTCGTACCCTTGGTCTGCATTCCATACTTTCGTTGTAATAAATAGCTTCTCTCGATCAATGCCCGATTCTTTAATGGCTTCTCCAACGCCGGCTTCGTTTTTGTAAATCATCGCTGTGTCAATCGATGTATACCCCACTTCTAGGGCTTTAGCAACAGCGGGTGTTGCTTCTTCATCGGGCACTTGCCAAACGCCGAAACCAAGCTGCGGCATTTTTACACCATTGTTTAATGTCACCATTCTCATGTTCAGACACTCCTTTATCGGAATTGGATCAACTCTATGATAGTATACGACATCTACCGATACTTGTCCTTTTTTATGCTTGCTTATTAAGACAACTGAATGTTGTTTTTATGTTAAAGGATTTCTCTTAAGGGGGAGTCGACTTTATCATGAGCCTCGTACTATACTAATTAGAACAGATAAGTCTATGTAAGGAAGTGTTCAAATGGGACAGGCGTTATTGGATCAAGCGGAGCACGTGTTGCGATCACTGTATGGCTATACGGCTTTTCGGCCTGGCCAACAAAAAATCATTGAGTCCATTTTAAATAAGGAAGATGCCCTTGTCGTCATGCCAACTGGCGGCGGCAAGTCTCTATGCTATCAAATTCCGGCTGCCGTGCTTGAAGGTGTCACGCTCGTGATTTCCCCTTTAATTGCGCTAATGAAAGACCAAGTAGACGCTGTCAATGAAATCGGCATACCAGCTACTTACATTAATAGTTCATTGACGAAAGCAGAAGAACGAAAGCGTTTGAAAGATGTCGCTGACGGAAGCATTTCGTTGTTGTATGTGGCACCTGAACGCCTTTATGAGCCATCGTTTCAAGCGGCGTTGGCAAAGCAACCCCTTGCCTTAATTGCCATTGATGAAGCCCATTGCATGTCACAGTGGGGGCATGACTTTCGGCCAAGCTATTTGACAATGGCCGACTGGATTGCATCACTTCCAGGAAAAGTGCAAGTTGTAGCGCTTACGGCGACAGCGACACCGGATGTGGCTCGCGACATATGCAGGCGCCTTCACATTGATGAAAGCAACCAACATCTTACTGGATTTAAACGAACCAATTTGACATTGCGTGTGTTGAAAGGACAGAAAAAAACATCCTTTTTACAGCAATACGTTGAAGCAAACCAAGGTGTTCCAGGTATTATTTATGCATCAACGCGGAAAGAAGCAGAAGCCATTTACAGAGCAATCAATGGAAAAACAAACGCTGTTCTCTACCATGGCGGCCTTCCAGAGAAGGAACGGACCGAAAGCCAGGAAGCGTTTGTCTATGACCGGGCTGATGTCATGGTTGCCACAAATGCATTTGGCATGGGCGTCAATAAAGCCAATGTTCGCTACGTGCTTCACGCCAATATGCCAGGGACGCTCGAAGCTTATTATCAAGAAGCGGGGCGTGCCGGTCGAGATGGCGAGCCAAGTGAGTGCATGTTGCTGTACCAAGCACAAGACGTTCAAACGCAACGTTTTTTTATTGAACAGTCCGATGCATCCGAAGAAAAACGGAAACATGACTTTGAAAAACTGCAATGGATGAGCCGTTATGCCCATACCAACCAATGTTTAGAGCAATTTATTTTAAGCTATTTTGGCGAGGATGGAGGGAAACCGTGTGGAAAATGCAGCAATTGCAAACGGGAAGGGGAACAGCAAGATGTCACGCGCGATGCGCAAAAAGTGCTTTCCTGCGTGGTTCGCGTCAAAGAGCGGTTTGGAAAAACGGTGATAGCCCAAGTGTTGACAGGATCAAAAAACAAGAAAATCGAACAGCTCGGTTTAGATAAATTGTCGACATACGGGTTGATGAAAGACAGATCCGCAAAAGAAGTCCAGGCGTTGGTTGAACGAACAGTAAGTGACGAAGATCCCATCTTTGCCGCACTCCGGGCTGAGCGGAAAGCATTGGCTGATGAGCAAGGAATTCCTCCTTATTTGATCTTCTCCGATAAGACATTGAGAGAAATGGCCGCTGTGATCCCTCAGTCATTGGAAACGTTGGCTACGATTTCTGGCGTGGGCGAACATAAGCTTAACAAATACGGAGAAGCTTTTTTAAAAACCCTTACCCAATTTGATAAGCGGGAAAGCACGAATTTGCCTTTGGATAAGGCACCGTCTACCGGGCACAAACGTGTAAGCCGTGAGGAAGTCATCAAGCACTTTGAAGCTGGGCAAGCACCAGCTCAAATCGCGTCAACGCTCGGTTTTAGCGAACAAACGATAGTGAAACATTTAATCGCTGCTGAGAAAAACAATGAGACGACAGGTGTCGCCAAGCTCGTCGAGAAAGAGAAAGCGGCCTTGATCCGCCAAGCAATCAAAGAAGTCGGTTCTTCTTATTTAAAGCCGATTAAGGAACATGCCGGTGAAGGGGTATCTTATACAGAGATACGTATTGTCATTGAATTAGGTGACGGATTTTGAGAAAGAGCGGTTGCAGCTTACGGCTGTGGTATGGTACAACAAAATCAGAACGCTAAAGGGGATGATCGCATGATTGAAGAGTTAACAACAGAAGCAGAATGGCAAACGTTTTTACAGGGGAGTACGGACACAGTATCTCTGCTATTTAAACATAGTACGCAATGCCCTGTATCTGCAGAAGCGTTTGAAGAGTACAAGCAATTTGCTAGTGAAAACAATTCCTTCCGTTACGGGTTCGTAAAAGTGATCGAATCCCGGCCAGTTTCAAACAAAATTGCGGAAGACTTAGATACCGTTCATAAGTCACCACAAGTGTTTGTTTTAAAAAACAAATCCGTGCTATGGACAGAATCGCATTGGAATATTAAAAAGCAAACAATTGCCGAACATGTCGAAAACGAGCGCTAGCGCTCGTTTCTGCTTTTGGCCGCCTTGTCTTGTTTAAGGATGCAGCCATACGTGAATAAAACGAACCCAATCACAAGCAGTGAACAGATCCGCTGAATGACAGAAAACCAATCCATTTTTCCGCCTCCTTGCATGTAGGTTCCCGCTCACAGGCGAATTTATTCTGAAAGAAAAAACAACCGCACTCAGGCTGATAGAAAACGCTTGGCTACAGTTTGAAGGACCGAGCCCTATGGGGTTCGGTCCTTGCAGTTAACCGTGCCAAATAACGTGGCCTGATTGTGTTTCTTCATTCACGGAGACATGGAAATGGTGCTTTTTGTAAAAATGGATGAGTCTATCCAAATGATCCCAATCACGCTTGGCAAGCTTGCCTTCAATCAAACAATTGTGTTGCCAGGCCGCATCCTTTAAGTATGCCATGCAAATGGAACCAAAACCACGGTTCGGGTCACCTTTTATATCGTCAATAAAAAGACGATGGGCGTTAACGTATTCAGCTTGTAGGGCAAAATCCCAATGGCCATCATAGGGCGAATGGCAATCGTTAACCATAAGCTGGAGCATGCGCCCATGTTCTTTTTTGGACACAATCACCCATTCTTCGTTGTGCGTTTGTTCAACGCCAATCACTTCTTTCTGTTCTTCTTTCGCAATTTCCCGAACTTGTTGCTGCATACGGATGAGCTGAATGTCTGTCTGGTCAGCACCCCGTATATCGATTGTTGTCACAGAATCACTCCTCTTGAATTTGACACCGTGTTCTAGTATAAAGGAAGAAGTGTATGGGTGCAAAAAAATGTGGCTAGGACTAGGAGGGCAGGGGAATGAAAGAAATGGCGATCGCGCCAATAAGCATAAAGTATTCGAAACATTTGTGGAAATGGGTCTTTTCTCAAGACAACCCAGAATGGAAAAAATGGGATGCTCCTTATTTTGAGCATCATTCGCTCCCTTATGATGATTTTCGTGAAAAAGCAGAAAACTGGGTCAATCGTCAAGACGTACAAGGAATTTTTGTAGAAGACGAATTAATTGGTACGGTGTCGTATTATTGGGAATGCGAAAAAACCCGCTGGCTCGAGCTAGGCATTGTCATCTTTAATCCTGCTTATTGGAATGGCGGTTACGGGACTGAGGCGCTGCGGCGGTGGTCGGCTATCGTGTTTCATATGCATCCGCAAATTGAACGTGTAGGTTTTACAACATGGTCAGGCAATAAGCGGATGATCGCAGTTGGCGAAAAATTAGGTTTTACCCGTGAAGCGCGCATTCGCAAAGTTCGCTATTACCAAGGAGTCTATTATGACTCAATTCGTTACGGGCTAACACGCGAAGAATGGAATACGCGCCAAACCAACGGTAAAGGCGTCTGTTAAGAAATAAAAGCCAGCTCGTCCGCCAATTTAACGCGAATGGCGAGACGTGAAAGTTCCTTGTCAACTTCGCCCCGATTCAAAGAGAGAACAGCGTCATTGATAGAATAGTGGCGGAGTTCGGGAATGTCGCAGATAATCGCAGAAAGCTTTTTTGAAAGCTGAGTAGACGTTTTTCCAGCTAGTAGTTTTTTCTGCGCCCGCTTTAATGGAGGCTGGAGTGTGTCGATTTGCTGATAAAGCGATTCAATCGACCCGTACGCAGCAATTAGAGGAAGGGCGGTTTTTTCGCCTATCCCCGGACAGCCTGGAATATTATCACTTGTATCGCCGACGAGCGCCTTTACATCAACCCACTGGGTAGGGGAGAGGCCGTAACTGTCTTTAAATGAGGCTTCATCCAATAACACTTCTGTTTGCTTCTTAGCAACAATTTGAGTGGTGCGGGAAGTCAGCAATTGAAACAAATCTTTATCATTGCTGTAAATATAACAAGGGCCGCTCGTTTCTGCTTCCCATTTGGCCGAAATAGCACCGATAATGTCATCTGCCTCATACGGCGGCACTTTTAATTGCTCAACACCAATGTGGTCAAGTGTTTTTACACATTGTTGATACTGTTGGATTAATGGTTCTGGAAGCTCATTTCGCGTCAATTTGTAGTCAGGAAACGTCTTTCTTCGTAATGCTTCCTCCCGAGGCACGTCCCAAGTGACAATGCAATGGGAAATCGAATAATCGGTAACCAGCTTAAATAGTTTTTGGATAAACACACGAAGACCATTCACATATAAGCCTTCTGCGTTTCGTTCTAACTTTTCAATCGGGCGGTTATAGCTCGTCGCAAAATACCCGCGGCTCAATAAGTTAAAGCCGTCGACTAATAGCAGAGCCTGTTCATTGGCCAAAACAGTTCCTCCTTTTTAATGGAAAAAAGCCGCCTCCCTAATAGTGGGAGGCGTATTACGCGAACGGATACGTCCAAAAACGTTCGTTGCAAAGACGTTCCTTCGCTTCTTCGACGCCGTCATAATAGGCTTTTTCCAAGCTTGGCAACGTCCATGCTAACTGGGAAGCGTGGGCGCGTAACGTATCAAGCTTGCGAATGGCGTATGCTGAAACGTCATGGACGATATCCGCTGGGCCAATCTCTTTTTCGTGGTTGTTTGAGAACGCCACTGCGTAAAAAGTAGGGCGCTCGCTCTTTGGCAACTCTGCCAGTGCGGACGCGACGGCTAGTCCAGTAGCGTCATGGTCAGGGTGAACAGCATACCCTGGGTAAAACGAGATAACGAGGGAAGGCTTAAGTTCAGCAACAAGGTTAAGCACCATTTGCTTCAAGCGTCCTGGTTGTTCAAATTCAAGCGTTTTGTCGCGATAACCCATCATCCGCAAATCGGTGATGCCCATAACGGCGGCAGCCTGTTGCAATTCTTTCCGACGGATGTCTGCCAATGACTCACGTGTCGCAAAGGGAGGATTCCCTAGGTTGCGTCCCATTTGCCCAAGCGTCAGGCAGGCGTATGTCACTGGCGTTCCTGCATCAATATAAGCAGATATTGTTCCTGAAACACCGAATGCTTCATCATCTGGATGAGGAAAGATGACAAGGACATGGCTTTGTTTTTTCATGCTCGTTCAACTCCCAGCAATCAATTAATCGTCAAAAGGCGTGCGTGAAATTTCAAAGGCGACGCCAAGTTTTCCGTCGGGGCCATGGCCAGCCATTAGTAGCCGCCCCTTTTTGTCTAGCTCAAAATGGGTTAACCCTTCGCCATATACCCAGCCGATGTTCATTTTTAAACCAACTCTGTATGGGCCGTTGCCAGCGACAACGCCATGTTCGTACGAAATAAGGGCATTGCGGATGTAGGCGCTGGCTGAAAAAAACGATTCGTCAAAATGGGAAGCGTAAGCCCCATTTGTCGTTTCTAAATGCAAGTAAACGTCTTCGTTCAGAAAAGAATCAAGCAACGATTGAAGGCGTTCTTTCTCAATCGGTTCCATTTTAAACCTCCAGCAAGTAGCATCTATGTATCCACATTATAAGTGAACGATCCAAGGCTGGCAACGGCAACGACTTGACAGGCAGGGCAGTCATTTTTGTAGGAAAGGGAAGAGCGATGGTATACTGAATGTAAGAGAAGACAACGGTGAAGGCATCGGCCTGATTTTTTGCGAAAGGGTGTGTGGCTATTGATCATAATAACATTGACTTTGCCTCGTACAGCGAGGGGATCGGTTGAACCCAACGAAGCTGTTGCTACGTACAAAAAACTGGTAGCTACTAACAGTGAAAAAGGCGCATTGATCTGATGGTAACCAACCAACCTCCAGAAGAAGAACGATTTGAAGAAGAGCCGCCACTTGAGGCGTTTATGGAAGAAGAGCCTCCCAAAAAAACGAAACCTCTACAAAAAGCGATCGTTATCATTGTAGCAGCTGTTGTCGCGTTGGCTATGCTTGTGCAAGGAAGTGCCTTTTTGTTTCAGCATTTCAGTTTAGACGCACTCCGCTTTACGAGCGAAAGCCAACAATTGGAAAAAGAAGGCGATTTTGATCGATTTAAAGAAGCGGTCGTTGCTGTGCAAACAGACCGAGGCCATGGGACAGGCTTTATCATTTCAGAAAGCGGCGACGTGCTCACCAATGAACACGTGATTCGTGGAGCTTCGTCTATTTATGTCCATTTGCCAGATGGAAAGCGTTACCTGGCGACTGAGACGAAGACAGACGAAACGAATGATTTGGCCATGTTGGCGCTTGAAGGGCAGCCAGACAATTTACCGACATTAACGCTTGCCGAAACGTCAGCGAATCCAGGAAACACGGTGTACGTGATTGGCCATCCGATGACGCATTCGTACATCACGAATAAAGGGGAAGTAAAAGAAAGCCATGATGCCTACCAAGTTTTAGCAATTACCAATGCTGTCTTCCCTGGACATAGCGGTTCGCCAGTGTTGTCTGAAGAAGGAGAGGTCGTAGGAATGGTCTATGCCCGCAGTAGTGGGGAAAACGGAAATGGCGAAGGGCTTGCTGTACCGCTCCGCCAAATCCACGCATTTGTCGAAGATGACTCAGGCACTTAATCGTCGATTTTAACGCCTGCTCCTTTGTTTTTTGCAATTTTGCGTGCTCTTTGCAACGCTTCTTCTTTTGTATTTGCAACATAGGAAGCACGCTTTGCTCCTTCTGCATAAACAGCCCATCCATCTTCGCGCTTGACAACATGCTCAGGCTTGTCGGCTGTTTCTGGTGAAGACGACGAGGAATCATGTTTAGACGGAGTTACTTTACCGTGTTTCAAAAAGTGGGCGACTTCGTTTTCGTCAGCGTTTTCTTTCCATTTTTTCGCCTGTTCGGTGGCAATTGGAATGGCGCGGCTTTCAGAGTAGCCGTCTTTGACCATCGAATTGCCAATTTCAATCGCTTTTTTGCGGACGGCTTTCTCGAAATTCTTTAAAGATGAGGGATAGTCATCCATTGTCCATGGCATAGCCAACACCTCCTTTTTCCTTTGTATTTCCGTTTTGCTGTCGTTCAAACATGGTTTGCATTCATGCACAAAGGGTATACTGGCAGCAACGAAGAGAAAGGGAGTGTAGACAAATGAATGAGCAAAAGCAAAACAATAACCATAAAGAAAAAGGCGAGGACATTGTCAAACGCCAATTTAACGAGTCGTTGCACCAAGGAACATCGGAAGACGATAAACAAAAAAGAAAACAGCAAAATAAAAAATAAGCATGTGGCAGATCCACATGCTTGAGGTTGTCGACAAAGTCGATAACCGCCCTCAGACTGATAGAAAACGCTTGTCAGACGAGGAGTGCAGGCGAGGGAAGATGCGAATAGAACGTGGGTTCATGAGCATATGAGTGAGGCAAACGACGACGTATGCGAGCGTTTTTCTACAGTCTGAAGCATGTGGCAGATCCACATGCTTTTTATATATGGTATACTTTATCGGAATACACAGAAAAGGATGAGGCAAAGTTGTCAATTTTGGATGAACAATCAGCAGTGGGCCGGGAACAAGCATTGCGCCAGATTTTAAAAGGTTTTTCTGAAATTGGCGCCATCCACGACCACGAACAAACGGTGCCGATTGAAAATATTGCCGTACTTAAGGAATCTGGCTATACAGCGTTGCCGGTAGAAACGAAATATGGAGGAAGACAGATTTCCCTTAGCGAAATGCTATTCCTTCAACAATTGATTGCCGAAGCGGACGGCCCGACCGCCTTGTGCATCGGCTGGCATATGGGGACGATGTACCAATTGGCAGAGGAGAAAAATTGGCCTGAGCATTGGCACGAGCGGATCAGTTGCGAAGTTGTCGAAAAAGGGGTTCTCCTGAATACGGCTGCAACGGAAAAAGCGACAGGAAGTCCGACACGAGGGGGAGCTTTTCAAACGACAGCCACGTACGAACGAGGCGAGTGGGTCCTAAATGGTGCAAAAACCTTTACGACACTTGCCGAACACTTAGATTATTATTTAATTCTCGCTACTGTCGAACCAGAAAAACAGGTAGGTTTGTTTATTGTACCGCGAAACACGCCAGGAGTGACCGTCGAAAAAACATGGGACATGATGGCAATGGGGTCTACTGGAAGCGAAGATTTGCACTTAAAAAACGTCAAGCTGCCAGATAACCATTTTATTAAAAAGCAAGAAAAAGATGGCCTGCCAACAGCATGGCTGCTCCACATTCCTGCCTGCTATTTGGGAATGGCCCGTGCTGCCATCCGAGACGCAGCGAAGTTTGCCAATTCGTATTCCCCTAATAGCATTCAAGGAACGATTGCTCAATTGCCACACGTTAAACAAAAGTTTGGTGAAGCTGCTATTTTATATGAACAAAGCCGCCGCTTTCTGTACGGCGTTGCCAAAACGTGGGATGAAAGCGACAAAGAAACCCGTATGCAGTTAAACACAGAATTAAAAATGGTCAAATACGCAGTAGTCAACAACGCAAACAGAATCGTCGACTTCGTGATGAGAGCTGTTGGCGCCCATAGCCTATCCAATCAGTCGCCATTATCGCGGTATTATAAAAATGTCCGCGCCGGTCTCCACAATCCGCCCATGGACGACATGGTCGTCCAAGCCGCCGCAGAAAGCGTATTGCAAAGGGAATCGTAGCAGCTCGGATGGCACAGCAGAGCTATACAAAGCCAGCCTTCTTGTTAGGCTGGCTTTGTGGGGGCCATTTCCATTCGCCTACCAAATCACAAGCGCGAGAATGGTTGAAACGAGTAAACCGGCAATCACAGGGATAAAACAGATCCGCACTAAATCTTGAACATGAACGCGAGCAATTCCTGCAACAGCAACGAGAGAAGACCAAGCGATCAACGTACCGCCGCCAACCCAGATCGCCCCCATTTGCCCAATCGCCGCCAAAGTGGCTGGATCGATCCCTGAAACAGGCGCCAATGCACCAGCAAGAGCTCCAGTCAATGGCAAACCAGAAAATCCAGAGCCATCAAGGCCTGTAATCATGCCAATCATTAACAATCCAAATGCAGTCCAACCTGGTTCGGTAGGAATATATGATTCGCCTGCTTCGACTAATTCAAATAAAAACGCTGGCGCTTCGTCAATAGCAAGAATGGCCGGAGCGAAATCGCTGCTACCGAGAAAAAAGAACCCGGCAATAGGAATAACCGGCCCCATTGCTTTAAAAGCAAACAAAAAGCCATCGACTAAATGATTGCTGACATTTTCAAATAGTTGTTTTGGCCGGTAAAACAAGCTTGCCACTAGCAAAAGCAAGAGCGCGGCTCCACCAACCAATGCGGCTCCACTGCCGCCTTCCAACTGCAAATTTGTAAAAAAAGACGTATATAGCATATACAAAATCACTGCTAAAAAAGCCAATGGCACAAAAGCAGCAAATAGTTTAGCCTTCCACGACGCTACCGCTGAGTACCTTTGCTTGTATGGTTGCATCCATTCCTTAGGGAAGGACGCACGAAGCTGTTCTTTCCGTCTCCGTGCCAGCAAATACAGCACGAGCATGGCCGTGCTGCCTGCAATTAAAGATAGCACCAAAGCCCGGTCAGCAATAACAGACACAGGGACACCAGCGGCTGTTGCGCTTAGCATAGGAGCAATTTGAATCATATAATCACTTGATAGAGCCATGCCTTGCCCAGCGATGGCAATTGCTGCCGCTCCCACTAAAGGAGGCAGGCCCGCGCGGATCGCAACTGGGAGCAACAATGTGCCTACAAGCGGCACAGCGGGGGTAGGCCAAAAGAATAGCGATATGACATACGTAATGGCAATGAGAATGAGGTAAGAGAGAGTGGCATTTTTCATGACTTTCCCAAATGGTTTAATCATTTGTTCGTTTGCCCCTAGGGAGTCAAGGCTTTGCAACAATGCCGTCATAATAGCGATGATCAAAAAAATGCTAAATAATTCTCCAGCTGCCACAAGGCTCGCTGAGAAAATAGTCTGTAAGGCGGCTGCGATCGAACCGCTAAAGGCATAACCAACTAAAAACGTCATAAGGATTGCAGGGACAACGACATTTTTGCGCATCAGCATCGTACCAATGATCAGCAAAATCCCGACAAAATACAGCCAATGCGGTGCAGTTAAGTCCATTAGGCATCCTTCTTTCGTAGGTGGATGGGATAGTGTATGAGCGTACCTAGCAATAGGTGAATGGCCTAAATCTAAAGAAAAGCATTTTATCTATAATAATTGGTTAAGGTTTTAAAAGCGGGGAAATGACAAGGGGCCTTTAGGTGAGGGAGAGTGTCAATGATTAGTCCAATAAAATAAAATCTATAAATATGTATAAAGAACGGGACAGCACTCTTGTCCTATTTTTTTTGTTCATTTGCTTTCGTTTTATCGTCTTATCAGATAGAACGGGCTGATAACCGTTTGATGAGCCGTTGTTGCGGCTAGCAAGAAGTTGTCTTGGCCCTTGATAAACAAGCATAGCGTGATATGAAAAAAACAAAAATACTCTTTTTTGATAAATGCTGTTTTTGTTCTCTATTATGAATGAATACAAATCGTATTTAAGGGGATGAGAAGCATGGAAGAATTAAAATGGGAGAAAGAGGTAACTTACATTCTAGAGTATGATGGTGATGTGTATAAAGAACATCACTTTGTAAATGGTATTGACGGTAGTCGTTATAGGTCAATAAGTGAAAAAATTGATACGAATCCACCAACTTTAACGACTCATAAAAGTACCGGTGAAGAATTTAAAGAAATGATAGCAGAGTTGGTTGCATCTCGTGTCATCTCCCAAAATGAACATTCTAAGTCAGCGGAATTATTATACCGTTTACCGGATACGGGGCGATTCTTAAGGTTATTATATAGAAAAGACCGTTATGCTGATTTTTACTTCTCTAGTATGATATATTAATCTTGATATAGAGCGTGTATGAGCGATGAGGCCATATGCGCTTTTTATTATAACAAATACGCTAGAACGCAAGCGGTTAGCAAACTAACGGAGACAAGGTAATGAAGTAATAGACCCGACCAACTTACCATCTTAAAGTTGGTAAAACTATGACCTTACAAAATATATTTAGGTTTGTTTTTGGCGTGTGCAAATAAAAAGTGACTAGCCGTATTATAAACAGGACAGCAATCATTTCTGTTTTTGCTGTCCTGTACGTTTGTGGCCGACCTAGCCAGCTTTCTTAAGAACACGAAGCTTTTTTATTTCCTTTCTTGTAATGGCTGGCGCTCTTTAGTAAGTAAAAGCCGTTTCTTTTACTTGAAAGCCGCCTACAAAATTAGGGAATGGATCCATCGTCGGGTTTCTTTATACTTGAATAGAAACAAGACTTTTAAGGACATTCTTCCATTTGCTATATACTACGTCCCCTGTATATTTTTCAATCATGTTTTCTCTGCTTATTTTACTCATTTCCGCCACTACTCCAGGGCTTTCTAATAGGTAAATAATCTTTTCGGCCATCTTTTGTTTGTCATTATCCTCAATAATGTATCCTGTTATGCCATTCTTGATAATATCGGAAGCGCCATAGTTAAAGTTGTAAGATACAATCGGCGTTCCGTTCATAAGAGATTCAATTCCTGCTAAAGGCAACCCTTCAAAATCGGATGTTAACATGCTAATACTTGCTTTTTGAAATTCCTTTGGGATATTACTCGAATATCCTTCTAGGAAGACATTATTCTCTAGTTTTAACTGTTTAATAAGTTTCCGTAGGTTTTCTTCTTCAACGCCTTTTCCGAAAATGGATAAAGTAGCTTCTGGAAGTTGTTTAACAACGAGTGAGAAGACATGCAAGGCTTCATCTAATCGTTTTTCTTTCTCTAGTCGTGTAACCATAATCACTTTGAGGGGGGTTCTGGCTTCCTTAAAGAGCTCTGGTACTGAGAGAGGATTAGGAATGACGTAAATATTATCCTCACCTGGAAAGGTTGCTAATATATCTTGTTTTTGTTTTTCGGTTAAAACCACTAGGCCGTCAAGTGATTGTCTGTTTTCAAAAACTGATTTGTACTTAGCCTGCACAGGACTTCCAGACGTATAAGGAGCCTCAAGATGGTTACTATGGATAGTAAAAAACCGCAAGGCATGGTCAGGGTTAATGGCTGCAACTTTTGTGCCGCAATTTTGCCCATGGGCGATGAAAATTGGTTTTGTTTCATTTGCGGCTTCATTGGCAGCCAGTTCATTTAACCAATGTCGATCAAAGGCTTTGGCGCCTTTAAAAGCATAAACTTTTTCATCTTGACGGTTAAACAAATAAAATTCCCCAGAAACGCCTTTCTTCTTAAAATGCCTCGTCGCATAACAGAAATCATCATTTGTATAGAAAGACTCTCGGATCGGGTGTCCGTCTTGGTTAAACCATACTTTTCTATCGACAAATCCTTGTTCATTAAAGTTTACTTCTAAATAAGGTTGATTTCCAAATTCAAAATAACGAACAGCCGTTAATCTGGCGTCATTATACGTTTTCACTTTTTTTAATGTTCCATTCATAAAGCAATAGCGTTTATTATCGCTCTCATAAAAAAAGGCCACGTCTTCATTCGCTTCTGCTTCATATAAAGCAGTAGTGGGTTTTGAATCAGGCAGTGTGTTCTGATTTCTATAATACTCAAATTTGTTTAAGTGTTCTAGGCTGGGATAAACTCTCCCCATGTCCGTTAGCTCTTTAAAAATAGATTGATAATTAGGCTGATAATCAAATGTAGTAACGGTGACCTTATGGCCATTGTCCAAAAACAACTTTGATTGGTTAAATGTGGCAATAGTTAAACCGCCAGAATCAGGCTGGATGTTATGAGTAACTAAAAAGAAGTGTAACTTGTCCATTTTAATCCTCCTCGAAACCAAGCTTACCATACTTTTCTCCTAGTTTCAGTAATAACCCTTACGGGGGATTAATGGCATGCAAACCGATAGAAGATTAAAGCTTAGACGAAGCGAAACATACAGTTGCTTCAAAATAAGAAAAAGCCCCGTTGCTTGGTGCTGCACCCCAAATGTTAGAGTAAAAATCTAGCATTTGGGGTGTTTTTCTGTGGCAAAATATAGTGACGAATTTAAACTGAAA
>NZ_BCXJ01000005.1 GCF_001598215.1 Shouchella clausii | reverse complement strand
CGAGGACTTATCCTATACATTCTTGACAGTTGAGTATTTCGGATTTAGTTTTGAAAGAATCACCGATTCTTTCCATACACTTCAGAGTGATCTGAAGGTAAAAAAACTACGAAGACAAGCAAAAGTTCGAGGACAGGAGTGCTCGAAGAAATCCGCCGCTTATCTGAAGTAGGGTCCGGTGACAATGGCAAAGAGGTCACACCCGTTCCCATGCCGAACACGGCCGTTAAGCTCTTTTGCGCCGATGGTAGTTGGAGGCTTCCTCCTGCGAGAGTAGGACGTTGCCGGGCAATGAAAAAGACACCTTTTAGGTGTCTTTTTTGTTATGTGTAGGAAGCAGCGGATGAATATTGCCTATTTCTGACGGCGCTTCAAATTCGAGGAGAGACAGCAATTCGACGTTTAGTGTTTTGGCAAGCTTACGAAAAATCGACAAAGAGGGCTCCGCCCAATTCCGTTCAATTTGCGAAATGTAGGCAGGGGTGACACCGATCAATTCAGCCAAAACCGTGGAGGACAGCCCCCGCTCACGTCTTAAATCTCTGATTTTCTCTCCCTTCAGTTTAAATGAAACGTTTTTGTTCAATGAGCTAGCCTCCTATCGTGGACTTGTTAATCCATAGAATGGCCGTCGGGGTTTCACCTGGATTAAAAAGATAATGTCCGGTGTTCCTAGGTATAAAAATGCTGCCACCTTCTTCAATAGTTACGGCTTCATTGCCATAGCGGTATTCAAGCTGGCCTTCGCGGACATAAATGCATTCGTCCGTATCCATAGATACTTCCTCCGTCGTGATCCGTTCATGAGGAGGGACAGAGAGACGGAGCACTTCGATTTCTGGAGGCTGAGCGCTTCGCCATGCCAGCGGTGTCAAAACCTCACATTCTTGGGCCAGATTGAGAAACTTAATTGATGGTCTCTCTTTTTTTCCGCAGTACGACCACCTCATCAGTTGTTTCTTCGGCAAATAGCATTGTTACCGGAATGTCCAGCTTCTCAGAAAGGTGACGGAGCATCGGTAAAGACGGCTCCTGCCGGTTGTTTTCTAGATTGGACAAATAACCCGGTGTGATTCCAATCTGTTTGGCTAGTTCAGTTAGAGTAAGGCTTTTTTGTTTTCTTGCTTCTCGTAATAGATCTCCCAACATGACTTTTTCCCCTTTGGCGATTTCCGTCCTAGCCTATAGTTCAGACCTCTTGTTTCTTTATGAATTCGATCGGTTCGACTGCGCTTTCAAACGGGATGCTTAACGAGTTAATCTGGCCATCAAAGCCCGTAGCAAAGGAAATGGGAAGTGGACCGCTCAATAATTCAAAAGTAAAAATGTCATAGTGCAGATGTTTGACACCCATTGAATTGTCGTGATAGGTCATGTGCAGTGCGTCGTCTTGAACCGTAATGTAGATATCTCCATAGCCAGGGTGAGTATACGTCCCTGCATACTCCTCTAAAGGATGGCTGCAAGGCTTGTTTTCGATTTTTGTATCATAGATCGCGTAAAGCTGACCCTTCATCGCAGTTAGTAAAGCGTTCATTCCATCTTGGTATGAAGAAAACCAATTGTTTTGGCCTTGGCAGTCTAAATAGCGGTCATATACTTCCATAGATAACGCCGTTCCGAACAAATTGCTATTTGCGTTCGTCAAAATGGCGATGCCAATATTTTCATCTGGCATAAAGGAGATTAATGCAGAGCCTCCATTCACATTTCCGCCGTGATCCACCACTTTATGACCGCGGAAAGAGTCGACCGTCCACCCGAGCGCATAACCAACCCTCACTCGTTCCGGGAAATCAAATGGCAGGATCTGATAGGGAATGACCGGCTTGAACAGTTCTTGAAAAGTGGGCGGATCGATCAACGGATGGTCTTCTGCTTTACCGCCACTCAGATTAAAGGCGATCCACTTGGCCAATTCGATAATGGTCGTATTAATGGAACCGGCGGGCCCCATTGCATCGATCAGCAATGGCACATTTTCTTCATTCACGCCATCCTCGTTCGGCGTATACAATCTCGCGTATTTGCCGCTTGGATCTGGATATGGAATGCGGAAGCTGTAATCTTGCATGCCCAGCGGCGCAAGTAGTTTCTCTTCGACGAATTGTTCCCATGTCTGGCCGCTAATTTTTTCAATTAAATAGCCAATGACGGCATACATTTGATTTTGATACTGAAAACCGCTTCTGAACGGGATATTGTTCTTTAAATGACGAATCCGGTTGACCGCTAAATCTTCACGGTTCATATCATCCCATTGAACCCACATAAACTCGTGCCTTGGAAGCCCTGTTCTGTGGCACAGTAAATCACGCGTCGTGGCCTGTATCGTAGCGACCGGGTCGAAAAGCTCAAATTCCGGCATATACGTCCGGATCGGCGTATCTAAATTTAATTTCCCTTCACTTATTAAAATCGCGGCAGCAGCTGCTGTGAACGACTTGGTAGAGGAGCCTATAGGCAGCAGATGATCTTGTGTCATTGGAATGTTTTGTTCCAAGTTGGCATATCCAAAAGCTTCAGAATAAATGACCGCACCATTTTTGATAATGGCGACCTGTGCGCCGGGTACGTTCATGTCGGACATTGCGGCTTGGATAGTATCATCTAGACCTTTCAATATGTCGTTGCTCATGTTTATTCCTCCTAGAGGTATCGGTTTTGTTTAACAACAGATGGGATGCAACACTGAAGAGTTAAATAACTATTCTATCATTTTAAAGGAAAAAATATAAATATAAAAATCGCATATTTTATTTTCATATTAATATTTTAGAGACTTGGTATTTTAATAGAGTATGTACGAACGCTATCAGGCCGACGTGTGGGCAATAAAGGTCGGAATTTTTCAGGCTCTGCCGGATCCACTACAACGTTACTGTGAGCAACAGTCGAACCTATGCAGCTGTTTCGGGTGATATGGGCATATAAAAAAACGCGAGCCACGCGGGTTCTAGCCTGAACAGTCCAGAAAAGCAAAGAGCAACTCCCATGGAAAGGAGTCGCCAGCTGTCCTTGGCAATCACATTACCGTTGTTCGACTGCCACTGATTTTACATGTTCAATTTCCTTGACGAGATCGTATAACTCTGTCATGTACATTGTCCTTGGAATCGAAAGAGACATGTCTAGTTGTTGGCCGCCTTGGTCAATATCTTTTATTTTCACGTCTCGAATTACGATGTTTCTTTGTTTCCGTTCTTTCCAAGTACTTTCTCTTCGTTGCAGTCGTTTAATCAAGTGTGTAGAGTCTGCTTCTTCAAACATGACAACGCGAAGGGCAACATCCACTTGGCTTAGTGATGTAGGACCTATGTGTTTTAACAAAGCTGGAATGAAGTTAACTGCAATGAGAATGAGTATGACTGTGATAAGGGCTTCGACGTAAAAACCGGCGCCAATGGCAATGCCGATTCCAGATGCTGCCCAAATCATGGCTGCCGTTGTTAGTCCGGAAATAACATCGTTGCTTCTGCGTAGAATAACCCCTGCTCCAAGGAAACCAACGCCACTGACGATTTGAGCAGCAAGTCGCATTGGGTCCATGTTTTGCGTTCCTTCACCAGCGGATGAGTAATGCATGTATGCTTCTACTGAGACGATGGTGATTAAACAACTAGCGATGCAAATGACCATGCTTGTTTTTAAACCGAGTGGCTTATGTTTGATTTGCCGATCAATGCCAATCAGGAAGCCTGAAAACAGGGCGGCGCTTAATTTTAGTAAAATAATATCCATGTTATCACCTTCTTTATTAAGTATCAGTTTATCTATATGGGAAAATGAATGGGCTCATTCAAAACAAGTTGTCTAAAGGAATGGACTTATAGTAAAATCGGTTTAATCTTACAGAATGGGGCAAATTACGTGAAACTTGTCTATACCTACGCCGCCATCGCTTTAGGAGGCGCCCTCGGTAGTGCTTTTCGTTTTATCTTAACGATTATCTTCCCTTTTCACAACTGGCCATGGGGAATTTTTACTGCAAATCTCGGCGGATGTTTTCTTTTAGGTTTTCTTAATCCGATTTTACATTTAAGGAAATCTGTTCCTCTTGCGGTGAAAAAAGGCATGACCGTCGGATTGATTGGCGGATTTACAACGATGTCCACGTTCGCGGCTGATACGATCGCCATGTTGGAAAACGGTCATTTGTTTGGAGGAAGCGTTTATTTGTTGGCCACTGTTACAGGGGGAATTGGCTTTGTCGCGCTCGGATCTGTTTTAGGAGCAAGAAAGTGGACGAGATGATGTATATAATGATTGGTGGCGCAGTCGGGGCGTGTTTACGGTTTGCTGTAAGTGAGTGTTGGTTGAAATATAGAAAGAAACCTCAATTAATGACGGCGGTATTTATCATCAATATTAGTGGTTGTGTGATGTTAGGATGGGTTTTGGCCAGCCCTTTGCCGGAAGGGATTGAGTTGTTGTTTGTTAGTATGTTGGGTGGATTTACGACGTTTTCAACTTTTTGCATGGAAGCATATGAGCTATGGGGCCTCAAAAAGCGTAAACAAGCAATGATTTACTTGGTTACATCTATTATCGGCTCGCTGTTTGGTTTTATTGTTGGATGGAACCTAAGAGCATAGGAGAGAGGGAGAGAAGCGTGGAACCATTTTTTAATACAAAATCTGTCCATTTTTTGCAAAAAGAAAAAGGGGAAAATCAAAGCAAAGCACGGCCTATTTACCAAACTTCAGCCTTTGTTTTTAAGGATTTAGCCGATATGGAACAATATTTCGAAGGCGAAAAGGACTATTTGTATACCCGGTATGGAAATCCGAATACAGATGACCTTGGCAAAGGGGTAGCTTTGCTTGAAGGTGCAGAAGACGGAATAGCTACTTCTTCAGGGATGTCGGCTATTCTTTGTGCAATATTAGCTTTTTGTAAAACAGGTGACCATCTAATTGCGACGATGGATGTGTATGGAGGCACGTATGCTTTGCTTGAGAAAGAGCTTTCTTTATTTGGAATTGAAGTAAGTTTTGTTCATCCAAACGAAAATTGGGAAGCTTATATAAAAAGCAATACAAAGGGCGTATTTGCCGAAACGATTTCCAATCCCCTTGTTCGAGTAGAGAACTTGGAGGGCTTGATTGACACAGCTAAAAGACATGACCTCTTAGTAATCGTTGATAACACGTTTGCGACGCCATATTTGTTGCAGCCTTATGCGTTAGGAGCAGATTTGGTCATCCATAGTGCTACCAAATATATTGGCGGGCACAGTGATGTAACCGCCGGTGTAATCGTAGGCAGACAGGAACTTGTCAATCAAGCGAGGGCACGTGTGATTGCGTTAGGCAGCAACTTGAGCCCATTTGAAGCATGGCTTGCCTGCCGCGGCCTTAAAACGCTTGCTCTGCGGATGGAAAGACAATGCCAAAATGCAGCCGAGCTGGCTACAACGATGCAGGAGACGGATGGCGTGAAGCATGTTTACTACCCACCATTTGTCTCTGAAAAAGGAAACGGGGCGATTGTTAGCATTGAGCTTGAACAGAAGGCTAGTGTCGAACGCTTTTTTTCTGCCTTTACTTTCGTTAAAGTTGCACCAACATTAGCTGGAGTAGAAACGTCGATTTCTTATCCATTAAACACATCCCACCGGTCTGTACCTGAAGAAATGAGAAAGGCATTAAACATTGGCACGCATCTTATCCGGATTTCAGTAGGAATTGAGGATGGCCAAAACATTGTTGCCGAGTTTCAGGAAGCAGTAAGGAAAAGCTTGCTATAAAAATAACAGCAGTAAACTAAAAAAAACGGCGGATATATCCGCCGTTTTTATATATCGTAGCCAAACGAAAAAGTTATGATCTGTGGTTGCCTGAGAGAATAGAATCAATAAACTGCGTAAACATCGGCAAATCCACTGCGATTAGTGCTGGCAAGAGAACAATTCCAAGTATAAGCGCGACAGGTGTGAGCAGGATCATACGTAATGCTCGTTTCATAAAATCATCTCCTTTTTGTCACGAAACTGTCATGAAAAAGACTTGAAATTTACTATACTCCTATTTTCAAAGAAACACAACCAATTTTATTTGCTTTTTTATCAAAAAATCATTGTTATTATAAAATAAATATGGTATATTAATTGTTGTCGACGGAAATGCTAGTAGCTAAACACTACAGTGCGAAGTGAGTTGTCTCGACGCAAAAATCTTCTTCGAATGATCAAGCAGAGGAAGAGACAGTCATTCTCTTTCAAACAATAGCAAAGCAAAATCCCATTTATTTATAGCGACGCGGGGTGGAGCAGTCTGGTAGCTCGTCGGGCTCATAACCCGAAGGTCGGCGGTTCAAATCCGTCCCCCGCAATACCAAAAGCTGAGGCTGATGTCTCGGCTTTTTTCTGTTTTAGAGCCTTTTAAAGAAAGGGGTACTGACATGGACGATGAATTTTCCTTTATTCGCAGTATCGTGCCGCGGGAAACATACCAGGAGAGGCTAAAGCGTGGGATTGGGGATGATGCGGCTGTTTATGCAGGAAAGGATGCTTGGGATGAAGTTGTTTGTGTAGATGCCATGGTAGAAGGTGTCCACTTTCGTAAAGACACATTAAGTCCGTTTCAAATTGGCCGAAAAGCGCTTGCGATCAATGTCAGTGATTTGGCGGCGATGGGAGCCGTTCCCCAATTTTATTTGGTTTCGATTGCGATCCCCTCAAGTTGGAGCGACGAAGAACTGACAGCACTTTATGATGGAATGAGGGCAGTTGGCGACCGTTACGGCATGGATTTAATTGGCGGCGATACAGTCTCCATAAAAGATTCCCTTGTTCTTTCTGTGACAGCAATAGGACGTGTCAAGCAAGGTCGCGCTCTTTTCAGAAGCCAAGCTCAGCCGGGAGATGTCGTATTTGTAACGGGGCCTGTTGGCGGATCTGCGGCTGGATTGGAGTTGCTTGATCAGCGGGGCCGGTTTGGGGTATTTACAGAACAGGAACGACAGTATGTGCAAATGCATCAGGAACCAGTCCCACAAGTGGAAATGGGAAAGATGTTGGCTGAACAACCTTATCGAGTAGCGCTCAATGACATTAGCGACGGGCTGGCGAGCGAGAGTATGGAAATCGCAGAAGCGAGCGCTGTCCAACTCGTACTGGATAAACAGAAAGTGTTGGCGCTTTCTCCGCAAATCGATTCTGTTTTGCCGGAAAAAAGGGTAAAATGGAGTTTGAATGGCGGAGAGGATTTCCAGTTGGTGGGGACAATGACCGATAGCGCATTTTCATCTTGCTGGGAAGCAGCACAGCAGCAAGGAAGGCATTTATATAAAATAGGGTTTGTCCGCGCCGGAGAGCCAGCGGTTTTTTTGGCTTCTGAAACAGGTGAACAAGCGCTGCAAATGAGTGGATACAATCATTTTAAACGTAGGTGATGACATGACTAACTGGAGAGCAGAAACAAATTCAGTTGAGGAAACGATTGAGCTAGCTGCGGCACTTGGAAGCTTGTTAAAGCCTGGAGATGTCGTGACGCTCGATGGCGACCTTGGGGCAGGAAAAACCCATTTTGCGAAAGGTATTGCCGTTGCTCTTGGCGTAAATGGTGTCGTTAATAGCCCAACGTTTACGATCATTAAAGAATATGAGGGCAAGATGCCCTTTTATCATATGGATTTATACCGAGCAGAAGGACAAGTTCAAGACTTAGGATTGGAAGAATATTTCTATGGGGACGGCGTAACGGTTGTAGAGTGGGCAAGCCTTTTGGAAGAAGCGCTTCCGAACAACCGGTTTGCTTGTACGATTCATTTGCTTGGTGAAACAAAAAGGGAGCTGATCCTAAAACCAGTCGGCGAGGGGAATCGAACACGTTTGGAGGGGCTCATGCAATGGCAAAAATTTTAGCAATGGATACATCCTCCTATAAGCTTGGTGTCGCTGTAAGTGATGGTGATACCGTTATAGGGGAATACATGACACAGTTGAAAAAGAATCATGCCCTGCGGCTCATGCCTGCTGTAGAAGCCCTTTTACAAGAGGTAGGGATAAAGCCAGGCGATCTTGATGTTATTGCAGTTGCGAAAGGTCCTGGTTCTTACACAGGAGTGCGGATGGCGACAACAGCTGCGAAGACATTGGCTTGGACGCTGGGCCTTCCGCTTGTGGCGATTTCCACGATTGAGCTTATGGCACAAGCAGGTGCCTATTTTAATGGCTATGTTGTCCCGATCATTGATGCGAGACGACAAACGGTGTTTACAGGTGCTTATCGCAGTGGGGGGACTCGAGACATAACGATGGAACTGCCTGATAGGCATAGCTCTTTAACAGGCTGGCTCTCCGATTTGCAAACGCTCGATGGCCCGTTTTTGTTTGTCGGCGAGGATACCCGTCTTCACCGTGAAACGATTGTGGCAACACTTGGGGAACAGGCTGTATTCGCCCCTAGGATGCTTGCTGATGCCCGGCCTGGCGAGCTTTGTGCGCTTGCGAGCAAGCGGGAGCCTGTTCAACATGTCCATGCGTTTGAGCCAATGTACTTGCGCCAAGCAGAGGCGGAGGTGAACTGGCAGCGTGCACAAAAGGACAGACACGAAGGCTTATATTAGACAAATGGTGCTAGATGACATCGACGAGGTGCTGCTGATTGAGCGTGATGCCTTTACGACGCCATGGGAAAGGGAAGCTTTTGAAACAGAGCTGACGAAAAACCAATTCGCTTGTTACTATGTTGTCGTCGTAGACGGGAAAGTCGTTGGTTACTGTGGACTGTGGAAAGTGATGGATGAAGCGCAAATTACCAATGTGGCAGTCTCTTCCGATTACCGCGGCCATTCTTATGGAGAAAGCTTAATGCGTTATGCGATGGAGTGGTTAAAGGCACTGGGCGTCGCGAGCCTATCCTTAGAAGTGCGCGTATCGAATACGCCAGCCCAGTCTTTATATCAAAAGCTTGGTTTCCGAAAAGCTGGAATTCGAAAAAATTACTACGCAGACAACCAAGAAGATGCGTGGGTCATGTGGGTGAAGCTAAATGACAACGATACTAGCAATTGAAACGAGTTGCGACGAGACGGCAGCGGCCGTCATTGAAAATGGCGATACGATTCGCTCGAATGTTGTCGCGACTCAAATGGAAAGCCATGCCCGTTTTGGCGGGGTAGTGCCGGAAATAGCCTCTAGGCACCACGTAGAGGTAGTGACTGCCGTCGTAGAGGAAGCGTTGGGAAAAGCGAATGTGACTTACCAGGATTTAACGGCTGTTGCAGTGACTGAGGGACCGGGTCTTGTCGGCGCTCTTTTAGTAGGTATCCATGCTGCTAAAGCGATTGCTTTTGCCCATGGTTTGCCGCTAATCGGCGTTCATCATATTGCTGGGCATATTTATGCAAACCAACTCGTTACGAAGCTACAGTTCCCGTTGCTCGCCTTAGTCGTTTCCGGGGGGCACACGGAACTTATTTATATGGAGAAAGATGGGCATTTCCAAGTAATTGGGCAAACGCGGGATGATGCAGTGGGAGAAGCATACGACAAAGTCGCCAGAGCTCTTGCCTTGCCTTACCCAGGCGGCCCGAATGTGGAACAATTAGCGGATACAGCGGAAGCGGCACTTGCCTTGCCGCGGTCGTGGCTGGAAAAGGACAGCTATGATTTTAGCTTTAGCGGCCTGAAGTCGGCTGTGCTCAACCGGCTGAACAATGACAAACAGCGGGGAATCGAAACCGACCGGGCAGCGCTCGCAAAAGGGTTTCAAGAAAGTGTTGTTGACGTCCTGGTTGCTAAAACGGTTAGAGCGCAAACGCAATTTGACGTTAAGCAAGTAGTACTTGCCGGTGGAGTGGCTGCTAATAAGGGGCTGCGCAAAGCACTGACAGAGGCGTTTGCCAACAAAGACGTAACGTTATTGGTTCCGCCGCTATCATTATGTACGGACAATGCTGCGATGATCGGCGCCTGTGCCCATAGCATGTGGTTACGTGGCATTTCTGGGAATATGGCCATGAACGCGCGGCCAGGGTTGCCCCTTTCCTCATTTTAAAAACAAACAGCCTAATAACTCTAGGCTGTTTGTTTTATGTCGATAGCATTTCCCATTCTTCCATTAATGTTTCGAGAGCGTTGTTTTGCTGCTCGAGTTCGGCTTGAATCGTTTGCGCCTTTTGATGATCTGTATAAACGTCTGGGTCAGCAAGTTGTTGGTGAAGAGTGGAAATGGAAGCTTCAATTTGTTCCATTTCTGTTTCAATTGCTTCAATCCTTCGCTTTTTTTGCCGCTCTTGCCGTTTGGCCTCTTTATCAAGCTGAAACGTATTTCGGTCTGTCTCCGCTGCCTGCTTTTTTGGGGTTTCTTCTTTTTTCAAGGCAGCACGCTCGGCGTTTTGCCGTTTTTTTTCAAGATAGTCATTGTAATTGCCCAAATAGACATTTATGCCACCTTGATCCAATTCGATAACTCGCGTCGCGAGGCGATTAATAAAGTAACGGTCATGGGAAACAAATAAAATGGTCCCTGGGTAGTCAAGCAGTGCGGCTTCCAATACTTCTTTAGCATCCAAGTCCAAGTGGTTTGTTGGCTCGTCTAAAATGAGAAAATTGGCTTGCTGCATCATTAATTTGGCGAGTGCGACACGCGCTTTCTCGCCGCCGCTTAGTGAGGAAACGGATTTTAGTACGTCTTCGCCAGTAAATAAAAATCGGCCAAGTACCGCGCGAATGTCTTTTTCGGGAGTAGAGGGATACTCGTCCCATAATTCATGCAAAATGGTTTTGTTGCTCGACAGTTTTGCTTGTTCTTGATCGTAGTAGCCAATAACGACATTGCTGCCGTAAATGATCGAACCTTTTTGTGGAGAGAGTTGTTGCGTGATTGCTTTTAATAACGTCGATTTGCCTGCTCCATTTTCACCAATTAAACCGACTGATTCACCTCGTGTTAATGATAAATGCAAGCCTTCAAAAACCGTGTCTTGTTCGTATCCGACAGCCAAATCACGAATGGTGAGCACGTCATTTCCTGTTTGCTTGTTAATGCCGAACGAAAAAACAACTGATTTTTCGCCATCTGGGCGATCAATCATGTCCATTTTTTCGAGTTGCTTTCTTCGGCTTTGCGCCCGTTTCGTAGTCGAAGCACGGGCAATGTTTTTGGCAATAAACGTTTCTAATTTGGCGACTTCCTCTTGCTGTTTCTCGTATTGTTTGACTGCTTGTTGATAACGTTTTGCTTTTTCGTCGAGGTAATGGCTATAATTCCCATAAAATGTTGTGGTTTTGCCCCGTGATAATTCCACTGTCTTGGTTACAAGCTTGTCCAGAAAATAACGGTCATGGGAAACGACTAAAATCGCCCCAGAGTAGTTAGCCAAATACTGTTCGAGCCAAGACAATGTTTCCATATCCAGATGGTTCGTTGGTTCATCGAGGACAAGAATATCTGGTTTTGAAAGGAGCAATTTGGCTAAAGCGAGCCTTGTTTTCTGCCCGCCGCTAAGCGTGGAAATCGCTGTGCTGTAATCCAAATGATGAAAATGGAGTCCGGCCAGCACACTGCGGATATTTGCTTCGTATTGGTAACCACCGGAATCTTTAAAAGCGAGCTGCAACTGGTCATATTCTGCAAGCAGTTTTTGGTAACTGTTTTGCCCTATCGCCTCTGGATTGGCCATTTGCTGTTCCAACGAACGGAGTGAGCGTTCCATTTCCAACAGCGGCGCAAATACTTCAAGCATTTCATCCCAAATGGAACGGTTTGAAGCAAGCCCAGTATGCTGGGCAAGGTAGCCAATTGTGGTTTGCTTAGGGATGACGATTTCGCCTGTATCTTGGCTAATTTCGCCGGTAATAATTTTTAAAAGCGTCGATTTACCTGCCCCGTTTCGCCCGACTAAGCCGACTCGATCTTTCGCCTGTACTTCTAATTTCACCTGTTCGAGCACAGGTTCGGTGCCAAAAGCCTTTGATACGTTTACGCATTGTAGTACAATCATAAAAAGCAAACCTCGCGTTCATAATAAGTTCTTTAATAAGTGTACATCAATTTGGACACAAACAACAATAAAGGTTCATAATGAGAGCTCTTTCATTTTAGCGAAAATCGTGTACAATAGAGTTGAATCATGCTGCGCCAGCAGCCAAAGCTCAGAAAGGGGCGGACATGAAATCAGAACAACTGAAGATTCCTCAGGCAACAGCAAAACGCTTGCCGCTTTATTACCGCTTTATCGAAAGCTTGCATGCTGCCGGAAAACAGCGGGTTTCTTCAACTGAATTAAGCCAGGCAGTGAAAGTAGATTCTGCAACAATTCGAAGAGATTTTTCCTACTTTGGTGCGTTAGGAAAAAAAGGGTATGGGTATAATGTCCAATATCTCCTTTCTTTTTTTAGGGAGACGTTAGACCAAGATGAGCGGACAAACGTGATTTTAGTCGGTGTAGGAAATCTTGGAACTGCATTATTGCAGTATAATTTTTCGAAAAACAACAATACCGTAATTACCCATGCCTTTGATGTCGATGAAAAGAAAATTGGTACGCAAGTCGGCGAAGTTCCCGTGTATAACTGGGACAAGCTTGAAGAAATTGGGTTGCAAAATGTTTCGATCGCCGTTCTGACTGTGCCTGCTTCCCAGGCGCAAAAAAGTGCCGACCGTCTCGTAAAAGCGGGAATTGAAGGGATCCTAAACTTTACCCCAGTGCGCTTATCAGTACCAGCACATATTCGCGTTCATCATATCGACCTTGCAGTGGAACTGCAGGCGCTTGTTTACTTTTTAAAGCATTACCCACTATAAGAAGGAGGCAACAACAATGGGAGGACTTTCTGTAGGGAGTGTCGTATTAATTGCACTTGTCGCATTGCTGATTTTCGGGCCGAAAAAGCTGCCGGAACTCGGAAAAGCAGCGGGAAGCACATTGCGTGAGTTTAAAAATGCTACCAAAGGATTAGCGGATGACGATGATGATACCAAATCAACAAACGTCCAAAAAGAAAAAGCGTAAAGGCAGAAAAGGGCGTGTCCCAATGGAAGACATGTCCATTATGGATCACGCGGAAGAGCTAAGGCGCAGGATTTTTGTGGTCCTCGCCTTTTTTATTGTCGCGCTTGTTGGCGGTTTTTTCTTGGCGGTCCCTGTTATTACGTTTTTGCAGAACTCCCCCCAAGCTGCTGATATGCCGTTTAATGCTTTTCGATTGACCGACCCACTTCGTGTCTATATGAACTTTGCTGTGATAACGGCGCTTGTGCTTATTATCCCAGTGATTTTGTACCAATTATGGGCGTTTGTTTCACCGGGATTAAAAGAAAACGAACAAAAAGCGACGCTCGCATACATTCCAATTGCTTTCCTTTTGTTTCTGGCAGGCATTGCTTTTTCCTATTTTATTTTATTGCCTTTTGTCATTTCCTTTATGGGGCAAATGGCCGACCGCCTGGAAATAAATGAGATGTATGGAATCAATGAATATTTTTCATTTTTGTTCCAATTGACAATCCCTTTTGGGCTTTTGTTTCAGCTTCCCGTAGTTGTGATGTTTTTAACGAGGCTAGGAGTGGTCACGCCAGCATTTTTGCGGAAAATCCGTAAATACGCATATTTTGCCTTGCTTGTGATCGCTGGCATTATTACACCACCTGAATTGACTTCGCATTTGTTTGTTACTGTGCCGATGTTTATTTTATATGAGATCAGCATTACGATTTCGGCGATTACACACCGAAAATACCATGGAAACACCGATCAGAATGGTCAAGAAAGCGCTAGATGAAACAAACACACAAAACACGTTTTTCAAAGTAAAAAACGTGTTTTTGCGTTGCTGCCAATAAATGTTTTAAAGGGTAGCACTGCTTTTTGCAAAACCGTGGTAAATGATTCATGTAATGCCGTTTCCAGTATGAGCCAATGCTGTACTCTCTGCTATAAAAATTGAAAGAAAAAGAAAAGCTGCATGCAGGAATGTAACCCGCTTGCAGCTTCAGATTGTAGGCGAATGCTCAAAACGTCGTCGTTTTGCCCTTAAAGTCTTATTGATTTGGTTTCTTTTTAAACCCTCGTTGAAGATTGAGCCAGCCCACGTACAAATCGACAGCTGCGATAAAGGCAGTAAGATAAGACATAAATCCCCAGCCATTTTGGTTGACGTTAATGAACGTCAGCGCAATGAAGCCAACCCCGAGCAACAAATACGATAGACCTATAAAAATTGGCGACTTTGTCATAGGGCACCCCTAAAAGAATAACTGGATAAAGGATGACTGCTGCTCGTATTGCTCCATAATCTCCGTTAGTTGCTCAGCAAACACGACTTGGACAATGACGACAAAACTGTTGATCGCCATATGGGAGATAATAGGTACAATAATCCGTTTCGTTTTTACGTATAAGAAGGCAAACGAAAAACCCATAGCAGCATATATCAAAATATGTTGAAAATCAAAGTGGATGACAGCAAAAATAATCGAGCTTATGAGCGCCGCAACAAAAAAATTGGTGCGGACATAAATCCAGCCAAAAATGGCTTTTCGAAAAACAAGTTCCTCAATAATCGGGCCAAGAATCGCCACAACAAGAATAAAAGGCAAAAAATCTTGGGCGACTTGAACCAGTTGCGCAGTATTTTCAGACCCTTGGTCAATCCCAAGAAGCTGTTGCTCAATCAAGCCGGCAACGGTTTGTGTCGCAAATACAAGGAAGATACCGATAAGCGACCACGCGATTGTTTCTGGAACAGTCGCTTTCTTTCCAGGAAGGCCCCCGCCTCTGTCTTCGTCTTTGCGTAAAATAAGGAGGATGGCGATTAAACCAATCGTAAATGTAATAATGGATGACAAGCCGATGTTCAAGGCGCCGGAAATGGCAAAATAACGTATCAGCAGCCAGCTTACAAAAATAGCCAGACCAGTCTGCATGACGATATAAGCAAACACGACGAGTAAATAACGTTTTGTCACAGCGTAACTCCTTTAACATAATCAGACTTTCGTTGCTTCATCATACCATAGTTTATCCATAAATTCAGTGAACAGCACTTAGAATAAAAATCTCTTGTAAATCGACAAAAAAAGTCAAGCAACCCCCTTGCAAAACAAGTGGGGAATGATTATTATAATAATTGTGTTAGCACTCATCGAATCCGAGTGCTAATAAGACTACATACGTCTTCAAAGGAGGGTGTTTTCCTTGTTAAAACCATTAGGAGATCGCATCATCATTGAGCAAATCCAATCTGAGGAAAAAACTGCAAGTGGGATTGTTTTGCCTGATTCTGCAAAAGAAAAGCCGCAAGAAGGCAAGGTTGTTGCTGTCGGCACAGGTCGCGTTACAGACAACGGCGAAAAAGTGGCACTTGAAGTAAAAGAAGGCGATTCAATCATCTTCTCTAAATATGCAGGTACAGAAGTGAAGTATGAAGGCACAGAATACCTCATTCTTCGCGAGAGCGATGTACTAGCGATTATTGGCTAAGTAAGGGAACTAACACACTAGGAGGCGAATACAAATGGCTAAAGATATTCAATTTAGTGAAGAAGCGCGCCGTTCCATGCTTAAAGGCGTAGATACTCTTGCAAATGCAGTAAAAGTAACGCTTGGGCCTAAAGGGCGCAACGTTGTTCTTGAAAAGAAATTCGGTTCACCACTCATCACAAATGACGGTGTGACGATTGCAAAAGAAATCGAACTTGAAGATGCTTTCGAAAATATGGGTGCTAAGTTGGTTGCTGAAGTAGCAAGCAAAACGAACGATATTGCTGGTGACGGAACAACGACTGCGACAGTCCTTGCACAAGCAATGATCCGCGAAGGCTTGAAAAACGTTACTTCCGGAGCAAACCCAATGGGCATCCGCAAAGGAATTGAAAAAGCAACGGCTGCTGCAGTCAAAGAGCTTAAAGCAATTTCAAAACCAATCGAGGGCAGAGAGTCCATTGCTCAAGTTGCGGCAATTTCTTCTGCTGATGAAGAAGTCGGACAAATCATTGCAGAAGCAATGGAACGTGTCGGCAACGATGGCGTTATTACAATTGAAGAATCAAAAGGATTCTCGACAGAGCTTGAAGTAGTAGAAGGTATGCAATTTGACCGTGGCTATGCTTCTCCTTACATGGTGTCTGACTCAGACAAAATGGAAGCAGTCCTCGACAACCCATACGTTCTGATTACAGACAAGAAAATCACGAATATCCAAGAAGTGCTACCTGTACTTGAACAAGTGGTACAGCAAAGCCGTCCCGTTTTAATTATTGCTGAGGATGTTGAAGGCGAAGCGCTTGCGACACTTGTATTGAACAAGCTTCGCGGTACATTTAATGCTGTAGCGGTAAAAGCTCCAGGATTCGGCGACCGTCGCAAAGCAATGCTTGAAGATATTGCCATCCTTACTGGTGGCCAAGTGATCACTGAAGACCTTGGGCTTGATTTGAAATCGGCCACAATCGAATCGCTTGGACGCGCAGCAAAAGTAGTTGTGACAAAAGAAAACACAACGATTGTCGAAGGCGCTGGCGACCCAGAACAAATTTCTGGCCGCGTCAACCAATTGAAAGCACAAGTAGAAGAAACAACTTCTGAATTTGATAAAGAAAAATTACAAGAGCGTCTTGCTAAACTTGCTGGCGGCGTCGCTGTTCTTAAAGTAGGCGCAGCTACTGAAACAGAAATGAAAGAACGCAAGCTTCGCATTGAAGACGCCCTAAACTCTACACGCGCTGCTGTAGAAGAAGGCATTGTTGCTGGTGGTGGTACAGCACTTGTCAACGTTATCAAAGCGGTTCAAGCAGTTGACGCTACAGGTGATGAAGCAACAGGCGTAAACATCGTGCTCCGCGCTCTTGAAGAGCCAGTTCGCCAAATTGCCCACAATGCTGGCCTTGAAGGCTCTATCATTGTAGAGAAGCTTAAAGCTGAAGAGGTTGGCATCGGCTACAATGCGGCTACAGGCGAATACGTGAACATGGTTGAAACGGGAATTCTTGACCCAGTAAAAGTGACGCGTTCTGCTCTACAAAACGCAGCAAGTGTTTCCGCAATGTTCCTCACAACTGAAGCTGTTATCGCCGATAAGCCAGAAGAAAACGCTGGTGGCGGCGCCGACATGGGCGGCATGGGAGGAATGGGCGGCGGAATGCCAGGCATGATGTAAGGCATTCTTCCACCTTGGGGTGCCTTGCGCGCCCCTTTCCTTATAAAGAGGTGAAGGTTGCTTGTTAGCTAGCAACCTTCAAGCCTGTCGACAAAGTTTCGGTTTTACCGAAACAGTCGGCAGGCTTTTTTTGTACAATAAAGGATGGAAAACCATTAGAAGGTAAGCACTGCTAATGGAGAGCGTTTAGATTAAAAAGCTAACTAAAAAAGGGAAACCCAACGTGGCCCATGGCTTTTACGCATTCAAAAATTTAGTAGTGATAACGGCTCTTGTTAAGTAACTAGAATTGTTGTCGAATTATCAGGTCTACATCCTTTTGTACTTCTCATTATTAGTGATCTTCTTAATAAGCAGATATAGTTGGAAGATTATGAGACTCCGTTTTTTTGATTCCGAAATTCGTTAAAATAATCGTACATAAAATCTCGAAATTGCCGTGCCGCACTGGATAAGTAACGGCCTTCAAGCCATGCGATTTGGTAAGTACGCTGGCAAACTGGATTGTCAATATGCAAAAGGTGAAACGGTACCTGTTTGTCTTCTATAAACGTTTCTGGTAAAAAAGCAACGCCAATCCCAGTACGAAGGAAATGACTTATTGCAGAAAGTTCGTCAACTTCGCAAACGATATTTGCGGAAAACCCCGCCTGTTTACAAAAATCATCTGTCATTTCTCGAAAAGGATTCCCCTCTTTTATGTTTATAAAAGCATCATCTGCCAATTCACTTAGGTCAATGCTTTTCCGATTTGCAAATCGATGGGTGAAAGGCACAGCCAGTAAAATTTCTTCAGTGAGAAAGGATTTCCCGCTTATTCCCTCGACTTTCAATGGGGGAAACGTAATGCAAAAATCAATATCGCCATTCCTTAGTTGTTTTATCTTTTCATAAGATGAGGCTTGATTAATTTGGAGCTGAATGTCAGGATGCTTGGAAATGAAAGTGCCAATGAGGTCAGAAAAGCATTTATGAGTAGTTGTTGATAAAAAAACACGGCCTCTTTCCATCCCTGCTAGATCCTCGATTTCTTTTCTTCCGTCTTCAAGTGCCGTTAGCGCCATTTCTACTTTTTCGAGAAATACCTTTCCAAACGAATTCAGTCGAATATTCCTTCCCTTGCGGTCAAACAACGGTACGCCCAAGTCTTCTTCCAACCGAGCAATCGTCTTACTAAGAGCGGGTTGGGCGATACGAATTTCTTGGGCTGCTTTTGTCATATGTTCCAACCTGGCAACAGTTCGGAAATAATACAGTTGTAGCAGCTCCATTATGTTCACTCCTTTTTCATATACTTAAGGTTATTTATTTATATAGATAGATATATTTTAATTTATTTATTATTTATCATAAGATAATCATTGCAAGATGACAAAGAGAACATATTCCCTACTATGTCTTGTTGGCTTTTCAAATCGTTGTTCTCTGTAAAATATGGATGAAGAGGGAGAGGGAACTATGAAATTAAACCACATAAACCTTACCGTTACTGACGTAAATGCTACGCGAGAGTTTTTGGAGAAGTATTTCGATGTACATGCACGAAGCAGTAGTGATTCTTTCGCAATCATGGCCGATAAAAACGGGTTTTTGCTCGCCTTGATGAAAGGCTCTCAAATCAACTATCCAAAGGGCTTTCATATAGGTTTTGAGCAAGAGAGTGAAGAGCAGGTAAATAAAATCAATCAACGATTGATGGAGGATGGGTTTAAAGTTAAACCGCCAAAAAGGGCTCATCGTTGGACTTTTTATGTTGAAGCCCCTGGAGGATTCAAAGTTGAAGTTTTCCACTAAATCAATATTAAAAAAGGGGTGTGTTCGATGCGAGCAGCGGCATTTACTAGTTACGGCCCTCCAGAAGTATTACGTGTAATGGAAATGGATGACCCGCAAGCTGGAGCCGGTCAAGTTCGTGTCCAGGTTAAAGCAGCTGGCGTCCAACCATTTGATTGTGCAGTGCGTAGTACGGGTTGGGCACCGCCGGGGCTACAGATTGCTTTTCCACAAATTCTCGGCAACGAATTCTCTGGGATCATCGATCAAGTTGGGACAGGCGTTACCAGTTTCAATGTCGGTGATGAGGTTTTAGGCTGGGCGTTAATCGCTTGTTATGCCGAATATGTAGTTGTCAATGTCGAGCAAATTGTAAAAAAGCCTAAGGAAATGCCATGGGAACATGCAGGTGTTTTAACAGCTTCTGGGCAAACCGCTTACACGGCATTACGCAAGCTGGGTGTTTATAAGGGAGACACTGTATTGATTCATGCTGCAGCAGGGGGAGTTGGCAGTTTTGCGGTACAACTGGCGAAAGCATGGGGAGCGGCAACAGTCATAGGCACTGCCAGCGAACGCAATCACGATTACCTTCATTCATTAGGCGCGATCCCTGTTGTCTATGGAACAGGGCTTGTTGATAGGGTGCGTTCTCTCTCCCCCAAAGGTATAGATGTGGCTTTAGACGCTGCGGGTAACGATGCGTTAGTTGCTTCTGCAAAGCTGGTTAAAAATAAGGAGCGAATTGGCACAATTGTTACGTTTGAGCGTGGAGAAGAACTTGGCGTTCAACTGATACGAAGTGAACGTTCAACGGAGCAGCTGTCCGAACTTGTAACCCTTTATGTTCAAGGAAAGATAAAAATCCACGTTCGAAATACATTCACACTTGAGCAGGCAGCAGATGCCCATCGGGCAGTTGAAACGGGGCATGGTTGCGGAAAAGTTGTCCTGACCATTGACTAAATTTAAACCATTTATGATATTCGGAGGCTGTTCCCAAAGCAAATTTTGGGAACAGCCTCATGTTCATTTTTTTACAGAAAAGCTGTAAATAGAGGGATAAGTCCTGCAAATCGCTTACATGGGCTAAGTCGAAAAACCAATTGGAGCTAGTTTGGTTTTTTTTAGTATAAACGGGCACACTATTTTGTGCCAACTCCTTCTAAAAACAAGAGCTTAAAAATCCCTTGTCTTTGGCTTGGCAGATGTAAAGTTATTTGACAACAACCATCACTTTCTTGCCACAACTGTGATAAACTTCACTCTTTAATTACAGACAGCCACAAGATATGATTACAGCAAGGGTGATGAAGATGTTATCGTCCAGACAAAAAAGCGTTTTAACGAAATTGCTCCGCAGCAACCACTATGTCACTATTGAGTTTTTGGCGAAATGGCAAAATGTTAGCGGTCGCACCATACGTTATGACTTAGATGCGATTGATGACATGTTAAAACAGGCAGGTGCCCCCTTAAAACGGGAGCCTGGCAAAGGCGTATTTTTGCATGTTGGTGAGGAAAAGCGTGCTGAACTGTTCCGTATTGCTGAAGGCCATCAAGTCTTTTTTGATAAAAATGTTCACATTGCGATGATGAGCTTGTTTGCTGTTATGCATGAAACAGTAACGATCCAACAGTTGGCGGATGAATTCCATTTAAGCCGGTCAAGTATTCAAAAATATTTACCTGATATTGAGGAGACACTTGACCGTTTTGGTTTGCAGCTGGCAAGGCAGGCTCGCAAAGGGTTTTTTGTGAATGGGACAGAGCGGAGCATCCGACGGGCCATTTTTCATTGGCTTACAGACAAACAGGTTGACTTAGAGCGAGTGGAACGCTGGTTTGATTGTGAAAAGGATGGCGATCGCGGCCAAATTGATAGGTGGCTTCGTTCTTGCCAAGAGGATCGGCAAGTGTTTTATAGCGAGGTCTCCTTGCGTGTATTGACGATTTTTCTTTGTTGGTGGTATGAGCGAATATTGCACGGCCATTATGTGTATATTCCTCAGGAAGAGCGGGAAGCAGGACACCGCCTTGGTGAATTAAGCGAAGTTGTTTCCGCGCTATGCGATAACCGTGTTGCTGAGCACGAGCAGGCATTTCTGAACACGCTGCTAGGACAAGCCAAAGTCGTTTCCTATAAAAATGATGCCGTTTTAGGGGAGAGTTATCAGAAGGAAAAAGATTTTTGCACGTATTTGCTCGAACAAATTTCTACTATTCTCCAAGTCGACTTGTTAAAAGACAAAAAACTGATGAATGACTTGGTTTATCACATGAAAGCGGCTTTTTTACGGATTGAACAAGGGCTTGTCATTGACAATCCGTATACGGAAGAAATTAAAGTTCGGTATCGTGCCATTTACGAAATGGTCCACCAAATTACAGCGGATATGGGGTATACGCTTGTAGCTGCGGAAGTCGCTTTTATTACGATGCATGTGAGCGCTGGCTTTGACCGTAGTAAAAGCAAACGGTTTTTGCCGACTGTGATTGTCGTTTGTTCAACGGGGCTTGCCACTTCTTCCATTTTGACCACAAAACTGCAACAGGCTGAGCCTGGTTTCCATTTAATTAACGTGGTGAACACCGATGATTTAGAAAAAGCACTTGAAGAAAGTGATGTCGACTTTGTCTTAACCACACAAGAGCTGCCGATCAAACAATGGAATGACACGAAAATTTTCCGTGTGAGTCCACTGTTAAATGACGAGGACAAACGGACGATTCAGCACGAAGCGCAAAAAATGATTAATCGCAAACAGCTCGCTTGTTTCAATCAAGTATATGCCCATGCTTCAGCCGTTGAGCCAACGCTTTTTGATGAGACGGTTCATACTGCCGACACGAGCGACTGGAAGGAAAGCATTGCTCTGGCGGCAGCGCCGCTGCTCAAGGCCGGCTACATCCGCCAAGGGTATGTACAAGAAATGATTATGTCTGTGGAACGGAATGGCACGTACATGGTGTTCTTGCCAAAGGTAGCGTTTGTCCATGCTGGACCAGAAAATGTCATTAAAGAAGGCATTAGCATGACCATATTTGAACACGAAATTGATTTTGGCTCTTTTAACCCTGAACGTGTGGAAGTGGTGATCGTGCTTGCGATTAAAGAAGCACATAACCAGGATTTCTTGCAACTTTTCCGCTATTTGGAAACACAAGAGAAAAGAGAGCAGCTTATAACGAAATGGATTGGGAGGAAGAGTGCAACATGACAGAAGAACTAATAAAAAAAGAACATGTTGCGGTTGGCGTTCAAGCAGAAGACTGGGAGAGGGCCATTGAAGCATCAGGTTCCTTGCTGGTCAAGTCAGGAGCGGTAACTTCAGAGTATGTCAAGCAAATGATTGATTCCGTCAAAGAAAACGGGCCTTACATTGTCATTGGCCCTGGGATGGCGATTGCCCACGCCCGACCTAGTGAGGCGGTGCATACGGATGCCGTTTCGTTAGCGATCTTAAAAGAGGCTGTGCCGTTTGGCAATGAAGAGAACGATCCAGTTGACCTTGTCTTTTCATTTTCGGCAACGGGAGCAGAGTCCCATTTGCATTTGATTGAGAGGCTATCGCGTCTTTTGCTTGATGAAGAAAAAGTCGGTCAGCTGCGTGAAGCAAAATCAGCCGAGGACGCGTATCAAATTATTTCATAAGGAGTGAGTCGTATGAGCAAATTAAAAATTATGACAGTATGTGGGTTTGGCCTTGGTTCTTCCATGGTACTAAAAATGAACTTGGAAAGTGTTTTAAAAGAGTTGGGCATAGACGCCGATGTGTTTACTGGAGATGTCGCTTCTGCGCAAAGTACGCCTGCGGACTATATCTTCACAAGCAAAGAGTTAGGGGAAAAGTTGCAGGAGTCAGCTGGGAAACCAGTTGTCATCATTAACAGTTTTGTCAACAAGGCAGAGATCAAAGAAAAAGCAGCGGCGGAAATCAAGGCTTAAGCCTTGGCCGCTTTGCTTTCCAACATAAAAAGGGGGGTTTCCCATGCAAGGAGTTATGAACTTTTTTATTGAAATCATCCGGGAACCAGCAATTTTTCTTGGGCTTATTGCATTGATTGGCTTGTTGTTGTTGAAAAAAGATTTTTCGACTGTTGTCTCAGGAACGGCGAAAACGATCATTGGTGTTGTCATTTTAACACAGGGAACAAATATTTTAACAAGCTCGATTGCGCCGCTAACAGAAGGTTTTAACTTAATGTATGACATCCAAGAAGCGGAAGTAGCGCCTGCGTTAGGGTCTGATACGATTTTAAGCCAATATGGGACGCAAATCGGAATCGCAATGCTCATTGCTTTCGTCATTAATTTGCTTGTCGCACGCTTTACGAAGATCAAACACGTGTTTTTAACTGGTCATATGTTGTTTTGGTTTCCGTTTATCTTTGTGGCAGTTGGAGTTGAAAACGCTCTTAGCAATACGCAAATAATCTTGTTTGCTTCATTGATGACAGCACTCTATATTATTATAGCGCCCGCGCTTTTGCGCCCATTTATTCGCAAAGTAACGGGTTCAGATGATTTTATCATTGGCCATCCGACCACGATCCTGTCCCTTGTTTCTGGTTGGGTGGGGATGCTGTTTGGCACGAAAGGAAGATCGTCGGAAGAAATAAAATTCCCTAAATCTACCGAATTCTTGCGTGAAATTAGCATCACGTCTTCGATTACGATGTTTTTTGTTTATATGGTCGTGTCCCTTATTATCGGGTTTGACGCTGCTTCAACAGCGTTTGGAGCGGAACAGAACTTGTTTATTTATAGCCTCATGCAAGGGATTTTGTTTGGCGCTGGATTAACGATCTTATTGCTAGGTGTACGAATGATGCTTGCGGAAATTATTCCAGCATTCCAAGGGATTTCACAAAAATGGATTCCAAATGCCGTTCCAGCACTCGATGCGCCAATTTTGTTTCCGTTTGCCCCAAATGCTGTACTGATTGGGTTTATTGTTTCCATGATTACCTCGGTGGCAACGATTTTCGTGACGGGCAGCCTCGGTTTGTTTAGCTTTGTCATTGTGCCTCTTACCATTACATGCTTTTTTGAAATTGGCACGGCTGCTATTATTGGAAACGCAACTGGCGGGCTAAAAGGAGCCATTGCTGGGTCAGCCACGGCAGGTGTCGTGATGATTTTACTTGTCGGCCTTTCTGTACCAGTGTTGAGCGGAACGGTGTCAGACTGGATTGTGATTTTTGGCGGCAACGATTTCTCGCTCTGGTCTTTTATCGGTGATTTAGTTGCCAAACTCTTTCCTTAAGGAGGACGAAATCAATGTCTTACGTGGAGCAATATTACGAGGCGGTTAACCGTCTCTTACAGCAAGCAGTCGAAGAGGGGGAAGATGTTCTCGAAAAAGCGGCTGATATCATGGTCAATGCCATTAACGAAGGCAAGTCACTCTATCTTTTTGGCGCTTCCCATGCCGGCATTATTGCAGAAGATGCCTTTTACCGTGCCGGCGGCTTGGCACTGTTCAATCCAATTTTTAGCCCAGCGCTTATGCTGAATGTTGAACCGATCACATTGACTTCTAAATTGGAACGGCTTGAAGGATACGGAAATCTTTTGCTTGAATCAAAGCCGGTAAAACAAGGCGATGTGTTGTTTATCCACTCGGTGTCTGGCAGAAATCCTGTTGCGATCGATATGGCGATAGCAGCAAAACAAAAAGGAATGACCGTCATAGCGCTGACCAACGTTTCCTACTCTCAAAGTGTGGAGTCCCGTCACTCTTCTGGGAAACGGTTGTTTGAAGCAAGCGATTTGGTGATTGACAACCACGGTGAGCCAGGTGACGCGGCTGTTTCTGTAAAATCGTTGTCGCAAAAGGTCGCTCCGACTTCAACGATTGTTGGCAGCTTTATCATTCATTCAATCGTTCTAAAAATGATTGAACAACTTGAAGATGCGGGGCGTGAAGTTCCAGTCTTCCGCAGTGCTAACTTAGATGGTGGCGACGCGTATAATGAAGCCATGATGGAGCGGCACAAACATCAAATTCACTATATGTAAGTAAAAAAACAGGACAATTGAGTGAGTCCTGTTTTTTTACTTGATCAGCTCTAATGGTTTAATGCTTCTCAACCAATAAATGAATGGGATGCCAAGCAACGCGACAAGAAATTTCATCAAGTAAGTGGTGAAAGCAATTTCGAGCCAGATATCAAACGAGTAAACACCGAGGAAGGCGATCGAGCAAAAGATGAGTGTATCAAAGGCTTGGCCAATAAAACTAGAGGCACTATTGCGGAGCCAGAGCATCGACGGCTTTGGGAATAGCCTTTTGAAAAAAGCGAAAATGTATACATTCAAATGGTTACTAATTAAGTAAGCAATAAGGCTGCCTGCGGCAATGCGAAGTGCGAAGTCAAAGATGAATTCCAAGTGTTGTTGTGCTAAGTCTTCGCTATGGGGCGGGAAATGGACAACGAACTGCATAATGACTGTTGAAATGAACAAAGTGGCAAAACCAAGCCATACAGCCGTCCTCGCCGTTTGTTTATCGTGTTTTTCATTTAGCAAATCAGTGGCCAAGAATGTAGTCGCATACATCACATTTCCAAGCGTCACGATTAGCCCAAACAACTCAACCGTTTTTACAACCTGCAAATTGGCAAGGATAGTAGCAAACCCGATCCAACAAATCATGCCAGTCTTGCCAAATACTTTATAAAAAAGGACAAGCAATAAAAAATTGATGAGGGCGAAAATAAACCCATATAACTCTGTCGGCATAATGCAAAATCTCCTTCGTTTAGATAACGCAGGAAGGTTTCGAACTGCGTTGTTACCGTAGGACACTTTACCACATCTCATTCAAGAAGTACAGGCAGATTTTTGTGACAAGCGTTACACGAAACGAAGCGCTAATGTTGGCAAACTTGACAAAAAAACACGTTTTTCTTTGATACTTCCTGACGAATAATGAGGTTGCCGCAACGGAAGCATGCTTTGCCTTCACGATCATACACACGAAGTTTACTGTCCATGCCGCCTGTCAACCGATCGAAAGCAGTAAAAGGGTGGCTCATATAGCCGCCGGCATCGGCAGCCGCTTGCAGCGTCGGTGCGATTGCTTGGTACAGTGCCTCTAATTCCTTGGAAGAGAGGGAGTCGATTGTCCGTAAAGGGATTAACTTAGCATGAAAACAAATTTCATCTGCATAGCAATTGCCAATCCCAGAAAGATAGGCTTGGTTGGTTAAAAAAGGTTTTACCATCGTACGCTTATGCTCGGCAATGGCCTTAAAATCGTCAGCGTTAACGCCACTTGCTTCTGGGCCAAGCTTAGCAAGAACGCGCTTAGCAGACTGTTGGTCATGGAGGTGAAGGTAGCCGAGGCGTAGCCCGATAAAATAAAGGTTGTGTAGTGAAAAGGAGAGAATCACTTGTTTGGTTCGATCTGGCGCATCTTCCTCTGTCCCCCAATACAGCCACCCACCTAGCATTAAATGAAGCAAAAGCATTTGCCCGTTCGCCAAGTGGAAGAGCAACTGTTTACCTCGTCGTGAGACTTCCGTAACAGTCTGATGTTGTAACGCTGACTTAAAATCGACGACAGGCACATTGATGGATTTCTCTCGGTTCACCTCTATGTCCGTGATCATTTGGCCAACTACAGTACGGGTGAGCCATTTTTGATAGGTGGCCATTTCAGGCATCTCAGGCATCGCAGTCACTCCTCTCTATTTAGTTAGTTTTTACCTGGGCCCATTTCGTTATACACCTCCATTTTGTCCGTCGCATAGGCTAATAGCGTCTAAGGAGGCGTTGATATGGCAATGGCGACTGGTGCTGAATATTTAAAGCGAATTGCCCAACTAGAAAGCACAATTTGGATTGATGGTGAATGCGTAAAAGGGAAAAGTACAGAACATCCTGCTTTTAAGGCAGTGTTAGAAGCAAAAGCGAGCTTGTACGATATGGTGCTGGACGATGCCCACGGGGATATTTTGCAAGCAAGCGACAAAAACTCTAATTTTTCTTTTGAAATCCCACGCACAAAAGCAGATTTAGCGAAGCGCAGGAAAGCGACTCAATTGTGGGCACAATCAACTTTAGGCGTACTAGGCCGTTCTCCTGAATATGTGAATACAATGATTGCGATTATGGCAGGGGCAAAAGATTTCTTTGCTGAAGATGGAAAAGAGTATGGGGAAAGCATACAATCCATTTATGAACGAGCTGTAAAGAACGACTACACGTTTACGCACACGTTTGTCAATCCTTCAATTAGCAGGAAGCCATTTTATCCTGACGGAGAAAGCGTAGAGCAGCCAGTTGCTGCAAAAATTGTCGAGGAAAACGAAAAGGGAGTCGTGATAGACGGAGCGCGGCTTTTGGCAACACAAGGGGGGATTACTGACGAACTTCTAGTCCTTCCATCAGCTGCATTTGTCGATAGCGATTATTTGTTTGGCTGCACTGTCCCTTCAGATGCAGAAGGGCTCATATTTTTAAGCAGGCCTTCTTTTGACAAAGAAACGCGGTTTGACTACCCTTTATCAGCTACTCTTGAAGAGGGCGATGCAGTTGTCGTGTTCGACCATGTCTTTGTCCCGTGGGAACGGATATTTATGTATAGAAATGAATGGCTAATGAGCCAGCTCTTTGCTAGAACAGGCATTGAAGCATTTTTGCTGTATCAGGCGGCGAACAGGCAAATCGTTAAAACGGAGTGGCTGCTCGGCATTGCCCAAGCGCTTGTCGATACACTGGATATCGGCCAGCACACTCATGTGCAAGGGAAAGTATCAGAAGTAATTGTGGCTCTTGAAGCAATGCGTGGATTTGTTTACTCAGCAGAAACGCAAGCGCAAGCAAATGAGTACAATATAATGGTACCGAAGTTAGAACCGCTAAAAGCTAGTGCGTGTTATTTTCAAATGACGTACCCGCGCTTGATTGAGATCATTCAATTGCTTGGCGCAAGCCACTTCATCTCGGCGCCAAGCAAAAAGGATTTTGCCTCGCCGATCGCCGGGAGATTAGAACGTTTTATGCGCGGAGAATATACGAGCGCGAAGGAAAAAACGAAATTGCTCCGCCTTGCTCGCGATCTAAGCATTAGCGAATTTGGCTCACGGCAAATGTTGTACGAACGTTATTTTTTCGGTGATCCAGTTCGTGTCGCTTCTGGTCTTTACCATTTTTCAGATTGTGAAAAACGGAAGTACGTGGAATGGGTGCAAACCTTTTTGAAAAAAATGGATTAGGGGCAATCCTAATCCATTTTTTCTCGTCTGCGTGGGTGGTAAAAGTCACCGTTTTTGCCGCCTGTTTTTTTGACAAGCAACGTTTCTTCAATCACCATGCTTTTATCGACCGCTTTGCACATATCGTAAAAAGTCAGCGCAGCAGCTGTAACAGCTGTTAATGCTTCCATTTCAACGCCTGTGTTGCCGTCAACGGTCACAGTTGCGCCAATCACGAGCATGTAGCCGTCTTTAACTGGTTCATACTTAAAAGAAAGGTCTGTCCCTTGGATGAGGATGGGGTGACACATTGGAATCCACTCAGCCGTCTTCTTGGCGGCCATGATTCCTGCTACTTGGGCAACTGGCAAAGGGTTGCCTTTTTTTAATGATTGTTCATGGATCGCCTCGTAAAGGTGGTTCGAAATCCGGACGCGGCATTCTGCTGTCGCAGTTCGACTTGTTGCTGATTTAGAGGAGATGTCAACCATTTTAGGAAGCCCGTCTTCGTTGTAGTGTGAGAATTGGCTCAAGGGAATCACTCCTTCCAGTCTGACTGGAAATTAATGTTGATAAATGCAGGTTCATCTGCTGAAAAAGAAACATGTTTAGACGTTGCGATTTGATATAAAGCGCGCATTCGCTTTTCTTCCTGCCCAAGTTTAGGAAAATAGTGCAAACAGCGTCTATGGTAAAGAGCATGGAGCGGTTGTGCTCTCGTGCCGCTTATTGGCAAGACGATATCAACGCCTGGGGTAGAGCGACCTTCATGGACGAGCTGTTTGATCATAGCTGAGTGGACATAGGGTAAGTCACCGGCCAAGACTTGGAACCACTCATGCCCTATAGCACTCCCCTTTTCTATCGCATGTTGAAGGGCAATGAGCGGCCCTTCGTAAGGAGTCGTATCACAAATGACTGGCACCCCGATGTTGGTAAAAGCAGGCGCTAGGGCACTGTTGGTAACGGCGTAAACATTGGCAATGCCAGCTTGTTCTAACGCGATAAAACTACGCATGACAAGGGGAATTCCTTGATGGTCGGCAAATAGTTTTTGACTTCCATATCTGGAAGATTTCCCGCCAGCTAGGACAAGACCGGCAATGTTCATTTGCGCAATTCTCCAGCTAAATGAGATAAAATCGGCAAGATAAAGGCTTCCATTGCGAATGTAACAGCATTCTTTGAGCCAGGCAGGCAAAAGATGGCTGTGTTCTCGCGTACGCCAGCAAGTGCATTGCTAAGGAGTGCCTTTGCGCCGATCTGCTCGTAACTTTTAACGCGGAACAATTCGCCAAAACCTTTCATTTCTTTATCAAGAAGCGGGTAAACGGTTTGAATCGTGATATCGCGCTTGCTAAGCCCGGTGCCACCGTTCGTGATGATCGCATCAATATCGACGGCTTGAGCCCATTCTGTCACAGTCTGGTGCAGTTTGTCTGCATCATCGTCGATCAGTTTGTAACGGACGACTTGATGGTGCTGTTTTAATAGCGATTGAATGGTTTGGCCGCTTTTGTCTTCTGCCTCACTGCGGCTATCTGAGAGTGTGAGGACCGCAACTTTTACAACTGGCACATCGTGAGTATGATGCATTTTCTTTTACCCTCCACTTCAGCTATACTAAAATTGTGGAAATAGCTTCTTCATACTTATTGTAAGTGAGGGAGGAAGGAGGCGTAAAGTGGCGAACCAACGAATTTGTGATAAGCTAGAGCGGCCTTTGCAAGATTTACGCATCTCAATCATGGATCGCTGCAATTTCCGTTGCTCTTATTGCATGCCAGCAGAAGTGTTTGGCCCAGATCATGCTTTTATGGATGAAAGCGAGCTTCTTTCTGTTGATGAAATTGTTCGCACAGCAGAGCAGTTTGTGCAGTTAGGCGTCAAAAAAATCCGCATTACAGGGGGAGAGCCGCTGCTTCGCAAAGAAGTGCCGCTTTTGATTGGCCGACTCCATGCTATAGAGGGCTTGGAAGATCTAGCGTTGACGACAAATGGCGTGATGTTGCCAAAGTTGGCGAAAGCCCTTAAAGACGCTGGATTGCAACGGGTCAATATTAGCCTAGATGCGTTGTCCACGGAAACATTTCAAAAAATGAGCGGACGTAAGACGAAGCCGCAAGCGGTGTTTAACGGTATTGCTGCTGCCAAGGACGCGGGACTCGGCGTGAAAATAAACATGGTAGTCAAACGAGGCGCAAATGAACAGGAGGTCATTCCCCTTGCACGTTATGCAAAGGAGCTTGGTGTCACATTGCGCTTTATTGAATTTATGGATGTTGGGCAAACGAATGGCTGGGATTTTTCCTATGTTGTATCGAAAAAGGAATTGTACAAGCTCGTCTCACAAATTGGGCCATTAGAGCCGGTAAATCAAGCCTATTACGGTGAAGTAGCCTCCCGTTATCGCTATAGTGGCACAGATACGGAAGTTGGCTTTATTTCTTCGGTTACCGAAACGTTTTGCCATTCGTGCACTCGTGCGCGCCTATCGGCTGATGGAAAATTATTTACATGCTTATTCTCGGAAAATGGCACAGACTTGCGTGCTGATTTGCGCAAGGGAATTTCCGACGAGGCATTGCAGCAAAAAATCAGGCAAATATGGGCAGTGCGGGCTGATCGCTACTCAGAGCTACGTACGGAAGAAACAGCAAAAACAAGAAAAAAATTGAGATGTCTTATATTGGAGGTTAACAGGAGGTAAAAAATGGTAGAGCGAAGATTGCCGATTCAAATCGAAGAGGCAGTAGAGCGTGTATTGCAAGAAATGGATGTCCCTGTTCGTACAGAGTCAGTCCCACTTCTAGATGCCACGCAACGTTTTTTGGCTGCTGATCTTGTTGCGGACCACGACGTCCCTTCTTTTGACCGTTCGCCGTACGATGGCTATGCGCTTCGCTCGTTGGATACGGCGCAAGCAAGTCGAACAAACCCAGTGCGTTTAAAAACAGTTGGTGAGATTGGTGCGGGGACTGTCTTTACAGGAGACGTGAAAGCAGGGGAAACGGTGCGCATTATGACAGGGGCAAAAATTCCGAACGGTTGTGATGCCGTAGCGATGCTTGAAGTCGTTAAAGAAGAGGGCGATGGCTATATCACCATTGTTCGCCCCTTTGCAGCGAACACGAATATTTCTTTTCAAGGAGAAGACACGCGAAAGGGGACATCCCTTGTCAAAAAAGGTAGCTATATCCATCCAGGCGTCGCCGCTTTACTGGCGACGTTTGGATACAACCACGTGCCTGTGGCCGTTCAGCCAACCGTTGGCATTTTGTCGACGGGAAGCGAACTGTTGGAAGTCGGCGAACCGCTAACGCCTGGGAAAATCCGCAACAGCAATGCGTATATGATTGCAGCCCAAGTAAGGCAAGCAGGTGGACAGCCTGTTATATATGGACAGCTACCAGATGATCTCAATCTATGTGAGCAGGCAGTGCGCAATATGCTTGAAGAAGTCGATATTGTTATTACAACTGGAGGGGCTTCTGTCGGTGATTTTGATCTTGTGCCTCAATTAATTGAGAAAATAGGCGCCAAGCAAATTTTTAACAAAGTAGCAATGAGGCCAGGAAGTGTCACAACAGCGGCTCATGTTGGCGGCAAGCCGTTTTTCGGTTTGTCAGGCAATCCAGGGGCTTGTTTTGTTGGCTGCGAGTTGTTTGTCCGCCCCCTCATCCGGCGTAGCCTTCAAGCTCAAAACATCCATTTGAAAAAGAGCAAAGCGATTTTAGCGGTTGATTTTCCAAAACCGAACCCATTTACAAGATTGGTGCGCGGTACTCTTTCAGAAGAAGATGGCATTCATAAAGTAGCGCCCTCTGGCCTCGACAAGTCAGGGTCGGTCATTTCTCTTGCTGAAGCAGATGTGTTGATGATGTTGCCTGGGGGGACGCGTGGCTATCAATCTGGTATGGAAGTGGATATATTGCTTTTAGGTGAACAACAAGGAAGTGAATGGCCGTGGGGAAGCGTTGCCGTATCTTCCAAGTCGTAGGCTACAAAAAATGCAGGCAAAACGACATTAATGGAGCAATTAATTGCGGTCCTTCGCAATGAAGGGATGGGGGTATCCTGCCTGAAGCATCATGGCCATGGGGGAGCGCCTGCGGGCAGCACAGACAGTGACCGGTTTCTTCTTGCCGGAGCCAATGGGAGCTCGGTCGAGGGAGATGGCGTATTAAAAATCGTTGCGAAAAAGCGGGAATGGACGCTTGCGCAATTGTTGCAGCTTCAAGTGCTTATCGATCAACCAGACGTCATTTTAGTAGAGGGGTGGAAAAACGCTCCGTACCCAAAAGTCGTTTTGCTGTGCGATGACGGCGACTGGCCCCTTCTCGAGTTGGAACAAGTACAGTGCGCCATCGATTGGGGCAATAACAAGGAAAAGAGGGCGTTTCCTGTTTTTGGCATCAATGAACATCAACGCTATATTCCATACTTGAAAAAGCAAATTCTAGAAAGCGGGGCTTATTTTTAGTGTTTCAGTTAACCGATAAACCGATTGATGTCCAACAGGTAATCAACCAAGTGACCGACAGAAACTGCGGAGCGATCGCCACTTTTATCGGCACTGTCCGTGAGTTTACCAATGGCAAAAAAACAGTGCGTCTGGAATACATCGCCTATGAATCAATGGCTGAAAAAATGCTGAAACGGATTGGCGCTGAAATAAACGAAAGATGGCCAGGTACAAATGTAGCGATTGTACACAGGCTCGGCGTTCTCGATATTTCTGAAGCAGCGGTCGTGATCGCAGTCAGTTCACCACATCGACAGGCCGCGTATGAGGCCAATGCATACGCAATGGAACGGATAAAAGCGATGGTGCCAATATGGAAAAAAGAAATTTGGGAAGATGGCAGTTCGTGGATTGGCGACCAGCTTGAAACCAAACGGTATACATAAGGGGGACAACATGATTACAGTTCTTTTTTTTGCCGGGCTAGCCGAACAAGCTGGCCGGGCAGAAACAAAAGTTGATTTTGCTGGAAGGACAGTAGAAGAATTGACGGAGTGGGCCATCGACATGCATCGACTTTCTCCCGCTTCACTGAACGATGCAATGGTTGCAGTAAACGAAGAGTTTGCGAGCCAGTCGACTGAGCTGACGGCAGGGGATGTCGTGGCTTTTATCCCCCCTGTAAGCGGCGGTTAAAACCTTGCAAACACTGCAAGGTTTTAACCGCTTTTTTTGTCAACTTGTTTCCGAGACGACTCATTCTTTTTTTGGCTAATGGCTACATAAGCACCAGCGACAAACAGAGAGCCACCAATGACATTGCCGATCGTAACAGGAATCAAATTATAAAAAAATCCGCCAATTGTGACGATATCACTGCCGCCATGGAACAGGGCCATACCAAGAAGAGACATGTTGGCGACACTATGTTCGAAACCGGATGCGATAAAGGCAAAAATGAGCACAAAAATGAGAAAAAGTTTGGCGATGTCGCCTTCCGCTCGGAGCGAAGTCCAAATCGCGAGGCAAACGATCCAATTGCAGAGGATGCCTCTGAAAAACAACTCGTATAGAGGCGCATTCATCTTATCGGCCGCAAGAGACATCATATAATGATTGGCCCCAGCGTCAGCAAAAATGCCAGTAAGGAAGACGAGATACGAGAGCAGCAACGCGCCGACTAAATTGCCTACAAAGCTCCAACTCCAAATTGAGGCTGTTTGTTTCCAAGTGGTGGTACCACTTAATGAGCTGGCAGTAAAAATTAAATGGTTGCCTGTGAAAAGTTCTGAGCCACCCCAGAGCACGAGTGCTAAAGCAAGTCCAAACGTAGCGCCAGTCACGACAGACAAAAATGGTGAGCTGACCTGATAGAGTGGATCGCCGACAGAAAAAAGCACAATCGAGCCGACGCCAACATAAGCACCGGCAAGCATGGCAGCAAGAAAATAACGCAGTGGAGAAGAGTGGAGCAGCCCGTGTTTCTGTTTCGCCTGAGAGTCTAGCTTGGCCAGTGTGTTGTTATACATAAATGGCCCTCCTTTCATCGTTACCCGTATACCCAGTCGCTTCCATTTTAAAACGGTTTCATAAGCGGAAAACGTCTAGGTTTTATTGCAGGATTTTGCGGGTAGGGGAGGAAAGAGGAAATAAGGGGGGAATAAAAATTGGCCAGACAGTTCGAAGTTACGTTGAACGGGAAAAAGGAAACGGTTACAAACGCACGCTCACTCTTCACTTTCCTAGCGGAGAAAAAAGTGGAAGTGCCTAGCCTGTGCTATCATCCAAGTTTAGGGGCGATCGAAACGTGCGACACTTGTATTGTAGAAGTAAACGGCGAATTTGTCCGCTCATGCTCGACAGATATCAAGCCTGGCGATACGATTAATACAAAAAACGCTGGCGTGCATGAGGCTCAATTTATCGCAATGGACCGCATTCTTGGCAATCACGAACTGTATTGTACGGTATGCGATTACAATAACGGCAACTGCGAGATACATAATGCGGTCAAAGAAATGAAGATGACACACCAGGAAACGGAACATTCTTCAAAAAAGGCAGAAGTACAGCGTAACGCATTTTATCGCTATGATCCAGACCAGTGCATATTATGCGGGCGCTGTGTTGAAGCATGCCAAGACTTGCAAGTAACGGAAACACTATCGATTGATTGGAGTTTAGAACGGCCACGCGTTATTTGGGATAAACACTCACCCATTGACGAATCATCTTGTGTCAACTGTGGACACTGTTCAACGGTGTGTCCTTGCAATGCAATGATGGAAGTTGGCATGGAAGGTGAGGCTGGGTATTTAACAGCGATTAAGGAAAATTCAATGCGGCCGATGATTAACATTACAAAGAATGTAGAAACAGGCTATCAATCATTAATGGCTGTTTCCGATGTAGAAGCGATTATGCGAGAAGAGCGGATCAATAAAACAAAGACTGTTTGCACGTACTGTGGCGTAGGTTGTTCATTCGATGTGTGGACAAAAGGGAGACAGATTTTAAAAGTCGAACCACAACCTGAAGCACCGGCAAACGGCATTTCTACTTGTGTCAAAGGCAAATTCGGCTGGGATTTTGTCAATAGTGAGGAACGATTAACAAAACCATTGATTCGTGAAGGGGACGGATTCCGCGAAACGAATTGGGAAGAGGCGCTCGACGTTATCGCTCGTAAATTTAAGGAAGCGATCGATCAGAACGGTCCTGATTCACTCGCCTTCATTTCCTCGTCTAAATGTACGAACGAAGAATCGTATTTGATGCAAAAATTGGCAAGAGCTGTAGTTGGCACGAATAACATCGACAATTGTTCCCGCTACTGCCAGTCTCCAGCGACGAAAGGATTGTGGCGCACTGTCGGCTACGGTGGCGATTCAGGGGGAATTGAAGATATCGCAAAAGCAAAATTGGTTATTTCCATTGGTTCCAATACAACAGAATCACATCCGGTTTTGGCAACACGGGTGAAACGAGCGCAAAAACTACATGGGCAAAAAGTGATTGTCGCCGACATTCGCAAGCATGAGCTTGCTGAACGTGCGGATGTATTTATTAAGCCAGCACCAGGCAGCGACCTCGTGTGGCTGTCTGCTGTGACGAAATACATCATTGACCAAGGTTGGCACGATGAAGCGTTTTTGCGAAAGCATGTCAACAATGTGGAAACATTTATTGACAGCTTAGCCGTATATACACTCGATTACGCCGAAAAAGCAACAAATTTGTCAAAAGAAGAAATGATTGCGGTTGCTACAGCCATCCACGAGGCTGATACAACTTGCATTCTCTGGGCAATGGGCGTTACCCAACATGGCGGCGGAAGCGATACGAGCACAGCCATTTCAAACTTACTCCTTGTTACAGGCAACTATATGAGGCCAGGCGCAGGAGCTTACCCGCTGCGAGGCCATAACAATGTCCAAGGCGCTAGTGATTTTGGCAGCATGCCTGATCGGTTCCCTGGATACCAATTTGTTAGCGATGACGAGGTGCGCCAGCGCTATGAACAAAAATGGGGTGTTAAAATCCCAGCAGAACCTGGCTTGAATAACCATGAAATGGTCGACGCGATCCATGAAGGGAAGTTGAATATCCTCTATTTAAAAGGCGAGGACATGGGCATAGTCGATTCAAATGCCAACTATGTGCAAGCTGCTTTTGAAAAGCTGGACTTTTTTGTTGTCCAAGACGTGTTCTTTTCGAAAACGGCCCAATTCGCCGATGTAGTCTTGCCAGCAAGCCCGAGCCTTGAAAAAGAAGGGACATTTACAAATACGGAGCGGCGTGTGCAAAGGCTATATCAAGTCCTTGAACCACTTGGCGATTCTCGCCCTGACTGGATGATTATCCGAGACATTGCCAATCGCCTTGGTGCCGCTTGGTCTTATAAACATCCATCTGAGATTATGGACGAGGCAGCATCGCTAGCGCCATTGTTTGCTGGCGTACGCTACGACCGCCTTGAAGGCTACAACAGCTTGCAATGGCCAGTTGCAGAAGATGGCACAGATACACCTTTGCTGTTTAAAGACAAATTCCCGCTGCCAGAAGGAAAAGCCCGCCTATACCCGGTTGCATGGACGAAGCCGCTTGAATTTGGGGATGAGTATGACATTCACGTTAACAATGGAAGGTTGCTTGAACATTTCCATGAAGGCAATCTGACGTATAAATCGAAAGCGATCAGCGGAAAAACGCCAGAAGTATTTTTAGAAGTATCGAAGGAGCTTGCTAAAGACCGGGGCATTACGGATGGCACAAAAGTACGGCTTACATCGCCATACGGCAGCGTGAAAGTAAGGTGCATTGTCACTGAACGAGTCGCAGGAAAAGAAGTCTATTTGCCGATGAACACGAGCGGAGAGGGAGCAATCAATTATTTGACAAGCTCTCATTCAGACAAAGACACCGACACGCCTGCTTATAAAGAGGTAGCTGCTAAAATGGAAGTGTTAGAGCCACAAGGCAATAACCCACTTCCAAAGACGAACCACCGCTATGGCAATCCTCAGCCACAAATAGGCGTGCGCGTTCAAGAAAAGTGGGCCCGAAAGGATTATGTGTTTCCTGGCGATGTGGTAAAGGAAAGGAGAGCGCAGACCAATGGCTAAGGCGACGACGGTCATCCGTAAGCTTGAAATAGACCCAGCAGAGAAGCGCCAAAACGATTTAAAAGAGCTGGAAGACGCTTTTTTAGACAACAAGGAGGCGATCGAGTCCGCCGTAAAGCTCCTTGGCCGTATCCACGAAAAGGGGGCGCTTGATATCGCCCACGGCGCAATAGGCCAAAGCGATAAAATATTGGAGCGAATTGTAATAGCACTTGATCATCCCAATGTGACACAGTCGCTCAAGAACATGTTATTACTCGTTGAAGCATTGGGTACAGTGAGAATGGCAGACTTGGAACCAATCGTTTATAAAATCAACTCAAGCATTGAAAAAGTTGCCGATTATGAACATGTTGAGGGCCAAGGTGGAGGCTTTGCCGGTTTGCTCCGCGCGTTGAGAGACGAGCAAGTGATCGAAGGAATGAATGTGCTGCTTGCAATCGTAAAAGGATTGGGCATCAATCAGGAAGACATAGAAGAAAACCAAACGATGCACGAGCGTTCCGAACCCGTTACCCGTCGGAATGCACCAAAGCGCCAACCTGCACAAGGAAAGTGGTACATGTTAGCGGCAGGCGCTCTTGCTTGCGCGCTTCCGCTTATCTGGAAAAGGAAATAACGGTTATGCCTATGGAAAAGAACATACAAACATCAAGACAAATATGGCGTTTTCAGTCAGGAGAGCCACTGCGGATAGACGATCCCATTGCGAGGGAACAGCCTGTAACGCTGAAAATCAACGGTGAGGAGTTTGCTACGCTTGTTTGTACGCCAACCTATTTGGAAGAAATGGCCATTGGATTTCTAGTTTCCGAAGGCCTTATCCGAGCGTATGAGGAAGTAAAGACGATATGGATCGATGATAGGCAAGGGTTTATCCATATTGAACTAGTACGGCCAATAGATCGCTTGCACCAGCACTTGCAAACAAAACGGTATATGGGATCATGCTGTGGGATGAGCAGGCAAGGGTTCGTCTTTGCGGCCGATGCAAAGACAGCGAAGAAAGTGCAAACAAGAGATGTGAAGCTAAATGCTGGCGATTGTTTCCGGTTAATGGCGGAGCTCCAGGAAAATGCACGTACATTTCAGCAAACAGGCGGTGTCCACAATGCAGCATTGGCGGCGAAGGATGGACTGCTTCTCATGCGGGAAGATGTCGGCCGCCACAATGCTTTAGATAAACTCTACGGCCATTGTTTGCAAAACGGGCTTTCCCTGCAAGGCAAATTAGTGGTTTTTAGCGGCCGGCTGTCAGCGGAAATTATTCTTAAAGTGGCTAAAATCGGTTGTGAGCTAGTTCTGTCCAAATCGGCCCCAACCGATAGGGCACTGCAAATTGCCGAGGAATTGAACATAACAACAGTCGGTTTTATTCGCAATCGCTCGATGAATGTCTATACGGTGCCAGAACGAATCGAGCTAAAAAGCTAGAGCGAACCGCTTCTAGCTTTTTTAATATGAAATTCCGCCAGTGCTGTAGATCGTTAAGAAAGATAGTAGCCATAAGGCATGTCGCTGCTCATCACGAGCAAGAGAAGCATACATTTCTTTCAAAGCAGGGTGAGGGGCAAAGCGAGCCGCCTGTTCAAACGCATAAGCTGCAGCTTGTTCTTTTTCAAACGCCGCTTTTAAAGCCGGTATATAGTCGTTTCGAGGTAAGGTAGGTTCGGTAATAGTAGGGTCTTTGCCGCTTAATTGCTTGTAAGCATGAACCAGCGTTTGATAATGATTTTTTTCTTCTTCAATGGTCGCATCAATAAGAGAAGCCAAGTGTTGCGTAGGCGCTTGGCTGCGAAGCTGCTCATATTCCGCCACTGATTGGTAAGACAATTGGGTAAATTGCTGCAACTCAGCCCGCTGCTCTTTGGATACAGTTGGCGAACTTGCTCCCCGCGTCACTGGCCCAGCAGATGGAGTAGGTGGAGGGCCCGAGAAAGAGGGAGCGGCCCGTTTTTTAAACATAGTTTACCTCCTCGCATAAATGGTATGAACCTATGTTTATGCGCTGAAAAAGGCAGACATTCACAAATAACCGGCCCTAACCATCACTTAGACTAATAGAGAACACTTGTCAGCTGGGGGAAGAACGAGAATGAGCATCCGAATAGAAGGTGAGCAACCATTAAACTAGCTGTTAGCGTTTTTACAATATAAACCGGCCTGAAATGAGCCGGTTAATCTTTGTCTGGTTTCTGTTTTTTTGAATAAAAACTTGCCATTGTACCGACAACAATGCCAATAACGATTCCAAGTGGGATGCTATTTAAAGCAATACTAACGGCAATTCCAATCAAAAGGCCAAAAATCATTCCGAATGTCTCATTAGGTGGTTTCTTTTGGGTAGCTTTGGACATGTCGAACCTCCAGTAGTGTTGCTACATGTATTGTAGCGGACAACTCTGCTGCGGTCAAAAGATCGCTAGCTCCTGGTTCATTGTTAGCTTTGAGCGTTGCGGGGTTTGAATAGTAGAGAAAGGATTGAACCGAGTACGAGTAAAACAAACATGGTGCAAGTAATTGCCAATTCTGAAACACCTAAGTAAAGCAGTAGAACGCCAAGTCCAATGAGCAAAGCGACATAACCAATAAAAATTCGTTTCATTAAGAATCCTCCTTCTTTAATATTTTGTCATAATCATATGAATATTGCCATGGCCGTTTTTTGTAGATTTAACCTCCATAATAACAGTTTCGTTGTTTAAAGGCAAGAAAAAAACAGCATTATCGCTGTTTTTTTCTTGCAATCGCCCAACCAGCCGCTAAAAGCAAACCAGTGGCTGTTAAAAAGGCGGAAAGGCGGAAGAATGGAGGCAAGTAAGAAAAGACGATGTGATTTTCGCCTGCTTGCAAGGGTACGCCGAGAAAGGCATAGTTTACTTTAAGCAGTTCAGCCTTTTCACCATTAACCTCCACTTCCCAGCCTTTTTCATAAGGCACAGGTATGGCCAGCACCTTGTTCTCCTCATCATTGGCATAATCAATCGCTATTTCCCGCGAAGACAATTGAACAGGAATGTCTTCGTTCGTTTCAACTGCTTCATCAAGGCGGCTATAGGTTTCTGTGTAAAGCGCCAACTCGTCTAATGTATAGCTTCCTTCTGGGACGCGTAACGATAATACGTCATTGGCCGCTACACGAATCGTTATGTGGTTTACATCGGTTCGGTAAATCGACTCACGGGATTTGCGCGAGGTTTTGAATTCATTGACTGTTAACTGAAATAATGGAGCAGTCTCAGAATTGTTCCGGAGATAAAATGACAAGTAGTCATCGATCTCGCTTTCATCCCGTTCACCTATGTAAATGTCAATCCCCCCTATTTCTTCCGTCACAGTCAATCGGCCATTTTCATATGTTCCGCCTACTGCTTCAATTTCAGCTTCGTTTATACGGTTTTGGGCTTGTGGTGTAAACTCGGCCGTCTCTAGACCCGGTTCGACAATAATGCCTTCAAGCATGGCGTGCTCCCGATCAAGGATGCTTAACGACGAAAGCTGATCTTCACTATAGGTCGAAGAAGAGACACGGGCAAAAGGAAGGACGTTTTCGTTCTCGTAAAGTGTATAGCGTTCATTGTTGGCCACTTTTGAAAAACCGTATGGGATCGGCGATTCTTTATGTTGATCGGCGAGTTTATATTTGACTTGGAATAAGCTATGCAAGTTAGCGCGATCTCCAAAGCCCGAATAACGGCTGACGCTTTCTCGGTTCATGTCAATTTGCAAATCATGATAGTAGAAGAACAGAAGATGCTTATTTAACACACTCGAATAGGCGCTCGTCCCATGAAAATCTTGAACAAGTGGTGTGTTGTTGCGGAAATCAGCGACCCACTCCACTCTGGAAAGAGGCCTTTCATCGACTGCCTCTGTAAGCAGCTCCCGCTGAGCGTCGTGGTCATACTCATGGCTTTGTAAAAATGCTGCCGATGTATTGTGCAAGTTTCCGTTTTCATAGAGGCGCTCTTTTTGGTAAATATTCGCAAGTCCAAGCTGTAAAACGGCAAGGCTAACAAGTAAGATGGGCATCCAAACTTTAGGATGTTTTTGCACGAAGAGCAAAAGCACCAGTGTTAGCACAGCGCTAATCATCAGCAAATAAGCTTGGCCAGATTGGAATAAGGACGATGTTTCATATCCTAATAAATAGCTGAGCGCGAAAGCGAAGCCTGTTAGAAAAAAGGCAATCCAAAAGTCGCGTTTGGCCAATGTTTTTAATGACGGCAAGGCAACGGCAACGGCAGCTGCTAGCAAAAAAGACCCCATATATCGAAACCGGTATTGGGGAGCTGAAAAGCCATTAAAGACGCTACCGATCATCGGGCTATAATGGAAAGCGACAAACAACAAGGCCATAAACGCAAAAAAGCGAAAAGGCTTTTGTTTATAAAGAGAGCGCGCAAACAGGCAAAAGATGAAAATGGCTGGCAAAATGAGCAGCCTGCTCGTATAAAAAACGTTGTCATGCAATTCAACCCATTTAATTGGATCAGTAAAGGCGGGGCGATAATTATTGACATACCCGTAAACCGCCGGTATAAAGGCGATGGCTCCGATCAAAAAGCCGATTAAAACAGAAGGGATATACAAGCGCAGCTGTTGCTTGATTGAACTTTCATGATCGGACAAAGGAAAGAAAAAGCGCAAGAGTGCATAAAGGCCAATAAACAGAAAGTTCATGTAGGCAAAGTAAAAATTGTTCACTAGTGACAAAGCAATAGCAGCAATCAGCCACCATGGTTTCTGTTCGCGAATGATTTTCTCAACGCCAAGCACGAGTAGAGGCAACCATAAATAAGCATCCGCAAAAAATTCCCAAAAAGCAGCGTGTCTAAAATACATTACACTTCCGCCATATAACACGGCTCCGATAAAGGCGTACTTGGCTTTTATGTCCATATAGCAAAATACGAGTGATGTAATGAACACAACAGCCGCAAGGCGGAATGCGTTTACAAAGACAGCCGCTTGCCCCCAAAAAAGGACCGTGTCAGGATCAGCAAACAGCCCAAGTACTTCGCCAGAATAGATAACAAGAAATGTAAGGAAGAATACAGTGCTTGTGGCAAAATAATAAGCAAGTTGGCTGAAAATCCCTCCTCCGAGGCCAAACTGAAGGGAATAAAAGAACGATCCTTCACTGTACAGGCTGTACAGAAATTGCTTAAAGGGCAACATTTGCGCTGTGCCGTCATTGGGACCGACCATGAATTGGCCGTTTGCCGACTGATAAAAGAAAAAAGCGTGCGCAGCTGCTGCAAAAAGCACGCTTCCGATCAATAAAGAAAGCAACGTCCTTAAATTAAACTTCATGTTGGACTCCATCTCGTTTTAAAATTTTTGCAGTGACAATATACGTAATTGGGACAGTGAATAGGACAGCCACTAAAGGTGCAAGAGGGGCAGGCAACCCGATCCATTCAACGAGTACAAAAACAAGCACTGTCGATACGCTAAAGTTGACAGCTTGCGTCAACGGAAATTGCAGGAATGTTTTCCAAGAAGGCTTAACGCCAAATGTAAAAAATACATTTAAAAAATAAGAGCCAATCATACTCAGTAAAAAAGCTGTCACATGGGCAGCTAAATAATGGAGCGAAAAGACTTGCTGAAACAGCAAGTAAAGCAAGTAAAACGTTCCTGTATTAATTCCGCCGACGAAAGCAAAACGGACAAACGAGTTGTGGTAGATTTTCTTCCATATGTTAGTGCGCTCGTTCATACCGTTTTCCTTTAGTCGCATTTGTTTCTTTCACTAAATAATGGGGGCGACGTTTCGTTTCATTGTAAATCCTGCCAATATACTCACCGATGATCCCTAGAGACACAAGCTGTACGCCTCCTAAAAACAACACGGCTGAAATAATCGTAAAGTAGCCAGGGACATCAATGCCTGTACGGATGATTTCAGCAAACATAATGAAAATGTACAGAAGAGCAGCTGCTAAAATAAAGCCGCCCATGTAAAAGCAAATGCGCAATGGCTTCATATTAAAAGACACGATTCCATCAATGCCATAATTGACCAACTTAGAGAAAGACCATTTTGATTCGCCATTTTGCCGGGAAACATTTTCGTAATAAACGACTTTTTGGTCAAAACCGATCCAAGAAAACAGCCCTTTTGAGAAGCGGTTGCCTTCGCTCATAATCAAAAGCGCGTCGACAGCGCGTCTGCTTAACAAGCGAAAATCGCCGACACCGTCTTCGAGCTCAACATCGACAATTTTGTTGATGAACTTGTAATACAGTTTTGAGGCTGTGCTACGAAAAAAGCCCTCTCCTTTTCGGTCACGGCAAGCAATCACTTGATCATACCCTTCTTCAAAACCTTCTAGCAGGTCTTTGATCAAATGGACCGGATGTTGCAAATCAGCGTCAATAACAACAACACAGTCTCCTTTGGCATGCTGGAATCCTGCGACGATAGCAGCTTCCTTGCCAAAATTCCGTGTAAATGACACATAATGTACTTGTGGATGCCAAGTAGATAAACGCTGGAGCAACGGCAGCGTGCCATCGGAACTGCCATCGTCTATATAGATGACTTCCCAGCGGTAGTGGGTATCCTTAAGAGTTTCCCTTAAAGCAAAGTAAAAAGGTTCAACATTTTCCTCTTCATTAAATGAAGGGACGATAACAGAAAGCAACGGCTTGTTCATCTCCGAGCCTCCATTTCTTTACAAGATATTGCTCCATTTTATCTTACCCTGTTTCACGCCTATTCAATCTTACAGTTCGTTTGCAAAATGCGAAAAACTATGGTTGCTTGTAAAAAAGTATCTCAGTGAACCGTTTTCAATTTGTAAATAAAAGTACAAACAAGTTGCCGACAGATTAGCTTGTTGATTCTCTGTGTTTTTTGCCGCTAACAGCTGGCGCGCCAAATGAGATCGGTTTAAACTGGAAAGGGACTTGAAAGGAGAGTTTTTTATGAACTATAAATTGGTTGTTTTTGATTTGGATGGAACCTTATACGAAGGGACCGACCATTTTGATTTTTATGCAACCCATTTGCAACAAAAGGTTGCTAAAAAAGACCGGCTTGAATTTCAGCTTGATTACGAGGCGATGAAAGCAGGGAATCATGTTGTGCAAATTGGAAAAGCATACGATGTCGCCCGTGACGCTGTTCTAACGATTGATCCGATGACATTAAAAGTAATCGCCGCTCATACATGGGAAGGCGAACAGTACGACCAGGCCTCTGTCGATGAAGTGTATACTGGTAAATTGTTGTTTAACTTTGAAGACATGATCGCGATTGGCGACGGTTGGTGGTATCCATTTGTTTGTGCCAAACACTACGGAGTAACAGACTGTTATTCCAGCTATCAAGCGACAAAAGAATATATGGTATCAGACAAATTTCAACTTGAGCCTCTTCCTGGGCTGCGGGACAAGCTTCTTGAGCTGAAGAAACACGCAAATGTGGTTGTGATGACAAATAGTGACCGGGATGATGTTGGGCGCTTATTTAAAGAATTACGGCTTGAAGGCGTGTTTGAGCATATCATTTCATCTGCCCAAAAACCGACTAGAACGATGGGCCTTTTTGAACAACTTCTGTCCCACTACGAGGTAAAACCAGAAGAAGCAGTCAGTGTTGGCGATAATTTCATTAACGAAATCGCCCCCGCTGTTTTGCTCGGAATGAATGCGGTATACATCCATCCGCAACGGCCAAAGGTCGAGTTGGAGCAAGTACGTGTTGTAAGCACTGTCCTTGAGCTATGGTAAATATGCAAAAATAACAAACGAATCTATAAAGTAGCTGGAAATGGCGCTTACTCCTTTTTTTGTTACAGGCACTTGTGTTAGTGTGGCACAAGCGGCAACGAACAAAGGTTTAAAGGAGGACGTAAAGGCGATGAAAAAATATGGACTTGCAGTTGTTTCGGTACTGGTGAGCGCAGGGGCGCTTACTGCTTGCGGTGACAATGCAACTGGCGAAGAAATCGAGCAGCTGTTAACCGATTCAAATGAAGCGATGGGAAATTTGGACAGTTATGCCGTAGAAACGGCTGTGCATAGCGATGATTTTGAAAACAATGCGTCCCTTCAACTTACAAGGGATCCGGTAGCTTTAACGAACGAACATAGGCAGCCCGATGCTGTAAGTGGAGAAACAGATGCCAACAGGGAGTTTATTGAAGACGGCATTTACTATTATGAAGAGCCAAGCATAGGTGAATGGATTAAGTTTGATGCGGAAGAAGCTGGCATAACGGGCGCGGAAAGCCTCCGCCCTGCTGAAGCGCAACTGGACATGCTGAAACAGTATAGCGATCAGCTTGAACTAAATGACAAAGGCGATGACTATATCCTCTCTGCCTCAGGAACGGAGGACGAGGAATTAAAGGAGTTGGCTTTGGAAATGGCTGGAGGCCAACAAGCAAAAGAGATGGGCTTAGAAGTAACCGATTTTGATATCGAAATTGTGATTGACAAAAGCTCCCTGTTGCAAAAAAAGACAACAATGACGTTAGGATTTCAGGTGCCTAACCAGCAAGAAAATGAAGAGGAAGCAGACGTGCAAACACAATCGCTTACAACCACGTATAGCCAATTTAACGAAGTAGAAGACATTCATGTGCCAGAGGAAGTCATAAACGAAGCAATCGATGTAGAAGAAGCACAGAAAAGGATGGAGCAACAACAAGCCGAGTTGGAACAAGAGGCACAATCGAACGGAGACAGTGAAGAATAGCGAATGCGCCCCTTTTCAGCAGCGAAAAGGGGCTTTTTGTTCGAAATCTACCCAGGAATAGCAAAAAAGCCGAAAATTAACATGAAGAAAATTGAAAATTATAGTTATATTTGCGTATCAAAGAGGATATGGACTTATTCATAAGAAATTAAGACATACTCGAACGACAACGAACGTAAGTAAGAAATAGGCGACTAAATGCGCTGATTTTAAGTGATACGAAATTTGTAAGAATGTGTATCTGTGCTATCATGTTAAAAACAGACCGAAAAAGCGTCCTCATTAAAAAGAGGCTGTTGGTTGGGAAAGTAAAAATAGCTTGTTTTTGGTGATGGACAGCAGGAGGAGATTGAGTAGTGAAAAAAGCAGGAATCTTCGGTTTATTAACGTCTGCTGTTGTATTGGCTGCATGTGGCGGCGGAAACACAATCCAGGTAGGGGTGGCAAATGAAGAGCCCTACGGCTATATTGACACAGACGCGGGAGAAGTAACGGGAGCCAGCCCTGAAATTGCCCGGGCTGTACTGCAAAAAATGGGCTATGAGGATATTGAAGGGACTGTTGTTGATTTTGGAGCATTGATCCAAGGCGTCAACAGCGGACAGTTTGACATTGTTACAGCCGGGATGGACATCCAGCCAGAACGGTGCGCAAATGGTAATTTCGGCAATATTGAAATGCAATACGGGGAAGGAATCGTCGTCGCCTCAGGCAACCCGCTAAACATTACAAGCTATGAAGACATTGCGGAAGATCCAGACATTCGTGTTGCGCTTATGGCAGGCGCGAACCAAGAAGCGATGTTGCTCGCACTAGGAGCAGATGAAAGCCAATTTGTCAGCGGAAACAGCATTGCTGATAATATTGCCGCCGTTGAAAATGGCCAGGCAGATGTAATGGTCGCTACTGATGCGACAGCAAACTCTGCTGCTCAAAACAATACGTCAGATAAAGTCGAATTTGTAGAAGATTTTACACAACCTGTGATTGACGGCGAAGAGCAAATCGCCTACGGCGCAGCTGTCTTCCCACAATCGGAAGCAGGAGAAGAGATGCGGGAAGAATACAATGCCGCTCTGCAAGAACTCATTGATTCAGGGGAGTTGCTTGAAATCATTGAACAGTTTGGCTTCACTGAAGCAAATTTGCCTCCTGAAGACATCACAATGGAAGATCGCTGCAATGCCTAAAGGGCAAGAGGGAAGCATGGTGCTCACATAGGTGGAATCCCATGCTCCCTTTTTTAGTTGATAAGAGGTGAGAGGATGTTCAATAACTTTTCTAGCTTTATGCCGTTTATTCTAAAAGGGCTAGAAATCACGGTCCAAGTTTTTTTAGTAGGCGCTGTCGTCGCGTACAGCATCGCTCTCGTTGCTGGATTGATGCGAACTTCAAAAAATCCAGTCGTCCGCAGTGTGGCTGCTGTTTTCGTTGAGCTGTTCCGTGGCACATCGTTGCTTGTGCAAATGTTCTTTTTTGTTTACGCGCTACCGATGATTTTCCCTGGCCTGTCGATGTCCAATTTTTTAGCTGGTTCAATTGCCGTTGGTTTAAATTACGGCGCGTATGCTTCAGAAGTGGTGAGAGGGGCGATTCATTCAATTGCCGTTGGCCAGACGGAAGCTGCCATTTCGTTGAACATGTCAAAATGGCAGCGGATGAGGCTTGTGATTTTGCCACAAGCTGTCCGTTTGATGTTGCCGGGTTTTGGCAATAACGCGATTGAATTATTGAAAGGGACATCGCTTGTTTATTTTATCGCGCTTGCCGACATGACGTTCCAAGCCAATGTACTCCGAGGCAGCAACAACTCACTGTCCAACCAAATTGAAATTTACACATACTTGCTGGTCGCTTACTTTATTTTAGCGCTGCCTTTGATTTTCCTTGCCCGCTGGCTGGAAAAACGGGCTTCTAAAGGAGTGAGCACATCATGAACAAAACATGGGATTGGGAATTTGCGATCGCGATCTTTCCTGAAATTCTTTCCGCTATTACAGTAACGATTGCAGCTACGATCATTGCTTATTGCATTTCGCTAACAGCTGGCCTCGTTTTAACGCTTTTGCGACGTGCTTCTTTTAAGCCGTTGGCACTCACGGTTGCCGGTATTATTGAATTTATTCGGGCAACACCACCGCTTGTCCAACTGTTTTTCGTTTACTATACAACGCCATTAACAGGCTTCCAAACAGGCGCCATCGTACTTGGCCTCCATTATGCTACGTACGTTTCAGAAATTTACCGCTCGGGGATTGAAGCTGTTCCTAAAAGCCAATGGGAAGCAAGCAAGGCATTAAATTTCACTCGTGCCCAAACATGGAGACGAATCATTTTGCCCCAAGCTATTCCTCCAGTCATTCCAATGCTTGGAAACTATTTAATCGTCTTATTTAAGGAAACCCCGTTACTTTCGGCGATTTTTGTCGTAGAAATGATGGCTGTTGCCCAGTCAATCGGTACAAGCGATTGGCGTTATGTAGAGCCGATTACGATCGTTGGTTTCTTATTTTTAGCGTTAAGCTATCCATCCGCTGCGTTTATTCGCTATTTAGAACGGAAAGTCGGTACGCTGCACGGCAATAAAATCGAAACTAGAGGAGTGAAAACATGAGTGAAGTCATGGAGAAAGTGGAACCAGCTGCTGTGGTACAAATGGAGCAAGCAGAAACGCTTGTCCGTTACCGCAATGTGAAAAAAGCATTTGGCGATACGGTCGTTTTGAACAATTTAGACATTGACGTAAAAAAAGGCGAAAAAATCGCTTTGATCGGCCCGTCTGGATCTGGCAAAACAACAATTATTCGCATGCTAATGACATTGGAGCAGCCAACGGCAGGGACGATTGAAGTGGATGGAGAAATGCTCTGGCATAAAAAAGTGAACGGTGAGCTAAAGCCAGCAGACGAAAAGCATTTGCGCAAAGTACGGGGCAATATCGGGATGGTGTTTCAACAATACAATTTGTTTCCCCATATGACGATCATGAAAAATTGCATCGAAGCGCCCATCCACGTCCTTGGCTTGAGCAAAGACGAGGCAAAAGAACGGGCTGTCGCCATGCTTGAAAAAGTCGGGCTTGCCGACAAAGTTGACATGTATCCATCGCAATTGTCCGGTGGGCAGCAGCAACGTGTAGCCATTGCCCGTTCGCTGGTTATGCAGCCGAAAGTGATGCTGTTTGATGAAGTAACGGCAGCCCTTGATCCTGAGCTGGTCGGGGAAGTGCTCCAAGTGATTCGCGATATTGCAGAAGAAGGAAAAACAACGATGATGTTGATTACCCATGAAATGGATTTTGCCCGTGACGTCGCTGACCGGATTTTGTTTCTTGATAAAGGCAGCATTGCCGAACAAGGCACGCCTGATGACGTCTTAAACCACCCAAAAACAGAACGGCTAAAAACATTTTTAGGGCGTTTCCACGCCTGAGGAAAATTTTCTAGTTTTCTTTGATTTAGCGAACCTTCGTTCTCTTTTAGTAGGAAAGAGAGCATGAAGGGGAATGGTTATGAACAAAACAGAAAAACGCTATGTCGAAAAAAAGCTTGAAACGTACAATCTTTATCGACTGACCCTAACCTATGAAGAACTTCCAAAAACGACACAGAGCTTTCAATTCGTTCCTGCTCACACGGGAGCTCGATCGTTCTTTTCTACAACCGAACAGACGGCGCTAAAAAATATCGAAGCCGCCCAAAAAAGAAAGAACTACATGAACATGATCGAACAATGCGTCAATCGCTTGCCGCCTGCTGAACGCGAGTTGATTGTCCGCCGCTATTTGCAAGAGGCAGACCGGTTCGATTATCAAGTATACATGGATATGCTCATTAGCGAGCGCCAATATTACCGCATAAAAAACAGGGCGTTTACAAAGCTACACTATTTGTTTTCTGTTTGGGAGGAAGAACACGGGGAGTTGGAAGGCATCTGAGCGGAAGACAACACTTTGCCAGCGTTCATGAGCAAATGAACGCTGGTTTTATTGTTTCAACAGTTTAATCGGCCATGCCTGTTTTTAGCCAAGCAATTCCTTCTTCTTTTTCTCAAATTCCTCTTCAGATATGATACCGTCATCAAGCAATGATTTATATTTGCGAATTTCTTCAGCGGGAGAGAGCGGATCAGTCGAATGTACTTGATTCTCATGATAACGTTTGAGAGCGAGAATTAGCTCCTTGGCTTCAAGCATTTGGTTGTATTGATTAATGTTTGTGATCGTGATTTCGTTAGCCTCTTCGTTTAAATCTCGGTACCCACGATTTGTGAAACCTTCATAAAAAATTTTTACTTTTCCACCGGAAAAGGATGGCTTTGCAAGAGCTAAACTAGATATCTTATCAATATCAATTGTTTTAAACCCTTTTCCTCCCCTATGCAATATTGCTTTATACTGAATAGTCACTGTGTCAGCTTTTATGAGAAGGCTTCCTGAATAACCGCTATATTTAACACTTTTATTAGGATCCTGAATCAAGTCAGCGATCATGTTATTTAGTTTAGTTGTTTTTGTATTATCAGTCGGTGAATCTGAAATATTTTTTAAGTGTTTATCGATTAGGTCTTTAGCTTTTAAAAAGCGTTTATATTGGTGAGAAAAAGCTAATGTGATAGCGTATTCGTCAACCATTATATCCGGTTTGGACATTCCCTCTATGGTGTAGCCTTTTCGTAAAAAGTAGCAATAACCCGAAAGTAGCCCCGGTTTATTCAATATTAATGTATCTAACTCTGTAAAAAAAATCTGTACTGTGGATTTAGATCTACTTGTAAATTGCTTACCTTTTCCGTGATTTAGTAAAATACTATCTTCTAAAACTACTAATGTTGATCCGTGCCCTTTAAAAGTGTGTTCCATAGCTAGCAACCATCCTTTCGTAAGGTGTTCTCCCATTCTACTATTTTACCATAATCGTGGCAGAATCATGGCAGAAACATGACAGGAACGAACGCTTGTTCCGTATTATGATGGTAGTGTAGCAAGGTTAGCTAAAACCAAGCTGCACATTCGTTATCCATTTGTTACTGGTGCCGGCACCGCCTTTGCTTTGGATAAACGGACAAACATTAATTTTGGAGGAATGGACATGGCAGAAAAGAAATTTGCTGGAACACGGGTAGAAGTAAATGGACGAGTAGTAGCGAAATTAACGTCTTTCACACACTCACTAGAGGTTGAAGAGGCGGATGTAACTGGTCTTGGGGACACAGTCGAAGGAGGCGGCGTTTTCCGCCAAAAATTCATTGCTGCCTCTGTTGGAGAGACGGTGGCGATGGAAGGGATCGCACTGCTTGAAGATGATGGCCAAACAGAGTTAAAGCGAGTAGCTGAATTAGGTCAAGAAGCGGTTATTAAGCATACAGATGCAAACGGAGCTGGGTACGCCTTAACAGGGTTCTTTACCACGTATGAAGAAGAAGGTTCTGTATCTGAAGGTGTATATACGTTCTCTGGTGAGTTCCGAGTAAACACAAAACAAGCAGTTGTGGAAGATGGTGCTCCAGGTGGCGAATAAATCGGCGGACCGTTTGCAATTGCTCAATGAAAAAGCGGAAGAGCTTGCCCAAATCCAACAAGAACAGCTAGTTGCCGATTATGATGATGCTTTAGCTGAGCTAGCGAATGAACAAAAGCATCAATATGTCAAGTTTGCGGGCGAATATTTTCAAATTCCAACTGAAATGCCCTTCCAGTTTGCGACATTTTACTTTCGCCATTGTGTACAAAAAGTGAGAGGCAAAACGCAAATGGCTGTGCCAGAAGAAAAAATGTATGAATTTATTGAACTAATGTTAGGGAAGGAATTTTTAGCCCATCTCGAACAGTCGAAAGCAGGCGTCAATTTCGTTTTTAAACATATTGTGCCTGACATTATGAAACTTTGGGGATATGATGTCAAAGGCTCAAGCGCACAATCAGCCGAAGCGCAAAAAAAAACCAAGATTCGCGGATAATCATTTGGGCGTGGGCAGCGCTAGAAGCAGATTTCTACCGGTTTTATGGCATAAATTTAACAAAAGAAGGATTTGAGAACCGCCTATCTTGGAGGCGGTTCTTAGTATTTGTTAGAGGCTTGCCCGAAGACAGCGCCTTCCAACGTTTTTTGCAAGACAAAAAGAAACGCAGCGCTGCCGAATGGGATGAAGGCAACATGCAAATGGAAGCAAACAAATGGAAAGGAGGAAGATGATGGCAATTTCAATAGGAGAGTCACCAAATGTCGGGATTAATTTTGAGGATTTGGAGAAGAACGGGAAAGCTCTGGTGGGATTAAAAAGTAGTCTACAAGGTATTGTTGAAGAGGTAAATAATATTAACATTAGTATGTCAGCAGGAAATTGGGAAGAGGTCTTTCTAGGATTAATATCTGGTTTAGGAGCCTCTTTGTTAGGAATAGTTGCACTTAAAACTGCATTTGATGCACTAGCTTCGACAGGCCGCCTTATAGCCGCTGGGTTTACTGCAATCGCAGGAGGATTAGCAGGGACATTAACGCCAATCATTTTGATCACCGCTGCGATTGCCGCTCTTGTTGCAGGCATTATGTATCTTTGGCAGACAAACGAAACGTTTCGCAATGGGGTCATCCAAGCGTGGGAGGCAATAAAGGCCACGATGGAAACGGTAGTGGCTACGATTGTTACCTTTGTTGCTGAAAAATTGGCGCAAATCAAGGCGTTTTGGGATGAACATGGAGCTGCTGTTATGCAAGCAGTAACCAATATATTTAATGGAATTAAGAGCATTATTGAACCAGTTATGAACGGCATTCTGGCGATTATGCAATTTGTTTGGCCGTTCATTGTGTCGCTTATTCAAATGGTATGGGGCAATATTCAAGGAGTTATTTCGGGAGCATTGAACATCATCATGGGGCTAGTAAAGGCGTTTGCAGGCCTTTTTACTGGAGATTTTTCTTTAATGTGGGAAGGAATTAAGCAGCTTTTTTCTGGCGCGCTTGAGGCGATATGGAATGTCGTTCAGTTGTTATTGTTTGGGCGGCTTTTAAAAATTGCTAGTTCTTTGTTTACCGGTTTAATGGGTGTTTTTTCGAAAATGTGGGGAGCAATAAGCAATTTGTTTTTGACGGCATTAAATGGAATAAGGTCGTTTTTCTCCACCATTTTTACTCCTATTCAAAACGTAGTCATGACAGTAATGGGCTTTATCCGCAATGCCATTTCAACAGGCTTAACAACTGCCTCGAATGTGGTTCAATCTGTGTTAACGGCAATTAGGACAGTATTTTTAACTGTATTTAATGCTGTTCGCAATGTAGTTACAACGGCGATTAGCTTTGTACAGAATTTTATTTCAACCGGGATTTCGGCGGCACGTACAGCGGTAACAAGTGCTCTTAATGCGATAAAAAACACATTTACAACTATTTTTAACGCTGTCCGCTCAAGTGTGACAACCGCAATGACTAATATCAAAACGGCTATCTCTAATGGAATTCAAAGCGCATGGCAAGCCGTGTTGAATTTTGTTGGCCGTTTTCGCGAAGCAGGGAAAAACATTGTTAATAGCATTGCAGAGGGAATTACAAGTGCAGTTGGGGCAGTAAAAAATGCAATCTCCAATGTTGCAGGAAAGATACGGGATTTCTTGCCTTTCTCTCCTGCTAAAGAAGGACCACTGCAAGACATTCACCGTCTTAACTTTGGCGGGCCAATAAAAGACTCCATTAACCGAGATGTGCCTAAAATTGAACATGCGTTTGAAAAAGCATTAACGCTGCCTTCTCTTCATGATATTGGTTCTTCACTAGGACGGGGATTGGCGCGGTTAGATAGCAATGTACAAGCAAGAGAGTTGCAGGGGCTGTCAGCAAATCCTTCTAGCAAGATGACGATTGAAGTGCCAGTCCACCTTGAAGGCAAACAAATTGCTAGAGTGACCGCACCGTTTATGGATGTTGAACTTGGACGGAGAGGACAAATGGCACAGCGTGCAAGAGGACACTACTAAAAAGGAGGCGAGAAAATGAATGCTTGGTTTTCTTTTAATGGCGTGAATTTTTCAAAGTGGCTCAAACTGGTCGATGACAACCGCGCCTCTTTGCCGCCACGGAAATTTACAAACACTGAAGTCCACCACGGCGTCCACGCTTCAAATAAACGGTGGGGCGAGTACTTGATCGAGCTTGATGTTTTAATGATTTCCAATAGTTATGAAGAACAAAGAAAAGCCATGCGAGAAATGGCTTATTACCTTTCGGCAGAAGAAGGCAAACTGGTATTTTTTGATGAGCCAGATAAAGCCTACCATGCATTTGTAGTCGACTTTTCCGATTTTACAGGCAAAGGCTTGTTGAAAACAGGAAAATTAGTCTTTCAAGTATCTGATCCTGTCGCAGAAGGGGCAAAAAAAGAGCTTGATTTCACGGAGAGCATAGTTGTCGACTATACAGCTACTGCACCAGCGATGCCGGTTTACTCAATTCTTTTCCATGAAGAAACAGAAAACATGCAAATAGAAAAAGACGGGAAACGATTTAAGTTAAATCGAGTATTCCATTCAGGCGACCAGGTTGTGATTGACAGTGAAAAATCATCAATTCGTTATAACGATGAATGGGCGATGCCTTTGCTTGATCTGCGTTCAGGATTTAAAGATATATTTTTACATCCTGGCGAAAATCATATTGCCGTTCGACCGGAAACCGCGACAGTAGAGATGGCATATAAGGAGAAATGGTTATAAAGGGAGAGGGGGATAGAATGAACGTATTTATTTTCGACAAGCACGAAACATGCAGAGCTGTTCTCGATGAACGGCATCTAATCGAAGCGGTGCATACAGAACAACTGAACAATGCACATTCCTTTGAATTTAAAATCCTTGCCGATTGTGACCATGCACTTGAAATCGTCGAAGGCCAACAAGTCGCTTTTTATGATGTCGATGGCGATTTTCAACTTTTTGAAATTGTTGTTGTAGAAGACCGCCATGGGGATGCCGCTTATAAAACGGTTATATGTGAACATGCCGTCAATGAACTGCTTGATGAACATATAGAGCATATTCTGTATAATCAGACAAACGTCAGGCAAGCCCTTTCTAGTATTCTTGCTGGGACACGGTGGCAGCCAGGCGTCGTTGCCGAATTAGGGGAAGCTCCTGTAGAGTTTAGCCAAACCAACGCCAAATATTGTGTAGCCGAGTTGCTAAATACATTTAAAGGCGAACTAAGATGTCGAGTGACAATTGAAGGAAATAAAATTACCGGGCGGTACATTGATATTCTTTCACGCCGAGGGGCAGATACAGGCAAACGGTTTGAATATAGAAAAGACTTAACCGAAATTGAACGCACCATTGATATGAGCAATGTCAAAACGGCGATCAGAGCTTACGGGAAACCGACCGAGAATGAAAATGGGGACCAAGGCAAACCGATTACGTTTAAAGATATCGAATGGAGCAAAGCGAAAGGCGACCCTATTGATAAACCAAAAGGGCAAGACTGGCTTGGCGATGAGCAGGCAAGAGCTTTATGGGGACGAGGGGATTATGAAGGAAAAAGGCATCGATTTGGCATTTTGGAAGAATCAGATGAAGACAACCCTGTCCGTTTATTAGAACAAACCTATGAATATTTGCAAACGGTATGTACGCCACTTGTCCATTATTCTGGAAAGGTTGTCGATTTATTCAGACTCTCCAATTTTGAACATGAACGTATTCAATTAGGGGACACGGCTGCTGTCCTTGATGAAGACATTTATCCGATCATTCAAGAAAAGACGAGAGTAATTGAGCTAAAACGCGACTTGCTTGATCCTAGCAAGGATGAAGTCGTATTAGGGGAGTTTCTGCCGCTATTTTCAACCCCAAATCAAGAAGTGGAAAGGGTGCTGGCAAAAGTAAAGGAAAATGCCCATGTATGGGATAGGGCAGGGAGGCCAATTCAGCCCAATTCGTATCCAGACATTGTTCCTGAAGTACCCGCTAATGTGACAGCTACCGGTTTATATGCTGCCGTCATGGTGGAATGGGATTTTAGCCATTTAGACACGTATATTGCAGGTTATGAAGTCTATGCAAGCGAAGTACAAGGGTTTGCAGGAAGCCCAGAAACACTCGTTTACCGAGGGGGTGGCAATACTTATAGCTTTCATGGCGAACCGAACAAACAGTATTATTTCCGTGTCCGTGCTTTTAACTATTACGAGCGTTACTCGCCTTTGTCGGAAGAAGTAAGCGCTACGACAGCACGAATCGTATCAGAGGACATTTTCTTTGGCGAGGACTTGGCTGCCAAACTTCGCGAACTAAGTAAGGAAGCGCAAATTATTGCCGATGGGTCAATTAATTTGGATCAACTGGAAGAGTCGGCCCGCGAGCAATTAAAGCAAGATGCCAAGCAGTACACCGACGAGGAAATCAAGACCGTTACCGAGCAAATAAATAGCGAATTGGCTGAAAAAGCTGGGTTAGAGTATGTGGACGGCAAGTTCCAATTCACAGATGGCAAACTAGCTGAGTTAGACAGCATTACCGATAATCTAACCCGTGAGGTTGGTGACATTAACGGGACTGTATCTGACATAGCGACTAACATAGACGTCATTGAAGGCGAACTATCAACCACAGCTAGCCGCTTAACGAATATGGACGGAAAGCTGAGTGCTCAAGAGGCAGACATACGAGCGAATGCAGAGGCCATTTCTGCAAGAATCACGAAAGACGAGTTTGAGGACACGACAGGGCAACTCTCCAGCCAAATTGGCGAATTAGAGTTAACCGCTAGCGGATTAAGGACTGATTTTGGCGAACTGAGCAAGACGGTTGAAGGAGTGTCAGAGAAGCAGTCTAATTTTGAAACGACAATTAACGGGCTAAAGGCCGATGTCTCAAACGTGGAGACAAGAGTAGATAATAATGCCGGAGCTATTACTAATGTCAGTAGTCGTACGTCCCGGCTAGAGTTAAGAGCTGACCAATTCAGCACTACAATTTCAGAGCTGTCGCACGTTGCTACAACGGGCGACAATATCATCCCAGACGGAAGTTTTGAGGGCGGGGGGCTAGGCTGGCATGGGCCTGGCGAGATCGTGGACGATGCCTATTCAGGTAAGAAAGCATTGGAATTTAAGGGAGGTTCATCCCCTAGAACTCGAAGCCAAAGCGTTACTAACCCTGTTGCGGTAGTACCTGGGCACACTTACCGAATTTCCTATTGGTATAAGACGAGTGCTGACGCAAATGGAGTACGAGATAACCAGAAATTTAGGTTTGGCAACGCAGATACAGGTACGTTGGTAGCAGACTGGGGATGGGATGGAGCGCAAACAGAGTGGCGACAAATAAAAGGTACGTGGAAGTGTCCTAGTAACGTCAAGGCTTTATCGGTGTCTATGGTGACTAATCATAGCGTCGGTTGGGTTCGTGTCGATGATATAGAGGTGGTTGATATATCGGAAGTATCCAGCCTCCAAACATCAATCGACCAAAATGCACGCGAGATCAGCCTAGTAGCGTCTGAAACCACTGGTTTAGGGAACCGCATGTCACAAGCAGAGTCTAAGTTAAGTGTACAAGCCGATCAAATCAATGCCCGTGTCGAGAAAAACGGTGTCATTGCAGCCATTAACTTATCTAGTGAAGGTGTCCGCATTGATGGTGCAAAAACACGCATCACAGGGCAAACACTAATTGACAATGGCGTAATTAAGACGGCCCATATTGGGGAGGCAGCAGTCGGTACCGCTGCGATCGCCGATGCATCCATCAGCAAGGCGAAGTTGCAAAACGCCATTATCGGCACGGCACAGATCGAAAACGGCGCAATCACAAACGCAAAAATTGGCAATGGGCAAATTGACAACGCGAAAATTGCAAATGCCACTATTACCAATGCCAAAATTAGCGACATTAGTGCCGCTAAAATCACAAGTGGCACGTTAGATGCAGCCAATATTATGGTTAGGGCGATGAATGGCAGTATGGCTGTGCAGATGGATGCGGACGGATTTAAGGCGTTTGACAGCAATGCCCGGAACCGAATTCTAATCGGCATACGAAATTTTAATGGTCAGGGCAGCGATCCGGCCCTTGTAAGGTTTTTCGACCCTGGCGGCAAAAACATGGGTTATATTGGTGCAAACACAAATGATACGTTTACCATTTACAGTGCAAGTTCTACATTTATTGATTCAGTCAACCGGATTATCTCAAGGTCCACGGAGTTTCGTTTTGATCCAATGCGTGGCAGCAGCGGCAGCAGATATTGGGTAATGGGAAGGGGAAATACGTCAAGTAAATCAGGACTTCATCCAACTTTTAGGCCTGATACCTCTGGATGGGGTCTTGTAGGGATGAGTAATTTCCGGTTATGGGAAGTTTGGACCAACAATATGCATTACTTTACGATGCACAAGATTTCATCACGTAACGTAAAGGAAAACATTGAACCCCTTGACCTGGATTACTTCGCTCATTTAATAGACCAAGTTGAATTAATGTCTTACCACTACAAAACACCAGATAGAAATGGTGCTTTTGTTCGACCAAATTATGGTCCTATTTCAGAGGATTTACCGGAAGAGTTTCGCACGCCGTCTGACGAAGGTCCGGCATTGTCAATGGATGACTTTATCGCTGGGATTCTAGCTAAAGTGAAAGTACAAGACCGGATAATAAAACAACAGGCAAATGAGATTAAAGAGATTCAAAGGCAAGTCAATGCTCTGAAAGGAGGTCGCTGATGTGAGTCAAGAGTTATCCTCTGAACAAAAGCAATACATCCAATCACTCGAGTATGAGGTACAAAAAGCCAATGCACGTGTTGAGTATTTAGCGGAAAGGCTAGGACAGCGGGAGTTAGAGTTATCAGAAATGGATGCGCAATTACAAACCTTTAAAAACGCTTACGCTTTACTGCAAAAAGAAAATGAGGACATCAAGCAGGAAGAAACACAGGAAAGCCTTTCTGAGTAACATACTCTATTTAGGATAATCGTGTTTGGTTAACGGATTTCAAGCAGGAAACAAGAACCGCTTAAGAATAACAGCATGCCATCGAAAGGGGGGATGCTATATAGGCACGTTCGCTGACTTGTCCTTAGATGTCGCTCGCCTTTACCTTTTCGGCAATGTCAAATTTCTTGATTTGCTTATCTTGCTGATGGTTCTTGACATTGCCACCGGTATTGCAAAAGCAATTAAAAACAAAAGCGTTCGCAGCCGGGTTTCTTTGTACGGTTTTGCTCAGAAAATTGGGATTTTCGTCGTTATTATTGTTTCCAATATGATTGATATTGTATTAGATTTGAAAGGCATGGTTGCGTCGGCAACTGTGCTTTTTTATATCGCGAATGAGTGCTTGAGTATTGTAGAAAATTTAGCGGCCAGTGGAGTGAAAATCCCACCTGTGATTCGGGAAAAATTGTTAGGTTTTGCGAAAAGCGATGAAGATAGGGACTCAGGTGAAGACAAGCCAAATAAGAAAAATCAAAAGGGTTTATAGAAAAATTCTAAATTTAGTGTGTAATGGAAATGCAAAGAGGATCAATCCTAGCTATTCGCGGGATTTTTCACCTAATTCAATTCGTTTCTAACGTTTGTCCATGTCGGCAGGACCCTTTGTTTCATACAAGTAGATTGTAAGGGTTGACTACTACTGGTCAGGTGTTGAGATTAACCCTTACAGGATGGGAGGAGTCCTGTCCTAATCAACATTGTGGAAGGCTGTTGGCGTTGCCTTCAGCCTATATACGCTTAGGACAAGCACCTACTATTATTAAGGAGGAATTATTTATGGTTAAAATTTTTATTGATCCAGGACATGGTGGTAACGATCCAGGTGCGGTAGGAAATGGCATGCAAGAGAAGAACTTAACACTGTCAATTGCGACGCAAATTCGTGATATGTTAGTGTCTGAATATGAAAACGCAGAAGTCCGGATGAGCCGAACAGGCGATACGGCCGTCTCTTTATCAGAACGGACGAATATGGCAAACAACTGGGGTGCTGATTATTTTCTATCTGTGCATATTAACGCAGGGGGTGGAACCGGGTTTGAGTCGTTTATTCACACATCGCAGACAAGCGGGTCTGTTCGGGCACAAAATATTATCCATCCGGCGATTATGCAACAACTTGGCGGAACGGACCGAGGAAAGAAAACCGCTAATTTTGCAGTTTTACGTACGTCCACAATGCCAGCGATTTTAACAGAAAACCTGTTCATTGATAACGCCAACGATGCGGCCAAGCTTCGGGATCCGGCCTTTTTGACCCGTGTCGCTCGTGGTCATGTAAATGGTTTGGCGCAAGCGTTCGATTTGCAGCGTAATTCTGGCGGTAACGGCACGATTTACCGTGTGCAAGCAGGCGCTTTTTCCCAACGCGCTAATGCAGAAGCCCTCCAAGCACGGCTTCAAGCAGACGGCTATGAAGCCTTAATTATCCGAAGTGGTTCTCTTTACCGTGTGCAAGTTGGCGCTTTTTCGGTTAGAGCCAATGCAGAAGCGCTTGTTGCTGAATTAAAGAGCCGGGGATATGATGCGATTATTATCACGATCTAAATGAAAATGAGAATCATTCCTTGCGTTTGCCTGATCCTTTCGTTAGACTAAAGGGTAAGAATGGAGAACGAAGGAATGAGTGAAAATGGAATTGAACCAAGTAAAAGCAATTGACGAGCTTATTAAGGGAAGGCGCTCTATTAAAAAATTTAAACCTGATCCTGTATCCATTGAAGAAATAGTCGATGTATTAGAAGTTGCAAAGTGGGCGCCCAACCATAAATTAACGGAACCTTGGCGTTTTCTTCTATACGCTGAAGAAGGGAAAAAACAGTTTGTAGACGCCTATTTGAAAACACAAGCAGGGAGCGATGGGAAGATCCCTGAAAAAGCGCAAAAAAAGGCAGCTTATTTTAGGGAAATTCCCCTCCATCTTGTTGTAGTTATGCCTGAGGATCCGCGTCAAAAAACGTGGGATGAAGATTATGGGGCGGTTTGTGCCATGATTCAAAACATCCAGCTTGCTGCCTGGGCCAGAGGCATTGGCATGATTTGGCGTACCAATGATTGGATTTACAATCCTGTCTTCCGTGAAGCCATTGGTGTTCAGCCTGGAGAAAAAATTGTCGCAACGTTAATGATTGGTTATGGCGATTTTATTCCTGAAGCAAAAGAACGGACGCCAATTGCTGATAAAATCAATATTATCCGTTCTTAATGACAAGAGCGTACGAAAGCAGAGGCTTTCGTACGCTTTTTTTATTTATAATGGGTTTAACATACGAAAGAAGAGATAGTATGGTCTCCTTGTGATCATTCCTCAGAAGGAAAAAACAAAAGATGTAAGATTCCCGGTTTTCTTCGAAAGGAGAAGGGCAAAACGCTGATGCTTGAGGATGCAACGACACATCAAAGATGTTCTGTTTGCAAACAATCTTGTGACTTTAGTCATGAGAGGTTCAAAGGTATCGGCAAGTGTGCTACTCTAACAGTAGAATCTTTTATCCTATGATTTTTGTCATATTTTTTGAAGACTTACCAATTAGCAAGGGAGCTGTTAGGGAGTTGAAGCGGTCGGGATTACTACTTTTTTCTGCATTCGCCGGAATGACACTTGCTTTGGCGGCTTGTTCAAGTTCGTCTCCAGAAGATACTGCTAAGGCTTATATCGAACATTGGAAAAACGGCGAATACAAGGATATGTACGCTATGCTTACAAATGAAGCAAAGGAAAACGTTGACGAGGAAACATTTATCACGAAACACGAGCGCATTTTTAGTGATTTGATAACAGAGTTTGCAGTCGAGCCGCGTTTCCCGGAAGACTACGAAGGGGAAGGGATCGAATCGGTTCCGATTGCCATTTCAATGGATACGATTGCTGGACCTTATTCCTTTGAGGAAGGAATGGAATGGGTACAGACAGCAGAAGAGGAAAATGAGTGGCATTTAGAATGGGAGCCGAGCCTTTTATTTCCCCAGTTGGAGGGCGATGATGTGGTAAGGCTTAACCGCATACCAGGAGAGCGGGGCGATCTTTATGATGTTCATGGGCAGGCGCTAGCCACTAATGGCGAAGTGCTCGAAATGGGTGTTCAGCCAAGCTTGCTTGAAGGGCAAGATGATGCTGTGGCCATCTTAGCCAATAAGTTAGGGATAACGGAAGACTACATTGATGAACAGTTGAGTCAAGGCTGGGTGACGCCAGAAGCGTTTGTGCCGCTTAAGCAATTGCCTGCTAGTGAAAGTCGCCTAGCAGATTCGATCACAGAGCAAGTATCTGCCGCCTCCTACAGGCGCTTGAACGGTCGGGTTTACCCATTCGGCGAAGCAGCAGCCCATTTGACCGGATACATCGGGCCGATTACGGCGGAAGAATTAGAAAAGCGCAGCAGCGAAGGATACTCTTCTTCTTCAAACATTGGTTTAGCCGGGTTGGAATTGGTGCTCGAAGACCGTTTGCGCGCAAAAGACGGGATAGAAATTTATACAGCAAGTGCAGATGGTGAGCGGAAGGAAACCATTATCGAGTCTGAAAGCGAGGATGGCGAGGATATCCACTTAACGATTGATATGGACGTTCAAGAAGCGATTTTTAACGAATTTGCTGGAAAATCAGGTACAAGTGTGGCGCTAGATCCTCTCACAGGGGAAACGTTGGCGTTGGTTAGTTCGCCAGCTTACGATCCGAATTTAGCAGCACTTGGTTTTTCCAGCGAGGAGCGCAAAAAAATCGAGGAAAATGAAGAAATGCCGCTGTTGAACCGTTTTAGTGCCAGTTTTTCTCCAGGGTCGACAATGAAGGCATTAACTGCTGCGTTTGGACTAGAAGCTGGAACGCTTGTCCCAGAAGAGACGATTGAAGTAAGCGGCCACGACTGGCAGCCGGACGATGCATCTGGTTGGGGCGATTACCATATCCACCGCGTCACTGATCCAGGCGGTCCAGTCGATTTAGAAGGTGCCCTTATGTACTCGGATAATATTTATTTTGCGATGGAAGCACTAAAACTAGGGGAAGAGAAGCTAATCGAGCAGGCTGAAGCCGTTGGTTTTGGGGAATCAATCGATTATTTGTATCCGTTGAAGAAATCACAAATAACCGGGGAAGACGGGTTCCGCTCGGAGCCTGAACTCGCTTATTCAGGATCTGGACAAGGGCAAGTGCTCGTCAATCCAGTTCATCTTGCCACGATGTATACGGCCTTTTCCAATGACGGCGCTATGATTCAACCAGTGCTTGAGCAAAGTGAACAAACCGGCGTCGTGTGGAAAGACCATCTGACGCCTGAAACCGCCGCAATTATTGATGAGGCACTTGGGAAAGTTGTGTCTGAAAAAAGCGGGACGGCCCATGCAATGGAAATAGATGGCTATCCGTTAGCAGCAAAAACAGGAACAGCTGAATTAAGCGGTGGTCAAGGCGAATCGAATGACGATGTTCTTGGATGGGTTGTCGCCTATAACCAAGATGATCCCGAAATGTTGGTGGCGTTTATGCAGGAAGGGGCAAGGAGCGGTGAAGTTGTCCCAAAAGTAAAGGCCATTTTTGAAGCAACTCGGTAAAACTTCCGCACATGCCTGCCTGCTTGTGCATAAGATACCCCATCAGATGTGAAGGGGGACCACGATGCAGACGCAATGGCATTATCAGCAGCCCGGTTATCGGCGCCCACCTGGTTACTATGGCGGAAGGCCATTTGGCTATGGGGGAAGTGCATTTCTAGGCGGGCTCGTAGGCGGTCTTGGGGGATCACTCATTGCTGCGCCGTTTTTATACGGAGGTTACGGTTACGGATACGGCTATCCGCCTTATGGTTATGGACCTGGACCTTATGGGTACCCGCCCTATGGATATTATTATTAAAGAAAAGAACATTAGCGAAGGACGCTAATGTTCTTTTTTCATTTAGCAAGGCAGTCCACGCCCACCCCAAAAGCCGGCGCCGCCAATGATAATAATCAAAATGAAGAGCACGACAACAATCGCAATCGCAAAGCCGCCGCCGCCAAATCCTCTCGGCCCGTAGTAAGGGCCAGGTCCATAACCGTATCCCCCACAAGGCGGGGGAGGGCAGCAGCAGTTGTTTTCAAATCCTCCGTAATAATAGCCCAAGCATTGCACCACCTTTTTCTAGGATAGTACACGATATGGATATCCATCTAAAAAGGTGATGAACCATTACAATTTGGGCAAGGGGCTAAAAATCCATTGGAAAACTAAACGTCATCGGCGCTTTATGAAAGTCCTCGTTTTCTAATGAGTCTTCCTTTGTATAAGGAGAATAGGTGCTGATTGTCACTGCTTGGGATTTTGGTTGGAATGTCAAAAGGCGCATAAAGCCATTTCCGCCTTTTTCATATCCTTGGTAATCGGATAAAATCTGGACCACAGTTCGTTCATTTACACCGTCGCCATCGTCATCAATACGGTCAAACCGCTGGGCGGTGCCGTGGTAGTGCCCGCTTAGGACCAGCTGAATGGAAGGGCTTGGTTTGATTAATTCCTTAAACAGTTTGTCTCCATCCTCAGAGCGTTTGCCATTGACTTGCAAGTAACGATGCGTGGCAACAATCGTTGCATGATGAGGATGATCTTCAACCACTTCTTTGGCCCACTGGAGCGTTTCGTCATTCCAGCCAAAACCGAGGTAAAGAATAAGGAATTTGTGCCCGCTAACATGAATTTCGTCAAAGTGGGCTTCATTGTCTTTGTAAGACCCTTTGAAGGCATGGCTTTTATTAAAACGAGCATCGCCAAAATAGCGGCTGTATGTGCTGTAGTCCAATTTGCTATGTCCGACATCATGGTTGCCTGCCAGCACGCCGTATGGAATCTTGGCTTGATCTAGTTTTTTCATTGCTAAGTCTGCCTGAACCCATTCGAATTCATTCGTCATATGGTCAACGATATCGCCCGTATGAATCGCATATTTAATCGACTGGCTCCGTTCGTTTTCGACAATCCACTCCGTCATGCTGTCGTAAATATACGGGTAATGCTGCGAGTAATACTGCGTGTCAGACATCCACACGAATGTAAACGGCTTGTTGCCGATGGCATAGGCGGTTGGAGTTGACACTTGCCCGATGCCTAAAAGCAGAAGAAAAATAAGAGTCGGGGCAAGCAAAAAACGATTGAACATCTCACCACTCCTTTGGATGTAGTGTTTGGATTGTCAGCAAAAATATGTCTAGAAAGATCAAATTTTTTGCGTCCCATGAGCCAAGCATGGTACGATCAGTAAAAAAGGAGCAAGCTTATGACACTTCTTGATTGGTTTGAAAAAGGGGCGACTGCCCAAGACTACATTGAATCGATGGAAGTAAACAAAGAGACGTTGCTTCACATATACAATCACTACATCCCTAGCGGAGACGCCGTGCAAGAAATGGAGCTCCTCCAAGGGAAAGGCTTGAAAGCCGTTGTGCTTACCGCTGATTGGTGCGGGGATGCGATGGTAAACGTGCCGATTTTTCTTAAATTGGCGCAAACGGCTTTAATGGATGTGCGTTTTTTAATCCGCGATGAAAACCTTGAGTTGATGGACCAGTACTTAACCAATGGCCGTGCTCGATCAATTCCGATTATCGTCTTTTTCGATAGAGAAGGAAAAGAAGCAGGCAAATGGGGGCCGCGAGCTGGCGAGATAGAGGCTCGTGTAACCGAATGGAAAAAGCAGCTTCCTGATCCTGGAACGGACGCCTATAAAGAAGCGTTTAAGACAGAACTGATCCCGAAAACGCGAAAGCTGTTCCAGCAAAAAGAGACTTGGGATAAAATTGAAGCAGACATGCTGCGAACAATGTCGCAACTGTAACAAAAGCAAAGCCGTGCACTTTAAAGGTGCACGGTTTTTTGGGTGAAAGGTAACGCTTGTTCTGTAATGATAAAAAAACAGGACAATGGTACAATGAAAAAAAGAAACGGAGAGGGGCCTAGGATTTGTTGACTACAAGCACAGCTAAAATAGATGAGATCATTGAAAATGTTGAAAAAGTGATGATTGGCAAACGAGCGGAAATCCGTCTTAGTCTTGTCGCCTTGCTTGCAGGGGGGCATGTGCTTCTTGAAGATGTGCCTGGTGTTGGCAAAACCGTTTTTGTTAAAGCAATGGCGAAAACAATTAACGGCTCGTTCAAGCGAATTCAGTTTACTCCCGACTTACTGCCGTCGGATGTGACGGGCGTATCGATTTACAATCAAAACAAGCAAGCGTTTGAGTTTCGTCCTGGCCCAGTTATGGCGAATGTCGTGCTTGCCGATGAAATTAACCGTACGTCGCCTAAAACCCAATCGGCTTTGCTGGAGGCACTAGAAGAAGGAAACGTCACCGTTGACGGAGAGACGATGGTCATCCATTCGCCTTTTTTTGTAATGGCGACTCAGAACCCCGTTGAATACGCTGGAACATTCCCCCTTCCAGAAGCGCAACTGGACCGGTTTTTAGTCAGAATTAGCTTAGGCTACCCAACGATTGAAGAAGAGCTGGAACTTTTAGGGCGTGTTGAGCAGAAGCATCCAATTGAGGATCTAGAAGCGGTCGTGACACTTGATGAAATTTCCGCTTTGCAGCAAGAAGTCAAAAACATTTACATCGATGGGTATGTCAAAGAGTATTTAGTAAACATCGTCCATGCCACCAGAACAAGCGGAAAGATTGAACTAGGCGCAAGTCCCCGCGCTTCCATTGCACTGATGCGGACAAGCCAAGCTTATGCGCTCATTATGGGTCGTGATTTTGTTGCTCCTGATGACGTTAAGGCTGTTGCTCCCTATGTACTAGGGCATCGAATTCGACTGCACCATGATGTGCTCATGCGTGAAGAAGCCGCTGATGAGGTACTGGCTGATCTGATAAAACAAATCCGCGTTCCAGTAGAGCGGAAAAGGCATGCAACCTAATGAAACGAGTAAAGCCATTTGTTTATTTTGCTTTCCGATGGTTGATTGTCCTGTTTATTCTTGCTGCTACCTTTGTCTTTGGCATGTTCCAAGGCGGCTTTGTCAGTTGGTTTTTGTTTTACAGTGTCGTCATTGTGTTTGTCTGTTCATGTCTTGTTTCTTTTCTTTCCTTGTTTGGAGTGAAGGCCACGCGCTATATATCGAAACAGGAACTACGAACAGGTGAAGGATTTAACGTAGATGTAACGATCTCAAGGCCACGATTGCTTCCATTTTTTTATTATGAAGCAAGTGACACCATTCCTGCTTCTATATTGGCAGAGCGGCATGAAGCGATTTTCTTTTTCACGTTAAAAAAAGAGCTGCGTTTTTCATATGAGGCCAAAGCGTTGCAACGAGGGGAACAACAATTTGGCCAACTCGTTGTAACAGCAAATGATTTGTTCGGCCTTATCCGCGTTAAAAAAAGGATTCCCATTCATACGGAGTTGCTTGTCTATCCTGCTTATTACCATGTAAAGCACGGCTTAGGGATAGTCGGCGCTTCCCATGTTGCCAAGCAATTAAAAAAGAACTATGAGGACCATGCTGTTTCTGGCGTACGCCCCTATGTGGCAGGCGACCGCATGGCGCAAATTGATTGGAAGCGCTCGGCAGGTGTAGTAGGGCTCGTCACAAAAGAGTTTGAAACGGACCAGAGCGAAGAAATATCGTTATTTTTATTGCCAAGCACAGTGGAAACAGAGTTAGAAAAAGAATGGTTTGAAGAAAGTGTGAGTTGGGCCGCATCTTTGGCAGCCACTTTTGTGTCAGCACGTACGGAGGTTGTTTTGCACACGTATCCAAATCGTTGGAATCAGCTGCCACTTAATGAGCGAACATGGAAATCAGGCCTGCGCTTGCTTGCCAAAGTGAAGCCGCTGAAAACGAAAAAGCAAGCCCCACTTCCTCCTAATCTTCAGCTACTAGGAGGGGTGACTCTATTGATAACGCCACAAATAGAGGAGAACACGATTCGTTTAGTACGTCAGCTTGAAAAGCGTAAAACGCTTGTGTTTGTTGCTGCTGCCGCTCCGGTTGGCGAGTGGGAACAGGAGCAGTTTAAGCGGTTAAAGGCACAGCTTTTCCATCCCCAGTTTGAGGAGGGCAAGAGGCGAAGTGCGGATGATGCATAAAAAAAGACAACTTTATCGTGATTTTGTGTTATACATGTTCGGTTTTCTTCTATTGATGGAATGGCTTTATCCTGTCTCAGAAATTACGCACACGGATTCGATTGCTCTGTTTGTCGCTGTTTCTGCTGTATTTTTCTTGATCACATTCTTTAAAATACACCTTGTCTGGTCACTGCTTCTCCGCTTTGCTGTCATTCTCGGATCGTTGTACTTGTTGTTTCCAGGATCAAGCACTGAGCAAATGTGGATGTTTGCTTTTTTAGACGATCTATTTTACAACATCTATTTGCTGACTGCTGGCAATTTGGCGGACATTACTGATATGCACCGGACGTTTTTATTTTTGATTCTCTTGTCCATCCTCAGTTACCTACTGTTTTACTGGATTGTTCAGGCACGGCGAATATTGCTTTTTTTAGCGATCAGCATCGTCTATATTGGTACAATTGACACATTTACCGATTATAGCGGGAGCTGGGCGATTGTTCGCACCTTTATTGTTGGGTTGTTTCTGTTTGGGCTGCTGCTGTTGCTTAAACGCGGCGAACAAAAAGGCACGCACGCCGTTTTATCATTTCGTACATTTGGCCGCTCTTTTGCTTTGCTAGGCGTGTTTATCATGCTAGCAGCGTCGATTGGCTATGCGATGCCAAAACCTGAACCGCAGTGGCCGGACCCTCTTCCTTATCTCCAATCGGTATTTGGCTTTGTTCCGAGCGGCATAGGCACTCCTGTGCAACGGATTGGCTACAGTGAGGACGATCGCCGCCTCGGTGGTGGCTTTGTCCAAGATGACACGCCTATTTTTATTGCTCGAGTAGAAAACGGCCAATATTGGAAAGGGGAGACAAAAAACGAGTATACGGGGAGAGGTTGGCAGCTTTCCGACGCATTGGAAGTCGAAGAACGGAGCGTGACGCCACCGTTGCAAGGAAGCAAACGTGCCGATGCCGTTGAAGTAGAAGAGCAGCAGGCGGAGTTGCAATTGTATAGTGAAGGGGAGCAACAATTCGGCCACTTGTTTTATCCAGGAGAGCTTGCTTCGCCAACGGTAACAGATTTGGTTGGCGAACAAGACTATCCGTTGCAAATTGATCCTGTTTCGGCAATGGCCACCATCGCGAATGGCGAATTGGTGCCACAGCGATACGAGTTTCAATTTTACGAGCAAACGTACTATGTGGAAGGCTTGCGAAACGTTGGCCGACCTGATTACAGCAACGATGAAGAGCTAGCGGATTATTTAGCATTGCCAGAAGGATTGCCTGAGCGTATCGGCGAGTTGGCCGAAGACATTACGAAAGACGCGGACAACCAGTACGACATGGCCGTGGCGATTGAACAATATTTAAGCGGGCCTAATTTTGAATACGAAACAGAGGATGTGGCTATTCCAGCCGAAGGCCAAGACTACGTCGACCAGTTTTTGTTTGAAACAGCCCGAGGGTATTGCGATAACTTTTCGACAGCGATGGCTGTCATGCTGCGAACACTTGACATTCCGACTAGATGGGCAAAAGGGTTTACAGAGGGTGAAGCACAGGGAACTGTCGGCGAGGATGGAACCTATCAAGAATACGTTATTGCCAATAGCAATGCCCATTCTTGGGTAGAAGTATATTTTCCGGAAGTCGGCTGGGTACCGTTTGAACCGACGCCTAGCTTTTCAGGTTTTTCCTTTCAACAGCCCGAAATTGACATAGAAAACGGCGATGAGGAGGATATGGAGCCTGAACAAAGAGAAGAGCCTGAGCAGGATGAAGACGAAGTGCAAGAGCCTGAAAACGAAGAAGAAACAGATGAATCACAAACGTTAGGCCAAACGAAAGAAGGCCCGAGCTGGTGGCTAGGAGCCGCTATAGGGATACTTGCAGTGGCGGCGTTGGTTTTGTTTCTGTTCCGCAAAGCGATTGCCCGTGCTTATGTAAGCGGAATGTACAAAAATGACGGGCGAACAGAGACCTTTGTCCGCTCCTATGAGCGCTTGCTATGGTTGCTCGGTTTTCATGGCTATAAGCGGAAAACAACGCAGACGTTGCGTGAATATGCAACCGACGTGGACAGCGAACTGGAGTCTACTGGAATGCGGGAGCTAACCGAGGCCTACGAGCAATATTTATACAGCAATAAAAAACCTAACATTGACGGGGACCGCTTTCATGAAAATTGGAAAAACATCCTCAACAAAATCAGAACTTGACCGCATTCAAGCAGGCTTGTTATGATTATTGGCGTATAAGCTGCATAAAGAAATGCGTGATCCCGAAACAAAGGGGAGAGCATTCATTTATATGGCTGCAAAGGCAATGCCGAGGGGCGATTGCTCTTGTAGCCGTTTTATTTGCGATAGCGATTGACTTTTTTTCCTATATAGAATTTCTTTAGCAAAGGGTGAAGCTGCATGCAAGTAACGAATCATGAAACGATTGTTGTCCTTGACTTTGGTGGGCAATACAATCAACTGATCACAAGACGGATCCGCGACCTCGGTGTGTATAGCGAACTGCATTCACACAAACTGACGGCGGATGAATTAAAAGAAATGAACCCAATCGGCATTATCTTTTCAGGCGGGCCTAACAGCGCGTATGCAGAAGGTTCCCCTAAATGCGACCCTGCCATTTATGATTTAGGCATTCCGATTTTAGGGATTTGTTATGGCGTCCAATTAATGACACATCACTTTGGCGGCAAAGTCGACAAGGCTTCCCATCGTGAATACGGAAAAGCGTTATTAAATGTGGAAAACCAATCGTCGCTCTTTAAAGGCTTGCCTATTGAGCAAACCGTTTGGATGAGCCATGGCGACAAAATTGTGGCTCCTCCAGAGGGCTTTACCGTCGACGCTTCCAATCCTTCCTGCCCAGTTGCAGCTATGAGCGATGAGTCCCGCAACTTGTACGGCGTGCAGTTTCATCCCGAAGTGCGGCATTCCGAATTTGGCAATGACCTTTTGAAAAATTTTGCGTTTGACATTTGCGGCGCTAAAGGCGATTGGTCAATGGAAAACTTCATTGAAGAGGAAATCAAGAAAATCCGCGAACAAGTAGGGGACCGCCACGTGTTGTGCGCATTAAGCGGTGGCGTTGACTCCTCCGTAGTGGCGGTGCTCATCCATAAAGCCATTGGCGATCAATTGACATGCATGTTCATTGACCATGGCTTGCTTCGCAAAGGAGAAGCAGAAAGCGTCATGGAAACATTCAGCCAAGGCTTTAACATGAATGTCGTCAAAATTGACGCATCAGAACGGTTCTTGACTAAATTAAAAGGCGTTACCGATCCAGAACAAAAACGGAAAATTATCGGCAACGAATTTATTTACGTCTTTGATGAAGAAGCGGCAAAACTAAAAGATAAGAAAATGGACTTCCTCGCTCAAGGAACACTTTATACCGACATCATTGAGTCAGGAACAGACACGGCCCAAACGATTAAATCGCACCATAATGTAGGCGGTTTGCCAGAAGACATGGCTTTTGAATTAATTGAGCCACTCAATGCGCTATTTAAAGACGAAGTGCGTGCTCTTGGCACAGAACTTGGCATTCCAGATGAGATTGTATGGCGCCAACCATTCCCTGGCCCAGGCCTCGGCATTCGCGTCCTTGGCGAAATTACCGATGAGAAGCTAAAAATTGTCCGTGAATCAGACGCAATCTTGCGTGAAGAAATCAAAAAAGCCGGGCTTGACCGCGAAATTTGGCAATACTTTACGGCATTGCCGAATATGCGAAGCGTTGGCGTTATGGGCGACACACGCACATACGATTACACAGTCGGCATCCGCGCCGTTACCTCGATTGACGGCATGACGTCCGATTGGGCGCGCATTCCATGGGACGTGCTGGAAATCATCTCCACCCGGATCGTCAACGAAGTCGAACACGTCAACCGGATTGTGTACGACATTACGAGCAAGCCACCTTCTACGATTGAGTGGGAGTAGTAGAAGGAGAGCTGAAACCCCTTTGTTTACAAGGGTTTCGGCTCTTTACTCTATTTTCATTGCATTGTTATTGCATTATTTGTTTTTAAACCTTTACGTAAGTAACGAGCAGTGAATTGATTTTTAGGTGAAGTATCTTCATTTTCTGTTGCTATTTGGTAAGACATAATACCTTCTAATTTATGGGCTACTTCAAAGCTACTGTTTGGATACAAATGTCCATAGGTACCAAGTGTCGTTTCAATATCTTCTTGCCCTAGGCGGTCATTAATTTAATGGGTTTTCGCCATACTAATAAGCAAAGAAGCGTGAGAATGTCTTAAAGCATGTAATCTAATTCGATGAACCCCAGCTTTTTTTGAAAAACGTGTAATGGCATTCGCTAACGTATGCTTTTGTGTGGGGATGCCATTATAGCTCATTACAGAATTGGTTTGAACGACAGATTGCTGCACGTCCTTCCATTCGTGGAGTAACATTAATGTATCCCCATCTAATGCAATATGACGAACACTAGCTTTTGTTTTTGGTTCTACAAAAGAATAGTTATCCAAATTCTTATAGTAAAGTGTTTTATCGATAGATAACAGCCCTTTGTCAAAATCAATATCTTCCCATTGAATTGCAGTGGCTTCTCCAATCCGCATACCTGTCATAAATAAAAACCCCAATGAGATAAATAAAAAGTGTTGATAGTAGTCTTCCTTATAAAAAAGAGAGATGACTTTTTCAAATTCTTCTTTTGTCCAAAAATCTATTTTTGTCTTTGTCTTTTTCACATTTCCAACAACTTTCGATGGATTACTTTCGGCCATTCCTAAAACAACAGCTCGATTCATTGCCGTGGAAAACAACTCTTGAACATTTCTAATATAACGTATCTGATTTTTTAGTTTATACTGCACAACGTTATCTTCCGTGCTTTCTTTGTCAAAGAACAAATATATGATTAATGAAGGAAAACCTAACCATTCTGTATTCAAATTTTGAAAGCTAAAACAGATTGCATAAGCTTCGCTCGTAAGCGTTCGCGTGTATCTTCATCGCCCCAATACGTGTTCCCTTGATCATCACGGATCTTACGCATGGATAGGCTTGTCATATAGCTTCCATAATGTAGAACAACTACTTTCATTGCTTCTGGCTCACCCTTATTTGCAGCTAAAATAATTGGATACGGCAATAAACCACGCTCGTTGTTTCCAACATTAGAATTAATCACTCCGTTCATCTGCATGTTCCTCCAAAAATCGTCTTAACCTTTTGAAAGAGCTTGTCCGCCTATACTGAACGGTACTACGTGGAATATCGAGTAGTTCAGCTATTTCTACATCTGATTTGTCAAAAAAGTAGTATAATAGGACGGTTTTACGCTTTTCTTTTGGCAAAGTATGCAACGCTTCAGCAAGTAATTTCGGAGTTATTGTCTTTCCAGCCACTTGAAAACTTTGCCCTTCTTCTCCTTCATATTGCTTATCTAAGGTATAGAGCTGATTTTCTTCTTGTGATGTAAGATCCGAAGATGTCATTTCCTTTGCTTGTCGTTGCTGCCTTTCGTTATAAATATTGATTGCTTCATTTTTCAATACTCGTTTACAAAAGGCGTTAAATGCACAGCGAACTTGCCACTCGGTACGATCTGGTTCTATCACGCATTTCCTCTCCTTTCGCAACTGCAAAGGAGGGTGATGATTTCCCCTTTCATAACCTTCAACAAGTTTTTTTATGAAATGCCAAAAATAAGAGCAATATTTAAAAAAATATTCATTAAATACAAAAAAGCCCAACTGAACATAAGCCAGGTGGGACTAAAAATTTATACATATTATTAAATGGAAAATTCTATTTAAAAAAGTTAGTTCAAGAAGAAAACAAATTACGACAAAACAAAAAATAAAAGTAATATATGAACTAAGGCTCGATTATCCTGTGAAGGCATTAATCAAAATTTCCGGTATTCCACGTAACACTTATTTTATAAAATTAATACTTTTAAGCACTCAGATAAAAATTCAAAGTGGAAAAGGCTCATTAGTTTTATTTTTGAGAAGCATAAGAGCAGATATGGTTGTCGTCGTATCCTCATTTCTTCTTTAATACTCACCATCCCTAAAGTATCTTTGACACAAAGGGAATCTGCTTAATTAAATAACTTAACAAGAAGCAAAGCGGTATCGTGATCAGAATCATAGCTAGAAACATGAAGGATGGTGGAAAGTGGATGACCTTTAATCCAGCAATAACAATAGCGATAATCGGTATATGAATGATATAAATCACGAAGGAATGGGCTGACAAGAAGGTCCAACCTTTTCCTTGATGAAAAACTCTTTTGCGAAAGAATATGATTAATCCGAGAATGACGCCAACACAAAATAGAGCTTCCCACAGAGAATAAACCAAAGATGGCCAGTTCCAGCCGCCAGAAAACTGTAGTTCGTCTATCCCAAATATCAAGACTATGGGAAGGAGAAGAAGCGATGCTCCAATTGCAATTCCAAAACCCGCCCTCCCCATAGAATCAGGGGTATTTCGAAACCAATTGCGTTGATAAGCGATGATGCCCAAAATGAATAGCCCAACATATTGTGGGAGATCATAGCCGCTTGCTGTAAATAGTCCAACGAATGCTCGAACCTTGGGAGATCCGCCTGGCAAGTCGAGAGCAGGGACCCACAGTCTTATGATGAAATACGATACTGCTAATATCATGACAAAGATGGCAAGCATTGTGTAGGTGGGTGGCTTACTCTGACGAACTACTGATAGCTTATTTTTACTCATAAACTTCGCCCAAACTGCGTATAAACAAACGAATACGAAAAGTAGCTCGACGTACCACATCGGCCCGTAAGTTAAATGTGAAAAATAGGTTTGCCATGTAATTGGCTCTTGGTTAAGTATATAGGCTTCAATTGCTTGAGCTTGGCTAAGAATGAAAATATAGAAGATAAATGGGATTAGGAATCGGACAGATCTATCTTTGATAAACCGAGTTGCCCCATTTCTTTCAAAAGATGAAGGGACAAAGTAACCAGAAATAAGAAAAAATGTCCCCATAAAGAAAGTCTGATTAAAAGCAAGGAATAGAAGGCCCATTACAACCCCAATAGACCCTTGTGTTAATACCTCGTTATAGACGGAAAAGTACACCAAATGATGTAGCACAACCAACACTGTAAGAGCTCCTCTTAGGTTATCAATAAAGGATAATCGTTCTTCCTTTTGGGAAGACGAGCTCCCTATATGTCTTGAATTCATAATAATTCTTATGTTCCTCTCTATAAATATTTAAAAATATATTTCAACGGAGTATCCGCCAAACTGGACGGCTATGTATAAACCGTCCAATTTGCTCTATATTTAATTTTCTCTTTTAGTTGATCTGTCTATTTTCCAAGAGGCTAAACCTATGATCCCACCAACTATAATAAAAATAATGTCCATAACAATTTCAAATCCCTGAAACGCATTAATATAATTTACCAAAAACCAACTTTTTCCACCATTAGTCAAATGATTGATTAATCCGCCTACTCCCTGTATAACAAAAAGTAGACCAAGTCCACTGATTATTTCTTTCATGATGAACACCTCATTAATAATTTTTTAATTTAATATGCCTCTAAGACCGATATTGAAAAAAACCGCACCTACTACTCCTATCGCTACCAAGAGTGAGGAAATCGGAGCTTCATTTAATTTTGATTTAATTTTATTTAGAAATTGTTGCAGTCTCTCTTTAAATATAATATTAACCCCTAACAAAAGAAGAGAAGGAAGCACCATTACAAGATTGTAGCCAATTATAATAAAGATAGAAGAGGAAGACTCAATTGTTAGGTGATTCATTAACAAAATGGAATAAAAGTAAGGCAATGCAGTTACAAATTCAATTAGAAAAACAATGATACCTAATATGATCATCCCTTTCATCGTTGTTTTTTGGGGTATAAATGAAATTAAACGTTTTTTTGTAGTATCATTTGGTTTACAGAAGCTAATTAGAACAATAACTGCTCCAAAAAGGAGATAAAACCAATTGATAAAGTCAAATTCAGATAATTTTCCAATTCCTTTCAATAGTGAATCTCCACCAAAGTATAGTAATAAGCCCACTACGAAGTAGCCAAACTGCGTAATAAATAAAAAAACAAGCAAGCGAGATGATAATTGATTAGGCTGTGTCAATAATAAATAAGCTGTTACAGCAAGTACACCAGGACTTAATATATCAATTAATGCGCAAATAGAAATAATTAGCAAAGCTATCGATGTGTCTATTGATGAAGAAGGCATCAATGCTTCAATACTTTCAATCAAATATAGAGTCCCTCCTTTTTATATGTTATAATTTAAATAGCACAGTGTGTTAAAATTATAATAACACACTGTGTTAATAAAAGGAAGTGATTTTTTATGCCAAGGATTGTTAATCATGAAAAAAAGAGGAAATCAATTGCTGAAGCCGCTTGGAATATAATTAAGAAAGAGGGAACAGAAAAAGCCTCCATAAGAAGAGTTGCGATTGAAGCAGGCATGTCTGCTGGAGCGTTAAGACATTATTTTTCAACTAAGGATGAAATGTTATTATTTATCATGGATTACTATCTGGAAGAAGGTAAAAAACGATCTCAAAGTAAAAGTTGGTCAGAAAATCCATTGCAAGCTGTCGAAGAGGTTTTATTGGAGCTTGTACCAATTGATGAAGAAAAGAAAATCGAAACGAGTGTTTGGTGGATTCTTGCACTTCAGTCACTTACAAGTGATACATTAAAAGAAAAGAAAGATGAAATGACTAACGGTACATATGAATTAGCAAATTCAATGATTGAGATATTAGTCCTAAAAGGGATTTTATCTGATTCAACTAATGTAAAATTAGAAAAAAGTAGGCTAGCGGCATTAATTGATGGATTGTCCATTCATGCTCTGTTAAGACCTGATGTCTACTCTCCAGAAAAGGTGAAGGGAGTAATCCGTTATCATTTAGAAACACTCTGTAATGAAAGTCAATCGAATTGATTTTGCAACAGTTAATCTTCATTTGTTTGCCGATTACAGTGATGGCATTGGCGTCAATATTCCTTGATGAGCCATTTACAATAACTATAGATTATTTTATACTGCTCTTCACTTTTGGAATTGCTCTACAGCTATATAAAAAGTATACAGGAACACTATGGATGAATATTATCTACCATATTGTTTATCTTGAAGTGGCTAGATATATTTCCATGGGTGGTATGTTGAAAAGTGCGGTACGTTTGAATGCTATTAAAAATCGAAATGGAGGGAGATTTAATTGACTTTGATGCACGATAATTTAAAATCTAAAAATGAAGAAAAACTGCAAGAAGTAATGGTTGGAGAGCTAAAACCTCACAATGCACAAATTACACTCCTTGACTATGATCCGAAATGGCCGAAGTTATTTGACCGAGAGGCTAAAAGAATTTATTCCATACTTGGTAAAAAAGTACTTCAGTTGGAGCACGTTGGATCAACTTCAGTGCCAGGTTTATGTGCTAAGCCAATTATTGATATTCTATTGGTTGTGAAGGATTCTGCTGACGAAAGTGCTTATGTTCCTGACTTGGAGGAAGCCGGCTACACTTTACGTATTCGAGAACCAGATTGGTTTCAACACCGACTTTTTAAAGGCCCCGATACAGATATTAATTTACACGTATTTAGTAAAGGCTCATCTGAGATCGACCGAATGTTGCGGTTTCGCAATTGGCTAAGAATTAACCATTCCGATCGAGATAAGTATGCAAACGTAAAGCGTAACTTAGCTCACCGTAAATGGAAACACGTCCAAGACTATGCGGATGCAAAAGGTTCAATAGTACAGGAAATTATGGGGAGAGCAAATTTGGTCGATGAGAAGAAGGGTTGAAACTTACAAATTTCTTTTATAAGGGTGAAGGTATTTAATAATATTACTTATCGGTAAGATAAGTTTGTAAAATAAAAAGTCCTGTTATCACGTCATAACAGGCAACTTGATTTTTCTACACTTATTAAGAAAATGGAAAAGGGTTAATTATAAGTCCTTTTCTACCAAATAATCCGAATACCCTAAAAGGTAAGTATTTAAATGACATTGTTGATCGAACTTTATTCCAAGCCAACAATAATGGTGTTTTTTAGAATAAATTAAAGGTAGTGATTGCTATGGTTGTTTTTGGAACCTACCACCCCCCGCCTCCCTTGTCGAATTTTATAAATATTTTTTGGTATTACAAAAATTATAAGCCGCCTCATGAAATGGAACGCGTCCTTCCAGACGGCTCTATGGAATTAGTTATCAATCTAGAAGAGGACTTGATAAAGGTATACGATCAAAAGAATCAGGACCGATTCAAAAGTTTTCGTGGGAGTCTGATTTCTGGACCGCATTCAGGTTTTACTGTTATCGACACAGCATGTCAAGCTTCCATAATAGGGATTCACTTTAAGCCAGGTGGTGCTCTTCCATTTATTAATATATCAGCTAATGAATTGTATAATAGGCACATATCACTAGAAGCACTTTGGGGGGCAAAAGCTGTCGAAATGCGGGATCAGCTTCTTGAAGTTGAAATGCCAGCTGACAAATTTAGAATTCTTGAACATTACTTATTGGAGATGATAAATCAAGCTTCCGTACTTCATCCAGCAGTTGTCTTCGCACTAAAGAAATTTAAGGGTTTTCCTTTTCAGTTAAAAATTGCTGATGTGACTGATCAAATTAGTTTGAGTTCACGTCGATTTATTCAGCTATTTAAGGAAGAAGTGGGAATGACACCCAAACAATTTTACCGCATCCAACGTTTTCAGTATGCACTTCAGCTCATTAACGATGGAGACCAAGTTGATTGGACAACATTTGCGTTAACTTGCGGTTATTATGATCAGGCCCATTTCATTCATGACTTTCGTGCGTTTTCTGGTCTTAGCCCAACAGTTTACCACATGAATCAAGAGAAACAACAAAACCACGTTCCACTTAAATAAGGTCATTTTTTTACAATACAATTTATTTCAACGTGATTTAGAATAAATTTGATGCAATCATTCCCAGTGTCTGACCTGTTTCTTTGGAATAATTGCATCCAAATTTTAATTCATTGGAGGAATATTTCATGACATCGAATACAAAAGGCATTCCTGCAGGATACCACACAGTGACACCATACATGATTATCAAAGATGCAACGGCTGCTATTTCATTTTATCAAAAGGCATTTGGAGCTATTGAAAAGATGCGTGTTACAGATAACAGCGGTAAAGTTCAGCATGCAGAAATCAAAATCGGTGATTCGCCAATCATGATTGTTGATGAGTTTCCAGCATACCCGATTATGCAGAGCCCCCAGTCTCTTAGAGGAGCTGGAATGCATATTTTTCTCTATGTTGAGGACGCTGATGCACTTTTTGCACAAGCTATTGATGCAGGTGCGAAGGAACTGGAGCCTGTAGAAGATCATATTGAAGGTGATCGACGTGGAGGACTAATAGATCCCTTTGGACATATTTGGTGGATTGCAACACATATAAAGGATGTGCCGATTGAGGAAATACAATAGCACTTTGTAGGTTTTGTTAATCTATTTGATGGGAATGTTTTGTCGCGGGTACTTCGGGTCAGACCAGAGCGGAGATGAAGCATAGCAAAGTAATTCTAGACATTCCGTTCTATCAAGGTGCAACGCACAACCGTTTTCGTCATTAAATTCAGTCCTAAATCGATGGTTTTAGGGAACAAAGGCTACCCAGGTTTTATTGGGCTTGTCACGATCCTCTTCGAAGAAATGCCTGATGGCAAGACAAAATTTACCGAGACTACGGTATATCAATCAGTAGAAGATCGGGATAGTATGGTGAAAGCTGGTATGTCAGCAGGGGCCTTTGGACCGACTTGAAGAATTGCTAGGAAAACTTTAAAACGATTGAAACAAAACGATACTGGAGGAATGAAATCAGAAGGCTTATCCATGAGCACCCCTTTGACGTCAGTAGAAGGTCAGGAATTTTCAGAATGAACAAATCGAAAGAATTTTCTATGAGGAAAGTTAAAATTGGCTATTGGATTTTCACGGGCCTATTAGCAACATTAATGCTAATGAGTTCTATTCCTAATATCTTGTCTGCTCCCAGTGACATCGTTGTATTCAATCATCTAGGTTCCTCTGCCTACCTTGTTCCTTTTATTGGGGTGGCTAAATTGTTAGGTGTGATCGCAATACTGGTACCTGGCTTCCCGCGAATTAAGGAATGGGCTTATGCTAGTTTAGTCATTGATTTGACAGGTGTGTTTTATTCGAGTGTTGTAGTGGGCTACCCAGCCAGTGGATGGATCATTTTCTTTATCGGATACTGTTGCTCCTATGTTTTTTATCACAGAAGACGAAAAGAAGTTTCATTAAGTCATGCGAAATATCTTAACAACCGTGCAGTACCAACAAGTAATTAGGAGGAATAACTATTATGCCAAAAACAAATCAAAACATCATTCCGCATCTGTGGTTTGACAAGGAAGTGAATGAAGCAGCAGAATTTTAACAACACTCCAGGACACGCCAGCAGGTGACTCCGATTTATTTTCTTTTGAGTTGTGGGAACAGGAGTTTATGGCAATTAACGCAGGACCCTATTTCAAATTCAATCCATCGGTGTATCTCATCGTTAATTTTGACCCATTGTGAGAAAAAGACGCGAGTGAAAAAATTAATAATGAATTGATTTTATAGTAGAAGTGAGAAGGAAGATACACAGTAAAGCCATTCTTCCATATAACTAGAATCCTCTCTTTTTATCGAAAAGTAGCGTTAAAAAATACCTGAATCGGAAAAATAGATCCAGTCACGTGCAGAGTTATAAGATTTAATAATGCGAAGGTTGTTTGAATTGTCTTTTAAACCACAGTATACAAAGGCAAATCGATAAATTTATCAATAAAGTCCACATGGAATTCGGGATTGTGTCATTAGACCACAATATTCCGGAAATAACTGGACTTCGCAGGCTACTTTTCGAATATTTTTTAGAAACGAAAAACAAGAGGAAGAAAGATAAATTATTTTTCCCTCTTGTTTCATTTTTAGACTTATTACACAGGCCCTTTGTGAGTGTTTTGTTAAAAATCAAATTAAACGATCAGAGCATTATCCTATTTTAATCCCTCTACTAGTACATCTAACTTATTCCATGTTTGTGTGATACCTTCCAACACTCCCATGTCCAAAACAGCTTGAAGTGAATCTGCTGAATCAAATTCAGAACGGCTGACCAATTTTGTTTGGCTGCCTAAATCGATGAATTCCATCGTGACCTCTGGAGAAGGCATGGCCTCATTAATATTGCCTTTTGCATCCGAGAAATAATCCTTATAGACAATCTTTTCTGGCTCAATAATTTCTTTATAAATGGTTTTGTTCCAAGATTCCATTCCATATTCTTCTTGATTCTTATCAACACATTTCATGCAGTAGTGCCATACGCCGCCTGGGCGAAAGTCCATGTTGCAAACGGGCAGTTCCCAACCATCCGTACTCCACCAGCGCTTTAAGTGATCTGGTTCCTTAAATAGTTGAAATAGTTGATCACGTGGCATATCATAAACTCGTTCTAAAACAAGAAACCTTTCATTCTCTACTCTTGAAATCATTTTGTTATTTGGCATAATTTTTCCTCCTTATTTTTCACTTGTCTATTGTTTTTTATTTTGCAGTTCTTGTACATAATCGTCCAAGTTGTCGAGTCTCCTTTCCATATCCTTTTGAAAGGAAGTCGCCCAATATTCTATTACTCGGAAGGGCTCAGACCGTAGCTTGTAATATCGACGATTAGCTTCTGGCTTCACTTCTACAATTCCATTGTCACTCAGCACCTTTAAATGCTTTGAAGCATGCGGCTGGCTCAATTCCAACCGATTAGCAATTTCCCCCACTGTTAAAGACCCATTACGCAGCAACTCAACGATTGCCATCCGATTAGGTTCAGCCAATGCCCCCAGCATAGATACATTCATGCCTGGAATTTTACCTGACATGTCGCTCACCTCATTAAATAAATATCTATTTTTATCATCGCATCCCCTCTCTGACACTTGACTTAATTAATGTGATTTAAATATAACACAAATGGAATATAACTGCAAAGGCATATTTAATGTATTTCATCTATCCCAAGCCCATTTAGGAGTCTCAAATTGGTATTCTCACTCTTTGAATGATACGTAGTCAAAATCCATTATCAATTGCTTTCGTAAGCTGTGCTTATATACTTGTCAAAACCACATTCAGGACAACGTTCTGGTGGGATTGCCTCCACTTGCGATTTTCCCGAACTGGAACAGATCCCTTATCTGTGTTTTCGCGATGAAGGAAGCATTCGACAAAATTCTGTAAATTAAGTATGCATTTAAGCATACAGCATATTGCATCACTAACTAGTCAACATAAAATCAAAAATGGGGTAGTATTTTACGGAAAATTGGTTATGTTCGTGTTAATTCTGTTGGACAAAACCCTTAGCAACTAAACGAGATCCGTATGAATATTATTTTGAAGATCTGGAGCCACAAAGGATCGTGAGCAACTTCAAAAAATGTTAGAGGAATTTTGTTCCGGACTTAACTCGTATCAGGTTCGTTTCTCAACCCGCGAAAGAGTTTCGGTAATGGATACCCCGTGTGATTGAAAGCGATAGACCGTATCTTTACCAGGAAACGACTCTCCTTTATTGCTCTCCAGCAAGCGTTTTTTCACGCCTCATTGATTTAAAGGGGCGGCCTTCCTGGATTAAAGGTATTATGGAGGCGCGAGTGACTCCTGAAGGACCGTTTGAGTTGGGGACCAAGTATTCGAAAGTGGAAAATACTCAGGCTTCAAGAGCGGAAAAAACATGATCGTGACCGAGCTTGTTCAGGATCAATTGTTGACGCTGGAGACAGGTCCTGATGAAAAACAATCGTTTTGTGAAAGCTATCGTATTGAGCCGATCTCGGATCAATCTTGCCGTGTTCATTTCTCCATTCAAGTTGACAACGTTCCGAAGGTAGCTGAATTTTTCATGCGCCAATCGATGAAGAAAGAGCAGCCGCAAACAGCTGCCGGCTTGAAGGCTGTCCTTAAGGGGTAACCTCCATACAGTTTGCTGGAGTGCGAGATTAGATTTTTACTGAAAATGGTTGTTTCGGCTTTCCAGCCATTTCTTAAATTCGTCAGGTGTACGTACATTATGATCTAATACAGAAGTATAGATATCAAAGCTTGTTACTTGCTTCCCATACTCGGGTCGTGTGGCCCAAACGGTCTTAATGCTTAAAATAGAGACAATCGCTTCTGGAGTTAGTCGATCAGCCATCGTGCGAATATGCTGAAAATCGGGCTGTTTGTCAGGCTCGTCCACAAACCAAATATCCAGTTCCCATTTGTGTCCAATGGTGGATTCGTAAGTGATACCTAGAAAATAACCGTCGGGATAGGTTGGATCAGTGTTCCAATTGCCCGTATCATTGATGAATGTCAAATCGCGGACTTGGGGATTGGACATCAATTGTGAAGCGATGCCGGAAATTGTAGCGATATTTAACTTAGAACAAACGACAGTAATATCGAGGTCTCTCCAAGTCATTAAACCTAGAGCCGCACTCCCTACTTTTACAGGTGTACCAGCTTCTGCCAGCAATTGCTTAAGGTGCATTTCTTCAACAATCGTATCTGCTTCAGCTTGCAGCCGCAGTTGGCGGGCAAGTAGTTCTTCCTGCTTTCCCATTTTCAACCCTCCCTTGTCACATCCACTTATTTCTTAAATTATGGTCATTTCTTTGATGAAATACGCTATCGTGTATAGAAAAAATTCCCCGTGTTAAAGAGCTTTTTTCTAGCTTTATGCCAATTTCTGGGTTTTCTTGCTTATACTACTTTTTTCAGATTGCGATATTTTGACTCCATGAACGAAAAGTACAAAACTCTTTTGCTAAGGACGAGACTCTTAACACTCTACTGATACTTCAGCTACAAGTCGATTACTAATAAAATAGGTTTTTTCTTAATAGTTCTAAGGATTACAAAGTAGTTAATCGGTTTGCACTATTTCTAAAGCTATGCCCGTCCAGCTACCCCATAAAAGAACAACTCCATCAATTGATCCATATTCTCGGCTGTCTGTTTTTGATTCGACCCCTCCCAATTCCGGACCAGTTCATTCTGGAACATTGCAAAATAACGCAGCATCATCTCTTCAGATTGATCTTTTCGAATATACCCTTCTTGTTTTCCAAGCTCGACAAACTTCTTAAAAAAAGGCACGACCTTCTGCTGGTTATAACCGTCCATCATTTGTATCAACCCTCTTAAATCAGAAGATGGGAATTTCGGAAACTCATCTGCTAAAATTTTTAAGTTTTTAGCCTCCAACAGCATGATATTTTTAGTCTTTTCAAGAAAAGATAACCCGGACTTCAGGATGTCCTCGTACTGTGCCAACTGCTTATCCAGCCAATTCATCAGGGAGGCAGTATAAAGTTGTTCTTTTGTCCCGAAGTAATTATATATGGTTGCGGGGGAAACATTCGCTCTATGCGCAATCTCATTCACGCTAACCTTTTGAAAGCCGTATTTGAAAAATAATTCAATGGATGCACTGAATATTTGCTCGATTTTTTTCTGTTTCCGTCGTTCATAACCGTTCATCGTTGTTCACCTCATATGTAGTGTAACCAAAGTTTTAGATGGATTCAATAAAAATAGTACAAAACATATTGAACAATGAGGTTCAAGTAGATATAATAGTTTTAGAGATAAAAACTATAAAGAATACATAACTTTATAAAAAGATGTTAATTATTAATGATGGAAGTGGCGTGAAATGAGACAGCTTCGAATTCCTTCTTTTTTGCACGATGTATTTGGTGAAAAACAATCTGTTGGATCTATTTTAGCGATATTGCTTTTTGGCGGTATACTGACGGCTGTGCTATATTATCGATTCCCTGAATTGGCTAATGATTTGCCAGCGTGGCGCACTGCTTTGGCATTACTATTGATTTTCGATGTTTTTGCGGGCGTTATAGCGAATTTTACTGCATCAACTAGCAATTTTTATGCGGCGCGGAAAAAAAATCGAATCGTATTCATTGTGATTCATGTCCATATCGTGCTTATTGCCCTGCTTCTCGATACGAATATTGGGTATTCAGTAGGGATATGGGCTTATACGATCATCGGGGCTTTTATCGTAAATGCCCTTATTGGGAAGCGTGGGCAATTATTTATAGCGGGCTTGCTTTTGTCTGTTGGTTTGGGGGTCGTGCCGATGCTGCCAGGAATAACTACACATATGTTGATCATCGGCTTACTGTTTCTGATGAAAGTATTGTTTAGCTTTGCAGTCGATCATTATGGAAATAGCAAACATCGTACTAAAAAAGAATACGATGGCTAGAATAAATATTTCGAGAGCATTGCTCAAAGAAAGTGGGGTTTGTTGATTTTGTGCCTGACGTAAAGTAACCATCTATCTGTTACACTGATAGATGGTTACCATGGTTGTTTAAAAATAAGCGTTTTCTTTCATTTATAGGAATCATGAAGTGGGGCAAGTTTCGTGAAACGTATAATTCCTATCGCCATCTATTCTTGCGTTTGAAGGGCTAAACGTATGCCTAAGCCAATATAAATCACACCAACCATTTTCTCGACTTTATTAGCAAAAACACCTGAGGTTTTGAACATCTTTGCTCCAATAAAACTTGTACAATAAGCCAAAAAAGAAGTGAATGTAATACTCATTAGCACAAATACAATCCCTAAAACAAAAAGCTGTAATGTTACACTGCTTCCGTCATTTTTGATAAATTGAGGCAAAAATGCCAAAAAGAATAATGCTGTTTTAGGATTCAATATTTCTGCTAAAAAACCTTGTTTAAGTGATTTCCAGCTCGAGCTTTTATCTATACTTCCAGACGTTTGTTCAAGGTTTGATTTTTCTTTTTGTTTAGTTTTTGTAAATAACATTTGAATCCCTAAGTAAAATAAATAAAGAGCCCCGATATATTTGACGATTTCAAATGCTAGAGCAGAACTTAATAATATCGCTGATAATCCTAAAACAGTGAACAAGACGTGAATACTATCCCCTAAGGCGATTCCACAAGCAGTCATAATACCATTTTTTCTCCCGCTTTTTATTGTTTGAGAAATTGTAATAATCACCGCAGGACCTGGGACTAAAAATAAAAGAAATACTACGACAATAAATGAAAACATGTTGCCTCTCCACCTTTCTTCGATAAAAATCATAACATTTTCATTTTATTCCCCGCTCCAGCGGAAAAACCGTGAAGACAAAATGATCGACACGATGGCGACACTAATGAGGACCGCGACATCCACGCCGTTCTCCCAAATCGGTGTGAAATTCCATGTTTGCCTTATTAAATCAATGACATAGTATAGCGGAAGGATGTGGGCAATAACACGTAATACGTTTGGCATCCATTCAATCGGAAAGGTGGCTCCCGATAGAAAAATCATCAAATTCAAGGCAAGTGAACTGATGGCTGAGGCAGTCCGAACGTTTTTGGCAATAGAATTGATCAACAGTCCGAACGGGAAGAAGGCAACCAGGCTTAATAGGATGGCCAACAGGGTACTTCCTAAATATTTCGGTACATGTAAATTGAAGACGAGGTATCCAAAAATGAGAATAATTACGGCGCTGATGGTAAAAATGACGGTTCCCTGCACGGTTTGCGCCGTTAACACCATCCAAGGCCTTACTGTTGTGACCTGATAGCGTCGCAAAATACCTTTTTCTCGATAGTTGGCCATCACCGTTCCAATTCCGAAAAACGCAGTGGTCAAGATGTTCACGGCCATCCAAGAAGGAATGTAAGCATTGCTGTAAGTCATCCCACCGATTTTTGCGTCTCCGAACATTGTCCCGAATAGCCAGATCATTAGAACCGGAAACAAAAAGGTCCAGAACACGGCCATTTTTTCTCGAAAAAATAACTTTGTTTCTATTACCGACAGTTTCACAATTTTATTCATGCTGATCGCTCCTTTAACAGGTGGACAAACAAATCATCTAGGGTGCCTCGCTCAAAACGGAATGCGGCCACTTTCCAACCGCGTTCTTCACATTCTTTTAAAACTAGGTAGGCAGAACGCTGGAGATCCTCCGTTTGAATTCTCACTCGATACGTGGATTTCTCCACATGAATCACGCTGGGCAGGGCGATCAATACACCAGGATCCACATCGAAACTTTCAAACGTTAGGTAGTTTGTTGCAAGGTCTTCGAGCAACACATTCGGTTTTCCAAGTGCCCGGATTCGGCCGTCGTACACCATGGCGATCCGATCGCAAAGGTTTTCGGCTTCTTCCATATAATGCGTTGTGACCAAGATGGTGGTTCCTTGTTCCTTCAGGGTATGGATGACTTCCCACAACTCGCGGCGTGCTTGCGGATCAAGCCCCATGCTCGGTTCATCCAAAAAAACGATTTCGGGTTGATGCAAAACGGCTAAAGCGAGCGTTACTCGTTGTTTCCAGCCACCGGAAAGATCCTTGAAATACGAATTGAGTTTGTCTTTCAAATGCAATTGTTCAATGATGTTCAGGACGTGATGTGTGTCATAAAAAGAGGTAAACAGATTTATCGCTTCTTTGACCTTCATTAACTCCTGTATGGATGTGGACTGAAACTGCACCCCGATTTTTTTATTTAATGGATAGCGGTCGGATTCCTTACCGGGGTCATGGCCAAGTACGTGTACCTTTCCGGAATCTCTTTTCCGCAGTCCTTCCAAAATCTCAATCGTTGTCGTTTTACCAGAGCCGTTCGGACCAACAATACCGAAAATTTCTCCTTTTTCGACCGTAAAAGAAATCCCCTGTACGGCTCGAGTTTCCCCGTACTGTTTGGTTAAACCTTCAACTTCAATGACATGTGGCACTTTTTTCTCCTTCTCTCCTAAATAAATTTTTACTCTTTAGTCTTGCACCATACAATCCGTTTTGTTTTACAAAAAAAGTTATTCCGGCAGCCATCCTTTATTTTCGGCAATCGAGACGGCATCCATCCGGTTTCTGGCTTTCAACTTTTGAATAATTTCAGAGATATAGTTGCGGATCGTAGCAGGAGAGAGATAGAGAGTTTTACTGATTTCTTGGACTGAATCTCCCTTCTTTAGGTGCAACAAAATCTCGGATTCTCGTTTCGTGAGTGGATTGATTTCCTCCATCATGGAAAAAGTCAGATGCGGGCTAAAGACACGCTTGCCCGCATGAATTTTTCGCAGTGCTTCCGCCAATTCGGACACGGGCGCATCTTTTAGCAAATACCCCATTACTTCGGCCTTCACGGCACGTTGCAAGTACCCACTTCGGGCGAAGGTGGTCACAATGGCGACTCGGCATTGACTGCCTTCATCCCTCAATTTTTCTGCTGCCTCTAGTCCGCTTAACAAAGGCATCTCTATATCGAGCACGGCAATATCGGCGTCTTTTTCTTGAATTAGTTGGAGAGCCTGTTCACCATCGTTGGCTTCTCCGACAATTTCAATATCTTCTTCCAGGGCCAACAACTGGCTAACCGCGGATCGAAGCATTCCTTGATCTTCGGCAATGACGATTCTCATTGGATTCCCTCCGTTATCGTGGTTTCTTAACTTTTGGCACGCTGATCGTGATTTTCGTCCCTTTTGTTTCCCTGGTTTCCATTTCAAGTTTCCCTTCGATCAGCAATAACCGTTCTTTCATACCCAACAGGCCGCTGCCGAACCGGTCGTGATTTTCTTTCGTAATGCCCACTCCGTCATCCTCCACTTGAAGAATGTATTTTCCTGGGCCTTCTTCGAGGCGGATTGTGCATTTGTGCGCGCCGCTGTGCTTCACAACATTGGTGACACATTCGCGGAGACATAAGCTCAGAATATTGCGGATAATCGGTGTGGCTCCCGAAAGTTCATCATTCCGTTCCACTTTGAATGAAATTCCGGCAGACTCGCAAATTTGGGCCGCCTGTTGCAACTCCTCATCGAGATCGATGGCCTGCATATCACTGATCAGTTCCCGAACTTGCAATAAAACGGATCTTGAAATATTCTGGATCTCACGTGCTTCTTTTGAGGCTTGATCAGGATTCTGGGGAATCAGCCGCTCCACCAATTCCCCTTTCAATGTAAGCAGAGACAGGGTATGGCCCAGCGTGTCATGAAGATCACGGGCGATTCGTTGGCGCTCTTCATTTTTTATCAACCGGGAAATTTCATCATTGGCATATTGTAACCCCAATTTCATTTCATGTGATTTCCGGATCATTCTCACTATATAGGGCAACAAGAAAAGAATGAGAAGAATCGAGTACCAGCCAAGGTACAATGGATTCGACTCTCGCAAGAAATAGAACCCAGTTGCCCCGGCAAAGAGCACAGCCATGAGTACAGTCATCCCAGTAATTTTACGGTAAGATGAGTATTTGCCGATCACCAAAGCGGGATAAAAGCCGAAGCACAATTCCCACGGGTTCAAGAAAGCCCCCCAAAAAGCAATCGCGACCAGTTGAACTATGATGAAAAAAGTTCGGTATTTCGCATTCATAATGCTGATCAAATGAGCCGTAGCGATGATAAAAAACAATAGATAGTTGTACCCTGTCGGTTGCGGAAAGATAATCAAAGAAATCAACGGGGGAAGCAACATCATTGTTTCCCACGGGAGTCTGATGCGAGACATTTTTTAACCACCTTCACCATTTTGGACTATCATATGAGTCATTGACCTTACTCTTTGTCGTTGGTTTATCGGGGTTCCGGAAACCTGGGCTTGCTTCCCGCGTTTCAACCCCTTCGGAACCAGATCGACAGTAAGAAGACCACGACATGCATCGGCTGTGCAATAACTCCGAATGGATCTGCAAGGGGCTTAGCCAAAACATTGAGTGACGACAACAGAGTGACACCCCCAGTTAGCAGAACATAATAAAGTGAAGGTCTTGCAGATTTTTGAAACCACTTTACGAAAATCATTGCCCCGGCGGTAGTTGCGATGATCGATGCAACCGCAATGGAGGTCCAATTTAACTGGGAGAACCACAGGCCTATTACCGCACCTAACAGGTAAGCTGTGGCAACACTGGTAGCCCCTTAAATAACTCCCACATATAAACCGATTAATAAACCTTTTCTCATTATTCCTCGTGCCTCCTTGATTTATTGTATTAAAAGCATATCGAAGAGCCGCCGGGGCCGGTAGTGATGGGTATCACTTCTTTGAAATGATAAATATCATTTTTTTACAGGATAGGAAAGTATAAATTGGGCTAATGTTGGATCTAGCTCCAGCGCCCAGCGACTAGCAAACTTTCGGTGCCTGCTTGCGTAAGTCAACATCGATTCATCCTTCGGGTTCATCGTGTTTCCTTTATCTCGTCAGGCCCTCTAAAAGTTTGTACATAAGCTAAACGAGCGCCTGCGCTTTTCTTAGAAGGTTTTTCAGATCGATTCAATTAGAAAAAAGGTCAACCTGAAATCCCACTCCAGGTTGACCTCATTCGAAACTGCTTATTGGGACTTGGTTACACGATTTGCTCTGCTATGATTGGATTTCGGCAATAACAGCGTTGCTAACACACATACTATGGCTAACCCCTGGAACACGATAAAAACATCATGGATGCTGGAAACTAGAATATCTTGCAATTGTGATAGCATCGAAGGGGGAAGCTGATTAGTGCCTGATGCGTTGATCAATCTGTTCATTTGATTGATATCCGCACTTTTCAAGTTTTCGGTCGCCATGTGATGAACAATCCGGGGGTTAAAGTAGCTGCCGAACACGGAAGCCCCCAACATTTGTCCTAACGAACGAAACAAAGAATTGGTCGCTGTTGCCACTCCGCTTAAGGAAGAATCGACTGCAGATTGAACGACAACGGTATACAAGGTCACGGCTCGACATTCATCTTAAAACAATCTTAAGGACCTTTTTTCTAGGTAGATTTCGTTTTACTCTAAAGACATATCCGGCGAAGTTGGCACCAAAAAAGAACGTAATGCTTCCTTCCTTTCGATATGGGATATGCCTGGACGGTCCATTTATTACTAGATGTAAAGTTGTAAATCCACTATCTTTCGTCCCCTTTCAGAATGTTGTTTTTTTGATCAATCATTGTTTGGAAAAATTTTAGTGAAGCCTGTAGCTCTGAATTGGAAAATGAGTCAAATGCACGAATAAATCTACGCTCTAGCATTTCATGCATCATCGCATGGACCTCAAAGATCTGTTTGCCTTCTGACGAAAGGGAAAAATATACTTCTTTTTTGTTATCGTTCATTTGGCTTCGTTTAATGTAGCCTTCCTTAATTAGGTAGGCGGTAATTTTTGAAATACTCGCCTTGGACAAATTCATTTTCTCAGCAATAGATGTGTTGTTTATCGGCTCATTGTTGCCGATGCAATCAACGACGTGAATACTTGTTATATTATTCGGCCATGAGGCAATGCCTTGCAACCGTGCGAGATGTACGAACTCATCAATCTCGTTAGCAAAAATTTGTTCAAATAAATGCGTAAAGTGGAGAAAGCGCTCGTATAGCAATCGCTTAAGTCCCTCAGATGGATCCATGATCCTTATCATTCCTTTCTTTACAATACGATCTTCTACTATAGCCAGCTTAAAATCAAAGTTGAACGCAATTTGGAGAAGGACGGTGAGTAGAACAGGACATTTTAAATAATAGGTTCTGTCTTAGTCCGAGCCATCTTTATCTTGAACGATTGTTCTAGTTTTTCTCTTTTGACGTAATCCGTCCGCAAATTTTGTTTATCAGTAAACTAACATACCATATTCATTATAGACAATCAATTCGTGAATATTACAGTGGGATTCCCATTTGCTCAGTTGTTTTTCTGGTTATGCTCACACGTTAATATGATCCCGAAAAATTGACAAACCCAACTTACCTATTATATTGTTTACATGTTAACAAAAATAAAGGGAGGGAGGAGAATTTATGTGATTTGCTATTAAATTATTTAGTTTACTTATTAACAATAGATATTGATCTAAAAAACGAATGGAGGGTTTACATTGAACAAAATAGGGGAGATATAATGATTCATAAAAAGCATATACTTTTTATTCCTTCGTGGTTGTTTCTGCCCCCTTGAAATTTGTATTTCAGGAACAGAGGCATATTTTTGAAAGAATCATTTAAATACGAGGGATTAAAAATGACAAGAAAACAAAAGGTATTACTTTATTCCATGTGCTACATGGTGTTGTTTAATGCAATGAATGTAACAATGATGAACGTCGCAATTCCGGAATTTAGAAAGGTATTTGTTTTAACACCTTCTGAAGTAAGTTGGATTACAGTCATTTTTAGCTTGTTCAACGGCATTGCAGCTGTGGCAATTGGGAAATTATCTGACAAGTATCCGATTCGTCGATTGTTTGTTATTGGAATGGCTATTTTTATGGCAGGCTCCTTAATTGGATTCATCAGTCCAAACTATTCATTCATTATTGTGGCCCGAATCCTTCAAGGAGTCGGAGGAGGAACTCTTCCGACGTTAAGCTTAGTAGCTGCTGCACGGTATTTTTCAGAAGAACAACGGGGTTATGCGCTTGGCATGGTGTTTGCCATGGTGTCACTTGGTAGTGCAATCGGTCCGATAATGGGTGGGTTTTTAACGGATTCTTTCGGATGGAGCAGTTTATTTTTACTATCGTTTTTCAGTTTAATTACTCTTCCTTTCTATCTTAAATATGCACCGAAGGAGGAAGTGAAGACTGGCAGTCATTTTGATAAGGTGGGAGCCGTTTTATTTATGTTGGCCATTACGTCCCTATTGATGGGAATGAATGTGACAGCTTGGCTACTTATCCTTGCAGTCGTTTCTTTTGTTCTTTTCGTCTGGCAAGCGCAACGTGCAAACGAGCCGTTTATTAAAATTGAGATATTAAAAAATGTCTCGTTTAGTCTCGTTCTTTTCATGGGTTTATTAAACGCCATTGCTTACATGGCAACGATTTTCATACTTCCTTTAATGCTTTCAAAAGTGAATGAATTGTCAACGAGTTTGATTGGTCTTGTTTTATTTCCAGGAGGGATGATGACAGTCATTTTAGGATCGCAAATTGGAACAGTCATTGCCAAACGGGGAAATCGGTTTATGAATCAATTTAGTTTTACCATCATGGCCATTGCTTTTCTGGCTCTTTCTACGATCGTCGGAGCCTCTCCCATTTGGATTTCTGTGTTGTTGGTTGTTGTATGCATAGCTTTTACTGCGAACCAATCAGCTCTTACTAATCGCATATCGGAAATTTTGCCGCCTAATGAGACTGGTACTGGTACAGGATTATTTACCTTTATGATTTTTTTAGGCGCTGCAATTGGCTCTGCAATGTTTAGTCGTTTTCTTGAACTTAATAGTGGACAATGGAATATATTAAATGGATATGCTGATTCTTCCTATAGCAATGCTTTTATTCTTGCGGCCATGACGGTTGTATTGGCGATGGTTGTGCTTGCTTTGGAGAAGTCACTGACCAAAAGACAGAAAATACGAGTAGATGATGAATCTTAAATTAGTTTGGAACTTAATGATGAACGATTCTTTGCTTTGTTCCAATGGTGTTAGAGGAAGCGGCATATCATGTCAGTAGTGCCTACTCATACAACGTATGTTTTTGACATGAATCACCTAGCGCAGTCAGTTAAGTCGTTAAATATACAAGGATGGCCTTGGTGCTAAAGGTTGAGACATTTTCCTGTTTCGACAAGGACATTATTTTGATGGACATGCAAAACGAATTTACAAATCAACATTTATTGGAGGAATGGCATTTGATTCATTCTAAGACGATAAGAGAACGTAGATCGATTCGGAAATTCAATGGAACTCCGGTAAAAAAAGACCTAGTCGTTTCTTTGCTGCATAAGGCAGCTAGTTTGTACGTAGCTGAGGAAACGCCAAAGTGGCGTTGTATTTACTACGGCACGTATGAGTCACGTCAAAAGCTGGCTGAGAGCATGACCGTTAAATTAAAGGAAGGCAAACTTGGCAAACTTGGCCTCAACAAAATGGTGGATTTTTTAACGAAAAAGGTAGCAGATACCCCTGCTCACTTAATCTTTATTGCAGAATCTGCCATAAATCAGCGACAGAGTGATGAAAATTATGCTGCAGTCTGTAGCATCATGCAAAATTTCCAACTGCTAGGCTGGGAACATGGTTTAGGGATGCTGTGGTACACGGAGCAAATTATTCAAAGCAAATCATTTTTTAAGGAAATTGGTTTGAGGGAAGGGGAAAGATTTGCCGGAATTTTAAACATAGGATACTTTGAAAAAACACCAAGAACCCGAAAAAGAAGAACACCTGCGGAGCAGAAATGGACCGTCATCGGTGGGGACGATGATCATCGAGTCACTTCACAAAGCGTTCTTGAATTGCTGAATGATGCCGTCTGGGCACCGAACGATGGATTACGAGAACCGTGGCGTTTTATTTATGTAACAGGCAATGAGGCGTCTGGCATACTTCGAACTTCATCTAGAGATACTACGTTCCTATTCGTTGTAGCTAAAGAAGAAGCCGATCTCCACAAGCAAGAAGAGGATTACGCAGCGATATGTTGTTTGGTCCAGAACTTTCTATTATTGGCTAATTCCAAACCGTGGCACGCGCGCCGCATGATTCCGGAATGGATTTATGATCAGGAACAGAGTAAGCGATTTGGGGTTCGACCGCAGGAACGTATTGTTGCGGTGCTGGAGCTCGGAGGAGACGATCAACACTCGAATTCTGTATCCACTCCCTCCATGGTAAACATCACACATCTTTGATCAAGCAATTGAATATGTGCATGTCGTTTAGAAGCTGAAAATCTAGTATAAAGAACGATATCTGCATTCATTGCACTTTCGTTACCAGGTGGGCGTTTTAAAAGTGAGGGGATTCTTGCATCTTTTTATTGAGAATGATTATCATTATTGAGTATGTTGGTTTATAACATGATGGCAATGGCAGAAGGGTGTATACACTGCAAAAATGAGTAGCAGATCATTATAGAAGGAGATGTTAAAAATGTTGGACCTATTATTTCAATCACATGCAGGTTTGTGGCGCATTACCATTTTGCTTTTTTTCCTCGCATTTATTTTATTAAAAATAGGAAAACCTAAGGGCAAAAAAATAACGCAAATGCTATTGCGCTTGTTATACGTGATTATGATCGTTTCCGGGCTGGGAATGTTAATCGTACTCAAATTCCCATGGTTATACGTTATCAAAGGGATTTTAGCACTGTGGCTCATCTGGACAATGGAATTGATTCTCTCTAAATCGGTAGCGAGGAAGGAAAGTGGTCCTTCTACAAAAGGGTACTGGATTCAGTTTCTTATCGCTTTAATACTCGTTATATGGATTGCAGCCAAAATGATTCGTTTTTAGCTTTCGCAAATTTCAATGTGCGGGTGCGTGATCACGATATATTCCCTTGATCATCTTGCTTTCGAGATGATCAAGGGAAAGATCACTACTACACTAATAAAGATAAAGTACGAACTGTAGACAAGCCTAAAAAAGACCGATTAAGTCAAAGAAACAACGCTAAGCAGAGTGGACAATGCCAAGTCCCGTTTCTTCCACGAATACAGGCAAGAATTGGAGAACGTTCACTCCTTTAATCAATCTAGAGAGGGTTTGAACCCTTTTACAAGTTACTAAACACTCTTTTCATTGCTATGTGTTTTTGTGTACTTTTAACTATAAAATTTGTTGATTCCTTAAACTGCTTTTAATTCACTCTTAGTTTTATTCATCCAATATTCCATATAAAAAGAGATCAATGGCACGGTCGATCTGCCCCTCTTTTTGAGGTGCATGAAAGTAAGAGGAAATCGAGATAAACAGTTGGCTTACCGCAAATTCTGGATCAATCGTGCTTCTGAGATGCAACTTACTGCCTTTTAGCAGCTCAATAAACGGTTTTTTATAGGACGTGGTCCAAAGGACAAATAATTTGTCTGCAATGTCTGGCGATAACGTATGTTGGATGTCATGCAACATCATAAACAGATTAAAGGGATGGCGTTGCTGCAAATAATAAACCATGTTTCGTATTTTCTCTTCAAAAGGCTGTTGCTTATTTGAAGACATCCGTTCTAACTTTCCAGATACCTCTGTGGCCAAGCGGAGCATGACATGGTAATAAATCTCTTCCTTTTTCTTGAAATAGTAGTACAAGTTCGGTTGAGTAATCCCTAAAGTATCAGCAATTTGTCTTGTGGATGTAGCCTGATAGCCTTGTTGCATAAACAATTTTTCAGCTACATTTAAAATGTTATCATACATGTTTAATCACCTAGAAACATCGATTTTAATGTTACTTCCTTCAACAATGGGCTTTGATCGAAAGGCATTGTTCACTGTATAATTGTCTTTTCTTAGTTGTGCTCCTTTTTCTATGTTACATGTTTTCTTTCAAAGTCCCATCTTTCATGATTAACACACGGTCACAATAATCGATTAAACGTGTGTCATGGGTAACCATGATCGTTGCTTTATTGTTTTTTTTCGTTTCTTTTGCCAATATCTCAGCAACTTCATACGCTTTTTCTGTGTCCAAGCTTGCGGTCGGCTCATCAGCTAAAATGATCGTCGGGTCGTGGTACAAAGCTCGAGCAATCGCGACTCGTTGACGCTCACCGCCAGAAAGCTCTTCTGGGTATTTCTTTTTCAATTTGTCAATGCCTAATTGTGTAAAGAGGTGGTCGGCTGTCTGATTTCTTTTTTCTTTGCTTATTTTATCAACAAGCTGTAGTTGTTGTTGTACTGTCAAGAATGGCACAAGGTTTGATGATTGTAAAACAAATCCAATCTCTTTAAATCTTCGTTTGGCTCTCTCTCGTTCTTTCTTTTTGCTAAAAGGTTTACCATTAATCAATACTTCTCCCTCGGAAGGCGCTTGCAATCCACCGGCAATCGTTAGAAACGTGCTTTTTCCAGAACCAGATGGGCCGATAATAGCGACAAACTCTCCTTTTTCTACCGCGAAATCTGTTTTCTTTAACGCTTCAATTGTATGAGCACCATCTTTGAACGTTTTTTTCACTTGTTTAAATTCAATTGCCCCCATGTTCTCACTCCTATCCAATTGCCTTCAATGGATCAATTTTTACGATGCTTCTTACTGAGAAAAATGCACCTAAAACAGCGATTAGTATGATGAGCCCACTAATTCCTGTGAAAAATTCGATATTTACTTGGAAAGGCACCGCTTCTGGCAACAGCAAGGATGTACCCAAAGTTGACAGTAAGCCGATCATGACACCTAATAATGTTAATAAGAACGTTTGCGCAATAACAGAAGTTGATATATATCGACTAGAAATGCCTTGAGCTTTCATTACCCCAAAAATTTCTGACTTTTGCATAGTCAGCACATAAACAAATATGCCAATAACAATGGCGGCAATGATAATGAGAAATCCAATCATAAACCCAAACGTTAGTACTTGTGCACTGTAACCAGGAAGTTCATTGATGAAAGTGGCGATATTTACTGTTTCTAACTCATCTGGCGTGTCATTCAGTTGCCCCCTCGTCACAATTGCATTAATAGGCGCCTCATCGACTGTTTCTGGCTGATCAAAACGAATTTCTTGGTTAGCACTGATTGACGTGTATAAAACTGGCGATACAGTGAACTTTGCATCTTCCGTAAAACCAACGATTGTCAATTCTTTATCATTGCCTGCTAATGTTATACGATCTCCTAATGACAGGCCGTATTGCTCTTTTAAGCTCACATCAGCAACTGTTTCATTATCGTTTGCAAACATTTCTCCCTCAATTATGTTCGGGACTAAAAATTGATCTGGCACAATGCCAAAAAACTGAACATTCACCTTTTCATCGACATCTTCTTGTGTAATCACACCGGCAGTTTGCGCTAAAATCGCTTTCTCATCAGCGGAAACGTCGTCAAATACATTGGTTGAGACCATTGACATGTTTAAATTGTTATTTGATTCTTCCGCTAATAATATGTGATCGGCGTCCCATTTATCTACAACCATGCGATTTTCCTGTGCCAGGCCATAGGCTAATCCCGTTAAAAAAAAGACCAAATAGGCGATCAAGAACATAACACCTATCACCAAGGCATAGCGTAATTTGGAATGCTTCATTTCATTGATTGCTAAAAACATCTTAACGCCCCTCCTCGATTTTATCGACCGATAAAATGAGCGTAACATGTTTGTTAGGGGACTTCAACATTAATTACATTAATTGGAATACACATATATTTTAAGAATTTGTGCGTAAATAAAAGACCTAATCTATACCTACCAATGAACTGCGTTCCAAAAATTCGACAATTGGATAGCAAAAGTAAAGCTGTCACGCTTGTTGGGGATAATCAAGAAAAGCTAGAAACAAAATGAATTCTAATTTTCTAATAATACTGCTCCTTCAAGGATCTTATTCTCAAAGGATGAAGTATTAGGATCGGCATAAATCATAAACAACCATTTCTTCATCATAATTCGAAGAAATGGTTGTTTGCATGAGCTATTAATCTTTCCCTTGTACTTGAAAAAGCAGGGGGAAGTTATACTAACAAAAAAGAAATCAAACCATTCTAACCTGAAAATAAAATAGAGAATTCAGTCTGTCACAAACCTTTTCTCATGAAAAGAGGATACTGGCAAAAAGAAACAATCAAAAGCAAAATGCCTAAAGAAATAAAGATGAATGTACTCGGTAGAACTTGGCTTAATCCTGTAAACATACCGCCGATGGCCATGCCGGAATAACGGATAAAATTAAACATTCCTAAGGCAGCACCTCTATATTCGAACATTTTATTACTGATCATCGTTGAAAACAATGGGGGCGCAAACCCAATAGTGACGCCATATAAAAACAACAACGTACTTAAACCGATGATCGTTTTCGTATGGAGTATACCAAAAAGGATAATCAACGCTGGCATGACAAACAGAGTAGCTCTATACAGCTTATCCAGTGCTGTTTTTCTTTGTAACTTTTTAAAGAGCACACTGCCTATAATCATGCTTACAGTTAGAGGTAAATACAATAATCCGATGTTTTGTAAATCAACTTGATAATGATCCCGAAGTAATACCGGTAAAAATACAAGAATAGCAAAGTATATAAAAAACACAAAGAAGCTTATCAACATCATTATAAAAACAACACGATTAGAAAAAACGGAACGGTACGTTTGTAAAAAACTAACGTGCTTTTGCGAATACTCTTTTTTATTACCATTGTCAGGAAGTACGTACATCATGAACAAAAGCAATATAGCAGAAATAAGCGAAAGAAATAGGAAGATTCCTTCGTAACCAAAATACTCTCCTACTAATCCGCCGAGTACTGGAGAAACCGCTGGGGCTAGAGTAAGTACGATCTGATAGGTACCCATTGCGTTTCCTCTTTCTTCCCCTTTAAATACGTGTGAAATCATATTGATTGTTACCAAGGGGATAATTCCAGCCCCAACCGCTTGAATCATCCTACAAATCGTAAAGAGCATAAAATGATTGGTGAATACACAAACGATCGTCGACATTCCCATTAAGGCAAACCCTAGTATTAATAACCTTTTTTGATTTTTTCGATCGATTACTGACCCTAAACAGATTTGTACAAGCGCTATAGTCAGAATAAAACTGCTCACTGTGAAGTTGACCCAATGAATTGACACGTTAAAGGTATCTCGAATAAGGGGAATGACCGGTGTATAAATATTTTGATTCAAGGAAGCAAAAAAACTGCTAATGCTCAACAAATACAGTATAAGCAGTTTTCCATGAGCCCATTGTCGCGTCATACCTGATTCCCTACTTTCTATTTAATGTGACTTGATATTTTCTGTAAGAGCATGTAAAAAACGAATAATCGTTTCTAATTCTGTTGAATTAAATTCAGCAAAAATCCGCATGTAACGATTTCTTGCTTGTTCATGCAATTGATCATGGATAAAGGCGAGCATCTCTCCTGATTTCGTTAGACGATAAAACACTTCTTTTTTGTTATCTGCTTGTTGTATTTTTTCAAGGATTTGCTGATCCAATAATTTCTTTACTGCTTTTGTAACAGCTGGTTTCGATACGTTTAAATGTTCTGCGAGCATGGTATTATTCGCTCTTTCTTTTTCTTTTACAATGGCCACAATGTGTAATTGAGTCAGTGTCCAATCAGAAACAATCGCTTCCTCCTGGCTGCCTTTCATTGCCTTCCTTCTTCTGTCAGCTGCTTCTCTTTCTTTAATGACTTGTTCCAGTGCTTCGAGTGCTTGTTCTCTTTTATTCATTTGATTCACCTATCTTTCTTTAATCAATATTATTAACCAGTTAACTATAATGATTGTAACTCTCTAAAAAGGGAAAGTCAATGTTTAATAGTGTGCGTTATAGAATCTTTGTTTTTTGTTAACTGGTTAATTTTAGCGTGTTCTAAGGATAGAAAAACGGTTTTATACGTATATGACAAGGCATAAAAAGTGACATTGTGTCATAAAATAGTTGACAAATGACACGGTGTCATTTAGTCTTGGTTCTAAGAAATGACACCGTGTCATTACAATAAAAGGAGAGAAAATAAGATTGCCGAATTCAACTTTTTTTAATTTACCTGAAGGCAAGCAACAAATCATTATAAACGCTGCAAGAAAGGAGTTTTCTAGAGTCCCATTACCAGATGCACTTATTGCGAATATAGTAAAAGAAGCGGAAATCTCAAGGGGGAGTTTTTACCAGTACTTTGAAGATAAAGAAGATGCCTTTTTTTATATATTAAATAGTTATGCCAAGGAGAAACAGCAAAAATTTCTGATGACGTTGAAAAACGCTCATGGCGATTTATTTCATACGATGGAAGTGATGTTTCATGAAATATTAAAAGAGCTGCAAATGAGTGAAAATAGAAGGTTCTTTGGGAATGCACTAATGAACATGAACCATAAAGTAGAGAGTAGCTTTTCAAAAATGATTTATCAGAATGGGCTAGACAAGAATTTGAATGTAGTGAGTCAATTGATAGATATGGATAAGCTTAATGTTTCTAACGATAAAGAACTCTATTACGCCATCCAAATCATTAAAACGATTACTTTTCAAAATCTAAGTGAAAAATTTGCTAAAGATCTTAGTATCGAAGATGCAATAAATAATTACAGAACCCAAATGAATCTCATAAAGAAAGGACTTGAGAAGGATTAAGAGAGGAAGTTTTTGAAAATGGTGATTTAAACTTGCTTAGCTAGTTTATCAAGAAATCAATCCATGTTGAGAGCAGAGTGTTTGTTTTGTTAAAAGAACCAACCGAAGTAACATAAGATTTACTCATGCTTTCTTTAAGGGTAATAAACGAGAAATGAAAGTAACTTTTGGACTATGAAGTTCCCTCACACGGATTGTCCACGCGAGTCTACGTGAGTTCGGACAATCCGCTTTACAAAATAATGCATATTCCACTAAGTCGTCCTGACAACAATCCACAACTAAGACAACAACGCTGAAAATCATTTCGCCCATATTCCTTTAATATTGGATATTTCTCATTCCATACAATCTCTGTTTCTACATAGTTAATGAAGAAAAAATGAAAGCAAAAAATGAGTGAGGTATTGTCCCATGAAAAAATTAATTGATTTTTCTTTGAATAACAAATTTGCAGTTTGGATCTTAACGGTAATGGTGATCTGTATCGGCCTATTTTCTGGACTCAATATGAAACAAGAAATGATGCCCGATATTCAGTTTCCAAGCATATCTGTTGTTACTTCGTACCCTGGTGCTACACCGGATGAGGTCATGAATGATGTGACGGTTCCCATTGAGCAAAGGATCCAAAACCTAAAAGGCGTTACACTAGTAAACTCTTCTTCAATGGCAAATGCTTCATCTGTGCAACTTGGTTTTGATTTCGATACAGATATGGACGTAGCGACGAATGAAGTAAAAGAAGCGCTAGCTGATATTTCTTTACCTGAGAGTTCCAATAGTCCGCAAGTCTCGCGTTTAAGTTTTGATGCGTTTCCAGTGATGTCTGTAAGTATTAGTAATGCTAATGCTACGCTAGAACAATTAACAGGCACTATAGAACGTGAAGTGATTCCAGCTTTAGAGGGAATCAATGGTGTGGCAAAAATACAGATGTCCGGTCAACAACTGAACGAAGTCGCGATTCGTTTTGACGAAGACAAAATGGCGCAGTATGGGCTGAATGATGAAAAAGTCCAACAAACAATTCAAGGATCAGATATGACATTCCCTTTAGGCTTAACTGATTTTGGTGGAACGATCAAAAATGTCGTCATTGATGGAGATATTGAGACGGTAGAAGACTTAAAGGCTTTGGAGTTACCTATACCTCCACAATCAACGGCTGGATTGGATACAGGACAGTCCGGAAGCGTTCCGGAACAACAGGACGATGTTTTGGGGCAATCCCGATCTGCACATGAAACCATAACCGAACAGAATGGGAATGGAGAAGCAACTACTGTCAAACTTAGTGAAATAGCTGATGTTGAAGTAGTTAATAAAGTAGAGTCTATTTCCAGAACAAACGGCGAGGAGTCCATCGGGATTCAGATCGTGAAAGCACCGGAAGCAAATACGGTTGAAGTTGTAAACGTTGTCAAAGAAGCGATTGCAGACTTTGAAAAAGAGTTGGGCTTTACAGCGATAACAACGATGGATCAGGCTGAGCCTATTGAAGAATCCGTTAATGCAATGTTAGATAAAGCGTTATTTGGCATCATCTTTGCTGTGATTATTATCTTGTTATTCCTAAGAAATGTTAGAACAACATTCATTTCCATCGTATCGATTCCATTGTCTTTATTGATCGCCCTTTTTCTACTTTGGCAAATGGATGTTAGTTTAAATGTGATGACATTAGGGGCACTTACAGTTGCTGTAGGTCGAGTGATTGATGATTCCATTGTCGTGATGGAAAACATTTATCGGCGCATGCATTTACCTGGCGAGAAACGACGTGGAAAAGAATTAATTAGAGAAGCAACGAGGGAGATGTTTATTCCGATTCTCTCTTCTACGATTGTGACGATAGCCGTATTTTTACCTTTAGGAATCGTCAAAGGGATGGTCGGAGAAATGTTTTTACCATTCGCTTTAGCTGTTGTATTTGCTTTAGCTGCGTCTTTACTGGTGGCCGTCACGATTGTCCCTATGCTTTCTCATTCACTATTTAAAAAGAATGTAGAAGGGATCCATCGCCAAAAAAGGGCAAAAAAGGCACTGGCAAACTGGCTTCTCTTTATCAAAACGTATTAGACTGGGCGCTTAACCATAAGCTCATCACATTTGGCAGTGCCACCGTCATCTTGATCTTGAGTTTGTTTTTAATTCCTTCTATAGGCGTTAGCTTCTTACCAGGTGACGAGCAAAGCACAGTGACCGTCACATACAGCCCAGAGCCAGGCCAGACGCAGGAAGACATAGAAGAAGTCGTTCAACATGCAGAACAATTTTTAAGTGGTTATGATGGCATTGCTCTTTATCAGTATTCAATCGGCGGGGGAACTCCATCCGGTCCTATGATGGGAGTCGGTGATGATCATTCGGCCCAATTTTTTATCCAGTTTGATGAAGATGCTGATATAAGCAAAGATAGCATCACGGTAATGGAGGCATTAAACGAAAATACAGAGCGGGGCGAGTGGGGAAGCGTCGATCAATTCGCCAGCATGACAGGTGGTGGAATCGAAGTATATGTACACGGTGAGAGCATAGCCGATATTCAACGTGCTGTTGATAATGTGTTGCCGGTTATGGAAGAACATGAGGGCTTGGATAAAGTCGAATCGAGTCTAGCAGAAGCATATGATCAATATACCCTTATTCCTGATCAGAACAAGTTGAGTCAATATGGTTTAACAACGGCGCAAATAGGAACAATTTTAAGCCAAGGAAAAGAAACCCCAATCCTTACAACCGTTAAACATGAAGGGGAATCGATTGATGTATTTATTGAAATAGAGGAAAAAACGTATAACACCATTGAGGATTTGGAGGAAATGGAACTACAAACCCCTCTCGGAACGTCTATTGCTGTTTCTGATGTAGTCACTATTCAAGAAGGAAAGTCGCCTGAAACGATGACTCGCAGAGATGGAAAAATGCATGCTTCCCTTAAAGCGGATGTTGTTAGCAGAGATGAGGCCGGTGTTTCCAATCGTCTCGAAAATAAACTAGACGAGATGGAGTTACCAGAAGGGGTAAGTATTCAATTTGGGGGAGTCTCTGAGCAAATTACCGAGTCCTTTACTCAATTAGGGCTGGCAATGGTTGCAGCAATCGCAATTGTTTACTTTATTTTAGTCATTACGTTCGGTGGCCCACTGACGCCATTTTCGATTTTGTTTTCTTTACCATTTACCATCATTGGAAGTTTAGTTGGTTTATGGATAGCCAAAGTTCCACTTGATGTGTCTGCCATGATTGGAGCGCTGATGTTAATTGGCATAGTGGTGACAAATGCGATTGTGTTCATCGATCGAGTGATCCGTAATGAGAAACAAGGGTTATCGACTAGAGAAGCGTTGCTAGAAGCCGGCTCTACTCGCTTAAGACCTATTTTAATGACTGCACTTGCGACAATTGGGGCACTATTGCCATTAGCCATCAGCTCAGAAAATGGCGGATTTATATCACAAGGGTTAGGGGTCACGGTCATTGGTGGATTAACAAGTTCTACATTGTTAACACTTGTCATTGTTCCAATTGTTTATGAGTTTTTTGCGAGAATGCGTAAAAAGAATACAGATAGACGCTAAAAAATCTAGTGACTTTTAATCGTTCCATTCATGTTTGACAAATTCACTGAGATAGAAGCGTCTTAAATAAGACGTGTCACATCGATGATAAATGGTTCTCTGACATAAATCATCAAAGGGAAATAGAGTGTTTTATTAAGCTTCTATTGAGTATAGTGAATTCTTAAAAAAATGGGGGGAAAATGATGAATTGGAATGAAGAGTATGACGTTGTAATAGTTGGTAGTGGTGCAGGAGGATTCGTATCGGCGATTACAGCTGCTTATCATGGATTAAAAACGATCATTATCGAAAAAGCGGATGTTTGGGGAGGGTCATCGGCCCTTTCCGGGGGAGGATTGTGGATCCCGAATAACCATGTATCGAAAGCAGCGGGTTTACAGGATAGTGAGGAAGAGGCACTTACCTACATGGAAGCGGCGATAGAAGACAGAGGCCCTGCTTCTACCTATGAACGGAAGGTTGCTTATGTGAGAAACGGGCAAAAAATGGTGAAATTTTTAGAAGAGCAAGGTATGAAATGGGTGCCAGGTACTTTATACCCTGATTACTATCCGGAAAAACCTGGTGGTAAGATTGGACGCTCGATTGAGGCGGAAATTTTTGATCTTCGATTACTCGGTGATTATAAAGACACGTTAAGAATGGGCGAGCTTGGAGCGCCTATCCCACTGTACTCTGGCAAAGTAGCTTCGTTACCAAAAGCCTTTACCAATGCAAAAGACTTTAACACTACGGTTGGAATGTTTCTTAATGGGTTTAAATATAAACTAAAACGCCAACAGCCTGTATCCATTGGCGCAGGACTTGTTAGTCGTTTACTGAAGATTGCCCTTGATCACAACGTAAAAATGAAGCTGTCCACACCATTGAAAGATCTTATTGTGAACAATCATCAAATAGAAGGCGTAAAAGCGGAAAATCAAGGGAAAGAACTTTTTATTAAAAGTCATGCCGTCATTCTAGCAGGCGGCGGTTTTGAGCGAAACCCTGCATTACGTAGAAAATATCATCAGATCGGAGCTGATTGGACTTCAGCGAGTCCAGATAATACAGGGGATCTTCTCTTCATTGCGCAAAAACATAACCTAGATACAGATTTATTAGATGACGCGTGGTGGGGACCAGCGACAATAGATCAAAATGGCGCACGGAAATTTCTCGTTTATGAACGCTCCATGCCACACAGCATCATTGTTGACCAAACTGGAGAGCGTTATTTTAATGAATCACAATCTTATACAGATGCAGGGCATGCCATTCTTGAAAGACATAAGGAGAACGGAAAAGCCATTCACTCATGGCTCATCATGGAAAGTAGAAATCGGAATCGCTATTTATTTGGAGATATGCTTCCAAGATTAACCTCTAAGGAAGCGATCGAAAGTGGGTTTTTCATAAAGGCAAACTCGATAGAAGATTTAGCAGAAAAATGCCAAGTAGATAAAGAGCGCTTGAAAGCAACCATTCATCGTTTTAATGGATTTGTAGAAAAAGGGGTAGATAAAGACTTCGGGCGGGGGAACTCAGCTTATGATAACTATTATGGGGACCCAAGATATAAAAATCCTAATTTAGGGGCGATTGAAAAAGCACCGTTTTATGCGTGCAAAATTTTCCCTGGCGATTTGGGCACGAAGGGTGGCATTGTTGCAAATGAATTTGGTCAGGCACTTCAAAATAATAGACCAGTCGATGGACTATATGCAATCGGAAACTGCTCAGCATCCGTGATGGGAAGAGTGTATCCTGGACCAGGTGCTTCCATAGGGCCAACAACCGTATTTGGTTATATAGCAGCAAATCATATCAAAGAGAAAGTAAATTCTAGTCGCTAGTTTCGTAACAACAAACAACACGTCACGATGGCGAAAAAGTGTATGAATCGATGAAACCGCTGTCAATGAATTAGTGATGGGGGTGATGAAGAATAAACTATAGTCAAAGTCAAGTAGGTTTAATGCGTTTGGGAAGAAGATCAAGTACGTAAGGAGGAAAAGGATATGCGGTTTAAAGACATGACAGCTATCGTCGCTGGTGGTGCTGGGGGGATTGGTAGAGCGATATCAACAGCATTAGCAACTGAAGGCGCAAATGTGGTGATATGGGACTTAAATGAAACATTATTAAAGGAAGCAAAGCAAGAAATTCTTGATCATAACGGTTCTGTTTCTACCATGTTGGTGGATGTCTCTGACTATAACAAAGTCAAAGAGTCTGTTGACAAGGTCGTTGAGGAAACGGGAAAGCTCCATATGATGGTTGTGACAGTTGGAGGAGGACAGTTTAAGCCGTTCATTGAATACACGCCAGACTTTTGGCATAAACAAATCAACTATAACTTGAATACCGTTTTTAATTGCTTTCATGTTGCCTTGCAAACGATGGTCAAACAAACATTTGGCCGGCTCCTTTGCTTCACTTCTTCATTAGGTGGGACCCCCGGGCTTGCTGCTTATCAATCGGGAAAGGCGGCTTGTAAAAGCTTGATCGAAACCATTTCTGCCGAACATGGAAAGGACAATATAACGGCTAATTCCATCATGCCAGGGATGGTGCTTACTTCATTAACGCTAAAAGCATTTGACAGGCCAGGCGGTGAAGAACAGCTTAAACAATCCATAAAAAATTTGCCAATGGGGGAAAACACAGTAGAAAATGTGGCGAGAACGGCTTTAAATATTCTTGAAGATGAGCGAATCGCAGGTCAGGTTATCTCTTTAAGATAGATTGACTGATTCTTGTCTGCAGGCACGTTCAATGAAAAACGTTTATCCCTGTAGAGCTTTCATCCGTTTACAAATGTCTCGATCTTACATTTGAGTGTGTTTGGGATGTATACGACTATTCGAGGAGGATGAATCTTGGAATCTCTTGATAGGTTGAATGAATTGGTAGCAAAACAAGAAATCAACGAGCAACTCTATGCTTATTGTCGTGGTATGGACCGCATCGATAATGAACTTGCTAAAAACGTTTGGCATCCTGACGGTCGCGTTGATTACGGAGACACATTTAAGGGAACTGGTGAAGAATTTGTAGAATGGGTATCTGAACAACATCGCCATTTACAAGTAACTTCTCACCAAATAACGAATATTCTCATCGAAGTTAAGGGAAGGAAAGCTTTCAGTGAGTCTTATGTGACAATGGCTGGGAGAATAAAGAGAGGAGACAAAATTTACGAACAGAGAGCTAGAGGCCGTTATCTTGATCGCTGGTCATACCGTAACGGACGATGGGCTATCGACGACCGCCAATTTATCAATGATTTTGCAAATATAACCGAACTATCCGATGCTGGGATGCCCCAATCTACAAACTCCAAACGAGACCGAACCGATGCATCCTACCATTTTCTAGAAAAATGGTAATAAAAAAATAAGGCGAATATAAATCATTTAATATGATTGTATTCGTCTTTTTTTGTCGGGCGCTAATGGGGTTGGTACATATTTTTAGGAAATGTAGAGGAACGAGAAGAAAGGGGTGCGGAAATCATCCTTAACGTCCGGATCAATCATTGCCCTTTCATCTTTTTCCACTTTCTAATTTTTGTTCGAAAGCTTTTAAATGGAGCCACTGTATTGATATGAATCCATTTCCAAACAGGCCAATTGGCTGGTGTAGAAGTTGCCCATTGTCTACCACCTGGTTCAAATAATTCTTGGTCGCTGTAGCTTTCAACTAATTGAATGATTTTATGAACATCTTGCTGAAACCGTTCAATCAATGTTTCAAGGGAACACGCTGCGTATTGGTCATAAAAGCTTTGATAAAGGCCACCAAGATTATTCCATTTATAATTTTCCGTTGGCGTTATGACATGCTTTCCGTCCTTATTATCTTGTTCCCATGAAAGGATTAAATTGATCCATCCTAATTGGTAGGCAATCATCTGGGATGGCGTTCGGTCAACTTCTTTTACGAAGACATCTTTATCAAAATCATTAATAGCATGAAATTCATTAATGAATAACGTTGCTCTTTTCATCATTTCATCAATCAAAGCTTGTTTATTCGCGTAGTTGCTCAGTTGTCATCATCCTTTCCTAATCATTTTCGCTTATACAGCATTATACCATCGAATGACTCTTAAAAATGTGAAACCGATGTTCACATTATGGCTTGATGATCTCTTTAAAGCATTAATTCGATCATCCTTTTATAAAAGGTTATTCGCAAATGAGTAATTAGAAAAACTGTCACAGATCATTGGATTACTGATTGGCGCGGCAGGGAATATAGATGTATGCGAATAATTATATGAATAAGCATCGATTTGCTCATAAAGGAGAGGTGAACATAAAAATGAAAAAATTATTGAACGATCCGAATCAGTTAGTGTCCGATTTTTTAGATGGGTTTACTGCTGTTCATACGACTCAATTGAAACGCCTTCCAAATACAAATGTGGTTGTCCGCAGGCAGGCAAAGGCTGATAAAGTTGGCGTTATTAGCGGAGGAGGCAGTGGCCATGAGCCTGCTCACGCAGGTTATGTTGGTCACGGGATGCTCGATGCGGCCGTATGTGGTGAAGTCTTTACTTCGCCAGGCGCTGATCAATTTTTAGCGGCGATTGAAGCAGCCAACCAAGGAAAAGGTGTGCTGCTCGTCATAAAAAATTACAACGGCGATCGCATGAATGCAGAGATGGCGATGGAAATGGCTGATTCACAAGGGATTCAGACAGAAATGGTTGTCGTTAACGATGATGTAGCTGTAACCGATCCAGCACAACGGCGTGGCATCGCCGGCACGGTTCTTGTCCATAAAATGGCAGGAGCTTGTGCAGAAACGGGCGCTAGTTTAACGAAAGTAAAGGAAGTCGCTGAAAAAGCGATAAGCCGTATCCGCAGCATGAGTGTGGCTTTAACACCTTGTTCATTGCCTGGCGTTGACCAGCCTAGCTTTGCGTTGGCAGAAGACGAGATGGAAGTCGGCATCGGCATACATGGTGAAAGAGGGATGTATCGAGAAAAAGTTGCTTCTTCGCAAGAAATTGCCAAATTGCTCGTGTCGAAAGTGGCCGCTGAATTGCCTGGCTCTGATCCACTAGCTGTCCTTATTAACGGCATGGGCAGCACGCCGTTAGTAGAGCAGTACAGTTTTGCCCGTGACGTGCTAGCTGAACTAGACAAGCAGTCCTATGAAATACATTCCACCTATGTAGGGGATTATATGACAAGCCTTGATATGGCAGGCATTTCCTTGACGTTGTTTGTTGTCGATGAAGGGTTAGCACCTTACTTACAGGCAGAAGCGAGGACTGTGCAATGGCAGACGGAAGCAACTCGTTTTTGAAACAATGGCCGATCATTTTAACAGAGGAGGAACGAGTATGAATACAACACAGCTTAAACAATGGTTAACAGAGCTGGCGGCTGTTATTGCCGACAACAAAGACGAATTGTCGAAATTAGACCAAGCATTAGGGGATGGGGATCATGGCATTAACATGCATCGTGGCTTTCAAGCAGTGCTTGCCGAGCTGCCAAACATAAAGGAGGAGGATGAGTCAGCGGCATTGCTGCAAAAAGTCGCAACCATTCTCATTTCAAAAGTAGGAGGAGCGTCAGGACCTTTATACGGTACCGCGTTTTTACGAATGGCCACTGCATGCAAAGGAAAACAGACACTTGATGATGAGACGATGGTGGTTGCTCTCAAACAAGCAGCTGAAGGCATCGCCCAACGCGGAAAGGCAGCCCCTGGAGAAGGGACGCTTCTTGATGTTTGGTCCACAGTTGCGAATGAAGCAAGCGAAAACGGCATTGATTGGCACCAGTTGGAAGCGTCTGCTAGAGAAGGCATGGAAGCAACGAAGGATATGGTCGTTAAACGTGGCCGTGGCGCGATTTTAGGTGAGCAGTCAGTAGGCCATATCGATCCTGGGGCAGTATCAAGCTATTATTTGTTTAAAACGCTATGTAACATAATGAAGGCAGGCGAGTGACGTATGGCAGACACACGTGTAGCGATTTTGCTTATCTCTCATGTAAAAGCACTGGCAGACGGCGCACAAGCATTGATGCAACAAGCAAACCCTAATGTTGGTATTTATGCTTGCGGCGGATTGGAAGATGGAGAGATCGGCACAAGCATCGAACGAATTCGTGCCGTTATAGAGGCGATACCAAGTGATCAGGATATTTTGGTTTTCTATGATATAGGAAGCGCGAAAATGAATGCTGAAATGGCACAAGAGTTCGAGCTGAACCGGACGATCATGATTAGCGACGCGCCTTTAGTTGAAGGAGGATATGTGGCAACGATTCATTCAGGGCTAGGAAAAGGAATCGAAGAAGTAAAAAGGAATGCAGAAAGCAGCTACCAGAAAGGGGAGTAAACCAACGGTCATTTCGGCAAAAACGAGCGGTCACTCTTGTGTTTCTTTTTAGACATGCATAGAAAGGAGTTTGAACGGAGATGTTAATGGAACAAAGGAGTGATGTTGAAATGACAAGAGGACAGTCTCGTAATAATAAGCATAAAGACAAAGCCAAATTGTCGCAAACGCCAAAACAGGAAATCGTAAGTGATGGAATTGACGAAGAATATTCCGCTGAACTTGCGGATCAAGACGATATAGAGGCTCAACAACGGGCTGCTGCTGCTGACAGACGCGCCAACCCTGATAACCAATCATAATTCATACCAGCCAACCCGAATGGGTTGGCTTTCCTTTGTAAAAAGATGGTTGCGTGAATGCCCTTTCTTCGGTATTCTTTCCCTATAAGAGGGCGAAAAGGGGAAGAGAATGGAAAAGAAAAAAGAGTGGCGCCGTTTAGCCATTTTGCTTGCTTCGATCGGTATGGCCAACATGGGTGATTTTGTTTATTTAGTGGTGATTAATCTTATCGTCTTTGACATGACTGGTTCGGCTGCCGCCGTAGCCGGGTTGTGGATTGTTAGCCCAATTGTGAACATCTGCACGAAATTTTGGACGGGAAGTTTTATTGATTATCGGAGCAAACGGGCAGTGATGATGGTGACATACGGACTTAGGGCCGCTTTTATTGCTTTGCTTCCTTTAGCCCCTAACATTGCTATGATTTATTTGATTCTTGTTTGTTTAAGTGTGGCCCAATCGTTTTTTACGCCAGCGTCGATGACGTATATGACGATGCTCGTCCCAGTTGAAAAGCGGAAGCGCTTTAACGCCATTCGCTCGTTTTGTTCATCGAGTGCGTTTATTGTCGGTCCTGCGATTGGCGGTGCTATGATTCTGGCAACCTCTATTTCCTGGACACTTTGGGCAAATGCTTTGTTTTTTGTCGCTGCCGCTATTTTCCTTGTGCTATTGCCAAAAGTAGAGAAAATCAACGAAGCAACGGTTCCGAAATTAACGGTTGCACAAGTGGCTAAAGATTTTACTGCTGTCGCCGCATTTTTGCGAAACCATCCATATATCACATTCATTTACGTTATTTTTTTGCTAGTCATGTTGTTTTCGTTTGCCATGGATACGCAAGAAGTTGTCTTTACACAGCAAGTTGTTGGTTTATCGCAAGTTGAATACAGTTTGCTTGTTAGTATTACCGGGATCGGTTCGATTGTTGGTGCAGCCGTTTTGGCACTGTTTGCCAATCATATTCCGTTGCGGCATATGATTGGCAGTGGGCTCATTTTGATGACAGCAGGTTACCTCATGTACGCGTTTTCTTGGTCGTTTTGGTCCATTGCCGCTGGCTTTATCGTCCTCGGCTTGTTTAACGTGTTTGTGAACGCCGGAATGGCCACTTTTTATCAAAACCACATTCCAGTAAAGATGATGGGGCGAGTTACAAGCATAATGCAATTAGGCCAGAGCATTTTTCAAATTCTTTTTATTTTAGCGGTAGGCGTGATGGCGGATTGGTTTTCGTTGCGGCTAACCATTGTGGTGCTGGCCCTTGCGATGGCTGTCCTCGCCTGTCTATTTGCGATTTCCGTTTTCCGACCAGGCAATCGGCCATTTTTTGAAGATCAAACAACAAACCAGCAAACGGGACAACAAGTTTAGGAAAGGGTGCGGTCATTTGTTTAAAAACGCTTTAGAAGGAATTCCGTACGTTGCTGGGGCTAAGTCCATCCGCCAGCTTGTCAAAGGGTTTTCCAATGATGAAAAATATGTACTTGATGAAACATACCTTGTCCGTTTGTTTCCATTAAAGGAAGCAGACAGGCGTAAAAAAGAATTTGAACTGGTTCAAACATGTGCCAACCACTCTGATTTTGTCCCCAAGGCATTGGCATTTGGCCACTTGCCAGCTGATGGCAAAGCATATATGGTGCTGACTTATACGCCGGGAATAGATGGTGAAGAAGCACTCCCGGTGCTGTCTAAACAGGAGCAATACCAGGTCGGTTTTATGGCGGGGCAGGAGCTGGCTAAATTGCATCAAATACGAGTGAATCAGAACTGGCCTTCTTGGGAAATAGCCAAAAAACAAAAAAGCGACCGCTACTTGTTAGCGCTAGAAAAAATAGAAGAGCTCGATCCTACCCTTAAACAGTTGTTAAAAGACTATATTGGAGAAAATGAGTGGCTGATGAAAGGGCGTCCGAATCGTTTCCAACACGATGATTTTCACCCAGCGAACATGATTATTGACCGTAACCGTTTTGTCGGTTTGGTTGATTTTGGCCGCTTCGACTTTGGCGATCCGCTCCATGACTTGCAAAAACTTGGCTTTTTTTCCGTTCGAGTAAGTATTCCTTTTTCCATTGGTGTCATTGACGGCTATCATAACGGTGAAAAACCAGGAGAGCGCTTTTGGCAACTTTATGCGCTGTATAGCGCGATGCATGTAGTGTCTGCCATCGTTTGGGGAAAGCAGGTTAGCGAGGACCAGTATGCTACGCTGTTGGCCTACTCTCTTGATGTCGTGAATGATCATCATGATTTTACAGAAATCATTCCTACGTGGTATCGGCAAAAGGAAGGCATGTCTTTTTAGCTGCCATCTCCTTACTCATTTTGCCTTACCTACGGGAATCTACATATGCCATGAGAGTGCCCTCTACTAGGTATTTTTTTTAGACTCGCTTTCTCGATAAAATCCTTCGCTACGATAGGGAGTGAGCCATTCGCTTTCAATAACTTGTATCGCTGCCCCTTTAATAGGGAGAAGGCGGCGTGTTAGGCGGCAAGCCAGTGATTCATAGTCTGCGATAAAATCGACATGACGCTCATAGGGGACAAGCACTTCTACGCGTGCAGTGGCCGCGACTTCATTGAATTGGTTTTTCCAATGTTTATAGTTTGAGAGATCAATAACACGGAGGCAATCAGACACAGGGTTTTGATAACAGGCATGGAACAGCGCTTTCGTAGAGGCGAGGTTAGGAGTGCCGTTGCCGAAATCGTGGTAAAGCGTTGTCCTGCAAGTAACTTTACAGGCATACATGGATGTCAATCCTCCTCATTAACTCGTGTTGTTAGTATACTAGATTTTATAAATGAAGCCAACAAAGTCGAAAACGAATAATGGACCATCTATACTTCCCATTGTTCGTTTTTTATATTGACACGTTTCCCAACCATTGCTACACTAACAATGTCAAATAGGAAAATACCCGTATAATTGCAGGAATAAGGCCTGCACGTTTCTACCGAGCCACCGTAAATGGCTTGACTACGGCATGATAAATGGAGCGCAACATTGTTGCGCCGTTTGTGTCAGCCTCAGGTAGAAAATCCCTGAGGTTATTTTGCGTTAGGAGGAAGAAAAAGATGGATCGTTTTTTTAAGCTTACAGAGAATGGGACGTCTGTTAAACAAGAACTTCTAGCTGGGTTTACCACGTTTCTTGCGATGGCGTACATCTTGTTTGTCAACCCTGATATTCTTGGGGCAGCGGGAATGGACGTTGGCGCAGTGTTTGTTGCGACAGCGCTTGCGGCAATGACTGGTTCTATCATTATGGGACTCGTCGCCAATTACCCAATCGCCCTTGCGCCTGGAATGGGGCTGAATGCCTTTTTTGCTTTTTCTGCGGTCATTGGCATGGGCTTATCTTGGCAGGCAGCGCTTCTTGCCGTGTTTTTCTCAGGCGTCATTTTCCTTGGCATCACTGTTTTTAAAATCCGTGAAAAAATCATTGATGCTATTCCAGAAGAATTAAAATACGCAGCCGGTGCAGGGATTGGGTTGTTTATTGCCTTTATTGGCTTTAAAAATGCAGAGATTATCGTAAGCGACCCTGCCACCTTTGTGGCGCTTGGCGATTTGTCAGCTCCTGGCCCTTTGCTCGCTGTTTTTGGGATTGTCGTTACAATTATTTTTGTCGTCCTCGGCTTTAAGGGCGCGGTGTTCTATGGATTGGCGATTACTGCAATTGTCGGTGTAATTACTGGCTTTACGACATTAACAGGCGTCGTTAGCGCTCCGCCAAGCATCGCACCGACGTTTTTACAAGCATTCCAAGTAGATTGGCAAAATGAAGTGTTTACTGTGCAAATGGTTGGCGTCGTGTTAACGCTCTTATTTGTTGTCTTTTTTGATACAGCAGGCACTTTATTTGCCGTCGCCACACAAGCAGGCTTTGTAAAGAACAACAAACTTCCACGTGCTGGCAGAGCGTTGTTTGCTGATGCGAGCGCTACGACAATTGGCTCGTTGCTCGGGACATCGACAACAACTGCTTACGTTGAATCCACATCAGGCGTCGCTGTTGGAGGACGCACAGGGCTAACGGCTATTTTTACTGGATTGCTGTTTGTCGTCGCTCTGTTTTTCTCACCGTTGCTTAGCATCATTACAGGCCATGTGACTGCTCCGGCCTTAATTATCGTTGGCGTCATGATGGCGACATCATTGCGTTTTATCGATTGGAACAAAATGGAGATAGCGATCCCTGTCTTCTTCACAGTTGTCACAATGCCGCTTACGTACAGCATTGCCACTGGTATTGCTCTTGGGTTTGTACTTTACCCGATTACAATGGTGGTAAAAGGGCGAGGAAAAGAACTCCACCCGCTTATGTATTTACTGTTTGTCGTGTTTATCGTCTATTTAGGTTTTCTGCATCAATAAGCAAAAAAAGCTGGCGCTCTGTTGCCGGCTTTTTTTGTGAACCAACGATGTAAAAAGGTTTAGCCGAATAAATTCTTGTCGTAATAACTCTTACATTGTCTAAATGATTGAGTGATCGTTTTTCCATTGTTATTGTTAACTGCGACAGTATCGTTTGCTTTTAAGTATCCAACTTTAAAGGAATGATGTATGAGTGGCTACTATAGGAATACTGATCATTGCCTCGATAAGTGTCATTGCTTTTATTGTCGCTGTATTTGCTAGACACACAATAAAGTCCAATTATTTGGCCAGTGCTTTTTGCTTGTTAATAAGTGGTGTCGTGCTTATAGAAATAGTTAGCAATGGCACTCGTGACGCCTTAACGTTCGGTACAATTTTGTTGCTATCCCTTTTTGCCGCTTATTTTGCCGCCATATAAAAACGATCAAATGATCGCGTACCAATGGCCAGCCATTGGTACGATTTTGTCCTCGTTCCAAATCATTCGTATAGTGTCGGTCACTCAAACGTTTTGCTTTGCGAATTTGTTAATGCCTCGACCCACTGTTTGAAGTCTACAAGTCGCCTATAGTCGGGTTCGACGTTAGTGCCAGCAACGATGAACGGCATGGTTGAGTCGAGTTTATGCAAAGAGCCGTGCCCTGCTCCGCCTATATGTTTCGGTGTATGATCTGCGATAAATTCATAGCCAGGAAGAGCGTCAGCGATTAAAAAGCGGCCGTCGTGTGAATGGAGGGCGCCGTGGAGCCTTGCCAGGGCATCGGGGTAGTCGTCGAACAGTATGGCATTTTGGTCATTTGTTGTAAGGTCTAAAATCGTTTCATCTCCGTCGATCGACCAAGTTTGTTGGTAAGGGTCGGTATAGTCGCCGTTGGGTGAAAAGGAAAAAAGCTGGTCTGAATGGGCTGAAGCAACATAATTGGTGCCATTTTCGCTCCAGGCAACAAAGCCGATACGTTCGTCGCTTGTTAACTTTGCCGCTACTTCTGTGTAGGAAAGTTGCTCATCAAGCAAATGCAAATAAGTCATGCGCGCGTTAAGGGCAGGGACGATTTGAAAAGATGTCGGAGAAGCCTCATCTCCAGCATTCCAAACGGCAAACTCGGACAAGACTTGGTTTAAATCGATTTCCGCTGTTTCTTTATTATCCAAAATAACCGCTTGACCGCTATCCCCACAAACAATCCAGACTGCTTTTTCCAATGCTTCTTCCCAGGACCGATACGTGTTTAAAATCGTTTGCAGTTCTTTGTCAACTTGTAAAATGCCTTTCAATGCCATTGGGCCGTGTTTGTGGACTTGTTTATCTAAATCAGGGAAGTAAGCGAGCGTAAAAGCAGGCAGTTGATTTTGTTCAATAAGATAGACTAACTCATTTGCTGTCGCTGTATCAGTTAATCCAGCTGATTTCCATAACTGAAGATGGTTTTTCGGACTGAAATGGGAAAACGCCCCCATTGACAACAACGATGGCCCTTTTGTTTGAATGGTTTTTGGCAGCATATTTAGCCATGCTGCAACATTTGGCGTTGTTAATGTATGCGGCTTTGGACCTCGATAAATCAATCCATTAAGAGACGCTGCTTCGAGGTTGCGGGAAGCAAGTTCTTCATAAATGGTCGCCGTCTGTTTGTTTAAATGCTCTTGGTTTAAATGAAGCATGCTATCATTTGTGACCTGCTTGGCGCCAAGGGCGATGATTTCATTTAAGCCGCTGCCATAATTAACGAGGCGATGTTCATCTGCTTTAAACCAGGCCAAACCAGGAATTCGATGGCCGTTTGCATACGTCCCGGTAAGCAAAGTGCTGTCAATGGTCACAGACATCGTTGGATACGAACTAACCAAATCAGGGTAGTAACGGCCAGAGTTCATTAAAAACTCAAAAGCTGGAGCGTTTCCGTCCGCCACTACTTGTTGCAACGGATCGTCCATGAGTGAATCAACCAATAAGACGATGACAGGTTTGCCTTGCTTGTTGCTAGCGTGGTGCTGATGTACGTTCTTTGCGGGAGTGTGTAATCCAATGACCGAAACTGCTGCTAGCAAGAACACGATTAAAAATACCAATAAGAGCTTTTTCTTCATATGGAGCACTCCTTTAAATCTGTCAAGAGAAGAAAGACAACCGGCATCTCAACAGGAAACACCGGTTGTATAAAACCATTTACTTGGCATTAGGGAATATTCTTTCGATCGTTTCATTGAATTCTTCGATAAAGCCTTCTATAGGTTCCCCTTCTTGAATGCGGTCCGCATAGTTCGTTGCCCGCTCGACAAAATCAGGGTTAGAAGACACATACACATTGCGAATGTTCTCATCCGTTTCCCTAACCTGTTCGGAAATTTTGTTTTCAACGTCATCAGTGACTTCGTCTTCCGAGCCATTGGCAAGCATGACCGCCACATAGGCGTTTTCATTTGTGACAAATACATTTGCCCGTTCTACTTCGTCGAGTTCAGAAATTCGTTCTGCCACTTCGTCTGCTACTTCTACACGGCCTTCAAACGGACCATTGCCATTTTTCTCATTGTTGCCTTGTTGCTCGACTTCGGTTTCTCTATTGTTGTCGTCTTGATCCGTTTGTCGGTCATTTCCATTCATACCGCATCCAGTTAGAATCAAGCCGATCAGAAAAGCGATTGAAAACGGTTTGATACGATTCATCATTTATCCCTCCTAATCATGGTACTGGTAGGATGTGATGATTGTTTGCCTATTATTCATAGCAAGATGAAAAGATTGTTTTGTTGGGCGATTATGGGGGGCGTGCCAATAATTGCAGGTAACAACGTGCCGCTAAATTTTTTATACTTAATGAATAGAGGAGGGCGTTTCGTGATTATTTTTACACTATTAGCGATATTGATTATTTTGCTTTTTTATAGAGGCTACAAAAACACGCAGCATTTCAACACGGTTTCTGTATCTGAGGCGGATCGGGAGGCTAACCATTCCTTATGTGTCCTGCATATTTCCGATATGCATCTTGAACGGATTTCCGTCACTCCTGACCAGCTTTATGAGAAATTGCGCCATAAACGGATAGACTTAATTGCTTTGACTGGTGACTTCGCAGACCGCAAGAAAAGTATCCCGAAAATGATCCCATATTTAAAGATGTTCAGCCGATTAAAGCCCCTTTATGGGATGTATGCGGTATTTGGCAATCACGATTATTGGTTGAAGAACCCTGATTTTCAGGATTTAAAGGAAGTATTGGAAAGGCATGGCTGTAAGACGATGCAAAACGAAAATGAGGCCGTCATGATCAATGGGAAACGGTTAAATATCATCGGCATTGATGATGCAGGTTCTAGCAGAGGGGATATAGCCAAAGCGTTTAATGGAGTTGCGAATGGGTATAACCTTGTATTGACCCATGATCCGAATATTGTCCTCGATATGGATGATGTCTCGTTTGATTATTTGTTGGCTGGCCACTTTCATGGCGGGCAAATACACTGGCCAAAGCCTTATCACCTTATGAAAATGGGAAAACTAGTACGTTTAAAAATGGTAAAAGGCTTGCATCACCATAAAGGGCAACCGTTTTATATTAGTGAAGGTTTAGGACAAACAGGGTTAAATATCCGCCTTGGAAGTCGTCCTGAGATTACGCTGCACCATTTAGCGTTGGATGTGTTAACAAAAAATAAAAGCACGTTAGCCGGTTAGGTGCCTGCTACTAAGAGGAGGGCCTCCAAGAAAGGGTGTCCTCTTTCTCGGAGGCAAAACTCATTTCGAAAAGAACCCGCGCAAGGCAAAGGCAATATTTTGCGGCCGTTCGGCAAGGCGGCGCATGAAATAACCGAACCAATCCGTTCCAAATGGCACGTATAATCGGACTTTATAGCCTTGTTCGAGCAGCTCCTTTTGCAGCGTTTCACGAAAACCATAAAGCATTTGAAATTCAAACTGACTTTTAGGAATGCTGTTTGCCGCGGCATACGTTTTAACTTTTTCAATAATATGGTGGTCATGGCTGGCAATTGCCGTATACGAACCGTTATCGAGGTGAAGCCGGATGATGTTGAAATAGTTTTCATCAATAAGGGACTTTTCTTGCAGTGCCACTTCTTCTGATTCTTTGTAGGCCCCTTTAACGAGGCGGAGAGGGACTCCCTTTAAAGAGCGGACGTCTTCTTCTGCCCGGTGCAAGTAAGCTTGGATGACAGTGCCAACGCCGTCGTATTCGTTCCTGAGTGTCTCTAAAATGCGCAAAGTTTGTTGGCAGTGCGCATAATCTTCCATGTCGATTCGGACGAAAATCCCGAAGCTGCGTGCCGTTTGGACAATCCTTTTCATGTTTTCGAGGCAGAAAGATTCATCAATATCAAGGCCGAGTTGCGTCAGTTTGACGGAAAGGTTGCAGTCGGCCCCTGTCTCATTAATGGCGCGTAGGACGTCTAAACACGCTTCCGTCGAGTCCAATGCTTCTTGTTCATCGGTGACGAATTCGCCTAAATGGTCTAATGTACAAACAAGGCCTTTGTTGTTTAAATCAATGACTGTGGCCATCGCTTCTTCCAGCGTTTGTCCAGCGACGAATTGCCGTGCTCCAAATTTTAATCCCCATCTTTTGGCTGCTTTATTTAATGGTTTGCTTTTAGCAAGTTGCATAAAAAATGAACGAAGCGGTTGATCTAGAACCATCGATGATTCCTCCTATGGCAATGTCAATTTGCTAATAACAATGCAAGAAATGTGCCAATAATGAAAAATACAGCAAGAAAAAAAGATTGTTTATTGGCCAGATTCGTCTAAAATAAAAGACAATAAGACAATTGTGTATAACGGAAAAATCCGTAAAGGAGTGTGACTCTGTTGCGCAGATCTCTTAAAGATGTGGCGGTGCCAATTGCCAATCAACCAAAAAGCAGCGAGTGGCGGCTGCCTGAAGACATATTGATCGCACACTTGCCGCCGCTGTTAGAACCAAAAGACATTTATACGGTAGATCACACGAACAAAGTGGTTGGGATTGTCAAAAAACAGGTGTTGGCCAATGTTTTGCTGGAAGAACTAAAGCGCACAAACGCATTTTTACAAACAATGATGGACGCGATGGATGACGCGGTCACCATGGTTGATGAAGAACAGCGGATTATCCAAATTAACGCCAAATCGGAAGAATTGTATGCTTTAACAAGCAATGCCATTGCCGGCAAGCCTTTGCACCATTATTTTGATGAGGAAGCGCTAGTGCTTTGGTCGGTTATGAAAGATAAACAACCAGTCGTCCATCAATACAACCAGCCGAAGCCTGGATTGCATGTCATTGTGAATACGGTTCCAGTATTTGAAGGAGAAGCGTGCGTCGGCGGCATATCGATCGAACGGGACATTACAGATGTGGTTCGCTTAAATGAAGAATTATCGTCCAAAACCGCATCTTTGCATCATTTGAATACGACAAGCGAAGAAGAGCCTTTTCAGAAAATTATCGGCCGCAGCGAGCCGATTAGGCGCGCGATCCATCTTGCCGCCAAAGTGGCAAAAACAACGGCAAATGTCTTAATTACAGGCGAAAGCGGCGTTGGCAAGGAACTGTTTGCTGAGGGAATCCACCAGGCAAGTGACAGAGCAGAAAAACCGTTTATCGCCATTAATTGCGGTGCCATTCCTGCTGCTTTGTTTGAAAGCGAATTATTTGGCTATGTGCAAGGCGCCTTTACTGGTGCTGCCAAGGGTGGCAAAAAAGGAAAACTTGATGCAGCGAAAGGCGGCACGCTTTTTCTTGACGAAGTTGGAGAGATGCCTGCGGAATTGCAAGTGAAGCTGTTGCGTGTCCTGGAAGAACGAGCTTACTACCGAGTAGGTGGGCATGAAGCGATTCCACTTGATGTCCGTATTGTTGCGGCAACGAACCGTGATTTAGAAAAGATGGTTGCCGAAGGCAGTTTTCGTGAAGATTTTTACTATCGGCTCCATGTCATTTCCATTTCCATTCCGCCTTTAAGAGAGCGGATGGAAGATTTGCCTGAGCTCGTCCAATCTTTTTTACAGGAATTTGCCCAGCGCTATGAAAGACCGGTGCCTAAATTGGATCCAGAAGTGCTGTATGCGCTTAGAACTCAAAAATGGGAAGGAAACATTCGCCAATTGCGAAATTTAATCGAACGAATTGTGATCTTAAACGGCGACCATGAAGGGTCCGTTCATTGGTACCATTTGCCTGAATCGTATCAACGAAAATTGAAACATATGCCGTTGGCTTCAAAAGACAAGCAAAAAAAAGACGAACGAATGGAACTCATCAATGCTTTAGAAAAAACGTATGGCAACAAATCGGCTGCCGCAAAACTGCTAGGCATTTCACGAGCAACGCTATACAATAAATTAAAACACTACAAATTGTAAGCGGAAACTGTCTAAATAGACAAAAGTGTATAAACAAAAATAGACACAATCATGAACAGATTGTGTCTATTTGCCATAGAGCAGTTAAAACATTTCTGAAATGGTTTTAGCTTGCATATGGAGAGTGAGGTAATCTGGGCCGCCTGCTTTTGAATCGGTGCCTGACATTTTAAAGCCACCGAATGGGTGATAGCCTACAATTGCCCCTGTGCAGTTACGGTTAAAGTAAAGGTTTCCAACGTGGAAATCCTGTTTAGCCTGCTCGATTTTTGCGCGGTTGTTTGTAATGACAGCTCCTGTTAGCCCGTATTCTGTATTGTTGGCAATTTCGAGCGCTTCGGCAAATGTTGATGCTTTGCTAATGGCTAAGACAGGGCCGAAAATTTCTTCCTGCATAATCCGCGCTTTTGGATCAACATCGGCAAAAACCGTTGGGCGAATGAAAAAGCCTTCTGCATCGTCGCTTTTACCACCAGCAACTAGTTTCCCTTCTGTTTTGCCAATTTCAATATAACCTGTAATCTTGTCAAATGCCGCTTGGTCAATGACAGGCCCCATGTAATAGTTGTTCTCATTTGCCGGGTTGCCGACTGTAAGTGCTTCTGTTTTTTCCACTACTTTTGCGACAACCTCATCATAAAGATCCTCATGAATGACAGCGCGTGAGCCTGCTGAACACTTCTGTCCAGAGAAGCCAAATGCGGAAATAACAATCGCTTCAACCGCCGTGTCAAGGTCGGCTTCATTGTCAACTACGACCGTGTCTTTCCCGCCCATCTCCACGATCACGCGTTTCAAATGATTTTGACCAGCTTGGACGATCGCCGCTTTTTCATACAAGCGGACGCCAACATCCCGTGAACCTGTAAATGTAATCAGTGCTGTTTTAGGATGTTCGACAAGATAATCGCCTACTTCACTGCCGCTTCCAGGGACAAAGTTAATAACACCTTTCGGAACGCCTGCTTCTTCTAGAACTTCGACAAATTTAGCAGCAATCACTGGTGTTGTGCTTGCTGGTTTAAGCAATACTGTATTGCCTGTGACAAGGGGGGCTACCGTTGTGCCTGCCATAATTGCAAACGCAAAGTTCCAAGGTGAAATAACAACGGTGACACCCGTCGGCGTATAAATATAGCGGTTTAATTCGCCTTCCCTACTGTGAACAGGCTTTCCTTCGGCTAATTCGACCATTTGTCGGGCATAATATTCCATAAAATCAATGCCTTCAGCAATGTCTGCATCGGCTTCTTTCCAAGGTTTTCCTCCTTCTTTTATGAGCAGCGCCGTAAATTCATGTTTGCGGCGGCGCACAATTGCTGCTGCCCGCACAAGGATATTGGCGCGTTCTGCAGGCGCTACCGTTCTCCATGATTCAAACGCCGTACTGGCTGCCTCAATCGCTTGCTCGGCATGCGCTTTTGTCGCTTTGCCTGTCGTGCCAATCAATTCTTGTTTGTTCGCCGGGTTATAAGATGAAATCGTGTCAGCGGTCTCAACGCGTTCGCCATTAATGACTAGTGGGTAATGGTCGCCTAGGTTCGCCTCCACTTGCTTAATGGCTGCAAGCAATTCCTGTTTGTTTGCCTCAATCGTAAAATCAGTAAATGGTTCGTGCTTATAAGGGGTAAACATTGGTAAATTCCTCCTTAAAAATAAGATTCATAATGAAGTATGCAAGATGCGTGCCAACTTAGTATTGCTGGCGAAATGCTGGCAACTTCCATCGGAAAAATCGAACACGTTCGCTTGCGGCCATATAAATTTGGTGGCTGTCGGGCGACCGCTTGAGTCATGAACGTATGGGCACGCTACCGGAAAGGCAAGACATGTTTTTTCTTTCATCTGGGTATACAAATAAAAAGTGGAGGAGGGGATCTTATGCGTAAAATGATCGCGCAAGTACTAACAATCGTGGCTATCTATGGAGTCAAAAAAATGATTAACCGGCTTGTGCTTGAAGAGGGCAAGTCGGCTAAAGCGCCAAAAGCGTAATCAGGAAGCTCATGCTTCCTGATTTTTTATGGAAACTTTAGTGGAAATTTACTTAAGTCAAAACAAGTTTAACCTTCGTAAGCTAATATAAAAGAAAAAGGAGGCGAGAATGGCTAAGAAAAAGGTCGTTTTTATTGGCGTGGCTAGTGCACTTATCATTCTTTTTTCAGAAAAAGCGTATGCAGAGGAAACAACGATCCGTATTCTCCACACGAATGACGCTCATGGCCGTGCCTTTGAAGGGGAATTAGATGGCATCGGTTATGCAAAACTGAAAACGCTGATCGATGAAAACCGGGGCGAGCACTCGCTGTTGGTTGATGCAGGGGATACGTTCCACGGGACGACGTTTGCGTCCCTTGAGGAAGGGAGAACGATTGCAGATGTATTAAATGCTGTCGGTTACGATGTCTTTGTGCCAGGAAACCATGATTTTAATTATGGGCTTGATCGATTGTATGAGCTTGAGGAAACAATTGATTTTCCAGTCATTGCGGCTAATCTCCTTAACGAGAAAGAAGAACCATTGTTTGAACCATTCATGCTCCAAGAATTGGAAGGTGTGACGGTCGGCATTTTTGGGTTAGCCACACCGGAAACTGCCTTCAAAACACATCCAAATAATGTCGCAGCTATTACGTTTGAAGACCCATCAGCTGCTGCACAAAGAATGGTCGACCTGTTACAGCAAGAAGGCGCTGATGTCATTGTCGCACTTGCCCATTTAGGCATTGATGAAACGAGTGAAGATACAAGTCTGAAAGTAGCTGCTGAAGTCGAAGGGATTGATGTGATAATTGACGGTCACAGCCACTCGGAGTTACCGACAGGACTTATGGGCGAAAATAATACGCTCATTGCAAGCGCCGGGGAATATTTGCAAAACCTTGGTGTAGTCGATTTGGTGTTTGCAGACGGCGTCCTTGTTGAAAAAAGCGCAAAGCTGGTCCAGCAAAGTGAAACAGAGGCGATCGAACCTGACGAAAAAGTAGAAGCATTGCTTGCAGAGTTAGAAGAGGAGCAACAAGCCATTCTGGCAGAACCTGTTGGGCAAACTGCCGTCGACTTAAATGGCGAGCGGGAGCATGTTCGAGTGGAAGAAACGAATTTAGGCAACTTCATTGCCGACGTGCTCCGTCACGCTACAGAGGCGGATATTGCCTTGACAAATGGAGGCGGCATCCGTGCTTCCGTTCAAGCAGGAATGATGACGAAAGGGGACTTAGTCGAGGTTTCGCCTTTTGGCAATTATGGGGTAACGATAGAAGTGACAGGGGCGGAACTGCTTAAAGTTTTGGAGAACGGAGTGAGTGGCTATCCAGAACCGAGCGGCGGTTTTCCGCAAATTAGCGGGTTTTCGTTTCAGTTTGATCCCAACAACGAACCTGGACAGAGAGTTCATTCTGTTCTCGTAAAAGGCAAACCGCTCCAAGAAAACGAAACGTACTTGCTTGCTACAAATGATTTTCTTGCTGCTGGCGGAGATGAATACACGGATTTGGCCAATGCGCCTATTGTCAATGAATACAACGCCGTCGATGAATTGCTAATTGAGTACTTGCAGGATGCGGGCGAAATTGCTCCTAAAATAGAAGGTAGAATTCAAATCGCGGCAACACCAGCAGAAACACAAGCACCTTTACAGGCTGAATATGTCATTCAGCCAGGAGATACATTGTTTGAAATCGGCCTTCGTTTAAATGTTCAATGGCCAAAATTACTTGAAATGAACCCTGCAATTAAAGATGAAGATGTCATTTTTTCAGGAGAAACGATTTTCATACCTAATACACGGACGTAACCGCGTCCGTATTTTTTTAGATCTAATTGTAAAGTGAACTAGACAAAAAGTAAAATGTACTATACAATGAAGCCAGAAATGATTCAAGAAGGTGGACTATGGAGATTGAAAACAGGGTAAAAGTATTGCGTGCTGAAAAACGAATGACACAAGGTGAACTAGCCGAGGCAGTAGGTGTGACAAGGCAAACGATTGTTGCCCTGGAAAAAGGGCGGTATTCGCCTTCATTATTGCTTGCCCTACAAATAGCAAAGCAATTTGAATTACCTGTAGAAGATGTGTTTTTCTTAACAGAAGAGGAGTGATTGAATTTGAAATGGTGGTTTGCGATCGTTAGTTTAGTGGCTACGGTCGGGTTGTTTACATGGCAGCTCGTTGAATATTTCCGTGGCTTTGAGGAGATTGAGACGGCAACAGGTACATGGCAAATGTCATTCAATATACTTCCGATGACTATTTTAATTATTGGCGCGATCATTTACGGAATTGTGAGCGCCTATTTAAAGAAGAAAAAAGGCGTCACGTTCCAAAAAGCGCTGTTGTTGCCTCCAGAATTTTCGGAGCGTGATGAGCGGGAGAAAGAAATCACTGCTAATGCTTGCCGTACTGCTTATTTAAGCATGTATATTATCTATCCCATCCTAGCGGCCTTACTTGTTGTTTATCCATTGGTGCAGACGCAACTGCCGTACTTGCCAATCATTCTTGTTATGGCAGGCCCACTTTTGCAGGCATCTGTTTATATGGTTTCATGGCGAAAAGGGTATTTGTCTTAATGCTTGCTTTAATTCATACGAAGGGACAGGTCTAACATGAAGGAACGTTGCGCGCTTCTCATTATTGATATGATTAATCCGTTTGATTTTGACGGTGCCGATAAGCTATTGCCAGATGCAAGGAACTGCGCGAACGCGATTGCCAACTTAAAGGCAATACTACGCGACAAAGAATGGCCAGTCATTTATGTCAACGACAATTATGGCGATTGGCAATCGGAATTTACTCAAGTCTACAATCATATTGTTAACAATGGTTTGCCAGGAGCACCCATTGCGAAACTGCTTGCTCCTGATGAAGAGGACTATTCGGTGTTAAAACCCCAATTTTCGGGGTTTTTCGCTTCTCCTTTAGATATGCTTTTAAGGGAGCTTAACATTCAGACGCTTATTTTGACAGGAGTAGTTGGCAACATGTGCGTCGAGTTTACGGCCAATGATGCCTATATGCGCGACTATCAGCTGCTTATCCCGAAAGATGGTTTTGCCTGCTTTACAAAAGAGGAGTACGACGCTTCATTAAACCATTTCACTACGGTTTTGAAAGCGGATGTGTCTTCCACAAAAGAACTGCAAAAACGTCTAAACGCATAAAAGAATTGACGCAGAAGTGAATTTTAGTAAAATAGAATTGTTAGCACTCTAAACAAATGAGTGCTAAAAGATTCGTGATTGGATGGAAGGGAGCGCTCTTTTAATGGAAAAGAAGCAATTTCAAGCTGAATCAAAGCGTTTGTTAGAAATGATGGTCAATTCCATTTACTCGCAGAAGGAGATTTTTCTGCGCGAACTGATCTCAAATGCAAGTGATGCAATTGACAAAATGTATTATCGCTCGTTAACGGATGACTCGCTTTCATTTGAAAAAGACCGCTATGCGATTTATGTAGAAGCGGATAAAGATAACCGGAAGCTTATAATTAAAGATACAGGGATTGGCATGACAAAAGAAGAGCTCGAAGCCAATTTAGGTACGATTGCCAAAAGTGGTTCACTCGCTTTCAAGAAAGAAACGGAAATCAAAGACGGCCATGACATTATTGGCCAATTTGGCGTTGGTTTTTACGCTGCCTTTATGGTCGCTGATAACGTGACTGTCATTACCCGATCCATTGACAGCGACCAAGCTTATAAATGGGAATCGGATGGAACGGATGGGTATACGATTGAACCGGCTGAAAAAGAAGATGTTGGCACGGTCATCACACTCCACATAAAAGAAAATACGGATGAAGAATCCTATGATGAATACTTAGAGGAGTACCGTATAAAAGCAATTATTAAAAAGTACTCTGATTTTATCCGCTATCCAATCAAAATGAATGTAACAGTAAGCAAACCAAAAGAAGACAATGAAGACGAATATGCAGAGTACCAGGAAGAACAAACGATTAACAGCATGGTGCCGATTTGGCGCAAAAACAAAAGTGAGCTAAAAGACAGCGATTATGAACAGTTTTATCAGGACAAGCGTTACGGATTTGATAAGCCCCTTGAACATATTCATGTATCAGTAGATGGCGCCATCCGCTACAACGCAATTTTATTTATCCCAGAGCATACGCCGTTTGATTATTACTCCAAAGAGTATGAAAAAGGTTTAGAGCTTTATGCCAACGGTGTGTTGATTATGGAAAAGTGCGCAGAACTTCTTCCAGACTACTTCAGTTTTGTGAAAGGGATGGTCGATTCAGAAGACCTTTCACTCAATATTTCTAGGGAAATGCTCCAGCATGACCGGCAACTAAAGCTGATCGCTAAAAATATTAAGTCAAAAATCAAGAGCCAGCTGAAAACAATGCTGAAGAAAGAGCCGGACAAATATGAGAAGTTTTATAAAGCGTTCGGGCGCCAATTAAAATTTGGTGTGTACAATGACTTTGGTGCCAATAAAGAAGACTTGCAAGACTTGTTGCTTTTCTATTCTTCTACGGAGAAAAAACTGGTGTCGTTAAGCGATTATGTATCGCGGATGAAAGAAGGACAAAAGTACATTTATTACGCCACAGGCGAGTCGAACGAACGAATTGCCAAACTGCCGCAGACGGAAATGGTAGCTGACCAAGGCTATGAAATTCTCTACTTCACTGAAGATGTAGACGAATTCGCGATCAAAATGCTTCGTTCTTATGATGAAAAAGAATTTATGTCTGTCTCTAGCGCTGATTTGGATATTGAAGCAGATGAAAAGCAAGAGGATGAGACGAACAGCGAAGAGAACAAAAAACTATTTGAGAAAATGAAAAGCATTTTAGATGGAAAAGTAAAAGATGTGCGTACGTCCAAACGTTTAAAAAGCCATCCTGTCTTTTTGGCTGCAGATGGCGAGATTACGTTAGAAATGGAAAAAGTTTTACAAGCAATGCCAGACAACCAAAATGTAAAAGCCGAAAAAGTATTGGAAATCAACCCAAACCATGATGTCTTTCATTCCTTGAAACAAGCATATGAAGAAGACGAAGACAAATTAAAGCTATATACCAACTTGCTATACAACCAAGCGCTCCTTATTGAAGGGCTGCCTCTTGAAGATCCAGTCGAATTCTCACAAAACATGTGCAAAGTCATGGTTTAACATCCATAATTTCGAAAAGCCTGCCGACCATGCGGCAGGCTTATTTCAAAAGAGGCGAGATCGCTCTATAAATTGGGCGTTGCACAGCGATCGTTTGGTAGAAAAAGATTTACAATTGGGACTTTTTTCAGTAGGCTTGCATCTAGAAAGTGACCTGTTTACCCTATATCGTGGGAAGTCATATTTTAAAAGAAAGGATGATCAAATGTCCATGGTAGAAAGGAAAAAGGGAATGTTTCAACGCTTTCTTGATACCATTGAAAAAACGGGCAATAAATTGCCACATCCAGTGACGCTATTTGCGATTCTTGCTGTCCTTGTCGTGATCGTATCTAGCATTGTTGCAAGCTTTGGCATTTCAGTCGAGGATCCAGCTAATCCTGGAGAAACGATTGCCGTCAAAAATTTGTTAAGCGGTGAGGGCATTTCCTATATATTCACAAGCATGGTTGATAACTTTATAGGCTTCGCCCCTTTAGGCGTGGTGCTCGCAACCATGCTCGGTATTGGAATTTGCGAACGCAGCGGTTTAATTAGCGCTGGGTTAAGAGGTTTTGTGCTCTCTGTTCCAAACCGCCTCATTACGGCAGGGCTCGTTTTTGCGGCAGTGATGTCAAGCGTTGCTTCAGATGCTGGCTATGTAGTGCTGCCTCCTTTAGGCGCTGTCATTTACGCAGCACTTGGTAGACATCCACTAGCAGGACTTGCTACTGCATTTGCCGGTGTTTCGGGCGGGTTTAGCGCAAACTTGCTATTATCGGCCACTGACCCAATGCTCGGTGAATTAACGATGCAAGCAGCTGCAACAATAGACCCAGCGTACGCTGAACAAATGAATAACGCAATGAATTACTGGTTTATTATTGTATCAACGATTTTGATTACGATTGTCGGTACGATCGTTTCTGAAAAAATTGTGGAGCCTCGGTTAGGCACTTATAAAGGGGACTATACAGGCGATTTGGAACGTTTAAAACCAATCGAGAAAAAAGGCATGCTTTATGCTGGCATCGCTCTCGCCATTTCTGCTGCCTTAATCAGCTTGCTTATTGTTCCAGAATGGGGGCCGATGCGGGGCACAGGCGACCAACCTATTGTCGTTTCGCCGTTTATGGACTCTCTCGTCGTTATTATTTTGTTGCTCTTCCTCATACCGGGGCTCGTTTACGGAATTGTAACGAAAAACATTAAAAGCGATAAAGATGTAGCAAAGCAAATGACGGACACGATGGCATCGATGGGCATGTTTATCGTCCTCGCTTTTACAGCGGGCCAATTTGTCGCTTACTTTTCTGAATCGAATTTAGGTTTATTTTTAGGGATTTTAGGCGGGGAATTCCTTACTTCCTTGAATTTAGACGGCATTCCAGTCGTTATTGGCTTTATTATAATCACTGCCTTCATTAATTTATTTGTTGGCAGCGCTTCTGCAAAATGGGCAATGATGGCGCCAGTATTTGTACCGATTATGATGCAAATTGGCTATTCGCCTGAGTTGGCGCAAGCGACTTATCGCGTCGCGGACTCGGCCACCAATATCATTACGCCGTTGATGACCTATTTCGCCATTGTCATTGCTTTTGCCCAAAAATACGATAAAAATATGGGAATTGGTACACTGGTTTCGGTCATGCTGCCATTTTCGATTTGGTTTTTAATCTCATGGTCTGTATTAATAGTCGTTTGGATTTTTACTGGCCTTCCGCTAGGCCCGAATGCGCCTATTTATATGCCTTAATCATGAAAGCGGTTGCCGTATAAAGGAGTTTGGTTGAGGAGGAACGAATAGAAGAGGGGATGACGCGTTTGAAAGGAAGATAAAATTGAAGCCAATCACAAGTGAGCCAATCGATCTTTTCTCTGATCCGTTTCACCAGCATCCTTATATGTATTACAAAGATATTCGTAAACAAACGGGATTTGCGAAAGTCATGTTGCCTTATGGAATTCCAGCTTGGATGGCTTTCCATTACGATGTCGCGGAAGCCGTGTTAAAAGACGAGCGTTTTATTAAGGATGCACGTACTGTTTTTCCGGATGAAGCGCTGGACGAACAAATGCTGCCGATAAGCAAGAGCATGTTGTTTGTTGATCCTCCAGACCATAAGCGGCTTAGGGGCCTTATTCAAAAAGGGTTTACCCCAAAGCGGATTGCTAGGCTAAAAGGCAGAATCGATGATATTGCGATGGAACAAGCGCGCCAGATTAAGCACAAAAAGCGATTTGATCTTATAGAAGAATATGCTTTTCCAATCCCGATTATCGTCATTTGCGAGCTTCTCGGTATCCCCGATTCTGACCGCGATAAATTTCAATATTGGTCAAAGTTAATCGTTGATCTTGATAGCGAGGGGTACGGGGAGGCCCATACAGTACAGAAGGGCATGGACGACTTTATTGCTTACTTGCAAGCATTAATCAATGCTCGTCGCCAAGACCCGCGAGAGGACCTCTTATCTGATTTAATCCGCGCCGAAGAAGATGGTGACCGGTTAACGACAAATGAACTTTATGGCGTCGTGATGCTGCTCATTGTTGCTGGCCATGAGACAACCGTTAATTTGATTGCAAATGGGATGTTGGCATTGCTTATGCATCCAAACCAGTTGGCGTTGTTAAAAAACGACTATCAATTGATCCCTCAAGCGATTGAGGAGTTGCTTCGTTATAACAGTCCCGTTGAATTTAGCACAGACCGGTGGGCTCGTGAGTCATTTTCGTTTATGGGCAAAGAGATAAAAAAGGGAGACTTCGTAATTGTGTCGCTCGCTTCTGCCAATCATGATGAAGCGCTAGTTGAAAATCCCGATAAGCTGGACATAACAAGAGAAAAAAGCCCCCATTTGTCATTTGGGACAGGAATCCATTATTGTTTAGGCGCTCCGCTTGCACGATTGGAAGCAGAATCGGCGATTCGTATTCTTATAGAAGAATGTCCTAACATACGTCTAGGCGTGGAACCAAACGAATTAGCGTGGCGGCAAAGCTTAGTGATTAGAGGGTTAGAAAACTTGCCTGTGGAAACAGGTTGACCAGGACACTGCCAAGCAGTGTCCTGCTTCAGCATGCTTATTTTGGGGTTGGCAAGCGTTATGAACGGCGTTTTAATGCATAAATGTCGCGTTCGTGGTTAATGAGTTTTTCTTTAATAAAGTCAAACGTAGTAGAGGCAAGTTCTGCATGTTTTTGTAATTGGGCAGTTATGACTTTATATTCAGCCATATCCTTTTTTAAGACAGATACATCGCTTTTTAAGACAGATACATCGTCTTTTAATATGGCAACATCTCCTTTGATTTCCCGCAATTGGCTGTTAACTTCCCGAAATGCAGTCATAACTTGCTTAAATTGGTCGTTTGTCATTTTCTTCACTTCCTTTCGGTTTAGTATAATGGAAAAGGAAGGACAAGAACAGCAAAAAATAAGCTATTTTGCGATAAGCCAAAACCTCCTTTTCATAAAAATTGTACGAGATTGGCTTGCCTGATTAATGAAAGTAAGCTATATTTGTAAGTGCTTACATATAGTCATCTGATGACCGTATGATATAATCATTATGTTAGAGGGGGAAAAGGAATGGGATTTTGGTGGCTTGCGATGATAGCGCTGACGCCAATTTTAACGGTATTGTTGTTTCTTGTTCTTTTGAATTGGCCGGCCAAGCGGGCTATGCCACTTGCTTTTCTAATGACAGGAATAGTGGCAATCTTCTTTTGGGGCGTGCCTTATAACTATGTGGCGGCCGCGAGCGCAAAAGGGATCGTTACGGCTTTAGAAGTGCTATTTATTGTGTTCGGTGCTGTATTAATGCTCAACACATTGCGAGAAAGCGGCGCAATCCACACGATTCGTGCTGGATTTACAGCTATTACGCCTGATAGGCGGATACAAGTCATTATAATTTGTTGGCTGTTCGGCTCATTTATTGAGGGGGCCTCGGGCTTCGGCACTCCCGCCGCCATACTTGCACCGCTCCTTGTCGCCATTGGCTTTCCAGCGATGGCCGCAGTGCTTTCAGCTCTCATTATCCAGTCAACACCAGTTTCATTTGGCGCTGTCGGTACACCGATTTTAATTGGGGTGAACTCGGGACTCACGGGAGCGCCAAACGTGGTTGAACAGGCAGCAGCACTTGGGATGACAACCGATGAGTTTATTCGTTCTATCGGCGGTCAAGTGGCGATATTCCATGGGATTGTCGGTGTGTTTTTGCCGTTGGTATTGGTAATGATGCTTACGCTGTTTTTTGGCGAGAAACGTTCCATTTGGGCTGGGCTGGAAGTGTGGAAGTTTGCGCTGTTTGCTGGCCTAGCTTTTACGGTCCCTTATGCCTTGGTCGCCAATGTACTTGGACCAGAATTTCCGTCGCTTTTCGGTGGATTAATGGGGTTAGCGATTGTTGTTCCTGCCGCTAAGAAAGGGTGGTTTATGCCAAAAAAGAACTGGAATTTCCCTCCTCCATCAACATGGGAGCGTGGATGGACGGGAATGCTTTCGGCTGATCCTCTTACCAAACCGACCATTTCAATGTTTAAAGCTTGGTTTCCGTATATACTCATTGGCTTTATGCTCGTAATAACTCGCATGGAGGCATTTCCTTTTGGTGCTGCCTTGAAAAAAGTGGCAATTACGATTGAACAAGTGTTTGGAACGACAATTGACATTTCCAGCACTCCGTTGTTTTTACCAGGAACGATTATGGTAGCCGTGTCGGTGGTTGGTTATTTTCTTTACAAGATGGACCGCTCTTCCTATCGGACGGCCGTGAGCAACTCCACAAAAATGATTATCAGTGCTGCGCCAGCGCTTTTGTTTGCCGTGCCGATGGTGCAAGTGTTTATTAACTCTGGCGTCAATGCAAATGGGTATGAGTCGATGCCGCTCTTACTGGCGGAAGGCGTGTCTAGAATGGTTGGCGAACATTGGCCGGCCGTAGCGCCAGTAATTGGCGCGCTAGGCGCATTTATAGCCGGAAGCAACACGATCAGCAATATGATGTTTGCCTTGTTCCAATTTGGGGCGGCGGAAAATGTCGGCATTTCTCCTGCTACAATCGTTGCTTTGCAAGCTGTGGGTGGAGCAGCAGGAAACATCATCTGTGTCCATAACGTTGTGGCAGCATCGGCAGCTGCGGGGATTATTGGTAAAGAAGGCGTACTTATTAGGAAAGCGTTGATCCCGCTAACATATTATCTTGTTTTTGCCGGTGGGCTAGGCTATGTAGCGATACATGGGTTTGGGTTTCATATCGGCACGTTGTTTGTGGCAACTGTCTTACTTGTATTTCTAATCATGATCCTCAGATACCAGCGTAAAGCCAAGTTGGCAAACATAGAAACCAAAAAAGTATCAACGCTATAAGGGGATGGTAATGTGAACGTTGCGCTATTCGTCACATGTCTAGCGGACATTTTTTATCCAGGTGTTGGGAAAGACACTGTAGAAGTACTCGAACGTCATGGTTGCAGTGTCAAATTTCCGGAAAATCAAATTTGTTGCGGGCAACCGGCATTTAATAGCGGCTATCATAAAGATACAAAAAAAGCAGCCAAACATACTATTGAAACGTTTGCCGATGCCGATTATGTTGTGCTGCCGTCAGGATCATGTGCTGCTATGCTCCTCGAATACAAAGAGCTGTTTGCTGACGATCCTGAGTGGAAAAAACGGGCAGAGGAGCTTGCTAGCAAAACGTATGAACTGACCCAATTTCTTGTCCATGTACTTAAAGTGGAAGACATTGGGGCAGTTTGCAACAAAAAAGCGACATACCATACGTCATGCCACATGTCGCGGTTATTAAGGGAAACCGAGGCCCCTTTTTCTTTGTTGGAACAAGTAAAGGGGCTTGAGTTGGCCCCGCTGGCAAACAAGGAGTCGTGCTGTGGCTTTGGCGGTACGTTTTCAGTCAAAATGCCTGCTATATCGGAACAAATGGTGGAAGAAAAAGTCGGCCATATCGAAGCGACTGGTGCTGAGCTACTCATTGGTGCCGATTGCGGTTGTTTGATGAACATTGGCGGGCGGATCGAACGAAACGGTAAAGCAATTGAAGTAAAGCATATCGCCCAAGTCTTAAATAGCAAGGAGTGAGGAATGTGGCCATTAAAATAAGTGATGTTCCTTTTTCAGAGCGGGTTGAAAAAGGGCTCCAAGACGGCTTTATGCGCCAAGCGGTCAGCTCTGCCCAGGAACGGCTGAAAACATCAAAAGGTTCAGCGGAAAAGGAGCTTGGCAATTGGGAAGAGTGGCGCACATTAGCTGAAGAAATCCGCACACATACGCTCAATCATATTGATTTTTATTTGCAGCAGCTTAGCGACAATGTCGAGAAGGCAGGAGGACATGTTTATTTTGCCCAAACGGCTGAAGAAGCCAATCGTTATATCAAGGAAATTGTAAGCAGCAAAGAAGCGCAAAAAGTCGTCAAATCGAAATCGATGGTAACCGAAGAAATCGGCATGAACAAAGCGCTCGAAGACATTGGTTGCGACGTCATTGAAACCGACCTAGGCGAGTATATTTTACAAATAGACGACCATGATCCCCCTTCCCATATTGTTGCGCCAGCATTGCACAAAAATAAAGAACAGATCCGCGATACATTTAAAACCCGCAAAGGCTATACAAAGTCGGAAAATCCCCAAGAGTTGACATTGTTTGCCCGGGAACAGCTCCGCAAAGAGTTTTTGTCTGCCGATGTTGGCATTACAGGCTGTAACTTCGCCGTAGCAGAATCAGGGAGCATTTCGTTGGTCACGAATGAGGGAAATGCTCGCCTAGCGACAGCACTGCCTAAAACACATATAGCCGTTATGGGGATGGAACGGATTGTTCCGACATGGGAAGAGCTCGACATTTTAGTAAGCATGCTTTGCCGAAGCGCAGTAGGGCAAAAATTAACGAGTTATGTGACTGGCCTCACAGGTCCGCGCGAAGATGGCGATGCAGACGGTCCTGAAGAGTTTCACCTCGTCATTGTCGATAATGGACGGTCCAATATTCTCGGCACTGAATTCCAAGCAGCGCTTCATTGCATCCGCTGTGCAGCTTGCATTAATGTCTGCCCCGTGTACCGCCACGTCGGCGGCCATTCCTATGGCTCCATTTATCCAGGGCCAATCGGGGCAGTGTTAACACCGTTATTGGAAGGGTATGAAGACCACAAAGAGTTGCCTTATGCGTCAAGCTTATGTGCAGCTTGCACTGACGCATGCCCTGTCAAAATTCCTCTTCATGAATTGTTAATTAAGCATCGCCGCGTTATTGCCGAACAAAAGCAGACTGCGCGAACCGAAGCACTGGCGATGAAAGGGTTTGGAATCGGTGCGAGTTCGCCTACTATGTATAAGGCTGGAACCAAAGTAGTGCCGTTTTTGCTGTTCCCGTTTGTAAAGGATGGTGCGATTCCGAAAGGGCCAGGGCCGCTAAAAGGCTGGACAGATGTCCGCCATTTGCCCGCTCCTGCCAAACAACGGTTCCGTGACTGGTTCAAAGCGCGGCAAAAGGAGAGTTCACATGATTAAAAACCGTGAGTCCTTTCTCGACCATGTGGCAAATCAACTTGGCCGGCCCCGCAAAACAGAAGGTGTTTTACGTCCCAATTACCGAGCTTCCCCCCAATTTGAAGTATTAAAAGACGCTTCAAAGGATGAGCTGGTTATGGTACTGAGGGAACAATGCGCAGCCATCCATACAGACTTTAAACAAGTGGATAGTGGCCAGTTAGAGAGAGTCATTGATGAAACAATCGCCATGTATGGAGCGCAATCAGTCATTACTTGGGATGACCGCCGTTTTCACGATTTTGGCCTCAGCTCCTTTTTAAACCGTCCTTCTGTTTCGTTATGGGACAATCGTGACAGCAATCGTTCTATCGAGCTGGCAGAAAAAGCGGACGTAGGCATCACCTTTGCCGATATCACTCTTGCTGAGTCAGGAACAGTCACATTGTTTAGCAGTAATGGCAAAGGGCGTTCTGTCAGTTTGTTGCCTCGCTATTATATCGCGATCATCCCGAAAAGCACGCTAGTGGCGCGGATGACGCAAGCGGCGATCCACATTCAGCAACGAGCAGGCGAGGGACGCCTCCCATCGTGCATCAATTTTATTTCAGGCCCAAGCAACAGCGCTGACATTGAAATGAGTTTAGTCGTCGGCGTGCATGGCCCGCTAAAAGCTTGCTATATAGTAGTGAATGACAAGTAAATAACACTCAAGGCCAGTGGTAACTCGCTGGCCTCTTAGTTGTTGGATATGTCACTAGGTAGAAGGGGACTGCAGATGCTTTTTACTAGTCAGCAAAAGGATGTTGCTCGTTTTCATATGCTATACTTAAAACGAGAAGTTGCAAATGAGGTGTCTGCTATGTCCTTAAAACAAGTAAAGTCTAAAAAAGTGTCCGAATTGATCCGCGACCAACTCGAGGACATGATTCGGAGCGGCGATATTCAACCAGGGGAGAAACTCGATTCAGTCGAGAAACTATCGGCGACATTCCAAGTAAGTCGTTCGGCCGTTAGGGAAGCATTAAGCGCATTGCGTGCAGTCGGACTTGTGACGATCCGCCAAGGAGAAGGCACATTTGTCAATAAATTTGATTTTTCAAGTATGGTCAAACCAGTAGGCATTAAGGGAGTTTTATCGAATAAAGAGAAACAAGATTTATTCCAAGTGCGAAAAATTCTCGAAGTCGGCGTCGCAAGTTTGGCGGCTGAAAACCGCAGCGCTGACCACCTTGCCAAGATCGAGGAGGCGCTTTCGCAAATGGCCAAAGCGGAAGCTGGTAAGGATTTAGGCGAGGAGGCAGATGTTCGATTTCATTTAGCCTTGGCAGAGGCGACAGAAAACGATTTGCTGATTGAAATGATGCAAAAGTTGTCTGATACGCTGGTCATGACCATGTATGAGAGCCGGAAAATCAGTCTTTACGCCGAAAAACAAACGCTTAAACAGCTCCATTATGAGCATGAACAAATTTTTAAGGCGGTGGAAGCGCAAGACAAAGACAAAGCCCACCAGGCAATGATGATTCATTTAGTGAATGTGGAACAAGCGCTGATGGAATATGATAAGCAAAAACAAGAGGACGGCAGCCAGTAAATATGCGAGAAAGAAAGGTGTTTGCCTTTCACTGCTAATAAGCAAGCCGCAGAAGCGGCTTGCTCGTTGTTTTGTTTAAAGGGTGCTTGGTACTAGGTTAAAGCAGCGTTTGTAAATCCATTCATAATCAGCAAGCGTCAAGTCACGAGGATTTCCAATGGTTTGTGGGTCTTTCAACGCTTCTTGCGCCCAACGGCTAATTTGTGTTTTGTCAACGCCTTGGTCTTCAAGTGACGGGATTTCCAGTTCTTCGACTAACTCATACATGTAGCGGACGGCTGCCTTGGCTGCCTCGTTTGTTGTCATCCCCGTTATGTTTATGCCGAATGCTTGAGCAATGCGGGCAAAGCGTTCAGGCGCTCCTTTCCAGTTGAATTCCATGACAGGTCCCATCATTGCTGCCACACATTGTCCATGAGCTACAGGGACGATGCCGCCAAGAGACTGGCTCATTGCGTGAGCGGCCCCAGCCGATTCGCTCCCATAGGAAAGCCCCGCTAACATCGCAGCTTGCGCCATTCCATAGCGTGCTTCTAGGTCGTCCCCGTCTGCAAAAGCGCGGCGTATATAGGTGGCTGCATATTCAATTGCCAATAAGGCGACGGCATCTGTAACGGGCTGTGCATATTTCATCGTGTAGCATTCAATTGCATGGGCTATGGCATCAATGCCTGTCATCGCTGTGACATGGGGAGGCATCGAAGTATGCAATTGTGGATCAATAATGGTTACGTGTGCAGCGATCAAGGGGCCGCCTGTGTTGAATTTGTATTTTCGTTGTTCATCCGTAATGACCGCCCATTGTGTCACTTCAGAACCTGTACCGGCAGTGGTTGGAACAGTAGCCAATGTTGGAATTCGCCGTTCAAGCGGCTTTTTGCCCTCTGCTGCTTCGTAATCAAGAACTGTGCCTTCGTGTGTCACTTCCACGCCAATTGCTTTAGCTGTATCCATAGAAGAGCCGCCGCCGACAGCCACTAAGCCGTCGCAACGATGTTTCTCGTAAACGCTGGAACCTTTGGCGATTAATCGTGTTGGTGGATTGGGCTCAACTTCGTTGAAAAGGACGACGTCAATGCCCGCTTTTTCGAGGCTTTGTTCGACTGGTTTTGTAATCCCTGCTTTGTAAATGCCAGGGTCCGTCACAAGCAATATTTTTTTGGAACCAAGGGCGCGGACTTCTTCGCCAAGGTGGGAGATAGCGCCAATGCCATGCTTAATTGCGGTCGGTACTTCAAAAGTATGGTAGTTTAACATTGATTCAACTTTCATATGCATGCTCATGTTTATCGCTCCTTGATTGTTTTTACCCGCGGAACCAGCCGATTGGTTGCGGTTGCTTATTGCGGAAAATATGCTTTGTTTCCGTGTACTCTTCTAAGCCGATTTTGCCTAATTCTCGCCCGAAGCCAGATTGTTTGTAGCCTCCCCAAGGCGCTTGGGCAAAGTATGGGTGAAAGTCATTGATCCATACGGTTCCTAAACGAAGTTTGCTTGCAATGTGTTCTGCTTTGCCAATATCATTGGAAAAAATAGCGCCAGCAAGCCCATAGATGGTGTCATTTGCCTTTGCGATCGCTTCGTCTGTTGTTCTGAATGTTTCGACTGTAAGCACAGGACCAAACACTTCTTCTTGGACGATGCGCATGTTGCTGTGGCAGTTCGTAAAAATAGTTGGTTCTAAGAAAAAGCCGTTTTGCAGTTCAGGGGCGTCCGGGCGTTTTCCGCCACAGGCAAGTGTAGCGCCTTCATCTAATCCGATTTTAATGTAGTCTTCAACTTTGGCGCGGTGGGCGGCAGAGATAAGCGGCCCAGACTCTGTTTTTTCATCGAAGCCATTGCCAAGCTTGATACGTTTAGCCCGCTTTACTAATTCTTCTACGAAAACATCATGAATCGCTTCTTCAACAAGCAAGCGCGAGCCAGCAGAACAAACTTGACCAGCATGGAAAAAGACAGCGTTTAAGGCTTGGTCAATGGCTGTTTCAAAATCAGCATCAGCAAAGACGATATTAGGGTTTTTGCCGCCAAGTTCTAGAGCCATTTTTTTTACATTACCGCTTGCTGCTCGCATGATCGTCTTTCCTGTTTCAATGCCTCCAGTAAATGAAATCAAGTCGACATCTGTACTTTCGGAAAGCAGCGCGCCAACTTCCTTGCCTGTGCCAAGCACAAGGTTGGCTACTCCTCTAGGAAGCTCGACTTCTTCAAATAGCTCAAATAGTTTCATCGTCGTAAGAGGTGTAAGTTCGCTTGGCTTTAAAATAAGGGTGTTTCCTGCAATGAGTGCAGGCGCCAATTTCCATGCTGCTTGCAACAACGGATAATTCCAAGGCGTAATTAGCCCACACACGCCCACAGGTTCACGGACAACGATGCTCGTTGAATTCGGAAGTGGGCTCTCAATGACCTCGCCCCCATTTTTGTCCGCCAGACCAGCAAAATAAAAAAACACATTGGCGATGTCTTCCATATCGGTTCGGCTTTCTTCAAGCGTTTTACCTGTATCAAGGGACTCCAAGCGGGCGAATTCCTCACTTTGATCGGCTATTTTTTGGCCAATTAGACGTACCCGTTCACCTCGTTCACTTGCGGATGTAGCGGTCCAAACGCCTTTATCAAAGGCAGCTCGGGCAGCTGCAATCGCAGCTTGGCTGTCTTCAGCCGCACCTTCTGGCACTGTTGCGATCACTTCCTGATTAAAAGGATTGATAATTTCTCGAACTTGGCCATTCTTGGCATCCGTCCATTCTCCGTTAATAAACATCTTTCCGCGAATCATCAACCTCTCTCCTTTATTTTGTTTAATATATATTAAACGTTTTGTATGAAATAAACATATCATTTCTGCTCGTTTGTGTCAAAAAAAAAGCCCCCTTCATAAGTGATGCCCATTGTAAGGATCACTATTTTAGGAGGTTCTTTGACTGAAACTTGATGATAATTGTATCCGGTTAGCTCTTTGTTAGGAGGTGCCGTTCTCGTTTTTATAGCGTTCAACTAAATCTTTGGCAAGGTTTCCATTTTGGAACTGTTCTACTAGTAAGCCAAGAAACTCATAATACTCAAGGGAAGCAGTTATTTTTTTTAATGTGTGTGCTGCTTCCGCTCGTACCTCGTCTGGCGTCTCAGCATCGTCCAATAATGCTTTGTACAGAGGAATTGCTTGTTTAACTGCCTGGAGGTTCACGCTACGCTCCCGTTCCCATCTCCGTGTAAAAAAGGAAATGAAAAATTGAAAGAAGTCTTTTTCAGCCTCATACAAGTCTTTACGCTCACCTTTTCGGTACACGCGGTGAATAATTTTCTCCTCTAGGAGTTTGCGTACGCCAATACTCATGCTGCCTTTGCTCATTCCTAATTCATCGCGGAGATCATCGAGCGTCATCGGCCCGTCGTTTAAATACAAAGTCGCATAAAGTTGCCCGACTGAACGGTTTACACCATAAATGTCCATCGTATCGGCTATGCCGTCTTTAATGATTGCGTGCGCTTGTTCTAATTTTTCAAAAGCATGTTCATCGTTTTCCATTTCAACACCTCAATTGCAATTTAACCAAATTTAGCGATAGTATAGCTGTTTACCTGTAATAAAGCAAGGTAGCGAACGACTGGCAGTTCTGTTGGATGTTGACAGAATGAGAGGCTATGTTAGTATAGTTTCTAAAATATTTAATTCGTTTTAAATATATTATACATAATTAGAGAGGATGATCGATAGTGAAAACCATTCGCTTGCCTGCATTTTTCCTATTGGCTTTGCCCATGATGTCGGCCTGTGGCGCCCAAGGGGAAGAAGCCAAAGAAATTGAACTCGTTTATGTTGTATGGGATTCTGAAATCGCTTCAAACCACGTGGTGAAGATTGCTTTGGAACAAGCCGGTTATGATGTAACGTTAACAAGTGTTGAGCAAGGAATCATGTGGTCGTCAGTGGCAGACGGAAGCGCCGATGCCCATGTTGCCGGATGGCTGCCAGAAGATATGAAAGTCCACTATGAACAGCATAAGGATGACATTGTCGATTTAGGAGCTAATCTGGAAGGGGCACAAACTGGCTTAGCTGTCCCAATGTATATGGAGATTGACAGCATCGAAGAATTGTCAGCTGATGTCGTCAGCACCATCACAGGCATTGACGCTGGCGCAGGCGTGATGATGACAACGGAAGAGGCGCTTCATGAATATGGAATTGATGATGTTACGTTGTCATCAAGTTCAGATGCGATTATGACGGCAGAGCTTGGCAACCGCTATGCCGCGCAAGAACCAATTGTCATTACCGCTTGGCAACCTCACTGGAAGTTTAATTCGTATGATCTAAAATTTCTTGAGGACAGCAAAGGCATCTATGAAGCAAACGGAGAAATCCGTACAATTGTCCGTGCAGGCTTGGCCGAAGAAAAGCCAGAAGCTTATCGAATTCTCGACCAATTTTACTGGACAGCAGATGATATGAATGAAGTCATGTTGTATATGGCAAAAGATGGAATGGAACCAGAAGAAGCAGCGGAAAAATGGGTGAATGCCAACCAAGATAAAGTCGATGAGTGGTTGAAAGGCGTATAGAATTAAGAAGAACAGCTATTTTAAACGCTTGCATTGACACGCCGTGAGGGATCATGCTATCTGGTTCATTGCGGCTTTTTTGTGTATTAAAGGCCGCGCCTCGCACTGAGCTGGCGTGGTTCAAGCATTATTTACCCAAAGGGCGCCTATCCTTACTGCAAGTTTGCTAGGAGGCGGTTTAGCGAGTCAAGCAGTTGAAGCATTTCATAAAAACCCGAAAATCAAATACCAGTTGATATTGGGTTGTCCGCAAAATCTGGAGGCAAATTTATTCAATATCAAGCGCTGAAGGAGATCAAGCGTATTCTTAAAGCACCCGCAAGGCTGTCTGCCCACCTACCGTCAATAGTAGCCCCATTTATTAGTTACAGTTGCCTAAAAGAGATCATTTTAAAAGTGCAGAAAAGACCTCCATAAAAAATCTAGGAGACAAAGAATGTGTTTTTTGCTATAAGCAGGGCTAAACGATGGAATGGTTCTCTAGTATCTTATTTTAAAATTCTTCTCATAAACTACCAAATCTTCTACGTACTTTATCCTCCATGTTCGGTTTTAATCCCCATTAATACTCTGTACCAACGGTTTTATTTTTACATGTAGTTAAATATCGCTGAACAATTTTAATAGAAATCTTAAAGAATACCTATCATTACATGTCTAAATAAGGGGAAATCTTTTAAAGGTTTGTTGAGATATTTCTATCACAGAAAATAAAATTTAATAGATTTGAAACATAATAGGAGAAATGAATTATTAAACCAACCTACATCATTCTATTTAAAGGGTTTTAATGGTGTATAACCCGCCTAACATTAACGGTTTCTCTACAAAAGCAGTTGCTTCATATCAAGTCTTTTTTTCATAGGAGTAGTTCTACAGAAGGATTGTACATCCAATCTAAGGCATCTTTTGATACAGGACTTAAGTATTGTGTTGGGTTGAGGGAATGGTATGTAAGTAGGAAAAAGATGATACGTGACTGGGCTATTCGTATGCTATCATGCGTATCAAGTACACTAAAATAAATAAATAGACCTATTTGTTTTGAATAAATAGGCCTTAGTTCCTCTTGATGTAAGATGTGTGCTTAGGAGAAACCAAACATGAAAAGGGGAGTGATCGTTTTTCTTTTCCTATTAATTTAAGCAGATTTTAAAAAGTACGTTATGAAGCATTCGCAAGCAATCCTTGTCATTCCTCGGTATACGAAACCGCTGTCGGCTATCGGTTGCATACACCTTTTAGGACAGCAGTGGCTATTTATAATCGCTATTAATGCGCGATCAATATTCGGAAAAATGGCTTTATTATGTATGCTTTTTTGCTTTTTATCAATAAAGTTACCGAGAGAAAATACTTAACAGAGGAAGTGTGGACTATTGTCTTCGAAAAAGTACGATTACAAAAAAAGATGAAAAATAGGCAAAAAAGAAAAATGAGCACTCTTTCAAAAGTGGTCGCTTCTACGGCGATTACATCTCTAACGATAGTGCCTTTTAGCAATCTCGCCAATGCGGAAGGCGTATCTGGAAATGTGTTGACAAACCCAAATGCTTACGTTTCGCCAGCTAGTTTAACAGAGTTTCAATTATTGACGGATGTTGCAGTCAATGCTCAACTTGGTAATGCTGACGAAAATGGGCTTTATGATCTGGGGCTTTCTTTAACTGGGCGAGGCCTTGCTGATGCCGAACTCCTCGGTCCAGAGCGTACGGTTATCTTTTATTCTCCTGACCTTGCTGATAAGTGGACGGTAGAAGGGCCGGCGCAAGTCAGAGTAGAAATCCTTCCAGTTACAATGGATTCTTTGCCAACTCTAGGCAATTTAATAGGGGATATCACGCAGCAATTGAATACTACAGTTAATGACTTGGTTGCTGCAGTTGACCGGATTGTAAATAATCCAATTACGGCACCTTTAATTCGTGTAAGTGGATTAACAGAATTACAAGATGCTCTAAGTGCGCTTAATAATATAGATGGAGCGCTAGCTGATCTGCTTGCTTATAATGATGAAGTAGAAGCAGTCGTCCAGCCAGACGGTTCTATCATTGTTAATTTTTCAGATGGTATAGGAAATCACCTTGAATCGGCGATTCAAGATGTTGTGGTTCAATTACTGAATGATGTAGTAGATGCGATTGGCAATGTCAGCATTGACATTTTGGGTGGTGGGATTTCCGTTCCTCTAGAGCCTCTTCAAGCGCTTGTCCAACCGCTTTTAGGTCTAATTGATAATATTTCCGGTGGTGCGATAGATCTATCCAATGATTTGGTTGGCGCGCAGTTGCTGGGAAGGACAGAAGTTACGCTGAACACAAAAGTGGACGGCACCAATGTATTTGGTGAAGTTCCAATTTACGGCGCAGGTGTACACAATAGTGCGATTGATCTTCAACTGCTAAGCAGCATTGGGGATTATGATACAGTAATATTTGATGACGACAGTGATGCGGACGCTGACGCTGACGCCGATGCCGATGCGGATGCGGACGCCGATGCGGACGCTGACGCCGATGCGGATGCTGACGCGGATGCGGACGCCGATGCGGACGCTGACGCCGATGCGGACGCTGACGCTGATGCGGATGCGGACGCTGACGCCGATGCGGACGCCGACGCCGATGCGGATGCGGACGCGGATGCCGACGCCGATGCGGACGCTGATGCGGACGCCGATGCGGATGCGGATGCGGATGCGGACGCTGACGCCGATGCGGACGCCGACGCCGATGCGGATGCGGACGCGGATGCCGACGCCGATGCGGACGCCGACGCCGACGCTGATGCGGATGCGGACGCTGACGCCGATGCGGACGCTGACGCGGATGCCGACGCCGACGCTGATGCGGACGCTGATGCGGATGCCGACGCTGATGCGGATGCCGACGCTGACGCTGATGCGGATGCCGATGCGGACGCTGATGCGGATGCGGACGCTGATGCGGATGCGGACGCCGATGCGGATGCTGACGCTGACGCTGATGCGGATGCGGACGCTGACGCTGACGCGGATGCGGACGCTGATGCGGACGCTGATGCGGACGCTGACGCTGATGCGGATGCCGACGCTGACGCCGATGCGGACGCTGACGCTGATGCGGATGCGGACGCCGACGCGGATGCGGATGCGGATGCGGATGCGGACGTGGACAGGGTTACTGATAAAAATCGGGTCGATCGAGACTATACTGGTAAGCAAGACTCTTCGAAAGATGGGAAGAAGCTCCCAGATACAGCAACTTCCATTTGGACTGTAGGAGTTACGGGAATGGCAGCACTATTAGCTGGAATAAGTGCTCGACTATTTCGGAGAAAGAGATAGAAGTGTTATAAGGAAGCAAATGCGCTATTAGCATTTGCTTCCCTTTAACTAATCTAGGAGGGTTGAGCCATGAACCAGAATCTTACCCAAATATTTAATCGTGATATGGATCAACTGCATGCATTTATTACCGAGTCAGGGGAGTACAAGGAACTACGAAAAGAAAAGCCGGTTATCTTGTTTCTTTCTATTGGCTATTTAGATAAACGAGCAACGGTATTAACCGTCAAGGAGAATAGTTTTCAGCGCGCTTGGAAACGTCTTTACAACAGAGGGGTTTCCATCATGAAGCAGGAATATTCCTGTTTAAAAATCGACTGGGTTACTAGTACTGAACAACACTCGCTTTTGTCATTTATTAACACTATGACCAAAACAAAAAAGAACTACTTTAGGCAAGGAATCAGTTTTGATGAAAACTTTAGCTATGCTTTTTTAGAGCAAGAGATCAATGGAAACGCAATGATTCAAATTGACAAAGATACAAAGCGAGGGTATTTAAATGAAAAAAACATTCAATCTTATATTCGGAACCATCGCCCTCATTTAAAACGATTAGATTTCAACAAAGTTTCCTCGGTAACCACATTTACAACAAAAGGGTACTTTTTAGAAAATCAGCAGCTTTATGCCCTTAAAGAAGGGCCAAGGGACAACGGAAGACGGGATACCCTTTTAGACGCTGTGGAAGTAAAAGAAATGATTGCTAGCGGACTCAATTATTTGGCTAAAATGAATAAAGAGGCGGGCCAATTTACATATGGGTATTTTTCTTGTTTTGATAAAGAAATTCATTTTTATAATTTGTTGAGACATGCCAGTACACTTTATGCAATGATCGAAGCCCTCGAAATCACTAAGGACAAAGAGGCCATTCCCGCTATTGAAAGAGGCCTTGATTATTTGCTAAAGGGGCTACATGTTGATAAGAAGCAAGGGGCTGCCTATGTTGTCGACGGAGTCGAACAAGATCAGTTGGAAGTTAAATTAGGAGCGAATGCAGCTGCCATTCTTGCTTTTACAAAGTATACGGACGTTTTCCAAAATGATCGTTACCTTCCAGTTGCCCAACAGCTGGCAAATGGGATATGTCAGCTTCAACAAGAAAATGGTGGCTTTCACCATGTCCTCCATTATCCATCTTTCGAATTAAAAGATGCATTTAGAATTGTTTATTATGATGGAGAAGCTGCTTTTGCTTTGCTAAGGCTTTATCAATTAGACAAAAATGAAAAATGGATGAAGACAGTTGAAAGAGCGTTTGATTACTTTATTGCTAACGAATATTGGAAAAATCATGATCACTGGCTTAGTTATTGTACAGAGGAATTGACACGATATAAGCCATTGCGAAAGTACTTTCATTTTGGTCTACAAAATGTTCAAGCTAAACTAGATTTTATCTATCATCGCATCACCACATACCCGACTTTTTTAGAATTGACATTGGCAGCTTACAATATGATTCAGTGTATGAAAGAAACAGACCATCGAACCCTTTTAGCAGAATTCGATGAAAAAAAACTTGAAAACACTATTCACAAACGCGCAGAATATCAACGCAATGGATATTTTTATCCAGAATTGGCTATGTATTATAAAAACCCTTCTCGAATTCTTGGCAGCTTTTTTATTCGCCACCATTCATTTCGAAGCCGTATTGATGATGTAGAACATTACTTATCTGGCTACTGTCGCTATTTTGTGCACATGAGGACTGAATCACGATTGTTTAAATAGAGAGGACCGCGATATGAAACGAATTGGAAATTTGCTAATCATAACAGGTCTAATTGTTTTGGGGGCATTTGTTTATCAACTAATGGCTCATGAACGTGCCCAAGACAAATCACTGGTAGAAGCGAAAGCGTATATAGAAAAAGCCGAACGTGAATGGATTCGTGCTGGAGAAGACGAAGACGCTGGCGCTGTAGAGGCCTTTCGTCCAGACGCTCACGAAGCCTTTGCAACATTAGAGATTCCAAAGCTAGATCGGACAATTGCCGTTGTTGAAGGAACCAATGAAGAGGCTTTAAAAAATGGCGTAGGTCATTTATCCGAATCTGCTTTTCCTGGGCAAGATGAACAGATTTTGTTATCTGGTCATAGAGACACCGTATTTCGTAACTTTGGGGAGCTAGAAATAGGCGACTCTTTTATTGTGACGATGCCTTATGGCAAATTTACGTATGAGCTAAAAGAAACCGAAATTGTTTCCGCAGATGATACTTCTGTTATTCGAAAAATGGGGGAGGAAGTGTTAGTCATAACAACTTGTTATCCTTTTCATTATGTAGGAAGCGCCCCTGAGCGATTTGTCATTTATGCGTATCCTACAACTTAAACAGTGCATCGTTTTGCCTTGAAGGGAATGCAGCAAAAGTATCGATTTTTTGCTTTTAGGAGAAGCGAACATACTGTGTAAGCATGTCACCATAGGGCATGCTTCTTGCCAATGCACCTCTCAAACCTGAATTTCAAAAATCTATGTGACGCATTTTCGTAAGAAGAATACAGTGTCGATTGTAAATTGACATAAAGAATAGGCAATGAGTGTCTCTCTCCGACAGTAGCATAGATAAGGATGAATACAGAGAACAAATAGAACAATTTAATTTATGGAAGCAAGAGAAGAGGTGAATGGCTTGGATTATTTTCTGAATGGGAGTGCAGTTTCTAAAGTACGAATCCTAAGGTTTTTGGAGGCCCAAAGCCAAAGTGTCACACTTACACAGATAGCAGAAGTATGCGGGATAGAAAAACGAACAGCGAAGAAAAATGTACATGAATTGGCTATGGAACTAGAAACCTTAACAGACCAAGCCACAATCGTTCGCTCAGAAAAAACAAAAGGCTATTGGTTGAAACGCTCGTTTGCGTTTTCCGTTAAGACAATCGAACGGCTGTATAATCATAACTCATTGCCTTACCAGTTTCTAGATACTGTTTTCAAGGGTCAGTTCGTCAATAGCGTTAAGTTTTCAAACGAAGCATATGTTAGTTATGGGTCCCTTTATCGTTCTCTAAAAAGATTAGTGCCGCTTTTAAATACGTTTGATTTGGACATTCAATTAAAAAGGGAGCCCATTATTCATGGCGACGAAAAACAAATTCGTTATTTTTACTATCTTTTTTATTGGGATTCCAGTTGGGCGGAGGAATGGCCATTTGACGTTATTAGTCTGAAACAAGCAGAATCGTTATTGTACAAGGCGTTTGGGAGTTGCCAGGAATCGTTGTTGTATTGGGTAGGTGTAAACGTAAGTAGAATCCGCAAAGGATTTACCATTAACAAGGAACGTTTTTTTGACGTGTTTGTGAAAACACATCCTTTGTTTGAACAATTCCGGAAAAATATCTATACCCTTTATAAGGAGCTTACAAAAATAAATGATCGAGATTTAGAGGATGAAATTGCCTTTTTATTCTTAGCCTTCATTTCTTTTTCTTATATAGAAAAAGGCGACCAACGTTCCATTTCTTTTATCCAGAATGCTTTTTCCAACGCTTCTGCTGATTTTGTAAAACGGACAATTCAATGGTTGGATCGTTTTATTGATTTTTTTGGTGTCGCGATTAGTGGCGAAGAATATACAACACTATATGCTAATCTAATAAACATTCATTTGGCAGACAGCTATTTTAGGGGTAATTCCTTTTTTTCAGTCACGATCATTCTGAAACAGAGCCTGCCCAATTGATTGACTCGTTTCTGGATCATTTGACCACACAAGTGATTTGGTTAGATAAAAAGACAAAACGAGAATTGCTAGATAGGTATCGATTTTTATTAAGAAATGTATTGGGTTTTGATGGTGCAGTAAAACCTATTAAAATCAAGCTGTATTCCATTTTTGGCAAAGCAGGAAAAAACGTAGGTTTAAAAATGGTTCAAGAAGTCTATCCACATTCGCGTTTTTGTGAGCCGGGGGAAACACCAGATTTGATTGTTTCAGATCGCGATTATGTAACGTTAAAAAAAGAAAAGGCAAACGGAGCGGTCGTCTGTATATTGAATGTGAACAATCCAACGAAACAAGATTATGTGCGGCTGGAAAATTGTATTAGAAGGATTCTAAAAAAAGAACGAGTCGCAACCGACAGTAAGCGATGTCATTCATTGAGATGAGCAGCTACAGTTACGTTTGTGTGGTTTCATAGATAAGGTTCCTTTTTCGGTATCGAAAAAGGAACCGGCAACTATTATTGGCTTACACATGCTATTTGTCACATCGATGTTAGTGGACCAGCTGCTTTGGTAGGGTTCCTTTTTGTTATTGCGGGTAATTGACCGTATTCTTCCTCTTCTTTCAGTCCGCTTCTTAAACTCGCCGCTATCAAACCATTATCCGATCATTCATAAATAGTGCCGTGCTTATCGACATAGCGGTTGGTAACGATCGTCCGTTCAAAGCGATCACCGTTTCTTGTCATCCCTTCAATATCAATGGTAATCGTTTGCGAAGCATCTTTTTGAGGAGGCAGCGCGTGAAGCGAAGCAGTATTGGCTGCGATGTTGTCATCATTGATATGGACGGTGTAGCGTGTTTTGCTAATATCGATGGCATTCGGGTCAAGGTCAGACTGGAGGCGAACGCTGTCAAAAGCGATGGCTGACGAAACACCGCCTTCAAGCGCCATAACAGCTAAATAGGCTGTTGGTTGCGGGTGTGCCATTTTTAGTTCCCATTCCCCGGCACTCGGATGATCCATTTCAAAATGATGGACATAAGCTCCGTAAAAAACACTGTGCTCTTCCTCGGCAGTGACGGCGGCAACATGATAGACTTGCCCATCTGGGGAGTGAAGTTCAACGGAGTCAAGCTTTTCATTAGCGAGCACTGAGATTTGCGCTTTATTTACGTTTGGTTCGACGACAAAAGACTGGCTGGCATTTCCGTTAAATCGGCCGCCACGGACTATGGCTGCGCTCATGGGCTTCGCCTCCTCCTCTTCCTTAGCCTGTGCACCCATTTGCGCTTGCAGCAAAGGAAAAACAAGATGGCCTTGCGCCACTTGCATATGGTCCCAACGGTTGGAAGCAAGTTCTGGTGCGTAGCTTAGTCTAGAGCTATTTACTGTCACAGCCCCATCATTAGTGCCGAAAAATTGCAAATATAGCCCGCCGAAATAGAGAGCAGATCCAAACGAGCCCCAGGACGTTCCTGAAATCGTCGAAAAAGGGACAGATTGCCCAGAGATTAAAGCGTCTGTTTGCGCTCGAAAATAGGCCATGTTCCCTGTTTGCAAAGAGGCAGTGCCTTCTGAGCGTTGGCCGATGATTTCCGCGAGCCAGCCAGCCCAGTTGCTATATGCTAAGTTGGCAAGTTCGCTTCCGTGGTGAGGCGAACCGAGCGTAATGACTTCTTTTACATAAGGTTCAGCCCCATAATGAAGGAGCGCAGTTTGCGTATCAACGCCGCCTTTGCTATGAGCAACAATTGTGACTTTTTCACCAAAATAGTGATAAATATCACGGATTTTTTCCGCTAGCAACTCGCCATTTTGCCAGTTTGATTTATCTGGGTGCAAATTGATGTAGGCGCTCGGAAATCCTTGCTCATACGTGTGTACAAACATGTCATTTGGCTCGAACCAAGTGAGTGCAGAACTATTAAGGCCGTGGACAAACAAGATCGGCGATCCAGCAGTCGTTGCTGGCGTATCACCGACAACCCATGTTCCTGGCGGAGCGCCAGGGGCTGGTTTTCCTGCGCCAAGAAACCCAGCGTGTGCGGGAGCTTGCGGCCAAAAAAGCAGGAAAGACAACAAAAATAAAGTAAGCGCTTTCAAAAATAATTCTTTCATCCAAATTCACTCCTTATTTGTAAGATAATACATTCTATGAATGATTCCTTGCCTCATGTATAGGTTATAGAAGTGATTCTTATTTTGAGCAGGCTTGAAAGCAAACAAATGGACTTTGTTGGCAACTTCATTTATGGTATACTAGATCGTTAGAATCGTTGGAAAGGATTGTTGGCGCGTGATAGACAGGAAGCCTATTTTGATTGTCGTTTCCGTGGAACCTGAAAAGCAGGCTGTCTTACAAGGGTTGGGAAATTCTTCAGCCTATGAAGTACTCGTTGGCGGCGTAGGGATCGCCCAGGCAGCAGCGCGTACAGCAAGGCAGCTCGCCCAAAAACACTATCAAGGAACGATAAACATGGGGATTGCTGGTGGCTTCCCAGGAAAAGCGGCAAATGGCACGGTTGCTGTCGCAACGTCGATTATTGCCCCGGAAATAGGAGCAGAGTCACCAGAAGGGTTTTTGACGATTGATGCGCTCGGTTTTGGTACACAAACATTGCCTGCAGTTGCAAACGATGCTTATATTGGGAAACTTGAAGAAGCCGTATCTGTAGCAACTGGTGCTATTTTGTCCGTGATGACTGTGACTGGGACAGAAGCGACATTAAACGTTCGTCAATCTTATGGGAAAGACGTAGTGGCAGAAGCGATGGAAGGGTTTGGTGTAGCCAATGCGGCAGCGGAGTTTGGCTTGCCTTTTGCCGAAGTAAGGTCCATTTCAAACCAAGTAGGCATTCGCGATAAAGCAAGCTGGGAATTTGCGAGTGCTTTTTCGTCGTTGACGAAAGCAGCAGAGAAATTGAAGGAGGTTGAACAACTTGGAGATTGCTTTTTCGCCATGTCCAAATGACACATTTGTCTTTTATGCATGGGTTCACGGGAAGATTGCTGGTGCCCCTAAGTTAAATGTAACCTATGCCGATATTGACCGCACCAACTATTGGGCGATTGATCAGACGGGGCCTGAAGTCATGAAAATTTCTTACGCTGCGTTGCCGTATGTACTGGACCATTATTGTCTAGTGCCGAGCGGAGGCGCTCTTGGTCGTGGGTGCGGGCCGCTTGTGTTAACGAAAGAACAGCAAGAAGCAACTGCTCTTGAAGGGAAAACAGTTGCTGTCCCAAGTGACCGCTCCACTGCATACTTATTGTTCCGTCTATGGACTGAACAAAAATTGCCTGAAAATAACATTTTTATAAAGGTGATGCCGTTCGACCGTATTATGCCTGCAGTCGCAAAAGGGGAAGTCGATGCAGGGCTCGTCATCCACGAAGCACGCTTTACATACCAAACGTATGGCCTGTCCCTGTTGCAAGATTTAGGCGAATGGTGGGAACAAGATACAGGTTTTCCGATCCCATTAGGCGCGATTATTGCCAAGCGCTCCCTCGATAAAGAGCAATTGGCGAAGTGGGCCCAACAATCGGTTGAGTATGCATGGGCACACGCTGAGGAGACAAGCGACTATGTGCTTTCACATGCCCAAGAGCTTTCAGAAGAAGTCGCCAATGCCCATATTGAACTTTATGTAAATGAGTTTACGAAGTCACTTGGAGAAGACGGCTATCAAGCGGTTGAGAACTTGTTAGGCCGCGCGATGGAACAAGGGCTTGTGCCTAACTTCGACATCGCTAAAATTCGGTTATAGCGCTAAGCGGAGCTTTGTAAACTAGAATGAATAGAGAAAAGAGGGATAACCGCAGTGGAGAAAGAGACCGTGACGCAATATAGGCAGCTAGCACTGGCGATGCTGCGGACAGGGCTGTTTGGGTTTGGCGGCGGCCCGTCTGTCATGCCACTGTTTCGGGTGGAAGCTGTTGATACGTATAAATGGATGGACAATGAGGAATTTGGCGAGACGCTGGCGATTGCCAATACGTTGCCGGGCCCCGTGGCAACGAAAATGGCGGCCTATTTAGGTTATCGATTGAAGGGCTGGACTGGCGCTTGTTGGGCAACGTTGTGGCATATTTTTCCTACAAGTGTAGCGATGGTGTTGCTTTTTTCGCTTGTTGATGCCATTAGTGGTTCTGAGGTTGTTGCTGGCATGATAGGGGCAGTTACGCCTGTTATCGCCGTTTTGCTCGCACAAATGGCGTATGATTTTGGCAAGAAGACGGTTAAAGGCTTCGGCTGGGTTTTTGGCATCCTCACTTTTCTCATTGCCTTTGCCGCTTTGCAAGGGTTTGACGTCCACCCTGGTTTTGTGATTATTGCCTTTATTATTTACGGTGTATTTCATTATAAACTGGTGGATAAATGGCGGAGCAGGCAAAAAGGAGAGTCGTCATGATTTTATTATATTTATTTATCGCATTTTTTCTTGCTAACTTGCTAGGCTATGGTGGTGGCCCGGCTTCCATTCCGCTTATGTTTGAAGAAGTTGTCAACCGCTATCACTGGTTGACGAGCGATGAGTTTTCCAATGTCCTTGCCTTGGCAAATGCTCTGCCAGGGCCGATCGCAACAAAAATTGCTGCGTATGTTGGATTTGCTGCCGGGGGCTGGTCAGGTTTTATCGTTGCCCATGCAGCGACCATTGTTCCATCAGCGCTGGCCATGATTTTGTTGATGCGTGTTTTGCGAAAGTACCGCCAATCAAATGTGGTCAAAGGCATTTCCCTTGCTGTCCAGCCTGTTATTTGTATATTGATGGTAGTGTTGACATTCGATATCATTGGCGATGCCGCTGCCGAGATTGGTTGGCTTCAGTCATTGGCAATTGCAGCGGTTGCTTTTCTACTATTGACAAAGGCAAAAGTCCATCCGGCGTTAGTGATTGTCGCCTCATTTGTTTACGGGGGGCTTGTCATTCCATTTCTAGGGTAGGCAGCCGGTTAGGTAGTCAACAGGCAGTTTCACAAAAAGCTGCCTGTTTTTTGTGTTTATTTATGTTCGTTTATGTGTGATAATGGAACGGAGGTGAAGAATCATGTTCACATTGGAACGGCACGAAAAACTGCTTGCCTATTTGGCGAAACATAAATCGATACGCGTTTCCCAAGCGAGCGAATGGCTTGGTGTTACGGAAAAAACAATCCGCCTAGATTTAGAGCGGCTTGAAGAAAAAAAGCTGCTCAAGCGCGTTCATGGCGGTGCCGTATTAATGGAAACCGACACAAGCTTGTTTCCGATTCAGGAACGGGAGCAAAGAAATGAAAAGGAAAAGCACGATATTGCTGAAAAAGCAAAATCGTTGATTTGTGAGAATGACGTGATTTTGCTGGATGGCGGCAGCACGACACTTGCTCTTGCTGAGCGCCTTGGCGACAAGCCGATGACGGTCATTACCAATGACATCCGAATCGCGAATGCCCTTTATGAAAAAGAAGCAATCCAGCTTATTTTGCTCGGGGGAACACGCCTAGGCACTTCTTCCGCACTGTATAGCCAGCAAACGACGGCGATGCTCAAGTCGTTGTATGTGCAAAAAGTATTTTTAGGGGCGACTGGCGTCTCTGTTGAGCATGGCTTATCGATCCTAAACAGCTTTCACTATGAATGGAAAAGAGCGGCAATCAATTGTGGACGAAAAACGATCTTGCTGTCTGATTCAAGCAAGTTTGGCCAAGTTGGTTTAATGCGATTTGCAGACATCACAGAAATTGATGAACTTGTCAGCGATGACCTGTTAGACAATGAAACACGAAGCGTTTTGGAGGAATACAGCATCAACGTTTATTAACAAATGCAGTAAAAAACGCTGCCTTGGTTGTAAGCCGTTTCAAGCTGTGATATGATCAAACGTAAATGAACCAAAACAAACACATAAGGAGGAATGGGGATGGAGATGTTTTCGCTTGCAGGAAAAACAGCCGTCGTCACTGGCGCTAGCCGAGGGCTTGGCCAAGGGATGGCGCTCGGACTTGCCGAAGCGGGTGCTAACATCATTGGTGCAGGGATTAGCGATATGACGGAAACAAAACAAAAAATAGAGGAACTTGGCGGGCGCTTTTATGGAATAAAAGCGGACTTATCTCAGCCTGATGGGGCAAAAGAACTGGCCGCTAAAGTTTTGGATCATGTTGAAAGCGTTGACATTTTGGTCAATAATGCTGGCATCATTAAGCGGGCTGATGCGAACGTATTGGATGATGCGTCGTGGCGGGAAGTATTGCACGTCAATGTGGATGCCGTATTTACACTCTCTCGGGAAATTGGCGCACATATGCTTGAAAAGGGATCAGGATCGATCATTAACGTGGCCTCGATGCTGTCGTTCCAAGGCGGTTTGCGCGTTGCCGCCTATACAGCAAGCAAACATGCCGTTGCCGGTTTGACGAAAGCCCTTGCCAACGAATGGGCCAAAAAAGGGGTGCGCGTCAATGCGATTGCCCCAGGGTATATGGTTACAGACAATACAGAAGGGATTCGTACAGATGAAAGCCGTTATGCCTACATTAGCTCGCGGATTCCGAAAGGCGAATGGGGGCTCCCTGATGATTTGAAAGGCCCTGTTGTTTTTCTCGCATCGGAGGCGTCAAACTATGTGAATGGCCATATTCTAGCTGTTGATGGCGGTTGGTTAAGTGCGTAAACGAACCATTGTGTCTCTAACAAACGAAAACGTGAAAAGGGGAAATGGAAATGGATATTCGTTATGAAGTAGGGCCAAGAGATTTTAAAACGTATACAACAGAGGAAATGAGAGATGCTTTCCTAGTCGAATCGCTGTTTGAAGAGGGTGCACTCCATTTAAGCTATTCCCATTATGATCGACTCATTATTGGCGGCGCTGTGCCAAGCCGTGAGGCGATTGTCCTAGACGCAGGCGATGCTTTGAAGACCGATTATTTTCTTGAACGGCGCGAGTTGGCTGTTATCAATATCGGTGGCGAAGGGACGGTAACGGTCGGAAAAGACACATACAAGATGGCAAAGCGTGACTGCCTCTATGTCGGTAAAGGCAATGAACATGTCGAATTCACAAGCAACGATCCACAACAACCAGCCCGATTTTATTTAGTGTCAGCCACTGCCCATCAAACATATCCGACGAAACTGGCACCGATCGGAGAAGCGCAACCGACGAAACTAGGCTCAGATGCTGAATCAAATAACCGGACGATTTACAAGTATGTCCATAAAGACGGGATTGAAAGCTGCCAGTTAATGGTAGGCATGACGCTGCTCGAGCCAAACAACATGTGGAATACAATGCCTGCCCACCTCCATGACAGGCGAATGGAAGCCTATTTGTATTTTGATATGGAAGAAGATACCCGTGTGTTCCACTTTATGGGGCAGCCGCAGGAAACGCGCCATCTAGTGATCAAAAATGAACAGGCTGTCATTTCGCCGCCATGGTCGATTCATTCAGGCGTGGGCACAAGCAATTACACATTTATTTGGGCGATGGCTGGCGAAAATTATACGTTTACGGATATGGACACAGTAGCGATGGAGGAGCTGAAATAAATGATCTCAACAAGAAAAGCATTCATTCACGAAAATTTCATGCTGCAAAATAAGACAGCAGAAACACTTTACCATACTTATGCAAAAACGCTGCCGATCATAGACTACCATTGCCATGTCCCCCCACAAGAAATTGCCGAAAACCGCCAATTTAACAACATTAGCGAAATTTGGCTCCATGGCGACCATTACAAATGGCGGGCGATGCGTGCTGTCGGCGTCGAGGAAACGTTTATTACAGGCGATGGGGATGATAAAGAGAAGTTTCTTAAATGGGCGGAAACGGTCCCTTATACAATGGGCAACCCTCTCTACCATTGGACGCACTTGGAATTGAAACGTTATTTTGGCATTGACGAGCTGTTAAGCAGTGATACAGCCGAAGCCATCTGGAGCGCCACGAAAGAACAACTGGCAGAACCAGAGCGGTCAGTCCAAGGCATCATCAAGCAATCGGATGTCGAAGTAATTTGCACAACAGACGATCCGAGTGACCATTTAGAAGCCCATCAGCAAATTAAAACAGATGGAGCGTGCCAAGCAGCGGTGTACCCTGCCTTTCGCCCAGACAAAGCCCTGTTTGCTTCAGCGCCTAGCTTTGTCTCTTATTTAGAAACGTTAGGGACTGCAGCAGAAGTGGACATTTCATCGCTCCGCTCTTTATTGGAGGCACTGGAAAAACGGGCAACGTTCTTTGCCGAGGAAGGCTGTGTTCTTTCTGACCATGGGCTTCGCACACTCCCGTTTATAGATACGACCGAAAAAGAAGCAGAAGCGGCGTTTCAAAAAGCGCTAAACCAAGAAACGCTTACGCCGCAAGAGGAAGAAAAATACCAAACATACGTATTGTTGTTTTTGGCACGGCTGTACAACAAACTCGGCTGGACCATGCAATTTCATCTAGGGGCATTGCGAAACAATAATTCGCGGATGGCTGAGCAAGTTGGACCAGACTCCGGTTTTGATTCTATGGGTGATGACCGTTTTGCTGAATCATTAAACCGTTTTTTAAACGAGCTAGAGCGGACGAATGAGCTGCCAAAGACGATTTTATATACATTAAACCCGATTTATAACGAGGTGATCGCGACTGCGATTGGCAACTTCCAAGGAGGCGGCATACCTGGAAAAATCCAGTTCGGTTCAGGCTGGTGGTTTAACGATACGAAAGATGGCATGGAAAAACAAATGACCGACTTGGCAAACAACGGTTTGATAAGTTTGTTTGTCGGTATGCTTACGGATTCCCGTAGCTTCCTTTCATACACGCGCCACGAATATTTTCGCCGCATTCTTTGCAATCGCATCGGTGAATGGGTTGAGCGGGGCGAATGGCCAGCAGACGAAAAATGGCTCGCCAAGATTGTCGAAGACATTAGCTACTATAATGCAAAGCGCTATTTTGCTTTCCCGAAATAGACTCAGGTGGCCGGGAGACAGACGGATGAAAAGCTGTATAAATGCACGTATCCATCAGTTCTCCTGTATGTGGGCTCCGTTCGTTTTCTAGCAATGTCGCTTCAAGCATAAAGCCGAGCTTCTCAGGAATCGCCCGGCTTTTTTTGTTGTTTCGATCACAGCGAATCTCAAGGCGGTGGGTATAGTGTGTAAAGAAGGCATAGGACATAAGCGCTTTTGCCGCTTCAGTCATATAGCCTTTTCCAGCAAATCGGCTATCGATCCAATACCCCATTTCCATACGCGGGACATCCCAGTTAATATGATGGAGTCCGCAGGAGCCGACAAAAGTGCCGGAACGCTGCTCAAATAAGTGGAAATGAAACGCTTTTTTTGCAAAAAATCAACATGTGCTTGCTGTACACCTTGTTCAGCTTGCTCTGGCGATGCCATTCTCTCCACCCATGGAATCCAGGGTATCAATTCTTTTCTGGAAGCCTGGAGCGCTTGATACAAAGCAAACCCGTCGCCAGGCAGTGGCAGCCTAAGGAATAACCGTTTAGTCAAAAGCTCAGTTGACGCTTGCGAATGGGGCCGATACATCAAAACGCCTCTTTTCCTTTCATATGGAATCTAGCATTAATTCAATGTATGGGAAAAAAGGCTGGTTTATGAATAATGGCGAGCAGCTTGGAGGAGCAAGCTTACTAGGAATAACCCAGTTGAAGAGAACTTCAAACTGGGTTCCATCCGCACACTTTCGTCAAATCATTGAAGATAAGCCAATATAGCATCGCGCAAGAAGACGGCTCCTCCAGGGACTGCTTTGTTGTAGTAAGCAGCAAAGCGCTCATCGTCTACATACATTTGGGCAACGCCAGCGTGTGCCTCTTTCGAGTAAGATGCCCACGAGAACTGGAGCCACTCTTTATGGGTCTGGGCCAGTTTTCGGGCTGTTTCAGAAGTAGGGTCGTTCGTTGCCAGTGCTTCTTTTAACAAGGCAAAGACTTCCTGTTCTTTTGCTTGCATGGCGTCGTATTGCTCTTTCGAGAGGCCACGAAATTTGGCATTAGACTCATCAACCGTCTTGTCACCGTATTTTTGGCGAATTTCTTCTCCATACGCTTTTTCATTGTCTGCAATTCGCTTTTCTTTCAATGCGTCAAATTTTTCTTTGTCACTCATCGATTCTGCTCCTTTCTTTGAGGCAATCGTCCGCTCAACCGTGTCGATAATGCGGTCAAGACGGGCGCGTTTATTTAGGAGTTGGGCACGGTGCTCATAGAGTGCCGTGATAGGATCAAAGGAATCATCGGTCACGAGCTGCATAATCGTTTCAAGGTCAACATCAAGCTCACGGTAAAATAAAATTTGCTGCAACAGGTCGACTTGTTTTTGGCCATATATCCGATAACCTGACGAATTGACCCGTTCTGGCTTAAGCAAACCAATTTCATCATAATAACGAAGCGTCCGTGCACTGACGCCTGCTAATTGAGCCAGTTTTTTGACCGTATACTCCATTTCAACTCCCCCTTGAGTTAACAATAAAGGTTTACGTAACGTTAATGTCAATACAAAAAAAGAACATTTTTTCTTGCGATTAGGTTCCCTCTATAGAAGCGGATGCATGCACAAGGAAAGGATCGGGCATGCTATAGGCATTCTAACGTAGAGGTGAGCGATAGTGCCTACGATTTTATCGGTTAGTACATATGATCCACCCCATCCACTCAAACAGGAACAGACAGTGGAGTTTGCCCGGGAACTATTTGCTGAAAGTTTTTCAGACATCGAACGATTATTAAACGTTTTTGCCAATGGGGAAATTGAAAAGCGCCATTTTTCCGTGCCGTTGGAGTGGTTTCAAACTAGCCACCGTCTAGGAGAGCGGAACGACCTCTTCATTGAAAAAGCAACGGACTATAGTGTAGAAGCAGTAAATAGATGTTTGGACAATGGCCATTTTTTGTCAAGAACAATCGCTCCCGAAGAAATCGATGCGATTATTTTTGTGTCCTCGTCAGGCATGGCGACACCATCGATAGACGCTCGCATCATGAACAAACTGCCTTTCCGTCCTGAAACAAAACGGTTGCCTATTTGGGGACTTGGCTGCGCGGGAGGAGCTGCGGGCTTAAGCCGTGCTTACGACTATTGCCTCGCCCATCCGAAAAAAGCCGTTTTAGTCGTCTGTGCAGAGCTATGCGGACTCACTTTCCAAAAAGAAGACCAATCGAAAAGCAATTTAATTGGCACGTCGCTCTTTGCTGATGGCGTCGCATGTGCCCTTGTTGCCGGGCATGCCTCACCTCTGCTCGCAGACGCCGCCCAAGCCTATCGCCCAGTAATCCGTGCGACCCAATCGGTACTGATGCCTGATTCAGAAGACGTTATGGGCTGGGATGTACGGGACAATGGCTTAAAGGTGATCTTTTCCAGGCATATTCCAACGTTAGTGGCCCAATGGCTAAAGCCAAACGTTGAGGAGCTGCTTCGCCAAGAAGGGAAAGAGATCGGGGAGATCAATGCTTTTATCGCCCATCCTGGCGGAAAAAAGGTGTTGGAAGCGTATGAAATAGCACTAGGTTTTCCAGAAGAAATGACGCTGCTTTCCCGCAAAGTGCTAAAAGAGCATGGCAATATGTCTTCCCCCACAGTCCTTTACGTGCTAAAGGAATCAATGGGAGAAACGCATAAGCATGGCGATGTCGGCCTCGTCGCTGCGCTGGGCCCCGGATTTTGTTCAGAAATGTTGGTGCTTGAATGGGCAGGTGGCCTCCATTGACATGGGCCTATATTATGATTGCACTGATTATCATTCAACGCCTCGTGGAAGTAAGGGTAGCGAGAGGAAACGAACGTTGGCTGAAAGCACAAGGGGGCGTTGAAGCGGGGACAGCCCACTATCCATGGATGGTTGCGCTGCATTGTGGTTTTTTTATTTCGCTGCTGATCGAAGTGACATTATCCAATATAGGGTTTTCGCGTTGGAGCGCGATTCCCCTTGCCATTGTCGTCCTTGCCCAAATCATACGCATCTGGGCGCTTTCCTCCCTCGGTAAATATTGGAACACGAAAATCATCGTGTTGCCAGAAGCGCCAGTCATTGAAAAAGGGCCCTATCGCTTTTTGCGCCATCCCAATTACATGGTCGTAGTGGCCGAAATCGCTTTTGTCCCATTGCTGTTTCAAGCGTATTGGACGGCTATTGTGTTTAGTCTATTAAATGCGGTCATGCTGACGATCCGGATTCCCATCGAAGAGGCAGCCTTGCAAGGAGAGACAGACTACGGCGAACGATTTAAGGAGAAGAAGCGGTTTTGGTTGGTGTGAGAACGAATAGAAACCCCAAGCCTTGAAGAAGGTTTGGGGCACATAAATTTTAAAGGAGCTGTCCTGGTTTAGCCTGTGTGGTAATTTCAGAGCTTTGTTCAGTAGGGAATGATCCAAGAGAAAAGGAAAAAAGAACGACAAGAGTTGAAGATACTACAAACCATTTTTTCATGTAAATTAACTCCTTCTTAAAAAAATTTGATTTTTTTAATTTCTTTTTCCGCAAATCCAATCATATGGGTGTATCCCTCCGACGAAAAAGCTTTAATCGCCTCGAAAAACAAGGGAATACTTTTAAGTGCTTTTGCTTTATAAAACAGCAAATGTGCGTCTTTTTTTCCAGGCGTCTCTAGTTGGGAAATGATTTCTAAAGCTTTTCGGGTTTCGCCCCTAACCACATATTGATGTGCTTGTTCTTTCGGCATCACATGGTCAATGTCGAAAATTTCGCCGAGCATATTTTTCACAAACGGGATATAGTCATACTCCAAGTTCTGATGATAATGATCCAACTTAGAGCGTTGTGCGTAAAAAAGAGCTTTTTGATGTGCATCTAAGCATTGTTGCCTGTTGTCTTTTAAATACACAAGCCCAAGGCCATGATAAGCAGTGACCAGAAGTACATCGGGAATGGCCTCTATTACTGTGGCGGCTAAATAACAACGTTCTGCTTCCTCATAGTCTCCATCGCCGAATAAGCTAGCATTGCCTGCAAGCAAAGTCACCCGTGCTGCAAGTGCACTTTTGAAAAATCCACTAGGCATCGTTTTAAATTGTTCTTTAAATTGTTTCATCATGGGTGTTAAATTATTGATGCTACCGTGATTGTCAAAATAATTTAGTTCAGCAATCTCTAATCTCATTCGCAATTGGGGATGTTTGACTAAGCCGAATAAATTTCGGATATTACGGATCAAAACATCATCGATTTTTAAATGGGGCAAAAAATCATAGAAGAACCGATAGACTTGGACCCATTCTTGCAATAAATCATCATTTTCATGGATCTGGATCATTTTTCCTAATGTGTCAACTTGCCTAAACAAGTTCGCGTACTCAAATGCATCTTGCACATGTCGGAGTCTTTTAACGTGTAAGGCATAAATATTCATTAAAGGAACGTAATCATTCGGCAGCGTTTTCTTCATCATTGTCAACACTTGTTCAAATGAAAGTTCTGGATGGTTGTTTGCGAGGTCTTTCATCAATTGTTCTGTAATTTGTTCTTTCTGCAATACACCGTTATTGGCAATTGCAATTACAGGTTGTTGAATGATCTTCCCTCCTTTTGTGGTTTGGCTTATTTAAATGGTAGTACAGCAAATGACACAAATCAACAACTTTCTGCTAATTTCTGATTTTCCCAATACGCAGCTAGTTAATTTTTGTCGTTTCTGTAGAAATAACGAGGAATGAAGTTGCTTTTTGTCTTTTGAGGGGGAGAAATGATTGTTTAAATGGAAGTGGAAGGTAGTGCTTTGGGTAAGGGGACCGTGAGTATCCAAGCGTACATTAAAAACAATCCACCAGACGGCAATCGAAATAAAAAACAGCTTTTGTTTTTAAGCTGTTTTTTTTAATGCGGACATTAAATCTTTTTCATAACTGGCCTGAATGAAATGATCATACAAACTATGAACAAAATAAAACCGAGGCACGCCATGATGTAACCGGAGTATTCATTCCCATAAGCGTTTATTAATGAGCCTACAAGGAAAGCACCGATAGGCTTGCTTATAAAGCTGAAAAAAGCAATCACCGAACTGACTCCAGCAAGCATATGAAAAGGAATCATTTTTTGGCGTATCATTTTGGAGAAAATATCGGTAGGTGCAATGACAATACCGCCTAAAAAAAGAATGACACATACGAAAACGACATTCGGTACAATTCCTATAAAGAAATATAGGAGGCCATGTAGACCTATCAATATCCCCATCGTCATAGCAAAAGGAACTTTCCATTTAATATTGCCCGCCAAAAATAAGCCTAATATAAAGCCTACTGAGTTTACAGACATTAGTAATCCATAAACAAATCCGTTACTTTCGAGAACGTCAACGGTGAAAATAGGGTAAAGTACTTCAATCGGCCCAAATACAAATAAATTCCACAAAAATCCTATAAGCAAGATGGATAGCATAGGGGGTGTCTTTACAATAAACAAAACCCCTGTTTTTAGGGAGTTTATAAATGTTTTTGGTTTTGTTTGTTCGTCATTGTTTTGTTCAATTTTATAGTAGTCTTTATAATCCTTGTTTCTCTGAGCAATGATTAGCATGACAATACCGAGAAAAAGAAAGGAAGCCATGTTAAGAACGAGGCCGTAATAAATGCCAATTGTAGATACAAATAAGCCACCTATCAAAGGCCCGATAATGTAAGACGCATCAAATTGAATGCCTTGCAAAGCATTGGCCGGAATGAGCTGCTCTTCTTCTCTTACTAAGACCTTTATCATGACGAATTCCGATTGTTTGCTAAGTGGAACAAATATGTATTCTAAAGTCATCAGTCCTACAATCACCCACGGGCTAATTCCCTCTTCGATATATAATAGCGATATAAATAAAAATGTTAAAATAACCGTTCGAATTCCGGTACTAGAGATTAAGCTAGTAAACGGTCCCCATTTGTCTACTAAATGCCCCATATAAGGAGACATAATCGCGTAAGCAGATTGAGTGAGTATGACGAGTGTGGTTAAGTAAATGGCAGGATGGTCGAATTGAGTTGTTAAAACCCAAGTTGTGATCACCCAAGCAACCAGATCTCCAGCCAATGAAAACATAGAGACTAATAGAAACCACAAATAGTCTTTATTACCCCAAATGGGTATATAGTTTTCAAATAAACGAGCGAATTTACGTTTCAAAAAATCCCCTCTTTGATTTCGTTATATAGGATATCCCCACTTTTCAGTCTAAAAATCTCAAAAACTTACTTGTCAACATTGCGGTATTTCCTTTTAATAAGGCATTGTGTTTATCGTAAATTTTATTTTTGAATTTTTCAAACTATTTTTGAACTTTTTACAAAGAGAGTCCTCCTCGTCTGCATGATTAAGTTGTCGTCGCATCCTTTTCTTCATCTGAATTGAATCAATCAAATAAGAATGTAAGAGACACTTCTATTGCTGTTGAACCGATTTTATTACGGCATCAATTGAAGACCCAACTTAACAAAACACCTTGCAAAAACCTCTTGCTTTTTATCAGATAAATCAGGTAAGCTATAAACAGCTTTTTACTTTTTTGAAAGGGGATGAGACAGATGACACGTAACGTTTTTGGTACTGCACGGTTAAAAACGGAATACCGCGTTTGTCTCGTCGGCGAGCTGCCTTTTCATCGGTAGGTTGCGCCTTTCAGAACGAGGCTGCGTCCTATCAGCGCGCCTTTGCACACGTATATGCTTACATAAGTGACGTTGCGGCATGCCGCAGCGTCTTTTTTGTAGGCAAAATGTTTGGGAATAAAAGGAAACAAAAAAGGAGGAACAACATGTGAGTAGGTTGATGGACCGAATTCCACTTTTGCTTGATTTAGGAGAACTAGAGGGTGGATAGCAAAGCAATGATCAAAGTTTGAATAGAGAGAAGTGAGAGAAAATGTTTCGTGTATTGAAGCAATTGGCTTGGTTTTTCAAAGAGCAAAAAAAACGGTACACAGTAGCGGTTGTATTGCTACTTGTGGTCAGCGTTGTTGATTTGATGCCCGCTTTATTAATTGGGGAAGCGGTGGACGCATTCCAGCGCGGTGCATTGTCTTATTCGTATGCTTTTAGCTTAATAGCGCTGTTGGTTGTTATCATTATAGCCAGTTATTGGATTAGTTTTATTTGGATGCAGCAATTGTTTGGCGGCGCTTTTATTTTGGAACGGAAATTGCGTTCCCGTTTTATGCGCCATTTGTTTGCGATGGATCCGCCGTTTTTCGAGAAACGGAAAACAGGCGACTTGCTTGCTCGTGGGACGAATGACATGAAGGCGATTTCGATGACTGCTGGATTTGGCATTCTGACGTTGTTGGATTCAGTCCTATTTATGGGGATCTTGCTTGCTGCGATGGTTCTTTTAATTGATTGGCGTCTGACGCTGGCGGCGGTTGCGCCGTTGCCGCTGATTGCGTTAGTCGTCACTATTTTAGGGAGTATGATCCATTCCCGTTTTTCAAAAGCGCAGGAAGCGTTTGGTGATTTGAACAACCGTGTGCTTGAGTCGGTGGCAGGAATGCGCGTCATCCGGGCCTTTCGGAGCGAGCGCCGTGACGAGACATTATTTGCCAAAAAGAGCAACGATGTATACAAGCGGTACATGCAAGTGGCGCGTGTCGAGTCGTTTTTTGACCCTGTTGTCAACATGGTCGTTGGCTTAAGTTATGTGATCGGACTTGGCTATGGCGCTTATTTGGTGTTCCACCAACAAGTGACACTTGGACAAATCGTCACATTTAACATGTACTTAGGGATGTTGATTTGGCCAATGTTTGCGATTGGCGAATTGGTTAACATTATGCAGCGTGGAGGCGCTTCTTATGACCGTGTCAACGATACTTTAACGGTTGAAAAAGCGGTTCAAGCGCCGGATGTGCCAGTTGAAGGCCTTGGCGACCATTTGCCGATCCGGTATGAAAAGGTGAGCTTTTCATACCCAGGCGCAAAAGGAAATCAGTTGGAAAACGTCTCACTGACAATCAACAAAGGGGAAACGATTGGAATTGTAGGAAAGACGGGGAGCGGCAAGTCGACGCTTGTGAAACAATTAATGAAGTATTATCCAGGACTAAGTGGGGACATTTCTTTTGCCGGTGTGTCGATCGCCGATTTGCCACAAGAAGAAATTCGCGGTGCGATCGGTTATGTGCCTCAAGACCATGTGCTCTTTTCCAAATCAGTACGTGAGAACATTCTATTTGCTGCCGAAGATGTTACAGAGGCTCAGTTAAACGAGGCAATCGAAGCTTCGGCTTTCGCCCAAGACCTCGCTTTTTTGCCGGAGGGGCTTGATACGCTCGTTGGCGAGAATGGCGTGTCTTTATCTGGTGGCCAAAAGCAACGGATTTCGATTGCACGCGCGCTCGTGACAAAGCCGGAACTGTTAATTTTGGATGATTCGTTGTCTGCTGTCGATGCCAAAACGGAGGCGAAGATTGTCGCCAACATCCAAAAGGAACGTGCTGGCCAAACAACGATTATTACAACGCACCGGATGTCCGCGGTTGAACATGCCGATCAAATCATTGTCCTTGAAGACGGAAAAGTAGTAGAGCGGGGCACCCATGCGCAATTAATGGAAGAAGGCGGCTGGTATGCAGAACAAGTTAGGAACCAATCGCTTGGTGAAGAGGAGGTGAATGTATGAGTACGGAAAAACGGCTCGTTCGTTATGCGTTAACAAGCAAGTGGACGATTATCGCTGCTTTGCTTATGTTAGCCGTCGCTGTAGCAGCAGAGTTGACGGGGCCTTTTATTGCAAAAACAGTGATTGACCGCCATATTTCAGGAATTGAAGAGCCATGGTATGAGACCGAAGCAGGCAGCCAGGCAGTCTCGTATAATGGTGCCTATTACACACGGGAAGCTTACGCCGATAGCAGCCAAATCCAAGGCGAACCTGTACAAATTATGCAAATCGGCACGTCGTTTTACTTTACGGAAGAGCCACTTCCTGCTGACGGAAGTCGTTCTTTTCAAGACGGAGAGCTGAGGATTGAGGTAGGGGGAGACGTTTATACGGCGGAAGCGGTACCGTTGTCGACTTCCGAAGTTCTTGCGTTTTATTCGCCGGAAATCCCGCTTATTATCAACTGGCTGTTGCTTTACCTAGGGATTGTGTTTGTCGCTTCCTTCTTCCGCTACGGCCAAAGTTACTATTTAAAGAAAGCGGCGCACCGCATTATCCAGCGGATGCGGGTCGATGTATTTGGTCAGCTTTCCCGAGTACCTGTACGCTTTTTTGACCATCAGCCTGCCGGGAAAATCGTTGCCCGCATTACGAATGACACCGAAGCGATCCGTGAGTTGTATATGACCGTGCTCGCCAACTTTTTCTCAAGCGGCATCTACATTGCCGGCATTTATGTTGCTTTGTTTATCCTTGATTGGCGCCTGGCGCTAATGGCGCTTGTGCTATTGCCGATTTTGTATGCCTGGTTTAAAGTGTACCGTAAATTTGCTGCAGGCTATAACCGGAAAATCCGCGCAAAAAATGCGGAAATTAACGCTGCAATGAACGAAGCAGTCCAAGGCATGAGCATTATCCAAGCATTTCGCCAAGAACCAAAAACGGAAGCCGCGTTTGAAAAGTTAAACGAAGAACATTATACGTATCAAGCAAAACTGCTTAAACTCAATTCATTAACATCCCACAATTTGACGTTTGTTGTCAAAAATGTGGTGTTTGTTGGGCTGATTTGGTGGATTAGCGGCGGAACAGCAGGCTTTTTAACACTCGGTGTGTTGTATGCGTTTGTGGATTATATTAACCGTCTGTTTGAGCCAGTTAACCAAATTATTAATCAGCTTGCTAATTTGGAGCAAGCCCGTGCAGCAGGTACACGGGTATTTGAACTAATGGATGAAGAAGGAAGAGACGTGGATGATAGTGAAATTCCGCGCTTTAAAGGCGAAGTAGCGTTTACGGATGTCCACTTTTCTTACAAAGACGGCGAGCCTGTCCTAAAAGGCCTGTCGTTTCGCGCAAAACCTGGGGATACCGTTGCTCTTGTTGGTCATACGGGGTCTGGAAAAAGTTCGATTATCAACTTGCTTTTCCGCTTCTATGATCCCCAGACTGGCACGATTTCGATCGATGGTGTCAATACGAAGACACTACCACCTCAAGCAATGCGGGCGCATATGGGCATTGTCCTCCAAGAACCGTACTTGTTTTCAGGTACCATTGCCGAAAACATCGCCTATGGGCGGCCTGATGCGACACGGGCTGAAATTGAGGAAGCCGTTCGCCTTGTTGGCGGAGAGGACGTGTTTGCCAAACTGACGAATGGCTTAGATGAAGAAGTATCGGAAAAGGGCAGTACCTTATCAAGTGGGCAGCGGCAGCTTGTCAGCTTTGCCCGCGCTCTAGTCGCTGATCCAGCCATTCTTGTTTTGGATGAAGCCACGTCGAGCATTGACACGGAAACGGAAATGATCATTCAACGCGGGTTAGAATCGTTAAAGGCGAACCGGACGACGTTTGTGATTGCCCATCGATTGTCTACCATTAAAGATGCTGACCAAATCATTGTGCTCGACCGTGGTACGATTTTAGAAAAAGGCACTCATGAAGAACTGTTAGCTGCAGGCGGGACGTATGCCCACATGTACTACTTACAGCAAGGGCAAGCCGTGTAAGTTGGAGTCCTACCAATTAAACAAAAAAAAGACGCGAAATCTTATCTGTTCGCGTCTTTTTTCATGCGCGTGGCGTTGTTTGGCGTGGTATAGCTATGCCATAATAACCGTCTTTAGATCGGGGATATGGTACAGGGCCGCTTGTAGAGCCTATCAAGGTACACGAAAATGGCAACATCACTGTTACGTTTAAGATCTACTTCCCTATAATGGATTATACGGAAGTGAACACTCGATTCGAAACAGTTTAACAGACCGCTAATAAAAAGGCAGTTTGTTTTCCTAATATAACTGGGTCAATAGGTCCCGTATTTTAAGGAAAACAGCGTTTATTGCTTACCCTAATGGATGTTTTTGAGCGGACGGTTATCTCGGCCAGAGTATACAAACCATGCAAGGCTTGCTGTTAATAGTGTTACCGAAGTGAGGGCAGTAAGAATACTATAGGTTTCCCAAACAAGTATGATCGACCACTCAAGGGCAAAGCCTGTTATACTTAGAGCCACTGTAACTAGTAATAAAATGAAGGATGCAATTTTTCTTTTTTTTGTTATTGGCTGCTTTTTATTTAATTTTCGCCTTCGGAATCCGAAAACAACAAACAAAACAGTTAACAAGCAACAAGTAATAGTGACAATGGACAAAAGAATATCCAAAAGCTGTGCGCTACTAATTTCATAGGTTTGCGACAAATTGCCGTCTAATATATCTTTGATTTTAAATACTATGTTGATATTGATATTGGCGCCGTTGGCCAATAAGCAGATGGCTGTTCGTTCATTGGTTAATATCACCACTTGGGTTCTGAAGTTTGGGTTTTCTCCTGAGTGCTCGATAATCGTTTGGTCGGTGTTTACCATCCAGCCTGCTGCATAATACATCGTGTCAACAGCCAGAACGGATCTATCCCCCTGATGCGATTTTTGAATAGCGTTGTGAAATATTTCTGGTATATTTTTCACAATTCCCATCTGAATGCCCATCCAGCGCGCCATATCTTTTGTAGAAGAGATGATATAGCCTGCGGGTTTATTTCCGGAATAATCCGGCGCGTTACACGGGGTTGTTATAAAAAAAGAAGAACGATAACCTTGTGCCAGCTGTCCAGTAGCCATGGCATCCTCTTTATAGACGAATGTCTGGTTAAGGCCTAACGGCTGGAATACCTGTTCGCTCATAAAGCTTTCGTAGCTTTGACCCGATACTTGCTCGATAACCAGACCTAATACATCATAATTAATGGTTCCATACGTATATTGTTTGCCAGGAGGAAAGGATAAATCAGCATCCACCAGTACTTCCACCGTCTTTTGCAGCATATCGGGCGTATTGCCTTGAGGGATAAGCTGGGCATGTTTATTATTGGTCAGACCGCTTGTATGATGGAGAAAATTATTAAGAGTAAGGCTCTGCATATCAACAGGTTTTCCTTGATATTTTAGCGTAAGCCAGGGTAAATAGTCGTGAATTGAGTCGGTCATAGATAAAAGTCCTTGCTCCTCCAGCAACAGTATCCCTATGCCGGTAAAGGCTTTACTGACCGAGGCCAGCTCGTATAATGTGTTTTCACTTGCGGGTATTCCTTTTTTAAGGTCTGCATAACCGGAGGAGTAATAGAATTCTTTCTCATCGGCCAGAATTGAGACTGACAAGCCCGGCACACCGGATATACGAGAAGCATCGTCCAGCAGCGCCTGTATGGCCTCCGCCTGCGCATCTGACATCGCATAGCTTCTTTGCGGGAGTACTGAAAACAATAGAAGTACCGTTATCATAGAAACAAGTGTTTTTTTCATAAGATCTCCCTTTTTCGAATAATGAGTGGTCTAAAACCCTGATAACTGCATAATTTGGCAAGTTTACCGCACCAAGCGTATTTGTGAAGGTGTCTGCAGTAACGCCATCTTCATCTCTATCATAAACGCCCCATTGTTCAAAATCCTTTGTTCCATTTGCTATTGAAGCCACGGTCATGCATATAGTTTTTATGGTTGAGCTGATAAGTAGCAACATTCTATCATTACTAGTGAGCGTAGAAAAGCTATTATTTGAAGTTATGCCTGCGGCACTTCAAAAAGTGGCCGATATATTGCCGTTGACACATGTTGAGAGCTGCTTCACTTGACATGCCAATGGATAGTGTTATCATTCACGTGGTCGTGATGATTGTACTTACAGTGATATGTATGAGTCTGTCACTTCGCTTTTTTAAGTGGAAATCATTTGCTAACCATAAAACAACAAGCACGTTGGAAGCAAGTATTTTTATAAGTTGTCCTAACCTGTCCTTCCCACTCAGTTATTAAGTATAGCAAAAGTAGAAGCTCGTTCCCTTTTTGGGCGTGTCGTTTCACTCTAGGGAAATTAGCCAGTACAAGTAAATAAAAAACGCCATCCCACGCCCCCTTTTCCAGACTCTTTGAAAACGTTATACTAGACAACAAGAGAGGGGAAGCGTGACGTGAAAAAGCGGTCGCTTGAAAAGAAGTTTATCGTATACGTAGGCGGGCTCATCACACTGATTATGGTGCTCGTCACAGCGGTATATGTCTATTTAGAACGAGACCAGGCGCGCCAGCTTATTGGTGAACAAGCGTTGACGACTGCCCAAGCTGTTGCGGAAATTCCAGACGTAAAAAAAGCGCTGGAAGCGGGGGCGAGCACAGTCGAGCTTCAGGAGTTGATTGCTGCTATCCAAAAACGGGCAGGTGCAGAATATATTGTGGTTGGTGATGAGAATGGCATCCGCTTAACCCATCCGGACCATGAAAAAATCGGCATGCCAATGGTAGGCGGAGACAATGAACAGGCGCTAGTCTACGGAAAAAGCTATATTTCGTTGGCGGATGGTTCCCTTGGTACTGCGGTGCGGGGGAAAACGCCTGTTTTTAATGAAGAAGGCGGCGTCATTGGCGTTGTATCAGTAGGATTTATGATCGGCTATATCGATTCCATCTTTAAACAGGGTGTGGTTGTATTTTTGATTTGGCTGCTGTTGATTTTTTTAGTCGGAATCGCAGGAAGCACGGCATTGGCACGAAGCATCCGCAACGACACGTTCGGGCTTGAACCTTACCAAATTGCCAGACTCTATAAAGAACGACAAGCGGTGTTCCAATCGATAAAAGAAGGATTGATCGCAACGGACCAAAAAGGGATCGTGACCCTTGTCAATCAGTCGGCGAAAGATTTGTTGCAAATTGAAGATGATGCGGTCGGGAAACCAGTCGAAGCGGTGCTTACACAATCAGAGATGGCAGCGGTTTTAAAAGAGCAGCACCGCAGAGGGCCACACGAAGCAATTTTTCGCAATAAACGGTTGATTGTCCATTACAAAACAATTGAAGAGAACGGTGAGTATGGCGGGAAAGTTGCTAGTTTTCAAGACCGTTCTGAACTATACGAGCTGATTAATGCTCTGTCTGAAATGCAGCAGTACTCCCAGGATCTTAGGGCGCAAGCACATGAGTTCACCAATAAGCTGTATGCCATTTCCGGCTGGCTTCAGCTTGGCTATAGTGACAAAGCGCTTGAATTTATCCACGAAGAATCAGGCGTACATACGCGCCACGAAAAAGTCATTTTTGAGCAAATTGCTGATCCAACGATTCAGGCCGTATTGCTTGGCAAGCTTTCCAAGGCATCAGAAAAGAAAGTCACACTAGCCATCAATCCAGAAAGCGCGGTGTCATTTATATGGCCGGCACAAGTGACTGCTTCGTTAGTTACAATTATTGGAAATGTGATTGATAATGCATTTGATGCCGTATTGGAAACAAAAACGCCAGAAGTCGATGTGTTTTTGACGGACATCGGCACAGAGCTTGTCATTGAAATTGCCGATAATGGCACTGGCATTGATCCTGATGTCGTTGAACGTCTTTTTGAGCAAGGGTTTACTACAAAAGAAGGGGGACATCGCGGTTTTGGGCTCTCTCTCGTGCAAGCGGCATTAAAAGAACTAGGTGGCTTTCTTGAAATTGAGGCGAATAAGCCGACGGGGACGATCATTAGTTTGTATATTCCGAAGGTAAAGGAAGGGGGAACAACATGAAAATAATGATCGCCGAAGATGATTATCGAGTGGCTGAAATTCACGAACAGTTTTTAAGGAAAATGAAAAATATAGACGTTGTCGCAAAAGCGCAAAATGCGACAGAGGCTGTTTCACTTGCAAAAATGCACCAGCCTGATGTGCTGCTGCTGGATGTGTACTTGCCAGATCGCCTCGGCGTAGACGTTTTGCCAGAGCTGCACCAAGCGTGCTCCGATATGCAAATCATCTTGATTACTGCGGCGACTGAAAAAACAATCTTCCATAAAGCGTTGCGAAATGGCGTTGTTGATTACTTGGTAAAACCAATTGCGTTTGAGCGTTTGCAACAGTCGGTCGATAAAGCCAAAAGCTTGCGTAAGTGGCTCCAGGATAGCCAGCCGATAGATCAGCAAGCAGCGGACCAATTTTTCCAAGGCGCCAAAACCAAACATACGCCACCAGTGGCATTGCCAAAAGGAATTGACCAGTTGACGCTTGAAAAAGTGCGCACATTGCTGCGTCAACAATCGGAAGGGGTAACAGCTGAAGCATTAGGGCGGAAATTTGGCGCTTCACGGACGACTTCACGGCGTTATTTAGAGTATTTAATTTCAACTAATGAAGCAAAAGCAGAGCTGGAATATGGCATTGTCGGCAGACCGGAGCGAAAGTACTGGGCAACGTAATAAGGCAAGAGGGTGTCTCTTGCCCTTTTTTCGTGAACTTTATGAACAAAATAAATAATATGCACTTAATGAACGTTATTTTGAAAACGGTTACATTATGAAAAAAACTCAGTAAGATAAGAAAAATAAAACGAAAGGAGAGAGTAGGGTGTTCATAAAAAAAGGCATATGGACCGTGGGCATAGGTGTTGCTTTACTAATTAGTGGCTGTTCATTGCCGGTTCAAAGCGGATCCGTTAACGCAGAAGGGGAATGGGAGCCGGACCGCCCCATTGAGTTTATTGCTCCTGCGGCAGCTGGAGGCGGCTGGGACACAACCGCAAGAATGCTTGCCAAGACAATCGATGAAGAAAAGATTGCTGATCATAGTTTTGGCGTTGTCAATAAACCTGGCGGTGGCGGGGCAGTTGCTTGGGCATACATCCATAAGCGAAACGATCCCCATAATATCTTTATCTCCTCGCCACCGTTGCATTTTGTCGCCTTGGCTGGGCAGTCTCCATATGGCTACGAAGACTTTACGCCAATTGCCAATTTAATTGCCGATTACGGGGCATTCGCTGTGAGAGCAGATGCAAAGTGGGATACACTTGATGAATTATTTGCCGATATGCGCGAAGATCCGAGCCAAGTGACAACAATTGGCGTGTCATCTCCAGGAAGTATGGACCATATGCAGTTTGTCTTATTTGCTGATGCGGCTGGTGTCGACATTACAAAAATCCGTTATGTTTCCGATCAGGAAGGCGGGGCGATGACTTCTGTTTTAAATGGCAGCGTCGACGTTGTCTCAACAGGCGTGTCAGAAGCAGCGGAACAGGCTCGTGCAGGCAAAATGAAAGTTCTTGGCATCACAGCTCCTGAACGGTTGGAAGGCGAGTTTTTATCAACGTTGCCAACAGGGAAGGAACAGGGCATTGATGCAGAATTTGTCGTGTGGCGAGGCATTTTTGGGCCGCCGGATATGACCGATGAACAGCTTGCTTATTATGAGTCGATCTTTAAACAAGCTTCCGAGTCTGAAGCGTTTGCGGAAGTGCGCGAGGCGTATGGGTGGGATGAAATGTACATGGATTCTGAGACGTTTCGTGCATTCTTAGGGGAACAATCAGAAGATTTAGAACAAATTTTGGATGAGCTAGGCTTCCGCCGTGACTAAAGGAGGGATCACATGAGACTTACTGTCAATCGAGGGATTTCGCTTGTGTTGATTGGGATTGCAGTTGTTTATTTAGTGATGGCATTCCAATTGCCAAAATACGCGTTTGTTCCCGTTGATTCGGACTTAGTGCCGAAAATGCTTGGAGCTAGTTTGCTTGTTCTAGGAATTTGTTTTTTCTTTGTGAAAGACCCTGATACGGAAGAGCAAAAGAAAAAGCGGACGATTCCCAAAAAGGAAGTTTGGATGCTCCTTACTGTAATGGGGCTCATTCTTATTTACATTACTGTACTTGAAGTACTTGGCTTCGTGATAATGACCACGTTATTCATTCTCGTATGTTCACGATTTTTAGGATATCGAAAGTGGCTTGTTAATGCGATTACATCGATTGCCTTTTCAGTCGGCGTTTATTGGTTGTTTAATTACGGGTTAGCCATTCGGCTGCCAGCAGGCATTTTGCCGTTTTAAAGGAGGGAGAACATGGGCTCATTTGAAGGGCTGTTGCAAGGCTTACAAGTTGCATTCAGCTGGGAAGGAATTATTTTTGTTTTTATTGGCGTGCTTTTTGGCACCATCATTGGGATGATCCCCGGACTTGGGCCAATTAGCGCGATTGCGATTATGATCCCGATTACCTATGGCATGAATCCGACGATTGCACTTGTGATGATGGCCGGCGTCTATTATGGGTCGATGTATGGGGGCTCAACGTCGTCGATTTTGTTGAATGCCCCGGGTGTTGCTGGGACAGTCGCCGCTGCGTTTGACGGTTACCCGATGGCGAAACAGGGCAAGGCGGGGAAAGCCCTCGCGATATCGGCCATTTGCTCGTTTATTGGCGGTACAGTCAGCGTTGTGTTGTTAATGTTGTTTGCGCCAATGTTGGCAAGCGTCGCGATCTACTTTGGGCCGCCAGAATACTTTGCCCTTATGCTTCTTGGTTTGACAGCTATCGCTAGTTTAAGCGACGGCTCAACATTGAAAGCGCTCACATCTGCGGTGCTAGGGTTTATGGTTGTGACGATCGGCATTGATTCACAAACGGGGACAACCCGTTTTACATTTGGCAGCGTCAATCTGCTTGATGGCATCGATTTTCTCATTGTTGCCCTTGGTGTCTTCGCCTTGGCTGAAGTTTGTTTTCTTATTTTAAACCGGAAAGAATCAATGAGTGCCTTTAAAAACATCGGCAGTCTAAAATTAAGCAAATCGGATTTTAAGGAAATGACAGGACCAATGACAAGGCAGTCTTTCCTAGGCTTTCTCCTTGGTATTTTGCCAGGAGCAGGAGCAACCATTTCATCGTTTATTGCCTACATTTCTGAAAAAAAGCTTGCGAAAAAACCAGAAGAATTCGGCAAAGGCTCGATTAAAGGACTTGCCGCCCCCGAGACAGCGAACAATGCGGCAACAAGCGGCGCATTTGTGCCATTGCTCAGCCTCGGCATTCCTGGTTCGGGAACAACAGCTGTCATGCTTGGAGCGTTTCTCGTGCTAGGCGTCCAACCTGGCCCATTGTTAATGACTGAAAATCCAACTGTGTTTTGGGGGGTTATCGCCAGTATGTATATCGGCAATGTCTTCTTGTTAATTTTAAACTTGCCGCTTATTCCTTACTTCGTAAAAATATTGGCGGTCCCACGGCCTTTGCTTATTTCACTCGTTATCGTGTTTAGCATGGTCGGCGTATACGCGGTCAGCTTTAGCACATTTGACCTTTATTTACTCGTTTTATTTGGAATACTCGGCTATTTAATGCGGATCTTTGCTTTCCCGGCAGCCCCTTTTATCCTTGCCTTTATTCTTGGAGGAATGATGGAACAGATGTTGCGCCAATCATTAACGATTTCAGATGGATCGTTCATGATTTTTCTGCAAAGCCCACTCGCTGTATCGCTATTTGCCTTAACGCTTATTGCGTTAATTTTCCCAGAATGGCGGAAAAGAAGAGCAAACCGAAAACAAGACACCAATCGTACGATTGGGATGTAGGCAAGCCGCCCGAAATGGGCGGTTTGAGGTAGGCGGCAAAGTTGAAATAATAAAAAGGGAACGGTTCAAAATGTAATCAAGAACGTAAAATGATAGAAGAAACATGAACAGATCTATCAAAGCACTGCTAGGTGAAGGCAATATAAAACTGATATAAATACAATTGAAACATAGGATAGAGCACTAGAGAGGACTTCGGACTGAAAGTCGTCTCTTTTTTTATTGATTAGGACCCGCTCCGCTTAGTTCTAAGCATCTACAATTGGAATTTCAAAAAGAAGTAGCTGAAAATTGTTATCGATTTAAATATTACTAAGGTACCAGAGGGATATTTTAATTTAAATTTTTTATAGTGCCTAAAGTATTGATTGATAGTACTGGCTACTGGACTTTCTCTTCAATTTGCTAAATGTCCCTTTTTTAGGAGTGGCACATAAACTCAACACTATATTAGAATTAATAGCAAGAGAGGTGGAAATATGGAGGATAACTTTTAATATTATCCATGGAGGAAACTGTTAAACAAGCGAATATAATAGAAATGCCTCAAGATTTAACACTACAAGAGAAAAGAATTATTTTAGTCTTAGCATCGTTTATCAACGAAAAAGACACTAGTTTTCGACGGCAACAAATAAAAATAGAAGATTTGGCGAAATTAATTGGAATAGATACAGCTAAAAATTCTTATTATGAGGTAGTGGAAGATACCATTGAGGGTCTAATTAGTAAAACAGTGACGTTTAAAAAAGGCAATGAACGAACGGTATTGTCGTGGCTGTCCAGCGCAACTTATGACAAGGGCACAGGGATTGTAGAGCTCGAATTCTCTAAAATGCTTAGACCGTATCTGCTTCAACTTAATCATCAGCTACGCATTATTTCAAGAACCCCTACTCATATCCAGGAATTACAATCCTATTTAGATAACTTGTAGACTTATAATAAAAATGCTCCTAAGTTACAGCCTTTTCTCGGTACGAATCGGGGATTGGCCGTTCAATGTTTCTTAAAACTTTCTAGCTAAAAAGGAACTTATGTAGGTGAGGCGAATAGAGTGACTTGTGGTAAAATCGCTGTAAGGAAACTAGCTTTAATGGCAGGAGGAAAAAGTGAAACCGAAAAAACAAACATTTGAAGTCGGGGCCAATGAAACGATTAGCGATTGCTTGGCGCGGATGGAGCGGGAAGGCTACCGGCCAGTAAGGCGGATCGAGAAGCCCGTTTTTGCCCAGAAAAACAGCAAAGCGGAGCCTGAGTATGTTCGGCAGCGCATTGTATTTGAAGGCATTCGAACAGATGGCAATGATTTTGCGTAACGGCTCGTTCGTTTCGTTGGGAAATTGTTGACATCCGTTTTTCCTCTTTTAGTTCGTTACCCGGCAAAGGCTAAAAGCTTTTAGGATGGAAAAGCATGATCATTCAGGAGGACACTATGGAATATCAGAAAGCATTAGAGGCATACATTCACGCAACAAATACCCATGATTTTAATGAAGTAAAAAAGTTGCTGCATCCTGAGGCGGTGTACTGGTTTACAGATAAGACGTGTACGTCTTTGGAGGAAATCGGAAACTACTTCCAACACGCCTGGCAAGTCATTAAAGAGGAAGTTTACGCTGCGACAAATGTTCACTGGCTAGCTGCCGATGAGAAGGTCGCTACATGCATTTATACGTACCAGTATGAAGGATACCATAATGGCGCGTTTGTTTCAGGCAGCGGCAGGGCAACGAATGTTTTCACCGTTTATGACGGCGAATGGAAATTGATACATGAACATTTAAGCGGGAGTGTATAAGGAGTGGTTTTGAACCACTCCTTTTGTGCATTAGCAAAAAAGATGAGTTGTGCCTCGGTGTAGACAACAAAACTGTGGCGCCTTTACCGTATGATTGGCTGTTACATTTAATAAGATGGTTAGGATGGAGGAGAGTTCAGAATAATGATGGGAGGATGAGGAATTTGGGTTCACGAATCATGCACTTAATTATCGCTAATCGAATAGAGGAGTGTTTCCCTGTGGAAGATAAGAAATCGTTTTTGCTTGGCGGTATTGCACCGGATGCTGTGTCGCCGAAAGAGTTGTCCCATTTCTTTAAAGGGGAGTTGCAAGACTATTCTAGAAGGATTGACTATAAGGGGTTTCTAGACAAATATCATTTGCAAACGGAAAGTGACTATATAACAGGGTACTTTGTTCATTTGATTGCTGATGATTTATGGCTAAACGGTTTTTACTTGCCATGGTTGAAAAACCGGATGGAGGCCGATAAAGAGCTGTCTAACTTGTATTATCAAGACTTTCGCTTATTGAACGCAAAGTTATTAGAACACTATGGCTGTGCAAATGAATTGAAACACATGTTTCGATCCTTACCGACCATTTGTGACTTGCAAGAAGTAAAATCGCAAGATGTAGAATCATTTCTTCCTGATGTAATCAATGATATGGAGTACGATGAAGATGCCATAAACGAGAAACTAAATGTATTTACGTTTGATCAAATCATTGGTTATATAGAAACATCAGTTGACAAAGGATTAGTGCTGATGAAGTCAGTCAATCTTTAAAGGGCGAACAAACTCCCTCTACATAAAGTTAGAATAGAATAGGGCTGATTTTATAACAATGAAAGGAGAGGCTTAAGATTAAAATAGGGGGAGAATCGAATGGATAACGCTACGTATGTCTGGTATGCCAGCTACGGATCGAATATGAACAGGGAGCGGTTTCTTTGTTATATAAAAGGCGGCCAACCAGAGGGGGCAGAGATCGAAGAAGTTGGTTGTTCGGATCCTGCCCACCCAATAAAGGAAAGTGCGCATCGACTGCCTTTCCCGCTTTATTTTGCTCAAAACTCAACCCGTTGGCAAAAGAAGGGTGTGGCTTTTATTGGCTTGACTCCTTTAGCGGGAGCTTATACATATAGCCGGAAGTATTTAATTACAAAAGAGCAATTTGAAGATGTCGTGAAACAGGAAAATAATGGACTCGCTTTTTCAATCGACATCGGCGAAGTGAAGCAAAGAGGGAGGAAAACGGTACTTCCTTCTTGGTACGGCACAGTGCTTTACGCCGGGGAAGAGGAAGGGTTTCCCATTTTTACATTTACGGCAAAGTGGAAAAAGGAAGTACCGTTCCATGCACCATCCTTTGAGTACTTAAGGATGATTGTAAAAGGGCTGTATGTCTATGTAGGATTGCAGCAAGGGGAGATCGTCACGTATTTGCGCGATAAACCAGGAGTAGCCGGAAACATAGCAGAGGAGGAGCTATGGAATCTTGTAAACAGTATGGCATAAGGTTCATCTTCTTCCATGAAAGCCACGAATAAAGGATACAACGTGGCGTCTAGAGATGCGCGTGTAAAAGTGTAAAGAATCTAGCTAGTATGAAATCCCCCTACTTTTATTGATCTTTATGATCGGACCTCGTCTAAATAATTGTACAACGTGAACTTTGAAATCCCGAAAAACTCACAAACACGATCACCAGCTTTTTTAATGAGAAAAGCCCCTTTTTCATCAAGATACTTTAGTGCTTTTAGTTTTTCATCTTTCGACATGTGGGAAACAGGCTTGCCGATTTCTTTTTGGCATTCTCCTATTAAATGATCAAGAAGTTCATTGACGTCGCTTACAAATACTTCGTCGACTTTCTCCTCGGAGTCGTGCAACGTTAGTGATTTAATTGCATTCTCGGCAATCATCAAATCGGAAATGTCCATATTGATACAAATACTGCCGATTACTTCTTGTTTGCTATTTTTAAGATAGATAGAGGAAGAACGGACAACTTTTCCATCCCGTGTATGGGTGATGTAGTTATAACGGTCCCCTTCGTTGGTGCTGCCTCGTAATACTTCTAGCCCTAAATTACTCCCGCAATCGCCGACCCTTCTGCCAGTAACATGGGCGTTTTCAATGAGGACAATCGTACTTTCATACCCTTTTGTCAGATCGTGCAAAACAACTTCACAGTTGGGACCGAACTGAGCAGCAATTCCTTTAATAATAGAAGAAAGAAGAGGAAGCTCGTCGTGTATGCTTTCCATCTCTACACCCTTTCACAAAATTTTTTTGACTAAAAAATAATTTGTCTTCATTATACATTTTATGATTTTTAAACTCAATCAAGATCTGTATTAACAATGCACTGAATGAGTTGGAAGTGGCTGCTTCTGTGGTTGGCGGTTCGTCCGTCATCTTGGCCAGATAAGCGAATGCCCAGTTATCGGGATAGCGTTATGGAGGAGCGGCGGGTTCTGGGTTGCTTGAACTTTAAGGAGGAAAAGCAAGCCTGCTCAGCGATCGGCTAAGTGTGAGCTTAATCGTGAGAATGGGTGGTGGGGGAAGATAGAAAAACAGGGGTACATATTCTATAGGCTAGTTAGCGCAACTAGCCTGGGGATGTTTTCGTTGTCCGATTACTCTGCATTTGCTTGCCATTCATTGTTTAACGTATTTCCGAAAGAAGTCTCCCTCTTCAAGCGTGTGAAGGGCTTTAGCCCAACGGTAAGGGGAGATGGATACCGGTTGGACGATAGCCGAAAAGCTTTTCATATGATATAACAGGAACGTACATTCGGTTAAATGAGGCGATTTGATATGGCCAAACGAAATAAAGCGTATACGTTCAGATTGTATCCAACAGATAAACAGGCTTTGCTTATACGTAAAACGTTCGGATGTGTTCGCTATGTCTATAACAAGATGTTAGCGGAACGAAAAGAGACTATGCGTTACTGAAAAAGGATAAAGATGCCTTCAAAAAAGCGAAGCCCCTACTCCTGCCAAATACAAAAAAGAGTATGAGTGGTTGAAAGAAGTAGACTCATTATCGTTAGCGAACGCACAACTTCATTTGGATAAGGTATATAAAGCATTCTTCAAAGGAAAGGCTAAGTTCCCGAAAAGGAAGCGGCACAAGCAAAGCTACACAACGAATGTTGTAAATGGGAATATTCAGTTGTTGGGTGGACATATCAAATGACCTAAAGTAAAAAGGGTCAAAATCAGACAACATCGAGAAATCCCTTCAGGACACTAAATCAAATCGTGCACGATTTCGATAACTTCATCCGGGAAATATTATATTTCCATTCTTACAGAGTATGAGAAGGAGATTGAGAGTAAGGAAATTAAAATGGTGGTTGGATTCACTCTTGGAACAAAATGGTTCGCTTGGTCCAGTTCGTCAGCTACCAAAAGGGGCGATTACCCAAGAAGCCCCCACTTCAAGCAGCCTGTAAGGGTAGTAAGTGGTGGGTAGTTCACGTAGCTGTGATCGTCGATCTCAAGCGTAAACAAGTCTCTTCCCCCCTTTTAAGATTCATCTAGTATAGCAAGGGGGATGAGAAAAGCCAATGCTTACTTAATGACAAACGCATTGCGGTATAACGCTGGATAGACAGCATTGGCGAGCATCACAAGGCCATTAAGCATGAGAAGCAAAGCGAAAACGACAATCACAGCTTGCAGGTAAGGAACACTAAGCCAAAACACCATGAATAACCCAGTTTGCATAAGCGCTGCCGCTATTGACGATTTGCTTGTCGCCGTCAAAAAAGAAAGGGGCGCGCTTGCTAGCAAAAAGTAAGCAGCCAAAAGCAAAACGTGCCAATCGCTGCCTTGGAAAAATACAAGAATAACGGGGATGTGCCAACAGGCGATAATGGCACCGACAATGAGCGATGATTGCCAAAAAGTCAATCTAGTAAACTCTTTTTGAAAAAAACCACGCCAACCGACCTCTTGCAATAGGGCAGCGAAAAAAACGAGCAGCCAAATAAACGGATTCGTCATCAGTGCAGGCGCGATAAGCGTAAAAGAAGACAACAGGACAAAACAAAAGAAAAGCGGGACGAAAACGGCAACAATCCACCAGACGTTTGGTTTCCCTGAAAGGAAAACATGGGCAAAGAACGAGTCGCTATAGTTTGATAGATGCAACGTATAAGCAGCAAATAGCGGGCTTGCTGCGGCAAAAATAGCAAGGTATAAAACCGGTGTTTCCGGGACGGCAAGCGCGAGTGCGGCGCATCCCCAGGCAATGCCAAAAACAATAAACAGAAAGAGGCGTTTGGTTCGTTGTTCAAAAGCGCTCATCGTCTGTCCTCCTTATCAACAATGACAATCATGAAATTAAATGGAGTATCATTGAATCAATGTACATTATGCTATGCAGCAATTGGGCATTTGTTTCAGCAGTACCTAAAAAAGATAAAAACGAACAATGTAAAATACTTTTAATAAAATGTTCGACTATTTATTGACACTTACGAGGAGGATGCGTAAACTAAAAGGGGAAAAGCAAGTTAAAAACGAAAACGCCTCATATATACTCGGGAATATGGCTCGAACGTTTCTACCCGGCAACCGTAAATTGCCGGACTATGAGGGGAAGTCATTACGCGCATATTAGCCTTTTCGGCATAGGATTTGCGAACTTTCTCTCATGGAGTATCTGGAAAGAAAGCGGTTCTATGCTTTTTCTGTTTGCAAAAAAGACAAGAGTGGGGGATGTGACATGAAACAGCCGATCGTCGGCATCATTATGGGCAGTACTTCTGATTGGGAAACCATGCGCCATGCCAGTGAGATTTTAGAAGAACTTGGCGTTCCTTATGAAAAAAAAGTGGTGTCCGCCCACCGTACTCCTGATTATATGTTTGAATACGCGGAACAAGCGGAAGAGCGGGGGCTTCGTGTCATTATTGCAGGGGCAGGGGGAGCGGCCCACTTGCCAGGAATGGTTGCGGCAAAGACGCTTCTCCCGGTCATTGGCGTTCCTGTTGAATCACGTGCATTAAAAGGGTTGGACTCCTTGTTGTCGATTGTACAAATGCCAGGGGGAGTGCCTGTGGCCACGGTTGCAATCGGCAAAGCAGGTGCGACCAATGCCGGGCTTTTGGCAGCGCAAATGATTGCAACAACGGACCAGGCGTTGCAACAACGATTGGCAAAGCGCCGTGAACGCATCAAAAAGACCGTTCTAGAAAGCAGTGGTGAACTCGTATGAACGAAGTAAAGCCAGGGAGCACGATCGGCATTATTGGCGGCGGCCAACTGGGCCGGATGATGGCGTTATCGGCTAGGCAAATGGGGTACCGGATTGCTGTGCTTGACCCGACTCCTGACGCCCCGTGTGCACAAATCGCGGACCATGTGTTTACGGCCGCCTATGATGATGGAGAAGCGTGCAAACAACTTGCCGATGTAAGTGATGTCATCACTTATGAGTTTGAAAACATAGATGAAAAAGCAGCTAAAAAAATCACAGAGTTAAGCGACTTTCCCCAAGGGTTTAAAGTGTTAGGGACAACACAGCATCGTCTTAAAGAAAAACAGGCCATTTCTGCTTTAGGGGTGCCAGTCGCCCCTTTCGCTCCTATTTATGAGGAAGCCGATATCGAAGAAGCACTCAAAAAAGTAGGCTTGCCAGCGGTTTTGAAAACTTGCCGCGGCGGCTACGATGGCAAAGGCCAAGCGGTTGTACACACGAAAGCGGAATTAGAAGCAGCCGTAAAAACGCTTCTTGCCTCAGGGGAGCTTGTGCTCGAAGCAATGATTCCCTTTGAACGGGAGATCTCGGTTATTGTCGCCAAATCGCGCAATGGCGAAGTGAAGACCTTTCCTGTAGCAGAAAATGAACATAAAGACAACATTCTCCATCGAACGATCGTTCCGGCCCGCATTAAAAGCGAAACAGAAGAACAAGCGCTTGAGTTGGCTGTGAAAATAGTGAATGGTTTGCAGGCAGTCGGGCTGTTAGCGGTAGAAATGTTCGTCAACGAAGATGGGTCGTTGCTTGTCAACGAACTCGCCCCTAGACCCCATAATTCGGGGCATTATACAATAGAAGCGTGCCGCACTTCCCAGTTTGAGCAACATATCCGCGCTGTGTGCGGATTGCCACTCGGCTCGACTGAATTGTTGGCCGCCGCGGCAATGGAAAACATACTTGGAGAGGATGTTGGCCCATTGCTTGGCCGCCTTGACCGTCTCGGCTCCGTTTCGTTGCACCTTTATGGAAAGAAAGACGCGAAACCAAAGCGGAAAATGGGGCACGTAACGGCGCTTGGAAACGATGCCGATCATTGCTTACGCTTGCTGGATGAATTGTGGCTACAAACGACTTTACATTAATTGTTGGAGGAAACAACGAATGATTGAACGGTACACACGCCCAGAAATGGGTGCTATTTGGACAGATGAAAACCGCTATAAGGCGTGGCTTGAAGTAGAAATTGTCGCTTGTGAGGCTTGGGCGGAGCTAGGCGAAATTCCGAAAGAAGATGTTGCGAAAATTCGCGAGAACGCAAGCTTTCGTGTCGAGCGTATTTTGGAAATTGAAGAAGAAACGCGCCATGATGTGGTCGCCTTCACGCGGGCCGTTTCAGAAACGCTTGGCGAAGAGCGGAAATGGGTTCATTACGGCTTAACGTCAACAGACGTCGTTGATACGGCGCTGTCGTATTTGCTGAAACAAGCAAACGCGATTCTGGCAGAAGACTTAAACCGCTTTTTAGACATAATTAAAACAAAAGCGCAAGAACATAAATATACAATCATGATGGGGCGCACACACGGCGTGCACGCAGAACCAACGACATTTGGCTTAAAGCTCGCCCTTTGGTACGAAGAAATGAAACGAAACATTGAACGCTTCCAACATGCGGCTGAAGGCATCCGCTTTGGCAAGCTTTCAGGGGCAGTAGGCACATATGCCAATATTGACCCACGCGTCGAGCAAATCGTGTGCGAAAAGCTTGGCTTAAACCCAGCGCCGATTTCCACGCAAACGCTCCAGCGTGACCGCCACGCCGAATACATGGCAAGCTTGGCGTTAATCGCGACATCGATTGAGAAATTTGCCGTCGAAATCCGCGGCCTGCAAAAAAGCGAGCTCCGCGAAGTCGAGGAATATTTTGCAAAAGGGCAAAAGGGCTCCTCTGCGATGCCTCATAAACGCAACCCCATTGGCTCTGAAAACATGACAGGCCTTGCCCGTCTGATGCGTGGTTACATGAACACGGCTTATGACAATGTGGTCTTGTGGCATGAACGGGACATTTCCCATTCATCGGCCGAGCGTGTCATTTTGCCAGATGCAACGATTGTGCTCAATTACATGCTGAACCGGTTCGGCAACATTGTTAAACATTTAACGGTTTTCCCTGAAAACATGAAGCGTAATATGACCCGGACGTACGGGCTCATTTATTCACAGCGTGTGCTCCTTAGCTTAATCGACAAAGGCATGGTCCGTGAAGAAGCATATGATCTTGTCCAGCCGAAAGCGACACAAGCGTGGGAGGAAGGCGTTCAATTCCGTGAACTGGTGGAAGGAGAGCCACGCATTACGAATGTGCTGTCGCCAAAGGAATTAAATGAGTGCTTTAACTATGAACACCATATGAAGCATGTCGATACAATTTTTACACGTCTTGGTTTAAACGACTAATATCCATAAGGGGCTGAGCAAGCAATGGTTAAAGGGGAATTGCTTTACGAAGGCAAAGCCAAACGGATTTACCGCAGCGGCGAAGAAGGAGTACTGTGGGTCGAATATAAAGATGATGCCACAGCTTTCAACGGGGAAAAGAAAGAGACGCTTGCAGGCAAAGCACGGCTCAATAATGAAATTTCTTCTCTCATCTTTGCCACGCTTGCAAAAAAGGGGATTCCGTCGCACTTTATACGGAGATTATCTGACACGGAACAACTAGTCAAACAAGTAGACATCATTCCTCTTGAAGTAGTGGTCCGCAATGTTGTCGCTGGCAGCATGGCTAAACGTCTTGGCATTGAAGAAGGAACGGCGCTGAAAAAGCCTCTTGTGGAGTTTTATTATAAAGACGATGCCCTCGGTGACCCATTGGTGACCGAGGACCACATCGGCATTTTAGACGTCGCTGCTGCAGAGGAAGTAGCGCAATTAAAACAAATGGCCGCTGCCGTGAATAATGAGTTAATCGAGTTGTTTGCCACAGTCGGTGTGCAATTAATTGACTTTAAGCTTGAGTTTGGCCGCACGCAAGCAGGGGAGTTGCTCCTTGCCGATGAAATATCGCCAGATACGTGCCGGCTATGGGATAAAGACACAAAGGAACGTTTTGATAAGGATCTTTTTCGCAGAAATCTAGGAAACTTACAAGAAGGCTATCAAGAAATTTTATCCCGGCTAGGAGGGCTTTACCATGTATAAAGTGAAAGTCTATGTCACCCTGAGAGAAAGTGTGTTAGATCCCCAAGGAGGCGCTGTCAAAAGTGCGCTCCACGCGATGGATTACCAGGAAGTTACAGATGTCCGCATCGGCAAGTACATGGAATTGCAGCTTGAATCTACTGAAAAGCTTGAAGAGCGCGTCAAAGAGATGTGTGAGAAATTGCTTGCCAATACCGTTATTGAAGACTACCGCTTTGAAGTGGAGGAGGTTGTCCCATCATGAAGTTTGCGGTCATCGTGTTTCCAGGCTCCAATTGCGATGCAGACATGTATCATGCCATTAAAGACGGGCTGGGCGAGGAAGTTGAATATGTCTTCCATACGGAAACGTCTTTAGACGGTTTTGATGCTGTGCTTCTTCCAGGCGGCTTTTCCCATGGCGATTACTTGCGTTCTGGAGCAATCGCCCGCTTTGCGCCAATTATGCCAGCAGTCATCCAAGCGGCTGAGGCAGGCAAGCCTGTACTTGGCGTTTGCAACGGATTCCAAGTACTGCTTGAAGCCGGTTTGCTTCCTGGGGCAATGAAACGCAATATCGATTTGAAATTTGTGTGTCGCACAGTCGAATTGGTTGTCGAAAACAACGAAACGATGTTTTCTTCTGGCTATGAACAAGGGCAAACGATTCGCATTCCTGTCGCTCATGGCGAAGGCAATTATGAATGTGATGACGAAACGTTAGCAAAGCTTCATGAAAACAAGCAAATTGTCTTTCGTTACAATGAGCATGTCAATGGCTCCAAAGGCGACATTGCTGGCATTACCAATGAACGGGGCAACGTGCTTGGCATGATGCCGCACCCAGAACGAGCAACGGAAACATTGCTCGGAAACGATCAAGGATTGGCTGTTTTTACATCGATCTTACGCAACTGGAGGGAATCTCATGTCACAGCTTCTTGAGCCAAGCGCTGAAACGATTAAAGCCGAGCGGTTATATCGAGAAATGGGCTTGACGGATGATGAATTTGCACTGGCTGAAAAAATGGTCGGCAGGCCTTTGAATTTCACAGAAACAGGCTTGTTTTCCGTCATGTGGTCTGAGCATTGCAGCTATAAAAATTCAAAAGTACTGTTGAAAAAGTTTCCCACTGACGGCGAGAACGTGCTCCAAGGCCCAGGTGAAGGGGCAGGCATTATCGACATTAAAGACGAACAGGCGGTTGTGTTTAAAATTGAAAGCCATAACCACCCGTCTGCGATTGAGCCGTACCAAGGCGCTGCAACTGGCGTCGGCGGCATTTTGCGCGATGTCTTTTCGATGGGTGCCCGTCCTGTTGCATTGTTAAACTCGCTCCGCTTTGGCGAACTCGAATCAAAAAAAGTGAAGTACTTGTTTGAAGAAGTTGTGGCCGGGATTGCTGGATATGGCAATTGTGTCGGTGTGCCAACGGTCGGCGGAGAAGTGCAATTTGACCCGTGCTACGAAGCGAACCCCCTTGTCAACGCAATGTGCGTCGGTCTAATCGACCATAAAGACATTCAAAAAGGCCAAGCAAAAGGTGTCGGCAATACCGTTATGTATGTCGGCGCAAGCACAGGCCGTGATGGCATTCATGGCGCAACTTTTGCCTCAGAAGAGTTAAGCGAAGCCTCTGATGCCAAACGGCCAGCCGTCCAAGTCGGCGACCCGTTTATGGAAAAGCTGTTGTTGGAAGCATGCCTAGAAGCGGTTCAATCGGATGCGCTTATTGGCATTCAAGATATGGGTGCCGCTGGCCTCGTTTCTTCTTCAGCCGAAATGGCGAGCAAAGCAGGTTCAGGGATCGAAATGAACTTGGATTTGGTGCCACAGCGTGAAGCAGGGATGACACCGTATGAAATGATGCTGTCCGAATCCCAAGAACGGATGTTGCTCGTTGTCGAAAAAGGGCGAGAACCCGAAATCAAAGCGATTTTTGAACGGTGGAACCTTCATGCTGTGGAAGTCGGTGTTGTCACAGATGATCGCCGGCTCCGTTTAACCCATAAAGGCGAAATCGTTGCGGATGTGCCCGTTGATGCTCTGGCAGAAGACGCCCCTGTTTACCATAAGCCGTCAAAAGTGCCTGCCTATTTTGATGTTTTTCAACAACAGGCTCCTTATATTCCTGAAATCACAGACGCGAATGAAACGCTTCTGAAGCTTTTGGCTCAGCCAACGATTGCCAGCAAAGAATGGGTGTATGAGCAATATGATTATATGGTGCAAACGAATACCGTTGTTGAGCCTGGCTCAGACGCTGCGGTGATTCGCATCCGCGGCACGAATAAAGCATTAGCAATGACAACCGATTGCAATTCCCGCTATTTGTATGTAGATCCAGAAATGGGCGGCAAAATTGCGATTGCGGAAGCGGCGCGGAATCTCGTTTGTTCAGGAGCGAAGCCACTTGGTGTAACAGACTGCTTGAACTACGGCAATCCGGAAAAGCCAGAAATTTTCTGGCAGCTAGAAAAATCGACCGATGGCTTAAGCGAAGCATGCCGGGAGCTAGGGACGCCTGTCATTGGCGGCAACGTGTCCCTTTATAATGAACGGTCTGGCGGTGCTGTTTATCCAACTCCTGTCATCGGCATGGTTGGCTTGGTTGAAGACGTGACTCATATTACGACGCAGTCGTTTAAAGATGCAGGCGACCTGATTTATGTAATCGGTGAAACCAAAGCAGAGTTTGGCGGCAGCGAGCTGCAAAAAATGCTAGCTGGCGAACTGTCGGGGAAAGCGCCGGAAATTGATTTGGCTGTAGAGAAAGCCCGCCAACAGCAATTGTTGAGCGCAATCGAACAAGGCCTTGTCCAGTCTGCCCATGATGTTGCCGAAGGCGGGCTTGCTGTTTCCTTAGCGGAAAAAATGATGGAATGCCCGTTTGGCGCTGAAGTCAGTCTATCCCTAAGCGCAGCTGAGCTGTTTGCTGAAAGCCAATCACGTTTTATTGTCACCGTGAAGCCTAGCGATCAACAACGATTTGAAGATACGGTCCGTGATGCGGTTGCAGTTGGGGCTGTTACGGAAAGCAGAAAATTGACGATTCGTAGCGAAAATGGAAATGCTGTCATCGACCTTTGCCAAGATGAATTAGTGAAAGCCTGGAAAGGGGCTATTCCATGTTTACTGAAATCAAAGGCTTGAACGAAGAATGTGGCGTATTTGCTGTTTGGGGCCATAAAGAAGCTGCGCAAATCACGTATTATGGGTTGCACAGCCTCCAACACCGCGGCCAGGAAGGTGCAGGCATTGTCGTGTCCGACGGAAACAAGCTCTCTGCCCATAAAGGGCTCGGCCTCGTCAATGATGTATTTAATCAAGATGTCTTGCGTAACCTCCAAGGCAAGGGCGCGATTGGCCATGTTCGTTATGCGACGGCAGGTGGAGGCGGCTATGCCAATGTCCAGCCGTTGTATTTCAATTCGCAAAAAGGCGGTCTTGCGATTGCCCACAATGGCAATCTTGTCAATGCCAATCACTTAAAACACCAGCTTGAAGCCCAAGGGTCGATCTTCCAGTCTACATCGGATACGGAAGTGCTTGCCCATCTCATTAAACGCAGTGGCTACTATACGTTAGAAGAACAATTGAAAAATGGGCTGTCTTCCTTAAAAGGCGCCTATGCCTTTGCTGTCATGAACGAGCGCCAACTGATAGTCGCCCTTGATCCAAATGGGTTGCGTCCCCTTTCCATCGGACGTTTAGGCGATGCGTATGTCGTTGCTTCAGAGACATGTGCGTTCGACATCATTGGCGCCACCTACGAGCGTGAAGTGATGCCAGGTGAATTGCTCATTATTGATGATACAGGCTTGCGCAGCGAACGCTTTGTTTCTCCAGGGAACCGGGCGATTTGCAGCATGGAATACGTTTATTTTGCACGGCCAGATTCAAATGTAGATACAATCAATATTCATACAGCGAGAAAAAATTTAGGAAAACAGCTTGCGATTGAAGCGCCAGTTGAAGCGGATGTGGTGACAGGCGTGCCTGACTCCAGCATTTCCGCAGCAATTGGCTATGCTGAGCAGTCTGGCATTCCTTATGAGTTGGGCATGATCAAAAATCGCTATGTCGGGCGTACCTTTATTCAACCTTCACAAGAACTACGGGAACAAGGGGTAAAGATGAAGCTTTCCCCTGTTCGTGGCGTCGTTGAAGGCAAACGTGTCGTTATGATTGACGATTCGATTGTACGGGGAACGACTAGCCGCCGCATTGTCCACATGCTTCGTGATGCAGGGGCAGCCGAGGTTCATGTCCGCATTTCATCGCCACCGATTAAACATCCGTGCTTTTACGGGATTGATACGTCAACGACGGAAGAATTAATTGCTTCCAACCACTCAATTGAAGAAATGCGGGAAATCATGGGTGCTGATTCACTTGCTTTTTTGTCGACTGAAGGCTTAAAAGTAGGGATTGGCCGTTCTGAAGCCATGCATAATTGCGGGCAATGCCTCGCCTGCTTTACAGGCGAATACCCAACGGAGATTTATGCCGACACCGTGCATCCGCACGCGAAAGTATAGCAAAGGATCGGAGGAGAGCATTCGTGTCAAACGCATATAAAGAAGCAGGGGTCGATATTCAAGCTGGTTACGAAGCAGTAAACCGAATGAAACGGCACGTGGAACGAACAACAAGAAAAGGGGTACTTGGCAGTTTAGGCGGATTTGGCGGCAATTTTGACCTTTCATCATTAGGGTTAAAAGAGCCTGTACTTGTATCAGGAACCGACGGCGTTGGCACGAAGTTGATGATTGCTTTCATGGCAAATAAGCATGACACAATCGGCCAAGATGCAGTCGCGATGTGTGTCAACGACATCGTCGTACAGGGAGCTGAACCGCTCTATTTTTTGGATTATCTAGCTTGTGGAAAAGCAGTGCCAGAAAAAATTGAAGCGATTGTCAAGGGTGTCGCCGATGGGTGCGAAATAGCAGGCTGTGCCCTTATTGGCGGGGAGACGGCGGAGATGCCTGGCATGTACGGGGAAGAGGAGTACGATTTGGCCGGTTTTTCAGTCGGGGCAGTCGAAAAAAAAGACTTGCTGACAGGCGAACATATTCAAGCAGGGGATGTCCTGATTGGACTCCCATCAAGCGGCCTTCATAGCAATGGCTTTTCTCTTGTCCGCAAAGTATTGCTGCAAGACGCAGGCCTGACGTTGCAGACGGAATGTACCACACTTGGAAAGACGCTTGGAGAAGAGCTCCTGACACCGACAAAAATTTATGTAAAACCGTTGCTTGCATGCCTAAAACAAGGGTTGCTTACTGGTGCAGCCCATATTACAGGAGGCGGCTTTTACGAAAACATTCCCCGCATGCTGCCAAAAGGCGTAGGCATTCATATTGACTACGGTTCATGGCCGGTACCGCCGATTTTTTCATTGATCCAGCAGAAAGGCGGCCTATCTGAACAGGATTTATTTCAGACGTTTAACATGGGCATAGGCATGGTGCTTGCTGTACCTGAGGACAAACACCAACAAGCGCTTGCCACTCTTGAAGCTAATGGAGAAGACGCCTATATCATTGGGCGCGTAACGCCAACAGAAGGAACGGTGATTGGGGGCATTGGTGCATGAAGGTCGCAGTCTTTGCTTCTGGGACGGGAACGAATGCCGAAGTGCTCATCAAAGCAGCAAAAACAGGCGAACTAGGCGGAGAGATCGCTCTTGTCGTCAGCGATAAGCAACATGCTCCAGTACTCGAAAAAGCGCGGAACTTGGGAGTGAAGGCGGAGCATCTTTCGCCAAAATCTTTTTCCAATAAAGCAGCTTATGAACAAGCAATTTTGGCGCTTCTTACAAAAGAAGGCATCGGTTTTATTGTGTTAGCAGGCTATATGCGGTTGATTGGACCGACGTTGCTTGATGCCTATCAGGGAAAGATGATTAATATCCATCCATCGCTTTTGCCGGCGTTCCCTGGTTTGGACGCAATTGGCCAAGCGTTGGAGGCAAAGGCAGAAACAACAGGCGTAACCATCCATTATGTCGATGCAGGCATGGATACAGGCCCGGTGATCGCCCAACAGCAAGTAGTGATTGCCAAAGGAGAGACGCGGGAGACGTTAACGGCAAAAATCCAAGCCGTCGAGCACACGCTCTATCCGGCGGTTGTAAAACAAGTTTTAAACGAGCATGTTGAGGGGGAACAGCAATGACGAAGCGAGCACTTGTTAGTGTATCAAATAAAACAGGCTTAATCCCATTTGTAAAAGGGCTGGCAGAAGCAGGGGTGGAGATCCTATCCACTGGCGGCGGAACCAAACAGGCATTAGAAGAAGCGGGCATCGCTGTTGTCAACGTTTCAGATGTAACTGGCTTTCCGGAAATTTTAGATGGCCGTGTCAAAACACTCCATCCCAAAATCCATGGCGGCCTATTAGCGATGCGCAATAACGATGAACACATCAAACAAATAGAAGAACTTGGCATTCAGCCGATTGATTATGTTGTCGTCAATTTGTATCCATTTGCAGAAACGATTGCCAACCCAGAGGCGTCATTTGCTGATGCAATTGAAAACATCGATATCGGTGGTCCCAGCATGCTCCGCTCCGCAGCTAAAAACCACGCCGATGTAACGGTAGTGGTAGATCCAGCCGATTATGATGCTGTGCTTGCTTCCCTTGGCGCAAGCAAGGAAGAGCAACTTGCCCTACGCCAAAAACTAGCTGCAAAAGTATTCCGCCATACGGCGGCCTATGATGCGATGATCGGCAGCTATCTAACCGATGCGGTTGACGAGGAAAATCCCGAAAGCTTGACGGTTACGTATACACATAAACAAACGCTCCGTTACGGGGAAAATCCACACCAAAAAGCTGCTTTTTATGAAAGCAGGACAAGTTCGCCGTCATCCATTGCCCAAGCAAAACAACTTCATGGCAAGGAATTGTCTTACAACAATATCAATGACGCCAATGCAGCTCTTGAAATCGTAAAAGAATTTAGCGAACCTGCGGCGGTAGCTGTCAAACATATGAACCCATGCGGTGTTGGCACTGGCGCAACTATTGGCGAAGCCTATACGCGCGCTTATGAAGCAGACCCGAAATCGATTTTTGGCGGCATTGTAGCTCTGAACCGAAAAGTGGACCGTGAAACAGCTGAAAAAATGGCGGCGATCTTTTTAGAAGTCATTCTCGCCCCTTCATTTAGCGAAGAGGCGAAAGCCATTTTGCAGCAGAAAAAAAACATCCGTCTTCTAGAAGTCGCTGTCACCAAAGGCGAGCTGGAGAAAAAGCTTGCCTCCGTCCATGGCGGATTGCTCATTCAGGAAGAAGACCATTTAGGCTTTGACGACGGGGACATCCGCATTCCGACTAAACGGGGACCGACAGAAGAAGAGTGGACGGCGTTGAAGCTCGGCTGGAAAGTTGTCAAGCATGTGAAGTCAAACGCGATTGTGCTCACGAATGGCGAAATGACAGTCGGCATTGGCGCTGGGCAAATGAACCGTGTCGGTGCAGCGGCGATTGCAATTGAACAAGCTGGCCAGCGAGCGCAAGGCGCTGCCCTCGCATCGGATGCGTTCTTTCCGTATGGGGATACAGTAGAAGCAGCCGCAAAAGCGGGCATTACCGCGATTATTCAGCCAGGCGGCTCTGTTCGTGACAACGAATCGATTGAAAAAGCAGATGAATATGGAATCGCCATGGTCTTTACAGGCGTACGCCACTTCAAACATTAAGGAGGTACCTATGAATGTGCTTATTATTGGCGGCGGCGGGCGCGAACATGCGATTGCATGGAAAGCAAAACAAAGCAGCCAAGTCGACAACGTCTATGTAGCCCCAGGAAACCCAGGAATGGAAGATGTCGCTACATGCATAGGGCTTGCCGAATCAGACCATGACGCGCTCGTGCAATTTGCGATCCAAAGCGATATTGGCTTAACGATTGTTGGGCCTGAAGCGCCGCTGTTGGCAGGGATCGTTGACCGTTTTGAAGAGGAAGGGCTGCCTGTGTTCGGCCCCCGCCAAAGGGCTGCGCTCCTTGAAGGGTCGAAGTCGTTTGCGAAAGAGATCATGACAAAATACGGCATTCCAACTGGCAAAGCCCAAGCGTTTTCCGATTACGAGGAAGCGGTAGCGTACGTGAAACAAGAAGGGGCGCCGATTGTAGTAAAAGCAGACGGTCTAGCTGCTGGCAAAGGCGTCACCGTCGCTTTGACAGAGGAAGAGGCAATCGCTGCCCTCCGCCATGTGCTAGTCGAAAGCGCATTTGGCGAAGCAGGCGCACAAGTCGTCGTCGAAGAATACCTCGAGGGCGAGGAACTGTCGCTTATGGCGTTTGTGAGCGGCAATACTGTTGTGCCAATGGTCGGAGCCCAAGACCATAAACGCGCCTATGATGGCGATCAAGGCCCGAATACAGGCGGAATGGGAGCCTATTCGCCTGTTCCACAGTTCAAACAAGCTGATGTAGAGCGTGCTGTAGCAGAAGTATTGCAGCCGGCAGCGGATGCCATGGTCAAAGAAGGCCGGCCATTTACAGGCATTTTATACGCTGGCTTGATGATGACCGCCCAAGGGCCAAAAGTAATCGAATTTAACGCCCGCTTCGGCGATCCAGAAACACAAGTCGTCTTGCCACGGCTAAAATCTGATTTAATTGACGTGATGGTGAGTTTGCTAAACGGAGACCCTGTAAAACTTGAATGGAAACAGGAAGCCGTAGTCGGCGTCGTGCTCGCGAGTGTCGGTTACCCTGGCGCCTATGAAAAAGGCGTGTCCATTGCTGGCATTGAAGCAGCTGCCACGAAGGGGCTTGTGTTCCATGCAGGCACAACAAAGCAAGGGGACGTTTGGCAAACCAATGGCGGGCGCGTCTTGTTGACTGCTGCCACTGGAAATACGATTGCCGATGCCCAATTGGCTGCTTATCAAGCTGTGAAAGAAATTAAAAGTGACGGCTTGTATTACCGAAAAGACATTGCTGTAAAAGCGATGGAAGCGGCGAAGTAACACAGTACCGTTGTTAGACGAGGAGTGTAGGTGATCGACTCGGACGAGCGTTCAAGAACAGCGGTTCTCTTGCTTTGAAACGATTGTTCGAAAGCATAGACTTGTGCAAACGCCAACGTACCGAGCGTTTGCCTACAACTTGACCAATGGCTCTAGGGGATGAGTGCCATTGGTCTTTTTTTCAGTCATTATGTCAAACAAGCAATGAACGTGCTCGTTTTGCTAGAGTAGCAGTTCTATTTTCGCTATAATGAGTCCATATCGTTTTTAAAACGTCTTGCTGCTTGAATGGAAATGTAAAGGCGAAGGGGCCAGCAAACCGGCTGATCATGAGATGCTGTTGTCCTTGTCTAAATACGGTTTGTTTTTCGTTTCACGACGGCGTATTGGCTATCAGCCTATCGTCAAATTTGTTAGTAATGTAAGGGAGGAATCCGGCGAGTGGGCACTTATTCCAAAGCAAACATGCTAGATTTGCTTGAAAAACTAGTAAATATCGATAGCGGTTCCTACGACAAAGAGGGAATCGACCGAGTAGGCTCTTTTCTTTATGATCAATACAAAGCATTAGGATTTTCCGCGATTATCCATGAACAAAGCACCTATGGGAACCATATGACGATCACCCATCAAGAAGCACGTGACCCGAACATTCTGCTGCTTTGCCACTTAGATACGGTTTTTCCGAAAGGTACAGCAGCTAAACGTCCTTTTTCAATCAAGGGTAACCGTGCTTATGGGCCTGGGGTAGTCGATATGAAAGCTAGCCATGTCACCTTGCTTTCAGCCGTTTCTGCGCTAGCGGCAAACCATGATGCCGCCTTACAGAACATCGCCATTTTGCTGACGAGCGATGAGGAAATTGGCGCGCCATCGGGAAGAAAGATCATTGAAGCTGAAGCAAAAGGCAAAAAAGCAGTGCTCGTCATGGAGCCAGCACGAAAAGACGGTTCCCTTGTAACAGCAAGGCGAGGCGGCGGCGCTTATGTCATGAAAGTGAACGGAAAAGCTGCCCATGCAGGCATTGAACCAGAAAATGGGAGAAGCGCGATTGAGGAGCTTGCTCATAAAATTGTCGCCCTTCACGGGTTATCTGACCAAAAAGCGGGCACGAATGTCAATGTCGGCCTAATAAAAGGCGGGACATCCGTCAACACAATCGCCGACTATGCGGAAGCAAGTATAGACATCCGTATTTCTAAGCTTGAACAAGCAGCTGTTTTGGAGAAAAAAATACAGAGCATATGCGAGACTCCTACCGTAGAGGGAACAGCCGTTGAGTTACTAGGCGGGATCACAAGACCGCCAATGGAACGGAACGAGCAGACGATCCATCTGTTTAACTTGATTAAAAAGGAAGCCCAAGCACTCGATCTCCAGTTAACGGAAACAGCGACAGGGGGCGGATCAGATGCCTCATTCACATCGGCATTAGGGATTGCTACGATTGACGGGATGGGCCCTGTTGGCGGCAATCCTCATAGCGAAGAGGAGTATGTAGAAATCGATTCCCTTCAGGAGCGATCGTTGCTTTTGGAACGGACACTTGTTCGATTGTCCAAATGAATAGGAGTTTCGGACAGTTCCTGAGGTTTTAGTTCAATTTTTCCTATGAGTGAGAAAATTGCTTTCAAATGCTGATAAGCACCAAAAAAGACTGGATCTCTGTTGGGTAAACAGAGTCCAGTCTTCTTCCATTTCAAGTTTATTCACCGATAATATGTTCATAAACGGAATCAATTGTTTGCATATTGGCTTGGTAGCCGTTATAAAGCCAGCTGCTCTTACCTGAAACTTCAAACACGTTGCCTTGTTCAACTGCTGGAATGCCGGACCAGATCGCTTCTGATTTCAACGATTCGATTGTATCTGGATCGCCGTCTACAAGGAAGAGGTAGTCTGCGTCAAGTTCAGCCAATGCCTCAAGGGAAATCGGATTCCAGTGGGCGCCAGCATCTTCAGGCAGATTAGCGATGGCATTGGCCGGTTCTAGCTCCAAGTCTTCAAAGAGCACAGCGCCACTAGCTACATCTGGCGCAACGACATAATAATCGCCGCCAATAACCCAGACGGCAGCAACTTTGCTGTCGCCTATTTTTTCATTTAATGCCTCTTTTACTTCAGCAACACGGGCGTCGTAAGTGGCAAGCGCCTCTGCCGCTTTATCTTCTAAACCGAGTACTTCGCCGATTTCTGTTAGCGCCGCCCGCCAATCATCGGCTGTTTTTTGGTCTAATACATAAGTAGGCGCAATTGAATTGTATTGTTCATAATCGCCGCTTTGCAAGCTTGTCTCTCCTGGCGCAAAAATCAAATCCGGTTCAGCATCCATGACTGCTTCAAGGGGAAGCACTGAATCAATTGGATCAATTCCTTCAAGGTATTCTTCTAAATACACTTGAGTGGATTCTCGACTGGCAACGGACCATTGGACGACAGGGGTCACTCCAAGTGTAACAAGAGGGTCCTCTAAGTAAGAGCCGATGATGCGCTCAGGCTGATTAGGAATGGTGACTTGATTGCCTACTCCGTCAGTCACCGTCTTTGGTTCAGAAGCAGAACCAGCATCGGGATTGTTTTCGTTTTCGCTTTGGCAGGCGCCAAGCAATAATGCGGTAGCCATACAGGCTGTAACGAGATTGCGGGATTTCATTTTAATAGACGTCCTCTCTTGTTCGATCTATAAAGTATCATATTGAGAATCGTTATCAATGTCAAGCTTAAATAGAGATCTTTAAGACAGATTAGAAGCAGCTACGTTATAATAACGGTAAGAACAGAGAAGGATGGGGTAGGATGAGTGTTGAAATCATCAAACTAGACAGTGTTGGTCCCTATATTGGTCAGTTGGCTGAATTGATGGTAGAAACTGTAGACGGCGGAGCTTCGATTGGCTTTATCGCCCCTATGGAAAAACAAGAGGCAGAAGCGTATTGGCACTCGCTTCAACTCTCAGAGCATACCCATGTGTGGGTGGCCTTAGCAGATGATAGCGTGATTGGAACGATTCAACTTCACCTTGTCGACAAAGCGAATGGCCGCCACCGTGCCGAGATAGCCAAGCTCATGGTCGCTAACAAAGCGAGGCGGCAAGGAATTGGCCGGACGTTGCTAGCCGTTGCCGAAGAAGCAGCAACGGAACAAAACCGGACATTGCTCATCCTGGATACGGAAGAAGGCGCGCCCTCGAATGTATTGTATAAAACAAGTGGCTACACGTTTGCAGGGACAATTCCCCAATTTGCCGAAAATCCCCATGGTGGCTTGCGGGGGACGAATTTGTACTACAAGCATTTAAAAAATGGCGATTAACTAGGAGGTGTGCGCCGTGGCGTACTGGGTGCGCGTTTCCTTTGTTTTTGCTGGAATTGTCATTTGGCCGCTCAATGACAAGACGCAACTTGTTGAACCGCTGTTTTGGCTCGCAAGTGGATTGATATTAGGCGGTCTGCTTTCAGAACCGCTATGGCGGCGCCCCATATGGCTATATCGTTTGCTGACAGCCATAGCGTGCGTATACATATTGTTAGCTGGAATGGACACAGGGTGGCTCGTGCCAATATTGCTGGCTGTTTATCCATTTGCACAAACAAATAGTGGGCAATGGCAGACAGGCGCCTTGCCAAGCGCTTTAGTGGCTGCCTCGATTTTATTTAGCCCAACGGATATAGTGGCTACGTTTGTCTGGTTGCTGACTGCGATTATTTTGTTTTATTTGATGTGGCAACTTGCCTTATGGCAAAGGCAAAACCGCCAGCAACAAGAAAAAATAGATGAACTCCAATACGAGCAGAAACAACTGCGTCGCCGCTTTCTTGAACATGAAGATGCCGCGAAGCAGCAGGAACGAACACGAATTGCCAGAGACGTTCATGACTCCGTCGGCCATCAGCTTACAGCGCTCATGATGCAGCTGCAAGTTGCAGAGATGAAGGTCCAAGATCCTGTGATCGCAGAGGCGAAACAAACCGCCCGGACAGCGCTCGCAGAAATGCGCAATGCAGTTAGAGCACTGGAAAGTGAAGAAGAGCGGGGCGTAGCGATGATTATTCGTCTCATTCGCAAGTTAGAGGCAGAGGGCCATGTTCGCGTCACGTTTACAACAGAAGCTGGAGCTCTGTCTGTGCCGCTCTCAGAGGAACAGAACGTGGCGTTGTACCGATTTGTCCAAGAAGGATTGACGAATGCCATGCGCCATTCCTATGCCAAAGAAATTGATGTCCACTTAGCTGTTGTCGGCAAACGGACGTATGTAGCGACGTTAAAAAATGAAGCAAAGCCAGAAGTGGTTCGTGAAGGATTTGGGCTGACGCAGTTGCGCAATCGATTTGAACAGTTGCATGGCTGGTTTCGGGCAAGCAATGAAGACGGGATGTTTATAGTAGAAGGTGCTTTTCCGATAGGAGGGAAGACAGCAATTGAAAACGATTCTTTTAGCTGAAGACCAACAAATTGTCCGCCAAGGCTTGAAAATGATGATCGAGCATCGTCAACGTTATCAAGTAATTGAAGCTGAGAATGGACAAGAGGCTGTTGATTTGGCTGGCCGCCATGTCATTGATCTCGTGCTAATGGATGTTCGTATGCCAGTGATGACGGGCATTGAGGCGACAAAGCGGATGATTGAACGAGATCCAAATGTAAAAATCGTTATGTTAACGACGTTTATTGATGAACGTTATGCGATTGAAGCACTTAAAGCTGGAGCAAAGGGCTATATTTTAAAAGATGCGGATATGGAAAGTTTGTTTGCTACGATTGAAAAGGCACTTTTAGGCGAACTCGTCTTAGATGGCCAAGTGGCGGCAAAGGTAATGCCAAAGCTTCTTCAGCACTCAGCTCCGCAGGAGAAAGAACAGATTCCGCCTTTAGCTGAGCGGGAAAAAGAGATCATTCGCCTAGTGGGGCAGGGCCGCAACAATGCGGAAATCGCTGCTGAACTTTATTTAAGTGTAGGGACGGTTAAAAATTACATTAGCCAATTGTTTATCAAACTAGGCGTGCGTGACCGGACGCAGCTAGCCATTTTTGCAGTCAAACATCATATTTAACAAGCCGTGCAAAAAGCCGAAAGGGGCATAAGCACGGCTTGTTGCCCCTTGTCAAAAAAAAGATGACTTAAGTCATGCTAGGAGATAAGCACTTTATGACTGCAGTGAATCGATATGACGAAGCAGCAGGCGTATGATAATGGTGACAAGGGAGGGAAAAGAAATGCTGGAACTAGAAGGAGTTTCAAAGAGCTTTGCCGCAGTAGAAGCGGTAAAAAATGTCCATCTCCATGTGCGGCAAGGGGAAGCAGTTGGCCTCCTTGGTCCAAACGGAGCGGGCAAATCGACGTTAATTGACATGTTGACGACACTAACAAAGCCGACAACAGGGGAGATCCGGTTTGAAGGCAAGCCAGTCGCAAACCAGTTGAAGCCATTTCGTAACCGAATTGGTGCGGTGCCTCAGGAAATCGCCCTGTTTCAAGAATTATCGGCTGAAGAGAATTTATTGTTTTTCGGGAAGCTCTATAAACTTGAAAAAGCTGCTTTAAAAAAGCGGGTAGCCGAATTACTGGATTTGATGGAGTTAACAAGCCGAAAAAAAGAACCTGTGCGGACGTTCTCAGGGGGAATGAAACGGCGTTTGAATTTAGCCGTCGCCCTCATCCACAAGCCTGAGTATTTAATATTAGATGAACCGACAGTAGGCATTGATCCGCACTCGCGCCGTTATTTGCTGGATTTCATTAAAGAGCTCCAGGAACATAAAGAGCTGACCGTTTTATATACAAGCCATTACATGGAAGAAGTCGAGTTTTTGTGCAACCGCATTTATATTGTCGACCGTGGCTCTGTGATTGCAGAAGGCACGCAAAGGGAAATCAAGCGGATCATTAGCCCTCAATCGACTTATGAGCTAACAGTTGCCGTAAAAACGGCGGAATTAAAAGAACAGCTAGTCAGCTATGAACATGTGCAGGCATTAAAGGAGACAGACGAAGGCTACCGCATTGTTTCAGCAAAAAACAATTTGTTTCCAGTGCTTTTGCATATGGTTGAAGACAGCGGTACTACTGTAAAAGGCATCCATATCAAGCAGCCGACGCTAGAAGATGTATTTCTGCACTTAACTGGCCGGTCGTTGCGGGATTAGGAGGCATATATGTTTTATATAGGAAAAGACGCAAAACAGCTTTTAATGGACAAAGGCGCGCTTGTCACGATGTTGTTCATGCCTCTCGTGCTTATTCTTATTCTTGGTTTTGCCTTAGGGGACACGTTTACAGGCATGCCAGAAAAAATCGACGTTGGCGTCGTTTCAGATGAGACGCTTGCGGATGCGATCCAGCACTTTTCTAACGAGCTGGATGATTGGCCTGCCCAAGAAAAAACAGCCGTTTTAGGCTTAGCTGAACAACTGTCTGTTCCAGAGTTATTGATTGAAACCGTTGAGAGCACAGAAGACTTGGACAGCATTACGTTTCACTACGAAAATGAGCTCAGTGCAGCAAGGGACAAGGATTATGCTGGCGTTCTATATATTGGCGAAGGCTCCCGGGCGCAAATATGGGAACAGCAATTTCTTGGGGGTGGGGAATCGACTGGTGCGTTCACTTTTTATGCCAATGCAAACGAGCCGCAGCAAGCAGCCATTGTCGAGGCGATTATGAAACAGTTTATCGACCAATTTTATGCACAGACAGCTTTGGCAAACGCCGGTCTTGAATCAAGTATGTTAGAAGGAATCGGAGACGTTATTTACCAAGGCAACCAGCCTATATCCGCATTTGAATATTACATGTTTGCGATGGGCGTCATGTTTGTGTTCTACACAGCCGGATTTATGGCCTCTCATGCGTATATGGAAAAGAAAACATCGGTATACGCCCGGCTCATTCTCGCCGATGTCTCACAAGCTGGATACTTAGTTGGCAAAGGCGTGACGACTGTTTTGCTTGTGCTCATTCAATTGGCGTTAATTTTTGCCGTTAACTTGGCCCTATTTCGAATCGAAATTGGCAATTGGCCCGCTGTATTGCTCATTTCGCTCATGCTTGGCATCGCTGTTGCCAGCGTCGCTTTGCTTATCACAGCGATTCAGTTTCGCTTTCGCTCTGAGAAAATCGCAAACCTATTTATGTTTTTTATCCTTACCATTCTTGCGTTTGTCGGCGGCAGCTTTTTTCCAGTTAGCGACTTGTCGCCTTTATTGGCCCAGCTAAGCCAATGGACGCCAAACGGCCGTGCGCTAACTGCCTTTTTACAAGCAGCTCAAGGGGCGGCTCTTGAAGAGGTACGACCAGCTATTCTCATGCTTTCTGGATTTTCATGTCTATGTTTTGCAATCGCTTGGCTATTTTTCCCGCGGCAAGGAGGTGCGGAATCGTGAAAGCTGTCCTTTACCAATTGATTCGAGATGTCATCCGCAACCCAGTTGAACTGCTAGCGATGCTAGGTCTCACGATCATTTTCGCCCTCGTTGCAGGCGGTACAAGCGGAAGCAACGCACAAGTCGTGCATGTGTTTTCAACGGAATTAAGCAAGCCAGCATTACACGACTTAGCAACGGATTGGGGAGAATACAACTGGGATGTGCAAATCGTTTCCGAAGAAGAGGCGATGCAGCTTCTGAGCAAGCAGCAGGCAGACGGCGTGATTGATGCAGGGGAAACCGACTATACGCTTCATGTCGCTTATGAAGGCTCGGCATTTGTTCCCTTTGCCCAAGCAGAACTCAACCGTTATTATGCAAACAAACGCTTAGCCAAGGCAGGAGTAACGGATATGGCCGACGAAGGGAGCTTTGCTATTAAAACGGAGCCGATGCAAGAAGGAACGAGTTTTGATCGTTCGTTGCAAGCGCTATTCGGTTTTGCACTCTACTTTGCTATTTTTACAATGAGCTTTTCGATCATGAGTTTACTTAGACAAAAAGAAGAGGGGATTTGGAACCGGCTTATTTTAGCGCCAGCTTCAAAAACAGCTTTATATGCCGGCAATCTTTTATTTTCATTTATGCTCGCTTACGTACAAATCTTCCTTTCACTCGTGCTGTTTAACGTTGTGTTCGGTTACGACTATTATGGCGGCTTCTGGAAATTGTCGCTTGTTCTTATCCCATACGTGTTTGCGATTATGGCGATTGGCTTACTGCTTAGCGGCATTGTCCGTTCAAGCCAGCAGCTAAATGCCGTCATTCCCCTTGTCGCAACCGTATTTGCTATGATTGGTGGCGCCTTCTGGCCACTAGAAATTGTCCAATCAGAAACGATGCATGCCCTCTCATATCTAAGCCCAATTAGGCATGCGCTAGATATGATGAAAGGAGCCACATACCAAGGCGCAAGCCTAGCCGAATTTTTATTGCCGACATCCGTGCTGTTGTTTATCGGATTAACCGTAACAGGAATTGGCATTCGGCTTATGGAAAGAAAAGCACTCTAAGCAAAAATACGTTTAAAAACGGCTGAATCCTGTTGCAAAGAGGAAGAGGCCGTTTTTTTATATCTTTGACAGAGCGGTTCTTTAAGTGAAAAGCAACACCAAAAATAGAAAGAAATAACTTAAAACCAAATTCAAATAGCGCCAGTTCCGATCCTTTTCCTTAAAAAACAAGAACACAAAATATAAAAACAAAATCGCCACAAAGAAGGTTGAGGCTAAAGGCGTTGAAAGAGTAAGCGATAACAAGCAAAAGGTTACAATTAACAACCTAAACAAGTAATCTACTATTTTCACTGTTATACAGAACCTCCCGAACGATGGATCGTTAAATCAAAACGAGCGAGTTTTTTAAGTCTAACAAATTTATTTGTAAAAATGAACGGAAGCTTTATTCTAAAACAATGAGATTATTCTTAGTTCAGAGAGATTATAGAAATGCGGTCCTAGTTTGTGCGAGTTTTTGCTTTAATCCAATCGGAACGTCCCCCATTTAATTATGGATGGATAAAAACACTTTTTCTATAAATTTGAATAGACGATTTCGAACAGTTGTTTTAAAATAAAATGGAATGAATAGCCATTTTTTTAAGACGGAAGGATGAAACCACCAGGAGGGAGGATGGCTTATGTCCAATCAGATCGAAATAGCCAAGCTCCACCATGAAATCAGTGAGATGCGGGCACGGCTTTTTCAGACAGAAGCGCAATTGGAGCGGTTGCGGGCGGCCAAACAAGCGCTCGCTTCCGAACAAGCTTCTCTTCATCATCATAAAAAATGGGGAAGCGAACCAGAGCTAGACTATGATGCATGGCGCGGCCAAGCCGAATCGACGCACGATGATATTCGCCGCCATATGCAACTGGCTTACACGAACGTACAAGACGAAACAGAACAACTGATGCGCGCGATTGAAATGGAAACGAGCCGTCTCCAAACCACGATTGCCTCTTGCCAAATCGTAATCGACACAAAACAACAATCGCTGCAAACGTTAAAAGCAGCGAGATAGGAAAGGAGGAGAGAACCGATGCCTGAAATCAAAATCGACGAAGGCTCCGTGCTCAGCGCTTTAAGCGAAACGGGGGAACAGGCCAGCTATTCCGTGTCGGGCCACGAGCCTGCGCTCCATACGTCGTCGATGGCCTTTCTCCATTCATTGCTGGAAGTAGAATGCGGGTATGCCGACCAATTCAATCGCTACTTAGACGTCGTGAAAAACGTACAAGCAGAAACGAAAGAACTCGTTCAAACATACGGAGTCGTGGACAAGATGCTGGCAAGCCGCGGATAATAGAGAAAGGAACAGACGGATGAACACACTTGACGTACAAGAAGTACTCGATGCACTTGACGAAATCGTGGAACGAAAGCTTCACGATCAAGCCCAGCTCGAACGCTTGCAGGCCAGCATCCAGAAGATCATCCACCTCGATTCCCTGCAAGGCGAAGGGGGCGAAGCAATCAAAGACCATTTTGCGACGCTCCATCTCCCTGTATTGGCGGCGTTCCAGCTTTTCATCGGCCAATACATCGAACAATTGAAGCAAATCCGCTCGAATTTGCTCAACTTTGAAAGCAGCTCTGCTCTGATTCGGGAAGAATTTCTCGCCGACGTCAAAAACGGCCTGGACCGAGTCGAGCGCTATGCAATTGAAGACGCGACAGCGATTGAGTCGATTCGCGCTTCCATCGCCGACCTGTTGCCGCTGCCACCGTTCTCGATGGAACCGGTCCTTCGCTACGTGCAACAAGGCAAAGACCATGTCCGTGTGACAGCGGAAAGGCTTGGTAACCTGGACGAAGCCAACGAAACGGTGCTCTCAAGCGCAAAAAGCACCTTGCAAGAACTGACGACCGTTGTCAGCCAAGTAGCCAACTGGACCAGTGGCGGCGTGATCCCTTCCCCAGAAACGCAGGCAGAGATCGATGCCAATATGGAAGAGTTGTACCAAAGTGTGGTGACACAAGCGCTCCAAATGGCCCCACTAGACCAAAGCCACATCGAAGGCCGCGAAGGGGATCTGTACCAAGACGTGTTGCCGCTTGAATTTCTGTATACAGGCGCCTACGCCCCTCTATACAGTGGACTGAAAGCAGCTAACTGGTATTACTTGAACCATTTCCCTGTCAGTGCCATCCTAAGCAATGAACAGGCGCTGCAAGCGTGCCGAGCGCCAGCGATGGGAGCAACCCATGCCGTTACCCCGGCGTATTTCCCGTTATTTGCGCGCCTATCGACTTTGCCCGCAAACGCGACGGTCTCGCCGGCAATCCTGACACGGCAACTGAAACAGCTGGTTCCGATCCAATACCAATGGTACCAAGCCCAGCTCCGTACCCAAGCGATCCAAACGGACACGTCGCAAGTGGTCACCATACCAGAATATATGTTTACGGATCAAGAAGTCGCAGCCATCAACACGTACCTCGAGAACAACCCTCCGAGCGAGGAGAGGTTGAATACAAATCCCATTGTTGCTGGAGTGGTCGACTTTTTATTTGGTGACTTCCTCACGCTCGCCGACCCAGAAGCTTCGCTCGGGGAGAAAGCCCTGGCGACGACGTTTATCTTAGTGAAGCCAGCGAAAGTGGGAGGAGTCATCTATGACTTGTCGAAAGCGAGGAAGGTGAAGACTGGGGGGAAGGGGATAGATAATCCCAAAACAAGGTTACCAAGAACAAATGGTAAATGGGATGGAGAGCCTGGTAATGGGAAATGGTATTCCAATAAACCTGAAGTTAAGAGTGTAACAAATGGCAAAGGTGTAGAATTTATTGATGGTAGACCTAACTTCACACCTTGGAGTAAAGGTTCTATTAAATTTAAAGAAGGTGTGTTAGATGGCTCTAAAAATGATTTTAATTTAGTGTATGAAAAAATTATGCAATTAAAAGGATTTAGGTCACAAAATCAAGCAAAGTCTTGGTTAAAAGAAAAAGGCTTAACACCTCATCATAAAAGTTCTACTGAAATTGAGTTAATTCCAACAGATTTACATGCTAATATACCGCATATAGGTTCAGCATCAGATTTAAGAGGAGGAAAATAAAAATGAACAAAATAATAAAGCAAAAATTAAATGAAATGATTGATTTGGAAGTGGTTGTATCAAAAAAAGAAAATGCATATAAGTCAATCGAAACAATTGAAGGATTGTATGGAGTAGATTTACCATTAGAGTATAAAGAGTTTTTACTTGAATATGGAGGATGTTTTATTAAAGAAAATTTTATGTACCAGCCAATTGAAGTTACCCCTGTAACTCCCGAGGATGGTTTTGACTCGATAGGTGGTTTTTATGGTATTACTAATAATAGCTATAATATTGAATCAATTATTCAAACGTATAAAGGTATCTTAGGAAGTAGTGTAATGCCTATCGCAGATGCAGATGGGGGAGATTTAATATGTATAGGCTTAAAAGATAAATACAGGGGTAAAATTTATTATTGGTATCATGAAAACGAAACGACTGATGAAGGTGGAAAAGAGTATTATTACCTTATAGCAAATTCATTTGAAGAGTTTATTTCAAAATTTTCATTTCATGAAAGAAAGAAAAATGCCAATTTAGATGATATCGAAATCTTCTTAGACGAAGATTTACTTAAAGATTAGTATCAAATCAATAAATTATAAATCCTTGATTGGCTAAAAGTGAACAGTCCCCCGGAAAATGGACACTTTAAAAAAGTCCGCTTTTCGGGTTTTTGTGTTCTTTTACAACGAACCCGTTATAATCAAATCAACTAAGAAGAACAAGAAATGTAAAAATGAGTAAACGATTTTTACTATTATTGAGTAGAAACAGTTAGAATTTAAACCATTTCCCTGTCAGTGCCATCCTAAGCAATGAACAGGCGCTACAAGCGTGCCGAGCGCCAGCGATGGGATAAACCCATGCCGTTACCCCGGCGTATTTCCCGTTATTTGCGCGCCTATCGACTTTGCCCGCTAACGTGACGGTGTCGCCAGCGATCCTGACACGGCAACTGAAAAAGCTGGTGCTGATCCAATACCAATGGTACCAAGCACAGCTCCGTACCCAAGCGATTCAAACGGACACGTCGCAAGTGGTCGCTACAGGAGAGCATGATTTTACGGATGAAGAAGTTGCAGCCATCCAAGCGTACCTCGAAAACAAACCTCCGGGCGACGGTCCCCTCATAGCCGAGGTCGACGAGGAAGTATACAAAGACGGGCGTTATCCCGGGCCGACGATGGATGCCCGTGTCGGCGCCGATGGGATTGCGTATAAGAACAGCGTCATGACCTTTGGGCCAGTAGCAGACTTTTTCTTCGGTGACTTCCTCACGCTCGCCGCCCCAGAAGCTTCGCTCGGGGAGAAAGCCTTGGCAACGACGTTTATTTTAGTGAAGCCAGCGAAAGTGGCCGAACTAGGATATGACTTGTCGAAAGCGAGGAAGGTGGAGACTGGGGGGAAGGATAATGGTAATATTGTCAGAGAGGTTAAAGAAGTTGATTTTGGAAAGTATATTGTAAAAGGTGAAAATGGTAAAAAACAACTCCTTCCAAATACTAAGTATGTAACAAATAACGATTACAAATATACTACCGATGAACTAGGACGTATTGTTAATGTAGAGAGGCTCATGAGCTTGTGTTAAAAAAGGCCGATAGAAATAAATATGCTCAGGCGAACGTTGGGGGAAAAGATAGATTACCGGATGATGACGGTGGACATTTAATAGGAGCACAATTTAACGGTCCGGGAGATATAGACAATCTGGTGCCACAAAATAGCCAGATTAACCGGAGGGGTGGGGGTTGGTATGAAATGGAGACAGAATGGGCTGATGCGTTGAGAGATGTACCTCCAAAAAAGGTCTCTGTTAGCATTGACCCCGACCCGATGCATTTATGGTTGAATATGAAATTGAAGGCCAGTTACCATTCGTGAGATAGTAAATAAATCAGGAGGCTGATCTACATTAGTTTTGAAATAGAATTAAACAAGCTATATAATAAGATTGCTCAACAGGTTAATGATATGATTCCAATTGAATGGGATAATTTCTATTTTAATGGAGAAGTAAAGAATGATGCAGGGGGAGTTTTCTTCTTTTTTAAGCCTAAAGGTGAAGAGCAGCACATTTATTCGCATTATATTCCAAAACTGTATAGTGTAGATAAGAGGGTCTATAATAAAGAGTTGCATAAACTATTTATATTAACAGTTGAACTTCAAAGAATTTTTATTGAAAATGACCAGGAACCTTGGTTTGCAGTAACATTATTAGTTGGTGATTCAGGTAAATTAAATGTACAATTTGATTATACAAATTGGTATAGTAGTGAGTTTGGACCAACAGCTAGAAGTGAATATTTTAAGTATAAATATTTAGGCCAAGATAAAGAACAACTAAATAAAGATTTAATTGAGAAAGTGAAGGAATTTGAAAAATAAATAAATAGTAAGCAACTGGTGTGCTTTTTTAGAGAAATTTATTGGAGAAGGCATAATAAATGCTATTAAAAGGATCTACAATTTTCTCGAAAATGAGATCAACAATATACTGGGAATAAGGAATTAATTAACCTTGATTGGCTAAAAGCCTTCAAGGTTTTTTATTTAAAATCATGTAGACACTCGGACGGTCAGGTGTACTAAAATCATGTCATAGTCTTTACTCCAGCAATAAACTATCATTTAGATTGCTTCCTCACGCTCGCCGACCCAGAAGCTTCGCTCGGGGAGAAAGCCCTGGCAACGACGTTTATCTTAGTGAAGCCAGCGAAAGTGGCCGAACTAGGATATGACTTGTCGAAGGCGAGGAAGGTGGAGACTGGGGGAAAGAGTATAGATAATGTTAAACCAGGAGATAAGAGTTCTCTTGCACCTGGTGGTGGATTGGCTGCACATGAGGTAAAAGGTGGGCATTTGATTGAAAGACATGTTGGAAAAACTGATGAAGAATTATTAGAAAGAATAAGAAATAATCCTAGAATTAATGGCTCTTCTACTTTTAAAGATAGGGCTATTGCTGAGAAAGTTGCTAGTGAGGTCTTAAACGATATAAATAACAAAAAAGCGATTGAATCTTGGCTAAGTAATCCTCAAAGTAAGTCAAACTTAGTCTTGACTTATGAAGGAACCGAAGTCATTGGACGTGGAGTAAAAAGAGGTTCTACAACTGTTGAAAATATGACAAATGCTAGAATTGTCTTGAAAAAGGATGGAGAAGGGAATTACATTCTAACTGGCTATCCAAATTAATACTAAAGGGTGAGATGTTATGTTGTCTTCTAACAAACTAGAAGAACCAGTTTTTCAGTTCTTGGCTGGAACTTTTCATCAAGATATTGATTCTCCAGAAGAAGCATTACAAGAATTATTAACAGAGGAAAGTAAAGAGTATCTGGAATTTGCTATTATCTTTTTAACAGATTTTATTGAAAGTGAGTATTCAGATATCGAAAAGAATGAATACATTCAGTCTTGTGCAGATGGTGTGTACTTTCCCGCTACTGGTTTAGAACCACTTCAGTGGCTCTATCAAGTTATTGAACAAATAAAAGATGCTGTTAAAACAAAATAACATCATTATTATAAAAGACCTTGATTGGCTAAAAGTGAACAGTCCTCGGAAAATGGACACTTTAAAAAGTCCGTTTTTCGGGTTTTTGTGTTCTTTTACAACGAACCCATTATAATCAAACATAACTAATAAGAACAATAAATGTAAAAATGAGTAAATGATTTTTACTATTCTTGAGTAGAAACAGTTAGAATTTAAACCATTTCCCTGTCAGTGCCATCCTAAGCAATGAACAGGTGCTGCAAGCGTGCCGAGCGCCAGCGATGGGAGCAACCCATGCCGTTACCCCGGCATATTTCCCGTTATTTGCGCGCCTATCGACTTTGCCCGCAAACGCGACCGTCTCGCCGGCAATCCTGACACGGCAACTGAAACAGCTGGTTCCGATCCAATACCAATGGTACCAAGCCCAGCTCCGTACCCAAGCGATCCAAACGGACACGTCGCAAGTGGTCGCTACAGGAGAGAATGATTTTACGGATGAAGAAGTTGCAGCCATCCAAGCGTACCTTGAAAACAACCCTTCCGGCGACGGTCCCCTCATAGCCGAGGTTGACGAGGAAGTATACAACAATGGGCATTACCCCGGGCCGACGATGGATGCCCGTGTCGGCGCTGACGGGATCGCGTATAAGAACAACATCAGGACCTTTCTAGATCCGGTAGTCGACTTTTTCTTCGGTGACTTCATCACGCTCGCTGACCCAGAAGCTTCGTTCGGGGAGAAGGCCCTAGCAACGACGTTTATTTTAGTGAAGCCAGCGAAAGTGGGAGAAGTAGTATATGACTTGTCGAAAGCGAGGAAGGTGAAGACTGGGGGGAAGAGTGCGGGTGCGATAATCTTGAATATGATGACAGAGTTTTAAAGGTTGATCCCTCGGTCAAGAGATGACGGAGTCAGATCATATTCATCAATAATCGCTCGTTTCGTTTTTCCATTCTGGTACAGCTGTACCATTTGCTTTTAAAACTCAGGAGTGAATGTGCGACGTTCTCGCTTTGTCATAGTTGGAGCTCTTCTTCTGTTTTAGGTCAAGTGTACGTGCCCTTAATTTTTCTGTCCAGATAAGTGTAGACGCTCCAGTACAATATAAAATAGATGGGGAGCGGTTTATTAAGAATTTAGTGAATTAAGGAGAGTGATATATATGAGGAAGATTTTTGAAGATAAATTTAGTAAATTACAAGCAGACATGGTTGCCATTTGTTTAGAATATGTTGAAAATAGAGCAGAAAAAATATTTATATACGGCTCCTTTGAAGAGAAAGTTATTTCTAGTGATTTTTTTTATTGTATTAATGGAAAAGTTGTTAGAAAGCATAAATTAAATGATGCTATTAATAATCCAATTGATTTCCAGTATAATACTTCAGGCGAACGTCAAAGTGGAGTATTGAATATACTAAATAATAACATTAAGAAAATGATAAAGTTATGTGAGGAATACAATAGAGAAATGCCCTCGGAGATTAAGTTAATTTATAATGTAGTAAACAATAACCTTAAAGCAGATTATAAATATGGTATAGTGTATTCTAACCAGCCTGAAAAAACAGCAGATGACATTTCTATGGAATGGTTTGAAGAAATGCAATCTGCTTTGTAAAAATAAACCTTGATTGGCTAAATGCTTTTCAAGGTTTTTTATTTAAATTATGTAGGCAACGGGACGGTCAGGTGTAATAAAATCACGTCATAGCCTTTCCGCCAGTAGTTAACTTTTATTTAGACGACTTCCCTATGCTCACCAACCCAACTGGTTCAGAAGATGACACTTTATGGAACTTAAATCAAAGTGGTGCAACAATAGAAGGAAGAAAATACTTAAGGCATGCTTTCGAAAGAATGGCTTTTCCTAGAAACCCGAGCCCAATTAAATGTGAGAGCACACAATTTAGCTAAAAGTCAAGGTTTAGAGTCAGGCTTTGTTCAAAGGTATATTCAGCCTAGAAATATTCCATCATCTGTTATGAAAATAGAATAAGTAATGGAACGAAATTCTCAGGTGATAAATTAGATACGTCAATTTTGATACAAATGACGCTAGGGTCATTACAAAATGATGCAGGAGATGTAATTACTGTAATTCCAAAATAGAAAAGGTGAGAGTGTGTTTATAAAGTATGATGGCTATGAATTATTAGAGTTATTTCTTTCAGATGGAGAAAGTTTATCTGGTAATATAGAAGATGGAAATATTAAGTATTCAAGAACTAAGTCGAAATTTAGTTTAACTATGTATATACGTACTTATGAACAGCAAGTTAGTATTTTCTTGAAGTACAAAAATAGTGATATAATTTACGCTGATTTGAAAAATATTACAAAAATTGAACGAAAGGATAATTATTTAAAGCTGTGTGATGGAGATAAACAATTAGCAAACATCCATTTTGGAGAATTTTTTTCGATTAATGTCTCTAAACAATAAGGGAGGGTTAATTGAAGGTGGCATTTGCCAATTTGCAGATCACGGGGGTCCGAACGGTAAAGCTGCTACAGTTAGAACAGGGTGGATTATTAAGAGTGGCTCAAATATATCTGAAATGACCACACTATTTGTAAGTAGGTGAAGACAATGAGTTTTGAAGTATACGAATCTGTTAAGATTAAAGAAGATAACCCTAACCAGGGGACAAAAAAAGGGGATATAGGCACTATAATTATGGTTTATGACACACCTAATAAAGCCTATGAAGTTAAGTTTGTGGATGAAGAGGGGAGAGTCAAGTACCAAGGAGTTTATCTCTCAAATCAGATAGATAAACTAAAATAGTTTTATAATGAAACCTTGATTGGTTCAATACCTTTTAAGGTTTCTTTTTTTAGGGGCTACCTAGTAAGTGGCAAAAGAGTAAGAGAAATAAGTTGAAGATGATAGGAGGAAGAGTATTGGAACATTGGGAAAGGTGGGTACCAACAACTGGAATACCCTCAAGGTTATACAATGACACTTTTATTGATAATAAAGAAGGGGTCGTATTAGAATTCAGCGATGAAAAAGATAAAAAGAAAATGGTAGTTAAATTTGAAAAAGGTGTATTATCCTATAGAAATACAGATGAAGGCTCTTTGCTTAGAAAATTAAATTACTTAGAGCAACAATACAGTACAGATTTTTATAGCGAATGGACTTTATTTAAAGTCATAAACTCTGAGTATATAAATTGGTTTTTTGATGAAAGCTCAGGTATTTATGAACCAAGTCAGTTAAAACATTATGTGTTTTTAACACCAAATGACGTAATTGAGATACTAACAACATACGTTCCAAGCGTCGTAATAAAGTAACAAATATGACAGCCCCCTATAGTTTATTTAAATGGGAGCTAATTATGCAGGGGAATGGTAGGCGTATAAAAGCACACCATAGCCTTTACCCCAGGTAGGCAATTGGGAGCTTGTACCTAGTAAGCCATGTGGAGACGGGTTACTACAATAATAAAGCATGCTGTATATAAGCCTTAGAAGGAGACATGTTTATGTTAAAAGTTACAGAATACAAAGAATGTCAGTCTGCAAATATTGAATATGATGTTTATACACCGGTTAATATCGAATTCGGTACTTGGGATATATCAAAGGAACCAACAATATATTGGAGAACTGGGGATTTTAATAAATCTTTAATTGAAATAGGGTTAGGGAAACATACGGGGAATATTCGTTCCATTACACTAACTTTAAGTGAGAATGTATATAATACTGAATTGAACTTTGATTTTAGAAATATAACTTTGGTTAAAGCAATGCCTGTTTTTCAGGTTGAAAAATATAATAATAAGACATACATTGATGAAAATGCAACACTAAATGTCTATATAGGATCTGATAGTATATTAATATCATTCTCGGAAAATGCTATTGTGTCAATTGTCCAAAATGATAATATTGGATTTGCTCTAGACAATAATAAAACGGTTTGTGGAATTTTAGTAAGTGGTATGTTGGATTATGAAAGGAAATTACTAAAGGATGATTAGGAATAATGTAAGGGACTCCAAAAACCATATGTAGACGTAGAACAATTTCATCCGATTCCTCGTTCAAACATGCTTACTATTTTAGCTCTTCAGGTTGGTATAGGTCTTATAGAAGATAATGCCACTATAGAGTGCATAGAAGTTCAAAACCTCACAGCACTAACTTCTACTATATTCATATACAACGTGCTTATAAAGAATATTTTAGCGTTTTCAACAATCAAACCATCCATTTCCCCAACCACCCACCGATACCTTTCCAAACCATTTTTTAACAAAAAGCATATTGGGAAAATGGCCAAGCCTGTTGTCTTATTCGTTCAAAAGTACTAGGATAGCACTAGTATGGAACTTTATTTCGGGAGAAGGGATAAACATTGCTTGAAGTAAAAGAAAAAGCTGGCACACTTATGCGCCAAAAAGGGTGGTCAGATCCTTTATTAAACGAAGCACGCATGAAAGAACTAGCAAATAGTGATGAGTACTCGTTTGAAGAAGTCCTCCTTATTGCAAAACATTTAATGCCTGACGAGTTCATTCCCCTTATGAATGTATATGCGGCATCAGCAAAGAAGCTGCAGCATGTCCGGGATGCGTTTGAGTATGCGGCAAGCTATTACCAATTAGATATGTTGGAGAGATTGATACATACCCATAAAGAGGATGAATTATTAAGAGAGTGGATTCTAGTATACGAACTGATAAATAATTTTTTGCAAGGGAAAGAGAATGAAGAGCAAATGTTTGAGTCGGCTAGATCTTTGTTTGCTTACACGAATAATCCGTTGGTTCGTATTCGTTTAGAATTTATTGAGTTTAATAACTTATACAAAATGGGTATTATCAACAGTAGCAAGTTACTAGAAAGCCGCTCTAAGACCTTATTTGCTCAGCTTCAACCTAGCTTTATGAAAACCGTTCTAGCTAGTCGCCTTTCCTTATTGTTAGGTAGTATCAATCTTTATCGAGAAGGTGACATTGAGTCTGCAGAAAGAAACTTTTTAGCTGTTCTCGTTAATGAAACAACACCAGATATTTTTATGTGTTCAGCAAACCACGGTTTAGCTTTGGTTATGGTTAATAAACAGAACAAGCTCTGTGTTGAATATGGGCAACAAGCAGTGATGTTTGCTAAAAGAGCTAAAGCTGCTGAATACAAAGAAAGGTTGGTTAGTGAGTACGTTCCTTTTATGCGCAATGCAATGGGAGAAGTATTTGACATAACGAATGTTAAACCCGAAGAACAAGCACATCAATACTTAGTAAGGGGCGATATACAGCGGGCATTAACATTAATGAAAAATTTAGAAGATAAGGGAGAATCTACACCTTTCTTAATTTATTATAAAGGTCTAGCCAAAAAAAGCGTGCCGTTGCTTTTAGATGCATTGGAAGGTTTCACTAAAAACGATTTTTACATGGTTGAATTGGTTAAGAAGAAGATCAATCAATTAGTTTGAGAGAATGGGGGATACAAATGAAACGAATTAACTGTAAATTAGTAAAAACGGGTGCATTCATTTTAAGAAATCCCTACTGTTTTCTTCTAATACTTTTTGGAGTAGGGGCTATGGGTGGAGGAGGTTTAGTTATTATTCCCTCTCCTTGATGCAACTATGCAAGTTTTTAAGTAATCATTTTTTTGCAATTAAATCAATTAAATTTTTGAGTTATGACTAAACCCGCCTTTGCTTAGTGTGGAACAAGTGCAAAGGCGGGTTTCTATTCATTTCTCCAAATGCTCAAAAATCTCGCCGCTCTCTAAAAAGTCGATAAAGCGGTCGAGCCAGTCGTAATATGCTTTGGCATGGGCGATTTTTTTTAAGTCGGAAGCAATGACTTCTGCTTGTTCGGGGGCTTCTTTTTGTAATGCAAGCAAGCGTTTTTCCATTTGCACGCTTGCTTTTTTGTTGTTTTCGATTCCTTGGCGCCATTTTTTCGAAAAAATCGCGATAAAAGAAGCATACCAATCTTCTTCTCCAATATAAAGGTCTTTGCGGACGCCTTTCTTCCACACTTTCCGCGCCATATTGGCATCCACAAGCTGTTTAATGCCGGTGCTCATGCTTGTTTTGCTCATCCCTAGGCGCCGGCTCATTTCATCAAGCGTTAAAGTATCGTTTTCAAATAATAGCGTACCATAAAGACGACCGACTGATTCGTTAATGCCATATAGATGAAAATTGGTCGAAAGCTCATGGATAAACTGTTCTCTGATCTCCTGAAGTTGCTGGTCAACGCCGTTGCTATGCTCGTTTGCCTTCTCCATGTCATTCCTCCAGTGGCCTGCTTATAGAGAGTGTAACAAAGTTCAAAAACAGGTGATAGCATGACAAAGTACAGCATCTGCCAGCATCTGCGAGCAAATAGAAGGAAACCGACCATTGCTTTCGTACAGTTTAAACTGTATGAAAAATATCGACTAAAAGAATGATATATCATGTTTGATTAAAAAATTGTAAATAAGGTATAGTTACAAGGTCTAAAGCAGCACGACTGAAGTGAAGAGGTGGAAAACTTGTCAAAAATTAAGGTTGAGGGCTTGACAAAAGTATTTGGGAAAAAACCGAAACGGGCTCTGGACATGTTGGCACAAGGAAAATCCAAAGCGGACATATTAAAAGAAACTGGCCACACGGTTGGTGTTAACCAAGCAAGTTTTGAAGTCGAAGACGGTGAAATTTTTGTTATTATGGGGCTTTCAGGCAGCGGTAAGTCAACGATTGTGCGGCTGCTGAACCGTTTGATTGAACCTACATCAGGAAGTGTTTGGATCGACGGTGAGGACCTCGCTAAGATGGATGGGAAAAGCCTTCGGGAAGTTAGGCGCAAAAAGATGAGCATGGTCTTTCAGAAGTTTGGCTTGTTTCCAACAAGGACGTTGATTGAAAACGTGGAGTATGGCCTTGAAGTGCAAGGCATTGAGAAGCAGGTGCGCCGTGAAAAAGCGATATCGTCCCTTGAACTTGTTGGCTTAAAAGGATACGAAAATAGTTATCCTTCGCAACTTTCTGGCGGAATGCAGCAACGTGTAGGGCTTGCACGTGCTCTTGCCAATGATCCGGATGTCCTGTTAATGGACGAAGCGTTTTCTGCGCTTGATCCGCTCATTCGGAAAGATATGCAAGACGAATTATTAGATTTGCAAGAAACGATGAACAAAACGATCATTTTTATTACCCATGACTTGGACGAGGCACTGCGTATCGGTGACCGCATCATGATTATGAAAGACGGTTCGGTCGTGCAAATTGGCACGCCTGAAGAAATTCTTACACAACCGGAAAATGATTATGTTGAGCGGTTTGTGGAGGATGTGGACCGCTCAAAAGTATTTACGGCGGAAAATGTCATGATCCGTCCAGAAACGATTAATTTGGAAAAAGATGGACCGCGCGTTGCCTTGCAACGGATGCGTGATGCGAAAATTTCTAGCATCTATGTAACGAAGCGGAATAGAGAGCTAGTTGGAATCGTCCATGCGAGCGATGTTTCTGAGTTAATCAAACAAAATATTAATAGCATTGACAGCATTATTGTGACAGATGTGCCGAAAGTCGAATTGGATACGCCAATTAATGAATTGATGGAGCAGCTTGCGAGCAGTTCCGTGCCCCTTGTTGTCATTAAAGGCGACAAGCTACAAGGCATTATTGTAAGAAGCGCCGTTCTTGGGGCGTTATCGGGAAGTGAGGTTGATTTTAATGGATTTTCTACCCCGTCTGGAACTAGGTAGTTGGGTTGAAGCATTTGTAGAATGGCTGCAGCATGCTGCTTGGTTGTTTAATGGCATTGATTTTACGATTGAAAAGGTCATGGACGGGATTTACTGGGTGATCGCCTTGCCGCCAAGTTGGCTGTTTGTTCTTATTATCGGCGCGCTTACGTATTGGACGAACCGCAAATGGGGCTTGACTGTCTTTGTGATTCTCGGACTTTTGTTAATTGACAGTCTCGGTTTTTGGAACGGCATGCTTGATACGTTGGCACTCGTCTTAACAGCTTGCTTGATTTCAGTCGTCATTGGTGTTCCAGTTGGCATTTTAATGGCAAAAAACGACCGTACAGAGGCCGTTATCAAACCAGTACTTGATTTTATGCAGACGATGCCAGCATTTGTTTATTTGATCCCAGCTGTTGCTTTCTTCGGCATCGGCATGGTTCCTGGCGTTGTCGCTTCTGTCATATTTGCCATGCCGCCGACGGTCCGTATGACGAACCTTGGTATTCGTCAAGTTTCCACGGAATTAATTGAAGCAGCAGACGCATTCGGTTCAACTGGCACGCAAAAACTATTTAAAGTGCAACTGCCAATGGCTCGGGGGACGATCATGGCTGGGATTAACCAAAGCACAATGCTTGCCCTTTCTATGGTTGTGATCGCGGCAATGATCGGGGCAACTGGAATAGGCCAGGTTGTTTATAGCGCAGTTGGACAAAATAATATTGGCAATGGCTTTGAAGCAGGTATTGCGATCGTCATATTGGCCATTATTCTCGACCGTTTAACGCAAAGTTTTAATAAAAAACAAAGCGAATAAGTGGCAAAAGGGCGCAACCGCTCTTTTCACAATAGATGAAATTCAGGGGGTAATGAAATGAATATTAAACACGTTACGATGACAGCAACAGGATTGGCCCTTGCCGTAACACTTGCGGCTTGTGGGAATGGCGATGACAACGGCAACGGGAATGGTTCTGACTCTAATCCAGTTGGCTCTACGGATGAAGGCATGATTTCCAAAGAAGATATTACTAATGATCTATCGGTCATTACGGGGATTGACCCAGGCGCAGGCGTTTCCCAAGCAGCGGAGCGGGCGATTGAGGACTATGGCTTGACGAACTTGACTTTGCAAACGTCTAGTTCCTCTTCTATGGCGCAAGCGTTGGATACAGCCATCCAAAAACATGAGCCAATCGTCGTAACGGCATGGAATCCACATTGGAAGTTTGCTGCCTATGACTTGAAATACTTGGATGATCCAGAAGGTTCATTCGGCGGTACAGAAGAGATTCATACGATTGCTCGCCAAGGCTTGGAAAGCGAGAAGCCTGAAGGCTACCAAGTCGTCGACAATTTCTTCTGGAGCGAGGATGACATGAACGAAGTCATGCTGGCTGTGCATGAAGGCGCTGATCCAGCGGATGCTGCTCAAGAGTGGGTTGATAACAATCAAGAAAAAGTCGATGAATGGATTGACGGCGTTGAGACAGTCGATGGAGAATCATTCTCCCTTGTACTCGTAAACTGGGATTCAGAAGTAGCTTCTTCCAATGTGCTTGCCCTTGCGCTTGAGCAAGTTGGCTATGATGTGGAACTGAGTGTCGTTGAAAACGGGCCAATGTGGAAATCGCTTGAATCTGGCGACCAAGATGCAAGTGTTGCTGCATGGTTGCCAATTACACACGGCAGCTTCTTCGATGAAAGCAAAGTCGACGATTTAGGTGTCAACCTTGACGGCGAGCCGCGCATCGGCCTCGCAGTGCCAAGTTATATGGACATTGATTCGATTGAAGATTTGAAAGCTGAATAACGAACAAAAAGAGTCTGTTGGGATTATCCAACGGGCTCTTTTTCGATTGAGGGATACCTGAAGAGTGAATCGAGGTAGATCCTAATTGTTTTGTTTTCGATTCTTTTTTGGCATATTTATCCTCCAACGCCTATACATTAGTAGAAGTGTGCGTTTTTTAGCAGGAAAGGGGAGAGCGTTAAAAAAGCAATCGTGAAAATCAATTGTTGCGATTTTGGCAAAAAAGATGTGAAGAAATGTCACATTTAACAATCAAATGCTGTTCTTAATATGGTAAAATAAAACTAAGATTGACGAGATGAAATGAGTGATAACGATGAGCACGGAGCGGATTCACCGCTGGACGAAAACAAGGCTGCGGGAACATCTAAGTGTTGTAAAAGGGGAGCGCCCGCCAACAATAGTCTTAAAAAATGCTACGTATTTAAACCATGCCAGAAGAAGATGGCTGAAAGCAAATATTTGGATTGCGGATGACCAAATTGTTTATGTTGGCAAAAGCTTGCCAGAGCAGATAGGCGATGCGGAAGTGGTTGATTGTACAGGCGAATACATTGTTCCTGGTTATATTGAGCACCATGCCCATCCATTTCAACTGTATAATCCATACAGTTTGGCAAAATATGCTTCTGAGCGTGGGACAACGACACTTATCAATGACAACTTGGTTTATTTTTTGAACTTGGAAAAAAAGAAAGCGCTTTCCTTGATCGAGAAACTGGAAGAATTGCCGACAACGATGTACTGGTGGGCGCGCTACGATTCACAAACAGAGTTAATCAAAGATGAAATGTTTTCCAATTCAAAAATGAAGGCTTGGCTTGAACACCATTTGGTGGTGCAAGGAGGGGAACTGACGTCATGGCCGAAAGTGCTGCAAGGCGATGACACGACATTGCATTGGATGCAGGAAACAACAAGGCTGCGGAAGCCAATCGAAGGCCACTTGCCAGGAGCTTCTGAAAAGACGCTGTCGCAAATGGCGCTTCTTGGCGTGACGTGCGACCACGAAGCCATTACGGGCGAAGAAGTTGTGCGCCGTTTGGACCTCAGGTACACCGTTTCGCTGCGCTATTCCTCGATCCGCCCTGATTTGCCTCGCTTGTTCGAGGAAATGAAGGAGCTAGGCGTCGATTATTTTGGGCGTTGCTTGATGACGACTGATGGTTCACCGCCGTCGTTCTATAAAGATGGTGTAATGAACCAATGTATTAAAATTGCCCTGGAAGCCGGCCTTGATCCTGTTGATGCATACGGCATGGCTACCTATTATGTCGCCCGTTATTATAATATCGACCATAAACTCGGCATGATCGCTCCAGGCCGCATTGCCCATTTGAACTTTCTCGAAAGTATGGACGATCCAATGCCTAAAAGCGTTTTGGCTAAAGGGCAGTGGGTGTTAAGAGATGGCACTCCACAAGGAAAAGAAACAGCGCCATTTGAGTGGGGCGACTATGGGATTGGTCCGATTCACATTGACTGGAGTCTAGGTGAAGATGAGCTCCATTTTTCGATGCCAATGGGGATTGAAATGACAAACGCGGTTATTTTAAAGCCTTATCAAACGACTCTGGAAACGGCGGCAACGGAGTTAGCGACAGACCATGATGAATCGTTTTTTGCGATGGTCGACAAGCAGGGCAAATGGCTTGTGACGACAACATTAAAAGGGTTTGCCACGGCGGTTATGGGCATGGCCAGTTCTTACTCTTATACAGGCGATATCATTTTGATCGGCAAATCGATCTCAGCCATGATCCAGGCGTTTAATGAGTTGAAAGCACAAGGGGGCGGGCTCATTCTTGTTGAGAATGAGGAAGTGATCAGCCGTGTCCGCTTGCCTCTTCTTGGCATGATGTCCGCTGCGCCGATGGAAGAAATTATGGCAGAAGAACAGTCGTTTGTTAGCCTCCTGCGGGAACGGGGCTACAAATTTGAAGATCCAATGTATAGTTTGCAGTTTTTTTCAGCTACGCATTTGCCTTATATTCGGGTAACGCAACGGGGGATCTACGATGTTCGGAAGAAAGGAATACTATTTCCGGCGATAATGCGTTAAAATAGAATTACTTTGGTGCTTTAAAACTTTAAAAAAGACACGCATCGTAGAGATTGCACAATACTCGAAAGGTGTGACATTGCTTGCAGATCAACAAATTACGGGGCAAAGAACTAGATCAGCTCTTTAAATCGATTTTGTCTCTCAAAAATTTAGAAGAAGCGTATGAGTTTTTTGACGATCTTTGCACCATTAATGAAATCCAGTCACTTGCGCAAAGGCTAGAAGTTGCTCGGATGTTGCGTGATGGTTATACGTACCACAAAATTGAGACAGAGACGGGGGCTAGCACAGCGACCATTTCCCGAGTTAAACGCTGTCTAAATTACGGCAACGATAGCTACCGGATGGCGCTTGACCGGATTGAAGCCCAGGAAGAGCCGCAAGATTGATTAAGGCATCTCATATGAGTGCGGCAAACAACGACATGTGTGCGTGTTTGTCTACAGGCTAAGAACGATTCTTTTTAGGATCGTTCTTTTTCTTGTTTTTTGATAGCACAAATAGGGGAGATCGGCTACAATAGACGTTAAAAACAAAAGGAGAACGAGAATGGACCGCCATCACGCTACCTACAAAAAACGTCTTGCCGTAGCAAGCAAACAGGAGCCGGCCGATATTTTGGTCATTAACGGAAAACTTATTGATGTTTATACGTTAACCATCTATGAAGCTTCTATCGCAATCACAGATGGCCATATTGTTGGCATTGGCGATTATACAGAAGGCAAAACAGTGATTGATGCCCAAGGCAAATACGTATGCCCCTCGCTTATTGATGGCCACGTCCATATTGAATCGGCGATGGTTCGCCCTGAAGACTTTGCTAGTGTCCTTGTTCCAAAGGGCGTGCTTACGGTCATTGCTGATCCTCATGAACTTGCCAATGTTGCTGGTGTAGAAGCGGTGACATACATGGTTGAAGCAGCTAAAGACTTGCCTCTTGATATCAAAATGGCCGTTCCTTCCAGTGTGCCTGCTGCATCCTTTGAGGAAAATGGCGCCTCCCTTTCTGCCGAAGATGCGCGCTTGCTTTTTTTAAACGAAGGCGTATACGGGCTAGGAGAAGTAATGGACTACCCGGCCGTTTTAAATGGCGATGACGACATGCTTGAAAAAATCGCAATGGCGAAGGCAAAGGGCCGCCCCATTGATGGCCATGCCGCAGGGCTAAATAGCGAGGCATTAAATGCATATCGGACAGCTGGCATTCACAATGACCACGAAGCGGTAACTGCTGAGGAAGCAAGAGCACGAGTCCAGCGTGGGTTTTATGTGCTGATGCGTGAAGGGACGGCGGCACGTGATATCGAGGCGCTCTTGCCAGCCGTTACAGCAGCCAATGCCCGGAGGTTTGCATTTGCGACAGATGATAAGCATCTAGATGACTTGCTGAAAGAAGGCAGTGTTGATTTTAATGTCCGTAAAGCGATTGCACTCGGCATGGATCCACTCCAAGCGATCCAAATCGGCACCTTAAATGCAGCTGAATGCTTTCAACTTGATGATAAAGGGGCCATTGCTCCTGGAAAAGAAGCGTCGTTTCTGTTCGTGTCAGACCTTTCCACGTTTCAAGTCGATGCCGTGTATGCAAAGGGCATGCTCGTAGCCGAAAAAGGCGAACTAACGAGCCCGATCCGCGCTCCTTACCCCGTGCCAGAGCGATTATTGAACAGTGTCCATATTTCTCCATTTGCACGAGAGGACTTAACGCTGAAATTGAAAAACCCTCAATCGACCCCTGTTATTGAAACGACGCTCGGCTCGATTGTGACGAAAAAAGCGATGGCGTCCGTTCCAGCCGAAAACGGTATTTTTCAACCTGGCGGCGAATGGCTAAAGCTTGCAGTCGTGGAACGCCATCAGGCGACGGGACATATCGGACTTGCCATTGTAAAGGGCTTTCCTTTTTCAGAGGGGGCGATTGCCGCGACTGTAGCCCATGATTCCCATAACCTCATCGCTGTAGGGGGAGATGATGAAAGTTTGTACCATGCCATTCACCATGTTGCTGGCTTAGGGGGTGGAATGGCCGTCGTAAAGGAAAACAACGTGCTTGCGGCAATGCCTCTCAAACTGGGCGGCTTGATGTCAACGGCTTCAGCGGAAACAGTCAAACAACAGCTCAATGAGCTCCAGCAATCACTCGTCCATCTCGGCTATAAAGAGCAAATCGATCCGTTTTTAACATTGGCTTTCCTTGCACTCCCAGTCATCCCTGCACTTAAACTGACGTCAAAAGGGCTGTTTGATGTCAACGCGTTTGCCTTTGTAGAACAATAAAAACACGAAGTATGGGAGCATTTGTCTGAAGGACTGGCCAGTATGCCAGTCCTTAAGGTTGTCGACAAAGTCGATAAAACCGCACTCAGACTGAAAGAAAACGCTTGTCAGACGAGGAGTGTAGGCGAGGGAAGATGTGAATAGAACGGGTGTTCATGAACATATGACTGAGACAAACGACGAAGTATGCGAGCGTTTGTCTGCAGTCTGAAGGACTGGCCAGAACGCCAGTCCTTCCTGTTGTTACTGGGGGCGTAATTCGAGTTTGTCGCTGTTGTTCTTATACGTTGCCGGATGAATCGATGTCGTATGATAATGGCCCTCTGTCCAAGCTTCCATTTGCGAGCGGTATGTCTCGCTTGTGACGTGGCCAGACTGTCCAGGAGCGACGATGTGGTACGTATGGTCAATGTCGCTTAAATCAAATACGCCACGCCAACCGGCGCCGTGGTTGACAAGGCCCGTTTCGCGGTTGTAGCCTGCCGCCATCGTCGTAATATGGCTGCCGTCTGCTGGAAGAGGATCCCGATCAAATAAGTAATTCAACGGTGTGATCGCTGCCATTGGATGGCTAAATTCAACTTGGTGAAAGTCACCCCAGCGCCACTTTGCTGGCTTGTTCCCTTGTATACGAGCAGCTTTGTCTATTGCCGCTTGGTAACTTTGAAGGACGACTGTTTCAAAACCGCCAGCGTTTTCTACCCATGGACCTGGTTCACCAGTTGCTGCACGTCTTAGCAATTCATCGACAACACCAGCCCGGCCGTAAAAAAGCTCGTTGATTTCAGCAGGAATTTTATCGGCAAACAACAGATTCTCGATTTCTTCCATCCAAAAATGGAACAATAGCGGTCCAGCTTCTTCGCGCTCGTCAAATTGGTTCCAGTCCGCCAGAACATTTAACCCCTCCTCGTCAATAGCGCGCAGTCCCTCAGCTGGTAACGCTTCTGTCAGAAGAGGAAGCAGGTTGGTTGCTTGCAAATTGGCGACGTCCATTTGCAATGCTTGCATGTCGGTTACGGTATGGTTGTCTTTTGCTGCGAGCACCTCCATAATTCGCTGTTGCCGGTAAGGTTGGGCCCATGTGTGGGAAATGTGGTAAGGATAGTCATCTCCAGCAATTTTGTTATTAGCGGTGGCAATGATTCCTGATTCAGGATTGACGATTGTTGGCAACTCATCCCAAGGAATATACCCTTCCCATTCATAAGCCGGGTCCCAGCCAGGCGCTGGCAATAATGCATCATCGGCGTTTGCGCGGATTGGAATTAGGCCATTGGCTCGGTACGCGATTGTGCCATCCGTGCTAGCGAACACAAAGTTTTGTGCGGGCGCATGAAAATGGGTTAATGCTTCTTTAAACTGGTCCCAATTATCGGCGCGGTTGAAATCTAGTACAGCTTTTAGTTCCGTCGTCGGATCGTGTCCAGTCCAGCGCAAAGATAACGCATACTCGGATTCGTTTTCTACATGTGCATATTCGGATAGGATCGGGCCATGTTTCGTTAAAACTACATCATGGTAAAAAGGCTCTGCGTCAGCAATTTTAATCTCTTCTGCGATGACTTCGGCTTTATACCACTCCCCGTCATAGAGAAATTCATTTGGGTTTTCAGGGTGGCGCTGTTCAAAATAGAGCTGTTGTACGTCAGGGCCGACATTGGTGACACCCCAGGCAATCGTTTCATTTGAGCCAAGAATAATGCCAGGGACGCCAGCGAAAATGACGCCTGTAACGTTCACAGTCGGCGATGTCAGATGGGTTTCATACCAAATGCTAGGTGCCCCCAATCCTAAGTGAGGGTCATCAGCCAACAGCGGCATACCAGACGCTGTCCGTTCCCCTGAAAGCACCCAATTGTTGCTGCCGTTAAAAGGGTGTGGCAGTTTAGAGCCAATGTTGGCAAACGCCGCTTCGACATCCATGTCAATCGTTTGTGCCAAGTCAAGAACAGCAGGCCCTTCTGCTGGATAGCTAGGAAGCAAATCGAGTGCTTCCTCTTCACTCACATGTTGGCTTAGCCAGTAATGGAACGCTTGGCTTTGCCAATTGCCGCCTAAGTCGTATGCCATATATTTTCCGATCGTTAAGGAGTCAATCGGGTCCCATTTTTCAGGCTCATAGCCGGCCAAACGGAATTCAAGTGGAAGTGTGCCAGTTGCCTGAGCGTGTTCGATAAAAGCATTAACGCCATCAGCGTAAGCTTCTAAATACTGGTACGTTTCAGCGTCATAGGCAGATGCCGATGCCTCAGCTGCCCGGCGCAAGCCGAACGTCCGAAAGAAAACATCTGAATCAACAAAGGTTTCTCCCATTACTTCAGCAAGCTGTCCCGACGCTTGCCTTCTGCTTAAATCCATTTGGAACAGGCGATCTTGGGCGGTAACGTAGCCTTGGCTAAAATATAAATCAACGTCCGATTGGGCTTCAATATGAGGAACGCCTTGCGCATCCCGATAGACGTTAACAGGAGCATCTAATCCTTTGACGACGATTTCTCCTGTCGTTTGCGGCAGCGGTTTTTTGATTTGCATGTACGCCCACAATAGGGTTGCAAGCAAAATGACCAAAATCGCTGCTCCAGAAATAAATAGGCCACGCTTCGCAAACGGCCGTTTTTTTTGGCGCTTGGCCAGTTGATGGTGTTGAATCCATCAAATTCCCCCTCTTATTTGAATACGCTTTCATTTTATATTCTATTCGAAGACAAGTTTGATTAATCCTGCAAAGGACGGTGCTAGTTGCATTTTCAGTCCATTCCGTCATACTACAAGAGAGAAATGATAGGAGGGGTATATTGTGATCATTATTGAGAATGACAAATTCACAGTTGAAATTGCAAATAAAGGGGCGGAAATTCGGAGCATTTGGCATAAAGAACGAAACAGGCAAGTGATGTGGAGCGGAGACCCAACGTACTGGGGGCGGATCGCGCCTGTATTGTTTCCGATTGTTGGCCGTTTAAACGATGGCGCGTATACATACAATGGGAAGTCTTATCAACTTAGCCAACATGGATTTTTGCGCGACCAAATGTTTGTTACCGACCGTTTGCAAAGTGACAAAGCCGTATTCCGTTTTGAGTCGTCTGGTCAGTTTGCCGATGTGTACCCTTTTGAATTTACTGTTTATTTATCGTATCAGTTAAACGGACATGCGCTCACCGTAGGCTGGGAAGTCGTCAATGACAATGAGGAGGAGATGTATTTTTCGATCGGTGGGCACCCTGCTTTTGCGGTCCCCTTTCGCTCAGAGGAATCATTCACAGAGTATGAGCTTTCCTTTAAAGCGGCAGAAGGCAAACAAATCAAACGTTATGAGCTATCTAACGGTTTGGTCCAAAAACCGGAAACCGTACCAGTGCTGAAAAACATTGGGCTTACTGATTCGCTCTTTCAACATGACGCACTCGTCTACAGCCATCTCGACGAAGTCGCTCTCTATCCAAAACAACGCCCTGAAGAGAAAATTGTTGTCTCTTTTCCTGGCTTCCCTTATGTGGGGATTTGGTCAGCATACAATCCTGAAGAAAAAACGAGCGCACCTTTTGTTTGTATTGAGCCATGGTTTGGGGTTGCCGATACGGTTGATACAACAGGGCGATTTGCGGAGAAAAAGGGCATCCAACAAATTGGTGCCAATGAATCGTTTAAAGCATCCTATGCGATCACGATTTATTGAGCAATCGCGCAAACTGGGGCGCGATTGCTTCAGTGTTAGCTTGATTGCATAAACAAAAAGCGGAAAAACGTGACGGCGGCTAGAACGGCAAGGCCAATCAAGTAAATAATGGAGAGCCTTCGTTCGCTTTTGCTCGTTGTTTTTAATGCTTGCAAGATGAGCAGAGCAGCAAGGAAAATATTTAAGAGCGAAACGATAAAAAAGGGGAAAATGCTTTCATATAACTTCGTTGATGCAATTCCGGTAATGTTGACAACCGCCACTAAAATAAAGAGCCACATATAGACCATCATAAGGAAAGACGGCCGTTCTTTTCGTTTGTTTGCTGACATCATTTGCCTCCTTAATCGAAATTATGTATGGATCAACAGAGAGCCGAAGGAAAAACGCGCCTGTTTAGCGAAAAGAAACGTATGATCCAACAGGCTATCGTAAGTGTAGCATATGAGGCAAAAACATTTCGAAAAAGACGCCAGCTTTAGTGAAAGTCTCCTGCTGATAAGGATTACAGAATCTTTACGATTGCTTAATGCTGGCTACATGCACAGCCCTTATGCTGAAAGCAGCAAGATATAAAGGAGGCGTCGAGGTTGGAGGAGGATATTCAATACGAAGTTGGCGAGAATATGGTTGTAGGCGCAGGCTGGGCTCTTGCTCTTAGCATTCCCTTATGGGGTGGGCTGATTGCCCTTTGCAAGGTGTTGTTTGTATAAATAGCGACTTTTCGTGAAAGGGCTGTTTACGAAAACGCCACAGAACGAAAGGTGAATTGTTCGACTTTTTCTTGGCTGAATGCCATTTTAATTGATAAAAAGTTTTCTAAAACCAGCAAAATGCTGGTTTTTTTGTTTACCCGCTTGATCGTCCATGGTATGATAATGATTATCAATACCATTAAAAATGACGTATCGAACGTTAAAGGGAAAAAACATGAAATGAGCACACATGCTAAGGAAGCACAACAAGATTTAGAAAAAGCGAAGGCACGCTCCAAGCCGTTAGCGGCAGTAAGCGTACTCGTTATTGGATTGGGATTTCTTGTGTTTGCGCTCGTTCTCTCCATTTCATATGGGGCAGCGCAAATTGATTTTAAAACCGTTTGGCAGGCGGTTTTCTCTTTTAATCCAGCATTGACCGAACATCAAATTATTCAAGAAATCCGCCTTCCCCGGGCTTTAGGGGCGGCGCTTGTCGGCAGTTTTCTTGCTGTCTCAGGCGCTATCATGCAAGGAATGACGCGCAATGCTCTTGCGGAACCGTCAATTATGGGCGTCATGGATGGGGCGGCGCTAGCGATTGCGATTATGTTTGCTTTTGCCGCGCATGTCTCTGGTTTTCACTTAATGGTTGCTTCTTTTATCGGCGCAGGCGCTGGTGCTGCGTTTGTGTTCGCAATCGGGTCACTGGCACGAGGGGGCTTGACGCCGGCCAAATTGGCGCTAGCTGGCGTGACGGTCGGCGCGTTTCTAAGCGCGATTTCCTCAGGCATTGCCATTCATTTTGACGTCGCCCAAGATATAAGTTTTTGGTTTGCTGGTGGTTTATCTGGTATGAATTGGACCCACATCAAGTTGATTGTGCCAGTCGCCATGATCGGTTTGCTCCTTGCCGTTGCTTTATCGAAGTCGGTGACGGTGCTTAGTCTCGGCGAAGATGTAGCGCGAGGGCTTGGCCAGCGGATTTTTCTTGTTAAGACACTCGGTGTTGTAGCTGTCTTGTTATTGACAGGCGCCGGTGTGGCAGTCGCAGGATCGATTGGATTTGTCGGCTTGGTGATCCCCCATATTACTAGAGGCTTAGTTGGCGTCGATTACCGTTATATTATTCCATGCTCTGCTGTATTAGGAGCATTGCTTTTAGTGCTGGCGGACTTAGCCGCTAGGTTGGTAAATGCCCCATATGAAACGCCGGTCGGTGCAATGACCGCGTTAATCGGCGTACCGTTTTTCCTTTACCTTGCAAGGCGTGAAGGGAGGGGGCTTTCATGAAGCAAGCATTGAAAAAACGTCCAATCGCGGTGCTGGCGATTCTGCTTTTGGCCATTGTCGTCGTGTTTTTAGTCAGCTTACAGACAGGCGCGATTCGGATCAGTCCCGACGCGGTTGCGAAAACGCTGTTTGGCTACGGCTCTGCCCGAGATGAGCTCGTCCTGTTTCAGTTTCGTTTGCCGCGAATGGTGATAGCCCTTTTGGTTGGCGCAGGTCTTGCTGTTTCTGGCGCGATTTTACAAAGCATTTCCCAAAATGAACTGGCTGATCCAGGTATTTTGGGGATCAATACAGGTGCAGGCCTCGCTGTTGTCTTATTTATCTTTTTTGTACAAGGTTCTTTAACGGGTCTTGGCAGCGCAAACCTTTTGGTGATGCCGTTATTTGCGCTAAGCGGTGCACTGCTTGCTGCTTTCCTCATTTATATACTGGCTTGGAAAAAAGGCATTACGCCAGTGCGGTTAGTGTTAGTGGGGATTGGTTTAAATGCAGCATTTAGTGCCTTGCTGATCGTGATTCAATTGCGGATGGAACCGAATGATTTTATGCAGGCAACGATTTGGTTAACGGGGAACATTTGGGGAACGACGTGGCCCCACGTATGGGCAGTCTTGCCATGGATCATCCTCTTGATTCCGATTACGCTTTTTAAAGCGCGAACGCTAAATGTTTTACAAATCGGCACTCAGTCGGCGGTGTCGTTAGGCGTCCCGATTGAGAAAGAAAGGCGGACGCTTCTTGTTTTAGCTGTTAGCCTTGCTGCTGTGGCCGTAGCTGTCGGCGGCGGCATTTCCTTTTTAGGTCTAGTCGCTCCCCATATTGCACGTCGCCTCGTCGGGCCGAAACACCAAGTGCTTATCCCGGCTGCGGCTTTAATGGGGGCATTGATCTTGCTTACTGCAGATATGATTGGACGCAACGTCCTAGCTCCATCGGAAATTCCAGTCGGCATTGTGATTGCCATTCTTGGAGCGCCATACTTTTTATATTTGTTGATGAAAACCCGATAAACAAGGAGGAAGTCCAATGCCACGTTTAGTGACTGAAAAGCTTTCGATTGCTTATGAAAAAAGAGAGATTGTCAATGACTTGCATTTGCAAATTCCAGATGGAAAAATTACGACGATTGTCGGGCCAAACGGCTGTGGCAAATCGACGATTTTAAAAACGATTTCCCGTATTCTCCAAGCTTCCAGAGGAGCCGTGTATTTAGACGGGAAGTCGATTCATAAACAGTCAACAAAAGAAATCGCCAAAAAGATGGCGGTTCTGCCACAGTCTCCTGAAGCGCCAAGCGGGCTAACGGTTTCTGAGCTGGTTGCATATGGGCGTTACCCTCATCAGCGCGGGTTTGGCCAATTGAAGGATCATGACCGCTCCATGATCGACTGGGCGCTGGAACAAACCAATATGAGCGAATACGCGGACCGGCCAATCGAGGCCCTTTCTGGCGGCCAGCGCCAGCGTGTATGGATTGCAATGGCCCTTGCACAAGAAACGGATATTCTTTTGCTTGATGAGCCAACGACTTATTTGGACTTGGCCCACCAACTCGAAGTGCTGCAAGTGTTAGAACGGCTAAACAAAGAGCAACAGCGCACGATCGTGATGGTCATCCATGATTTAAACCATGCAGCACGCTTTGCCGATTACATGGTATCGATTCGCGCCGGAAAAATTATGAAAGAAGGCGCGCCTGCAGATGTGATGTGCCAAGACGTGCTCCGCGATGTTTTCCACATTGATGCCAACATCGTCATGGACCCACGGACAGGCAAACCTGTTTGTTTGACGTATGATCTGTTGAAAGACCAACACCAGCAGCAGGACGAAAGACAACCAGCACTCGCATAGTGCTGGTTGTCTTTTATAAATAGTGGCTACCAAACCGCTGCTTGAAGCGGGTAGACAGGGATTTCGTGGGCAAAACCAAACATAACAGAAAGAGGCAATATTTTTAGCGAATTTTCATTGACATTGATAATGATTTTCGTTATCATTTAGATAACGTGCTACGATACACGTCTGGTCGATATAGACCCCCTACATTTAACCTGCGCCTTACTGGCGGAGGTCTTTTTTTTGTCTAATCGTCTAGGCGGCAACTTTCGGCGAAATCCCTTATTTTTTCAACAGATGGATACGGGACAACGAGTGGGAACTTTGCTATAATGACAGACAGAACGAACGTACGTATACTCGGTATGAGGCACGCCGATTTGTATGTTTTGCATTTTTGAATCAATAAAGGAGGGGCGCGCCTGCGGTTAAGGCGCTTAACATGAAAAATTATGATGAATGGGCGCATGTTTTTAAACTTGATCCAAACAAGGAAATAACGGATGAAGCGCTTGAAGCCGTTTGCGAGTCAGGTACTGATGCGATTATTGTTGGCGGAACGGACAACGTCACATTGGATAACACGTTGTCCCTTTTTGCCCGCATTCGTCGGTTTCCAGTGACATGTGCGCTTGAAGTATCGGACCTTGAAGCGATTACGCCAGGGTTCGATTATTATTTGATTCCATCCGTCATGAACAGCCAACATGTTAGCTGGGTCATTGGCCACCATCACCAGGCTGTCAAAGAATATGGCGAACTCATTAATTGGCAAGAACTGTTGTTGGAAGGCTACTGTGTTTTAAATGGAGAAGCACGAGTGGCTAAACATGCGAATGCCCAGACTGACTTGGATATAGAAGATGTCGTTGCTTACGCACGGCTGGCAGAGCATATGTACCGCTATCCTTTTTTCTATTTGGAATACAGCGGCAAAAAAGGCCCAATTGATGTCGTCAAACGGGCAAGGGCAGTATTGGAAAAGACAAAGCTCATCTATGGAGGCGGGATAAAAAATGCAGCAGATGCCTCTGAGATAGCGGCATATGCTGATGTTGTCGTTGTCGGCAATGGGCTTTATGAAAATCTTACAGAAGCGCTTAAGACGGTGGAGGCCGTCAAGGAACATAAATGCAGGTAGGCGGTGAATGACATGCAAGATACAATAATTGAACGGATGCTATCTGAATTAAACCCTGAGCAACAAAAAGCTGTGACCCATTCAGACGGGCCTTTGCTGTTGATGGCAGGGGCGGGAAGCGGCAAAACCCGTGTGCTGACTTACCGGATCAGTTATTTGCTCCGGCGCCATGCGACGCCGCCTTGGGCTGTCCTCGCCCTCACATTTACAAACAAAGCAGCGCGAGAGATGAAAGACAGGGTGGCGCAGTTGGTTGGACCAATTGCTGAAGATATTTGGATTTCCACTTTCCATTCGATGTGCGTGCGGATGTTGCGCCGTGATATTGACCGGATCGGTTACAGCCGCAATTTTACAATTTTAGATTCATCTGACCAGCTTTCAGTCATAAAGCAAATTTTGAAAAGCCAAAACGTCGACCCTAAGAAATTTGACCCAAAAGCGCTATTAGGGATGATTTCTGCTGCTAAAAACGAATTGCAAACGGCAAGCAAATTTGCGCAAACAGCCTCAGGCATATTTGAGCAAGTAGCGGCCGATGTGTATAGTGAATATGAAAAACGATTGAAACAAAACAACGCACTTGACTTTGATGATTTAATTATGAAGACGATCCAGTTGTTTAACGAAGTGCCGGAAGTGCTCGATTTTTACCAACGCAAATTCCAGTACATTCATGTTGATGAATATCAAGATACGAACAAAGCACAATATCGCCTTGTGAAGCTCCTTGGTGACCGTCTGCAAAACATTTGCGTTGTCGGCGATTCGGACCAATCGATTTACCGTTGGCGTGGCGCCGATATTCAAAATATCCTCTCCTTTGAAAAAGACTACCCGGATGCGACTGTCATTTTGCTTGAACAAAACTACCGTTCGACGAAAACGATTCTGAAAGCGGCCAACAGCGTTATTGCTAACAATGGCAACCGCAAGCCAAAAAACCTTTGGACTGAAAATGACGAAGGAGCCAAAATCAGCATATACGAGGCGGCTACAGAACAAGCTGAAGCACAATTTGTCGTCGAAAAAATAAAAGAAGCAGCAGCAGAACCAGGATTTTCTTACAAAGATGTGGCGATTCTGTACAGAACCAATGCCCAATCGCGTATTATTGAGGAATATTTTGTGAAATCTAATCTCGACTACAATATCGTCGGCGGTACCAAGTTCTATGACCGCAAAGAGATTAAAGACGTTCTTGCTTATTTGCGCTTAGTTGCCAACCCCGATGACGACATTAGCTTACAGCGTGTTGTCAATGTGCCTAAGCGTGGCATTGGCGCGACGACGGTAGACAAGATCGCTGCTTATGCCGATGCCCACGGGCTCTCGATGTTCAAAGCTCTGGGGGAATTGGAGCAAATCGGCGTTACAGCCAGAGCGCGGACGAAACTTGTGGAATTTCGCGACCAAGTGAACAATTGGGTGCAAATGCAAGATTATCTTTCAGTTACAGAGCTAGTGGAAGAATTGCTTGATAAAACCGGTTATCGCGAGATGCTTAAAAACGAGCAGACGATTGAAGCACAATCTCGGCTTGAGAACATCGACGAGTTTATTACGGTCACCCAAGAGTTTGAGAAGCGGAGCGAGGAAAAAGATCTCGTGTCTTTCTTGACTGACTTAGCCCTTGTTGCCGATATTGACCAACTCGATAAGGATGAGGAAGCGACAAGAAAAGAGGCCATTACGCTGATGACGCTTCATTCAGCAAAAGGACTTGAGTTCCCATATGTCTTTTTGATCGGAATGGAGGAAGGGGTGTTCCCACATAGCCGCTCCTTGTTTGAGGAAGAAGAAATGGAAGAGGAGCGGCGTCTTGCCTATGTTGGCATTACTCGTGCCGAAAAACGGCTCTATTTGACGAGTGCCAAAATGAGGACGCTCTATGGACGAACGAATACCAACCCGACTTCCCGATTTATTGCTGAAATTCCCGCTGAATTGATTGAAGAAGACAGTCAGATGCCAGCTTGGGGAACAGGAGGCTCTAGGCAGCCAGCCGCCGCAAATGCCGCTGCGCGTGTGCGCTCAAGCGTTTTTGCAAGCAAGAGCGGATCGCCACGAGTAACGGCAACAGGCGGGGAAAGTTTTGACTGGTCAGTCGGCGACAAAGCCGTCCATAAAAAATGGGGAACAGGAACAGTCGTCAGCATTAAAGGAGAAGGAGATTCCATCGAGCTGGACATTGCCTTTACTCCGCCTACAGGTGTAAAGCGGCTATTTGCCAAATTTGCGCCTATCACGAAAGCTTAGAGAGGAAGACAGACCAATGGACAAGCACCAAGCAGAAAAAAGGCTTAAAGAGCTGCGCCTCCTATTGGAGGACTACGGCTACCATTATTATGTGCTCGATACGCCTAAAGTCCCCGACTCGGAGTATGACCGCCTCATGAATGAATTGCTTCAACTTGAGGCGGCTTATCCAGAGCTGGTTACGGAAGACTCACCAAGCGTACGCATTGGCGGGCCGCCGGCTCCGTCCTTTAATAAAGTGGCCCATCGAGTGCCGATGATGAGCTTGTCCAATGCCTTCAACGAGGAAGATTTGCGCGCGTTTGACCGCCGCGTCCGCCAAGCGGTAGGCGAACACGTCTCCTACGTGTGCGAATTAAAATTTGATGGTCTTGCTGTATCGCTCACTTATGAAAATGGAAAGCTCGTCCGCGGCGCGACCCGTGGGGACGGAACTACTGGCGAGGATATAACAAACAATTTAAAAACCGTTCCTGCTATCCCTTTGCGGTTAAAACAGCCTTATTCGATCGAAGTCCGCGGCGAAGCATATATGCCAAAAGCATCGTTCGAACGTTTGAACGAAGCAAAAGAACAGGCAGGGGAAGAAAAATTCGCCAACCCTCGTAATGCAGCAGCTGGCTCTTTGCGCCAGCTCGACCCTAAAATTGCTGCCAAACGGAATTTATCACTATTTGCCTACTCGATTGGCGAAGTCGAGGGCAAAAACTTGCAAACCCATTTTGACAGCTTGATGTTTTTGAAAAAACTTGGCTTTAAAGTAAATGAAGAAGCAGCGGAATGCCAAACGATTGAAGACGTCATTGCCTATACAGAAAAATGGATTGAACGGCGCCATGAACTTCCTTATGAAATTGATGGAGTCGTCGTGAAAGTCAATTCCTTGGCCGATCATGAAAAACTAGGCTTTACAGCAAAGAGTCCCCGGTGGGCAACGGCATTTAAGTTTCCTGCCGAAGAAGTGCTGACGGTTTTACGCGATATCGAACTAAATGTTGGCCGCACAGGCGTGGTAACGCCTACTGCCATATTAGATCCCGTGCTTGTCGCGGGAACAACCGTAAGGCGGGCTTCCTTGCATAACGAAGACTTGATCCGCGAGAAAGACGTCAAGCTTGGCGATACGGTCATTGTCAAAAAAGCAGGTGACATTATCCCAGAAGTTGTTGGCGTTTTGACGGACAAACGAACAGGCGAGGAAGTCGACTTTCATATGCCGACAGAGTGTCCTGAGTGTCATAGCGTTTTGGAACGCTTGGAAGGGGAAGTGGCGCTGCGCTGTTTGAACCCGAAGTGCCCAGCGCAAATTCGTGAAGGGCTCATCCACTTTGTCTCCCGGAATGCGATGAACATCGACGGCCTTGGCGAAAAAGTGATCAGCCAATTGTTTTTGCATCAATTGATCGCTGATGTGGCTGATTTATATTTGTTGAAGCGTGATGAATTGCTCCAGCTGGAACGGATGGGAGAAAAATCTGTCGACAATTTGTTGGCGGCGATTGAAGCATCAAAAGAAAATTCACTTGAACGGCTGTTGTTTGGGCTCGGCATCCGTTTTGTCGGTGCGAAGGCAGCAAAAACGCTAGCATATGAGTTCGAAACAATGGAACGGCTCCAAGAGGCAACGTTTGAAGAATTGCTTGCCGTAAATGAGATTGGCGAGAAAATGGCTGACTCGATTGTCTCCTATTTTCAAAAGCCAGAGGTGTCAACGTTGCTAGAAAAACTAGCCAATGCTGGTGTCAACATGACTTACACAGGACCGAAAAAAGCAGCGATAGACGAAGAAGATGGGGTATTCGCTGGCAAAACAGTTGTGCTGACCGGAAAATTGTCCCAGTGGACGCGAAAAGAAGCGCAGGAAAAAATTGAAGCGCTCGGCGGCACAGTGACGAACAGTGTCAGCAAAAAGACCGATTTGGTTGTCGCTGGGGAAGATGCAGGTTCTAAACGGAAAAAAGCGGAGAGCATTGGGATTGACATTTGGACAGAGGAACAGTTTACACAAGCGGTTGAACAAAGCGAACAGTAACAAGGGGGATTGAAAGATGAAGCGTGTGGGGATACTTGGTTTGGCAGGCGTTGTTCTCCTCTCCGGCTGCAATTTCTTTGGCGGTGAAGAGGATGATGAAGCCAATACGCCTGATGTTTCGGAAGCGGATGAATCGTTAACCGTTGTCCCGTCGGTACCGTCAGAGGAGAACTATTATGCAAGCGTCCTGCAAGATGGGGCATATGTGCATGGACAAACGCGTGGCTATGGCCTTGATTTAGGTTATAGCCGCAAAGACTTGGATTGGCTTGAGCTGGGACTGGAGGACATTGCCAAAGAACGGTTCGATCCAAACGATTACTTTTTTCAGGAGGGCACCCATCTTTCTCGCGATACGGTAAAGTCATGGTTGCTTCGCTACGATGAAGAAGAAAATCCGAATGGGCTAAATCCACCTTTGGGCGGAGGGGATGACCCGATGGAACAAGAGAAAAACAGCCCTTGGGTGCTAGCGAACGTACTCGAGCAAAACTACATGAATGTAAATGATGAAGGCGACTATTCAACAGGCGGTGTGGCCCTCGGTTTATCGCTATATAGCGAATACGAATTTACCCATGACGGAAAGTCAGATTCTGTACCGATCAGCGCTGCTGTCCAAGAGGAAAAAGGAATGGAGTTTGCTGAAACGATTGTCAATCGGATGCGTGAAGGCGTCGACTCGGAGGAAGACTTGAGCGACGTGCCGATTGTCGTGGCGCTATTTAGCCAACAGCCGAAGGATGCTGTCAATGCGGGCCATTTTTTTAAAGTAGGCACATTTGAACCAGGAGAAAACCCTCACTGGGTAGATATTAACCAAGAGCATGTCCATTTCCCTTCACCTGCAGCCAATGAAGACCATCGTGACGATGCGGACCGCTTTGCCCAATTCCGTACCGATGTGCAAGCCTTCTTCGCAAATAATGTCGGCGTCGTTGGCAGAGCACGTTATGAAGACAATCAAATGGTAAAGCTCAATGTTGACGTTAATATCCAATATAAAGGCAAGACGGAAGTTGTCGCCTTAACACAATACATTGCGGGCCAAGTCGAAGAATACTATGAAAACATACCAGTAGATGTAAACATTTCAGCGCTTTCCGGTTCACTCGAGAGCATTGTCTCGTATCATCCAGACCGGGAGCCGTTTATTCACATTATCAACTAAAATGCTAAAAATGTTCGTTTTTTATACGATGATTTTATGCTATAGTATGTTTGCTGGCAAAAAAGGAATGACGTTGCCGTTATTCCGAGCCACATGAAGAAAAACGCTTTCAGCAGAAGCTGGAAGTCATTATAGGAGGATATTCTCACGTGAAAAAATGGATCAAGGCATTATCGGTTGGTCTCGCATCGGTTGTTGTGCTAGGTGCTTGTGGACAAGGCGATGGTTCGGAAAACAATGCGGGTTCAGAAGGTGGAGGAGAAAGTTCGGATTTTACTGCGAAAATGGTAACAGACGTTAGTGGCATTGACGATAAATCGTTCAACCAATTTTCTTGGGAAGGCTTGAAAGCGTTTGGCGAAGCCAACGGGTTGGAAGAAGGCAAAAACTACGATTACGTACAGTCAAGCACTGCCCAAGACTTTGAACCGAATTTGCGCGCTCTTACACGGGAAAACACGGACATTAGCTGGGCGATCGGCTTTCTAATGGCGGATGCTGTCAAAACAGTGGCGCAGCAAAACGAAGATGCACAATTAGCGATCATTGACTCAGTCGTAACAGATGACAATGGCGATCCATTAAGCAACGTAGCAAATATTACATTTAAAGAGCATGAAGGCTCCTTCTTAGTGGGCGTTGCGGCAGGCTTGCAAACGGAAACGAATAAAGTCGGCTTTATCGGCGGCGTTGAAAGCGAGTTAATTAAGAAGTTTGAAAACGGCTTTAAAGCAGGCGTTCATGCGGTGAACCCTGATGCAGAAGTGATTGTCCAATATGCGGAGGTATTTACTGACCCGCAAAAAGGACAGCAGCTTGCCAACACCATGTATACGACAGGAGCAGATGTGATTTACCATTCAGCAGGGAACACGGGGAATGGCCTGTTTACAGAAGCGATTAACCGTGTCAAAAATGGCGAACAAGTATGGGCGATCGGCGTTGATAAAGACCAATATGAAGAAGGCGTCTATGAGGGCGACCAATCCGTTACACTTACGTCGATGATCAAACGTGTTGATACGGCGGTCCAAGATGTGACACAGCAAACGATGGACGGCAACTTCCCTGGTGGCGAAATCCTTGAATACGGAATTGAAGATGATGGAATTGATTACGCGACGACTGGCGATAACTTAAGCCCTGAAATCATCGAAAGCATGGACGATTACATGCAGCAAATTCTTGACGGTGAGCTGGAAGTGCCAAAAACCGATGACGAGTTTAATGAGTTTGCCGGATAAACGAAATCCAGATGGGCTAGTGTGAAAAACTAGCCTTTCTTTTTACGTTAACTAAAGGAGCGTTTGATCCTATGGAATATGTCATTGAGATGAACGGCATCCGCAAAGAATTCCCAGGCATTGTAGCGAATGACAACGTCAATCTTCGCTTGAAAAAAGGGGAAATCCATGCCCTTTTAGGGGAAAATGGCGCTGGAAAGTCGACATTAATGAACATTTTGTTTGGTCTTTATCAGCCAGAGCAAGGGGAAATCAAAGTCCGGGGCGAAAAAGTAGCGATCACAAGCCCAAACGTTGCTGGCAAACTTGGAATTGGCATGGTCCACCAGCACTTTATGCTCGTTGACTCGTTTACGGTTACAGAAAATATCATTCTCGGCATGGAGCCGACAAAAGGCGGCCGAATGAATAAGAAAAAAGCGAGCAAGGAAATTGCAGCCTTGTCTGCCCAGTATGGCCTTGCCGTGGACCCTGATGCATTGGTCAAAGATATTTCAGTCGGCATGCAGCAACGGATTGAAATTTTAAAAACGCTGTATCGCGGCGCGGACATCCTCATTTTTGACGAACCGACAGCCGTGCTGACGCCCCAAGAAATCAAAGAATTGATGGACATTATGAAAAAGCTGACTGAAGAAGGTAAGTCCATCATTTTAATTACACATAAGCTAAAAGAAATCAAACAAATTTGCGACGTTTGTACCGTCATTCGCCGCGGCCGCGGGATTGGCACCGTCGAAGTGGCAAGCGCGACAACGGCCGAGCTAGCAGAAATGATGGTTGGCCGTGAAGTCAATTTCCGTGTACAAAAAACACCAGCTGTACCAAAAGATACCGTGCTTGAAGTGAAAAATCTTTATGTCAAAGACGGCCGCGGCGTGGAAATGGTCAAACAGCTTGACTTAACAATTCGCGCAGGCGAGATTGTTGGCCTTGCTGGGATTGAAGGGAACGGCCAATCGGAGTTAATCGCAGCGATAGCCGGCCTGCTCCCGGTGGAAAAAGGAGAAATTCGTTTAAACGGAAAAAACGTGGCTGACCTCAGCCCCCGCAAAGTAACGGAAGCGGGCGTTGGCCATATTCCTGAAGACCGCCATAAACTTGGCCTTGTCCTAGACTTCAGCGTCCAAGAAAACATGGTGCTGCAGACGTATTACCAAGCACCATACTCACGAAACGGACTGCTGAACGCAGAAGCCATCGAGGCAAAAGCAAAAGAATTAGTCGCAGACTACGATGTACGGACCCCTTCTGTCGAAACGGCGGCTAGAGCCTTGTCAGGGGGCAATCAACAAAAGGCAATTATCGCCCGTGAAGTAGACCGTTCTCCAGACCTGTTGATTGCGGCACAGCCAACAAGAGGTCTGGATGTCGGTGCGATTGAAACGATCCATGAACGTCTTGTCAAAGAACGTGACAAAGGCAGAGCGGTGTTGCTCATGTCCCTTGAACTTGATGAAATTCTTAGCGTGAGCGACCGTATCGCCGTGATCCACAAAGGCCAGATTGTCGATATCGTGAAAGCCGACCAAACAAATGAAAAGGAGCTCGGCCTGTTGATGGCAGGAGGCAGCCGTGAAAAAGGAGTGGAAGCAAGTGAACGTGAATAAATTGCTGGCCGGAAAAGCTATGCATGTCGCCATTCCCCTTTTTGCGATCCTGCTCGGGCTGCTTGTCGGCGCCATTGTGATGGTCATCACGGGCCATAATCCCATTGAAGCTTATGGGGCGTTGGTAGCAGGTATTTTTGGCAGCAGCTATTATTTTGGAGAAATGATCCGGACGATGACGCCGCTTATACTAGGGGGGCTCGCTGTTGCATTTGCTTACCGGACAGGGCTGTTTAACATTGGCGTGGAAGGGCAGCTGATTGTCGGTTGGCTTGCCTCTGTTTACGTTGGAGCCGCTTTTGAAGCGCCGATGGCCATCCACCTCCCACTTTCTATTGCCGCTGCGGCGGTAGCTGGGGCGCTGTGGGCACTTGTTCCCGGCATCTTAAAAGCAAAGCTTCATGTCCATGAAGTCATTGTCAGCATTATGATGAATTATATTGCATTGTATACCGCCAATGCGGTCATCCGCACTTACTTGCTTATACCTGGCGAGCGGACAGAAAGCGTTTATCCTTCCGCCTCTTTGGCATCGCCATTCTTTCAGTCTCTTACAGAATACTCACGGTTGCATTATGGCTTTTTAATCGCAGTGGCCGCGTGTTTGTTTATGTGGTTCTTTTTATGGAAAACGACAGCGGGCTATGAGCTTCGCGCAGTTGGTTTAAATGCAAATGCTTCCACTTATGCAGGAATGAATGTTAGCCGCAACATCATTCTTTCGATGGCCATTTCTGGCGCATTTGCCGGACTGGCAGGAGCGGCAGAAGGCTTAGGAACTTTTGGATACATGAGCATTCTTTCAGGCTTTACAGGCGTTGGTTTTGAAGGCATTGCCGTTGCACTACTAGGTGCGAATACAGCGCTTGGCGTGTTCTTGTCTGCCTTTTTATTCGGAGGCTTGAAAACAGGGGCATTGACAATGAACCAGCAAACCGATGTGCCGACAGAACTGATTAGCATTGTCATTGCACTGATTATTTTCTTTGTCGCTTCAAGCTATGTTGTTCGCCTGATGCTTCTGAAGCGGAAAAAGGGGGATAAGTAACGATGGATGTGCTCGCCCTAATTGTTTCAACGACGATTTATTCTGCTGCCCCTTTAATGCTTGCTGCTCTAGGCGGCTTGTTTAGTGAACGTTCAGGCGTCGTCAACATTGGCCTAGAAGGGTTGATGGTGATGGGGGCATTTTCTGTCATCGTCACAACGCTCACTCTCGAAGCGGCAGGGGTAGGCGCTCTATCTGTTTGGATCGGGTTGCTTGTCGCTGCTGTGGTCGGCGCGCTGTTTTCGTTGTTTCATGCTGTCGCCTCGATCCATTTCCAAGCAGACCAAGTCGTGAGTGGCGTTGCCTTAAACTTTCTTGCAGTTGGCCTTTCGGTCTATATTATCAATTTGCTTTACGGCAGCGGGCAAACCGCTTATATTGAAAACCGGTTTTATCGTTTTAACATTCCAGGTTTAAGTGACATTCCCGTCATCGGACCGTTGTTTTTTTCAAATGTGTATGCAACATCCTTTCTTGCGTTCGGACTTGCCTTTCTTGTTTATTATGTCATTTATTATCGGCCGTTTGGCTTGCGTCTCCGCTCTGTCGGCGAACATCCACAGGCCGCGGATACAATGGGCATACGAGTAGTCAAGATGCGCTATATCGGCGTCATGTTGTCAGGCGTGTTTGCTGGCCTTGGCGGCGCTGTTTTTGCAGCGACGTTTAGCGGTAATTTTTCAGCAACCACGATCACAGGCCAAGGATTTATGGCACTGGCGGCGTTAATCTTTGGCAAATGGCACCCTCTTGGCGTAATTGGGGCAACGTTGTTCTTTGGACTTGCCCAAGCACTTGGTGTAGTCGGCCAGCAGCTGCCGTTTCTTTCTGATGTGCCGCCTGTATTTTTGCTGATTGCCCCTTACGTGCTGACGATTTTAGCCCTTGCCGGTTTTGTTGGTCGGGCAGAAGGTCCAAAAGCGTTAGGCAAGCCTTATATAAAAGGATCACGCTAAAAGAATGCACGATCACTCTCGCTGTTAAAAAGCGTTGTTAGATATGTCTACAGACTGAACAAGGCAAGCCGTGGTTTGCCTTGTTTTTTTCCAACTTTTTTGGGGGGAGATATGTTTTTGGCAAATGGCAAAAACGCGGAATTAAGCCTTTCTTTTTTACGCCTTCCTCGGTTATAATGATGAAAAATGGGAGGTGCGATCACAAAATGACGACAAATGACCGTGATTTTGATCAGTTGTTTTCCCTAGTCACAGAGATGAGAAAAGTGATGATTGACATGAAAAATGACATGGAAACCCGTTTTGACCAAGTGGAGAGTCGCTTTTCGGAAATGGACAAACGCTTTGATAACATGAAAAACGATATGGACAAACGTTTTGATGAAATGAAAGAAGAGCATGTCGTAATGAATCGCCGCATTGGCAACTTAGAGACTGCTCAATTGGAAACAAATGCCCGCCTTTCTAAAGTGGAAGACAGCCAAATGAAAACAGCTGCAGCATTAACTGCTATTGCCGACGCTATTAAAGAGCGGACAAAGTAAGCGGCTTTACTCCTTTATGCCTCTTGAACGTTTTCCTCTTATCCTTTCACAAGTATTTTTCCTTTTCTTCCTTTCCATTCTTCTTTTCACGCCACCTAATCGTGACCTGCTGGACCCCCTCTTTTTCTCATTTATATGTATAATAGAATAAAGGAGCGTGAACGGGCATGAACCGTTTTCGAAACATTGTGCTTGCCGCTATATCGACAAGTGTGGCAGTCACACTTGTTAGTTGCGGCCAAGACACAGCGAATATACAGGGAGCAGACTCACCGTCTAATTCCAATCAACAGACTCATCTTGATGATGAAGCAACTTGGGCAAAAGGGCATGGCGAATTGCCGTCTAAAATCGGCGATGGTTTAACCGATACGCTTGCTGTAGATGCTACTTTTACCGATTTATTTGACATTAAAGAGGAGGTTTGGCAGCAAACGGAATATGATTTGCCAACGGGCGTTTGGTTTTCACAAGAAGAAAATCGCCCAATAAGAGGATATGGCCTTACTTCAGGAACCCAACAAGCTGGCAGCAAACTTGAAATTATCTTTTTTGGCCATACAATGGACGGAGAACCAGTAGAGCGCGATGTCCGTGTTCAGTTGACGGAACGGGATGGGATTGCGAAAAGCGCGTTAATTGATGAAGACATCATTTATGTAGACAAGGTGAAATCGAGCGGAACCGAAATCTATGAGAATATGCTGCCTGAAAAAGAGAATGCAGCCTATTTATTGAGCGTTGAAATGTTAAATGCTGCTGGCGAAGTGGAAGATACAAAACTCTCCTATATCTATGTCCCTATTCCTGAAGCGAATGCGACACTCGCATTTACCGAAAGCGTTTATTCAACCGCTGATTCATCGGCAACGCTTGTTTTGCATAACGAAGGCCCTGTCCCATTATCTTTAGGCGTTGATTATACGATTGAAAAACAAGTCGGCCAAGAGTGGCGAACGGTGCCGCTAGAACTGGCTTTTATTGAAATTGGCGTCGAATTGCCAATCGGTGGTGAGCATCGTGACAACATTGAGATTGGGGGACTTAGCCCAGGCAAATACAGGGCGGTAAAAGAAGTATGGGCACACGGGATAGATTCGAGTTTCACGCTTGCGGCAGAGTTTGAGATAAAATAATGCACGGCAAGACATGAGATTCAGGGGTGAAAACAATGAAACGGTTTTTTGAATACAATTGGCAAGTTCGGCGTGAGTGGTATGAGTGGTGTGAACAACTTAGCGAAAAAGAGCTTCTTGCTGAGCGGACAGGAGGGGTGGGCAGCATTTTAAGAACGTTGTTCCATATTGTCGATGTGGAATGGAGTTGGATTCGCGACTTGCAAGGAAAGCCCAACCCAGAGGAAGACTTTGATTCCTTTAAAAGTTTGGCGAAAGTGCGCGCGCTTGACCAAGCATACCATGTGGAAGTAAAGGCGTTTGTAGACCGCTGGGATGAGAAAATGGAAGAAAACCGTTATGTTGAAAAGGGGGAAAATGGCAAGGTGTACGATGACACATGGGGCATCGTCATGCGTCATATCATTGCCCACGAAATCCATCATATTGGACAATTGTCTATTTGGGCGAGAGAAATTGGCAAGGAACCAGTTTCAGCAAATGTCATTGGCCGGAAGTTGACCGCAAGTCAAGTTGAGTGAGTCGTAAAAAGGGCATAGGTGTGAAAGTGGATACTTATGTTCGCTTATGCCCATTTAACCGAAGCCTGTTTTCATACATACCTGTCCGTCGTACCGCCTAAGTTGCTTGCCTTGCAGCAATTTGGTATCATTAATCATATTGTCAACAAGTCCGTTTTGGAGGTGTCAAAATGTCAAGAATTTCGAAAGAACAAGTGAAACATGTAGCCCATTTGGCCCGGCTTGCCATTACGGAAGAAGAGGCTGAAACATTCCGCAACCAACTTGAAGACATCATTACCGCTGCAGAACAACTGAATGAAGTCGATACAGAAGGCGTCGTGCCTACGACACATGTGTTGCAAATGCATAATGTCCTACGTGAAGATAAACCGGAAAAAGGCCTTGATGTGAAAGAAGTGCTGAAAAATGCACCAGACCATGAAGATGGCCAAATCCGGGTTCCGTCGGTATTTTAAGATTGAAGCATAGACAGGAGGACAAGCATGTCATTATTTGATCATTCGTTAACAAAACTGCATGAGTTGCTTGCTGCAAAAGAAATCAACGTCTCTGACCTTGTCGATACTTCTTACAAGCGTATTGCTGACGTTGATTCAAAAGTAAAGGCGTTTTTAACCCTTGACGAAGAACGGGCGCGTGGTCTCGCTAAGAAGCTTGACGAAGTAGACGCAAGCGAAAAAGGCGTGTTGTTTGGCATGCCGATTGGCATTAAAGACAATATTGTCACGAAAGGCTTGCGGACAACGTGCTCAAGCAAAATCTTAGAAAACTTCGATCCCATTTATGACGCGACGGTTGTGACGAAACTCCGTGGAGTAGAAACAGTCACGATTGGGAAAATCAACATGGACGAGTTTGCGATGGGCTCTTCGAATGAAAACTCGGCATTCCAAGTGACGACAAACCCGTGGAATACCGATTATGTGCCAGGCGGTTCAAGTGGCGGCTCCGCTGCAGCAGTAGCCGCAGGGGAAGTCCCATTTGCTTTAGGATCTGATACAGGCGGCTCGATTCGCCAACCGGCTGCTTATTGCGGTGTTGTCGGCTTAAAACCTACATATGGGCGCGTGTCCCGTTATGGCCTTGTTGCTTTTGCCTCTTCCCTTGACCAAATTGGGCCGATTACACGCACGGTCGAGGACAACGCGTATTTGCTTGAGGCGATTGCCGGCCACTGCCCGTCTGATTCGACATCCGCTGACTTGCCGGTTCCGCCATACAGAGAGTCGCTTACAGGCGAAATAAAAGGGCTTCGCATTGCCGTACCGTCGGAGTACATTGGCGATGGCGTATCGGAAGAAATGCGTAAAGCCGTGTTCGATGCCCTTAACGTATTGGAAAAAGAAGGCGCTGTTTGGGAAGAAGTTTCCCTGCCATACTCGAAATACGCTCTTGCAGCTTATTATGTCATTGCGTCTTCAGAAGCGTCTGCTAACTTAGCCCGTTTTGATGGCGTTCGTTATGGCTACCGCACTGACAATGCCGACAACTTACTCGATATGTACAAGAATACACGGGCTGAAGGCTTCGGTGATGAAGTGAAACGGCGGATCATGCTCGGGACGTTTGCCCTTAGCTCAGGTTATTATGACGCCTACTATAAAAAAGCCCAGCAAGTCCGCACACTGATTAAAAAAGACTTTGATGATGTCTTTGCCAATTATGACGTGATCATTGGGCCGACTGCGCCAACCCCAGCGTTTAAAATTGGCGCCAAAACCGATGACCCATTAACGATGTACGCCAATGACATTTTAACGATACCAGTCAATCTTGCCGGTGTGCCAGCGCTTTCGCTCCCATGCGGTTTCAAAGATGGCTTGCCGCTCGGCTTGCAAATCATTGGCAAGCACTTTGACGAGGCAACGGTTTACCGTGTTGCTGATGTCTATGAAAAAGCAACAAACTTCTCTAAAGAGAAACCTTCATTGTAAAGGGGGGACTTGGAAATGAATTTTGAAACGATTATTGGACTTGAAGTGCACGTGGAACTGAAGACAGACTCAAAAATCTTTTCGTCTAGCCCCAACCATTTTGGCGCTGAACCGAATACAAACACGAGTGTCATTGATCTTGGCTATCCTGGTGTATTGCCGGTATTAAACAAACGAGCGGTCGACTTTGCGATGAAAGCAGCGATGGCCCTCAATTGCCAAATTGCGACTGACACGAAATTTGACCGCAAAAATTACTTTTATCCAGACAATCCAAAGGCGTATCAAATCTCGCAATTTGACAAGCCGATCGGCGAACATGGCTGGATTGAAATTGAAGTCGGGGGCAAGAAGAAGCGCATCGGCATTACGCGTCTTCATTTAGAAGAAGACGCCGGTAAGCTGACACATGGCACAGACGGGCATTCACTTGTCGATTATAACCGCCAAGGCACGCCGCTAGTGGAAATTGTCTCTGAGCCGGATATCCGCACGCCTGAAGAGGCCTATGCGTATTTAGAAAAACTTAAAGCGATTATTCAATATACAGGCGTGTCCGACTGTAAAATGGAAGAAGGCTCTTTACGATGCGATGCCAATATTTCATTGCGTCCAATCGGACAAGAAGCATTCGGCACAAAAACAGAGCTGAAAAACTTAAACTCGTTTAACTTTGTCCGCAAAGGGCTAGAGTACGAAGAAAAACGCCAAGAACAAGTGCTTCTTTCAGGCGGTGTGATCGAACAAGAAACGCGCCGTTATGATGAAGCTGGCAATAAAACAATTTTAATGCGTGTCAAAGAAGGCTCGGACGACTATCGCTATTTCCCTGAACCGGATCTTGTGAATCTCTACATAGATGACAATTGGAAAGAGCGCGTCCGGTCGGAAATTCCTGAACTTCCAGATGCCCGCAAAGACCGCTATGTAAGCGAACTCGGCTTGCCTGCTTATGATGCCCATGTGCTTACGCTAACAAAAGAAATGTCCGATTTCTTTGAGGAGACGATTCGCGAAGGCGCTGACGCGAAACTGGCTTCCAATTGGCTGATGGGTGAAGTGCTTGCCTACTTGAACGCTGAGCAGAAAGAGCTGCAAGATTCAGCCCTTACGCCAGCAGGGCTTGCCGGCATGATTAAGCTGATTACATCTGGAACGATTTCTTCAAAAATCGCCAAAAAAGTTTTTAAAGAGTTGATCGAAAATGGTGGCGACCCTGAACAAATTGTTAAAGACAAAGGGCTCGTGCAAATTTCCGATGAAGGCGAATTACGTAAAATGGTTGCCGAAGTGCTTGATGCCAATGCACAATCGATTGAAGACTACAAAAATGGAAAAGATCGTGCCCTTGGCTTCCTTGTCGGCCAAATGATGAAAGCGACAAAAGGAAAGGCCAATCCGCAATTGGTTAACAAACTCTTGCTTGAAGAAATGGACAAGCGCTAAGGAACATGCAAGAGAACAGCTGAACAAAAGCCGTTCTCTTGCTTTTTTATGGACTCAGCGTTTACTAGCGCGAGAAACGGGAAAAGATAGAAAGTGTTGCTTGCCGTTATTTTTCACAAAATTGAGTAGATCTTACGCCCATTCGCACTATTGTTTTTAGTACAATAGAAGAATGACATGATTGCAAAAAAGTAAAGTAGGGATTGTTATGAAACGGGCACGATTGATTTATAATCCAAGTTCTGGCCGTGAGCAACTAAGAAAGAACTTAGCCTACATATTAGAACGCCTGGAGAAGGCGGGGTATGAAACGTCAGCACACGCGACGACAGCAGAGGAAGGCTGCGCGACACGGGCTGCCCGCCAAGCAGGAGAACGGGGCTTTGATCTCGTTATTGCTGCTGGAGGAGATGGGACGATTTTTGAAGTCGTTAACGGACTAGCGGGGCTGGAGAAACGCCCAATGCTCGGCATTATCCCAGCAGGGACGACCAATGATTTTGCTCGGGCGCTTGGCATTTCCAGAGATATTGAAAAAGCATGCGACGTTTTGTGTGAAGGCCACTTTGAGCCCATTGACATTGGCCGCATGAACCAGAAGTATTTTACCAATATCGCTGCCGCAGGAACGTTAACTGAGTTGACATATGAAGTTCCGGCAAAGCTAAAGACAATCGTTGGCCAGCTCGCTTATTACATTAAAGGGCTGGAAAAATTGCCGCAAGTCAAGCCGACTTTTGTCCATGTCGAATATGATGGCAAACAGTTTGAAGACGAAATCATGATGTTTTTGATCGCCAATACAAACTCAGTCGGCGGTTTTGAAAAACTATGCCCAGCCGCTTCCATTCAAGATGGGTTGTTTGACTTTATCATTGTCAAGAAGACATCGTTTCCTGAGTTTGTCCATTTGGCATCGCTTGCGCTCCGGGGCGAGCATATTAACCACCCGAAATTAATGTATGTAAAAGCGAACCGCATTAAAGTATCGGTCATGGGAGACGATGAAATGAAGTTGAACCTCGACGGCGAACGAGGCGGCGTCTTGCCGGCCGAATTCGAAAATTTGTATCACCATTTCCAGATGCTTATGCCGAAAGACCGCAAGCGAAACTAGTGAAAACGCAGCTTCTGAAAGAAAAGAAGCTGCGTTTTTGTTCGTGCGTTTAGAAAAAATGGTTTCTTATAGGGGAGGCTCCCTTTGCTTTTCTCGCAAAAAAACAAGGTAACCAGATTTTTAGAGAATTGTTCCCTGTTTTTTAATTGAAAATGATTATCAATATCATTATTATAAATGTAAGGAACGGGAAGGGAGAGACTTTCATGCGCGTATTGATTGTATTTGCCAGCATGTCTGGAAATACGGAAGATATGGCTGAACTAATCAAAGCAGAATTAGCAACAAACGGCGTTGAAGTCGATATGGAGGAAATGGACGGCTATAACGCTTCGGAACTATTGAATTACGAGGGAGTATTGATCGGTAGTTATACATGGGGAGACGGCGACTTGCCCTATGAAGCCGAAGATTTTGCCGAAGAGTTAGCTGAACTCGACTTAACAGGCGTCATTGCCGCTGTTTTCGGTTCAGGAGACCGCGTTTACCCTGCTTTTTGTGAAGCAGTCCATACATTTGAATCGATTTTGCGAAATGGCGGCGCCACCGTCACCGCCGAAGGCCTTGAAATGGAATTCGACCCGAATACAGACGAAGAACGAGCAGCATGTCGTTCATTTGCCAACACATTTCTCACTGCACTCAAGCAACGCCAGACGGTTTAGCGCTTTGTCCCGAGCAAACTTCATGGTACAATGAGGCGAGGAAAAGGAATGTTTGCAAAGGACGTATATTAATGATGAAAAAACAAGCACCCCCTGTACAAAAAAACGAAACGCTCACCGTTACAATAGAAGATTTGACCCATGAAGGGGCAGGCGTAGCGAAAGTAAACGGCTACGCCCTCTTTATCCCTCAGGCACTCCCTGGCGAAACAGTCGATATTAAAGTGGTAAAAACAAAAGCGGGCTACGGCTATGGACGCTTGCTCCAAGTACAAACAAAAAGCGAGCATCGCGTTGAGCCGCCGTGCCCGATCTTCTATAAATGTGGGGGCTGCCAAATCCAACATATGGATTACAGCGCCCAACTTGCTTATAAGCAAAAACAAGTAAAAGATGTCATGGATCGAGTCGCCAAACTTCCCGACGTACCTGTCCGCCCTGTCATCGGCATGGACGATCCATGGAGATACCGCAATAAATCGCAAGTGCCAGTCGCTTTCCAAAAAGGCGATTTCGTTGCTGGCTTTTATGCCAAACGGAGCCACTCCATCGTTGATATGGACCAATGCATCATCCAACATAAAGAAAATGATATGGTCGTGCAGACAGTTAAACAGCTAGCCAAAGAGCTGCGCATCCCCGCCTACCAGGAACAAAACCATCAAGGCGTGTTGCGCCATATTGTCGCCCGTTACGGAAAAACGACTGGGCAAGTCATGGTTGTACTCGTCACAAAAGAAAAGAAGCTTCCTCACAAGGAAGCGTTCATTTCCGGTATTCGAAAGCATGTGCCAGGCGTCGTCTCCATCGTCCAAAACATCAACAACAAACGGACAAATGTCATATTCGGCCAGCAAACAGAAGTGCTCTGGGGCGAGCACTATTTGTATGATGAAATAAACAGGATTCGCTTTGCGATCTCAGCCCGGTCTTTTTACCAAGTCAACCCTGAACAGACGAACCGCCTGTACAGGAAAGCGCTCGAATACGCTGACTTAACAGGAAACGAAACTGTTATCGATGCGTATTGCGGCATTGGCACGATTTCACTGTTTTTAGCCAAAAAAGCGCGCCATGTCTACGGAGTCGAAATTGTCCCCGAAGCAATTAAAGACGCCAAGCGCAACGCCAAACTCAACCAGATCACCAATGCCACATTTGCCGTCGGCGAAGCAGAAGAAGTCATTCCACGCTGGCATGACCAAGGCATCGACGCTGACGTCATTGTCGTCGACCCGCCGCGAAAAGGCTGCGACGAAGCGTTGCTGCGGACAATGATTGAAATGAAGCCAAAACGCATTGTATACGTATCCTGCAACCCAGGGACATTGGCCCGTGATTTGCGCATTCTTGAAGATGGCGGCTACAAGACGGAAGAAGTGACGCCTGTTGATATGTTTCCGCAGACGACGCATGTGGAGGCGGTGGCGAAGCTAAACTGTACTTAATTAAGAGGGAAGAGAGGGGGGAGATTATAATGTATTTTAATCTTTCCTTCCTCATATATACTTCTATCTTGTTAATAAATAGTTGTAGGACTTGCTTTAAATTCTGTTCATCGTTAATGTTAAGATTGCAAAGCGTTCTACTTCCTTCTTAAAAGACTTCGGTGATATCTTTTCAGCGTATCGTAACTTACTTTTTTGGTTGCTAGTTCCTTATGTTGTTGGGCTGTGCTTTCATTTTGAGACTTAAGTTGCTCAATTGTAATATGACTCTCTGTATTCAGTATAAGGGTATTATCAAACCGCTTTAAGTTGTTTTTCAATTTGCTTAATTTCCTTTCAAAGTTGGAACTTACAGAACTAGCCTTTCTTCTCTGCTATACCTTAGATCTTTTCTATATTAAGACCATCTTTAATTAGTGCCCTGAGGGCATCTTTAACAGTCTGTAAGAGAAGGCTTTTGAGGAACAGTGAGTAGTAGTAAATTTTACATAGCCCCCACAAACATAAGCCTCGTTACGTCTATCTGGCTTAAAGTGCACTCCCCTTCCACAGTCTGCACATTTAGTGATATGAGCAAAACAAACTCTCTTTTCCGTTACTCCTGTTATTTCTTTTGCTCTTCATGAGCTCCTGAACCGTTCTAAAGTCTTCTTCCGAAATAAGTGGGTGATGAGTGTTTTTGATAGTGATTTGTTTATCAAACTTTTTTCTTATCTTGTACAATTCAGAGTCACTTAAAAACTTTTTAGTCTCTTCTCTGTTGTGTACTAAGGATACCTTTTATTGTGTTTTTGGTGCCATTTTGAACCAGCATTAATTGCTCATGCTACTGCTCTTGGTGTAGGTATGCTGCTTGACATAACATTTCCCATCCTTTGTAGAGATAAAGAAGAGAAATGGGACGCCTATTATAAAAATTTTAGTTAAATAGGTTGGGGGAGCGTAAAAAGTAAAATTATAAAAAATTGATACTGAGAGAACAACAGTTAAGGATATTGATTGGAGTATTTTGGTGGTAAGGGAGTGACGATTTACTAAAGGCATTTTACGAGTGGATGTAATCTCTAATCTGAATGTTAGTTGTTGGGTAAAGGGGGATAGTGACATAAAAAAAGCAGAGGCAAAACTCTGCTATAGGTGTTTATTTAATTTTAATTTCTCTAAATAATTGTTAGAATAAATTATTTCTTTTGTTTGCCTATTAAAGGTACCTTTGGCTTTGTGTATTATTCTATGGTGGGTGGGACAAACAATCATGATATTTTGCGGTGAGTTATTTTGAGTAAGTGAGAACTCTTCTAAATGATGTCCCTCAACAACTGGTACTCCGTATTTTTCTATGCTACCCTCTCCACAAATTTGGCATTTATTATTATACTTATCTTTTAATTCATTGATGATTTTTTTATTATACTTTCTTACCTTTTTTATTCCTTCTTTAACTTCAATAGAAGCCGAGTCATCTAGACTATTAATATAAGAGGCAAATTGTTCATCGTTCATTTCTGAAATTGAATTTTCAAGTTCTCTTTCACCTTTGTTAGAAATTTCGCTTCTGAATTGTTCTTTAGTTATTTTAAGTTTTTTACTAGATAGGAACTCAATTGCATTTTCAACAGTTCCGAACTCATCTAAAACTCTATTTAAGGAATTAGTATTTATATTGCTAAAACCTTGAGGAGTAAAGTTTCGCTTATATCCAAAAAATGATGAGAAATCCTCTTTATCAATTTCTACTTCTTTTAGGTTTTTAATAAAGTAGACATATTCCCATGTCTCTCCATCTTTTCTTTCACCCCATACTTTAGATCCTAATTGACGGTTATGGGTCTTACCAAAAATTTGACCGATGTGTGAAAATTTACCTTGTGAGTATCCAAGAATAAAATCATTTGGCTTTAGATTACCCCACCTAGCAATATTGCTTTTTCCTGGAGTTGCTCCCCACATAAAGACCTCATCAAGTGAATTATTATTTTTAAGTACCTCGAGAGTCGCATTATCTAAGAGATGATGGAGATTTTTAATAGGGTATGCATTTTTAATGGTATCTTCTAAGTGTATTTGTGCGTCTTTGTTACTCGCAGTAAAATAATATAGCATTTTTATTAATCCCCTCATTTAATTGTAAGTAGTCTCTAAAGTATTTTTCAGTTCCTTTGTGAAGGAAATAAACATATCAGCTATTTTTTCCACGAGTTAGTAAAACTCTATATATTTTTAAGTAATTTAAGGATGGTTTAGTCTGATAGAATTGGATTTTTGTTGTTAGTCAATGTAATAAACTGAGACTTTAAGTAAATCATCCGAATATAAAAAGGTTCCATCTGGTACATTATCAACAATGCTATTACTACTAAGATTTGAAAATTTATCCTTAATAAACTCTGCTAAGGTATTTTTCTTATTAAAGATAGGGATGTGTGAGAACGAACTGTGTATAATTTTCTCTATCTCATTATCAGATAGATTATACATATACACACAAGATGAAATCTCAACTCATTTTTAAGAAAGGAAAGAATGGCTATTACGTAAGAAATTCTCGTAATTCCCTATCTGTACGCATGGGTGAAGACATCTAGTGAACTTATCTTGCCACTCGTATTCTACTTTCTTAATACTATTAGTAGTATTTACGTTCGACCATTGTTTCAATTCTCTCAACAGAACTCTAGGAATGCCTTCTTCAACTCCAGTTAAAATACAATCAATTCTTTCGAGTGTGGAGGCTAATTGACACTCCACTAGAATTTGTATATTTTCTAACCCCTCTATAGAATGAGTTAACTCCAATTAGTTAGTAAGGGATTTATCCCATGAATTAACTTCACCTTCTGAAGGTGGGGTGTTCTTATCTCAATGTAATTCGTAAATATCTTTTAGATAAACACCTAAACTTTTCTTTTCATCTTTGGCATTTTTAAATAATTGACTGACAGATCCTTTAAAAGTTCATTCATTATCATTCACCAAGTTCCGTGTATTTTTTGTTTGATCCAAAAGCTTTTTCTATAGGATATTTCTTTTCATTCTTAGCTAGTTTATCTAAAATGATCTCTTCAATATCCAGGTTAAGTTCATTAGCTAATAAAATACTGTATATTAATGTGTCCGCTAATTCTTCTCTAATATTATTTAAATTTTGCTTCACAGACTCTTCACTATCTTTCCATTGGAAGTTTTCAAGCAGCTCACTAGCCTCCAGACTTAATGAAATTGCCAAGTCTTTAGGATTATGAAATTGCCACCAATTTCTTTCATCTCTAAATTTTATTACTTTCTTTTTAATATACTCCATTATTAGACCTCTTTCCAATAAATTTTATATAGGTATTTTAACATATCGATTTTAAATTTAAGTTTGACGTAAAAACATATTTGATAACATATAGAGTAGGGAGAATGCCAAATACTCTCATTTTCCCTTTAAAAAAGAAATCAATCGATACTGGGTTGGTTCTATTAAACTTAGTATCCTATCGTGAGATTAAATATAGCTGGTAAAGAATATCGCATAAAACTGTGGCTAGTTTTAGCAGATTATCTGTGGTATGATACGTTAAGGAAGTATTTTACATTTGTGGAGGATTAAAAAATGCTTTTTTCAGAGCTATATAGTGTAGTAAGGAGTAAAGATGAAACATGGTTTGACCCTATTTTAGATGTTGACACTAAATTATTTATCGATCCTTTTCTGTTATTTAGTTTTTCAGAAGGACACTTTAAAAATGCAGATTCTAAAATAATTCAGTTTTTTAATGAGGCATTTATATTGGCAGCAAAGAGTAGTGGAGTGCCTTCAAGCTTATCTTACAAAAAACTAATATCAATGCTTACTTTTCCAGAGGTTGAGGAAATTTGTTTAGGTTACACAAATAAAAGTACTGGGGGTTCAGGTGGTGGAGAGGGATTTTCTCACTCTATAGCTGCAGCACTAATAAAATCTATTAGAGTTGGAATTAAAGAGATTAATCATTTTGAAGAAATGGGGATACTCGAGAAAGGTATTGGACGTGATAGAATAAGTGATATTTGTGCAAATATTATTAAAGAAGAATTGATTATGTATACTCAAGATATTTGCTCTGAACATAAAATACCTCTTAAGCAATTTAAGGTTAAAAATTCAAGGTTTAATTTCGATTTTAAGAGATGGGAAAATAATATTGTTTCTCTTCCTTTAAATCCAACCAATAACAAACCTATTTTACTAGTACCTGAAAGCGTATTAAGAGAGCTTCCCAGTATTAACGCAGATGGGTTCCTTGATTGGGCTTGGTCAAATGAGAATGAAATCTTGAGAACTGATTTTAATTTTGAAGTCAAAAGCAAAATTAATAAAGAAGACATTATGAAGGTTGTTTCTAATAGGGTTGACTTATTGGAAAGGTATGTGAGTTATGTAGAAAGTAAAGGTTCATTACCTTACGATATAGATAAGGATCCAAGCGGTATTTATAAATGGTATGAACAATCTCAAAAAATTCAACAAATGCAACCTTTAGAACTCCCAATCCCTAAAAATTCTGTTGAGTTAGCTGCCTTGGTTAAATTACTTATCGAAAGTTTCAATTCGTTTATAATTAACAACTCGGGTTATAAACTATTGTGGAATGAAACACCTCTAACACCAAAGAGAGAAGAAGCTGCTCAATTATTATTCTTTGGGTTAGTTAAGGAACACTGTAAGGCAAATAATATTGATTTTTCTAGGGAAGTCAATCAAGGAAGAGGCCCTGTAGACTTCAAATTTTCAAGTGGATACCAAGACAGAGTGTTAATTGAAGTAAAAAGGGCAAGTAGTTCAAAAATAAAACAAGGTCTGCTAAGTCAATTACCCCAGTATCTAGATAGTGAAGATATTCAAATTGGTTACTATGTTGTTATTGTACAAAAAGAAGAAGAGTACAAAAAAATTAGTGGTCTAAAAGGGGAAGCAAAAAAATTAAGTGAAAAGTTAGGTAAGTTTATTGATGTCTTTGTTATAGACTCAATTTATGATAAACCCTCAGCTTCTAATATTAAATAAATATAAATACAGTTTGGTATATAATTTATATGATTAAGAGGTCTTATTAATAAGGCTTCTTTTCTTGTATTAAAATGGAAATTAATCAAAGGGGCTGTTTTATACTAATTAGTCAAGTGGTAATATTGGAAAACAACTCCATTAATATAGTAATCTAAATCTATGAGTAATACTATGGGAATTTCTCTGCACGATTAATTTGCCAAAGCGGCGGTAGAAAGTTTACGTGTTTGTTACGTGTCAACGTATTCTAGCGTCCAACATAATAATCACTCATTTTTCGTACGTGAGCAGGGTTTTTTGTTTAATGGCAAGCGTTGATTTGGTTCATTTCCCAATCTTCCCTAAAATGTGAGCGGAGGGGGGCTTAGACCTCTATAAAATAGGAGGAAACGATAAGATGAAAAATAATACTCGTATGAACCGATTTGAAGCAAAGAGAAAGAAATGTACAATCTTATACATCTTTAAGATTGTACTAACATGGATCCGGCTATTACACCACTTTTCAACTTCTCTCAAATATTCTATCAATCAGCTTAAATGTAATTTCTAAGGGAACTATAGAAGAAATTAGAAACTTTATTTATGACTCAAGAAATGTACTTTATAAATAACAGAACTAATGTCACTTCTGTATGTACTATCATCTTCACACACGTAGAAGCGGTTGTAAGATTGGTTATAAATTTGTAACAAGAAACGTTTATAATATTTAAAGAGCAGGAGATAAAGTGGAGAGAGGAAAGAGGGAGAAATGAATGAAAAGAATCGTTATTAGCTTCTTCATCATTTTTGTGTTGGCTGCATGTTCCCAAGAAGAAAATATCGATGCTACTGAGGATGCAACACCTAGCACAAGCGACGTAGAAATACCGAGTACGATTTTCACTTCTGAAAAAAACAATGACTTCATTGACGAAGAAGAAATCAAACAAAGCATAAAAATGTATTTAGACAGCAGCGAAGATTTATATCATGCAAGCGTTCCTTTCGAGGAGATGATCGATGCAGCTGAACAATTAACTAAAAGTGATTTGGATGCATTTAACGAAATCAACGATCTCATAAAAGAAAACGATAAGAATTTCTCTAATTATATTTTAAATAATACGTTGCCTGAAGGGTATCAAGAAGAGGCTGAAAGAATTAGCCAGTACATGACAGCGTCCAATCAATACCTTTATAAATTAAACGATGCACTCAATAATCTGATTGACGACATTAGTGAAGGAAATTTTTTGGAAATGGACTTTGAATCACTAATCGATCAAAGTGGTGTAGTGAATGGAAAAGAGCAGAAAAAAATAGAAGAATTCCTTGATGAGAAAAACATTGATACAAAGGCTTTTGGACGAGAAGAATAAGAAATAAAAACGATAATCTATTGAACCGTATAATATTCAAAAAGCGTCCCTTTATCTTAAATGGGGACCGCTTCAGCCTGGCGACAATGACTCGGTTTTTGCCGAGATAGTCGACGGGCTTTTTTGTACAGTAAATGAGGAAAAGCGTAGGGGTAAGGAAGAATGTTGGCCTAACAGTTGGCAGATAAGCGTATGTAAATGCGGATGTTCTTAATTGAACAGATGTTCATTGGATAGTGTTTGAATAAGTGCTTTTATCGCATTCTGAAAAGAACCATGGGCAAAGGATTTGTGTATCAAGTAGTGGCTTCTATCGATTTGAAACAAATTAAAGCTAACACCAAAGTCACCAGAACCCTTATGACGAACAAAACGCCTTTGAGATTCATTTCTCAGAGGCGTTTTGTTCATGGCCTGAGGCAAGTGTTACTGGGGAAGCATCGATATTGTTTCCTTCACTCCTGGTGAGATGAAGAAACGCTACGGCATGATTCATGTCGATCGTGATGATAATGAAAGAAATGGATCGATGAAACGGTCGAAGAAAGATTCGTTTGAGTGGTATAAGAACGTGATTGCTTCGAATGGAGAAAAGTTGTAAATAAGTAGACCTTGGAATGAGGGATGATCTACACCCTTTCTAATAGACAGTCAAAAATTTAAGCACTAGTGATGACCTTGGTATTGTGCCGGGGGCATTGTTTTTAATCCCATTAGTAACCATCAGACGTACGTTAAGCTGATCTCCTTGAGATATATAATTCTGACAAGTATAATTAAATCAACAGTTGGAGGTGGGAATAAATGCAAGTGAGTGATTATATCAATTGGTGGGAATCAAATAAAGAAACCGGGTTAGAAGATGTACAGGAGACTTTTATAAACCTATTTTCTAAAGCTGATTTTCTACCCTCAATTTATCACCCGATTTTATATAAATATGTTAAAAATCCTCAAATGAAACATTGGGATGAGGAAATATACTCCTTTTCAAAAGATAAAATCCGAGAAATTGAAAATGAAATAGGCAAAGAAGCCATGTATTCGACCTTAATATCAAATTTCCATCTCTTGGCTTATGCTTATCAAGGCTTATTAGATTTAGAAGAAAGAATTATGATGATGAATAGATTTAAAGGTAATGAAGAACTTAAAGCAAAGATTTTCAGTATCAATATCTATAACGATTTACTGAATACTGCCTTCAGTAATATGTTAAAGCTATTTATTAAATTCCAGAGTGTAATCGAGGGAACTAATCTATATCAAAAAAACCTAACTACACAAATCGAGTGTTTAGCTAGTCCAAAAAGAGGATACCAAAAAATAACTGATTTAGCAGATTCAAATATCCGTAATGCAATATCGCACGGTGGTGTAAAAGCTAGCGGAACAAAGGTGATGTTTTCGTATAGAAAAGGAGCACAATACCTACAACAAGAAGCCACGGTATATGACTTCAAAGACACTATGTTGCATTTATACGACGGAGTGACTGCTATTATACTGGCTTGGTTTGGTTACTTATGTGAAGAAAATATTTCCTATAATGAAGTATATGAAAATGAATCTGTCCACGAAGATACCTCACTATTTTTCGAGAGATTATCTCTCTCAACACTGCTAACAACCTGTGATAAGGTATTTCAACTAGAAATTAACAAACAGGAAGAAAAAAGAGAGCATGTAAACGTCGAATTTGTAGGTGTGGACTTGAATATTGAATCAAGAATTTTTCTTGGTTTATGTACTGCGGAAAGGGTTTTTCATCTAAGAAAGTTATCTACAAAAGATACTATAATGGTTTCTTTTCACTCTCCTAAAGTTGCTAACTCTTTTTTTGTGATTAACTGTTCAGTAGTTAGTGACTTAACAAATGGTACAATTGATATGGAAGAAGCATGGAAACACGTACTCAATAGTAAAAATGTGTTGATGTTTCCGGTCAATGATGAAGATAGAAACGAGTTTGAGGATGCTTTTCGTTACTACGCCGATATAGAAACTGACGATTATCTTATAACGGAAATAGAAGATGTTAGCTTAGAAAATAAAAAAAGGTTTAGAGCTGTTGCATATCTAAAAAGAGCAAAAAGACCACGTCATGTACGCGATGTTGCAGAAGAAATCGTAAGTCGAATAAAAGCTTTGGAGAATTATGGATTCTCATCTCATAAAGTAAAACATGGAAAAATGGAAGCTGATATAATTTACTTGGTTCTATACAAAAAAGAAGTGCGTAGAGGGAAAGACAGAGCCTTATTTCCAAACAATGATAATTTTATTGCACTAGTTCAATATGATGTTGATATGAATTTTCCGATTCGAAATGGGTTTATAGACCCTCATCTTAAGCGGAGACGGGAAGGAACAATAGAATATAACTGGAACCCTAATTTTTAGGAGGTAGTAATATGGGTGGTAAATCCAAAAGCTTTGAAGAGTTTTTCTACTCAAAGAAAAATTCGTTATACAATATAGAAGTAGTTAGTGATTATGCCGACAAGCATAAGGGAGATTATACTCTCTATAAGGGATTTATGTTATGCCCGGAATGCCAAAAAGCGGAACTGACTTTTGTTCACAAATCATCATACAGGCGTGCCCATTTGAAGAAAATACAATCAGCAAATCACACAGAATACTGTTCTTATAATTTTGAATATGCTGCCAAGAAGCTAATAAAAGAATATGTCAATACCTTGTCGTATAATCAAGTTCAAGACAGATTGAACGCAATAATGAATATGCTCTGTAATAACACGCAAAAGAGTGGCTTAACATCCAATGGTAGTAATGCAAGCTGCAAGGCTAAAGATAATCCTTTCTTGGTTCCAGATATTACAAAAGAATCTCGTAATTTAAAGGCTCTTAGAAGAAAACGTTTAGTAGGCTGGATTGATGAATCTGATGGGACTGATTTATACATCTTTTATGGAAAAGTAAAATTGTCTGTTAAGGAAAAAATCGGAATGAACAAAGAGAAAAAAGAATATTTATATTATCTATTAACGCTTAAAACACAGAACAGAAGTGGAGATTGGAAATATAGAACCACTATATATCGCGGTAGAATTAAAGATAATGTAGATGAAGATAAAACATATCAAATCGTTACGATTGGAAATCTGAACTTTAATTATAAATGGTGGCAAATCAATTTAATTAATCAGAATGCTATAAAATACGAAGAAATCAATAGTTAATTTTTGAAGTAGCTTGTGTAAGCTACTTCTTTTTAGTTCGCCCAGCATGGGCGAACTCTTACGAGTGCAAGTCTCGAGTACGACCTTATATTGGTAAATACATAGCCAAAAGCAGGTGTGTCCATGGCAATATGAAAAATTTATGAATTAAATGATGCACTCAATAATCTGATTGACGACATTAGTGAAGGAAATTTTTTGGAAATGGACTTTGAATCACTACTCGATCAAAGTGGTGTAGTGAATGGAAAAGAACAGAAAAAAATAGAAGAATTCCTTGATGAGAAAAACATTGATACAAAGGCTTTTGGACGAGAAGAATAAGAAATTAGGATCATTCATTGCATCCGATGAGATTGAAAAAAGCGGCCTCGATTAAAAAGGGGGCCGCTTCAGCCTGTCGACAAAGTCTCCGTTTTGCTGAGGTAGTCGGCAGGCTTTTTTGGACAATTAAAGAGGAAAAGAAAAGCGATGTACACGGGGATGTCCTAGTTGAACAGATGATCATTGGGATAGTGATTTTATCCCATTCTAAAAAGAACCAGCGACAAAGGTTTTGTATTTCAAGAAATTCGAACCAAAATAAAGCAAACGCCGATGCCACTAGACAAAACGCCTTTGAGATTCAGTTCTCAGAGGCGTTTTATTAATGCCTGAAGAAAGTGTTACCAAGTGGTAATTTGTTTTTTGCCTACTTACAACGAATACCTTGTTCAATTAAAGCATTTGCCCGCCAGATACTTCGAGGCGAGTCCCATTCACCCAGCTGAACTCCTCTGTGCACAAGGAAGCGATAACCCCGCCGATATCGTCGGCTTCTCCAACCCTGCCTAGTGCGATATTAGAGGCGACATGTTCATTCATCTGTGGATTGTCCCTTACCGCTCCTCCGCCAAAATCGGTTGCGATCGCACCGGGGGCGACCACGTTGACCCGAATGCCTCGCTTTCCCCATTCTTTGGCCATATACTTCGTTAAGACCTCGATCGCGCCTTTCATCGCCGCATAAGCGCCAAACCCTTCAACGACAAAACGGGTCAGACCCGTAGAAACATTGACAACTCTGCCGTTGTCAACGATGTGAGGGAACAGTTTTTGTGATAGGAAAAATACGCCCTTGAACTGCACGTTCATCATGTTGTCGAATTGCCCTTCCGTCGTTTCCGCAACGGAAGCGTGAATGCCGAAGCCCGCATTGTTGACCAAAATGTCGATCTGATTCCGATTCCATCTTTCGTTCAAAACAGCGGACAACCGGGAAACAAACGCGTCGAAAAAGGATACGTTGCCGGTATCTAACTGGATCGCTGCCGCTTTTCGACCACTGTTTTCTATTTCTTGAACAACTTTGTCCGCCTCGTCCTTGCGAGTATGATACGTGATAATTACGTCAATCCCTTTACGGGAAAGGGCGATAGCGGCATTTCGGCCAAGCCCTCGGCTTCCTCCGGTTACGAGTGCAATTTTTTGCGTTGAAATCATAGTCCTATTCTCCTTCTGATTATTAATGTGACCATTGATCTCTTGTTAGCAGTGGTCTATAGTAAGTGTAGTGCTTCGAGTTAACTCTAAGTCAAGGGGTGAAATGAAAAAATTGACTTACTCTATTAACGAGGTCGCGAGCAAGTTTGGCTTGTCCGCCCATACCCTACGCTTCTATGATAAAGAAGGTCTAATGCCCTTTATCGGAAGGGATAAATCTGGCAACCGGGTATTCACTGACACGGATCTCAACTGGGTCGCTATGGTATGCTGCTTAAAGGATACGGGAATGAAGATCAAAGACATCAAGCAGTACGCGGATTGGTGTGCGGAGGGCTTGCAGACGATCGAAGAACGAAAAACAATGCTCGTCGATCATCGTCAACAAGTCGTAAAGCAGATGGAAGCACTGAAGAAAAATCTGGCGCTTATTGATTCAAAAATCACCGTTTACGAAAACCCGGAGCAGGCCGAAAAAAGGTACGGCTTGCTCGAAAAAAAGAATGAGCAACACTATTGAAAGAAAGGAGTGCATGCCTCTCCCACAATTGTTTGCTAGACTGTGAACTGTTGGCGGGAGCAAGGCGAGCCAGTCGCAAAGGGAAGTGGAAGGAAAGGAGGAGCACGAGTCTACGACTCTATGCCCCTAACGCCTTTCCTTTATCCTTTGTTGGAGTAATGGTACTGAAGTATATGGCTGTTACGCTAATAAGAACGATGGCCATTCCTGCAATGATTAAGGATGTATCGAATAATAAAATAAACCCTAATCCAACGACAGAAGTGATCGTCGATAGGATCGTCCATGTTGAAAATGTTTCTTTCATGCTTAACCCAAAGTATTCTTTGATCATCCAAAATCCGGCATCATTCACATGGGAGCAAATCGAGCTGCCTGCTCCAGTTGCAAGAGTGACCAAGGCTAAATTGACATCGTATTGGGCTAGCATTGGCACAACTAATCCAGCAGTCGATATAGCCGCAACGGTGGCTGAACCTAAAGATATACGCAAGATGGCAGCTACGAGCCAAGCAAATAAAAGAGGGGACATAGACGTTTCTTTAAATAGTTCGGCTACATAATCTCCGACACCGCCATCAATGAGCACTTGCTTAAAGGCGCCTCCGCCTCCAATAATTAATAGCATCATCCCAATCGCTGCAATCGATGATGCACACGAATCCATCACTTGTTTGATTGGAATCTTTCTTGCTATCCCCATTGTATAAAAGGCAAGCAATAAAGATAGTAACATGGCAGACGAAGGGTTTCCGATAAGGCGAATGATCGCTATGATTGGATGATCGTCGAACCCTACTGAGTTCTGGACTAGATCGACTATTGTAGAAATAGCCATTAATAAAACAGGGAACATCGCAGTTAAGACACTAATACCAAAGCCAGGCGTCTGTTCGAGTTTGAATGTTTTTTGTTCTCCTAAAGAGTCTATATTCCCTGTTTTGTTAAATGCATCCGGTACAATTTTTTTGGCAACCTTAGTAAAGAGAGGGCCTGCTATAATGACAGTGGGTATGGCAATCATAATCCCGTAGAGTAAAACGACTCCCAGATCAGCCCCATATTCGCCGGCTATTACGGTTGGTCCTGGGTGCGGCGGTAAAAAACTATGAGTTGCTAATAAAGCGGCGGCCATGGGAATGCCTAAGTATAAAATAGAAATTCTTAGTTCTTTTGCAATCGAAAATACAATCGGAATTAATAATACTAAGCCGACCTCAAAAAATAGGGCAATGCCTACAATGAACGAAGCAACGACAACAGCCCACTGAATTCTCTTTTCTCCGAACTTGTTAATTAACGTCATGGCGATACGCTGGGCTCCCCCTGCGTCTGCAATTAACCTGCCAAGCATAGCACCGAGTCCAAAAATTAACGCGATATGGCCAAGTGTACCTCCTAATCCACCTTCAATGGAGGACACCACATTTTCGAGAGGCATTCCTAATGCCAACGCTACGATAAAAGCGACAATAATTAATGAAACAAATGTATTTAACTTGAACCCAGTAATCAAAATGAGTAACAAGACAATTCCAACTGCTACGATAAATAATGGCATCCTAAACCTCCAAAAATGAATAAGTATTCGTGTGATCTCAACATACTTGGATTGTTTACTATCTGAAAGCGCCCTTCATTGAAGAACGCCATACATAGAAAACGCTTTCAATAAATCCCCCATTTATAAAACAATGGGGGAAAATCTTACACACAATTTAACATGTGTGCCATTTAGACGTTTATTTGTTCTTCCTCTAACGCTTTTACGCCGGCTTTTAGAACTTCAATGATTCGATCTGTATCGTAAATATTTCCGCGCCAAGTTCCTCCACTGACGGATTGAAGCGCAGCCCATAAGCGAGTGTCGTCTGGCAGATCTGGATTCGGTTGAAGGTCTGGATGAAGGGCACGTTCTTTCAGTACTTGACTTGCATCGGCCAAAGAAAGCCGTTCATTTTCCGTTCCAATGAAATTGACAGAACCCACTAACTGATTGCGGTCAACCATGATTTCAATCATATCTCCATCGCGTAGTTTTCCAATTGGTCCGCCTGCCAATGCCTCAGGTCCGATATGTCCAATGCATGCGCCAGTAGAAACACCTGAAAAACGGGCATCTGTAATCAAGGAGACATGTTTTCCATAGGACAAATGTTTTAATGCCGATGTTAGTTGGTAGGTTTCCTCCATCCCAGTTCCTGAAGGACCGCCGCCCATCACAACCATGATGTCTCCTGCTTCAATGTTTCCATGTTTAATTGCCTTTATAGCAGCCTTTTCTGAAGTAAAAACTTTCGCTTTCCCAGTATGTCTATAGATTCCGTCTTCTCCTACCACTGAAGGATCAATAGAAGTCGATTTAATGACAGAGCCTTCAGGAGCAATATTTCCTTTCGGGAATGTAACAGTAGAAGTCAGGCCTCTTTCTCTCGCTTTGATTGGATCCATGATAATATCGTCAGGATCAATCCCATCTGTATCGAGCAACTGTTTTTTCATCAGAGCACGTCTTGCGGAGTTTTCCCACCAATCAAGGTTTGCACCAAGAGTTTCTCCTGTTATAGTTCGTACATCTTCATGCAGTACGCCTAATTTTCTTAAATGAAGCATAACCTCAGGAACACCCCCTGCTAGGAATACCTTAACGGTTGTGTGACCAACAGGACCATTTGGGAGGACATCAACGAGGCGAGGGATTTTTTTATTGATTCTTGTCCAGTCCTCCACAGTTGGTATCTTGCAATTAGCGGCGTGGGCAATGGCTGGGATATGAAGGAGTAAATTGGTTGACCCGCCAAAAGCCGCGTGAACCACCATCGCATTTTCGATCGCTTTATCCGTCAGAATATCTTTAGTTGATAGCCCTTTTTTCTCCATCTCTAATGCCGCACGCGCTGATTGTCTCGCCATTTCCATCCAGATCGGCTGACCAGATGGCGCCAGTGCCGAGTGAGGCAACGCGATACCCATGGCTTCGGCAACGACTTGAGAGGTGCCAGCTGTTCCAAGGAATTGGCATCCTCCTCCCGGTGTCGCACAAGCACGGCACCCGAGATCGGCAGCTTCTTGTAACGTTATTTCGTTATTTGCGTATCTTGCTCCAATCGTTTGAATTTTTCCTGCGTCTTCACCGTTTGTAGGCGGAAGCGTGACACCTCCTGGGACAATAATAGTTGGTAAGTCATGCATGGACGCTAAAGCGACCATCATTGCCGGAAGGCCTTTATCGCATGTCGCTACGCCAATAACGGCACGGCGCGTTGGCAACGAGCGAATTAACCTTCGATAAACAATCGCTGCGTCGTTTCGAAACGGCAGGGAATCAAACATGCCAGTCGTTCCTTGGGAACGGCCATCACATGGGTCACTAACGAATCCGGCAAAAGGAACGCCTCCTTGTCTGCGAATCTCTTCCGCCGCTTCCTTCATGAGCAGGCCTATTTCCCAGTGGCCAGTGTGATAGCCTAAGGCAATCGGAGCGCCATTTTCATGCCTGATTCCACCTTGGGTGCCTAGGATTAGAATTTGTTTTCCAAGGAGACGGGAAGGCGCCCATCCCATGCCAACGTTTTGAGATAGTCCAAAAAGGTCGCCACTTGGTGAATGTAACAACATCTCGGATGTAAGGGGGAGTGAGCCATCTGCTCCTTTTGCATGAGTCTGAATGTTGTAAAGAGAGACATCCTCATCGCCAAATATTAAATGCAAGGACATATGTTTTCCTCCATGATTGAGATTATTCCTTTCAACGAAATGAAAGCTAAACATTTTTATTGCTCGTTCATTAAGCCAAACTTCCCTTGTAAACGTCTTATCATTGCTTCGAGAATCACCTATAAGCTGAATTTCAATAAAGCGCTTTCAACTTAATTGGAAATTCACCCCCTTAAAGTTTTGCTCAACTAGGTGTTTTTTACTTGTTCATGCTAGTTAGATGGCTCCATTCATCTCATGCAGCTAGTAACGCTGTTATTTTGGTTTTATATAAAAAACCTAGTTTTTTGTATTAAACTATTTTGATGATATCATACAATTTATGAGTTGGAAATATGTTTTTTTCAATTAAAAAAACGTGAACGTAAAGATGAATGGCTATATGAACAGTGCCGCCTATCTCATTGAACCGACTTGAATGGACAATTGAATGTAAATAAAAATACGATATTGACTACTTGAAATGATCATGTTAGGTTTTAATAAGAAAACTGAGTTTATTATATTAAACAAAATAGAAGGGTTTGTCGCTATGGAGAAAAAATATTGGGTTCCCGCGATTGGGAGGGCAGATAACATTTTAAATCTTATTGCCTATCGGCCCAATCAATATCGGTTAATTGATCTCTCCAATGAATTAAAAATTAATAAAAGCTCGCTTTATTCATTACTAAATACACTCGAAACGCTCGGTTGGGTGAAGAAAGGGAAGGATGATACGTATTCCCTTGGAATGAGATTTGGTGTTTTTAGTGCTTTATACTCGAGTCAATTTGATTTAATTGGCACGTTTTCGGAGGAGGCTGCGACCACTGTCAATAATTTAGATGAAACGGTTCAGCTTTCGATTTTGGATGGTGTCGATATTTTATATTTGGCAAAGAAAGAGGGGAGTTCCCCAGTAAGGGTCGCCACTGATCCAGGAATGAAATTTCCTGCTCATGCAACCGCGATGGGAAAAGTTCTCCTTTCCAAATATACGTTTAACCAAATGAAGGACTTGTATGAAGGAAGAAGGCTTGAGGCTAAAACGCCATACACCATCAAAACATTAGAGGAGCTATGGGCACAAATCGCCCTACTAGATGAACAGGGCTATATCAAGGAATATCAAGAAGCCGTAGAAAATTTCTTCTGTATTGCTGCCCCAGTAAAGAATCAAGAGGATGAAGTCATTGCAGCTGTTAGTGTAACCATGCTAACAACAAGTTGGGAAAAGAAACAAAAAGAAGCAGAACAGGAGATTGTAGACTTGGCCAAGAGAATTTCTCTTCATGCAGGGTTTTTAAAGCCGGTGGAACCTCAATAGAAAGAGTTTGTGAGCAATCCAAGAAGAATGGTTTTGGTTCAAGACCATTTTCTTGGATTGAAAGAAAACAGCTTTAAGAAGGATTAGCGATTTTTAACTATGCAAGTGGATGGAATGTCATTCTGCCAACGTAAAGAGATTTTAATAGTTTATCATAAAGCCGATGAGAAACGTTGGAGATCCGGGAAGCGACTAAAAAAATGAATGCGTTATCATGCTGTGATTTGTAAATCGGCTAAACAATCAAAAAGGAGACTAACTCTATATGAAATTCATTCGATTTAAAGATCAAGAGCATATTGTCCATTCTGCGATTGGACAGACATTTTCTAAAATGTATGTCGTCCCTTTCGATAACTATGTGAATTTTTATTATTATCTTAAAGAAAACGCGAAAACCGCAGAAATGTATATCAAAGAGAACAGCCTGGCTCCGGTATCAATTGAAGAAACGGCCTTGGAGATCCCAATAGAGGCAGATGAGGTATGGGCTTCAGGAGTAACATACATGAAAAGCAGAGAGGCCCGAAATTACGAAGCTACGAATGGAAAGCTCGATGTATTAACGTTTTACGATAAAGTGTACAACGCTGAGCGCCCTGAAATCTTTTTGAAATCGACTGCACGTCGCACCCAAGGTCCAAATAAAGAGTTATTGATCCGAAGTGATTCAAACTGGCAAATTCCTGAACCTGAACTGGGCTTGGTTATTGGCGAAGGGGAAGAGATCATTGGTTATACATTAGGGAATGATATGAGTTGCAGAGATATTGAGGGGGAAAATCCTTTATATTTACCACAGGCGAAAGTGTGGAAAAAATCTTGTTCCATTGGTCCAGCCATTCTTATGCCAACTGGTATTGAAAATCCATATGAGCTTTCGATTATGTGTACGATTAGCAGGGAGAAAGAGGTTGTTTTCCAGGGGTCTGCAAGTGTGAGTCAATTAAAAAGAAAACTAGAGGAATTAGTAGAGTTTCTAATACGCGACAATGACATCGTACCTGGAACGGTCTTATTGACGGGCACGTGTATTGTTCCCGATAACGATTTCACATTATCGGTAGGTGATGTGATGGAGATTAGCTCTACACACATCGGAACATTAAAGAATCATGTCGGTTCCTTTCAAAAATAAAGCAGTCTGAGGTGATTACGTTGTTGCAAGGCATCATTCCTCCGCTTGTTACGTTTTTTGATGAAAATGGCTCAGTAGATAAAGAAAAGAATTTCCGACTAATCGATATTCTGATTGAAAAAGAGGTAGATGGATTTCTCTTATTAGGGAGTAGCGGTGAGTTCACTTCAATGACGCACCAACAAAAGATCGATTATATCCATCATGTCATCCCATATATCAACAAGCGGGTTAAGTGTATGGTAAATGTCGGAAGCAATGTTGTTGAAGAGGCGGTAGATTTAGCGATAAAAGCTGAAAAAGCAGGAGCGGATGCAGTTTTAATTGTTAATCCCTTTTATTGGCCATTAAGTGAAGCACAACTGATCGATTATTTCAGCGAAATTATTCAATCCATTAAAATGGATGCCTATCTCTATAATGTGCCGATGCTTTCATCACAAGAGATTCCAGTAAACATCATTCCTCCGTTACTAGAAAGACATGACAATTTAAAAGGAATAAAAGAAACGGTTAGTGATATAGGCAGATACAGAAAATTAATTGAAAACGTTAGACCTAAAAACACTGAATTTGTCATTTTAACAGGTTTTGATGATCATTTATTACCTGGTATGATGATCGGCACCAATGGAAGTATTAATAGTACAGCTGTCGTATTCCCGGAAATCTCCGTCAAGCTAAAGAAAGCGATGGAACATCAACATTTCGAAGCAGTAAATCATTACCAAAATCTAATAGCTGAAGCTATGCAACTATATGATATAAATCACTCATTCTTTTCAACGATGAAAGAGGCGGTTTCCTATAGATGGTTTAACGGTGAACACGTCTATCATAAGAAACCTTTTCATTTAATTAACGCCAATACAAGGTCAGAAGTAGAAAGAATCGTCCATAACATCAATCGTAAATTGAAAGAAGACTGATTGATTGGGATTCGAGTAAGTTAAATGAAATCAGACAGGGGTGCATATAAGTGGCCAAATTTACACAAACAGTAGAAGTATTTCAAAATTATTTGAATGGCGAATGGAAAGACAGTACGAGCGGACAAGTAATGGACAGTGTGAATCCAGCAAACCAAAATGAAACGATTGGCCGAATTCAGTCGTCTACAACTGAAGAAGTGGAAGAAGCGATTCAATCGGCCACTGAAGCGAAAGTCGGCTGGCGTAAAATCGGGCCATATCAACGGGGCCAACTATTAGCTAGTGTCGCTAATGAGTTAGAAAAAAACGTTGATGACATTGCCGAAACGTTAACAAAAGAAATGGGAAAAACGTTACCTGAAGCAATTGGTGAAACTCAACGTGGTATTGCGATATTACGGTATTATGCAGCGGAAGGGATGAGAAAAGAGGGGGAAGTGATTCCAGCTTCTGATAAAGAGGCGCTAATGTTTACGAAGCGGACACCCCTGGGCGTAGTTGGCATCATTACCCCTTGGAACTTTCCGGTGGCAATCCCTATATGGAAAATTGCCCCGGCATTGGTTTACGGAAATACAGTGGTCTTTAAGCCAGCTTCTGAAAGTGCGGTCACAGCCGCTAAAGTTGTCAGATGTTTTGAACATGCCGGTCTTCCTAAAGGTGTATTGAACTTTATTACCGGAAAAGGCTCCATTGTTGGCGATGCCCTTATAAATAGCAAGAAATTAAACGGGATTACGTTCACTGGATCTGAGTCCACTGGTAAGCTAGTCGCAAAAGCAGCGAGTGCTAATGGCGTAAAATACCAACTAGAAATGGGCGGGAAAAATCCGGTCATTGTTCTAGATGACGCTGATCTCCAAAGCGCTGTGCAAGGAATTTTAAGCGGTGCCTTCAAATCAACAGGGCAAAAATGTACGGCAACGAGTCGTGTCATTGTACAAGAAGGGATTTACGAAGAGCTGAAAAACCTCCTTTTAGAGGAAACGAAAAAGATCACGATCGGCGATGGAATGAATTCAACCATTTGGATGGGGCCGTGCGCCAGTGAAAGCCAATTAAATACCGTTTTAGAGTACATTCAAATCGGACAAGAAGAAGGCGCCACACTTCTATTTGGTGGGCAACGTTTAACTGAAAAGGAATACGCTAATGGCTTCTACGTCGAGCCAGCGATATTTGAAGATGTGACTTCTACAATGCGTATTGCCCAGGAAGAAATATTTGGACCAGTCATTGCTCTCATTAAAGTAAAAAGTGTCGAAGAAGCAATTGATATCGCAAATGACACCGAATTCGGGTTAAGTGCTTCCTTGTACACATCCAATATTGGCTCAGCCCTGTCTTTCATTGATGATATCGAAGCTGGATTAGTCCGTGTTAACGCAGAAAGTGCCGGTGTCGAATTACAGGCGCCATTTGGCGGGATGAAAGCTTCAAGTACGGGAACACGTGAACAAGGGGAAGCTGCCAAAGAATTTTATACGGCGATTAAAACCGTTTTGATTAGAAATTGAGTGAACCTCTGTCCAAATAGGCAGTCGAAATGATCAACATGTAAACGGCTTGAGCTCTGAATTCCAGAGCTTAAGCCGTTTCATCTTTTTCACAACAGATATAGTTTGACAATGAACTCTTACGCAAAGTTGAGGAAGCTGTGTACGTTGATACAAGTCCTTGGGTGCCTTCATAATAAAACGTGCTACGTGGGATTTTTAAAATCGCGCCCGTGGCAGTCACTGGATAGATTCTGCGAGATGGATCACGTCCATTTTCGTCCTATGATCAGCGCTGCTAGTCTCACCTATCGTTCTCCATAGCGAGCTTCAAAAGCAGATGGACGAGTGGTTTCCGCTCTAGTCAGATGAAAGGACATCTAAAAATAATCATAATCAGAAGAGGCGTGATCAAATGTGGGGGAAGCGATGATAACTTAATTTTATTGATATTTCGCAAACAGTTTCCAAACTAGTTCATTTCTAGTAGTCACGCCTACCTTATAAAAAATATTTTTAAAATAATCTTGAACCGTATAATAGGAAATGTTAAGTTTGTTTGCGATTTCTTTTGTGGTATGTCCTGGCAGGCAAGCTTTCACCACTTGTTTCTCTCGGGCTGTTAAAGCATATGTTTCCATTAAATGTTCCAGCATTTCTTTGGCAGAAGCTTTGTTTATTGTAATAGCAATTGCAACATTTTTCTTTGAACTATCCGTTTGCAAAAAGGAAGCGGATGCTACGAATTGGATTTTATCTGCTACAGGAATAAAGAGTGTTACGTTTCTATCTTTCTGGGATAAAAGCTTAAAGCATATAGCTTGAATAGGCTTAGGAAGACTACCTGGATCCTCAGAACGTTCGAATTCTTGCAACAAGGTCATATATCTTTTACCTGCTTCATTCATTGACTGTAATGACAAATGTCGATCTACAATAATTACGCCAGGATCAGTATGAAGGGATTGGGAACTTTGTTCTGATTCCATAAAAAAATAATTCCTTAATGCTTTTCCCATTATTGGGGACAACCCTTCTAATAGTAATACTTCTTTATCAGTGAAATGTGTACTCTCTTCTTTTTTAAATAATGTTAAAAACCCGTAGCATTTCCCCTTATCCATTAAAGCTACTCGCATTTCATCTGAGAATTGGTGTGGCTTTAATATGTCAGTAAAACGTCTACTTTCCTGTTTGCCAAAGGTATCACTTAATCTGGCTGTTTTAACAGACTTTTCCACTAACTCTCGGTATAAATGTACATCATCTTCAAGATACTCAGAAGTTAATAAATCTTGATGAATAGGTTCGAGAGAGCATTCTGTTATTGCTCCAACCGTAGTTAGTGTCATCGGATTTACTACTGCACAACAATACGCATCGAAGGAAACTTGCTGTTTTAAACGAAGAATCATCCTTTTTCTATATAGATAAGAATCCGTATATCTATTCCAAATGTTGTTTGACTTTTCTTTCCAGTAATCAATAGAGCACTGCAACTTAGTCCCCCCTTATTCATGGGATAGTGTCTATAAGCCAGTATTTTATAATTGATAATAATTATCAATATAAATTATAGCAGGGAGAACGTTAAAAATGAAGGGAATGTTGATGGAGAAAGGTGTACTGAATGTATTGAATGCGGTTATAGAGGGCTCCTTTTTGTTTCTGCAATTATCGAACAAAAGAGGCAATACAATATTGAAATCTATATAGCAAAAAAGGAGAGAAAAGCATGATCAATTCAGTTATGATTATCGGTGGTTATGGTGAAGTAGGTGGAAATATTGCCAAGCAGTTAACACAATCAACAGACTTACGAATCTTGATTGCCGGAAGGCGGTTAGAAAAAGCTGAATATTACTGTCGGCAACTTGGTTCCAGTGCCCATCCTGTGGAAATAGATATACGAAAACCAAAAAGTTATGAAGCAATCTTGCTTGCAGATTTAGTGATCATGTGCATGGATCAGCAGAATGCAGCTTTGGTTCAGTACTGCTTAGAGCATCATATCCATTATATTGATATAACAGCTAATTTTGCTTTTCATAAGCAAATCGAGCAGCTCAACCCTTTGGCCCAACAGTCCACCGTTATAATGAGCGTAGGCTTTGCTCCAGGTCTTTCTAATTTACTTGCTAAACATCTTATAGATCGTATGGAATCGATTGAGGAATTACACATATCTATTTTATTGGGTTTAGGAGAAGAACATGGAGTCGGGGCAATTCAATGGTTGCTTGAACAGATAAATCAATCTTACAACGTTAAAAAGAACGGTGTTACACAAACGGTTAGAAATTTTTCAGGAAAAAGAATGACGTATTTTAACCGATTAGGGAAAAGAACTAGCTATTTGTTTAATTTTTCGGATCAACATATTCTTCAACGAAAGCTACCCCGCAGCGAGGTGCAAACCTATCTTACATTTGATGTAGAGTGGGTTAATCGGATACTAGCGATAGTCCATAGGTTGAGATTTACGGCACTCCTTAAGTATTCCTGGGCAAAGCGTGTGGTGATTAAAATGATTCAAAGCTTCTGTCGTGTTCCGTCAAGTTCAGATATTTGTGCAATAAAAGTAGAAGCTACGAATAGCGAAAACAACCTGATAAATGAAATACACGAGATATGGTATGCAAACAGTGAAGCAATGACGACAGCTTCTATAACATCACTAGTTGTTAAACAACTAATTCATTCACCGTTACCTTATGGCATCTATCATATAGATGATCTATTTTGCCTTGATAAGGGAGATATAAAGCTTATAAAGAAATAAACTCTGAGGTTGTCGCCAAGTCGATAACCTCGACCAGACTGAGAGAAAACGCTTGACAAACCTCGGAGTATGCGAGCGCTGTCTACAGTGTGGAAGGTTACTATAAGCTTTTTTAAACTAGATATAACAATTTTTTCCAAAAAAGAAATGATGGAGATCAACATGGATGAATAAACAAAATGAACATTATTTATTTTGAATGTTCATTATAAATAGAATTAATTTAATATAATAGTGGAATTAGATTGAATAAAAGGAGATTGATATTTTGGATAAAAAAAGGAAGGTAATAGAAAGTTATATAGACAATCCGAAGAAACAAAAACGATTATATAAACGAATCTTAATTATAGTAGTTATTTCACAAGTATTTGGAGGGGCAGGATTAGCCGCTGGATTGACAGTAGGTGCATTGCTTGCAGAAGAAATGCTTGGAACCAATGCATATGCTGGTATTCCAGCAGCTTTATTTACGTTAGGCTCAGCTGGAGCAGCATTAACGGTAGGGAGACTTTCTAATCATTTTGGAAGGCGCACGGGACTTACGATAGGATTTATAGCTGGAGGGCTTGGAGCAGCAGGTGTTGTCATTGCAGCTCTTATCCATAATATATTTTTATTATTTGCGTCCTTATTCATTTATGGTGCAGGCACCGCAACCAATTTACAAGCTCGTTATGCTGGAACTGACCTAGCAACTAATAAGCAGCGAGGAACTGCTGTAAGTATAGCGATGGTTTCTACAACATTTGGAGCAGTTGCAGGCCCAAACTTAGTAAATGTGATGGGAAATTTTGCTCTTTCTATCGGAGTTCCAGAATTAGCAGGACCTTTTATTTTATCGGCAGTAGCATTTGTAGTAGCAGGTCTGTTTTTATTTGTATTTTTACGTCCTGATCCATTTATTATAGCGTTAAAGATAAATGAAAATAGGCGACTTATTAAACCTAATAAGCTCCTGAAAGAGACTCAATTAAATAAAAAGGGAGTTGCTACTGCCGCTATCATCATGATACTTACCCAAATCGTAATGGTTGCAATTATGATCATGACGCCTATTCATATGGAAGATCACGGTCACAGTTTAAAGACTATTGGGCTTGTTATTGGTTTTCATATTGGTTCTATGTATCTCCCTTCTCTTGTTACAGGAATCCTTGTTGATAAAGTTGGTCGAGTTAATATGGCGATTGCTTCTGGCGTTACATTACTACTTTCTGGTGTTTTAGCGTCAATCGCACCAGGCGATTCCATCATTCTTCTCATTATTGCTCTTTCCTTTCTTGGGATAGGGTGGAATTTTGGCCTGATTAGTGGCACAGCTCTAATTATTGATTCAACTGAACCATCAACACGTGCTAAGACACAAGGAACCGTCGATGTTTTTATAGCTTTATCCGGAGCTTCTGGCAGTGCATTAGCAGGCATGGTGGTTGCTGGTTCTAGTTACGAAGCTTTATCGTTAGTAGGAGGTGTTTTAGCCCTGTTACTTGTTATTTTCATGATTTGGTCGCAAAAAAATAAATGTTAAGAGAGGGAAACGTTTCCCGAAAAATGAACTTCATATAGGGGAGGATTAAGAATGTTGGCTGAATGTATTACTAGGTTGCCTTCATTTCGTGTATTAATCTAGGTTTGAACCAAAAAGACAAGACCTGAAGCAAAGATGGCACTGTCGTGGCAAAACAGTCATGAAAAAATCGCAACATGTTTACACACGTTGCGATTTTTGTCATCACTTCTATTTAAAGCGTTTCTCTAATTTAGTGTGACGCAAGATATGTTTAATCAGTGCAGTCGCAGCAAAAAGGATCATGAAGATTAATATGATAGAAGCTCCTGGTGGTGTACCTAATTCATACGAAGCGACTAAACCACTCAACATGCCAATTAAGGCAATCACGATTCCAATGAAAATAACACCATTAAAGCTTTTGCTTAACCGCATTGAAATCGCAGCAGGTAAGACGATAATGGCTGAAACGAGTAAAGCGCCGACTATCGGCATAATGATTGCAATCGTTACCCCTGTTAACACGTTAAACAAAATAGACATCGTTTTGATAGGCAAACCAGCGGTGAAGGCAATTTCCTCATCAAATGTCAAAATATACATAGGTTTTCGGAAAACGAAATAGAGGAGACTAATCATAATCGTTAGGATGAACAACATCCATACTTGCTGCTTACTAATGGTGACAATGGAGCCAAATAAAAATTGGTTCATGCTTAAAGTAGCTCCACCATCATTTAACCCCATCAGGAATAGGGCTAGAGCCATGCCGACTGACATTAAAATCGCAATCGAAATTTCCGAATACGTGCGATACACCACACGTAAATATTCAAGCATGATGGCAATTACCGCAACGACTAAAAGATTGGTCCACGTTGGATTGACGCCGATTAGCAAACCTAGTGCTACACCCGCTAAGGATACATGTGATAGAGTATCCGCCATTAGAGACTGTCTACGTAATATTAAAAACAAGCCTAACAATGGTGCAATGAATGAGATTAGGAGTGAGGCTTGGAAAGCTCTTTGCATGAATCCATGGAAAAACATCTCCATGGAGAGTCCTCCTTCCTGACTAGCTCAATATGTTTGTCAGCATAATGACGGATTTCTTCATGATCATGGGTAACCATTAAAATCGCTTTCCCATGTTCACGGCAATTGTGTTTTAACAATTTATAGAATTCTTCTCTAGAATTCACGTCCATTCCAGTTGTAGGTTCATCTAGCACAAACAAATCAGGGTCTGTTGCAAATACACGGGCAATGGAAATCCGCTGTTTTTGCCCGCCAGATAATTCTCCTATCTTTTTATGGCGCATGTCCCACATTCCCACGGATTCTAGTGAGCGCCGCACATGCTCTTTGTCATCTTTATCTAATCGTTTAAACCATTTGCCTCTTTGATAGCGGCCAGATTGCACAAGTTCAAGCACAGTACTCGGAAATCCAGCGTTAAAGGAGGCAACCTGCTGTGAAACATATCCAATCATGAGCTTCTCGCCAAAACGATTTTTTGGTGAAATTCGGACGCTACCTTTTGACGGTTTCAACAAACCTAAAATATTGCGCAACAAAGTCGTCTTTGCGGCACCATTTTCTCCGGTTAGCATCACAAAATCCTCTGCATCTACTTCAAATGAAATATTTTCCAACACTGGTTCGTTTTCATACTGAAAGGCGAGATTTTTTACTTCAATATAATGCATAATGAAACGACCTTTCTATTATAGATCGTATTCTTTCTACTTATCGTTTAAGAATACGATCTATACGTTTCGTTGTTTCCTATCTACAATCGTTTAATCATGCCCGTTATTGGATGCTTAACTGTAAAGCTTCCAAGTTTTGCCGCATGGCATCGACGTATCCTAGATCCTCTGCTTGAAGCTCTTCAGATAGTACTTCTAAGTCATACAAGACGGCTGTCTCTGTCCCTGTTTCAGTAGCGACCGTTTCGGCAATGGCTGAATTGGCTCCTTGTTGATAATAAATAACTGGCACATCATGTTCTTCCACGAGGTTTCCAATTTCAGCAATACGCGATGGACTCGGTTCAACTTCTGTAGATAAACCGCCAATCGCTACTTGTTCTAACTGATAACGTTGCGCAAGGTATCCAAATGCTTGGTGTTGGACGACAAACACGCGGCTTTCTGCATCTTCAAGCGCAGCTTGATAGTCCTCATGTAATGCTTGAAGCTCTTTATTAAAGGCTTCTGCATTTTCCTCATAAATCGCTTGTCCGTCTGGATCTGCCTCAATCAGGGCATCGCGAATGACGTTAACTTGCTCTTGTGCCAATACGGGGTCTAGCCAAATATGTGGATCGTGTGATTCATGATCATCAATGATGACCGATACTGGCTCTGATTCTGCATACGTATTATGATCGTCATCAAAAAGGACTGCCCGTACTTCGAAGCTTTCTCCAGTTGTTTCATACTCAAAGTGATCGGTTCCTTGTCCAGATACAGCTTCCCATTCATCATCTTCACTCATACGTGTGTACCAGTGCCAATGATCGTAGTCTACCTCTTCTTCAAGCTGAGCAACGAGTGTAACGACATCTCCTGTATGATAGTGATCCGCCAATCCAACAATTTCAATTGCGCTATCACTTCCATGCTCCTGATGTTGACCATGTTCCTCCTCATGCTCATGTTCCTCTTCCTGGCCGTGGTCGTGGCCGTGGCCGTGATCATCAATGACAATTTCTACTGGTTCTGACTCTGCGTATTCATTGTGACTATCATCAAAAAGGACTGCCCGGACCTCAAAGCTATCTCCTGATGCCTCATAGTTGAATTCAGGTCCTCCTTGATTGGGAACAGTTACCCATTCCTCATCCGCACTTTCTCTTGTATACCAGTGCCAATGATCATAGTCTACTTCTTCATCTAATTCCGCCGTTAATTCAATCATGTTGCCAGTATGATAATGGTCGGCAACACCTTGAATGTTTATCTTTCCAGCGGCTTCTTGTTTTTCCTCGTTTCCATGTTGATCGTGGCCATGAGAATGACCTGATCCACTAGTATCCACTAAATCAACACCATCTGCTGTACGAGCGATGACCAGATCATTGTTCTCTACTGTGTTAAATAGACTTTCAACCCAATGTTCCATTTCTTCACTACTATAGACAAATACTTCTGCTTCATTAACAGCCGCTACATCTTGGGCACTTGGTTCATAATGATGGGCATCTTCTCCTGCAGAAACCATTAGTGATACGTCTGCACGATCCCCTGCGACTTGTTGAGCAAATTCATACATTGGGTAAAACGATGTTACAACGGATAACTTCTCACTTGCAGTGTTTTCGTCTTCATTTTGGTTACAGCCCATAAGAGTGGTACACATAATGGAACTAAACAAAATGGTAACGAACCGATTGGCTTTCATCTATATTCTCCTCACCGTACGAATGATCAGATCTCAGCTATATTCTCTTAAATGAATCTCTGCGACAGAGATTAATGTGCCAACATATCACGTACGATCCCATCTTTGTCTAATTCAGAAGGATAGTACGTTGGCCAATTTGTAACTTCCTCCAATAGGGCCTCACGGTCATCTCCCCAATATAAGTGAAAATGATGGGAATCTACTGGAAAGATATTGTGATCACTAAACTGAATGTATGGAGGCATTTCATCTGATCCATCAACTAATTTAAAGATAAATCGTACGCCTCTATTACCTGCTTCATAGGTAAGAATCTCGTAACCATCTGATTCGTACTCTCCTGAATACTCGTTGTCATTTTCAAAGAAAGTGACGGTATTGTCTTCAATGATGATACGATCAACATCTGTTTCATATCCTACCGTGTAATACTGTTTGTACTCTTCTTCTGTCATATCTCCATCTTCTGCCTTATGTTCAAACACTTCATCTAGATCTCCAGATAAAAGATAAGGATAAACCGATTGCCAATCTCCTTCCCAATCAGACAATTCACGGTCTTCAACCTGACTATCTTCAAAGTAGCCTTGATAGATTTGGCGGCTTTCTTCATCATGTCCATGATGATCATCAATCACCACTTTGACTGGTGCAGATTGAACATGAGGCTCATGGTCATGATCGAATAAAACAGCTTTTATTTCTAAGCCATCGATTGTTGCTTCTCCTGTAAATGTGTCCGTTTCCTGTCCTGAAACGCCTTCCCATTCCTCATCTGCACTTTCTCTGCTATACCAGTGCCAATGATCATATTCTGTTTCTTCATCCAGTACTGCGGTTAGCTCAATCGCATCGCCCGTATGATAGTGATCAGCAACCCCTTCGATTTTTATACTTTCTGGAGCCTCAAAATCGTTCGTCTCACTGTGGGCATGACCCTCATCTGTATGTACTTCTGATTCTCCTTCTTCTATTCCGTTCACTTGCTCCTCGTCTTTTGTTCCTTGACATGCTGTTAAATAAGTACTTAGTACTAATAAACTTGATAAGCTAATAAGCAGTCTTTTCATTTTTTTCTTCCTCTCCTTTAAGGCGATATGTAAATCGAAATGATTACGTTTTGTTACAAGCTAACACTAATTCCGCTATTCCGTCAAGAAGTTTATTTCATTCGATCGAATAATAATCGGCTTGTGGTCATCTGTATCCATAAAGGGGGGGATCGGAGCTGTTGGCTGATTGAATCTCTCACTTTGCCTCTGTCAAGGTGGATTTGTGGTGAGTAACGTTGGGTATCATAGTTGTTTTAAGTCCCATAATCAGCCAGTTTCGCTGTTAAGAGGGAAGCGTTCATGTTTGTCAAACTCACCATTGATTTTCTTTTACGTGAAGAAACGGACGTATGAGGGGAGGGGACAATCTTTGCTATTTACAATCCTACGTGGATATCATATAATCCTTTTAAATCGTAATTGTTACGATTTGTTGTTTCTGTTTTAGCAGGCATGGAATAGTCTTATGGTTGCCGCTGTACATGTTACGATCAAAGTCGGAAATTTAGACGATGGAGGAAAAAGAGGATTGCCAAAAGAACAAACGGTTCCCGTTACGATTTTAACTGGCTTTTTAGGTGCAGGAAAAACCACATTTCTCAATCACTTACTAAAAGGGATCACTGAGCAAAATGTCGTTGTCATCATTAATGAATTTGGCGATACATCGATTGATAGCCACTTGGTCGTGCCAACTAAGGAAGAAATAATAGAAGTGAATAGTGGTTGTATTTGTTGCAATGTACGGGCTGATTTAATCAATCTATTAAGGAATTTGAATGAACGAGAAGAACCGCTTGACCGTATTGTCATTGAGACAACGGGTATGGCTAATCCGGCACCTGTCATTCAAACGTTTTTAATGGATAAGGAAACGGCCCATTCATTTGAAATCGATAGTGTGATTACGATGGTTGACGCCAAGCATATTTGGCAACATTTAGCGGAAGAAGAACCTGGGCAACAAATCGCTTTTGCTGATGTTCTTTTGATAAATAAGATTGATTTGATTACGGATGAGGAAAAAAATAAACTAGAACAACAGCTGACCCATATGAACCCACATGCGAAGCAGATTTATACGACATATGCTCATGTAGATATTCGAGATGTCGTTGGGAAAAAATCCTTTGATTTAAAAAATGTATTAAAAATAGATCCGACTTTATTAACCGAAACGCATCACCACCATCATAATGAACAAGTGACTTCTTTTGTGTTTCAGGAAGACCATCCCCTTGATTTAGAAAAAGTGAACAACTGGTTCGCCTATTTAGTCCAATTTAAAGGAGAAACGCTGTATCGTTATAAAGGTGTCCTTTATATAAAGCAACTTGAGAAAAGAGTTGTTTTTCAAGGCGTACATATGCTGTTTGCAGGCACAGAGGGAGCGCCGTGGGCGAAAGAGGAAAAAAGGCAAAGTGAGATCGTCTTTATTGGCAAGCATCTCGACGATCAGGAACTAGCGAAAGGCTTTCACTATTGTCGTGCTTAATTTTTTTTGTGCTTTAAATCGTAATAATTATGGTTTATGGTCACCATGCAGAGCATTCCGTGATTCCAATCGTTTTCGATAGGTACGACGACAGGGCCCTATAGCTCAATCTGAACGATCTTTTAATAGGAGGGGAGAGTGTCAATGTTAGAAAGTGTGCGGCCTTCCCCCGCTCAACCGACAGATGTATTGTTAGTGGGTTGTGAATCTGTTGGCAAATCAGGTTTATTTCGCCAGTTGACGGGTGAGAAACGAGCATTAGCAAGCAACATAAAAGGCTCAACCGTAGCTGCTTTAAGCGCAACCTGTACAATCAACAGCGATGTTCGATTAACAGATTTGCCAGGACTTCAATTTGATATGGACAGCCACAGCACACAGCTTACGTTAGATCATTTAGAAGGAGAGGAAACGATTCTCTTAGTTGTAAGGGCAACGAACTTGAAGGAGGAGTTAATACAGCTACAGCAAAAATTGGAATTGAAAGGGAAAAGAATAGCGATTGCCGCAACGCACCGAGACAAGTACTTGCCCTCAAAAGCCGAACAAAAAAGAGTGCAAGAACTGTTACAAGTTCCCGTTGTCTGGATGAATGCCCGAAAGATGGAGCAAGGGGAACAAGAGCAAGTGATGGCATGTATCGAGAATGCCCGTGTCTGGGGAGTGACGACAAGTATTATTTATTTCTTGCCTGCTTCGCCTAATCCTGTTAACCGTTTATTGCCGATATTCCGTTTGCCGATCATAGGGCCAATGCTCGCATGCCTATTTATTTTGGCCATATTTGCTTTGCCAGTATTTACTGCCTATATGTTTGTCAGTTGGCTCGAGCCATTGACAGAACAATATTTGCTTGTACCACTCATCTCTTTGTTACTTGAGCAGGTACCGCCCTTTTTAGCAAATGTCTTAACAGGTAATTATGGATTAATCACTTTAGGCTGGTACTCATTTCTCTGGGCTTTTCCTGTTGTCATCATGATCAGTATCACGACTACGATTACAGAAGAGATTGGGATACAGGAGCATTTAACCAATGCGTTAGATCCGTGGCTGCGTAAAATCGGTTTAACTGGAAGAGATTTGCTTCCTGTCATAACGGGATTTGGTTGCAATGTGGTAGCCGTGATGCAAAGCAGAAGTTGTAGTAGCTGTACGCGGGCGTCATGCATGTCGATGATTTCATTTGCTTCAGCATGCAGTTATCAAATAGGGGCGACGTTGTCGATTTTTAATGCCGCACATGTTCCGTTTTTATTTATTCCGTATTTGCTTTTATTACTTATTGTAGGAGCCATTCACACGAGAATTTGGCACAAAAGCACCACAAATGAGCTAATACCTATTGCGCCGCTTCCTTATTTGCAAGGGATGAACTGGAAAGGGTTTTGGTGGAAGGTATCTAGTGTCATGAAACAGTTTTTGCTCCAAGCTATGCCGATTTTCTTGGCGATCTGTCTTGTTGCATCTGTATTTGAAACAATAGGGATGTTATCAATTTTTAGCTGGCTCGCTCTGCCTTTGTTAACTCTATTTTCCTTACCTGTAGAAGCAGCGCCTGGCTTAATCTTTTCTTTTATTAGAAAGGATGGCTTGCTTGTGTTGAATGAGGGGCAAGGGAGCTTATTAATGGAGATGTCAATCGCTCAGGTGTTTATTCTTGTCTATTTGGCTTCCACTTTATCTGCTTGTCTTGTGACGTTATGGACAATCAGCAAAGAGACAAGTTGGAAAACGGCCTTGTCGATTGGATGGAAACAAATGCTGACAAGTGTTATTAGTGCAGCTGTTGTTGCGGTGGGGCTATCTTTCATTAACTAAAAGGAAGCATGATAGTGAGCGAATCGCTCCACATTCAGAGCAATTATAATGGGTGGTGGGAATAGTGATTTTATCAGGACAAACGATCAAGCAATTCATACAGGAAGAACGCATGGTGATTACCCCTTTTACAGGCTTAAGCATACAACCAGCATCGATTGATCTACGCTTGGGGGATCATTTTTTAGTAGTGGATGACATGTCTACCCCTTTATTATCAGTTGACAAGCCGGCGAACTATCATGAAACACAGGTGCCAGAAGGCGGAGTGATTTCGATTCCACCTAAAACGTTTATGCTAGGAACAACGTTAGAACAAATTCGTTTGCCTGATGATTTAACAGCTTTTGTTGAAGGGAGAAGCTCGATCGGAAGACTAGGTGTGTTTATTCAAAATGCTGGCTGGATTGATCCAGGCTTCTCTGGCCAAATTACATTGGAATTGTTTAATGCAAACCGTGTTCCTGTTCAATTGCAGGTCGGCATCCGTGTTTGCCAGTTAGTGATCGCAAACGTCGACCAAGCTACAGAAGGCTATCGCGGAAAATATTTATATCAAGAAGGGGCTACCCCTAGCAAAGTCTATATGGATCTTGACAGAGAGGGGAATATGGAATGAGCAAAACCTCTTGTCGTTAGCCATTTTTTTGTTGTTCAAATCGTATAATCTTCTCAACAATATGGTTGGCGGCGTTTGGTTTTTTTAATTTACGTGCATGATGCTGGAGCGCTTTATAATGAGATGTTTGATACAACACACTCTCTATTACTTGAGGTAATTGAATACAACGTTCTACTTTTACGGCAGCCCCTGAATTGGATAAATATTCGGCATTTTGCTCCTCGTGCCCTGGAATAGGATTGTAAATCATAATCGGTGTTTCACAAGCAAGAGCTTCTGCCATAGTTAATCCGCCTGCTTTGGAAAGTATCCCGTCACTTGCCTTTAGATACAGTAAAAATTGATCTGTAAATTCAACGATTTTTATGGAGTGTTTACTGTTCTGCCGTAAAATGCTTTGCTTCGCTTTACGATTGTGCCCTACCATACATACAATCTGAATCGATTGTTGTAATTGTTCTAATTCCCGTATTATGCGAGTATAATTTGATAAACCAATGCCGCCTCCTGAAATTAACAGGATCTTCTTATCCAGATCAAGTCCCAAATCATGACGAGCTTGTAACTTCGTTATTTGTAAATCGTCATGATTTGAAATGGGGATGCCTGTTGAATAAAAAAGGTGGGAAGGAATGTTGGACAAGTTGGCAAATTCTTCAATTTTAGGGGATGCTGTAAAATAGCCATTTATTTCTTGCCTTACATAGGCAGGATGCAAGACAAAGTCCGTTATAACCGTATACAAGGGGACCTCTAATTGTTTTACCTGTTTGACTCTTGTTAAAAACGCTGTCACAAATGGATGCGTTGAAATCATGAATGAACACTTCTGTTTATCAATGATTGAATAGAGTTGTTCTACAAAAAGGGAGCCAAAGCGATCTAACCATAAATACAACGGATGTTCTTCTGCATATAAATAAATTTTTCTCCATACTACTGGGTATCGTTTTAGCAAATGAATATAACTGCTCAGCATCAACTTATGAAGCCTTGGGCTGATCGCGTGAAACGTATCAACAATTTCAGGATGAAAGCCATGATGATTAAATTCATGTTGTAGGGCTTTAGCCGCCTGATGGTGGCCATATCCAATTGATGCAGAAAAAATCAATGGCTGATTTCTCATCCTATGTTCTCTCCTTCACATGCAACACTCTATAACAGAATATGCTGTAGAACTTTCTGGGTACATACGAACTTTGCATGCAAGCAAAAGGCAGACTTCCATTCGCTAGTTATATAAACAGATATACGGCCGCCTAGATTTATTCGTTTTCTTTTTCGCTAGTGGAAGTCCGTTCAAGGATCTCTTCATATTCGAACTCAAAACATGCAATAAGAATTTCTACTATTTGACTTACTATTTGCTTTAGCATAGTCTCCATGTCCTTACCTGCCCCAATGTCTTAATGTACCCAACGGTATAGATCCATTCATTTGTCGGTGCAACAAAGGTAAATTCTTTCCTGTTCTTCTTCTTTCTTTGTCATTCCCTCAACATTGATGCGCCGTTTGTTAAACTTCCATGCATGTGCCGACTATTACCCTAACTGGAAGCGAAAACCTGAAACGTTCATTTGAACAAAGGAGGCTTCATTTCAAGTCATGGGCACTTGAGGAATGACTTTATCCTCAATACGTTCAAAGATTTCATCCAAATCATGCCCGGTTATGGTCAGACCATGATTTTTAAGGCCAATCACTGCTCTGCTTGGGTCATCGGCTTGACGTACCAACTCTGCAACCGTTTCGGCAAGCTGGATTGTTCCGCACGGATAGTTTATTTGCGTAGCTTCTATTCCGTCCATCCAGGCATGTATATGTACAATGGCCCCAACATCTGGATGTTCCCGATAGATCATCCAATGTTCAATCGCATCCACGGACGCTCTTTTCGGGGTAATATTTGGCGGTATGCTAATTTTCATGGCGTTCTTTGTAGAATCGTATCCAGTGATATAGAGAATGTCCCTTCCAATCTCTTTCATATTGGATTTATCAATTCCGCTAGCACTCATCCAGAAATGGTCGTTATTTTCACGACTACTAAGGTTCCCGTAACTTAATCCACCAATGCCATACAATTTCTTTAAATGGCGCATATCTCGAGGAGATAAGTAATTGTCAATTGGAAATGGCGCTGGCAATAAATTCATTTTGTCCAGTCTTTTTCCCGATAAATACATTTTCCTGGTTCTATCATTTCCATCTAATAAATCGTCAATGAGGTCTTCATTGAAATGATTATCAATCACTAACTGTGAGGAAGCCAAAGGTTTCAACCTGTCAAATATACGTTCAAATAATACTTCTTCTGCTTCATCCGTACGATGAGTCATGCTATAAAAGCCTTGTTCGGGCGTGAGAAAATAGAGGTGTATATCGTCATCTTGGTGGTAAATATACATCAAATGATTCGCTAGAGACCGAATCAAATAAGGATAGGCCGTTTTAAAAACATTTTCTGGTTTTTCTTCTGTTTCGAGGATGCTCACAACGAAAGTCGATTGAGAATGGCGACGAAAATGTCGAGGCCGATCAGGGTCAATCACATTAAAAACTAGATTGATCTGGTCTATCGGCGATTCCTTATACTCATATCCAGCCTTTTGAAATGTATGGATCATCCCCTCTGTCAACCATGTCAAGAATGGACGATTGGTTTTTCCGTTAACCGTAAAGGTTTTCATTTGCTAATCCCTCCTAAATGCTTATTAAGGTTCAAATACAACTTTCATACTTGTCCCTACCGCCTTACTTGAAGCAACGTTTAGTGCCTGTCGGTATTCTTTTATAGGGAAACGATGGGTGACAAGCGAAGATAGATCTACTTTCCCTGAACGCAATAATTCAATGGCGATATCGAATGTTCTCATTCTCACGCCTTGATACTCGTCTGTACTATACGCAAAGCTTCCTTTTACCTCTAATTCATTTAGCCAAACAGTCGTCCAATCGATGCCATTCATAATTCCTGCCAAACCGAGCAGGACAACTTTGCTACCACTTGCTGCAAAGCGCAAGGAATCGTTTACACTTTGTGTTTTTCCAACGCATTCATAAACAACATTTGCCCCTCCCTCAATGACATCCGGACCAAATAGTGGCTTCAGTCTTTTCGCACCTACCGCTTCACTTAATTCTTTAACATAATTTCTAGATAAGCGGATTACATGGTCTGCACCGAATCGGGCTGCACATTCGGCCTGAAAATCATGTTTCACTAACACGACCACTTTGCATGGGAGATTCAAAGCTCGAAGTGCCGCCACCACACAAATCCCAATGACGCCTCCGCCAATCACAAGCACCGTATCATTTTCTTTTGGAGGGGTACGTAGCACTCCATGCAGAGCACAGCTAAAAGGCTCTATCATCACCCCATTGAGGTCATCAATTTGATCAGGCAAGCGAAATACTTGGTTCTGGTGAGCGACAAGATATGAACTCCAGCTTCCGCCTGTATCCCGGCATGTACCTGTTAGCAAACCAGGAGAAATATGACCATCCGTCATATTTTCACATATGCTGTAATCTCCTCTCACACAGGCAGGACATCGATCATGAATCCCTCTAGTTTCACATGATAAAATCGGGTCGACAATCACTCGGTCCCCTACTGATAAATCGGTGACGTTGTTACCGACCTCTGCAATAACCCCAACGGATTCGTGTCCGATCGTAAAAGGGAAAGAAGCATAAGGGGAAGTCGCCGGGCTCTCATTAAGACATAAAATATTTAGATCGCTTCCACAAATCCCACCGTATTTTACTTTCATTTTCACCCAATCGTCATTAGGTAAGTCTGGATCTGGCAAATGCGTCAAACGAAGACAGGACGCCTTTGAAGACCAGTACAAAGATTTCGAAAACCTCCCAAGTGTTTTAGTGAAAAGATAGCGAGAGGGTTTAAAATCAAATTGTAATGATTCCACAATACACCACCTAACTGTCGTAATTTGGAAAAGCGCTAATTATACTGTAACCAGGAAAAGAGTGGCTATACGTTTTTTTTAGGAGAATTTTTTAATGGATCCAGGGAGATAATAGGAGAAAATCTGATGATTGAGGGAATAGGATGATTTATCGTTTATTGAAATCTGTTGCAAAAGTCGTTTTGTTTTTTATTTTTAAAGTAGAATTGATCGGAAAAGACCGAATTCCTTCCGGTGCTGTCATTGTTGCTGCCAACCATATAAGCAACTTTGATCCGATTATCCTTTCTTGTATGTTCAAGCGAGACATTCATTTTATTGCGAAGAAAGAACTGTTTAGCAACCATTTCTCGAACTGGTTTTTTCATAAGCTTCATGCTATCCCCGTCGATCGTCATAACGGGACGGTGATTCGTCCGGTACGCCATGGTTTGGATGTCCTTAAGCGAGGAGAAGTATTCGGTATCTTCCCTGAAGGAAAAAGATGTAAAGAAGGAGAGAGGATCCGCCCCAAAAAAGGTGTGGCATTTTTCGGCTGCAAAACCGATGCCCCTATCCTCCCGGTTGCTATTGTGAGATTGGGAACAGGGCTCAGACGAACACCGATCAAAATCATTATTGGTGATCCAATTTATACCGCCAATTTTTTGGACGCTGATTACGATTTTATCTCCCAGGTTGTCATGGGACGAATTAATGAGTTTAGTGAATTATATGATTGGAGGAACAACGAATATGACGAGCAAACGTGCCCTCATGATTTATAATCCTTCCTCAGGTAGAAAGCGAAACCATAAAAAATTCCCAATGGTAATCGAAAAACTAACGAGCATTGGCTATGACATTCGCATTCATGCCTCAAAAGATGTAGCAAAATTAGAATCGCTTATAAAACATGCTTGTGCGAATCGGTGGGAAGCACTGTTTGTGGCAGGGGGAGATGGGACGATTAATACCGTTTTCCAGTTTTTGTCCGCAGAACAATATCGACCAGTAGTTGGAGTTTTTCCGTTTGGGACAAGCAACGAATTCGCACAAGTGATTGGTTTACCGAAGAACCTATTCACGATTCTCTCGTACATTGAGAAAGGAGAGACATCTTTTGTAAATATCGGAAAACTTGGGGAACGTTACTTTGCAAACATCGCAGCAGCTGGTTGGTTAACAGACATCACGTACGAAACGCCAACTGCCCTTAAATCAACGTTTGGTGAATTTGCGTATTATCCTTATTTTATAAAGAAGTTTTTGCGAAGGAGACCTTCTGAATCCATTTCCATTCACGTTTTGCCTGATCGACAAATTTCAGACGTATCTTTTTTTCTTTTAATGAATGGGAATTCCGTCGGACCTTTTGAACGCTTTATTCCCCAAGAAAGTAAGAGCGATGGAGCTTTTCACTTAATTACTTGTCACAGGTGTAATCGATTGTATTTTTTCTTCATTTTAATGTTAACTGTATTGAGGCTCGGAAATCCCCGTTCACTAATCAACCATCAAGAAGTAGTTGATTCTGAAATTTATTTGCCGGACGCAATGCCTATAAACGTGGACGGAGAACAGCACAAAATAACGGAAAGGAAGTTCCGAGTTTTATCGAATCATCTTCAAGTTTTCACAGCTAATTCCCACGCTATACAAAGTGGATAACGTCAAATAACGAAGAAATGCGGCTTTGACTATATGGTGATCACGTATCGCAAAACAAACCAAAATCACTTTGGTCGGTGGGCAGCCCTGTACTATCTAGTCTTCATTAATTGCATGATCCATTTTTTTAGGTCAACAATCCGTAAATGTTCTGGACGGGTGTTCGTTCCGGTTACAATCATTGGGACCAGAGAATCGTCCGCATGTAAGGAGCCATGTGCTGCACCGCCTTTGTAGTTAGGACTCCCACTACGAACAAACTCAAATCCAGGCTTTGCATCAACGACGAGGAAACGACCTTCATGGGAACGAAATACAGCTAATAATCTCGCTAATGGGTCAGGATAATTCCCATAAAAAATGCGTTTTTCTTCGTTGATGGTTATGTCTAAAATTTGGGTTTCGCCTTCTAACGACCATGATTGTCCGTATTGATCAATATATTGTCCACCATTTCGGAAGGAGAAGACTGTTTCGTATTCTGACGAAGCGACATGTATGTCTTCTCCTTTTCGCCATGCGACAAAGCCTATTCGTTGATCTTTTTTGAGGAGAGTAGCGATCGACGTCGAATCAAGATGGTTGTCCAGTAAATAGACATAAGCCATTCGTTCATTTAATCCAAGTGCAATTTGATCATCACGTTGTACCGATTTCGATAACGTTGGTATCCGGTAATTCTTTAAAAGGAGTGGCAAATCAATTAATGCATGTTTATCATTGCCAATCCGTGCCTGGCCGCTATCTCCCATCACAATCCACACATTTTCCTTTAATGCCTCATCCCACGAGCCGTATGTATTTAGAAGTTTTTGTACTTCATGGTCTACCTTTTCAATTCCCACAGTTGTCTTTGGTCCCTTTTTATGCACGTCTTTATCATTAACCGGAAAGTATGCGATCGTAAATTTTGGTAGCTTTCCGTTCTTTATCAAATGGATCATTTCGGACGTACTGAATTTGTCGTTTAAGCCATATGCTTGCCATAAATGGCCATACCGGTTTTTAGGGTTCAGTTGTGAAAGCGATCCGAAAGAAAAAAGCGACGTCCCTTTTATATGGATTTCGTGAGGCAATAACTTAAAAAAGGTGGCAAGCCGTGGTGGCCGAAGTTGTTTAGAGGTGCTGCCCCTGTAAACAAGAGCATTGACAGACGCTGACTGTTCTCCGTTTTGTGCCAATTCCTCGTGAATGGTGCGGACATCCGGGCTGATATGGCTGTTGTTCAAATGATAAAGGGCGTTGTTTAACACATTTTTTACACCAAGCATAAGGATCTCTTGCCATGCACTACCGTAGCTAATGAGGTTATTGTTTTTTTTTATCATACCAAACAAGACCTGGGATTTTATGTTGATCCGGATACGTGCCTGTTAACAATGAAGTATCGATCGTTACGGACATTGTCGGGAATGAACTAACAACGTTAGGAAAGTACTGGCCGTTTTCGATTAAATAGTTTAAAGCTGGTGCTTTATTGTTTTTAATGGCATCTTGCAATGGTTTATCCATCAATGAGTCAATGACCATGACAATGACGCCTCCCGAAGTATGATTCTGTAAGGAGGAAGTGCTGTTTTCTTCTTGGCCTCGTTTTTGTCGGAAGTATCGATATGCACCTACGATTAATAAGACGAAGATGACCAGTAAGAGGAGTCCCATAAAACCCGTTCCTTTCCAAAATATTTGCAGAGATACATGGATGTATTATTACCTAAATTCAGTTCAATATACTTATTAGAGAAAGGGGATTGTAGACTTGGAGATAAAAGTAATGACGTTCAATATTCATCATGGGAAAGGGATTGACAAAAAAGTGAACCTTAGGCGAACGGCGAGTGTCATCGAAAAAAGCGGAGCGGATATCATTGGTCTTAACGAAGTGGACAAACATTTTTCAAAAAGAAGTGATTATAAAGATCAAGTTGCAGAGTTAGCAAAGTATTTATCATTTGACTACGCTTTTAGCCCGGCTTTAACGTTGAAATCAAACCCGTTTGCAGAAGACCGCCAATATGGAAATGCACTTCTATCTCGTTATCCGATTGAAAAAAGTAAAAGTCACCTTTTTCCTGTTACTGGCTACCATGCGGAGAATCGTTCGCTATTAGAAGCCACTGTTCTTTTAAACAAGCAGCGATTAAACATGTATGTAACCCATCTAAGCCTCAATCCTTTCTTACACCAAAAACAGACCGCTTTTATTTTAGATAGAACGGAAAGAGAGGACCACCCTACAGTACTTCTTGGCGATTTTAATATGCGTCCCGGTACGAATCGGTGGAAAAAATTCAATCAAAGATTTGTTGACGCTTGGAGAAAAGCAGGGGTTGGGAACGGATATACGTATCCTTCGACCAGACCGAGACTTAGGTTAGATTATATATTTGTAACCTCTCCTATTCAGATCATCGATATGAACGTTTTCACATCTTTGCCGGAATGCTCCGATCATTTACCGATACTAGCTACACTCCTATTCAATGCACATTCGTCCCAGTGATAGAAACTTGACTGAATAGATGTTCACATAACACGAAGAGCGTCTTTGACCACACTTATGTTGATCGGGCTTTCCGTAAATTGTTCGCCGTCACTTTGGACAAGAACAGGTTTTTCAGAGGAAATATACACTTCCTTTCCTGTTAACAATGTGACGTTTTTATCTGTCGTATGCTTTCCTTTGTAAGCTTTTGGTAGCAATCGTAACAACTCCCATCTTTTTATATCGTGAACAATACAAAGGTTTAGCATCCCATCATTGTAAGAGGCGTCTGGACAAATTTTAATTCCGCCCCCATAGTTTGGTGCATTGGCTACAGCAACAAGCCAAACCTCTGAAAATGTCATTTCTTTGCCGTCAACCGTAATGTCTATTTTCGTCGGACGATAATCCCTTAAGGTTGCCAGCATACTCACCGTATAGACGAGCCCGCCTAGTCGAAAGTGGTTCAGAAAACGTTTGTACTTGGCTTTATTCACGTTTCGCGCAATTTGCCCGTCGAAACCAATGCCGGTTACCGTTAGGCAATATCGATTGCCAAGGTTGAGTAAATCTACTTTTATCCCATTATTTAAAACAATTCTCTCTAACGCCTTTGAATAATTCATTGGTATACCGATACAACGAGCGAAATCGTTTCCAGAGCCAGCAGGAATAATCCCTAAAGAGAGATCCGTATGTACAAGCTCATTAGCGACCTCATGAATGGTTCCATCCCCGCCCACGACAATAACGGTTTGAACATCCTCATTTAAAAGGTCTTTGACGATCTCGGATACGTGTTGAGAAACCTCTGTAAAACGAGCAATATAAGGGAGATTTTGTTGTTGTAATATGTTCTCGATACGTTTCCATGTACGATCTCCCTTCCCGTTTCCAGAAGTTCTATTAATGATAAATGCATACATCCTTATGCCCCTTTCTGATGAACAGACCATCTTTTAAATGATCCTTTATGTCATTGAATGAACTCCTGAAAGTCGAGAGTAGCGTTCTTATTATGTACAGAATAAGCAGATTTCATAAGTTTAGCCCTCCCAACAAAGCAACTTTTTATCACAAAGTGAAACATCAATAGACTAGTTAGCGGGTTGAAAGAGGCGCTACCGTTCATTAATGGAGGAAGATACATGCAAATTGTAAGAATCATGGATCATTTTATGACAGGGAGGGGAACAAGGAATGTATATCCATACAGTTGCCCCGAGACAAATTTCTATACATACATCATCTTGGAAGTTTAATGCGATGAGATTCACTCTTTGTAATAGGGTATAACCAATTGGATGAATTCGTTGTATGGAATGGTCAAATAAAAATAATGTATACGAATGTCAATATATCAATATAGGGGTTCGATATAAATGGATAAAGAAAATACGCAACGTTCTTGCTGTGCTGGAAGTCGGGCAGACATGAAAAGGATAATGAAAACAGAAAACCAACCGAAAAAAATAGAAGAAGGTCAACAAATTAAATATAAAGAAAAAATGATCCCTCTTACTGGAGGAGAATTTTTAATGGGAACCGAAGACAATGAAGGGTTTCCAGCAGATGGCGAAGGGCCGATTAGAAAAATAACGGTTGCCCCATACTATATCGATGCTTATGCGGTAACCAACGAAGAGTTTAGTGCCTTTGTTAAAGAGACAGGCTATGTGACAGAGTCGGAAAAATTCGGATGGTCGTTTGTTTTTTATACATTTCTTTCAAAGAGTATAGCAGATCGGGCAAAACCATTACCGCAAACTCCGTGGTGGTATGCAGTAGAAGAAGCATATTGGTATCAACCAGAGGGGCCTGGCTCACACATTGATGATCGTATGGATCACCCTGTCATTCAGGTAAACTGGAATGATGCTGTAGCTTTTTGTAAGTGGGCTGGAAAACGTTTGCCGACAGAGGCAGAATGAGAGTATGCGGCAAGAGGAGGGCTTGAGCAGAAGCTTTTTCCTTGGGGAGATGAGCTTACACCGAATGGAGAGCACTATTGTAATATTTGGCAAGGGGATTTTCCGAACGAGAATACAGAGGAAGATGGCTATGTCGGGACAGCGCCTGCCAAATCTTTTCCTCCCAATGGGTATGGACTCTGGTAATGTCTGGGAATGGTGTGCAGACTGGTTTACGAGGACACCCGATTTAGCTGAGGTGGTAAATCCAGTTGGGCCAAAAACAGGGCAGGGTAAAGTCATGCGTGGAGGCTCGTATCTTTGCCATAAATCCTACTGTAATCGATACCGAGTCGCAGCACGTAGTTCGAATACGATCGATAGTGCTACAGGTAATTTAGGGTTTCGTTGTTAATGGATGCATAGTTTTTGGAGGTGAAGTTCAGTTATTGTGAACCTCACCTTTTTTCCTTCGTTCGTATATATTCCATAAGTGCTTGAACGCTTTTTTTGGTAAATCTCTTTGGCTTCCAAACCATCCATAAATTACGCTTTAACACCGTATCACGTATTTTCTTTTCATGTAAAAATCCTTGTTCAATTTCACGGGCTACGGTTAGCCTTGAGACAATACTTATCCCAAGACCAGCTTCTACCGCACTTTTTATCGATTGTGTACTGCCAAGCTCCATATAGCTTTCAATTTTCCCTAAAATTCCCCACTCCTTTAAGAAGTTTGTGATAATCGCTCTCGTGCCCGATGAGGGCTCTCGCCATATCATTCTCTCTTGAGCTATTTCGTCTATTTGGACTTCATTTTTCAAGCTCCATGGATGGTCTGGTGCGTGTATGAGAACGAGCTCATCTTCTATTACTTTTTCGATGGATAGTTTTGCGTTATCTACAAGCCCTTCCACTAAGGCAAGGTCGATCCTATCGTCCAAAAGAAGCTCTAAAACGTTTGGCGTATTTTCTACATATAACGATAAACGAAAATCCGGATTTTTATGTTTAAATCTTCCCAGTAAACCTGGTAACAAGTACTCCCCGATTGTGAGGCTAGCCCCTATTTTTAATGTACTCTCGTACCCTTTTAATTTTGCAATGACCGCTTCCTTTGATTGGTTGTAATCTTGAACGATCGACTTAGCGAACGGATACAGCACATGGCCACTATCAGTGAGTATCAACCTCCCGTCTTTTCTATTAAAGAGGAGCGCTCCATATTCTGCTTCTATTTGATGGATTTGTTTCGTTATCGCAGGTTGAGATAAATATAAAGATTTAGCCGCCTGATTGATGCTACCAGTCTCTACGACAAAACAAAACGTTTTCAATAATTGGATGTTCATAATGACTGGCTCCTTTTGTCTATCACGGACATTGTTTGCTCTTTTCGTAACATTATATCTCTGCGATAGAGGCGTGTCACCTGTGGATGTTTATTACAAGGGAATTTAGATTTGTAGCCTGTCGGAACGAGGGGAAACTCAGCGTCTTTAGGATTTGTCTAAATCGTAAGTGGTTATTATTTCATTTGTTTGTACTATGATTAAGTAAAAAATAATGTGATTGCCTCGAATGGAGACGATCTTTAATTTGACGGTGGATCCTTATGAAGTGGAATACTCCTGCATAGAGAAATTCGAGATTTGGCCCAAATAGAATCAAGTATCTCTACGGATCGCTTAGTTAAGCGAGAAGTAGTAGACAGCGAGTTCCCACCCACTTGAAAAAGTGTTGGAATCAATGGCAGCGACAGCAGTAGCCAATCTATTTAGTAAACGGTGTGACTGTAAAAAACCCCCTACTTTTTTGCGAAGAGTAAGTAGGGGGTTCCTTAATGCCTCGTTTTTACCGTAGTTTGGCTCACAGACGTGTGCTGGTTTAGAGGGAAAAAAAAGAGGCCCGCCCTAACCAGCCAGTTCATTCCTCATAAGCTTTCATATACAAAGGTCTGACCACAGCTATAAGAAAGAATGCCCCGAACGCAGAGCCGAGTACATAAAACCCATTCATGCTGTCAAAAAAGGTCTGGATGATTGCCGATCCGAGCACTGCCCCTAGCGCCGCTAAGAAGCCAAGAAGAATGTTTTTCATAGAACCTTCAACATGAGAATCGCGTATTCATTCGTTTTCAGCATGTAAGGAATAAATGTGGTCAAGAAACGATAAAAACAGCTTGTTAAACGCTTCGGGGTTATCTTGATGGGCGCAATGGCTGGCATTGTCAATCCAATAGAACTCCCCATTTGGCTCTCGCTTCGCCCAGCGTGGTGCTGTTTTTTTTATATTGCCTGTATGGTCATTGACGCCGCAGACAAGTAAAAATCGTTTTCGGATATAGTATGTTTTTTCTTCGTGCAAGCAGCCTTGCATGCCTTGAAAGATTTTCGGGAAATCCTTCGGGCCAACCGTATGAAAGCACTCGTGTAAATAGGTCTGCACATCGGGTTTAATCGAGCTAGCGCGTGCACTTTGATTGACTAACATATTCCACGGATACAGTGACAAGAGCAGCGGCGTGATGGTGATTAGTCCTTTCTCTATGAACGTCAGCTTTTGCGTATTACACGTACAATCAATCAAAACCAAGCTCTCGACTTTATCTGGATGGTGAAACACCAACTCTTGAGCCACATTTCCGCCCATCGATTGGCCAATAAATGTCGCTTTCTCAATGCCTTCTTTCGTCATAATCGCCAACATGTCATCGATCAGCAGCTTGATCGTAAAATCCGTCCCAATTGGCCGCGATAGCCCATGTCCTCGTGCATCCCACAAAAGTAGTCCGTAGGTTTCATCGATTACATTGAGCTGTTCAGCAAACATGCGATGATCAGTACCGGCGCCATGCATGAAAATCAACCAAGGGCCGCAATGGTTGGCAGTCACCCAATAATGAATCGGGCAACCGTCCTTTTCAAGGACTCGTTGTTCTCATTTCATTGCGTTTCTCCTTTTGTGCTGACCGATTTTGAAAAACCGCTGCATGTATCCGATTGCCTCGGCCTTAGCAGCGCATGGACAGGAAAGGCGCCGGAAAGCAGCGCCAAAGGAAAAAGTCGCTACTCAAGCCATGCGTTAGGTCGATGCCGCTTTTTAATCGGCACCTAAAAACGTTGTCTCTAACTCGACTTCCTTCACCTGTTTGCCATCATAATCGACTTGGTAGGCTTTCGCTTGCGGTCTTGAGCTGACAATTTTCCACACGTCTTTTTCTTTATAATGAAGGGCGACTCCGTCATCAGCGGCAATTCCAGGTTTGATGTTGCCAGCCGCTACGAATTGCTGGTAGCTCGGCCTTCTGTCTGCTTCGCCATCGTAATGGGGGCAGTTGCTTCCTTTTAAAAGCCCTAGTCCATTGGTTAATGGTTCGAGCCCATTTCCGTATGAGTCTGTCACGCCTTCTTCAAACCAACAAATGGAACCGGCGCTAATGCCTGCTAGTACGATTCCTTGTTGCCACGCTTTTTTCATTATCGTATCTAAGCCCCATTCCCTCCATAAAACGAGCAAATTTTTCGTATTTCCGCCGCCTACATAGATGATGTTTTTTTCGAGCAAATAGCTTTCTAAATCTCGAGTAGGCGGTCTAAATAAAGACAAATCGGAAGGCTGGCAATGTTCGTTGCGGAAGAAGTGGTAAAATTTAGCGATATAATGTTCGGCATCACCGCTAGCAGTCGGGATAAAGCAAATGGTTGGTTTGGGATTAGCGGATTGATTCAGTATGTAGCGGTCTAATAAAGGGTTTTCAGGTTCCATCGAGAACCCACCCCCTCCGAGGGCAATGATTTGCCTCATTCGATTCATCCTTTCTCTAACAACGAACGATTTGCTCTTATTCCGCTTTCACGAGCTTGTTTGTTAATGTTCCTAATTGTTCAATATGAACGGAAACGGTGTCTCCAGGTTGCAAATAACGCCGCTCTGCTTCAGGTAGGCCAAGAATGACTCCTTCAGGCGTGCCAGTAAGGACAATATCCCCTGGCTTTAGTGTAAAGTGGCGGGATACATAACTGATAATCTCGGCACATGTGAAGATCATATCGGCTGTATTCGATTGCTGTTTGATTTCGCCGTTGACTCTTGTCTCAAGCGCTAAGTTTTGCGGATCAGCAATTTCTTCTTTTGTGACAAGATAAGGACCGATTGGGCAAAATCCATCGCATGTTTTGCCTAAAAGCCATTGCGCTGTTGTCATTTGCAGATCACGGGCGGACAAGTCGTTAGCCGTGCAGTAGCCTAACACATAATCAAGCGCATCGTCCTCAGTGACTTGTTTCGCCGTTTTGCCAATGACAACAGCGAGCTCCACTTCGTAATCCAATGCTTTCGTCACAGGGGGAACGACAATGTTGCTGCCATGACCAGTAAGGGTGTTATTAAATTTGCTAAAGAGAATCGGCGTTTCTGGATAAGGGGAACCTGTTTCATCTGCATGGCGCCTATAGTTAAGGCCGATGCAAATGATTTTCTCGGGGTTCGGAATGGCAGGGCCAAATGTGCATGCTTCGAGTGTATGCATATATGGCCCTGTTTGTTCTAACGTTTGCATGTAGGCTTCTAAAGCCTGCATCGACGCTGGCTGGTTGATTAGCTCGTCCATTGTTGCCGGGACTCCCGCAGCTGGGTGAGCTTGCAAAGCCTCATAAATATTTGCAATCTGCCCATTTCGTTCGACGCCTAAGTGGTTGTGTTCCAACGTGCATAGTTTCAAGCGAACGACTCCTTTTTTGTTTTGTTAATGTCAGCTCATTGGGTGAAAACAACCTTTCGACAAAAGGATGCAAAACCCGTTCCTGGCGGCAGGGCATAACATCGGGTACTTCTTCAAACAGGTAAGGCCAACTCCACTCTATAAAAAGAAACGTTGCTTGCTGAGGGAATGGTCTTTCATTTGCCTGAAAAGCACAACGGGTCATTAACTCCGCTTTAATCGCTATTCGGCAGCTTGTTCCTTACGTTGTTTTCCATTTTAACATAAAAATCAGAAATCAATCATGGCGTTTTTAGTAGAAAAGTAATCGCACGGGTGCTTTTTTCGATGTCTAGGTCGGTATGCGGCTCGCGTTGTTCTAGTGGAAGCGCGCGGAAAGCCCGATATTTATGGCCAACGATTCCCAATTGGACATGCTGCGGATCAATTACCTGTTGTCCAGAAAAGAAGCATCGATGACGAGTTGTTCAAGAGTATAAATGCAGCTTTTGCTGATGTGTTCCATAATGGCAAGTTGACCAACTTGGTGACAAATACCAACAGTATGAAGAAAATTAGTTAGAACAAGAGAGGATTTTATCGATTTTTATATAATAGATTATTATTAAAACAGAGGGGGTACCTTAGTGGAAAGAAGGCATGATGTTTTATTTGAGCAGTTGAATACATATCGCAGCGAGCTGTTGAAAATGGTGGAGGACGTAACCGAAGAAGAGGCGGAAATCATCCCAAGAGGGTTTAATAATAACATCAGGTGGAATTTGGGACATGTGGTCCTCGATCAGTATTTGTGGATACGCGTGCTTACAAAAGAGGATATGCCTATCTCCATGACATTTAACCAATGGTTCGGTTATGGAACCGATCCGTCTCATTTTACAGACGAAACGCCGTCCCTTGCCGAATTGATCTCATTTCTTCGGGAACAGCCCCGCTTGATTGAGCAGAAATACCGGGAACGGCTGGAAGAGGAATTTCCGCCAACAGATATGGGGATGCATACGATTGAGCAAGTGCTTGTCAGAACGATTTTCCATGAAGGACTCCATATGGGTGCCATCATAGCGATAAAAAGACAGATCAAGGAGCAGTAGCAGGTACAGCGTCTGCAGACCACTTGTCAACAATAAGTAGGAAAGCAATGCTTTTTTGTTTTGCAGGCCTGAACAGGCAAACGGACGAAAGCCGAAATCTTAAAACAACATGATTTTGGCATTTGGCGGATTGGCCCTACTTTTTAAATAGAGAGAGGGAGTAGCAAGTCCAAGGCCGCTGGCGTTGGCTGATGAAAAGGGAAGGCGGTCGTTATCATTGGTATGTGTAATGATGCCATGTATAATGGAAAAATAAACAACAAACACTGACTATAATCAATGGCACATACGAAAAGGGGATACCATGACTGAACAAGCGAAATGGAATTTTGACAACAGTTACGCCCGTCTTCCACAGCCGTTTTTCGCTCGCCTTAAGCCAAACCCAGTGCGGTCGCCAAAGCTTGTCCTCTTTAATGAACCGTTGGCGACTGCTCTTGGTTTGAATGGGGAAGCGTTGCAACAACCTGAAGGCGTCGCTGTACTTGCAGGCAATGCGATCCCTGAAGGAGGGGAGGCGCTCGCTCAAGCGTATGCTGGCCACCAATTCGGCCACTTTACAATGTTAGGGGACGGCCGCGCGTTACTCATTGGCGAGCAAATCACGCCTGAAGGCAAACGCTTTGACATCCAGTTAAAAGGATCAGGGCGGACGCCTTTTTCCCGTGGCGGCGACGGTCGTGCGGCGCTTGGTCCGATGTTGAGGGAATTTTTGATTAGTGAAGCGATGCACGCACTTGGCATTCCGACAACAAGAAGTCTCGCTGTTGTGACTACCAGAGAGGAAATTTTCCGTGAAACGGAACTGCCTGGCGCTGTGCTGACACGCGTCGCCGAAAGCCATCTTCGTGTGGGCACGTTCCAGTATGCGGCTGGCCGTGGCGAAGTAAGCGATGTGAAAACATTGGCTGACTATGCGATTAAGCGCCACTATCCAGAAATAGCGGAAAGCGAGAATCCTTATTTATCCTTGTTGGAACAAGTCATTTCCCGCCAAGCTAACCTAATTTCCCAATGGCAGCTCGTTGGCTTTGTCCACGGCGTCATGAACACCGACAATATGACGATAAGCGGGGAAACGATCGATTACGGGCCATGTGCTTTTATGGATAACTACGACCCGGCGACTGTATTTAGTTCGATTGATACGCAAGGGCGTTATGCATACGGCAACCAGCCGCAAATCGCCAACTGGAATTTGGCAAGGTTTGCTGAAACACTCGTGCCTTTGCTTGCCGAAGATGAAACAAAAGGGGTGGAAATGGCCCAATCAGCGATTGAAGGCTTTAAAGGCCAATACGTAAGCAATTGGCTGGCAGGCATGCGCAAAAAGCTAGGTTTATTCGATGCTGAAGACGGCGACAAGGATTTTGTTGAGAAGTTGCTTCGCCTTATGCATGAGCATGAAGCGGATTACACCAATACATTCCGGTTGTTAACACTAGGCCAGCCTGAAAAAACGGGGATGAATGGCGCAGCTGAATTTGCCGATTGGCTGGAACAATGGCAACAGCGGCAAAGCAGGCAAGCGCAAACGAAGGACGAGGCGATGAAGCTGATGCGAACCAACAATCCTGCCGTTATCCCACGTAACCACCGTGTCGAAGAAGCACTTGCGCAAGCAGTCGATGAAGGAGATGACAGCTTGGTGAAACAATTGATTGCCGTGCTAAAAGAGCCTTATGCGTACAGCAAAGAGCAAGAACGATATGCCGAGGTACCAGAACGTTGCCAACATGGCTATGTGACTTATTGTGGGACATGAGTGTAAGGCAATGGTACGTTCGGCAGCAGTGTTGCCTATTTTCTCAAGGAAGAGCATAACCAAGTGTTATTGCTCTTTTTTTGTCTTGACAGCGAATCCATGCTGCACCATACTTACTTTATAAAATGACTTTATAAAGTCATTTTATAAAAGTAGGGATGGAGGTGCCTATGGGAAAAGGGCATACGCAATTGCTCAAAGAAATCAATTTGGACAATGTGCGCCGTGCCATGCGCACAGCAGGAAGTGCGACAAAACCGCAATTGGCGGAAGCGACTGGGTTAAGCGTTGTGACAATCGCCTCGCTTGTAAAAGAGCTTATACAGATAGGGGAAATCTATGAAGGAAAGACAGCTCATTCAACGGGAGGCCGTCCGCCAGTAACGTATCATTACAACTATGACGTTTGCATGGCATTGTTGTTAATCCTTCATGAGCATAAGGAAGAAGTGCTCGTATCGGTGATTAACCTAAACGGCGACTCTCTGATAGAACATACGCATGCAGTCGCCAATTTTGACGTTGACGCGATTTGTGCCCTTGTCGATGAATATGTAGCGGCCTATCCAGCGATTAAAATGATTGGAATGGGCATTCCTGGCCAGCAAGTGGACGGAGAAATGAAAGTCAGCAGCCATGAAAAACTAATTGGCGCGAGGTTAACGGAAACGATCCAGCAGCAATGCGCTTTGCCAGTATGGTGGGAAAATGACATTAATGCTGCCTTGAGCGGCTATTGTACAAACGATCCGCCAAATGAAGGGGAGTCTGTCATTGGCCTCTTTTTTCCAGCACATCGCCCACCTGGTTCAGCCATGTATATAGACGGCAAATTGTTTAAAGGCAAAAACGGGATGGCGGGAGAAATTAAATTTCTGCCTGTCGACGTTGATTGGTATCAGCCGCTTGAAAGCAGGCGTTTTACTGAATTCGTTTGCTACACGCTGCAACTGCTGAATGCCGTGCTTGCCCCTGACAAAATCATTATTTACCAAAATCGCTGTACCAACGAACAATTGTTAGCTGCTTGGCAAGCGCACGAGCAAAAGCAGACGATGCCAGTCTCGCCAAAAGTGATGGTATCTGACGATTTTGGCGCTGATTTTCTGCGAGGCTTGAAGGCGATGGTGTTAAGAGGACTAGAAGAAAAAGTGTATGAATGAGAGACGAAATCGGAGGAAACGATGAGAAAACTCGTATGGATGGCTTGTTTGGCGTATTTGCTTGCTGGATTTGGCCATATTATTATCGGTTCTGTCCTAGAGCCAATGATGAATGCGTATCAGCTTGATTACCGTGATGGTGGGCAGCTGATTATGAACCAATTTCTTGGATTTTTAGTAGGGGTGTTGTTTGCGCCCCTCGTCATAAAGGTACTTGGCCGTAGGCTCGTTTTGCTGTTGGCGTTAGCGTTGTTTGCAGCCTCGCAATTGTCGCTGTTCTTGATGCTGCCTTGGAATGTATTGCTTGCAATCATCCCCCTTGGAGGTGCAGGGTTAGGGCTTACGGAGACCGTTCTTGCCGGTTTGATTATTGGCAAGTTGAAGGAAAAAAGGCTTCGATTATGGTGCTGACAGAAGTGTTTTTCGGGGTAGGCGCGCTGGCTGTGCCCGTCCTTTCCGCTCTATTGATTGCAAATGGAAATTGGAATATGGTCTTTTTGGTCGTCGGTGCAGCTGTGCTAATTAGCTTCTGTTTATGGCTGTTTCTCCGTTTTGATGACTATGAGCCGCTGCTAACAAAAGAAGCCGTTGCCGGTGCTGATGGGGATGAGAGGCCATTAAAGGCTCGTTATCCAAAAACGTCGCTGCCATTGGTTTTAGTTGGCTCATTGTTTTTCTTTTGCTATGTTGGCGTCGAAATGACGTTCCCGAATTATTTGCCTTCGATTTTAGCAATGACATCTGACCTTTCCCCGTCTGTGCTTGCCCTTAGCATTACCGTCTTTTGGGGGGCGATGACGATTGGGCGAATGATCATGGTCTTTGTCGTCGGCAAAGTAAACGTCGCGACCTTGTTTTTGCTTGCTGTTTTTGGACAGTTAGCGATGCTCGGATTGTTTGCGATTTCTCCCCATTACATCATCCGTTTTATCGTCATCTTTTTCGCAGGGTTGCTAATGGGAGGCATCTTTTCGTTAGGATTGCTTGTCGTGAATGAAGGGCTACCCGGGCTTGAAGACCGGACAACGAGCTTGTTAATTGCGATGGGTGGACTAGGCGGAGCGCTGTTGCCTCGTCTAACAGGAAGCTTGCTTGATCATTACTCCGTGCAAGTAACGCTGCTCGTGATTTTCGCGATTGCAATCGTAATGACAGCGTTGATGTTTCTCATCTTCCATTTTCGCAAACGGTTGTTAAGAGAAGCGGGAAAAGGCGGCAGTGAACGGATAAGTGAAGTTGGGTGACGAGGACGACAGAGAAAAATGTTGTGGGGATGGCCATCTGACAAGTGGATCAAGCGTACAGGAGAGGGAAGACAGTTTGAACGGGGCAGCAATCGCTGCCCCGTTCTTATGTTAATCAGGCAATGTGACGCTTACGTCTTCGCCCACTACCAAGACGCCAAGCTCATGTGTTGTCCACGTCCCACCGTCTAGGTTGCGAATGGTGTCGACGTTGCGCAGCAGCCAAGTGCATGTTCCTGTTACGCCGCTTGCGCTCAAAGCGAGTGTGTTGCCTGTTTTTGAGGCGCGGGCAGAAGCAGCAGCTGTCCCGTTTTCATCGTGGATCGTACACGTTGCTTCACCGTTTATTTCGAATAAATGAAAGGCCACATTTTCGGTATAATCATAGTCCGCTGTTTGCTCTTCTGCTCCGAAAGGAAGAATCGTGTTTTCGCGGACGAGCAGTGGCAATGTTTCATAACTGTGGTGTTCGCTATGCCATTTTCCGCCGTCGATGAACGCGTTTGTCAGGAGGTTGGTCCAATTGCCTGCTGGCGCGTAATAGCGGACGTTTCCTGTTTCATTAAAAATCGGCGCGACGAGAAGGCGGTCGCCAAGCATGTATTGACGGTCAAGTGTGTGGCATGTTTCGTCATCTCGGTATTCGAGCAGCATCGGCCGCAGCATTGGCACGCCATTTTTGCTTGCTTCAACGGCTTTAGCAAATAAATAAGGCATTAATCGGTTTTTTAATTTCGTAAACAACCGTGTGACATCTACCGCTTCCTCGTCATACAGCCATGGCACTTTGTAATCGCCGCTTCCATGGTAGCGGCTATGGGAGGACAGCAAGCCAAATTGCGTCCAACGCTTGTACAGATCAGGCGTTGAGCCTGTTTCAAATCCGCCAATGTCGTGGCTCCAATAGCCAAAGCCAGCTAATCCAAGTGAAAGGCCGCCCCGGAGCGTCTCGGCCATGGAAGCGTATGTGGAAAAGCTATCGCCACCCCAATGGACTGGAAATTGCTGGCCGCCAACCGTTGCCGAGCGAGCAAACAGGACCGCTTTGTTTTTTCCTAGGCGCTTTTCAAGCAATGTGTAAACGGTTTCGTTATAAAGTTGCGTGTAATAGTTATGCATTTTCAGAGGGTCGGCCCCATTTGCATAAACGACGTCCGTCGGTATTCGTTCGCCAAAATCGGTTTTAAAACTATCAACGCCCATGTCAATCAATGCTTCCAGCATTTCTGTATACCACGTTTTTGCCTCTTCATTTGTAAAGTCAACAACGGCAAGGCCAGGCTGCCATTTGTCCCACTGCCACACGCTGCCGTCAGGGCGCTTTAGCAAGTAGCCTTTCTGTTTGGCTTCGGCAAATAGCGGTGATTTTTGGCCGATATAGGGATTGATCCAAACACAAATGTTTAGCCCTTTTTCTTTTAAACGTGAAAGCATGCCTTTTGGGTCTGGAAATGTCCGTTCATCCCACTGGAAGTTGCACCATTCGAACTCTTTCATCCATAAGCAATCAAAATGGAAGACATCAAAAGGCAAGTCCCGTTCTTGCATGCCGTCGACAAACGAATGGACCGTTTTTTCGTCGTAGTTTGTTAAAAACGACGTGCTTAGCCACAAGCCAAATGACCACTTCGGCAGCAGCGGCGGCTTGCCGGTGAGCGTTGTGTAGGTGCGGAGCACATCTTTAAGCGTATCACCAGAAATAATGAAATACTCAAGCTGTTCGCCGGGAACGCTAAATTGCGCTTTTGATACTTTCTCTGAAGCGATTTCAAAAGATACCCGTTCTGGATGGTTGACAAAAACGCCGTAGCCTTTATTGCTTACGTAAAACGGGATGTTTTTGTAAGCTTGCTCGCTGCCAGTGCCGCCGTCTTCGTTCCAAATGTCAACAGACTGGCCATTTTTGACAAATGGCGTAAACCGTTCGCCGAGCCCGTATACGTACTCACCGACGTCAAGTGACAGCTGTTCGCGCATAAATGGGGCCCCGTTGTCATCGATAATGTGGCTTAAGCATTGCCTTTCGCTTGTCGTCACGACTTCGCCTTTTCGGGAAAAAGCGAAACGCCAGTCGTTTTTATTGACTGTTAGCAGAAGTTCGCCGCTTTGGAAAGAAAAGGACTGTTCGTCTTCTTTGCTGGCAACGTCTGCTTTTTCCATATAAAGAGGAAAATCAGGGCCCTGGTCAACGCCGCCTCCGTGGTGGACGCTATGGACGCGAATGACGTCATTCATAGGAGCCGATACAGTGACGGTCATCATGCCGCCGTCAAGTGTCATCCCTGGATGAGCAATTTTTTGGAATGGGCCAAACAGTGTTGCCTCTGAGTCTGTTTTGCGAATGTCATACACTTCTTGCGGAGATCGAATCTCAAAGCCTGCTCGATTCATCCAGCAGCCATTGCTAAACTTCATCGTCTCACTCACCTCATTTATATGATAGCGTTTTCGAAATCGGGATTATCGTACATGAGATTGCCGTTATGCGCAATGAGGCAGCTTAAGGGCAAAAAGAAGCAAAACGACGAGAGGACCGGAGAAAAGACTTGATGGCATACGGTTTTCCAGCAATCGTGTTGTCTTGTTACCTATAATTTTAACATGAAATTTGCACTGATTTTTTCTCTATATGGCGCCCTTGCCTTTGTCCTACACTGAATGTAGAAGTAGGAACAGCAACGATAGCCAAACGGGGCAACTTCTGTGATTGTTGGCACTTCGGACTTACGGTCTACTCGCATCTTCACTCTTTATCTGACAAGTGTTTTCATCAGTCTGACGTCGACTGAATCAAAGCCTTAGCGGATTCCGGGAAATCGGCTTTTTAGGCATACGTTATAATGAGGGCACAATTGAAAGCGTTTGCTTGAAGGAGATGACAACATGAGGAAGGCTTTCCATCAATATGTTTCGACGAAACTGAATCAAATCAAAATAAGGGATAAGCTTATTTTGATGTTCCTGTCTGGCGTGGTCATCCCAATTGCGGTTGTTGGCTTGTTTTTAACCAATGAATTAAAAGCCAATGCCATAAAGGATGCGCAAGAACAGGCAGAAATGAATGTCGAACGTGTCAAACAGCGAATCAATGAAGTGCTGAAAGGGCCCATTATGGTTGCGAACCATTTGCAATTTGATGAACGGTTAAGCGAACTGGTCAACACTGACTACGATCACTCGTTTTCTGTCTTTCAAGCATACCGCTCTTACCCTGATTTTGCCTACCACAAAGGAAACCACCCAGAAATTGAAACCATCCGCCTTTATGTAGACAACCCAACGTTGTTGAATAACTGGACGTTTATACCAGTTGAAGAGTCGCAAATGGCCAGTTGGTACAACATCGCAAAAGCGGATGTAGGCTTTTACCAATGGTTTTATTTGCAAGACGAGACGCAAGGTGGCGGTTACTATTTAAGTTTAATGAAACGGATTAATTTTATTGAATATGGCACATTCGGATTGCTCGTTATTACGATTGCCCCTGACCTGTTGGAAACGATTATGCAACAGGAAACGCACCAGACGGTCGTGGTCGATGAACACAATTCCATTATTTCGTCGTCGGAACCGTCATTCATTGGCGAAAACTTGGACGAGCTTGTCGTGGTGACAGACCAGGGAGAAGGAAAGCGTGGATTTTACGAAGGCCAAGCAAATGGGGAACCGATTCACATGATGGAAACTAGTCTGTTTCCCGAGTTAAGCCAAAACCAACTGCGGATTGTCTCGATTATCCATACGGAGGATATCGTTGGCGCGGCGAAAAAACTTAGTTATTTTGGCATTCTTGTTACCGGGCTTGGCATTGCGTTCTCGTTATTTTTAATCGTGTGGTTTTCATGGGGGTATGTGAATAGGCTCTCGCGTTTAAGCGCGACGATGAAAGAAGTGGCACAAGGCAATTTAACGACGAAAGTGGCGCTCGATGGAACAGATGAAATTGGTCAAATTTCTTTACAGCTGAACAAAATGATTGATGACTTAAACAAATCGATTGCCCAAGTGCTCGAAGCCAATGAACAGAAAACGGCACTTGAACGGAAGCAAAATGAAATGAAATTTAAAATGATGGCAAGCCAAATGAACCCCCATTTTTTGTTTAATACGCTTGAGGCAATCCGTATGCGCGCCCATATGAGCAATGAAACGGACATTGCGAAGGCTGTCAAACGCCTAGGGCAGCTATTGCGAAAAAGTTTAGAAGTCGGCAGCAGCATGATTCCATTGAAGGAGGAACTTGAAATGGTGCGGAGCTATCTAGAAATTCAGTCGTTTCGCTATGGGGAGCGGTTAACGTATGACATGGACGATGCTGTTACAATCGATGAAGTTGCCGTGATTCCTCTCACGATCCAACCGCTCGTCGAAAACGCCGTCTCCCATGGGCTTGAAGCCAATGAGGCAGATGGCTACGTGAACATTTGCGTGAAGCAGGCAGAAGACGGAATATGGATCGAAGTGAGCGATAACGGGATCGGAATGGGGCCACAACGGCAGCAAGAAGTTCGCGCGATGATCGAAGATCCTCTTGAAAAGCCGGAAAACCGGATTGGTTTGCGCAATGTCCATCAGCGTTTAAAACAAACATATGGCACCGACGGGCTCCTGATCAGCAGCAGCCAAGGAGAGGGGACAACGGTGCGTTTTTTTATTCCGAAGGAGGGAGGAAGCCATGTATAAAGTGTTAATTGCCGACGATGAATGGATGATTCGGGAAGGGGTAAAAAATCTAATTCCCTGGAAACACTATGGTTTTGAAGTGGCTAGCTTAGCATGCAATGGCAAAGATGCCCTTGAAAAATACAAACACCATAAGCCTGATTTGGTCATCGCTGATATACGAATGCCACAAATGGACGGGCTGTCTTTGCTGAAGCAAATTCGCACTGAAAACGAAGCTGTCCCTTTTTTATTGCTTAGTGGGCATGCCGACTTTCACTACGCACAAGAGGCGATCGGTCAAGGCGTAGACGGGTATTTGCTCAAGCCTTTAGAGGAAGACGAGCTTATTGAGCATTTGCAAATCGTCTTTCACAAATTGGAACAAAAAAAGCAAACGCATGTCTTGCACCAGCAAAGTGTACGGTTTGAGCAACAACGACTTCTGCTCAACCTATTGGAAGGAAAACCGCTTCCGCCAAGTGTGGACATCTCTCGGCTTAGCCTTGCTGCCTCACGCTATCAAATATTTTTGGTACACGCTGGGGAGAGAGACGAGTTAGAGCACTTAGCCGAACAAATTCCCCACACCGCCGTGCCCTTTGCCAAAGGCGGGCACGCTGGTTTATTGATTTGCCATAGGCAAGGGGGATTGGCGAAAAGCGAGTTGCAGCAGTGGGCGTCTCACCTGCTCGCCCATATGCGCCATGGGGCATTAGGGAAGTGTGTTCGCAAGCTGTCTGCGATTCAAGTTTCCTATACTGCTGCTAAAAAGCTTCTTTCACTCGCCTTTTATGCAGACAAAGGAAGTGTGATTTCAGAACGGCCGACCGTGCTCCAAAGCGGTCAGCCAGCGAAAAAGCCGCTTTCGTTTTATGAAGAGCGCGCCTATTTGGCGCTCCATATTGGTGAGAAAGAGCCGGCCAAACAGGCGGTCTCCGATTTTTTGGCGGATGTCGCTGCCGGGGGTATGAAGGAGGCTCCTTTAAAAGCAAAAGCAAGTGAATTGGCGCTGAACGTCATCCAACGCTTAATCGCTAGCCGTGTATTGGCAAAGGAATGGGCGCAAAAAGGCTATCGCTTCACGGCCCAGCTCCAAGAAGCGGAAGACTTTTTACAATTGCGGCATGTGCTTCTATGTTTGTGCGACGAGCTTGCTGCGAATACGAACGTGCGCAGCAACGATGCCGCCGTTAAAAAAATGATCGATATGATTGATAGCCGCTACGACGAAAATTTGCGGCTTGAGACGATTTCTGCCGTTTTAAACTACAACAGCGCCTATTTAGGCAAACGGTTTAAACAAGAAACAGGCGATTATTTTAACACGTATTTGGATAAAGTCCGCATTAACAAAAGCAAAGAGCTGCTTCGCGCTGGCTGCAAAGTATATGAAGCGGCAGAAAAAGTTGGCTATCCCAATGTCGATTATTTTCACCGCAAGTTTAAAAAATACACGGGAATGTCGCCGTCGGCATTCAGAAAAAAAAGCTAGGCCCTCCAATTTTGACCTGATTTCTAGTCGGATTTAGTTGGTATTTCCAAAATCGAAATCCAGCTAAGATGAAAGACAGAGAGGCGGGGGTGAAATGAAGCTCACAAAAAAGAAAGCGCATTCAGTCGCTGCTGCGCCTTTAGGGCAAAAACGCTCCTTTTGGCAAACTGTACTGCAGCAACGGTATCTCTATGCGATGTCATTGCCGTTTGTCGCCTGGGTGTTTGTATTCCATTATTTGCCGTTGTTTGGCTGGACGATGGCCTTTCAAGATTATCGCCCAGGGCTGGCCTTTTTTGAGCAGGAATGGGTAGGGCTCAAGCATTTCATTGAGTTGTTCCAAGATGAACGCTTTTACTTAGTGTTGCGGAACACGTTAGTCATGAGCATTTTAGGGTTGCTTGTCGGTTTTACATTTCCAATTCTATTTGCCGTGCTGTTAAACGAAGCGCGGGCAAAATTGTTTAAAAAGACTGTACAAACCGTTTCGTACTTGCCCCATTTTGTCTCGTGGGTCGTTGTTGCCGGGATTGTCACAAAAATGCTTTCTGTTGATGGAGGCATTGTCAATGAAATTCTCGTGGCGACAGGGGCTGCTGATAAGCCGATCCAATTTATGACGAAAGGCGAATGGTTTTGGATTATTGTCACACTTGCTGATTTGTGGAAGGAAATGGGCTGGAACTCGATCATCTTTTTGGCGGCAATGGCTGGAGTCGATCCTCAGCTTTATGAGGCGGCCAAAGTCGATGGCGCCAGCAGGTGGCGGCAAATTTGGCATATTACGTTGCCAGGCATCCGCCCAACGATTTTAGTCGTGCTCATTCTGTCGATTGGCAGCTTAATGACCATCGGTTTTGAAAAGCAATTTTTGCTTGGAAACCCGACAGTTGTTAACTATTCTGAAGTACTTGATTTGTATGCGTTAAATTATGGCATTAACCTTAGTCGTTTTTCTTATGGGACAGCGATCGGCATTTTCAACTCGCTTGTAGCGATTATTCTGCTTTTTATTGCAAACGGCATATTCAAACGCTATTCCAATCAAAGTGTCATGTAAGGGGGGAGGGAAGTGAATAAAAGCAAGCCGATGCGTTTTTTAACAAGCGATGGGTTGTTTAATGTGATCAATTACTGTTTTTTAACGATCGTGTTTTTAGCAACGCTTTACCCTTTTTTAAACGTGCTGGCGATTTCTTTAAATGATTCAACCGACACAGTTCGAGGCGGCATTTACATTTGGCCCCGGGAATGGACGCTTGAGAATTACCGAACGATCTTCCAATACGACCATTTGGTGACAGGGTTCATCAATTCCGTGTTGCGGACGATCATTGGCACTGTGCTTGGCGTTTTCTCTTCGGCCATGGTTGCGTTTACACTGAGCCGCGCCGATTTTCAAGGGCAAAAGTTTGTGTCGACGACGCTTGTGTTGACGCTTTATTTTACAGGAGGATTAATTCCCGGCTACATGTTAATGAGAGAGTTGAACTTAATTAACACGTTTTGGGTCTATGTTCTCCCTGGAATGGTGAATGCGTTTCACATTATCATCGTCCGCTCGTTTATGGACGGGCTGCCGTACTCCCTTCAGGAATCGGCCAAGATGGATGGCGCCAATGATTTTACGATTTTTTGGCGCATTATCATGCCATTATGTACGCCCGTGCTAGCGACGATTGCCTTGTTTGTCGCAGTTGGCCAGTGGAATGCTTGGTTTGATACGTATTTGTACAATGGCAGCAATCCAGACTTGACGACATTGCAGTACGAACTGATGAAAATCTTGCAAAATACGACAATGGGCGGTTCTGGCGATGCCAACGCTTACCGCAGCATAAGCGGCGAACAAGCCGCGCAAACGGTCTCGCCTGAGTCGATTAAAATGGCGATTTCAATGGTGACGGTCGTGCCGATTTTATTGGTTTACCCATTTTTACAGCGCTTTTTCGTCCAAGGCATGACGCTCGGTGCTGTAAAAAGCTAAATGATAAAAAGGGGGAAGAAGACATGGAGAAAAGAAGCGTGGTAAGGGCATCAACCATCGCTGGAGCGGTTATAGTGGCACTGGGAATGGCAGGGTGCACGAGCGATGATGCTAGCAATGAGTCAGACGATAGCCCGGTTACATTTACGTTGTTTAGCGCCGATCCTCACTCCCAGTGGGACAACATGGAAAGCCCTGTTAGCCAAAAAGTGATGGAAGAAACAGGCGTTACGTTGCAGCCTGAATTCGATGTCAACGGAGGCGAGCAAAAAATTGCCTTAATGGCGGCAAGTGGCGATTACCCAGATTTCATTTTGCCAAAAGGCTCTGCGAGCACACTTGTCAACGCTGGCGCCTTTATTGACTTGACAGACTTGATCGAAGAGCACGGGCCGAATTTAAAGAAAGTGTATGGCGACTACTTTAACCGCCTAAAATGGAGCGAAGAAGACGAGAGCATTTACATTTTGCCGACTGCGCCAATCGACCATACGTATTGGGAGCCTGGCAACGGCTTTATGCTCCAGCATGAAGTCGTAAAAGAACTCGGTTATCCTGACATTCGCACAGTCAAAGATTTTGAAGACGCGATCCGTGCTTACATGGAGGAAAATCCGACAATTGATGGCCAGCCGACACTCGGTTTGTCGTTATTGGCTGATGATTGGCGGATTATGATATCGACAACGAATCCGGCTTTCTATGCGACTGGAGCTTCAGACGACGGCGAGTTTTATATTGACCCAGACACCTATGAAGCGACGATGCATTACCGCCGCGCGGAAGAAAAGGAATATTTCCGCTGGCTGAACCATATGAATGACAGCGGTTTACTAGACCCAGAAAGCTTCGTGCAAAAATACGACCAATATTTAGAGAAAATCTCATCAGGGCGTGTGCTTGGGCTCATTGATGCAGATTGGCAAGTGGACGATGCGGAAAGGGCATTGCGAGAAGCAGGCAAACATGAACGGATGTACGGCATGTATCCTGTGACATTAACGGAAGAATACAAGCACCCTAATTTCCAAGATACAGGGTATCTTGGCGGCTGGGGCATTGGCATATCTGTCGACAATGAAGACCCAGTCAAGGCGATTCAATTTCTGGATTACCTCGCTTCAGAAGAGGGGCAAATCCTGCAAAACTGGGGATTGGAAGGAGAACATTATGAAATCGTCGATGGCAAGCGTGTCATCCCTCCAGAAGAAATGGAGGAACGGAATAACAATGCCAACTACGTAAAGGAAACGGGCATTGGCGTTTTAAAGGGCTTCGCTCCAGCTTACGGCGATGGTGTGGAAGATTCGACAGGGCAAACATTCACAATCGCCAATACAGAGCAAATCATCGATTCCTATACAGAAGTAGAAAAAGAAGTCTTAAGCAACTATGGCGCTGAGATGTGGAAAGACTTATACCCACAAGAAGACGAATTTCCAGTTAAGCCATGGGGAGCTGCTTACAATATTCCAGTTGATTCTTCCTCCGATTTGAATGTCATCATGCAGCGCTGCCTTGATATTGTCAAACGCAAAGTTCCTGAAGCGATTTTAGCATCTCCAGAGGAATTTGATAAAGTCTGGGATGAATTTATGGCCGAGCTTGAAGGAGCTGGCGTCGAAGAAGCCGAAGAAGAATACACGGAACTTGTGCGCACACGCGTTGAATTGTGGAATGACTGACGATCACGGTGGCTGACCACAACACATCAGCGGAGACGACGGATGCGAGCGTTTGGCTACAAGCATCACTCAGACTGATGGTCTGAGAACCTGCGGCAAGCAGGTTCTTTTTTTAATCTATATACAAAAGGAGGAAGAACAGATGCAACTGACCGAACAGCAACCAGCGCGGACGTGGACCGAAGCCTATCCGATTGGAAATGGGCGGATAGGGGCGATGGTTTATGGCGGTGTTGAACACGAAAAAATGGCTTTAAACATGGACAGCCTTTGGTCAGGGCCGCCTGCTAAAAGAAACCAAGCGCCTGTGAAAGGAACAGTAGCGAACATGCGCGCAGCTATTGCCGCAAGAGACTTTCAGGCGGCAAGTCGATATGCAAAAGACATGCAAGGCCCATACACGCAATCGTATTTGCCACTCGGCGATTTGCATATCTCGTTTCCTTTACGTACGCATTCAAGCACTGATTATGAACGGAGGCTTCAGTTAGAAACGGCAACGGTGACGGTGGAAGACGGGTTATACAAACGAAGCGTTTTTGCTAGTAAGCCTGACGAGGCCATCATTTTGCGTTTAGAGGCAGTTGCCGAGCTGCCGTTATCTTTTTCGGCGTGGCTAACATCGCCATTGCGTACGATTGAATGGCCCGATCAGGACCATGTCGGACTAGCAGGTTGGTGCCCAGAACATGTGGACCCCAACTATGCTCCATCTTCAGAGCCGATTCGTTACACAAGCTATGAAACATCGTCGGCGATCCGCTTTGCTAGTGCGATACAATTACTAGAAACAGACGGGAACGCAGCGGTTAAAAACAACAAACTCGTTGTCGAGGATGCCCGTTATGCAACGGTGCTCGTTCTTATGGAAACTAGTTTTGCATCAGCACAGGCAGCCCAAGGCAAAGAGCCAGCTACGCTCATTCGCAAACGCCTCAGCGAAACGGTTACGAGCACGTACGAGACGTTGCAGAGCCGGCATTTGCAAGACTATCAATCCCTTTTTCAACGGATGACGTTTACCCTTAACGAAACGGAACGAGAGAAGCTTTCCACAAGCGAACGCCTCGCCAAGTACGGCGCCAATGATGGTAAGCTCGTTGAGCTGCTCTTTCAAATGGGCCGTTATCTCCTCATTTCTAGCTCAAGGGAGGGGACAGAGGCAGCCAATCTCCAAGGAATATGGAATGAACACATTCAACCGCCTTGGAGCAGCAATTATACGTTAAACATTAATGCACAAATGAACTATTGGCCAGCAGAAACCGCCGCTTTGCCAGAATGCCATCAGCCTTTTTTAACATTTATCGAAGAGCTGGCCGAGCAAGGAAAAGCTGTCGCCAAAAATTACTACCAATGTAGGGGCTGGACAGCGCACCACAATAGCGACATTTGGCGGCAAGCAGAGCCAGTCGGCGGTTTTGGCGACGGCGATCCTGTCTGGGCTTTTTGGCCAATGGCAGCTCCGTGGCTCACGCGCCATTTGTGGGAGCACTATTTGTTTTCAGCGGATCGTGCCTATTTAACGGAGCGCGCCTATCCAGTCATGAAAGGCGCCGTATTATTTTGCCTAGATTGGCTCGTCCAAGATGAAAGCGGCGCCGTCTATACGAGCCCGTCAACTTCGCCAGAGCATCGCTTTCTGTACAAAGGCCAGCCTTATCCAGTCTCCGAAGGCGCTGTGATGGATCTTGCCTTACTGGAAGATGCCTTTCACCTTTTTTTAGCGGCAAACGAGCTAGTAGGCGGAGATCAGCAGTTGGCTACCGATGTGAAAGATGCTTTAAATCAGTTGAAAAAGCCGCCGTTAAGCGCTGAAGGAGCGTTGCAAGAGTGGACGCACGGCTTTCCAGGAGAAGACATTCACCATCGCCATCTGTCTCATTTGTATGGTGTCTATCCAGGCAGCCAGTGGAGCAGCAACCACCAACAAAAACGTTACCGAGCAGCGAAGCAATCGTTAAGCGAACGGGGCGACGGAGGGACTGGCTGGAGTTTGGCGTGGAAGCTCTGTTTATGGGCACGATTTCTTGACGGGGAACGGACAGATGCGCTCATTTCCCGTTTTATGCAACCAGTGCGCGAAGGCGATGAACAGCATGAAAGCGGCGGCGTCTACCCGAATTTGTTTTCCGCCCACCCCCCTTTCCAAATTGATGGAAATTTTGGCTTTGTTGCCGGAGTGATTGAAACGCTCGTCCAGTCCCATGAAGGGTTTATCCGGTTGTTGCCGGCTCTTCCCCATCGTTGGAAACAAGGCGCTATTACAGGAGTCAGATGCCGAGGCGGTTTTACCATTGATCTCGAATGGCAAAACAGCAGCGTTCTTGCTTGTACCGTCTATGCCAGTTGTGAGAATGCTTGCATCGTCGTCTTCCCAAATGTGATGAGTACGACTGAAAACGGAGAGCGAATTTCCATTGATGCAGGCAAGCTTTATGCGTTTAAGGCGGAAAAAGGCAAATGCTATACCTTTCAAAACAATGGTTAATGTGGAGCGGAAAACGGTAATAATCAATAGAGAGGCACGCTAAGCGCTTGCACGAGTTTGCCGAATGAGAAGGAGGGCGCGGTTGTGAAAAAAATCGTTTTAGTGGGCGGAGCAGGGACGATTGGCGCTATTCTTGCGGAAGGGCTAAAGGACAAGTATGAAATCGTCGTCATGGACGTGCAAAAGCCAGACGACAATGTGGCTTTTATTGAAGGGGATGCCATTGATTATCACGGTCTCTTAGAAAAGTTTCCTGATGACACAGATACGATTGTCAATTTGTTGCGGATCGAGTCAACAAAGGGTCTTGACAGCAAAGAGCAATTTGACGACATGACGGCGTTGTTTTTCAATGCCAGTTATTATCTGTTATTGGCAGCGCAAACAAAAGGCGTTCGCCGGGTCGTGTTTGCGAGCAGCAACCATGTGACGGATGGTTACGAAAAAGACGGCTACTCTTTATTGCCACGGGAAATTACCGTTGACGATTTTCCGAAAACGAACAGTCTTTATGGCGTGCTGAAATTTGCCTCTGAACAGCTAGGTTATTTGTTTGCCAAAGAAGGCAAGCTATCTGTCATCAACTTGCGGATCGCCTCTGTCCCTCCAGCCGAAAAACGAAAACAGCCAAATGATCGACTTGAGCGGACGTTGCTTGCCGATGAAGACTTAGTGGCACTCGTTCAAGCGTCGATTGAAACAGACAAAAACTACGGGACGTATTATGGCGTTTCTGACAATCGCCATAAACCGTGGAGCACATTAAACGCCTACCAGGAGCTAGGATTTGGCGGAAAAGCAAGCAAAAGGGAGTAGGGAAGGAAATAGGGTTGTCCAAAAAGGCCGCGTGTCTATTTGGGCAGCCTTTTTTAAAAGGAATGGCATAACAGACGACGAATGATAAGATAGGTAGGAAACAGATAGATAGAATGAAGGGGTTATGATTATGGAAGATATTTTACAAAAAGTAGATGACAGCAATTATTTTTGGCAAGACGATAACGTTAGATTGCGTGCGATCCAACCTGAAGATTGGCAAGGAGACTATCTTAGTAAGTTTGATACACCGGCTCGTCGTTTTTTGGCATGCGCGATTGAGTTGCCTCCTACTATTTCAAGTTCTAAAACGTTCGCAGAGGAACATGCAGATTTTGCTTCAACAAATGGAAGAATCATGTTTACGATCGAAAATGAAGAAGGTAAGAATATAGGCGGTATTAATTTAAATAGTATCGACGAAAGAAATGGCACATTCAGTATTGGGATCATCATTGATAAAGAGCACCGGGGAAAGGGATACGGTACGAGCGCCATGAACATTCTTTTAAAGTATGCTTTCCTTGAACGAAGACTTCACAAATTCAATGATTGTGTTCTTGAAGGAAATGAAGGTTCTGTTAAAATGATGGAAAAGCTTGGCTGCGTTCAAGAAGGGGTCCGTCGACAAGTTGTATACATAAACGGCCAATATGTAGATTTAATTCTGTTTGGATTAACAAAAGATGAATTTGTTGAAGCACGGAAAGAAGAATATACGTTTGGCTAAGGAGCGATTCTTCAATCAGAAGATCGCTTTTTTCTTATTACCTTTAAACGGACAGGGAGTGTAAGGGGATAGATAGGTCAAGGACTTCCAACATTGTGGAAGTCCTTGACTGTAGACTAACGACAACCTGAAAACCAACGTTTAACGAAGTTTTTGCGGCCACGTGCCAGCCCAAGCATAGCCATAACGTCGTTCTTGTTCAACGTTCATAATGTCATGGTGGATGACGCCATCACGCCCTGAAAAAATCGGGCGGTTGGTGCCGATTTGATAAAAACGATACCATGTCTCTGCCCCAGGCTCATGGAAAAAATGGGGCTCAACGCGGCGCTCGTAGCGTGTGTCAGCGACACGGGCTTCATCCATCCACGCCCGCGCGGCAGCGACCGCTTCCCGGACAGCGGCTGATTGGTTTGGTTGTTCTTCCAACCATTGGACAATGCCTACCGATTCATCTGTTGCAATCGAAGGGTGCTCATAAGCGCGCCCGTGCTGTGGTTCCAACGTCACAGGATCATGTTGTTGGCCCCAGGCGGTTTTTTTGCCGTTGGCGACGATTTGGGCACGTAAAATATAATCCAATCCGCCCTCAATTGAAGCGGCCATTTCACTGCGCTGTGAATCGTTGAATAAGTCGCCTCCAAATGGTGCTTTTCCTTGGCGGGCGTCTTCAAGCAAACGGAGGACGTTGACCATCGCATGGTCGTTAAAAGTGACATAATTGGAGTACCATACGGAACTGGACGGGTCGCTGCCCCGTTGTGGATACACTTGGCGAAAGCCGCCGCTCGGATATTGGAGTTTATAAAGGAAATCAATGCCGTTGTGGACGCTTGCTTTAAAGCGTTCGTCTTTTGTCAGTTGGTACGCTTCGGCAACAACGCGAATTTCATCGACGGTGGCATCATTGTCAATCGTCCCAAGTTCTTTTCCATTTGAAGTCCAAACTGATTTCGCTTCCCTGCCGTTCCAGTCTCGCGTATACATTTGCGGCATGTCTTTCGACCAGCCGCCATGGTCCATTTGCCAAGTCAACAGGTGGTTGGCTTGTTTAATGATCGTTTCGTTGGAAACCGTTGCTTCTTCTGCGGCGGCAGTCGTGGATGCCAGCATAACGAAAAAGCCAGCACATAATCCGGAAATAACAAGCTTGGACATTCGTTTAAGCGCTTTCAAAAATGACCATCCTCCTTTAGTTAAGTTGCCTTTAGCATAACAAAGAAGAATTGACTGATTTTGTTTATCTGCCACCTAAAGATTGCCTATTTTTGTGCAAATAGGAATGACGGTATTGAATCGGCGAAACCGCCATTATACGTTTAAAGACGCGATGAAAATGTTCGAGGCTGGCAAAGCCTGCTCTCTGGCAGACGATTTTAACAGGCAAGCTTGACTCTCCCAATAGTTTGCAAGCCTCTGCAATGCGGACTTTTTGAATGTACTCGCTTAAACGAGTACCTGTGACATGTTTGAATAGCCGGCTTACGTAGGAAGGGCTTAAGTGGACATGAGAGGCAAGCCGATTAAGGTCTAACCGCTCCTGGTAATGCTGTTCGATGTGCTGAATTAGCTGTGATGCCACTCGTGTTTGTTCGGAAAGGGCTGGCAACGGCTGTTGCTCCATGTGCAACGTAAAATCAAGCGCCCGCTTGCTTTCGATTAACAGCTGTGACAGCAGCGATTGCTGATAAAGAAGGCTTTCCTTCGTAGCAGGACTGTTGTACTCTTTAAGAAGCTGCATAAAAAGCTGATTAAACCCATCTGCCCGCTTTTGCGGAATTTGCAACACTGTAAAAGCAGGGGAGAGCAGCGGTTTAGCCAGTTTTTTTAAATCGTTTGAGAGAATCGCTGGTTGGAAATTAACGACATAACGGGCATGTTCAGGTACAGGAGCGGCTTTCATTCTATGGATGAAGTGGGGTGAAATAATTAATAGTGTGTGCTTCTTTAACAAGATCGAGCCGTTTTTTGACATGAACAGACGCTCGCCTTCTTCCAGCCAATGAAACTCAAAATCGTTATGGAGATGGTAATGGTTCATATCAAACGGCGGTTTTATCTTGCAGTTGTAATGTACATAAATAGAGCGGCTTCGGACAGAAATGGCTAATCGGTTCATAATCAAACTCCTTTCTTTAAGGGAGACCTGCTCGGTATCTTTCACTTTACCAGAAATTTAAGCGCTTTCATATATACGGAAAAGGGGTGTATTGATTGCAGCGTAGCATGTGGATGAAATTGCTGCTATATGGTGGTCTGCTGAGCACCATACCGGTTATTGTCGTTGGCGTGTTTGCTTATATACAGTCAACGAACCAGGCCGAACAGAGAGTTGAAAATGAAAAATTGCAATTGATGAGGCAAGTGCAGGCAAATATTGAAACGGTGCTGACAACTGTCCACCATTCTTTAAATAATACGATTGAGTCGCCGACAATGGAAGCGGCCATTCGCACGCCTTTGTACGGCGAAGATTTTCTCGTTTACCGAGATTTGCGGACGGAGCTTAGCAAACTGCAATCATTTGATACAAAAGTAGAGGAAACGATCGTGTTAAACAATGACCAAAATTGGCTTGCCACCAATCAGGGCATTCGGCGCCTGGACAGCCACGTAGATTATGAACGCTATTTGACTTTTTTTGATTTGCCGTATGATACGACGTGGAAATTGATAGCCAATGATTCTTTTACAGAACCGATTATACGGCGGAATTGTCCGTATAGTCTCAGTCTTATAAAAAAATTGCCAGCACGGGCTAGTGAGAAATTTGGGCTTGTTTTTGCCAATATCCCGATGTGCACGATCCAAGAAATGATCGGCGGAGATGAAGTGGACGACGAGTTGATGATTTTAGACGAACATAACCGTGTCATTGTCCACTCTGATGAGCAGGCAGTCGGAAAAACATTAGCTGAATTAGGCTTTTCAGAACCAGTGTGGACAACGGAGGCAGCTGGCCAGTTTACGGTTGACCGAGATCAAGAGCCATTTGCTATTACCTATTCATCTTCTACATTTACTGGTTGGAAATATGTCTCAGTTACACCAATGGACGAATTAATGGCTGAAACAAAAAGCATTGGCTGGTTTACGTTTTACGTTGTGCTTGCGATCATTTTGCTGTCAGCACTCGTTGTATGGCTGTTCTCACGCAAGTTGTATTTGCCTGTGCAAAAGCTTGTTGCCGCAGTCACGCAAAAGGAGAACGGCGTGCCAACTGGGAAAAGACGGACGGAGTTCCAAGTCATTGAAGATACGCTGCAAGAGCTGTTCTCATCAAAGTCGATGCTGGAACAAGAACTAAGCATCCATGCGAAACAGTCGATGACGCTATTTTTAATGCGTTTGTACCAAGGCCATTTCTCGGAAGCAGAAAGGCAAGAACGGCTCAAACTTTATGGGCTCGACAGCCGCATGGCAAAGTGGCATTCCTATAGTTTGCTCGTTGTCCATTACGAGCATCCTCAAAAAGAAGAAGACCAACAGGAAATGGATTTGCTTACGTTTGCGATGCTCAATGTCGCTGAAGACACCATTCCCGAAGAATACCGTCTTCCCGCCGTGTGGGTCGACCAGTTGCTTGTCCTGTTTATTGGCTTAGAAACAGACAGCCAAGAACAAGGGAAGTCAATCATTTACCAATGGAGCGAACGGCTTAAATCATTTATGCACCATTACTTAGAGACCGATGTCAGCATTGGCATTAGCGCCCCATTTACAGACATGGCCCAGACAAGCACCGCCTTTAAAGAAGCAAAAGAAGCACTCACCCATCGGCTTAAATTTGTCGATAACGTCATTATTAATTATGAAAGCATCCAAGCGAAAGAAAAGTCGAGTATGTTCCAGTACCCTGAACACTTGGAAGAAGAATTGTTGCTAGCGCTCCGTCTTGCCGATGAAAAACAAGCTTACAACTTGTTTAGCCACTTGCTGGCAGAGGTTAGCGAAGGAGCCCCTCATCTCGGTGAAGTCCGCGTTTCCTTTATGCGGTTGCTCAACCGAATGCTGCAACTATACCAAGAAAGCGGATTGCGCCACGATCTCTTGCCAGAAGGCACCCTTTATCAAGAGTGCTTAAAGATCCGTAGCCAAGAGCAAATGAAAAACTGGTTTGTCAGTCGCCTGATTGACCCATTGTTATCAGCCTTCAAACAAGTGAGCGAATCCCAGTTCCAGCACTTATCAGAAAAAATGATTGACTACATCCACCAGCATTACCACCAAGCGGTAACGCTTGAACAATGCGCGGCTGATTTGCATTACAATGCCAATTACTTGAGCAGCGTATTTAAGGAAGGCACGGCAATGACGTTTAGTGAATATTTGGCCCAATATCGCTTGAAAAAAGCAAAGGAATGGTTAGCGAAGACATCAGAACCAGTCAAAACGATTGCCGAAAAGCTTGGTTACAACAACTCGCAAAACTTTATCCGATCGTTCAAAAAAATGACTGGAATGACGCCAGGCCAATACAGGCAACAAAAACAATTAAAATGACGGTATAAACGCAAAAAACAGGTCCGTAACCGCAGTAATCATTTTGTTAGGTGAGGCGCAAATCGTGGAATGCTGCTGGGATTATGGGCAAATGATTATTCAAAAAAATGCGGCGCCTCGCTAATATGGGAAGCAGAGAAAAAAGGCTGCAGCCAAAAAACAAGCAGGTGGGAAGCGGAGAAAAAATGAACAAAAAGGTGGGGGTTTACAAATGGCAAGTTGGAAACAAATGTGTGCAGCATTGAGCGTGGGCGTTAGTTTAGTAGCGATCACAGGATGCGGCGCCGAAAATGAAAGCGCTTCCTCTGAAGGGGAAAAGCCTTCTGCTGAAGAAGGCCCGTTTAAATTTACAATCATGGCTAATTTGCATACAGCAGAAGTGCCAGAAAAAGAAGTCCAACATTTGTTGGAAGAGGCAACAAACACAGAGCTCGATATTCAATGGGTGCCAGATAGCAATTATGAAGAACAGTTAAATACCGCGTTTGCGACAGGGACGTTGCCCCAAGCCGTTTATATGAAAAACCAAACGACCTATGACCAGTTTAAAGATGCAATCCGCGATGGACAATTTTGGGAAATTGACCCTTATTTAGATGAATTCGAGAATTTGAAAAAACTAAAGCCGGAAGTCGTTGAAAATACAATGGTTGATGGAAAAGTATATGCGCTCTACCAAGGCCGTCCTTTAGCTCGTTCAGGCATCATCTATCGCAAAGACTGGGCTGACAACCTTGGGCTTGAGGCGCCAACAACGATTGAAGAGTTCGCAGAAATGGCCCGCGCTTTTACAGAAGACGACCCTGATGGCAACGGCCGCGACGACACGATTGGCTTAACAGACCGGAACGACCTCGTTTATGGGGCCTTTAAAACAGTCGCGTCGTGGCATGGGACGCCAAATGGATGGGGCGAAAAAGACGGCGAGCTTTTGCCAGAATTTATGTTTGATGAGTATATCGATACGTTAGATTTTTTTAAAGAACTTCATGAAAACGGATACATGAACAAAGACTTTCCAGTTACAAGCAAGCCGGACCAACAAGCGCTCTTAAAAAATGGAACAGCAGGCATCTATGTAGGCTCTATGGGCGATGTATTGACGCTGTATTCAGAAGCGTCGCAAATCAATCCTGATTTAGAATTTGATGTCCATAACTATGTCGAAGGGCCAGATGGCGAATACAACATTTGGGCGATTCCTGGTTACGGCAATTTAGTGATATTCCCGAAATCAGCGGTGCAAACGGAAGAAGAGTTAAAAAGCATTCTTTCTTTCTATGACCAGCTCATGGAGCCGGAGAACGCAAACTTGATTTACTGGGGCATCGAAGACGAGCACTACAGCGTGGAAGATGGCAAAGCTGTTGCGATTGAAGATACGCAACGGACGGAGCGCGAAGTCAAGCCATACCAATCGATTGAAATCGGCGAAGCTGAAACAAATGGCCGCTACTTAGGGCAAAGCCATTATCCAGTCAAATTAAAGGCCGATGAACTCGAAATCGATAACGAGTCTTATTTGGTTCACGACCCGACAACGACGCTTCATTCGCCAACAGCGCAAACACATGGCGAACGTTTGCAGCAAATTATTAACGATGCAACGTATCAGTATATCCTTGGACAAACGGACCTCGCTGGCTTCGAGCAAGCAGTTGAAACATGGAGAAGCCAAGGCGGCGATGACATGATCAGCGAGTACAACGAGTCATACAACCAGCAATAATCCGCTATCATCCAGACTGATAGAAAACGCTTGTCAGTCGAGACCCGAAGCCGAGTGAAGATGCGAATAGAACATGGGTTCATGAGCACCTGAACGAGGAGAGCAACGAAGGATGCGAGCGTTTGTCTACAGTCTGAAAGGGCAGGTAAGCTTCGGCCCGAGTAATCGGGCGGAGGCTTGCCTCCCTTTATATTCGAGTGAAAGAGGTGTGCCATGGACAGCCCGATAATGGCAAATAAAAAATGGACCCGGACAAAAGCAGAAAGGCGCCAGGAACTATGGCGCAAAATCAAAAAGAACAAATGGATTTACTTAATGATTGCACCGGGTATTCTCTATTTTTTTGTCTATAAGTATATTCCCATGTATGGATTAATCATTGCGTTTCAAGATTATAAACCGTATCTAGGCATCACTGGAAGCGAGTGGGTCGGATTGGACCATTTCCGCAGGCTGTTTGCCGATCCTGACTTTTGGATGATCTTCAAAAACACGCTCGTTCTCTTTGCGTTGCAAGTGTGTATTTCGTTTCCAGTGCCAATCATACTGGCGCTGATGCTCAATGAACTGCGGAGCCGCGCGTACCAACGCAGCATTCAGACGATGATTTACATTCCCCATTTTATGTCGTGGGTCGTCATCGTTTCGATCAGCTACGTCATGCTGACGCTTGATGGTGGGATTGTAAACAACATTTTGCGCGCGCTTGAATTTGATCAAATCAATTTCTTGCTCAACCCTGAATGGTTTCGGCCAATGTACATTTTGCAAATTATTTGGCGTGAGGCTGGCTGGGGCACAATTATTTTCTTAGCAGCAATTGCCGCAGTCGATCCCCAGTTATACGAGGCGGCAAAAATGGATGGCGCCAACCGTATCCGGCAAATGTGGCATATTACGCTGCCAGCGATCCGCAGTGTCATCATCGTCTTGCTTATTTTGAAAATTGGCGATGTGCTTGAATTAGGGTTTGAACATGTCTATTTGCTGTTAAATGCGTCTAACCGCGAAGTGGCGGAAATTTTCGACACTTACGTTTATACGGCTGGATTGAGGCAAGGCCAATTTAGCTACAGTACCGCCGTTGGCTTTTTTAAAGGGGTTGTTGGCTTAATTCTTGTTGTGATGGCCAACTGGCTGGCGAAGAGATACGGAGAAGAAGGAATTTACTAGGAAAGGGGGCGTTTGTTTTATGGTTGGCGATAAATCGTTATCAAGCCGCATTTTTAATGCGACCAATATGATCATTCTTGGCATCATTGCCTTGCTTTGCATTTTGCCGTTTATTCATGTCATCGGCAGTTCCTTTGCGACAGGCGCTGAAATTGCCCAACGCAGCTTTTTGCTGTTCCCGACACAATTTAGTCTAGACGCCTATCGCTACATTTTTTCAACAGACACGCTTCTGCGCTCCATGGGCGTTTCCATCGGCGTCACGTTAGGCGGCACGTTGTGGAGCATGCTGTTGTCCGTTTTAACTGCCTATGGCTTGTCACGGAGAGATTTAGTCGGCCGGCGCTTTCTCATGTTTTTCATCGTTTTTACGATGTTGTTCAACGGCGGCATGATCCCGACATTTCTCGTTGTCCAGCAAACAGGGCTGATCGATTCATTGCTAGCTCTTATCGTACCTGTAACGATTAACGCGTTTAACATGATTATTTTGCGGAGCTTCTTTATGAATTTGCCGAGCGGCCTAGAGGAATCGGCAAAAATTGATGGGTGTAGCGATTTCGGCGTGCTGTTTCGCATTGTCATCCCGTGCTCGTTGCCGGCCATCGCGACGATTTCATTGTTTTATGCCGTAACCTACTGGAACACCTATATGCACGCGATTCTTTATATAAATGATCCTGATAAGTGGCCTGTGCAAGTGCTGTTGCGGCAAATTGTCGTCTTAGCAACTGGGTTGAATTACGATGGCTCTGAATATACAAGCGTTCCGCCGCCAGAAATTAGCGTCAAAATGGCGGTGATCGTTGTCGCAACGATTCCTGTTTTGCTCGTTTATCCATTCTTGCAAAAATATTTTGCCAAGGGCGCCTTAATTGGCTCCATGAAAGGGTAAGCCTATGGCAGAAATCGATGATTATTTGCAAGGGCTCTACCGGCAACAGGTTGGCAGCATCACTTGTAAAGACGAGCGTTTGGCAGCTTTACGCGAAGCGATTGGCGATTTCCCGAAAGCGACAATGCTTGAGGCGACTTGCCTTTATAAGCGGCAACACCGCTCGTTTACGGAGAGCGCTTACGTGCTTCCAACAACGGCAGAACTAAAACTGCCGTTCCGTTTATTCGAGCCTGTTGGCGGCAACAAGGAGACGGTTGTACTCGCATTGCATGGCCACGGCGCAGGCGCAGTGGAAGCGTTGCAGGAAGATTCGAGCCATAACGCCTTTGCCTTAAAGCTTGTTGAGCAAGGGGCCGTCGTTGTGTTGCCTGAGCTTGCCGGCTTTGGCGCCCGTAAACGGAAGCAAGACCAATCGGAGCAGAACAGTTGTTTTTCCCTTGCCTCTCACTTGCTTCTTTACGGCAAAACACTTGCTGGCCTGCGCGTGTTTGAATGCGTCCGTTTGCTTGATTGGATAGGCGAAACGCGCCGTGGCAACGTTGGCTGTATCGGTTTTTCAGGCGGGGCCTTGATTGGGCTGTTGTTGGCAGCAACAGATGAGCGGATCAAAGCAACCGTACTAAGCGGTTTCGCGAGTCTGATGCGCGACAGCATTTTAGCTTCACGCCATTGCCTAGACAACTACATTCCTGGCTTGCTCACGATCGGCGAAACGCCACAATTGCTTGAACTAATTAAGCCGAGGGCACTGTTCATTGAAAGCGGCAGCGACGATCATCTCTTCCCGTCTGAATCGGTAAAGCAAGCATTGCATGAAAGCAAATGGGGAAAAGCCGATTTTTTTGCCGGAGGCCATCAAGTGAACGGAACAAAAGCGATCCCGTGGCTATTGAACGAATTGGGAAAGGAGCAACAACAACGTGGAACCGTTTAACAATCCGATCATTCCAGGGTTTTATCCTGACCCGTCGATTTGCAGGGTAAACGAAGACTATTATTTAGTTACGTCTACATTTGAATATTTCCCTGGTGTGCCGATTTTTCATTCAAAAGATCTTGTCAATTGGAAACAGATTGGCCATGTGTTAGATCGTCCAGAGCAGCTCAATCTTGATGGCACCCCGAATTCACGGGGGATTTATGCGCCGACGATCCGTTACCATAACGGCCTGTTTTATATGATTACCACATTTGTGGAGAGCCAACACGGCGCAAGACGCAATTTCTTTGTGACCGCAACAGACCCCGCTGGGCCTTGGTCAGACCCCGTCTGGATAAAGGGGGCGCCTGGGATTGACCCATCGTTGTTTTTTGATGAGGATGGCCGCGTTTATTACACAGGCAATCGTGTCCCCCCTACAGGGCAAACACACGCCAAGCATATGGAAATTTGGCTCCAGGAAATCGATCCCATTACAGGCCGCCTGCTTGGCGAACCGACTGGGATTTGGGATGGTGCGCTAAAAATAGCCCATGCCCAGGAAGCACCCCATCTTTATAAAAAAGACGGCTACTATTACTTGTTTATTGCCGAAGGGGGGACTGGATTCACCCATGCGGTGACAGTAGCGCGAAGCCGGGAGATTGCCGGCCCTTATGAGGCGAATCGACGCAACCCCGTGCTGACACACCGCCATCTCGGCCAGGACTACCCGATCACGAATGTGGGCCACGCCGATATCGTCCAAACACAAGACGATGAATGGTGGCTTGTCTGTTTAGGTTCCCGTCCATATGGGGGCATGTACCGCAATATGGGGCGTGAGACGTTTTTAGCGCCGATGCGCTGGGAGGACGACTGGCCTGTTGTTTGTCCTGAGACAGGGAAAATCGAAGGCGAGATGCCAGGCCCGTCTTTGCCCCGGCAAAAGGTGGATCCCTTGCCGATACGGGATGATTTTAACGCTCGCAAGCTAGGCTTTCAATGGAATATGATCCGCACGCCGCGGACGCCGTTTTACTCCCTTGAAGCAAGGAAAGGGTATTTACAGTTAAGCGTTCGCCCAGAAACGCTTTCTGATGAGGCAAATCCGAGTTTTATCGGGCGCCGCCAGCAACATCGATCGTTTACTGTCCGCGCTTTAATGGAATTTGATCCCCAGCAAAGCGGCGAGGCTGCTGGACTTGCTTTATTTTACAGCCAGAAAAACCATTACCGCTTTGAACTTATACATAGTGGGCAGTTGTTTATACGGCTCGTAAAAGTAGAGGATGGGGTGGAAACAGTGGTGGGTAAAAGCACGGCGCCGATTCCGGCAACAGCGATTGAATGGCAAGTTGACGCCGATTTGCAAGAACTTTCGTTTTCATACCGTGTGCCAGGTGGCAAGTGGCGCATGGTTGCTAATAAGCAAGATGGCAGGCTATTGAGCACAGATCGAGCAGGAGGCTTTGTCGGCACTTATATTGGCATGTTTGCGACAAGCAACGGACAAAACAGCACAACGACAGCCACATTTGATTGGTTTGAATACAAGGGGGAATCGACATGACCTCATTCGCGAAAGTGCGGAGCCAACAGCCGTTAGAGTGGGGAAAAAAGGCGTGTGAGGCGATTATGAGCAAGTACGAGCCGGTTGAAATGCCGCCAGCCAACCGCTGGCATTACCATCAAGGCGTGTTTTTATGCGGCGTGCACCGGATTTGGGAACTGGATCACAACGAAGCCTACTTTCAGTACGTGAAAGACTACGTCGATGCCTTAATTGATGAAGACGGCAACTTCCTGTTTCGCCGCGATGAGTTAGACGCGATTCAAGCTGGACTTTTGCTTTTGCCGCTGTTTAGGCGTACAGGTGAGTATCGCTACCAAGAAGCGGCCCGCAAACTCCGAGGCTTGCTCCATACGTTAAACCGCAACCGCTTTGGCGGCTTTTGGCATAAGGACAAATACCCGAACCAAATGTGGCTTGACGGCCTTTATATGGCTGGCCCATTTGCAGTCCAATACGGGCAACAATTTAATGAGCCTGAATTGATTGATCTTGTCCTGAGGCAAGAAGAGCTGATGCGCACCCATACGAAAGACGAAGCGACAGGTCTGTATGTCCATGCTTGGGACGCAAGCAAAAAAGTAGCTGTCTGCGACAAAGAAACAGGCAAGACAGAGGAAGTTTGGGGCCGTGCTCTTGGCTGGTATGCGATGGCGCTTGCCGATCTAATTGACTTGCTTGGGGAGAATCATATGAAACGCCCTATGTTAGAAAGCGCGTTCCAGTCTTTAATGGCCCGCCTCCTCGCTTACCAAGACGAACAAACAGGGCTCTGGTATCAAGTCGTTGACAAAGGCAACCAGCCTGATAACTGGCTAGAAAGCTCATGCACGAGCCTGTTTGTCTATGCATTGGCAAAAGGCTACCGCCTAGGGTTGCTTGGTGAAGACGCGTTTTTCCATGCTGAAAAAGGGCTTTCAGGCTTGTTGGACTATGCGGTTGAGACGGAAGAAGACGGCACGCTTGTTTTAAAAATGATTTGCATCGGCACATCGATCGGCCGTTACGACGATTACATTAGCCGGCCGACGAGCGCCAATGACTTGCATGGCGTCGGCGCATTTGCACTCGCTTGTACGGAAATCGAAAAAGGACGGAAGCACCGATGAACCGGCGGTTTGTTTGCTTTGCTGTCATCGTTTTGATCGCGTTAGCAGGATGCGGCAAACAAGGAGACGATGACCGCCTTCATGTGATGGCCTTCTCTGACGAGCTCTATCAACAGCAAGACCAGTTGCTTGAACTTGTCAATGAAGACGAAGCAAAGCTTACGGTGTTTCCAACCGTATTAGAACGGCTTGTCGTTGAGTTGGCAGGCCACGAAGCTGACATTTTGCTCGTGGATGGCAGCCTAACAGAGGCAATCGATCCAGAAGGGCTCGTTTCATTAGAAGGAATGGACGGCGTTCCTGTCCAATTAAAGGGAGAAGAGTCGACAGTCGCAGTGTCTGTTGACAGCGTGCTTGCCACAAGCTTCGCCCTCGACCATGAAGCCGTCCTTGTCCTGCCTGTTTATAGCAATAAGCAAGCAGAGGCAAAAAAGCAAGTCGAAAAATGGCAGGAGGGAGAACAACGTGGAGTTAACGGGAATGTGGGGTAGCTTTTACCGTGTATCTGTATTTATTTCCAAACTGGCTTATGGAAACGCTCTCTGGCTCGGTTTTACGGTGCTCGGGCTTGGCTTGTTCGGCGCGGCTCCAGCGACGGTCGCTTTGTTTGCCGTCACCCGGGGATGGGTGAACGGCAAGTGGGAAGAGGTGCCTGTGTTCAAAACGTTTTGGCAAACGTACAAACAGGAATTTTGGCGCGCCAACGGCGCAGCGCTTGCTTTGTTCCTTGTCGGTTTTCTCCTGTATTGGAATTTCACGTTGTTTGCTGGCCCTGGGCTCGCGATGATGGTCGTTCGCGGCTTATTGCTGATTGTGTCGGTGCTGTACGGCAGCATGCTGCTGCTCTATTTTCCTACGTATGTCGGTTTTGATTTAAAAGGCTTGAACCGTGTCCGCGCTGCACTGCTCATTAGTTGCGGCCATCCCTTGCATTTGATTTTGTTAGGCGCCTCCTTGTACGGCCTGCAATTTTTGTTTATGTCGATGCCAGGTTTGATTTTGTTTTTTGGCGCAGCAAGTGTCGTTTATGTGATTTCTTGGGGAGCCGAGCGGATTTTCCGCTCGATGAAACGGTTACAGCTTTCCAGCAAAAGGCTTCATTAGAAAAGGAGCCAGAAGGAGTGTCTAATGGAAAGAGTCGTGATTTGCGGCCTGAGCAACAGGGCGCTTAAGATGTTTGTAGAACCGCTTATTGCTCGTTTTCAACAGGACAATGAGATTGTCGCTTTGCTTGATATTGACCCGAAACGGTATGAGGTTTGTTTGCAAACGTATCCTACACTTGCCAATGCCACGTTTTACCGGCCAGACCAATTTGAACAAATGGTCAAGGAAACGAACGCGACGATGGCCGTTGTCGCAAGCCGCGACGATACACATGTGGATTACATTTTACGCGGCTTGGCGTTAGGGCTCAACGTGATTAGCGAGAAGCCGATGGTGACAACAAGCGAAGATGCGAGGCGTGTCCTCGAAGCGGAAAAGGCGAGCAAAGGAAAGGTCACTGTCGCTTTTAACTATCGTTACAACCCGTACCACATCAAAATTAAGGAATTAATCCAATCAGGGCGAATTGGCCGTATAACGTCGATTGACTTAAATTGGTATATCGATACGTACCACGGATCGAGTTACTTTAAACGCTGGAACCGAAACCGCGCTTTTTCTGGCGGTTTGTCTGTCCATAAGTCGACGCACCATTTTGACCTCGTTAATTGGTGGATTAGCCAGCGCCCCCAAGACGTGTTTGCCTTTGGCGACCTGCACTATTACGGGGCAAACAGCGAATTAAACCCACGGCGGGAAAATGGCCGCCATTGCGGGACGTGCAGCGATCAGCAAAATTGTTCGTATTACAGGCGCTGGTTTGGCCGCAGCCAATCGACGCAAATAAAAGACGACCATTTAATGGCAGGGCAGGACCTTGGCGCGTACACAGGCTATCGTCCCGACGCCTGTGTGTTTGACGAAGAAATTGACATTGAAGATACGTATGTTGCTAATGTCCGCTACGATGGCGGTGCATTGCTCAGCTATTCGATCAACTTCTCGCTTCCGTATGAAGGCTACCGCCTGGCGATCAATGGCACAAACGGGCGAATTGAGACGCAGGAATACCATGCGCCGTCGCGGACGCCATTTCCTGTGCCAGAACAAACGATTGAATTATTTCCGCTATTCGGAGCGAAAGAAACGATCCATGTCGTCCAAAAAGAGGGCGGCCATGGCGGCGGCGACCCGGTGATCCAAGAAGATTTGTTTTTAGGCGAAGATCCTACACGGCCATTCGACGTCCTCGCCGGGGCAGAAGCAGGGGCGCTCTCGGTCGCTGTCGGGGAAGCGGTGTGGAAGTCGGCGAAACAGGGTGCTCCGATTCGAATTGAAACGTTGCTCGCCAATAAAGAGGAGGTATAGGCTGTGGACGGCTTGAAGATCCACCCAAAAGACGATGTCCTCATCGTGTTAAAAGAGGCAGCTAAAGGCGATGTCATTAGCGTGGGCCAACAGCAGCTCGAGCTAGCAGAGCCAGTCGAACGTGGCCACAAAGTGGCCCTCCGCAACATTCGCGAAGGAGAACCGGTGTTAAAATACGGCTTTCCGATTGGCATTGCCAAACAGGCGATTGCTACAGGGGAGTGGGTCCATACACACAACTTAAAGACGGGGCTAGACGGCAAGCTGGCGTATGAATACAAGCAAAGCCAAAGCGCGGCGACGGCAGACACAGACAAAGGGACGCCCGCTTTTACGTTTAAAGGGTACGTCCGCAAAAACGGCGATGTCGGCATACGCAATGAAATTTGGATTTTAAATACGGTCGGCTGCATTAATAAAACGGCTGAGCTCATTGCCCGCCTCGCCCAACAAGAGCATTTTGCCAATATTGATGGCGTCTACCATTATCCACATCCTTTTGGCTGTTCTCAGCTAGGCGACGATTTAAAAAGCACGCAAGCAATTCTGAGCAGCTTAGTCCACCATCCTAATGCAGCAGGTGTCCTTGTGCTTGGCCTTGGTTGCGAAAACAACTACATTGACGTGTTTAAAGAGGCCGTTGGTCCTTACGACAGCGAACGCGTCAAGTTTCTCGCCGTGCAAGAAGTAGAAGACGAACTAGAGGAAGCTCTTCAACTAGTGTCCGAAATGGCCGCTGTCGCGAAAAACGATGTACGGACAGACGTGCCAGCGTCCAGATTAAAAGTTGGCTTAAAATGTGGAGGCTCTGACGGTTTTTCAGGGATTACAGCCAATCCACTTGTCGGCGCATTTTCCGATCGGCTCATTGCCCAAGGCGGGTCAACGGTGCTGACAGAAGTGCCTGAAATGTTTGGCGCAGAAACGATTTTGATGGAACGAGCCGTAGATGAAACGGTTTTTAATGGCATTGTCCAAATGGTCAATGGCTTCAAAGACTATTTTATCCGCCATGGCCAGCCTGTTTATGAAAACCCTTCCCCAGGCAATAAAAAAGGCGGCATTACTACGTTGGAAGAGAAGTCACTCGGCTGTGTGCAAAAAGGCGGCTTTGCGCCAGTAGCCGATGTCGTCCCTTACGGAGGCAGAATGAAAAAACAAGGGCTGACACTCGTGGAAGGGCCAGGGAATGACCTTGTATCTGTCACAGCCCTTGCTGCTTCAGGGGCCCATATCGTGTTGTTTACAACAGGACGGGGCACACCATTTGGCGGCCCTGTTCCAACTGTCAAGCTATCGACGAATACGCCTTTATATGAACGAAAGAAAAACTGGATTGACTTTAATGCAGGCACACTCCTTGACGGAAAAGAGCTTGGCAAACTAGCAGACGAACTATTTGCCTATGTGCTGCAAATTGCCTCAGGGGAAAAGACGACTCACAATGAACGGAATGGCTTTAAAGAAATCGCCCTGTTCAAAGATGGCGTCATTTTATAAAAGGAGTGACAGCATGGATCGAACGGAAACAAAGCAATTGACGAAAAAGCTGATTGGCCAAGAGACGCCGGCAGGCAAGGAAACAATCGTTCAAATCGGGGAAGGCAACTTCATGCGCGGTTTCATTGATTGGATGGTCCATCAGCTTCACCAACAGGGGCTCTATGATGGCCGCGTCGCAGCGATACAGCCGACGCCACACGGCAAAATCGTCCCTGTCCTTCAAGCACAGGATGGCCTGTACACCGTGATTTTACGAGGCAAATTCGACGGCAAAGTCATCGATGAAGCCGAAGTGGTCCAAGCGATTGCCCGAGGCATTAACCCTTACAATGACTGGGAAGAGGTCAAAAAATTAGCGCGCTCTCCTGATGTAAAATGGTTGTTTTCCAATACGACAGAAGCAGGCCTCGTCTATCAACAGGAACGATATGAAGAGGACAAAGCGCCACTGTCTTTCCCAGGCAAGGTGACTGCCTTTTTATACGAGCGCTTTTTAGCGTTCGAGGGCGCTCTTGAGGCAGGGATCACACTCGTGCCTTGTGAGTTAATCGAAGACAATGGCGCTGTGTTAAAAGACATTGTTGAAACGATCGCCGAAGACTGGGATTTGCCGATTGAATTTGGGCAATGGCTAAGGAAAGCGAATGTCTTTTGCAACACGCTCGTCGATCGAATTGTAACAGGCTTTCCCCATGGCGAAGAAGAAACGTGGGCAAACAGGCTCGGCTACGAAGACCGGCTGTTGACAGTCGCTGAACCGTACCATTTGTTTGTGATCGAACCAGAGCGCCCGCTAGAGGAGCGTTTGCCGTTCGAGCAAGCAGGGCTCCATGTCAAATGGGAACCTGTGGCGTTGCATCGAGAGCTAAAAGTAAGGCTCTTAAACGGATTGCACACGATGATGTTCGCGCTCAGCTTTTTAGCAGGAGAAGACACGGTCAAAGGCGCCCTTCACTCTCCCCGCTTGCGGCGCTTTATTGAACAAGGGCTCGCACAAGAACTGATCCCCGTCGTCCATGCGCCAGAGGAAGAAAAGCAAGCCTATGCCGCTAGCGTGATTGAACGGTTTGAAAACCCATTTTTGGCACACAAGCTGACCGATATTGGCTTAAACGCGATCTACAAATTTAAGACACGGCTGCTGCCAGCATTAGAGGCCCATGAACAGCAAGACAACGAGCCGAACCAGTTGTTGGCGAGCCTCGCAGCGTTGCTTGTCTACATGAAGCCACACGAAAGAGATGGCGCGTTTCTAAAAGGAAACTGGCAAGGCAGAACCTATCAAATCCGCGAAAACGAAACGGCGCTCGCCTTATTGGAAACAACATGGGGCCAGTATGACGCAGGGGAAGCGACAGTAACAGAAACGGTTTCCACGTTGCTGCAAGCAGACGACCTTTGGGGCCGTGATTTAAGCCGCTATAGCGAGAAGGTTGCTGATTATGCAGATGGTTTGCTAAATGGCAATCCGCTAGATGTGATAGAGCAATGAAAAAGAAGGCGACCGCGCCTTCTTTTTTTTTTTGCGCTTTCTTACTAAAAAAGAACACAAATGTGCAAATCAGATTTGAATTTTATTCCATTTGGCAAATCGAATTGCATAAAGAAATGAAAGCGGTTATATTCGATCTATCAACCACATATGAGCGGGTATTGCACATATGTGCAAACGAAAGAAGGTGAACAAACAGGCATGAAGTGGCAAGAGGAACGCCAATTAGTCATTGTCGCAAAAATGTACTATGAGGAAGCACTTACGCAAAATGAAATTGCTAAACGGCTAGGCCTTTACCGGACAACGGTGACAAGAATGCTGCAAAAAGCACGGGAGGCAGGAATTGTGCAAATAAAAATTGCCAGCACACAGCGTCTTCGCGTTGATTTGGAAGCAAAGTTGGCCCGAATGTTCGGCATTCGCGAGGCTGTGATTGTCCCGGTAGACCGTCACGCGAGCAGAGAAGAGCGCCTAAAAGCATTAGGAGAATCAGGAGCGAATTTGCTCGACAGCCTCCTCGTTGATGGCGATGTCGTCGGCCTTGCATGGGGAGACACCCTTGGAACAATGGCCGAAACGATCGGTTCTTTTCGAAAACGTGACACCGTTTTTGTGCCGATCGTTGGCGGTCCTGGCAAGATGCACGTCAAGCATCATATCAATACGATTGTCTATAATTTCGCCCGTGCCTTTAAAGGCAAAGCACAGTATATCGATGCTGCGGCTATTGTGACATCAGCCGACGCGCAAAAAGACATTCGCGAATCGGCATACTTGCAAGATGTCTTACAGTTATGGGAAGAAATGACCGTTGCTGTCATTGGCATTGGTGCCCACGTCCGTTCATCCAATTTGGTTTGGAGCGGTTTTATTGGCGAAGCTGAACAGCAGCTGCTTGCGAAAAAACAAGCGATTGGCGATATTCTTTCCCGTTTTTACACGATTGATGGCAAAGAAGTGCAAACGCCTATAAGAGAGCGGACGATTGCGGTCGAGCTAGATCGTTTAAAGGAAAACCGGGCTACAGTGGCGATCGCCGAGTCGAAAGAAAAAGTACCTTCGATCATAGGCGGTTTGCAGGGAGGCTACATTTCCCACTTGATCACAGATGAAGAAACAGCGATCGAACTTATTAAGTGGAAGGAGAATCCGTAATGGCGATTTTGTTAGCAATTGTCTGTCTTGGAGTCGGTTTCCTTTTGCAAAGTGTACTCGGTTTTTGGCAAATCAAGCATTTTAACAACCGCTATCGCTCCTTTCGGCAAGAAGGCCAAGTGGCGATTGGCCGCTCAAAAGGAATCATTCGCACTGGCGTGATTTTGCTGTTGTTAGTAGACCGTAAAGCGAATATTATTCGTGCTGAGCGGATGCAAGGAATGACGATTTTCGCCAGGTTTAAAGAGTTGCCAGCATTAAAAGGGCAGCCGTTGTTTTACATCGACCAAGGGGTAGAAAGGCGATTGGACCCCTTTACGAGAAAAGCGTTGGCGGACGCAAAACATGTCTATCGCGTCGTTAAGGCAGGCGGGGAAGTAAAACCGCCAAAAGCCCCGCTTAGCCAACTTTTGACGGTAATTACAAGAAAGCGTGAGGTGAGTAGCTAATGGATTGGCTCGTAAAAATGGCCGAAGGCTTTATTGGTTTATTTGCAGAAGGAGCATCCACATTTGTTGGATTAGTCGGTGATATCGTCCCGCTTTTAATTATGCTGCTTGTTGCGATGAATGCGGTCGTCCAATTTGTCGGGCAAGAACGAATTGAAAAATTGGCGATGAAGTCCGCAAAAAACATCTTTACCCGGTATTTGGTCCTGCCCGTTATTGGCACTTTTTTCTTCCTCAATCCGATGACGTTATCTTTGGGGCGGTTTTTACCAGAACGATACAAGCCTGGCTATTATGCATCGGCCAGCTATTCTTGCCACTCGATGAACGGGTTGTTCCCCCATGTCAACCCTGCCGAACTATTTGTTTTTCTTGGCGTTGCTGCTGGGATTACACAATTAGGCCACTCCACCGCCGAGCTCGCGCTACGGTATTTTCTCGTCGGTGTCGTCATGAATATGTTCCGGGGGCTTGTGACCGATTGGATGGTCGCGTATGTAGAAAAGCAGCAGAAAGTGAAGTTGAAAACGTCTATGAGCGAATCGTTAGGAGGTGTTCGCAATGGCTGATTTCAAAACCGTTCGAGTCGTAAAAGGGACAGGCGGATTTGGAGGGCCGCTTGAGATTACGCCAACACCTGAAAAAAATAAGATCGTCAACATTACAGGCGGGCCTGTTTCCGATGTGGCAGCAAAGTTGTCGGAACTTAGCGGGGCTGAACTTGTCAATGGGTTTACAACTTCTGTGCCAGAAGAACAAATCGCAGCAGTTGTGATTGACTGTGGCGGGACGCTCCGTGCTGGTTTATATCCAAAAAAACGAATTCCGACAATCAATATTATGCCGACTGGCCAAAGCGGGCCAATGGCCAAATTCATCGTCCCCGATATTTATGTATCTGGTGTGAAAACGAGCCATTTGACGATCGTCGACAAAGAGGGACATCAACAAGAACAAAGCATAGCAACCGAAGAAAGTGCCGCTACAAAACAAGCAACCTATGACACAAGCAAAAAAATAACCGAGCAAAACGACAACTTAATGGCGAAGATTGGCAAAATGATGGGCGGCATCGTCAATGTGTTTTACCAAGCTGGCCGTGAAGCGATTGATACCGTCTTAAAGACAATCTTGCCGTTTATGGCGTTTGTGTCGCTCTTAATTGGCTTAATTTTAGCTTCTGGCGTAGGCGATGTCATCGCCAATGTCTTAAAGCCACTTGGCGGCACCGTTTGGGGACTGTTAATCTTATCAGCGATTGTGTCTTTTCCGTTATTGTCTCCTTTTCTCGGACCAGGAGCGGTTATTGCCCAAGTGATCGGCACGCTAATCGGCGTCGAAATTGGCAGAGGCAACATCCCGCCTCAGTTTGCGCTGCCTGCGCTATTTGCGATTAATGCCCAAGCGGCTGCGGACTTTGTCCCTGTAGGGCTTGGCTTAGCTGAGGCAGAGCCTGAAACGGTCGAAGTCGGTGTTCCTGCTGTATTGTATGGGCGGTTTTTAACCGGCCCGCCGACTGTCTTTGTTGCTTGGCTAGCCAGTTTCGGCATGTACGATGGATAACGGATAGTCCCACGAAGGAGTGAGAGACAGCTAAAACTTGCATAACCAGCAATCACTATTTTTGCAAAAGAGAAAATAAAGTGAAAAGGTGGAAATTTATGATGATTTATAAAACAACTGTGACAAAGTTAGGCACTCTTGCTTGCGATTTTTTGGCAGAGAATATATTGATTTTGTTTAAAGACAATGCGCCAGAAGAGTTAGCTGAGTATTGTGTCCTTCATCAGGAAAACCAATTAATAGACAAGATCCAACCAGGCGATACGGCGATTTTAGCTGGACAAGCGTTTGAGGTTACAGCCGTTGGCAGTGCTGTTGAAAAAAATTTACGCTCCCTCGGGCATATAACGATAAAAGCCGATGGAGCGGGGGAAGCGGAATTGCCAGGGACTTTGTCACTCGAAGCAAAGCCGCTGCCCCCACTAAAAGAAGGGGACACCATTACAATTTCTAGATAAATAAAGGAGTGGAGATATCATGGCAGAAGCAAAAAAAACCGCTGTTGTCGCCGGGGGCGGCCAAAATTTAGGAGAACATATTAGCTGGCGGTTAGCACAAGAAGGCTATCACGTCGTCGTCGCTGATCTGCAAGGGAGCAGGGCGGAAGCCGTCGCCGAAGAGATTGCCAATCAAACGGGAAGCAGAACACTGGGCATCGGCTTTGACGCGACGGTAGAAGACGATGTTGCCTATGTCATGGATACAACGGTCAACACGTTCGGATCTCTTGATTTGCTCGTCTACAACGCAGGCGTGGCTCGCAGCGCCAAAATTGATCATTTTCCTACAAAAGATTGGCAAATGGCACTAGACGTCAATTTGACAGGTTATTTTTACTGCGCCAGAGAAGCAAGCAAAATCATGATCAAACAAAACAGCGGCAACATCATTCAAATCAATTCAAAGTCAGGAAAAGTCGGAAGCAAACATAACGTTGCCTACTCCGCTTCCAAATTCGGCGGCGTCGGCCTCACACAAAGTCTAGCGTTGGATTTGGCAGAGCACAACATCCGCGTCAATGCGATTATGCCAGGAAATCTCCTGTCTTCGCCGATGTTTCAAAGTCTAATCCCTTCCTATGCGAAAAAACTTGGCATCAAAGAAAGCGAAGTCGAACAAGTCTACATCGACAAAGTGCCCTTAAGACGGGGCTGCACGTATGAAGATGTTGCCAATGCTGTCGTTTTCTATAGTTCAGACAAAGCCGCCTATATGACTGGTCAATCGATCAACGTTACCGGCGGGCAAGTGATGTTTTAAGTAATATAGAATCCCCCTTTTTGCTTCGGCTAGTTGCCAAATAAGGAGGGGGATCTTCCTTTACAAGCCAATAAAAACCTTCCATTCGCCCCTCATAGGATAAAGCGCTTCCATCCATTTTTATAGTTCATTCCTATAAAATGAAAAAAATGGGCCCTTCTTAACTGAAAATCTTTATCATTTGATGATAAAATTTTCGTACATTTCAATAATGAATGGGAAACAATGGATAATATAAAGGAGAAAAAACCTGGTTCCTTCAATCGGTTAAAGTTTGTTAATTACCAAAGTAAAAACATTTATTTTTTGCACTTGACAAGAAAAAAGTCCATAGATATAAGAGGTAGATTTGAGGCCTATTAATAGAACAAGAAATAAATGATGGTAAATATGAATATCTAAGTGTCTAGTCGTTTAGTTCTGTTAATTGGATGTAAATGGAATTTAAACCTATGAGATCAAAATACACAGGTACATAGTTGTATCATTATTCAGAACTCTTGACGTGTTTCCAGAGGCCAATTAAATTGAAAATAGATTCATATAAACCCTTTTAAACCAGCCTACCTTAATAGAAAAACCCTTTCATTTTTATTTGCGATACTTAAAAAATAGCTGTAGGTCAAAAGACTGAATGACGGTTTTGCGATTACTAGAATACGTATGCCTGTTTAAGGCTGTTTTTTCTAGCTGGCGCGTTTTTGAGCTACACAGCCAATAGAAAGCCGATCAACAGTCATTGACTGAAAACACAGCTGTGGGTTGGCAAAGGACGTTACAAGAGATGTCCACTACATAAGGCAAGACATTTGCGACTTAGACATTCTGAGGCTCGATAGAACGCTGTCTATGTCGAAGGAGCCGATCCTGATTCATGAATGCCGGCGTCGAGCACTTGCCCGAGACCGCTTTGCCCTCCCAGGGAGAACAAACTGTTTTTTTCAGCGCACCTCGGAGGTCTAACGCGATTTCGATAAACCGATGATCCGCAAAGTGGGAGAAAAAGTCCTAGTGATCAGCATCTGCTTATAAAATGGCCGGAACGAGTTTGTCATTTATGCGTGTCCCTTAGAGGAAAAAGCCTGACAAAAAACAGTACCAACATACACATCCTTTTAAGGGGGTGATGGCCATGGTGACTAAATAAATTTCCAGAAAAAGAAGGTGTTAGAAGACTAAAAAAAGAAGGTGCGAATACGTTGCAATCGAAAAAACTAATCACCAGAAGAAGACTTCTGGAATTAAGAAAACTCGTTATCGTTACGATGGTTTTCTTGCTTTCGCTTAGCAACTTCCTTCCTTATTCGGCGCAATACGCGCAAGCGAATGAAACGCCTTCCCTTTCTGATCTTGAACTCACACAAGATGTGGATGGAGAAGAGCGCAAGGAAGTTGAAAAAGGCGCCACATTTACGTTCAATGTCGATGCGTTGATTCCAGAAAGCGGATCGGATGAGGGAACGTTAACGATTCTTAATCAAGTGAATAAACAACTTTCGATTGAGAATGTGGAAGTCGTTGTGAATGAAGAAGAAAGCGATTTGGAGGCAACTGTAGAAGGACAAGATGTCAGTCTTGAGCTAACACCAGAACAACTGGACACAGTCGCTGGCCAACATGTCACTCTGAAGATTACGGCTGCTTTTCAAGATGAAGTAGAAGCAGGCACAGAAATCGAACATGTGGCAGAAGCATTCATCAACGGCGAATTAGCCGAGAAAGCAGAACCAGTAACAGTCGCGCTTTTAGCTGATGCCGAAGCTACTTCGGAAGAAGAGGAAGCTCCAGCTGAAGAGGAAGCCCAGCAAGAAGAGGAAAACGCTGGCGAAGAGTCTTCAGAAGAGGAGCAAGTTTCGGAAGAAGAGCAATCTTCGGAAGAAGAGCAAGGCACAGAGGAAGAGGCTGAGGGCGAAGAGGAATCGAACGAGGTTTCGGTAAAAGACACTGCTGAAGCAAGGATAGCAGCAACTGATGGGCAATGGCTCACTCATAAATTTGATGAATTTTCTGGTAATACGTTTGAGTCGTTATTTGCCGCTGACGGTGCTGCAGGAATTCCTGACGGAGCTAATTTTATCCGCCTGACGCCAGCAGAGACATTACAAAGTGGTGCCGTTTTTAATAAAAATGCGGCTTGTCCTACTAATGAATATTCATTCAGCACTGGCTTTTCATTTCAAATGAGTGGCCAAAGTCCTGAAGGCCCAAGTGACGGATTAACTTTTACGCTCCAAACTGGGACAGCTAGTCAAAACTCAAATGGAGGCGGATTAGGATACTACGGCATCCAACCGAGTTTTGCGGTTAAATATGACACGTTTTTAAACACGGTTTATAACGACCCTTCAGAAAACTACATTGGACTTGCTGTCGATGGATCAGTAGTCAATCAGCCTGGATGGTATACGGATTTAAATGCGTATAACACAGATAACAGCACCAATTTTGTTTTATCGAACGGAACGAGGTACTACACATGGATTGACTATGATGGACTAAATCAGAATGTCCAAGTCCGCCTTGGGACTTCCCCAGATAGAGGGAGTTCTAACTTAGTATTAAATGTTGATAATATTGATCTTAGTGGAATCTTTAATGGTCAACCGTACCATGCTGGTTTTACCGCGTCCACAGGGTTGCCAAACTATGAGAACCATGATATCTACAACTGGTATTTCATAGACGACTATTCTCCTATTGCGACACTGAGCCCAGAAGGCGGTTCCAAACAAGCGCCGAGCGATTTGGAACTAACGATAGAACAAGGCGCTGAGCAGGGAGAACACAATGTGATCATCACGTTGCTCGATCCACTAGGTAATCCGGTTTCAGGTGCATCGTTGGATGAATTGACTGCAACAGCCGGAGAACTAACAGGGCCAAACGGAGAATCCGTAACTGAGTTAGTGTCAGACGAAGATGGCAAGGTTCATGCCGTATTACAAAATGCCAATCCAACTCAAGACATTACAATCTCAGCCACTACGGGTTGCTTCAATGTTTCTGACACCATTGAAGGAACAAACGAACCGCTAGTTGTTGCTGAAAAATCCGTCTCTCCAGAAGGAGACGTCTTTGTAGGCGATGAATTAACCTATGAAGTAACGGTTAAAAATGAAGGCGGAGATGTTGCAGCAGATACGGTCATTGAAGATGTTATTCCTGAAGGCACGGAATACGTTCCTGGCTCGATGAAAATTGTTAATGGGCCAAATGCAGGCGATTTAACCGATGAAAACGATGAGGACGCCGGCCAATTTGACGGCGACAAAGTCGTTATTAACATTGGTGATGTGCCAAACACGACTGAGCTAGAAGACGGCATCACCGTCCAGTTTAAAGTCAAAGCGTTGTCCAGCCATGTCGGCGAGTCTGTAGTGAACAAAGCAGTAGTAAGCTACAAAAACGCGGAGACAGATGAAGAGGGAACGGTTGAGTCGAACGAAGTCACAAATGAGGTTATAGCGGGCGAAGACATTGATGCTTGCGCGAACCCTGTAGCATTGGTGAATGGTAGTTTTGAAGAGCCTGCATATACGCCTGGTGACCCAAGAACCCCTACGGGTCCAGGATATACATTTCCACAGGAGGAGAATGTACCGGGATGGCAGACCACCGACTCAACAAAGCGATTCGACATTTTTGTTAAGAGCTTAATGGATGAACTTCCGATGGTTCTCGTGATAAACACGAGGTTATTCATGGTCAGCAGTTTGCAGAAATAAATAGTTGGGAGAATGCAACGTTATATCAAGATGTCGAGACTACTCCTGGACAAACCATTTATTGGCGCTTAGCTCATAAAGGTAGATTCGGAGTAGACACCATGGCTGTAAATATTGGTTCAAGCAACACTGCTCCTGGAGATCTTCCGAGGGTTCAAACAATGTCAACCGATAAAGACGCATGGAAATATTATTCCGGAACTTACATTGTTCCAGATGGTCAGACAGTAACACGATTTGGATTTGAGGCCATTTCATCTGCTGGCGGAAATATTACAGCTGGTAACTTCATTGATGATGTTTTCCTAGGTACAGAACCGTGCGTCGTTGCTGAAAAATCCGTTTCTCCTGAAGGAGAGGTTTTTGAAGGCGATGAACTGACATATGAAGTTACCGTTAAAAACAACGGTGGCGATGTTGCGGCCAATACGGTCATTGAAGATGCGATTCCGGAAGGGACAGAGTTTGTTCCAGGATCAATGAAAATTTTGAACGGTCCTAAAAAAGGCGATTTAACTGATGAGAACGATGATGACGCCGGCCATTTTGATGGCGACAAAGTCGTTATTAATATTGGTGAAGTACCAAATGCGACTGAGTTAGCTGATGGCATCACCGTTCAGTTTAAAGTCAAAGCGTTGTCCAGCCACGTCGGCGAGTCCGTAGTAAACAAAGCAACAGTAGGCTACAAAAACTTGTTGACGGACGAAGATGGCACAACGGAGACGAATGAAGTCTCGAATGAGATTGTAAAAGGCGAAGACATTGATGCTTGCGCGCACCCTGTAGCATTGGTGAACGGTAGTTTTGAGGAGCCGGTAGTACTGGGAAGTGAATATAGTATAGAACGAGATAACTTTGTCTATGCTCTCTTTCCTCAAGACGTAGTTCCAGGTTGGAACACTACCGCAAGTGATGGTTTGATTGAATTATGGGATGAAAGCGTAGCTAATCATCCATTAAAAGGCATAAAAGGTGGCGTTCCTGACGGCAAGCAAGTGGCTGAATTGAATGCAAATGAGGCTAGCACATTATATCAAGATGTCAAAACCACCCCAGGCCAAACGATTTATTGGCGTTTATCTCATCAAGGGGGGGCTGACGTCGATACGGCGGAAGTGAGGATTGGGTCTCCAGACTTACCTTTTGAACAACTTTCCCTTGAAGCATCTTTAGAAACGGGCCCTGATGAATGGAAAATATATTCAGGGACGTATACAGTGCCAGCTGGACAAACGATGACACGTTTTGCTTTTGAATCTACGGATGAAAAAGACCCTTATGCTGGTAATATTTTAGACGACATCTTCCTAGGTACAGAACCGTGCGTCGTTGCTGAAAAATCCGTTTCTCCTGAAGGAGAGGTTTTTGAAGGCGATGAACTGACATATGAAGTCACGGTTAATAATAACGGTGGCGATGTTGCCGCGGACACGGTCATTGAAGATGCGATTCCTGAGGGCACAGAATACGTTCCAGGATCAATGAAAATCGTCAACGGACCAAATGCAGGCGATTTAACCGATGAGAACGATGATGACGCTGGCCATTTTGATGGCGACAAAGTCATTATCAACATTGGCGATGTGCCAAACACAAATGACCTGAAAGACGGCATCACCGTCCAGTTTAAAGTCAAAGCGTTGTCCAGCCACGTCGGCGAGTCTGTAGTGAACAAAGCAACAATAGGCTACAAAAACTTGTTGACGGACGAAGATGGCACAACGGAGACGAATGAAGTCTCGAATGACATCATCGAAAGAGAAGACATTGATGCATGTGCGAACCCTATCGCCTTGATCAACGGTAGTTTTGAACAAGGGCCGGAAAGAGGATCTTATAATCCAAATCAACCTATCTTCTTTCTAGAGGATGAAGTGCCAGGCTGGCAGACAACGGATGATAGCCAAGGCGTCAAAATTATTGAAATTTGGAATTACGAAAGAAACTATCCAAATGGGGTGAGGAACTTTCCTGCTCCACCTGATGGCATCCGCTATGCAGAATTAAATGCATTTGACCACGGGTTGTTGTATCAAGATGTGGAGACAACTCCTGGACAAATAATCAAATGGCGTTTGTCGCATATGGGCCGCCAAGGTGTGGATACGATGCAACTTCGTATCGGACAAGCAACCGACGACCCTTATGATACTCGGATCATTGAACAAATGACGGATGGCAATACTGCATGGGGGACGTACACAGGAACGTATACTGTTCCTGCTGGACAAACGGTAACACGTTTTGGATTTGAAGCCGTTTCTACTGCAAATGGAAACTTAGGAGCTGGAAACTTCCTAGACGATATTTTCCTCGGAACCGAACCATGCGTCGTTGCGGAAAAATCCGTTTCTCCTGAAGGAGAAGTCGCTGTTGGCGATGAGCTAACCTATGAAGTCACGATTAAAAACAATGGTGGCGACGTTGCAGCTAATACGGTCTTTGAAGATGCGATCCCTGAAGGAACTGAATATGTACCAGGTTCGATCAAAATCCTTACTGGACCAAAAGCAGGCGATTTAACCGATGCAGACGGTGACGATGCTGGCCATTTTGATGGCGACAAAGTCATTATCAACCTGGGTGATTTACCGAATACGACCGAGTTGCCTGATGGCGTCACGGTTCAGTTTAAAGTGAAAACGATATCGGACAACGGCGGGGAGCCTATCGTAAACAAAGCGACTGTCGGTTATAAAAACTTGTTGACCGATGAAGACGGCTCCACAGAAACCAATGAGGTCGAAACACCGGTTCAATACAACGCGCCGAAAACGGAATCGGAAAAATCAGCAGAGCTGCTTGAAAAAGCAGACGGCAATACCGATGCTGACAACCCAGAAGTCGGCGATACGCTCAAGTATACGATTCAAACACGGAACACGGTCGAAAATAGCTTGATTACGAATTTGACAATCCGCGATGTGATTCCAGAAGGCTTGGAATACGTGCCAGGCACGCTGAAAGTCAATGGCGAAGCGGTTACTGACGAAAAAGATGACGACGAAGGCCATGTAGTCGATGGCGAAGTGTTCGGTTCCTTCGGTGACGTAACCAACACCGAATGGCATACACTGGAATTCCAAGTCATCGTTTCGGAAGGACAGGCTGGCAACGACATTGAAAACGTTGCAGTCGTTGATGGCGACAATCTCGACGAGCCAGACGAGCCACGTGAAGAAGTGAAAGTCTATCCACGTGAGCCAAAGACTGAATCGAAAAAATCAGCGAAAAATGCCGATGACAGCAAAGAACACTATGAAGTCGGCGACACGGTTGTGTACACGATCGAAGCACGCAACACCGTCTCTGATAGCTTGCTTGAAAACTTAAAAATCACAGACGTCCTTCCAGAAGGGTTGACGTTTGTCGAAGGCAGCTTGAAAGCAAGTGATGGCGGCACAGGAAATTACGAAGACGGAAAAGTAACAGCTGAATTCGGCGAAGTCACAGACACCGAATGGCGTACGGTTACGTTCGAAGCAACGATCAACGCTGGCTATTCAGGCGAGAAGATTAAAAACGTTGCTCTCGTCGAAGTGCCAAATATCGAAATCCCAGATGAGCCAGAAACGGAAATCGATGTCGATCCGAAACAGCCGAAAACGGAATCAGAAAAATCGGCAGAACTGCTTGAAAAAGCAGACGGCAACACCGATGCCGACAACCCAGAAGTCGGCGACACGCTCAAGTATACGATTCAAACACGGAACACGATCGAAGACAGCTTGATCGCGAACTTGACCATCCGCGATGTAATTCCAGAAGGCTTGGAATACGTGCCAGGCACGCTGAAAGTCAATGGCGAAGCGGTTACTGATGAAAAAGATGACGACGAAGGCCACGTAGTCGATGGCGAAGTGTTCGGTTCCTTCGGTGACGTAACCAACACCGAATGGCATACACTGGAATTCCAAGTCATCGTTTCTGAAGGACAGGCTGGCAAAGACATTGAAAACGTCGCAGTCGTTGACGGCGACAATCTCGACGAGCCAGACGAGCCACATGAAGAAGTCAAAGTCTACCCACGTGAGCCAAAGCTTGAATCGAAGAAATCAGCGAAAAACGCTGATGAAAGCAAAAACGGCTATGAAGTCGGTGACACGGTCGTGTATACGATTGAAACGCGTAACACGGTTTCCGATAGCGTAGTTGAAGACTTACGCATTACCGACAAGCTCCCAGAAGGCTTAGCATTCGTAGAAGGCAGCCTCCAAGTAAGTGATGGCGGCACAGGCAACTACGAAGATGGCACTGTCACAGGAGAATTCGGCGATGTCACAGACACCGAATGGCGTACAGTGACATTTGAAGCAAAAATCGAATCAGGTTTCATCAACAAAAAGATTAAAAACGTCGCAACAGTAGGCGGCGGCAACATCGACGAGCCAGATGAGCCAGAAACCGAAGTCGACGTTGATCCGAAACAGCCAAAAACGGAATCGGAAAAATCGGCAGAGCTGCTTGAAAAAGCAGACGGCAACACGGATGCCGACAACCCAGAAGTGGGCGACACGCTCAAGTATACGATTCAAACACGGAACACGATCGAAGACAGCTTGATCGCGAACTTGACCATCCGCGATGTAATTCCAGAAGGCTTGGAATACGTGCCAGGCACGTTGAAAGTCAATGGCGAGGCGGTCACAGATGAAGATGATTCCGATCAAGGCCACGTAGTCGATGGCGAAGTGTTTGCTAGCTTTGGTGATGTTACAGATACAGAATGGCGTACAGTCGAATTCCACGTCATCGTTTCTGAAGGCCAAGCAGGCAAGGACATTGAAAACGTCGCAGTCGTTGACGGCGATAATATCGATGAGCCAGATGAGCCACGTGAAGAAGTCAAAGTTTACCCACGTGAGCCGAAGCTTGAATCGAAAAAATCAGCGAAAAATGCCGATGACAGCAAAAAACACTATGAAGTCGGCGACACGGTTGTGTATACGATTGAATCCCGCAACACCGTCTCTGATAGCTTGCTCGAAAACTTAAAAATCACAGACGTCCTTCCAGAAGGGCTGACGTTTGTCGAAGGCAGCTTGAAAGTAAGTGATGGCGGTACAGGCAACTACAAAGACGGCACCGTAACAGCTGAATTTGGTGAAGTCAAAGACACCGACTGGCGTACGGTAACCTTTGAAGCAACAATCGACTCTGGCTATTCAGGCGAGAAGATTAAAAACGTTGCTATCGTCGAAGTACCAAACCTTGAAAAGCCAGATGAGCCAGACACAGAAATTGTTGTCGATCCGAAAGATCCAAAAACGGAATCCGAAAAATCGGCAAAACTGCTTGAAAAAGCAGACGGCAACACCGATGCCGACAACCCAGAAGTCGGCGACACGCTCGTGTATACGATTCAAACACGCAACACAGTCGAAGACAGCTTGCTAGCCAACTTGACCATCCGCGATGCGATCCCAGCTGGCTTAGAGTATGTGCCAGGCACGTTGAAAGTCAATGGCGAAGCCGTCACCGATGAGAACGATGACGATAAAGGCCACGTAGTCGATGGCGAAGTGTTTGCTAGCTTTGGCAATGTCACCGACACAGAATGGCATACAGTCGAGTTCCACGTTATTGTTTCTGAAGGCCAAGCAGGCAAGGACATTGAAAACGTCGCAGTCGTTGATGGCGACAATATCGATGAGCCAGATGAGCCACGTGAAGAAGTCAAAGTTTACCCACGTGAGCCGAAACTAGAGTATGAGAAAACGGCTAAAAATGCAGATGAGGCGAAAGACCGTTATGAAGCAGGAGATACGGTCGTATATACGATCCGTGCTCGCAACACGGTCTCTGATAGCTTGCTGGACAACATGACATTCACAGACGAACTTCCAGAAGGGTTGACGTTTGTGGAAGGCAGCCTTGAAGCAAGTCATGGCGGCAAAGGAAGCTATGAAGACGGAAAAGTAACGGCTGAATTCGGTGAAGTCAAAGACACCGAATGGCGCACCATCACATTTGAAGCAACGATCAACGCTGGTTATGCAGAAGAGACAATTAGAAACGTTGCTGTCATCGAAGTACCGAACATTGGCATACCAGGAGAACCAGACACAGAAATTGTTGTCGATCCGAAAGATCCAAAAACGGAATCCGAAAAATCGGCAAAACTGCTTGAAAAAGCAGACGGCAACACCGATGCTGACAACCCAGAAGTCGGCGACACGCTCAAGTATACGATTCAAACACGGAACACGATCGAAGACAGCTTGATCGCGAACTTGACCATCCGCGATGCGATCCCAGCTGGCTTAGAGTATGTGCCAGGCACGTTGAAAGTCAATGGCGAAGCCGTCACCGATGAGAACGATGACGATAAAGGCCACGTAGTCGATGGCGAAGTGTTTGCTAGCTTTGGCAATGTCACCGACACAGAATGGCATACAGTCGAGTTCCACGTCATCGTTTCTGAAGGCCAAGCAGGCAAGGACATTGAAAACGTCGCAGTCGTTGACGGCGACAATATCGATGAGCCAGACGAGCCACGTGAAGAAGTTGAAATTTACCCACGTGAGCCGAAGCTAGAGTATGAAAAAACGGCTAAAAATGCAGATGAGGCGAAAGACCGTTATGAAGCAGGAGATACGGTCGTATATACGATCCGTGCTCGCAACACGGTCTCTGATAGCTTGCTGGACAACATGACATTCACAGACGAACTTCCAGAAGGATTGACGTTTGTCGAAGGCAGCCTTGAAGCAAGTCATGACGGCAAAGGGAGCTATGAAGACGGAAAAGTAACGGCTGAGTTCGGTGAAGTCAAAGACACCGAATGGCGCACCATCACATTTGAAGCAACGATCAACGCTGGTTATGCAGAAGAGACAATTAGAAACGTCGCTGTCATCGAAGTACCGAACATCGACATACCTGGAGAACCAGACACGGAAATTGTTGTTGATCCGAAAGAGCCGAAGCTTGAATCGAAAAAATCAGCGAAAAATGCTGATGAAAACAAAGAACGCTATGAAGTCGGCGACACGGTTGTGTACACGATTGAAGCACGCAACACGATCGAAGACAGCTTGCTCGAAAACCTAAAAATCACAGACGTCCTTCCAGAAGGGCTAACGTTTGTGGAAGGTAGCTTGGAAGTAAGCCATAGTGGTACAGGAAACTTTGAAGACGGCACCGTAACAGCTGAATTTGGTGAAGTCACAGACACCGAATGGCGTACGGTAACGTTTGAAGCAACAATTGATCCTGGCTATGCAGGTGAGAAGATCGAAAACGTCGCTCTCGTCGAAGTACCAAATATCGACGATCCACCAGAAGAGCCAAGCACAGATATCGACGTTGATCCGAAAGAGCCGAAGCTTGAATCGAAAAAATCAGCGAAAAATGCCGATGAAAGCAAAAACGGCTATGAAGTCGGCGACACGGTTGTGTACACGATCGAAGCTCGCAATACGGTTGAAGACAGTGCCGTAGAAGACTTAACGATCATCGACCAACTTCCAGAAGGCTTGGCATTTGTAGAAGGCAGTCTGAAAGTAAGCGAAGGCGGCGAAGGCAGCTTTGAAGATGGTACCGTTACAGCCACATTCGGCAATGTGACAGACACCGAGTGGCGCACGGTCACATTTGAAGCGACAATCGAGTCTGGAACATCGATTAAAAACGTTGCCACCGTAGGTGGAGGCAACATTGACGATCCAGACAAACCTGAAGCAGAAATTGACATTAACGAACCACCAGCACCACCAACACCTGGCGATGGAGACAAAGAGGATCCAGTTGATCCGACACCTGGCGATAAGCCAGAAGAGCCAAAACCAGGTAATGGCGGCACGAACAAACCTCAAGAGCCAACACCAGGAGACAAGTCGCCGTCAGATGGAAGCAAGTTGCCGAAAACAGCGACAAGCACGTACAATTTGCTTCTCATTGGTGCAAGCCCGCTTGTCCTCGGAGCCATTCTCTGGTTCTTTAGAAGGAAAAAGGCAGCATAAGCAACACGAAAAGGTGAAGGGCGGATGCCCTTCACCTTTCTCTATTTAAAAACAGGCGTACTCTCCGTAACAGCATATACATTTGTAAATCATTTCACCAAATTTCTTTGGCTAGGCGAACAGCTCGCTTTTCCAACAAGTTGAGTAGGGCAGGTGCCCATGGTAAACTTTTGTAAGAGGGGGTTTTACCAGTGAAGCAAATCCTGCTCGTTGAAGACGATCCAGAAATTAGCGATTTAGTAAAAGAGCATTTAGAGAATGAAGGATACCGGGTACTGACAGCAGCCGATGGAGAAGAGGTGGCCCGATTGTTTGCAAATGGCGGCATGGATTTAGTATTGCTCGATTTAATGTTGCCGAAAATGAACGGAATCACGCTTTTAAAGCAAATCCGTGTACATAGTTCTGTGCCGATATTGATTCTTTCCGCGAAAGGAAGCGATTTAGATAAAGCGCTTGGGCTAGGGTTTGGGGCAGACGATTACATCACCAAACCGTTTTCGCTCATCGAATTGACAGCCCGTGTACAGGCAGCGATCAGGCGCGCTACTGACTATACAGGAGCGGATGCTAAGGAAGAACGAGTCCTTCAGCGTGGAGGCATCCGCTTGGATGTAGACGCGTTTATGGCCTATAAAAACGGGCAAGCGGTGAAGCTGACGGCAAAAGAGTTTCAGTTGCTGCATATATTTATGGAAAATCCAAAGCGTGTGTTTACAAAGGAACAACTTTATCAACAAATTTGGAATGAACCGTATCTTGGTGAAGAGAACGTCATCAATGTTCATATTAGGCGTTTGCGGGAAAAAATCGAAACCAATCCGTCCAAACCTGAGATCATCGAAACCGTTTGGGGAATCGGTTATAAACTAGGAGCGCCACAATGAGTGTGGCGACGATCATCGTAGGGATCGCGCTTGTGTTTATGATAGGGTGGCATTTCTATCGGCAAAGAAAATGGAAAGAAAGTTTGCTCGCTATCGAAGAAAAGCTTAAAGCGATCGTTGACCAGGAAACGAGCGGCAAATTGCTTGTGGCGACAGATGAAAAGGAACTCCAACTTGTACTAGCGCAAATCAACCGATTGCTCGCTTTTAATCAACAACAAGTGGCTCATTACCATAAAGCCAAACTGGAACAACGTAAAATGTTGGCCAATATTTCACATGATTTAAAAACACCATTGACGGTGATTATTGCTTACATTGAAAAGCTGGAACTAAACCGGGAAATGCCTGAACAAGAACGAATGGGAATCATTGCGCGCCTTCATGAGAAAACAGAACAGGTGATTTCGCAAATGAATAAGTTCTTTGCTTTAGCAAAGCTAGAAGCAGGCGATGAACTGTTGCCATTAAGGCGAATGGAGTTAAATGAAGTCTGCCGCCAAAGCGTGCTTGACCATTATGAGTGGTTGGCTTCAACAGGAATGGACGTGCAAATCGACATACCCGAGAAGCCGATTTACATTCAAGGCAATGAAGAAGGGCTCGAACGGGTGTTGAGCAATTTGATCACGAATGCGATTCGTTATGGGTATGAAGGCAATGTCTTTGGCTTGTCGGTAACGGAAGAAGAGGGACAAGCGATCGTTGACGTTTGGGATAAAGGCAAAGGCATTCCCGAAACAGAACAAGAGCGCATATTTGAGCGCATGTATACGTTGGATGACGCTCGAAATCCAGCATTCCACGGCAGCGGCCTTGGACTAAGCATTACGAAGCGCCTCGTCGTCGCCATGAAAGGGACAATAACAGCGATCAGTACCCCTTATCAGAAAACGATCTTTCGGTGCACATTCAAAAAAATCAGGTAAGACTACTCCCTAAAAAAGCCGGTTAAGAAATTTGTAAGAAAGGATAAAGAAAAAAGACAAATCGATGCTCTATACTAATAAACGAATCAAGTGATAAGAAGGAGGAACATAGTGGAGGAGATTGTACGTTTACACGATGTGACAAAATTCATAGCCGGGCACGAGGTGGTCTCAAATGTAACGATGAGTGTGCGGAAAGGGGAGATTTATGGGCTGCTCGGTCCTAATGGTTCAGGGAAAACCGTGATTATGAAAATGCTGACCAATCTAGTAAAACCGAGTTACGGGACGATTGACATGTTTGGGGAGCCAATAAAGGCTTCGTCTTATCAGTATTTAAGCCGTGTTGGCAGCATGATCGAATACCCCACTTTTTATGAAAAGAAAACAGCACAACAAAACTTGCAATTGGTGTCTGAGTACATGGGCTATTACGATCCAAACGCCATAAACGAAGTGCTGGAATGGGTCGAATTGGAGCAAGTCCAACACAAACCTGTCCATACGTTTTCACTCGGGATGAAACAGCGACTCGGCATTGCCCGGGCGATGTTAGTCAAACCGGAGCTATTGATTTTAGATGAGCCGATGAATGGCCTAGACCCCTCAGGCATTAAAACAGTGAGAGAGATGTTTCAAATGATGAGCCAAGAATATGGAACGACATTGATTGTTTCTAGCCATTTGCTTAGCGAAGTCGAGCTATTTGCTGACCGCATCGGCGTTATCAAAAACGGAAAATGGCTTCAGGAAATCTCTATGAAGGCGCTCAAAGAGGAAAATACAGAATATATCGAAATTTTAACTGCTAATCAAAAGCAAGCATGCTTTGTGTTGGAAGACGTGCTGCAGTTAAGCAATTTCAAAGCCCTCCACAACAACACGATTCGCGTCTATGAGGCCGGTCATAGGCAAAACGAAATCACACAGGCGATGCTCGACCATCATGTCGAAATTGAAGCGATTAGCAAAAAATACAAATCGTTAGAAGAATATTTCCATCAAGTGCTTGACCAAGAAAAAGCACAGGAAGAAGAGTGAAAGCCATGTATCATTTACTAAAACTAGAATTAAAGAAAGCAAGCTTAGGTTGGTATTGGAAAGGAGCGATTGTCGCCAATTTTCTAATTGTGCTCACCGTTTATGCACTTATGTTTATGGGCAAGTTCGAGGTCGAAGACATTCCTTTTCATACGCTGGAAGAAGGTTTTTTTATTAGTGGCTTGTTTGTCCGCGCCGTGTTTATTGTGTTTGCCGCTGTACTCCTTGCAAAGCTGGTGATTGAGGAATATAAAAACAAGACGATCAATATTTTATTTGCATTGCCTGTGCAACGGAAAAAACTGCTTTCGGCAAAACTGGCGATTGTGTTTTTGCTTACGTTCGTGACGATTTTAGGCTCTGACCTTGTTGTCAGCGCTGCATTGTGGCTCGGAAATTCAGTCCTGCAAGTCGTTGACCAGACTGTCACTTTCGCGATGCTGATTGAAAAGGCGGGCAGTTCGGGCATGTATGCAGTGGCTGCCGCAGGCACAAGCTTGATCCCTTTGTATTTTGGCATGCGCCAAAAATCGGTGCCAGCAACGATTGTGTCGTCGATCATCATTGTCGCCCTGATTAGCTCGTACAACCCAGGCTTTTCACTCGCTACCATTATTTACATTCCGTTGTTTTTGGCAGTTGTAGGGCTTTGCATTGCTGCTATGGTCGTTCATTCTGTTGAAAAAACAGATGTGCTGTGATCGGCCTTGGCGAAAAGAGGATATTGGAAACTTACTACCTTAAGCGAGAGGCCCTTGATAGAATCGTTCAGATAATAAGTCACTTAAGATGGGGAGCTGGTTAAAAATTGTCTATGGTTTTCTAGGCAAAGGGGAACATAACTATGGACAACTTTTTGAAAAAGGCAGGAAACCAAGTCATTTAACTACATGACTTGGTTTTTTACTGCCTGTGTTGCTGTTTGTTTTTTGAATAAACAACATAGTTGATAGCGATCTTTAAAGTTAAATTGAATGGTGATTTGTCTAGTTATCGTGAACGCACATTTTATCGACTAATTCAAGTAACAGTCCACGTTCGATCGATTGAATACTTAATCTATCAGACTGTAGACAAACGCTCGCATACGTCGTCGTTTGCCTCGGTCATATGCTTTGAAACTGTCGTTTCATGCGCAAGAAAACCGCTGCTCATGAACCCCCGTTCTATTCGCATCTTCCCTCGGCTGCACTCCTCGTCTGACAAGCGTTTTCTATCAGTCTGAATGATGTTGTCGACTTTGTCGACAACATCATAGATTGAATACTCAATCTATTTACTTAATAGTATGACTTGTACGCGCATGTTTTCTTTTATGAATAATAGTACAGACGAATGCTAGACATTTTTGAAATATTGTTACTTTCTAATCAAACATTTAAGCTATAACAAGGTACGGAAAGCTCTAAGTAAAAGATTTATATGACTGATGTCATATAAAATGAATGTTAAAATCGCTATAAAGGGATTTACAATCTGACTGTAATCAGATAAGATGATTCCGTGATGTACAGAAAAACAAAAGGAGCTTAGAACAATGACTCGTTCAAATATAAAAATATGGTCACCATCATTTATTTTTATTTTAGTTTCAAATGGTTTGCTTTTTATGGTTTTCGAGATGCTGCTTCCTACGCTGCCTCTCTTTATTACAGAAATGGGAGGAGCAGCTAGTCAAGTTGGAGTAGTAACAGGAATATTTATGTTATCCGCCATTCTAATTCGTCCATTTGCAGGCATTCTGGCAAGTAAGATCGACAAAAAATTTCTCTTAATCTTTGGCATTTTAATAAATGCATTGGCAACTGGAGCCTATTATCTGTCTACTGATATTACTACTTTATTGATTATTCGGCTTTTTCATGGAGCTGGTTTTGGGTTGGCTACAACCTATTTTGCTACCTTAGCAGCTGAAATTATTCCTAAACAGCGACGTGGAGAAGGGATTGGATACTTTGGTTTAGGGGAAACCGTCGCCATTTCTGTCGGTCCAATGATAGGTATCATGGCCATAGAACTGTATGATTTTCAACGTTTGTTTTTAGGTGGTATGTCAGTATTGCTATTAGCTCTTATGATGGGGATATTTGTTAAGAGAGCGCCAGATGGAAAGGCGTTAGACAAGAAAGCTAATGTGAAAACGAAAATTCTAGAAAAGAAAGTTTTATTTCCCGCCCTTCTCATTTTGTTAGTTGGATTTGCGGCAGGAGGGATCATGTCATTCTTCTCTTTATACGCCTTGGAAAAAGATTTTTCTCATGTTGGATTATTTTTCCTTGTTATAGCGGCGGCAAGCTTTGCAGTACGTTTGATTTCTGGTAGGCTGTTTGATTTACATGGTCCATCTGTTGTATTAATTCCAGGTGCTATCTTTGCTATCATTGGATTGGGTCTATTATATAGTGCAAATGCGAATAGTACTTTTTTTATTGCGGCCATATTTTATGGTTTTGGTTTTGGTTCGTTGCTTCCTGCCATTCAAACTTGGTGTATCAACCTTGTAGATAAAAATGAACATGAGGACGCAATGGCTTCTTTCTTTAACTTTTTCGATGTTGGTATTGGCGGAGGTTCATTAATTCTCGGATTAATAGCAGAGGCAGCATCTTATCAAGCTGTTTATATTGTGGCCACATTGATTTACGTTGTATTTTTAATTGTGTATGTGGTTTACTTGGTTGTAAAGCAGCGTTTAAAGGGGTTGAATATAAGGAATGTCGAAACAAAAAATCAAACAGGTAGCAATTAATCAGTTTTATAGGAATGGGTATGAAGGTGTTAAAATGTCCCAAATCGCTGAGGAAGCGGGGATTAGAAAGCAATCCTTGTCCTATCACTATCCTTCAAAAAAAGAATTATTTATGGAACTTTACAAGGAAGTGATTGACGCAGAAATTGTTTTTACACAATCTTTTTTTGATAGGTTTTCGAGCCTTCCTCCTAAAGAAGTATTGTATTCCTTTCTGAAAGAGGTCAGTCTAAGGGCATACGATAAACCTAACACAGGGTTTTTGCAGGCATTATCATTTGCGGAACCACTAGAAATACAATCTTATGTATCGGCGCATTATATACCTTATCTCAATACCCTAAAAACAGAAATAAAAAAAGTTTTTGATAAAGGAACATTTAATTACACTTCAGACGAGTGTACGGTTGCCTTCATTGTCCTATTTGATGGGCTAATTGTAGATTTACTGTATAATACAAAACAGTCTTTTGACTACTCTTTAGACATTTCTTGTAAAATTTTTTGGAATAACATTCAAGGCTAAACACAAAAATAAGAAAGCTAAAAAAAGTAGCCGCTTTCTCTGGATGAAAAGAGAGAAGCGGGCTTTTTTCGTTATCGAACACCGCAACCAACACAAAACTTGTTCATGTTTCCGCCCGATACGTTTTTCCCAGTTGGTCGCCTAAGCCAAAATAATGGCGGAAATTATAGATGAGCGGGCTCCATTTGCTTGGGTCAATATGGTTGTCGCCAATAATAATTTCTCCATGAGCATGTACGTGTACTGCTTGTGTTTCGACAATCGCAAAATCGGGCGAATGCTCTGGAATGCGAATGTGTTTCACTGTTGCTTCAATTTGAAGCGGGCACTCTAAAATCCGTGTCGGTTTTACTCCTTCAGACGGAGCAGGCGTTAAGCCACTACTGCCATACTTGTCTTTTTTATACGTAAATCCAAGCTGTTTCTTGCCTTCTGGAACGGGCTGTTTTCCTGTTAGCGAAGCCAATCGTTCGACATTTTCCCATAAGGAAGGGCTTGGTATATTTAAAACACATTCAGGATGGCGTTCTATATTTTCAATCGCTTTTCCCCCAAGTCCAAGACCTACTACAAGATAGTCTCCTAATGCCCATGAAGACGAGATCGGACTAATATTGACGGTTTCGTCCTCATTCAATGTCGTTAATAAAACGACAGGCGTGCCGTAGTATAAAATGCTTGGTTTAATCGTTTTTGTATGAATGCGTTGAGCTGCTTGTTCCATTCATTTGTTCCTCCTCTGTTGTCCTTCCTAGTCAATTGTAGAATATAAATACTTCCACTATAATCGAAATATCGATTACATGAGGGGAGTGTTCAAATGAATGCCAATCCAAACGTCGCTATCGTTGCCTCGCTTGTAAGCGAACCTTCTCGTGCGGCAATATTAACCGCCTTATTAGACGGTCGGTTCCATCCCGCAAGTGAGTTGGCCTATATGGCAGGCATCAAGCCACAAACAGCGAGCTTCCATTTAGCAAAAATGGTCGATGCCCATGTCATTGTCGTCGAAAAACAGGGGAGACACCGTTACTATGGGATTCAAGATCCAGAAATCGCTAAAATAATGGAGTCCCTTTTATCGATTGCGCCGCCACAAAAAATCAAGTCATTCAATCAAGCCTCTCAAGACAAGGCAATCCGCTCGGCAAGAACGTGCTATGACCACCTCGCAGGCCATTTAGGGGTGAAAGTAACCGATTCTTTGCTCAACATGAATGTCATTCGTGAAGACAAGGACGGCTTTGTCGTTACTGAATCAGGAGAGGAATTCTTTCAAGCTTTTCAAATCAACCTGGAAAATGTCAGGAAAAAACGCCGTTCCTTTTCACACAAATGTTTAGACTGGAGTGAAAGGCGCCACCATCTTGCCGGAGCATTGGGGAATGCATTGCTAGAAAGGTTCATCGAGTTAAATTGGGTGCAACGTTTGCCGAAAACACGAGCGATTCAAATTACAGACGAAGGAAAACAAGGCTTAAAAGAAACGTTTTCACTCGAAATTTAAAGGCAGGGCGGCAGCGCCCGTTCTTTTTGGATACGGGCATAGAGCCAGCGCCGTTTTCAACTGCCAAATCGAACAAAAAAACCAAGTCAGTGAACCACATGACTTGGCTTTTCTCCCACAAGCTACAAACAGCTGTTTTATGTGGCAATGACTAGAGGGCACTATTCACTAGACTCGATTTTTCGATACAATTTGAGCGTATCGGCGATTTGGGCGCGATCTGGATGGCTAATATCTTTTAAGGGAGCGCCCATGACGATACTGATATATTCGGTGTCTTCGACCAAACCAAGTGTGGCCCAGCATTGTCCTGCTTCGTAGGTGGTTCCTGATTTTCCACCTAGAATGTCAAACCTATCTTGCTCTTCTTTATGGAGGAATGTCAGAACAGTGGATTGTAGTAAAAGGCCATCAGGATGTTCTGCTGTTGGCGTTGTTTGAAATGTCTTTGCTGTAAAAATAGTCTTGAAATCGTTGTTGTTTAAGGCATAGTCTAAAAGCTTAGCCATATCAGAAGCGGTCGTATATTGCTTTTCATTGTGAAGACCTTCTGGATTTGTGAAGTGTGTGCCATTCAATCCAAGTTCGTCAGCCTTGTCATTCATCATCTGCACAAAATTTTCCACATTTCCCCCCACATGAACCGCTAACGAGTTCGCTGCTTCTCCACCTGATGTTAACATCGTTCCATATAAAAGGTCACGGTATGTTACTTCTTCCCTGCCAAAAAAACCGGCCATGGAAGCGTTATTAGCAACCATTTCGTGGTACGTAGTTACATCGACAGGGGCAACGGCAGATAAATCCTCAATCTGTTCAAGGGCGACAATGGTTGTCATGATCTTTGTAAGCGATGCAGGATATACTTTAGTTTCGGCATTTTCTTCATAAACGACACGACCTGTTTCTCGATCCATCACATAAATGTATGGACTGACGTATTCGTCCGTACGAAAGAAAGGAAAGGACTCTTTGACACCGATGCTTCCTTTATCTACGACTTTAAATAATGCGACGAGTATGATCATCATAATGACGGAAATCTTTACGAACGTTGAAACCTTTCTCATACAACCTCTACCTTTCAACTAAGCCATTTTTCGTATCTTCGCTTAAAGCATAGGTGAAAGTATTTAAAAAAGAGGTAGGGTAAACATTAAATTTTTCTTAAACCGCACGGTCCTCTTTCGGCAAACGTACTTCAAAAGTAGTCTGTATGACGTTGCTTTCAGCTGTAATCGACCCATGATGCTGTTCGACGATATTCTTGGCAATAAACAAACCAAGACCTGTCCGATTTTCTCTATCGGTTCGTGCTTTATCGCCAATATAGAACATATCAAAGAGATGAGGAAGCTCCTCTGCAGGAATGCTGCTGCCGTAATTGACTACTTGCACAACGACCTCGCCGCTTTCATCCATAAAACCATTTACATCGATATACTGCCCATCGTATCCATAACGGATCGCATTCGTCAGCAAATTTTCAAATACACGTGCTAGCAAATCACCATCCCCGCTCATGAGTAAATCGGGGTCACAATTTATCCGGGCAGTCAGGTGGTTCTTTTCAAGTAAAGGATACAGTTCTTCTTTTAATTGATGAAGGAGGCCAGTTAAATCGATTGTCTTTTTTTCAACTGTAAGCATGCCATAATTCATTTTCGTCATCTCAAATAATTCATCAATCAGTCTTTCCAAACGTGTAGATTTCGTAAAGGCAATCGTTAAATAATGTTTAACTTGTTCTTTCGTTAAGTGTTCATCTTTTAGGAGCAAATCCAAGTAACCGAGAACAGAGGTAAGGGGCGTCCGCAAATCATGAGCTAAATTTACAACTAATTGATCTTTGCTACTTTCGGAAAAGTCTCCCCGTTGAATTGCCTCTTGCAATGTTTTACTGGCCAAATTTATGTCTTTTGCAATATCTTTAAATTCATCATTTGACTGGATATTGACGGTGTGGCTAAAGTCGCCGCGGGCGAGGTGGCGAATGCCGTTTGAAATTTCATTGAAATAGATCGAATAGGGTTTTGTCAGGAGAAAGAAAAAAAGGAAAGAAAGGAAAATAAACAAAACAAAAAAGACGTTAAAGTCCCCGAATCCACCTATCCAGTTACGAATGTGCGTAACCGGATCCCCGTATTCAACCCCGGTGTGATAATGGAACTGCAATCCTTTAAAGAGTACGTATGTGATCACAGCTGATAAAAACATGCTTAATCCAAATAAGGCCACCATTTTCGCACGAAAACTACGCATCATTTTAGCCATTGAATGCATACCCAACTCCCCAAACAGTCTTAATCCATTTATCTTTCCGTTTATCTTCTTCAAGCTTTTTCCGCAGTGTCCGTATATGAACCATAACGGTGTTGGCCCCTTCAAAATAGGCTTCTCCCCACACCTGCTTGAAAATATTTTCAACACTAAACACTTTCTTTGGGTGACTTGCTAATAAATATAAAATATCAAACTCTTTCGGAGTAAGCTCAATGTTTTCTCCGTATAGTGTTACGGTGCGTTGCTCAAGAGAAATAACTAACCCGCGATATTCTAACCGTGTTTTAGGGTCGACCACTGTATAAGGCTGATTTAACTTCATGAAACGGCGGAGTTGGGCATTCACGCGGGCAACCAATTCAATCGGCGTGAAAGGTTTCGTTATATAATCATCTGCCCCGATAACCAGTCCATGTACTTTGTCAAAATCGGACGTTTTCGCACTCAAAAAAATGATCGGCATATTATGCGTTTCACGAATACGCCGGGTTACCTCATACCCATCCATTTTCGGCATCATGATATCCAATATGAGTAAATCGATAGGTTGTGTTTCGACAATGTGAATCGCTTCTTGTCCATCTCCTGCTTTTACTACATAGTATCCTTCTTTTTCTAAGTGAATAGCAAGCAGGTCAGCAATTTCCTCCTCATCATCAGCAATTAAGATCGATATCGTTTTCATTTTTTTACTCCTGTATAAAATTTTTTCCATTTGTGAAACCACATTCTTCATTCGGATTCATTATAACAAACAGAGCTGCAAATGACATGTACAGTCGTTTGCCTCGATTCCCCATACTTTTAAAAAGCTAGTATTACGTAAATCCGCCATTCAAAAAAGTAGGTATGGAAGATGATTTGACATAGAATTTTTGACTTTTAATAAAAATAAATTGACTAATTGTAAAAAATCATTACCATTTTGATATCCAATCATCTTGTAGAAAAAGAGGGGGATTTGATGGAGAAGCTATATGGCAATACGCCGTGTTTTCTAAATGCAAAAAATATCGCCAAATCGAAGTCCACTGAAGGGATCGATGCTGTGGTTTACGGAATTCCTTGGGAAGGGGCGGTCACATGGGGCGATTATACAGGCTGTGAACTTGGCCCGAAAGTAATGAGGCTTTGCTCGGCTCGTTATAGCGGCTATCTGCCTGAATTGGACCATATTGATGTATTTGAGCATATTCGCCTCGGTGACGCTGGCGATGTGGATGTCGTTCCAGCTGACGTCGATGAAACGATGAGACGGATTGAGCGGTTTGCAGCTGAGTTTTGGAAAAAAGGCACGTTTCTCATTGGCTTAGGAGGGGACCATGGAGTCACCTATCCGATTGTTAAAGCGCTTGCTAATGAGGGAAAAAAAGTAGGCATTATCCACTTGGATGCTCATTATGATAACCTTCCCCACCACGAAGGCGATCCGTTTGCCCGGTGCAGCCCATTTAAACGCTTGTATGAATTAGAAGGGGTACGCAATGAAAGCATCGTTCATGCTGGCATTCATGGCCCGCGCAACAAACCAGAAAGCGGCAGAAATGCAAAAGAAGCTGGAGCCGTCACCATCACCATTAATGACATACGTGAACAGCGTGACTTAAAAGGATACGCGGCCCATATGTACCAGCTAGCGAGTCAAGATGTCGATGAGGTGTATTTAAGCATTTGTAGCGACGTGCTCGACTACGCGTTCAATCCTGGCGGCCCTGTAGACGGAAATGGCCTCAGTTCTTATGAGTTGTTGACATTTGTCCATGAAATTTGCAAACAAGGAGTCGTTGGAATGGATTTTGTCGAAGTGTACCCCCAACAAGATCCAAGTCAATTTTCCGCCCACTTGGCTTCCACAGTCGTCCTATATGCACTTGCAGGACACATATGGAACGAGAAAAACATGGTATCATCCTAAATAGTGGGATGAGAAGCCCACGTTAAAAAGAAAAGGTGGGTGGAAAGTGGATAATAAAATCATTCTAAGGAAATTTATTCCTATTGCCGATATGATTGTCGCAACGTTTGGGAAAAATTGTGAAGCGGTTATCCATGATTTAACGAACGTTCAAGCTTCTTTGTTTTACATTAAGGGCACGGTGACAGGAAGAAAACATGGCGCACCGACGACTGAAGTGGTGTTAAGAGAACTAAGAAAGTACGGCGATGAGGTGCCAGATAAACTTGGCTTTACGAGCCGAACAAAGGATTGCAGAACGTTAAGGTCGTCGATTTCGTTTATCCGCAATGAAACGGGCAAAGTCATTGGCTTTTTTGGGATTAACTATGACATCACTGCCTTTTCTAACGTTTGTGAGGTGCTTAGTGAGTTTTCAGCGGCCCATTATTTCGGGCAGCCAAGCCCTGTGACCGATGAATCATACGCGGAAAACATTGAAGAAATTTTTGAGACGCTTATTAAAAATACATTGATGGAGATTGGCGTGCCGATTGAAGAAATGGGCAAACGAGAAAAGATGTATTTTGTCCAGCAGCTTGATGAAAAGGGTTCTTTTCTCATCCAAGGTTCTGTGGAGCGGATTGCGGACATTTTAGGCGTCTCTAAGCAAACGATTTATAACTATTTAGAACAATCGAGGGCGGAAGGGTAAACGCCAGAAAAGAGGGAATGGATGGAAAAACAACAAGAACCGCCTAGGGAAAACAAAGCAATGCTTAAAGACAAATTGAAAGCAATAGGTCCAGGAGCCATTGTCACAGCTTCCTTTATCGGTCCTGGCACGGTTACAACCGCAACAAGGGCAGGAGCTTCCTTTGGCTTCGCCCTTCTCTGGGCGATTATTTTTTCGATTATTGCCACAATCGTGTTGCAAGAAATGTGCGCCCGCCTTGGTATTATTACCCAGAAAGGGCTTGGCGCTGCGATCCGTGAACATTTTACACATCCGTTGCTGAAATATGCTTCGATGTTCCTTGTCTTAGTCGCGATATTGGTTGGATCCTCAGCCTATATGGCTGGCGATTTGCTTGGTACGTCTATGGGTATCTCGACGCTCACAGGTCTATCGCCAAACGTGCTAGCGCCCCTTTTTGGAATCGTCATCTTAGCGTTAGGCTTGAGCGGAAGTTATAAGCTTGTCGAAAAACTGATGATTGCCCTTGTTGTCATTATGAGCATCACCTTTATTACGACGATGGTTGTCGCCAAACCTCCTTTAGGCGAATTGTTTCAAGGAGCATTCCTACCAACAGTTCCTGACCAATCAATTATTATGATTATTGCTTTAATTGGGACAACAGTTGTGCCATATAATCTATTCCTTCATTCGGAAAACGTGATTGAGCGGTGGAACAAGCCTACCCATTTAGCAGACTCCCGCTGGGATATTGTCATTTCGATTAGCGTAGGCGGCTTGATTACTGCGGCTATTCTCATTACGTCTGCTACAATGGTGCAGGGCATGGAAGTGAAAAATGTTTCAGATTTGTCTGTCCAATTGGAGCCACTTTTAGGAAGTTGGGCGCTCGTTTTTACGAGCATTGGTTTATTTGCTGCTGGTTTTACTTCAGCGCTTGCCTCTCCACTTGGTGCGGCGATTACCGCTAGCAGCATTTTAAAATGGTCAGGAGGAATGCGTGACAAACGGTTTAAAATCGTCTTTTCTGCGGTCATCTTATTCGGTGTTGTGTCATCGAGCCTCGGGTTCGAGCCACTTGACGTGCTTCTGTTTGCACAAGCATTAAATGGGATATTGCTTCCTTTTGTTTCCATTATGTTGCTGATCATTATGAACAACAAAAACCGTCTCGGTAACTATGTGAATTCTTTGAAAATGAATGTTGTTGGCGGAATTGTCGTTGCCCTCTGTACGGGGCTGGGCCTCTATAGCTTCGTCGATGCCGTTCGCGCTTTTTTCGGCTGAAACGAGTCCATTGCTTCATTGAGGTAAGGACGGACGATGCGGTCATGCTCTTGCGCATGAATGCTGGCACCGGTAATGACAACAGCGGTAGGCCCTTTAGGGCGAATACTGCCATTTAACAGTGCGGCTGCTCCTATTGCAGCTGCACCTTCTACGAGTAAATGGTGATGTTCATATAAATACGCCATCGCCCTGGCAATGTCTTCTTCTGGAACTTGTACGCGCGTGTCGACATAGCGTTGCACCGCCTTAAACGTCCAACGGTTGTCCAGCCCGATTCCGCCAAGGAGGCTATCGGCCACAGTCGGCTGTTCGGCTACTTCTACGGGATGGCCGGCTACCAAACTGGCTTCCATAGCGGCTCCATTGACAATGCTTGCCCCTGCCACTTGAATCGTCGGATCGGTATGTTTCAGCACGAGGCCAATGCCGCTAAGCAACCCTCCTCCTGATAATCCAGCGATCACCGTTTCAAGTTCAGGCAAATCGTCTAGCAGCTCTAAAGCGATGGTGCCTTGGCCAGCGATAATCGTATCGTCGTCAAATGGAGGGACGAGCGTCTGCCCTGTTTGCTGGCAATGGCGGATACAGGCTGTGCCTGCTTCATCTTGGCTGCGCCCTGTTACGGTTATCGTTGCCCCGCTGGCTTGAAGCGCGGCTTGCTTGGCAGGCGGTACCGATTCCGATACAAAAATCGTCGCCTGTGTTTGAGCCTGTTTGGCGGCGTATGCGACCGCAAGGCCATGGTTTCCCGTGGAAAAAGCGGCAACGCCTTTTTGTCTTGACTCTTCTGACATAGACAAGAGAACGTTCATCGCCCCACGGAGCTTAAATGAGCCGCTCGGTTGTAATGTTTCTAATTTCAACCAAACGGGGGTTTGGCAATGGCCCGATAAGGGAGTGCTATAAACGAGCGGCGTTTTTGGCAGATAAGGCAAAAGCCGTTTGCGCGCTTGCCATACCGCTTTTACAGGAATCGTGTCCACAGGAATGCCTCCATTCATGCCTAGCAAATGCTCTTACCTTGCCAATTTGACAACACACAGGTGAATTCCTGTTGCAGTTGGCGAATAAATTTTAAGAAGTAGGCAGGAAAAAAGGATAGCTATGCCAAAAAGGTCTGGGGGAGTGATGTTTATGGAGCACTATCAGGAAGAAGCGATTCGCAACCATGTAACACTATGCGATGATGCGCTCATTGAAATAGAAGAAGCGTTTAAAAAGCTACATTCCCGCGCCGTCTCACAGCCTCCTGTCATCCGTGTCGATATACCGGAACATCGGGGAGAAGCAGATATTAAGACAGCGTATATCCCTGGTTTTTCTACGTTTGCAATTAAAGTTTCTTGTGGTTTTTTTAACAACCCTTCGATCGGGCTGCCAAGCTTAGGGGGACTAATGCTTGCGATGGACGCTAAGACAGGGGTGCCAAAAGCATTGTTAGCCGATAACGGCTATTTAACAGATGTGCGCACGGCGTTAGCAGGCGCGATCGCCGCCGATTGTTTAGCGAAAAAAACGATTTCAACGGTCGCCGTATTTGGCACTGGCATGCAGGCGCGCCTGCAAGTAAAAGCGCTTAAGCTCGTCCGCGATTTTGCGGAAGTCGTTGTTTTCGGACGGTCTGAAGAAAAAGCGCGCCTTTATAAAAAAGAAATCGAGGGCGAATTAAACGTTCCTGTTCGCTTAGCTAAATGTGGTAAAGAGGCTGCTGAACGAGCGGACTTGATTATAACGACAACACCAGCCGAACAATATATCGTGAAAGCCGATTGGCTTTTACCAGGTGTCCACGTAAATGCGATTGGCTCAGATGCAGAGCATAAGCAAGAAATCGAACCAGCTGCGTTTTTTAAAGCAGACAAAGTTGTATGCGACCTTTATTCACAAAGCTCAACGATCGGCGAACTCCATCATGTGCAAGGTTTTTTAGCCGAACATGCGATTGAGTTAGGGGCGATTTTAACTGGAGAAAAAGAAGGTAGGACGTCTGAGCAGGAACGAACCATTTGTGATTTGACGGGAACAGGAGTGCAAGATACAGCCATCGCCAATTATGCGTTGGCCAAAATGAAACGGAGCGAATAAAAGAAGTCGAGCCTGTCGCTGTCTGAATTTGTTTTAATACGAGAGGAAAATTTGTTTGGACTGCGACAGGATAAAAAATTAAGAAAGAATTAAAGATTATTTTTATGAGTGGACAAGTTCTGGGAGACGGATGCCTCTGCGCAACACTTCTTCTTGCAACAGCGCGATAAAATCATCTTCTAGACGATGTTCGACCGCTTTTACGTAAGAATCGACCAATAATGAATCGTCTATGTCGTGTAGCGTCATTTCATTACCTCGCAATACATAAATTTTGGATGTAAAACTTCGAAGTGATGTAAAAAGCAACCTTTATTATAATAATCCAGAAGATCAGACGATTTCAAGCATTATATTGGTGAAAAATATTGTAAAAGTAAACAGTTGATCGCTTACAATAAAAATGCCAAGCACGAGGCTCGGCATGTACTCGCTCTAATGCGTAGAGTTGCCAGGCATTTGCGAGTTGATAGACGCTTGGGCATAGCCGTTTTGCAGCTGTTGCATATCTTGCTGAACAAGCTGTGGAACTTGGTAATAGCCCTTTTTATTTTGGTAAAGCGAAATTTCGTAAGCCATTTCAATGCAGTTGGGCAAAGAATCGGCAAGCACACGGCGGACGACTGGGTTTGTCGCTTCCATTGCCGCGCTTGTTTTGATAGGAGCAACTGATTTTACTGCGTTTAACATCGAAAGGGCAATGGTTTCATCGTTGATTTCAGCCGTTGATTCCATCGGCTTTTTCGGTTGGCCACCTGGCTTCATGCCATACGTAAAATCATTGCCTTGCTTCATCTTGTAGCTTTTTGTCGGCACTGCAGGGTCTTGACCTGTTTGGAAGCATTCTAAAGTGGTGTTGTACTCCTGTTTCATAAATGCTTTTTGCCTATCCAAAATGTCACGAAGTTCAGGGTCTTGAACATGTTGGCTTAACATGGTGTACGTATTCATTGTGTTAATTGATCCTGCTAGAACTTCGTGTACATCAAACATTTCATGGCCACCATGGTTCATTTGTGGCGTCACAGGGCCTGTTTCGATGTTTTGGTGCATGTTTTGTTGCTGTTGAAAATCCATTTTTTGTCCTCCTAATTGAAATGTCCTTACGATTTTTAGTATGAGCTCATTTTTTTGATCTATGCAGTGAAAAATGGGAATTGGTAAGACCTTTTAGCTCAAGGGCTGCTCTGTTCTTTATGGGGTTTTTTTACAAGCCATGCGATAAGCACAATGATTGCAGCGAACGCAATGCTTAAGTAAAAGCCTGGCCGTCCCGTTTTTTCTGCCAAAATGCCGCTGATGGCCAACAACATTAACAAGATACCAATAATGTTTCCACTTATGGAAAAAACCGTTTGCTTCAGCAAGCGCATATTGGACAAGACGATGCAAATCCAATTAAACAAAATAAGAATTCCTGCGGCCGTGGTAATATACTCGAACAGTTTCCCGGGCAATAATAGCGCAGCAACGACTGCACCTATTAATCCAAAAACAGCAAGGCCAAGGGAAGGCAAAGGAAGGTCCTTGTATTTGATTTTTTTTTCAAACCATTTAGGCGCATGCCCGTCATGGGCTAAGTTTGTTAGTAGTGTTGTCACACCAAATAGCGCCGCTGTCATCGTTGAAAAGCCGGCGACAATAATCGCTGCATTAAACACATGGGGAAAGAATGCAAGATGATAGTCAGACAATGCCGTCACAAATGGGCTTTCTTTGTCTGTAAATTGATCATACGAGACCATGCTGACGGCTAGTCCTAATGAAACGGTATAAATGATCGCTAAAAGCAACAACAACGCCGTGCCTGATTTAGGGGCATCTTGTTTTTGTTTTAATTGCATCGCCATTAACCCAATGACTTCAATGCCGCCAAATGCATAAAAAGCATAGATAAGCGCTCCCCAAAAACCTTTTATTCCCCGCGGGAACCACTCATTGTACGAGGACGGAACCGATGGGTCCGGCCCTGTCCCATCTAGCCATTGAAAAACAGCGAGAAACCCAAGCACAATAAACAACAGAATGGCAGCCGTTTTCACGACAGCGAGGATGTTTTCAACCGAATCAAATCCTTTTGTGCCAAGCAAAACAACGCCAATGCCGAGAAGCGAATAGATCGAGGCAAACACCCAAAGCGGCACATTGTCAAACCAGAAACGGGATAAAATCGATAAAGCCGTTAATTGGCTGCCGATAATTAAAATGTTCGACATCCAATAGTTCCAGCCACAGGCAAAACCGACACGGCTTCCGAATGCTTGTTCTGCATAATAACAGAACGATCCTTCTTGCGGGTCGTCAGCCGTCAATTTGGCAAGGGCAATAAAGACGACGTATGTGCCTAGAGCAGCAAGCAGAAAGGCAATTACGATCGAAGGACCCGTGAGACCAATTCCAATACTTGAACCTAAAAAATAGCCAGTGCCAATTGTGCAGCCAACGCCTAAAAGTGAAAGTTGCCACCAGTTTAAACTTGTACTTTTTTCTTTTTTCTTACTCAAGGCCAACCTTCCTCCTTTGTCTCCTCATTAGCGTCTGCCTTTGATTTCGTTTCTATACCATGCGAAATTTAAAGTCGTACAACCCGTTGTTCCTGAATATAGTAGAACTGGGACAAGGGGGGATTAAAATTGGTATTTCTAAGTTACATCATGTTAGGCATATCATTGGCAGCTCCGATTGGCCCAGTCAATGCAGCTCAAGTAGAAAAAGGCATTAAAGGCGGCTTTATGAATTCATGGGCTGTTGGCCTTGGGGCAATGGCAGCAGATGCACTGTACATGTTTGCTGTGTTTTTAGGGGTTTCCCGTTTTTTAGAGTATGAGGTCGTGACTGTTTTCTTATGGCTGTTTGGTTGTTTTGTCCTTGTTTACACAGGTTTTGAGAGCATTATGAAGGTGAAAAAAGAAGCAGAAACGGGTCTCGGCGTAAGGTCAACCGAGTCACCGAGACAATCATTCCAAATTGGATTTTTGATCTCGATTTCCAATCCGCTGACCATTTTATTTTGGCTCGGCATTTATGGCTCGGTGCTAGCAAAAACGATTTCTGAATATGAAATGGCCACTGTTTGGCTGTACAGTGTTGCGATCTTTATAGGCATAGCCGCATGGGATTTTACGATGGCTGTTCTGTCAAGCACCGCCCGCGCTTTTATGAATGAAAAGGCGCTCATTGCCATTTCCGCTTTTTCTGGCGTTTGCCTAATCGGCTTTGGCGTTTACTTTGGCTACCATGGCATGGCATTGCTTTTCGGATAGCACGAAAAAAGCAGGCATGATACAGGCTCATTCTTAAATAACGTATAGTATGCACAAAAAGGTGGAGACAACTCGATTTAAGTAAATGAGGGCTGTACATAACGGCCATCGGTAAAGGAGATGGGACCTTGTTTTACCACGTAAAAGAGCTTCAATATGAAGCGAAACCATCAAAACCTGATCCTGTATACGCAGCAAAGCTCCAAGAAGTGTTGGGCGGCCAGTATGGAGAAATTAGCGTGATGATGCAATACCTTTTTCAAGGTTTTAATTGCCGGGCAGACAAGAAGTACCGTGATTTGTTATTCGATGTGGGCACAGAAGAAATTGCCCATGTGGAGATGCTTGCGACGATGATTGCAAGGCTGCTTGACAACGCTCCATTTGAAGTACAACAAAACGCCTATGAAATGGACCCGGCTCTCGCCGCTGTGTTAGGAGGGACCAATCCCCAGCATGCCATTGTCTCAGGGTTAGGCGCGATGGCATCAGACAGTGAGGGCTACCCGTGGAATGCAAAGTATATTATTTCCAGCGGAAACCTTCTCGCTGATTTTCGCGCTAATTTAAATGCAGAGTCTCAAGGAAGGTTGCAAGTTACAAGACTCTATGGAATGACAGATGATCCAGGTGTTCGCGACATGCTGTCATTTCTCATTGCCAGGGACACATACCATCAAAACATGTGGTATGCAGCGATTAAAGAATTAGAAGAATGTGAAGAAGATATTGTCGTTCCGACCACTTTTCCCCGCTCTCTCGAAAAAGGGGAAGTCTCCTATACGCTCTTCAACTTTTCAGAAGGAGAAGCAAGCAGGAAAGGCCGCTGGGCATACGGACCAAGCTTTGACAGTAGAGGGAATTTTCATTATTCGCCTCAACCTTATGCCTGGGGGCAAAAACCTCATTTGCCGCCAGCACCACCTGCTTACCACAATACCGTCCCTGGAAAGTGCGATGGCCAACATCAAGCCTCGAATCAGGCAAACCAAAAGCCCCAGCAAAAGCGAGAAACGGACCTCGAGTAGCACCTCGAGGTTTTTTGTATGCTGCAGGATGATCGAGGAGTGGCACGAGAGTCCCCCGTTTAGAAACGCCTTTTTCGTTAATTGACGTATGAGTCTGTTTTTTCTAGACGATTTCGAACAGTTGTTTTAAAATAAAATGGAATGAATAGCCATTTTTTAGACGGAAGGATGAACCCACTAGGGGGGGGAGGATGGCCTATGGCCGATCAGACAGAAATAGCCAAGCTCCACTATGAAATTAGCCAGATGCGAGCGCAACTTTTCCAGACAGAAGCGCAATTGGAGCGGTTGCGGGCGGCCAAACAAGCGCTCGCTTCCGAACAAGCTTCTCTTCATCATCATAAAAAATGGGGAAGCGAACCAGAGCTAGACTATGATGCATGGCGCGGCCAAGCCGAATCGACGCACGATGATATTCGCCGCCATATGCAACTGGCTTACACGAACGTACAAGACGAAACAGAACAACTGATGCGCGCGATTGAAATGGAAACGAGCCGTCTCCAAACCACGATTGCCTCTTGCCAAATCGTAATCGACACAAAACAACAATCGCTGCAAACGTTAAAAGCGGCGAGATAGGAAAGGAGGAGAGAACCGATGCCTGAAATCAAAATCGACGAAGGTCCCGTGCTCAGCGCTTTAAGCGACACCGGGGAACAGGCCAGCTATTCCGTGTCGGGCCACGAGCCTGCGATCCATACGTCGTCGATGGCCTTCCTCCATTCATTGCTGGAAGTAGAAAGCGGATATGCCGACCAATTAAATCGCTATCTGGACGTCCTGAAAAACGTACAAGCAGAAACGAAAGAACTCGTTCAAACGTATGGAGTCGTGGACAAGATGCTGGCAAGCCGCGGATAATAGAGAAAGGAACAGACGGATGAACACACTTGACGTACAAGAAGTACTCGATGCACTTGACGAAATCGTGGAACAAAAGCTTCACGATCAAGCCCAGCTCGAACGCTTGCAGGCCAGCATCCAGAAGGTCATCCACCTCGATTCCCTGCAAGGCGAAGGGGGCGAAGCAATCAAAGACCATTTTGCGACGCTCCATCTCCCTGTATTGGCAGCGTTCCAGCTTTTCATCGGCCAATACATCGAACAATTGAAGCAAATCCGCTCGAATTTGCTCAACTTTGAAAGCAGCTCCGCCCTGATTCGGGAAGAATTTCTCGCCGATGTCAAAAACGGCCTAGACCGAGTCGAGCGATATGCGATTGAAGATGCGACAGCGATTGAGTCGATTCGCGCTTCCATCGCCGACCTGTTGCCGCTGCCACCGTTCTCGATGGAACCGGTCCTTCGCTACGTGCAACAAGGCAAAGACCATGTCCGTGTGACGGCGGAAAGGCTTGGTAACCTGGACGAAGCCAACGACACGGTGCTCTCAAGCGCAAAAAGCACTTTGCAAGAACTGACGACCGTTGTCAGCCAAGTAGCCAACTGGACCAGAGGCGGCGTGATCCCTTCCCCAGAAACGCAGGCGGAGATCGATGCCAATATGGAAGAGCTGTACCAAAATGTCGTGACACAAGCGATCCAAATGGCCCCACTAGACCGAAGCCATATCAAAGGCCGCGAAGGGGATCTGTACCAAGACGTGTTGCCGCTCGAATTTCTGTATACAGGCGCCTACGCCCCGCTATACAGTGGCCTGAAGGCAGCTAACTGGTATTACTTGAACCATTTCCCTGTCAGTGCCATCCTAAGCAACGAGCAGGCCCTGCAAGCGTGCCGAGCGCCAGCGATGGGAGCAACCCATGCCGTTACCCCGGGGTATTTCCCGTTATTTGCGCGCCTATCGACTTTGTCTGTTGAAACGACGGTCGCGCCGGCGATCCTGACACGGCAACTGAAACAGCTGGTGCCGATCCAATACCAATGGTACCAAGCCCAACTCCGTACCCAAGCGATTCAAACGGACACGTCGCAAGTGGTCGCTACAGGAGAGCATGATTTTACAGAGGAAGAAGTCGCAGCCATCCAAGCGTACCTCGAAAACGAATCTCTGGGCGACGGTCCCCTCATAGCTGAGGTCGACGACGAGGTATACAACGACGGGCGTTATCCCGGGCCGACGAAGGATGTCCGAGTCGGCGCTGACGGGATCGCGTATAGAAACGATATCGGTCCCATTATTGCCGCAGCAGGCGACTTTTTCTTCGGTGACTTCATCACGCTCGCCGACCCAGAAGCTTCGCTTGGGGAGAAAGCCTTGGCAACGACGTTTATTTTAGTGAAGCCAGCGAAAGTGGCCGAACTAGGATATGACTTGTCGAAGGTGAGGAAGGTGGAGACTGGGGGGAAGGGGAAAGGAAATATTATAAAAAATGGAACTAATGTATTTGAAGATTTTGATGTTTCAAATGCATATATCAAACCGAAACATCTCTCTACTACGGGTGGTAATGGTGCAAAATTTCTTGGAAGTACAAAAGGAGAGGCAGAAGAAATTTTACGTCAGGCCATGCGAAAAGGGGATATAAATGAAATACTTGATAATGGTTTGACTAGACAAGGAAATCAGTCTTATGAAATTATTATTGATGCAGGTAAACAAATTGGTACAAGAGGTGAACAAAGAATTAAGATAATTCTCTCTGATGATGGCGGAATGTTAAGTGCGTATCCAATAAAATAGTTGTGCTGGAGGTTGATGAAATTATGATTGATGTTATGAAACGTTTTTTAAATGATGAAATCTCGTCTCAAGAACTTTACGAGGATATATTTTCTTTTATTAATTCTTTTCATGTCAGGAACGGTGAGTTTGAAGGAAATTACTATATAATAAAAAAAATGGACAGGGATAATTTTTTAATATATGCTGAAAATGTATTCCCTGATAATCACAGAGAAATACCATACAGTTTGTCTGTTTATAAAGAGGATTTGCTTAAAAGTATAAACCATCATGCTGAATTAAATGGTTTATCTGTAATTAATAATCACTATAACCAATAAATGGATAAATGCCTTAAGGGGGATTACCCTCCTTAGGGTATTTTTTTATGGGTGGAGTGCCGAGCTAACCGACCGAGAAGCTTCGCTCGGGGAGAAAGCCCTTGCAATGACGTTTATATTAGTGAAACCAGCAAAAGTGGCATGATTAAGGTTGTGATGGAAGTCCAAATAATTATTTAACTGATGGAGCAGAAAAAGCAACGATTATCTTCACAGGGGGGAAATAAATTGATTGATCTAAATGCACCTATTGTTCCTTGGAAAGGTATGGGGAATATAGAACTATATAGTCATTTAAAAGACTTTTATGAGTATATTAATAAATCAAGACCTAAAATTTTAACAGTAGGAATGTTTGATATTAGATATGAAATTGAAAATCAAGTTGACTTGTGGTTTAGTATACTCAATGGGCGATTATGGAAAATAACAGCTTTAAAAGATTATAAGGGTAAACTATTTGACAACATCCATATTGGAATGCACATTGACGATGTGCTAAAGATAGAGCCAAGCTTTGAATACGATGATTTTGAAGAAGTGTACTGTAGTCCAAAAGGAATATTTATTGAAACAGACCCTGTAGAACACACGGTACTATGGATATCAGTTTATGTCAAAGAACTGGATAACGAAGATTTTGAAAGAGGAAATTGGTAGGAATACCTATGAAACCTTGATTAGCTAAAAGCTTTTCAAGGTCTCTTTTTGGTGGTGCTACTTAATGCCTAAACTTCAAACTGATTTAGATGATGGTCCAGGTGCTTATATAATTGTTTTCCCCATTGTTCAGGAGTCAGTTTACCAAAAAAGGGATGTGGTGAGACGTGCATTTTCCGGGCCGTTGTTCTGGAATGTTATAATTTGGTCTCTTCCTCCTCAAACATTCCCAACAAAAGAGCCGCAACGGCTTGCTCGTGTGCGGCTTCCTTTTTGCTTCACCATTAATCTAAAAAGCGCGTTTTTATTTCAGGGGAGGGGATCATGCATTGCTCTCGTTTGCCGAAGAAACGGTAACGGTTTCGCGCAAACCAGCGGTAAGCCGGGTCGCGAATGAAGGGAGGGACAAGAATAAGTACATAGAGAATTTTCCATAGTCCGGTTAGTTTTTTGCAAATTCGTAGGACTGCGGTTGATTCGGTTACATACTGCTCTCCTTCAATCAACACGAGTGAACGTAGGTTTTTGTCGGAAATGCCTAGTGTGGAGAAATAAGATTCCGCTACCGGCGACTGCAAAGAGGCAAACAAAAAATAACCGTTCTTGTCATGGTTGACAATAAACTGGACTGAATGGTTGCATACATTGCACACGCCATCAAATAGAAGAACGGCATGTTTCTTCGGATCGTAAAAAGTAGTTCCCATTTAGACCACGCCTTTTTTATGTGTTGGTTTAATGTTTGCAGATGAATCTAAAACAACTGTAGATATTTTTTTATTTGCGATAGGTGGTGTTTGTTGTGGTTAACGTCTGTACGTCCATTTTACCACAAAATAGCAAAAAGACGACCATTGCTTGTCTCAAGCAGGAAAGTAGCTTTTTGTGACTATACTCGGTACGCTGACAAGTAGGGGAGGGATTGCTTTGCATTATCATTTACATAGACAAACAGAGATGGAGCCGCGCGTGAATATGCTGTTTTCGATGGTAGAGGAGAATTATGAGCGACTTCGCGGGCTTTTAGAAAAGGTGTCGGAAGAAGAGCTTTTCTATAAAGGGCCTGGCCAAGCATACAATAGCATTGGCCAGCTGTTGAAGCATTTGGCTTTTGTGGATTTGCAGTGGAATTACCGAATCAAGGAAAAACCTCTTCCTGTCGAGCTTGAAAAAGCATATGGGCCAGAACTTGATGCAACAGGGCAGCTGCCTGCCGTTGAGAGCGGCTCGACCATCGTCGATGTGCTTGATGCTTACGACTTCGTGTTCCAATCTTTTAAGGAAACGTGTAAAATGCTTAAGGATGAAGAGTTGGATAAGGCCATCCCTTACAACGATCATACAGCGACAATCGGTTGGGGCATTTGGCATATGGCTGACCATAGTCGTTACCATCAAGCCCATATTGTGTTGATGCGAAAATGGTTTCGGAAGCTTGGTTGATTCAAATAATGCCCTTTTTCTAGCACTTGTTAAAGGTGTTTGGCTAATAGCACATGCCCCCTAAGGCGAACAGTTGGTTTGCTTTAGGGGGCTTTTTGTCTATTTACTGATGTCCCATCAAGTCGTCATTGCTTGAACGGTTTGCGCCAACAAATCGATTCCTTTCTCCAGCTCTGGGAGTGAAGCGTAAGCAAACGAAAGCCGCAAATGGTGGTGGTTGTCTCGATCATATAAGTAGCCTGGATGAATAAGGACTCCTTTTTGTAATAGTTTTAAAAAGAGTGCTTTTGTCACCAGAGGTTGATGGAAGCGGAGCCAGATGTAAAACCCTCCCTTAGGCTTTTGCCAAACGGCTATGTTGTGAAAATGTTTGGTCAGCAATGCTTCCATGAAAGTGGCCCGTTGCTGTAGGTTTTCCCGCAGTTGCTGCAGGTGGGTTTCATGATGTGGCGAAGCGAGCCAAGTGGCAGCAAGTAGCTGTGAAAAGCCGCTGGCCCCGTAATCAAACTGCATTTTTATGTCCGCTAACCTATCGACGACTGGTTCAGGGGCAACCACCCAACCGATTCTTAATCCAGGGCTAACCGTTTTGGAAAGGCTGCCAAGATATAAGACATTGCCGGCCGTGTCAACCGATTTTATCGCCGGGGGGATGGCGGAAAAAGCGAGCTCATTATACACATCGTCTTCCACAATCGGAATTTGCAAATTTGTCCAATGCTGGTAAAGGTCGTGTCTTTCTGCCTCCGTCAATATCGCCCCTGACGGATTGTTTAGCGTCGGGATCGTATAAAACAATCCATGCTTCTGTGACTTGCTGTATGTCATGTTTTCGGCGCCATAACGAAGGCGAGAAAGGCGCATGCCCGCTGATTGGAACAAGTGCAACGACTCGATATAAGAGGGTGCCTCGTAGTAAATGGTGGAATGCTGTGGCAACAATCCTAGTGAGATGAGCTGGAGTGCTTGGAGCGCGCCGGAGACGATAAGAATGCAGTCTGGGGATGTCTGGATGCCTCTTTTTTGTAAGTGGATGGCGACTGCATGTCTAAGCGCTTTGTGCCCTTTAGGCTCTGAATACCCGATTGTTCGCGGGTCAAGGGAAATCGATTGCCACACTTCTTCCAATTGTTTCGTAGGAAGGAGGCTAGGCGATAATTCCCCTGTGCCAAGGCGGATGATCTCTTTTGTTTCATATTCATTAATAAGCTGGATCGTCTGCAAGTTAGGCTGGTGAATGCCTGCTCGTATTCGTTCTTTCCAGTGATATTGACGGGGAAAGAGTGTTTGCCAGCTATTGTGGGCTACATACGTGCCTGACCCTGTTTTGCTTTCGAGCCATCCTTCTGCTTTTAACTCATCGAGGACATCGATGATCGTTGAGCGGTTGACCCCTAATTGCTCGGCTAATTTTCGTTGAGAAGGAAGCTTTGTTCCTGGTGGCCATTCGCCTTGGTAAATGCGGTCAAGCATCCGTGTATAAATTTGTTCAAAAAGGGTTGTTTGGCTGTGTCGGTCTAGTTGAATCTCCATGGTGTATCCCTTCAAAATTGGTTGGGTCTTTTCCCAGCCAATTGGTGGTGTTGTTTTTATTAAACCACAGCTAAGGTAAGAGAGGAAGAGCAAAATCAATAAAAGGATGAAGGTAATGGGAATCGCTTTTTTACATGGCATGATTTTATCAATTGGGCTCATATTGCCCCTTGGTCCACAAAATTTGTTCATTTTTAATCAAGGAGCGACACATAAAAAGCTGTTAAACGCAATGCCAGCTGTCATAACGGCATCATTATGCGATACGGCTCTCATTTTGCTTGCTGTCATGGGGGTGTCGGCAGCGGTGCTTGCGATTCCTGGACTGCAAGTGTTCTTGCTCGTTTGCGGGTTTATCTTTTTGCTATGGATCGGACAATCGATTTGGCGAGCACAACCTGAACATGCCAGTGCCGTAGACGAAACATTGTCAATGAAAAAGCAAGTGTTATTTGCTCTGTCCGTGTCAGTTTTGAATCCTCACGCGGTATTGGATACAATTGGCGTAATAGGCACGAGTTCGCTTCGCTATGAAAGTTTAAGTGAAAAAGCGCTGTTTGCGCTAGCATGCATTGCTGTTTCTTGGCTCGCTTTCTTTTTGCTTGCGGCTGGTGGGAAGACGGTGCGGGCGATCGATAAGAGAGGTACATGGCTTGTGCTCGTCAACAAAGTCTCGGCCATTTGCATTTGGGCGATGGCGCTGCTTATTGGCGCCCAACTCGTGCAAATCATTTTTAAGTAAACGATATGTTAGGAGGCTAGCAGCTTTTATCGTGGCTAGCCTTCCAGCGAGCACTCGACTTGCGAGAAAATAAAATGAGTCACAGTCGACGCGTACGGGCTTGCAGAATCAATAAACGCCTCGGCGTCGGCAAAGCTTGCAAATTGCAGTTTGAGCAAATAACAAGCTTTGCCTGCGACGCGGTAACAAAATTCGACGTTCGGCAACGTTTGGATATAGTGTTTGAACGCGTCATAGCTCCCATGTTTAATCGATGCTTCGACAATGCATTGGATCGGCAAGCCCAATTTCTCATAGTCGACTTCAATCGTATATTTTTTGATCAATCCAAAGGATTCCATGCGTTTTACCCGTTCTGCCACCGATGGTGAAGACAAACTGACGCGCCGCCCGAGTTCTGCCATCGACAAGCGGCTGTTTTGCTTTAAAAGCTTTAATAGACTTCTGTCGGTTTCGTCCATTTTCATTTTAATGTATTTCCTTTTTATTAGTTCGATTTATAAAGTGAAAACAATAAATTCATTACGTTTCCTATGTTTATCAGAATGATCACTTTATATAATTGAATTGTACAAAGGAGGCAAACAAATGGCAAGAATCGAGAAATCACCTATCGGCCAAACGCCATTCCAACAGTTGCTTGGCCATAATCCGAATATTTTAGAAGCATGGGGAAATTTGGCCACCCAACTAGAGCGGGAAGGAAGTCTTAGCGAGGAGCTAAAAGAGCAAGTTAGAAGAACACTTGCTCAAGGAAACGGCTGTGCTTATTGCAAGGCGAAAGGAAAGCCAGATCAGCACCATGTCGACGAGAAGACGGTGTTGGCAACTGGTTTTGCGGACATTTTCCTTAAGAACAGAGACGCGATTGATGAAAAGCTGTTCCAACTGTTGAGAGAGCAGTTTTCTACAAAAGAAATAAGCGAGCTTTGTGCGTTTATTGCCTTTACTACCGCCCAGCAATATTATGGCGCAATGATGGGGTTGGAGGCAGAACCGCCAAGTAGCTAGGAAAGCAAATCGGAAGAAACAGGCGGAGGCAGCCCTGGCGTGATGCAATGATCGGGAATGCCTCGGTTCCTAAAAAGCACGGTTGCGCTACCGGAAGGAAAAGGTTATTCGTGCCCCCTCGGTAGCGGCCGTATCCTCTAAGAAAGTTATTTGATTTGCATTCCTTCGTTCCCGTTCACGGGTGTGAGCGGAATCGCTACATGTACGGAACCCCCTCCTGAAGCGGCATTCTTAATCGAGAGGCGGCCATTATGCAGCTTGGCAACATTGGCAGCGAAAGTGAGGCCAATGCCGTAATGGTTGTTTGTATGTCTGCTTTTCTCTTCCATAAAAAAGAGCTCTGTCGCCCGCTTTAATGCTTCAGCAGAAAACCCCTTGCCTGTGTCCGTCACAGTAAAGTGGAAAGTCGTTGATGTGCAGGTTGCCTCAATTAAGATAGATCCTTGTTCAGGTGTGTAATCAATCGCATTGGTGACAATGTTTAGCAAGGCACGATGGAGAAGATGTTTGTCGACTTCAGCCGTCGTTAACTCGTTTTTTCGGCAGACGATTTTAACGTTTTTGCTTCCCTTGTAAGCTGAAGCGTCTGCCAACAACGTTTCAATGAATGGAGCTAAGTCGGTTTTACGTAATGTCAGCGGCATAGATCCGTCTGTATGGGACAAGTGGATCAGTTGGGAAATGTATTGCTCGATTTTATGGACCGCGTTTAAAATATAGTGCGTATACGCCGACTGTTCTTCTTGTTGCCCGCTCAAGCTTAATAACTCTGCATTCCCTTTGATGATCGTTACCGGGATTTTAAGGTCATGGGCGAGGGCACCAATTTGTTCACCTTTGGCTTTTTCCATATGCCACTGCGTGTTCAATGAATGCTGGAGGGACTGTTTCATTTCGAGCAGGGAGTCAATAATCTCGTCAAATTCCTTGATTTTAGAAAACTCAGGGGTGAAATCGAGATTTTGCTCTTTAATATGTTTCGTAATGGAATGCAATTTTTTAAACTGTTTTTTCATCCTGTTGGCAAAGTGTGTCGTTACAGCAAAAGCGGTCGCGATAAGAAGGATAACGAGCAGGGCGATGCTTGTTAGTTCATAGTTAGGCAAATACTGCCGCAAGAAAGAGGAACGGAACTCCGCTCGCAATGGGTATTCGACTACGCCATATTCATCGGGCCGTTCAACAACCATATAGCCAGTTTGGCGAATATGGTTTGTATAGGGCTCATCGGTAAGCATGCTTTTCACAGTTTGTAAACTCTTGTCCGATAGCGTTCCTTTTGTTTTAACGTTTAACTCTTTATCAAAAATGGCGTAAGACATCATCTCAGGGATCATGTTTTCCGTCACTTGTTCCACTGATTCTAATGACGGTCTCAGCTTTTCGGCTTCGCGCTCATAATGATTAGCTGGGTAAACGAAGCCTACATTTAATGCGATTATATGAAGCAGCAAGTAGAGGGCGGCCACCATCGTTAGGCTAACGCCTAATGTCATCATATAAAAAGTCAGTTCCCGTCGCAGCGTCTTGTTTCGGTTGCCTATTCCCATTTGTATCCGATTCCCCAAACTGTTTTAATCGGGTCCACTTCGTGTTCTTTGCATTTTTTGCGGATGGTGCGGATAAACTCCGTAATCGTACCATGCAAGGCATTGCCGTCTAACCCGTAAATTTCATCGTAAATTTGGTCCCTTGAAAATGTGCGTCCTTTGTTTTGCGCCAAAAAGGCGCAAATTTTATATTCATTCCTTGTCAAGTTTAGCTTTTGGTTGTTGATATACACTTCTTTATTGTCAAAGTCGAAGACAAACCCTGAGATCACCCGCTTGGTATGGTGTTTTTCCCGGTTTTCCCGGCGCAAATGGGCGTTTACTCTAGCGCTGAGTTCGAGTACGCTAAACGGTTTTGAAATATAGTCGTCCCCACCGCTTGTAAACCCTTCTACCACTGCCGCTTCCTCTGCCTTCGCTGTTAAAAACAGAATCGGGCAATCAACAATAGGCCGGATTTTTTGGCATAAATCAAAGCCATTGATATGGGGCATCATCACATCGAGCAAAATCAAGTCGTAACCAGCAAAAGCGTTAAGAGCAACTTTGTCTGCTTGGGCGATCGTATCGACTTTATGTCCATCACGCTGCAAAATATTTTCGATAAGCACTAAAATGTCTTGTTCGTCATCGACTGCGAGAATATTAGCCATCTGTTAACCATTCCTTGTTGAACGTTCTTTTTTACTCACCGATGAGGGAGAGCGCCAAAAATCTTATTCTGACGCCTTTCTTCCTTCCCAACGATGAAACCAAATACTGCTTATGACCGTTACGAATAGTATAACAGATGCGACGATCATGAACCCAGTACGCATTTCTTGTTGAATAAATAACAAAAAAGCTGGTTCCAATTGTTCATACTCAACGATTCCCGCATACCCGGATAGCCGTATCCCCCAAGCCCAAGGGTTATATTGCCACCAAGCATCACCTAGCCCTGTGCCCATAAGCGCCGTCATTAGCAAGCCAGCGACGCCAAACAAGGCAGACGCGCCGATTCCAAACAAACAGCTAACAAAAAAATAGAAAAAGTAAAGAACAAGGCTTGTGACAACTAGCCATGCCCCTCCAATCAAAAAAGGCAGAATCGAGAGTTCGGCATTCGATAAGAGAAAACCTAGCCACAATAAACCAATCGCCAAAAAGATAGAAACGCCATTTAGCACAATGAGAAATGTCATTTTGCTAAAATACGGAATGAGTTTCGGTAATGGAGCGCCGACAATATTTTGGAAGTGACCCGCTCGTTCTTCTTGAGAAACGGTCAGACCGCATACAAGGGCAATGACAAAAGGCAAGGCAATCGCTAATGGCGTCATAAACAACTCATAGATATGAGCGCCCTCGAGTTCCCGGGCGTGGAAATAAAGCAGGCATACCGCTGAATACAGCAGGGGAGCGAGTAAATGGAGCCACATAAAAGCAGTGCGTTTCGTTTTAAGAACGTCGGCATATAAACATCGTAGCAATTGCACGCCTTTATGCCACCTCCTGTTTCGACTTCTGCACAACAGCGAATGAGAATGACTTTTGAGAGATCACAAGCAATACCGCGAACAACAATAAAGAAAGAATGATGGCGATTGGGATGACTGTCGTGCTAAGCAATGGGTCGCCTTCTTCAAGGGGTAAGCCATTTGGATGGATGCCAATCGTTGGGCTCATTGTTCGAATCGGCCAGCTCCACGGCCATACCCACCAGTAAGCTTTCGAGGCAGCGATAATGCCGAATATTAGGCAACCAAAAAGGTTGACGATTAGGGAAACAGCAAAGCCGAATTTTTTAGCAAGCATTAGACAAAACGGAATTTGCCATAATGTCGTCACCCACAGTAAGAAGCAAGCAGCGATAACAGGGAAAGGACCGACTGGAAATAGCGGGAAAACCATTTCGATTACAAACATGACCACAAGAAAAATCAGTTGTGAAGCAAGGGAATAAAGGGCAATAACGCTTGCTTTCGCTAGCCAAACGAGCCGCAAATCGACAGGGGCTGAATAGATGCCGTTGTAGTTGGATGCCTGTTTTTCCCGCATGTGACACAAAGCGCAGAACAAAGCAATCATCATCGGCATAAACAAAATCGACCACCAATTGAAGGTGAGAAACACAAAGTATTCCATGTTCATGATAAAAGAAAAAGCAACCGCTAAAAGCGGAACGATGCCAATCATTTTTCGCGCAAATGTTCTTTTTAGCTTTAGATTTTCAGCTTTCATGTATGAGATGAACATTGTTTATTTCCTCCTGTTTGTTTTTACAACTTCCATAAACAGACTTTCTAAGTCATCTTCGCCTTTGATGCTGTCTTGGTAGCCGAGGCGCCCCTCGCTTATGATGCCAATGTGGTCTGCCATTAATTGGACTTCCGACAAAATGTGGCTTGATAAAATGACGGTCATGCCCTTTTGCGGAAAAGACGTAATCAGCTCTCTTAATTCTTGGATGCCAAGTGGGTCCAATCCGTTCGTCGGCTCGTCAAGGATGAGCAATTTCGGCTGGTTCAAAAGAGCAATGGCAATGCCGAGCCTTTGTTTCATTCCCATCGAAAATTGGCCAGCTTTTTTCTTGCCAGTATAGGTTAAATCGACGGTATGGAGGACTTCCTCGATTCGTTGTGTAGGAAGCCCCCGCAATAAGGCATGTACTTTCACATTTTCAAATGCTGTTAAATTGCCATAAAGGGGCGGGGCTTCAATCAGAGAACCAATGTCTTTTAACATAGACCGGTTCCAGCTGCTGCCGTCAAATAAAATCTCCCCAGAACTGGGGCGTAAAATGCCCGTTAACATTTTTAGCGTTGTTGATTTTCCTGCACCATTAGGGCCAAGCAACCCATAGATGCTGTTTTTTGGTACGCGTAGTGATACATCTGCTACAGCTGCCTGTTTGCCAAAGCGTTTGCTTAGCTGCTTCGTTTCTAACATGATTGTGCTCACAAAGACCTCTCCTTTTCCATATCATCGGTTAACTGAGATAAGGATAGCGGATATTTATCAATAATTAATCAAGAAATAGGGAGAAATGTAGATTTCGTGTTTCCTTAATTTGGCAAAGGGAAATTGAAACAATGGGAATAGCGAAGTGTTTCTCGAAGTGGATCATGCCCGTGCGAAAAGTTCCTGGGCGTGAAGAACATGTAAGCAGATTGATCAGCATCGAATTTTAGGAAAGGAGAAAGGCGCGCTTTATGCCTACTCCCTTAAATTCGTTAAATGGATTCGATAAAACGCTTTGCGGAATGCAGTCGGCGTCATGCCTTCCGTTTTTTTGAAGAGGCGCATAAAATACTTTTCGTCTTGGATGCCGACGTCAGCAGCAACTTCTTTAATCGTTCGCCTCGTCCGCGATAGGATGTCTTTTGCTTTTGTCATTTTGACGAGTGTAATGTATTTTTGCAAAGACATGCCAATATGTTGTTTAAACTGCCGCGTTAAATAGTCTGGGTTGTAATTAAAATGATCGGAGACGCGCTTAACGGTAAGAGGTTGGTTCGCATATACCCGAATCCATTCCATAATGTGGGATAAATCGCGTTGAAGGCTCGTTTTCGTAAGAGGCGAAGCATAAGAGGCAATCAGTTGTTCTGATAATTCAATCAGCAATGACGTCATGATATAACTGGCGCCTAAATGAGTGCGACAACCTCCTTGGGCAAGGTCTGTTAGTTGATTAAACAAAATGTTCAGCCTTTCGATTTCTGGCGGCTTGAAAAACGTCGGTATAAAAATGAACGAAGCAAGAATATGGCTGTACGGTTCTGGGCGAAAGCGCATAATCTGTTCGTCCATTTGTTTTTTGTCTAGATACGTTGCACGATGATTGTCTAAATTAAAGTGAAACCAATAGTAGGACAAGCCAGGTTTAGACGGTTCGATCCCCCTATGTTTAATGCCTTTTTTTAAAAGCAGCGTATGGCCAGGACCGACTTCGTATAGATGGCCTTCTTGCTCAATGAACAAAGAGCCGCGAATGCCGATCAACAATACGTAGCTGTCCAGAGTGCGGGTAGGATGGCAAAAGGGCTTCATTGTTTCGACTCGCCCAGCCGATGCGTAACGAACGGGTTCTAATGCATGAATCATTAAATAGTCGCTTTCCATGGATAAGTTGGCCTCCCCGTATTTTTTTCCATCGTACGAAAGAAGGGCGGAAAAGTCCACCTTTTCTTATTTCCTTGCTACCGACAGCAAAAACAAGGCTTGGTATGATCATTTTTGAAAGGGCTTACAACAAAAGGAGGATGACAATGCTTGAACAACGCAATCGCCATATGCGCGTAACTGACGATTTTTGGGGCCGTTACATTGACGTAGTAAAGGAAAAGGTTATTCCTTACCAATGGGGAGCATTGCATGATGACATAGAAGGAGCGGCGCGGAGCCATGCGATCGAAAACTTAAAAATCGCTGCTGGTGAAGCGGAGGGCGAATTTCACGGCTTTGTTTTCCAAGACAGCGATGTTGCCAAGTGGATTGAGGCCGCCGCTTATGCACTTGCCGAAAGGCCCGATCCTAAGCTGGAGCAACGCTGTGATGAACTCATCGCACTTATTAGCCGTGCCCAACAACCGGATGGCTACTTAAATACGTACTATACGATCAAAACACCGACAAAAAGGTGGACCAATTTGCGTGACAATCATGAACTTTATGTAGCCGGGCATTTGATTGAGGCGGCAGTCGCTTACTATGAAACGACAGGCAAACAGGCGCTTTTGGATGTGGTGTGCAAGTTTGCCGATTTAATTGACCAAGTGTTTGGCCCTGAACCTGGGAAACTTAGAGGCTATGACGGCCATCAAGAAATCGAGCTTGCGTTATTAAAATTATATCGCGTTAAAGGAGAACCACGCTATTTGCGGTTGGCGCAGTTTTTTATAGAAGAACGGGGAAAGGAGCCCCATTTTTTCGACGAGGAAGCAAAAAAACGAGGCGAGGACGGAACGTTTTGGTACCGCGGTCGATACGAGTATTCACAATCACACCTACCTGTACGACAGCAGCAAGAAGCAACAGGCCACGCCGTTCGCGCGGTTTATATGTACACGGCCATGGCTGATTTAGCGAATGAAACAAATGATGAACAGTTGGCGAAAGTGTGCCGAACGCTCTGGGACAATGTGACCAACCGGCAAATGTATATTACAGGCGGCATCGGCTCGGCAGAATTTGGTGAAGCATTTACGTTTGCTTATGATTTGCCAAATGATTTGGCTTATACAGAAACATGCGCTTCGATCGGGCTAGTTTTTTGGGCCAAAAAAATGCTGGAACTTGAAGCAGACAGCCGCTATGGCGATGTCATGGAACGGGCGCTCTATAATGGCACCATCAGCGGCATCCAGCTTGATGGGACGAAGTTTTTCTATGTGAACCCCCTTGAAGTGTGGCCACAAGCTGCCAAGCACCGCCACGATTTAAAGCATGTAAAAACAGAGCGCCAACCGTGGTTCGGCTGTGCATGCTGCCCACCAAATATAGCGAGGCTGCTAGCTTCTATTGGCCAATACATTTATACAACGAAAAATCAAACTGGATTTATCCACCTTTACATCGGAAACGAATCGACACTAACAATCGGTTCAGGTGAAGTGACACTGAAAATGAAGTCTTCCTTTCCATGGCAGGGAGAGGTGGGATTGGAAGTGAACCCAGACACGAGCAGGCCATTTACGCTTGCCTTCCGTATTCCAAACTGGGCAAGCGATTATCAACTCACTGTCAACGGCAACTTTGTCGATGTGGAAGTCCGCAACGGCTACGCTTACGTGGAGCGGACTTGGCAAAAAGGCGACCATATTTCGATCCAGTTTCCGCTGGAAACGAAAGTGATCCATGCCCATCCCCAGGTAAGAGCCAACGCTGGCAAAATTGCGCTGCAACGGGGACCTATCGTATTTTGTGCGGAAGAAGCAGACAACGGCAGCAACTTGCAAAGTGTGGCAATCCGCTGCGAGGAAAACATCGACGCGTCCTTTGCTGATAATCGCTTAAACGGCGTGATCGTGCTCAAGGGAAAAGGCGTTCGTACAATCACCGCCAATGCAAACGAGTCTCTCTATTTGCCTAAAGAGGCGTTGCAAACAGAAGAAGTGACATTGCAGTTCATCCCTTATTATGCCTGGGCAAACCGTGGCGAAGGCGAGATGGCTGTTTGGCTGCGCCATATATAGCTTTTGAAAGGAGGAAAGGTCAATGAAAGGTCGGTTAAAGGACGCCTGTCATGTTGTCACGCTTCTAGCCGCCTTTAGTTGTTCCGGCTGCCTGTATGCTTCCGTTGGCACCAATGATCCAGTAGAGTTGCGTTTTACTTACTGGGGTGGGCCGCTAGAGCGGGAAGCAGTTGAAACATTAATTGCCACATTTAATAACGAGCATCCAGGAATTCAAGTGAGGGCACAGCTTGTCCCGATTAATAGCTATGTGGAGAAAATGAATGTGATGGCTGCATCGAAAACACTTCCCGACGTTGGCTATTTTCCAGAGGGCAGCTTGTACCCGTGGGTGGAAAACGGCATGCTTCGCGATTTGACGCCATTGTTGACAGGAGACGAAGCAAACGAAAAGCTCGATTATACGCTATACCAGTTTCATGATGGACCGATTGCTGGGGGCAGCGTTGCGAATGAAGTGATAAACATTTATTACAACAAACAATTGTTTGCAGAAGCGGGAGTAGAACTGCCGCCGACAAAAGCAGAAGAGGCATGGAGCTGGGATGAATTTGTCGAAGTCGCCAAAATGCTCACGGTTGACCGGAACGGACGGAGGGCGAATGAGCCTGGCTTTGATGAGAACAGGATTGAAACATACGGCGTCAGCAATTTTACGGGGTGGATCGACTCTTTCTTATTCAGCAACGGCGGCGGTTTTGTTGATGAAACAGGCAAAGAGTTGTTGATCGATCAACCTGAATCAATTAAAGTGCTTCAGCGCGTTGCCGACTTAATGTATGTGCATCATGTCATGCCGAAACCGTCTGATTTATCAACCGTACCAGCGACAGACACGGCACTTTTAACAAAGCGTGTCGCTATGGCCGTTGACGGCCAATGGGCGATGCAGGAGCTGGGTCGGGCGAGTGTCGAGGACGGCTTGGATTTTGGCATCGGCGTACTGCCGTATTTTGAACAACCAGCAACGACCAATTACGGCACGCCGATTGTTGCCTTTGAGACAGGGAAGGAAGGCGAGCATAGGCAAGCCGTTGATACGTTTTTAACATACATCATGGATCCAGAAAATGTGTTGATGCTTATTAATGAAGGGCTGTGGATGCCAAATGAAACAGCCTGGTACGATGATCGTGAAAAAATAGAGCGCTGGATCGGCACGCCGATTCATCCACCTGAATACGAAGAGGCAGTGATCGACTGGGCTAAAGACTATGTTGTCCAAAACCCAAATTATTTTTGGGATGATCGGCAAAAAGCAGGCGACATCATCTCACCTGCACTAGACCAGCTATGGCTAAACAACAAATCAGCAGAGGAAGTCGTCCATGAAGACATTATGCCAAGGATGAAACGCCAGTTTGGCGACAAATATGAGTAGGGAGGGGGCAAATGTGGACATTGAACCGGTGAAACCGTCGATGGGGGCTAGGAAAAAAACGACTCGGTTTGCGAGAAAAGAGCATATTGCTGGCTATCTGTTTACGCTGCCAGCGATTTTGGGCTTGCTCGTTTGGACGATAGGCCCGATTGTTGCCAGCTTGGTTTTGAGCTTTACCGATTACCAAGTGATCGCGGACACAATCAATTGGATTGGGTTCGACAATTATATGGCCATTTTCACAGAAGATCTTTATTTTAAGCAAGCACTTGTCGTTACGTTGTATTTTGCGTTTGCCAGCACTGCTGCTACACTTGTCGCTGCCTTGTTGATCGCTCTGCTTATGAACATGAAGATAAAAGGGCAAGGTCTGTGGCGGACGCTCTTTTATTTGCCTGTGCTTGTGCCAGCAGTGGCAGCGAACATTTTATGGATGTGGTTGTTTAATCCAGAATTTGGCCTGCTCAATGGCATTCTCCGCTTCTTTGGGCTCCCTGCTTCTATGTGGATCTATGACGAGGCATCGGTTATCCCGTCGCTGATTTTGCTAAGCGTATGGGGCTGCGGCGGTGCGGCGCTCATTTTTCTAGCCGGTCTCCAAGAAATCCCCAAAGATCAATTGGAAGCAGTCGAGTTGGATGGCGGTCATGCTTGGCATCAGTTTCGCTTTGTGACACTGCCTGCCATTTCGCCGATCATTTTCTTCAATTTGATTATGGGGCTCATTGGCGCATTTCAAACGTTTAATCAAGCCTACATTATGACAGAGGGAGGGCCCAATAACGCAAGTTTGTTTTATGTATATTTAATTTATCGAGAAGCATTTGTCCACAGCAATATGGGGTATGCAAGCGCGTTAGCGTGGATTTTGTTCCTAGTTGTCTCGTTGTTCACGGTGTTGATTTTTAGATGGGGCAAAGGCTGGGTTTTCTACGGAGGTGGCAAATAATGCGAAGTCGGGGATGGAAAATCGTCGCTTTATGCCTGTTGCTTTTCGGAGCGGCTCTGTCGTTGCTGCCATTTTTCTGGATGGTACGAAGTGCGCTCATGACCTCTTCTGAAATTTTCCAATTTCCGCCGAAAATTTTGCCGGATCATTGGCTATGGAGCAATTTTATCGAAATTTTTGAAGTGGTTGAATTCGGCTTGTATGTGAAAAATACACTGTTTATCCTTATTCCTGTCCTAATCGGGACAGTGTTGACAAGTTGCATGTGCGGTTTTGGTTTTGCACGCCTTCAATTTCCAGGGAAAAATATTTGGTTTACACTCATTATTGCCACGATGATGCTCCCACCTGCCGTCACATTAATCCCAACTTTCATGCTTTGGACGGAGCTTGGCGCCATTAATACGTATTGGCCTCTTGTGTTCCCAAGCTTTTTTGGCGGTGGCGGCTTCTTCATCTTCTTGATGCGGCAATTTTTTATGAGCATTCCCCGAGAACTGGACGAAGCAGCATTAATCGATGGCGCCAATTACCTGCAAATTTTTGCCTTCGTGCTCCTGCCCCTCGTCAAGCCAGCTCTACTAGTTGTTGCCTTTTTTACCTTTACGAATGTGTGGAATGACTTTTTCGGCCCATTGATTTACTTAAATGACGAGTCATTGTTTACACTGGCACTCGGCCTTTTGCAGCTTCAAGGCACGTATACATCTGACTGGAATTTAATTATGGCTGCTGCGACTGTCATGACGTTGCCAGCGATTCTTGTCTTCTTTCTTGGGCAAAAGTATTTTGTCGAAGGTGTTACGCTAACTGGCATCAAAGGATAAGAGAGGACAGTGTTCAACGAATTAGAGGAGCCTGTACGACCATGTCGAAGTGCATTTAACGAGGCGTTTAACAAAAAAGGCCACAAAGGGATGAATCATAATGGTTCGACATCATGTTTATTTTCTAAGCGCAGCGGTTTGTCTGACTGTTGCTGTTGGCTCACTCTTTCTGTTGGAAAATCCGCTTTCATTCGCTGTCATTTTTGGCGGGTTGTGTATACTCAACATCGTTAGGGGCAGTTATCATTACCGAAGCGCGAGAAAACGAAAAAACAAAGAGTGGGCTTAAGCCCACTCTTCCTTTAATAAACTAAACAAATAAAGGTCAATATACCGACCTTTTGCCTTTTCATACTGTCGCAAAAGCCCTTCATTTTGAAAGCCGATTTTCTCTAACAAGCCAATCGAGGCGCTGTTTTCTGGTTCGACTTTTGCTTCAATCCGATTTAATGCAAATGAAGCAAAGCCGACTTCCAACAATTTCATGAGCGCTTCCTTCATATAACCATGGCCCCAATAAGGTTCCCCTAATTCATACCCAATTTCGCCCCTGTCATTGTCAGCATCAAGCTGGTTAAAGCCGCAAGTGCCAATCAGATTGCCTGTTTCAGCGAGAAAAATCGAATATCGGTTTCCTTTCTTTTCTTTGCTTAGCTGTGCAAACATCTTAATGATGTCTTCTGCTTGTATGACCTCCGTTAACGGAACGATATTCATAAATTTTGTGACCGCCGGCGTTGACCAAATGGTGAACAACTCGGTGGCATCTTTGTCTGCCAATTCCCGAAGGTAGAGGCGGTTTGTTTTCAATGAGTTCATTATGCCTAGCAGCTCCTTTATGAAGAAATAGTCTTAGAAAAGGCAACTTAGGCTATCTGGCATCGTTCACCTCGCTTTATGTTCTTTTACAGTATAGCGCAGTCGGTAGGAGCGAGCCAAGCGAACAGAAATATTCGCGGAGTAGAAAAAAGCGGCCAATGCAAAAAAGCAAGAAATGGAAAGGATATTTCGTCAAACCGAATACGGCTCATTTCGCCCTGCAATCATCATCAACTTCGGTAAAACAGCTACATAATCGGCTATGCAAAACGGCTGTAAACAGGTTTTCAACCGATCGTTGTCATTGGTAAACGGCAAGTAGCGTACACGATGATGTTATATTTGCTATCATAGGGAGAGAGGTGAGCAAACATGCATTCTTTTGGAAGTAAACTGAAACAGCTCCGTGAAGAACAAGGATTTTCTCAAGAACAATTGGCGAAAGAATTGAACGTTTCCAGGCAAGCCGTATGGAAATGGGAGACAGACAAAGGGTTGCCGGATATCCAAAATATTGTTCGCCTAAGTGAACTATTCGATGTTTCGACCGATTATTTATTAAAGGAGAGCGAACTAATAGCGGAACCCACTCCCGCTAAGAAGTGGAACAGCGAAGAAGAAATTGCTTTTTATTTAGGGATGATTCTTATTTTAATTGGCGGTTTAGCGTTTGAAGGAAGCACTTCCTGGATTTTAATATCGATCGGGTTGGTCCTTCTCTTATTTTTTGACGGTCTGCTTATTTCATTAAAGCGTTTCTTTTCCACTCGTGACAAATAAATGAGAAGAGTGCTTCTGAGAGGAATTGCTTCCTTTGATATGGTAAAGTAAAAGCAGCGAACTTTCTTGCCTTATTGAAGGAGGAATACATATGGGCACAGTGCCTGCCAACCCATTTAAAATTATACAACTAGCTTTTAAGGAAACCGTGCCAAAAGCTCATGCCGAGCTGCAGAAATGGCATCAAGAAGCATTAAAAATCGACGATGTTGATATCCGGGAGCAAGCCGCTTGGACGGTCAATGATAAAACGTTTCATTGTGAAGGCGGCAGCATTTTTGCATTGCTGGCAGGCGAGAACAAGGACAACCATATTCAATTTTTAGTTGCCTACCAAACGATTTGTGATTACCTTGATACACTTTGTGACAAAAATGATGCCCATGATCCAAATGATTTTCGTTCCATCCATCAAGCACTTTTAGACTGTTTGACGCCAGACAAACCGTATGGCGATTATTATCAGTATCGTGATTGCTTTGAAGACAACGGTTATTTGCGAAAGTTGGTCGATGCTTGCCGAGAAGCGACTGCTTCTTTTCCTGGTTTTGAGGACATGCAAACGCATATGCAGGAAGTATCCCAGTTTTACATTGATTTTCAAGTATACAAGCATGTCGAGGAAGAAAAACGCGAGCCGCTGTTAAAGGATTTTTATGAACGCAACAAACATTTTGCCCCGACGATGCGTTGGTATGAATTTGCTTGTGGAACCGCCTCTACACTTGCATTATACTGTATGGCTGCTTATGCTGCTGCCCCTGTACAGACTGCTCACGGCCAGCAAATAAAAGAGGCGTATTTTCCTTGGGTACAAGGTGTCCATATTTTGCTCGATTATTTTATTGACCAAGAAGAAGACCGCCAAGAAAACGAAATGAATTTTGTCGCTTATTATGGGGACAGCAAAGAAATGTTCGAGCGCTTTAAATACATTGATGAGAAGGCGACAGAGAAGCTGCAAATGCTTCCTGACAAAAAATTTCATTTGCTATTAAAAACAGGACTGTACGCGCTCTATTTATCAGATAAAAAAGTTATGAGCCACCCTCGTTTGAAAGCAGAAGCAAAACAATTAATCAAACTAGGCGGTTTTCCAGCTAGCTTGTTTTATTACAACCGTTGGATTTTTAAACGAAAAATCTCGTAACCAGGGCGTAAAAGTGTCGATATAGTCGACAAAATCCCAGACTGATAGAAAACGCTTGTCAGTCGAGGCGCGAAACCGAGTGAAGATGCGAGTAGAAGGTGGGTTCATGAGCAACGGTTTCTTGCGCATGAACCGACAGTTTCAAAGCATATGAATGAGGTGAGCAGCGAAGAATGTGAGCGTTTGTCTACAGTCTGGCCAGGGCGCTAACGGCGCTCTGGTTTTGTTGCCGATGCGAGAAATGATGAATTTCACCAAACCCTCTTATAAAAAGTCTAGTAATCTTATGGGAGATTAAGTATAATAGGGGAAACAACAAAAGAGGTGACATCATGTTTAAGAAAAATGCTTTATGGTTAGCGGTTGCGGCTTCTGCCATGCTTGTTGTTACTGCGTGCTCAAACGACCCTGAACAGGAGGCCAGCCCAGGCGACGGGACAGGAAATCGCGCGAGTGGAGCCGAGCTAACGATTGATTTGTCGTCTGATCCTGTTTCTCTCGACCCCCATGGGGCAAATGATGGGAATTCATTATATGTAATGGGGACTCTTTACAATAAGTTGGTTGAGTTTGATGAAAACAATGAGATTCAACCAAGCTTGGCGACAAGTCTTGAACAAATAGAAGATGATGTCTGGGAAGCAAAGTTGCGTGAAGACGTGACATTCCACGACGGCAGTGAATTGAATGCTGAAGTCGTTAAAGCCAACTTGGACCGTGTTCGCGACCCAGATCTAGGTTCCCCTGTTGCCTTTTTGTTTGATAAAATCACCGATGTCGAAGTCATCGATGAGTACACGGTTCATATCCATACAGACGGCCCTTTTTCGCCGCTTCCTTCCCATTTAGCCCACCCAGCTGGAGGAATGATTAGCAAAGAAGCGATTGACGCTGATTATGAAGCAATCGAAAACGGCGAACCTGCTTTTTCATACGTAGATGCACACCCGATCGGCACTGGTTTTTTTGAATTGGACAGCCGTACATCAGGCGAATCGGTCTCTGTAACCCGGAATGAAGATTACTGGGATAAGGACAACCTTGCCAAAGCAAGCGGAATTACCTTTAAAACGGTTCCAGAGGAAGCAACGCGAATTGCCGAGTTGCAAGGCGATGTAGCCGATCTTATTTACCCAGTTAACCCGAGCAGCATTTCGGAGATCGAGTCTGCTGAAAACACGACTGTGAAACAGTCTCCAAGCTCGAACTTGACTTATCTAGGCTTTAACACTGAAGTTGAACCGTTTACTGATAAGCGAGTACGCCAAGCCATTAGTATGGCAATTGACAAAGACAGCATTATTAACGGCTTATTGGACGGTGTTGCTGAACCGGCGATTGGGCCACTAGCGCCTACTGTTACAGGTTACAGCCAAAACATCGATACGTTCGAATATAACCAAGAAGAAGCCCGGCAGCTACTGGCAGAAGCAGGCTATGAAGACGGTTTTGATGCGACATTAACCGTAAACAGCAGCACCGCCTCATTAGTTGATTTGGCTACCTACTTGCAAGCCCAACTTGAAGAAATTGGTATTAACGTTTCCATTAATCCGGTTGAGAGTGCTACTTATCTGGAAATGACCGGTGATGGCGAGACGGAAATGTTTATCGGCACGTGGGGAACCGTAACCGTCGATGCTGATTATGGCTTGTATCCGATGTTCCATTCATCCAACTTTGGCACTCCTGGCAATAGAACGTTCTTTGCCAATGAGCAATTAGACGATTTGCTAGAGCAAGCGCGTAAAGAGACAGATGAACAGAAGCGTTTGGCCCTTTATGAAGAAGCGCAAAACGTGTTGGCCGAAGAAGCGCCAGTCGTCAATTTGTACCACTCTGTGTTATTAGCCGGCATGGGCGATGACATTGAAGGGTTCTGGCAATATCCAGCAAGTATTTTCTATTTACGTGATACGGAAAAAGTCGAATAATTTAATTGGCCAGTAAATGGCTATAAAAGCGGCGCGCTGCGATTGACAGTGGCGCTGCTTTTTTTGTGATGAGCGCAATTTCCCTAGTGGGGATGGCTATATCTACTGGGATTTCGACTAACTCGCCTCGCTCAAGTTCCTTTTCGATCAGCTCTTTAGCGACAAAGCCAATTCCCATACCAAGCTTGGCGCACTCAATTAGCAGTTCAATGCTTCCGACTTCCAACTCTGGAGAAAACGTTTGACCCTGTTGTTGGAATAAAAGCTCAAGAAAAGAGCGCGTGCTGCTCCCTGCTGAAAAAGAGACGAGGGGGTAGCGGGTGAGCTCAGCTAATGAATGGGTACCGTCATGCAGCGTTTTGTATGTTGGACTCGCACAAAAGAGGCAAGTTGTCGTTTTAAAAGGGGTTATTTCCACGTCCTTCTTGTTAATAGGCAAGTGCACAATCCCTATGTCGATTCGCCCTTGCTCAAGTTTTTTCACAATTTCTGGCGTGGAGCCATGCTGGAACTTAATGTCAAGTTTCGGCCAACGTTTCAAAAAAGAGGGAACCTGTGGCAACAGATAATGTTTGCAAATCGAGTCGCTGCTAGCAATGATAATCGTTCCACTCTCAAGCGCTTTCAATGATTGGAGGTGCCGTTCGCCTGTTTCAATATGGGCAAATGCTTGCTTGATGTACGAATAAAGCACATTGCCTTCAGTTGTTAAAAAGACCCCTTTTGAGTGCCTAACAAAGAGCGACACGCCTAATTGGGTTTCCAATTGTTTAATGGCATGGCTGACACTAGGCTGTGTGATAAATAGGGAGGAAGCGGCTCTGCTAAAGTTTTGCTCTTTGGCCGTTGTATAAAAAATGCGGTAATGCTCTAAATTTGTCATAAATATCACCTATGTCATAGATTAATAATATTGATTTCATTTATATCACTTCCGTCATTAAAATAAAAGGAAGAATGAAAACAAAGGAGATTGGACCATGGTTCAGTTTGATTCACAGGCACGTAGCCCTTGGACGCCTTTAGCAGGCGTCGAGCGCCTCCGTTTAACGCCGAGCCAAAAGAGAATAAACGCTACGTTAGAAGTGCCTGGAAGCAAAAGTGCAACAAATCGCGCATTGCTGTTAGCAGCAGCTGCGTCTGGCCCTTCTACATTAAGGAATGTGTTAAAAAGCGACGACACATATTGGTGCATCGATGCGCTAAAAAAAACGGGGGTAGAAATGGCGATAGATGGAAGCGATGTAACTGTCTATGGGAGAGGAGGGATGTTTCATCCTGGCTCCCTGTATATTGGTTCGGCTGGAACAGCAGGGCGTTTTTTGCCTGGAATGTTGGCGGCTGCAACGGGAAACTGGCATGTGGAAGCTAGTCAAAGCATGAACAAACGCCCGATTGCCCATTTGGTAGAAACATTACAGGCATTAGGGGCAGGCATTCAGTATGGCGGTAATAGGGGCCATTATCCCCTTTCCATATCTGGTGAAGGGTTGAACGGGGGAAAAGTGAACATGAGCGGCCAGCTGTCCAGCCAATTTATAAGCGGCTGTTTATTGGCGGCCCCATTGGCTAAAAAGCCTGTCTTGATCACTGTTGAAGGTGGCATTGTCCAACAGGCGTATGTGCGAATCACAATCGACTTGATGGCAGCTTTTGGGGTCGAAGTGAAAACAACGCCTGATTTAAGCTTGCTTGAAGTGAACCCTTCCCCTTATGTAGCAAAAGACATCTCGATTGAAGCCGATGCCTCATCGGCCTGCTACTTTCTTGCCCTTGCAGCAATCACAGCGGGAAAAATCCGTATACGCCATTTTTCAACGAAAACAAGCCAGCCAGATATTCTGTTTGTATCCATCCTGAAACGAATGGGATGCAACTTTGAAATCGGACCATCGTTTGTTGAAGTAGAAGGCCCCCCTCATTTAAGGGGTGGATTTACCGTTAACATGAATGAATTATCCGATCAAGCCTTAACGCTTGCAGCGATCGCGCCTTTTGCTGACGGGCCAATTGCCATCGAAGGAGTTGGCCATATTCGACACCATGAATGTGATCGCATTCGCGCAATTTGCACAGAGTTAAGCCGCTTAGGTATCCGTGTCGAGGAAAGACATGATGGATTAATGGTCTATCCAGGCCAGCCTACGCCAACCGTTGTAAACACCTACGATGACCACCGCATGGCGATGGCGCTCGCTCTGATTGGCGCAAAAGTCAATGGAATCGAACTAGACGACCCAGGCTGCGTTGCCAAAACATGCCCCTCTTATTTTTCCATGCTTGCCCAAACAGGAATAGGAGTAAAAACCGTTTCCCCTTAAGCATCATGAAACAACCCGCCGTAGGCGGGTTGTTCGTCAAGAAACTGTTTTTTTATTTAGTGGTGATGTTTCCTCAGGTGGCAGTGGCTGTTTTGACCAGTATGTGGCAAGGATCGGTCCAGAAATGTTGTGCCAAGCAGCGGCGAGCACACTTGGAATCGCAGCCAATGGCGTAAAATGGGCAGTTGCCAAGGTAACACCAAGGCCGGAATTTTGCATGCCTACTTCAATTGAAATCGCCCGGCGTTGGCTGGCCGGCAAACGGAAAGCGACGGCCGCTATAAAGCCTAGCGCGAGGCCGGCGGCATTATGAAGCATTACAGCAACAAAGCTAATCATGCCTGCTTGGACCAAGCTGCCAGTGTTGGCGGCGACAACCGCTGATAAGATGGCGAGAATGGCAAGCACAGAGACAAGAGGCATCGCTATAGACGTTTTTGCTGCGATTTTCGGCAAGAAGCGGTTAATTAATACCCCAGCTATAACAGGAATGACAATCACTTGCACGATCATCGTGAACATGTCGACGAAATTGACTGGCAGCCATTGGCCAGCTAACAAATAAAGCAAAGCCGGTGTAGCGATTGGCGCCAGTAACGTTGATATGGACGTCATCGTAATTGAAAGGGGTAAATCGCCTTTTGCTAAATAAACCATGACGTTGGACGCTGTGCCTCCAGGGACTGAGCCAAGCAACACAAGGCCTGCCGCAAGTTCTGGCGGCAATTGCAGCATATAGGCAATCGCGAAAGCCGTAAAGGGCATGATCGTAAATTGGAATACCAGGCCAAGCAAAACAGGGAATGGCTGGGTGGCAACAAGCTTGAAGTCGACTGGTTTTAAAGTCATTCCCATTCCTAACATAACGATGCCTAGCAAAATCGGAACATAGCCATTAATCGGGATAAAAGCTTCTGGAATAAGAAAGGCTGTTATAGCCGCAATAATTACAAGCAATGCAAAATATTTTCCGGCAAAAGAACTAAGCCATTCAACCCACTTCATATATTATCCTCCGTGTTTGTGTACACCATTTTATTAGGATTCATTCGATTTTCAGGGTCAAGGGCGCGTTTGATCGATTGCATCACGCCAAGCGCTGATCCGTGTTCTTGTGCTTGGTATTTCAGTTTGCCTACGCCTACGCCATGCTCGCCTGTGCAAGTGCCACCGCGAGCGAGTGCATCATTGACAATTTCTTCGTTTAAGCGGTTAGCCGCATTGATCTCATCAGCGTTAGCTGGATCAATCATTAGCAAAACGTGGTAATTGCCATCGCCAACGTGGCCAATGATACCCCCCTTCAAAAGGAGAGCAAGTTAGCGCGTTTCGCGCTGTACGAATGGCGTCTGCCAGTTGCGAAATGGGGACGCATACGTCTGTCACCATCAGCTTTCGTCCAGGCGCGCTGTGCACGTAAGCATATGCCAAGTTGTGCCGCGCTTCCCATAGCTTGTTGCGGGCTGCCGTATCGGTTTCAAAAGCAAAGGCTTCGCAGCCGTAGTCGGCAACAATCTCTTTTGTAAATTCCACGTCTTGTTTGAGCCCTGCTTCATTGCCATGAAATTCAAGAAAAAGTGTTGGCCTTTGGCTGTAATCGGTGTCGCTAAAGGCATTGACTTTAGCAATGGAAGGTTCATCTACTAATTCCACGCGGGCAATCGGTATTCCGGCTTGTAAAATCGCGACCACAGCGGCTACTGCGTCGTCCAATGTCCGAAAGGCAGCGCGCCCAGCCACAATGTGTTCAGGGATGCCGTGGACACGTAACGTCAATTCTGTAAAGCAGCCAAGAGTGCCCTCCGACCCTACAAACAATCCGTTTAAATGGTAGCCTGATGACGACTTGGCCGCAAGATTGCCAGTACGGATAATCGTACCGTCAGCTAAAACGACTTCTAGGTCACGGACTTGATCTCGCATAATGCCGTATCGCACAGAAGTTGTGCCGCTGGCATTGGTGGCAGCCATGCCGCCAAGTGTCGCGTTTGCGCCAGGATCGACTGGAAAAAACAATCCATATTTCTTTAATTCCTGATTGAGCTGTGAACGGGTTACCCCTGGTTGAACCGTTACAAGGAAATCGTTTTCTTGTACAGAAATAATGTTATTCATTTCTGAAAAATCAACCGAGACACCACCTTCATACGGAATGGCGTGGCCTTCTAAACTTGTGCCGAGGCCAAATGAATAGATAGGTGCGGAAAATGATTTAGCTATCTGAATAATGGCTTGCACGTCTTCTGTACATGCTGGATATGCGACCACTTCAGGTTTGCTCGGCGTATGGTAGGATTCGTCCTTGCTATGAAGCGCAAGAGCCGTTTCGTTGATCGTCACTTTTTGAGTCCCTAAATGGGCTTGCAATGCCTTGACCAATTCAGACATATGTCATTCCCCTTTTCTGTTCGAATGTTGCGACGTTTGAAACCAAAACGATTCGTCTAATAATGGCAGATTATATCACGTTACGGTGGCCCTGTATAGATAAAAAACCTGCTGTTATCAGCAGGCTACTGAGTGATGCTGCCAGACAAAGAGCAGCTTGAAGCCGTGTCTCCAACCTTTGTTTCTTAAGGCTTGGTTTATTGTACTTTCGGCAAAGTAATGAAGACCGTTGTACCCGTTCCTAGCTCACTCTTATACTGAATCGAACCATGGTGGGCATCAACAATCTTATGGCTGATCGTTAGCCCAAGCCCTGTTCCCCGCTCTTTTTCTGAATAAAAAGGTTCGCCGAGTTTGTCAATCCGGTCGGCACTGATGCCACAGCCATTGTCTTCTACAGCTACGCATATATGCGTGCGGTATGGGAATGCCCTTACAACAATCGCGCTCGCCCCTGATTCTGCCGCGTTTTTCACGACATTAATAAATAGTTGTTTTAACTGGTTAGGGTCGCAATCAAGAGATAGCGCTTCTTCTGCTTGAAGGCACAGAGTCGCCCCATTAAGCTGTGCATCCGTGTCCATTAACTGAACGACATCCCCTAAGACTTGGCGGAGGTTGCATCTTTGGAAGGCCACTTCTTGTGGCCGTGACAAAACGAGCAATTCGCTGGCAATTGTATTAATGCGCTCCAATTCATCAAGCATGATCCGATGAAGGGGGTTATTTTCCTTGCTTTCATGCTGGAAAAGTTGGACAAATCCTCTAAGCGATGTAAGTGGGTTGCGGATTTCGTGGGCAATCCCGGCTGCTAACTCGCCAACGACAGCCAACTTTTCCGTTGTCCGGAGCTTTTCTTCTGTTTCCAATATTTTTGTAATATTGGTTGCATATCCTGTAATGCCGACCAATTCATTATCGATGATGATCGGAACCGATGCGCAGTTGACAATGACATGATCACCATGGCGGTGGTTAATACGGACTTGATTGCATTGGTGTGCTTTCCGTGTCAATTTGACTTGCTCTAATTTCCAGCGCAACCGCTCGTGGTCATCTGGCTGGACGTAAGTGAGGATTGATTTGCCGAGCGCGTCCTCTTGTTTGTAGCCAGTTACTTGCATAAATTTATCATTTAAATCCACAATGTTCCCGTGCAAATCAATTCTGTACACAAGTTCAGGATTATGGTCGAATAGAGCTTTGTAACGCAACTCGCTTTCTGCAAGTTGTTTCTCTGCTTTTTTCCTTTCTGTTATATCGCGGCCAATGACAACGAGCCCTTTTCGTTTCCCGTTTTCATCATAAATGGGCGTTTTAATCGTATCAAACGTTTTCTTTGTTCCATCTTCCATCGGAAAGACTTCTTCCGTTCTCGTCGTTTCGCCTCTTTCCCATGTCAAGTTGTCCGTGTGCTCGCAATAGAGCAAAGGCTCGCGGCTTGCCTTGCTATAAGCAGCAAGTTCTGAATCTTTCTTTCCACGATAATCCACATTTTCAAGCTGGTAAAGTTTAAGGCCATACTCATTGGTTTGAATCCAACGACCCTCTCCGTCCTTGAAGTTGACAAAGTCGACCATTGAGTTAATCAATGTATCGATTTTTTCCTTTTCCTCTTCCAATTCCTGTAGCTTTTCGGTTTTGCTGATTAATATATAAATGAATATGCTAGAGGCAAGGACAAACACAATGCCTTTCATTTTTTGGAAAAACGGCATGACTTCTTGGTCTTGGTCGAAAGCAAGAAGCACGAGGTCAGACCCCACTACCCATACTAAGCTACAAAATAGATAGAGCAAAAAAATTTTCGTTCTCAGTTTCATAAGAGCCTCCGGCCGTAGTAGTCTTACCGCATCCCTGAAGGCAACGTAACGTCTCAAGGCTGCTTAAAATCGCAATCCAGATCACAAGGCAGATTAGCTAGATTGTCAGTTCTGCAAACTGAGCGTTGGCGGCATCGAGTAAATCACTTAACCGAAGTTCCATCTGCAAGCCAACTTTTCCAGCGTTTACGACAATTGTATCTAGCTGTGCCGCTTGGGAATCGATAAAAGTCGGGTATTGCTTTTTCATACCGATTGGCGAGCAGCCGCCACGGACATAATTGGTCACATCATGGAGCTGTTTCGCCAAGAGCATGTTGACTTTTTTCTCAGCAGTCACTTTTTGCAGTTTTTTTAAATCGAGCTCTTCGTTCACAGGGACGAGCGCAACGTAAATGGCACCGCTTTTTCCTTGGGCAACAAGGGTTTTATAAACAACGTTTTCCGGTTTATTGATTTTTCGCGCGACCGATTGGCCATCAATCTTGCCATCTGAAACCGGATAGGAAAACAAGGTATAAGGCTTCTCATTTTGTTCGATCAAACGGATCGCATTCGTTTTTGATTGTTTCATCTCACACCTCTGTAGTAGGGTTCATGCTTCTTTTTACATTTTACAGGAAACAGCTGTCCAGAAAAAGAGGAAACATCCTCAATTGTGGAAAAAAGCGCAATCGCAAAAGAGAAGCAGATTGTTCTTTCGGTGTTAACGCCAATTGAGCAAAGGGGGCATGGAACGAATTCAAGCTGTTTACGTTGCTTAGGAGCCCTGTTGTTTGTCGAGGAAATAGCGAAAAACCTATTGACAGGTCGGAATAGTGAGAATAATATAGAGTCAGTTGTTTTTAGGAATCTGTTTATAGCAGGTTCGTCTTTAATGATTTTAAACCAAGTAATTTTCTATTTTTAATCAATTAAATCGGATTAAAGGGGTGTGATTCTATGAAAATCGGATATGGCGTTACCGTCGCAATGGTAGGAGTGCTGCTTGCGGCTTGTGCTCCTTCTGGTGGAGAAACATCAGGGGAGGGGGATTCAGTCGAGATTTTAAATGTTTCTTATGACCCAACAAGAGAATTATATGCAGACGTAAACAAGGCATTTGCCGACTATTGGTTGGAAAAAACCGGTGAGCAAGTCGTGATTAACACCTCCCACGGCGGTTCAGGCAGCCAAGTGCGCTCCGTTCTCGACGGCTTGGAGGCGGATGTCGTTACGTTAGCGCTTGCTTATGATATTGATATTTTGCAAGAACGGGAGCTTCTTGATCCATCTTGGCAGCAGCAATTTGCCGATCAATCTTCTCCTTATACGTCGACGATTAATTTTCTTGTCCGCAAAGGAAACCCAAAACAAATTGAAGATTGGGATGACCTCATTCGCGATGATGTGGAAGTGGTCACGCCAAACCCGAAAACGTCAGGCGGGGCACGTTGGAACTATTTAGCGGCTTGGGGTTACGCAGAGGAAACCTATGGCTCAGAGGAAGGGGCGCAACAATTTGTTGGAGACTTGTACCAAAATGTAACTGCATTAGATTCAGGCGCCAGGGGCGCTACGACTTCTTTTGTGGAACGGGGTATCGGCGATGTTCTGTTGGCATGGGAGAATGAAGCGATTCTTGCCGCAAATGAGCTCGGCGATTCTGAGTTTGATATTGTGACACCGTCGATGTCGATTTTAACGGAACCGCCTGTCGCCATTGTCGATAAAGTTGTCGATCAAAAAGGGACGAGAGAAGTAGCAGAAGCCTATTTGCAATTTCTTTACAGCGATGAAGGGCAGGAGTTGATTGCCGACCATTATTACCGGCCACGGAATGAAGCGGTTTTAGAGGAGCATCGCGATGTATTTCCAGAAGTAGAGCTATTTACAATTGACGAAAAATTCGGCGGCTGGGAAGAGGCGCAGGCCAAACATTTTGCTGACGGCGGCATATTTGACCAGATATACCAGCCCAATTAATGCCAGCGTTGCAGCCTTGATTGGAGGCATGGAACAACTAGAAAATCAGACGATAGGAGTTTGGCTATGAAACGGATATTGCCTGGATTTGGCTTAAGCTTTGGGTTTACAATGCTCTATTTGAGCTTTGTGGTGCTCATTCCGTTAGCTGCGTTGCTGTTGTTTACTGTCCACAACGGTTGGGAAACGTTTTGGAATGCTGTGAATGACCCCCGCGTGTTCGCTGCATTTCGATTAAGCTTCTCGGCTGCCTTGATGGCAGCATTAATCAACGGCGTGTTTGGACTTTTAGTGGCATGGGTGATGGCACGCTACTCGTTTTTTGGGAAACGTTTGATGGATGGCATGATCGATTTGCCGTTTGCTTTACCGACAGCAGTAGCGGGCATCGCCTTAACAAGCCTCTATACGGAAAATGGCTGGATTGGTTCATTGCTTGCGCCTTTAGGCATAGAGGTTGCCTTTACGCCTATTGGCGTCACGATTGCGTTAACTTTTATCGGCTTGCCGTTTGTTGTCCGGATGGTTGAACCTGTGCTTAAAAACCTCGACAAGGAAGTGGAGGAAGCGTCAGCCCTTTTAGGGGCAACGCCAGTAAAGACATTTTTAACTGTCATTTTTCCGGTGTTGGCCCCGGCGCTATTGGCAGGGATGGCGCTTGCCTTTGCCAGAGCGTTAGGTGAATACGGTTCTGTTGTGTTTATTGCCGGAAATATGCCTATGCAAACAGAAATAGTGCCGCTTTTGATTATGACAAAGCTCGAGCAATTTGACTACGGGGGCGCTACCGCGATTGCGGTCGTTATGCTAGTCGTGTCATTCTTGCTGTTGCTGCTTACTAATGGCTTGCAGTGGCTATTGTCAAAACGATTAGGGCAAAAGGGGGCGTAAAAAATAAACAGCTGCAAAACGTGGAGCCAACTTCTGTTAACCATTGTCGCTTTTTTGTTTTTAATTGCTTTTTTATTGCTCCCGCTTATCGTGATTTTTGCAGGGGCGTTTTCACAAGGGCTAGCGGTGTTTTTTGCAGCGATTACAGAGCCTGCGGCACGTTCGGCGATTCAGCTTACGCTGCTTGTCACTGTGATTACCGTGCCGTTGCAACTGTTGTTTGGCTTGTCGGCAGCGTGGCTACTGACAAAATTCCGTTTTCGTGGAAGGCAGTTGCTCATCACCTTAATTGAAGTTCCTTTTGCTGTATCGCCAGTTATTGCTGGTCTAGTGTTTATTTTGTTATATGGTGTTCACGGCTTTTTTGGCGAATGGCTTCAAGCGCAGGGTTTTCAAATCATTTTTGCCGTCCCAGGAATTGTGCTGGCCACGATGTTTGTGACATTGCCTTTTATTGCAAGGGAACTCATTCCGTTAATGGAAGCACAAGGCTCTGAGGCTGAAGAAGCCTCGCTCACACTAGGGGCAGGTGGATGGCGGACATTTTGGCATGTCACGCTTCCGGCAATTAAATGGGGGCTATTGTATGGCGTCATTCTATGCAGCGCCCGGGCGATTGGCGAATTTGGCGCTGTATCAGTTGTATCAGGGCGCATTCGAGGCCAAACAAATACGATGCCTTTACATATTGAAATTCTGTACAATGAATACCAATTTACTGCTTCATTTGCAGTAGCGGCGCTCATGTCGCTATTTGCTCTCGTTACAATTGGCGTTAAACAATGGGTAGAGTGGCGGCAAAAAAGGAGGAGCTATGACGATCTCACTGAACAAAATTGACAAACGCTTTGGGAACACCCATGTTTTAAAGCAAGTAGATTTACAGGTAGAGCAAGGGGAGCTGCTTGCTTTGCTCGGCCCGTCAGGATCGGGAAAAACAACGCTTTTGCGAATGATTGCTGGCCTTGAAGCAGTTGACTCTGGAGAAGTTTGGATCAATGGAAAACATGTCACAGACGTTAATCCAAGAAAACGAAAAGTAGGATTTGTGTTCCAGCACTATGCATTATTTGCCCATATGACCGTCGCGCAGAACATTGCCTATGGCTTAAACGTATCGAAACGATCGGAACGGCCAAGCAAAGCAGAGATTAAGAGCATTGTCGAACAGCTGCTGGCGCTTGTCAAACTAGAAGGACTTGAAAAGCGCCGTCCATCAGAGCTTTCTGGCGGCCAGCGCCAGCGAGTCGCCCTTGCTCGGGCACTGGCGATCAAGCCTGAAGTACTGTTGCTTGACGAGCCATTTGGTGCCCTTGATGCCCAAGTGCGAAAAGAACTAAGGCGCTGGCTGAGGACGTTGCACAAAGAAACGGGCATTACGACTGTGTTTGTCACACACGACCAAGAAGAAGCGCTAGATGTTGCGGATAAGATTGTCGTTATGAATAAAGGCGAGATTGAACAGGCTGGCACGCCAACGGAAGTATATGAGGAGCCGAATAGCCCTTTCGTTTACGAATTCCTAGGCAATGCCTATCCGTTTAGAGGCGTTAGCCAATCTGGAAAATTGGCCGTTGCCGGCGCCAAATGGGAGCTTGCTGCAACAGACGCCACCACAAATGGACCGGTCGTTGGGTATGCTCGCCCCCATGAAATCGCTGTTTCCAAAACATATGAAGGCGAAGGGGATTTGCAAGTTGACATTGTTTCTGTCCATCCTGTAGGGCCAATTGTATTTATTGATGCAAAGTGGGCGGGAGAAGGCGGTACAATTGAGATTCAGCTGCCTAAAAAAACATTTGCGCAACTGGGGCTTTCTATCGGTGATAAAGCGTACATTCGACCAGAAAAACTAGGCGTCTTCCAAGTAAGCGATTATACCATTTAGTTCTCCTTCAAAAAAGCAATCTGGTGAATAGGATTGTTTTTTTGAATGGTAACGTTTATCAACGATCGGTGGATGTCAAATTTGAGAAGAAATGGTACAATAACGATAGATGAAAAAATTGGAATAGAGGTGCTACTAATGCCATATGGAACCGAGGCGTTCGGCAATGTGAATGGCGAAGAAATCTCCCTCCAGTTTATCGGCGCAACGGAAGACAAGCACTGGCTGTTCCCGTTTGTCAAAAAACGCCTTTTTGGCAGCGGGCCAGTAACAGAAACAGAATGTATGATTGAAAAGGAAGGCGATTTGCGGTTAGAAATAGTTGGGAAGGACGAGGCTGAAAACAAAGCGGTGCAACATGGCGTATGGTCTTTGCCATTCCGTATCCACCAAGCTGCTGATACGAGGCGGCCGTTTTCCGAATTGGTCCAATCGATGGCTAAACAAGAAAGGAAACGGCGCCGTAAAAATGAAGGCAGGTTTGTGTATGAGGTAGCAGAAAAAGAAAGCGATTTTTTCGAGTTTTATTATAATATGCATAAGCCGACGATTAAAAATCGCCATGGCGACAGCGCGATCAGTGAACCTGTGGATACTGCCTATGAAAAATTGTTTAAGAGCGGGAAACTGTTTCTCGTTAAAGAAAACGGGCTTGCTGTTAGCGGTGGTTTATGTGCAATAAACAGAGAACATCGCCGTTTAGATGCAAGATTGATAGGGGTAGCTGGCGGCGAGGCACGACACCGCCAAAGTGGCGCACAAGCTGCTGTTTATGACTTTTTGCTGGAATGGGCATGTGGAGAGTGTGACATCGATGAAGTCGACTTCCAAGGGGGGGAACCGTTTTTGTCGAAAGGGACGGTCCAGTATAAAAAGCGGTTTGCTACAGCGGTGAAATGGCCGCCTGCTGCTTTTGCAGACAAGCGGGTCTTGTTAAGTGCAAATGTCCAATCCCCTGCCATAAAAAACTTTTTGCTAAATAATCCAGTATTCCTAGCTAAAGGGGACACAATTGGCTGTGGGTATTTTACGGATGAAAAAAAGAAGCCAAGGTATGATTTAGCCGTTCGTTCTCCTGGGGTCCAGTTTGAAACAGAGTTGAACCTTGGAATGGTTGCTTCTAGCAGGCAACATCAGCCTGCGTTCTAAACACGAAGGGCATTCACTTACGTTTCTTAGTGAATGCCCTCGGACGGTAACACTTGCATGATCCTTAACTTAAAACGGCACGATCGTCCGCAAATTGGCCGCCGCGGATTTTTTGAAATTCACTTAACAGCTTCTCCACGGTCAGTTTTCGCTTTTCGGCTGCTGTTGCCTCAAAAATGACCTGTCCTTTGTCCATCATAATCAAACGGTTGCCAAGATCCAGTGCTTGCTGCATATTATGGGTGACCATCAGCGTTGTTAATTTTGTTTTGCTAACCATTTCCCGTGTTTTGTCAGTAATCAGTTCAGCCCGGGATGGATCGAGCGCAGCCGTATGTTCATCTAGCAATAGAATCGACGGGTTTGTAAAAGTCGCCATCAAAAGCGATAGCGCTTGCCGTTCTCCACCTGACAGAAATCCAACTTTAGCAGTTAAACGGTCTTCCAAGCCCATGCCTAGCGAGGCAAGTTGTTCCTGGAAAAAAGCGCGCCTGTTTTTGGTTACCCCGATCCGGAAAAACGACCGTCTTTTGGCGCGGCTGTACGCCATCGCCATGTTTTCCTCAATTGTCATCGAAGGAGCTGTGCCTGCTTGCGGGTCCTGGAACACGCGGCCAATCAGTTTAGCCCGTTCGTGTTCAGGGAGATTGGTGACATTTTTTCCGTTAATGTCAATCGTGCCGACATCAGGAGCCAGGTGTCCAGCAATTAAATTCATCAATGTTGATTTGCCGGCGCCGTTGCTGCCGATCACCGTAACAAAGTCGCCTTCTTCGAGCGTAAGATTGATTGACTGGAGCGCCATTTTTTCATCGACAGAGCCTTCGTTAAAGACTTTATAAATCTCATTTAGGCGAAGCAAGGCTGCTAGCCTCCTTCCTTTCTTGCTGAATCGCTTTAAGCCGTTTCGCTTTGCGGGTTTTGTTGCGTGACTGCTCGAGCAGCATTGGCACAACAAGGGCGCAAATGACGATTATTGCTGTGATTAACCGCAAATCGCCTGCTTCTAAAAACTCAACCCGAAGCGCCAGTGCAATAATGATGCGGTAGACAACAGCGCCAATAATGACGGCAAATGTAATCTTAACGAGCGAACCTTTGCCAAACAGAGCTTCGCCAATAATGACAGAAGCAAGCCCGATAATAATCATACCTATGCCCATGTTGACATCAGCAAATTTTGTATACTGGGCTGCGGTTGCACCGGCTAGTGCAACAAAGGCATTGGACATGCCGAGGCCAATAATTTTAAGTCGGTCCGTGTTAGCTGATAAGCTGCGGATCATTTTCGGATTGTCGCCAGTCGCACGCAAGGCAAGGCCTGACTCGGTTTTTAAAAAGAAGTCAATGACAAGCTTGACCGCTAAGACGAGGACAATGACGAAGACCAGTATCGACCAGCTTGATGGGGTAAATGCACCTAGCCCAATCGATGTCAAGGCGCCGTTGACCGCATTGTCAATCGGCAAGCCTGCCCACCACTCCGAAAAAACAGTGAGCAATGAATCCTCACGCATAAGCGAGATGTTTGGGCTGTTGCCCATAATCCGCAAGTTAATCGAATATAAAGCAATCATCATTAAAATCCCGGATAGAAGAGGATTGATTTTCCCTTTTGTATGGAGCGTTCCTGTTAAGCAACCGGCGATAAAGCCGACAACGAGGGCGCAAAACGTAGCAAGCAAAGGCGAGTAGCCGCTTGTAATCATAATCGCAGCAACGGCAGCACCTGTTACGTAGCTGCCGTCAACGGTCAAATCAGGAAAATCGAGAATCCGGAATGACAAGTAGACGCCGAGCGCCATGATTCCATAAATTAAGCCGAGCTCTACAGCTCCAAAAACAGCGGTAAACATCCGATTTTCACTTCCTTTGCGTTACTCATCGATGACATCGTCAGCAAGGTCTTCCCAATCGTCTTGCCATTCAATTCCCATTCGTTCCGCAGCACCGCGATTAAACACTAAATTGAGTTCTGGCGGCAGTTCAACGGACATCGTGCTCACATCCGCTCCGTCATTTAAGATCTCAACTGCCATTTCCCCCGCTTTGTAGCCAATGTCATAATAGGAAAAGCCAAAACCAGCAAGCCCTCCTGCTTCCACAGAGTCTATTTCGCCAACAAATAGCGGCAATTGCTCCCTTTCAGCGACGCCAATGACAGCATCTAATCCAGCAACAACATCATTATCGGTAATGATATAAAGGGCGTCGATTTCGCCAATTAAGCTTTCTGTTGCCGTTTGCACGTCAGCAGACGTTTGCACGGTTGCTTCTACAATCGACATTCCCCTAGCTTCAGCAGCTTCTTTGGCAAGGTTGACTTGGTGTTGCGAGTTTTGCTCGCCAGCGTTGTAGACCATGCCGATCCGTTCGAGGCCGAACTCTTCATCCATTAGTGTGATCGATTTTTCGATGGCTTCTGGATGGAAGTCAACCGTGCCTGATACATTTCCCCCTGGCTCTTCTAATGAATCGACGAGTTGAGCCCCTACTGGGTCCGTAACAGAGGTAAACAAGATTGGGACTTCCGTTATCGACGAGGCCATAATCTGTGCTGCTGGGGTAGCATTGGCAAATACAAGGTCAACTTCATTGCCAATAAGCTTGTCAGCGATCGTTTGCAACGTGTTGGCATCTCCGTTTGCATTGTTTTCGTCAAATGTTACGTTAAGCGCTGAGTCCTCAAGCGCAGCTTGGAACCCTTCTGTTGCTTGGTCCAATGAAGGGTGATCGGCATACTGGACAATGCCGATATCAACACGTTCTCCTTCCGCTTCTCCTGATTGCTCGGTGCTTCCGCAGGCAACAAGAAGGCCAGCTATAGATGTAAGTACTACCGTAAATAAAAGATGTTTTCTCATCGGGTGTCCTCCTACTCCTAAAATAAGAACGATTATGGCATTATATCGAATGAAAATTTCTATAATAAACACCATACAACAGTTTGGCGATTTAGTCCATTACAGCGCCAAACTTTTTTGTTTTTTTACGAAAATTTCTTTCGCCCATCTGCCACTATGCTACAATAACCTCAATTGGGGGTGGCGGAGCGGACTGGAGCAAGCAAAAACCGGCCGGGAAAGATTCCCAAGCCGGTTCGGTTTAACAAAATGTGTCTTTCGGTTTTGGCACAGAAAGGCCAAAAAGGGGCCGTAAATATAGAGCCAAAAAGGTACCGCCAAGCGCCATTACCCCCCAAATATAGCCGTGGGCGCTAAAGGAAGCGATACCGCTAAAATAAGCGCCGACGTTACAGCCGAAAGCAAGGCGTGCGCCGTAGCCCATAAGCAATCCGCCAATTACGGATGCTGCGGCATTTTTGGCAGTGATGGTAGAGAATTTGAATAGGCCGCCTGCTGCAGAAGCAATAAAGGCTCCTAAAATGACGCCGAAATTCAATACGGTTGTCGTATCAGCGAAAATCGAAGCGTGAAGAGCGTCAACGTTGCCTTGCCAATAACCCCAGCTTTCTACGTTAAATCCAAGCGATTCTGCTGCTTTTGAGCCCCAGAGAGTAAAAGCAGACGTCACGCCCCATGGCGAACCGCGCGTAAGAAGAGTAAGCGCATTGAGCACTGCTAGGGCAACTGCTGCGGCCATAAGTGGCCACGAACCGCGGAAAATCCGTTTCCAACCACTTGCTGAAGGCAAAGCTGCCATTTTCGGCGGATTGCGTTTTTTCTCGATCCAGAGCGACAACAGAATGGCGGCTCCAAAAATCAACAACGATACGAGCCAAGCCCCGCCGTAACCAAGGTTCGTTGAGGTAGCAAGGGAAAACGGTTCTGCGGCTGGCATATCGTTCATCCAAAAGTTAAAGTGTGCTGCGCCAATCGTTGAACCGATGATAAAGAATAATAGCGTAATAAACATAACAGAACGACCGCCGCCAACGGCGTACAAAGTTCCTGAGGCACAGCCGCCGCCAAGCTGCATGCCGATGCCGAACAAAAAGGCGCCGACAATCAAACTGACGCCAACAGGCGAGACGTTACCCGTTGCTTCAGCGCCAAAAAAAGTCGTGCCTATTGCGAGAATCGGCGCAAATAAAGAACAAGCAACAGCAAGCATGACCATATGGGCGCGAATGGCTTGGCCGTTGCCGACAGAGGCAAGGCGCCGAAAAGCCGATGTAAAGCCGAAACGAGCATGGAACAATGTATACCCAAGCCCTAAACCGATGACAAGTAGCAGCGGTTGGACAATATCTTGTGTAAAAGCCAAAAATAGTGTTAACGCTGCCGCGACCACAAGGCCGCCAATGACAAGTCGGTTTTGTGGGCGGTTTAAAGCGGGTGCTTTGTTCTGTTGGATGTCTCGATGCGGTTGCGATGATGCGATTACAGACAACAAAATCACCTTCTAATCTTATTAATTTAGTCCGAATTATATCGTAAAGGCTATTCATGTTTCTGTCAAGAAAACGAGGAAATGAGGATGAATGGGAGGAAGACCATGAAATTAGAGACGAACCGCCTGTTCATAAGGCCTTTTCAGGAAAGCGATTGGAGCCGTTTGTATGACTATGCCAAGCAAACGGCGGTCATGCACTATATACCAGGTGGAATATTAGACAAACAAGGAGCAAAAGCATTTGTGAGAACCAATAGCGGTGATAACGCAAAGGCTTTTGCTGTGATCGAAAAAAACAGCGATTCTTTAATTGGGCACATTGATTTCTTTGATTACTTTGGCGGCCATACGTATGAGATTGGTTGGGTATTCGATCCAAAATGGCAAAGGAGAGGTTTTGCGACAGAAGCTGCACAAGCTTGTATAGATGAGGGATTCTCCAATATCGGTCTCCATCGCATTGTAGCGACGTGCCAGCCGGAAAACAGCGCCTCTTGGAAGTTAATGGAGACGATTGGCATGCGCAAGGAAGGGTTTTGCCGGCAATGCATTCCCACTCGATCTGGCGGGTGGTGGGATGAGTACATTTATGCCATTTTACGAGAGGAATGGGCAGAAAAAAGACATAAATGAGGGTGTGATGGAACAATGGAAAAGCTAACGAAGTTGTTGAAAAGCCAAGAAGAAGCGTTGCTTACGGCAGAAGTACGGACGTCGCTCGACCGTCTTAGTGAGCTTTTAGACGATGATTTTTTTGAATTTGGCAGCTCCGGTACGGTGATCCACAAAGAGGATGTGTTTGCCAGCAGCAATCAAAAAACAGTTCCCCATTGGAGGTTGTCCCATTTTCAAGTCCGGAGGCTAGCGATGGATACGGCGCTAGCCACTTATTTCATCATGAACGAGAACAGCGGCAGGAAGACGCTTCGCAGTTCGATATGGCAAAAGAAGCACAGAAAATGGAAGATGGTGTTTCATCAAGGGACGGTGACTGAGTGGGACCCAGAGCAATTAAAATCGCCACTGACTTAAAGCCGTCATACCCCTTATCAGTCCTTATTTCTATGAAACTTTTCAGCGGCAGCGTGCGTATATATGGAAGGAGAGGGGGAGAAAGGTATGCTTAGTTGGATTTTGATCATGGCTTTAACGTGTGTCAATTTAAATGTATTTAAATGGGCCAATGGATTAAAAGAGAGACCGAAATCGTGGTTGTATGCACAAGGAGCCCGATATTTATTTGGACTTGTACTTAGCTTTCTATTTATTTATGTATGGTTAATTGACGTAAGTGTCACTGGCCTATTAAATACTTTTGGCTTTGTTGTAGCGATCAATTTAATTGTTTCCGGGCTATTTCATGTTGTCCCGAAACCAAGCAAAAAATCTGGCAGCAAGGTGAAAAAGTTAAAAAAACCAAGTTTTTCTGTCGGAAAGGAAAGCGGCATTGGCGTTTTGCTTTTGCTTGGTTTGTTAGCGATGAATTATGTGTATCCATTGACCGTAACGAAAGAACTTGCACAGCTTGGCGAATTTGAGGTGAGTGAAGAGCAAATTGAATCGGTGACAGAAGACGGTGTTCGATCCGTGCCTTATACATACGCACGCTACAAATCGGAAATTGTCTTTGGCAACATTGACAATTACTCGTTTTATGAATTAGGGGAAACGAGTGTCCAGAAAATCAATGGCGAACTGTTCTGGGTATCGCCGATTGAATATTCGAGTATTTGGCGGTGGCTGCGAGCTGACCATGCACCAGGCTACGTCATGGTTAGCGCTGAAAATCCGAATGCTGAAGCACAGCTAGTTGATGAATATGAAATGAAATACGTGCCGAGTGCTTTTTTTGGTGAGAATCTTGACCGCCATGTACGCAAAGCATATGGGGATATCATTTTACTTAACTATTCGTTTGAACCAGACGATGACGGCAACCCGTATTACGCCTATTCATACGCTTATTATAAACACTACCGCACAGCCCCAAAAGCAGACGGTATCATTTTGGTCGATGCGGTGACGGGGGAAATGGAGCAGTATCCATTAGGGGAACAGCCTGAGTTTGTCGACAATGCGATTGATTACCACATCGCCCTCGATTATGCGAACTGGTTTGGCACTTACAGCAACGGCCTAATCAATGCGTTGTTCGCTAAGGAAGGTGTCCACCAACCGACAAGCGACGAGGAAATGATCGGCGTATTAGGGGCTGATGGCGATATGTATTGGATGATCGACCATATGCGGCCAAATCAAGATTCAAATGCGATGGTTGGCTTTACGATGGTAAATGCGCAAACAGGGGAAGCAACGTATTATACGGGCAATTCAGGAATGACAAATGCCCGTGGAGCTCTCGATGCTGTTAATCGTTCCTACCAACGTGAACAATGGGAGGGAACGCAACCTGTCCTTTATTCGGTTTATGACAATTATACGTGGGTCGTTCCAGTTGTCGACCAAAGTGGCTTAATGCGTGAAATTGCGATGGTACACGCCGATTCTTCCAGCGTCGCAAGAGGCACATCCCGTGAAGAAGCATTTCATAATTATCGGCAAATGCTGGCGACTGATTTGGCAGATGATGACTATATACCGACCGATTTATATGAGCAAGAGACCGTTTCTGGAACGGTGTACCGGGTAAGCGATACATTTAATAGCCGCTTTTTGCAAGTGTTACTAGAAGGGGAGAGTCGTGTGCTCGAATTTGACGTCACCACTAGCGCTAATGCTGTGTTTATTGAGCCAGGCGATGAGATTGAGGCACTTGTGGTCGATACAGAAGAGAATGTATTGCAAGTCGTTGAATTTACGAATGCGACCGTCGACGACGAATTTGGCGAAGTGGAAGAATTTGAACTCGATGAAACGCAAACAGGCGGTGAACCAGAAAACCAAAACGGCACTGAACAAGAGACAGACAGCGAAGCAGGAGCCGAGTAAGAACAGAATAAAGACGTAGAGGAAAAACAACGGGCTCGTTTTTAGCCCGTTGTTTTTTTGGGGAATAGGGATTGAAATGATATTCGTAGAAGGAAAATCGAAACATGCAACTAATTAAGACAGGAAGGGTTTGTCGCTTGAAGTGTAAAACCAAATTCTAAAGAAAAAAGTGTAAACACCGACCCTTGTTAGAAAACATAACATGGAGAATTAAAAATGAAGAGGAAATAATAATAAAAGTGTAAAAATTTATTGCTTTATTTTTAAAACTTATGTATCTTAAAAGATATATTTCAATACTTTTGAAAAAGGAGGATGCCGATGGAACAAGTGGTGTTGGAGCTTAAAAATTTGCAAACAACATTCCAGTCTGGCAAAACAGCCGTTCCTGCAGTAGATGGCGTCAGCCTTCATGTCCGAAAAGGGGAAGTGTTAGGGATTGTAGGCGAATCTGGCTGCGGAAAAAGCGTAACGTCGCTATCGATTATGCAGTTAATCCCGAGTCCGCCTGGAAAAATTGCCGGTGGCGAAATCCTCTATAAAGGTGAAAACATTGCCAAGGCAAAGGCCGAGCGAATGAAACGTGTAAGAGGAAAAGAAATTTCAATGATTTTCCAAGAGCCGATGACGTCCCTTAATCCACTCTTTACGATTGGAAACCAACTGATTGAGGCGATTCGCAACCATAACAAAATCAGCAAAAAAGAAGCGCGTGCCAAAGCGATCCAATTAGTACGCGATGTGGGCATACCACGAGCGGAGGAAATCATTCATGAGTATCCCCACCAGCTTTCAGGCGGGATGCGGCAGCGGATTATGATTGCGATGGCGATGTCTTGCGATCCAGAAGTGCTTATTGCTGATGAACCAACAACGGCGCTCGATGTCACGATACAAGCGCAAATTCTTGATTTAATGAAATCTTTAAATGAAGAAAAAGGCATGGCGATTTTGCTCATTACCCATGACTTAGGCGTTGTCGCCGATATTTGCCACCGAGTCGTTGTCATGTATGCTGGACAAGTAGTGGAAGAAGGGACTGTGCGGACGATCTTAAAACAGCCGAAACATCCGTATACACAGGGACTTATCCGTTCGCTGCCAAAGCTAACAGAACGAAAACAGCAATTGTATTCGATTCCAGGCACTGTCCCACAGCCAGGGACCATTGAACAAGGTTGCCGCTTTGCTGAACGATGCGAATTTGCTTTCGAGGCTTGTTTTCAGAAAAGTCCAGCGCTTCTTGAACTAGAGAACGGCCATGCTTGCCGTTGTTTGCTATACGAAGGAGGCAACGAAGATGCCGGCTAAGCCGATTTTGGAAGTAAAGCAGTTAAAAACGTATTTTTCAATTAATGGCGGCGTATTTTCCAGAAAAATCGGAGAAGTGAAAGCAGTAGATGGCGTCACCTTTTCGGTCAGTGAAGGCGAAATTTTAGGAATTGTTGGCGAATCAGGCTGCGGAAAGTCAACGACGGGAAAGTCCATTTTGCGCTTAATCGAGCCGACAGAAGGGGAGGTCGTTTTTAACGGTCAAAAAGTGACAGCTTTGCCTGCTGAAGATGTACGGAAATTGCGCCGAGATATGCAAATGATTTTCCAAGATCCGTATGCGTCCCTTAATCCACGGCACACAGTGGAAAAAATCATCAGCGAGCCTTTAAAAGTACACGGCATTGGCACGAAGGAAGAACAAAAACAGAAAGTCGTAGAGCTTCTAGAAACGGTGGGCTTGCGTCCAGAACATGCAAAGCGTTACCCTCATCAGTTTAGCGGCGGCCAACGCCAGCGGATTGGGATTGCCAGGGCGCTAGCGGTAAACCCAAAACTCGTGATTTGTGACGAGCCTGTTTCCGCATTAGACGTTTCGGTGCAGTCACAAATTTTAAATTTAATGGAACGATTAAAAGACGAATTTAAGCTTACATATTTGTTTATTGCCCATGATTTAAGCGTCGTAAAGCATATCAGTGACCGCGTCGGTGTGATGTACCTTGGGCGGCTCGTCGAATTGGCCGACAAAGACACGTTATATGAGATGCCAAAGCATCCGTATACAAAAGCATTATTGTCGGCCGTTCCCGTTCCTGACCCAGACATTAAGAATGAACGGATTGTCCTTACTGGCGATGTGCCAAGCCCGTCAAATCCGCCAAGTGGCTGTACGTTCCACACGCGCTGCCCCTCGTGTATGGACATATGCAAAACAAAAACGCCTGTTTGGCGTGACGTCGGCAATGGCCAGTTTACAGCGTGCCATTTGTACAATGAAACCAACGAAAAGGAGATGAGCAAATGAAAAAAGCAAAAATGCCTCTTTTCTCTGCGGCGTTGTTAGCCGTCTTTGCCCTTGGTGCATGCGGAGGCAATGAGACAGGCACAGATGGAAATGGAACTGGCGAACAAAACAACAGCGGCGGTGAAGAAAGCAGCAGCGGGGGCACGCTTATTTTTGCCCGAGGCGGCGACTCGCAAAGCCTTGATTATGCTTCGGTTACAGACGGGGAATCGTCCCGTGTGACCAAACAAATTTATGAAACGCTGATTGAATTTGCCGATGATTCATTTGAACTGGAGCCAGGGCTTGCCAAAGATTGGGACGTTGATGACGATGGGCTCCGTTATGTGTTCTATTTGCAAGAAGGCGTTACGTTTCACGATGGCACGCCATTTAACGCTGATGCGGTGAAAACAAATTTTGAGCGCTGGGCTGACCCAGACCATGAATATGCCTTTACTGATGAAGGGTACAGTTACAGTGTATACGGTACCCAATTCGGCGGTTTTAAAGACGATGAAGGCCATGTGATTGAGGAAATTAACGTTATAAATGATTATGAAGTCGAGTTTATCCTGTCCAAACCCCTTGGTTCATTTTTACAAAACATGGGAATGAGCTATTTTGCAATCACATCTCCAGCAGCCCTTGAAGAATATGGTGCTGACATTGATGAAAATCCAGTTGGTACAGGGCCGTTCAAATTTGTCAGTTGGACAAAAGATGCGAGCATTGTCCTCGAAAAAAATGAAGATTACTGGCAGGATGGCTTGCCAAAACTAGATGGCGTCACTTTCCAAGTGATACCTGATAACTCAGCGCGCTTAACGGCGCTCCAATCTGGTGAAATTGATTTAATGGATGGCCTTGCCCCTGATGATGCCGCCATGATTGAAGGGCAAGCGGGATTGACAACGTTTGAGCGGACGCCAAACAACGTTGGCTATCTAGGCTTCAATATAGAAAAGGAGCCATTTGATGATGTCCGCGTGCGCCAGGCGATTAACCACGCCATTGATAAAAATGAAATTATTCATAATATTTACGGTGGATTGGCGGAGCCGGCTGCCAATGCTGTACCGAAAGATTACCTTGGGCACAATGATGACGTTGTCGCCTATGAATACGACATGGATCAAGCAAAAGAATTGCTCGAAGAAGCTGGTTATGGCGATGGGTTTGAATTTGATTTGTGGACGATGCCAGTGAGCCGCCCTTACATGCCTGATCCTGAACAAGCAGCGGTGGTGATCCAAGATGCCCTGAGTGAATTAAACATTACCGCTAATATCGTCACAAAAGAATGGGCAACGTACCTGGAGGAAATCGAGCTTGGCTATCAAGATATGTTCATGCTTGGCTGGTCTGGCGTTAATGGTGACCCTGATTACTTCCTCGGCAGCTTGTTGTCTACAGACGGCATTCCTGGCAGCAACCAAATGTTTTTTAGCAACGAGGAAGTCGATGCCTTGTTAGCAGAAGCAAAGACGACGATTGATCCAGACGAGCGGGCCGCATTGTACGAAGAAGCGCAATTGATCATTCATGAAGAAGCGCCAATGGTGCCTCTTGTCCACGCCATTCCTGCGCTCGCTGGAGTCGACACCATTTCCGGCTATGTTCCGCATCCGTCAACAAGCGAGAGCTTGAAACATGTAGAAATTTCAAACTAGCCTACTGCAGGCAGCAGACAATTCCCTGCTGCCTGTCTTTATTCAATAAAATGAGGTGATGTCGATGTTGGCGTACGCGATCCGCCGGGTACTTTTGCTTATACCGGTTCTCTTTGGCATGACGCTTGTGACGTTTTCGATTATCCAGCTTATTCCTGGAAACCCAGCGCAAACGATTTTAGGGGAACAAGCAACGCCACAAGCGATTGCAGCACTTGAAGAACAGCTTGGCTTAAATGAGCCATTTTGGGTGCAATATGGCGTTTACATATCCGATTTGCTATCAGGCGACTTAGGGGTTTCCCTTAGAACGAATAATGACATTGCCCAAGAAATGTGGCCGTATTTGGCCGGGACATTAGAGTTAACGGTATTTGCAATGTTGTTTGCGATTTTTGTTGGCGTCAACGCAGGGATTATTAGCGCCTGGAAGCAAAACTCGATTTTTGACTATACAAGCATGGTTGTCGCACTGATTGGCGTTTCTATGCCCGTCTTCTGGCTTGCTTTAATGGAACAATGGTTTTTTGCCCAGGAGCTTGGCTGGTTTCCGGCTTTTGGCCGCAACAATCCTCGTGAACCAGTTGAAGCGATTACGCACCTGTATATTTTAGATGCAGCATTGACCGGAAATTGGCAGCAATTGGGGACGACGCTTAAACACTTAGTCTTGCCGATGGTTGCCCTTGGCACCATTCCGATGGCGATTATTGCGAGGATGACCCGTTCAAGCATGCTTGAAGTGCTCCGGTCTGATTATATTCGCACCGTCCAAGCGAAAGGGTCGAACCAGTCTGTTGTCATCTACAAACATGCTTTAAAAAACGCCTTTATTCCTGTCATCACAGTCGTCGGTTTACAAGCGGGCACCCTTTTAGGTGGTGCCATTTTAACGGAAACGATATTCAGTTGGCCAGGCATTGGACGCTACATTTATGACGCTATTTCATATCGGGATTATCCAGTCATTCAATCAGGAATTCTTGTGATCGCCTTCATTTTTGTATGTATCAATTTAGTGGTTGATTTGCTTTATGCCGCCATTGACCCGCGGATTAAATATGATTAGGGGGGACCGGATGTGGAAACGGAAACGCAGTTAGCAACAAGCCCATCTCCCAAGCGTCCAGAAAAAAAGGACAACAAAGAAAAGTCTCCATGGGCGACTATGATTGTTCAGCTAATCGAACATAAACTATCTTTAATTGGTTTAATCATTATTACCTGTTTTCTATTACTCGCATTGCTGGCTCCTTATTTAACGCCGTATTCTTTTGCCGAAACCAATTCGTCGATTCGGTTATTGCCCCCTTCTGGCGATCATTGGTTTGGCACGGACGATCTCGGCCGCGACGTGTTTACAAGGGTCGCTTATGGAGCGCGGATTTCCCTTTTGATCGGTTTTTTCGCCGTCACTGGCGCAATGGTTGTCGGTACGCTGCTCGGACTAATTGCAGGCTTTTACGGAAAGTGGGTTGATATGCTTCTTTCTCGTGTCTTTGATGTGATGCTTGCTTTTCCGAGCATTTTGCTGGCGATTGCGATTGTTGCCATTCTTGGCCCGTCGCTTTCCAACGCGATGCTAGCGATTGCGATTATTAATGTACCGATCTTTGCACGCCTTGTACGGTCTAAAGTCATCAGCCTTAAACAGGAAGAGTTCGTAATGGCGGCCCGTGCCCAAGGAATGAAAAACGGCCGTTTGCTGTTTCACCATATTCTCCCGAACAGCATGGCGCCAATCATTGTCCAGGCGACATTGGGATTTGGCGTCGCCATTATTGAAGCGGCCGCACTTGGCTTTCTCGGCATGGGGGCGAGTCCGCCGACGCCAGAGTGGGGCAAAATGCTTGCTGATTCAAGAGGCTACATTCAAAACGCCTACTGGTCTGTCCTTTTCCCAGGTTTGTCGATTATGCTAGTCGTGCTTGGCTTTAACATGGTCGGCGATGGGTTGCGTGATGCATTGGACCCGAAAATGAAGCGGAAATAAGGAGGCGTTAACACTGAAATCATCCGTATATATCGTTCGGCATGCCGAGGCAACTGGGCAACAGCCCGATGCTCCCTTAACAGAGAAGGGGGAAAGCGATGCTGAGCGCTTAGCTAATTTTTTTCATCGAAAAGGCATTAAACATATCGTTTCAAGCCCATTTGCCCGTGCAGTGGCGACCGCTAAACCAACCGCAGAAAAATTAGCGCTTCGTGTAAAGCAAGACCAACGTTTGCAGGAACGGGTTTTATGCGGAAAACCGGTAGACAATTGGTTGGAATTGTTAGAGAGCAGTTTTCAAGATATGGACAAACAATGGCAAGGCGGCGAGTCATCCAATCAGGCAAAAAAGCGAATTTTGACCGTTGTGGAGGAAGCCGCACAAACACTAGAACCAACCGTTATTGTTAGTCATGGAAACCTAATTTCGTTGCTGTTGCATGCAGTCAATCCACAGTTTGGTTTCCAGCAATGGAAAGACATGCAGTGCCCCGAAGTTTTTCACGTGGATCTACGAAGTCAAACGATCGAAAAAATGGATATTTCCTAGAAAAAAACAAGCCAGCTTGTAATGCCATTGTGCTTCCAAGCTGGCTCGTTCTCTTAAAAAATAAAGCTACTCTTTCCGGGCATCATTTGCTATAATGACCTGACGAACGTTCGGAAGGTGGGGTGGGAGTGACAGCAAAAGATATTAAATCAGCCGCATTTAAATTTTTTTCACGGCATGGCTATGAAGGCGCGTCGTTGTCGCAAATCGCCCATGAAGCGGGGATAAAGAAACAGAGCATTTACACGCATTTTGACGGAAAAGATGATTTGTTTATGCAAGTCGTTCATGATGTGGCTGAGTTGGAATTGGACATGAAAACGAAGCTGCTCAAGGACTTCCAAGACGAGGCATTTGAACAACAGCTTTTTCGTTATGTGTCTGAACATAAACGACTTGTTGAAGAGGATGAACGGTTTTTCTTTTGGTTGCGAATTTCGTTTTTTCCGCCCGTTCATCTTTATGATGCAGTTGAGGAAATCTTTATGCGCAATGAGGAGCAAATTGAAAGGCTGATCCATCAGTTGTTTGCTAAAGCGATAAAGGCGAAACGAATTGGGAGCCAAAACCCGGAAACGCCGACGCTTGCTTTTATGGCATTGTTGGATGCTTTGGCTATTGAGCTCGTATATGGGGCAGACAAAGAAAGAATCAAGAAAAAGACGGCTGCTGGCTGGGCCGTTTTTTGGCGAGGAATTATGGCAGGTGAAGACATGTGAGTACACAACATACACAAAATCCTTTAGACACGCAACCAGTAGGAAAAATATTCCTCCGTTATTTAATCCCATCATTAGTGGGGATGATTTTAATGGCTGTCAACTTGGCGGTTGATGGAATTATGGTTGGAAATAAATTGGGCCCAGTTGCCCTTGCTGGCGTTAATATTGCTGGTCCTGTATACACCGTGTTTGTCGCAATGTCCCTTTGGCTTGGTATAGGTGGCGCGACCATGTACTCTCAGAGTATGGGACAAAAAGAGCCGGAGCGTGCCCGGTTTATTTTTACCCACTCCCTAGTCTTAATTGGGTCTGGCACGCTTATCATTGGCTTAATTGCTTGGATGTTCCATGAACCGCTTGTTTATGCGCTAGGCGCAAATAATGAAACGGCTCCGTTTGCCGCCGATTATATGAATGTATTTTTAGTGTTTGGCTTTGTTTTTACATTGGAAAATGCGTTTAGTATTTTTGTACGCAATGACGGCAATCCGAACTTGGCGATGGCAGCGCTTGTGACAACTGCTTGTTCCAATGTAGGGATCAACTATATGATTTTATACGTGTTTGATATGGGTGTTCGTGAAATTGCTTTTGGCACGATTTTGGCGGCAACATTAGGGTTGCTTGTGCTGACTTCCCATTTTTTTACGAAAAAAAGCAATCTCAAACTTGTTAAATTTACATTTGAAAAGCCTTTAATGGTCAAAGCGTTTACGCTTGGCTTCCCAAGTTTTCTTGCTGAAGTAGGCATTTCCGTATTTACCATTTCACATAACATTATGTTTGCCCGTTTGGCAGGCACAGTGGGCGTAGCGGCTTTTTCTGTTTTAAATTATGTTCACGGCGTCATGTTGCTCATGTTCTTAGGGATGGGATCGGCAATTCAGCCGATCATTAGCTACTTCCATGGAGCAGAGGAAGCTGCGAAAAAACGGGCGATTATGCGAATCGCTATAAGGACCGCTTTTATCGCCGGCGCGGCTTGCTTCTTGGTTGGCCAAGTGGCAGCTACCCCGATTGTCCATTTATTTGGGGATTTTCCGACTGAAGTAAAGGAAATGGCTACCCTTGGGATACGCTTGTTTTTCATCGCTTATTTTGTTATGGGTATCAATTTTGTCTTAATGAGTTATTTTCAATCAATTGGTTCTGTGGCAGTAGCGACGTGGATTACCGCAGGGAGAGAGATTCTGTTTATGCTGCTGTTTCTCCTTACAGTCCCGTTTGTGTTTGGCGCCAATGCGATTTGGCTGTCCATTCCGTTCGCTGAACTAGCGGTATTGACATTTATCTTCGTTTATTTAAAGCGGAACCGGATTGTTTTTAGGGAGGATAGAGGACTTTAAAAAGCGCGTATATAAGCGAATGTCATCGTTCAGTCGACGCCATTGGATGTTCAAAAAGAGTGCATAAAAAACGCTGATAACCGTCTTCGCTATCTTAGACGTTATCAGCGTTTTTTCGCTTTCTTCAAGAGATCCGTGTAGTATTTAATTTCGTCTATTTTTTGCGTGGTCTGTAACAGCGTGAACCGCACGTTGAAGCATCGCGGAAAATTGGTCATTGCCAAGGGAAATAAGCCCTGCTTCAGTCGCACCGCCAGGCGTCGTCACTTGGTCGCGCAGTTCTTGCGGGGGAGAGCCCGTTTCCAACATCTTTATGCTGCCAGCAAGCATCGTTTCCACCAAATGTCGTGCTTGTTTATCGGTGATGCCAAAGGATAGAGCCATTTTTTCAAGTTGCAGCGCGAATTCATAGACAAAAGCTGGCGCACTGCCTGTAATGGCGGTCAAATTATGAATTTGCTCTTCCGAAAGCTCTTCCCCTGCTCCGATGGCGTGTACAATCTCTTTCACTAGCAGCTTTTGCTTCCCAGATACGTTTTTCCCGAATGCGTAAAGGCTGATCGATGCACCAACTTGTGCGGCGGTATTCGGCATAATCCATGCCGCCGCTGTTCCTTCCGGCAATTGTGCTTCCATGTCACTCGGCCCAATCCCAGCGGCAACAGTGATGATTAGTTGGTCGCGAATCATAGGGGCCAACTCGGAAAAGACTTCTCCATGGGCAGACGGGGGCATCGCTAACAGAAGGACATCTGCCTTTGCGGCAATCGATGCATGCTTGTCAACTGGCGTAATGGCATAACGCTGTGCTAGCTCGCCTAGGCGTTCTTTGTTTGTGCGATTGGTGACATAAATTGAGTCAAATGGTTGCTTAGGCTGGCGCAACAACCCGGAAAAAATCGCTTCAGCCATGCGGCCAGCGCCAATAAATAAAATCGATGGCAACGTTTATCCCCCTAAAAAGAATCATGCATATTAGTTAATTTGGCACCGGTCTCAGTCTTGGCTAACAAGCGTCAATCTGAAAATTACACGACTTTTTTGCGCAGTGCGCTAGAAATTAAATCAATAATCAATACAAATACGACTAAGCCAATCAAAATAATGCCGACACGGTCCCAACTTCTGCCTTGAATGGCAAATAAAAGCGGCGTGCCAATCCCTCCAGCAGCTACCACTCCAAGTGTCGAAGCCGAGCGCATATTGATTTCAAATCGATACAATGTCGCAGAAATAAAGCCAGGTAACACTTGGGGCACGACTGCGAACCAAAGGATTTGCAATTTGTTTGCCCCAGCAGCAACGAGCGCTTCTGAAGGACCAGGATCAATCGATTCAATTTCTTCGGCATATAATTTGCCGAGCATGCCAACGGCGCTAAAGCCAAGGGCGAGCATTCCAGCGTACGGGCCAGGACCTACAATCGCAATAAAGAGCAACGCCATCACCATATCAGGGAATGTGCGGAAAAAGCTCAAAAAGGACTTTCCAGATCCTGAGACAATTCGCTTTACGCTCAAGTTTCTCGCTGCCCAAAATGCAATCGGAAAAGAAAGAACAACAGAGAGGCTAATGCCAACAAGAGCAATGGCAAATGTTTCAAGCAAATTTGAGATTAAATCGACTTCGCCTGCACGGTATACATAAGACCAATCAGGGTTTAAAAATCCGTCCATGATCGCGCCTGTAATCACCCAGGCATTTTTCGTAATTCCGCTATAATCAATGCCGCTAAAGCCCCAAATGTAAATGAGTAACAGCCCAAGAATAATCGCGGCTGATTTGATCCGCTGCTTTTTTGGCTTTTCGATTGTGCTTCTTAAATCACTCATATGAGACGCTCCCGAATTTTTAAGCTAATAAAATCGATCAGCAATACAACTAAGAATGTATAAAGGATTAACGCCAATACTTGGTCAAAATTGTAAAAACCGATTGCCTGTTTGTATAAAAGTCCAATTCCTCCAGCTCCAACTAACCCTAAAATGGCAGCGGCACGGACATTAATTTCAAATGTATATAGAACATATGACGTAAATTGAGGCAACACTTGCGGAACGACCCCAAATACGATCCATTGGATTTTGTTAGCGCCAACCGATGTCATCGATTCCAATGGCCCCTGATCGATGTTTTCCACCGCTTCAAATGAAAGCTTGGCGATGATCCCGATCGAAAAGATGCTAAGCGCTACGACACCGGCTAATGTGTTGAAACCAAGAATAGCGGCAAAGATCGCTGCGAGCAACAAATCTGGCACTGTCCGCAGCATATTCAAGAGAATCCGGGCAGGTTGGTAAATCCAAGGCGTATTGACAATATTGTGTGCGCATAGGAATAAAATCGGGATGGAGATGATTCCTCCTATCGTCGTACCAATTAACGCCATCCGGATCGTATCAAGCATCGCCTGCGTCGCATTTATAAAAAAAGTCATGTCCGGTGGAAACATTTTAAAGACGAGTTCAAGCACATTTTGCCACTTGCTTAAAATAATGAGCGGGTTTGCATCAATATACCAAGCGCTCGCGCCTATCAGGGCAAATAACAGCAACAATGTCATATAAAGCTTTGTTCGGGGGGGTTTATTGACTGGCAGGTTCGCTTGCTGGCTCATGCAATTCCTCCCCTAAGAGCTCGTCCTCTTGAATCGGACGCCCATAAATTTCAGCAAATTTCTCGTCAGTTGCCTCTGAGACAGGGCCGTCAAATACGATTTCACCAGCACGGAGGCCAATAATCCGTGTCGCATACTCACGGGCCAAATCGATGAAATGCAAGTTGACAATCGTTGTAATTTTGTCTTCCTTATTAATTCGTTTTAAATCGTCCATAACTTGTTTCGTTGTTAATGGGTCGAGAGAAGCGGTTGGTTCGTCTGCTAAAATGACGCTTGGTTCTTGTGCTAGGGCTCTAGCGATCGCTACACGTTGTTGTTGGCCGCCAGACAAATCACTTGCTCGGGAATAGGCTTTTTCAAGGATATTCACACGGTTGAGCGCTTGCAGGGCAAGCTCGATATCCTGCTTAGGGAACAAATTTAAAACAGTCCGCAATGTTCCATGGTAACCGACGCGGCCTGACAGCACGTTGCGCAATACAGAGGAACGTTTTACGAGATTAAAGCTCTGAAAAATCATCGCCGTTCTTTGCCGTATTTGCCGCAATTCTTTCCCTTTTGCTTTCGTAATCGATTGGCCGTCAATGAGAATTTCCCCATCAGAAATTTCATTTAAGCGGTTAACGGAACGAAGCAATGTCGATTTTCCCGCCCCAGATAGGCCAACAACGACGACAAATTCGCCTCGCTCAATCGTTAAGTTAATATTTTTTAAGCCTTTCGTACCGTTTGGATACGTTTTCGATACATTTTTTATTTCTATCATCGGCATCCCAACTCTCTTATAAACTGATATGATAGGGAAATGGCAATACAATACATAAGTGGAGAGCCCGCAAGGCGGACTCTCGCTATGAATAAATGAAAATAAAGTTATATTTATACTTATGGTTGTTGGATTCGTTCCGCATAATCACGGACGACGTCAAAATTGCTGTCCTCTGAACGCTCGTACCCTTCGTGGGAATAAATGTCAAAAATGATTTGGCGACCTTCTGGATCTTCGCCGATATCAATAAAGGCATCAGCAATTTTGTCTCGCCACTCTTGAGACAGATCAGAGCGAACGGAAACTGTATCATTCGGAATATCTTCTGTTAAAGCTACAACTCGGGTTTGCTCCCACACATCAGGGAATTCTTCTTTGATCGTATTACGTGCATCTTGGAAAGTTACGGCTGCGTCGACTTCGCCATTGAGAAGAGCAATAAGCGCAGCATCGTGCCCTTGAAATTCGACGCCATTTACGTCATTTTGCGGGTCAATGCCTGCGTCAAGCAAAGAAGCTGCTGGCCATACGTATCCTGCTGAGGAAGTGGCGCCTTGGAAAGCGATTGTTTTGCCTTCTAAATCTTCAAGCGACTCGATATCAGAGTCTGCCATCACAACGAATTGAGATTTGTACGAGCCAACCAGTTCGTCCGTTGGCGATCCGTCCTCTTCATTTACGCCATAGCGCAATGATTGGAGCAGTACATCTGCATAGCCTTCTTCATTGGCTGTTACATAGGCATTTGGCGGCAAGAAACCGACATCAATCGTTTTTGAACCCATGGCTGTTACAACAGATGGATAGTCTGTCGACACAGACACTTCTACGTCAATATCTAGCCTTTCTGAGAGCAGCTCTTCTAGCGGCGCTGCAATCACATCAAGATTTTCAGCGTTTTGTGATGGAACAAATTGCACTTTTAGAACATCTGTTGGCGAATAGCCGTCTTCACTGTCGCCTCCGTTACCTGCGTTCGTGTCATTTCCGCCGCACGCGGCAAGAACAAGTGCAGTAACAGCTACAAGTGACGAGCCAAAAACTTTCTTTTTCAATGTGATTGTCCCCCTAATTATTCATTAAAAATGTAGCTTTCTCGATAATTGTAGAATTTGTTTGTGAAACCGTCAAGAATCGTTTTTTCGACAATGAGTGCGATTGTGGCGTTAAGAAAGCTGGAGTAAGAGGCATGTAGCCACTTTTTTGGTTGTTCAATGGCTGTTCGACAAGAATACGGCAAAAGTCCTGTTATGTCTGGTATCAGCCTCCTAATCTACATATCTTTTTACAAAAGCAAACCCCATTTCATTATAGAGGAAAAGCAAAGACGGATTTTATAGAATCGATGTTTTTATTGTAAACATGCCTTAAAAAAGAATGGAAGATCATTAGACAACATACAAAAAACCTTCACCAAAAGAGCGAATCTTCGGTGAAGGTTTCCATATAATGGTATATTTATTTTTGGCACTTGAACTATACAAAGCTTACCAAAACGAAAAGAAAAAGTCTATTCTTTTTTTTCGTTTTTCGCGAAAATAGAGAAGAACTTTTATGAGGAGTGATACGATGTCCATATTTGAAGCCGAAGAGACGCAGTTGCAAACAACGCTTGCCCAACTGGATGAATTAGGTGACAAGTTGGAGCAGATGCCGCGCTACCGCGGTAGCGATTTTACGGAACAAGTGCTGGAAGATAGGCGTGAACATCTCCGTACAGCCCTTCATTCAGCTAGACAAGAACCGTATTTTGGCAGGCTCGACTTTTGTGAGTGGGACCAGGAAACAAAAGCGCTCTATATTGGGAAAGTCGGCGTTCACGATGAAGACAGCGGCGATCCGTTAGTGATTGATTGGCGCGCTCCAGTTGCTTCGCTGTTTTATTCGTTTACGGGAAGTGAAGAAGATGTTTTTTATCAATCACCGGAAGGCGTTGTCGAGGGTGAAATTTTGCTGAAACGAAACATTGTCATCCGAAATCGTCTTCTACAGCGTGTTGTTGACAGCTATGGGAAAGGCCAAGAAATGAGCGGCGGGGATGAATTTCTGTTATATAAGTTAAGCGAGCAAAAAGACAACAAATTGAAAGACATTGTCGCGACCATTCAAGCAGAACAAAACGCGATTATTCGCCATGCAATAAAAGAACCGCTTATTATCCAAGGAGCTGCTGGAAGCGGGAAAACGACAGTCGCTTTGCATCGCCTTGCCTATTTGTTGTATGAATTTCGAGAGCAGTTGCGGGCTGAAAAAATGGTGATTTTTGCGCCAAACGCGATGTTTCTCGATTATATTTCACACGTCTTGCCAGAGCTCGGAGTAGGGACGATTGCCCAAAGTACATTTGCCAACTGGGGGTTGTCGGTGCTTGGTTCTTCTTATCGGCTTTCTGACACGAAAAACCGCTTGGCCAATCAATTTGAAGCCAAACTTGATCGGCAGTCAGAAGATGTGCTTGCGTATAAAGGTTCGCTTGCATGTCAAAAGCAACTGCGTCATTTTATCGATGCCTATGTGGGGGAGAGGGTGCCGAAAAAAGATTTTTGCCCATGGGATGGCTGCGTGCTGAACAAAGAAACAATAAAACAGTGGGTTGAGCAAGATTTTGCCGCTTCGCCGCCAATGAAACGGCGAGAACGCCTCCATGCCCGGGCCAAACGATGGATTGAGATCGAAGCAAAGCGCTTTGAAGACAAAAAAGAACAACAGGCTTTTAAGTCAGAGGCGCTTAAGCGTTTGCGCTCCTTTCTTTCCTACTGGCCAAAGCCTGATCTCGCTAAGTTGTACACCGCTTTCTTAAAACAACAGCAACTGCCCGTACCTGCTGGACTGAAAGAGAAGCGGTTAGGTTATGCAGATATAGCACCACTTGTTTATATGCATCAGCAGCTTTACGGTATTGAGCGTGATGCTCGCTTCGACCATGTCGTTATCGATGAAGCACAAGATGTCTCCCCTTTTATGCTAGCTGTTCTAAAAGAGCGAACGCGTTCAGGAGGGTTTACGATTTTAGGGGATCTAGCTCAAGGGATTCACGGGGACGAAGGGATTTCCGACTGGGCTGCCTTTGAAGAGGTATTTGCCAATAACGTTTCCTATGTACAGATGGAACGGAGTTACCGGTCAACAATGGAAATTATTGAATTTTCGAACCGGATTCTTCAACAAATGGCTTTCGCTCCTGCGCCCGCAAAACCTGTTTTTCGCAGCGGGCAAGACGTTGTTGTTGAACAGAAGTCCGAGGAACATGTTGCGCAATGGGTAAGCGCGATGCAGGATAAACAAACACACACCATTGCTATTCTTACACGTACGGAAAAAGCAAGCAAAGCCATTTGCAGGCAGCTACAAGCAACGGGTCTTGATGCCCATTTGCTTACAGCGGGAGGAGAAAGGTATGAGGGCGGCATTTCTGTTTTGCCTGTTTATCTTTCAAAAGGGTTTGAATTTGATGCTGTCTTGCTAGCTGATGTGACAAACGACCATTACCCTTGTGATGAACTCCATAAAAAACTATTGTATGTTGGCTGCACACGGGCCCTTCATGAATTGACTGTCTGGTATGACGGTGAGTTGTCCCCGATCTTGGCTACTGGATTGTAAATAAGCCGACACCTCGTCTTTTTTACTGGATATATTTCAGTAGGAAAGCAGGTGTCTAGCTCATTTTTCGGATGTTCATACACGATTCTCCTATTAGTGGCGACAGCCGTCCTAGTTAAAAGTAAAGAGCTGCCAGTTTCCGAACGTTTTTTGCTAAATTTGGAGATGATAAAGATAAATTTACATAGTTTCTAAGTGCTAGCCGTTGTATACTTAAGAAAAGTGTCAAATAACGTCGAGCTGTTTGGTTAAGCGACTATTTCTTTCGTTCAAAGCTAGATTTGCAATGGGGAGTGACTTTAGTGAACGCAAAGTTTGTGAAAATCCTTTCAGCCGTTTTTGTGGTCGGTGTAGTAGGAGCTGTTTTAATTGCCATGTCGGCGGGGGCATAGTTTAGTAGGCAAAAAAATCTTACCGTTGTTCGTTGCAGCGTAAACTTTCTGTGGGATCTCCCCAGAAAGTTTTTTATTTCTAGGGGGATCGGGCATACAAACAGTTTAGCCAAGTCGAACTTTCGCTTCCTATTCAAGTAACCACACGGAAGATCGGAGGCTATGACAGAGCCAGTACGTTCTGTCTGAGGGGATCTCGGAATACAGATAGGACAAATGAATGGGCGATATTGCTTTCGGCTATAGGATAATATAATAGAACGAAGACAAAAAATAAGCTATGATAGGAAAATAATATAAAATAAGAACTGTGGTGATTGGTGCAGGAAGAGGGGCGTTACTGTGAGAACTGTTTTTTCCTATTTGCTTCCTTATAAAGCAGCAGCAGTGATTGCTTTTGCTTTTATGTTGCTTGAGTTGGCTGTGGAACTCATTCAACCGCTTTTGCTTGCCCGGATCATTGACGACGGGATTATCGAAAATGATTTGCAGACTGTTTTTGTGTGGGGGGGCGTATTGGTCGGCCTTTCGTTATTAGCGTTTGTAGCCGGCGTGCTAAACTCCTTTTATGCAGGTCACGCCGGCCAAAGCACAGGGTTTGATATCCGCAATGCGATGTTTAAAACGATCCAGCGTTCTAGCCTTGAAAAGTTGCAGCCATTTGAAACATCCTCTTTAATGACAAGGCTGTCCAATGATGTGACACAAATTCAAAATACGGTTTTTATGAGCCTGCGCATTATGGCTAGAGCACCGTTGCTTATTATTGGTGGAAGCGTGATGGCATTTGCCGTCAATGCCCGTTTAGCCTTGTTTTTATTCATAACGATTCCACCGATCATCCTCTTTTTAATGTGGATTTTAAAAAAAGGCGTACATATTTTTAGTGAGGTGCAAGCCAAAGTCGATTCAGTGAACCATGTGGTACGAGAAAATTTGACTGGCATTCGTGTGATCCGCGTATTTGTGCGCAAAGCCGAGGAGGCGAAGCGGTTTTTTCGGGAAAGCAGCAAGCTTATGGACCGGACTGTGAAAGCTTTTCGCCTAATGGAATTAACATTGCCTGTTTTGCTGTTTTTAATGAACGGCTCGATTTTGCTTGTCCTTTGGTTTGGAAGCACTGACATTGGCAGTGGCGCCACCCAAGTTGGCGATGTTGTGGCGATTGTCAACTATGCAACGCGAATTACTTCCGCTTTAACGGTTTTTTCAATGATTATCATCGTCTTTTCCCGGGCTAGAGCCTCGGCAACACGAATTGAGGAAGTGCTGCTAGAGCCTGATGACGAACTGAAGGAAAGCGAGGAAAAGCCTGAGCCTCCGGCTATGAAAGGGGAGCTGCGCTTTGAACATGTATCGTTTTCTTATGCAGAGGGGGCTCCCTTTGTGTTGAAAAACATCGATTTCTCTGTAAAGGCGAATGAAACAGTTGCCGTCCTTGGGGAAACAGGTTCTGGAAAGTCTACTTTATTCCAGCTCATCCCAAAACTTTATGAACCGACCAAAGGAACGGTTCGCATTGATGGAACGCCTGTTACGGCGTGGCAAGTTCAAAAGCTGCGCAGGCAAATTGGCTATGTCCCGCAAGCGGTCCGGTTGTTCTCCGGGACGATTCGCGAAAACATTGCCTGGGGCTTTCCAGAAGCATCTGATGAAGAAATAGAAGCTGTTGCTAAAGTAGCGCAAATTCATGAGGCGATTGTACGTTTGCCAGATGGGTATGATACGATCGTTGGCCAGCAAGGCGTCAACTTGTCAGGAGGCCAAAAACAGCGGATTTCCATTGCCCGTGCCCTGCTAGGCAAGCCGAAAATGTTGCTTCTTGATGACAGCACAAGCGCCCTTGATGCGAAAACAGAAGCCCGTTTTCTCGCGGCGTTAGAGCAACAGCCATGTACGACGATGATGGTTACGCAAAAATTGTCAACGGCGATTCAGGCAGACCGGATTTTATTGCTTGAATACGGCGAACTGGTTGGCTTCGGCAGTCACGAAGAGTTGCTGCGGTCATCGCCGTTCTATAAAAGAATTTATAAGTCGCAATATGGCAAGGAGGCGTGAGGATGAGGCTTCGTTCCGCATTAACAGAGCCATTTCGTTATAAAACCATCAATTGGCGCGCGTCCCGCCAGTCTCAGGCAACAGGCAGCCAGCCCCAACATCCACACGCTGCCAGGGCTGGAGGACGGCCGGAGACGGCCAAGGATGGGAAAGGAGCGGCCAAAAGAATTTTCGCTTATTTGGCAAGGCAAAAAGGGGCGCTTTTTCTTGTTATGGCGCTTGTTTTTGCCAGCGCTGTATTGACGCTGGCCGGTCCTTTTTTAATCGGCGTTGTCATTGATGACTATATCATTCCTACTCATTTTGACGGTTTGGAGATCATATTGCTCTTTTTGCTTGGTTCTTACGCCGCTTTAAGCATTTCAACGTTTTTGCAAAACTTTATGATGGTCAAAATCGCACAGGCGACTGTGTTTGCGATCCGTAAAGATTTATTTGCCCAATTGCAAAAGTTGCCAATCGGTTTTTTTGACAAACACAAGCACGGAGATTTGATGAGCCGTATGACAAACGACATTGAGAATATTTCTGCGACGCTGAACTCGTCCATTGTGCAAATCATTTCAAGTGTCGTCACCTTTATTGGCATTCTAGCTGTCATGTTATACTTGTCGCCCTTGCTTACAGTGATCACTTTATTCATTGTGCCATTAATGGTTTTAGGAATGCGTTGGATTACAAAGCGAACAAAAGTGTTTTTTAAAGAGCAGCAAAAAAGCTTAGGGCAGCTTAACGGCTATTCGGAAGAAACCATTGCTGGCCAATCGGTCGTTAAAACTTTTTCACGTGAAGAAACGATTATCCAAGCGTTTGAGGAACATAATGGCGCGTTGCGTCATGCTGGTTTCTGGGCGCAAGTCTATTCTGGTTTTATCCCAAAACTAATGAATGTGTTGAACAATCTCAGTTTTGCCGTTATTGCCGGGATTGGTGGGTTTCTTGCTGTTCATGGAATGGCTGGGGTAACGGTTGGTGTGATTGTCGTGTTTGTCGAGTATTCCCGTCAGTTTACACGGCCGCTAAACGATCTTGCCAATCAGTTTAATGCGGTTTTATCAGCGTTAGCCGGTGCGGAGCGTGTATTTGCGGTAATTGATGAGCAGCCTGAATCGGATCAAGCAGGCGCTATCGCGGTCAAGCAAATAGAAGGAAATGTCTCCTTTCAAAATGTCTGTTTTTCCTATGGCGCTACGGAAACGCTCAAAAACGTCTCATTTACAGCGAGAGCTGGGGAGACGATTGCCTTTGTCGGCCCTACTGGAGCAGGGAAGACGACCATTCTCAATTTGCTGCTAGGTTTTTACCCAGTAAATGAGGGAGCGATTTTCATCGATGGAAACAACCTTGCTAACTTGAAGAAAGACGACGTACGCTCGCAAATGGGCGTTGTTCTTCAGGATCCTTTTTTATTCCAAGGCACCATTCGTGAAAACATTCGTTATGGTCGCCTCGAGGCATCGGATCAAGAAGTGGAAGACGCGGCTAAGCTGGCAAATGCACATGGGTTTATTTCCCATTTGCCGAATGGATATGAGACGATGCTTTTTCAAGATGGCAGTGGCATTAGCCAAGGGCAAAAACAGTTATTGTCGATCGCGCGAGCACTGCTTGCTAACCCTGCGATACTTATTTTGGATGAAGCGACATCCAGTATTGATACCGTGACGGAAATGAAGATCCAAGAAGCGTTAAAACGGTTGATGCATGGGCGCACAAGCTTTGTCATTGCCCATCGCTTAAATACGATTGAAGCCGCTGACCAAATTCTTGTTTTACAGGGAGGCGAGGTCACGGAAGCAGGAAGCCACCATGAACTGATGGCGACAAAAGGGTTTTATTACGAGATGCAACAAACAAAACAAATGGATGCAATCCTGTAAATTTTAGCAAAAAGCAGGATTGCCCCGAAAAGTGTCGAATGAGTTCAGAGAAATGGTGCGAGGGGAACGTGGAATGCATGGTTATTGAAAAGCTTCTTATCAATGTGTTTGTGATTATGGTTCCCTTAATCATTTATAGCTTAAAAGCCGAAGGGGGCTGGAAGATCCAGCGTTCGCTTACGATGTTTCATTTCATGAGTGGCGCTGTTATTTTATGCATGTCCTTTTCCATCCGCCAAGGAGACGTTTTCTGGGATTTGCGCTATATTCCCATTTTGCTCGCGTTTTTGTATGGTGGCAAACGGGCGGGCTGGGGCGTAACCGCCGTTTCAGCCGTTTTTCGGTTGATCATAGGCGGTGACCTTACCGGTTTTGCCCTCGTACATTTTTTGCTAAGTGCCGTGTTGTTTTCGATTTTTACGAGACGGTTTTACCAGTTGCCAAGCAAATGGCCCAGGCTCAAGTTTGTCAGCCTCGTGTCATTATGGCCAGTGCTGATCCAAGTAACTTTATCACTGATCATTATGCAGTGGCTATTCAGAGATAGCTACTTGCCTGCCATGTGGGGAGTGGCCGTTTATTATGCGGTTTTTGGCGTTGGTGCGATGTTTTTAATTACTTATTTATATGAAACGTTGCTTGAGAGAGATCGTGTCATTGCCGAATCGCTGCGTGCTGAAAAGTACAACAGCTTAAACGAACTTGCAGCAACGATTGCCCATGAAGTCAGAAATCCGCTGACCGTTGTGAAAGGTTTTGTCCAGTTGATGGCAGAAGGTAAGAAGAAAAATCAATACCACGCATTAATTGTCGGCGAATTGAACCGGGCGGAAGCGATCATTAATGAATATTTAAGTGCAGCAAAACCTAAAATGGATCAACAACGTGTTTTTTCAGTAGGGGAAACCGTTCATTCCGTTGTCTCACTGCTGAGGCCTTATGCTGCAAAAGGACAGGTCCAGTTGTCGGTCCAAAGCGGCGAAGAAACCCTTTGGGTATGGGCCGACCAAAATAAGCTCAAACAAGCGCTTCTCAATTTTATTAAGAATGGCATCGAAGCAACGCCTCCAAACGGATCGGTGTCGATTAAAATGGATAAAACGGCTAAAAAGAAATTGCTGTTAACAATTGAGGATACAGGGGTTGGCATGACAAAAGAGCAATTAAAACAAATTGGCACTGCCTATTTTACGACAAAAGACAGTGGGACGGGCATCGGAACAATGGTCTCCATTCGCATGATCGAAATGATGGGCGGCCACGTTTCTTATGCAAGCAAACCAAAAAAGGGCACATGCGTCCATATTATGCTCCCCCTTTACGACAAATAAGACTTTGTAGGTTAGTGTAAACGATTTCCAGGAATGAGAATAGACTTGTTTTAACAAGGTAGAAGGCAGGGTAAACACATAAAAGGGAACATGCAACCGAAAAATCAAGGAGGTCCGAGGATTAACGGATGGAGAAAACATACATTTTGGCAATTGACCAGGGAACGACGAGTACACGGTCGATTTTATTTAACCACGAAGGGGAAGTCGTCCATACAGTCCAAAAGGAGTTTAAACAGTATTTTCCCCACCCAGGCTGGGTGGAACACAATGCAAATGAAATCTGGAATTCGACGCTTTCTGTTATTTCCGGCCTGTTTACAGAGACAGATGTGGAGCCGCGGCAAATTGAAGCGATAGGGATTACAAATCAGCGGGAAACAACGGTCGTCTGGGACAAAGAAACAGGCAAGCCGGTTTATCATGCGCTTGTTTGGCAGTCTCGGCAAACAGAAGACATTTGCAAAACATTGCGTGATGCTGGGCACAATGAAACGTTTCGCAGCAAAACGGGTTTGCTGATTGACCCTTATTTTTCAGGGACAAAAGTGAAATGGATTTTGGACCATGTGGAAGGCGCCCGGGAGCGGGCTGAAAACGGCGAATTGCTCTTTGGCACAATTGATTCATGGCTCATTTGGAAATTGAGCGGAGGTAAAGCTCATGTGACCGACTATTCAAATGCGGCGCGGACGCTTATGTATAACATTCATGATTTGCAGTGGGACGAAGAGCTGCTTCGGATTTTGGATGTCCCCAAGGCGATGCTGCCTGAAGTGAAGTCATCTTCAGAAGTGTACGCCAACACGGTGGAATACCATTTCTTTGGAGAGCAGGTACCAATTGCAGGCGTCGCCGGTGACCAAAGTGCGGCTTTATTTGGACAAGCTTGTTTTGAAAAAGGCATGGTTAAAAACACGTATGGAACAGGCTGCTTTATTTTAATGAACACAGGCAATGAAGCTGTTACATCGGAAAATGGCTTGCTTACGACGATTGCCTGGGGTCTTGATGGAAAAGTAGAGTATGCATTAGAAGGAAGCATTTTCGTTGCTGGCTCTGCGATCCAATGGCTCCGTGACGGCATCAAGCTGCTAGAGAACGCTGGGGATAGCGAAGCATATGCAAAGCGGGTTGAGTCATCGGAGGGTGTCTATGTTGTGCCTGCATTTGTTGGGTTAGGAACGCCTTATTGGGACAGCGAAGCACGTGGTGCCATGTATGGGTTGACCAGAGGAACAACGAGAGAACACATTGTTCGCGCTACGTTAGAAGCACTAGCGTACCAAACGAAAGATGTGATGGAGGCAATGGAATCGGATTCTGGCTTAGAGTCGAAAAAGCTTCGCGCCGATGGCGGTGCTGTGAAGAACGACTTTTTGATGCAGTTTCAAAGCGATTTGCTCGATGCCCCTGTTGAACGCCCAACAATTAACGAAACAACCGCACTTGGTGCAGCCTATTTAGCTGGCTTGGCTGTCGGAGTATGGGAAGACAAACAGGAAATTGCCGACAAATGGAAAATCGATCGTTCGTTTGAGCCGAAGATGGAAAAAACAGAGCGGGAAAAGCTTTATGGTGGCTGGAAAACAGCGATTGAGGCAACAATGGCTTTTAAGCCAACAAAATAAAAAGCCAATAATGTTTTCCATTTAGCAAAAACGCACAGGTGTTTTTTCCTTCGGGGGCCTGTGCGTTTGCTTTTTTCTATGGTTTCAAAGACGCGTTAGTAGGGAACACTGAGTGGAAAACAGCTAAAAGTTTACGTAGCGGCTTAAGTGCGCTATAATGAATGTAAGTTAATGAACGGATCTGAGGATTTGAGGGATCACAGCATTCAATAGGCGCAAAAAAGCCTGTTTTGTTTGTTGTGGTCCCTTTTTCCGTTCAAATATTGGAGGAATCGAGATGGCGTTTTCAGCAAAGACAAGAGAAAAAGCAATCGCAAGCATGGAAGACAAACAGTTGGATCTGTTAATTATTGGTGGTGGCATTACTGGCGTGGGGGCCGCTTTGGATGCGGCAACACGAGGAATCGATGTCGGCTTGATTGAAATGCAAGATTTTGCCGCGGGAACGTCGAGCCGGTCGACAAAGTTGATCCATGGCGGCCTTCGTTATTTAAAGCAATTTGAAGTAAAACTGGTTGCTGAAGTTGGGACTGAGCGGGCGATCGTTTATGAAAATGCGCCCCATGTTACAGAGCCAGTACGAATGATGTTGCCGTTTTACAAAGGTGGTACGTTTAATTCGTTCACAACGTCAATTGGGCTTGCTGTCTACGATCGACTTGCCGGCGTCAAGAAAGCAGAGCGGCGCACGATGATGAAAGCGAAAGACGCGTTAAAAAAAGAGCCGATTTTGGCAAAAGACGGCCTTCGTGGCGCCGGTATGTATGTCGAATACCGCACGGACGACGCACGCTTAACGATCGAAATTGCCAAAACCGCAGCTGAAAAAGGCGCGAAATTGGCCAACTATGTAAAAGCAGAAGGCTTTGTTTATGACCAGGGAAAAATCACTGGTGTCATTGCCCGTGATTTGCTGACGGGCGAAGCTGTAACCATTCAGGCAAAAAAAGTCGTCAATGCAACGGGGCCATGGGTTGACCATTTGCGTGAGCAAGACCGATCAAAGACAGGAAAAACGATCCACTTAACGAAAGGTGTCCACTTAGTGTTATCCAAAGAACGATTGCCTTTAAACCAAGCGCTCTATTTTGACACGCCTTTTGGCGATGGCCGCATGATGTTTGCGATCCCTCGCGGTGAAAAAGTTTATGTAGGCACAACGGATACAAATTATGAAGGCGATAAGCGGGAACCTGGTGTGACGAAAGAAGATGTCGACTATATTATGAAGGCAACGAATGCCCTATTCCCAGGATATCAGCTAACAAATGCCGATATTGAGTCGAGTTGGTCAGGGTTGCGGCCCCTCATTCATGAAGAAGGCAAGAGCCCTTCCGATATTTCACGCAAAGACGAAATTTTTCACTCGGAGAGCGGGCTTATGACAATAGCAGGCGGCAAATTGACTGGTTACCGAAAAATGGCCGACAATATTGTATCGCTTGTCGCAAAAGAGCTTGAACAAGAAACAGGCGCTGTCTATAAACCGTGCCAGACAAAAAACCTTGTTTTATCAGGCGGGGAAGTGGGCGGTTCCGACCAGCTCGACATGTTTAATGCCGCCCATATTGAAGCTGGAAAAATCCTTGGCTTAGAAGAGGCGGAAGCAGCTGAACTCGTCAAACGTTACGGCTCAAATGTCACGCACGTGTTTGCGTTTCTAAATGATGGGGAAGCAGAAAAATATGGGCTTCCAAAAGCGGTATGGGCGTCGCTCCGTTACGCGATGGCTTACGAAATGGCGCTAACGCCTGTCGATTTCTTAGTGCGTCGCTCTTCCTACATGCTCTTTGATATTGACAAAGCCAATGCATACAAAGACAAGATTGTTGAGGCAATGGCTTCTGTTTTAAAATGGAGTGACAAACAGCGGGCCATTTACGAGGGTGAGTTGGCAGAACAATGGCGAATACACACGCTTGAGGATATAGGCTAAGCGATGTTTGGTGGCCAAACGATTTTACCAGCAATTAAGACAATGAAAGATTTCGAGGCCATTATGAATAGCAGCCATGAATATTTTGTTGTCTTGGATTTGCACTTGTCTAAACTAGCGTCAGTGAAAAAAAGCGCACGCGAGGGAAATAAAAAACCGATTCTCCATGCTGATTTAATCCAAGGCTTAAAAAGCGATAAGGCTGCTGCTGAATTTCTTTGCCAAGTGATTCGTCCAGCTGGATTAATATCAACACGGGGCGATATGCTTCGGATTGCAAAAAAGAATGACATTCTTGCGATTCAACGTGTCTTTTTGCTCGACACGCTGGCTCTTGAAACGAGCTATCATCTTGCTGAAACAGTAAAGCCTGATGTGATCGAACTTCTGCCTGGCATTTTGCCTGACTACATTGGCCGTGTGCATAGGAAAACGGGGATCCCGGTCATTGCTGGCGGCTTAATTGAGACGATGGAAGATGCAAAGCAAGCGATTAAAGCGGGAGCTCAGGCAGTGACTGCTTCCAATCAAGAATTATGGCTTTGAAGAAAATGCCCTTTTGGACGAGTCGAAAAAAGTCTAAATAGGGCGTTTTCTTTTAAATAGCAAAAAATGTGATATGATGCTTAAGAAAAAAACCATATTTTTGGGAGAAGCAAAGGTGGAGCTTTTATGGAAGTCGTTCAACAAATCATAAATAGCATCAATGGGATTACTTCCTATTTTCTCGTATTCTCTTTAATTACAGTTGGCCTGTACTTAACGTTCCGGTCAAACTTTGTGCAAATCCGAATGTTTCCTGAAATGTTTCGAGCGGTCACCGAGAAAAAGAAGAAGGGAGAAGTCTCTGCTTTTCAAGCGTTTTGTATTAGCGCCGCTTCGCGAGTAGGCGCAGCAAACATGTCAGGTGTGGCGATTGCGATTACACAAGGAGGTCCTGGCGCTATTTTTTGGATGTGGGTGATTGCGATCATCGGCATGGCTACTGGCTTTATAGAGAGCATGCTCGCCCAAGTGTATAAAGAAAGGCGCAACGGCCAGTTCCGTGGCGGCCCTGCTTATTATATTGAAAAGGCGCTTGGCAAACGCTGGCTTGGCGTCGTATTTGCCTTATTAATTGCTGTCACATTTGGGTTTATTTTTAATTCGCTGCAAGCAAATACGATTACCGTTGCTATGGATGAAGCATTTGGATTAAACCGGCTAACTGTTGGCATTGTCATTGCGCTTGCAGTAGGGGTTATTATCTTTGGTGGCATTCGTTCGATTTCCATCTTTTCTGGAATTGTCGTACCGATTATGGCAGTTGCTTATATTGGTGTCGTCTTTTTTGTCGTTGTCAGCAATTACCAACAAATCCCTCATTTATTTGCTCTTATTATCGGTTCTGCTTTTGGTTTGAAAGAAGCGACAGTCGGCATTTTTGCTGGGCTCCTTGTCGGGGCGCAACGGGGATTGTTTTCCAATGAAGCTGGAATGGGAAGTGTCCCTAATGCCGCAGCGACAGCAGACGTGTCTCATCCTGTCAAGCAAGGGCTCGTGCAATCTTTAGGTGTGTTTTTTGATACGGTTATCATTTGTTCTGCGACTGCTTTTGTTATTTTGCTTACGAATATTTACCAAACCGCTGGAGAAGGAGTAGACGGCGTTGCCTTAACACAAGCGTCCTTGAGTGAGCTTGTTGGCGGTTGGGCTGTGCCGTTTATTGCGATTGCCATTTTCTTTTTTTCGTTCACTTCGATTGTCGGCAACTACTATTACGGCGAAACCAATTTAGCATTCATGAAAGAGGGCACCATTTGGCTGCAAGTCTACCGCTTGCTAGTCGTCGGCATGGTCGTTTTCGGTTCCCTTGCTGCGATCGAACTCGTTTGGTCTTTGGCCGATGTGTTTATGGCCTTTACGACAGTTGTAAATTTAATCGCGATTTTGCTAATCAGCGGGATTTCGTTTGCTGTTATTTCCGATTATCAGAGCCAACGTCAACAAGGCAAAAATCCCGTTTTTAAAAGCAAAAACATTCCCGGTCTGAAAAACGCTAGCACATGGGATGATAAATAAGCAAAACAGGGCTGCCTCTCATTAAGGGAAGCCCTTTTTCGTGCTTTCAAAAACATACCCATATTTTAAAAACTTGTCTCATAGCCTGTATAGAGAGAAAAAGGAGAGATGAGCGGTGAATACGTTTTTTCGAGGGGTTCTCGTGCTGAGCGCTGCGGCGTTTGTAGGGGAATGTTTGGAATTTATGATCAACGTTGTATTGGCAAGAGAGCTCGGCGATGAAGCGTTCGGTTTGTACATGGCGATTTTGCCAACAATGCTATTTGTTGTCGTCCTTGCAAGCATTGAATTGCCCGTTTCGGTTTCTAAGCTAATTGCAGAGAAAGAACCCGTTTACCATTGGCATGTACTCGGCAAAGCGCTGCAGCTTGCACTGGTTTGTGCCCTTGCCGTCATGATTGGTGCCTTGGTTGTATTGCCCCATTTAAGTGTGCTCCATTCTTATCATGCAGGCGTCAAATGGATGTTGGTGCTGCTCGTGCCAATCATTACGTTTTCGTCAGTGGCAAGAGGCTATTTGATGGGCGCCCAGGAAACAGGGAAAATTGCCGTTGCCAATGTATTAAAGCGCTCGACTCAGTTGGCTGGTTTGCTCATTGTGTTTAAATTGTTTTCCTTCGATAGCAACATCGCTATTTTTATGGCGTTGTTGGCATTGAAATTAAGCGAGTTGTTTGTGTTAATTTATTTGGTCATTGTATTTATAGGCAAAATACGAGAGACCAAAAAAGAACATGTCCAGAAAAAAGGCCCCAAAAAAGAGGTTTATCAAAAACTGTTGCAAGTGTCATTGCCGACAACGGGTTTGCGTATTTTTCACTCCGCCACATTTGCGATTAAACCTTTTTTGATTACGAAAGCATTGTCCAATGCGGGAATGATCGAAAGCGTGGCAATGGTCCAGTATGGCAAATTGTCTGGCATTGCCTTTACAATCGGCTTTTTTCCGGCTTTTATTGCCCACGCCTTGCTAGTTGTACTTATTCCAATCGTGTCTGATGCCTATGCAAAACGCGATTACGACGTGCTCCATCATTATTTGCGGTTGTCGTTGCTCGTAACAGTTGTTTATGGTGCACCCGTCGTGCTCGCCTTCTTTTTCTTTGCAGAACCGATTACAACCGCTTTTTTTGGGCCTTCTCCAGCAGCAGGCTACTTGCAAGTATTGATCCTCTATTTCTTATTCCATTATTTTTCAACGCCGCTGCAAGCCTATTTAATTGGCATTGGCTTAGTCAAAGACGCGTTCTTGCATTCGTTATACGCGACAACTGTTTCGTTTTGCCTCATGATTGCCCTTGGCTCGATGCCGACCTTGAAAATGGACGGCATCATATTAGGAATGAATATGGGGGCTGTGCTCCTTACGTTGTTGCATTACGTAACCATTTGCAAAAAGCTGAATTTAAACGCGCTGATGCGTCCAGGAGAAAGCTGGATATTTAAATAAGACACTCCCCCCTTTTTGAAAGCAAAGGGGGAAGCAACCTCTAATTTTGCTTAGCTTTCTTGCCGTTTTTGCTTTCATTATGAAGGCGGTCCAACGCAGTAACGACGTATGTGTACGTTTTATTTGCCGCTGCTTCTTGATCCGTATACGTTGTTTCCTGTCCATCTTTGCGGACAGTGGCGATCAAGTTTTCATTGCTTTCCAAAGAACCGGCTTTTTGGCCGTCAAATCGGTAAATGGCGTAATAAGCCGCATGCTCATTTTTAGGGTCTGAGATGGTGAGCACAGTGCCATTCTTTTGTTTCACCACATCGACGTTTGTCGGTTTTTTCGGTACAGTCCCAGCCAGCCATGGCATTTCTGGAATCAGTGCCGGACGCTGATATTCTGTTTCCGAAAGCCGGTCTTTAACGCCGAGGCGGTTAGCCCGCAAGTCTTTTAAGCTAAAGTGGATGCTGCCTTTTACATCTGGGCGTTCGCGCATGTAAGCAATTTGCCGCGGGTATTCTTCAGGATCATGCCATGCCGGTACATCATTAACACCGACTTTGTATGCAGCTTGCCCGACGTAAAAATGAGTATGGGAGCCAGCTGTTTCTGAAATCCACCAGTCTGTAAGGATGTCAAATGCTGCAGCTTCAAAACCTATATTCCAATAAATTTGTGGAGTAATATAGTCGATTGAGCGGTTTTGGATCCAATGGCGAGTGTCGGCGTATAGATCATCATAGTTTTCGACGCCGGCCCGTGTATTGGAACCAGTTGGGTCGGTGCTGCTGTTGCGCCAGACTCCGAATGGGCTAATGCCAAATTTTACATAAGGTTTTTCGTCTTTGATTGCCTGCTGGAGGGAGGCAACAAGCGTATTGACATTGTTGCGACGCCAATCTCCCCTGTCTGTAAAGCCGCTACCATGTTCCGCAAAGGAGTCATCATCTGGGAAGTCTTGGCCGGCGATTGGGTAAGGGTAAAAGTAATCATCCATATGAATCGCGTCGATGTCGTAATGCTGGACGATTTCACTGACAGCGTCTACAAGAAATTGTCGCACTTCCGGCAAGCCTGGATCAAAATAAAGTTGGTTTCCATAGGCGACGACCCAATCTGGATGTTCTTTGGCAGGGTGGCCGTCGGCTAAACGGTTGATGTCTGTATGGTTCATTGTGATCCGGTACGGGTTCACCCATGCGTGGAATTCTAAGTTGCGTTTATGGGCTTCTTCAACCATAAAGGCGAGGGGATCGTAACCGGGGTCTTGGCCTTGTTGGCCTGTCAAATATTCAGACCACGGCCCGTACTCTGATGGATAAAAACTGTCTGCCGTCGGTTTTACTTGGACAACGACTGCATTCATCCCCATTTCTTTTGTTTCATCCAGCATAGATACAAACTCTGCTTGCTGCTGCTCAGCCGATAAGCCAGCACGCGACGGCCAATCAATGTTGTTGACGCTGGCGATCCAAACTGCACGCATTTCCCGTTTCGGCGAGATTTCTTCCTGTGCAAATGTGTCCTCTGTCCCAAAGGCAAGCAGCCCGAGTGTGAAGCAGAAGCCCATTCCCAATTGTTTCATATGATCGCCTCCCCATTTTTTTGCAGCAACCTGCTTACTTTCAAGTGTAGAGCAATGACTAGCTTCTTGGTATTGGGATAATAGGGAGACAACAAAAGACGAGCAAAGAAAATGGGCCAGAATTAGAAAAAGCCAGCTGACAACATTTGCGTTTGTCAGCTGGCTAGCTGTTTTGTCAAGGCTTTACCAAGGCGCAACCGCCCCGTCTGTTCTTGACTCGCTTCCTCCTACGTAGGTGCCTTTTTCTTCATCTTTCCAAATGATTTGGCCCCGTCCGAACGGCATCGTGTCATTGGCAATTGTAATGGTATGGCCTTTACGAGCCAACGCTTCAGCAATATGGCGAGGGAATGTCGGCTCTAATACAATGTGCTTGCCTTCGACCCACTGCCAACGTGGCGAATCAAGTGCTGCTTGTGGGTGCAGTTGAAAGTCAATTGTATTCATGATGACTTGAACATGTCCTTGTGGCTGCATAAAGCCACCCATCACCCCGAATGGGCCAATTGGTTTCCCATCTTTTGTGAGGAAGCCAGGGATAATCGTATGATAGGTCCGTTTATTAGGGGCCAAGCAATTGTCATGGTTTGGATCCATCGAAAAATTATGCCCCCGGTTTTGCATCGCAATCCCTGTTCCAGGCACAACTAGCCCTGACCCAAAGCCCATATAATTGGATTGGATAAATGAGACCATGTTTCCATCAGCATCGGCTGTACTTAAGTAAACCGTGCCGCTAGCTTTAGGCTTCCCGGCAGTTGGCAGCATTGCTTCATCTGAGATGAGGCGAAGCCGTTCTTTAGCGTATGTATCGCTCAATAAGTCTTCGATTTTTTCACTCATATTGTTTGTATCTGTAATATATTTTTGGCCATCGCTAAACGCCAGTTTGATTGCTTCAATTTGCATATGGTACGTGTCTACCGCTTCTTTATCACCAATATCAACTTGGTTAAGCATATTTAGTGCCATAAGAGCTACGAGTCCTTGGCCATTCGGCGGAATTTCCCACACATCATAGCCACGGTAGTTAACATGTATTGGCTCCACCCACTCTGGCTGGAAATTTTCCAAATCGGTTTTCGATAAGAAGCCGCCATGTTTCTCGAAAAAAGCAGCCGTTTTTGCAGCGAGGTCCCCTTTGTAGAAGGAAGCCCCTTTGGTTTCGCCAATGCTTCTCAATGTATCGGCATGGTGTGGCGATTTCCAAATCTCTCCTGCTTTTGGCAAGTGGCCGTTTGGAACAAATGTTTCGAACCAAGCTTGGAATTCTTCCGATTTATTCTCCGCTTTAAATTTGTCATAGCTTGCTTTCCATTGTCTTGCAACAGTAGGGGAGAGGGCAAACCCTTCTTCAGCATGGCGAATGGCAGGCTGTAACACATCAAGCAAAGGCAACTTGCCGAAACGTTCAGACAACGCTGCCCAGCTTGCAGGAGCGCCAGGCACAGTTACAGGGATCATGCCGTATTTAGGGATTTCCTCAAACCCTTTTTGTTTCACTTTGTCGATGCTAATAGAGGCAGGGGCAGGACCGCTTCCATTTAAGCCATGGAGTTTGCCCTCTGTCCATACAATCGCAAACGCATCTCCGCCGATCCCATTCGAACAAGGCTCGACAACGGTTAAACAGGCAGCAGTCGCAATCGCCGCATCAATCGCATTTCCTCCTTGTTTCAAAATCTCTAGTCCTGCTTGTGCTGCCAAAGGCTGCGATGTCGCCACCATTCCATTTTTTGCATAAACAGGCATTCGAGTTGATGGATACGGATGCAAATGTGGATCATAATTCATTTCATAGTCCCTCCTTATCATAAAGTCGATTGTACCATGGAATAGGAATCTATGTATATTGAGGCTAAACCGAATAGGCGCTGTTTTTTAACGCTTTTAGAAGTAAAATAAACCACTTTTGCTCAAAATAGATAATGGAATTAGCCAAAGACCAAGTTGAACCCATTGACGAATTTGTATATACAGGTTATCATTAAAGCGTTATCATCCATATTTGTATATACAAATCCTGCGGATACATGGAAAATGAGCGTTTTGAAAACGCTGACAGAGGAGGAGCAACAGATGGCTATTAACTACCGTGAAACGGCAGAACAAATTCTCACCGCTATTGGTGGCGAGGAAAATATTTCTTCGGCAACGCACTGCGTAACACGGCTTCGGCTAGTGTTGAAAGATGAAAACGAAGTGGACACAAGCAGCGTAGAGGCCATTGACGCAGTGAAAGGAACATTTACTGCGAGCGGCCAATTCCAGATCATTCTTGGCAATGGCGTTGTAGATAAAGTATATAAGGAATTGATGGCTCTCACAGGGCGCGAGGAGCAAAGCAAAGATGAGGTAAAAGCGGAAGCAGCCAAAAAAGGAAGCCCTTTGCAACGGGCAATTAAAGTGCTGGCGGATGTCTTTATCCCCATTTTGCCGGCGATTGTCACAGCCGGTTTGTTAATGGGCATTAACAACATTTTAACGGGGAATGATATCTTTTACACAGGGGCGTCGATTATTGACGTCCACCCACAGTGGGCCGATTTTGCCGACATTATCCACGTTATCGCTAATACTGCGTTCACATTTTTGCCGGCATTGATTGGTTGGTCTGCAGTCAAACGTTTTGGCGGCAACCCATTGCTTGGGATTGTGATGGGGCTAATCCTAGTCCATCCTGCTTTGTTAAATGCATGGGATTATGGTGCTGCCCGTGAGGCGGGGGAAATCCCGACTTGGAATTTATTCGGTCTTGAAATCAATAAACTAGGCTATCAAGGGCAAGTGCTTCCTGTGTTTGTGGCATCGATCATTTTAGCGAAGTTGGAACTATTCTTGCGCAAACGGATACCAGACGCTTTCCATTTACTGACGGTCGCTCCGTTAGCATTGCTTATAACAAGTTTCATTACATTTATTGCTGTAGGCCCGCTTACATTTGCAATCGGTAATTGGATTGCTGACGGTTTTATTTGGCTGTTTGCGACACTGCCTTGGATTGCTGGTTTCTTATACGGAATTATTTATGGCCCCCTCGTTATTACGGGGATGCACCATACATTCCTTGCTGTCGATTTGCAACTCGTTGGTTCAGGCAACGGCACGTTCTTGTGGCCAATTTTGGCGCTGTCTAATATTGCCCAAGGTTCAGCTGCGTTTGCGATGTATTTTGTCGTCAAAAACGCCAATTTAAAAGGGCTAGCAGGGACATCAGGTTTATCAGCTTGGCTCGGCATTACAGAACCAGCGCTTTTCGGTGTCAACTTGCGCTTCCGCTTCCCGTTTTATGCGGCAATTGTCAGTGCTGGAATCGCCGGTATGTTTATTACAATGCAAAACGTCATCGCCAATTCGATTGGCGTAGGAGGCGTGCCTGGCTTTGTATCGATCCGTCCAACAGACTGGATCCCATTCTTTATCGGCATGGCGATCGTGATTGTACTGCCATTCCTCATTACGTTGCTATACGGCAGACTCCGTCATCCAAAAAGTTTGCAAGAAGACAATTAAGACAATCTCAAGGAACTGCTTAGCAGTTCCTTTTTTGAACTTGTATATACAAGTGTGCTAAACTGGTGGTAAATAGAGACAGAGAAAGGTGGATAAACACAAATGGAATGGTGGAGAACAAGTACGGTTTATCAAATTTACCCTAAAAGCTTTAATGATACGACGGGAAATGGCATTGGCGATTTGCAAGGGATCATTGAAAAGCTAGACTATTTAAAAGAACTAGGCATCGACGTGATTTGGTTAACGCCTATTTATGCTTCACCGCAAAATGACAATGGCTATGACATTTCCGATTATTATGCGATTCATGAAGACTATGGGACGATGGCTGATTTTGAAAAACTCCTGAGTGAAACCCATAAACGGGGAATGAAGCTAATTATGGACTTGGTTGTCAACCATACGTCGACTGAACATCAGTGGTTTAAAAATGCGAAGCTAAGCAAACAGGCGAAGTACCGTGATTTTTATATTTGGAAAGAAGGCAAAGACGGAGGCGCACCAACAAATTGGCAATCGAAGTTTGGCGGTTCTGCGTGGGAATACAATGAAGCGACAGATGATTACTACTTGCATTTGTTTGACGTCACGCAAGCAGACTTAAACTGGGAAAACGAACAACTGCGCAAGCATGTCTACGAGATGATGCATTTTTGGTTTAATAAAGGCATTGATGGCTTCCGTCTTGACGTCATTAACTTAATATCAAAAGACCAACGCTTCCCTGATGATGATGGGTCAGTAGCGCCAGGTGACGGCCGCAAATTTTATACAGACGGCCCCCGTATCCATGAATATTTGCAGGAAATGAACCGAGAAGTATTAGCCAAGTATGATAGCTTAACCGTTGGCGAAATGTCTTCAACGACGATTGAAGACTGCATTCGCTATTCCAATCCAAAGCAGCGTGAACTGTCAATGACGTTTAATTTCCACCATTTAAAAGTGGATTATCCGAATGGAGAAAAATGGGCTGTCGCTGATTTTGATTTTAAAGCGCTAAAACGGATTTTATCGGAATGGCAAGTCCGCATGCATGAAGGCGGGGGATGGAATGCGTTGTTTTGGTGCAACCACGACCAGCCACGGGTCGTTAGCCGTTATGGCGATGAGCACGAATACCATAACCAATCAGCGAAGATGTTGGCTGCGACAATCCATTTCATGCAAGGGACGCCCTATGTGTATCAGGGCGAAGAGTTCGGCATGACAAACCCGAATTTTACAAGCATCGATGATTACCGCGACGTAGAGTCATTGAATGTGTACGATCGCTTAAAAGGAGAGGGCGTGCCTGAAGAACACATTCTCGCGATCCTTAAACAGAAATCCCGGGACAACTCCCGTACACCGGTCCAATGGGATTCAAGCGAGCAAGCTGGTTTTACAACGGGAACGCCATGGATGAAGGTGAGCAGCAATTACAAGGAAATTAATGCCGAAAAAGCGCTCAGCGACCCGAATTCGATTTTTTATTTTTATCAAAAGCTCATTGCGCTGCGCAAAAAGCTGCCAATTGTGACAACAGGTGATTACCGCTTGCTTGTGCCTGAAGATGACCATGTATTTGCATACGTGCGCACGGATGGCACGGAAAAACTCCTTGTCGTTTCAAATTTTTACCCTGTAAATTGCGATTTTGAATGCCCAGAAGATCTGGTATTATTAAAAGCGACACAGTTAATAGGCAACTACAACCAAAAACGAAAACTGGAAAAAACTTTTTCGCTCAAGCCTTATGAAACGGTGGCATTCCAGTTGAAGGAGTAAGAGAAGCACGTGAAAAACAAGTTTCAATCGATTTATCAAGCGCTCACACAAGCAATCAATAGCGGTGTTTATGCTTCTGGCGAGACGTTGCCTTCTGAAAATGAACTGACAGAGATGTTCCAAGCATCGAGGGAAACGATTCGCAAAGCACTGAAAATGTTATCAGAACACGGGTATATTCAAAAGATACAAGGCAGAGGTTCTGTTGTGCTTGATGTCGCACGCCTCGATTTCCCGGTTTCAGGCGTTGCAAGCTTCCAAGAACTAAATGAAAAGCTTGGTTTACAAGCTAAGACAGATGTTGTCTCCTTTACAGCTGCTAAAGCAGATGAAACCATGGCAAAGAAGTTGGAAATTGAAGCAGGAGAGCAAGTTTGGCAAGTGGAGCGAATCCGCTTAATTGATGGGGAACGGATTATATTGGATAAGGACACATTTGTTGCAAGCTTAGTCCCTGGTTTAACGAAAGACATTTGTGCGGGCAGCATTTATGCCTACATTGAGAAGCAACTAGGCCTTGCCATCAGCTTTGCCAAAAAAGAAATTGTCGTTGAAGCAGCGACGGAGGAAGACCAGGCCATGCTTGACCTCGATGAGAGTGGCCGCGTAGTCGTTGTTAGAAGCTATACGTATTTTGACAATGCCGTGCCTTTCCAATACACAGAGTCGCGCCACCGTGCTGACCGCTTCCGATTTGTTGATTTTGCCAGACGCAACCCTTAAAAGGAGGGCTGGGACGTCTTAAGCAGTGTTGATAAGGGGTCGATGTAGCAGACAGTTGTCCTTCGACTAGTGAAACAAATGGGTTTCCATTGCCGCAAAACAACAGTATACTAGAAAATAAAGGAGAGAATACATTTGTCTGTTTACGATTATTCGGTTAAGGCGAGTGATGGCCAAGAGGTTTCATTATCAGCTTACAAAGGCAATGTATTGCTCATTGTCAACACCGCCACTAAATGCGGCTTTGCTTCACAGTTTGCAGGGCTTGAAAAACTGTACAATAACTATAAGGAAAAAGGCTTTTATGTGCTCGGATTTCCTAGCAACCAATTTTTGAACCAGGAGCCGGTTGCTGATGAAGACATGGAACAGGTGTGTAAAATCAATTTTGGCGTTACATTCCCTCTGTTTGCGAAAACAGATGTGAAAGGCAAACATGCCAACCCATTGTTCAACTATCTGAAAGCGGCCAAAAAGGGAATGTTGAGCGAAGAAATTAAATGGAACTTCACCAAATTTCTCGTGAACCGTAAAGGCGAAGTCGTTAAGCGTTATGCGCCTGCTACAAAACCGGAAACGATTGAAGCAGATATCATCGAAGAACTGAAGGCCGATGCATAGAAAAGGCTGTGCAGCATAGGACGCTGCACAGTTTTTTTAGGAGGATGGCAGTATGGCAAATCGTTTGGAAGATGAGGCTGTTCAGTTTCTTTCCCTTTTTTACGAGGAGCGTCGCTTAGACGGCAAAGAAGCGCGCATTCGCGCTGTTTGCGAAGCGATCCGTACGAACGGCACATACGAGCATACGGCTGAGGAGCTTGCCTTTGGAGCGAGGCTCGCTTGGCGTAACAGCAATCGTTGCATTGGCCGCCTGTTTTGGGAACGGCTTACCGTTATTGATGAACGGGAAGCACATACAGAAGAAGCGGTCGCACAAGCGCTTTTTAGGCATATGGAATATGCAACAAACGGTGGAAAAGTCATTCCGACCATTACGGTGTTTAAACAAGGGGCTTCGATCCGTATTTGGAACGCACAACTCGTTCGTTATGCAGGCTATCGCAGAGATGGCCGTGTAATTGGCGATCCTGCTTCCCTTGAATTAACGGACATTTGCAAGCAGCTCGGCTGGGTTGGCGCAGGTAGCGATTTTGATGTGCTTCCCCTTGTCATATCGGTGGGGACACGTTGTCCTCAACTATTCCCTATCCCAGAGCATCTTATTAAAGAAGTGGCGCTTGTCCATCCTGATAACAAAGAATTTGCTAGATTGAACCTTAAATGGTACGCAGTCCCGTTTATATCAAATATGCGTCTTGAAATCGGCGGTATTTCTTATTATACAGCCCCGTTTAACGGTTGGTATATGGGCACGGAAATCGGCGCCCGCAATTTAGCTGATGATTTTCGCTATAACCGCTTGCCAGAAGTGGCCGCCGTGCTCGGAATCAGCACGGAGCGGGAAGCATCGCTATGGCGCGACAAAGCGCTTGTCGAATTAAACCGTGCTGTTCTCTATTCGTATCAAGAGCAAGGCATAAGCATTGTTGATCATCATACAGCAGCAAAACAGTTTCAACGTTTTATTGAAAATGAAACAAAAGCAGGGCGTGACGTGACAGGCGACTGGACGTGGCTAATCCCGCCGATGTCCCCAGCACAGACGGACATTTTTCACCAATCGTTTGATAACCGCATCGTTTCGCCGAATTACTTCCACGAAAGACCACCCTATTGTGGAAAAGCATAATAGAAGAACATTAAAGGAAGATGCACATGAGTTTACTTCGAGCAGAAGGGTTGACAAAGTCTTTTGGCGACAAGACTTGTTTTGAATCGATTCACTTTAGTTTAGAAAAAGGCGACAGAATTGGCTTGCTTGGCGTCAATGGTACTGGCAAATCGACGTTGTTGAAAGGACTCGCCGGAATCGAAGGGTTTGATGCTGGTGCTTTGTTTCATGCCAATGATTTTACGCTAGAATACTTGCCGCAACAGCTCGACATGCCAGAAAACGAAACAGCCATTCGCTATATCTACAACAGCAAATCGACATTGATGCAAACGGTAGCGAGCTATGAAAAGGCGCTCCAAGACTTAGAGGCCCACCCTCATGACAACAAGCGCCAAGCTGAGCTTTTGAAATGGCAAGAGGAAATGGACCGCGTTGACGCTTGGGAAGCAGCCACACAGGCGAAAACCATTCTTAGCAAACTTGGGGTTGGGGCACTTTCGGCGAAGCTTGGCACGTTGTCAGGTGGACAGAAAAAGCGTGTTGCCCTTGCACGGGCACTCATTCAGCCAGCTGATTTGCTGTTACTTGACGAACCGACAAACCATTTAGACCACGCAACCGTTGAATGGTTGGAAGAACACTTAAAACAATATCCTGGTGCATTGATCGTGATCACTCACGACCGCTACTTTTTAAACCGTGTCGCCAATACCATTTTTGAGTTATCAGAAGGGGCGTTATACCGTTACATTGGCAACTTTGAGACCTATTTAGAAGAAAAAGCGGAACGCAAGGCGCAAGCAGAGCAAGCGGAGGATAAGCGCAAAAATTTGCTCAGGCGGGAGCTTGCCTGGCTAAAGCGGGGAGCAAAAGCGAGAACGACGAAGCAAAAGGCGCGTATTCAACGGGTAGAAGCACTAAATGCCCAAACTGGCCCAAGTGATAACAGACAGCTGGATATGCCGATTGGCCATAAGCGTCTTGGCAAACAAGTAATTGAGCTTCGCCAAGTTAGCAAATCGTACCAAGGAAAGATGCTTTTTTCCGACTTGTCTTTCTTAATGGGGAAAAATGAACGGCTTGGCATTATTGGCGAAAATGGCAGCGGAAAAACAACGTTGCTGAATATGATGGCCGGAAGAACCGCTCCAGACAGTGGGACGGTTGATGTTGGCGAAACAGTGCGGATTGGCTATTACCGCCAAGAAGATGCAGAGCTTGACGGCGATTTGCGCGTTGTTGATTACATTAAGGAAGTTGCTGAAGTGGTTTACACCACAAAAGGGGATGCTATTTATGCCGAGCAAATGCTTGAACGCTTTCTGTTTCCACGGTCGCAACAATGGACCTATATTCGCCGTTTGTCAGGCGGTGAAAAGAGACGTTTGTATTTGCTGCGCGTGCTAATGGGCGAACCGAACGTGCTGTTTCTCGACGAACCAACAAATGACCTAGATGTCGAAACGCTTGCTGTACTAGAAGACTATTTAGACACATTCCCTGGCGCGGTTGTTGTTGTTAGCCATGATCGCTATTTTCTTGACCGTGTCGTTGACCGAATGCTGATTTTTGAAGGCAATCGCCTGTTGCGCTATGACGGCGATTACAGTGATTATATAACAGGCAGAAACGACATCACCGATAAACAGCCTCAGCACGAACAATCGCCAACTCCACAGCCGAAAAAAGAACAAAAAAAGTTGTCATATAATGAGCAGCGCGAATGGGAGCAAATTGACGGACATATAGCAGCGCTTGAAGAAAAGCAGCAGATTCTTGAGCAGGCTATTGCCGACGCAGGCAGTGATTATGGGCGAATTGCTGATCTGCTAAAAGAAAAAGAGATGCTGGACAGTGAGTTGGAGGCTGCTCTTAACCGCTGGACGGAACTGGCTGAGAAAATAGAAGCATTACAGTCGAAATAGATCATACGAACGAGCAAAAACACAGGATCTTCAGGATTGCTGTGTTTTTTGCTTGCCGCCTGCACGGGGCAACAAAACGCTTACTTGTGGATGAAAATGATTGAATTTGAATGTTTTTGGTTGTATACTAAGCAAAGAGAGCTGAGGTGTGCGAAATGCTTACATTGGAAAGGCAAGAAAAAATCCTCGCCCTTCTCGCAAAGAACGAAGTGGTGAAAATTCAAGATTTAATTGTAGAAACTGGCGCTTCTGAGTCTACGATACGACGAGACTTGACGGAGCTTGAGCAGAGAAATAAATTAAAGCGCATTCATGGTGGTGCTACGTCATTGAGAAAAATGCGAGATGAGCCAACAATCGCGCAAAAAACGCTCAAAAACCGTCAAGAAAAAATAAAAATTGCCAAGCAGGCTGCTGAACTTGTACAAGATGGAGACTGCCTGTTTTTAGATGCAGGAACGACCACTTATGAAATGATCCCATTTTTGAAAGGCAAACAGATTGTGGTTGTGACGAATGGATTAACGAATATTGCTAGTTTACTCGATGCTGAAATTGAAACACATGTGCTTGGCGGATATGCGAAAAAAGGGACACACGCTTTTGTTGGCCGAAACGCTGTGGAGGCGATCGATGCCTTTCGCTTTGACCTCGTGTATCTTGGCACGAATGGCATTACTCCTAGTGATGGGTATACAACTCCTGATCTTGAAGAAGCCTATATAAAGGTACAAGCGCTAAAACGAGGGCGGCAAACATATGTGTTAGCAGACCATACGAAATTTGGCGACGTTTCGTTTTCAAAAATAGCCGATGTTGAGCGTGCCGCCATCATCACAAGCTCTTATACACGTGAAGAACATCCAGAGCTGTTTTCGCAACTTGCAGCTAAGACGACAATCAAGGTGGTAGAACAATGATTTACACAGTGACGTTAAATCCGGCAATGGATTACTTTGTCGCGCTCGATTCAATGAATACGGGAAGTGTAAACCGGGCAGCCCATGACCACAAAGCACCCGGCGGCAAAGGCATTAATGTCTCCCGTGTGCTAAAGCGGATCGGCCATCCGAGCACAGCGCTTGGCTTTATTGGCGGTTTTACGGGCGAATACATTAAAGCCAATGTAGAGGCGGACGGTGTCCGTACGTCTTTTATTGAAATAAGCGGCGACACCCGTATCAACATTAAGTTAAAAGCCGATGTGGAAACAGAAGTCAATGGCGTTTCTCCGGCGATTGCAGCAAGCGATGTAGCAGCACTTGAAGAGCAGTTGACACAACTGAAAGCAAACGATGTGGTCGTTTTCGCAGGCAGCGTCCCTCCAAGCCTTGAGACAAATGTATATGCGAAATGGAGCAAGTTGCTTAAAGACCGTGGCGTTTCTGTCTTTATTGATACAAGTGGAAAACCGTTAGAGGAAGCAGTTGCTGCACAGCCAGATTTCATTAAGCCTAACCAACATGAATTGGCTGAGTTTGCAGGCGAAGCGATCGATTCTCTCGAAGAAGCTGTTCCCCATGCCGAGGCGCTTGTGGCAAAAGGAATTGGCCATGTATTCGTCACATTTGCTGGGGATGGTGCGTTGCTTGCTACAGAACAATCGATTTTGTTGGCGACGACGCCAAAAGGCACTGTCAAAAACTCCGTCGGTGCAGGTGATTCCGTTGTAGCAGGGTTTATCGGCGCCACGGCGGAAGGGATGTCTCTTCCCGAGGCTTTCCGTTTTGCTGTTGCTTCAGGAAGCGCTACAGCCTTTTCAACAGGCTTTGCTCAACGCACGACAATCGAAGCGCTGATGGACGAGGTAGCGGTCACTATTTACAGAGAGGGGTAAACAAAGGAATGAAAATTTCTGATTTGCTCAAGAAAGAAACAATGATTCTCGACTTGGCGTCAACGACGAAAGAAGCCGTTATTGATGAATTAATCGCCAAGCTTGGGGAAGCAGGGCGCTTAAACGATGCGGAAGCGTACAAAAAAGCGATTTTGGCAAGAGAAGCGCAAAGTACGACTGGCCTCGGCGACGGCATTGCGATTCCACATGCTAAAACGGCAGCTGTCAAAACGCCAGCGATTGCGTTTGGCCGCTCGAAAGCAGGGATTGATTACGAGGCATTGGACGGACAGCCAAGCCATCTGTTTTTCATGATTGCTGCCTCTGAAGGAGCAAACAATGAACATTTAGCAACGTTAGCAAAGCTGTCGACTTATTTAATGGACGACGATTTTCGAAAAGGCTTGCTCAACGCAGATTCATTGGATGACATTCTGGCATTGATTGATGAAAAGCAAGCACTGGAAGACAAAGAAGCGGAGCCGGAGGAACAAACCGAAAGCGCTTCCGAAGATTCTGGCAAATTCATTCTCGCCGTGACTGGCTGTCCAACTGGGATTGCCCATACATTTATGGCTGCCGATGCGATCAAGAAAGAAGCGACTGACCGCGGCTATAAAGTAAAGGTAGAGACAAACGGGTCTGGAGGCGTGAAAAACCGTTTAACAGCAGCGGAAATTGACGAAGCTGACGGCATCATTGTTGCCGCTGATACGAAGGTAGAAATGGACCGTTTTAGCGGCAAGCGCGTTGTCATTGCTCCAGTAGCAGACGGCGTCCGCAAACCAGCGGAGTTAATTGATCGTTCCCTTTCAGGAAAAGAACCTGTTTACCAAGGGAGTGGCGGCAAAGGCGAAAACGAGCGAAACGAAGAGAAGAAATCAGGCGGCGCTGCTATCTATAAGCATTTAATGAATGGCGTTTCCAATATGCTCCCATTTGTCATTGGCGGCGGAATATTGATTGCCTTAAGCTTTGTATTTGAAACGGCGTTTGGCGAAGATAACCCGATTCGCGAATTGTTAATGGCGATTGGTGGCGATAATGCATTTGCACTCTTTATCCCCGTTCTTGCTGCGTTTATTGCAATGAGCATAGCCGACCGGCCAGGATTTGCCCCTGGCTTAATTGGCGGGTTTATGGCCGTGAATGGCGATTCTGGATTTTTAGGAGGCTTGCTCGCTGGGTTTTTAGCAGGTTACTTAGCTTTGTTTGTACGCAAATTGCTGTCTGGCATTCCTCAGTCTCTTGAAGGGTTAAAAACGATCTTATTTACGCCTGTACTAAATATTTTGTTTACAGGCACGATTATGTACTACTTAATTGCACCCCTTGCTTGGGTGAACACAGGAATGCAAAATTGGTTAGGCGACCTCGGCACAGGCAACATGGTCATTCTAGGCGCTGTTCTTGGAATCATGATGGCGATTGACATGGGCGGCCCGATTAATAAAGCAGCCTATACGTTTGGGATTGCGATGATTGATGCTGGCAACCTTGGGCCCCAGGCAGCAGTCATGGCTGCAGGAATGGTGCCGCCACTAGGGATTGCCATCGCCACAACATTTTGGAAGCATAAATTTACGAAGCAACAACGAGAGTCAGGGCGGACAAACTATGTCCTTGGCGCTTCTTTCATTACAGAAGGGGCGATTCCGTTTGCGGCAGCAGATCCCATTCGTGTTATCTCGGCAAGCGTTGTCGGCGCCGCTGTGGCTGGCGGTTTAACCGGGTTGTTCCATATACAGCTCCCTGCGCCACATGGAGGCATTTTTACAATGTTCCTAGTCAATGAGAGCACATGGTCTTACATCGGCCTGTATGCGTTGGCTATCGCGATTGGTGCGATTGTGACTGGAATCATCTATGGACTCATTAAAAGGCCGCTTGAAAACAATTAACGAAAAGCCTGTTTTGACTACAGTCAAAACAGGCTTTTTTACCGACAAAGGAAGCCGGTATTTGTCCTATAGGAGCAAGTAATAAAAAAGAAGCCCAGGCCTTAGGAAGCCTGAGCTTTGGCTAAATCGTGCTTTTACAAAGTCGCTTTTTGTAGTTTGTCAATAAAAGCGAGGGAACGCCCTGTGCCGATAGCGACAGATTCAAGTGGATTTGGTGCAACGTGGACAGGAACAACAATTTGATTGGCAATCCAATCTTGCAAGCCATTTAACATGGCGCCACCGCCTGTCAACAGAACGCCTCGGTCGACAATATCGCCTGACAGTTCCGGCGGGCAATCTTCCAATGTGGTCCGTAACGCTTCAAGCAATTGCCATAACAGCTCGCTTAAAGCGCCTTGAACTTCTTCTGAGTTTAATTCAATCGTTTTCGGCAAACCATTGACAAGGTCCCGGCCCCGTACTTCCATTGTTCGCGTTTCGTGGTCAATTGGCGCAAAGCCAATGTCGATTTTAATTTGCTCGGCTGTCCGTTCGCCAATGAGAACATTGTATTGCTTGCGCACGTATGAAATAATCGCGTCATCAAACTTATCTCCGCCGACCCGGACAGAATTTGAAGAGACTACGCCACCGTACGAAATGATAGCGACTTCCGTTGTACCGCCGCCGATGTCTACTACCACATTGGCTGTTGGCTCTTCTACAGGCAAGTCTGCACCGATCGCCGCTGCTACTGGTTCTTCAATAATATGGACTTGTTTAGCGCCGCAGCTGCGCACTGCGTCAAGAATGGCTCTTCGTTCAACAGACGTTGAGCCTGTCGGCGCACAAACAACAACCGTTGGCTTGTGGACAGCCATGCCCATATTTTTGCTCGCCTTACGCATAATCTCTTTTAAAAGGCTTGCTGTAACGTCAAAATCGGCAATCACACCGTCACGGAGAGGACGCATAGCAACGATATGGGCCGGCGTTTTGCCGACCATGTTTTTTGCTTCTATCCCAATAGCAAGAACATCGCGTGTTTCCGTATTTAGTGCGACAACAGACGGTTCATTTAAAATGATTCCTTTTTCTTTTGAGTAAACAAGAATATTGGCAGTCCCTAAATCAATTCCGATTTGTGAAGATGACCACATAATTTCCACCACGTTTCTTCCAGATTTCCTATGCTAACGTTTAGTTTATCAAGGACACGGTTTGCGAGAAAGGGGAAAAGGTTGGAAAATTGTTGTGGATTGATGTCGAAAGATGAGACGAATCACCTATTTTGTTACACAAATGTAAAGAGGCGCCTGGAAAAGGGCAAATGCTGTTGATAAAGTCGATAATATAAACTCAGACTGATAAAAAAGCGCTTGTCACTGTGGTGTAAAAACGAGTAAAGTTGCCAGTAAAACGGGATGAAGGTCCTCAGACTGATAGAAAATACTTGTCAAACGACGACGTATGCGAGCGTTTGTCAACAAGTCTGAAGCGCCTGGGAAAGGCGCTTCAGTAGTGGGGGAAGGGTTGTTTGCTTTTAGAAAACAATGAAGGGGTTTTTTCATTGCTTTCCTGTAGGGTTTCTATACCCGTTTAAAAGCGCGATAAACATAAGAGCAATAAAAAATGAAGAATTTTTCTGGATACTTACACTAGCCAAGGGTCCCCAAGTAAACGGGACAGGCTTGTTTCTTAAAGCTTCCTTTGGTACGATAAAAAAATCGTGTAATAAAGGAGCAACAACATGGCAACTTCACAACAATGGTCTTCAAAATTAGGTTTTTTATATGCAACCGCTGGCAGCGCAATTGGACTCGGCGCTATATGGAAGTTTCCTTACATTGCAGGAACGAGCGGCGGAGGCGCTTTTTTTGTGCTGTTCCTCGCATTCACTTTGTTGATAGGCGTTCCCTTACTTATTGGTGAATACGTACTTGGTCGCCATTCGGGCCGAGATGCGATTTCAACCTATAAAATGCTAGCGCCCCGTTCGGTCTGGAGTGTGACAGGATGGCTTGGCGTCGTCACTTGTTTCCTGATTCTTTCTTTTTACAGCGTCGTCGGGGGCTGGTCGCTTATTTATTTAGGCTCCTCCTTATTTGGCCAGCTGGGCGGCCTTGATGTAGAAGGATACCAAGCTAAATTTTCGGGATTGATCGCAAATCCTTATTTGGCTGTCGGGGCACAGGCATTGTTTTTAGGGGTGACGGCTGCGGTTGTGCAAAAAGGGGTCCAGAAAGGAATTGAACGAGCAAGCAAATGGATGATTCCCGCTTTGTTTGTCCTTTTAGCGCTATTGTCGATTTATTCGCTCACACTTGATGGGGCTAAGGAAGGGCTGGCCTTTCTGTTTAAGCCAGATTGGGAAAGCCTTTCAAGCGAAGTGGTTTTGTTCGCCCTTGGTCAATCCTTTTTTGCGTTATCGATTGGTGTTTCGGTGATGGTGACTTTCAGTTCATATGCCTCAAAAAAGCAAGATTTACCTGTATCTGCTGCTACATTAGGGGTAATGAATATTTTTGTTGCAATGCTGGCAGGGATCGTTATATTCCCTGGTGTGTTTACTTTCGGTCTAGAACCAAGCGAAGGTCCGACGCTTATTTTTGCAGCCGTGCCAGCGATTTTTTCGCAAATGCCGTTTGGCGATATCGTGGTCGTCCTCTTTTTTATGCTTTTCTTCTTCGCTGCTCTTAGCACCGCTTTTTCGCTGCTAGAAATTGTAGTCGCTGCCTTTATGAGAGGAGATGGAAGCAAACGGGCAAAAGGAAGCTGGCTAATCGCTCTGTTTGTGTTGCTAATGGGCATTCCTTCTGCATTGTCATTTGGCGTGATGGAGGATGTTCACCTATTTGGTATGCCCTTTTTCGACTTGGTTGATTTTCTTGTGTCCAACTTATTGATGCCAATTGGCTCGTTGCTCATATGCATCTTTCTGCTCGTTAAAGTAAAACGACAAACACTCGCAGCAGAATTTCAAGTGGGAAGCGTCCTCGGCAAAAAAGGATTCGCCTTATGGTATACAATTATGACTGGTATCGTCCCTGTAGCGATTGCTGTTGTCTTGATCGACCAATTTTTTGGATTTAATCTATTTGCTCTCCTATTTTCTTGAAATATGTTATAATAGCAAAAAGCAAGAGGGGGCATCATTGTGAATAAGGACGAATTGCATGTTTATCTTGAGAAAAAGTTGAGCGATGCAAAAGTGCAATTTGAACGTACGATTGATTGCAAGCACACTGAATTCGATGACTTGTACCCATATATGACCGAACAGCCCCAATTTTTTTGGTATAAGCGCTACGTCGCTTGGCAAGAGCTCCTTACTCTTGTACAAGTCGCAAAAGACTTCGACTTTAACTGGCATAAACTGTTTTCAAAAAAGCAATCCAGGTATGTGGAAGCGCAAGTGCTTGATGCGAAAGTATTGGATAACTGGTATGAAGAAAAGACGGCAGATTCTATGCCTTAAACAAATCGCCCCTGGCCATGATGCCAGGGGTTTTTAGTAATGCTTACCGCTTAGTTTATTTCCGTTAAGTTCCATAAAATACAGCAAAAAGCACTGATTCGAGTAAATTAGTGGAGCGGTTATGGAACGAAGCGCCAGGACATGGTTTAATAGGAATGTGAATCGTTTGAATATAAGGAGGATGCTGAATGAAAGCGACGGGCATTGTCCGTAAAGTGGACCAGCTAGGGCGAATTGTCGTGCCAAAAGAATTACGGAAAACGATGGGAATTGATATTGGCAGCCCATTGGAAATCTATGTAGAAGATGACCGCGTGATTGTCCGGAAGTACGAGCCTTCCATTAAAACATGCATGGTGACAGGCGAATCTTCAGAAGAACATTTGCAACTTGCAAATGGCAACGTTGTGCTAAGCCAGGAAGCCGCCAAACAGTTATTGGACGAATTAAAACAAAAAGAGGGCAGTTTTGTAGGGAACGCTTAATCGGACAGCTCAGGCTGATAGAAGCCGCTTGTCAGACAAGCAGTGAAGCCGGGTGAGGACGCAATTAGAACATTTATGAACAATGGTCTTCTTGGGCGTAATACTTGTTCCAAAAAGCATAGAGCCGCGCAAACGACAAAATATTCGAGCGTTTGTCTACAGAAAAAGGACATAGGCTGTTGCCTATGCCTTTTTCTGTATTATAAAAACGAAATGGTGGCGTGTTCTTGGTTGTAAATTTCTTTAATGTCTTCACCGATGTCCTCTTCCAATTCTTCTCTCGTTGGAATGCTGCTATAATTTTGTACAATTGAAAATGTGTCCAGGCATAGCAATAAATACGGGTAGCGTTCTGGTGGGTCGACGATAAGCACAAATAACTTGTCCGAAGATGTACAAATGAAGTCACCTGCCTTGTCAGCGGTCCGTTTCCGTTCAATATGGATGTCCAAGCTCGCTCACCTCTTTATCCTAAATCATCGACAGGTTGATCCCATTTTATACATCGTCGTGGTGGGAGCGCGCTTTCGTTGAAACGGAAAATCAAGTATGCTAAATGCAGGTGAGAGACAAACGTTCCTATTATGCGCTTTTGACCTTACCGTATGCTAACTAGGCTTTAACATTACCGTTACCGTTGTTTCGGTTTTTTGCTCGTTGATTTGTTTGTCCCGTTATCAATAAGTTCACTTGCAACTTCTTCATTAAACAGGGATTCAGTTGGCGTCTGGTTATTGGTCAAGGTTTTTTTTGCTTGTTGATTTCGTTTCAAGTTGCCTCACCTCCATCCATACGTTTTCCATGGCAGTCCGAAACTATACGATCCGAGGAGGTTAAAAAATGGCAAAGCAAAAATACTATGTAGTTTGGAAAGGAAGAAAACAAGGGATTTTCCGGTCATGGGCTGACTGCGAAGCTCAAGTGAAAGGGTACCCTCAGGCGAGGTTTAAATCATTTCCAACGCTTGCAGAAGCAGAAGCTGCTTTCCAAGGCAAAAGCTTGGCCTCTTCAGTGAGGCCAAAAGAAAAAGCGCAAAAAGCGCCTGTCTGGAACAGCGTTAGCGTTGATGTTGGCAGTCAAGGGAATCCTGGAAAAGTTGAATACAAAGGTGTTGATACGAAGACAGGGGAGATTTTATTTGAAAAGACGCCCATTAACGTTGGCACGAATAATATGGGCGAATTTTTAGCGATTGTCCATGGCCTTGCCTATGTACAAGGAACGGACAAGCCCGTCTACTCTGATTCTGCGACTGCAATTGGTTGGGTAAAAAAGAAAAAAGCCAATTCTACATTGAGCCGGACAAAAGAAACGGAAGAAATTTGGTCGCTTGTAGAACGAGCGGAGAAATGGCTGCGCGAAAACCCTAACCATAACCCGGTGTTAAAATGGGAAACGGATGCTTGGGGAGAAATAAAAGCCGATTATGGTCGAAAGTGATCGTCGTTAAAAAGGGGCGTTTAAGGGTATAGATATAAAAAATCCGTTGTTATGAAAAGGAGTGCAGGCTGTTATGTACGAGACGTTGCTGGCCGTTCAGCAGGAGCATGTGTTTACTGGCGCTACAAAAGCCGTTGCTTACCGAAAACGACAGCTCCAAAAGCTGAAAACGATGCTGCAAACGTATGAAAAAGAGCTGCTTTCGGCGTTACGAGCGGATTTGAATAAACAAGAGCCTGAAGCCATGATGGTTGAAATGGCTTTTCTCCATCAAGAGATCGATTTGGCGTTGGCGTCGATCGATGAATGGGTCAAGCCAATGAAAGTGAAAACGCCTACCAGCCATACCGGTTCAAGAAGCTGGGTGACTACAGAACCATATGGTAGCGTCTTAATCATTTCCCCTTGGAATTATCCCATTCAACTCACATTTGCGCCTCTAATTGGTGCCATTGCTGCTGGCAATGCCGCGGTGCTCAAGCCTTCTGAGTTGACGCCGCGGACTTCAAGTATAATGGCTGCCGCTGTCCGGGCAACATTTGCAAAAGAGCTCGTAACTGTGGTGGAAGGAGACGCGAAAACGGCAGAAACGCTACTCAATCTTCCATTTGACTCTATTTTCTTTACTGGAAGTGCCGCAGTCGGAAAAATCGTGTTAGAAAAAGCAGCTAAACATTTGACGCCATGTACGCTTGAGCTAGGCGGGAAAAGTCCGGTAATTGTAGAAGGCGAAGCAAAGTTGAAAGTGGCGGCCAAACGGATTGCTTGGGGAAAGTTTTTAAATGCTGGGCAAACTTGCATTGCTCCCGATTATGTCCTTGTCGATGAAGACGTGTACGAACCGTTTCTCGAGCAGCTAAAAGCGCAAACATATACGCTTTTTTCGGAGAAGACAAAAGAGGGAACCTATACGCAAATTGTGAACGACAAACACTTTGAGCGCCTGCGCCGCTATTTAGATCAGGGGTGTATTGTCCTTGGCGGTCAACTTTCACCGAAAGCGCGTTTAATGTCTCCAACGATCTTAACCGATGTTCCTTGGGATGCGCCGATCATGCAGGAGGAAATTTTTGGCCCAATCTTGCCTGTATTTCCATACAAAACGCCTGCCGAAGCGATTCAAAAAGTCCGATCATTGCCGAATCCACTTGCACTCTATGTATTTTCTGAAAACGAGCGTGTACAACGGCTATTTACGGAGCAGCTTTCGTTTGGCGGCGGCTGCATCAACGACACACTTATGCACGCAGCAAACCCGTACCTTCCTTTCGGCGGCAAAGGAACGAGTGGCATTGGTGCTTATCATGGCTATGAAAGCTTTCGCACTTTTTCCCATCAAAAAAGCTTGTTAAAGCAATCGACAACGTTTGACGTGCCATTTCGTTACAAGCAAGGGAAAATCGCAAATACATTTATCCGTAATCTATGCAAATAGGAGTGGGCCGAAATGGAGGACATATTTGACGTTGTTGGCGTAGGGATTGGACCTTATAATTTGGGACTTGCAGCAATGATTGCAGAAAGCACGGATATCAGAGCGGCTTTTTTCGATGAAAATGATGCCTTTTTGTGGCATCCTGGCATGCTGATTGATGGAACCGACCTTCAGGTTCCTTTTTTAGCGGATTTAATAACGTTGGCTAATCCACAGAGCCGCTACACGTTTTTAAATTATGCTCATGCGGAAAAAAGGCTGATGTCCTTTTATTTTTTCAACCGCTTTGACATTCCAAGAATGGAGTACAATGCCTACTGCCAATGGGTGGCAGGGCAACTAAGCAACTGCCATTTTGGCACAAAGGTGTTGGATGTTCAGTATGAAGCGAAGAAAGCAGCGTATCGAGTCGTACTATTAGCGGCTGGAAAAGAAAAAACGGTTTATGCAACCCATATCGTTGTTGGTACTGGAAGTGTGCCGCTTCTTCCAGGCAGCCTAGAAAAAGCATGCAACGAAGACATCATCCATTCAAGCGACTATCGCTTCTATGAACAAGGCATAAAGGAAGCACAGTCGGTAACGGTAATTGGTTCAGGGCAGAGCGCTGCTGAAATTTTTTACTCCCTTTTACAGGACCAATCGAATCACCATTATACCCTTAACTGGTTTACAAGATCGCCAGGCTTTTTCCAACTAGAGGAATCAAAGATGGGGCAAGAGCTTTTTTCGCCAGATTTTGTTTCTTATTTTCATGAACTTCCCTATGAAACAAGGAAGGACACCCTTTCACTGCTCGGGCATTTGCGCAATGGCGTGCAAGCTAAAACACTCCACAACATTTATGACCTATTGTACCATCGCAGCATTGCCAAAAAAGCTTCGCCTGCTTTAATACGCGCCAATATGGAAGTGACAACGATTGAGAAAAAGGGTCCGCGGAGCTATCAAGTGATCGGAGAACAAACACAACAGAGGCAGGCGTTTGCCTACCAGACAGAAAAAGTCATTTTAGCGACTGGCTATAAGCCGAATGTCCCCCGCTGGTTGGAAGCAATGCAGCCTGAGCTGGAAATGGAAGGCAAAAGCGAGTTTAAACTAACGCGTAATGCAGAACTCCTTTTTAAAGATAAGCGCAAAAACCGGATGTTTTCCTTAACGAATCTCGAACATGCGTTAGGGACAAGTGCCACCAATCTGGCTTTATCGGTTGAACGGAACGCACGGATTGTAAATGAACTATGTGGCAATGACGTATTCCAAGTAAACCCAGGATCTGTTTTTCAACAGTTTGGCAATGAAGAGGACGGAAGCTGACCGGGGCAGCTTCCGTTTTTTATTGTGATGACAACCTTTATCGCCATTTTGAAACGTAGCAATCATTTGTGCATGCGTATCACTCCTACCATTCTCATAAATCGTTTTAAAACCCATCATATTTTTTGTCCAAACGGAATAAAATGGTTTCTCAAGTAAGAAGCGCTAATTGTGAAAAGACAGCGCTTGTACTAGCTGTAGCGACTGCTTCGTAAGCACAAGAGCAAAGAATTGAAACAACTTACGTTTACAATTTGTATAAATTCGTTCTTAAAAATTATTATAAATAACATTGACTTTCCACCTCAATCGACGTAAACTATATTTAACGATAATGATTCCAATTAAGGAATAAGTTTCGTTTTATCGTTCATTTGCCAACGATGACATATTGGTAAAGCCTATTGATCAAAAGGGGGATTACATATGCCACGATTAACAGATAATCAAGGACATCCAATTTATGACAACCAAAACTCGCGTACAGCTGGCCAACATGGCCCAACTTTGTTAGAAGACTACCACTTGGTGGAAAAGCTCGCCCATTTTGACCGTGAACGGATTCCAGAACGGGTTGTCCATGCGCGGGGGGCTGGTGCCCATGGCGTATTTAAAGTGAAAAACAATATGAAGCGCTATACAAAAGCAAACTTTCTTTCTGAAGATGGGAAAGAAACGCCTGTTTTCGTCCGCTTCTCAACTGTTATACACGGCGGTACGTCCCCAGAGACGCTTCGCGATCCACGGGGATTTTCCGTTAAATTTTATACAGAAGAAGGAAATTATGATTTTGTCGGCAACAACTTGCCTGTTTTCTTCATCCGTGACGCGATTAAATTTCCGGATGTGATCCATTCTTTAAGGCCAGATCCACGTACGAATATCCAAAGCCCTGACCGGTATTGGGATTTTATGAGCTTAACGCCAGAATCAACAAACATGCTTACCCATCTATTTACGGACGAAGGCATCCCTGCTTCTTACCGGGAAATGCGGGGTTCAAGCGTCCATGCGTTCAAGTGGATCAATGAACACGGAAATATGGTTTATGTCAAGCTGAACTGGGTCCCGAAAATGGGCATCCGTAACTTATCAATGGAAGAAGCCGCCAATATACAAGCTCATGACTTTAACCATGCAACGAGAGACTTGTACGAAGCAATTGAACGTGGCGATTATCCAGAGTGGGATTTATATGTACAAATTCTTGATCCAGCCGATCTGGACAATTTCGATTTTCATCCACTTGATGCAACGAAAGATTGGCTTGAGGAAGACATTCCTTCTCAATTAGTAGGGACGATGACGCTGAACCGTAATCCCGAGAATGTCTTTGCTGAGACGGAGCAAGTTGGCTTTAACCCTGGAAATCTTGTCCCTGGCTTTGAGCCATCGGAAGACAAAATGCTTCAAGGCCGCATCTTCTCGTATTCAGATACACAACGTTACCGAGTCGGTGCCAACTACTTGGATCTCCCAATTAACTGCCCATTTGCGCAAAAGGCAAACAATACAAGAGATGGGGCAATGCCGATCGGCCAACAAACAAACCGGATAAATTATGAACCGAACCGTTATCAAGATACGCCAAAAGAAGCGGAAGGCTATGAAGACTACCGTGCGCCTATTAATGGCACTATTGGACGAATAGCGATTGAAAAGAAAAACAACTTTGGCCAAGCGGGCAAAATTTATCGAAACTATCCAAAAAGTGTCCAAGACACGCTTATTAAAAACATTGCAAATGATCTAAAACAAGTTGCTCCAGAAACGGCGCTCCGAGCCATTTGCAATTTCTACCGTGCTGATGAAGACTATGGCCAACGCCTTGCGGATGCAGTTGGAATGGACATCTCTGAATACGTGAAACACGGATCAGAGAACAACGCCTAAATCGAACAACCAGCGTGACTATTTAGTCCGCTGGTTTTTTTATAATCACTAGCATAGCCTTGCCTTTCGTCTCATAAAGTAGCAATAACGAAAGGAGTTGGTACGAGTGAGACGGTGGACGAGCTATTCAAATCAGGAAAAAAGTTTATTGTTGCTCGGAGTGGCAACGCTATTCGCCATGGTCAGCAGCTTTTTCTTTGCCATCTAACGTGCAAAATGCAGCCAATAGTGATAGTATTTTAATTGTTACGGTAGACGAAATAATTTGACAGGAGGCTGTATATGCATTATCCAATAACATGGGATTTAGAATCGATTTTTGCAGGCGGGAGCCAGTCTGAGGCGTTTAGCGACTTCTTAAATGAAACGAACCGTTTGCTCGACCATTGGCAGGAAACAGAAGCTGCTTCTGTGGACATACAAGAGCTCGTTACGGCAATTGAACAAATTTTTCCTCGTCTTGCCCATGCGAGTGCCTTTGTTTCTTGTTTGCTAGCACAAAATGTAAAGGACGAAACGGCACGTTTACGCCAAGAGCAAGTACAAGAGCTTGAAGTCAAATGGCAAAAATTAAACTTGCTCCTTGAAGAAAAACTGAAACCGATTGACGATCAAGCCTTTGCCTCTCTTCTTGAAGAAGAAGCAATGAAACCATCAGCTTTTATGTTGGAAAAAGCGAGAAAACGGGCAGCTGACAAAATGAGCGCAGACAAGGAAGAATTGGCGGCAAAGTTGGCTAAAGACGGCTATCACGCCTGGGGATCCGTTTATAATGAAGCAGTCGGGCGAATGGAAATCCCGTTTGAAGAAAATGGGGAAGTGAAACATCTGTCGGCCGGACAACTCCATAACCGTTTATCGAATGAAGACCGTTCCGTGCGCAAACGTGCTTATGAAGCGTCGCTACAAGCATGGGCTCAGGAAGCGCCATTGTTTACACAAACATTAAATCGCCTTGCTGGTTTCCGTTTGAAGCTGTACGAAGAGCGGGGTTGGGACAATGTCTTGAAAGAACCATTGGACGTAAATTTAATTTCCGAAGAAACATTAACAACGATGTGGGATACGATTACAAAAAACAAGCCAAAATTATACCCATACATGGACAAAAAGGCAGAATTGTTAGGTTTGGAGAAACTGAGCTTGTTTGATGTCAATGCTCCTTTGCCAACAAGCGAAACGTCTAATAACGATATTCCGTACGAAGAAGCTTGTGAGCTGATCATCAAGCATTTTAACCGTTTCAGCCCGAAAATGGCTGAATTTGCTGAAATGGCGCTTAGCAACGGTTGGGTCGAAGCTGAAAACCGCGCCGGAAAACGCCCAGGCGGCTTTTGTACGACTTTTCCACTCCGTCAAGAATCGCGCATTTTTATGACCTATGACGGCTCAATGGACAATGTTGCAACGCTCGCTCACGAACTGGGCCATGCGTACCATAGCTGGTGCTTAAAAGACATGCCCGTCACGTCGCAAAAACAGTATCCAATGAGCATCGCCGAAACCGCCTCTACATTTGCCGAAATGATTGTCGCTGATGCACTTGTGTCTGAGGCAGAAAGTCCAGAGTTAAAACGATATCTGCTGGAAAACAAACTTTCTCGTTCATTAGCCTTTTTCATGAATATCCATTCCCGTTTTCTGTTTGAAACGCGTTTTTATGAAGAACGGAAACAGGGAATTGTACCGACTGAACGTTTAAATGAATTGATGGTTGAGGCGCAAAAAGAAGCATATGGCAATAAAGTAGAAGCATACGACCCTTATTTTTGGGCATCAAAATTGCATTTTCATATAACGAAACAACCGTTTTATAATTTCCCTTATACATTTGGCTATTTGTTTAGTATGGGCCTATATGCACGGGCTTTAAAAGCAGGCGCTTCTTTTGAAGATAACTATATTGCGTTGCTGCAAGACAGTGGCAGCATGACGGCCGAACAACTAGCACAAAAGCATTTACAAGTCGATTTGACAAAACCGGACTTCTGGCAAGAAGCGATCGATGTCGTTCTCAAAGACACCCATCAATTTGTCCACTAAAAACAGCGGGGGTTCGCCTCCGCTGTTTTTTTGTGCAAGAATTAATAGTAGAAGGGGAACTTAGGTTTGAAGTAAAATAACAATAGAACATAGAAATCGATGCTTAGGAGCTTCAAAGAAGGAGGCCTTCTTGAATGAAAATGAAGTGGATGGCGATGTTATCGGTACTTGCCATTCTCTCTGCCTGTGCAGGAGATACAGAAACAAAACAAAAACCGGATAATGAGACAAATGAAGATCAGGAAGCAGCATTACAAAGCGATAAAAAGGAACACAATCAACTGGCTGAAGAAGAAGGTGAGGCGGAAATGGTTGAAGGGATAACAGCCGAATCCGTTATCGAGGAAGCGATTGCTGCAGAGAAAAAATTGGAGCATTTTAGCCTAGAGTGGCAAAAACACGAAGTAGCGGAAGATGGGACTGTAATGGAAGCGTATGCTTTTGAGCGGTTGCATGTATACCGATCTGACAATGGCCCAGATTACTTTTTTAAGCAATCTGAAGACATTGATGAGAATGGGAATGACGTGGAAACAATCGAAACACAAACGCCTGAAGGAAGAAACGTGTACCGGAGCACAGATCGCTTTGCTGTACTGAGCGCAGCTAGCGATGACCATGTTCCGCCGTTTTCAGCAGAGCCACTTGAAGACCTAATAGCTGAGCAATCACCTTATGCTCTTACATATCAAGGCATTTATGAAATCAGCGGCTACCTCGCACATCATGTGCAAGCGACGGCAGAAGAACGGGGTGTAGAAATCAATTTGTGGTTCGATACCGAAACAGGATTGCTAGTAAGGGAAAATGCATTTTATCAAGGCAAGCCAGGCCAAGTTTCGATCTTAACAATGTTTGAAGAAGACATTGACTTCGATCCAGAGCTGTTTGATTTCCCTGTTGATGGGATTCCAGTCCGAGATGAGCGATAAGCACCACTCAGACTAATCGAATTCCAGTCTGACGCCACTGTTAGTTAAGCGATGTTATTGCTAATATCAGGGGCGTCTATTAATAATCACGTTGACCGCTCTGCAAGTACGCTTTATCTTTAAAGAAAAGTCGCCAAAAGTAGAGAAAGACAGGGACGAGAATGGCGAGCCCGATTAGGAAGCCAATGAGCAAATAGCGGAACATGGTTTCGTTTGTAAAGGCATCATAGATCGTGACGTTCGGGTAAAGCAAATACGGGAGATGGGCGCTCCCATAAGCAATGCTCGCTAAACCAAACTGGACAACAATGAGCAATAAGGCGGCACGAGGTTGGCCGAGTTGGCTTGTTTTTGACCGCCACCATAAGGCGCTGTACCCTAACGCAAAAGCAAACAGGGATAAAGTATACCAGTGCCAAAGCGACAAAAATTTCTCAAACATCCACGGCGCTTCGGGAATAAGCGTAAAGATAGCAGCTACCGCAAAAACAAGGGTAACAGGGCCAAGGAAAATCGCGTTTTTTCGGTAAGAAGAGGCTGTGCTCTCGTCTCCTGCCTCTTTTGCATAGTCGCACATAAACAACGCAGAAATAAACAACTGGGTGACGAGGCCAAAGCCAACATGTGTATAAAAGGCCGGGCTTAAAAATAGCTCGTTTACTAGGATGTATTGCTTGTCGCCAGCGACGACAACAAATCCGCCAATTGCTGCAGGTAAAATGCTGACAAGAATGGCCGGTATGAACAGCCCGCATAGCCCTGAGACGAGCGTCAGCATGCGCGAATATTTTTTTGTGCTGTACGCGTAGACCAAAAAGGCGCTGCGGATTGTAAGCAACAGCAGGACAAGGCAAAAGGGCACAATCATCAATGTGCCGAGCGTAGGGGCTGCCCCTGGAAAGAGGGCCACAAACGCAACAACGAGAAGGACAAGGAAAACGTTTGTTACTTTCCATGCAGGCGATAAAAAGTTGTTTGCAATCGTTGCTGCTTTGTAATGATTCTGGCGACTATAATACATGGCCCAAAAACCTGTGCCAAAATCAATCGATCCAGCAACAGCATAAATGAACAGCAATGCCCATAACAGCAGTACCGCAACATAGACAGATTCCATAAACCCCTCCTAATACCTAACGGAACGCGCTCATATCTTGGCGGAGCGGATTTCGCTTGAAATAAAAATACATAACAAAACTCGTTAAAATGAGCAGAACAAGGTAAAGCATTGAGAACAAAAAGAATAACAAGCCGAGGTTCCCGGAAGTTGTAGCTGCCTCGGCGGTCGTTTGCACGCCGAAAATAATCCAAGGCTGGCGGCCAGTACAGCTAAAAATCCAACCTGTCTCGATGCCGATCATCGCAAGGGGGCCAGCAGCAACAAGTGCGATTAAAAGCCATTTAGGAAACCGGATGCCGTCGTGATTGCGTCTGAAAAACGAAAACAGCAGGCCAATGCCTGAAACGGCAATCAATGCAAAACCAATGCCGACCATCACGTTAAATAGTGTATGTACAAAGAGTGGAGGCCACTGTTCCACAGGAAAATCATTTAACCCTTGGACGACCCCGTCCGTTGAGCCAGTCGCGAGCCAGCTTAGCAAACCAGGGAATTCCAGTCCGCCGATCACTTCATTCGCTTCTGGGCTCGGCGTTCCTAAAATCGTCAATGGTGCATTGGTTTGTGTGTCAAAAAGCCCTTCAGCTGCTGCTAATTTGATTGGGATTTCCTCATAAAGCATGACCGTTGTATCATGGCCGGTAAAACCAGTCCAAACAGACATCAAAAATCCAAAAACGAGCGCCAACATTAATCCTTTTTGGTGGTAGCGGATTTCTGCTGCTGTAATGGATGGTTTTAACAACTTAAAAGCAGCAACAGCACATAACACGAAAGCACCTGTCATGTAGGCGGTGCTAACGACGTGGTACGAGGTCGACCAAAAACTTGGCGACAAGGCAGCCGCAAGGGGATTTACGTTTTCAATTTGGCCGTCAATGATGTCAAAACCTCTGGGGGTATTCATCCAAGAGTGTGCGCTAGTGATCAAAACAGCAGAGGCAACAGCGCCAAAGGCAATAAAAAAGGAACTGATGATTCTCATAGCAGGAGAAAGACGATCAGCAGCATATACATAAATAGCCAAAAACAATGACTCTAAAAAGAAAGCAAAAATTTCAATTTGAAATGGCAGCGCAATCACTTGGCCGACGATTTCCATAAAGCCTGGCCAGAGCAGGGAAAGCATGATCGCTACAATCGTACCAGTTGGAATCGCTACGCCAAGAAGGATGGCAAGCCCTTTTGTCAACCGCTTGGCGAGGACGGCATAATCGAGATCGTTGCGTAGTGCCCTCATCCATTCTGCAAAAAAAATCATCAGCGACAGGCCGACTGTTAATGTCGCGAAAATAATATGAAAGGCCATTGACGTGCCAAACAGCATGCGCGCAAGCAGCACATGATCCATGAGGTACCCCCGCTTCCCGTTTTTTATATGAAATTACTTTGTGCGATTGCCAAAAAAATATACATAAAGGGGAAGATGTGGAGTTCCATAAAAAAAAACGAGCCTTAAAAACGGCTCGTTCTTGTTGGTTTTGCTTTTTTGAGTGAACGGTTTTTCTTTTGGGCACGTTCATCCAATTTATCATCAATTTTGGACAAAGCCTCAGGATCGTTTAAAAGTTCATCTCTATTTTGGGCCATTAAGTCCTCAAAACGGATTAAATGACGTTTACGCATATGATCACCCTTTTTGTGTCTGAATATTTCCTATCATTAGTATACCATGAGAACGTAATTTTACAAGCGTAATTTGTTACAAATTTTTGATAAAGATGAAATTTGTCGAACAGAGTCTAGATAAGCAGAAAATCCTTTTAGGGAAGACACTTTACATCAAAGAAAAACACTGGTAGAATATTTCTAACTTATAGGGATCTTTTTTACTGGTGATTGAGCGCTTGTTCGGGCAAGCTAAAAGTGGGGAGGGACCAACAATGACACAATCAGAAAAAGAAAAATTGATTGCCCTTGAAAAACAACTAAAAAAACTTTCTGCACAGGTGGATGAGCTAAAAAACAGCAATCATCAAACTAAATTTGAAATCCTTGAAACAGACCGTTGCCTTGTGCAAACATACAATTAATGCTGGCCCGTTGAGGCTGGCATTTTTTTGTGAAAGGGTGCAGCTTTACAAATGCGAGAAAATCTGTTTTAAAATAAAAACAGGATACATAAAGGAGGAATAAAAATGGCCAGCAAAAAATGGGGGATTTTGATTGCAGGTGTTGTCATAGGGGCCGTACTTGTAAAAAAAGATTGGCGAAACCGCGTCTGTCAAGAAGCGAAGGAACTAAAACAGCAGGCAGGGGAGACGTATGCATTTTTGCGGGACAATCGGGAAAACATGGTTGGACAAGCAAAAGAAGTCATGGAGGATGTCCGCTCGATTTGGAAAGACATTTCCGAAGATGTCCGCACGCTGACGCAAACAGCAAGCCATATGAAAGAAACGTCTGAGGAAGCGATCCAGGCGGCAAAAGAAGCTGCTGACGAAATCAAGCTGTTAAAAAAACAGCGTGAGATGAATAACGAAAGATAAGAGAGGGGATTCTTTGAGTAAGGACGGCAGCAACGGTTGGCGTTCTTTCCTATAGATCGGACTTAGGTAAAAAGCAGCAGCGATATGCTGCTGTTTTTTTATTGCTTTGATGGATAAAACGAAAAGAGATGTCAAACAATACCTTTACAAACGATAGAAGGAGGGTACTTCTTATGAAACGAATTGCGTTTTTATTGTTGGCTTTTATGTTGGCAATCACGGCTCCTGCGTACGGAAAGTCGGAAGCAAATGAACCTGAACAAACATCTTTTAAAATTCCTGACTCTGTCTTATCCATTTCTAAAGAAAACACATATAAAAATGCAACACAAGACTTGCCTTATTTGCAGCCAAGCGAGTTTGCCGAACAATTGCTCCAATCAACGGAAGAGCAAATTCAAAATCCAGATTTAATCCGGCTAATGAATGAGTCGTCGATTCAATTTCCACGATTGGGATTTGCGATGAGAGCTTCCATTTATTTAGGGGAATGGCCTTTGGCTTACCAATCGAAAGGAACGGAAGTCAATTGGGAGTATCAAAAAGTCAATACAAATTACATTGACAACCGTGGCGGAAATGCGCCAAAGAGCATGTCTTACCTGCAAGAACAACAGAAAAAGGTGACAGGCGGCTTGAGCGCAAAAATACCGAACGGAGAAGCAGTCAAAAAGATGATGATGATTAGCGCTGCTGAGAAAACAAGCTTGCCGCTTGCTTTTGATACAGTTGTTGGCCAAGGGACGAAAAAGAACCAAAAATACAATGTGCCCTCACGCCAAGTTGGCTACCTATACGGCTATGTTCCTGCAGTCCAAGAAAAAGGCAATGTGACCTATGGGGAAGTGTATTTAACGATAAAAGGCGGAAAGCCGAAGTTAGATGTTAAAAATGTAACCGAACAGGGCATTAGTGCTTGGATTCCTGTACAAGACAATATCTCTTTTACGTTTATGGCTTCTACACAGCCAAAATAAAAGAAAACCCATGCCCTTGTTGTGAAAAGGGCATGGGTTCAGCTTGCGCATACTTCGTCGTTTGCCTCACTTATCTGCTTTGAAACGGTCGTTTCAAAGCAAGGAAACCATTGCTCATGGACCCCCGTTCTATTCCCATCTTCCCTCGCCTACACTCCTCCTGACAAGCGTATTCTATCAGTCTGAGCGCGGTTTTCGCTCCTCGTTTACATGAATCAAAAATGAGCAGAGCGTTTTGAAAAATCGGTTTCGCGATAATAGGTGTTTTTGACAAGCAAATTCGGCCCTAAGCATTGCACTGAAGGACAATGACAAGAGAGAGAACGATTGATCGCTGAATCGCGCCACCGGGCGTAAGCTTCATCAAAACGGCTATCTTGAATGTTCCCAAGCTTAGGAACGTCGCCAAAGTCAGTGACAATGATATCGCCGCTAAATAAGTTTACATTTAAGCGCGACCGTCCATCAGGGTCATTGCGGACGGTCACATTCGGTTCGCTGTACAGGCGTTTTTGGAGCTGCAAGTCGTCTTCGTTGTTGCTGCAAGGATAAAATGGCAGTGTGCCAAAGAGCATCCAAACGTGTTTATTGCGGCAGTCAAGGAGGCGATGGATTCCTGATTTGATCTCATCCAAGCTGGCTACTTCTAAACTGCTAGCAAAGTCGCTTGGGTACATAGGATGCACTTCATGGCGTTGGCAGCCCATTTCGACAATTTGCTGATGGATGTTCTCCAAATGGGGAAGTGTCCGTTTATTTAACATCGTTTCAGCTGAAACGATCACTCCTCTTGCCGTTAACGCTTTTGCATTTTCGATCATTCGCTGAAACATCGCATGGCGCTGTTCTTCTTTCGGTTTATGCTTGGAATGGGCAAAGCCAATGAGCGAAAAATCATCCACACTGCCGTAGTTGTGCGAAATATGCAAGACATCCAAATAGGGCAGGATCAAGTCGTAACGTTCAAGAGGCATCGTCAAATTTGAATTGATTTGCGTTTTTGCTCCACGCTCGTGGGCGTATTTAAGCAAAGGAACAACATATTCCCGGACTGATTTCATGTTCATCATCGGTTCGCCGCCTGTAATGCTAAACGCACGGAGGTGGGGAATTTCATCTAAGCGCCGAATGAGTAAATCAAGCGGAAGGGGGTCTGGGTCTTTTGGCGATAATGTATAGCCGACAGCACAATGCTCACAGCGCATATTGCATAGCGTAGTCGTTGTGACTTCAATGTTTGAAAGGATCAGTTCGCCATATTGCTCGATATCCCTATATGCTTCCCATGGATCAGTGTGAGGGGCAATCGTCTGTTGCACATTCATTTCATCAATCTCCTTTAAATATCCATCCCCTATCTTAGCGTATCTTTGCTAAAAGAAAAAGACCAATTGAGGATGTCCGTAATGTTTGGTACACTTGCGATGCAAGGCTAATGATGTCGCAAGTGCGTTAATAGAGGCAATGGAAGCTGCCTCTAATTAAGGAGGATACAATGAAATTATATATGATACGGCATGGGGAATCAGAAGGGAATCGACTAGGAAAAATCCAAGGTTCAATGGACTTCCCGCTATCGGATCTTGGGAAAAAACAAGCGCAGGCAGTGGCTGGTTTTTGTACAACACTTGCTGCTGACTATTTGTATACAAGCGACCTAACGCGGGCTGCTGATACGGCACAAGCGATTTCTGAAGCAACATACCTTCCCCCACGAAAATGGGAATTGTTGCGTGAAGTCAACCTTGGCCCGTTGCAAGGGTTGACGCGTTCTGAAATTGCGGAGCGCTTCCCTGAAACAACAGGAAAGCCATTGATTGCCTCAGGAATCGAAGGCACAGAGTCTGCCCAAGCGCTAACAGAGCGTTGTTATTCATTGCTCAGTCAATTGAAAAAGGCACACCGTGATGATGAGTCGGTCATTCTTGTTTCGCATGGTGGCTTTATTAGCTGCCTGCTTATGTATGCTATAGTTGGAGAACAGTGGGCTGCATTTGAACGTCCATTTATCATCGGCAATACAAGTGTGACTTTGCTTGAGTGGAAAGAAAAAGACGAACGCTACCTCCTTCACTATACAAACCGCACAGCGCACCTCGAAACCGTTCGTGCCGATTTAACAGCCAAGCACGGTTTGCTGTAAGAAAAAAGGCAAACGCACGCATACGCGTCGTTTGCCTCGCTTTTTGCAAGAGTTGTTCGAAAGCACGAAACTTAGCTCGTCAATTCATATACGACTGCACTTTCACTTCTCGCAACAAGCCATTTCTATTAGATTGATAGATTTATTAGGAGCCAGACGCTTCATACGGGGTATCCAAACGGGTTTCTTCGTCCTTCTTTAAACGGTTTTCTTCATCCTTTTTTAAGACTTCGATTCGTTTAATTTGACGCCCGTCAAAAGCTTTAACCGTAAACACATAAGGCCCGAATGTTAGCGTTTCGCCGACAGCAATGTCGTATTTCTCTGTTAAGAGCCAGCCGCCAATCGTGTCAACATCTTCTTCGCTAATCTCGACATTTAAAAGTTTGTTGACTTCTGAAATGAGCGTTTTGCCGTCAAGCAAATAATGATCCTCGTCAATTTTGCTTATGAGTGGATCTTCCTCCACATCAAATTCATCGCGAATTTCACCAACAATCTCTTCGATGATGTCTTCCGCTGTAATAAGCCCTGCGGTGCCCCCCCATATTCATCGTACAAAATCGCCATATGCGTTTGTTTTTTTTGCATTTCGACAAGCAGGTCATTAACAGGAATGGATTCAATCACGCTAATGACTGGACGAATATAATTTTCTAGCTTTATCTCTTCTGTCACATCAGGGGCGACGATATCTGATAAAACTTCCCGCACATTTACGATTCCGAGGATATGATCCTTATCGCCGTTTACAACTGGATAGCGGGTGAACTTTTCTTCCCGCATAATCGCTAAGTTGTCTTCAAGCGAGTCTTCAATCGAAATGGCAGAAATTTCCGTCCTTGGAACCATGATTTCTTTAGCAATCCGGTCGTCAAAGTCAAAAATTTTGCTTACGTATTTAAACTCGGATTGGTTGATTTCGCCGCCTTTGTAACTGTCAGAAATGATGAGGCGCAGCTCTTCTTCTGTATGCGTCACTTCATGTTCTGACATTGGCTTAAAGCCTAACATTTTTATTAGAAGGCGGGCAGAGCCATTCAAACTCCAAATTAATGGGAAAAGCATACGGTAAAACCATACAAGCGGCCGCGCAAAAAGAAGCGTAACCTGCTCAGCTCTTTGGATAGCGATGGTCTTCGGAGCCAATTCCCCAATGACAACATGCAAAAATGTCGCAAAAAGAAATGAAACCGCAATCGATAATGATGTTACTGCCGAAGCTGGCACCACCTCTTCAAAGAAAGGGTGAAGCATTTGTTCGAAAGTCGGCTCTGCAAGGCGGCCGATCCCTAGTGCAGTAATCGTAATTCCAAGCTGACAGGCAGAAAGGTATTCATCCAAGTTCGAAGTCACTTTTTTAGCGTATATCGCCGATTTTTTGCCTGTAGCAAGGTGCGGTTCAAGCTGTGTGCTACGTATTTTTACAATCGCAAATTCAGATGCTACGAAGAAAGCGGTTAACGCAATAAGAATGGCGACCGCAAGTAAGCTTAATCCCTGTTGTATGTCCAAATATTCCCCTCGTATAAGAGGGAGTCACCTCCTGTGTGTCCTTCAAAATTAGGAATAACGTTTCCTAGTTTGGAACCAGAGGGCAACGCGCAATTCTTTAAAAACGGTTTACCTATGGAAAGGCAAGCTGCGTACATAATTACTTTTAAATGGTAGATGGTTTCGCAAGAATAGCGGAAGCCCGACCCGATTGGAAAGCAATCGAGAAGTTCCAAACGGCATGTACGCACGATACCGTTTTTCTATCTACTTTGTACTCTCCACCATCGAATCACCCCGCTCTCGCATGAACTACTTTCATTTTAGGGCAATTAATTGAGAACGTCAAACATTTTAAACAAATTGATGCACAATTCAAAAAAGTACCTTGTCCATAGTGGATAGGCACTTTTTGTCGATTAATTAACAGAGCCGTTTTCCATGCGTCAACGCTCCGCTTTTCCAAATGTTAAGGCTGTTACAAGGCCAAACAAAAGTGCCATAATCGAGACAAGCCAATAGAGAAACGTTCCAGGCAGCTCAGTTGGAACAATGACAACAAGGGAGCCGGCAACAAGCCCAATCATGAGCGCATAGGTTGCTTGTGTGTAATGGTTAAGGAAGAAACGGACGAGCCGGCTTGTTACAAGGAGTCCAAGGACAACGCCACACCCAATCGCAATAATAACAGGGATATTAATGGATGAGAGGGCAGCAATAGCTGTATGGTACACGCCAAGAATCAAGAAAACGAGCGAACCGCTAATACCAGGTAAAACGAGGGCTGTGCTAGCTAGCCAACCTGAAAAAAATAAATAAATATAGTCTGTCAGTGAGAGGTTTTCCATCACTGCTTGGTTTGATTCGTTGACAAAACTGGTCATAGCAATAAGCACAAACGCCCCAACCAGCAACACATAATGGAGGGGTTTAAACGAATGATTTGGTTCTGAATGGGCAGAGCGCCATAAAAACGGCAAAATTCCAAGAACGAGCCCTGCAAATAAAAACATCATCGGCTGGTTATGTACATGAAGCAAATATTCAATGATTTTCACAAATAAAGCAACGGCGGCTACCATGCCAATGCCGAGCGGGATTAAAAAGCGGAAAGCACGCTTTATATGGCCTGTTGTCAAGTCGCTTATTGCTTGAAGCAGCTGTTCATAAAAGCCCAAAAGCATGGCAATCGTGCTCGAACTCACACCTGGCACAAGTTCGGTAATGCCCATAGCGGCACCTCGAAAAAGATTTTTCCAGTTAAACATTTAGCATCCTCCTAGTTGAATCGCAAAACAGCATCATGCTAATGAAACCACAGCCTATTAAAACATGCAACAAAAAAGAACGCATAAAAGCCTTTCTGCTGACGGAAGCTACGGATAAACAGCATGAAAGGGAGACACGTATGAAAAAAGCATTTTGTCTATTGCTTTTGCTTTCCTTGATCATCGGGCAAACTTCATTTGCTCTCGGTTACGAAAACAAAACATACAATTGGAGTTACAAACCGGCTCCAGCCCATACGCCAGCAGATACAGAACCATTGTACAAAAAGCTGCTAGAGCAAGCTGATGGTTACTTTATCGGTGATCGAGACAGCAAGTCTTTATATTTAACGTTTGACAACGGGTATGAGAACGGTTATACCGAAAAAGTCCTTGACGTTTTAAAAGAAAAACAGGTCACTGGCGCTTTTTTTGTGACAGGCCATTATTTGAAAACGGCGCCGGAGCTTGTGAAACGAATGGTGGCGGAAGGACACATTGTCGGCAACCACTCATACCACCATCCGAGTTTGCCACAAACAAGCGATGCCAAGCTAGCGGCTGAACTCGATGACGTGAAAACATTGTTTACCGAAATAACAGGCGAGACGGAGATGCGCTATTTACGGCCGCCAAGAGGGGAATTTAGTGAGCGCACGCTCATGAAATCAAAGGAGCTTGGCTATACGAATGTATTTTGGTCCCTTGCGTATAAAGACTGGGAAGTCGATAAACAAAAGGGTGGAAAGTATGCCTATGACCAAGTGATGAAACGAATCCACCCTGGCGCGATTATGTTAATCCACGCCGTATCGCCGGATAACGCGGAAGCATTGCCTGATATCATTGATGAATGCCGGCGCCAAGGCTATACATTCCGCAGTCTTGACGAATTGTCGCTCCATTCTCCTATGCCTTAGGCGATTTCCGAAGCAACGGGAACTGTAAAAAGGCAACAAAAAAACCCTTATCAAGGGTTTTTTTGTTCTATTGCATCATCCTAGCCCGGTAACTCTCCTTTCCAGACAGAAAGAACCTTTCCCGCTCATTAAAACTCTTCATCGACCAAATCCATTACGATGCCTGCCCCAACTTTGCTGCCTTCTGCCGCCGCTAAAATCAGTTGCTGTGGCCCGTTAAAGGTAGTGTCGCCACTGGCGTAAACGCCTTCGACACTGGCTCTGCCAAACGTATCGGTGTTGATGCCGCCTTGCTCGTTGTATGTGCAGCCAAGTGCTTCCCCAAAGGATGCGGCTTGCTGCAAATCGACAGCCACAAAGCCGCCTTCTCTTTTGATTTCTTTGCCATCGCTAAAGCGAATGTTTTGTAGTTGGCCGTCTTCACCTTCGAGAGCGGCGATTTCTTCTTCAATAATCTTGATGCCGTTAGCTAGAAACGCAGTTTTTTGCTCATCTGTTAAAAAGCGTTGGCCGTTTGTGCAAATGACTAAGTCTTTGCTCCAATTCCAGATAAGTTTTCCTGAATGGAGCACGCGCTTATCTTCACAAATGACAACAAGAGGCCGATCGCGTAGTTCCCAGCCATCACAAAACGGACATGGGAATAAGCTAGAGCCGTAAAATGGCTCAATTCCCGCTATATCTGGCAATCGATCTTTTAAACCTGTGGCAAGCAAGATTTTCCGCGCTTGATACGTTTCCTTATTTTCGGTGTCAACAGAAAAGCCGCCTTGTTCTTTTGTAATTGCGCTTACCCGTACATATGCCCACTCTATATTTGGATATTTCCTTAAATCGGTGTATGCTGCCTCTTTAAACGCGCTCGGTTCTATCCCGTCTCTTGTTAGAAAACCATGTGATGCATGGGTGACGGCATTCCGTGGTTTGTTTTCATCCAATAGCAGTACTCTTCGTTTCGCTCTGCCTAATACAAGTGCTGCGTTTAGCCCAGCTGGGCCTCCTCCTATAATGATGCAATCAAACATGGCTTTGGCTCCTTTATTGTATATATTAGAGACTCTTTATATCTGGAATTAGAACAAAAAAGGAGGCTAGGCCCTTTTTTCTTTTATCTGTCTAGCGATGTCGGCAATGTAAGTCGCATCGAGATCCGCTTTCATTTTTGCCTCGGCGTTCATCATGACTTGCTCAATCAAGCAACCATGATTGCGTGGGAGCTCTTTGTGGTCGAGCGAACAATGAAACAAGCTCGTTTGACCTTCAATTGCTTGGATTACATCAAGAAAAGACGTTTCTTTTTGGCGCTTTAAAAGGCGGTAGCCGCCTTTTACACCAGGCGTTGATTCAATTAACCCGGCTTTAACCAGCTTAGTTAAAATTTTAGAAAGATACGTAGGCGAGAGATTTTGCATCTTTGCCAACTGTTCAACGCCAATCGCTTCGCTTTTTTCATATAGCATCAAAAAAGCCATTGTATGCAATGCATAATTCGTTGCCTTTGAATATTTCATCGCTACAGTTCCTCCAATTTTGTCATTATTCCAGATCTATTGAGTCCGTAATTAACTATACGCCATATTGATTTTGAATGCAACAAGCATGCTTGCAGGGTTACTAATATGAATGTTTGATTAAATCGCAACAGAATGTTTACAATTTTGCGCAATGTATCGAAGGGAATCGAAAGGAAATCCCATGTACAAGGTTTTCCGTTATTCCTGTTCAAACGCAGGATTCTTTACAAAAGGTTTAGATAATGAATAGCTTTGTTTAAATCTCTCTTGAAATCGTGCTGCTACACTATAAATAAATGGCCGAAAGGGGTGGAGCGGATCATTGACTTGCCCATGTATTTGAAAAAAGTGGTGCGATAAAAAGGAAAGGACACGAATAAAAAGGAGAATTATACATGAATGTATATGCGTCAACCACGCTTCTTTGGTCCAAGCCAATTCCAGAAGTGCTGGGTGAATTTGCTAAACTTGGGCTTTATGGGGCTGAGATTTGGGCAGAACAGATGAACTGGCACGGTACGAGCGTCTTGGAGATTAAACGAGCTCAACGGGGCTCGCCGCTCGCATACACGTTTCACGCCCCGAGTTGGGATTTGAATCAAATATCGATTAACAAAGCCATCCGTGAGCAGTCGTTGGGGGAGTTGGAGCGGTCTTTTGAAACAGCAGCAAACCTAGGGGCAAGCAATGTCACTGTCCATCCTGGGCGGTTAAGTTTAGATGGCGGATGGCTTGAATGGCACCAAGAACAACAAATCGCTGTTACAGAGACATTAATTGAATTAGCGGAGCAGTATGGGGTGTTGTTATCGCTAGAATTGATGGAGCCAAAAGGAAAAGAGTTGATTACAACGCCAGACGAAATGAATACGTTGCTTGAAGCAGTCAAGGGACGTTTTTCAGTAACATTTGATGTTGCCCATATTCCGTTGCACATGGATGTGGTTGAAGCGTACCTAGCAACGAAGCAAATTAGTAAAGTTCATTTAAGTGACTCTTCCAGTTCGGCTTACCATTTGGCGCTTGGGGAAGGGGACATTCAGCTGGGGCCGATTCTCGCTTTATTGGAAGAGGTGACCATACCTGTTGTGCTTGAAGGCATGGATGCCTTATCAAATCGCAAGCTGCTCTGTCACCTTCACTATTTGGAGGGCGTTCGACAAAAGCAGAAAGAGGGGTTGTATGAAATTTCTGGTTACCAACGATGACGGTATTTTTGCGCCAGGCGTACAGGCTTTAATTGAGACATTGCAGCATTTTGGCGATGTATTGGTTGTTTGCCCTGACCAAGAACGGAGCGCGATTAGCCATTCGATTACACTCAGGCAGCCGATTAAGGCGACGCCTGTGTCGATTTTTGGACAGACTGTACCCGCTTATGCGGTGAACGGGACGACAGCCGATTGCGTTAAGTTAGGGCTAGAAGTATTGTGTGATGCGAAGCCGGATTTTGTTTTTTCAGGCATGAACATTGGCCCTAACTTAGGCCGTGATCTATTTTATTCTGGCACAATGGCTGGCGCAGCTGAATCTGTCCTCCACCATGTTCCTGCCGTAGCCGTTTCGATTAATAAGCTTGACGAACCAATCAAATTGCACTATCCGAAAGAACTATTTTACGGCGTGCTAGAAGTGTTGTTCCAACGAAAATGGAAGCCAGGCCTGTTTTTAAACATTAATTTGCCGTATTTGCAAAAAAGCTTTGTAAAAGGCTTTGCTGTTGTACCGATGGACTTGGCGGTTACACGCTACCGGTACGTTGGCTTAAATGACCCACACGGGAACGTGTATTACTGGCTAAAAGATCACTTGAACCAACTAAAGGAAGAAGAATTAGCAGAGGAAAGCGACTACGCTAAGCTGCGCGAGGGCTACATTACGATTACGCCCATTGAACATAAACGGGTTAACAAAAAAGAAATTCAACGGATTGAACGATTGTTCGCGCAACCACAGGAACATACAGGAGGTATCATCCAATGATAGAAAAAAAACGAATGGTTCCATTTGCTTTATTGGTCTTTAGTGCTGTTAGTTTGGCAGGATGCGGAGCAGAAAACGTCCAAGAGCAAGTGAACTCCGCGGCAGAGACATCTGAAACAAATGAAACGGAACAGGCGGAAGAAACGGATGGAATTGCTGGAACGCTTTCGTTTTACACGTCCCAGCCAGATGCTGATGCAGAGGCGCTCGTCGCTGGCTTTCGTGAACAGCATCCTGATGTCGACGTTACGATTTTCCGTTCTGGGACAGAAGAAGTTGTCAGCCGCTTGTTGGCGGAAGAGGAGGCAGGATCGGTACAAGCGGACGTGCTTTTGCTAGCGGATGCAGTGACGTTCGAAAACTTAAAAGAGAAGGACTTGCTGTTGCCATACGAGTCCCCGGAGCTTGCCCACATCCCTGCTGATTTTGTTGATCAAGACTATATGTATATCGGCACAAAGCTAATGGCGACTGTGCTCGCTTATAACACCGATTTAGTAGAGGAGGCGCCAACATCTTGGTTCGACTTAACCGCAGACAATGCCAAAGGGAAACTGACAATGCCAAGCCCCCTTTATTCAGGCGCGGCCGCATACAACGCAGGTGTATTTAGCCGAACCGACGATTTTGGCTGGTCGTTTTATGAGGCGCTTTATGAAAATGATACAACAGTCGTTCAAGGAAATGGCGGTGTTGTCCAAGCAGTAGCGGGCGGCGAGGCTTCTTATGGAATGGTCGTTGATTTTGTAGTAGCCAATGCGAAAGAACAAGGGTCTCCGATTGATTTTGTTTATCCGGAAGAAGGCGTGCCAGTCATTACAGAGCCGATTGCGATAACGAAAAACAGCAAAAATGAAGCAGCAGCGAAAGCATTTGTCGATTTTGTCCTCTCTGAAGCAGGGCAGCAGCTAGGCAAAGACGTTGGCTACACGCCGATCCGTGAAGGGATGGACGCACCAGCTGGACTCAAGGGAGGGGACGAGCTACATGTGTTATCAACCGACCTTGCCGACTTGTTGGAAGGGCGAGAAGAAGATAAAGAACAATTTCAATCTATTTTTGGAACCCATTAAATTAACGACATGATTGACAGGGGGGAATAGGGTGGGCGTACAACTAGATGGAGCTCATCAACGCTTTGCCTTTTTTCAGAAGAGACGCTTGCTGGCATGGGTGCTTGCGCTGCTCATTTTTTGCTTGTTTGTGCTACCGATTATCCGACTGTTTTTACTTAGTTTTTTTCAGGAGGGCCAGCTAACATTTTCCCATTATACGCAAATCTTTTCTGAACCAAGGACGTGGACGATTTTTCGCAATACCGTTGTGATGGTAGCGGGGGCGACAACGCTCGCGCTCGCGTTAGGGTTAATTTTTGCCTGGCTGGTTGCCTATAGCGACATTCGCTTAAAAAAATTATTGCAACTGATGATTTTAGTCCCTTTTATCATTCCGTCTTACATCTTGACATTGTCATGGACACAGCTTATGAGCAGCAACGGGTGGGTGGCATCGTTGCTTCAGCTCCTTCCATTCTCGCTCGAACCGTTGCAAATGTATTCGATGGAAGGCATCATCTTTACACTTGCTTTGTCCCATTTTCCACTTGTTTTCTTATTTACAGTAGGCGTGCTGCGAAAAATTCCCCGTGAAATGGAATGGGCTGCACGGGCAAGTGGGGCAAACAGTTGGCATGTATTCAAACAAGTGACCTTTCCTCTTGCGCTTCCGGGACTTGCCGGCGGTGGCCTCCTTGCCTTTATCGCCAATTTAGACAACTTTGGCATCCCGGCGTTTCTCGGCATTCCGGCGCAAATTACAGTGCTCAGTACGGCTATTTACCAAGAAGTGGTTGGATTTGGACCGTCTGCTTTTGCGCGGGCGGCAACGCTCTCAGTCATTTTGGCCGCTGTTGCGTTACTTGGCACATTTGCGCAATGGTGGCTTGTACGCAAAGCGAAGCAAACCGAAACGATCCAGCAAGATCATGAGCCCCGCTACCGACTCGGGCGGCTACGCCTGCCAGTTGAAGTCTCTATATGGGCATTTTTGTTGATGATCACGGTTGTTCCGATTGCGTCCATGTTGCAATCGTCTTTGATCGAAGCATATGGCTTGTCGTTTTCATGGGACAATCTCACGCTTGATCATTACCGCTTTATTTTGTTTGAGAATGATCGTGTCCAAGGCGCGATTGGCAACAGCTTGCTTTTAGCAGCAGGCACAACGGCGATTTGCCTATTCGTCGGCACTGGACTCGCCTATATGCGTGCCCGTCACCCAAATGCACTTAATCGGTCGCTTGAAGTATTTGTCGGCCTGCCGTATGCACTACCAGGAATGGTGCTTGCTCTGGCAATGATTTTTATGTGGCTCGAGCCGATCCCTGGCTGGAATCCTGGCGTGTATGGAACGATAGGGATTTTGTTTATTGCCTATATCACTCGGTTTATGGTGTTGCAAGTCAGGGGCAGCTATACAGCGATGGTCCAAGTCGATCCGTCGATGGAAGAGGCGGCTAGCTTATTCGGAGCGCGGCCAGTGGCGAAGTGGCGCCGCGTATTAGTGCCTCTGCTACTGCCAGGAGTTCTAAGTGGCGCGTTTCTTGTGTTTTTGACGGCGTTGACGGAACTGACTGTCTCCTCATTGCTATGGTCGAGTGGGTCAGAAACGATTGGGCTTATGATTTTTAACTTTGAGCAAGCTGGGTACTCGACTCATTCTACCGCTTTTTCGATGCTCATTGTCACGGCCATCGTGCTTGTAATGGTCAGTATGTATATGCTTCAGCATGTTCGGGACAGGAGGATAAAGGACGTATGACAACGAAAATCACAGGCTTACGGAAAGCATTTGACGCATTTGAAGCGTTGCGCTCGATCGATTTGTCGATTGAGGCTGGCGAATTTGTGGCAGTGCTTGGGCCGTCAGGCTGCGGCAAAACAACACTCCTTCGGTTAATCGCCGGTTTTGAACGGCCAACAAATGGGGAGATTTACATGGACGAGGTTTGCGTTAGCACAAAAAAACATGTCATCCCACCTGAACGCCGGAACATCGGCATGGTCTTCCAATCTTTTGCATTATGGCCTCATATGAGTGTACAGGAACAGGTGGAATTCCCGTTGCGCCATCATCCCCATGCGCCTGTTGCTCTGAAAAAGCACTATAAAGAACGGGCTCTTGACGTTTTAAAGCTTGTAGGGCTTGGCCATTTAGGAAAACGAATGCCAAATGAGCTGTCTGGCGGACAAAAACAACGGGTAGCGCTCGCCCGGGCCATGGCCCACCAGCCATCTCTTTTGCTTATGGACGAACCACTTAGCAGTTTGGATGCCGAGCTGCGGGAAGAGATGCGCCGCGAAATTCAGAATGTGCACCGGCATACAAACAGTTCCGTCGTTTATGTCACACATGACCAAGGGGAAGCATTGGCGATGGCAGACAGAATTGTCATTATGAAGGAAGGGAACATTGAACAAGTAGGGACGCCAGAAGATATTTTCCTTTATCCCAAAACCACGTATGTCGCGACATTTGTCGGCAAAGCGACAATTCTATCTGGAAAATGGAATGGCAACCATTTTCATCCTGACGCTGACCCTACATTACGTTGGGACGGAACAGACATTGCTGCTGCGTTTAAACAACAGCAAACGTATCCAGTTCGCCCTGACCAATGGCGAATCAACGATCAGCAACGAGGGATTAAAGCAACAATAGCGAATGTGCTTTATCAAGGAAGGGAAATCCAATATGCTGTTCAATTAGGAGAGGAAACGGTAACGGTTTACGGCTCACTAAATGAGCGTTATCGGATAGGCGATACAGTCTGTTTGCAAAAGCAAGAAACGCCAGTACCGCGCAAAGCACAAATTGGGTAACGCGTGTACCAGCGCATCTAAGCAAGGAAGCTGATAGGAAGGAATCAAGCCTAGCTCCAAAGCCAGGCTTGATTCCTTTCATTTCTTTTTCAAAAACATCTTGACGGCTACTAAATAACCCGTTACAACAATAATGAGACCACGGATGAAATTTCCTACAATAAATTCAAAAGAATCACTTTCCTAATTGGCAACATATCTACTTACAAAATAGAACATCGTCGTTGCAATAAGGAAGTACAGTAAAAAGCGTAAATATCTCATTTCGTTATATCAATCCATCCATTGTTTTTATACCAATCCCTACGACCAGTAAACTTAACGGGCGATCGTTCAACGAAAAAAACAGTCTTTGCTTAGGCTGTAGCTACATTTGAAAGAGAATGCTTGAGTATCTAGATCCGTATCACAGCAATCATGGCAAGAGGAGTACTGACTAAAAGAGGGCATAAGGAGTGATCACAAGCATGTCCCGTAAAGGAAACTGCCGATTGTATTTTTCTAGGGCAGTTCCCTTTTTATTTAGAGGCTATAGGGACAGTCTCTTCGTTAATTTAGGCTATATTCATGGCCAATGGCACTTGCAATCGTTTCAAGCGTTGCCACATCTGTCACATCGAAGGCGATCGCTTCTTTCGTGCGCACGACCATGACGCCGATTTCCGTACTGTTTGCATTTTTAACAGGAAATTTTAATTCGCCGTTGCATTCCCAGCGCAAATCATTTTCAAAGCATGAGGCAGCAACAAGCTTATGGTCGAGATTTTCATACATATAAATGCCGACCCAATCAATATATGGAACGGTGTCGACTAAGCTTTCCACTGTTTTGGCGAATATGGAGTAAACATCCTTTTTCTTGTATACATGGGCCATTATTTTTAGCGATGCGATATCGGTAGGTATAGACAACCCACTCACCCCTCTTTATGCAAAATTCCTTCTCCATTCTAACAGAACTGCAGGCAAGATGGATTAGAAAGTTTAGGAAAGCTGTCGATTTTGTTATACTAGATAAAGAAGCGAGTTGGCAATCAACAAAAGTGCGACCGCCTCCACTAACAGGAGTGAGATGATGAAAACGAACAATAAACAAAAAACGTCTTCTCGATCAAGCCAAGGCGTGTCTGTAGTCAAAGGGCAAAAGTTTCCGTTGACGATCAAGCGTATAGGCATTAATGGAGAAGGCGTTGGGTATTATAAACGCCATGTTGTCTTTGTAAAAGGCGCCTTGCCAGGGGAAGAAGTTGTCGCTGAAGTGACAAAGGCAGGGCGCTCTTTTTCAGAAGCGAAAATAAAGAAAATCCGCAAGCGATCAGATGACCGTGTTAAAGCGCCGTGCCCCATCTATGAAGAGTGCGGCGGCTGCCAACTGCAACATATGAATTATGGGGCGACATTGGAAGGCAAGAAGGACATCGTGCGCCAAGCGTTTGTCCGCTACACCAATGTGCCAGAGTCAAAGCTGCCGCTAAACCATACGATAGGCATGGACAACCCTTGGTATTACCGCAATAAAAGCCAGTTGCAAACGCGCAAACAGAAAGACGGCAGAGTGGCAGCAGGGCTGTATCGGGAAAATAGCCATGATTTAATTGATTTGTCCGCTTGCATGGTGCAGCATAAGAAGCTGAACCGGGTGGCACAAATCGTTAAGCAGCTGCTCGGAGATTTGCAAATTCCTATTTATGATGAGAAAACGCATAGCGGTGACATTCGGACGATTGTGACTCGAATTGGCTTTGAAACAAAGCAAATCCAACTTGTGTTTATTACAAGAACCGAAGCACTCCCGAAAAAAGAGCTGCTTATTAAACAAGTGCGGGAAAAACTGCCTGAAGTGACGTCAGTGATGCAAAACGTGAACCATGAGAAAACGTCGCTTATATTCGGCGAGAAAATGGTTCATTTGTACGGAGAAAAGACGATCCATGAGCGTCTTGGAGAATACAGCTTTGACCTATCGGCACGGGCCTTTTTCCAATTAAACCCGAGCCAAACGGTTAAATTGTACAATGAAGCGAAAAAGGCAGCCCATTTAACGGGAAAAGAAAAGCTCGTTGACGCCTATTGCGGTGTCGGTACAATTGGCCAATGGCTTGGCGATCAAGCCGAAGAAGTCCGTGGCATGGATATTACCGAAGAAGCGATTGAAAATGCACGCAGCAATGCCAAAAAGCATGGAATCGCTGCTGTATATGAAGTCGGTCCTGCAGAAAAATGGCTGCCGTTGTGGCTAAAGCAAGGATTTAAACCAGATGTTATTTTGGTAGACCCTCCACGCAGCGGCTGTGACCGCCAATTATTAAAAAGTATGCTAAAAGCGAAGCCGAAACGAATTGTCTACGTCTCATGCAATCCATCTACTCTTGCTAAAGACGTACAGCATCTTATTGAAGCTGGCGGCTATGCGATTCAATCCATCCAGCCTGTCGATATGTTCCCGTGGACCGCACATGTAGAGGCGATAACGTTGCTATGTCGCCAAACTACGTAGAAATCCTTAGTTTCAAGGCGTTTTACAAGCATTCTTACTTTGAGACAAAAGGTGAAAATGGCAGAAAAAAAGTGATAAAAAACCACATTAATGTTTCAGTAGGAATTGACCTAGTGTGAGGAGACATGTGAGATTAATTATTCTATATTAAATTAGATTCATTATTTTAGACGTTCAAACAAACTGAACGTCTATTTTTTATGCCAAAATTGGAAATTATTTTTGAGAATTTATTGGTTTCTTATAAAAAATGAATTTCTAATAAACAAAATAAAGGTTGTGATTTGATATGACGCTTCTTACATTAGGAAGTTTATTTGATGGAATTGGTGTATTTCCTCTCGCTGCTTCTCGTTATGGAATTATACCTATATGGGCCAGCGAAGTAGAGAAAGCACCTGTTTCCATTACGAAACGTCACTTTCCAACTATGCTTCATCTTGGAGATATTACAAAAATAGATGGTGGAAAAATACCACCTGTTCATATTATTACATTTGGTTCACCTTGTCAGAACTTATCCAATCTTGGCACACGTGAAGGGCTTGCAGGAAGCCAATCCAGTTTGTTTTATCAAGCATTACGAATTATTGAAGAAATGAGGTGTGCAACGAATGGAACATATCCAGTTATCGCTGTTTGGGAAAACGTCATGGGAGCTTTTTCATCAAATAACCGGATGGATTTTAAAGCCGTCCTTGAATCTTTCATTAACACCAAAATTCCAATGCCTGCTTCTGGAGTCTGGGCAAACGCCGGAATGGTCCGAGGGAATGGCATTGATATGTGCTGGCGATTGTTGGACGCCCAATATTGGGGAATACCCACTCTCGCTCAAAGAAGAAGACGTATCTTCCTCGTGGCAGATTTTAGAGGAAAACGTGCCAGAGAAATATTATTTAAAGCCCGCAATCTGCAATCGATTCCTGCGTCTGGCGGAAAAGACAGGGTGTCCTCCCCCAACACCAGTGGAATATCTGTTAAGGAAACAGGGAGGAACATACCCATCATCCGCCCCTTTCAAGAAAGACGTATGCGAAGTGCCGCAAAAGATAAAAACGAAACAGGATTCATTGGAAGTTTCGGAAAAACAGGTGACCCTTTTCCAACTTTGTTAGCTGGTTCAGTCAACCTTTTTTCTTTTTGGTATGAAGGGGAAGAAAAAGATGGTTTTATTCGACAGCTTACCCCATTGGAATGTGAACGTTTGATGGGATTACCTGAAGGATGGACAGCTTATGGAGATCAAGATAAAGCGATTAGTGATTATGCAAGATATAAAGCACTTGGAAATTCGATTGCTGTACCATGTGCCGAATATATTATGGCTGGTATTGCAGATAGTTTATAGGAAATCATTCTCTTTGTTTGTTGGATTATTCTCATCTGACAAGCTTTTTTTAATGGTGTAAAAGCAGGAAAGGAGAAAGGTATATATGTCTCTGAAGGAACAAGAAATATATGAAGAAAAGGTAATGGAGTGGATTGATGACCATTTTGTGCTGAATGAGGTTGAGATTGAAGAGTATCCGTTTTTTCCTCATGGGAAATTAGTGCGTGATAAAAGAGGGGAATCCATGATTGTTTTTTGGTGTGTAATATACGGACGTGTTGATTATCGTTTTTAATTATTGTAAAGCGCGATACAGATAATAACAGATTCAAAAGCTGGATTAATTTTTAAACCAACTTTTGAAAAATGTTTATTATGATTTTAAGAAAACATCCTACAATATCTTTTTATGATGGTTTAGAAACAGATACTATGATTTTAGTTAAAGAAGGAAGTAGTTTTCGGTTTGCTCCTTATAAAGAACAAGGAGAATTGAAGTTACTATATGCACTATATTGTATTTCCAAATGGAAACAACGTGAGCCAGAAATGATTGGACAGTTAAATTAAAGCAAGTTAGAAAATTAATTATAAAAGGAGAATGAATATGAATGTCACAACTTTTATTTGTTTACTTGATGATAATGTAAAGACAGAAATAGAAAAGGATTTAAGAGCAGCTGGTAATTCAGAAGAAGACGTACAAAGAGGGTTGGATAGCCGTCTTTGCGATTTAGAAGAAACAATAGATATTCAAAAATACAAAGAAATGCTTCAAAATAGTTAATCTATGTAGCTTAAGGATTCTTTTATAGAATCCTTTCTTTCTGTATAAAAGAATATAGAGAACAAGTAATAAGTAATTGGTTAAGAAAATGAAGTTAAAGGAGGTAATTTAACATGATTATTTATTATTCACGTTCTCCTCCGCTTGTATAGTTTTTGTTATGTATTTAAGAAATAAAATAATAAAGAAAAGAGGTAAACATTATGGAATTAAAATACGTTATTCCAAACATGGAAAAAACGTTTGGAAATTTAGAATATGCAGGAGAAGGTAAAGTGGAACAGCGACGTCTTAACGGACGGATGACAACTCTCTCACGTAGCTACAATCTCTATTCTGATGTTCAGCGAGCTGATGATATTGAGGTCATTCTTCCTAATGAAGCTGGAGAAAAATTCTTTGACCATGAGGATAAAGTAAAATTAGTCAATGCACGTATTACTGCAGAAGGCTATAAAATTGGAGATCGTGGCTTTACAAACTATATACTACATGCTGACAACATCGTCAAAGCATAACATAGGCAAAATATAAGGAGGAATATCACATGAGATTAGCACAAGGAATTGTAATTGATAAAGAAAAAACATTTGGATTATTAAAGTTTTCGGCATTACGAAGGGAAGTATTTTTACAAAATGAAGATGGTACTGTATCAACAGAGGTAAAGGAACGCACATATGATTTAAAGTCCAGGGAACAAGGACGCATGATACAAGTGAGTCTTCCTGCTTCTGTTCCATTGAAAGAGTTTGATTATAACGCAGAAGTAGAAATTATGAACCCTATTGCGGATACAGTCGCCAACGCTACCTTTCGTGGTGCGGATGTCGATTGGTATATAAAAGCCGATGACATCGTGTTAAAAGGAAAAGCAACTTCAACTATTGGAGAAAAGCCATCAAAAACACCACCTAATAAGGATAAATAAAAATGAAACCTTTCAAAAAACGAGGGAAACGTATTAGAGAAAAAGACGCTTCTCTCGTTTTTCAATTTGTGTGTATGTCGCTGGTTGGTGTATGGCTTCTATTCTTTATTCCTTTTCACTTGTCATTTTTAATGGCTACAACGTGGCAGCTCGAAGAACTACAAGCACATTTTATTAGTAAGTATGGATTAGTGACGTTGTGTATTAGTCTCATTTTAACGGCAGTTTGTGCTTTTGTCTATTATCGTTATTGTTATAACCACTTCAAGCAGCTTATTCATCGACAAAAACTTGCTAAAATGGTATTAGAAAACAGTTGGTATGAAACAAAACAAGTCACACAAGAGAGTTTCTTTAAGGATATTCCATCTAATAAATCAAAGGAGAAAATCAGTCATTTCCCGAAAATCTATTATCGGTTTGAAAAGGGTTTGCTTTACATTCAAGTAGAGATTACACTTGGAAAATTTCAAGAACCACTATTAAATTTAGAAACAAAACTGGAAAGTGGTTTGTATTGTGAATTGGTATCGAAGGAATTACGTGATTCCTACGTGGAGTATACCCTTTTCTATGATATGATTGCGAACCGTATTTCCATTGATGAGGTTATCGCACAGGATGGCAGTTTAAAATTAATGGAGTCTTTTTATTGGGAGTATGACAAGTTGCCGCATATGTTGATCGCTGGCGGAACAGGAGGCGGAAAATCATATTTCATTCTCACGTTGATTGAAGCCTTGCTCAAAACAGATGCTAAACTGTATATCTTAGATCCCAAAAATGCTGATTTGGCAGATTTAGCTACCGTTATGCCTGATGTGTACTACAAAAAGGAAGATATGACAGCATGTATCGACCAATTTTATGAGGACATGATGAAAAGGAACGAGGAAATGAAGCAAATGCCGAACTATAAGACTGGTGAAAACTATGCTTATTTAGGCTTGCCTGCTCGCTTTTTAATCTTTGACGAGTACACGTCGTTTATGGAAATGATTGGGAAAGAGAGCGTTAAAGTCATGAGTAAACTAAAACAAATTGTTATGCTTGGTAGGCAGTCAGGCTTTTTCCTTATCCTTGCTTGTCAAAGGCCAGACGCAAAGTATCTTGGAGATGGAATTAGGGATCAATTTAATTTTCGAGTAGGTTTAGGCAGAATGAGTGAGCTTGGCTATGGTATGCTTTTTGGCAGCGACGTACAAAAACAATTTTTCTTAAAGCCAATCAGAGGTCGTGGTTATGTAGACAAGGGGGATAATGTGATCTCTGAATTTTACACGCCCCTTGTACCAAAAAGGCATGACTTTTTAAAAGAAATTGATAAATTATCTAGCTAAAGGCTGCCCAGTGCGGCGCCGTGCGAAGCGAAAGGCGCTGTGCTGGGTTAAGCCTGCGTGGCGACAGCCACGCCTTAACCCCCCATTTCTAACAGGGGGGTAGAAAAGTAAAAAGAAACTGTTTCAAAAACCCATGAATGCCTGATGGCACAAGGGTTTGAAACGCATGAGAAAGATGTCAGCTTTTAAGCTCTAGTTGACATCTTTTTTTAGTTGGGAGGAATGTAAATGAATCTAATTTCTTGGTATCAAGCATTAAAAGACAAACGATTAGAATACGGTGTATCACAAAATAAGCTGGCAGTACATGTTGGCGTGACAAGACAGTATATTAGCGAAATAGAAACAGGAAAAGCAACGCCTTCTGATTCTCTACAAACTGCTTTGTTGGATGTACTGGAACAATTTAATCCAGACGCACCACTTGAAATTTTATTTGATTATGTGCGAATCCGATTTATCACGACAGACCCTATTCCAGTCATTGAAGATATTTTACAGTTGAAAATGGAATACATGCTGCATGAGGACTTTGCTTTTTATTCGTACCTTGAACAATACGTCTTTGGTGATATTGTCGTCATGGTTTCGCCCGATGAGGATAAAGGCTGCCTACTCGAATTAAAAGGAAAAGGATGTCGTCAATTTGAAAATTTTCTGCTCGCCCAACAGCGAACATGGTTTGATTTCTTTGTCGATGTATTTCGTGTCGGTGGCGTATTTAAACGTATTGACCTTGCGATGAATGATAAGACAGGCATATTAGATATTCCCTTTCTCACAAACAAATGTCATAACGAGGAATGTATTTCTGTTTTTCGGAACTTTAAAAGCTATCGTTCTGGTGACTTAGTGCATGGGGAAGATAAACCTGATATGGGAAACAGTCTATATATCGGCTCGCTAAAAAGTGACGTGTACCTGTGTATCTATGAAAAAGACTATGAACAATTTATCAAATACGGTTTATCACTAGAAGATACAGACGTGAAAAACCGCTTGGAAATCCGATTAAAAAATGATCGTGCCTATCATGCAATTGTTGATTTAATGACCTATGAGGACGCTGGACGAACCGCTTTTTCAATCATCAATCGCTATATTCGTTTTGTAGACAAAGACGAAAAGAAGCGTCGCAGTAATTGGAAAATGAATGCAGTGTGGCAGCGTTTCTTAGATTTAGGAGAAAACCGAAAAATATCGTTAACCACCAAACCTGAACCCTATACGTTTGATAAAACTTTACGGTGGCTGGCAAAACAAGTCGCTCCCACATGGAAACTGGCAATAAAACTAGATGAAATCAATCAAACAAATATCATGAATGATATATTGAAACAGGCAACCTTATCAAAACGTCATCAAAAATTGCTTATGCAGCAGGCAATGGCGACCGAAGATGTGATTCAGGTTTTATTAGAAGATAAAGAATAGAAAGGAGCTTTTGCACATGAATTTCGGCCAAAATTTGTACAACTGGTTTTTAGACAACGCCCAATCCTTAGTGTTGATGGCAATTGTAGTAATCGGGATTTATTTAGGATTTAAGAGAGAGTTTTCCAAACTTATTGGATTCCTCATCATTGCATTAGTAGCTGTCGGATTAGTCTTTAATGCAGCAGGTGTAAAAGATATATTATTAAACCTATTTAACAGAATCATCGGGGCTTAAATTGTACCCGTTCTTTTATGAAAGATAAGCGATTTACTTATGTTTCGTAAAAAACGGGTGATCCAAACGGGAGTGCGGAAGGGATTAACAAGCCTATTTTGAGTACCAGCAAACATCTTGCAGGTGCTTTTTTTATGACTATTTTTATAAAAGGACGTGATAACCAATGGAAATGCAAGTGTATATAGCAAACCTTGGTAAATATAATGAGGGTGAACTAGTAGGTGCTTGGTTCTCCCCTCCTATTGATATAGAAAATGTGAAAGAACAAATCGGATTGAATGGTGAATATGAAGAATATGCCATACATGATTATGAGCTACCATTTGAAATCCATGAGTACACACCTATTTCCGAAATCAATCGGTTATGTGAAATGGTACAGGAAATCGAAGGTACTCCCTTATATGACGCTCTTTCGGAAATTCAGGGATATTGGTTTAACAGCGTCGAAGAAGTCCTGGAAAATCAAGATGATATTATTTGTTATTCGGATTGCGACAGTATGGAAGATGTCGCTAGGTATTTAATTGATGAATCAGGTTCTCTTGGAGAAGTGCCTGCTTATCTACAAAATTATATTGATTATCAAGCCTATGGGCGTGACCTTGAGATTGGAGCGAATTTTCTTGTCACCAATCATGGGGTATTTGAATATGTCGGATAGATTGAAAGGCAGCTTGTTTTATTACAGGCTGCTTCTTTGTTTTGGAAAGGATGTATAAGACATGAAGAAGTTAAAAAGTTACACGCGAATCTGGTCAGTGGAAAAAGTGATTTATGCAATCAATGATTTTCGTTTACCTTTTCCTGTTACGTTTAATCAAATGACATGGTTTGTACTTTCTCTCTTGGTCGTCATGTTACTTGGAAACGTTCCTCCCCTCTCTTTGATTGACGGGGCATTATTAAAATATGTCGGTATTCCCGTAGCTTTGACATGGTTTATGAGTAAGAAAAGTTTTGACGGCAAAAAGCCTTATGGGTTTCTTAAATCTGTGTTAACTTATTGGATTCGCTCAAAAGTCACTTACGCAGGAAAGCCAGTTAAACTTCAAAAACAGACCTTTGAGGAAAAAATAACCGCAGTAAGGAGTGGCAAATATGGGCTACCCGATTAAGTATATGGAAAATAATTTGGTCTTTAATCATGATGGAGAAACCTTTGCGTATTATGAATTATTGCCATACAATTATTCCTTTCTGTCCGAAGATGAAAAGATTCAGGTACACGAACACTTTAGGCAGTTGATTACCCAAAATCAAGATGGCAAAATACACGCTTTACAGATCAGTACCGAAAGCAGTATACGGTCGGTACAAGAACGAAGCAAAGAGCTAGTGACAGGACGATTACAAGAAGCAGCTTACAATCGAATTGACGATCAAACCGAAGCCCTTGTTTCCATGATTGGTGAACATCAGGTAGACTACCGCTTTTTTATCGGCTTTAAACTTTTGTTGAATGAAGAAGAAGTCAATATCAAGTCAATGGGAAAATCAGTGACGACCTCCCTCTCTACCTTTGTACGTGATGTGAACCATCATGTCATGGGTGATTTTGTTTCTATGCCGCATAGTGAAGTCGCTCGGTTTTTAAAGATGGAACAGCTCTTACAGAATAAAATCAAAAAGCGTTTTAAGGTACGACCTGTAACGAAAGACGATATGGGTTATCTCATAGAGCATATTCATGGACAATCAGGGATTGCTTTTGAAGAGTACAGCTATCCTCTTGCTTATGAAAAAGGCGAAAAAGAAACCTATATCAAACATTATGATTTAATGAAACCTACTCGCTGCCTGATTACGGAAAAACAGCGTTATATCAAGCTGGAACAGGAAGAACAAACGACTTATGCGGCTTATTTTACGATTAATTCTATTGTGGGAGATTTAGAGTTTCCTAGTGATGAAATCTTTTACTATCAACAACAACAATTTGATTTTCCGATTGACACCTCTATGCATGTCGAGATTGTCACTAATAAAAAAGCATTATCCACCGTACGCAATAAGAAAAAGGAATTGAAAGACTTGGATAATCATGCGATGGAATCAGACAACGAAACAGGCAGCAATGTACTAGAAGCCTTGGAACAAGTGAACGAATTGGAAGATGTCCTCGATCAAACGAAAGAATCGATGTATAAGTTAAGCTATGTCATTCGGGTTTCTGCTTCTGACTTGGAAGAACTCAAACAACGCTGTAATGAGGTGAAAGATTTCTACGATGATTTGAACGTGAAGCTCATCCGTCCGTTTGGCGATATGTTGGGCTTACATGGTGAATTTATTCCTGCCAGTAAGCGTTATATCAATGATTACGTGCAATATGTGACCTCTGACTTTTTAGCTGGGCTTGGCTTTGGAGCAACGCAAATGTTAGGTGAAACAGAAGGCATTTATTTTGGGTACAACTTAGACACAGGAAGAAATGTATACCTCAATCCTAGCCTTGCCAGTCAAGGGGTGAAAGGTTCAGTGACCAATGCCCTTGCTTCTGCTTTTCTTGGGTCGCTTGGTGGTGGGAAATCGTTCTCGAATAATCTACTCGTCTATTATGCGGTTCTTTTTGGTGGTCAAGCATTGGTTGTCGATCCTAAGGGGGAACGTGGCGGATGGAAGGAAGCCTTACCCGATATTGCCGAAGAAATTAATATCGTCAATTTAACGAGTGAGGAAGCCAATCAAGGCTTACTTGACCCTTATGTCATTATGCAAAAGAAAAAGGATTCCGAAAGTCTTGCCATTGATATTTTGACCTTTCTTACGGGTATATCTAGCCGAGATGGTGAAAAGTTTCCCGTTCTTAGAAAAGCCATTCGTGCTGTTAGCCAACAAGAAGAACGTGGCTTGCTTCTCGTTATCCAAGAACTAAGAAGTGATCCGAATCCATTGGCTGCCACGATTGCTGACCATATCGAAAGCTTTACAGACTATGATTTTGCTCACCTGCTCTTTTCTGATGGAACGGTCGAGAATTCTATCAGTTTAGAAAAGCAGCTCAACATTATTCAAGTGGCAGATTTAGTCCTACCAGACGCAGAGACCAACTTTGAGGAATACACGACAATGGAATTATTGAGTGTCGCCATGTTGATTATTATTTCCACTTTTGCCCTTGACTTCATTCACTCTGACCGTAGTATTTTTAAAATTGTTGACTTGGATGAGGCATGGAGCTGTGCGAAACGTTCGCAATTGAAAAGATTGCGCACATTCTCGAATATAGCTGCTTAAAAAACAGTTAAACAAAGAGGGAATGGAGAACTCTTAACTTGAGAAGTGGAATGATGGCGTAACGTCCTGAAACGCTTCCTCTAATCCTCCGATATGCGGTTATCTTGTGCAAAGAAAACTGTATAAAGCTCGGTGAAGTCGGCAGAAAATTACCGTATTAAATGTTTTGTCATTTAACGAAAGTGTCCTAGAGGTAGGATATGTAGTTGATATGCCGGGAGTCATTAAAAACAGAATATGGTGAGAATGTTCCCGAAGGAACTGACGAACTGGCGAATGTACGCTCTGAACGCTAACATGCAGAAATGTATGTATGACAGGCTTGAGGGTAAGTAAGAATATGCACCTATGAAAGTCCTTGATGTGTTACAGGCACATGATAAGTCTGTGGGGTAAAGTCAGCACCTAACCTCTGTATTGATAAAGTTAAGGGAACGTTGAAAGCTAAAGACGTGGAGGTAAGCATAACCAGTGAAGCGTTGAAAAGGAAAGCATAACTTTTCTTAATCTTTAGTGAGAGTAGTGGCGCGACCGTTGATGATTCTGTAATGGAATCGGAGGAACAGCCACAAGTCATTTATTTATTGATAAAACTTAATCGCTACTCATGGATTCTAGTAGGACTAAAAAGGTCACGAATCTGACGAGAGGAGTGATAGACCATGAAACAAACTGTTAGAGAAGAAATTGTTCTAAAAGATAATAAATTACGTTATGCAGAATACTACGGAATGACCGAAATTTTCGATAAGCTATATCAGAAAAGCGCCGAAGGAGTTTCGTTCAAAAACCTAATGAACATCATCACATCAAATGAAAATATTCAATTAGCGTATCGTACAATCAAAAGAAATAGTGGCAGTAAAACAAAGGGTATTGACGGGGTTTCCATCAAAGATATTGAAAACCTCCCCTACACTACCTTTCTTACAATTGTACAAAAAAGATTTCAACGCTATACACCTAGAAAAGTTCGTAGAGTCGAAATTCCTAAAGCAAATGGTCGTAAAAGACCGTTGGGTATCCCCTCTATATGGGATAGAATTACTCAACAATGTATTCTGCAAGTACTTGAACCAATTTGCGAAGCTAAATTTTATAAACACAGCTATGGATTTAGACCTCAACGGTCTACAGAAAATGCAATAGCTACGTGTATGTACCGAATGAACCAAAGTCGATTAAATTATGTAGTTGATGTAGATATTAAAGGATTCTTTGATAATGTTCATCATGGAAAACTCATGCGCCAGATATGGACAATGGGTATTCGTGATAAACAACTATTGGTTATCTTACGAAAGATGTTGAAAGCACCAATTGTCCTTCCAAATGGGGAGACTGAAATTCCAACGAAAGGAACACCTCAAGGCGGAATTTTAAGTCCCCTACTTGCAAATATTAATTTGAATGAGTTCGATTGGTGGATTGCCAATCAATGGGAGGAACGTACCTGTCGGGAGTTAAAACCTAACTACAATAAGAAAGGCTACTTGGACAAAGGACATAGTTTTTGAAAAATTACGAAAGACTACGTCCCTAAAAGAAATGTATATCGTGAGGTATTGCGATGACTTCAAAATATTTTGTCGCTCAGAAGCAGACGCTCACAAAATATATCATGCAGTCAAACTGTGGTTAAAAGATAGGTTAAGGCTTCCTGTATCAGAAGAAAAGTCTCAGATAACCAACCTAAACAAGGAATCTAGCGAATTTCTAGGATTTACATTGCGGTTAGTTTCAAAAAGTGGCAAAAAAGTTTGCCACTCACATGTTGCGCCAAAAGCTCTTAAACGCATTAAACATGGTCTTAAAAAACAAATAAAACGAATTAAGAAAATGGATAAGCAAAGAGATGTGGTACGAGAAGTTAAAAAATATAATTCCATGATTATTGGAATACACCAGTATTATTCGTTAGCCACACATGTAAACCTAGATTTCGTACCAATTAATTATCAACTACTAACTACTATGTATAATTTACTTCGACAAGATGGATTGACCAAAAAAGGTGAATATAAAGGTCATGACAAGGGAATCAAGAAGTATTTGAAATCAAAACAAATGCGCTATTTACGTGATTACCCTATCCTGCCTTTAGGTTATGTTCAGATGAGAAAACCAATGTTGAAGCAGCATGCTTATAACAAATATACACCCGAAGGCAGACTGGCGATTCATCGAAAACAACAATCCGTTCCAGATTGGAAAGTTCAATGGTTACGACAACATCCAGTAATAAATGAAAGAGCAAGTATTGAGTTTAATGATAATCGAATTTCTTTATTTGTCGCACAAAAAGGTAGGTGTGCCATAACAGGTGAGGAACTTTTCTTAAACGACTTCCACTGTCACCATAAAGAACCTTGGATATTGACAAAGAATGATTCCTATCAGAATCTTGTCCTCGTCCAAAAAGAAGTACACACGCTAATTCATGCGACAGCACCTAAAACTATTCAACGATTATTAAAACAACTCTCTTTATCAAATGAAAAACTGGAGAAATTAAATAAACTTCGTAAATTGGTCAAAAACGATGAAATACCAATATCAACAACAGAACCAACTCAAGAACAATTAGTCATTTTCTAACGAATGATAGATTAAGAAAAATGAATTCAATAAATAAATGATGGAGCGCCGTATGAGGTGAAAATCTCACGTACGGTGTGGGGCGGGGGAAAACCTGGAGATAATTTCAAAGGGTTACCTATCGCTATTTTTGCAGGTGGCACAAGGGAAAACACTCTCTAACAAGCTGGTACGAGCTGGTCGTGCGATGAATGCAGGCGTATACTTTGTCACACAAAACGCTGCGGATTTAACCGATGAAAAGCTCAAAAATAATATTGGCGTCAAGTTCGCTTTTCGTTCCAGAGACAGTACCGAAATTAAGAAAACCCTTCAATTTTTTGGCGTGAATGCGGAAGATGAAGCGAATCAACGGCGATTAAGAGAATTGGAAAACGGACAATGCCTTATGCAAGATCTTTATGGACGAGTGGGAACTATTCAAGTCCACCCTGTCTTTGAAGATTTATTTGACGCTTTCGACACTCGCCCACCTGTCCTAGAAAGGCAGTGATAAGATGAACAAACCAAAACTTAAAAAAATCGCTATTGTGACGGTACTTATTAGTGCGGTCATTTTTTTATGGTTTCTTTCTCTATTTACGATAACTCATGCGGCTGGATTAGTCGATGATACCGTATCAGAAGATAACCTTTATTCCCTCTATCCATTGGATCATTATCAATTAGATTTTTACGTCGATTCAGGCTGGGATTGGCTGCCGTGGAATTGGGATGATGGTATAGGCAAACAAGTCATGTATGGACTATACACCATCACCAATTTTATTTGGATTATTAACCTGTATCTCTCTAATGCGACAGGTTACTTGGTGCAGCAAGCATATTCTTTAGACTTTATTTCCGAAACGGCAACCGCCATTGGGGAAAATATGCAAACACTAGCAGGGGTTACCGCAGAAGGATTTGGAACAGAAGGGTTTTATGTGGGTTTCCTTCTCCTCTTTGTATTAGTGTTGGGTATTTATGTGACCTACACAGGCTTAATGAAACGAGAAACGACAAAGGCGATACGAGCGATTATCAATTTTCTAGTCGTGTTTATCGTATCGGCTGCCTTTATTGCTTTTGCCCCCACGTATATTACAAAAATTAATGATTTTTCCGCAGATGTCAGTGAAGCAGCCCTTGATTTAGGAACGAACATTTTAATGCCAAACTCCAACAGTCAAGGCAGAGATAGTGTCGATATGATTCGTAATAATCTCTTTTCCATTCAAGTGGAACAGCCTTGGCTGTTATTGCAGTTTGATAACTCCGACAAAGAAGCAATTGGAGAAGAACGTGTAGAAGCTTTAGTTTCCATCAGTCCTGACACAAATAATGGAGAAGATCGAGAAGCAGCCGTTCAAGCAGAGATTGAGGATTACGATAATAAAAATTTGACCATTACCAAGACCACCACACGTTTAGGGATGGTCTTTTTCTTATTTTTATTTAACATTGGGATTTCGATTTTTATATTTTTGCTGTCGGGAATGGCTATTTTCTCGCAACTACTTTTTATTGTGTTTGCGACATTTCTACCAATCAGTTTCCTTCTTTCCATGATACCAACTTTCGAAAACATAGGGAAACAAGCGATTTTAAAGCTGTTTAATGTGATTATGTTGCGGGCTGGAATCACACTTGTGATTACTGTTGCTTTCAGTATTTCGTCCATGCTCTACGGATTAACGAGCACCTATCCATTTTTCTTAATTGCTTTTTTACAGATTGTAACCTTCGCAGGAATCTACATGAAGCTTGGCGACATTATGGGTATGTTTCGGTTACAAAGTAGCGATAGTCAACAAGTTGGACGGAGCGTTATGCGTCGTCCGAAACAGATGGCATACCGCAGTGGTCGTCGATTACAACGTTCCATTGGACGCACATTGACAGGGGTAACGGCTGGGGCAACTGTTGGCAAGATGATGAGTCAATCAGGAAAAACAAAACGTTCCTTCTCTCCTTTACGTCCTTTACAGCGTTTGTCAGCCAACAAGCAGAATCAGAAGGAATCAAACAATGGAGAGAGAAAATCGTTTAGTCAGAAAATCGGACAATCTACTGGAAAAGTGTTAGACACGAAAAATCGTGTGCGTACAAATTTCCAACACAGAAAACAACAAATGAAAGATTTGCCGACAACCGCAAAATACGCTGCAATAAAAGGAAAAGAAAGGCTTCAACAACCAAGCAAAGACTTTAAACAAGGAATCATTCAAGCCAAAGAACAACGACAACGTGAAAATACGGAACGCACCAGTAAACATCGACAAACGATTGCAGAAAAGCGTCAAGCATTGGACAAAAAGCAGAAGAATACCACTGCTTACTCCAATAAGCCAACAACACAAAAGAAGTCTCCTTCTTCTTTAATAAAAGAGAAACAGAAAATGAATCCGAAAGACAGGCTAGTTCCTGAAAGTCGTCAAAGGAAACAAGTTCCTATGCCAAAAGAAGAAAAACAAGTATTACGAAATCCAAAGGAAAAAGCCAATCAACCTTATAAAGAATCGATCGACAGAAAGAAGTCCTATCGAAAGGCACACCCTGTCCGACTTCCAAAGCAGACACCAATAGCAAAGAAGCAACAAGTCATTCAACGTCCTGCCCTTCCTAGAAAGCAGACTCGAAAACAACCAACACCTCCACGTCAAAGACAAACGGTTAGGAGGAAGCGTCCATGATACTCTTACGTCTGAAAATCATGTTGCTTGTCGGTGGAATAGGCTTCTTAGCATTTCTAGGCTTGCTTGCCTTTGTGGCTATTTTTATTTCCGATGAAGCAGGCGATTTTGATTCTTCCCTAGATTTAGGTTCACCAGATGATTGGCAAAATGTTTCTCTATCCGAAGATGTGCTGGCTCATCAACCGATGGTGGAAAAATACGCAAATGAATATGGGATTAGCGACTACGTGCCGATCTTACTTGCGATTATTGCCGTTGAAAGTGGCGGTACTGCGGAAGATGTCATGCAAAGCAGTGAATCGTTAGGCTTACCGCCCAACACCTTAGATACAGAAACTTCCATTGAACAGGGAACGAAATATCTCGCAAGCTTATTACAGTCAGCAGATACAAAAGGCGTGGATGATTCCACTGTTCTTCAAAGTTATAACTATGGCGGTGCTTTTATTGATTATGTGGCAGAACGGGGAAACTCTTACTCTTTTGAACTGGCGGAAAGCTTTGCGAAAGAGCGATCCCGATCAGAAGGAAATAAAGTTACCTACTCGAACCCTATTGCAGTTGAAAAAAACGGAGGTTGGCGTTACAGCTATGGCAACATGTTTTATGTGGATTTGTTGCAGCCTTACCTTCGTACAACACCATCCTTTGATGATGATACCTTTCAATTAGTAATGGAAGAAGCACTAAAATATGAAGGCTACCCTTATGTTTTTGGAGGGGCTCATCCGAATACTTCGTTTGATTGTAGTGGGCTTATGCAATGGATTTTCCGTGAAGCAGGAATTAATTTACCTCGAACCGCACAAGAGCAATATGACGCAACAGAACACATTCCTTTGTCAGAAGCAAAGCCAGGAGATTTAGTATTTTTCCATTCGACTTACAATACCGCCAACTACATTACACATAACGGTATTTATGTTGGCAATAACCAAATGTTCCATGCAGGATCTCCGATTGGTTATGCAGATTTAACTTCTTCTTACTGGCAAACACATCTTGTAGGTGCAGGACGTATCAAAAACTAAGGAAAGGTTGGGATAGTATGAAGTTTCCTTTTAATAAGAAAGAAAAGCAGGCACAGTTAAAGAAAGAAAAAAAGGTGAAAGTGAGAACCGTTGGGAAGCGTAAAAAGTCGGTTCTATTTTTATGGATTCTATTAATCAGCAGTCTAGCCTTTGGAATCTATAAAAACTTTACAGCGATTGACCAGCATACGATACACGAAACGAAAGTAATTGAAGCAACGATTTCAGATACAACGGCGATAGAAAGTTTTACAAGAAACTTTGTGAAAGACTATTACACGTGGGAAAATGAAGCCGAAGCATTGGAAGAACGAACCGAAAAATTGACTGGTTATTTGACAGAAGAACTACAATCTTTAAATACCGATATGGTTCGAGATGATATTCCAACGAGTTCTACTGTGCAAAATATAAACATTTGGTCGTTAACAGAAGAAACAGAAAATACTTTTTCGGTGGTTTATTTCGTACAGCAAAAAATTACGGAAGATAAAGACAGCACATTAACAAGTTCAACCTATCGCATTGTAATTTATCAAGATGAACAAGAGAATCTGGTTATTACGCAAAACCCTACTCTGTGGGATAAGCCCAAAAAATCTAACTTTACACCAGAACAAGTTGAAAGTAACGGAACGGTAGAATCAGAAACAGCAGAAGAAGTCACTCTATTTTTAGAGACATTTTTTGCTTCTTACCCTACTGCGACAGAACAAGAGCTTGCATATTATGTAAAGAACAATGCTTTACCATCTATTGAAAGGGACTATATATTTTCTGAACTTGTAAATCCAGTATATCAAGAACAAGATAATCAGATTAAAGCTTGGGTTACAGTGAAGTATTTGGATAATACCACAAAAGCAACACAACTTTCACAATATGACCTCACATTAGAGAAAGGTTCTAACTGGATGATAGTTGAATAAGAAGGCTTTTAGTCGGAAAGTATAAAGAATCACTACCTGTTCAATCTACAATAAATAGGTGGTGATTGCTATTTATTTTTATCAGATTTAAATGCTCTCCATGAAGTTTAGTCAATGGATAGTTTTTAACACTAAATTGTTGTCTATAGATTATAGAATGTGGTTATATCAAAGTTTCCTTATGTGCTGACTTTATACAAGAGAAATTGATTAAACATTTTTTCACAATGTATGATTAAAAGATAGTAAGGAGGATTTGAGGTTATTATCTAAAAAACAGAAAGGAATCTACTTGCTCATCAGTTAAATCGAAAATTATATTTTGCAGAAATAGAAGAAAAATTAGTTAAAGTCACTTATTGCCTAATGGCAGATGATCTATATACGGTGGATCATGCTATTCCTGAATTAATTAAGATAATTGACCAATTAGAACTGTAACAACGGGCAATAATGAATGAAATTAGGCAATTAGAAGGTTCTGATCTTTGGCTTAACAAATTAGGAATAAAAAGAAATTTTGTATAAAGATTGTATAAGCGATCATCACTTACCTGTTTGGTACTAGAGAAGTGGTGATCGCTTTTATACAATCAAAATTCATATGTTTTCTTAACATCTTAATTACTTAAAATCAATAATTTATTATTATTTTCCCAGCTTTAGACTTTTCAGCAAGGCTCTTAGCGTATCTTATAAGCATTTTTATAATACCTCCTTTGCTGATTGTTGTTACCATTTACCGCATTTTTTTCTTGAATACTTTCGGTAGGAGATATTTTGGATGGACAGAAAACTTATATTCCAATATTTAATAATTGAAAGAAATTTATCCTTCATTATATTCAAATTAACACTTGAATGAAACGCAAAAATGTATTACACTATAATCAAATGAATATTTGAATGAAATGGAGTGAAGATAATGAGTAATAAAGATATGTGTGAAATTTTTTGTTATGACGAAGAAAAAGTCAATCGAATACAAGAAGATTTGCAACAACAAGATATTTCTAGTGCTGCTCAATTATTTAAAATACTTGCAGATGAAAATAGAGCAAAGATTTCCTATGCTTTATGTCAAGAGGATGAGTTGTGTGTATGTGACATCGCTAACATTATTGGTTCTTCGATAGCTACAGCTTCTCATCATTTACGAATTCTTCATAAACAAAGAATAGTGACATATCGCAAGGAAGGAAAATTAGCATTTTATTCATTAGAGAATGAACAAATCAAACAATTAATGACCATTACACTGGTTCAAAAGAAGGAAGTGGAAGCAAGTGTCTGAATCATTACCAAAAGAAACAATGAACACTTATCGTGTACAAGGGTTTAGTTGTGCAAGCTGTGCACAAACTTTTGAAGATAACGTAAAAGCATTAGAAGGTGTACAAGAGGCAAAAGTAAACTTTGGGGCCTCTAAAATTTCCGTTTACGGGGAAACCACAACAGAGGAACTTGAAAAAGCAGGAGCTTTTGAAAATCTTAAAGTGACTGCTGAATATGGAGAGAAAGATCCAAAAAGTGAAGAGCTTGATAGGGAGGAAAAAATTCCATTTTATAAAAAACATAGTACATTACTGTACTCGACCTTATTTATGGCTCTCGGTTTCCTTTCTATGTTTGTAAACGGAAATGAGAATATCGTTACAGCATTGTTATTTATCACATCTATGTTAGTAGGTGGATTATCACTGTTTAAAGTGGGTTTGCAAAACTTAATTCGATTACAGTTTGATATGAGAACCCTTATGACAGTTGCTGTAATCGGTGGTGTCATTATTGGGGAATGGGCAGAGGTTGCCATTGTCGTTATACTCTTTGCCATTAGTGAAGCACTGGAACGGTTTTCCATGGATAGAGCAAGGCAATCTATCCATTCATTAATGGACATTGCACCAAAGGAAGCTATTGTCAGAAGAAATGGACAAGAAATGACCATTCATGTAAATGATATTGCAATTGGAGATATTATGCTTGTTAAACCCGGACAGAAAATTGCCATGGATGGAGTCATTGTAAATGGATATTCCTCCATTAACCAAGCGGCGATAACAGGTGAATCGGTCCCTGTTGAAAAAACCGTTGACGATGAAGTGTTTGCAGGAACGCTTAATGAAGAAGGAATGCTTGAGGTCAAAATTACAAAGCTTGTTGAAGACACAACGATATCTAAAATCATTCATCTCGTAGAGGAAGCGCAAGGAGAACGTGCACCGTCGCAAGCTTTTGTTGATAAATTCGCAAAATATTATACCCCAAGCATTATGGTCATTGCAGCATTAGTAGCTACCGTACCGCCTTTATTCTTTGATGGAAGTTGGGGGAACTGGGTGTATCTAGGTTTAGCCACGCTGGTTGTTGGATGTCCTTGTGCGTTGGTCATTTCGACTCCCATTTCGATTGTTTCAGCAATCGGCAATGCTGCCAAAAAAGGTGTTCTGGTCAAAGGCGGTGTCTATTTAGAAGAAATAGGGGCTTTAAAAGCCATTGCATTTGATAAAACGGGAACACTTACAAAAGGCGTTCCCGTTGTAACAGATTTTAATTTATTAAATAAACAGGTAGACGAAAAAGAGCTGCTTTCTATCATTACAGCACTTGAATACCTTTCGCAACACCCTCTCGCTTCAGCAATTATGAAAAAAGCAGAGCAAGAGAATATCCCATATTCAGATATAAGTGTAACGGACTTTTCTTCTGTTACGGGTCGGGGTATAAAAGGAATTGTAAATGGAACAACCTATTATATAGGAAGCCCAAAACTCTTCAAGGAATTATTTGTTCCTGATTTTAGCCAAGAGTTTGAAGATAAGGTTAAAAACCTTCAAAATCAAGGGAAAACAGCCATGATTATTGGAACGGAGCAAAATATACTTGCAGTTATTGCGGTTGCTGATGAAGTACGAGAAACAAGCAAAAATGTGATTCAAAAGTTACATCAGTTGGGTATCAAAAAGACGATTATGTTGACTGGTGATAATAAAGGTACTGCTGCTGCAATCGGTACACACGTTGGAGTATCTGATACTCAAGCAGAATTAATGCCACAGGATAAATTGGACTATATTAAACAAATGAGATCGGAGTATGGTAATGTAGCAATGGTTGGTGATGGTGTTAATGATGCCCCAGCACTTGCTGCCTCTTCTGTTGGCATTGCAATGGGCGGTGCGGGTACAGATACAGCGTTAGAAACGGCAGATGTTGCTCTAATGGGCGATGATTTAAGGAAGCTTCCGTTTACCGTTAAACTCAGCCGTAAAACTCTAAATATCATCAAAGCGAACATTACTTTTGCAATTGCCATTAAAATAGTGGCTCTACTGTTGGTTATTCCTGGCTGGTTAACACTTTGGATCGCAATCTTATCAGATATGGGGGCAACCCTTTTAGTTGCTTTAAATGGGTTGCGGCTTATGCGAGTAAAGGAAGATGAATAACTAATATAGAATTTAAAAACACATCTACCAAGAATTCTTAACCTAATAGATGATTTAATCTAAGGGTTTTTCAATTGAAAGAAAAGCCCTTACTATAAAACATTGGAGATGAAGAAATGATTGTAACTATATTTACAGCTGCTGCTATTTATGTTGCAACAGGGATTGATTATCTTGTTATATTAATAGTTTTGTTTTCACAATTAAAAAAAGGTCAAGAAAAACATATTTGGATAGGGCAATATATAGGTACTGTAATTATTATTACAGTAAGTTTATTAGTTGCTCTTGGAGTGGCGAATTTAATTCCTCAAGAATGGGTTATAGGATTACTTGGACTTCTTCCACTTTATTTAGGAATTAAAATTTGGGTTAAGGGGGAAGAGGATGCAGACGAAAGTAATATTTTATCACTATTTTCATCCAATCGGTTTAAACAATTATATTTGACAGTTGCGTTTATCGTATTGGCTTCCAGTGCAGATGATTTTTCGATTTATATACCATACTTCACAGCATTAAATGCCATTGAAATAGTGATTGCTATAATTGTCTTTTTAATTATGGTTGGTATCTTATGCTATATCAGCTATCGCCTAGCTTCTATGAAATATATATCGGAAAAAATTGAGAAGTATGAACGCTGGATTGTACCAATTGTATTTATAGGGTTAGGGGTTTATATAATGGCTGAGAATGGTACATTCCATGCTTTGATTACTTTTCTTTCATCATGAAGATGAAGTCGTTTTGTTATTACAAACTTTCAACTTTTTAAGAATAAATGAATGTGAAAAAATACATTTTGAAAATTTGTTTGTAGAAAATGTATTTATGTGAGGATGTAAATAAGAAAGGATAAGATTATATGATTGAAAAAAGCAAATGGATATTCTGCCCAATTTGTAATTCAAAGACACGTACTAAGGTATGTGCGGATACAATATTAATTAGCTTTCCTCTTTACTGTCCTAAATGTAAACAAGAAAGTTTAGTTAATATAAACAAATTTAAAATTACCATAGTTAAAGAGCCAGACGCTAAGACGCAGAGCCGATAATTTGAGGTTAATGTTCCTCATTTTATCGGCTCTTTTTTTAGAAATTTAGGTTCATTCATCTTTTATTGCTTTTGTTTCTTTAATACCGTGAGCCAAAGCTTCCATAAGCATTAGTTCTTTATCCGTGAAGCTATCCATTTGCTTTTCCAATTGTATGCGTCTGGTGTTTTTCGACAGATTGGTTGTTGGCAAAAAAAACTCATCAACAGAAACGTTTAGTAAAGAGACAAGATCATATAGCACCTGTATGCTTGGGTGCTGTCCTTTATTCTCAATATTCGTTAAATAGCGTGGATCAATCTCTATCATTGCTCCCACTTGTTCTCGGGTTAAACCATGTTTTATACGGGCTTCTTTTATCGTAAGTCCAAACGCTCTAAAATCATATTTATCTTCTTTTTTACGCATAATAAACCACCTCTATACATCTTAGTGTTCCTATTAAAATAGAAACAGGTATAGAAAAACGTATTATGTGGTTGTACAATACCCATTTCTAGTTTCATACAACAAAAGATACTGCTAGACGGTAATAAAAAAAACCGTTATCTGGCAGTACCCTTTTCATGTATTAAATATATTCTATTTTCCAGACGACGGTTTAATAGCTGTCGTCTCTATTTTTGTACAAAATTTATAGGTGGTGTATTAATCTCTGTTTTTTCAATAATATGACGGCTTCTAGGAGGTAGTCGCCATGCAATATATTGTTAGGCAACAATATTTGCTTTTTGAAACCTTGTCAAAAAAGATCATCCACTTACATTGGGTGAAAATACCCAAAAATGTGGTTTTATAAGTCATATAGAACGAATTAATAAGACACATATACAGATCAATCCATCTGATTATGTGTTTTTTTGTTTGCTGAAAACTTTTTTTATAGTTTTTTTACCAGAAATGCAGCAAACAGCCCTTTCGTGTCGGGACTTAGTACAAAGGGAGATAAAAGAGCATTGCTCACTTCCTTTCATGACAAGAAAGGGGGTGAAAACGATGAAACCATCTTCTTTTCAAACAACGATAGAAAATCAGTTTGATTATCTCTGTAAAAGTGCGATGGAAGATGAACGTAAAGATTATTTCAAACATTTATCAAGAATTTCAAAACAAGAAATTTCCTTCTCTGATACAGGAGATTATCTGGTCAATCAGTTTTCTACTGTCGATCACTATGCCACCCATTTGCAAATGTTCCCATTGTACGGTTCAAACATTGGTGTGAAAAGTGATTTATTAAGTGAAGCACTACGGAATCTATCAGAAAAAAAGCGTAACATCATTTTGCTGTATTACTTTATGGATATGAACGATACGGAGATCGCAAAGCTATTAAAATTAAGTCGTTCTACTGTTTATCGTCACCGAACCAGTGGACTAGCCTTGATTAAAAAAATTATAAAGGAGCATGCAGAATGAGAACAACATATCCTATGGTTCCCTTTTCTCTTATTGTACAGGCGACAGACGGTGATACAGAAGCTATTCATCACATTGTAAAGCACTACAGAGGTTATATCTCAAAACGCTCTCTTCGCCCCATGAAAGATGAATATGGGAATCAACAAATGGTCGTGGATGAAGTGCTACGAGGCAGAATGCAAACTCGACTGATTACCAAAGTTTTGTCCTTTGAAGTCAACTAATCCTTTCGCCAACCGTGGAAGCGTGTTGGAGCGTTACACGCTTCCTGGCTAGAAGTTTGTCATTCTATCAAAACATATTGTTCCCAGTATATTTTGATAGGCTGATAAGCCAATGTTCTTTGACAACTAAATAAAACAATCAAATACGTTTCGATAAGAAAAGAGCCGCCGAACTAATACGCCATGACCTTGCAAGACAGCGAGCGATACATGTTAGTGATTCGTAAGTAATCCTTAGCAAGATTACTGCTATGACTTTCTTATCGTGATAATGATACTCCCATACAGCCACAGTCCGAACGTGATAGAAACGTCGCAGGCAATGGGTATGGCTACATGAGAACCATGTAGAGGTGAAAATCCAGTGAGCTTTGCTAAAGCTGTTTGATTGTTTGTAAAACACGTTTATGGAAAGGAGGATTTTATGAAACAGGCTGACATTCCTATCTGGGAGCGTTATACCTTAACCATTGAAGAAGCGTCACAATATTTTCGTATTGGCGAAAACAAACTTCGTCGCTTGGCAGAAGAAAATAAACATGAAAACTGGCTCATTATGAATGGTAACCGTATTCAGATTAAGCGGAAACAGTTTGAAAAAGTAATAGATACATTAGATGTTATCTAGTCGTCTCAGAGTCTTGTATATGATATGATCGTCTTAAGTCGTATCAAGGCTCTTTCCATATAAGGAAAGGAGCAATTGTCATGTCACAAAAAAGACGGGACAACAAAGGTCGAATCTTAAAAACAGGAGAGAGCCAACGAAAAGACGGAAGGTATTTATACAAGTATGTAGATACATTTGGACTGCCACAATCGGTATATTCATGGAAACTTGTATCTACGGATAGAGTCCCAGCAGGTAAGCGTGATTGTGTTTCACTTCGAGAGAAAGTAGCAGAGGTACAGAAAGATATTCATGATGGTATTGATGTTGTAGGGAAGAAAATGACACTCTGTCAACTTTACGCCAAACAAAATGCTCAAAGACCAAAGGTTAGAAAACCCACTCAAACGGGACGTAAATATCTGATGGATATTTTGGAAAAAGACAAGTTAGGTGTAAGAAGCATTGACAGTATTAAGCCTTCTGACGCTAAGGAATGGGCGATTAGAATGAAAATGGATTTGCTTATTCAACCATCAATAATTATAAGCGTTCTTTAAAGGCTTCGTTCTATATTGCCATACAAGATGATTATGTTCGGAAGAATCCATTTGATTTTCAACTGAACACAGTGATTGATGATGATACTGTTCCTAAGATTGCATTAACAGAAGAACAGAAAGAAAAACTGTTAGCCTTTGCGAAAGCTGATAAGACCTACAGCAAAAATTATGATGAAATTCTGATACTCTTAAAAACAGGTCTTCGTATTTCAGAGTTTGGTGGTTTGACCCTTTCCGATTTAGATTTTGAAAATCGTCTTATCCATGTAGACCATCAACTATTGAGAGATACTGAAATTGGGTACTACATTGAAACACCAAAAACCAAAAGTGGCGAGCGTCAAGTTCCTATGGTTGAAGAAGCCTATCAAGCATTTATGCGAGTGTTAGCCAATCGTAAAAATGGTAAACGTGTTGTGATTGATGGATATAGTGATTTTCTCTTTGTTAATCGTAAAGGGTATCCAAAGGTTGCTACTGATTACGGAAATATGTTGAGGAACCTTGTTAAGAAGTACAACAAGTATAATGAGGATAAGTTACCACACATCACTCCACATATTTTGCGACATACATTCTGTACCAACTATGCAAATGAGGGTATGAACCCAAAAGCATTGCAGTACATTATGGGACACGCAAATATAACTATGACACTGGACTATTACGCTCACGCAACATTCGATTCCGCAATGGCAGAAGTGGAACGTTTGGAAAAAAGAAAACAAAAGGAACAACTAGCTGCTTAGTAGTAACAAATGAATTTACTACTTATTTACCACTTTTGACAGCTAAAATATAAAGAAATATGTAATGAAACGTGAAGTATCTACCAACAGTAAAAATGCTCGCAAGCCAATAGAATAAGGCTATACGAGCATTTAAGAATATATAAAAAGATAATCAAAAATTTATACTTTGTTTATTTTAAAAAGCCATCAAATTATGATGGCTTAAGCTTGTTTTTATCGTTATTTATTGTGTATAAGATTTTGCACCAATATAGTGATTTTGCCAGTAATCAATGCTTATATCTGCTACAACCACTCCATTATCCCCTGAATGAATCATTTGATTATTTCCAATATAAACACCACTATGGGAAGCGCCTTGAACGTCATAAGTACCTTCAAAGAATACAATATCACCAATACTAGGAGAGCCAACATGCACGCCAGTATTTACCCAATTATCACGGTGTGTACGGGCAACATCAATACCTACTTGATTAAATACATATTGAATAAAGCCGCTACTATCTAAACCAGAAGCAGTAGTTCCTCCCCAGACATAAGGTGTTCCAAGCACACTCTCTGCTGCAGAAACAATATTATCTTGACTAGGGGAAATAGCTACAGATTCGCTTGGCCCATTAGATATGTTCGTGTTATTTAATTCATTTGAATTTCCAGTCTCTTTAAGAACAATTTCTTCATCATTCGTTTCAGATAAGGAGTCCTGAGGTAAAGAAGGTGTGTCAGTGGGTAATGCTAATGCGTTCTTTGTATTTGACCCGACAATACCATCTACTTGTAATCCTTGATCTGCTTGGAAATTCCTCACTGCTTGTGCAGTAATATCACCAAAAATACCATCTGCATCATAAGAATAGTAACCAAGTGCCTGTAGAGTACTTTGTAAATTCTCTACCTCTGATCCCGTACTACCTTGTCGGAGAAGGGATGTGTTTACATTTTCTGTAGTGGTTGGTGCTTGTTGCTCAACTTGAAGATTGGATAAGTTGCTTTCTTCAATAGAGATATCACCTTTAGAAGAGTCTTCACCTGCACTTGCCAACACACTATCTCCTAAAAATGGAGTTAATGCAATAGAAGCAGCAAATGTACTTGAAAGTACATATTTTTTCATGTTAAGACGGGATGTTGCCATAAGTGTTCCTCCTTTTAATGTTTATAATTCTGGTTGTTTTGCAGTTAAGATTGAAATTCTATGTAATAAATTTTTCACTCTTAGATAAAGTTTAGCATGTCAACATCACAATAGAAATCATAATAAAATTACATAAAGGTTACATAATATGATTAAATATTACAGAATTGAATAAGTTTTGTTACAATAATCGACAGCATTTTTTATGTAAACGTCTTGCCCCGCTGCTCGTAAATTTCTAAAAATAGATGAAAGGTAAGGAGCGTTTTAAAACTGTTGTCTTTATCTTGACGATTAAACAAAATGTCATGATCGTTTTCTCAACAAAACGATTTTTTGCTCTCTATTAAGGTATAAAATAAAGGTGTCCCCTTTTTCTAAATATAGAAATTTAATAAACTCTTTTGGTACTCTGAATGAACCTCTTTCATTCAATATCATTATATTCTCTAGTGAATTTCCACCAAATTTTTGCACTACTAATTCATGAGATTGAGATCTTAAACTAATTACTATCTCATCCCCAGGGTTCAAATTTAAAATATCCCTAATAGGTTTGGGGAGGGTAATAGAATAACTACTGGTTAATGTACAAAATAATCCAGTTGGACTTAGTTGGGGATTTTTTTCATTTAGAAGGTATGAATCATACATAAAATGAACACTCCATTTGAATAGATTTTTTTTAATAATAATTGGTATTTATGCAGATTCTTTGCAGAATGAAAAAAATATTAACATAACTTTCTTGCTCAATAGCAACTTAGTTATCGGATTCAATAAAAAATAGAGAAGATATCTTTTGTAGAAGATTTCTTCTCTAATTTATAATGATGATACACTAAAAGACAGAGTTGCTCGTCTTTAAAATTTACGCTAGTTAATTCTAATTTTATTCCATAGGGGACAATTCATCTTCGGTGACCCATTTATGGTTTGTTACTTCTTCTCCACTTGTAGTTAAAGCAAAATCAACCATATATACTGTGGTTTCTTCGGCCGAATCAATTTGAGCGGTCGCACCATCCATGCCTTCCATATGATCAGCATTTAGGACAGCTTCATCACCAGGTTCTAATGGTGTTTCGCTGGGATCTTCCAATTCTTCATGAATGACCCACTTATGATTGCTTACTTCCTCACCACCTGTTGTAGGCATATAAGATACGGTATAAACAGTGGTATCATAAGCTCCAACTATTGTTGCCTCCGCACCTTTCATACCTTCCATATGATTTGATTCAATGATCGCCTTACTGCCAACTTCATAGGTTGGATTGTCTGCTTCCTGTAATCCTTCCGGTACCTCTCCAGATCCAGACATATGCATTTCAGAGTGATCCATGCCCTCCATATCATCATGTGTACTATCCTCAGAGTTTTGTTCCGTGTTGTTATCGTTATTTGTATCTTCCGTTTGCTCCGCACATGCGGAGAGTATGACGATGGCAAGTAAAGATACCAATCCTATTATCATTTTTTTATTCGCCATTTTATGTTACTCCTTTCATTATTCTGAATTCAATGTTACAGTACCCTATTTTTTTGCAGATTATGTGCAGATTGTTTAAAGTTCTATGGACTATTTAATATGTGAATGTTTTACGTCATTTATAAAACCTCTTGATTTATTTTCTTAATAGGCTATCTGTCATAAAACGTAGAAGTTGTTTTGTAAAAGAAGAGGAATCATTTTTTGACATGTCTGCATATTTTCTTGATAAATAAGAGCTATAATAAATGAAAAGATATAAAATGAGAAGGTGATTTAAAATGCATATGATGAATGGGCATGTAGCCTTTTGGCCAATGCTCCTAATGATTATTTTCTGGATTGGATTAATTAGTTTTGGTGTTTATTTAGTCACAAATTTTATAAAGGGAGATAAAAAGAAAACCCCATTACAAATAATTAAAGAACGTTTAGCTAAAGGTGAAATTGACGAATTGGAATATGAACGGCTTAAATCAGTAATAAAACAAAAATAACCGAAAGCAGTAAAAAAAATAAAAAACTAGCAAATTAATAGAGGCACATATATCGAGAAGTTAATGATAAGATCAATTTAATTTATTATATAGTGAGTTGAATTTATATGTTTGAATTATTTAACCGAATAAGCTATACATTAATGGAACCAATAATAGAAATCACGAATGGCTTGGAGCATTTACCATTATTATTTGCTTTTTTTCTTGGTGTTGTTGGGGCACTTGCACCTTGTCAGCTTACAAGTAACCTCAGTGCAATTACAATCTATGGCAATAAATCACTAGTTGATAAAGTTCCATGGTTACATGTATGGTTATTTGTCTTAGGAAAGATTGTAGTTTATTGTATATTAGGAATTATTGTTTGGCTGTTAGGTAGAGAGGTATATAGTTCACTGTCACAAATTCTGCCTATTATACGTAAAGCAATAGGACCAATGCTAATTGTAATTGGGTTATTTATGATTGGATTATTTCGGTGGAAGAAAACATGGCGAATTTTTACTTTTCCCACAAAGGTATTTAAAGACAGTTATTTAGGCAGTTTTTTAATGGGAGTTAGTTTTACACTAGCTTTTTGTCCGACTATGTTTGTACTCTTTCTGCTAACATTAATGCCAATAGTGCTGATTACTTCGTATGGGGCAGTTCTTCCAGCGGTCTTCGGAATTGGTACTTCTCTTCCCCTATTGACTGTTATCTTTTTAATTTGGTACTTTGGAGCAAGTGGTGCCATATTAAAAAAAAGTAGAAAAATTGGAGCTATCACCCAAAAGATTGCTGGTTTGTTACTTTTAATTCTTGGTGTGTTGGATACACTTACTTATTGGGTATAGAGGTGAAGTATGTTTAATAAATTATCTTTTAAAATTGGATTACTGTTTTTTGTATTTATTCTGGTTATTGAAACTTTTTTGTTTTTTATTTTATATACAAACCTAGTAAATGATCGTGTTGAAGAAGTTATGAATAGTCTGCTGGCACGTGGAAACACTCATCGTGACGTTTTGGAAGATCATTTCGATCAACCTACATTAGAACATGTCGGTATTATGGAATCAGCGTCTGAATTTATCGTTATCATTACAGATGAAAAGGGCGAGATTATTATTTCATCTGATCCTGTAGAACAAGAAATGATTAATGTGGTAGAACATACTAATGATGAAGAAATACCGACAGAAGGTAAAATAGTTGAAGATAAGTGGAGTGAAGGAAATTATATTGTGACAGATAGTCCTATTACAATAAATGGCGAGCATAAGGGACATGTGTTTATGTTTGCTGATACGACTTATGTAAAGAAAACAGTTGATCAGCTTAGCAATCAGTTTTTGATTGTTAGTTTCATTACTGTGTTATTAACAATTATTACCATATTTATTTTATCACGATTTATTACACAACCGTTAATTAAAATGAAAGAAGAGACGGAACAATTAAGTAAAGGAAAGCATAATGTAGCGCTACATATCAAAAGGAAGGATGAATTAGGTGAATTAGCTAATTCCATCACCAAGCTATCACAGGAGTTGAAAGAACTAAAACAGGCTAGAAATGAGTTCCTGGCCAGTGTGTCACATGAGCTGCGGACGCCATTAACATATATAAAAGGATATGCAGATATCATTAATCGTCAAGGTACGTCTGAAGAAGAAGTTAAAGGATATGTTGAAATAATTCGAGAAGAAACAGAGCAATTAACAGTATTAATTAAGAACTTATTTGAATTAGCTAAAATAGATCAAAATAATTTTCGAATTAGACGTGAACAAGTGAATTTATGTGAACTTATTCAAAGAATAAATGAACGTATTCGTCCTGCACTTGCAGAGAAAAAAATATCAATTCATGTGAATTGCCTGGATGAAATAAAAGCTTATATTGATCCAGAACGCTTTCAACAAGTGTTAATAAATATTTTAGATAACGCGAAAAAGCATTCTAAGGAAGGTTCAAAAATCTTAATAGAGGTAAAGCAGACTGATCAGTATTTCATTATTACAACCACGGATGAAGGAGAAGGAATTCCTGCAGAAAATCTTCCATATATATTTGACCGATTATACCGTGTGGAAAAATCACGTTCAAGGCAAAGCGGTGGAACTGGGCTAGGACTAGCTATTTCAAAAGAAATTATTGAATCCCATGGTGGTAGTATTGAAGCAAAAAGCAAGATAGGACAAGGCACAAGTATCATTATTAAGTTGGCAAGGAGGGAACGAAATGTATAAGGTTCTTATTGTTGATGATGAGAAACGAATGTTAGATTTGATTGTGTTGTATTTACAACCTCATCAATATATTTGCAAAGAAGCTCTAGGAGCTATGGAAGCATTGTCTTATATAAATCAAGAAACATTTGACATTATTTTACTTGACATTATGATGCCTGAAATGGATGGCTGGGAATTATGCCAAGAAATTAGAGATATTTCTGATGTACCCATTATTATGTTAACTGCTCGTGACCAACATGAGGATATTATAAAAGGGTTGCGGTTAGGTGCAGACGATTATATAACTAAACCATTTAATGAAGAAGAATTACTGGCTCGGATGTCAGCTATATTACGTAGAAGAGAACCTAAGAGTTATGTTGAAGTAAATGGGTTAATTTGGAATAAGGACCGTTTTGAATTAACCTATAGAACTAACCCAATCAAGGTAACGCCTAAAGAATTTATTATGATTGGACACTTTATGAGAAATCCAAATCAAGTATTTGCTAGGGAGCATTTGATTGATTTAATTTGGGGGTTTGATTCCGAGACAGGGGGAAGAACAGTTGATTCACACGTGCGGAATATGAGAGAGAAAATCCGTCAAACAGGATTTCCAATAGATGACTATTTTAAAACTGTATGGGGTGTAGGATATAAATGGGCTAATAACCCATGACAGAGAATTTATTTAATGGATTAAAAAATGCTCAAATATGTTAGATAACTACCTATTTGAGCATTTTTTACAGATGAATTTTTTTAAGCAACACTTTTACATACTTCGGCACATTTAAAGCAGGCGTCGGCACATTTCTGACAGTGTTCATGATTATGCTTCTTACATTCGTTTCCACACGCTTCACAAATTTTAGCACAAACAGTGGCTAATTCAGAAACAAATGGTGTGTTTCTTGATATGGCCTGTTCTAAATAAGAACAGATATCAGCACACTCTCTGTCCAATCGTATACACTCAGCCATCATCTTTATGTCTTCTTCTTTTAGGCATGCATCATAACAGTGATTACATGCTGTCATACATTCATGCAGGGTTTGTAATAGTTGTTGATGTTGTTCATGTGACATTTTATAGAACCTCCTAAATCACTAATATTTTATTCATATAAATAATTTCCCCATCATCACTCCAAAATAAACTGCTTTTTGAAAACTGCACAAAAAATGCACTAATTCTTTACAATTTACCTTGTTTAATTAATACATTAGAGGGGTACGGTATAGTGTATTAGTAATAAGAAGAATATCTTTTGTACACTATATAGAAAAGGAATTCGTAATACGACTACCACTAGGAGGATTGATCATATGGAAAATCATGATAGTAAGAAAAATAACCAAAGACATAGTGAACAGGATGAGCACAAGCACTATAATCACGAACATCATAACCACGAGCATCATGATCATGAACACAATAACCATGACCACCAAGAGCAACATAATCACCATGGTCATGACCACTCGGGACATGGACACGATCATGGAGGGGGTCATGCCGGTCATCATGAACATATGATTGATGATTTTAAAAAGCGTTTTTGGATCTCTTTAGTTATAGCGATACCAATAACTTATCTGTCACCAATGATCCAAATGCTATTCAACTATGAAGTAACATTTACAGGTAATACTCTATTGCTGTTCATACTTTCAACCATCGTGTTTTTCTATGGTGGAAAACCATTTTTGCTTGGTGCATGGGATGAAATAAAAACAAAAACACCAGGGATGATGTTGTTAATTTCACTTGCCATTGTAACAGCCTACATTTATAGTACTTTAACAGCCTTCTTGATTGATGGCAGTGACTTTTATTTTGAGGTAGCTACGTTAATTGTCATTATGTTGTTAGGTCACTGGGTAGAAATGAGGTCCATAATGGGTGCTTCAAAAGCACTCGAAGAATTAATTAAACTAATGCCAAAAGAGGCACATAAAATTGACGCGTCCGGAAATATTGTAGAAGTGTCTGTTGAAGAATTACACCCTGGAGATGAGATCCTTGTTAAATCGGGAGAAAAAATACCAATTGATGGAGAAATTTTTGAAGGGGAATCTACCGTCGACGAATCTATGTTAACAGGTGAATCCGTCCCTGTAGAAAAAGGGCCTGGAATGAAAGCGATAGGTGGAGCCGTTAATGGTGAAGGTGTATTAAAAATTAAGGTAAGCAAAATTGGAAATGACACGTATTTATCCCAAGTAATTCAATTAGTAAGTGAGGCGGAAAATACTAAATCAAAAGCACAGGGGTTTGCAGATATTGCAGCAAAATGGCTATTTTATGTGGCGGTGGTTGCTGGAATCTTCACGATTGCTTACTGGAGTACGACAGGAGATTTTGAATTTGCACTAGAAAGAATGGTTACCGTTCTGATTATAGCTTGTCCGCATGCACTTGGTCTGGCTATGCCTCTAGTTACATCCAGATCAACGTCTATTGCTGCTAAAAATGGTTTGTTGATTCGTAATCGTACCCCATTTGAAAATGCTCGAAAGCTAGATCGAGTAGTATTTGATAAGACAGGTACCCTTACAGAAGGAAACTTCGGGGTTACTGATATTCATCCAAGTAACAATGTAAGTGAAGATGAGTTAGTGAAGTTAGCTTATTCAGTTGAGACACAATCCGACCATCCAATTGCAAAAGGAATTGTGAAGGAAGGAAAGGATCGTAATTTAGAACTATATGATGTAACGAATTATAGAAACTTAACTGGGAAAGGATTAACTGCTGATGTAAAAGGAGCTGAAATCGCAGTCATTAGCCCTGGAGCGATGAAAGCGAATAATATAGGTTTCGATGAAGAAACGTATGAAAAGCTAGCCCAACAAGGAAAAACAGTTGTTTTTGTATTAAGAGATAACGTATTGCAAGGAATGATTGCTTTAGCAGATATCATTCGTGAATCCTCTTATGAAGTTATCAAGCAATTAAAAAATCGTGGCATTGAAACGGTTATGATGACAGGTGATAATAATCGCGTTGCAAATTATGTAGGTGAAAAACTTGGATTATCAAAAGTTATTTCAGAGGTTTTGCCACATGATAAATCGGATAATGTGAAAAAACTGAAGGAAGGTGGCAAAAAGGTTGCCATGATTGGTGACGGAATCAATGACGCGCCTGCTTTAGCTGAAGCTGATTTAGGTATTGCGATTGGTGCTGGTACAGACGTTGCAATTGAAACAGCGGATGTTGTTTTAGTAAATAGTAATCCTATCGATATCTTAAATATTGTGAAGTTATCGAAAGCTAGTTACAGAAAAATGATACAAAACTTAGGGTGGGCAGCAGGTTACAATGTAATAGCCATCCCACTAGCAGCAGGTGTATTATATAATGTCGGTATCGTGATTACACCAGCTATCGGTGCTGCTGTTATGTCGTTAAGTACAATTATTTGTGCAATTAATGCCCAATTGTTGAAGATTGATTAAAATTTAGTATGAAAATGAAATATAGGTTAAGTGTTAACAGTATAATGCTATTATTATACTCGGAAAAAAGTTCAACCTGTAAAGAAAAACTTTAGATATAAAGGTTCAAAAGTTCCATTGGAAAATTTGAAAGAAGTTGTTTTAGATCAAGGTTATGAATTTAGTGTCTAAATATAAAAATGAAAAAGCTGGTTTTCCGTTAGGTGAAAATCAGTTTTTTCTAGTTGAAAGATTAAAGTAATGTGAGAAAAAGCTGACTTGGTGTATAGGTGGCCACCGCAATAGCTGATTTCGTTTTAGTAGATGATATAAACGAGTAAAATACAATCGACGAATCACTTCTGATCCACAAGGTACTAACGCCTTTATGGAAAAAGGTTAATTGTTAATAACTTTTAACGTTCTAGTTGATTTCCGGAATAGATAAAGAAATGAACATCTATGTTTTGCATAATATTTGTTGCCCCTATATATGATTAAAGATTTTTCGTTAAAGGTGGAGGGGGTAAAACTGTAAAAGGTTTTCCATTAAGGTATTTTATGATTATATAATATTTAATTATGTAATTCATCAAATATTAACTTTTTCTTGATAAATTCTCGATAGTTTTAAAATATAGTTATGTCATAAGGATAATGAGTCATTAACATAAATTGGTATCAAGTATCTAATGAAAGGGGAAAAGTTAACATCTATAATTGTAATTTAAGTGATGAAACAATAATCAAATATAATTCTGGAATCAAGTAAATTGGCTAATAGTAAAGTGTTATTGAATGTTAGCCTTTAAAGCTGGATTAATATGTAAAATTTTACTTAATAGGAGTTATGGTATATGAAACGAAAATTGTTATTAATAAGTTTAATTTCTTTATTGACAGCACTTGTCTTATCGGCTTGTGCAGGGAATGTTGAATCAACACCTGAAGAAAACTCAGATATGGAACAAGAGTCTGATTCCATGGAAGAAGGAATGGATCATTCATCTATGGATGATGATGCAATGGCGGATGGTCATATGAGTCATGATGAGGTGGTAAGTTTAAATGATTCTACAGGGGAAAATGAATTGAAAATACCTCCTTTGCTTGAAAGCGATAATGAAGAAGAAGTTGTATACACTGTTCGAGCACAAGAAGGAGAGACTGAAATATTCGATGGTACTAAAACGAAAACATATGGATACAATGGGTCATTTTTAGGACCGGTGCTTCAATTTGAAAAAGGCGATACGGTGAAAATTAGAACGATAAATGAGTTAGATGAGGAGACAACTTTTCATTGGCACGGGTTGGAAGTATCAGGTGAAGAAGATGGTGGGCCACATAATTCATTAAAGCCAGGAGAAGAAGAGCTGATCGAATTTGAAGTGACACAAGAGGCATCAACGTTATGGTTCCATCCCCATCCAGAAGGGAAAACTTCTGAACAGGTTTACAATGGACTTGCAGGATTGATTTATATAGAAGATGACAATTCCAAGAGTCTTGGATTGCCCAATGAGTATGGAAAGAATGATATTCCCTTGATTTTCCAAGATAAAACATTTGATAATCAGAAACAATTGAATTACAGTGCTGCTATGAATGATGATGGAACAATCGGTGATATGTCATTGGTAAATGGAACGTTAAATCCGAAGTTGACTGTAGACAAAGAAAAGGTTCGTCTTCGTCTCTTAAATGGGTCCAATGCAAGGAATTACACTTTTAAATTGAATACAGGGGATTCCTTTGTGCAAGTTGCAACGGATGGAGGTTTCCTGAATAAACCGGTGACACTAGATGAAATTACACTGACCCCATCAGAACGGGCAGAAATAATTATTGATTTTTCACAACTTAACTCAGAAGATGAGTTTGCGTTAATAAATGAGGAGGATGGTTCGATCCTTTTACCATTTGAAGTTTCTGATCAAAGTGGAGAGGATAGCAGCATTCCTGAAGAGATGAATGATTTTTCAATTACAGAAGAAGAGATGAACTTGCCAGTAACAAAAAACGTGGAACTTTTTGGAATGATGGATATGGTAACGATAAATGGAAAGAAATTTGATCCAGAGAGAATTGATTTCACACAAGAGCAAGGGGTCACTGAAGTATGGGAAATTTACAATAAACCTGACATGATGGGCGGAATGATTCATCCATTCCACATTCACGGAGCTCAATTTAAAATAATTTCTAGGAATGGAGAAGAACCACCAGAAAACGAGCGAGGTTGGAAAGACAGTATTTCCATTGAACCAGATGAGACAGTTAAAATAGCTGTAAAATTTCAGCATAAAGGCGTGTATATGTTCCATTGTCATATTCTTGAACATGAAGACAATGGCATGATGGGGCAGGTAAAGGTAGAATAGAGTACGATTCATAATATAGCGTTAGACATGTAAAAAAGAATTATTAAGTTGCCAGTGTGATTAGTTCATACTGGCTATTTAAAATTTTTATTAATCATATGAAAAGGGGGTATTTTACCTTTTCTACAAGTCAATAAAGTCTGTTCTTGTAGAAAAGGTTCCTGAATGAAAGCAAGAAATGGAGCTGTTAATTGGGAAGGCTTTATGAGGCAAAGAATAAATAAACATTTGTAGCTAAAATTAATATTTTAATTGTAAATCATAATAATTACTATTATCGTTAATAACGTCTAATTTATATAAAGGAGACAGGACAAATGCAGAAAAAGGCAATTCAATTTATTTTTATTATTTTCATAATTTTGTTGCTTGCTGCTTGCAGTGATAATGAAAGCAGTGGTAATTCAGAAGATACGAGTGATGATTCATTAACGGTATATACCACCATTTACCCACTTGAATATTTTACGGAAAGAATTGGTGGAGCTGATGTAAACATCGAAAATGTCATTCCTCCCGGTGCGGATGCACATTCGTTTGAACCCACTTCAAGAACAATGGTCGACTTAGCTGAAAGTGATGCTTTTATCTATTCAGGAGCTGGACTGGAAGAATTTGCAGATACCGTTATCGAAGCAATTGAGAATGAAGAAGTTTTAATTGTAAATGCCACTGAAGGAGTCAATTTTATAAATGGTGAAGGGGTATATTCTCATGACCATGGCGAAGAAGACGAGCATGAAGGTCATGAAGAAAATGAACATGATGAGCATAACGAAGTGACAGATAGTGATCCTCATGTTTGGTTAGATCCTAATCGATCTATAACGATTGCAGAGAATATTAAAAATAAACTAATAGAACTAAAACCTGAGAGTGAAGATGTATTCGAAGTGAATTTTAATTCTCTTAAACAAGATTTAGAAGAATTAGATTCTGAATTTAAAAATATGGTGGGTCAAGCTGAAAACAAAACCTTTCTTGTCTCTCATTCGGCATACGGATATTGGGAAGATGTTTATGGTTTAGAACAAATAGGCATAAGCGGATTATCTACAAGTGATGAACCTTCTCAACAGGAAATGGTTGAAATAATCAATTTGGTGAAAGAAAATAACTTAAAATATATCTACTTTGAACCAAATCTATCGAATAAAATCGCAGAAACTACCCAAAGAGAAACAGGTACAGAAACCTTAACATTAAGTAATCTCGAATCAATTACAGAAGAAAATATCAATTCCGCCGAAGATTATTTTGATATCATGAAAAAGAATATAGATTCTTTACAACAAGGTTTTGAGTAAAATTAAGTATCCTTTATATATAGGATGGTACTACTAAGCAAGAAAAGTATTCCACTGGAATATAGAGCGGATCATTTAGAATGGTAAAGGAATAATCCTCAAATTGCGAATGGATTTGTTTGCTGTCTGATGGGAGTGGTGATATTATGATTTATTGCTATAGTGAAATGTAAGCGTTCAAAGATATACAAATGGATGTTTTTTGAAGACGGAGTGGGTAAAAAGCTGACCATAATTCAACACTAGAGTTGATAGATACAATGACAAATTTAAGTTGGGCTTCAACGATTCATTTTCTTTGTAGATTTATAATAAAGGTTGATTAAAAATCCTGTATTGTTATGCAGGATTTTTCGTGTTCTGTACTTTTGTTTGCAAAAGATAAACTCTAACCATTTTTAAATTCCGAATATGCAAATTAATCTGAATTTGTAGTTAAGAAACTTATATGAAAAATAATGATATAAATACTTTTTATCTATAGTTTCCATGACTTTTTATCACAAGTCTACAAAGTCTGAAAAAGATCTGCATTAAATAGTAATTTAAAAACTATGTAATAAATTAATTAATAATGATGATTTCCAAGGAATGAACAGTTGCTTACCATCATATAATGGACCATTAGGACAAGATCCAAAAAGGAGAATTGTAGAATGCCGATTTCGCTATATGTTACAGTAATAGGTATTTTTATTTTAACCATATGGATTATATGGAATACCATCAACCATCGTAACAAAATAACGGTTATGACTGGGATGATGATTTCAATGGTACTGGGTATGGTTGTTGGATTAACTATAGGGGTAATAATTGGCGTATTACTCTCAGGAGATCTATTTTCCTCCACTTTATGGGCAATTATTATTGGAATCTCTGTTGGTTTCGTAGCAGGTTTACCAACTGGACTGATGGCAGTTTTAGACGGAATATTAGCAGGATTGATGGGTGGGATGATGGGTGCAATGCTTGGGGATATGATTGCCCCCGAAAACCAGGAAACTTTAATAAAAATCATGTTTTTGTTATTCATTGGAATTGTTATAATTTTATACCAAATGATGCAACAGGAATTTATAAAAAGCAAGTCAATGATCAATCATCCTACTGCCATGATTATATTATTTGTGCTTTTTATTGTCAGTTATAATCAGATGGATGCCTTAATCCCATCTACAGATTTACACAATAACAGTAATCATCACCACGGTGTGAGTACGAATAACTTCGTGGTACAAGCTGATGAATATACTTTTTCTCCGAGCCAGATAGAAATAAAAGCTGGTGAAATGGCTACGATTGTTTTGGAAAATATAGGAGAAAGAGAACATGATTTAGAAATTATAGGAATGAAAGCAGAAATTGAGGAGCAGCCTTCTTCGAACGATCACACTCATACAAATAATCAAATACATTTGCACAGTTATCCGGGAGAAAAGCAGGAAGTTTCATTTACTACAAACACTCCAGGAACATACCGTTATGTCTGTACAATTCCTGGACATGAAGAATCTGGGATGACAGGTATGATAGAAATAATCCCATAAAAAAGTCATGCCAACAGTTTCAACTTAACTTATATAGAGTTTATTTTATAATGTAAAAAGTTCTGACCACTGGCCAGAACTTTATTATTGAGTCTTATGAAGCCATCTGTCTGTATGCATTCACACAAGAACGACAAAAAGCCGCACATTCTTGACGATGGGGATCTTTAAATTTCTCGCATGCTGTTGCACACGTGTAAGAACCATATAATAAAAATTGGTTCTTCAACTATCGGGCACTATTTTGAGAAATGGAACTTAGTCAAACGCTTTATTATTATGTGTTTTTGTCTCAAACGGTTGTGATAGAGGAAAAAATAAAGGATTATTTTATTAATGACCCGCATTTTTCAATGGAAAAATGCGGGTTTGAATTGTCTAAAGTGAAGAACTTTACATTTCACTCAATAACAAATGCTTTCTATCAAATGCCTTGTCATTTAAATAAGTTGCATAGTCGTAATACAAGTTGGATCATCCTTGAATGTAGATATGGTTGATTCTACTTGTTTGTCATCTAAAGTAATAATGGCTTTAAACTCCTGATCTCTTGGCAGCCATAAATCAATAAAGCCATTGTCAAAGGATTCAATCGAGTCATCGATAATTACATTTCCATTGGAATCTTCGATGTAAACTTCAAATGGAGTATTCACTAACTCGCCTTGACATCCTGTAAGACTGTGAAATGTACAGGGATGTGTTTCATTGATAAAGGGAGCAATCGATACATAAAACTCATCATCAGGTAAATCATAATTTACTTCTTTATTATCTTTTTCAACTACTAATTGGCTAGAATCGACCGAAGCAGAGGTAGCACTTATTTGATCTGTGCTGTAATCGTGTATTAATGATTTAACATCTACTTCAGATGATTGATCAGTACTACTGTTACAAGCTGCTAAAATAACCAAAAGAAAAACACAAACAAACACTATTCGATTTTTCAAATAGACAACTCCTTACCATATAAAATATATAGCATTATTATAACATTTAAATAAAATAGAAAGTTCATCTTCATAGAATTGTTAAAATAATTAAAAATTCAATGCTGGGTACAGTGAGAAATGAAAGTTAAGCAAAATTATTTCCTGTAAAAACTTTCTTATTGTATACTATACGGGGGTATGATATTATGTTGTTAAGGAAATTGATAAAAAGCTCTTGGAATTAGGTTGAATGGAGGGATGATTGATGAGTGTTGCAGATCAAACATTAAAGAAAGGTTTAAGTACCAGTGAAAAGTTAAAAATTATTATCATATTGGCAGTTCCAGCTGTAATAGAGAATTTCTTTCAGACGATGTTAGGATTTGCAGATACATTTTTTGTTGCCCAAATTGGGCTAGATGAAGTGTCTGCAGTGGGGGTAACGAACGCTATACTAGCCATTTATTTTGCAATTTTTATGGCAATAGGTGTTGGTGTCAATGTGTTAATGGCTAATGCAACTGGTGCAGGCGACTATGAACGTGCCTCAAAAGTTGCACAGCAAGGAGTAATTTTGACCACTATCATAGGTGGCCTAACAGGTATGTTAACACTGATTTTTGCAGAACCTCTTTTAAGCCTTCTTGGTGTAGAACAACAGGTGTTAGAGATTGGTGCAGTGTACTTTAGAATTGTTGCTGTTCCTTCTATACTCATGGCTTATATGTTTGTGATGAGTAGTATTTTAAGGGGAGTTGGAGATACAAAATCACCAATGAAAGCAGTTATTATTGCAAATATTGTCAATATTATTTTGGATTATATCCTTATCTTTGGCTTCTTGTTTATACCTGAACTAGGTATTGTAGGGGCTGGATTAGCAGGAGTAATTGCACGTCTGGTTGGTACATTTGTGCTTATTTTATATATTAAGAAAAATAACCAGATTCTGTTTCAAAAGAACTGGTGGAGGTTTGATAAGGTTTATCAAAAAGAGCTTTTAGGTTTAGGTGCTCCAGCAGCAGGTGAGCGCCTGGCAATGAGAATAGGGCAGGTCGTTTATTTTGGCTTCATTGTTGCATTAGGTACAAGTACATTTGCAGCACATCAAATAGCAGGGAATATCGAGACATTTTCTTATATGATTGCTTATGGTTTTGCTGCTGCCGCAACTATCATTGTAGGCAAACAAGTAGGAGCAGGTAATTATGAAGAAGCTAAAAGTTATGCAAAATTAATCTCCATATTATCAGCTGTATTTATGGTTTTCATGGGAGTATTATTATTTATTCTTGGAGAATGGATAGGCGGTTTTTTCAGTGAAGATCCAGTAGTTGTATCTGAAATAGGTATTGCATTAAAAATAGCAGCATTATTCCAACCTTTTCTAGCGATATTGCTTATTCTTACAGGAGCATATCAAGGTGCTAGAAATACAAAATACCCTATGTATTTAACGACGATTGGGATGTGGCTGATTCGAACACTTTTTGTATATCTCTTAGCAATTCAAATGGAGTTAGGGATAGCTGGTGTCTGGATAGCAATAGGTATTGACATCGTGATACGCGCCGTTGTTATGTGGTACAGAATGGAAAAAGATAAATGGATTAAATCCGAAAAGAAGATGTCATTTAAAGATAAAGTAGAATGTCAATGTCATCCAAAGACAAAACAACCAAACATGAATGAATGTGTTAATAATTATTAAAGTGTCATTTTTAATCAAAAAAAGATGTTATTTTATAACTGGTTAAGGACATATTAAAGTCCAGATTTCAATAAATGATTTGGGAGGGAAATAACATGACACAAAAAGTTGTTATCATAGGTGGCGTAGCAGGTGGTGCAACAGCCGCCGCAAGGTTAAGAAGAATAAGTGAAGAAATAGAAATTGTACTTTTCGAAAGAGGAGAACATATTTCATTTGCGAATTGTGGATTACCTTACTATATCGGAGAAACAATTAAGGATCGCAATAAATTATTAGTGCAAACTGTGGAAAGTATGTCGGAACGATTTAATCTCGACATACGAAATTTGAGTGAAGTAGTGAATATCGATACAGATAAAAAACAGGTGACGGTTAATAACTTAAAAAGCGGAGAAACGTACAAAGAATCCTATGATGAATTATTGTTATCACCGGGAGCTAAACCAATTGTACCTGCGATACCAGGGTTAAAGGAAAATAATTCGTTATTTACCTTAAGAAATATTCCTGACACAGATGCTATCAAAAATTATGTGGACAATTACTTACCACAAAAAGCTGTCATTGTTGGCGGCGGATTTATTGGTGTTGAAATGGCGGAAAATCTCGCAAACAGAGGGGTTGAGGTTACCTTAGTTGAAATGGCCAATCAAATTATGGCACCAATTGATATGGAAATGGCAGCTATTCTGCACATGCATTTAAGAGAAAAAGGGATTCAATTGATTCTGGGAAATGGCGTTCAATCATTTGCAGAGGAAGGAAAGAAGATTATACTTTCTGATGGAATGGAACTTCAAACAGATATGACGATTCTTTCTATCGGAGTTGTGCCGGAAAATGAACTGGCGAAATCTGCAGGGCTTGCCTTGGGACAACGTGGAGGAATCATTGTGAATGAATACCTGCAGACATCCAATGATCATATCTATGCGGTTGGGGATGCGGTCGAAGTAGCAGATTATATCACAGGCACAAAGACAATGATTCCACTTGCTGGACCGGCGAATCGACAAGGTCGTATTGCGGCTAACAATTTAATGGGTAAAAAAGAGAAATATCAAGGCACAGTAGGCACATCCATTGCAAAGGTGTTTGATTTGACCGTTGCATCCACAGGAAATAATGAAAAAACACTTAAGCGGCTAGGGATTCCCTACGAAGTTGTCCATGTTCATCCAACCTCTCACGCTAATTATTATCCAGGAGCTGTACCAATTTCTCTAAAGTTAATTTTTGATAAAGAAACAGGAAAAATCTTTGGCGCTCAGGCTGTTGGAGAAGATGGCGTGGATAAACGGATGGATGTTATCGCTACAGCCATAAAAGGTAGGTTAACCGTAGAAGATTTAACAAATTTAGAATTATCCTATGCACCACCTTATTCATCAGCAAAAGATCCAGTTAATATGGCAGGGTATGTAGCTGCGAACATCATAGACGGAGAATTAGAGCATATCCAGTGGCATGAAGTAGATCAGATTGTTGCTGATGGGGGATTTTTGATTGATGTTCGTAACTCAGTGGAACGTGAATCTGGTTATATCAAAGGCTCTATTAATATTCCGCTAAATGAGCTAAGAAATTCTCTTGATACTATACCAAAAGATCAGACCATTTATGTAAGTTGTCAAGTTGGTTTAAGAGGGTATCTGGCCAGCCGTATTCTAAAAAATAAAGGGTTTCAAGTGAAAAATGTGGATGGCGGATGGAAGACATATTCCTTCGCTTTGGGGAGTCAATCACAATGATAAAAACTGGCATGGAACAGCTATGTAGAGTGTAGTAATTTTGTAAATTAGAGCTCTAATTGATCTGTCATACTGAACCTTTCTTAAAACGTGTTGAGTAATGATACTCAAATGTAAGATAATAATATATAAATATAAATTAAAGGAGATTACTATGATGAAATCTGAAGAAATAATACAAAATGTAACAGAAGAAAAAAAGGCAGTGGAACCACGAACAGATAAGGAAAAGGAACGCGTAATTAACCGTTTAAAACGTGTAGAAGGTCAAGTTAGAGGACTTCAAAATATGGTTGAAAATGACCGTTACTGTATGGATATTCTTATTCAGTTATCTGCCGTGCAGTCAGCTTTAAAGAAAGTTGGCTTTTCTGTCATGGAACGACATGCAAAAACATGTATGACTCATTCTATTAAGGATGGAAATGAAGAAGAAGTTATTGATGAATTGTTAGCAGTTATTAATCAGTACTCTAAATAATATAAGAGAACAATCCTTCATAAAAAGTTTATAGAGAAAATGAAATAACTTTCTCTATAAACTTTTTATTTATTTTAAATAAAACACTTGTATACCTTCTGGGGGTATGGTATATTGGCGATAAGAAAATATAAAGTAATTATTTGATTTTAGAAGGGAGCGTTTACATGAAGGAAATTACCCAACTAGTCCCCCATATGGATCAAAAGGAAAACTGTTGTAAAGACGGAGAGGTAATGATGTCAGATGATATTCAGAAGCAGCTGATGAATCGAATGAGTCGCATTGAAGGACAGGTAAAGGGAGTAAAACGAATGATTGACCGAAATGTATATTGTGATGATATATTAAATCAAATGGCTGCCGTACAATCGGCATTACATGCTGTTTCTCGATTACTATTGGAAAGTCATATTCATACTTGTGTCATTGAAAAATTGGAAAAAAAAGATCCAGAAGTTATATCTGAATTCATGACGACGATTTCTAAAATAATGAAATAAATTTTTTACTTGACAATACCTAACTAGGGTATGGTAATATATAAATGTAATCAGAAAGGAGGGATGATTCATGACAAACAAAACACTTAACGTACAAGGCATGTCTTGCGGGCATTGCATCAGCTCCATTGAAGGCAGTGTTGGTGAATTAAACGGGGTTGAATCCGTCAAAGTTCATTTACAAGATGGAAAGGTTGATATCACTTTTGATGGAGATAAAGTGGACTTGAAAGACATCAAAGAAGCGATTGAAGACCAGGGATATGATGTTGCATAGGGAATATTCAGCAAATCATGCTTCATTTCTTGTTAAATAATAAGGATAATCGTGCAAAACCTGCACGATTTCCTTTTTATCTATATTATACCCTGTCCTGGTATAAGGAAGGAGGAAAATAAAAAATGGAAACACAAAAGGAAGTCAGCTTGCAGATTCAAGGTATGACTTGTGCAGCATGCGCCACTAAGATTGAAAAAGGATTAAATAAAATCGATGGTGTAGCAGAAGCCAATGTTAACTTTGCAATAGAGAAGACAAGAGTTACTTATAATCCATCTGTCACAAGTGTACAGGATTTTGAAGAGAAAATTGAAAAATTGGGTTATCATGTAGTTCATGATAAACAAACCTTTGATATTTCAGGTATGACATGTGCGGCATGTGCTACAAAAATTGAAAAACGATTAAATAAAATGGATGGTGTAACAAATGCCTCCGTGAATTTTGCTTTAGAGAATGTGGCAGTGGATTATGATCAAGGTCAAGTTACCGTAAACGATATGATTGAAACGGTCAAAAAGCTTGGCTATAGTCTTAAGACACAAACTTCTAAAGAAGATACTGCTAATAGTAAGGATGAAGAAATTCGTCATCAGACAGGGAAATTCATTTTTTCAGCCATTTTAACCTTACCGTTATTATGGACGATGGTGACACACTTTGAATTTACATCCTTTATTTACTCACCAGATATGCTGATGAATCCCTGGGTTCAACTAGCTTTAGCAGCACCCGTACAATTTATTGTAGGAGCGCAGTTCTATAAATCGGCGTATAAAGCCTTGAAGAATGGCAGTGCCAACATGGACGTTCTTGTCGCATTAGGTACATCTGTTGCCTTCTTCTATAGTATTTTCCTGGGTTACGAGTGGCAAGTACAAGGTCAAGTCGGTATGCCAGAGCTCTATTTTGAAGCGGCGGCAGTGATTATCACTTTGATCATTCTTGGAAAACTATTCGAAGTACGTGCCAAAGGGCGTACTGGTCAGGCCATTCAAAAATTACTCGGTATGCAGGCAAAAACAGCCCGGGTAATCAGGAATGGGGAGGAACAAGAGATTGCGATTGAAGAAGTTATCGTTGGCGATACCATCATGGTACGACCAGGTGAAAAGATTCCAGTTGATGGTCAAATTGTTAAAGGGGAATCTGCAGTTGATGAATCAATGATAACCGGTGAAAGTATCCCTGTTGATAAGAAAACAGGGGATGTAGCTATAGGGTCAACGATCAATAAAAATGGTCTGCTGACAATTGAAGTGACAAAAGTTGGTAAAGATACGGCTCTTTCTCAAATTGTCAAGGTAGTAGAAGAGGCACAAGGAAGCAAAGCGGATATTCAGAGGGTAGCTGACCGTGTATCCGGGATTTTTGTTCCTATTGTTGTGTTAATTGCTATTGCGTCGTCTCTAGTATGGTATTTTGTCGTTGCGCCAGGTGATCTCCGTTCTGCATTAGTTCCTGCTATCACTATTCTTGTTATTGCTTGCCCATGTGCACTTGGTTTAGCAACTCCAACATCAGTTATGGCTGGATCAGGAAGAGCAGCAGAGCTCGGTGTTTTATTTAAAGGTGGAGAGTATTTGGAAAATACCCGCTCTCTAACGACGATTGTGTTAGATAAAACAGGTACCGTTACTAAAGGGGAACCGGAATTGACCGATGTTCTTCCAAATCAACATTTTACAGAAGAAGAAGTTCTTTATTATGTTGCTTCGGCTGAAAACAATTCGGAGCATCCACTTGCAGAAGCGATTGTTAAAGGTGCCAAAGCAATGGGAGTTCAAGTACAAGAATCCGACTCCTTTGAAGCAATACCAGGATATGGTATTCAAGCTTCTATAAATGGAAAAATGATTTATGTTGGAACCAGAAAGCTAATGAAACAGCAAAATATAACCGTTGATTCTGTGGAAGACCAAATGACAAGGTTAGAATCAGAAGGAAAGACAGCGATGTTAATTGGGATAGACAATCAATTAGCTGGGGTTATCGCAGTTGCAGATACTGTGAAAGAAACATCTAAAGCTGCCATTCATCGTATGCACCAGCTTGGTTTAGAGGTCATTATGCTTACAGGGGATAATGAACGGACAGCAGAAGCAATTGGAAAACAAGTGGGTATTGACCATGTAATTGCAGAAGTAGTACCGGAGCAAAAAGCAGAGCAAATTAAAATGCTGCAAGATATGGATAAAAAAGTAGCGATGGTCGGAGATGGTGTCAATGACGCACCTGCCTTAGCAGTAGCCGATATCGGAATGGCCATTGGTACAGGAACAGATGTAGCAATTGAGGCAGCAGATATTACGTTAATGCGTGGTGACTTGAACAGCGTGGCAGACAGTGTGGAAATCAGTGCGAAGACCATGCGTAATATCAAGCAAAACCTATTCTTTGCTTTCTTCTATAATTCAGCTTCGATTCCAATTGCTGCAATTGGTCTATTAGCACCTTGGGTTGCTGGAGCCGCAATGGCATTTAGTTCTGTATCTGTAGTACTCAATGCTTTACGATTACAGCGATTGAAGTTAAAAGGAGGCCAATAATTATGTCCGTAAAAAAGTGGGTATCCCTAGGGATTGTCTATGTAATTATTGTTTTTGCAGGATATAGTGTGATTACTGGTAACAATCCTCTGGCCAGTGGAGAAATGGAACACGATGGACATAGTGACGAAGAAGCTGAGCATGAGGAACATGATAACGATGAAGGTTCACAAGAAGAGGCAACTGATCATGAACATCATACAGAAAGTAATCAAGAGGAGGATGAAGACATGGATCATAAACATGAGCACGAGCATGAACATGGACATGAAATAGATTCAGAAGTAAAAACGGATGTATCCTATGATAATGAAGAACTTGTCATTTCATTGGAAGATGATACTGGAGCAGCGCCTGAACTCGCTGTTGAGCATGAAAAAGAAATGCATTTTATCCTGATTTCTAACGATTTAGAAGATTATTATCATCTGCACCCAGAAAAGGAAGCAGAAGGAAGATTCCGCGTTAATCAAGCTTTAGCAGATGGAACGTATCAGGCATTTGTGGATATTGTACCGGAAAACAAAGCTTATACGCCTGCTCCAAATCTTTTACAGATTGGAACAGAAGAAACAGCTAACGCACATTTACATGCGGATAATGAATGGACAAAAGAAATAGATGGTAAAACAGTGACGTTAGAGGAAATCGAGGCAACTGCCGGCGAAGAAGTTCCTTTAGTCTTTGATATGCAAGGGGAACAGCCGGAAACACACCTTGGTGCTTTAGGTCATGTGGTGATTGTAGATGAAGAGGTGGAAGAATATATCCATGTTCACCCTGCGTCAGATGACTCTACAACGTTTAACGCCCATTTCACAAATCCAGGGATGTATAAAGTATGGGCAGAATTCAAATTTGACGGAGAAATTCATGTGTATCCATTTATTTTAGAAGTAAAAGAGTAAATCATTGTTATATAGATCCAATGGAAGGAGCGAGATAAATGGCTAATTATCAATTAGAAATCTATACAAGACCAACTTGTTCTGATTGCCAGGAATTGAAGAAATTCTTGAAAACACATCGTATACCACACAAGCAATATGATTTAACGAAGCAACCAGAAAAAGAAAAAGAGCTGAAAAGTCGAACAGGGGCTAGAGTGGTTCCTGGAATTGTCTTTTCTCAATCCTCCATTTTAGGTCTAAGAAAAACAAGAAAAAGTATGACAGGGTTTGAAATGAATAAAGAGGAGATTAAACGGCTCTTAGAAATTGGATAATGAGTGGTTTATCATATAACACCTACTTTAAGGAGGTGATATAAATGGCTAAACCGGCGTGCTCTTGCTGCTCACCAAAACAATCAGCAAAGACTGAGAACACAAAAACAGACCAGCCAAAAGATTCATCGAAGAAATAATGTAAAAGGCAATCCTAGTATGGTAAGTTTCTCTTTCTAATAATAAATCGTCTGCTGAAACGATTTAGAGGAAAGTTTAGGTTGATAGCCTAACATTCAGTGAAGGCACAGTTTATCCTTCACTGAATGTCCTTTTAAAATATATAAATTTTTTAAAATGAAGAGGTGGATTATGTATAAAACGGCCATTTTAGGAACGGGTCCTGCTGGATTAACATCTGCTATTTATTTAGCAAGAGCGAATATGGAACCATTCATCTTAGAAGGACCAGAACCAGGTGGACAGTTAACATTGACAACAGAAGTCGAAAATTACCCGGGTTTTTCTGATCCAGTGATGGGGCCAGAATTGATAGAGACCATGCGGGCACAAGCTAAGCGATTTGGAGCACAATTTAAAACGGCTTTAGTAAAAAAGGTAGATTTTTCAACTCGTCCCTTTCGGCTAGAAACAGATGGTCTTGGGGAAATTCAAGCGGAATCTGTGATTATTTCTACTGGTGCCCGGGCGAAAATGCTGGAGATTCCTGGAGAGGCAGAAAACCTTGGGCGTGGTGTAAGTACCTGTGCAACATGTGATGGTTTCTTTTTCCGTGACAAAAAAGTGGTTGTTGTTGGTGGTGGAGATTCTGCCATGGAAGAAGCTTTATTTTTAACAAAGTTTGCGAAAGAAGTGCATGTCATTCATCGCAGAGATCAACTGCGAGCTTCCAAGATTATGCAGGATCGTGCAATGAATAATGAGAAAATATCTTGGATTTTTAATAGTACTCCAGTAGAAATTCTTTCTCAAGATAGTAAGGTCACGGGTATTCGTCTTAAGAATAAAGAAACCCAGGAAGAACAACTTATTGAAACAGACGGTGTCTTCTTGGCTATCGGGCATATTCCCAATACGCATTTTCTAGAAGAGGCAATTGATATTTATCCAAATGGTTATATAAAAGTGGAACCTGGTACGACAAAAACGAATATACCTGGTGTGTTTGCAGCAGGTGATGTGCAAGATCAAAGATACAGGCAGGCTGTCACAGCTGCTGGAACGGGTTGCATGGCTGCCATGGATGTAGAGACATTTATAGAGACGAATCCTTTAAAATAACGTTTTTAAACAAGGAAAAGGAAAGGAGGGATTTGCAGTGGTTAAAGAGTTGAGAGCCAACGAGTTTGACACATTGGTAACAGCAGCAGAAAAACCTGTTGTGTTGAAATTTACTGCAGACTGGTGCCCGGGCTGTAAGCAGCTGGCTCCTGTCGTTGAATCAGTTGCAGAAGAGTTGGAAGAAGAGATTGCATTCTATCATGTTGATGTAGATGAAGAGCTGGAGTTTGCTCAGCAATATCAGGTGATGAGTATTCCAACTTTAATTCTTTTCAAAAACGGGGAAGAGGCAGACAGAGTAACTGCACCGGAAGCAAGTGAGGAAGTCGTTCGGGACTTTTCATTACAATAATAGAGGTTAAAGTTAAGGTACTATCTTTCATGGTGAAGGAGATATCTCTATGCTAAAGGAATTGAAAACAGATGACTTTTGTACTTTAGTCAAAATGGAAGAAAAACCTGTTGTACTCAACTTTACAGCAGGATGGTGTCAAGGTTGTCAGCAGGTTGCTTCTATTATTGAATCGACAGCAGAAGAAATTAAAAATGTTATGTTTTATGATGTCGATGTAGATAAAAACTTAGAATTTACTGTTCAGAGGTATAATGTGATAGGTATTCCTACTTTAATTCTATTTAAAAATGGAATAGAAGTCGATCGATTAACTACCTTAAAATTAAATGAAAAAATAATCAAAGATTTTGCTACACAATAATTAGGAAATGAAATCTAATATCTTTCATAATGAAGGAGGAATTCCAGATGTTGAAAGATTTAAAAAGTAATAATTGGGTGAGTATCATATCAAATACAGGAGGTGTGCAACATGGCTGATTCGAATAATCCTGAAGTGCCTCGTGCAAGTGCCCGACAATGGTGGGGGCTTGTGGTGTTAGTTTTACCTTCAACATTATTGTTCATGATGTTAACTATTTTGTTCTTAGCTGCTCCTAGTATGGCAGCTGACTTGGGGCCTTCCAGTACACAATTGTTGTGGATTCTTGATATATACGGTTTTGTAATGGCGGGGTTCCTAGTCGCAATGGGAGTTCTTGGAGATAGAGTAGGAAAACGGTTATTAATGGTAATAGGCGCTATCTTGTTTGGAGTTGTTTCTATATTAGCAGCATTAACGAGTGATCCATCCATGATGATTGCTTGGCGTGCTATTTTAGGTTTAGCAGCAGCCATGATGGTACCTGCCACACTTGGACTGATTTTCGTTCTGTTTCAAAATGCTGAACAACGAGGAGTTGCGATTGGTATTTGGGCAGGTGGAATTTCAGCTGGTGTAGCTCTAGGTCCATTATTAAGCGGTCTGCTTTTAGAAGTATTTGGATGGCAAGCAACCTTTTTAGTAGCCGTTCCAGTTATGCTGATTGTTGCACTCGGTGCACCTATTCTAGTACCTGAACATCGTGATCAAAATAGTGGAAGACTTGATTTATTCAGTGCTCTTTTATTAGTTGCTGCATTGCTAGCGATAATTTACAGTATTAAACAATTTGCAGCACAGGCTGCAGTAGGTCCTACAATTACTTTGTTAGTTGCAGGTATACTTGTGGGAATTTGGTTTGTGGTTCGACAATTGCGTGCTAAACAACCTTTACTAGATGTTCGGCTGTTTAAAAATCGTACTGTTAGCGGTGCACTTAGTGTATTCTTACTTTCGGCAGCAGCGCTTGGTGGAGTGTATTCGCTTTTCACTCAATATTTACAGCAAGTACAAGGACTTTCGCCGATGGCAGCAGGATTTGCTATTCTTCCAGCCGCCGCAGTATTGATTGTAGTCTCTACACTTTCACCGATGATGGCACGCCGTTTTCGTCCAGGTAATGTTATTGCAATCGGTCTAGCCATTCAAGTGATTGGCTATATTCTCTTTACGCAACTTGACGCTGGTACGGGGCTTGCGCTTGTTATTGCAAGTTTTGTGGTCACCTATCCTGGTGTAGCTCCATCGATGGCTTTAACAACCGATTTAGTAGTTAGCTCTGTGCCGCCGGAAAAAGCAGGAGGGGCTTCTGGTCTTGCGACAACAGCTAATGATTTAGGTATTTCATTAGGGGTTGCAGTAATTGGAAGTGTTGGTATTGCAGCTTACCGGAGTGAGATTGTCGATACACTACCTCAAGATTTACCTCCGAATGTTGCAGCAGCAGCTTCAGACAGTATTGATGGTGCCATTGTTTCAGTTACTAATCTTTCAGGAACGCTTGGGGAGTCTTTAATTATGGCGGCTCAAAATGCGTTCACCAGTGGATTAAATACTGCCGCTATTGTTTCAGCTATAATTGCAGGAGTTGCAGCAATTATTTCCGCAACACGATTACGCCATATTCCGCCTTCTGGTAAAGCACAGCAGAATGAAAAGGAATAATAAGTAAGAGGGTATATAAGTATCATTCATTCTTAAGAGGGATTAAAAAGCACAAAATGAAATAAGTTTTGTGTATATATTTTAAATAAACAAATACCCAACCATGGTACGGTAGATTGAATTTAATGTAAACATCATTTGAAATAACACAATAAAGCAACCTGTATCTTCATTATAAGAGAGGGTTGCTTTATTTCTCTCTACTAGATATTAGACGCTAATAACAAATTAATAATAGATATAGAATAAAGAATCAATACTTTTATTACAACAACCCGATAACTTATTTGTTATTCGGGTTTTTTACTTGTCTTTATAAGGATCTTCTCTCATTTTTGGCAAAATATGTACTCCTATTTGTAGTAATGACAAAGGAAGAGGAGGAATTAATGCTATCACTGCTTTTACGAAAATGGAAGGAGCTGAAAATTATGAAGTTAACTTCCTATGAAGAGCATAAAAAGCATACTTTTGATAGTTATTGTAAGAAAACCTTAAAAAATGAAGTGATTAACATCCAAAGACAATTACAACGCCAGCGTGAAGTAGAAGTATCTTTTACAAATTTATCAAATTTTGAACCTCAAGAGCTTGCAGTTATTGATGATTATGTCCTGGAGGGGTATTATTTTCAAGTTTTAGGATATGAAGTTAATTTAAAAAATGAAAAGCTAATTCGTGCACTTTGTCACTTATCTGATAAAAAACGAGAAGTTATTCTTTTATCCTATTTCTTGAATATGACGGATAAGGAAGTCGGAAAAGTATTGGGTCTTCCTCGAAGCACAGTTCAATATCAAAGAAAGAAGGCACTAGAAGAATTAAAACAGAGATTGGGGGGGAATGATGATGGATCAGAATCAATTGATTTCTCTTAATTCAGTAAATGAATTGTTACCTTTCTCTATTATTGCAGAAGCTTCAAAGGGTGAGGTAGAAGCTATAAACGCAGTGCTTAAACATTATGAACCTTATATAAATAAACTATCGTTACGGTTAGTACAAGATGATTTTGGTGCTTCTCAAATGGTAGTAGATGATTATACGCGTAGACGCTTAGAAACAAAATTAATTACAGCTATATTAAGATTTGAATTGACTTAGAGTTTTTATTCTTAAGCATTTTAATCCTCGTTCTTCCTAGTTGATATTTGATAAAGAAAGCTTTGAGAAAATACAATGTTGTATCAGGAACAAATCAGAAATGTTTTAAATAAGAAAAGAGACAATTTGGAGGATTACAAGACAAATGATTATTATTAGCTAAAACTATCACCACTTTGTAAAGGTGATTAAAGGAAGTGGTGATAGTTTTGCAGGCCATGATGATTATAAGTTAATATTTAGCTTTTTCATTGTAACAAGTTTGCTAGGTTTATTGAGATCGTGGACTCCTTTGCTGACCCTCTAAACATAAGCAAGATTTCATTTTTAGAATTAATTTGTTCTTCTAAACTATTTAGAAGATGATTATTTGTCATTAGTTGATTATACCTTTCTTTATTCACATTTATTGCTAAAAAGATTCCTTTTTTGTAGTTATATCTATTAATGAATTGATCAATTTTCTTAATATCATTTAGCATATCTGTTGTAGAAAGTTTAGGATTAGCTTTGACTTCAATAATTAAGTCTTGATTTTCATATGTACCCGGTTCATGTATTAAGAAGTCAGGGTAATATACCCCGTCTGTACTATTTACTCCAAATAATTGTGTGATTTCATCACTTACTTGAGCCTTGCGAAGTTCAGCTTGCAAAATCACTTTTTCATTCAACATATTCTCTTCCATAATTTTACGCAATTGATGATAAAGCTCATAACAGAAAACTCGTTCATTATGCATACTCAAATATGGCATTAATTTTTCCCGCTTTTTATCCTGAGATTTAATATTATGAACATTTAACATAGAGTCAATCCAATTTTGGTTTCCAAAATACACTTCTTCTACATTATTGATTGCTTTGCGAAGTAATTTTATGTACTCATGAACGTTCAAGTTTTTCCCTCCCAATCCTATCTATTCTTTCCTTTAAATACATAATATCATAAACAATTTATAGCCAATTAGTATTAAATTCTTAATCGTAACAGCTCAACAAATGAAGAACATTTACCAAACACATGCAAGTTCAATTCATGATTTCTTTTTGGATTTTCATTCGTTTTTGGCAAAATGGTTCTTTCTATTTGTAGTAATAGCAAAGAAAAAGGAGGAAGTAAGGCAGCATTTCTTTGTATTACAAATAGATATGCTGCATATGGATTTTCCTTTTTCTTGTAGCAACTACTCAAGATGGGAGTACAATTTTCAACGTTCTTTGATAAAGAAAGCATGATTAACCTCATGCATTATAAATAGGAAAATCAGACACGTTCTACTGATTACGAGCTACTTGATTCTTGCGCCATGACTTTCCATAGAAACGAGCGATAACCAAGAAATCTAATGTAATTGTGGTGAATTACGAGCGATGACTTATCAGTAGAATAATGATACTCCCCTACCGTCATGGTTCGAGCGTTTGGAGCGTCGCAAGCTATGAGTGGGGCTGGAAGCAATACTTGCAGGGGTGAAATACCCGTGGAGCTGTACCAACGGCCGTCTGATTTTTCATGATGAATTTATGTGAGGAGGTAGGTTTTATGAAGAATAATTTGATTCTATACAGTATGCAAATTTCTATGTTAAAACAATTACTAACTCATAAGTTAATTTCTGAGAAAGAATATAAAACGGTTAAAAGTAAATTAATGAAAGATTATCAAATTATCTCTGATATTACAGGCTGACTTTTGAGTTTGAACGCCGTAGAATATTGGTAACATTATCCAAGGAGGGGTTTGTAATGCCAGAGGTAGAAATTATCAAAGGAAACAATACTAGGTTTAGTCATCGACGAGGTAAGACTATTGAACAGCGTCGAGTAGCAGCATATTGTCGGGTTAGTACGGATACAGAGGATCAATTAAGTAGTTATAAGTCACAAGTTACCTATTATACTGATTTAATAAAAAACAATCCAGAATGGGTATTAGTGGATATATATGCTGATGAAGCAATCACAGGGACACAAACAATTAAACGGGAAAACTTTCAGAGAATGATAAATGATTGTATGAATGGAGATATTGATATGGTTATAACTAAATCAATATCTCGTTTTGCAAGAAATACTTTAGATACGCTTAAATACGTGCGAATGCTTAAGGAAAGAGATGTTGCTGTATTTTTTGAGGATGAAAAAATTAATACGCTTACTATGGATGGTGAATTATTACTTGTAGTATTAAGTTCGGTTGCACAACAAGAAGTTGAAAATATTTCTGCCAACGTGAAAAAAGGATTAAAGATGAAAATGAAACGCGGGGAATTAATTGGCTTTCATAGTTGTCTTGGCTATGATTATCACCCAGAGGATAAAACGATTACAGTAAATGAAAAAGAAGCAGAAACAGTACGATATATATTTGAGCGGTATGTTGAAGGTGCTGGGGGTAGTATGATTGCTAGAGAACTGGAAGCTTTAGGTCATAAAACTAATAGAGGCTCTACAAAATGGCATGAGTCAACGGTTCTTGGAATTATTAAAAACGAGAAGTATAAAGGTGATCTTTTAATGGGAAAAACTTACACTGTTGATCCCATTTCAGGACGCAGGTTAGATAATTATGGAGAAGAAGATCAATATTATATAAAAAATCATCACCAACCAATAATAAGTACTGAAATATTTGAAAAAGCAGAAGAAATTAGATTACGCAGAAGTTGGAGTAAAAATACTGTAGAAAAGAATGGTGGAAAACGAGAAAAATATAGTCGTAAATATACTTTCAGCAGTTTGATGAAATGCGCTTATTGTGGAGCTTCTTTAACGAGGCGCAGATGGCATAGTGGGGAAAAATATGATAAGGCGATATGGCACTGTGTTACTAGTACAAAGCATGGGAAAAAACACTGTCCAAATAGTAAAGGTATTCCGGAGGAAGTAATTGAAAATACATTTTTAGAAAGTTATCGTATCATGTGTAATAATAATCAAGATGTTTTAGAAGAATTTTTGCAAAGAATGGAAGAAAGTTTAAGTCCGGATGTTGTATATAATGAAGTCTCTAAAGTAGAAAGAGAGATTGAAAGACTAGAAACGAGAAAAAATAAATTGATTGATCTGAGATTAGAAGGCAGCTTAGATAAAAATACGTATGAAGAGAAATATAATGAAATTATACAAAAATTAGATGAAAAAGAGCAAAGGAGGTCTCATTTAAGAGAAAATCTCCAAGAAGAAAGTGGTATAAAAAAACGTCTATTAGGCTTTAGAAAGTTATTAGAAAATGATAAAGGTTTAGCCATTTTTGATCGACATGTTTTTGAAAGTTTAATAGAGAAAGTGATAGTCGGAGAAATTGATAAAGATGGAAATACTAATCCTTATGATTTAACATTTATATATAAAATAGGTTCTAGTCATTCATTGGATGGAAATAATTTTAAACCACCAAGAAAAAATGCTAAAAAAAAAGAATCACCAAATGAATTGTGTTCCTATACACGAAACGAGGTCAATGAATTGTGTTCTGATAATAAGGACAATACAGGTGGAAAGTGTGACTGAGCTGATTCTCAAATAAAAAAGGCTTCCTAAAAGATCGAAAAGCACCAAGCTGCTTTTCGATCTTTTAAAATATTGTTTGCTTCCAATAGGAAAATGAAAAGAGGGCCAATCGAAAAAGGGAGGGAATGGCGTGCTTAAACTTTTACAGCCTGCTAGACTGCAAAAAGGGGATAAAGTCGCAACTGTGAGCCTTAGTTGGGGAGGAGCTGGAGACGAGGCGATTCGTTGGCGTTATGAACAAGGGAAGCGGCGGATTGAGGAAGTGTTTGGTCTTGAGGTGGTAGAGATGCCCCATACGTTAAGCCCTCCTGACGACATATATCGCCACCCAGAAAAGCGAGCGGCAGATTTCATGGCTGCTTTTGCCGATCCGTCCATTAAAGCCATTATTTCCTGCATTGGCGGCAATGATAGCATTCGTATGCTGCCTTACATAGATTTTGAACGGATTCGCGCAAACCCGAAAATCTTTACAGGCTATTCGGATAGCACAGTTGCTCATCTTATTTGCCTGAAAGCCGGGCTTTCTAGCTTTTATGGCGTTTCTGTGCTCAATGACTTTGCAGAGAATGGTGGGATGCATCCTTACACAGTCAAATGGATTGAAACGGTATTGTTCTCTGGCACCCCAGTTGGCCATATCCCAGTCGCTCCCGAGTGGACAGGGGAATGGCTTGAATGGGCGGTTGCCAACAAAGAAAAGCGGCGTACATACAAGCCTAACTGTGATTATGAAGTTGTACAAGGGGAGGGAGTCGTGCAAGGGCGATTAATCGGTGGTTGTTTTGAAGTGCTAGAATTTCTAAAAGGCACGCCGTTGTTTCCCGCTCATTCGCAATTTGATGGAGCAATTTTGTTTCTAGAAACGTCCGAAGTACACGCGCCTGAGTGGCTCCTTGAAGACGGGCTTCGCCAATACGGGGTATGTGGGATTTTAGAACGGATAAACGGCATTCTGTTTGCCAAACCTCAAAATGGCCAGTTTTATAAAGAATATAAACAAGTAATCAAAAAAGTGCTAGCTGAATTTAATTGCGGACAGTTGCCTGTCCTATACAATGCTAGTTTCGGCCATAATGAGCCGAAATGTTTGCTGCCCTATGGGGCACTTGCGGAAATCAATGCAAGCAATGGGACGTTTGCGATTTTGGAGCCGGGAGTACGGTAGCACTAAAAAAGCTACGGCTAAAAAAAGACGCAAAACTAGGCGTTCATAGTTGACCGCAAGCGCTTGTTTTCCATACGATAAAGAAGAAAGGTGGCCTGTGCACCAACAAGGGGGGCTTCACGCTTGAACTTATACAAAACGCACATCATTCATCCACATACGCATGTGCCACTCATTGTCTATTTTAACCAAACAGAAGGGTTCGTCAGTTTTGAACGGGATGAGCGCGTATTAAATGCCATGTATAATGTAAAGCGGGATTTGGCGTTGAATAAGCAATTTCAGGAAAGCCTGCGCAGAGCCACCCTGCTTTGCGAAACGCAATACCCGCTTGATACGCTTAAAGAAGCTGAAGAGTTTTTGCGCAAGATCGGAATTGATGAAAAAAACATTTATTTTGAACAAGTGCTCGTCCATTAAAAAAGCTTAGGTTCACATACACCTAAGCTTTTTTACATTAGCACTTGTTTGAGCGCAGCGTCAATATTGGTATACATAAAAGGGTAGTCATGCATGACTGCCTTTTTTGGGTAAGCGTATGTGCCATCTAGCACCAATGTGCTCATTTCCCCGAGGGCAACTTTAATGGCGAAAGCGGGAGCTGGCAGCCAGTAAGGCCTTCCTAAAACGTTGGCGACTGAACGGTTGAGGTGCTGCATGCGCACTGGATGGGGCGCTGTTACATTGAGCGGGCCTTTTATCGATTTCGTTTGGATAGCAAAAGCCATTAAACCGACGGCATCATCAATGTGGATCCATGACATCCATTGCCTGCCAGAACCGACTTTGCCGCCTGCATAAAGTTTGTATGGAATGATCATTTTGGCTAATGCGCCTTCCCGTTTATCAAGAACAATGCCAATCCGGGTTAACACGGTACGGACCCCATGGGCTTCAGCTAGAACAGCAGCATTTTCCCATTTTCTCGCTACTTCAGTTAGAAAGTTGTTGTTAACTGGTCCGTCTGCTTCCGTAAATGTAATGGAGTCTGAATGGCCATAATAGCCGATAGCAGATGCTTGAATAAGCACGCTCGGTTTTTGATCCATCTTGCTGATGAGCGCCACTACTTCGTTCGTAGCCTCAAGCCTGCTAGCGACAATCTGAGCTTTTTTGCTTTTTGTCCACCTGCTCATTAGCGGCTCGCCAGCAAGATTGACAAATGCTTCTGTCCCCTCAAGCTGCTCGAGTGGCGAGGCCGCTGGATTCAGCCATTCCACGAATGTCAGGCGTTTTTTGTTTTGCTTATTTTTGGCGTTCCGCGTTAAAATGTAAATATCATGGCCTTGATCATAAAGGCGCTTGGCTAGTTTAGAACCAATAAACCCTGTACCACCGGCTATAGCGATTTTCATAGCATATCCCCTTTTTCGTTTTGGATGGAACTTGTTCTACACGATACCCGCTTATGCTGTTATTCACACATGTTTGGCTACAAAGAAGGGAGGCGTGCCTACGTGGCGACGATTTCCAAAATCACCGTCCAAAAAAAAGCAAAACAGCGCTACAACGTTTTTATCGGCAAGCCAGGAGCAGAACGGTTCGCGTTTAGTGTTGACGAAGCCATCTTAGTGAAATATGGCTTGAGAAAAGGACTGGAACTGGACGAAAATGAGATCAAGGCGCTCATTGAAGCAGACGAACTAAAAAAAACGCATCATCTTGCACTTCATTATTTATCGTATCGCATGCGTACAGAAAAGGAAATACGCGATTATTTAAAAGAAAAGGACCGTCTAGACGAGCATATTGAAAAAACGATTTCTTCCCTAAAAGCGGAAAAGCTCATCGACGACCGCGCCTTTGCCGAAGCATTTGCCCGTTCGAAAACAGCACAAACGGTGATCGGCCCGAATAAAATAAGGCAACAGCTCTTGCAAAAGGGTGTAAATGGCGAAGCAATCGCGAAGGCGCTTTCGCCGTATCAAATAAAGTGGCAAATCGACGTGTTAACAGCATGGTTAGATAAACAGGAAAGGCGTGCTGTCAATCGGCGCGAATCAAATGAGCAATTAAAGCAGAAACGAATGCAGCAATTGTTGGCTAAAGGGTTTGAATATGAGGCGATTCAGGTCGCACTTGCAAACCGAGAAGCAGATGAGGACAATGAGTGGGAGGCTCTTGTGTACCAAGGGGAGAAGCTCTTGAAATCATATGTAAAAAAATATAGTGGACGTGAACTGACTTATAAATTAAAACAGGCGCTTTATCGGAAAGGATTCGCGCTTTCGAAGATTGACCGTTTTTTACATACTGAAATGGAGGGGGAAGAGACGTAATGGAAAAACGATTTAGCGACATGGACGAATACGAATTAAAGCTGGAAATCGCGATGTTAAACGAAAAAGCAAAAAAAGCGGAGCAGCTAGGAAATAGCAATGAATACGCCGTTTATGAACGCCGGAAAACACTTGCGCAAGCGTATTTAATGGACCCGGCGGAGATTGAGCCAGGACAAGTTTACCATATGACTGATGGGGAGTCTTTTTTTGAAGTCTCCTATTTAAATGGACGCTTCGCTTGGGGCTACCGCGCCGGTGAGCGTGAGTTAGTCGGGGTGCCGATCTCATTGTTAGGCGATAAAAAAACAGCAAATTAAAAACGGGTCTCCATTTCTGGAGACCCGTTTTTCGCACGGTTACGTGCGTTTGCGCATTTGCGCTTCAAGCACAATATTGTGTTGGCTTTGTTGGGTTTCGCCATTCACTTGGTGGAAAGCGTGCTTTGCATTGGCACGCGGTGACATGAACGGATCAGTATACAAACTGTGTGAGAAACGCGAGTTTTCCTTGCCCATGAGGCATTCCTCCCAAAATTAAAGCGAGTTAAAGTGGTTGGACGATCTCATTCGTTCTTGCGGGTGGTCGCGCGTCGTACCGTCAGGACGCTTAGACGCGTGCTCATCGGCATTATTCGCTTTATTCCCGTTGAACGAAATCGGGTTTGGGAAACCTTTAGCTTTGTTTCGCATCGGTGAAACCCCCTCGCCATATCGGCTTATCTCTAGTATGTCCAGGATATCGAGCGCTATCGGTGGCAAAGCTAACCAGTTTTATCGCCATCGTGTAAAGGCAATAGACATTACGTAATGATTTTTAATTTTTTCTGCAGTGCTTCTTCACTGTAAACCCATCCAGTGTATGAGGTAACAATATTTAAATCGCCATCAAGTTGCACAATGGCTACGAATGGGTAATGGCCTTTACTGCGGTAGCGTAAATCGAAAAAACGAACTTCATAGCCACCGTCAGTTGTCGCCTCCATTTCCCAGCGATACGTTGGCGAAAATGACAGGAAAGCAGCAAGATTTTTGTCTGAGCAAGCTGCTTGCATGACAGGATCAGTTGGAATTGGGTCAAAGGCATAACGTTCAAAGAAAATGATTTTTTTATGTTTTGATTGGGCTACATAAAGCATATCAGGTGTCCGAATAACAAGATGCCATTTGTTCCAGCGAATCGTCGGCGATACAAAGATATGGGTAGCATTTGGATGGTGTTGCCTTGCCCGCTTGACAACATCTCTTTTCTCGCTGATTCGCCATAGATAGTATAAAACCAATCCTACATAGATAACGACAAAGGATGGACCTGGGGGAAAGCCCAATGCCCATAATAAAATCCCGGCAACATGAGCGCCAAAGACGACTGGGTCAAAAATATTAATGACGCCGAGTGCGATCCAGCGATTCGAAAATGGCCAGAGCGCCTGTGTGCCATAGGCATTAAAAATATCAACAAACACATGTAAAAATACAGAAATTGCAGCCCACAGAAGAATCGTCGGCCAATGGGCATCTTGAAAGAACAGCATCATTCCGCCAGAGATAATGAAAGGCCAAAGCAATAGTGCCGGAATGGAGTGTGTCACGCCGCGATGATGGCGAATGTATTCTGCATTGTTTTTTAATTTTAAAACGGTATCGAAATCTGGCGCATTGGAGGCAACCAGTGTGGTGGCTAGGACGGCTGTCATCAAATAAGGCGATGAAGCAACATGGGCATCAAGCGTCGCCAGTCCAGCCAGTCCAGCCCCCATTACAATATGTGTGGATGTATCCATATGAAGAGAGCATCCTCCTTTTGCAACCAATCATGCACATATTTCGTAATTGGCGGCTGTGCCTAAAAGTAATTTATGCTATAGTTATACCCGACGTTAGTGGAAAATAAGCGTCTCTTCATCATGAAGGCATTTGCTTTTCAGGTCAAGTCAAAGGGACATCAGGTGAGAAGAGTGACAGAAACATACAATGAAAACATATCATACAGCGATTTTAGGCGCCAGTTAATCGAGTGGTATCAGGCTCATAAACGGGAACTGCCTTGGCGTGAGTCGAACGATCCCTACCATATATGGGTGTCGGAAATAATGTTGCAACAGACAAGAGTTGATACGGTTATTCCTTACTATGAACAATTCATGCGTAAATTTCCTGAGATGGAAGACCTTGCTTACGCTGAAGAGGAAGAGATATTGAAAGTATGGGAAGGGCTTGGCTATTATTCCCGTGTGCGCAATTTGCAGGCCGCCGTAAGGGAAGTCGTGGAACAATACGGTAGCGTCGTGCCCGACACGCGCAAAGAAATCGAACAATTAAAAGGAGTCGGCCCTTATACCGCCGGCGCGATTTTAAGCATTGCTTATGCAAAAGCAGAGCCTGCCGTTGACGGCAATGTCATGCGTGTGTTGTCACGTGTTTTTTGCATGGAGGATGATATTGGCAAACCGCAAACGAGAAAAAAACATGAAGCGATTTTATACGAACTGATTGATAAGAGCGATCCATCAAGCTTTAACCAAGGATTAATGGAGCTAGGCGCTCTTGTGTGTACACCTACCTCGCCAGGTTGCCTGCTTTGTCCCGTGCGAACGCAATGCTTCGCCTATGAACGAGGACAACAAGAGCGACTGCCGATAAAAATGAAAAAGAAAAAAGCAAAATCAATTGAGCTTGAATCGTTTTTATTGAAAACGGAAAAGGGCGAGCTACTAATCGAGAAGCGTCCAGACAAGGGGTTATTAGCTGGCTTATGGCAACTTCCTGTGCTTGAAGGGCGGTTTGATCAAGGGAAGCGCCAGCAAAAACTTGCTGAAAAATATCACGTCGAAGCAGAGCCCAGTGCTGCTAATTTTCAAGTGAAACATGTGTTTAGCCATTTAATTTGGGAAATTGAGTTATACGTAGGCATGGTGAATCGAAATGCTGAACTACCGGCGAATTGCCGGATTATAAAAGCGGCAGAACTAGAGCAGTATGCCTTTCCAGTTTCACAGCAAAAATTGTTGAATCATTGCTTGAAGGAGGGATTGCTATGAATTTAGGCTTAACGGGAAAACGCGTATTCGTAACAGGAGGAACAAAAGGGATTGGCAAAGCAATTGCCAACGCTTTTGCTGCAGAAGGAGCCAAAGTTGCTGTTTGTGCAAGAGTGACAGAAGGCATAGAGGGACTAAAAGCAGAAATTCATACGATTAGCGGCGATGTGACCAAAGCGGCTGAACGTGAGCGAATGTTTGCCGAAGCATCAGCTGTGATCGGACCGATTGACATATTGGTTAACAATGCAGGGGGCAGCAATGGCGGAGCAATTTCCGAAACGGACATGGATTTGTTTTATGAAGCGTTCGAGCTTAATTATTTTTCCGCTGTTCATTTCTCAAAGCTTGCATTGCCAGCGATGGAATCGGCAGGGAAAGGAACGATTATCAATATTTCTTCTATATTTGGCCGTGAGTCAGGTGGGAAAGCGACTTATAATAGCGCAAAAGCGGCGCTCATTAGTTTCACCAAAGCTCTTGCTGACGAGACGGCAAAACAAGGCCTTCGCGTCAACGGCATAGCCCCAGGCTCCATTCTTCATCCGACTGGGAATTGGCAAAAACGTCTTGACGCCGATCCAGAGGGGATCACCGAATTTGTGAATCGTGAAATTCCAGCCGGTCGGTTTGGAACACCAGAAGAAGTAGCGGATGTGGTCGTGTTTTTAGCATCCGATAAAGCGAGCTGGGTGACTGGGGCTACACTTGTCGTAGACGGCGGCCAGTCAAAATCGAATATATAGGACAAGCACACCGTCCACACCGGTGTGCTCAGACTGCAGGCAAACGCTCGCATACGTCGTCGTTTGCCTCGGTCATAGGGCTCATGAACCCCCGTTCTATTCGCATCTTCCCTCGTCTGACAAGCGTTTTTTATCAGTCTGAGTGACGTTATCGACTTTGTCGACAACCTCAGCACACCGCCGAGACCGTGGTGTGCTATTTTAGATGCCTGGCTCGGTGTCATCTTCATTCAGCAAGTTAATTTCTTTTATTTTTGCTTTTGTTTCTTCTGTGCCAAGTTGGTATAGGCGTTCGTATATATCATTCATGCCAACTTGAAATTCATTTTTATCCGCATCGCCGGCGCGATCGTCAAAATGTCTAAACGAAAAAAGGTTGCCGAGCTCGACATCGTGTTTATTGACTTGCCTGAGCAAGTCTTCAAACTGTTTTTTCTCTTCTTCAGTAGCGGCGATTTCGTATTCGATTAATTGGCCGTCATTTACACGCACATTGCTAATCGTGTCCATACTAATCGGGTTTAAATTAACGTAATACAATTGTTTATCCATTTTATTACCTCCCTGTTAAGAAAAGGATTGGTCCAGCTTTTGCAAGCCGCCACGGCGTTCAATTTCTTGTAAAATTTGTTTATGGCGCGAATTGCCTTGAATGTTCAAATAGGCACTAAGCTGTTGCATTCCATGGTGGAAAAAAGCAAGTTCTTCGTCTGTCCACATTTGGGGCGAAAGGCCTTCTAACTCAGTTAAATCCCTGCCGTCATACACACTAAAATGCTCCTTTCCTGTGCTTTCGTGTAGTTTGGCTGTTCGACCGCCCACCTATGCGTTATAATGGATAAATCCGTACTGACTTAGCAAGGAGCGTGTAGACATGGAAAAGAAAGTGGCATTAGTGACAGGAAGTAGCCGCGGGATCGGAAAAGAAATCGCGATTTCCCTGGCAAAAGAAGGATATAACCTCGTAATCAATTACGCACGAAGCCGCTCGAATGCAGAAGCAACGGCAGCGGAAATTCGCGCACTTGGCGTTGACGTGCTTGTTGTAAAAGCAAATGTCGGCAAGCAGGAAAAAATTAAAGCGATGTTTGAACAAATTGACGACACTTTTGGGCGTCTTGATGTGTTTGTAAACAACGCTGCTTCTGGTGTGTTGCGGCCGCTGATGGAACTTGAAGAAAGCCATTGGGATTGGACGATGGACATTAACGCCAAAGCGTTGCTATTTTGTGCCCAAGAAGCGGCAAAAAGAATGGAAAAAACCGGAGGCGGTAAGATTGTCAGCTTAAGTTCATTAGGGGCAATCCGTTATTTGGAAAACTATACGACAGTTGGCGTGTCTAAGGCGGCTGTAGAATCATTAACGCGCTATTTGGCTGTTGAACTGGCACCAAAAGGAATTGCCGTCAATGCTGTCTCAGGTGGAGCAGTGGACACAGATGCATTGACACACTTTCCAAATCGGGATGAATTATTAAAGGACGCAGCAGAGCGGACGCCTGCAGGACGGATCGTAGAACCAAAGGACCTTGCTAAAGCAGCTATGTTTTTATTGTCAGATGAAGCAAGTATGATTCGCGGCCAAACGATTATCGTTGATGGTGGTATCTCCTTGTTGGCCTAACGTTTTATTTTTTTTTGCATAGAAAAAAACTCCACGGGAAAAGTATATAGCGTGGAGGTGATAAACCATGGACAAAGCATCAAAAACAAACAAAAACCAAGTAAGGAAGCAAAACCAAGCTTCTGAACAAGGACTTAATGCTGAATTTGCGAGCGAAACAGACGTACAAGAAGTAAAACAACAAAACGCTCAATCAGCAGCTAAAAAGAACCAACAATAATTAGTGAAACGCGAGCGCTTTGGCGCAAAAAGACACCCTTTGCCAACTAGGTTAAGGGGTGTCTTTTTTTGTCAAAATCAAGCTACTTTCGCCGTTACAAGCCTTAACGTTTTAAATACGAACTGAACCTTGTATAATAGAGGATGTACATTCAAATTGTGAAGGATAGCAGAAGAGTCTGCGTGTGTGGAAATTGAGAGAAAGGAGCCCGCTATGAGCTTTCCTAAGGAAGGCAGCACTATCCAAATACACAGCTACAAGCATAATGGGAAGCTTCACCGCATTTGGGAAGATACGATTGTGTTGAAAGGAACGTCTAAAGTCGTAGTAGCAGGAAATGACCGTATCATTGTCAGGGAAGCGGACGGAAGAAATTGGCGGACGCGTGAACCAGCGATTTGTTATTTTGATGCCGAGCAATGGTTCAACATGATTTGCATGCTTCGCGCTGACGGCATTTATTACTACTGCAATCTTGGAACGCCTTTTACATGGGACGAAGAAGCGTTGAAGTATATTGATTATGACTTGGACATTAAAGTGTATCCGGATATGACGATGAAGCTGCTCGATGAAGATGAATACGAACTGCATAGCAAGCTCATGAAGTATCCGCCAGAACTTGATGTTATATTACGAAAAAGTGTAGACGAGCTTATATCGTGGATTCACCAGAGAAAAGGGCCGTTTGCGCCTCAATTTGTAGAAAACTGGTACGAGCGGTATTTGCAATACCGCTAAAAGCCTGAGCCTTCAGGCTTTCTTTAAAGAAAAAGAAGGGGTTTACTTGAAGACAATCAAAAGGTATTTGGTGTTTGTAAAGCCGTACCGTAAAGAAATTATTGGAACGATTTTAATTGGGTTGCTCAAATTTGGCATTCCACTGTTATTCCCGCTTGCTATGATGTACATTATTGACGATGTTCTTCTCAATGAAGAATTGTCTATCACTGAACAATCCTCACAACTTTATTGGATTATTGGCGGCATGGCGTTTTTGTTTATCGTCTTGCGGCCGCCCATCGAATACTACAGGCAGTATTTTGCCCAATGGATCGGCAACAAAGTCCTTTATGATATTCGTGACCACCTGTTCACGCATATTCAAAAGCTGAGTTTGCGTTTTTACTCAAACCGCAAAGTGGGGGAAGTCATTTCCCGGGTCATTCATGACGTCGAGCAAACGAAAAACTTTGTGATCACTGGCCTTATGAACATATGGCTGGATTTGGCGACGATTCTAATCGCGATTGCAATTATGCTTCAATTAAACGTATGGTTGACGCTTGTTGCTATTTCGATGTTTCCGTTTTACGGATTTTCGATTAAATATTTTTACCAACGGCTGAGGAAGCTGACACGAATTCGTTCACAAGCTCTTGCTGACGTACAAGGCCATTTGCATGAGCGTGTCCAAGGGATGAATGTGATCCGCAGTTTTGCCAATGAAGACTATGAACAAACACAATTTGCCGTTCGCAACCAACGTTTTTTAGCGAAAGCACTTGATCATACGTCTTGGAACGCAAAAACGTTTGCCGTCGTCAATACGGTGACGGACATTGCCCCGCTCCTTGTTTTGTTTGTATCGGCACTGTTTGTGCTAAATGGCAGTTTGGAGCTAGGGGCAATGAGTGCTTTTGTCCTTTATATGGAACGGCTATACGGTCCGTTACGACGCCTTGTCAATTCATCGACAACGTTAACACAGTCCATTGCTTCGATGGACCGCGTTTTTGAGTTTATCGATGAGAAATATGATATTACAGACAAAGAAGGAGCAGAGGTGTTGACCAATGTCAAAGGAGCTGTGACATTTGAACATGTGACATTTTCCTACGACAATGACGAGACACCGGCACTACAAAATATTCATTTAAACATTCCAGCTGGGCAGACGGTTGCCCTTGTTGGCATGAGCGGTGGAGGGAAAAGCACGCTCGTCAGCCTGATACCGAGGTTTTACGATGTTACAAAAGGACGGATTCTTATTGATGGCAAAGATATTCGTGACCTCGTCGTGAGAAGTGTGCGCGACAATATTGGCATGGTACTGCAAGATAATATCCTGTTTAGTGACAGCGTGAAAATGAACATTAAAATTGGGAAGCCTGATGCAACAGATGAAGAAGTCATTCGAGCAGCAAAAGCAGCCAACGCCCATGAATTTATTTGCAAGCTGGAAAATGGTTATGATACCGAAGTTGGCGAACGAGGAGTAAAATTATCTGGAGGGCAAAAGCAGCGCATTGCCATTGCCCGCGTATTTTTAAAAAATCCACCTGTGCTCGTTTTTGACGAAGCGACGTCAGCGCTCGATTTGGAAAGCGAGCATTTTATCCAAGAAGCACTTGAGAAGCTGGCCCGTGATCGGACAACGTTTATCGTTGCACATCGTTTGTCAACCATTACGAATGCCGACACGATTGTGGTTATAGAGGACGGAAAAGTGGTCGAACAAGGCACTCATAAAGAATTAATGGAAAAGCAAGGTTCCTATTACAAACTATACAGCGTCCAAGAATTGGAAGCGTAAAAAACCGCCTTGTTGGCGGTTTTTTACGTGGTTCCATCGTCTTCAGTTGTGTGGATTTGATGGTTTTCGACAAGTGTGTCAAGGTGCTCCAGCTCTTGCTGGTATTCAATAATGGCTGAGATCGCCGGCAGGAACGAATGCCATTGTGCCAAGTCAAATGCTTCTTCTTCATAAAGAGTGACAAACAGATTCGTCATTGTCGATTGCCCTTCTTCAATTTCGCTCACATAATCTTCAGGCGCATTGATGCTAACCTTCCCGTTGTAACGCAAAACAATGCGGCGATGATAATCGGTCAACGATGTAATTTGCTCTTCGATTCTGCCTTTAACACGGTCAGGGAGATTGCTAAAGTCTTCAGAGCGGTGCTCAAGCATTTCCAAGACACGGTATGCTTTTTCGCTAGTAGAAATCATTTGCCTAAACACGACGACTTTCCGGCGTTGGTTAAATGTTTTCGAGCGAAAATAATTACGCTCTTCCCTGAACAAATTAAACAAATCGTTCGTTTTATCCAAATGGACTTTTTGCGCTTTCATGTCTTCACGCAAAGCGATCGTATCAGCCTCACGGCGAGCAACAAGTTCTAGCCACTCGAGCAAGCTGTCTGTCGTGGAAGACAGTTTGTCATACACTTTGTTCTCATACCGTGGCGGTATAAAGGCTAAATTCACAAGAAAAGCGGCAAGGATTCCTATCAAAACAAGGATAAATCTTTGTGCTGCAAATTCTAGGAAATTATCGGACGGGCTTTCCATAATGATAATCACAGTCACAATCGCTGTTGGGATAATAGCCGGCTCCAATTTCAATTTAATAAAGATAGCAATTGAAAGCATCACTACAACGCCAACTACAAAAGGCGCATGCCCGAATGTCATCACAAAGAGGACGCCGATAATAGCGCCAATCAAATTGGCTTGCACTTGGTGGCTGAATGTCCGCAATGTCCGAAACAGCGAGGGCTGAATCGCGAAAGCGGCAGCAATCGCCGCAAATGTCGGTGGATTAAATTGGAGCCAATTGGCCAGGTAAAGGGCAAGTACGACTGCAAGCCCCGTTTTCAAGATACGAGCTCCTAGTCTCATGTATCGCATTGTCCTTTCTCAGTTTAAAAACATTGCGTTCCGCTATGGACCTTTCTAGTATATTTGAGTCCCGGGTGTTTCATGCGCTTATCAGCTGTAGAAATGCTCAGAGACTGTTTTAAATGAACGGTACGCAGCTTCAATCGTTTCATCAATGTCGTTTTTCGTATGGGCAATCGTCAAAAACCAAGCTTCATATTTCGAAGGTGCCAAGTGAATCCCTTCATCTAACATCGCTTTGAAAAAGACGCTAAATTGATCGCCGTTAGAACGTTTGGCCCCTTCATAATCAATGACGGGCTCATCGGTGAAATAAACGGTTAGCGCTCCTTTTAGCCGGTTAATTGAAATCGGTACATTCGCTTTTGCGGCCGCTAAATAAAGTCCTTCTTCAAGGCGTGCCCCAAGCTCATCAAGTTTTTCGTATACGCCTTCTGTTCGCAATACTTCGAGACAAGCAATACCGGCGCTCATGGATGCAGGGTTTCCGGCCATTGTTCCTGCTTGATAGGCGGGTCCAAGTGGCGCGACTTGCTCCATAATATCCATTCGGCCGCCGTATGCGCCAATTGGCAAACCGCCGCCAATAATTTTTCCTAGCGCGGTCATATCTGGCTTCACATTCAAGTAGTCTTGAGCGCCTCCGTACATAAAGCGGAAAGCCGTAATGACTTCATCATAGATCACGAGAGCGCCGGCGCTATGAGCAAGGTCATTAACAGCCTCTAAAAAGCCTGGCTCAGGTTCAACAATGCCAAAATTGCCAACGATTGGCTCAACAAGGACAGCTGCTGTTTCGCTGCCCCAGTGGGTTAGCGCTTCTTTAAATGCCTCGATGTCATTAAAGGGAACGGTTATGACTTCACTTGCCGTTGCAGCTGTAACGCCAGCTGAGTCTGGAGTGCCGAGAGTAGAAGGGCCTGATCCAGCAGCTACGAGAACAAGATCAGAATGGCCATGGTAGCATCCAGCAAATTTAATGATTTTTTCCTTGCCTGTATACGCTCTTGCGACACGAATCGTCGTCATGACCGCTTCAGTCCCCGAATTAACAAAGCGTACTTTTTCAAGGGATGGAATGGCGTTTGTTAGTGCCTGTGCAAATTCATTTTCAAGCCGTGTCGGTGTACCGAAAAGAACGCCTTTGGCGGCCTGGTCTTGTATAGCTTTTGTAATGACTGGATGGGCGTGACCGGTGATAATGGGGCCGTATGCCGCTAAATAATCAATATAGCGGTTGCCGTCAACATCATAAAAATAGGCACCTTCTCCCCTTTCCATGAAAACAGGCGTGCCGCCGCCCACCCCTTTGTAGGCTCTAGAAGGGCTATTTACACCACCTACAATTAAATGTTGAGCTTCCTGGTAAAGGGATTCTGATGTTTTGCGATTCATAAGGACCTCCATCTGCTAATAAACTTCTCACGCTTATCATAGCATATGTCCTATAGCAAGTCAGAGAAAAGGGCATTTGCCAGCAGAAAAATCTCTTCATTGAAGAATTTCGCCAATTCCGCTAATCTTTTAAGAGAGAGTAACTGATCGAAAAGGAGCGTAATAGAATGGTACGACAAGGAGAAAAAGCACCTGATTTTGAACTGCCGGCAAATGGCGGAAAGATGATTCGTTTGTCTGATTACAAAGGCTCTTACATCGTCCTTTATTTTTATCCAAAAGATATGACCCCTGGCTGCACGACGGAAGCGTGTGATTTTCGCGACCAAACAGAAGCCTTTAAAAAAGAGGGAGCGATCGTACTAGGCGTAAGCCCTGATCCGGCAGACAAACATGACAAATTTGCAGAAAAACATGGTCTACCTTTTCCGCTTGTAGCAGATGAGGACTTGGAGGCGGCAAAAGCGTACGGAGTTTGGCAGCTTAAAAAGAACTTTGGCAAGGAGTACATGGGCATTGTTCGCTCTACGTTTGTAATTGGCAAAGACTTTACGGTTCTCAAAGAATGGCGCAATGTAAAAGTCAAAAACCATGTTGATGATGTACTCGCTTTTGTTAAGGAACAAAATGATGAATGAAAACGTATCGGTTGTTTTCTTTATGAAACAAACAGAGGAAAGGCAGGAGCTACTTAAACACTCTTTTACAAATACGTCCTTTTCCTTTCCTGATAAAAAAGCTCTTCCTAACGATCAAATCTTAAAAACGGCGGATGTTCTTGTTACGTTTGGCGACGACATTACGGAATCGCTTGTAAGCAAAGCGCCTTCGCTTAAGTGGATTCATGTCATGTCTGCTGGCATTGAAGGGTTGCCTCTTCGCCTTTTGCATGATAGAGGCGTGTTGGTGACCAATAGCAGAGGCATTCATGCTGAGCCGATGTCAGAACACGCCATTTGGGCGATGCTTGATTACGTTAAAAACGCTACTCGTTATCGGGCGTTGCAACAAAACAAAGAATGGGATAAAAGCATCAAGCCGAAAGAACTTACAGGGATGACAGCCGTTTTTCTTGGCACAGGCGCCATCGCTTCAAAAACAGCTGAACGGGCAAGCATGTTTGGCATGCAAACAATCGGCGTTAATACAAATGGTCGTCCGCAAAAGTATTTTGAGCAGACATTTAGCATGCAAGAGTGGCATAAAGCATTGAGGAAGGCAGATGTTCTGATCAACATTCTTCCTTATACAGAACAGACGCATGGTATTTTGAATAAAGAGGCGTTTAGGCAACTTAAGGGGCGCACGGTGTTTATTAATTTAGGCAGAGGAAAATCGGTAGTTGAAACCGATTTGCTCGATGCATTAAAATTAAAGCAAATTGACCACGCTTATTTGGATGTATTTGCAGAAGAGCCGCTCCCCATTGATTCGCCTTTGTGGGACGATGAAGCAGTGACGATTACCCCTCATGTTTCGGCAGCAACATCCCAATACATGAAAAGGGCTCTTGCTATTTTTATGGAAAATTTAAAAGCCTTTATAAACAATGAAGACCTTAAAAACCACGTTTGTTTTGAAAAAGGGTACTAAAGGGAGGGATCATAACGATGAAGCTGTTAGTATGCATTATTGATGATTTTTACGCTGATGATGTAGAAAAAGATTTGCGCAAACAAGGGTATCGGATGACCGAACTTTCTAGTTCAGGTGGCTTTTTAAGAAAGGGCAGCACCACGTTTTTGTTTGGCGTTCATGAATCGGACTTGGAAAAGCTTCAAGCTGCCCTAAAAAATGCATGCTTAAGTGTTGAATCAAAACGGCAGCGAAAAGACAAAAAGACACATCGTTACACCTCTTTTCTCGTGCCAGCTGCAAACGCAACGCCGTTGTCCGTGCAGACATGAACACCATAAAAACGCTTGTCAGACGAGGAGTGTAATCTGAATAGAACGTGCTGTTCATGAGCAGAGGCAAGGTGTTTGCCTCTAGTCTAAGAACCGCCCATGTAGGGTGGTTCTTTTGCTTCGAAACAGCAAATTTTTGCCTGCTCTTGCTTAAAGCCAAGTTACAACTTATAATTAATATAAAGAAAGAATAGTTTTCCGAAAGAGAGGCGCATAGTATGGCTAATCGAGGCTTATCGGAAGCAATTGATGCGCTAAAAAGCACACGAGTACGTATGACACCGCAGCGCCACGCGATTTTGGAGTTTTTGTATGAATCAATGACACACCCTACAGCGGATGAAATTTATAAAGCATTAGAAGGGCGCTTCCCGAATATGAGCGTAGCGACTGTATATAACAATCTGCGTGTTTTTAAGGAAGTTGGCATTGTAAAAGAGTTATCGTATGGCGACGCTTCAAGCCGTTTTGATTGCGTGACAAGCAACCATTACCATGTTATTTGCACGCAATGCGGAAAAATTGTTGACTTCCATTATCCTGGACTGGACGAAGTGGAAACCCTTGCAGAGCATGTGACAGGTTTTGAAGTTGACAATCATCGCATGGAAATTTACGGCGTATGCCCAGATTGCAAAAAAGCGCATTAAGAGCACCTGATAGGAAAGAAAAAAAAGAGGAAATAGCTAGCGCTCTTTCCTCTTTTCCTTGCCGTACCTTCTTTATGTTTGTGACCTTTTGGAGGCGGGAGAATTATAAGCTTCGTCAAATTCCTTCCCTTCAAGTGAACGGTCCATCGTTAGTGGCTGGTCGCAATGCATGCACGCATCGACACGGCCAAGCACTTTTGTTTGTTTTTCGCATGACGGGCAGATGACAGGAACGGCCCGCGTCGAAAGAAGGCCGATAAAAAAATAGACAACTGTACTGGCGATAACGGCTAGAAAACCGAGTATCATAGCAATGACCATAATGACTGGATACTCTTTAAAGAAGATGCCGACATACATAATGAGGATCCCGACAAACACTAAGCTTAGTGCGAATGTGCGTATTTTGTTGATTTTGTTTGTATACTTCAGCTTCATTGCTTGCCCTCCTGATGTTTATCTGAAATAGCAGCTTACTTTCAATAAATCGAATCGAGTATAGTATAACATAGGTTAACCAATTCCGTTAAAGCGCTTCTATAAACAGAAGGAGATCATTCCCAAAAAAAAATCGAAAAAAAGTGTTGACCGATTTATATAGCCGTGATATATTATTTGATGTCGCCAACGAACTGGCGATTCACTGAAAAACAAATTGACTGAATGGTCTTCGCTATGTTAAGATCATGAAGTCGTAACCGAGTCCTTTGAAAACTGAACAAAAGCCAAGCGTAAAAGAGATACAAGGTATCTCGTCAATGAATGATAGTGAGCCACAACTTCGGT
>NZ_BCXJ01000004.1 GCF_001598215.1 Shouchella clausii | reverse complement strand
GGCGCCCGCTGGTCCTGTGGCACCTGTTGGCCCCGTAGCGCCTGCTGGTCCTGTGGGGCCCGCTGGTCCTGTAGCGCCTGCTGGCCCCGTGGCGCCCGCTGGTCCTGTGGCACCTGCTGGTCCCGTCGGTCCCGTGGAGCCCATGCCGGTTGGACCCGTCGGTCCTGTTGGACCCATTTGGCCAAGAGGCTTCCACGGATTCCACGTGCTTCCTCCATCTGGGGAGCTACGGATAAACAATGTCGGGTTGGAAAAATACAGCTGTTGAATATAATTAGGCCCTGTTGGCGGCGTAATCACCGATACATAGATCGTCCATACTCCTGTTGCTCCTGGCGGAAGATCTCCTTGCGGCGGGCCTGCGGCATTATTGGAGCTATAAATCCCTGGATCGACTAACTGGTTGATATTCGTATTGGATGCAACAGCCGTCGATAGCGGAAACGCGCCAACCGTATCGGCTTCTAACGTCACAACGCCCGTCAAGCCATTGATGCTTTCAACCCCACCAGGCGCTCCTGTTGCTCCCCTTGGTCCTGCAGGTCCTTGGAGCGTCGGGATATTGGTCGCAGATCTCATTTTCGAATCCAACATCATTTCCTGTTTAAAAACCGTTTCTAACATCGATTGGGTACTTTGATTCACGCTTAAAATATCTTGTAAGGTGACGCCTGTTGGTCCTGTGACCCCCTGCAAAGTGCCAAGGGCATACTGAATTTTTTCGCCTTCGGCATTGATAATATGGGACAAGCCCATTTCCTCCATGGCGATGGAGGCTAATAATAAGTTCACCACGTCATCCCGGGTTAATTGGATGTTGGGTGAAATATTTGGCAAGTTCGGTAGGGACACTCGCGTTCACTCCTTTGTTTTTTGTTGACATAGATATTCCGTATCAATTTGTCTTCATGACAGACATTTATATTTATATGTGTTTTCTTAAAATTGGTTAGGCATTTTTATTAGCAAAATATGGTCTATTCTCTTTGGTTCAATTGGATATAAAGAAGCCCCGGCTATGTGGGAACCGGGGCGTTTGATCCTATCTATGTAAGGAACAGGGAAGTTTCATTGACTAAACGACAAACTTTTTGTTCAAGCCTACACGCTTTTTAGTAGTTCAAGGAGTAAGGCTATAGCAGCGGTCATTACAGTTAAAGCTGTAAGGTTCTACTTCGTTGTCAATTTTTTCAGGTTTATAGCCATTTTCCAGAAGGTAGTTTAATAGGGGAGGGAGCTGCTTAGCGGTTTCTGTTTTGTCATGGAGAACGATAATGGGGGATTGGCCATTGTTTTCTACTTTTTCTATTTGTGCAATGACACTATCCAAAAAAGACCCTGATGATAAATTCCAATCTTCGCTATCGACATTCCAGTCCCACAATTTGAAGCCATTTTGATCAAATACCTCTCTGAAGCTATCTGTTAGATAAGGGATACTCCCATAAGGGGTGCGAATTAAATCCGATTCAATTCCGGCAATAGTGTACAAAGTTTCTTGGGCTTTAACCATTTCTTGAAGCGCCGCTTGTTCGGATTGATAAAATTGATCTTTGTCATGAGTAACGCCATGAAGGCCAGCGCTGTGACCGTCGCTTATCATTCGTTTTACGAGGTCTGGAGATTTTTTCATTTCAGGTTCGAGCATAAAAAAAGTCGCTTTCGCATTAAATTGATCCAGTATGTCTAAAATTTCGGATGTAGCGGAATTAGGCCCGTCGTCAAATGTTAAATAGACGACTTTCTCATTTTTTTCTGTTTTGTATTCTTCTTTGCTTTCCGCATGCCTACCTATTTTAGTTTGGAGTACTTCGTATGTTAGTTCAATTGGGAGCTCCGTTTTTTCTGAACTGGTGGCTTTTATGATTCCTAATATGGACATTATCAGCAATAGTCCGGCGGTAAAAAATAGCATTTTTTTCTTCATTTGAGGTCATCCTTTTCTGTTCATATAGTCATTGTGGTTCAAATTGAAATGGTATGTATAGACTAGTTGAATGAAATAAAGATGAGATAAAGATAGAGTGGAGGTGAGTTAAAGTTTTATAAATAGAAAAAACAGCCAATCAACGTACGTTGATTGGCTGGTAAGATGATTCGCTCTTTTGTAAATAAAAGTAGAAGCAAACCCCTTTATCGGTATTCGTCACTCCATATTCTACATCATGTAGCTTTAAGATATTTTTCGTAATCGCTAGACCTAATCCTGTGCCTTCTTTGGAACGCTGCGTTTTTTTCTCTTGGTAAAACCGATCCCAAATGTTTCCGAGCTGGTCTGTATCGATGGGATGCCCCTCATTTTCAACGCTTATTTTTACCCTATTTCCTTCATCCTCAGTTGAGATGAAAATCATTCTTTCGACGGGTGTATGGCGAATGGCATTCGTCAAAAAATTTGTCATAACCTGTTCAATTTGATGTGGATTACCAACAACGTCAATCGGCTTTAGCTTGAGATTTATATGGAGCTGTTTATCACGAGCTTTAATTGATAGCTGATTGTTTACGCTATGAATGGAGTCCTTTATATTGAATACATCCATCTTAACTTTATAGGTACCTGACTCGAACTTTGCTAGTTCGAGCATATCGACAATCAATCGATCCATTCGATTCACTTCACTATTCATTGCCTGAAAATAATGGCCGCTTTTTTCAATCGCTACCCCGTCTTGCAGAATCGACATACAACTTTTTATAATGCTTAACGGTGTTTTTAATTCATGTGAAACGCCTGCTATAAATTCTTTTCGCGTTTTTTCGAGCTGTTTCTCTTTCTCGATATCCTGTTGTAATTTTTCAATGTGCATTTGCAATTTTTCAGAAAGGATGTTAATGCTTTCGGATAGCTGGCCAATTTCATCGCTTGATTTAATAGGAATGCGCTCTTTGAAATCCAAATTTGCCATTTGTTTCGCTGTATGGTTGATGTTTAATAACGGACTTGCGATTTTCTTGGAAAAATAAAACGAAACCAATAAAATTAAAAAGATAACAGCAACAAGAATATAAATAAAATACTCTTGCATCATTTCCGCTGCTTCATCAATTGGTTGCAGTGACGTCATTGTTAAGAAATAGAGTGAGTCTCCGTTTGAAGTCGTCTCTGAATGTGTAAGCAATTTATATTGAATGCCATTTTGCTCATAATCCTGAATAGATGTCCCGTTATCATTGGCTGGATTATTGTTAAAAAGCAAATCCGCTTGAAATGCTTTTATTCGCTCAAAAAACAACGAGTTCGATAAAGCCGTGACATAAAAATGACTGTAGTTTTCCGGTATGTTCACGGCAGCAATCGTCCCGTAAACGCTTTTTTGGGTATACGCTTCATTTTCATCAAATTGAGCCTTAAGGGCATCATTTCGCCAATAAATGATGCCCTCTATTCCGCTCTCTAACATCGTAAATGGAGTGGGCTCGACTTCGTCTTTACTTAAAATGATCTCATATGGGAAGAATTCTTTTTGTATTTCTACACCGCGAATCTCCATTTGGTGATTTTCATAGTCTTTTAAACTCTCAAGTTGTTGACTATCCTCAAAGGAATTTTCTAAGTAGCCGATAGGAATAACAAAGTTGTCATCGATGTAAGTGACTAATTCATCTTCTAATTCAAATATCCCATTTAATTCGATCGTATAATCTTTTGTTCCTTTTATATAGCCATTGTGGTCTAAAACGGTTATCCAAGCATTGTTTTCTCGATAAAATGTTTGTTCCAATTCTTGAAGCTTTGTTTCATTTCCTTCGTTTTGCCGATAAGTTTTTGTGAACGCTTGAATCGCTTCTGAAAGTCGTTCTTCTTTGTTTTTAGCATAGTATTGTTCAAAGAATAGCGTTTGACCAACAAAAATGCCAAATAAAATAAACAGGCATAACGACGATGTAAGAAGAAACCATTTCACTACAATCCGGTTTTTCATGGTAAATCCTCAAATTTATATCCTGCTCGAACGATTGTTTTTATTTGTTTAGCGCTGTCAGCCAGTTTGCTTCGCAAATTGCGAATATGGGTATTGACAGTACGGTCATCACCTACATACTCATAGCCCCAGACCTTAATAATGAGCTGTTGTCTTGAGATGACGATATTTTTGTTTCTCATTAGATACGTTAAAATTTCAAATTCTGTATGTGTTAATGGGACGACATTGCCTTTTACTTTAACTGTGCGTGAATGCAAATGGACTTCAAGTTCGTTGCTTGTTAAAATTTCTTGATCCCTGTCAAGACTTTCATTTGTTGCCTGAGTAGTAAGCAATCGCTTTGCCCGTGCTAGTAAAATTTTGGGGCTATAAGGTTTTGTGACATAGTCATCTGCGCCTAAATCAAACCCTAATAATGTATCTTCTTCATCTGAGCGGGCTGTCAACATAATGATCGGTACGACAGAATGTTCGCGTATCCTTTTGCAAACAGACCAGCCGTCCAACGTCGGCATCATAATATCTAAAACAATCAAATCAACGGTTGCTTGTTCAAATATGGCTAACGCTTCTTTTCCGTCTTTCGCTTCCAATACATCGTAACCAGCGTCTATAAAGTAGTCTTTGCTTATTTCTCTGAGGATGTCTTCATCTTCCACAATTAGTATCGTTTTTCCCAATGTAACCCTTCCTTACTTTCTCTTAATAGACTTATAGTAAGTATACTTTATCATCTTTTCAACTTGTAAATTTAGTTAAGTTCCCATAATCGTGGTCATCGGTTTGAGAGGTGACAGGGGGATGATTTCTTTTTAGATTAACGTAAGCTTAGAACGTGGGGCAACTTTTTTAGGGAGCTAGAGTCGTTAATCTATGTCAGATGGAATGACAATAGATGAGTGATCAGGTATGAATCGGATCAGGAAATGGTCTTAATGGGCAGGGGGCTTTTCAACCGCAGCAGCAGTTAACCGGATTAGATGGCGTTTACAGGAAGGCGGATAAGCCGCCCAATGACGGGCGGCTTTTTTATGTTTTTAGGATTGAAACTGTTCCGTTTCAGTTGATCCCTTCAGGGCAGTGGTTGATGAAGTCCCGCCTGTTACGACTTGGGCGACTTCATCAAAGTAGCTTGTTCCGACTTCGCGTTGATGCCTTGTTGCCGTATAGCCGTGGACTTCGCTGGCAAACTCGGCCTGCTGGAGATCAGAATATGCCGCCATTCCGCGGTCCTTATAGTGGCGGGATAATTCAAACATGCCGTGGTTTAAGGCGTGGAAGCCCGCCAGTGTGACAAATTGAAATTTATAGCCCATTTCACCGAGTTGTTTCTGGAAGTTCAAAATGGTGTGGTCATCCAGTTTGGCCTTCCAGTTGAACGAAGGGGAGCAATTGTAGGCGAGCAGCTTGCCTGGGTATTTCTCATGGATCGCTTGTGCGAATCGGCGTGCTTCTTCAATATTCGGCTCAGACGTTTCACACCAGATTAAATCAGCATACGGCGCATACGCTAAGCCTCTCGCAATCGCCTGATCAAGACCAGATTTTGTTTTGAAGAACCCTTCCGCTGTTCGTTCTCCCGTTAAAAACGGGGCATCATATGAATCGACATCGCTTGTAATCAGGTCAGCCGCATTCGCATCCGTACGGGCAATAAGAATGGTCGGGACTCCCATCACGTCTGCAGCGAGGCGAGCGGCAATTAAATTACGCACTGCCGTTTGCGTCGGGAGCAGCACTTTTCCGCCCAAATGCCCGCACTTTTTCTCAGAAGACAGCTGATCTTCAAAGTGAACCCCTGCGGCACCAGCTTCAATCATGCTTTTCATTAGCTCGAACACATTTAGCTGTCCGCCGAAGCCTGCTTCCGCATCGGCCACAATTGGCGCAAACCAATCGATGTCTTCTTTTCCTTCCATATGGTGAATTTGATCTGCGCGTTGCAATGTGCGATTGATTTTTTTGACGACTTCTGGCACGCTGTTTGCCGGATAAAGACTTTGGTCAGGATACATGCTCCCTGACAAATTGGCATCAGCCGCTACCTGCCAGCCACTTAAATAAATTGCTTTCAATCCGGCTTTTACTTGCTGCATGGCTTGGTTTCCAGTTAAAGCGCCCAGAGCCGGGACGAAATCCTCTGTATGGAGAAGCTTCCACAGCTTTTCGGCGCCGTACCTTGCAATCGTATATTCAATTTCGAGCGTGCCCCTCAGGCGTAAGACATCAGCTGCTTCATACGGTCTTGTGATTCCTTTCCAACGTTCTTCATGCTCCCAGCTTTCCGCGAGTTGTTTTTCATTTAGCATCACACATTCCCCCATTATAAGTTTTGATCATCCAAAATCAGCTGCACAGTGAATGTCCTTCTCTTCTGTTGCATTCACCTCCTATAAAAATGTTTTGTTATAAAACAGTTTTAGCTACTCACCTTTTTTAGCAAGACAGCGCTCGCATTCCATGAAGTAAGATTCAGCTTGCTCTTCCATCTCTTCACCGCATTCAGGACACGTTTTTTTCGGAAGTGTTCTGTAAAATTCAATCGGATTTTTCACGTTCATTTGTTCTAACCTCCTTTTTATAGAACAGTTTATATTAACTGTTTCTGTTGTAGTACAGTATACAGGGCAAAAATGAAAATGTACACACTTTTTTTAAAAAATTTTTATTGTATTTCATTCAACCAGAAACTTAATAGAAATAGAGAGAGGTGAAAGTGAGGATGACAATGAAATGCAAGACTGGACGGGCATGCGGAAAACTTGGGGCTGATGTCGGGACGGTATAAAGTCAAAAGCGAGCAAGGGCATTATGAGTGTATGTAAGGAAATCGGTGTTATCTCCGATTTTTTCTTTTGTTCCCTTGACAGGACCAAATAAGTGTGATAAAAGTAATAGTAAGCGATTTCATTTAATTTCATAACGATGGATTGTTACTGTTTAGCAGGCAAAACCTAAGTTTGTATGAGAATTTCTGTTGAGGGGATTCTATGTGCAAAGTTGGGTTTTTTTATTTTCGTTCTTACCATTCCCTACTAGAGAACTCTTTATGTCAGAAATAAAGGCGAGTGAATCATGCAAATTAAGAAAGTATTTAATAACAATGTTGTCCTAGCAAAGAATGAATGGGATCAAGAAATGGTCGTAATGGGCAGGGGCTTGGCTTTTCAAAAAAAGGCCGGTGAAACAATTGATACAGCAAAAATCGAAAAAACATTTGTTTTGGAAAAAAGGGGTGTGTCGGATAAGTTAGCGAAATTATTACGAGATACGTCGGAACTGTATTTAAACATTGCCTCTAAGATTTTAGATTATGCGAAATCACAATTGCCATATAAACTTGATGACTATTTGTATGTAGCCTTGACGGACCACATTAGTTTTGCAATTAAAAGACATAAAGAAAATGTGCATGTGAAAAATCCTTTAGTATGGGAAATTCGTAAGTACTACAAACAAGAGTATCAAGTTGCGCTAAAATGCCTAGACATCATTGAAGAACAAACGGGCGTCCGGTTCCCCGAAGATGAAGCGGCTTCGATTGCGCTCCACCTTGTCAACAGCGAGTTGTCAGGAGGAAATTTGGCGACAGCCGTTCAAGTGACGGAATTAGTCAACAATGTGCTAAACATCGTGAAATATCACTTTAAAATGGAATTAGATGAAACGTCGATTAATTATGAGCGTTTTTTAACCCATCTTCGCTTTTTTGCGATTCGCTTTATTCGCAAAGAAAGAATGACAGATAGTGAAGACAATTTCTTATACGAACAACTAAAGAGTAAATACCCTGAGTCGTTTCAATGCAGTCAAAAAATCAAGATCTATTTGGTTAAAAGCTATAATTGGTCTATTTCTAAAGATGAAGAAATGTATTTAACCCTTCATATACAAAGGGTAACGAAACGGCATTTGCAAGACCAGACGAATTGAATCAATGAGAATATGAATGGATGGAATGTTACCTTCAGTGGGCATAACCTGACCTAATTTGCAAACACTATGATGCAAATTGGTTCAGGTTTTTTTAGTTACCAAGTACAAAATGAAAAGAGCTGGTTCATATGAAGTACGAGCAGTTAGCAAAGGATATTATTGAAAAAGTTGGCGGCAAAGAAAATGTAAACAATGTCGTTCATTGTATTACGCGCTTGCGCTTTAAGTTAAAAGATGAGGGCAAAGCACAAACGGAAGCGTTAAAAAACATGGACGGCGTTGTGACCGTCATGCAAAGTGGCGGCCAATACCAAGTGGTTATCGGCAACCATGTTCCCGACGTTTATAAAGCTGTCGTAGAAGTCGGCGGCTTCGCAAACGTCGGACAAGTGGATGATGATGAACAAGAAAAAAGTGGGAACTTGTTTAATCGCTTTATAGACGTTATTGCCAGCATCTTCACACCCATCCTTGGCGTTTTAGCGGCAACAGGGATGATCAAAGGCTTCAACGCGCTATTTCTGGCAGTAGGATGGTTAGAGGAAGCCGATGGCACGTATCAAATACTAAACATTGTCGGCGATTCGTTGTTTCATTTCTTCCCCATTTTTCTTGGCTATACGGCCATTAAAAAGTTTGGCGGGACGCCCTTTATCGGAATTGCGATTGGCGCTTCCCTCGTTTACCCTGCTGTTGAAAGCTTAATGGAAGGAGATCCACTTTATGTATTATTTGCAGGAACGATTTTTGAGTCTCCTGTTTATATTACCTTTTTAGGAATTCCTGTTATTCTAATGAGTTATGCAACATCCGTTGTCCCGATTATCCTTGCGGCATTTTTTGCCTCAAAAGTAGAACGCTTCTTTAGAAAAGTGATTCCAGATGTCGTTAAAACATTTTTAGTTCCATTTTTTACACTTTTGGTCGTTGTCCCGTTGACGTTTATAATCATTGGGCCAATTGCGACTTGGGCTAGCCAGCTATTAGGCCAAGGAACCATTTTCGTTTATGAATTAAGTCCGACCATCGCGGGATTGGTGCTAGGCGCTTTCTGGCAAGTGATCGTCATTTTTGGATTGCACTGGGGGCTTATCCCGATCGCGATTAATAATCTCGTATCAACAGGCTCTGACCCTATATTAGCGATGATTTTTGCCGCTTCCTTTGCCCAAATCGGCGCTGTTCTTGCTGTTTGGATCAGAACAAACAACCAAAAACTTAAATCATTAAGTATTCCTGCCTTTATCTCGGGAATCTTTGGTGTAACAGAGCCTGCTATTTATGGGATCACACTACCGAAGAAAAAGCCGTTTATCTTTAGTTTAGTAGGAGCAGGCATCGGCGGTGCAATTATTGGCTTCTTTGGCGGCGCCGGCTATATGATTGGTGGGCTAGGTATTTTCCAAATCCCCGCTTTCATTGGGCCAGAAGGGATTGACACTGGCTTTTGGGGAGCGATTATTTCTATGCCTGTCGCGTTCGGAATTGGTTTTATCCTGACGTATTTGTTTGCTGGCATTAATAAAGAGGAAACACCAGTTGAACGTGGCGCTAATACTGAATCTGCCTCTCCAGATGCTACTGTAGAGAAAACGGTTGCCAAGGAAGTAGAAGCGGAAACCCTTGCTAGCCCATTAAAGGGAAAGGCTATACCACTAGAACGTATTAAAGATGAAGCATTCGCATCGTCTGCACTTGGCAAAGGGATCGCTATTCTGCCGACAGAAGGGAAAGTATTTGCACCTGCAAATGGAACGGTTACTGCTCTCTTTCCAACGAATCATGCGATTGGGATGACGACTGATAAAGGGGCTGAACTATTAATCCATGTTGGAATGGATACGGTTCAATTACAAGGACAGTACTTCTCGTCCCATGTGAAACAAGGAGAGCGCGTTGAGAAAGGCCAATTGTTAATGGAGTTTGATATTGATAAAATTCAACAAGCAGGATTTATGCTCGATACACCAATTGTTGTAACCAACCACGAGCACTACACGGTTATAACGACTGAAGAGACCAATGTCCAAGTAGGAGACCATTTCCTCACATTAGAAAAAAAATAAGCTTTTACACAGGAGCTAGAAGGTTTCAAAAATTGTCTTCCTTCTAGCTCGTAAAGAATGGAAGGAGAAAATTTACATGAACACATTTCCAGAATCGTTTCTATGGGGTGGTGCGATTGCCGCTAACCAAGCAGAAGGGGCCTACTTAGAAGGAGGAAAAGGGCTGACAACCGTTGATTTATTGCCGACTGGCGAAAAGCGTTGGGAGATCATGTTAGGGAATTTGAGCCGTTTTGAACCTGATGAACAGTTCTACTATCCTTCACACGAGGCAATTGATTTTTATCATCGCTATAAAGAAGATATTGCTTTGTTTGCTGAGATGGGTTTTAAGGCGTTGCGCGTATCGATCGCTTGGTCGCGCATCTTTCCAAATGGAGATGACGAAACGCCCAATGAAGCTGGCTTAGCATTTTACGATGAGCTATTTGACGAATTACGAAAACACGGGATTGAGCCTGTTGTGACAATGGCCCATTTTGATGTGCCGATCAACTTGGTCAAGAAGTACAAAAGTTGGCGAAATCGCAAGCTCGTCACTTTTTTTGAAACATATGCAAGAACGATTTTAGAGCGCTACAAATGTAAAGTAAAATACTGGATGACGTTTAATGAAATCAATATGCTTCTCCATTTGCCTTATGTTGGCGCTGGCCTTGTATTTGAAGAAGGGGACGACGAAACACAAATTAAATACCAGGCGGCCCACCACCAACTCGTCGCTAGCGCACTAGCGGTCAAAGCCTGCCATGAGCTGATCCCTGATGCAAAAATTGGCTGCATGCTTGCTGCAGGGGCGACTTACGCTTATACATGTCATCCTGATGATGTGTTTGATGCGATGGAAAAAGACCGTGAATCGTTCTTCTTTATCGACGTCCAATCAAGAGGGGCTTATCCGGGATATGCGAAACGTTTCTTTAAAGAAAACAATATCACTGTAGAAATGGAAGAAGGAGACTTGGCGCTTCTGCAAGCAAATACAGTCGATTATATTGGCTTTAGCTATTATGCGAGCCGGGCGACAAGCACCGATCCTGACGTGTTGAAAAACCAAACGAGCGGCAACGTATTCGGTTCGGTGGAAAACCCTTATTTGGAGAAATCGGAGTGGGGCTGGACGATTGATCCAAAAGGCTTCCGCATAACGGCCAATCAGCTTTATGACCGCTACCAAAAGCCTCTGTTTGTTGTCGAAAATGGCTTAGGAGCTGTTGACGTAGTATCCGCAAATGGAGAAATCAATGATGACTATCGGATTGATTACTTGCGCCAGCATATTGAGGCAATGGGCGAAGCGATTGAAGACGGGGTGGAAATCATGGGTTACACGAGCTGGGGGCCGATAGACATCGTTAGTGCTTCCACAGGAGAAATGAAAAAGCGTTACGGCTATATTTATGTCGATCGCGACAATGAAGGCAATGGAACGTTGAAACGAATGAAAAAGAAAAGCTTCGATTGGTATAAAACGGTCATCAAATCGAACGGACAAGAGCTTAAATAAGACATTTTTCGGTAAACGATTAAATCATACGAGGTGACCACAGGTGACAAAAGCAACATTTCCAGAAGGGTTTTTATGGGGTGGTGCAGTAGCCGCTAACCAATTAGAAGGAGCTTATCAAGAGGACGGAAAAGGGTTGTCTACAGCCGATGTTTCGCCAAATGGAATTATGAACGAACCGGATTTCTCGATGAAAGAATTTAATCTCTACCATGAAGCAATTGATTTTTACCACACCTATAAAGAAGATATTGCCTTATTTGCAGAAATGGGATTTAAAGCGTTCCGCTTCTCCGTTGCTTGGACGCGCATTTTCCCTAATGGAGACGAAGCAACGCCGAACGAAAAAGGCTTGGCCTTCTACGACCAAGTCATTGATGAGCTATTAAAGTACAACATTGAACCTGTCATAACGATTTCACACTATGAAATGCCACTCGGTCTTGTGAAAAACTATGGCGGTTGGAAAAACAGGCAAGTTGTTCATTTTTATGAGCGGTTTGCGAAAACGATATTAGAACGGTACCATCATAAAGTCAAATATTGGATGACATTCAATGAAATCAATGTGCTCCTTCATGCGCCTTTTACAGGCGGAGGGCTTTTATTCGAAGCTGGTCAAAACAAGGAGCAAGCGATTTACCAAGCTGCACACCATCAGTTTGTGGCGAGTAGCCTCGCTGTTAAAGCAGGCCATGCATTAGATCCATCTTTGCAAATTGGCTGTATGATCGCGTCAATGGTGACATATCCGTATACGTCGAAGCCAGAAGACATGTTTGCTGCGCTAGAGCAAGATCGAAAAACGTTGTTCTTCTCTGATGTCCAATCACGTGGCTACTATCCTTCTTATATCAAAGCCTATTTTAAGGAAAAAGGCATTGACATTGAGATGGAAGCTGGCGATCTTGACCTCCTCTGTGAACATACGGTTGATTATATTGGCTTTAGTTACTACATGTCTTTTGTAGCAAGCACAGATCCAGAGCATCTAAAGATGCAAACGGCTGGCAATCTCTTTGCCGGTGTGAAGAATCCGTACTTGGAGGCATCCGAGTGGGGATGGCAAATTGATCCAATTGGTTTGCGCACGGTGTGCAACCAACTATATGATCGCTACCAAAAGCCTCTATTTATTGTCGAAAACGGCCTTGGCGCCGTTGATCAAATCGAGGAAGATGGCTCGATTCAGGATGACTACCGGATTGACTATTTGCGCGCGCACATTAAACAAATGAAGCTCGCTATTGCCGACGGCGTGGACTTGATCGGCTATACTTCCTGGGGGCCAATTGATTTAGTAAGCGCCTCAACAGCGGAACTAAAAAAGCGGTATGGGTTCATTTATGTCGATCGCGACAGCAATGGAAAAGGATCGAATAAACGTTATAAAAAGAAAAGCTTTAGCTGGTACCAAAATGTTATTGCCACTAATGGAGAACAGCTTTAGCTACTACAAGCGACTTGAGTTTTAAGCTCAAGTCGCTTTTTTGCAGTGCTACAAGGTTGATTTATAATAAAGGGAAGTGCTGCGTGCAGTTGCTCAAAATCAAACAATGGCGCTGGCTAGGAAGGAAGAGGAGACGGACGAATGAAGCAGAATAAGTATGACGATAAGGCGTTCTTTGCCGCTTATGAAAAAATGCCTCGCTCTGTAAAAGGGCTTGCCGGTGCAGGGGAATGGCATGTGCTAAAGGCACTATTACCTGATATGCGGGGGAAAGCAGTGCTTGACTTAGGCTGCGGTTTTGGCTGGCATTGCCGCTATGCCAGGGAACAACAGGCACGCTCTGTAGTAGGCGTTGATTTATCAGAAAACATGCTGGAAAAAGCACGTGAAACAACAAATGACCCGTTCATTTCTTATTTAAACATGGCGATCGAAGACATCGATTTCCCAAGGGCACAGTTCGATGTCGTCATCAGTTCGCTCGCTTTCCACTATATCAAGTCCTTTAGGCCAATTTGCAAGAACGTTTACGATTGGCTAAAAGCCGAGGGGACATTCGTCTTTTCAGTAGAACACCCGATTTTTACTTCTCGCCACCAACAAGATTGGTGTTACGATCACCAAGGGAACCGCCAGCATTGGCCTGTTGACCATTACCAATTAGAAGGAATGAGGGAAACGTCTTTTTTAGCTGAACATGTGATTAAGTACCATCGTACACTTTCGACCTATATCAATGATTTGATAGAGGCTGGTTTTCGAATCAACGCTGTTAAAGAGCCCACTCCTTCTGAGGACAAGTCTGCCCTTAGCCAGGAAATGAAAGATGAATGGAGAAGGCCAATGTTCTTAATTATTTCTGCGCAAAAGCCATAACTGTAAACGATGAATGAGTAAAGCGCTTACGAAAATGCCATCATGCATCACATAGCCATATACGCCGTGCCCAAGCCATGCTAAAGTATAACAAAAAGGAGTGTCCTGCTCTATGTATACAGCAACGTCTTCACGTTATGATGATATGATATACAACCAATGCGGAAAAAGCGGCTTGAAGCTTCCAGCTATTTCATTGGGATTGTGGCAAAACTTTGGCGCCGACACGAGCCAGGCTAAAGTAAAAGAAAAAATTTTTCGTGCGTTTGATTTAGGGATTACTCATTTTGACTTGGCCAACAATTATGGCCCTCCTCCTGGTTCTGCCGAAACAGCAATGGGCACGATACTAAACAGTGAACTAAATCGCTATCGGGATGAACTCATTATTTCGACGAAAGCAGGCTATGACATGTGGCCTGGCCCATACGGGGATGGCGGTTCAAGAAAGTATCTCATCGCTAGCCTTAACCAAAGCCTAAAACGGCTAAAAGTTGATTATGTCGATATTTTCTATCATCATCGCTATGATCCAAACACGCCGCTGGAAGAGACAATGGCTGCACTCGACGCCATTGTCCGCCAAGGGAAGGCGCTCTATATTGGCTTATCAAATTACGGGCCTAAAGAAACAAAACAGGCGGCCACGATTTTAAAACAGTTGGGCACGCCTTGTGTCGTTAACCAGCCTTCGTATTCGATGTTGAACCGTTGGATTGAGGGAGGGCTGCAAGATGTCCTCGCTGAAGAAGGAATTGGCACTGTCGCTTTTGCGCCGCTGGCGATGGGTCTCTTAACTTCGAAATACTTACGCGCCATTCCAGAAGGCTCCAGAGCGGCTAAAAACGAATGGTTTAAAGCAAATGTGACCGAGGAGCAGGTAGGGAAAGTAAAAGAGCTTCATAAAATTGCCGAAAACCGCGGGCAAACAATGGCCCAGTTTGCTTTAGCATGGGTATTAAGAGATGGCCGTGTCACGTCTGCTTTAATCGGGGCGAGTTCCATCGAACAAATCGAAGAAAATGTAGCTGCATTGAACAATTTATCGTTTAGCCCAGAAGAATTAAATGCAATTGATTCGATCGTAGGCAGCGATAAATGATCAAAAAAAGGAGAGTGATGATCACTCTCCTTTTTTTGACCGCTAGGCCTGAATCGCTGTAACGACCCAGGCGACTTTCAAGGAAAATATCATCCAGTTATTGCTATGGACAGAGCAGCGGTAAACAATTACGCTAAGGAGCATAAAGCAAGAAAAGAGGTGTTTGCATGGAACGGTATAACCAGTTGGCAAAAGCTTTTGCGTACACACCTATCCATGTTTATGGAGTATATAAGAGCAGGCTTGAAGCCAATCGCCTTTATCGTGGCCATGTTGACCAGCCAACGGCTTATGGCGGGCTTATTCTTGGGCTTCGAGGTAGCGCACGTTTTACATTTAACGGTTCTAATTCAATCGAAGTCAGCCAAGGGAAAGCAATCATCGGTGGTTATCAAATGCGTTTAGAGTTAGAAGTCGGTGAAACGGGCTGTGAATACGCGCTTGTTCACTTTTTGCCAGACAGACGCTTGCCAGAGGCAACTTTGTTTCAAAAAGCCCACCAACTGGAGTACCTATTTGAACCGAGTGTGTTGCAAATGATTGATGAGCTTTTGCAAGCTGATGCGGCGCCAGGGGAGATAGCGGCACTGCAAAAAAAAGCGCTGTTCTACCAATTGCTTGCAAATGTCCTTCGATTAGCACAGTTGCAGCAGAAGCCTAAAAACAGCGAAGCGATGGAAGAGACAATCCGTTATATCCATGCCCATTACCATGAACCGTTAACATTACGGCAATTGGCTGCCCGTTACAATATGGCGCCTAAATATTTTTCTGCCGCTTTCCGTAAATGCACAGGAGTTGGTCCGATTGACTATGTGATCCATTGCCGTATGAAGCGAGCCCACCAACTACTAATGACAGGGGCGTTTACTGTCAGTGCGGTTGCCCGCAGCGTCGGGTATCAGGATCCCTATTATTTTAGCAGGTTGTTTAAAAAGCAGTTTGGAGTCGCTCCAAGCTACGTTCGCCTGGAAATGAAGAAATAATCCATCTGTAAAACAGGAAACTGTCTATTTTACATAAAGTCATTCCTTGTTATCATTTTAAATGATAATGATTATCACTATTAATAGATAAGAACGAAAGGAACGTACTTTATGCACCATTCACTTAAATCACTTGCTTTAAGCCTTTTGCCGCTAGTGCTTCTAGGAGCTTGTGCAGGTAATGTTGATAACGATGCCAATGACGATACAGAAAAAAGCAGTGAGCCCACTGTCTCAAGCGCGTTTCCGCGAACATTGGAAGATGCAAACGGAGACTTTACACTTGAAAAAGCGCCGCAAAAAGTAGCAATTGCCCATTGGGGATTTGTCGATTCTTTTTTGCTTTTTGACACGCCTTCCGCTGCGGTGGTGCTGCCTTTCTCAGAAGAACAATCTGTATTAAAAACGGAAGTGTACGAGCCTTATGTAGAATCGTTCGACGAGCTGGAAGTGGTTGGCGAAAATCAGCAAGTCAATTTGGAAGCGTTGCTTGCCTATGAACCAGACCTCATTATTGCAGGGAACCAAGTAAATGAGAATATCGACCAATTGCAGCAAATTGCGCCTGTTTTTGTCGTGGATGAGGAAGAAGTCAACGTGTGGGGAGATTGGCCTGCGCTTGTGTCTTTGTTTGGCGAGATTCTTGGCCAGGAAGATGCCGCTGAATCATTTATTCGTTCTTTTGAAGAAAAAGTCGCGGAAGGGCGCGAAAAATTAGTAAATACAGAAGGCGAAGTGGCTTTTTTGCAAGCACGAGAAGCAACAGCTTGGCTGCAAGGTACGAACTATTTGCCATTGTACTATGACCAGTTGGGGCTGCCTGTTGCAGATGCACCAATCATGAAAGAAGGGGCAGAAATCTCTCTTGAAGGGATAAGCGAATTAAACCCCGACCATCTTTTCATTGGCTATTTTCAAGGAGACAGCGACTCCTCTTCTTCAATCATTAGTGAATGGGAAGAGACGAATGTATGGAACAGCCTGCAAGCGGTAGAAAAAGGCCAAGTGTATGAAATGAATGGCGAACTTGCCCTTGGCTATGGGCCAATTGGGCAATCGTACGGGCTCGAACAAGTGGTAAAAGCATTGGAGTAATGAAATGCACAGCCTGCTAAACGCTGTAAAGCGCTTGGCAGGCTTTTCGTTTGTGAGCATTACAAACCCACAATAGAACGATTGGAAGACAGTTGTATCTATTGATTATCTTGCAGCTATCTATCTTGTCCGGAACGTAAACGACTTCGTTCCTGATGATGTAAGCGGAATGAGATCGTAGCTGTGATGAAAGCCAAAAAAACAAACAAAGACGCGATCAAGGTTAAATAAGTTATTGGGAAAGAAGCAATAACCGAACCGCCAAAGGCAGCCCCTAACGTCATACCGATGTTCATCAAAGCGGTATGAAAGCTTAATACGATCTCGGAAGAACGTGGTTTTAACGACGTTAAATAATATTGGTTTGCAGGTGTCGTAGTCCAGGTCGCTGCCCCCCATATCATGATCGTTAATAATAGTATATTTGGCCTGTTTACGGCGAAAAACATGCTTATTAAGGCAAGCGTATGAACCATTAAACTGATGCTTATTGTTTTTTTGGGTCCCCACCGATCAACAGCAAATCCGCCAACACGTGATCCTATTAAGGCGAATAAACCAAGGAGAAATAGCGCACTACTGATTTGTTCAATAGAAAAATGAGCCGTTTTGCTCAAGAACGGGGCAATATAGGCAAATAATAGTGTGTACCCTAAAATCCAGAGAATCGTTACGGTCAAACCAGTAAGTAACCGTTTATCACTTAGAATGCGCAGTTGCTGTTTAAGGGGTGTGCCTGGGTTTCCTTCTTTAGAAGGGATAAGGCGCATTAAAAAGATAAGTGTAATCAATGTGATAAAGGCTAAAAATAAGTATGTGTAACGCCAGTCTACATACGCAGACGCAAACGTGCCGATAGGGACACCAACAACCAAAGATAATGTAAATCCAGTGAGTACGATCGCCATTGCATTCCCTCGTTTTTCTGGGACTGCTAGGCTTGAAGCATAATGAGTAGCAATGACAATATAAAGTCCGCCACTCATAGCCATCATCATCCGTGCCATTAGCAGCATCCAATAATTAACACTCAAAAAGGCGATTAAATTTGATACGAAAAAGAGAGCGAGCGAAAGCAAAAGCATGTTTTTTCGGTTGTACTTGGCGGTTGCTAAGACTAAAACAAGCGCCCCAAAGGCGTATGCTAGCGAGTAAAAAGTTAATAATTGCCCAGCCGCTGAAATGGAAACGCCAAAATCGGCGGCGATGATTTCCAATATACCTGATACTATAAACTCAGCAGTGCCTGTTAGAAATGCACCAAGAGCTAGCAAATATGTTAATAATCTGTTCATATGCACTCTCCCTTACTTCCATTATGTGTTCCAGTTTATATGTTGTTTGTTCATAAATAAAATGCTAAATTTTTATTAAGGAGATGAACAAATACTTATGACCATTTCTAGATTTGAAGTTTTCACGACTGTCGTGGATTTAGGGAGTTTTACGAAAGCAGCAAAAAAATTAAACATGACTCAACCTGCTGTTAGTCATGCGGTGTCAAGTCTTGAATCAGAATGGGGTGTATCGTTATTAATTAGAGACAAGAAAAAAGGGTTGCGCCTTACGGAAATAGGCCAGAAAACGGTTATTCACATGAGGGAAATAGTAAGTCGGATTGAAAAAATAAATCAAGAAATTGCTTTTGCCTCTAACATAGAGAAAGGCACAGTCCGCCTTGGCATTTTTTATAGCGCATCGGCTTGTTTACTACCGAAGATACTAGCTCAATTTCAGAGAAAGTATCCGAATATCGAATTTGTACTTTTTGAAGGCACTTATGAAGAAATAAACGATTGGTTAGAATCAGGGGTCGTTGATGTCGGGTTTATTATAGAGACTAATGAGACAACAGCGTATGAAACGCTGCCGCTCGTTAAGGATGACATTGTCGTTGCTTTTTCTGAGCGGCATTTTTTAAATAAGTACGAGTCTGTAACGATTAAGGATATTGCCAATGAACCATTCATTATGCCAAAAGGCATGTATGCGCCATATATATTCGAAATATTTAAAGATGCTCATATAGAGCCCAATATTTGTTTTGAAGTGCAAGATTGCACAACAATTGCAAACTTAGTGAAAGAAGGGCTTGGTATCACGATTGGCTCAAAATTATTCCTAAAAACTCATAGTCAACTAAAGTATAGGGATCTAGCGGTCAAAAATGTACGTGATATATCTTTAGCGTTTAACAGCAGCAAAATATCTCCAGCAGTGCAAGCCTTTCTAAAAGAAGCAAGGCGTGTTTATGATCGTTGAACGATGAAACAGAGCTAAACAGAAGAACAGGGCTTTGGGTAGTGGGAGGAACGTCATCGCTGTAAAGCGAATCTAGGTGAAAGACAAATTAGGGGTGGTCGTATGAAAAATACAAGACAAGCAGATAGGCTTATGGCTTCTGAAATAATATCTGTTATAAAATGGAGGGCTTATGGAACCGACGATTGAATTGGCGAGAAAATTAATCGATGAACAGTTTCCAGAGTGGTCAAACCTAGAGATTAAACATGTGCAAAAAAGCGGTCATGACAATCGGACTTTTCGCCTTGGCGATACGATGAGTATACGCTTGCCTAGTCATGAGGCATACGCGCCTCAAGTTGAGAAAGAGGCAAAATGGTTGCCTATGCTTGCCCCTCATTTTGACTTGCCAATAACAGTACCAATTGCGAAAGGGAAGCCTTCTCGTTTGTACCCGTATTCTTGGTCTGTCAATCGATGGATTGAAGGCCAAACTCTGGACAGAAGCAACACTGATTTACAACAATTAGCCGTTGATTTAGCTGCTTTCTTAAAAAAACTGCAATCGATTGACTGTAAAAATGGCCCATTAGCAGGCAAACATAACTTTTTCCGTGGCGGAGATTTAGCAGTTTATAAACGTGAAACAGAAAGGGCAATGGCAACGTTAGGCGAGCAAATCGATGGGAAAACATGTGCACAAATTTTTAAAGAAGCATTAAGCTCAAAATGGAGCAAACCGTCAGTGTGGGTGCATGGAGACGTGGCTCCAGGGAATTTATTAGTCAAAAACCGAAAACTGGCTGGTGTCATTGATTTCGGCAGTTCAGGTGTAGGCGACCCTGCATGCGATTTAGTGATGGCATGGACATTTTTTGACAAAGACAGCCGAAACATATTTAAAGAGGAAATGGGTCTTGATGCAGATACGTGGAATCGCGGGAAAGGGTGGGCTTTATGGAAAGCGTTAATTACGTATAATTCCGAAGTCGATGACGTTCGTCAAAATGCTCATTTCACAATTAAAGAAATCTTACAAGATTAGCGAGTTGAAAGAGAGATGGATGGATAGCCTCTCTCTTTTCTTTTAGGGATGTTCCAGCTATGCAAGGCGGCGGTCAACTGCAGTTCCTTGAAGCGTCTAGAGCCCGCAGACAAGGCTTTAGAAACGAACCAATCGCTTTATCGGTAAACCAACAGCACGTTCCCGCATTGAAACGCTTTTGATTCGACTAATGTAAGCTTTTTCGTAGTATTGTTAAATAACCGTTGTCCCTTTCCAATACAGACAGGATTGACGATGAGGCGGTACTCATCAATTAAGTCATGTTTGATAAAAGTTTGCGCAATGTGTGCACCGGCAAAGAGGGCAATATTTTTACCAGGCTGAAGCTTTAGTTTTTCCGCTTCCAAAGGCACATTTCCCTTTACCACTCTCGCATTCCACTCAGCCTTTTCTAGCGTGCGAGAAAAAACAACTTTGTTCATCTGATTCATTTTCCTAGCAAATAACCGGTTTTTTTCTGTGCTCGTTTGCTCAAATTCAGCCGAAGGCCAATACTGGAGCATTTTCTCGTAGGCAATCCGTCCATACAATAACGTATCCACAGTATCCAAAAAGCGATCCATAAAATCGTGCATTTCCTCATCCATTACATGCCACGAACAATCTCCTTCTTTCCCAGCAACAAATCCATCCAAAGACATAACCATTGACAAGGTAATCTTTCGCATTGGCCTCATCCTTTCCAATCACTTGATTTCGTTAGAGATACTAAAAATAATGAGTCAATAGATGCGAAGCGAACCATTTTGGTAGGGCATTGTTCTATACGAACAAATGACTCCGTTTTATTATAGGATAGAAGAAATGTATCGATTTCTTTTGAATTGCTAACAAGTCGCATTTAGCAAGTGTTGTTGAGATCGGTTTAACCGAGGGAGATCGATGTGTCTAACAATGTGTAGAAGGAGTGAAAAAGAAAAAGGAGAATCAAAGAATATCCAAATTTCCTTTAACGCCACAAGTTCGTAAATCACAAAAATTGGGAGGGTTCATTGTGTCTGCTAAACTTGGACTTACAGACGAACAGAAGAAAAAATTAAGAAAAAGTAAAATAAGCATGTCTACTATACATACGATAAATCCTATCGATTTAACTGACATATTAGAGATAACAGTAGAAGAAGCCCAACAAATGGTGGCCAGCGCACAATTTCAACGTTTGCCGTCAATCGGTCCTGTCTTAGCAGAGAACTTAGTCCATCTTGGTTTCTTGCATCTTAATGATGTGAAGGGGAAAAGTGGCAGTGAGTTAACCGATTTGTTGGAACAACATTGTGGCTGCTGGGTTGACCCTTGTGTCGAAGATCAACTTAGACTAGTCGTCCACTTTGCAGAAAAGCCCCATTCAAACAAAAAGTGGTGGGATTTTACAGAAGAACGGAAAAAATACCGAAAAGAACACGGATATCCAGCAGATCGGCCCAAAAAGCCTTGTAACAATCTAATGAAAACAAAACTCATTTAAAGGTGTTTACAGTTTTGATAGGGGCGATTTTTGGAGGGACTGGGAAATAGTTAGCGCATCCATTGGAGTGACATTCGCCAATAGAGGAGAGCTTTTGTAGGTGCTACTATCGATTGGGTGATAGTCAGAAATCGGGAAAGGAGAAAAATTAATGATCCTTTACGCTACTGTTCTGTTTTTATTATCCATATGTCTTGCCTTTCAATATGTAACAGCATTTATGTTTCTCATGTTTGGAAGAAACACCCCATATGCTCGTTTTGTAGAAAATTTTTATGAACATCAGCCAAAAGATTGTATAAACGTTTTCTATATAGAAAATTATGGGTTAGCTATTTCTCATTATATTAAAAGGGAATAAAGGGAAAAGTAGTTTACGCTTTTCAATGGCTTTTATTCATCATGATAGCGTTGGTCCTTCTTTCTTTAGCTAGACAAATAAGCGAGAGTTATTTCTAAATGTTATTTAGAGATAAATCCTACAGTTTTGACCATTATTTTTAGAAACTGAGGTGGGAGGAATAAAGTTGGCAAATATTATCAGTTATATAATAGGGCTAGCCCTCGCTTTTCAGTTGATTATAGCTATGCTGCATCTCATTCTAGGTAAAAACACGCCTTTTGTTGTTTTAGTTAATAAGTTGTATGAAGAAACGCCAAGAGATATATACGATAAAATAATGAATGCATTTTATTATGCTTACTTTGGGCTTGCTGTACTTTTATTTCAGATTGCAATCGAAAGGTTTGGAGGCATAAAGGGCAGGTTCGTTTTCCTATTAGAAGGAATAGGGATACTTGTGGTACTCGCTATTTTAGTCAACATCCCCCACATGATCTAAAAATGGTAGCAAACAGAAACAAATTTAAATGGCCTGTTGTTTCATATGCCTGCACGGGATGGGGTTTGGTTTGTAAGATACAAAGATGTTCATTCAAACGAAGATGTGATCATTCAAAAAACCTCTTTTTCTAAATGGAAAGAAGTGTGTAACGAATTCCTTGAACGGACAGTCTTCCACGCTGCCAAATAAAGGAGGGGTGTTTTTATGAACATATACAAAACATCACGAGATAAGAAGGTTGTATTTGGTTACAGTGCGTTGGTTGCGGGGTTGACTGCTATTATGGCGATTGTGTTCATGGTCGAAGACTCCATTGGGCGTTTATTGTTTTTTGGCCTTTTATTTATGATTGGAATGATTTATTTTGTTGGCGGGATGGTGTTTATTACATATGAGTTGAAAGAAGAGGGTTTGTTTGTTCAAGCTGGTTTAATCAGCCGTTTTTACTCTTATGAAAGCATGACAGCGCTTGAACCGATGGGCAGTCCTTTTTCTGGAAAAGAACGAATTGTTGGCTCTTCTCAAGGATTCACGATCAAGCATAATGGGCCAAAGGGAGAGGTGAAAATCTCGCCTGAGCGGATGGGAGAATTTAAGCAGGAGCTGCTCAAACGTGCGCCACATTTAGATGTGCAAGTGAAAGCAGATAGTCGATAGGAGGAAGACACATGTCGGTTGAATTTTATCGAAATCGAATTCGGGAGACGGAAAATGCCATCCAAGCAGCCAATGAAAAAATTGCTCGCTTAAGAGCGTGCAGGGCCCACTTAATTGGACAGGAAATTATCATGGGCGATACAAAACATACTTTTAAAGAAGCGGAATTAACGAAAGAGAATTGGTATGGGAAGCATGCGGACGAATTTGATGCTGAGCGTGAATCGGAAGTTGTGAGCCCTTATCAAGATCTCCTTAATGAAGTCGGCGACACGATTGAAAAGGCGACGAACGAAATCAGTGCTACACAAGATGTCGTCAACTTTCAAAGCAGTTTGCTAAGCAATTATCAAATTGGTCTTGAACGGGCGATCGAGAGGGAAAAGGAAGAGTAGGATTGCCGCTGTTTTTTGGTTTCCAGCGATATTCATGCATACAAACGCTCAGAGAATCGTTCTCTGGGCGTTTGTGGTATCTTTTCTAATGTTAATGGCTATGTTGTCCGTCTACGTTTCGTAAGTTTGCATAGGTGGAACTAACATTTTACAAGAGATTGCGTTAAAATAGAGAGAAATGTGCGGGAGGCGTTTTTTAGTGATTTACATAGGTTTAAGCGGCTGGGGTGACCATCATAGCTTATACGAAGGCGTAAAGCCAGCAGAAAAGTTGCAAACGTATGCGGGCTATTTTCCGATTGTGGAGTTGGATGCCTCGTTTTATGCCGTTCCACCCCAATCGTCGATCCGAAAGTGGTTAGACGAAACGCCGGCGTCCTTTCAATTTGTTGTCAAAGCGTATCAGGAAATAACAGGGCACCAGCGAGGAGAGACGCCTTCTCCTTTTCAATCGAAACAAGAAATGTTTGCTGCTTTTTTGGAGTCGATCCAACCGATGGCGGAAGCAGGCAAACTAGCGATGGTTTTATGCCAGTTTCCCCCTTGGTTTGATGTTCAGAAAAAACACGTTGCTTGGCTTCGTGTAGTGCGCGAGCAATTAAAAGATTTTCCAGTCGCGCTTGAATTCAGGCATGAATCGTGGTTTTTGCCTGCTTACCGTGAGAAAACGCTGGCGTTGATGCGCGAGGAAAATTGGATTCACAGCATTTGTGACGAACCGCAAGCTGGGGCACGCTCGATTCCAACTGTGCTCGAGCCAACAGACCGCCATAAGACATTGGTCCGTATGCATGGACGCAATGTCCATGGTTGGAATGGCCCGAGCAAAGGGCAAGAATGGCGTGATGTTCGCTATTTGTATGATTACAACGAACGGGAGCTTGCTGAATGGAAAACGCGCCTTCAGTCGCTCCGACAACAATGTGAACATGTTTATGTGATTTTTAATAACAATTCTGGTGGTCATGCGGCTCAAAACGCCCGCTCATTGATCGAGATGATGGGCATCGAATATACGGACCTGGCGCCAAGACAGTTGGATTTATTTTAAAAGCACACGAACAGCAAGCGTCTAAGCCTCGTGCTGTTTAAGGGTGACACTAGCTTTTTGGGTGTCCATATTTAAATATGATTATACAGAAAGCTGGTTTTTTAATGGAATATGTACTGCTCGTATTAGTAGGTTTTGCTGCAGCGGCGTTTGGGAGTTTGCTCGGTCTTGGGGGCGGTGTGGTCGTCGTGCCTGCTTTGCTTGGACTCGGTAGCTTGTTTGCCGCTGTCGACGTCATTTCTCCGCAAACAGCTGCAGGCACGTCTTTATTTGTTATGATTTTCACTGGCATTTCTTCTGTGCTCGCCTATCATAAACAGAAAACGATTGATTGGAAAAGCGCACTTCTTTTTTTGATTGGTATTGTTCCTGGGGCGATTCTTGGGACTAGCGCCAGCAAAGTGTTGTCAACGGATTCGTTTATGTTTTATTTTGGCATTTTTATGCTCGTTATTGCGGGTAGTTTATTTTTGCGGGGAAAGCTAAAACGCAAAGATGCGCCTGTTAAAGGGGTGATCCGTGAAAGCACGGATGAAGCTGGAAATCGTTTTGTTTATGGCTATTCGCCTACTGCCGCCATTCTAGTCAGCATTGGCGTTGGCTTTTTATCGAGCCTCTTCGGCGTCGGTGGAGGGGCGTTAATGGTTCCTGTCATGATTGTCTGGTTTGGGTTCCCTGCTAAAATAGCTGCCGCTACCGCCATGCTTGTTATTTTGTTTTCGGCCGTGTCAGGTTCAGCTGCCCATTTTGCGGCTGGTCACATCCACTGGCTTTATGCGCTGGCGCTTATTCCTGGCGCGTGGTTTGGTGGCAAGGCGGGTGCTTGGCTCAACCAACGAATTCGCTCTAACTTGCTCGTGTGGTTGATGAAGCTTGTCTTTATTGGGCTTGCGGTGCAGTTTATTATCCAAGGCCTGCTATAAACACCACACATCAGGAACAGATCGAAATAAGAGGAGGCGACTTTGTGACCAAGACGGTTACCATTTATCATACAAACGATATCCACAGCGGTTTTGCCACATGGCCCCGGATTGTCTCATATATAAAGCGGCATCGCCATCCCCTTATGCGCTATGTCGATTTAGGAGACCATGCAGACAGGGCAAACCCGCTTACAGAAGCGACGTACGGAAAAGGAAACATTGAGCTTTTAAATGAAGCAGGCGTTGATTTTGCCGTACCGGGCAACAACGAAGGTGTGACCTTTTCCAAACAAATGCTTCACGAGATGTACGAGCATGCTTCATTCCAAGTGCTTGCCGCCAATTTGATTGACCAACAAACAGGGACTTATCCGAACTGGGTCAAGCCTTATTGGGTCGATGAAATGGAAGGTGGCATTCGGATCGGCTATATTGGCTACACTGCCTCCATGATCCACTTCTATGAGCAGTTGGGTTGGGATGTTGCTTTTTCTATAGACAGACTTCGCCAGTTGGCGCAACAAGTTGCTGCCAAGGCAGATGCACTTATCCTTCTCTCCCATCTAGGGCTGCCCCGGGATGAACAAATTGCTGCGGAAATTGCTGAAATTGATGTCATTATCGGTGCCCATACACACCATGTCCTCCCACATGGAAAGCGCATAAGTGGGAAACTGATCGCTCAAGCGGGCAAACATGGCCAATATTTGGGGAAATTGTCGCTTGAATTTGCAGAAGGAAGCCATGAATTTCTTTCCGCAGAAGAAGAACTGCTTGATCCCCGGAATTTTGATGAGGATCCGGGTGCGCGTATGCTCCTACAGTCGTTGCAAACAAAGGCGCAAGCTGCTTTAAGTGCTCCTGCGGCCGTGCTTACACGAAAGCTGGAAGTCAAATGGTTCGAACATTCGGCTGGGCCGCAAGCGCTGTGTGACGAACTGAGTGTTTGGTGCGGCGCTGAGCTTGGGATGCTAAATGCAGGCGTGCTGTTGGAAAGCTTGCCGGAAGGGCCAGTCACGTATGGCGATCTTCATCGTATTTGCCCTCATCCGATTAATCCGTGCATTGTTGAATTGACTGGGGCGGAGCTGACTGAAACGATCGAGCGTGCGCAAACTGATGATATTGTACAATTGCAGTTAAAAGGGTTTGGTTTCCGGGGAAAAGTGCTCGGGACGATGGTGTATACAGGAATTGACATCAAGCCTGAAGGAATCTTCGTTTGCGGCAAACCGATTGTTGACGAACACATATACAGACTGGCGACATTGGATATGTATACGTTTGGGTTTTTGTTTCCGAAAATTGCCGAGGCGAAAAAGAAAACGTATTTGCTCCCTGAATTTTTGCGCGATATTCTGCTGGACATGTTGAAAAAATGGCACTGATTTCTTTGCCTGCTCATATGTTGTGGTGAAACCATTTGCAAAGGAGCGGGGCCAATGATTGATGTTCAGCCAATTACGATCGCGAAGGAAACGTTTGTCGCCATTACGGTCAAATTGCCGAAAACAAACTTTATGGCCGTTACGTGCGACACAGGATACATTATGTGTGGGGCCCTTGACGTGAAGCTGTTAAACGAAAAGCTGAAAGAACGGGGAATTATTGCAGGACGTGCGGTTGGCGTGCGCACGATTGACCAGTTGCTTGAAGCGCCGCTGGAATCTGTTACACTCAAGTGTGAAGAGTTAGGCATTCACAAGGGAATGACTGGAAAAGATGCGCTTTTAAAAATGAAACAATCGAAGTAAATGAGTTGAAAACAGGAGTTGACGTTTTTATGGAACAATACTTGCAGTTATGCGAGCACGTTTTGCAAAACGGCTCGCCAAAATCAGATCGGACAGGCACTGGCACCATTAGCGTATTTGGTTACCAGATGCGCTTTGATTTAGAAAAGGGTTTTCCAATTGTCACAACGAAAAAATTGCATATGCGTTCGATCATCCATGAATTGCTTTGGTTTCTAAAAGGCGACACGAACATCCGTTATTTGCAAGAAAATGGCGTTCGTATTTGGAATGAATGGGCGGATGAAAACGGCGACCTTGGGCCTGTTTACGGAAAACAATGGCGCTCCTGGGAAGGGGCAAACGGCAAAACAGTCGACCAAATTACTGAAGTGGTTGAGCAAATAAAAACGAATCCGAATTCTCGCCGCTTAATTGTCAATGCGTGGAATGTCGCGGAGATTGAAGAAATGGCGCTCGCGCCATGCCATTGCTTGTTTCAGTTTTACGTAAACGACGGAAAACTTTCTTGCCAATTGTACCAGCGCAGTGCTGATATTTTTCTTGGTGTACCTTTTAATATATCGTCTTATGCACTGTTAACGATGATGATTGCCCAAGTGTGCGGATTAAAGCCTGGTGAATTTATCCACACGTTTGGCGATGCCCATTTGTACAGCAACCATATTGAACAGACGAAGCTTCAATTAACGCGTAAACCAAAACAGCTGCCAACGATGCATATCAATCCAGAGGTAACAGACCTGTTTGCGTTTACTTACGACGATTTTGAACTGAAACATTATGATCCTCATCCGCACATTAAAGCAGAGGTGTCCGTATGATTGTGTTTGTTTATGCACGAGACGCCCACTATGGGATCGGCCAAGACAACGGGTTGCCTTGGCATTTGCCTGCTGATTTGCGCCATTTTAAGCGGACAACGACAGGTAAAACGATTGTCATGGGCCGAAAAACATTTGACTCTATGGGTGGGCCATTGCCGAATCGCAAAAACGTTGTTCTCACGAGAAGCAGCTCCTTTCAAGCAGAAGGAGCGGAAGTAATCCATTCACTCGACGATGTCCTGCAACTTAGCAAACAGGAAGCGATTTACGTCATAGGTGGAGCGGAGATTTTTGCGCTGTTATGGGACATATGTGACAAACACATTGTCACGGTTATTGACGAAGAATTTGAAGCGGATACGTTTGTCCCCCCTCTTTCTGAGCAAGAATGGGAGCTAGTGGAAAGAGTGGCTGGACCAATTGATGAAAAAAACCGCTATCCCCACGAATATCGGACTTACGTACGTAAACAAGCAAAATAACAGGTAAGTGTCCCCTTTCTTTTGCATAGAGATGTAAGGAAAAGGAGGGGGACGTATGAAACGGTTTAAAGGAGGCCCGATTAAAGGCCAAAAACAAGAGAGAGGGCCGCTTCCTTTTCGCTATGTGCTGCTCATTTCATCGGTGCTATTCGCGATTTTGTCCCTGCAAGGGCTCTGGTTTGTCGACCATCAGCTTCGCCCGATTATTTCGCAAATCGCCCATCGGGAAATGGAGCGGATAGCGACGTATACGATTCAGCAAGCATTAACCGAAGAGCTAGGCAAAACCGATATGAACGATATGCTCATTACTGAAACGAACGGAGACGGACAGATTACGTATGTCACATTGGATAGTCAAAAATACAACAAGCTCCTTGGCAATGTCCAGCACCGTGTCCATGAGGCGATAAATGCGATCCAACGCAATGAAGACAATACATACGGGGCAAGCGAAGGTACAGTGGCGACGATTCCTTTAGGAAGAGCGCTCAACAACTCGCTCTTAAACGATGTTGGGCCAGGCATCCCTATGCGGTTTGCGTTGATTGGCGATGCAAAAGTAGGCATGAAGGACGAAACGGAGCAGCTCGGCATTAACAATACGAGGTTGTCTTTTTACGTCACGATCGAAGTGGGGATGGACGTGATTTTGCCCTTTTCTGAGACGGCCGATACAGTATCTGTCGAGTTGCCGGCAGGTTTTGCCTTTATTTCTGGAGAAGTGCCACAATTTTATGGAGGCCAACTGCCTATCGTCAATTATCCAGCACTTGAGGCGAATACAGAACAGGCCGAGGAAGAAAATGACAGCCAATAAAGTCGGATTTTGTCGTTGTCTGGCGTAAAAATATGTGATAAACTGATACAGAATTGAATAGGAACACCTCATCTGCCAGATGGGGTAGAGGCGCAAACACCATCAGTACCTTTTCCGAGCTAAGGCCAGCTTTGAAGAAAAGGGAAAGGGGTTTTTGCCGAAGCAAAAAGCAGGGCCTGCTGCTTTTTAGCTGGGCCGGCATTGAAGAAGTGTCGGACTGTCACAGGGAACTGTGGAGAACTACTATGGATGGGACTGTTTATTGTGCGAGACAATGATGGAAATCTCCATCATTGTCTTTTTTTATAGAGCAAACAGCCACGTTAAAGGAGAGGTTTTTTTGGAACATGCATTTGGATGGTGGTCGCTATTGCCGCCGATTCTGGCATTAACGCTCGTGATATTGACTCGAAAAGTGTTAATCTCTCTCGGGATTGCGATTTTGGTCGGTGCCTTTATGGTGTTTGACCAGCATATAGGGCAAGCACTGGCTGGCATATTTCAAACAATCGCCGGATTGGTGTTTTCCTTCGAGGCAGTTGCTTCGCCTACATTTTCCGGTGTTGGGCAAGCCATTACGGATGCAGGGTTTGCGTTAAATGACTGGGAATTGTATATTGTCTTATTCTTAATCCTGGTCGGCATGGTCGCGAGCCTGATTACCTTTTCCGGTGGAGGACAAGCGTTCAGTCGTTGGGCTTCTACGCGGATTACGACGAGAAAGTCATCGATGTTCTTGCCATTTGTGTTAGGGATTATCATTTTTATCGACGATTATTTTAACTCCCTTACTGTCGGCAATATGAGCCGGCCGTTAACGGATCGGTACCGAGTTTCCCGGGCGAAGCTGGCTTACATTGTCGATTCAACATCAGCGCCCATTTGTGTGATCACGCCTTTGTCTAGCTGGGGTGCTTTTATTATTGGGACGTTGGCGACTGTTTTAACAGCAAATCAGCTAAATGAATTTGGCGCTTTCCAAGCGTTTTTATACACAGTACCGATTAATTTTTATGCATTAATTTCGTTATTGTTTATCGTTCTAATTATTTTATTTAACATCGACATTGGCTTAATGAAACGTCATGAAGATCGGGCAAAAGCGACTGGTGAGTTGACGGACCCTGATAAAGGCGCAGTGCCTGGTGATTTGGATGAGGCGCTCGTCATGGAAAATGGGCGCGTTTATCAGCTATTTTTGCCCATCATGGCTCTTGTTGTCACAACTACTTCGCTTTTGTTTTACACCGGCGCGACGGCAGCCGCTGATGAAGGCTTGCCGGCGACACTACTCAATATGCTTGAGTACACGGATATCGGCTTTTCGTTGCTTCTTGGCAGTTGCATTGGCTTTATCGTTGCTGTTGCAACAACGTTAGCATCTAAGCCAAATTTGCCAGACTTCGGAAGAGCCTTAAAAGCCGGCGTGACGGCGATGATGCCAGCGATTTACATTCTAGTGCTTGCCTGGACGACCATCGACATGATTAATCGCCTAGGCACAGGTGCGTTTTTGGCATCACTGGTGAGCGATTCCGTCAATCCTGGCTTTTTGCCTGTCATGCTGTTTTTCATTGCTTGCTTTTCTGGGCTTGCGACAGGAACGTCGTGGGGAACATTTGGGATTTTGCTGCCGATTGCTGGGCAAATGGCAGCGCTGATCGAGCCGTCGATGGCGATTCCAATGTTTGCTGCTGTTTTAGCTGGTTCGATTTTTGGCGACCATATTTCGCCGATTTCCGATACAACCGTTTTATCGGCAGCTGGTTCTGGCGCTCACCATATGGATCATGTGTTGACGCAGTTGCCTTATGCGGTTTTAACGGCCATAATCGCAGGCGTCGCTTTTCTCGTTCTTGGTTTCTTTGGCCCGATTTTTGCTTGGGTGGCCGCTGGTGCCCTCCTCGCTGCTACGGTGTTGGCCCTTCAAGCGCTAAACAAACAAGCTTCCGGTAAGCAAGCAACCCAATCATAATAAACAGCCTGCCAGGATTTCGACGAACGCGAGAGCCTGGCAGGCTTATTGATTTACGAACTGTTTTTTTTCGCTATTTTAGCAGCACGCTCCCATTGTTTTAATGAAGGAAATGGGTCAAATGACCATTCGGTGATGCCATTGTCTCTGTACATTCCGTAATGAAGATGAGGCGGGAATTTTCCTTGTGTTCCTGGTTTGCCGTAGCCTGAGCTGCCGCAATAACCGATGACTTGTCCTGCCTTAACAACCGATCCTTTCTCCAATCCTTTTTCATAGCCATTTAAGTGGGCGTAGTAGTGATAAATGTTGTCGAGGTCGCGTATGCCTACACGCCAGCCACCGTAAGGGTTCCAACCAATCGTTTCTACGATGCCATATGAAGAAGATTGGATAGGGACATTGTAATTAGCGAAAATGTCGGTTCCTTCATGAATGCGCCTACCGCCCCAGCCTCGCTTGTCGCCCCACGTACTGCGGTAACTATAATTATGATGAAGGGGCATGACAAAGGCATGTTGATGTAAGTCGAGCGTTTGAAACGTTTCATATACTTTGGCATGGCCACTGACAATGTTCACGCTTTGTTCCCGTTGGTAAAAATGCCAAAGAGCAATACGGAAATCCTCTTCTGAATAACCGTGAGACTCTAAATAGCGGGCAAATGTATAAAGGACGTCTTCATCATCCTCGATGTTCGCTTCCCCGTCGCCGTTGCCATCAAGGCCGATGCCTTCAAATAAGCTGATTGTCGTTGGATCATTGTCGTTTATGTTTGGATTGAGTGCGCCAACCCATTCTTCTTTTGGATAATAAATGGACACAAGGCCTTTTGCTTGTTCACGGTCCCTTAAAGCTTTCCGTAAACCCCGTTCGTAGGAGTCGACAGCTGCTAAATAGTGCCAAGGGACGCTCGTAAGAACTTCCATTTTTTTATACAAAGCAAGCCTTTCTGAATGTAAGTTTGGATCTGTCTGCTTTTGCGCACTTGCTACTGTGTCTGGCCAAAAAGTAGAAAAACTAAGAAGGACAATAAGCAAACATAGCCATACACGGCGTCGCAAATAAGACAATTGTGCCAGCTCCTTTCTATGGGGTTTTGTATAGTTTTCGGCCAATTGGATGAAATGATGACAGAAAATCTTTACCAGTTGTAGTTTGTACTCTTGTTGGAATAATTCCGTTTCCCTTGTTGGTTCGAATTAGAATTCATGGTACGATAACAGAAGAGATCGGTTTATTTGCAGAAGGGTGGGAGTGACAATGCCAGAAAAAGATGAAAAAGAGCAGCATATGCGCAAACCTGACTGGCTAAAAATCAAGCTGAATACAAACGAGTCTTATACAGGCTTGAAAAAAATGATGCGTGAGAAAAAACTACATACCGTATGTGAAGAAGCACGCTGCCCGAACATTCATGAATGTTGGGCGGTCCGAAAAACGGCCACTTTTATGATCCTCGGCGATATTTGTACACGAGGTTGCCGTTTTTGTGCAGTCAAGACAGGCTTGCCGACAGAACTTGACTTGCAAGAGCCTGAGCGCGTGGCAGAATCGGTGGAGACAATGGGATTAAAACATGTCGTCATTACCGCTGTTGCTCGTGATGATTTAAAAGATGGCGGTGCCGCGGTGTTTGCCGAAACGGTACGGGCCATACGCCGGAAAAACCCGTTTTGCACGATTGAAGTTTTGCCTTCTGACATGCTTGGCAATGAATCAAGCTTGCAAACATTAATGGATGCGCGCCCGAATATTATGAATCACAATATTGAAACCGTAAGAAGGCTGACGCCAAAAGTTAGAGCGAGAGCGAAATATGACCGTACACTCGAGTTTTTGCGAAGAGCAAAAGAGATGCATCCTGATATTCCGACTAAATCGAGCCTAATGGTAGGCCTAGGAGAAACAAAGGAAGAAATTTTAGAAACGATGGATGATTTGCGTGCTAATGATGTTGACATTTTGACGATTGGCCAATATTTACAACCGACAAAGAAACATTTAAAAGTGATTAAGTATTACCATCCAGACGAATTTGCCGAGTTAAAGGAAATCGCTATGCAAAAAGGCTTTAGTCATTGCGAGGCGGGCCCGCTTGTCCGTTCGTCTTACCATGCAGACGAACAAGTGAACCAAGCGCAAGTGAACATGGAAGCGAGAAAAGTACAAGGGGAGCAACAGCGCGTATAAAACAAGATTGACGCTTATTGGCGAAGACGAACAAATGAAGGCGAGCGTTTGGCTGACAGTGTGGAACGATTATGCAAGAAGCATAATCGTTCTTTACTGATCGCCCTGTGGGTATTGTTTAAATGTCTCGATTGTATCTTGCAAAAGATGTTGGTAGCCATTTCCAGATGGCAGTGAAGCAAAACGCTCAATATCTCTTATGCGAGCACGGTCGTTTGCCACATATACCTCGTAAAAGCGCGGCAGTGAAGCCGATGCCGCCCGTTTAACTTGTTCGGCCACTTCCTCTTCTGTCATTTGCTCTGCTCGATGTTCATACACGACGAGCGCATATTTGTCAGTGACAAGCGCTGCGGCTTCTTCAATTTGCTTGAGGCTAAGCACTAACCGGGTGATCACATCGGCAAGCATCCCTCTATCAACTGTTAAGGCGCCAACGGTATGATTTGCCCGTCCTACTTCGTTTTCGGTATAGCGGGAAAACCCATAGCCAAAATCTCTGCCTGTTTCTTCCATAAGTGTATCATTGTCCAGTGTTTGCATGCGTTGACCATTTGCATCATTAAGACCAGCATTGTTGCCTGTGCAAGCGCACAGCAATAGGAGGCTTGCCACAGTAGGCACAAAGCGATTCTTCATTAGAACCAGCTCCTTTCATTCATAGCATGCGCACTTTTATGAAAAGCTAACTGTAACAAAATATGGCTAGAGACAAGCATGTCTTTTGTTCCTATGGTAAAATAACAGCAGACCAATCCGATTTGAGGTGCGTACGATGGTGACGATTTCAGGCATTGAATATGAAGTTCTCGAAAACGAGCGCAATGGTTGGAATGAGGAGGCATTCAAAGCGCGGTACAGCGATGTACTGAACAAATATGATTACATCGTCGGCGATTGGGGCTACAACCAACTGCGATTGCGCGGCTTTTTTGATGACAAAAACAAAAAATCGACATTCGATAAAAAAATTAGCACGTTGCCCGACTATCTTTACGAGTACTGCAATTTTGGTTGCGCTTATTTTGTCTTGCGAAAAGTAAGGAAACAAGCGATGTAAAAAACGGAGCGCAGCTCCGTTTTTGAGGTTGTCGACAAAATCGATAACCGCACTCAGATGATAGAAAACGCTTCTTGTCAAACGAGGAGTGCAGCTCCGTTTTATTTGTCGTGTGGTGGATGGTGATTCGGATACTTCCGGGGTAAGCCTGCATGAAGGTCTTTGTTTACATAATTAAAAGCACTATAAGTGCGCTGGCCTTCTTCCCATTCGGTTGTTTTATTCACGACCGGTTCCTCTTTTCCGACTGGTGCCCCGTAAGGCCCTTCAGGCAATTCTTCCGGAATGATATAATGGAGCATTGCTTCGACATTTGTGAATTCGTCATACGTTTGTCGGGCTTTCCTTTTTGCCAACTGATTCACCTCCATGCTCAGTCTGCCCGGAAAATGGCAAACAATAGCTGGGAAAAGGAGTAGGTATCCATGTATTTTGTTGACAGGCAGCGGATCGAACAAACGCTTGATTATATGGAACATTTATTAAAAATGATGAAGGAAGAGGCGTTCGGTACAAGCGACAAGGACCGTCTCGCATTAGAACGGACAGCCTCTGTGCTCATTGAAGCAGTCATTGACGTCGGCAATCAGATGATTGATGCCTTTATTATGCGTGATCCAGGGGGATACGAAGATATTATCGACATCTTGCTCGATGAAAACGTCATTCTAGACGAAACAGCAGCAGGATTAAAACAGTTGATTCGCCGCCGTAAAGCGCTTGTCTATCAGTATGCAAGCCTAGAGGCGAACGATGTTTGGAGCTGGCTTCAAGAAAGCCAGCCAAGTTTAGAGGCTTTCCCGCCTGCTGTCCGCCAATATTTAAAAAATGAACTTGGCGTCATTACTGCTTTTCTTCCAGATAAAGACAATCGTTAACGCAAAGAGGTGGACAATGAAGGCCTATAAAAGCTACTTATTTGATTTAGATGGGACCGTTTACCATGGCAGTGAGCCCATCGTAAGCGCGGTCCATTTTATCAATAAATTGGCCAAGTACCATGTTCCTTATGGCTTTGTTACAAACAATTCAACAAGAAGTCCTGAACAAGTTGCCAAACGATTAAATGGAATGGGCATCTCAGCCGACCCTTGGCAAATTATGACATCAAGCGTAGCGACAGCCTCTTATTTACAAGCAAAGATGCCTCATTCCTCACTTTATGTGATTGGTGAAGAAGGGCTGTTTGAAGCATTGGCTGCGTTTACGCAGACAGAGGACAAGCCTGATGCCGTTGTCATTGGGCTGGATCGGGCAATTACCCATGAAAAACTGAGCAAAGCAGCCCGCTTCGTTGCAAGTGGAGCTGCTTTGATTGCAACAAATCCAGATGCGATGATTACAACCGAGTCAGGGCTTGTTGTCGGCAACGGCGCTCTTGTAGCAGCGGTGGCGTATGCAGCAAAAACAGAACCGATTGTTATTGGCAAGCCGGGAGCTGCGATTGTCGAAGCTGCCATCAAACAGTTAAAGCTTGACCCACGTTTTACTGTTTTTGTCGGAGACAATTATGATACAGACTTGCTCGCTGGCATCAATGCGGGCATCGACACAATCCATGTACAAACAGGGATCACAACCGATTTATCTGCATATAAAACTCAACCGACATATAGTATTCCTTCTTTAGCAGATTGGCCAATTTAAAGGGAGCTTTGCCGATCCCTTCGTTATAGGAAGTGCTGCTGTGTGCCTCGTTTGTTTTACGTTAATTGCCTATCAGCTAAGCCAGCCACTATGTGGCTGGCTTATTCCGTATTCGCTTTCCTGTGGGCGAGCCTGCTCGAAGCGGCGGCAGCAATCGCGCCGACAATATCATCTAAAAATGTATGACAAGCGCCTGTCGATTTATCGTTTAGTTTCTTTAAAATCCCTGGCTTTTGTTTATCAATATAACCATAATTGGTTAGCCCGATAGAGCCGTAGACGTTGACGATTGACAATGCGATAATTTCATCTACGCCATAAAGCCCTTCATCACGTGCTAAAATCTCTTGTAGAGGTGATTCCAGGCATTTCTTTTCAGTTAGCAAATCTAGTTGAATTCCTGTTAACACTGCATTTTGGACTTCCCGTTTGGAAAGAACACGCTCGACATTTTCCAAGCATAGCGCTAGTGATAAGTCAGGATGGTATTTTTCTTGCAGGAAATACACGAGAACGGCGATGTCATGCAAACTGACACCGCGATCTTGCAACCATTCTTTTGCTTTCTCTGCAACCGCGTCTTTTCCCATTATGTTCCTCCCTTAACCTTCTTTTTATAGTCTACGTGCAAGCACACATTTTATGCGATGCCCTCATAGACTAAAGGGATTGGAGCAAGGAGGGAACAACATTGCTAGAGCGGAATTTGTATGACCAGTATAAACTTTACTGTGACGAGCGTTTTACTGTTGGGCCGTATGAAGGTTTCAGAGCAAATAACCAAGCCTATCTCATTTTACCGAAGGATGAATGCATCGCCGAGGAAGTGGAAATGATGGCTTTTTGCGACTTTATGCGCCAAGCAGGCGATGAATCTGTCCTTGAGCTTGTACCAAATCGTGTTAACCAGTCTTCCGCCTTAATTGACGGTGTTGAGTCGTACGTGTTTAAAGTCCCTGAATTCAGCGAATTTCGCGGAGTCCGGATTCAATCGGATTGGGATTTAGGCGAGCAGCTTTATACCTGGCATAAGCGGGGGCAACAAGGGCGCCAACATTGGAAAAAAGCTAGCTTTACACCATGGCAAGAGCTCTGGGCGACAAGATTGGAGCAACTTGAAAATTGGTACCAAGTAATCGCTAATCAAGGACCACAGACGACAACCGATGAAGCGTTTCTCAGCACATACCCTTATTTTATGGGAATGACGGAAAATGCGATTCAATTTGCTGTTGATACGCAGTTCGATGTTAAAAAGGAGCTACACGACGAACCAACGATTTGCCATCGTCGTTTTGGGGAGACGAGTTGGCTTTATATGTCTGAGCGGGGGCATATTGTCAAACCACCTACTGCCTTTTTATATGACCACCCAGCACGAGATTTAGCAGAGTGGATCCGTGAGAACCGGCCCATGGGAGAGTCTAGGGAGAACTGGGAGCGGATCGCTTCATTCTGCGGGGGGTATGAAGAGTGGCAAGTGCTTACTCCCTATACATGGCAAATGATGTATGCCCGTTTGATTTTCCCGCTGCATTATTTTGAAGTGATTGAAAACTATTACCAAGCACAACTTCCCCATGAGCAACGTGAGTATGGAAAGCAATTCCAACAGTTGCTTGATCGGGAAACGAGCAATGCCGATTTCCTCGGCGAATTGGCAGAAGAGGCAAAACTGAGCCGTTATCCGGAAATGCCGTTGCTTGATTGGTTAAAAGGGCAGACTTTATAGAGCATTGCCTAAAAGTAATGCTTGAATTCGCTGGCAATTCCTTTTATAATGTCCATTATAAGAAAACATGTGTATTTCATATAAGGACAGTGGGGAGTGTTAGTGTGGGGGAGAGAGCGATTCAAGTTGGCCTTTTAGGTTTAGGAACGGTTGGCACTGGCGTAGTGTCGATTGTGGAACGGCATCAAAATGAATTGGCGCACCAAGCCGGAAGGCCTGTCGCGATAAAAAAAGCACTCGTCAAACAAATAGATAAAGTGCGAGGATCAGAAGTAAACGGTGTCGAATTGACAACAAATCCAGAAGACATTCTTGGCGACCCAGACCTGGATGTTGTCATTGAAGTCATGGGTGGAGTAACCGAGACGAAGCAACTGCTTGAAAAAGCAATTCGCCAGAAAAAGCATATTGTTACAGCCAATAAAGACCTCATGGCTGAATGGGGGGCTTCGCTTCTCGCGCTTGCGGCCGAGCAAGAGGTGGACGTTTATTATGAAGCGAGCGTAGCTGGAGGCATCCCGATTTTGCGGACGATCACGGAAGGGTTGTCGGCTGACCGGATTACAAAAATGATGGGAATTGTCAATGGCACGACCAACTATATTTTAACGAAAATGAGCCAGGAAAACCGCTCTTATGAAGATGTACTCAAGGAAGCGCAAGAGCTGGGGTTTGCTGAAGCGGATCCAACTGCTGACGTAGAAGGGCTGGACGCGGCTAGAAAAATGGCAATTTTAGCGACGCTTGGCTTTTCAGCGCCTGTCCAGCTTAGTGATGTAGCCGTGAAAGGGATAACCAATGTATCAGGCAAAGACTTGCATTTTTGCGAGCAACTCGGGCTCACCATGAAGTTGATCGGCGTTGCGAAAAGGGATGAGGGGCGGTTGGAAGTATGTGTTGAACCAACACTCTTGCCATCGGACCATCCACTAGCCAGCGTGCAAAATGAATACAATGCTGTCTTTGTCCATGGAGAAGCCGTTGGCGAAACGATGTTTTACGGGCCTGGAGCTGGCTCGTTGCCGACTGCAACAGCAGTGGTAAGCGACCTCGTTTCGGTTATGAAAAATATGCGCCATCGCGTCAACGGCTATGCGGCAACGAAGCCACTATATGAAGCAGTGTTTAAAGAAGAGCAGGAAAAGCAATCACAGTTTTTTATTCGCTTGCATGTAGAGGACCGAACAGGCACGTTTTCAGGCATTACATCGTTATTTGCTAGATATGACGTCAGCTTTGAAAAGCTCTTGCAGCTTCCAATGGAAGATGAAGAAATGGCGGAAATTGTGATCATTACACATGTGACCAACCGAGCTGTATATAAGGAATTAATGGAAGAGCTTGAGCAGCTAGATGTAGTTAAAACGATAGCAAGCTCGTACCGAGTTGAGGGAGGAAAAAGATAATGGCTGCTTGGGCAGGACTTTTAAAAGAATACGGTTCGTATTTGCCGATTACGGAAAACACGCCGGCATTGACACTTGGCGAAGGCAATACGCCTTTACTTAAACTCGAGCATTTATCGGAGGAATGGGGCGTAGAGCTTTATGTGAAGTATGAAGGCGCAAACCCGACTGGATCGTTTAAAGACCGAGGAATGGTTGTCGCTGTGGCAAAAGCGAAAGAAGAAGGGGCGCAGGCGCTTATTTGCGCCTCAACAGGCAATACGTCCGCGGCAGCTTCCGCCTACGGAGCACGAGCGGGGCTGCGTTCGATTGTTGTTATCCCAAAAGGCAAAACGGCACTAGGGAAAGTAGCCCAGGCGGCGATGTACGGAGCAGAAATCATCGAAATTGAAGGGAACTTTGACCGTGCTCTTGCGCTCGTAAGAGAATTGTGCGAAACCGAGCCAATAGCCCTTGTCAACTCTGTCAATCCATATAGGCTCCATGGTCAAAAGACAGCAGCCTTTGAAATTTGTGATGCCTTAGGGGCTGCCCCAGATGTATTGGCAATCCCTGTCGGAAATGCTGGAAACATCTCTGCTTATTGGATGGGCTTTAAAGAATACGATGAGTTGTACCAAACGGGCCGGCCGCGTATGCATGGTTTTGAAGCGGAAGGGGCGGCAGCGATTGTGAAGCAGCATGTCATTGAGCATCCAGAGACGATTGCCACTGCCATCCGCATTGGCAATCCAGCGAGTTGGAAATTGGCTGTACAAGCTGCGAATGAGTCAAAAGGCGAAATCGACTCGGTGACGGACGAAGAAATTGTTGATGCGTACCGGGAAATAGCGAAAAAAGAAGGCGTGTTTGCTGAACCAGGTTCATGTGCATCATTAGCAGGCTTAAAAAAACAGATTCAAGCAGGGAAAGTAGCAAAGGGCTCCAAAATCGTCGCAGTTCTAACTGGCAATGGTTTAAAGGATCCGACAACGGCTATAGACCTCTCCAATGTGCAAACGACAACGGTTGAAGATTCAAAAACAGCGCTGGCCGATTATTTAATGGCCACAAAGCCGGCGGTAAAGTAATGGCTTTTTCGATTACTGTTCCCGCTAGCACAGCCAATTTAGGGCCAGGATTTGATTCAATTGGCCTTGCTTTAAACCGTTATTTGCACTTGGAAGTTGAACAAGCAAGCAAGTGGTCGTTTATTTGTTCTTCGCCTGGCTTGGAGAATATAGGTACCGATAATTTAGTGACAAAAGCCGCTGCTTTTGCGAGCAAAGAATGGGGAAAGGTTTTGCCCCCATGTCGCGTTGTCATGAATAATGGCATCCCTCTTTCAAAAGGATTCGGCAGCAGTGCCGCAGCGATCGTTGCTGGCATTGAATTGGCTGCTTCTGTTTGTGGCCAGTTTGCTTCAAAAGCGGAAAAGGCCCGTCTTGCTTCCTTATGGGAGGGGCATCCAGACAATGTAGCTGCTTCTATTTATGGGGGCTTAGTGATTGGCACACACAGCGAAGAATCGACGGAGATCCTTCATGTGGAAGCGCCAAACATCGACCTTGTTGCCCTTATCCCTCCGAAGACACTGGCTACGAAAAAAGCGCGTGCGGTTTTGCCAGATATGTTATCGTACAAGGAAGCCGTTCAGGCAAGTTCAGTCGCCAATGTACTGGCAGCGGCACTTGTAAAGCAAGATTGGGAACTAGTAGGAAAAATGATGTTAGCAGACCGCTTCCACCAGCCTTACCGTCAGCAGTTGATTCCCCACTTACCGGATGTTTGCGCCTATGCTCAAGCAGATGAGGACGCATACGGAGCGGCGCTTAGCGGCGCAGGGCCTATTATTCTTTGCTTAGTAAAAGAAGGGAAAGGCGAAGCATTTGCAAGCCGTCTAAATAAGCAGTTCCCTGCTTGCAGTGCGGAGGTCATGCGTCCAGCTGTTCAAGGATCAGCCGTGTCGATTGCACAAGCATAGTTTTTTCCTAGTATACAAGGAGGAGCGTTAGACAAACGACGCGAACACATAAAGAAGCCGACCCAGGGGGTCGGCTTTTGTGTGCAAAACAGCAGCATGGAAACGATGCTGCTGTTGATTTTCAGCTATTAAAAAACTTGTTCAATCTCCGTAATGCCTGGTACTTCTTCAAGAAGAGCACGTTCAATTCCAGCTTTCAACGTAATCGTTGAACTTGGGCATGAACCGCATGCACCTAGAAGGCGAACTTTTACGACGCCATCTTCTACGTCAATCAGCTCAACGTCGCCGCCGTCACGAAGCAAAAACGGACGAAGCTTGTCAAGTACTTCTTGGACTTGCTCCATCAACTCAGTGCTTGTTTCCATTCGAACCACTCCTTTCTGCTTATTCTCCATTATAATAGGCGCGTAAAAAAAAATCCATGCATTGCCACCATCTTTCTCGATTTTTATCACACAGGCGTTGCCAGATTTGCCGGTGCTCATGTAAGCTGTAAGAAAAGAATGGGGGAGAACAAATGGCTAAATCAATCATGTTTACCATTTATGGCGCTAAGCAAAAATGTGCTTCTTGCGTTCATTTGCCTAGTGCATTAGATACTAAGGAATGGCTCGAAGCGGCTTTACTACGGAAATTCCCACAGGCGCCTCTTGAGTTTGATTATGTCGACATTGACGAACCGCAATCATCGGAAGAAAAAAAGCGCTTGGCTGCGGCGATTTTAAATGAAGCGTATTTTTATCCGCTCGTTGTTCTAAATGGTGAAGTGGTTGCAGAAGGCAACCCGAATTTAAAAATGATTGTTGAAAAAGTGGAAGCGATTCTCGCATAGTAGAAGCACACTGTCGTCAAACAGTGTGCCTATAAAAGCCATCAACCAGAATGGTATTTGTACATCCACAGCACGCCGCTTTTTAGAATCCGCGGCACTCTACCGGTAAGGGGTCTTTCACCCATCATGCCGAAGCCGTGTTTTTTGCCAAGTGAACCGAGCACACCTTTTAATTTAATGCGCGGTAACGTCTCAGGCAATTCTTCTCCTTTCCATTGATGCTTTAAAATCGTCACAATTTGCTCTGCTTGTGATTCGGCAAGCTGGGCGCTTGGCGCATGAGGAAGGCTTGCGCAGTCGCCGACAACAAAAACATTAGGATGATCTGGTATAAAGTGTTGGGGAGTCAAGACAATCCGGCCAGAGCGGTCTTTTTCAACGTCAAGGGTGCGGACAACATCAACAGGCTGAACGCCGGCCGTCCAAATGACTGCATCTGTTTCGATGCGCTCGTCATGGTTGTAAATCGCGCCGGGCTCGACTTTTGTAATGTTGGAATTGTTGCTGACATCGACTCCGTGTTCGACAAACCAGTTTTGCACATACGTGCTTAATTTTTTCGGAAACATCGACAAAATGTAATCGCCGCGGTCAAATAGGCGAATCGTCAAATCGGGCCGGCTTTCCCGCAGTTCACTAGCAAGCTCAACACCGCTTAAACCACCGCCAACAATGGAGACGACTCCCTCTGGACGAACATTGTTGAGCGCTTCATATGTTCTTCTTGTGGCGCCCATCGTTTGAATGCTGTACGTATACTGGTCAGCTCCAGGCACGCCGTGGTAATTATCTGTGCAACCGAGGCCAATAACGAGTTTGTCAAATGGAATCGACTCGCCATTGTCAAGGTCAATTGTTGAATCTTGCAAATGAATGGCAGTAACGGTCGCGTATTTGATGCGCAAGCGCTCATCTTCAGGGAAAGAGACGCGCAAATGGTGGTCTGATGCCGTTCCAGCGGCAAGGGCATAATATTCGGTTTTTAAACAATGGTAAGGGAGTTGATCGACAAGGATGATTTCCCAGTCCTTTGGCAAGTCGTTTGGCAATAAACGCTGTAACAAGCGCATGCCTCCATATCCTGCTCCTAATACGACGAGTTTCTTCATGGAAAAAGGTCTCCTTCTTTTTGAAATGGTGCCAAAACTTGTCTCTACAAGTGTCATTATTTTTTCTACAAGACCGATGCAAGTCGGTTCATAGCGAAATGCATGCAACCCATAAGCAACATGGCTGTTAATAATGTGGGCGAGTAAGCCGTGGTCGATGCCACTGGCAACCCACTCTTCTTTCGTTTCTTCTAGCAGCTGCTTCCAATGGGCGAACAGGCTATCTTCGTGCTCAGCAGCATGTTTCCAAATAAGCACCGTTAATGTAGGATGAATATCGTAGTCTTCCAATAAGTAGAGCAGGCTTGCCCGAATATTTGCTAGCAGTGACTGGCTGCCTGCGCCGGTGGATTGGCTGTTTGCCAGCAAGAGCAGCCGTTCTTCTGCAAGCGCATGCAAAATCGATTCTTTTGTAGGAAAATGGTTAAAAAATGTCCCCTTTGCTACATGTGCATGATTTGTAATTTCTTGTACCGTTGTTGAGTGAAACCCTTTTTGATGAAAAAGGGACACGGCCGCATTTAAAATGGCCAAACGGGTCTTCTTCTTTTTCTGGAGGACGGCCATAATGGTCCACCAATAACAGTGGCGGGTTCACCTCCAATTTTAGAGGATATGAAAAAGTGACCTCGGTCAGTTTTGATTATACCGATTGATGAGAGATCCGACAACCGTTTTTGAACGTTTTGTTACAAAATGAATGAGCGCTTCACTGTTCTGGAGGTCTTAAAAAGGGATGATTGACTTTAACGGACAGACAGAGTAGCATAACGGTTGAGGTGACGCACATGAGACCGATTATTGAATTTTGTTTAAGCAACTTGGCAAGCGGATCACATGATGCGATGGAAGAGCTAGAAAAAGACCCGAATTTAGATATAATTGAATACGGTTGCCTCAACCATTGCGGCACATGTGCGCTCGACTATTTCGCTCTCGTTAACGGCGAGTATATAGCTGGAGATACCCCAGAAGCGCTAGTTTCCAATATTTATAAATATTTAGAAGAAAATCCTATGTTTTAAGTGCTGCTAAGGAAGCTGCACCTACTTTGTTGCAGCTCCTTTCGATGATAAAGGAGCGATAAAATGGCCTTTTTACCTTTTAGCCACACATGGCCTTATGAGCAGCAAGGCAAAGACTTTTATATTGAAACATGCCCTTATTGCCAAACGGAACACGTGCTGACTCCCCTGAAAGAAAAGGATGTTGCACAGGCAAAAGAGTCATTCAAAGTTCGTCTTGTCATGCCATGTTGCCATAAAGTGATGACCATTCTTGAAGCGGATGATGATTATTTTTGGGCAGACGAACCGTTAAGAAAGTGAGGAAGAAAATGGAGTTTACAAAAATGCACGGCCTCGGTAACAGCTATATTTACATCAATCTATTTAAGGAATCTTTACCCGAAGAGCGCTTGGCTGAAACAGCGGTTTGGCTAGCCGATCCGAACCGAGGGATTGGCAGTGACGGCATGATATTGATTGGCCCTTCTACTTCATGCGCGATAAAAATGCGTATTTTTAATAATGATGGATCGGAAGCAAAAAATTGCGGGAATGGATTGCGTTGCGTCGCAAAATATAGCTACGAACATGGGTTGGTTCACGAAAAGGCATTTTCGATTGAGACGTTGGGCGGTCCTGTTTTTGCTACTGTTGATGTGAATGAAGAGGGACGTGTCGGAGCAGTCACCATCAATATGGGACCGCCGCGTTTAATGAGGCAGGCAATTCCGATGATCGGCGGAGATGATAAGCCTGTTGTCGGTGAAAAGCTGGAGGCCAATGGCGAAACGGTTCAAGTGACGGCTGTTTCAATGGGAAATCCTCATGCAGTCATGTTTGTTGAGCAAATCGAGGAAGCGCCTGTTGAGACGCTTGGTCCTGTGATCGAAAAACATTCTCTGTTCCCAGACTGGGTTAACGCCGAGTGGGTAGAAGTGGTCAGCGAGACAGAACTTCATTTTCGCGTATGGGAACGAGGTTCAGGCATTACGCAAGCGTGCGGCACAGGGGCGTGCGCTGCAGTCGTCGCCAGTGTGTTAAATGGATATGCAAAACAGGGTGTCCCCGTTACGGTCCACTTGCTTGGCGGTGATCTAACAATTGTATGGCAAGAAAATGGCGATGTGCTCATGAGTGGGCCAGCCGATTATATTTGCACAGGGAATGTCTTTTTTTAACGGATGCTTAAAAAGCCTGTTCCGCAAGTTTGCGGACAGGCTTTTTAAATGTTAATAGCGTTTTATTTCATTGTAGAATGTATCGCGTTCGATTGGTGTTTTGCCAGCTGTTTTGATCATATGAATCAGTTCTTTTCGCGTAATGCCTGCAGACGTTAATGCACCAACAGAATGGGAAATCCGTTCTTCAATTAATGTGCCATGGATGTCACTGGAGCCAAAAGTCAACGCCATTTGTGTCAACTGAACGCCAATGTTGATCCAATACGCTTTTATATGCTGGAAATTGTCGAGCATGAGGCGGCTGACAGCAATCGTACGCATATCATCGTAAGCGGAAGTACGACGGTTTAAGCCTGCCTTTACGTTTCGCGGCTGCATCGCTAGAGGAATGAAAACCATAAAACCGTTTGTACGGTCTTGCAAGTCGCGGACCCGTTGCATATGAATCAAGCGCTCTTCTTTCGTTTCAACTGAGCCGTAAAGCATCGTTGAATGAGTGCGCAAGCCAAGGTTGTGAGCCGTTTCGTGTGCTTCAAGCCATTGGTCTGTCGATGCTTTATCCGGGCTCATAATAGCACGGTACCGCTCAGTCAAAATTTCTGCACCGCCTCCAGTTAATGTGGCCAGCCCCGCGTCCATGAGCGTTTGGATCACTTCTTTCATAGAAATGCCAGCAAGGCGTGAGAAAAATTCAATCTCTGCTCCTGTATACGCTTTAATCGTTACTTGCGGGTAGTGCTTTTTCAACGTTTTTACGGTATTCACATAATACTCGAAACCGACTTCATTGTTGTGCCCGCCAACGATATGGAATTCGCGGATGTTGTCGTTCCAACGGTCTTCCACATATTTTAATAATGCTTCCTCATCCATCGTATAAGCGCCTTTTTCGCCTGGTTTGCGCTTAAAGCCACAAAATCCGCAGTTGGCTTCACACACGTTCGTTGGATTGATATAAAGGTTCTCGATAAAATAAACGTTTTGCCCGTTTTTCCGCTCGTTGACGATATTAGCCAGTTGTGCAACTCCGAGCAAATCAGGCGTTTCATATAAAACAAGGCCATCTTCTATCGAAAGGCGCTCGCCATGTAACACTTTTTCTTTCACTTCTTGAAGCTTCGTGTCTGCAAGTAGTACACTCATCTTCATTTCCTCCTTTTGGAACTCTTCACTTTTGCCATCGTGTTCCCTTCAAATCCGTACGAACCTATTATACTACTACCATTTTTAGAATGAAAGGCGCGTGAACCAGACGAAAAGGCAAAAGAAAACATTACAAACAAATAACAAATGGAAGATTATCGTTGCGTGGCAAGGGGATAATCTGTAAAATGTAGGCAATATGCGAAAAGGTGAATAGTTATAATAATGGGGTGGTCGTATTGCGTTTAACATATGAGGCTTGTCTAGAAAGGCTAGAGAGCCTAAGAGCTAAAATGCTCATCGCAGCAAAGCAGTACGGCATGTCACATCCTATTGTGTTAACATATAGCAAAGAAATTGACTTGATTCATAATTACTTGTTAGAAATGGAATCGAAGCGCTCGTTTCCGAAAACTTGAGTCTTCTTGCAAAACCCACTATACTGTAAGAATAAAGAAGGGAGGCATGTGGAATGATTACTCTTACGGATGCGGCTGTAAGCCAAATCGAAGCGATGAAAAAAGAGGAAGGCGATGCGTCCCTCATGCTTCGGATTGGCGTAAAAGGGGGCGGCTGTTCTGGCCTTTCCTACGCCATGGGTTTCGACAATGAGCAAGACGAAGAGGATACGAAAATCCATGTAAATGGCATCGACGTCTTGATCGACAAAGAAAGCGAGCCAATCGTAAAAGGATTGGTGATCGACTATAAACAAAACATGATGGGCGGCGGCTTTACACTCGATAATCCCAATGCGATTGCCAACTGCGGCTGCGGCGCATCTTTCCGTACAGCTGCTAACGCAGGGACGCCAGAGGATTGTTAATAAAAACGCTTGTCAGCAAAAACGAGCGTTTGTTTGCAACTTCCTTTAAACTGAAATACGTTTGTTAGACGAGGCGTGCATGTGAGGGAAGATTAAATAGAACAGGCGTTCATGAACATATGAGTGAGACAAACGACGAAGTATGCGAGCGTTTGTCTACAACTTTCCTTCAGACTGATAGAAAACGCTTGTCAGACGAGGAGTGCAGGCGAAGGAAGATGTGAATAGAACAGGTGTTCATGAACATATGAGTGAGACAAACGACGAAGTATGCGAGCGTTTGTCTACAGTCTGAACGGGCGGCAGAATTATTCTGCCGCCCGCTTCTTATGTTTCAATATAACGATTAAACCGTTTTTCTAAGTAGCGCTGCAAAAGAGACAGCAGTGAACAAATACCCCAATAGATCAAGGCGGCAACGATCAGAACGGTGAAATAATTAAATTCCCTGCCCCCGACGATCCGAGCCTGGTACATCAGCTCAGGCAAAGCAATGGTGGACGCGATCGACGTCATTTTAACTAGACCTAAAAAAATATTGCTGAGCGGTGGCAAAGCAATACGGACCGCCTGTGGCAAAATAATATGCTGCATCGCTTTTGCTTTCGACAATCCTAGGGAAGCAGCTGCTTCATGTTGTCCACGGTCAACAGCCGCCAAGGCGGAACGGTTCACTTCAGCGACGTACGCCGACGTATTAAGGCTGAAGCCTACAATAGCTGCAGCTACCGCGCTTAGCTGAAACCCAAATTCCGGCAAAGCGGCATACAGTAAAAACAATAAGAGCAAAATCGGCACGCCACGATTGAAAGAAATAAACAGCATACACGGTATGCGAACATAGGCTTGTTTTGACATACGTCCAAGCGCTAGTATAAACCCGAACACGAGTGCAATGGCCATGCTAATCACAGCAACAAAAAGCGTATATTGCAAGCCTTTTAAAATAAAGGGAAAGGATTCAATCGCAAGGTTTAGGTCAAATGAACGCATCTGCCAACACCCTATTGAAATTCAATATCATCAGGCAACGTTGTAACATCCTGGCCGTTAAAAAACTGTTTGGATAACTCACTGGCAGTGCCATCAGCGAGGAGCTGTTCAAGCGCTTCGTCGACTGCTTCTTTCAGACGGGGCTCTCCTTTTGCCATCATAAATGCTTGTTCACTAGGGTCGTAAAAGAGCGATGGGTGGACAACGACGTCTATTTCCGGCATCGCCTCAACTGTAATAGACTGCAAATAAAAATCATTTAAAATCACATCCCCTTGCCCTGTTTCGACTGCACGTAAATAAACATCATTTGTAACATTGTCAAAGAACAAAGGCTCTGCACCATACGATTCCGCTTTTTGCATATACGTTGTTGTTGGCGCGCCTAGAGCAATTTTGCCATCTAGGTCTTCCAATGTTTCGATGCCAGATAAATCATCAGCACGTACAATCGCGCTTCCATAAGAAAATTTATATGGCAATGAGAAATCAAAGTTTTTTTGCCGTTCCTCGGTAATGGCCAAACTGTTGGCGGCAAGGTGAACACGCCCGCTGTTTAGCGCTTGCGTCATCGTTTCCACGCCGATTTCTTCAAATGTTACATCGACATCGAGAAGGTCAGCTACTTCTTTAACGAGTTCGACTTCAAACCCCGTCAGTTCATTATCATCATCATGATAGGAAGTCGGAAACAAAGTCCCTGCAGTGGCAACGACGATCGTCCCCTTTTCTTCGATCGCATGCCATGCTTGGTTCTCGTCGCTCGCGTTTTCTTCAGCTGGTTCTTCTCCTTGGCAAGCGCTAAGCAAGCCAGCAGCAAGCCCAATGTAAGTAAACAGTTGCTTGTTCATCTATCATTCCTCCTGAAAGTATACGTCCTATGTTAGTATGGGGATAAACGGACGAACAATCAAGAAACTTGTTTCTTCCATTATAAATAAGTCCAACAAATATAATCTTGTCGCGACAAAAACGACGAAATTGCATTTTTCTTTTATTGAAGGAGATGCTAAAGGCAATTAAGATGAAGCTCGAGAGATAGAACTCATCCATTTTTATGATTATCATTCTAAAGGAGGAAATAGAATGGCTGAAAAAGGGAGCATCCGTTCTCGAGTACAAAAATTTGGCAGTAATTTAAGTAGTATGATTATGCCAAATATCGGGGCTTTCATTGCATGGGGCTTGCTTACAGCAATTGCCGTGCCGTCTGGCATTGAGTTGTTCCAAAACTTTGTTGACCCGATGATCACCTATTTGTTGCCCCTGTTAATTGCTTTTACCGGCGGGCGTCTCGTCCATGATTTTAGGGGCGGCGTTGTTGGCGCCACCGCAGCGATGGGTGTCATCGTTGCAGCTGATATGCCAATGTTTATCGGGGCAATGATTATGGGGCCTCTTGGTGGATATGTCATTAAAAAGTTTGACCAGGTGGTGGAAGGGAAAATCAAGCAAGGTTTTGAAATGCTTGTCAATAACTTTTCTGCCGGTATTCTTGGTGCAGCTTTAGCTTTATTTGGCTCTTTAGCGATTGGGCCCCTCGTCGCTGCCTTTACCCAAGTATTAGAAACTGGCGTTGACGCCATGATTAGCTGGGGCGTCTTGCCGCTCGTTTCGATTTTTATTGAACCAGCAAAAATTTTGTTTTTAAATAATGCGATTAACCACGGCGTCATTGGCCCAATTGCTGCTGGTCAAGTCGCTGAGTACGGCAAGTCCATCCTTTACTTGCTTGAAGCCAACCCTGGCCCAGGGATGGGCATCCTTCTCGCTTATATGATTTTTGGAAAAGGTGCGTCTCGTGCCTCATCGTATGGAGCAGGGATTATCCATTTCTTTGGCGGCATCCATGAAATTTATTTCCCATATGTGTTGATGAAGCCATTGTTGATCGTAGCAGCCATTCTTGGCGGAGCAGGTGGTATTTTCACTTTGTCGCTGTTTAATGCTGGATTGGTGAGCGTCCCGTCTCCTGGAAGCATTATCTCCATTTTATTGCTTACAGCGTCAGATAGTTATGTGGGCGTCATTCTAAGCGTTCTTGTCGCAACGGCGATTTCGTTTGCTGTCGCATCCATGATTCTCAAATTTGACCGCAAGGGCGAGGAAGAGAATTTAGAGAAAGCACAAGGGAAAATCCAAGAAATGAAGGGGAAAACGACCGCTGCAGCCGAACCAAAAGCGACAGCAGAGGTCGACTATGGAAAGGTATCATCGATTATTTTTGCTTGTGACGCAGGAATGGGATCAAGTGCGATGGGCGCTTCAATTATGAAAGACCGCGTCAAAAAAGCAGGACTTGAAGGCATCTCGGTGGCCAATACAGCCATCAGCAACATACCAGATAGCGCAGATCTGATCATTACACACAAAGATTTAACAGAGCGTGCCAAACAAAAACAACCGAATGCGCTTCATGTATCGGTCGACAATTTTATGAACAGCCCTCGCTACCAAGAAATCATTGAGAAGCTGCAAGCGGCTCACACACAAGAGGAACAACAGCCTACAGACAAGCCGATCGAAAAAATTGTGTTTGCTTGCGATGCTGGTATGGGTTCTAGCGCAATGGGCGCTTCATTATTAAAAGACAAGTTTAAAAAAGCGGGCATTACGGGTATCCATGTATCGAATACGGCCATTAGCAACATTCCAGCAGACGCCGATCTTGTCGTTACTCATAATGACTTAACAGAACGAGCGAAACAAAAACAGCCTGATGCTGAACATCTATCCGTAGAGAATTTCTTAAGCAGTCCCCGCTATGACGAGCTTGTGGAACGTCTAAAATAAATCGACATCCCCTTATAGGGGATGTTGTCTGTTTATTTAATAGGGAAGGGGGGATGAGTGTGCATATGACGGCAAGAGAACGCGTCTTGCTTCAGGCTTTGCTTGCCAACGAGCAGGGATTGACATTACAAGAGCTAGCTGATGTGGCCTCTGTCAGCGTACGGACGATACAACGAGACTTGCCAAGTTTGGCGAAAGTGGCCGCGCATTATCAACTCTCGTTAAACAGAGGTCATTTTCTTGTATTAGAAGGGGCGTCTAAGTATAAGCTAGCGTTAAAGGAGAAGCTGCAAACGATCGATGCTGCTGACTTCACCAGCGATGAACGTGTAGGGCTACTGTTGGCACTGCTTCTAGACGCCAATGAACCAGTTAAGCTGTTCGCTCTTGCAAAAGAGTTGAACGTCACGCCTGCCACTGTTGGCAGTGACTTGACAAAGGCGGCCGAATGGCTTGAACAGTTTGGTATTAAATTGATCCGTAAACGGGGCTACGGCATTGCCGTAAAAGGCACCGAAACGAATATTCGCCAAGCGATGTCGGCAATCTTAGCTGAAAACCTCACGGAGGAAGCGTTTTATGAAGCCGTCTATTCGGGGCAAATGCAAAATGAAGTCGCTAGCCGTCTTTTGCATTTTGTTGACTTAGATACAATCCGCCTTGTCCAGTCAACGATACAACGTGTGAAAGAAAAGCATTTTGATGACATGGCTGACCAATCATTTATTGCTCTTGTCGTCCATGCCACATTAGCGATTGAACGAATTAAGCAAGGCGAACAAATTAGAATGGACGCAGGCCAGCTTGAAGCATTGCATAAAGAAGACAGCCTGCCGATTGCACAGGAGTTGGCCGAGGCGCTTGCGCGAACGTTCCAAATAACAATTCCTGAGGCAGAGATTGGCTATTTAGTGATGCACTTGCGTGGGGCGCGGATTGGGCATATACAGAGAGAGCCGTTTGAGCAATCCAATGCAGAATTGGCAGGCAGATTAAAGCAGTTTATCGCCGGAATGGAACAGGAATTGTCTGTCTCTTTAGCCGAACCGTCCTTATTCCAAGGATTGCTCGCCCATCTTAAACCTGCTCTCTACCGGGTGAGACAAGGCATGAAAATCCATAATCCGCTGCTGGAAAAAGTAAAGGCCGATTATGCTGCTCTTTTTTCCGTGACAGCTAAACAAGCAAGTGAGGCGTTTGCGCCCCTTAAGCTGCCTGAAGAAGAAATTGGTTTTTTAACGCTTCATTTTGGGGCTGCACTTGAGCGGCGCAAACGATCCGTGTCTTTATCGGCATTGGTTGTATGTTCAAGTGGAATTGGTTCGGCCAAAATGTTGGCGAGCCGTATTAGACAAGAATTTCCCGAAATTTCCTCTATTACAAACGCCTCTTTGTTTGATTTGGACAAATATGACCCTGCCAGCTTTGATTTGTTCATTTCAACCGTCAAGGTGGAGACGAATAACAGGCAAGCGCTCCGTGTCAGCCCGATGTTAACTACTGACGAGGCCAGTTTAATTAAAGCAAATATCGATGAGCTTTTAAATGAGCAAACGATCACGGCAGCGCCGACTGTCCGAACAAACGTGGAAGAAAAGCGTTCATTTGCAGACATTAAACGGATGGCATCCTTTATCGAATCTTTTTTACAGTCGGTTCGCCTTGTCCCTGTGGATGAACTCCTTGGAGGCATTCGTGCTTGTTGCGCTATTCTTGAGGAAGAAGGGGCATTATCCGGGGCAAAACAAGTTTATGATGCGCTGCTTGCAAGGGAACGACTAGGTGGGATTGGCATTCCTGGTACAGGGTTGGCCTTGTTCCATACTCGTTTAAACGAAATAAAGCGGCCGACGTTTGTTTTTTTGGATCTAAAAACGGAAGCGCAAGTTGCTTCAATGGCAGATGGCAATGAAAGGATTAAACGGGCGATTCTCATGCTTGCTCCTGAACCCTTGGAAGAACAGGAGCTTGCGTTTATGAGTTTTGTTAGCATTTTGCTGATTGGCTCAGATGACGAAACGGCACTTTTCTATCAAGGAAGAGAGCGCGAGATTATACAGTTTCTTGAAGAAAAGTGCCGCGAGTTTATGATATCGTATATAAATGAAGGAGTGGACCAATCATGAGCATTTTAAAAGCAGAGAACATTAAAATTGGCGCGAGCGTGGCCTCGAAAGAAGAAGCGATTAAACTTGCCGGACAAGTGCTGGCTGACCAAGGCTATGTGAATGAACAGTACATTGACAAAATGTTTGCCCGGGAAGAATTGACGTCTACTTATATGGGGAACTTGCTTGCCATTCCTCATGGGACAGAGGATGCCCGAGAGGATGTTACACAGTCGGGCTTATCGATTTTACTGCTTGATGATGAAATTGACTGGGACGGTAACCCTGTACAGCTTGTCATCGGCATTGCCGGCAAAGGAGATGAGCATTTAGAGATACTCTCCAAAATAGCGATCGCTTGCTCAGAAGAGGACAATGTTAGAGCACTTCTCCAAGTGAAAACAGCCGACGACGTACTTTACTTTTTTTCAGGAGTAACGGAATGATGAAGGCTGTTCATTTTGGCGCAGGCAATATCGGCCGTGGTTTTATTGGCGCCTTACTGGTCGATGCAGGTTATGAAGTGACATTTGTTGATGTAAACGAGGAGATCATAGACGCCCTTAACGAGCGAAATGAGTACGAAGTAACGATTGCGGGCGAAAGAAAAGAGACAGAGACGGTTACAAATGTGCGCGGAATTAACAGCAAAACAAATGAAAAGGAAGCGATTGACGCAATTGTCGAAGCGGATATCGTTACAACTGCAGTAGGGCCGACTGTTTTGCCCTATATTGCTAAGACGATCGCACAAGGGTTAAAGCAACGGACTGCAGGTAAGCCAGTCAACATTATTGCTTGTGAAAATGCAATCCGGGCGACTTCTCAGTTGAAGAAAGACGTTTTGTCCTATCTTTCTGAAGAAGAAACGACAGCATTGTTGGAGGATGCTGGCTTCGCCGACGCTGCCGTCGATCGGATTGTGCCGAATGTCCAATCAGATGATATCCTTCATGTTACAGTAGAACCTTTTTTTGAGTGGGTCGTCGAAAAGCCTGCTCTGAAAGGAGATGCTGTACAGCTTGGCAAAGCAGTGCTTGTTGATGACCTAGCTCCATACATTGAGCGCAAGTTATTCACAGTTAACACTGGGCACGCTGTTGCCGCTTATGTTGGCTATCGCAAAGGAAAGAAAACAATTAAAGAGGCTTTGGCAGATGATTATATTAAACACCGTGTCCGCGGTGCTCTTAATGAGACGAAAGCGATGCTTGTAGAGGAATACCAGTTTGATGCCGAAGCCCATGAAGATTATATCGACAAAATTCTTCTCCGTTTTCAAAATCCTCATCTTGAAGACTTGGTTGAACGAGTTGGCCGCGGCCCTATCCGTAAGCTTGGACCAGCAGATCGACTCGTTAAACCTGCGAAGTATTTAGCCGAAAAAGGGCTTCATCCTGAGTCTTTGGCAGAAACGATTTTCGATGCCCTTCACTTTTATGCGGAAGGGGACCCAGAAAGCGAGCAGCTGCGAGCTCTTGTCGATGAAAAAGGGTATGTGGACGCGTTCTGTGAAATTTCTAAATTAGAAAAAGACCACCCGCTTGTTGAAATCGTCGCTAAAGAGTAGATGGCTTTGGCAAAGACATAGCAGGGAACGTAAAAATGAAAAGAAGCCAGCTAGGCGTTTCGCCGAAACTGGCTTCTTGTATGTTTTAAAACAGGCTTGTTGAATGTCCAGGGAATGCGCGAGCCGTCGGGTCAATATATACTTTCGCATTGTTGACAGCGGTAGGTGCTTCGCCAAAACCGGTGGCAATCAATTTGATTTTGCCGTCATACGTACTGACGTCGCCAGCGGCATAAACGCCAGGAATGTTTGTCTCCATTTTGGTGTTTACTGGAATCGCATTTTTGCGGATTTCCAGCCCCCACTCTTTAATGGGACCTAGCGTTGACACGAAGCCAAAGTTTACGATGACGTCATCGACGGCAATCGTTTCTGTCTGATCTCCTTTGACTTCTGAAAATGTTACCGCAGTTACGCCGTTTTCATCGCCATGCAACTCTGCCGTTTCATAGGGCGTCAAAATTCGTACAGACGACTTTTTTAGCAAATCGACGCTGTGCTCGTGGGCGCGGAACGCGTCACGGCGATGGACGAGCGTGACTTCTTTGGCAATTGGCTCAAGCATGAGCGCCCAGTCAACGGCTGAATCGCCGCCGCCGATAACGACAACACGTTTGCCGGTGAAAGCACTTAAGTCGCGAATAAAATAATGAATGTTTTTGTCTTCATAGAAGTCCGCTTTTTCGACTTGGAGCTTACGCGGGGCGAATGCGCCAGCTCCGGCCGTAATCAACACCGCTTTTGTATAATGGATATTGGCATCAGTGGTCAATACAAACGTTTCATCTTCTTGCTTTTCAAGCGTTTGCACTGCTTCTTCTAAAACAATTTCTGGCTGAAACTGTTGCGCTTGGGCAGTCAGTTGGTCAACCAAGTCCTGCGCTTTCACTTTTGGAAATCCAGCAACATCGTAAATGTATTTATCAGGATAAAGGGCTGAAAGCTGTCCGCCAAGTTGAGGCATGCTTTCAATCACTTTTACTTTCATTTTGCGCATTCCCGCATAAAAGGCAGCAAATAATCCAGCAGGACCGCCGCCGATAATGGTTAGATCAAACATGTCTTTCTGCTCTTGCAAAACCTCCACCCCCAAATGAAAATGAAATCCTTTCTCATTATACATGCACTTTCAGGCAAATACAAAGGACAGGTCTGTTTTTCCTTGCTCACATCCGTTTTCGCCGATGAAAGAAAAGGGAGCAGAAATAGCGGCTACTTTTTTTTATAGGGGAGTTGAAATTTGAACAAAAAACGAATATGATTAAAGTGTTAGAGATTGTGGCGAATTATTGAAAATGGGGATTCTCTGAAAGAGAAAGTGAAATGAATCACAAACACAAAAATATTTAACGAAAGCGGAAGTGATGAGAGTGAACAAGGCAAGAATTGTAATCGCTGGGGCAGGATATGGCGGCATGAATACAGCGGTTACGCTGTCAAAGAAGTTAGGGCCAAATGATGCATCCATTACCCTTGTAAACAAACATGATTACCACTACCAAACAACTTGGCTCCATGAACCGGCTGCGGGAACGCTTGAGCCCGACCGCACACGAGTCAAGATCACCGACGTTTTAAACACAAGTCGGGTCAACTTTGTGCAAGATGAAGTATTGGAAGTAAAAACCGACGAAAAGAAAGTGATGTTAAAAGATGGCGAGCTCGAATATGACTACTTAGTCCTAGCGCTAGGAGCAACTGCTGAGACGTTTGGCATTCCTGGCGTACACGAGCATGCCTTCACAAAATGGACGCTTAACGGAGCGCGCCAAGTCAAAGACCATATTGATGCCCAATTTGCCAACTATAACAATGTAGAAGACAAGCATGAAGGCTTGCTTACATTTGTTGTTGCAGGTGCAGGGTTTACAGGAATCGAGTTTATTGGCGAACTTTCAGAGCGTGTGCCTGAGCTTTGCAAAACATATGATGTGCCTCGTGAAAAAGTAAGGCTGTTTGTCGTTGAAGCAGCGCCAACTGCATTGCCTGGCTTCGATCCAGAGCTGGTCGAATACGCTATGAACTTGTTGGAAAGCCGCGGCGTTGAGTTTAAAATCAACACACCGATTAAAGAAGTCACTGCTTCTGGCGTCATTGTCGGCGAAGGTGAAGAAATTAAAGCAGAAACGGTTATTTGGGCGACTGGTGTGCGCGGAAACCCTGTTATTGAGAAATCAGGATTTGAAGCAATGCGCGGCCGTGTCAAAGTCAATCCTGACTTGCGTGCTCCAGGACATGAAGATGTCTTCATTATTGGCGATTGTGCACTCATCATCAATGAAGAAACAGACAGGCCATATCCGCCGACTGCGCAAATCGCGATGCAAATGGCGAAAACTTGTTCGAATAACTTAATTGCCCTGAACAAGGGAAGCTCTAACCTCGAAACCTTCAAGTTTGATAATAAAGGGACTGTCGCTTCTCTTGGCGGAAAGCAAGCAATTGGCGTTGTTGGCTCCCGCAAAATTTACGGCGGCACAGCAAACTTTATGAAAAAAATGATTGATAACCGGGCACTCTTTATTCTTGGCGGCCCACTCCTCACGTTGAAAAAAGGCAAATTTCCTTTTTAATGAGCGAAACGGGACGAATTTTGCTTAGCCAAAATTCGTCCTTTTTCTATGTTCAGAAGCTCAGACTTTAGCCAAACGCTCGCAGACATCCCGCTTATAGACTTGTTCTATTGCTCATGGCTGTACGTTTGTATTTTCGTTTGCCTGGGCTTGTCTGACACGTTTTCTACCGTCTGGTTGATATGTTCGACTTTGTCGACAACATCAAGCTTTTTTAGTACACTAAGTTTTGTAGGAGGGCGCTTACATGAATGAAATCCATATACTGCAACTGATCGTATCGATTTTGCTGTTTTTTGTTTTGTTTGCGGGTATCGGCTTTTTGCTTAATATGGTGCTGCGGTTAACATGGATTATGGCGTTTCTTTATCCAATTGTAGTGTTGCTGATTGTTAACGAAGAGCCTTATCGCCAATATATCGCTGCTCCAGGACAAGCATTTCCGGCTTTGTTTGAAAAAGTCGTGTCTCTTCATCTAGCAGACTTGATTATTTTAGCAAGCGGCTTTTTAGGGGCCGTTGCCTCGGGGATTATTATGAAACTGCTCCGCAAAGCGGGCTATCAAATGTTTTAAGCAAACAGGCGTGATTTTAGCCTGTTTTTTTGTGCATATTCTCTCTTTTGCTGGCAATGCTGTAAAAAGAGGAGTGTGACGTATGCTTAAATCAACCCACTTAAGAAAATGGATGTTTCGCGCGGTGATGGTCGTTTTGTTTATGGCCGCGCTGCTCACAACTGTTCATGTCTTTACTAATTTAACTGTCTTCCATTTTCATTCTCTACCAAGCGTAGAAAAGCGCACTGCTGTTCAAGCAAAGACGATTCCAGGCGTAACAGTGCCGGTTTACAAAATGATGGAAAAGGAATTGGATACCAGTCTTTATGAACGGACAAGAGTAACTGCCACTGGCTATACGGCAGGGGTCGAGTCAACTGGGAAAGCGCCTGGCGATCCTGCCTATGGCATCACGTATTCTGGCTTGCCGGTGGAGCGCAATACGTATTCAACGATTGCTGCAGACCCTGCTGTGTTTCCGATTGGCTCCATTTTATTTGTACCAGGTTACGGGTATGGGGTAGTGGCAGATACAGGATCCGCTATAAAGGGGAAACACATCGATTTATATTATCCTACCGTTGCGGATGTCTATAACGAGTGGGGGAAACAAGAGCTTGATGTGTATATGATTAAAAAAGGAAGCGGCGAATTGACGCAAAAAGAGCTTGATGATTTAAATAGCGATGCATCTATACATGTGTTTCGTCGTCGCACATAATAGAGCGGACAGGCTGTTAAAAAAGCCTGTCCGCTCGCATTTAACCTATGAACCATGTATGCAATAGCAACGCGAGGATAATTCCCAGCAACGCGCCGAAAAATACTTCAATTGGCTGATGGCCAAGTAACTCTTTTAGTTTTTGTTCATTTTCTTTCTTAGGCCACGTTTTAATTTCTTCTACAAGCTTGTTGAAGTCTTGCACGAGCTGGTTTAACACAGTGGCATGGTAGCCTGCGTGGCGCCTAACGCCTGTAGCATCAAACATGACAATAATGCCAAGCACAGCGGATACGGCAAAAAGGGAAGAGTCCAACCCATGCTCAATCGCTACGGCAGTAGACAAGGCGGTAACAGCCGCCGAATGAGAGCTGGGCATCCCGCCTGTACTTGTGAACAATGAAAAATCAAGTTTTTTTGTAGCAAAAAAGGCGAGTGGAATCTTAATCGCTTGCGCAATAATAATTGCCGTAAATGCCGCCCAAAGCGGGAAATTATCCAAAATTTCCATGTTCTCTTCCTTTCGCTGATAAGCCTCTTTAATTCGTATAGTATAACATACGTTCATGGCGATTTCCTTGACGGGATATTGATTTTTTGTAAGGGATTTTAGCCGCTATGGTATACTGGCAGTGAGGAGGGAATTGCATGTTTTATCTAACAGATCAATGGACAATGGCTTCATCGGAGGAAGTGCTCGTTGTCGGAATATGGAAGAAAAAGCCTTTTAGCGGTATAGTGAAGTCGCTAGACGAGGCATTGGCAGGACAGTTGGGAGAGTTAAAAAAGCAAACCGTTTTTCCAAAGAAAAGCGGTGGTATCCTCACCATTCCTACGCTTGGTTTGATTGCTGCTAAACGTATTTATGCGATCTACTTAGGGGAAGAGGATGGATTCGGGACAGACGAGTTGCGGGAATGTCTCGGCCATGTAGGAAAGCAACTAAAAAAAGAACGTGTGGAAACTGCAGGGGTGTTGCTGGATAGTTTTGTGACAGACGTTGTTTCGGCGGAAGATGCTGCCTTTGGGATTGGAGAAGGCATAGCTCTTGGTAGCTACGATAAACAGACGTATAAAGAAAAGAGCAATGAACCGATTAGAACCCTTGCAAAAGTAACGCTTTATAGCAACAGAGAAGGGCTCACCTTTTATGCTGACCGGGGATATACATATGGAAAGGGGACAAATTTGGCGCGCAAGCTCGTGAATATGCCAGGCAACCTCTTGACGCCAAGCGACTTGGCCAATGAATCAGAGGCGCTTGCTAAAACATACGGCTTTGCATTCAATGTTCTTGAGCGAGAGGATATGGAACGCTTTGGAATGGGGGCGCTATTAGCTGTCGCTAATGGAAGCGATCAACCGCCGAAAATGATTATTATCCGCTACGATGGCAACCCTGAAAGCGACGATGTAACAGGGCTTGTCGGAAAAGGAATTACGTTTGATTCTGGCGGCTATTCGTTAAAACCTCCTGCCAACATGCATGAAATGAAAAACGATATGGGCGGAGCGGCAGCAGTGCTTGGGGCGATGGCCATTATTGGTGAAATGAAACCGAAAGTCAATGTATTGGCCGTCATTCCATCAAGTGAAAATTTAATTAATGGCTCCGCGATGAAGCCAGGTGATGTCATCTGTTCACTAAGCGGCAAAACAATTGAAATGCGCAATGCAGACGCCGAGGGGCGTTTGGTTTTAGCAGATGGGATTACGTATGCGAAACAGCTTGGCGCCAAACGGCTTATCGATGTAGCAACGTTAACAGGCGCTTGTGTTGTGGCTCTTGGCCACGAAACGACTGGAGCAGTTGCTAACGATGATGCGCTCATGGAGGCGGTTAAAGCAGCAGGCGATAAAGCAGGAGAGCCAATTTGGCAGTTTCCAAGTGGAAAAGGGTATAAAAAGCTGTTAGAATCGAGCGATATCGCCGACTTGAACAATTCACCTGGGCGTCCAGGCGCAAGCATAACAGCTGGGTTGTTTATCGGCGCCTTTGCCGAAAAAACGCCGTGGGTCCATCTCGACATTGCCGGAACGGGTTATTTAAACAAAGCAACAAACATTGGTCCGGCAGGAGCCACAGGGGTGATGGCGCGGACGTTAGCCCATTATGTTGAGTCGTTAAGCGAAGCATAACTTACTTTCGTTTCCCATTTTTTGTTCTTGTACGCATGGCGAAATAGGATTATAATACGGAGTAAGGATTCGTGTGAGCAGATTGTTTCTGGACGAGGAAGGAGAACAAAATGATTGAAACGGCCTATGTCGAAATAAAGCGTACGCGAGAACTTGGCACCATGGGGCGGAAATGCCGTGTTTTTCTTAACGACCATTTTGTCGGTGCATTAAAACGAAAACAAAAAATGACGATCGAAGTTCCAGCAGGCACCCATACGCTTTTTGCTACAAATGATGCATCCTTTACGGAACCAGTAAAATTGTCTGTTCAAGCAGGCGACACTATTTCTTACCAATTAAAAGGGCGCCGCAACAAATCATTATCGTTTACAAAAATCATTGCTTTTTAATCGAAGCGCTAAAGGTTATTCCTTTAGCGTTTTTTATTTTGCATATGCATATGTGTGTGCCGATCAATGTGAGGCGTGTTGATTTGATTCTAGATGGAGGCGTTTTTTTGGCAGCACGGCAATGGTTGACAGAAAAAAACAGGCATGGTAACGTAGTAAATGTTTTCGTTGTTTAATGATTTAATAAGATAAAGGAATTGGTATGTATGAATGCTGTTGTCGTCGCAGTTGGCTTAATGCTGCTTTTGAGTTTGCTACGTGTGCACGTTGTGTTGGCTTTAGCGATATCGGCTATTGTTGGCGGGCTTGTTGGTGGGCTAAGTTTTAACACAACAGTCCAAGTGTTTACGGCTGGATTGGGAGGCAATGCAGAAATTGCTTTTAGCTACGCTCTGTTGGGCGGATTTGCTATTGCACTAGCTAAAACAGGGCTACCAGACTTTTTAATTGGCAAACTCCAGCAGTGGATGGAACGAAAAGGAGAGAGCAGGCGGCAGACGTTGACAAAAATGTTGCTTTTTCTAATGTTGACCATTGTCGCGTGCATGTCACAAAATCTGATACCGATCCACATTGCTTTTATTCCAATTTTAATTCCGCCAATTTTGACCATCTTAAATCAGCTACAAGTAGACAGACGTTTAATTGCTTGTATTCTCACCTTTGGCCTCACAGCTCCTTATATGCTTCTCCCTTATGGGTTCGGCCAACTTTTTCATCGTATCATTGCCGACAATATGGCACAAAGCGGGCTTGTAATCGATATGGCGATGATACCTGAAGCCATGCTTCTGCCTACAGCAAGTTCTGTACTTGGCTTGGCGATTGCCGTATTTGTAAGTTATCGCAAAAACAGAGCGTATGATGACGAACCACTGGCCGGCTTTGGGCATGTACAAGAACAGCAGTCCTATACAAAGTGGACACTGACCGCCGCTGGGGTGGCAGTTGTCGTTACAGTTGCTGTGCAATGGGCATATAGCGACTCGATGGTACCAGCTGCGTTGTCTGGCATTTTCGTATTGTTGGCTACGAGAGCCGTGCAATTTCGAATTGCCGACGACATGATTACCGACGGTATGAAAATGATGGCTTTTATCGGCTTTGTTATGCTTGCCGCTGCTGGTTTTGCTGATGTAATTAGGGAAACGGGGCACGTAGAAACACTTGTGGCCGACGTCGTCGCTGCCCTTGGAGGCAATAAAGCGATTGCGGTAGTGGCGATGCTTGCTGTTGGGCTAGTTATTACTTTAGGCATTGGCTCATCGTTTTCGACAATTCCGATCATTGCTGTGTTATTTGTGCCCCTTGGCATGGAGCTAGGTTTATCCACAATGGCGATTATTTCGCTCATTGGTTCAGCAGGGGCAATTGGCGATGCAGGAGCGCCTGCATCTGATTCAACTCTAGGCTCTACTGCAGGCTTAAATGCCGACGGCCAACACAACCATATTTGGGATACATGTGTGCCGACTTTTCTCCACTTTACCGTTCCGTTGTTTGTATTTGGTTGGATCGCAGCAATGGTCTTGTAGGGAAGGGTGGGAACGAAAAAACGCAAGCGTTCGCGGGCGAGCGCTTGCGTTCTCTTATTTTACAGCGTCTTTTAGTTGTTTGCCTGCTTTAAATGCAGGCGTTTTTGTGGCGGCGATATCGATTTCTTCACCTGTTTGTGGATTGCGGCCTTTTCTTGCTGCTCGCTCGCGGACTTCAAAGTTGCCGAAGCCAATTAGTTGGACACTTTCACCTTTGCCAAGTGACTCTGAAATTAAATCAAACATGCTGTTAACGGCAGCCGATGCATCTTTTTTTGAAAGCTGGGTGCGTTCAGCAAGGGCATTAATCAATTCTGTTTTATTCATCATACCACTCCTCAAATGACTAATTGGTAAGTTCTGCTACCATCATACCCACATAACTCGTTTCTATACGTTTTAAGCGCTTTTTTTTCGCAAATGGTGCAAAGTCGCGTTTATTTCCGCTCCTACAATGAGGATAATCCCGGTCAGAAAGAACCAAAACATAAGAATGATCACGCCTGCCAGCGGGCCGTATGTGCTTTCATAATTGGCGTAATGACTGACATAAAGGGAGAAGAAAAAGGAAATTAACTGCCAACCGATTGTGGCGAAAATAGCCCCTGTTAGCCCGTCGCGAAAGCGCTGTTTCGTGTTAGGTGCAATCCAGTACAACGCCATTAGAGCGACAATCATGATTGCAAATGCTGCAACCCAGCGCAAATTGTCGAGTGCGGAAACGAGCTCGGTTGGAAGAAGCAAAAACGCCTCAAGAATGGTTAAAATTTGATTCCCAAATACGGGAAGAGCGAGTGTGATGATAATAAGCAACACCATACCAATTGTCAATCCAATCGCAATGCTGCGAAGCTTTAAAAAATGTCTCGTCTCTTCAATGTTGTAAGCGCGGTTTACTGAACGAATAAAAGCGTTGATCCCGTTTGAAGCCGACCAGAGCGTGCCTAAGATCCCAATTGACAGCAAGCCTGCTTGTGGTTCACCAATGGTATTTAGGACAATTCGGCTGAACGTGTCGCCAATTTCACCAGGAAAATAGGCATTAATTAAGTTTTGTACTTCATCATTGTTAATTTCAAAAAAGGATACGCCGGCGAGCACAAAAATCATGAGTGGAAAAATCGATAAAATAAAATAAAAAGCAAGCGTAGCCGCCAAGTCAGGAATAGGATCGCTTTTTATTTGGGCAATCAATTTCTTTGTAAACAAACGAGCAAAACGCAAGTCCATATTCTCCCTCCAGACATGAAACAACCCATTCATTTATACCCGATCTTCTAAAATCATAAACAAACACTTCGACAGGACGACTCATTATCCTATATACTAAAAGGAAATACAAAAGGAGTGGATACGATGCCTTCAGTAGAAAGTTTTGAACTTGACCATACGATTGTAAAGGCCCCGTATGTCCGCCATTGTGGGAAACACAAGATTGGCAGTGACGGCGAAGTGAATAAGTTTGACATTCGGTTTTGCCAGCCTAATAAAGAAGCGCTAAAACCTGGTGTGATTCATACGTTAGAACATTTGCTTGCTATTAACATTCGCCGCTTTTCAGAGGAATATGACCATTTTGATGTCATCGATATTTCCCCAATGGGCTGCCAAACCGGCTATTATTTAATTATGAGCGGAACCCCGTCTGTCGAAGAAATCATCGATGTGCTTGAAAAGACAATGACGTATTCGCTGTCGATTGAAACAGTTCCTGCGGCAACGGAAAAAGAATGTGGGCAAGCGGCATTGCATGATTTGGAAGGAACGAAAGAAGTCATGCGCAAATGGCTTACTGAGGATAAACAATCGTTAAAGCAAGTATTTTAAAGTGTTAAAAGCTGCATATTGATGTGCGGCTTTTTTTTATAGACACAAGTAAGGCAGGCGTTTTTCCTTCATTTTTCATTAGACCAATTTAGCTGCTTGTGTGGTATCATTAGGAATACAAAAATGCTGCAAGAAAGAACAAACGATGGGGGGAGAGCGTCCATGTTAGACCAAAAAGCTTATGAAATTTTACAGATTATTGAAGCGAATGGACGTATGGAATCAAGCAAAATTGCAAAAATGGTTGATTTGACAAGCGAAGAAGTCGATCAATATGTAAAAGAGCTAGAAGATAAAAATGTCATCCTCAGCTATTCGGCAGTCGTTGACTGGACGAAATTGCCTGCCAAAGAAACGGTTACAGCGACAATTGATGTGAAAGTCGCTCCAAAAAGAGGCGTGGGCTTTGATGAAGTTGCCGAACGAATTTACCGTTTTCCAGAAGTGAAGGCACTCTATTTAATGTCTGGCGCCTATGACTTGTCCGTCGTGATCGAAGGCAAGACGATGCAAGAAACAGCCCGTTTTGTGTCAGAACGTCTATCGACGATTGATTCAGTCCTATCAACAACAACCCATTTTCAATTAAAAACATATAAGCATGATGGCGTGATTTTTAAAGAGCCAGAGTCTGATAAACGAATCGTGGTGAGCCCATAATGGAGAAAGTAGCGATGACTTCCTATTCCCGCTTATCAGACCGTGTTTCAGAAATCAAGCCTTCGGGCATCCGTCGCTTTTTCGATTTAGCTTCGCAAATGGAGAATGTGATTTCATTAGGTGTCGGTGAACCGGATTTTGTGACACCATGGAATATTAGAGAAGAAAGCATTTTCTCTCTTGAGCGAGGGTATACTGCTTATTCAGCGAATGCCGGTTTGATTGAATTGCGTGAGGCGATTTCGAATTACATGGAAGCAAGATTTGCCGTTTCATACAATCCAGAAACAGAAATTTTAGTGACAGTAGGAGCTAGCGAAGCAATTGATCTTGGCATGCGGGCGATTTTAAATGAAGGGGACGAAGTGATTATCGTTGAGCCGACTTTTGTTTCTTATGCCCCCCTTGTCACTATGGCAGGTGGCGTTCCTGTGCCGGTAGGGACGTCGGCTGAAACAAATTTTGAAGTGCGGCCTGCTGATATTGAAGCAGCTGTTACCGATAAAACAAAGGCAATCATGATTTGTTACCCAAATAACCCAACAGGATCCTCGATTAGCAAAAAATGTCTAGAGGAAATTGCCGCCATCGTCCGCAAGCACAATCTGTTTGTTTTTTCTGATGAAATTTATGCCGAACTCGCCTACGACAAAGAGCATGTTTGCTTTGCTACCCTTCCTGGCATGAAAGAGCAAACGATTGTTATTAATGGGTTTTCGAAAGCATTTGCGATGACAGGCTGGCGCGTCGGTTTTGCGCTAGCACCTCCTGATCTCTTAGGAGCGATGTTGAAAATCCACCAATACAGCCTCATGTGTGCGCCAACAATGGCCCAATATGGAGCGCTTGAAGCGTTGCAACACGGAATGGATGATGTAGAACGGATGAAGCTGTCTTATCAACAAAGGCGCAACTTTTTTGTGAAAACGGCGAAAGAAATTGGTTTGCCGTGCCATCATCCAGACGGCGCCCTTTATGCATTTCCATCCATTGCCCATACAGGGTTTACGTCAGAAGAATTTGCGGAAGCCTTATTAAAGGAAGAACGTGTCGCTGTTGTGCCAGGTTCTGTGTTTGGTGAGGGCGGAGAAGGGCATATTCGTTGCTCTTATGCAACTTCGCTAACCCACTTAGAAGAAGCGCTTGAGCGGATTGGACGCTTTTTAAGAAGGCTCGAGTTGCGCTAAAAGAACAAAGATAAACGACCACAAATTGAAAGGATCGTATAGATCTAGCGTTGCTTTGCAAAATAAGGCTATGCTTGCTATGTGTGTTTGGAGGGAGACAAATTGGAACTGGTAAGGCAAAACAACCCGTTAATCCACTGTATGACAAACGACGTGGTGATGAATTTTACCGCCAATGGCTTGCTTGCTATTGGCGCTTCGCCAGTAATGGCCTTTTCCGCTGCAGAAACTGAAGACATGGCCTCTGTGGCAGATGCGCTTCTCCTTAATATAGGCACACCCTCAAACGAAGGTGTCGACTCAATGGTTTTAGCGGGAAAAGCGGCAAACAAAGCAGGCAAACCTGTCATTTTTGACCCTGTTGGAGTAGGGGCTACGCCATTTCGCAACGAAATATCAAAACGAATTTTAAACGAAGTCGATGTTGCCGTCGTTCGCGGAAATGCTGGGGAAATTGCTGCCCTCCTTGGAGAGGCAGGTACAGTTAAAGGTGTTGATGGCAAGATCAATGCTGATGTGAAAGAGCTATGCCTGGAGGCAGCAAAATCGCTTGAGACCGTTGTCGTTGTAACAGGAGAGGTTGACGCTGTTTCAAATGGCGAACAACTAGTAGCAGTTGCAAATGGTCACGAGTGGCTCACGAAAGTCGTTGGTACAGGCTGTTTGCTCGGAGGTGTGATTGCTGCTTATGCTGCTGTTCAGCCTAATAGCCTTGTCGACGCTGCGGTTGAAGCACTTGCCTTTTACGGTGTATGCGCAGAACAGGCGTATAAGCAAACAAAGAACGAAGGAATCGGCTCTTTCCAGCAAACATTTTTAAATGAGCTCGGCAATATGACGGACGAAAAAGCGGCGGCATTGAAACGAGTAGCACAGATTTGTTAGGAAAGAAGCCAGCTAAGGCGAATGAGGCTGGGTAGCCTGATCGCCTATGTAAAGGAGCAACCAATGATTAACCATTTTCAATCGGCCAATTGGCCTGACGCCATTGGCGCCAATTTGCTTGCCAAAGGGATAGAAGAGCCAACCCCCATTCAAGCTGCGGTTATTCCAGCAGCTTTGGCTGGTGGGAATATAGTGGCTCGTTCTCAAACGGGAACAGGGAAAACACTCGCTTATCTCATACCACTGCTTGCTAAAATCGATGTTTCCAAGCAGGCGACACAAGCAGTGATTGTGGCTCCGTCACAAGAATTGGCGATGCAAATTGTCCAAGTTTTAAAAGAAACAACGGAACATACAACGATTACAAGCATGCCGTTCATCGGAGGCGCCAATATAAAACGGCAAATAGAGAAATTAAAAAAAGGCAAGCCCCATATTGTAGTAGGCACGCCTGGGCGGCTGCTTGAACTTGTGCGTTTGAAAAAAATCAAATTGGCAACGGTCCACACATGTGTGATTGATGAAGTTGACCGGTTTGTAGAAGATGAGCAGTGGGCAGAAATGGAAGAGCTCGGCAAACGCATCGGCCGAGATGCTCAGTATTTGTTTGTATCAGCGACTGTCCCGGATAAGCTCGAAGAAAAATTAGCGCTATTTGCGCCAGCGATTAAACGAATTGAAGCGAAAGGTTCCCTTGTTCCTGCCAGTGTCGAGCACCTATGCTTGTGGGTGGAAGCAAGGAATCGCGTTGATGTAACGAGAAAACTGATTGCTGCCGAGAACATTGAAAAAGGGATTGTGTTTGTCAACCATTTGCAAAAATTAAATGAGACGGTGGAAAAACTGCGCTTCCGCAAAGTGAAGGCGGTGGCACTCTCTTCTGAAAGTGGAAAACAAGAGCGGGAAAAAGCGATTGCTTCGTTTTCTGCAAACGAAGCCCATATTTTGGTGGCAACGGATGTGGCTGCACGAGGCCTCGACCTTGAAGGGGTGACGCATATTATCCAGTTAGAAGCGCCGTCCGATCCAGACAGTTATTTACATCGTGCAGGCCGTACAGGAAGAATGCAGCGCAGCGGTAAAGTCGTAACACTTTTTGAACAGCGAGAACACTATAAAAAAGAAAAGTACGAAAAGCAACTCGGCATCGACATAAAAGCGGCTGCACTTGTACGCGGGCGCTTGGTTTTAACCGATTAGAAGGAAAAGTTCGATCTTCCTTTACTAAAAGGAAGGTCCTGTGGTAAAATCAAAAGGTTAAAACATGTTTAGGAGTTGTGATTTATGGCGAATTATGAGGAAGGCAGCATTGTTGAAGGAAAAGTTACCGGTATAAAGCCGTTCGGAGCTTTTGTCGCAATTGACGAAAAAAAACAAGGGCTTGTACACATTTCTGAAGTAGCGCACGGTTATGTAAAAGACATTGCCGATGTATTGGCAGTAGGAGATGAGGTAAAAGTAAAAATTATGTCTGTAGACGAGGAATCTGGAAAGATTTCCTTGTCGATCCGCGCGACACAAGAAGCGCCTGCTCGCCCGCAAGGGAAACCACGTGCCGGCAAGGGGAAACCTCAAGGTGCCCAACAAAAACAACAAGGCTTCAATACCCTTGAAGACAAGCTTAAAGAGTGGTTAAAACAATCCAATGAAATTCAAGCTGATTTGAACAAACGCGCGAAAAAATAATAAGGTAAAAGCAGCTAGACGGTCTAGCTGCTTTTTTCTTATCGTTGTGGCTCAACTTCGTGGTCACGCCCAAGTTCTTCTTTCGGCTTCATTAAGATTGAAATAGCATACAATCCGGATAAACCGATAAGAGCGTAAATGAGGCGGGAAATAATCGATGCCTGGCCGTTAAAGATAAAAGCGACAAGGTCAAAACGGAAAAAACCGATTAGACCCCAATTGATCGCGCCGATAATCGCAAGGACCAGCGCAGTTCTTTGAATACCGCTCATCTTTTTCACCTCCCGTTCTGTGCACACATCTGTGATGTGGCTACCTTTATGGTGTGGAATAGCCTTCCAGAATATACGCAGCGCTAGTTGGCAATAATCGGTTGGTTGCAGATAAGCAGTTGTTTTGCAATGGAGTATAAGAAAAGATAGGATTAAAAAGGGTGCTTTTTAAGCAAAGGAGGAAATGAGCAAATGGATGCTTTTACTTTTTACAATCCGACCAAATTAATTTTTGGCCAAGGAAAAACCGAACATTTGGCAGAAGAGCTTGTTGTTTATGACCGTAATGTCTTGCTTGTTTACGGAGGCGGGAGCATCAAAAAGAACGGCTTGTATGAAAAAGTTACGAAACAATTAGAACTTGCCGGATGTACGGTCACCGAATTGGCAGGCGTAGAGCCAAACCCACGGCTGACAACTGTACAGAAAGGAATCGATTTGTGCAAAGAAAAGCAAATTGGCTTTATTCTAGCGGTTGGCGGCGGCAGTGTAATTGATGCCACCAAAGCAATTGCGGTAGGCGCCCGTCATGATGGCGACATTTGGGATATTATCACTAAGAAAGAAACGCCTATGGATGCGTTGCCGTTTGGCACCATTTTGACGCTTGCAGCAACGGGATCCGAGATGAATTCCGGCTCAGTGATTACCAATTGGGAAACCCATCAAAAAAAGGGCTGGGGTAGCATTTTTAGCTTTCCTAACTTTTCCATTCTCGACCCAATTAACACACTTTCGGTTCCAAAAGATCAAACCGTTTATGGCATTGTTGACATGATGAGCCATGTCCTAGAAGCCTATTTCCATCCAGCGGAGAATACGCCATTGCAAGACCGGATTTGCGAATCGATTCTGCATACAGTGATCGAAGCAGCTCTCCCGTTATTAGATGATCTCGAAAATGTAGAGTTGCGGGAAACGATTCTATATAGCGGAACAATGGCTTTAAATGGAATAACGCAAATGGGCGCACGAGGTGATTGGGGCACACATAACCTCGAACACGCGGTTTCTGCTGTTTTTGATATTCCACACGCTGGCGGGCTTGCGATTTTGTTTCCTCATTGGCTCCGCCACAGCGTCGATGTCAACCCAGAACGAAGTGCGATGCTTGCTGTAAACGTGTTTGGCGTTGATTCGACAGGCAGAGACAAACGTGATGTCGCTCTTGAGGGGATTGACAAGTTAGCTGCTTTTTGGAAACGTTTAGGGGCTCCAAGCCGTTTGGCTGATTATGGCATTGATGAAAGCAAACTGGAGCAAATTGCGGACATTGCTTGTGAGCACGGGATTTATGGCAATTACCATAAACTCGGAAAGCCTGAAACGCTTGAAATTTTAAAGGCGGCACTTTAAGTCAGTGGCCATATTTTTTCATTCTTCAACAAGCTTTTTCCGTGTATAATGTACGGGAAGGAGAGTGAAAAAAGTGGCCAAGAAACGAGTAGGCATTATTTTTGGAGGGAAATCGGCTGAGCATGAAGTTTCATTGCAATCAGCAAAAAATATTGTTGAGGCGATTGATAAAGATCGTTTTGACGTGACATTGATTGGCATTGATAAACAAGGCCAGTGGCATATAAATGAAGCGTCTAATTTTTTACTTAATGCAGACAATCCAGCTTTAATTGAGCTAAATAAATCGAATCAAGGCGTGGCCCTTATCCCTGGGAAGGAAGACAGGCAACTGGTAGGTACGTCAAACCAGTCGGTTCTTGACCAGCTTGATGTGGTATTTCCGATTGTACATGGTACCCTTGGAGAAGATGGGTCGCTGCAAGGGATGTTTCGTCTTGCCAATTTGCCGTTTGTCGGGTCAAATGTGCTTGGCTCGGCAGTCAGCATGGATAAAGACATTGCGAAGCGGCTTCTCCAAGGGGCTGGCCTCCATGTTGCAAGTGGGATGACGTTTACCCGTACTGCTAAGAAAACGATTGATTTCGAGAGCATTGCTGAACAATTGGGGCTGCCTCTATTTATAAAGCCTGCCAACCAAGGTTCTTCTGTCGGCGTCAACAAAGCAACGACTGAAGCGGAATTTATGGCTGCTATTGAGGAAGCATTCTCGTATGATCATAAAGTGCTTGTTGAAGCAGCCATTAAAGGGCGCGAAATTGAATGTGCCGTTCTCGGAAATGACTACCCGAAAGCGAGTACTTGCGGGGAAATTTTGCCGCAAGACGGGTTTTATTCGTATGATGCGAAGTACATTGATGAAGACGGCGCCAAATTGGCGATTCCTGCAGATTTGCCGGAAGAAGTCAATCGCCGTATCCAAGACATTGCCATTCAAGCTTACAAAACATTGAATTGCGAGGGCTTGGCTCGTGTTGATGTGTTTTTGACTGAAGCAGGCGAAGTGATCATTAATGAAGTGAATACATTGCCTGGCTTTACGAAAATTAGCATGTACCCGAAATTATGGGAAGCAAGTGGCGTTTCTTATCAAGACTTGATTACGACATTAATTGAGCTTGCGATTGAGCGCCATGAACGTGACAAACAGTTGAAAAGCTCGGTTTTTGACCGCAATTGACTTGTGTTTTTAGCCTCCGTTCGGTACATTTAAAAGGTACCGAACTCAAGGGAGGCTATTTTTTATGGCACATATTCAATTTGACTACAGCAAAGCTCTTTCCTTTTTCGGAGAGCATGAAGTCGCCTATATGGGAGAGGCAGTACGCGCTGCACATAAAGCGCTTCATGAAAAGACAGGCCAAGGAAATGACTTTTTAGGATGGATCGATTTGCCTGTCGATCACGATAAAGAAGAATTTGCCCGCATTCAAAAAGCGGCAGAAAAAATTCGCCAAGATTCCGATGTGTTGCTCGTTGTCGGCATTGGTGGTTCTTACTTAGGGGCACGCGCTGCGATTGAAGCGTTGAACCATTCTTTTTTTAACCAGCTTCCGAAAGAAAAGCGCAACGCACCGCAAGTCATTTTTGTTGGCCAAAACATTAGCTCAACGTATTTGAGCGATGTGCTTGATCTTCTAGATGGTAAGGATGTATCAGTCAACGTTATCTCTAAATCAGGAACGACAACAGAACCAGCGATTGCTTTCCGCGTGTTCCGCGACTACCTTGAAAAAAAATATGGAAAGGAAGAGGCGCGCAAACGCATTTACGCAACGACTGACAAAGAGCGCGGGGCCCTCAAAACATTGGCGAATGAAGAGGGATACGAATCTTTCGTTATTCCAGACGACGTTGGCGGTCGCTTTTCTGTATTGACAACTGTAGGTCTCTTGCCAATTGCTGTAAGTGGCTTAGCGATTGAAGATATGATGAAGGGTGCGGCTGATGCAAGAGAAGCTTTTTCAACAGGTGAATTAACCGAAAATGCGGCTTATCAATACGCAGCCATTCGCAATATCCTTTACAATAAAGGCAAAACGATTGAATTGTTGGTGAACTATGAACCGCACCTCCATTATGTGTCTGAATGGTGGAAACAATTATTTGGCGAAAGCGAAGGGAAAGACCAAAAAGGGATTTACCCAGCATCAGTCGACTTTTCAACCGACCTTCATTCAATGGGCCAATATGTACAAGATGGGCGCCGTGATTTATTTGAAACCGTTCTTCATGTAGAGACGGTTGACAAGCATATTACGATTGAAGAAGCAGAAAGCGATCTTGATGGTTTAAACTATTTAGCAGGAAAAACAATGGATTTTGTCAATAAACAAGCGTTTAAAGGGACGATGCTTGCTCATACTGACGGGAATGTGCCAAACCTTGTCGTTTCCATTCCAAAATTGGATGAATACTCATTTGGTTATCTCGTTTACTTTTTCGAAAAAGCGGTTGCTATGAGCGGTTACTTGCTAGGCGTGAATCCATTTGACCAACCAGGCGTTGAAGCCTATAAGAAAAACATGTTTGCTTTGCTCGGAAAGCCAGGCTTCGAGGAAGAGAAAAACAAACTTGAAAGTCGCTTAACGGACAACTAAACATTGTGTAAATTGGCCAACGCAGTCCATTGGGCTGCGTTGTTTTTATGTCTTGCCGGTGTATAAGTTCGAGGCTCCTTTCCCACACTAATGGCGATGGAAAAACGAAGGGAGCGATTTGTTTGATCGCACTTGAATCAACAATCGAAGGCAAACAATTTAAAGCAAAAGAATTGCAAAGTGTATTGGAATCACTAGGCTACACACTCGGTGGCAATTGGGACTATGATCATGGCTATTACGATTACAAAATTTCGGCGGACAATGGATATACGTTTTTGCGTATTCCCGTTCAGGCAGTGGAAGGGGAGCTAGGCTCAAAAAACGCCGTCATCCAAGTTGGAACGTTGTACTTGCTAAACCATGTTTATCAACAAGACAATGATGAAGAGTCGTTAAGCGGTGTTGTGCCGGCGGTAGCCGAGGGGCTTGTAAACCAGTTTCAAGCACCTGTTGACAAGGACGGGGAGGTTTTCGACAAATACCGCTCGTTAGCGGACAACTTAGTAGCAGAGCTTGAGCAAACGCTTGCCTGATAATCATTGCTACATGGGAGAAAAGTTGCTAAAGTAATAGCGGGAGGGGGAGTGAAAATGGGTGAAGCGATCATTATTGCTTTAGCTATTTTTTGCGGTTGGTTAATACTCGATTTTGTAAAGGCGAAACGAATCACAAAGGAAGCTGCTATCCAATCTGCAGTCGTCGGTTTACTCGGCGGGTTGGTCTGGTTTATTATCGGTTTGTTTTTGCCTTCTTGATACTAGTAAATTTGTAAACGCGAGGCTGCGATTTTTTGTTTTTTTGTATTGCAAACAGCGGTGAGCTATGTTATATTATTGCAGTAACGTTATTGGACATACATAACCGTGTGGGGCCTTAGCTCAGCTGGGAGAGCGCAACGCTGGCAGCGTTGAGGTCAGGGGTTCGAGCCCCCTAGGCTCCATTAAATAAGATAAGAAAGGAAGTTGATTCAGACGATCAGCTTCCTTTTTTATTTTAAATTAGGTATCTGTTACTAAAGGATTTTCGCGCATACGAGATTAATGATTTATCTCATTGATCAAGCGTAAGCTCCGAGTTCTTTAATTGTATTTTTCCGGCTATTGTCGTCTTTGAGAAAGTTAAATGAAGAATGGGACATCCTCCTGGTTTTAACCTAACATACGTTACCTAAAGATCGAGTTTATATCTTAAACATTTGAGAGAGAACACGATCGAACATCTGATCGGATAAAATTTTTCGCAACATTAAAACTGGTATGGCATTGCCTGCCACGTATCTAGTTTTTGGTTTTTGGGATCGGATTGCCTTTAAAACCAATTGGGCAATCCGAGCAGGAGGATAAACTGCACCTGGTTTTTTTAACGTATTTATAAAAGCATCGGCCATTTTACTGTATGCTGTATTCCCTGATATTTTCCGAACGTGTTCAAATACAACCTCTGCCCATTCACTTTCGGTAGCCCCCGGCTCGATGATAATGACATCAATTCCGAATGGCTTGACTTCCACGCGCAGGCAATCAGAGAATCCTTCCAGCGCATGTTTTGCAGCATGATACCAAGCACCTAGGAGTGTATAAACTTTTCCGCCTGCAGACGAAGTATTCACGATCTTTCCTGATTGTTGTGTTCTCATATAGGGGAGAACCAATTGGGTCAGACGGCTTAATCCAAAAAGGTTGACTTCAAATTGACGTCTTGCTTCCTCCATTGGTACATCTTCGACCGCTCCATAAGCACCGTAACCCGCATTATTGAATAGCACGTCGATTCTGCCCTGTTCTTGTATGATTCGGTTAACGCCATTTCTCATGGACCGATCATCCGTTACATCCATTGCGAGAATATGTGCGCCTTTCGATTCAATATCCCTCATCTGATCGATGCGTCTGGCCGCTCCATATACAATGTATCCTTCTTTCAAAAGCAACTCTACAGTAGCTTTACCGATTCCTGCCGATGCCCCTGTGATCAAAACAACTTTTCTCATATGCATTGTTTACTCCTCCTGGCTTCCAAGCCACATAATTGACGTGACGTCACGTTACTTTAAACTGATTATAGATTGTAATTTATGGTTTCGCAAGTTCTTTGTGTTATAATTTTTTTCGAAAGGAGAGACATGAAAGATGGAATTCGATCGAGTCAGGAATGAAGAACAACGAAAGATTCGAGTAGAGCAAATTAAAAATGCGGCGATTAAGCTCTTTGATACATTGCAATTTCATGAAATTGACCTTGCTAAAATTGCCAACGAAACGACATTTACACGTGGAAATTTATATAAATATATCTCTTCAAAAGAAGAAATTTATCTTTTGGTCGCTTTGGATGAAATCAAAGACTGGGTTAGCGACATTAAGAAGACTTTTGTAACTGAAATGACTCACGATATACACAATTTTGCACGACAATGGGCTCAAGTATTAGATCGTCATCCACGGTTTTTAAAGCTTGTTTCCATGCTTTTCACAATGATTGAGAGAAATGTTTCACTGGAAAGGCTTGTAGATTTTAAAAAGCAATATCTTACCGCAATGACCGAGGTGAATGACGTCGTGAGGGTTGTGTTCCCAGCTTGGGACGATAAAACTGTCAATAAATTCCTTCAGCTTCAATCCCATTATGTGATCGGATTATTTCCTTATACATCACCTGCACCGATTCAAAAACAAGCCATGGAGCAATCTGGTATGAGTTACAAACCGATTCATTTTATTGATGACTTTTCCGAGTTCGTTGCTTATACGACAGATTATTTAAATAGTACGTTGAAAACAAGCAACTAAGTCACATGCTTGGTATATTCCGAAACCATTGGTGGTACGAAATCAGATAACTCTCCTATAATTCAAGTGCTGAGCGGAATATGCATCACTTCCTTTGGAGCGTCGTTTTTTGCTTTAGGCTTCATGCGAACAAGACTGAACTAGCCAATCCCGCAGAACATTAGCGTGGTTATGAACGGGATCTTTTGCGGCATATACAAGAGTAACGGGTTTCTGTACCGCCATCTCCCATATTCGAACCGCTCGTTCGTAGCGAATGGGGTCCTGCGCCAATTCTAACTCGTATTTCTTGGCGAATGATGCAAATCGCTCCGGCCGGTGGCTGAACCATATACGCAATTCGGGACTTGGCGCAATTTCCTTCATCCATTCATCAATGGCAGCTCGCTCTTTTGACACGCCACGGGGCCAGAGCCGGTCGACGAGAATTCGCACGCCATCTTCAGGAGAGGGCGTTTCGTAAATTCGTTTGACATCTATGGTAATCCGGTTCTCTTCGTTGTTTTGCTTTTCGGGACGATCGAACATTACAAAAGCCATCCTCCTTTTATTAGTTGTGTGCCTTGCATTGGAGATGGTTCACCATTTATCTTCGCCCTGGAAAGGTAAGGAGAAACAAGCCAGTTGAGAACATATCAACTGGCTTGTTTTTGATGAACATCGTGTGTTTTAGTTAATGTTGGCAATTGCTTCTGTGAGCGGCGGGACGACTTGTTTTTTCCGGGAAACAACGCCTTTGAGAATAGCCGTATGGTTTGTTAACGTTGTTTGGAAGGCTTGTTCAAATGCAGCTGTTTTGTCGCCGAGAACGAGGGCGACTGAATCATTTTCGAGGATGTCTGTAATAATAAAGACAAATAAGTCAAGCCCATTGTCATTGATTTTGGCGGTAATCACTTTTTCGAGTTCGCTTTGGCGAGCGAGCACGTCATTTGTATCAACAGTATTCACTTGGGCAATTTCAACTGTGGCAGCGCCCATTGCAAACGCTTTGGCATCCATTGTCAACAGCTCATCAGCCGTCTTATCAGAAATGTCAGCGCCTGCTTTTAGCATGTTTAATCCGTATTCTTCGGCATTGACGCCAGCAATTTCCGCTAATTCTTTGGCTGCTAGCTTGTCCTCTTCTGTGCATGTTGGCGACTTGAACAAAAGCGAATCAGAAATAATTGCAGAAAGCATCAAGCCTGCAATTGGTTTAGGAATGTCAAGGCCGTGTTCTTTGTAGAGCTTTTTAATAATCGTCGCCGTGCAGCCGACAGGTTCAGCACGATAATAAACGGGGTCAGCTGTTTCAAAGTTGGCAATGCGGTGATGGTCGATCACTTCTACAACTTGCACGTCGTCAATGTCGCTGACGCTTTGTTGGCGTTCATTGTGGTCAACAAGAATGACTCGGTCTGTTTCGTCTGCTGCCTTTTCGATGAAGCGTGGCGTGCTTACGCCGAATGCTTCAAGTGCATACAATGTCTCCCCATTCGGTTCACCTAGTCGTACGGCTTCTGTGTCGACACCAAGCTGACCTTTAAAATCGGCGTAAGCGATAGCTGAGCAAATCGTATCCGTGTCAGGATTTTTGTGGCCAAAAATAAGTGTTTTAGGCATCTGATAAAACTCCTTTTACATAGTATGTTCAACATTACTATAGTATCATCTTCGCTAGAAGACTTGAAGCATTTGTCGGTCGATTCGGTGAATCCTCCTTTAAACTCCTTTAAATAGGTAGTAAGCGATTTCATACTTTCCATTGGCCCGGAAAAAGCGTATAATAAAAAATGTGTGTGCGGAAACTGGACAGGCTGTAGCGTTTTTTCGGAAATTGGTCACAACTTCTTGACAGGACTTCGACAGTTTGTTTAAGTAGCTGCGCAATAAGCTGTCTATGCTAAAATAATAAAATAGGAATAATAGTGGTTATATTAAACAGTTTAATGAGACAGGAGGAAGAGGGGGTTTATGAGAACGGAAAAAATAGATAAGAGCATACACAATGCCTCTCTTGCTACGCCTAAACAAGCTTTTTCGCAAGTCCTCTCAGAAACATTAAAAACAGGGATCATTAAATCCAATCTGCTTGCGATGGCGGCGGGATTGAGCCTTGCTCTTTACGTTACGGGCATTCCTATTGGCGAAAAGCTTCCAGAAATTCTTTTTGCTATTTTTGGCTCAGCCTTTGTCATTGGGGCAGCAGGTGCCTTTAACAACATTTACGACCGTGACATTGACGCCATTATGGACCGGACGAAAAATCGGCCGACTGTAACAGGCAGAATGCAGCCTGCCAATGCGTTAGTGCTTGGCATATCTTTATCATTGCTTGGGTTGTTGCTTCTCGGAGTCGCTTCGCCACGTGCAGCGTTGTTTGGTTTCCTTGGCCTCTTTTTATATGTTGTGCCCTATACAATGTGGTCGAAACGGCGTACGATTTATAATACCGAAATTGGCAGTGTTGGCGGTGCAGTCCCACCCCTTATTGGCTGGGCCGCGATTTCAGGAGACTTGGTTCACCCGGCGATTATTGGCTTGTTTGTCGTTATGGTCCTTTGGCAAATGCCGCATTTTTATGCGATCGCCATTCGCCGCTATGACGAATACAAAGCGGCTAAAGTACCAATGTTGCCGGTCGTCAAAGGGTTCAAGCGGACGTTTATCCAAACGAATGTTTATTTGTTTGTCCTGGCTGCATCCAGCTTTTTCTTTGTTTCGTTAAGTTGGTTCATCACCATTGTCGCTCTTGTGTTGTCATTGATTTGGCTGACGTTGAGCTTAGCTGGTTATAAACGAATGGAGCCTAAAAAATGGGCGACCCTTATGTTTGTTTTTTCACTTAACTATCTTACGATTCTTTTTACGGTGATTATTGGTTTTTCACTGCTTTCTCCCTTGTTTTAACAAAGTGGTGTCTTGCCTAGGCAAGGCGCCATTTTTTTAGGGTTTAGCTTTTGGTTAGAAAGGGGATGTTTCAATGGAGAACAATTGGCTGTTAATTGCGGTTCCAACGCTAATCGCGGTTGCTATGGGAAGCGCAGCGCTCGTGATCCGCATGAAAGCATCGAAACGCCCTACTTCGGTGAAGCGGATTATGGTGCCGCCGCTAGCGATGTCAACTGGCTTCTTGATGTTTTTATATGAGCCAACAAGGCCTTCAGCCTTCCATGTTGGCGAAGCGCTTATTGTCGGTGCGCTTTTTTCGATCGTCCTCATTTGCACATCAAAATTTGAAGTGCGGGATGGTGCTATTTATTTAAAACGTTCGAAAGCGTTTGCTTATCTCTTAATCGGCTTGCTTGTGATAAGAGTGGCATTTCGAATCGTAATGGGGCAAGAGTTAAATCCTGAGGAACTGTCAGGGATGTTCTTTTTGCTTGCCTATGGAATGTTGTTGCCTTGGCGGGTGGCAATGCTCGTTCGTTATCTAAAACTCAAGCGTGATAGCGACAAGTTGGCCACTTAAAAGCCGTGACAGGCTATGGATAGCGTTTGAAAAACAGACACGCTATACTGGAATGGAAAGACAATCGTAAAGGAGGATATTCAATGAATTCTGGCGGGTTTATTCAAGATAACTTTTCCATTTTTCAAGCTTCCCATGAAGGTTCATGGGCGATTCTAGCAATTTTGTTTTTAGTTGCTTATTTTCTATTCCGCGGAGGTAAAAGCAAGGCTGGAACGATTATACATATGATTGCCCGGCTATTCTTTGTTATCATGCTCGTAACAGGCGCAAGCATGCTGATTGCCTACCAATTTGCTTATTTTTTCTTTATCAAAGGCCTCCTCGCCGTATTGCTTATCGGTTTTATGGAAGCAGCGCTTGGAAAAGCGAAACGGAATGAAAACAGCCTAGGCATGCTGTTTGCTGTCCTTGTGGTGCTTGTTGTCATCGTGCTGATGGGATATGGGATCATCCGCTTTTAAAACAAAGCATGCCATGGCATGCTTTGTTTTAGTTTAAGAACACGTTGCGGTAATGGAGGAGTGTGCGGTAATGCATGCCTTCATGGAAGGCGACGAAACTGAAAAGTTCATCTACTGTTTGAAACGATTGACCGTGTAAAGTAAAAGGAGCCGTTTTTTCGGTTCCTCCCGTTTCGGCGGCTAACTTCTCGGCTGCTTGTTTTTGTTTCGCTGCTGCTTCTTGAAGCGTTTCAATAGAGGGAACTTTGTCGGTCCATTGCAAAGGGCTCGATCCTTTAGCAAAAGGGTGGTAATACTCCTTTGGAACCGTTTTTTCAAAAGCTGGCGCATGCCCAAGAACATGGTCTGCGATGATCAAGATGTGCCCGTAATTCCAATGGACAGAGTTTTTGAAACCGGCGGGAATAATGTCGTGTTTTTCTGCAGGAATGGTCTGTATGACCTGTTCATTGGCCATGCGGGCAAAAGAAAAGGCGACGTGGGTCATCGTTTTTGCTCCCTTCGGTATGATGGTTAAAGTATAACGAAAACAGCTAAAGATTGCATTGATTTTAAGTGGGAAAGGGGAGTTAATATGGAAGCGGATAGTCTATGGCTCAGCTTACTGTTCGTGGCGAGCATGGTTCCCTTCATTGAGTATACACTTGCTGTACCAGTCGGTATTCTTTTTGTCAATCAACCCCCTGTACTGACCGTATTGGTATCGATTTTAGGCAATAGCCTCGGAGTCGTGCTTCTTGTGTTGCTTAGCGAAAAAATTCGCGGTTCGACACTGAAAAGACAAAACAGCCAGAAAAGCGGGCGACAGTCCAGCAAACAGATGGAAAAGACGAAGCATTTCCTAGAAAAGTATGGAATGCCAGGCGTAGGTATCCTTGCACCCATTTTGCTAAGCAGCCATATTGGCGCCGTAACCGCTGTTGCACTTGGCGTTTCACGCAGTTATGCGATTTTGTGGACGCTTATCGGTGTTGTCCTTTGGGCAATCCTTTTCGGCGTTGTTTGTGTGTATGCAAGCCATTGGCTTCTCCCGTTTTTTGGCCTATAGGCATAGGAAAAGCGCGGCAACTGATTAGATTGCCGCGCTTCAGACTGTAGGCAAACGCTCGCATACGTCGTCGTTTCCCTCACTCATATGCTTTGAAACGGTCGTTTCATGCGCAAGAAAACCGCTGCTCATGAACCCCCGTTCTATTCCCATCTTCCCTCGGCTGCACTCCTCGTCTGACAAGCGTTTTCTATCAGTCTGAGTAAGGTTAGCCTTGCATGTCTTGCGTGCCAAGTTGCTCGTTCGGATCTGAGAATACTTCTTTGTTAAGGTTGCCTGTCACTTTCGAAGTAAAGATGCCGGACACCATGCTGCCTGAAACGTTCAAAGCAGTGCGGCCCATATCAATAAGTGGTTCAACCGAAATAAGGAGGCCAGCAAGCGCAATTGGGAAATCAAGTGCGGACAAGACGAGAATGGCAGCGAAAGTTGCTCCGCCGCCAACGCCTGCTACGCCAAACGAACTAATGGCAATGACCACAATTAACAGCAGAATAAACGTTGGTTCAAGGGGATTTTGGCCTACGGTTGGCGCAATCATAACGGCAAGCATGGCTGGATAAATCCCAGCACATCCATTTTGGCCGATTGATAAGCCGAATGAACCTGCAAAATTAGCGATGCCGTCTGGAACGCCTAATTTCTTTTGTGTCTGGATATTCATTGGCAACGCCCCTGCGCTCGTGCGTGAAGTGAACGCAAAAGCAAGCACCGGAAATGCCTTTTTTACATACGTAATTGGGCTGAGTCCAGTCGCTGCCAGAATGATCAAATGAATAACAAACATGACAATTAGTGCGATATAAGAAGCAAGTACAAACGTTCCAAGTGTGGAAATCGCCTGTAGATCACTTGTTGCAACTGTTTTAGTCATAATGGCCAAAACGCCATAAGGAGTCAACCGTAAAATTAATGTAACGACGCGCATAATGATCGCGTAAAGGGCATCAACGATGCTTTTAAACGTGTCGGCTGCTTCCGGCTGTTTGCGGCGTACACCTAAATAGGCGACGCCAAGAAAGGCAGAAAAGATCACAACACCAATGGCTGAAGTAGGTCGTTCGCCAGTTAGGTCAAGAAATGGATTAGCTGGGATTAGTTCGACAATTTGTTGCGGCAATGTCGCTGCTTCCATGCCAGCGTAACTTTCTTCAAGGGCATCGCCACGACTAAGTTCTGCTTCGCCTGCGGTAATGTCAATCGCTTCAAGTTGAAAGACGGATGAAGCAGTGATCCCAATGGCGGCGGCAATTGCTGTCGTAGCAATTAATGTGCCGAGAATCAAGGCGCTAATTTTTCCTAGATTCTTTGTTAACGTCATACGTGTAAACGCAGACAGAATTGAAATGAAAATTAACGGCATGACAATCATTTGCAAGAAACGGACATAACCGGTTCCTAAAATATTGACCCAATCCATTGATTGTTGGATAACAGATGAATCAGGGGCGAAGAAAAATTGGAGCAAAAGGCCGTATACAACGCCGGCTCCTAGCGCCAACAAAACACGAATCGAGAAAGATACGTGCTTTTTTTGCATGTAAAGCAACAGTCCAGCTATAGCGAGGACGATTGCAATAATCAACAAAGTTAAGAACAAGTCCATATGCTTAAACTCCTTTGGTTAAAATATACAACGTTCTTTATAGTATTCTGTATAATCATATGAGTCAAGTGGGAATTATATGTGAAGTGAGTGTATCATAGACTTTGTCCTACAGAAAAGGAAAACGCTCGGCGAATAAAGAAGGCATTGCCTATTCATTAGCGTTTTTTTAATAAGAAAAGTGGGAACGTTAAAAAGCAGTAAGCAATGTGAATGTATTAAATGATAAATGGTGGTGCTTGGAATGAAAATGAATACAAATTCGCTTACGATAAGCATCGTTTGCATGGCCTGTTTTTTAGTCGTAGCTTTTAGTTTAAACACCGCTTTTTTAGAGGAAGTCGACCAGTTGGCGTTAACATGGGCTGAGTCGATTCGTTTTGAACCGGTTACGACTCTCATGCATGTCTTTGCCTTTTTAGGGGCGACTAAAACGGTTTTCGTTTTGACAGGAGCGCTACTTATCATTTTGCTTGTTGTCCGTGCCTCGCACAAAGAATTAGCATTTACCGCTGTTACGATGGCGGCGACAGGTCTTGTTAATATGTTCGTAAAAGAATGGGTAGAGCGAGAGAGGCCAGCACAGTATATGCTAGTTGAATTGTCCTCGTACAGTTTTCCAAGCGGCCATTCAATGGGAGCAATGTCGTTTTACATGGTGCTCACCTTTCTGATTTGGAAGCGAGTGAACAAACAAAGGCACCGTGTAGCGTTTGTTGTTTTTGCGAGCCTCATGATTCTCATTATGGGATTTTCTAGACTATATCTTGGTGTTCATTATTTGAGCGATGTCATTGGCGGATATCTCTTAAGTGGTAGCCTTGTGTTTTTCTTGTTTTGGCTGTTCCAACCAAGAAAATCGAACGGATAAAAGGACCATTTTTTATTGAGAGCGAGATTCTTTCTCATTTAGCCTTGATATTTTTTGTAAAAATGATAAGATAAATACGTAATTGATAATGAGTATCATTAGCTGTAGAGCAAAGGAGGCAAGCAGCATGTTTTATTCATGTTAACATTATGAAAATAAGATATTTACTCCCTTTGCTTTTGATTTTATCGTTTGCATCTTTATTTATTGGCGTACAGGATATATCGCCACTTGATTTGTTTCGTCTAGACGATGAAGATGTGCAAACACTCGTCATTAGCCGTATCCCTCGTCTATTAAGTGTATTGATTGTCGGTGTTAGTTTAAGCGTTTGCGGTTTAATTATGCAGCAGCTTACACAAAACAAATTTGTTTCGCCGACAACAGCTGGAACAATGGATTGGGCTCGGCTTGGCATTCTTGTCGCCGTGGTTGTCTTTACTCAAGCAAGCACGTTGCAAAGGATGTTTATTGCATTTCTTTTTGCGTTGTTTGGAACGTTTCTTTTTATGAAAATACTGGAGCGCATTCGCTTTAAAAATGTCGTTTTTGTTCCGCTTGTCGGGCTTATGTTAGGTAGTGTGGTCAACTCAATCACAACTTTTCTAGCTTACCGATATGATTTAGTGCAAAGCTTATCTTCTTGGATGCAAGGGAGCTTTTCACTCGTTCTTAAAGGGCGCTATGAAATTTTATACATAGGCATTCCCCTTGTTGTCATTGCCTTTTTATTTGCAAATCGCTTTACAGTAGCAGGAATGGGGAAGGATTTTTCGACAAACTTAGGCTTAAATTATAACCAAATTATGAATATCGGCCTTTTCATTGTAGCGATGATCACGGCTACGATTGTCGTCACAATTGGCTCGATTCCTTTTTTAGGGCTAGTCATTCCAAACATCGTTTCGATTATAAGAGGGGACAACTTAAAAAACAGTTTGCCTCATACAGCGCTGTTAGGCGCCATTTTCTTGCTCGCTTGTGATATTTTAGGGCGTGTTCTCATTTATCCATATGAAATTCCGATTGGACTGGTCGTTGGGGTTGTCGGGAGCGCGATCTTTTTGTACTTGCTCTTAAGGAGACGATCTCATGCAGCCTAAATGGATCTATTTATTACTCGGCGCTGCGTTAGCAGCATTGATGGCTACTTTTTTGTTTATTGACATCGCCCCTGGAGCGTGGGACTATGCGTTGCCACGACGAGGAAGAAGCGTTGTGGCGATTATCATTGTCGGCGGGGCAATTGCTAGCTCTACCTTGTTTTTCCAAACAATCACAAACAACCGAATCCTGACGCCAAGCATCATAGGCCTTGATTCTTTATACATGCTTATTCAAACGTTGCTTGTTTTTTTGTTTGGGACGATCGGTCTTGTCGCGATAAACAAATATGTAAACTTTGGTTTATCCATTGTTTTTATGGTGTTGTTCGCTGTCTTGTTATATGCCTTGATGTTCAAAAAAGAAGGGCAAAATCTATACTTTTTGCTGCTTGTCGGCATTGTATTTGGCACATTGTTTTCAAGCCTATCGACGTTTCTGCAGGTCATGATTGACCCAAATGAATTTTTAACGATCCAAAATCGGATGTTTGCTAGTTTTAGCAATATCAATGTTGATTTGCTTTGGCTTTCTATCGTGATCCTAGCAGCAACAGTTCTTTACATTTGGCCGTATTTGAGATATTTGGATGCTATTTCCCTTGGGCGCGACCAGGCGATTAATTTAGGCGTTCCTTACGATAAGGCGATTAGAAAGTTTTTAGTTGTCATTGCTTTGCTTGTTTCTGTTTCAACAGCTCTTGTCGGCCCGGTATTGTTTTTAGGCCTACTTGTCGCGAACGTTGCAAGAGAGCTTATGCCAACCTATAAGCACACCCATTTAGCGATTACATCGGTTCTAGTTTCAAGCATTGCCTTGGTTGGCGGGACGTTGCTCGTCGAGCGCGTGTTCACTTACTCGGCTCCGCTGAGCGTTATCATTAACTTTGTTGGCGGAATTTATTTCATTTACTTGCTCTTAAGGGGGACGAAATCGACATGACCACCGCATTAATTGACCGAAATGCCATCCCGTTGCAAAAGCTTGATACACAGCCTGTAGGCATAGAAGTGACAAATGTCAGCAAACAATATGACGGAAAAAGAGTTGTCAACGATGTCTCGGTCAACGTCAGAAAAGGAACAATTACATCTTTTATTGGACCCAATGGTGCCGGAAAAAGTACACTGATTTCCATGATAAGCCGCTTGTCGAAAAAAGATGAAGGCACTATTTTGATTGAAGGACGTCCGCTTGAATCGTATCACAGCAAGGAACTGGCAAAGAAAGTTTCGATTTTAAAACAGGCAAACAACATCAACATCCGTTTGACCATTCGCGAACTTGTCAGCTTTGGCCGCTTTCCGTATTCACAAAACCGGCTAACGAAAAAGGATTGGACTTATGTCGAAGAGGCGATCGATTATATGGCGCTTCGCGACATTCAAGACAAATACTTAGACCAGTTGAGCGGTGGGCAGCGGCAACGTGCTTACATTGCAATGGTGCTTGCCCAAAATACCGATTATATCATTTTAGATGAACCGTTAAACAATTTGGATATGAAGCACTCTGTCTCGATTATGAAAACGTTGCGCCGTCTTGTTGATGAGCTAGGAAAAACGATTATGATTGTTGTCCATGACATTAATTTTGCCTCTTGTTACTCCGACTACATTGTGGCGATGAAAGACGGGGCAATTGTTGAAGAAGGTCGCTGCCATGAAATGATCAACTCAGACACACTCCGCAATGTGTACGATATGGAAATCGCAGTTGAAGAAGTGAATTGCAACCGCATTTGCGTCTATTTTAACTAAATAGTGGATGTCATTCATTTTGGAATGGAGGTGAAAAAGCAAAATCTTCAATCTAGAGAAATACTGACGAGCGCATTAGGGGGCCTATAGAGAGAGAATAGAGGAGGCAATTAGACATGAAAAAACCATTTATGTGGGCATTAACAGCATTTGCAACAGTAAGTTTAGCCGCTTGCGGTACAAGTTCAGATGAAAATGAACAAACAAGTACTGGCGAAGGAACGAGCACAGAAGCGACTGAAGAAACGATCGAAGTGGAATCGATGAACGGCGAAATTGTTAAAGTACCGGTTAATCCAGAAGTGGTCGTTTCGTTTGACCATGGCATTACCGATTCGATTCGTGCGCTAGGTGGAGAAGTATCTGGAATCCCAAAAGCGAACAATCTCCCTGACTACTTGTCCGAGTTTGAAAGCGACGACTATGAGGATGTCGGTTCGTTGTTTGAACCAAACTTCGAGTTGATTCACAGCATGGAGCCAGACGTCATTTTCATTTCTGGCCGTGCGTCTGAGAACTATGAAGAATTAAGTGAAATTGCGCCAACGGTTTATATGGCAGTTGACAACGAAAACTTTATGGAATCGTTTGAAACCAATATGCGGACGCTAGGCGACATTTTTGAAGCGCAAGATGAAGTAGAAGAGCAGCTTGCAGGCATTCATGAAACGATCGATAAAGTAAAAGAGCGGGCAGACAACACAGATAAAAATGCATTGATTCTATCAGCCGATGAAGGGTCTGCCAGCGCATTCGGCGCAGGTTCGCGTTTTGGCATTATTCATGATGTCCTAGGTATCAAAACAGCAGATGACATTGAAGCTGAAAACCATGGGGAAACGGTTTCGTTTGAATACATTGCTGATGTAGACCCTGATTATATATTTATGATCGATCGAGGTGCTTCTATTGGCAACGAAGCAACAGCCACGCAAGTCATTGACAACGAGCTTGTCGACCGAACCAAAGCTGCACAAAACGATGACATTTATGTATTAGACGGCGAAGTTTGGTACTTAAGTGGTGGCGGCCTTGAATCGGTCAAGCTGATCGTTGATGAAATCGACGGCATGTTTGAGACAGAATAGGACGCTCCTTCTTAAAGTTGTCGACAAAGTCGATAACTTCACCCAGAAACTTGGTTCCCATTAGGGAACCAAGTTTTTTGATTGGATGCCTTATGGTATACTAAGGCTTTCCTAGCGTTTCAGGAACTTGTAACAGCAGGAATCTAATTTGTTTTTTAAAAGGAACGGTTGATGTGGAAAGTACTTCATTCAGCTTATGGTTGCTCGCTTTAGCGGTATTGTTGGCTGCCGTTTGGGCGCTCCGTATCGCCTTTAGAAGAAAGAAGCGCACAGACGTAAGTAAAATCACGATAAAAGATATTGATCGCATGGAAGGCGGCGAGTTTGAAGACTATCTGGCAGTCGTGTTTGCGGCGCTTGGCTATGAAACGTACCAAACGGCGAAAGCGCGCGACTTCGGTGCTGATTTAGTCGTTGTCGATGAAGAAGGGCACAAGTGGGTCATACAAGCGAAACGGTATAGCGCTAATCTTGGTTTAGCCTGTGTGCAAGAAGTGTATGGAGCACAAATTTTTTATAAGGCTGACAAGTCATTGGTTATCACGTCTGCCGAAAAAGTGACAGAAGCATGCTGGAGGCTGGCCGCAGCGACAAACACCCATTTCTTACTACGTGAAGACCTCGAAGAGCTTGCTAGTTTGATACGTAAAGGCAAGCTTGAAGAAGCAAATTGGGTCGTAAAAACGCCGCAATTGCCTGAACCTGTTAAGGGAAAGCCAGCTTTAATCGAAGTCGAGCAGAGCCGAAAGCGTATTTCAGCCGGCGATTACTTCTACAAATAGCTAAAAAACAGCGAAGGCAACTTCGCTGTTTTTTAGTTAAAAATAGGTGCTTAGTTCATGAACAATTCGTTTGATGCATGATTGGTCAGCCAGTAAATCGTATTCGCGAATATCGAGTCGCAAAACGGGGCAGGCAGAAAAGGAAGAAATCCAAGTTTCATAACGGTTGTACATTTCTTCCCAATAAGAAAGGGGCGTCTGTTTTTCCATTTCGCGACCTCGTGCTTGAATGCGGTCTAAAATCGAGTCAAAATCGCCATGCAAGTAAATCAGTACATCTGGACGGGGGAAGTAAGGCGTCATGACCATTGCTTCAAATAAACTTGTATAAGTTTGGTAATCGGTTTGCGTCATCGTACCTTTATCGGCGTGCATTTTCGCGAATATGCCTGTGTCTTCGTAGATCGAACGGTCTTGAATATAGCCACCACCTTCTTCTACCATTCGCTTCTGCTCTTTAAAGCGCTCAGCTAAAAAGTAAATTTGTAAGTGGAAGCTCCACCGTTCGAAATCGCGATAAAATTTGTCTAAGTATGGGTTGTTGTCTACTTTTTCAAAGGATGTTTTAAAATTTAGCTCGGCGGCAAGTGCGTGTGTCAAAGTTGTTTTTCCAACTCCAACTGTGCCAGCTACAGTAATGATAGCATTATTTGGGATATGTAACATTGGTAAGCTCCTTAATGGTTAACAGATGTAAGGCATGCATCAATTTTTGTAAACACAAAGTCCAAATCTTTCGGATTGGCGACAAAGTCAAGGTCGTCCGTGTCAATCGTTAAAACCGTTGTGTTCTCCTCTTTAGCGAGTTCTGCCATTGTCGCCTCATAATCGTCTGAGAGCTTGCGCAAATAATTGGGATCCATCTCTTTTTCAAAAGGACGCCCCCTTTTGGTAATACGGTTGGTTAGTGTCGACAAGCCTGCTTTTAAGTAAATGACGACTGTTGGCTTTGGCAATGGCTCGTTTAAAATTTGAAAAATACGTTTGTATTGGCGCCATTTGAACGCAGGCAGCGTTTGACGGGCAAAAATTAAGTTTTTGCATATGTGATAATCCGACACGACTGGTTTGTGATTAAGAACAGGGCAAATATCTTCTAATTGTTTGACGCGGTTGCACAGAAAGAACATTTCGGTTTGAAAACTCCATTCCTCCATATTGTCATAAAATTTTTCGAGAAAAGGGTTTTCTTCAACGATTTCAAGCAAGCATTCTCGCCCATAGTGGGTAGCAATCGCTTTGGCCAACGTTGTCTTTCCGACGCCAATCACTCCTTCTACACATATAAATGGGGTCGTCAATCCGTTTCCTCCTCGTTTTGCATGTTTACATGTGCTAGTGTACCACGTTTTGTGGTCAAGCAGTGTGAAAGTCGAACGTCAAAAAATGTGGTACACTTAAAGGAGTAAATGATGTGAAATGAGCAGAGGAGGGAGACTGCTGTAAGCAGTATGCGATGAACGAATTTGATAAAGTAATCGAACGCAGAGGAACCAATTCGATGAAATGGGATGGAACAAAAGCTCGGTTTGGCGAAGATGACTTGTTGCCAATGTGGGTAGCAGATATGGATTTTAAAGCGCCGACCGCTGTTATTGAGGCTTTAAAGGCCAAAGTTGAGCATGGCGTTTATGGCTATGCGGCTCCTTCAATTGAGGCAGACGAAGCGATCGTGAACTGGGTCGACTCCCAGTACGGTTGGAAAATAGAAGCCGACTCGATCGTCCATGTAACAGGCGTTGTGCCGGCATTGAGCAATTTAATTAAAACCTTTACAAATGAAGGCGACGAAATCATTATTCAACCACCTGTTTATTATCCGTTTTATGATGTTATCGAGAAAAATAAACGACAACTTGTGAAAAATCCGCTTCTATTTGATGGAAATCACTATAAAATGGATTTGGCTGGATTGGAGCAGGTGATCACAGACAATACAAAAATGCTTCTGTTGTGCCATCCACATAATCCAGGGGGACGCGTGTGGAGCAAAGAGGAGTTAAAAGCGCTGGCCGAAATATGCGAGCGCCACAACCTTTATGTGATTTCTGATGAAATCCATGCCGATTTGCTCTTTGAAGGGTACACACACACACCGTTTGCAACTGTTACAGAAACAATTGCAAACCGTACGTTTACAGCGCTTGCGCCAACGAAAACATTTAATTTGGCCGGCGTTCAAGGGGCCTACGTGATTATTGAAGATCCGAAGCTTCGGCTGGAATTCCGTAGAGAACTGGCAGCCACATTTATGAATGGAAGCAATATGTTCTCTGACATTGCCACCAAAGCTGCATACGAGCACGGAAAGCCTTGGCTAAAGGAACTAATGGCATACATCCAAGCAAATTATCAGTATGCTGCGGATTATTTGGCAACGTATATGCCGAAAATCAAGCCGATTCACCCACAAGGAACGTACTTATTGTGGCTGAATTGCCAAGAGCTCGGCCTTCACCCTGATGAACGGAAAAAATGGTTGCTGCAAGAAGCGAAAGTTGCACTCAACCATGGTGCGATTTTCGGGGAAGAGGGTCGTGATTTCGAACGTTTGAATTTGGCAACCCCTCGACAAACGCTTACTGAAGGGTTGGAGCGCATCCGGCGAGCTTATGAAAATAGGGGTTTTTGATGCAGGAAAGTCGTATTTTAAAGCGAATAAAATATATAGGTGTCTTGTCATCCTAATACGTCCGATTAAAGGAGTCGTTGCCTATATGAGCAAGCCTTTAAAATCATTGTCGGAAACCTTGGAGCAGGAATTTACACGCTCATTGAACCGCGAATTAACCAAACCGGAAAAAGAACTGTTGGAATGGATTGAACAACGGCAGCTGTATCTCGCTTACGGGCAAATGAAGACATCTTAAATGACACTAGGGCACGGCAAGACGTGGGGAGGAAGGTACTTGAAGACATTTAAACTGTATGCATTGCAAGTGATTGACGGGCAAGGGGGGAAAATGGAACAACACCCCGTTCCTTTTAATGACGGGCTCATTATCAATATGGAAAACGAAGACAAGACATGGTTTCTCGACGCCGTTGTCTCCAATGAAGATGCCCGTTTTTTTGAAAGGGAACAGGAAGCGGAGCGCCATATACTCGTTAGTGTCGTCATTACGAGCAAAAACAACCACCCCGCGGTTATGATTACTTCCATTGAAGCGATTACAGAATTGGATCAAGGAAAAAGTGTCGTATTAAAAGGGAAAATTGTTTCAGGCCGCGATGATGTGCTAGAGGATGTGTTTGAAGACATTCTCGCTGAAGGAATCGAACGGGATGACGTGGTGGATGAATTTAAACGGCGAGTCGAGAAGTTAGAGGCATATTCAGATAAAACCATTCAAGAAGTCTACCAAGACTTGAAAAAAGATAAAAATTACCATTTGCTTTAACCGAGGCAAAAGCAACGGAGACGCGTTCTTCCGTTGCTTTTTTCGTGGGCGGGCGGGTTGTATAGCTTTATCAATTTTGCTCCATAATAACAGGAAAATGAGTGGAAAAGGAGCGCCGTGATTGTGGGAAAAACAAAGAAAACATGGGGGTTGCTATCCCTTGCCTCCGTGCCGCTAGTCATGACGCTTGGAAACTCAATGTTGATTCCAGTGCTGCCGACTATTGGAAAACAATTGCAAATAAGCTCTTTTATGGTTAGTCTTCTTATTACTGTTTATTCCGTTGTGGCGATCGTGTTTATTCCCATTGCGGGCTATATTTCTGACCATGTAGGACGAAAGCCGGTCATCATCCCAAGTTTAATTGTTGCCGGGATTGGCGGACTGATGGCAGGGTTAGCCGCATGGAAAATGGACAATGCTTATTGGGTCATTTTAATTGGCCGGCTGTTGCAAGGAATCGGCGCGGCGGGGGGCATCGCCGATTGTGATGCCTTTCGTCGGTGATTTGTTTAAAAACAACCAAGATGTTAGTGAAGGGTTGGGCATCATTGAGACTGCCAATACATTTGGCAAAGTGCTCAGCCCAATTTTTGGGGCAGTACTCGCTTCGATTATTTGGTATTTGCCGTTTTTTTCATTCCCTATCTTTTGTTTCGTCTCCATTTTTCTTGTCTTATTTTTAGTAGAAAGCCCGCCATTAGCCAAAAAGCCGAAAAACTTAACGCATTTTTTAAAGTCGATGAAAAAGATTTTTAAACGGGAAGGGCGCTGGCTATATGTGGTGTTTTTTGTTGGTGGGATGTGTATGTACATTTTATTCGGCGTCCTTTTTTATTTGTCATCGTTTTTAGAAGAGACACACCATATTGATGGAATCAGAAAAGGCGTTATTTTAGCGTTTCCTTTAATGGCATTGTGCTTGGCGTCGTATGGGACAGGGCGGATCATTGGCCAAGACCAAATCAAAATGAAATGGATGACAGTGGCGGGGTTGTGCCTTCTTGCTGTTTCGACGTTTGTCGTTTCGTTTAATAAGGAATTGTATGTAATGCTGACAGCACTTTTTGCCGCAGGAGTAGGCATTGGCGCGGCGCTACCGAGCCTGGATGCGTTCGTGACAGAAGGGATTCCCATGGAACAGCGAGGGTCGGTTACATCGTTTTATAACAGCATGCGCTTTGTAGGTGTAGCGATTGGCCCGCCATTGTTTGCTCTTTTTATGAAAGGGAACCATTTTTGGACATTTACGGGGAATGCACTTCTTGTGGTTTTGTCGGTTTTGCTTGTATTTTGGGGCGTACGGCCACATAAAAAAGTGTCACAGACTTGGCAATAATAGACGCATTGACCGCAATTGGCTATACTTTTAACAAAAGAGGAATTCGAAAAAGGCGGTTGTATATGGAACATTTTATCGATCCCCAAGGGCAAAAGGTGAAACTGGTTCTCGGAAACGAAGAGCGATTTACCGAGGCGGCGGGGCACGTCCTTGTGCTTCCCCGTTTTCAAAAGCAGTGGGTGCTCACTGAACACCGAGAGCGGGGCTATGAATTTCCAGGCGGAAAAGTGGAGGATGGCGAGACGACTAAAGATGCGGGTGTGCGCGAAGTTTGGGAAGAGACAGGGGCCCATATTGGCAGTATCGTTTATATTGGCCAATATCAGGTAGAGGGGCGGTCTGGAACGTCTTTTTGCAAGGATATTTTCGCAGCGGTTGTCACTGAAATGGAAAAAAAAGATTGCTATAAGGAAACAAAGGGGCCTCTTTTGCTAAAGGAGCTTCCGGCTACCTTGAAAGAGGACCCTCGTTTTAGCTTTATTATGAAAGACGAAGTTGTTCCCACAGCAACTGCCTATGCGATCGCACAAGGGCTTTTTTCGTAGCATGCAAAAGGGTACAAGGGCATGCTTAACGATGATGCTCGGTTATCCGTTTTTCGAAGCGCTCGACTGCAATGTACATAAGTGTTGCCAAAATCGCGATGACGAGCAGACTCATGAACACTAAGTTAAAGTTAAATACTTGGAATCCATAAATGATTAAGTAGCCTAACCCTTGCTTACTAACGAGGAATTCACCGACAATGACGCCGACCCACGATAACCCTACATTCATTTTTAGTGTTGAAACAATCACCGGTATGGTTGCTGGATACACGACGTGGCGGAATTGTTGCCATTTGGATGCAGAAAATGTTTGCAGTACTTTCAAATAGTTTTCATCTACTTCTTTAAATGCAGTGTAAACAACCATTGTTGTAATGATGACTGAAACGAGCATGCCCATAGCAATGACAGAAGTCATGTTTGGCCCAAGCCCAACGATCAAAATCGGGCCGATTGCTACTTTTGGCATTGAATTTAATACGACTAAAAACGGATCAAGGATTTCGGCCAGCCTTTTCGACCACCAAAGCAAAGCCGCCAATATCGTGCCGGCAAGCGTACCTAGCAGAAAACCAAGGACCGTTTCAAACATCGTCACTCCGGTATGGAGCCATAATGTCCCGGCGACAATATGCTCATAAAGCAAACCGAGGATGCGTGATGGCATGCTAAATAGCAGCGGGTCGATTAACGCTAAACGTGAGGCTGTTTCCCAACCGATAACAAGGGCAAATACAATCGCCAGCTGTGTGAGGCGAATGAATCGTTTTTCTTTTTGACGGGCAGTCATGTAATGTTGGTGCAGATCATGTGGTGTCAAGGCGTTCCAACTCCTTCCAAATGAGCTGAAATTGGTGGTTGAATTCTGGATGGTTTCGTACCTCAAAAGGAGAAAGTTGTTTCAGTGCTTGTGGAACTGAAAAAATTTGTGCGACACGCCCTGGCTTTTGCGTAAACAAAACGATCCGGTCGCTCATAGCAATCGCTTCGCCAATATCATGCGTTACAAGAATTGCTGTTTTCTGTTCCGACTTCAACGTTTTAAAAACGAGCTCCTCCAACTTTAGTTTTGTTTGTTGGTCCAATGCGGAAAAAGGTTCATCAAGCAATAGCAGCGACGGGTCAGTAGCCAACATGCGGACAAGGGCGACACGTTGGCGCATTCCTCCTGAAAGCGCTTGTGGGCGCTCGTGCCGTTTATCGCTAAGACCAAAGCGGTTCAGCCAACGCAGCGCTTTTTTTGCCGACAACTCTGTATAGCTGCCGCGAATCCGTTGACCGATGGTGATATTGTCTTCAATTGTTAGCCAAGGAAACAGATAATCATGTTGCGGCATATAGCCAATTTGGCCATTATTGGCGGTATCAAGAGACAGTGATCCTTCTGTCTGTTTAAGCAATCCAGCAATGATCGAAAGGATCGTTGTTTTGCCACAACCACTTGGGCCAATGAAAGAGACAAATTCCCCTTCTTTTACTTCAAGGGAAACATCTTTTAATGCTTGAAAAGCACCTGATTCGTTGACGTAAGTGAAAGAAAGTCGGTCAATGCGTAAGGATGCCATGATCGTGCCTCCTTATTCCATTCCTTGTTTGCTAATGTCATCATTGACAAGCTCGCTAAAGGGAATCGGTTCCGGTAGTTCTCCTGCTTCTTCCATGATTTCAAGCAACTGTGCCCATGCTTCTTCTGTTAACACAGGATCTTCGGCATAAGAGCCTTGCTCTTTATAGCGTTCGACTGAACTTGCTAAAATGGCAGTAGGGGTGTCTTCAAAAAATGGCTCAATCGCTTTAGCCGTTTCTTCAGGAGAATGTGATTGGATTTGTTTTTGTCCTTCATAAAGGGCTGCACTAAAACGGACGAACAAGTCGGTATTCTGATCCAATACACTTTGTTTGGCCATAAAAGAAGTGTAGGGGACTTGCTTCGCTTCAGTGCCGAAAGAGGCAACAACTGTACCAATTCCTTCCTCTTCAAAAAGCGAGGCTTGTGGCTCAAACAATTGAACATAATCACCTGTGCCAGAAGCGAAAGAACTGGAGATGTTGGCGAAATCGATATTCTGCAAAAGCGCTAAATCTGCGTGAGGGTCGATGTCATGCTGTTTCAGCACATATTCGCCAACCATTTGCGGCATGCCGCCTTTGCGTTGGCCTAAAAACGTGCTTCCCTTCAAATCTTCCCACTGAAAATCGCCTGTATCTTCTCTGGCAACGAGGAATGTTCCGTCTGTTTGCGTCAATGCTGCAAAGTTGATCGCCGGATCAGCAGCTTCCTGAGAAGCGACATAAATGGATGTTTCTGACCCTACTAGAGCGATATCAGCCCCGTCAGATAAAAGGGAAGTCATCGTTTTATCGCCTCCCCAAGTAGTTGTCAGTTCGATGTCAATCCCGTTATCGGCAAAATAGCCTTCGGCGATAGCGAGATAAAAAGGGGCGTAGAAGACAGACCGAGTCACTTCGGCAACACGCACCGTTTCTTTGTCCGTATTTTGACTACATGCCGCCAAAATAAGGCAGGCAATCGCTGTGCCAACAGCGATATTCCGTTTTTTCACGAGTTTTTCACTCCTTTCAATTGCCTTTGCCTTTGCTTACATTATGCAAGCACGAAAAAAAGGGTGTTTGCCCATTTCAATAAAAGGGGTTTTTTTATGATCATCTCAAAAGAACGTGTTCCGTCGCCCCATCCGAATATTCATTTATACGAGACGTCTTACAAAAGTGGCGCGTTAACGGTATACGGTTTATTAGCAGAACCGAAGTCTCGAAACAAACAACCAGGGTTATTGTATTTGCGCGGAGGCATTAAATCAGTTGGCATGGTCAGGACACAGCGTATTATCCAGTGGGCTCACGAAGGATTTGTTGTGTTTGCTCCTTATTACCGGGGCAATCGTGGTGGCGAAGGCAGAGAGGATTTTTGTGGGGATGATCGTTTTGACGCATACAGCGGTTTTGATGTGCTAAGCAGTCATCCTCTTGTTGACAAAGAAGCAGGCGTCCATGTAGTTGGATTTTCAAGAGGAGGAATCATGGCGCTTTGGACAGGGCTTATGCGGCCGGAAGCGACTAGTGTGGTCTGTTGGAGTGGCGTCACCGATATGGTATTAACCTATAAAGAGCGTGTTGACTTACGGAGAATGATGAAACGCGTGATTGGTGGAACGCCGCGGAAACGACCGGAACTATATGAAAAACGGACCCCACTTCGCCATTTAAGCGATTTTCAGCCCGCCCTTCTGTTCATTCATGGCGAAAAAGATGAACATGTTTCCATTGTACACGCTCAAAAAGCGCTTCGTGCTGCCAAGCGTAGCCAGAATATCGAATCATGGTTTTTCGCCGATTTTTCGCATCATTTCCCAGCAGATGAGCAAGAAAAAGTACTGAGAAAGGCAGCGTCATGGATGAAGGCAAAACACCACTCAAACTGAGGGGAAATGTGGTACTCGGTACGAACAATGAAGGACGGGAGCGTTTGTCTATAGTCTGAAGCAGGCAGCTTTTTAGCTGCCTGCTTATTAAAGGTTATGAAAGGCGTGGTCCAGCAAGACGGACGCTGTCTTTTGCGGCCGGAAAGGCGGAAAAATTTTCGTGGAACTGTTTAGCAAGACGTATGGCGGTCGCTTCATAAGCTGCTTTGTCCTTCCAAACGCGTCGTGGGGTCAACAGTTCATCTGGGACGCCAGGGCAGTGTGTTGGGACATAAAGGCCAAAAATGGGGTCGCACACCGTTTCAATCTCATCCAATTCCCCTTGCAAAGCGGCTTCTACCATAGCACGTGTGTAAGCAAGCTTAATGCGTGTGCCAGTTCCATAGCTACCCCCTGTCCAGCCTGTGTTCACAAGAAACACTTGGACGTCATCATTTTCCAATTTGTCCCCTAGCATGGTGGCATACTCTTCTGGTTTGCGTGGCAAAAACGGAGCGCCAAAGCAAGTCGAAAATGTCGCTTCAGGTTGCGTGATGCCACGTTCGGTTCCCGCTAGTTTTGACGTATAGCCAGATAAGAAATGGTACATCGCTTGTTCTTTTGTCAACTTGCTGATTGGCGGCAATACGCCAAATGCATCAGCAGTTAGGAATATAATTGCTTTCGGAGGCCCGGCAACACTAGGCAGCAAAGCATTTGGAATCGCTTCAAGCGGGTATGCAGCCCGCGTATTTTCTGTCAACTCGCCGCTTTTAAAGTCAGGTTTTCCAGTGTGTGGATCGACGACAACATTTTCAAGAACTGCCCCAAAGGCAATGGCGTTCCAAATTTGCGGTTCGCTTTCTTTTGAGAGGCCGATGCATTTGGCGTAGCAGCCCCCTTCAATGTTAAAGATGCCTTTTTCTGACCAGCCGTGCTCGTCGTCGCCGATCAGGCGCCTATGTTCGGAAGCTGACAGTGTCGTTTTGCCGGTACCTGAGAGGCCAAAAAAGAGTGCCGTTTCTCCTTCATCGTTTGTATTGGCTGAGCAGTGCATTGGCAGCACGCCTGCTTCAGGGAGCAAGTAATTCATCACGGAAAAGATCGCTTTTTTCATTTCACCGGCGTATTCAGTACCGCCAATTAAAATAATGCGTTGCTCAAATGAGATGATGACAAACGCTTCTGAGCGAGTGCCGTCGACAGATGGATCGGCTTTAAAAGTCGGTGCGCTAATGATCGTAAATGGTTCCAAGCCATTGTTTGAAGGAGCTTGCTCACGAATAAATAGCTGTCTAGCAAACAAGTGATGCCAAGCAAACTCATTTAAATACGTAATCGGAAGTTGGAATGAAGGATCAGCGCCAGCGAAGCCAACTGATGCGTAACGGACATCTTTTTGTTGCAAATAATGTAACACTTTGTCTTTTAGCCGGGTGAACACTTCCGCCGAAATGGACTTATTCGTTGCCCCCCAATGAATGGAATCTCTAGTCGTTGGTTCATCGACAATAAACTTGTCTTGAGGCGAACGGCCGGTGTAAAGGCCTGTTTTGACAGCGAGTGCGCCAGAATCGGTCAATATGCCTTCGTTCCGTTGGAGTGCATGCTCGACCAGTGTCGGGGCAGGCAATTGGCGCAACGTTTTAGGACTTGAAAGCAATTGTTCTAGTAAAGCTGAACGGTGAAGCATTTTCATGTTTAATGGCTCCTTTTTGCAATTTTAAGTGGCTTTAGTATAACACATTTTATTTAATAGTCCATACTAAAGTGAGTAAATATGTCATTCTTTTTTAGATTAGGTGACAAAGCAGGCAGGCTGGTGAAAAGCTTTTAGAAATGCCTTTTCTTCTATGGTGGAATATGTTAAACTTAGTCGCGAAACGAACGAAGCGCCAGCATCCTATAACAAAGGGAACGCTGGGTGTTATCGAGATGCAGTTAACATAACGCTTTTATCCAGAGATGGCGGAGGGACAGGCCCGAAGAAGCCCAGCAACCAACACGTAACGTGAAAAGGTGCTAACCTGCAGAACGCATGGCGTTCTGGAAGATAAGAGGCGAAAGGTAAATGGACAGCCCTTTTCCTCATGGAAAAGGGCTTTTGTTGTGCCCAAGGCTTTTGCGCCAACTAACCGCCTTTGCAAGACAGAAACAAAAGAGGCGAATAACCCTCTGTATTGTTCGTTCTATTTGGGCTAAGCAACTGGCCATATTAAAAGGAGGAGCTGCACAATGTCTGTAAAAAGAGGTAGACATTTATTTACATCTGAGTCTGTTACGGAAGGGCATCCCGATAAAATTTGTGATCAAATTTCCGACGCTATATTAGATGAAATCTTAAAGAAAGACCCGAATGCACGAGTCGCTTGCGAAACGTCTGTCACCACTGGTTTGGTGCTAGTAGCGGGTGAAATTACGACAAATACGTATGTGGACATACCGAGTGTCGTTCGCCAAACGATCAAGGGAATTGGCTACACACGCGCCAAGTATGGTTTTGATGCAGAAACATGCGCAGTATTGACATCAATTGATGAACAATCTGCGGATATTGCCCAAGGCGTGGACAAAGCCCTAGAAGCTCGGGAAGGACAAATGACCGATGCAGAAATAGAAGCCATCGGCGCCGGTGACCAAGGGCTGATGTTTGGATTTGCAACAAATGAAACGGAAGAACTGATGCCCCTTCCCATCTCACTTAGCCATAAACTCTCCCGTCGCTTAACGGAAGTCCGTAAAAATGGGACACTCGGATATTTGCGCCCTGATGGGAAAACGCAAGTGACGATTGAATATGATGAAAACGATACGCCGATTCGTGTCGATACAATTGTTCTTTCAACACAGCATGCTCCTGAAGTGACGCTAGAGCAAATTCAAGCAGACTTAAAAGAGCATGTGATCGAAGCTGTCGTGCCAAGCGCATTAATCGATGAAGAAACAAAATACTTTATTAACCCAACTGGCCGTTTTGTCATTGGCGGCCCTCAGGGAGACGCTGGCTTAACGGGGCGCAAAATTATTGTTGATACGTATGGCGGGTATGCTCGCCATGGCGGCGGCGCTTTTTCTGGCAAGGATGCAACGAAAGTGGACCGTTCGGGCGCTTATGCCGCACGTTATGTGGCCAAAAATATTGTAGCAGCAGGCCTAGCTGATAAATGCGAAGTACAGCTCGCTTATGCAATTGGCGTTGCCCAGCCTGTTTCTATTGCTGTTAATACGTTTGGAACTGGTAAAGCAGCGGAAGAGATCCTCGTCGAGGTGATTCGCAAACATTTTGATCTTCGCCCAGCTGGCATTATTCGCATGCTCGATTTGCGCCGCCCGATTTATAAGCAAACGGCTGCTTACGGCCATTTTGGTCGCACTGATGTTCCACTTCCATGGGAAGCCACAGATAAGGCAGCAGCTTTAAAAGAAGATGCTTTAAAATTAGAAGCAAACTAAGAAAAACAGTATAAAAGCCTGTCGGCGAAACGAGCCGACAGGCTTTTTAGCATTTGTGTGTGATGGCGATTGCTTTGTGCCTCCATGAGCATAGGGATTATTGGTCGCTGTTTTTTGTCGCTGTCTGTTGCTGCAACAATTTGTAGTCTTGGCCTTTTTCTACGTATTCGCGGCGAATTCGTGCCATTTCTTTTTTGTCTGTTTCATTTAAAGGACGGACGACTTTCGCAGGCCGTCCAAAAGCAAGCGTTCCAGGCGGAATCGACTTACCAGGAGGGACAAGACTGCCGGCGCCAATAAATGCGCCCTCGCCAATTTCGGCGCCGTCTAGAATCGTGGAACCCATGCCAATCAGTGCTTGTTTACGGATGATTGCACTATGGAGCATTGCTTGATGACCTATTGTGACATCATCTTCAATAATAAGAGGCGAATTGGGGCTTTGGTGGAGCATTGATTGATCTTGAATGTTGACACGTTTTCCAATGATTGTCGGGGCCACGTCACCGCGAATGACTGTATGGAACCATACGCTTGATTGAGCACCAATCGTAACATCGCCTGTGACGATCGCTCCCTCAGCTAAGTATACAGAGGGGTCAATAGTTGGAACAACGCCCTTGTATGGTAGGATCATGTTGTCACATCCTTTTCGTTTAATGAAAAAACAGCTATACTAAGTGTAACGCATAATGTAGCGAAGCAACAGCTTGTATAAGGAGGAGTGGCTGTGCGCTATTTTGACGTTCCAGACGCCAGAGGCGTTGCTGTTATTGTTCATGGAGCCGGGGAACATAGCGGTCGGTACCGTTGGCTTGTTGAAAAATGGAATCATCATGGGTTTGATTGCCTGCTAGGGGATTTGCCAGGACAAGGGGAGTCGCGAGGAAAGCGTGGGCATATCGACTCATTTCAAAAATACATAAAAACGGTTGACGTCTGGCTTAAGCATGCAAGGGCAAAGCAATTGCCGATTGTACTTGTTGGTCACAGCATGGGCGGCCTCATTTCTATTCGTACATTAATGGAAAAAGATCATTCGTTTGTAGAAGCGCTCGTGCTTTCTTCGCCTTGTTTGGATCTCGCTATGGACATTCCTGCGCCGAAAAAGGCGGCAGCAAAAATGCTCAATCATGTAGCACCTGCGTTTAGCATGAACGCTGGTTTGTCTCCAGAACAAACGACGAGGAGCGAACAAGTCCGTGAAGAATATGCACGGGATCCGTTGCGTGTAACGAAAGTGTCAGCTCGTTGGTACCACGAATTGGAAAAAGCGATGCGCCTTACGAGGCGTTACCCGGAGAAAATGCCGAATATCCCAGTGTTATTGCTTGCTGCAGGAGAAGACTATGTGATTGATAAACAAGCAGGCATGGCTTGGTTTAATGATTTGCAGATCAACCATAAAATGTACAAAGAATGGGATGGCCTTTACCATGAGCTCTTTAACGAACCTGAAAAAGAAGAAGTGTTTCGCTTTACGATTGGCTTTGTAAATATGCTGTTTCCGTAACATGCAATCATCCAGACAAAAAGATGACCTTAGGTGGCAACCAAGGTCATCTTTTTGCTGTCTAATTACATCGTTTGCATTTTGTTATACGTCTTGCGGCTGCTTGGCGTTTGCCCCTTTTTGCAAATCACGTTGCAGCAAATCGAGCTTTCCTGTTTCTGGATCGATGACAAGGCCGTGAACGCGCACATCCTTTGGCAAAAGCGGGTGGTTAACAACCATATCGACACTGTGGTTGACGCTTTCGGTCACATTTTCAAAACCAGTTAAAAACTTGTTAACGTCTACGCCAGCGTATTGGAGCGCATTGATTTCATCCATATCAATGCCCCGTTCCTCTGCCTTTTGGAGAACAGAATTTGCGGAAAGACCCGTCATTCCACAGCCATAGTGGCCAATAACAAACACTTCTTCGGCACCTAATTCATAAATGGCAACAAGAATGCTCCGCATGATGCTGCCGAATGGATGGGAGATGACAGCACCGGCATTGCGAATAATTTTAGCGTCGCCATTTTTTAAATTCATCGCATTGTGGAGCAGTTCAACGAGCCGCGTGTCCATGCATGTTAAAATAACGATTTTCTTTTGCGGGAATTTGTCTGCTTTAAAGCGCTCATATTCTTTATTGGCTACAAATGCTTCATTAAAAGCTAAAATTGATTCAAGTTTGCTCATTGGGATCACTTCTCCTTCTTTCTATTATTTGCAAAATCCAGTGTTTCCTCTCGCTTGGACGCTTAAGGAATCAGTCCGTTTTTCAATCGCTACCACAAAAGGAGGATCGTTCTTTTGATTAATAAATTGGTAAGTCGCTACATGTGCGATTTCTTGAGGGAGCGATTCGACATAAGCCAATAAGTCGTTTTTTTCCTTTTTGCCTTGTGGGTGTCCATGGTAGACGACGAGAACAATCAGGCCACCTTGCTTTAAACGGTTAAACAGTTGCTCAATCGCTGCAATCGTCGTTTTCCCTGTTGTTGTAACAGCTTTGTCTCCGCCAGGCAAATAGCCTAAATTAAAGATGGCAGCGGCGATGTTTGAGTTTACAAACAACGGCAAAGTCGCCAACTTTTCATGGCCGATTTGGAATAGGGATACTTGCTTGTCCAAACCTGCCTTTTGAAGGCGTGCCTCTGTAGAGGTTAGCGCGGATGCTTGGATGTCGCAGCCGATAACAACCCCCGTTTCACCAACAAGTTTAGCCAAAAACAAGGTATCGTGTCCATTTCCAGTTGTGGCATCAACGACGGTATCCCCTGGCTGTACGACGCTGGAAAGCAACGAATGGGCAAATGGCAGGACGCCAAGTAGATTCAAGGCCCCTCCCCCCAAAGGGTGGAACATGTTCCAGACAGTTTAATCAACGCAAGTGCGTCAGGCAAATGGCGAAAGCGGTTGATTGGGCCAGCTAGGGGAGCTGTGGGGAACGGGAACACGGCAACAGGATTATAAGCGATGTCGGTGCCGCAGTGGTTTTTCATCATTTAGACGACTCCCCTTTCATCTGGTAGCTATCGCCGTTTTACAAGACAGAGGCAATGTGCTTCTCTCTCTTTTGGCGAATTTTTGTTCTTAGTTTACCATAATTGCAGCGAATATGCTTGTTGCTTATTTGCTGAATTTCTCCTACACTATCATAGGCACAATGTAAGAAAGGAAAAAAGAGGAGGCGCGTGTTTTGCCGAAATCAATATGGATTTTAATGGTGGCGACAGCCATTAACATTACCGGCGCTTCGTTTTTATGGCCACTCAATGCAATCATTATGACGCAACTGCTTGGGCAAAGTTTAACGGCTTCGGGAGCTGTGCTTATGCTAAATGCAGGGGCAGGCGTACTTGGCAGCTTGATCGGTGGCAGATTGTTTGATCGGATTGGTGCCTATCGCACGATTTCGCTTGGGTGTGTTCTTTCTGCGGCCTCTGCTGTTTTACTCGCTTTCTATTATGGAGAGTATGGATGGTACGCTGTTTTTCTAACGGGGATGGGGTTTGGTTCTGGAATGATGGCCCCTTCCATGTATGCACTCGCTGGAAGCTTGTGGCCAGAAGGTGGGAGAAAGTCAGCAAATGCGATTTATGTAGCGCAAAATGTGGGTGTATCGCTAGGGACGGCATTAATTGGCGTTGTTACGCTGGTGCGTTTGACAGACGTTTTTGTCGCCAATGCAGCCATGCATGTGTTGCTACTCGTCTACATTGCCGTGTTTTTTCGGAATTGGACAGGAAGCAAAGGAAGAACCGCTGGAGCAGGAATTCAACATGCCAACAAAGCGTCTAAGTACCGTTTGCAAGCGCTATGGATTGTTTCAGCAGCTTTTTTCATTTCTTGGCTTGGCTATACGCAGTGGCAGGCCAATGTTTCCGTCTACATTCAGTCACTCGGCATTCCATTGCACGCTTACAGTATATTATGGACGATGAACGGATTGTTAATTGTCTTTGCACAGCCCCTGATCCATTGGGTGATCCAAAAGGGGAAGCTAACGCTTAAAGGGCAAATGGGGCTTGGGTTGTTCATTTTCGCTTTGTCCTATCTTGTATTAACACAAGCCCAAGCGTTCAGTGGCTTTTTTGTCGCTATGCTGATTTTGACAATCGGCGAAATGTTTGTCTGGCCTGCAGTCCCAACAATCGCCAATGCCCTTGCTCCATCTGGACGGGAAGGAGCGTACCAAGGCATTGTCAATAGCGTAGCCACTGGCGGCCGCATGATTGGCCCGTTGCTCGGCGGTATAGTAGTAGATGGGTTTTCAATCCAAGTGCTGTTTGTCCTCATCAGTATTTTACTCCTATTGGCGATTCCACTAGCCCGTATTTATGACCGGCCGCTATTAAAAGAGCATCAGAATGATAACCTGAACAACGTTCAATAGAGCGTTGTTCAGACTGTAGACAAGCGTTTTCTATCAGTCTGAGTGCGGTTATCGACTTTGTTGGTGGGTACTTGAAAATTTATGTGAAACAATGCACAATATATATGTGAATAATTTCACAAAATCCTAGTTGGGATGTGGTTGATTATGGTCAGAATGCCGAGTAAAGCAAAACGGGATCGCGTTGTCGTTATTGGAACGGGGCATGTAGGCAGCAGCTATGCCTTCGCACTGATGAACCAAGGGGTGGCAAAGGAGCTTGTCATTATTGATATAGATCAGGAAAAAGCAAGTGGTGATGTGATGGATTTAAATCATGGACAAGCTTTCGCTCCTTCCGTGACATCAATGTGGCACGGCGATTACGAGGACTGCAAAGAGGCAGATGTGGTTTGCATTAGCGCTGGGGCGAATCAGAAGCCTGGCGAGACACGTCTAGATCTTCTAGAAAAAAATCTGAGTATTTTTAAGGAAATAGTGGATGCCGTTATGGCAAATGGCTTTAAAGGTATTTTTCTGATCGCTACAAACCCTGTTGATCTATTAACGCAAGCGACACAATCATTTAGCGGCCTGCCGAAAAAACGAGTCATCGGCAGCGGGACAACGTTAGATACAGCAAGGCTACGGTTTATGCTAAGCGAGTACTTCCAGATTTCCGCTAAACACGTCCATGCTTATGTAGTAGGCGAACATGGCGATAGCGCACTGCCTTTATGGAGCACCGCAACAATTGGAAATGTTCCACTTTCTCACTATATGCTACGTGACAAAGCATATAAAAAAGCCGATTTAGATGACATTTTTGCCAACGTCCGTGATGCTGCCTATGAAATTATTCATAAAAAAGGCGCCACTTATTATGGGATTGCCATGAGTTTAGTCCGCATCACAAAAGCGCTTTTAAAAAATGAAAATGCAGTCATGACCGTCAGCACATTTCTAAACGGCGAGTTTGGAGCGCAAGAAGTGTGCATAGCTGTGCCTGCAATTGTAAACCGTAATGGTGTCCGCGAAGTGCTGGAACTAAAGTTGAACGACTGTGAGCGACAACAGTTCACTGAGAGCGTCCAGATGTTAAAAGGCACTTATGAGTCTATCATGCAAAAAGGGCACTCTTTTTTAGAAACAAACTGCTCGTGTTGAATCGAATCGCTAAAATAGGTATATGTTTGCTTGACTTTGGAAAAGACTTTTCATACAATGAGCATATCGTAAACTAGGGAAATACAAGGATAAAGGAGTAGTAGCATCACTTTGGAAAGCAAGAGAGCTGGCGGACGGTGCAAGCCAGCCTGAGAAGAGATGTGAACTCGCCTTTTAGTTGTAAGAGCGAACCGCATTGCCAGTAGCTCTTAACGGGACACACCGTTATGTGTAAGTGAACAGGCGATGCCTGTTAATGTGGGTGGCACCGCGGGAATGTATGCAAACTCTCGTCCCTTTTGGGAGAGAGTTTTTTTGTTGGAAGCAGCAGAAGGAGGAAAAGGAATGTCGTTTTCACATCAGGAAATTGAAAAAAAGTGGCAAGCATTTTGGGAAGAAAACAAAACCTTTAAAACAGATGAACAAGCAGATGGGCCGCATTTTTATGCATTAGATATGTTTCCCTATCCATCGGGGGCTGGTCTTCATGTCGGCCATCCAGAAGGATACACGGCAACCGATATTTTGGCGCGGATGAAGCGGATGCAAGGCTACAACGTGCTTCACCCTATGGGTTGGGATGCTTTTGGCTTGCCAGCTGAGCAGTACGCTCTAGATACAGGCAAACATCCGGCTACGTTTACAAAACAAAACATTGACACATTTAAACGGCAAATTAAAGAACTTGGTTTTTCTTATGATTGGGACCGTGAAATTAGCACAACCGACCCTCAATATTACAAATGGACACAATGGATTTTTCTAAAACTATATGAAAAAGGGCTTGCTTATATAGACGAAGTAGCCGTGAACTGGTGCCCTGCGCTTGGAACGGTGCTAGCCAATGAGGAAATTGTCGACGGTGTCAGCGAACGAGGAGGCCATCCAGTTGAACGGCGCCCAATGAAGCAATGGGTGTTGCGCATTACGGCTTATGCTGAGCGCTTGCTCGAAGACCTTGAAGAGCTCGAATGGCCGGAAAGCCTAAAAGATATGCAGCGCAACTGGATCGGCAAATCGGAAGGCGCTGAAGTGACATTTAAGATCAATGAACACTCCGTTAACGTGTTTACGACGCGGCCAGACACGTTGTTTGGCGCTACTTATATGGTGCTTGCCCCTGAGCATAAGCTCGTGTCAGAGATCACTACTGATGAGCAACGGGAAGCGGTAGAAGCATACCAAAAGCAAGTCTCACTCAAAAGTGACATTGAACGGACAGATTTGGCAAAAGAAAAAACAGGCGCGTTTACTGGCGCTTATGCCATCAATCCTGTAAATGGTGAAAAGATACCAGTTTGGATAGCTGATTATGTATTAATCAGTTATGGTACTGGAGCTGTCATGGCTGTCCCCGCTCATGATGAGCGCGATTTCGAATTTGCCAATGCATTTGGCTTGCCAATAAAAGAAGTAGTCGCAGGCGGCGATGTCTCAAAAGCTGCTTACACAGGCGACGGAGAACATGTCAATTCTGATTTTCTCAATGGGTTGAACAAGCAAGAAGCGGTTGAGAAAATGATTGTTTGGCTAGAGGAAAATGGCGCTGGGCAAAGAAAGGTCACATACCGTTTGCGTGATTGGCTCTTTAGCCGCCAGCGTTATTGGGGCGAACCGATTCCAATCATCCACTGGGAAGATGGCTCTATGTCAGCTTTGGATGAGAGCGAATTGCCGCTGATGTTGCCTGATTTAGAGGAAATCAAACCTTCTGGTACAGGCGAATCGCCGCTTGCCAATGCGAAAGATTGGCTGGAAGTTGTTGATCCTAAAACAGGTATGCGCGGTCGCCGTGAAACGAACACGATGCCCCAATGGGCAGGTAGCTGCTGGTATTATTTGCGCTATATTGACCCGACGAACGACGAAGCATTGGCTGATCCTGAAAAACTAAAAAATTGGCTGCCTGTCGATACGTATATTGGCGGTGCAGAACATGCAGTCTTGCATTTGCTATATGCTCGTTTTTGGCATAAGTTTTTGTATGATATTGGCGTTGTGCCGACAAAAGAACCATTCCAAAAAGTGTTTAACCAAGGCATGATCCTTGGCGAAAATAACGAAAAGATGAGCAAGTCAAAAGGCAATGTTGTCAACCCTGACGAGATTATTGCCAGCCACGGGGCTGACACGCTCCGCCTGTATGAAATGTTTATGGGCCCTCTAGATGCATCTGTAGCTTGGTCAACAAACGGCCTTGATGGCTCGCGCCGTTTTCTTGAACGGGTTTGGCGCTTAATTGTGAACGAAGAAACAGGCAAGCTGAACAGCAACGTCAAAGATGTAGAAGGCAATGAAGCGTTTGTGCGCACTTACCACCAAACGGTGAAAAAAGTTACCGAAGACTTTGCCGAGCTGCGCTTTAATACAGGCATTTCCCAATTAATGGTGTTTGTAAACGAGGGAAATAAGCAAAAGGTATTGCCAAAAGCGCTAATAGAGGGCTTTGTAAAGCTTTTGTCGCCAGTTGCTCCTCATATTGCCGAAGAGCTTTGGGAGAAGCTTGGCCATACAGATACGATTACGTATGAAGCTTGGCCGACATATGATGAGTCGTTGCTCGTTGAAAACGAAGTCGAAGTCGTCGTGCAAATGAATGGCAAAGTTAAAACAAAGCTCGTCGTAAACAAAGGAGCCTCAAAAGAAGAAATGGAAGCAGCAGCACTCGCTGATGAAAAAGTGCAAGCAGCTATTGGCGAGAAAACGATTCGCAAAGTCATTGCTGTTCCTGGAAAGCTTGTCAACATTGTTGTTGCCTAATCATAGGCAATAAACGTCGATCATGCTATTCGTCCCCTATCCTCTTAGCAAGAAGAGGATAGGGTTTTTTTGCGGAAAACAGGCGAAATCCGAACATTAGAGCGTATGAACGGATAAATGTAAAGAATTCGTGTTGACGAATATTGTCGAAAGGTGTAAGATGACGAGTGTAAAACAAGGGAGGATGACAATCTGTGATCTTTGAACAGCAATACGAAGAAATTCTTGCCATCGCTCGTGACATTTTTGCCCATCCTGAACTTGGCTATAAAGAAACGCGCACTAGTGAAACAGTCCGTACATTTATTGAACAGAAAAACCCCGCAGCTATCATTGAACCTTTTAGCACAACAGGGCTAAAAACGCAATTAACGACGGACAAGCATAAGACAATCGCTTTTATTGCCGAATTGGATGCGGTTTATGCGCCTAGCCACCATATGGCCGACAAAAAGACTGGCGCAGCCCATAACTGTGGCCATTATACACAAGTAGCAATTGCCCTTGCGTTGTACAATTATTTCGTACAAACTGGCGAGCACCTTCAGTTTGATTTTAATGTAGCTTTTGTATTTGTTCCGGCAGAGGAATATCTCGATCTTGCTTACCGTGAAGAGTTGCTTAATAATGGCACGATTGGCCACTATGGCGGCAAGCCAGAAGCGATGAGACTCGGAATGTTTGACAACATCGACGCGAGTATTTGCATCCATGCCATCGGTGGAACATTTGAAAAACGGACAGTGGAAATCAATTGTGATTTAGCAGGTTTTTTGTATAAATATTATGACTTTAATGGGGAAGCAGCACATGCAGGCTTCGATCCGTTTGCCGGCAAAAATGCTTACAGCATGTCAACTTTGTTTAATGTTGCTTTAGGACTTGTACGCCAGCAGCTAAAGGACAGTGAAAATGTGCGGATAAACCCAATTGTCTCAGCTAGCGATATGTCCACAAATGTGATTCCAAACGCGATTCGTATTGGCTCCGATTTGCGAACAAAAACGTTATCCTACATGGGAGAAGTCGCTAAAAAAATGGACGCTGCTGCACGTGGAAGCGCCCACGCTCTTCAAGGCGAAGTCGCTATTCATACGCAAATGGGCTACCTTCCTTTTGTACAAGACCGCTACTTGTCCACCTTTGTAAAACAGGCGTTTGCAAAAACAGAGGAAGTGGAAGATTTGCTGGAAAACAACGCGATTAGTGCTGCTGGTGATATTGGCGATTTGTCGTACATGATGCCATGTATTCAAATTGGCCATAGCGGTTTTGCTGGCACAATCCACGGCGACGATTTTGTCGATATTGATCCACATTTTCTGTTTGCAGTGTTCCCGCGGTTTCTCACTCAAGTATTTGCTGAGTTAAATGGAGCCATAGACTGGAGTCGTCTGTATAAACGGAGTTATGACGACTATTTAGCCGTAATTGAAACAGTGATGTCGAGCAACGCCAATTTATAAACGAACAGGGGTGCACTATGAAAGGCACATTTATTTATTTGCTTTTGTTTTCTCTGATTGTGATTGCCGTCTCTGAAATGATTGGCTTTCAAAGCATTGCGATTGGTTCCCTATCGATTAACCTCTTACCGCTATTATTTGCGATCTTAATTACAATGGTGTTTGCGTTTTCGATTTTTCGTAAAGGAATCCTTAAAAAAGTCTACAGTAAAAGCAATGTTTCTTTTTCAGGCACATATTTAATTATCATTATGTTGCCACTTATGGCTCGCTACGGCGCAGATGTAGCCCCGCAAATCCGGGAAATCCTCAGTATTGGCTGGATTTTTATTGTCCAAGAATTTGGCAATTTAGGCACAGTTTTATTAGGCTTGCCTGCTGCACTATTGCTTGGTTTGCGGCGTGAGGCGATTGGCGCCACGCTTGGAATTGGGCGCGAAGGCGAACTCGCCTATATTTCCGAAAAATATACGTTAAACTCTGACGAAGGTAGAGGGGTCTTGTCGCTTTACATTATCGGTACGTTATTTGGTGCGATCTTTTTTAGCATTTTGCCGCCAGTTTTGTTGCATTTCGGATTTAGTGTTGAGTCGCTGGCGATTTCTGCAGGCGTTGGTTCAGGTAGTATGATGACAGGCGCCTCTTCATCACTCGTAGCAAGCCATCCAGACAAAGAGAGCCTCATTCTTGCTTATGCTTCGGCAAGCCAACTACTCACAAGCTTTATTGGCACGTTTACGATGGTGTTTTTGGCGGCTCCTTTGCAACGGTTCATGTATCGCACGCTGACACGGAGGGAGTCCTAAATGCTAGCATTCATTGTAAAAAACAATTATATGAAAATGAGCCTAATTCTATTACTTAGTATCATGTTGATTCTCTTTACCCATAGCATGAAGCTTCTATTTCACCCTGGATCGGTCGGGAGTATTTCGATGATGACGATAGCAGGCCTCGGCTCGCTTTGGCTGTTTTCCTTAATCGGTTTGTTTATTGGCGATTTAGCTAAAAAACTTCCGATCGGCTTTATTGCAAATTTTCCTGTCCTTGGCTGGGTTAGCATTACGTCTCTCATCCTGTGTTTGTTGTTTGATGGATTCGTCCAAGCCATTCAAGCAGTTGATTTTTTGTCAATAACGACGCCCATTTTAACGTATGCCGGCATTTCTATTGCTGACCGCCTTGTCGAGTTGCGGAAGCTGTCCTGGAAAATTGCGATTGTGGCGATCTTCGTTTTTACAGGCACATATTTGATAAGTGCCGTGCTAGCCGAGATTGGTTTGCGTATGGCATCATAAATGAAAAGAATCTCAATAAAAAAATTCCATAGGGAAGCAATAGCGACATTCCTTATGGATGTTTTCTTATTTGTCGTTAAATAAGGTGGGAAAAGATAAAACATCAGGCTCTGTTTTACGGGAGACTGATACTACAGCTTACAGCTGACTTATTCTTTTGCAAAAAAGGACTGGTGAGAAAGTTAAAGTAGCTGTCGGCGAGAAAACGATTCGAAATGTCATTACTGTTCCCGAGAAGCTCGTCAACATTGTTGTCGATAGAATCACTCGTTGTCAATTGGAATATCTCGATAGAACGGAATGAAAAAGCTAGAATAAAGTAAAAATGGTTTCTTGCGATTTAGTTTTGGTCGAAATGGAGGACATGATGATTATCGACCAAGTATTCAGGGGAAGTTGTCTTTTACAAATCACCTCGTTTAATCTGATAAAAGTTGAAAAAAGGAGAAAAAGTGGTAAACTTTAATTAATAAGTTTTGTAAAAAGGGGGAGTTATAAATGTCTTGGGATTATCATAAATACCTGCATATATATGCTCAGCATACCCATCATCAAGAGTCATTTATTGTAGGCAATAAAGAAGCGCTACTAGAATTAAGGAATTTAATCGATCATGCCCTTAAAGAAGGGGAAGCCAAAGGTGTTTTTTTTCCATCAGATGAGGAGGGGTATCCATTATATGTTTCGTTAGTGGATAATGAGGACAGCTTTTTATCTCTTGAAATGCCATATACAGAGCAATTTGGAGATTATAATCAACATTTTCATTTTATAAACACAAAAAATGATCCGAATGCCCCGTACTCACCGGTAACTCTGTTGAAGAAAGATGAAGAAGGAGAGGAATAAAATCCTCGCCTTTCTTTTAGTATAACGTAGTTCTTGTATCTGGCTTATGTTTTGAAGGGACTAATGATCTTAAAGAGTAGTGATGTTTCATCCCGTTTTTACCGTTAGCAATATGATAATGCCAGTACCACTTCGAAGAACCTGGCTTTAATGGTATAGTACCATTATCAATTCTAAAGATAATTTGTTTTGTTTTCTTATTTTGAATCTTTAATAAAGAAGTTATTTTGCCGTTTTTATTCTTAGAATTCCAAATAAGTTTATAATTCTTCCCAACTGATTTTAATTTATTCTTTAAGTATTTTGAAGCAACTTTAGTGCCATGTTTAACAATTGTTTGTAAAGCCACTCTTGCAGCAGCTGCCGCAATAGGGACAAGGATTGGAGCAACATAAGGTTGAATGGCATCGCCGTTTAGATCGTTTTCAAATTGAGTATATTGCTCTTCATATTGTTGTTCTAAATGAAGAAACTCTTCATTATTAAAGATTTCATTATAAACTTCTTCAAATTCTTCATCGCTCATACTTTCGAATTCTTCTTCTGTGTAATCAAAACTATCAAGATAACTACCAATTTCTTCTTCAAGCTCCTGTAATTCTTGAGGTAACTCTTCAACTAGAGGCTCTTCATCAAGCTGATATGAATAGTCGAAATCTTGATTTCTTTCCGCGATCGCCATATTTGGTAAAAATGTTGAAATAATAAGGATTAAAGATAGTAGCAATGAAACAAATTTCATTTTCTTATTCATTAATACATCTCCTTATTCAATTGTTTTAACAATATTGAATATATCATAAGTATAAATGATTTGACCAGTAATTTGAGATATAAAAGAACAGGCTCTATTTAAAACGAGCCTGATGCTACAACTTAAACTGACTTATTCTTTTGCGAAAAGAGCTGCTGACTGCCCGGCTGTATAACCAGTCGAGAAAGCGCATGTAATGTTGAAGCCGCCTGTATAGCCATGGATGTCGAGCACTTCCCCACAAAAATACAAGCCTGTTGTTTTTTTGGAGTGCATCGTTTTTGGCTCAATTTCTTTAATTGATACGCCGCCACCTGTGACAAATGCTTTTTCAATCGACAATGTCCCATCGGCATGTAATGGAAACGCATCTAATGCTGATGCTAATTTTCGAAAGGCATCGTGTGGGGTATTGGCGCACATTTCACTGGAATCGATCTCTAATGACCCATATAAGTATAAAAGCAATCGCTCAGGGGCCATCCCTTTTAACGCTGTTTTTAACGTTTTTTTAGGCTCTGCCTTTGCCCGTTTGACGAGCGCTTGGAAAAGGCTCTCTGCCGATTGTTCGGGGAACAACTTAATTGACATTGGGATCGTAGGCGTTTTGAACTTTTTCAGCGCCTTGACAACAAACTGGCTACAGCGTAATGCCGCGGGACCGGATATGCCGAAATGGGTAAAAATCATGTCGCCTTCATGGGAAATGATTTTTTTGCCGTTTGGCCTCAGTACCGCTAGTTCAATTCCGCGTAAAGACAGGCCTTGAAGAGACTGATCGCTGATAAAGGAATCGGCAAGGGTAATGGGCACTTCCGTCGGATAAAGCTCAGTAATTGTGTGGCCGGCTTTTTTGGCCCACGGATATCCGTCGCCAGTACTTCCTGTGTGGGGCACCGACTTGCCGCCAGTAGCGATAATCAGCGCTTTTGTACCAATATGTTGCCCATCTTCAAGTGTTACTCCAACTGCTTTGCCGTCTTCTACGATAATGTCGGCGACTCGGGCATTCATACGGATGGTGACATCAAGTTTACGGATTTGTGCAAGCAGTGTGTCGACTACAGTTTGTGCTTTATCGTTAACAGGAAACATCCGTCCTCTGTCTTCTTCTTTTAAGCGAATTCCTAAGCCTTCAAAAAAAGCGATAATCGATTCATTGTCAAATACAGCGAATGGACTATGCATAAAGCGGCCATTCCCTGGAATGTTTTCAATCAGCTGTTTCCTTTCCATCCGGTTGGTGACATTGCAGCGTCCCCCGCCTGAAATCGCGAGTTTGCGACCGAGTTTGTTGCCTTTATCGAGCAAGAGGACCCGCGCCCCTTGTTGAGCGGCAGCGACAGAAGCCATCAGGCCAGAGGGGCCGCCGCCGACTATGATTACATCGTAGTTGTCCATTCATTTCATCCTCACTTTTTTCACTCTTACCATTGTACACAAAAAAATAGAAAACAAAAGGGCAAAACAAGCAGGAGGTAACTGTTTTTAAGGCGAAGTAAAGGATGGACAGATCTGGAGATTGGAGTGGAAAGCAATGGAAGGAATCGCAACGAAGAAATTAGAAACGTTACAAGCACAAGTCATCGAATGGCGCAGGCATCTTCATGCAAACCCAGAGTTATCGTTTGAGGAAGTGGAAACGCCTGCTTTTATCGTACAGAAATTAAAGGAAATTGGATTTACGGATATACGCGAACAGGTAGGCGGTCGCGGTGTGGTAGCAAAGCTCCACGGCAAAAAGCCAGGACCGACAATCGCTTTTCGTGCTGATTTTGACGCATTGCCGATTCATGAAGAAAATGATGTTTCTTATGCATCGACGAAGCCAGGCGTTATGCACGCTTGTGGGCATGATGGCCACACAGCTGCTTTGTTAGGTGTTGCGGCAACGTTGTTTGACCAAGTAGATGAGCTTCGTGGGACAATCGTGTTTTTGTTCCAGCACGCTGAGGAAAAACCTCCTGGCGGCGCCCGTGAAATGATTGCTGACAGATGTTTAGAAGGGGTTGATGCCGTATTTGGCGCCCACGTATCCTCGCAAATTCCACTTGGGCAAATAAATGCAAGCCCTGGAGCAGTTATGGCAGCAGTTGATGCATTTACTGTGAATATACAAGGAAAAGGCGGGCACGGCGCCCATCCTCATTCGACGATTGATTCGATTGTGATTGGCAGCCAGCTTGTCAATGATTTGCAAACCATTGTTAGCCGCCGCATCAATCCTATGGATACGGCCGTTGTCACAGTTGGCGTCTTCCAAGCAGGCACAGCGTTCAACGTAATTGCAGATACGGCGCGAATTGAAGGAACAGTCCGCACCTTTCAAGAAGAAACGCGCGCTTTCATAGAAGAAGAAATTCGGGCGATTGTTTCTGGGAAGGAGCATGGCGGCCATGTCACTTGCACGATTGATTATTTAAATGGCTATCCGCCGCTTGTAAATGCCGAAAAAGAAACAGAATTAATTCGCGACTTGGCAAAAGAGGTTTTTGGGGAAGGTAATGTATTAATGTTGCCAGCGGCACTTGGGGGCGAGGATTTTGCCTATTACTTAGAAGAAAAGCCTGGGTGCTTTTTCCACGTTGGCGGCCGGACGGAAGAAGAACGGACGCAATTTCCTCATCACCACCCTCGTTTTGATTTTGATGAACGGGCACTTTTCCATATTGGCGAAATGTTTTTGGCCATTGCGAATCAGTATTTGCGTAGCCACTAAACAAGAACACTCAGACTACTTGAAAACGATTGCCAGCTGAGGAAAGAAAAAAGCGGAATGAGCCTGTTGGCTACAGTCTAAGCAAGCGTAACCGTTATGGGTTCGCTTGCTTTGGTGCTCCTTTGGGAAAAGGTTTGCACGCTGACTGGATGATAGCTAAAGTGTAGGCGGTCGTATAGATTTCTGTTTCAATCGAACAGCCTCTATGATGGAGTCTTGATCGTCGTTCTCCTGATTAAGTAGCAAACTAGAAGGGAATGAGCTGAGAAAAGGAAAGGTGGGTCACATGAACCGTTATACAATTGATACAAGCAAACATAGTGACATGATCGACATTACTGCCCAAGTTGAAGCGGCTGTCAAAGCAAGCGGTGTCCATTCAGGCATGGCTATCGTCCAGTCATTGCATACAACGGCTGGCATTACCGTCAATGAAAATGCTGATCCAGATGTCGTAGTCGATTTTTTGCGCCGCCTTGATGAAGTTTTCCCGTGGGAACACCCACATGACCGCCACATGGAAGGAAATACGGCGGCTCACTTGAAAACGTCAACTGTAGGGCCGTCCCAAACGGTTTTAATTGACGAGGGTCGTCTTGTGCTAGGCACATGGCAAGGCATTTATTTTTGTGAATTTGATGGACCACGTGCAAACCGGTCATTTGTTGTCCAAGTCATGGAGGGCTGACTATGATTCTGGCAGAAACCGTATGGAACGGCAAGGCGGCTCTTGGAGAAGGCCCTTTATGGGATGAAGGAGAGCAAGTTCTCTACTGGGTAGATATTGATGGTTATAAGCTTCATCGCTTTAACCCTAAGACAAAAGACGATCAACAGCTTTCGTTTGCACAACATCTGTCAGCTGTTGTCAAAAAGGCTGGCGGCGGTTTCGTCCTTGCAATGGGGGATGGCCTATACTTATATGAGGAAGAACGGCTGACGCCTTATTTCCTCTTGCCGCAAGGGGGGGAGCAGCTCCGTTTTAATGATGCAAAATGCGATCCTGCTGGAAGGTTATGGGCAGGAACGATGGCGTTTGACTGCCATTCGCCGATTGGCGCCCTTTATTGCCTTGACCATAACGGCCAAATAAGCAAAGTGATTTCCGGGCTTGCCATTTCAAACGGGCTTGCGTGGGACGAAGAGAAGGGGCTGCTTTACCACAATGAAACTGCGAGTGCGCGCACGACAGCTTACCATTTCGATGAACAGACAGGGCAAATTTCCGAACCACGAATGATTGACATTCCTTATCGATCTTATAATGGCCGTCCAGACGGGATGGCAATTGATGAAAACGGCTATTTGTGGATTGCTTTGTATGGAGCTGGTAAAGTGATTTGTGCAGATCCTGATAACGGGAATGTACTTGAGGAGGTCGTTGTGCCAGCAACGAATGTAACTTCTTGTGCATTTGGTGGTGAAGACTATAGGACGTTGTATGTAACAACAGCTAACAAGCAAGGGGAGCCTGAAGGAGGCAGTGTATTTGCCGCCAGAGTAGAAAGTGCAGGCTTGCCGGCACACACATACCTCTCACAGGAATAGCGTAATAGAACAAGTAAAAACAGCCACCCCAAAGGGTGGCTGTTTTTAGGCTGCGCAGGATATGAACTTTTTCGATCGTTTTTATAAAGAGAAGCAATTCTTGTTAATCTATGCTAAAATGCGAAAGAGGTCGCCTCGTCTTGAGGCGTGTCGAAATAACGTACGAATGAAATGTGAAGGATGTAGAAACGGGGGAAGTCATGGCTGCTTCAAAGCTCATGCAAGGAACGAAAGTATTGACCGTGGCGACGCTAACGTCAAAATTGATTGGTTTTGTTTATGTCATCCCTTTTACCGCACTTGTCGGTTTGCAAGGGAATGCCCTATATCAAAATGGCTACACACCGTATTCGATTTTACTTACATTATCTACGCTTGGCGTGCCTGTTGCCATGTCTAAGTATGTTTCAAAGTACCACGCCCTAGGCGATTATGAAACAGCGCACCGCTTGTTCAAGTCAGGAATCTGGTTTATGGCCGTTACGGGCCTTCTTGCATTTCTAGTCATGTTTTTAGGCGCTCCTGCCCTTGCGTCGCTTAGCTATCAACCTAGTGAAACAGATCAGTATACGTTTGATAACGTTGTCTATGTGATTCGCATGGTTAGTTTTGCGCTGCTTATTATTCCAATGATGGCGATTGTGCGCGGCTATTTACAAGGGTTTCAACAAATGGTGCCAACATCCGTTTCGCAAGTCGTTGAGCAGCTTGTCCGCGTTGTCTTTATTTTAGCGGCTTCGTTTGCTGTCATGTCTATCGGCAGCGGCAATCTGCCGCGCGCGGTCGGTTTTGCGACGTTTGGCGCATTTGTAGGCGGGATTGGCGGAATGGCTACTTTGCTTTATTTTTATTTCAAACAACGTCCTACAATTTTGGCACGTGTACAAAGCCACCCAGCCAAAGAAAGACAAACGCTTCCGAGCATGTATAAGGAACTCATTTCATATGCATTGCCCCTTTCTTTTGTCGGCTTGGCGATTCCTTTTTTCCAGGCTGTTGATTTATATTCCATTGAGGGGGCGCTTTCTGGGACAGAGTATGCCAGCCAAGCGAAAGCGTTTGTCGGCGCTTTAACAGGAGTAGCCCATAAAATTGTCCTTATCCCAATGGCGCTGGCAACGGCATTATCGATTACGTTAGTGCCGACGATTACAAAAGCATACGTCAATCAAGACAATAAGCTCTTACAAAGCTATATTACGCAAACGTACCAAGTGATTTTATTTATCGGCATCCCGGCGGCAATTGGTATGTCCGTTTTAGCAGAGCCGATTTATTTCGCCCTATTCGGTGGCACCAATTTGGAGCTAGGAGCGAAAACGCTAGGTTTTTATGCGCCGGCGACGTTGTTTTTTTCTATTTATGCCGTAACTGGTTCGATTTTGCAAGGAATGGATCGGCAAAGGAATGCCGTTTTGTCGCTTGTCATTGGGCTTGTTTTAAAACTAGGGCTTACTTATGTATTCTTAAAATGGTTCGGTCCGTATGGAGCCATTTGGACAACCTATATTGGTTTCGGGGTAGGCATTGCCTTAAATGTTTATTTTATCGGTCGATTTGCTAAGTTCGACTATACGTATATTTATCGGAGAACGGTGCTTATCTTTATATTTGCCGCTATTATGGGAGTTGCTGTATGGGTATTTGACAATGGGCTTGCAGCTTTACTTCCAGAGTTGTCCCGTGTGACGACGTTTATTGTCTTACTTGTTAGCGTAGGCGTTGGCTTACTTGTTTACTTCTATTTGGCTATCCGTTCCCATTTGGCTGGAAAAGTGCTTGGGGAGCGGTTTAAATTGTAAAGGAGCTAGTTGTGCAATCATATAAAAAAGCAGTGACTGTGGAAAAAGACAACTGCTTTTTTACAGATTAAATGGATCTGTTTCAATTTAGTCTTGGCTGACCAAAGCAGCGGCAAAGCTTGTTTATCGGCAAGGAGCAGGACTTGTTCCGCAACTTTCCCATAAACTAGATGATTTTCGACATTTGTTTATAAGAAAACCCTCTTTTTCATGGGGACAAGCTTTGATATAATGAAGCAAGTTTATTCCGATTTAATGGGCGGTTTGACTCATGCCTTCAGCGTAAGCTTTTGCGCGGGCCGCTGCCACGTTTAAAAGGCCCATAGGAGGACTAAAGTGAACTATTCCTTTCGCAAAGACAATGATTGGGTATTGATTGGAGCAACTGTTGCACTGACATTGTTTGGCTTGTTAATGGTATACAGCGCTAGTTATGTGGAAGGTTATTTTTTGGAAACGCCGAATCCATATTACTATGTAACGAGACAAGCGGTTTGGCTTGTCCTTGCCATGGCAGTGTTTTTGTTTGTGATGCATTTTCAATACCGACATTATAAAAAATTAACGCCTGCCATTGTGGTCATAGCGCTCTGTTTGCTTGTGCTTGTATTAGTGATCGGTGGAGGTAGTGAAGTCGGTGCGACACGGTGGATTCGCATCGGACCAATGAATTTGCAGCCTTCGGAGTTTGTTAAAATCGGAATGGCGATTTATCTTGCCCAAGTGTACTCGCAAAAACAAGCCTATATCAATGACTTTGTCAGGGGCATTTTGCCGCCGCTTATTATTGTCGGCGTTGCGTTTGCCCTCATTATGCGCCAACCTGACCTTGGGACAGGCACGTCGATATTGATGACAGCTATTCTTATGGTGTTCGTATCAGGAGCAAGATGGAAGCATTTATTTGGCCTTGGGTTAGTGGGCGCTACGGTATTTGCTGCGCTAGCGGTTTTTGAACCGTATCGGCTTGAGCGCCTTACGTCTTTTGTCAATCCGTTTGCAAGCCCGGATGACAGCGGCTTTCAGCTTATTAACGGCTATTTGGCCATTTCAAATGGCGGCGTTACCGGCCTTGGGCTAGGGCAAAGCCTGCAAAAAATGCGGATGCTTCCAGAAGGACATACCGATTTTATTTTAGCGGTCATTTCTGAAGAGTTGGGGCTACTTGGTCTTGTGTTTATATTTGGCTGTTATGCAATCATTTTGTTTCGCGGGATATCGATTGGCGCCAAATGCAAAAATCCGTTTGGCAGCTTGCTTGCCTTTGGAATTGTGTTTCAGCTTGCGATCCAAATTGTTTTTAATGTCGGAGCTGTCTCCGGCATGCTTCCGATTACAGGCATCACATTGCCTCTTGTATCATACGGGGGGACATCGTTGCTCATTACTCTTGTGGCGATCGCGATTTTGGCGAACATCCATCAAACAAACATGAGACAAGCGCGCAAACAAGCTTCAGGCGAATCGCTATCAGCATAGATGGAGGCTATCAATGGAACGAAAACATACGGGGATTGATTATACGCTGTTGTTTCTGCTGTTTTTGCTTATGTGCGTCAGCTTAGTAGCAATTTACAGCGGAGCGGGGCAGTATTTTTCCGATGACCCCACTTATTTCGTCGTTAGACAATTAATATGGTACGGTATTGGTGCGGTCGTTATTGTCGCCGTGATGTTGGTTGACTTTGACTTGTTTCGAAACTTCTCCATTCCTGTTTATGCAATAGGGATGGTTTTGCTTTTGGCCGTCGAGTTTTTTGGAGTCGAACGGAACGGCGCCCAACGCTGGATTTTTGGTATTCAACCATCCGAGTTTATGAAGATTTTCCTTATATTGGCACTTGCCCATTTATTATACAAGCTGACAAAGGATAAGCAAAAGCGGACTTTCAAAGAAGATATGGTCGTGCTTGGAAAAATATTGCTCGTCAGCCTACCGCCGTTTCTCCTTATTCTAAAACAACCTGACCTCGGAACAGCGCTCGTAATTGGTTCCGTAATTGCGACGATGTTGTTAATGTCAGGCATACGTTGGCGGATTTTGCTGTCGCTTGTTGGAATAGCGATTGTAGGTGTTACCTTTCTCGTGTACATGCATGAAGCTCATTTTGAGTTTTTTAGCGAATATTTGATTGAGCCTCACCAGCTTGACCGGATTTATGGCTGGCTTGATCCAGACAGCGACACGAGTGGGATTGGCTATCAATTAAACCAGGCGATTCTTGGGATTGGTTCAGGCCAATTGTTTGGCGCTGGTTTTATGGAAGGCATGCAGACGCAAAGCGATGTGATTCCTGAGATTCATACGGACTTTGTGTTTACGGTAATTGGCGAGGAATTCGGCTTTTTAGGGGCAATGGTTTTGCTTGTTATTTACTTTTTGTTGTTTTACCGCATGATTATGATTTCGCTGACATGCAACAACCTCTATGGTTCTTATTTAGTAGCGGGCGTTGTTGGCTTGCTCGTTTTTCAAGTGTTTCAAAACATTGCCATGACGATTGGCCTTATGCCGATTACGGGACTTGCCTTGCCATTCATTAGCTATGGCGGAAGTGCATTGCTGACCAATATGATGGCCGTTGGCATCGTTCTAAATGTCCATTATCGTACGAAAAATTACATGTTTACAAGTGAAGACACATTTAGCTGAAACCACGTCGTTTCAGCTTTTTCTTAAAGTGAGGGGGCTTTTTCAATGAGGCTTGATAAAATGCTGGCCAATGCCGGTTATGGCACGAGGAACGAAGTGAAAAAAGCACTCAAACAAGGGGTGGTCGAAGTTGACGGTGTTGTTGTCAAAGATGGGAAGCAGCACGTGCAGCCAGAGCGGCAATCTGTTTGCTATGATGGCAACCCTGTCTGCTACCAAGCTGAACTTTATTTAATGCTCTACAAACCAGCAGGCGTCGTGACAGCGACAGAAGATGCGAGGGAGCCAACGGTTCTCGATTTAGTGAAAAATGAATGGGGTCATATGAGGCCTTTTGCGGTCGGAAGGTTAGATAAAGATACAACCGGATTGTTGTTATTAACGACAGACGGGGCCTTTTGCCATGAGCTAATGGCGCCGAAAAAACATGTTGCCAAAGAGTATCGCGCTCTAGTTGAAGGAAGAGTGACACAGGCAGACGTCGAAGCGTTCAAAAACGGTGTCGTTCTTGATGACGGCTACTGTACAAAGCCGGCGCACCTAGAAATTGAAGAATCAGGTCCTGTGTCTGCGATATCCCTAGAACTGACAGAAGGGAAATACCACCAAGTGAAACGCATGTTTGCAGCAGTTGGTAAAAAAGTCATTAGACTGGAACGAGTACGGATTGGCAGTTTGTTGCTTGACGCAAGCTTGCCAAAAGGCGGTTATCGTGAGCTAACACCAGCAGAAATACAGCTGGCAAAAACCCCATATAGCAAAAAGAAAAGCCTTTGAAATCACGGTTTCAAAGGCTTTTTCCCTCATATTATGACACTTTTGTTTTTTTACTAGTTGCTTTCCATTTACCCCTGGCAGAACTTGTGACTAAATTATTGTACTCCAATACATTTAAATCTCGCTGCACAGTACGCTGTGTGATGCCGAACTCTTCAACTAATTCATTCGTCGTGACAGTTCCCTTCTGTTTGATGTACAAGTAGATGGACTTAATTCGAGTCAGCATACGATCAGTTGAAGTTTGCAAAAAACCACTCCTTCTTCGTCTTCGTCTCCTATACCTTATAGCTATCCTATGCATGAGCGCGTCTGGCAGAACCGAGATTCGTCGCATAGGGGCGTCAGGTGAGGCGATGGTCCTATGTTTTCGTGCATCTTCCCGTTTGCAAATGTAGTTGCAATTTGGGATACTTCTAGTGTACACGAAAACAAGCAAAAGCGCAAAGAAGAAATCATGTAAATTCTTGGACATTTACACTGTAAAGACGATGAAAAAAGTGTAAAACCCGAACATTTACAAAGTGAAAAGGGGAAATTTTATGGTAAACGGGATTAACCACATGACATTTTCAGTAAGCAACATGGAGAAAGCGGTTTCTTTTTATAAACATGTCTTTATGGAAGAGCCTCTTGTCTTAGGAGAAAAAACAGCCTATTTTACCATTGGCGGCATTTGGCTTGCACTTAACTTGCAACAAGACATTGATAGAAGTGAAATCAAGCAGTCGTATACTCATATTGCTTTCTCGATTGAGGAGTCGGCGCTAGACGCTTTTTATGCTCGTTTACTGGAAGCAGAAGCCCATATTCTCCCTGGAAGGGATCGGCAAGTGGAGACGGAAGGGAAATCCATTTATTTCCGCGATCCTGATGGCCATTTGTTAGAAGTCCATACTGGTACACTTGCCGAACGGTTGGCACACTACGAAAAAAACGCGCCTGACATGCTAGTAAATATAAACAGTGAGAATAAGAAATAGGGAGCTCTCCCTTTTATAACGACAAGTTCTGGGCTGACATACGTGACTTCCATTTGCACCAACAATAAGTTGTCCAGCTTAGCAAAGCCTTAAATATATCATCGGGAGAGGGGCTCGTTATAAGAACGAGCATCGTTTTGGAGGAGGAGTAAAGAAATGTCATTTCCGTTAACTGAGATGCCCACAATAACGACCGCCCGCTTCGTGCTGCGGCCGATTGAGCGCCGCGACGCCGGCGACATGACGGCGCTGTATGCGGACGAGGAGGTCGTGCGATACACACCGCTTGAACCGTACGTTACCATCGAAGACGGCATGGGGGCTGTCGAATGGTGCACAAACATTTTCGCCGAAGGGACCGGAATCAGATGGGGCATTGAGGATCCGTCGTCCGGCACCGTTATCGGCACATGCGGATACTTAAACTATGAGCCAGAGCACCGGCGCATCGAGCTTGGGTACGACCTAGCAAAGCGTTATTGGGGGCAAGGCATCATGACTGAAGTTGCCGAAGCGGTGATCGATTTCGGTTTCCGCGATCTTGGCATCAACCGGATCGAAGCCAAAATTATTCCGGACAACGTAGCCTCGGGCCATCTGCTCATCAAGCTTGGCTTCCAGTACGAAGGCAAGCTTCGGCAGCATGAATTCGAAAAAGGCCGGTTCATCGACATTGCCGTCTACTCTATTTTGCGGGAAGATCGGCAAGCGCGGCATCAATAGCGGCAAGTTTTTGCTTCTTTCCTTGTTAAGCCGCACGGAGGATCACCCGTACGCTGCTATCTACTATTAAAAAGAGCTTTATGAGAAGGCACCGAAGCGGCCGCCTGCGGCCACGCCCTTAGGAGATATGTGTTCCATCTCTGCCAGATCGTCAGCCGTTCCCTTCACTTTCAGCACGCCAAAGTTCTCTTGTACTCGGTTCAATCGTTTAGTTCCCGGAATCGACACGAGCTGCTCGCCTTGTGCCAGAAGTTAGGCTAGACGAGGTCAGCCATAAGTGCCGGCCGTTTCTTCGATGGGAGTATTGGGGTCGGGGCGATGCTAATAATAGAGACCAATATAATCCAGCCCCAGGCTGTAGAGGCTGGCATCCACCGATTTCTTAATGTAGGCGGGATCTCCTTTAAGGCCTTGTCCATGCATGAGTCCGAATTTGCTTGCACTAACGGCCTCATTGCGCTGGACTTTAAGGGACCAACAAGGCTCATTTTCGCCAAACCGCCCAAGCTGGAATCGGTCCCGTACAGGTCAGCCGTATCAAACATCGTCACGCCGATATCGAGTACTCCACTCCCTGAATCGTCCGCACCGATTCATCGTTGTCAGGCATCCTCATTGTGCCGAGCCCGATCCGAGCCCGATGGCAGACACTTCAAGTCCTTCATTTCCCCGTTTTCTTCGTTGCAGCATAGAATGCTCCTCATTTCGGGTTAGTGGGGAGGCTCAAATGAAAGATATATGGGTGTAGTATAAGTTTTTTAAGTTCGTTAATGGAGCGATTGGTGACCACAAATAAACGGCAAGTTTCCGGGCACCCCTACAAAACGGTGCAATAGAAGTCGGAAGTTTGCTTCAGAACCTTGTTATTCTGTACCTGAAGGGAGGTTGTTCATGTGGATTGGCTAGCGAATTTGAACAGGGCTATGCAATACATTGAAGATCATCTTGCTGAGGATCTTGACTTGAAGGAGGCTGCTAGGCAAGCATGTTGTTCCGACTATCATTTTTCCAGAATGTTTTCATTTCTTGCCGCGATTCCGTTATCTGAATACATCCGCCGTAGACGCCTGACACTGGCTGCATTTGAGCTTCAGACTAGCGATTCAAGAGTGATGGATGTGGCGATCAAGTATGGCTACAGCTCAGCGGACGCCTTTTCCAGAGCCTTTCAGGCATTGCATGGGATGTCACCCTCACTGGCAAAGTCCAATGGTCATTCCTTAAAGGCTTATCCACGTATGACTTTCCAATTAACCATTCAGGGAGGAAGCGTCATGCATTATCGTATCGTAGAGAAGGAAGCATTTCGAATCGTCGGTATTACAAAAAGGGTACCTATCCAATTTCACGGTGTCAATTCGGAAATCGAATCCATGTGGGGCAGCTTAACACCAGAAGATATCGCCCAGCTCAAAGCCCTTTCGAATATGGAACCGCAGGGGCTGGTTCAAGCCTCAGTGAATTTTTCGGAGGAGCGCATGGAGGAAAAGGGATTGCTTGATCACTATATCGGCGTGGCAACCAACAAGGAGTGCCCTGAGCACTGGACGAAGTTGGAGGTTTCAAAAAGTACTTGGGCTGTATTTGAAGCGGTCGGCCCCTTTCCAGATACGTTGCAGAACGTCTGGGGGCGTATTTACTCGGAGTGGTTTCCTTCTGCTAGCTACGAGTTGGCAAGAGGGCCAGAGATACTATGGAATGAAAGCAAGGATTTGTCCTCGCCAACGTTTCGAAGTGAAATTTGGATACCTGTCATCACAAGTCTGGCCTAATCTGTGAATAAACGCGATTCAGGAAGAGGGGCTGTCCCATAAGGTCTGTTACATGACCTTATGGGCAGTCTTTTTGGTTATCCTAAGCAGGCGCAACAACATGAAGTGTACCACAAGTCAGCTGTATCTACTGATTAAATTCAAGAAATTGGTGAACACTCTAGTTGATAATGATCCTCTATTCGGATTGATACAGGTCGGTCGACAAATAGCGCTCGCCGGTATCGCATGCGATGGCAACGACGTGATCGTCTTTGTGAAGCGTCTTAGCCATTTCCAGTGCCGCAAAGCAAGCCGCTCCAGAAGAAGGGCCGACAAGAATACCTTCAAGCCGTGCCAAATCTTTTGCTGTCTTGTACGCATCTTCATCTTCGATCCGCCTAATTTGATCATAAATAGCTGTATTTAGGATTGGCGGTACAAACCCAGGGCTAGTACCAACAAGCTTATGCGGGCCCGGCTTGCCACCAGACAAAACAGGCGATCCAGCCGGCTCCACTACATGAATAAGAGCATCAGGGTAATAGGTCTTAAGCACCTCCCCTGTGCCGGTGATCGTACCGCCAGTGCCAGAGGCTGCGACAAATCCTGAAAGTGTAGCGCCAATTGCATCTAAGTCTTTTTTTATTTCTAAGGCAGTGGTACGGCGGTGGGCATTAGGGTTTGCTTCGTTTTCAAACTGCATTGGCATAAAAGAACCAGGAATGCTTTCGGCAAGCTCTTTGGCTTTTTCGATTGCGCCAGGCATTTTTTTATCGCCTTCAGTTAACACAACTTCAGCACCGTACGCTTTTAGTAAATTGATCCGTTCTTGGCTCATTGTATCAGGCATAACGAGAATAGCACGATAGCCGCGAGCTGCAGCGTTCATAGCCAGGCCAATACCAGTATTTCCACTCGTTGGCTCAATAATGGTGGAACCAGGTTGCAGATGGCCATCCTTTTCTGCTTGAATAATCATTGAAAAGGCAGCACGGTCTTTCACGCTGCCGCTCGGGTTATTCATTTCTAATTTCAAATAGACAGATGCGCCTTTACCATCAGCCAGCTTGTTTAAACGGACCATTGGCGTCTGTCCAATTAAGTCAGCGATATTGTCTACTACTCGCATCAGTAATCACCTCTTTAAAGTTCCATTTATTTAGTTTAACATAAATAAGGCAAGCCAGCTTATTGAACGCTTAGGAGGACAACATGAACGAACCACACTATTTTTTAGCTTTGCCCCTTTCTGACGACATTCAATCGGCCATTTGTTCACATACTTGTCGCTTTGTCCAAGAAGAGCGATTTAAAAAATGGGTCCATCCGGCTGATTATCATTTAACCTATCATTTTTTTGGTTCCTTACAAGCGCAAAAATGGGCAGAAACGGAAAAAGAGCTCGCACGATTGATTGCAACGTTCACACCGTTTGTGTTGCAGTTTGGCGAATATGGGACATTCGGCAAAGAAGACAGGCCGAGAATTTTTTACATGAAGCCTAATCCAATAGGAGATACGCTAGTAGAACAACATGCCCAAGTTGTATCGTTATTGTCGCAACTTGGCTATCCAGTCGACAGCCGTCCGTTTTCCCCCCATGTCACAATAGCCCGCAAATGGGCTCATAGAAAGCCTTACGTAAAGCCGCCGTCTCGTTTTGATTGCTTAGAAAAAGTTGAGCGCTTGTGTTTGTATAAAACCGTTACTGGACAAACTCCGAAATATGAGGAAGTCCGTTCGTTTCCGTTTTTAGGTAGGGAAGAGCGGTGAAGTGGCTGCGTTTTGTTTTGCAAATTATTGGGTTATTCATCTTTAATAGCATTGGCAATGGGCTTGCTGCTGTTCTTCATCTTCCACTATCAGGAAGCTTAGTCGGCATGATGCTATTGTTCGTGCTACTCGTTACAGGCGTGGTGAAAAGCAAGTGGCTAGAAGACGGGGCATTGGCTTTTCTTGCATTTTTACCGCTTTTCTTTGTGCCGACAACAGTCGGGATTATCGCTGAGCCTGCTTTGTTTTCTACGCAAGGCTTATTGTTGGTCGGTGTTACAATCGTAAGTACTTGTGCAGTCATGGTTGTAAGTGGTTATGTTGGGCAATTATTAGCAACGAAAGAGGAGAAAGGGGAATCGGCCCGTGCTAAACAATCTAACCACCACCTTGGCCGCTAGTGGGGCTACGCTTGTCGTCTTTTTGGCTGCAGTTGCCCTCTATAAACGGAAAAAAACGCTGTTGTTTTTGCCTTTGCTTGTAACGACAGCCATCTCCGTTTTATTTTTATTGCTTAGCGGCATTACATATCAACATTATCAGGAGGCGGTGAGCTGGATATCGTCCTTCCTTGGACCGGCTGTAGTTGCATTGGCAATTCCTTTGTACCGGCAGTTACCGCTCATTAAGAAATACTTTCGCCCCCTCATCATTAGCATTACAATTGGGGCGTTGTTTGGCGTCGCAAGTGGCTTTATGCTTGGCGCACTAGTTGGATTAAAAATGGCGTTTCTTCAGCCTTTGTTGACGAAGTCCGTCACTGCTCCAGTGGCGATGGATATAATGGCGCTTTTAAATGGAAATACAACACTAGCAGCGATTTTAGTGACAATCGCCGGACTAACAGGCGCAATTGTTTCAGGCACTTTGTTAAAATGGACTCATATTTCACACTTTATTGGCAGAGGCGTCGCTTTTGGCGCTAGTGCCCATGCAATAGGAACGGCAAAAGCGCTTGAGCATTCTGAAGCAGAAGGGGCCATTTCTTCAATTGCAATGATCCTATGTGCGATTATCGTTTCGATTGTGGTCCCGGTTGGGGGGACAATTTTATTGACGGTGGGGTGGTAACGGCCTTTGTTTACAAGCAGACATTTGTTTTTTTGATTCTCTGTATTTATAGGGGGGTCATAGTGAAAATAACCATAACCATCGAGTGATGATAAATAGATGAAAAGAAAATTCAAGAAAACGCTTCCTTCTTTGCGGGACTATTTAGTATGATCGTTTTAGAAGATCGTATCTCCAGTTGACGTTCTGGCAATCGATTTTTTTCCATTAAAGGAGGCTACAACAGTGAACCAACAAATGAGCAGAGCAATTTTGAATGCCGAATGGTACAACGGTTCTGTTAAAACTGCTTGGAGTCGCTATTTAAGGAATGAGGGGATCTTGCAAAGTGAATTGAGAAGTGAGATTGCTCATTCATGGGAAACATCTAAAGATTTAGGGGTTAATCCGTTTCAAAGCCAAATAAACGAAGTCATAAACGATCAGACGCTTGCCATTCGATTAAAACACAATAAGCAGTTGTTGTCTTACGCATCCCCCCGCATTCAGCAGCTGCTCGATTTATTTGATGACTCGAAGACGGTCCTATCTATTGCCGATAAAGATGGAACGATTTTGAAAACTGTAGGGGAAAAAAACGTTTTAAAAAGAGCAGAGAAACGGTATATTTTTGCAGGTGGAACTTGGAGCGAGAAGTCTGCAGGCACAAATGCAGTTGGGATGGTTCTGAGAACGAAGCAATCGTCTCAAGTCTTGTTTTCTGAGCATTTTTGTGAAAATGTACACGATTGGTACTGTGTCGCTTTTCCGATCTTAACGCCTTTTACAAAAGAATTACTAGGCATTGTGAATCTCGCAGGTAATGCAAGTGATGTTCATCGCCATTCGATTGGTTATGCACTGGCTGAAGCGAAAAATATGGCTCTATCGATCGAGCGCCATTTTTTTGAATATGCTTTACGGCATAACCTATTTTTAAACACAGCACTCGAAAAGATGGACAAAATCGTGTTGTCTGTAGATTTAAGTGATCAAATTCTGACCCGAAATGAGAGTGCGAGTCGAAGCGAACGGTTTCGAAACGAGACGTCCATAGCCAGCTTTACTGAATTAAAGGCACTAGTAGATAAAGTTCGGACAAATGGCCAGCAAATAGTAAATGAACAGATTAAAGATGGATCAACAAATAAACGCTATCAAGTTTCAATTCACCCTGTCCGGTTTCAAGACCATATTTATGGAGTTGTCATTTTTCTTCAGGAAGATTATAGAGTGGTGAACAAAAAGAAGCCGTCTCCTAAAGAGACGACAACGCGTTACAGTTTTTCCAATATGATCGGCGTGTCCCCAACATTTCAGGCGCTATTAAAGCAAGCGAAAAAAGCTGCGTGCTTACAATCTACTATATTTATATCGGGAGAAACGGGGACAGGGAAGGAAGTGCTGGCGCAAGCGATCCACCAAGCGAGTGACCGTTGCGACAAACCATTTGTTGCTATTAATTGCGGAGCGATTCCACCGAGCTTGCTAGAAAGTGAGCTGTCCGGTTATGAAGCAGGTGCTTTTACTGGCAGTAAAGCAAAAGGGAGTGCAGGAAAGTTTGAACAAGCAAATGGTGGCACCATCTTTTTAGATGAAATTGGCGATATGCCGCTGGATTTACAAATCCATTTGTTACGTATTTTAGAAGAACGGGTCGTTATGCGGATCGGTGGAAGCGTGCCGATCCCTGTCGATGTACGAGTCTTATCTGCTACGAATAAAGATTTAAAGGAAGCAGTGCAAAAAGGCACGTTTCGTGAAGATCTATATTATCGTTTATGTGTCCTGCAAATGGAACTTCCGCCACTAAGAGAACGGATTGAAGATATACCGGCGTTAATTCAATCTTTTTTACCTGCTCTTTGTCAGGAATTTGGAAAACAAACGATCAGCTTAACCCGGGAAACGTTAAGTCTCCTCGAAAATTATCATTGGCCGGGAAACATAAGAGAATTGAAAAATGTACTACAGCAAGCGATGTTTGTGATGGACGGCGATATCATCCATCCCCACCATTTACCGGATAGCTTATACTCACAAACACAAGGTGATGAGCATGAAAAACAAAAACTGTTGCAGGCGATTGAACAGCAAGAAGGCAATGTAACAAAGGCAGCAGCTTCTTTGAACATGTCTCGGGCTACCATCTACAGAAAACTAAAAAAACATCGCATTGAACGCCACTGAGTATAAGCGTAGACAAAGTGACAGCTAAACACTTTGTCTACGCTTTTTTTGGTTCCTGAGACATTGATACAAAAGCTGTTTCAGATGATACATAACAGGATTCGACAGCAACCACGAAAATGCGGTAAACAAAGGGCTGTGCTAAACCGAATAGTTGGCATGAAAATTGCATGATTGATTTACGAAAAAGAAAGCGCTTGCCTTTGGGCGGAAAGGAGAGTGTCTTGTCAATCAATTAACACGAAAGACTAAGGAGGGAGAAGGGATTGAAATCATTTGATTTAACCGTTGTCGGCGCTGGTCCTGGAGGTTATGTGGCGGCCATTCGAGCCGCTCAGCTAGGCATGACCGTAGCGCTCATTGACCGGGGCAAACCTGGAGGAACTTGTTTGCATAGCGGATGTATTCCTTCCAAGATTATGCTGCAGCACGGGGGACGCCTTGAGGAAATTCGACAAGCACAAGAATGGGGGATTGAAACATCTGTTGTCCAAGTAGATGATCGTAAACTGTTTCGGCGACAAAACACCATTATTCAATCCTTATCGACAGGCATTGCCCACTTGCTAAAGAAAAATCGCATTACGTTTTTCCAAGGAGAGGCAACGATTGATGGATCGCAACGACTGGTTTGTGATGGTCACATCATTCAAAGTAAAAACATGTTACTGGCTACAGGGGGAAAACCGTTTATTCCACCGATTGCCCACCTAGAAACGATTGATTATATGACGACGGATACGTTTTTTCAACAAACATCGCTGCCAAAATCGCTTGTCATCATTGGAGGGGGTGTGATTGCTGTCGAGCTTGCATTCGCAGTCTCTCCGTTTGGTACAAAAGTGACGATTTTAGAAGTGGCACCGGATATTTTGCAAACAGAAGATGAAGAGGCACGGGCTATTGTAAAAGAACAGTTGCAACAGCGAGGCGTGGAAATCGAGACAAATGTCGCTATTGAACATGTGCAACAAGGACTTGTCCGCACGGCAAATGCTACTTTTCCATTTGAACGGTTGCTCGTGGCAGCTGGAAGGCGTCCTAATACGGAATTGGCGGATGCGCTGAACTTACAAAAAGACGAAAACAATCGTTTCATCGAAGTAAATCAATATTATGAAACGAGTAAAAAGGGCATTTATGCAATTGGTGATGTGATTGGCAAATATGAATTGGCTCATGCAGCGAGTGCGGAAGGCATTGCGGCTGTCGAACATATGGCAGGGATAAAGCAACAGCCAATTGACGAACTTGGCATCCCCCGATGTGTTTATACAAATCCTGAAATCGCTTCCTTCGGTTTGAGTGAAAAAGAAGCGAAAGAACGAGGTTACGATGTCAAAGTCTCATTTTCAGCAAATGCCGCGAATGGGAAAGCGCTCGCAGAAGGGGACACATCTGGCTTTGTAAAGCTAATTACGGAGAAAAAATACGGTGAACTGCTCGGTGCAGTCATTGTTGGGAAACATGCAACTGAGCTAATAGGAGAGTTGCTGGCCGTCCGAGTATCAGAAGGGACCATTTCAGAATTACAAACATTGATTCATGCACACCCAACCATTGCTGAAGTTATTGGCGAAAGTGCACTGGCGTTTAGTAAACGAGCTATTCACCAGTAAGAAACTTCATTGAAGGAGGAGCAAAAATGAAGAAAAAAGAAGCCTTATGGATTTACCAGAAAATGAATGAAATCCGTTTGTTTGAGGAAGAAGTACACCGGAAGTTTGGGGAAGGCATCATTCCAGGCTTTGTTCATTTGTACGCAGGTGAAGAGGCTGTGGCCACAGGTGTTTCGGTCCTATTGGATGAAGAGGATTATATCACAAGTACGCACCGCGGCCACGGCCATGCAATTGCGAAAGGCTGTGATATTAACCGGATGATGGCCGAGATTATGGGAAAAAAAGATGGGCTTGGCGGCGGCAAGGGCGGCTCTATGCACGTTGCGGATGTTGAAAAAGGAATGCTTGGCGCTAATGGCATTGTCGGCGGCGGTTTTGGACTTGCGGCGGGTGCAGCACTAACGATTAAAACACTTCGGCAGGATCATGTTGCTGTTTGTTTTTTTGGAGACGGAGCATCTAACGAAGGTTTATTCCACGAAGGACTTAACTTAGCGTCGATTTTGAAATTGCCGGTCATCTTTGTTTGTGAGAACAATCAATTTGGCGAGGGAACACCTTTCCGTTATGCCAGTGCTTCTGAAACGGTCGCAGAACGGGCGGCCGCTTACAATATGCCTGGAGTCCGGGTAGATGGCATGAAAGTAGTGGATGTTTATAGTGCGACAAAAGAGGCAATTCGCAGAGCGAAAGCAGGTGAAGGCCCAACGTTAATTGAGTGTGACACCTATCGACATTACGGGCATTTTGAGGGAGATGAACAAAAATATAAATCTGAAGGGGATCAAAACCGTGATCGCGATCCAATTCCTGAATTTCGAAAGACTGCTGTGGAAAAAGGCTGGATGACGAATGAACAGGCGGATGAGATTGAAAAAGAGGCAGCGGAAACGATTAAAAAAGCGAGCGAATTTGCTCAAAATAGCCCACTTCCTGATTTGGAATCGTTATATACAGATATTTTTGCTTAAGAAGAGGAGGAACAAAAATGACAGAACGGATCGTTACATTTATGACAGCCATTAATGAGGCGATGGCGCAAGCAATGCGGAAAGACGACAACGTCATATTGATTGGTACGGACGTTGCTGGTGGAGCGGAAGTCGACCATTTAGTACAAGATGATGGCCGGTATGATGATGCATTTGGAGGGGTTTTCGGATTATCAAAGGGCCTTGTTACAGAGTTTGGAAGGGAACGGGTTATTGATACACCCATTGCAGAACATGGTTATTTTGGCGCAGCGGTAGGAGCAGCTGCGACAGGTCTTCGTCCGATTGCGGAGCTCATGTTCAATGATTTTATCGGCTTTGCGTTAGACCCTATTTTAAACCAAGGGGCGAAAATGCGTTATATGTTTGGCGGAAAAGCGAAAATGCCGCTTACTGTCCGAACGGTTCACGGTGCAGGCGCAGGCGCGGCTGCCCAGCACTCGCAAACGTTATACGGTATGTTTGGGGCAATACCTGGCGTAAAAGTTGTCGTCCCTTCTAATCCTTATGATGCCAAAGGCCTGATGCTAGCTGCGGTTGAAGAAGATAATCTCGTTGTGTTTTCTGAGGATAAATTGCTTTATGGGATGAAGGGCCACGTACCAGAGGATTACTATACGGTTGAAATAGGCAAAGCCAATGTGATTCGCGAAGGAAAGGACATTACGATCGTAGCGATTGGAAAAATGGTGCAGGTAGCAGAAGAAACGGCTCAAACGCTTGCAAAAGAAGACATTTCAGCCGAAGTGATTGACTTACGGACTGTCGCCCCTTGGGATGAGGAGACGGTCATTGATTCGATCAAGAAAACGGGGCGTTTAATTGTGATAGATGAATCGAACCCTCATAACAACACGGCGACTGACATTGCCTCAGTCGTTGCAGATAAAGCATTTGATTACTTAGATGGACCGATTAAAACGGTCTGTGCACCGAATACACCTGTTCCATTTGCGACGAATTTGGAGCAGGCGTATATTCCTGATGCTGCTAAAGTATTACGCGTGGCAGATGAAATTATTGCAGATTTAAAACAGTAAACATGGAATTTGGAGGAGGTGAATGGACTGATGGGTAAAATTGTAATGCCGAAGCTAGGGATGACCATGTCTGAAGGGACGATTGTCAATTGGTGTAAAGAGGTTGGTGATCCAGTTACAAAAGGCGAGGCAATTGTGGAAATTAGCTCTGAAAAATTAACACAAGAGCTAGAGGCACCAGAAGACGGTATATTATTAGCTAGATACGGAGAAGTAGATACAGTCATGAAAGTCGGTGAAGTGTTGGCGCGTATTGGCCAAGAAGGAGAAGAAATAACGGAAACTGCTGCAACTCCTCCAACTGCGTCACAATCATCGTCATTAGAAACAGACACGGCAAGCAAAGCGCCTGTCAAACAAGTTCAAAAGAAAGGCGAAAGACGTATTTTTATTACGCCATTGGCACGGAAGCTTGCAAAAGAACATAACGTAAACATCGAAGAAATGGAAGGTACAGGTGGCAACGGGCGCATTACAAAGCGTGATATATTGCGAGAAGCATCAAACCAAGTATCAACCCAAGCAGTAAAACAAGCAGCAAACGAAAATGCGCAAGTGGCGCACTTAGACGACATAGGGGAAGGCCTGTCTCCGATCCGTAAAACGATAGCCCGTAATATGCGCGCCAGCTTGCACAATACTGCTCAACTTACATTGCATCGTAAAGCCAATGCAAATGCACTGCTTGCCTTTCGGCGTTTATTGAAGACAGAATCAGAGTCTCACCAGCTACAGTTGAAATTGAGTGTGACGGTTCTTCTTGCCCGTGCGACCATACTTGCTCTCCAGCAAGTTGGCGCCATGAACAGCCGCTATGAGAATGGGCAGCTTACAGAATTTGAAAATGTTCATTTAGGGATTGCAACGTCGCTGGACGATGGACTTGTCGTCCCTGTCATTCGTGATGCTCACCATTTATCGATCGGCCAACTCGCAACGAAGATTGAGGAAATCGCCGCAAATGCTAGAAGGGGCCAAAGCAATCCAGATGAGTTGTCTGGTTCGACTTTCACGATCACGAATCTAGGCGCGAGCGGCATAGAATACTTTACGCCAATTTTAAATCCAGCAGAAACGGGCATTTTAGGCGTTGGCTCATTGCAACAGGAACTCGCTCTTTCAGAAGACGGTCAAGTGGAACCTGTTCAAAAAATGCCATTCAGCTTGACGTTTGACCATCAAATTGTTGACGGTGTGTTAGCGGCACAATTTTTAGATGCTGTTGTTAAATATGTCGAAAATCCAAATTTGCTCATCCTTTAAGTATGAATAAAAGGAGCTAGGGGAGAAAACGCCCTATGCTCCTGTTAAAGTTGACAAAAAAACGACCTGCTGGCACACAGCATCTCTATTGTTCGCTATGCAACTGACAATAGAGATGCTTTTTAATTTCTTAATAATGAGCATGTGAGTGCTTAGAAAGAGGAATTATAACCCCTAAGCAGCGCAGGTGGCCTATCTGCGTCTAATTATAAGCTCCAATTAGTACGAACCATTTAACATTGCACTCTCATAGCGTCAATGATGACAGGTTCAATATAGACATTGAAGTTCGATGATGAACCCGTTATAATGAAAAAGCCGTTGTTTTTTAGAACGTTTGGGCAATCTTTCCAGTTAACTGAAAAGGTTGCTTTCTTTTGCCTAGAGCTGTTCAAAAATGAAGGAGGTATTGGATGGTTCAGGACAGCTTTCAAACGCCGGATATAAGCCAATTCCATTTAAGAGTCCGCAAAGTATTTAATTGGCTTGGTGGGCATGAATTTATGATTGAATTGTTAAACCGCGAAGAGTGCATTGGCTTTGGCGATACGGTTGCCGAAGCAAAACAGAATTTAAACGAAAGCATAAAGCTATGCGTGCGCCAGCACGGAGTGGATTCGCTGCCAGAGCCGATTCAAGGCGCGCAAATCATTGTATTAGAGGCGCCAATGTCTGAGGAGGAGTTCGCGACCATTAACCATGAGTTGATTATATTAGACCAATCATAGCATGTACAAAAAATGTACGTGCTTTTTGTCAAAGTTGAAAGGAGGCAGGTGATGGAAAAAAAGCGAGTCGTCGTTACTGGCGGAGCTGCTGGCATAGGGAAGGCGATTGCTCTTGCATTTGCGCAAAAAGGGGCGCTCGTTTTTATCCTTGATAAGGAAGAGACGCTTTTTTGCAAATGGAGTGAAAAAGCGGAGAACATTGCGTTCATCCAAACGGATGTCAAAGAAGAACGTGATATAAAGGCTGCTTTTGCCACAATTGCCTCTCAGTCAGGACCTGTGGAGATCTTAATCAACAACGCAGGAATTTCGTCATTTACGCCATTAGTTGAACTAAGCGTGGAAGAATGGGACAACGTCTTGAATACGAACTTACGCAGCGTTTTTCTTGCCTCCAAAGAAGCAGCTTTACATATGGAACAAACAGGGAAGCATGCTAGCATTATTAATATTTCCTCGACACGGGCTCGCATGTCAGAGCCGAATTCTGAAGCTTATGCAGCTTCTAAAGGAGGGGTCGAGGCTTTGACTCATGCAATGGCATTATCTCTTGCAGAAAAAAACATTGTCGTTAATGCCATTGCTCCTGGCTGGATTCACACAACGAATGACGCTTTAAGGGAGATCGACCATAAGCAGCATCCTTCAAAGAGAGTGGGGACGCCTGAAGACATTGCGAACACATGCCTATTTTTAGCAGACGAGCGCAATCGGTTTATAAATGGCGAAACGATTGTTATCGATGGTGGTATGACGAGAAAAATGATATATGAACAGTAAAAGCAGAGCCGGCATCATGGCCGCTCTGCTTTTATAAGCACTAAAAGACAATCGTTTTGTTGTTATGGACAAGCAATTGGTCATTTAAATGCCAGTTTACAGCTCGTGCCAATGCAATTCGCTCAATTTGACGGCCGGCGATTCGTAAGTCAGCTGTTGTGTGGCGGTGGTTCACTCGTAACACATCTTGTTCAATAATCGGACCCTCATCCAAATCGTCTGTAACGTAATGGGCGGTAGCGCCAATCAGTTTTACACCTCGTTCAAATGCTTTTGCATAAGGATTGGCGCCGATAAAGGCAGGCAAAAACGAATGATGGATGTTAATGATTTGTTGAGGAAACGTACTGACAAACGTTGGCGATAAAATTTGCATGTAACGAGCAAGAACGATAAGTTCAATATTGTGTTCCTGGAGAAGTTCAATCGCTTTGTCCTCTGCTTCACGGCGATTAGCCTTTGTAGACGGTATATGGAAAAAGGGAATGCCGTAAGCTTCCACTTCTTCTTTGTTGTCAGGATGATTGCTGATGACAAGTGGGATTTCAGCATAAAGTTCGCCAGCTCGCCACTTCCATAACAGCTCTGACAAGCAATGATTTTCTTTAGAGACGAAAATCGCCATTCGCTTTTTTCGCGAAGCTTGCTCCATCCGCCATTGGTAATGTTCGGCGTCTGCAAGGGCAGAAAAAGCTTGTTTGATTTCGGAAAAAGCCGTTTTCTCTTCCTGCCACGCAAATTCAATTCTCATGAAAAACATGCCGCCCTCAGGGTCAGTCGAGTATTGGTCAGATTGGACAATATTCGCCTCATGGTTATATAGAAAAGACGATATGTTGGCGACAACGCCTGGGCGGTCTTGGCAGGAAACGAGCAAACGCGCTCGTTGTTGTTCAATAGCCATTTTGTTGTTCCTCCATTTTTGAGCTTACACATCCCCTCATTTCTACTCTGTTTTTTAAAAAAACGCAAAGAAGAAGGAAGGGCTGACTTATTTATTGAATCAGAATCGCAAAGAATTTGTCAATCGCTTCAAGGCATGACTGCGTGATTTGATGGTTGGAGACGAAGCATGTCATTTGCATGAAAACATGGTTTCCAAGGAGCTGGCCTGGTTTTGCTGCTTAAAAGAATGTCATTGACGATTTATCTCCATCTTTGGTACCATTGATTCATCTATTGGTCAACGTGTCTATTAAGCCAAGCCGCTGTCAACGAGTGAATTCGTCAAAATTGTAACGGCAGAGCCTGTCCATTGCGCTCTGCTTCTTTTAATGAATGCTTTCCCAGAACAAAATGCGTTATACTAAAAAACGAGTATGCAGCAAGGAAGCGGAAGAAAAGAAAAGGAAATTGAGGGTGAACCGGGTGGAATTGTTTTTAGGAGAAGGATGGGATGTCATGCCCGCTGGTGGCACAACAGGCGAAGCCTATGTAGCCAAACAGGGTGACTACCAATTATTCATAAAACGAAATTCATCACCTTTTCTTGCGGTTCTTTCTGCCGAGGGGATTGTGCCAAAACTCCTCTGGACCAAGAGGTTGGAAAGCGGCGACGTGATTACTGCACAGCGGTGGATTCAAGGACGGGAACTGAAGGCAAAGGAAATGATGAATGCCAGTACCGCAGCCATGCTTGCGAATATTCATCGCTCGAATGAATTGCTTGATTTGTTTAAGCGGATGGGCAATGAGCCGTTAGATCCACGGCATATGGTTGAAAACATGTATGTCCAAATCCAACTTTACAGAATTGAGGACGAGCTTGTCCTCGCTTGTATGGACTACTTAGAGCGAACAAAAGATCAGCTTGGCGACGCAGAATATGCTGTTTGCCACGGCGACATTAATCATAACAATTGGATGCGAGACGAACAGGACAACCTTTATCTAATTGATTGGGACGGTGCATCCGTCGCCGACCCAGCACTTGATCTCGGCTTGATGCTTTACACGTACATTCCCGAGGAGCATTGGGCTACTTGGCTGGCTCATTATGGCGCTGAATTGGATTATTCCCTTAAAATGAGAATGCATTGGTATGTGGTGGCCCATACGATCTCAGAAATTTTATGGAACCATAGCAGGGGCCAATTCAGCCAAGTCGAGGAACTCAAAAAAGCGCTGATGTACGTCGCTTCCAAAAATGATCACTCAGACTGATCGAAAGTCTGATAGCTCATCTGATTAGATGAGCTATCTATTTGTTTGCCACCCCTCATCATGTAAGGGATGACATCGTGTTAAGCCATTGCTGTACGGCTTCACTATCCATTGTCTCTGTAGTGGAAGCGCTCGAAATTTCGTCAATGGTGCTTGCCAGCGCTGGATCGAGAGCGGGATCTTGGGCAAGTGCCGTCAGGATTTGTTTCAACTGTTCAGATTCATTTGTTGTCAGGAACTTTTCGCTGACATGGTTTTGCAGCAAGTCTTGCAACAAACCTAACTTATGTTGAATGGAAATTGGCATGAGGGCACCTCCTGCCCTTAGGTTTTGCGCAATAGGAGTTTTTATACGATTTAACAGCGAATTGCAGTGATGAAAGAGAGAAAGAGGGATGAAGATTGCGTTTACGTCATAAACCATGGGCTAGTGAAGAATTGGCAAAACGGCCGAATATTGTCATTCAACAGCCAGAACAGCACCAAGGGAATTGGGGCAATTGCTTTCGTACAGCCCAACCACTATATGTGGAAGTCGGAACAGGGAAAGGAAAGTTTTTGACAGGCATGGCGAAACAGTTTCCGTCCATCAATTTCATTGGTGTCGAACGCTATGAGAGCGTATTGCTTACAGCTATGGAACGAGTAGAAGCGGAAAAACTGCCGAACGTCAAGTTGCTTAACAAAGACGTTGCTGAGTTGCTGGATGTCTTTGCTGAAAACGAAGTTGATCGCTTTTTCATTAATTTTACCGATCCATGGCCTAAAAAGAAGCATGCCAAACGGCGCCTTACGAATGAAAGGTTTTTAACAATTTATAAGCAGCTGCTGAAGCAAGAAGGAGAAATCCACTTTAAAACCGATAACCAAGGATTGTTTGAATACTCTTTGCACAGTATGTCGACTTTTGGGATGGCATTTAAAAATGTTAGTTTAAACCTTCATCAAAGCGGGATGGAAGAGAATGTGATGACGGAATACGAAGAGAAGTTTTCTGCAAAAGGCATGCCCATTTATCGGCTCGAAGCGACATTCCGACAGTAAAAAAAGAAGCCCAATGGTTTTTGGGCTTCTTTTTTAGATCTGTTGTAAATCAAGCAAAACACCTGTTTTGACATCAGCCAAAAATTCATACTGGACAGGCCCGTCAACTGTCGAACGTGTTATGCCCCCACGGTATGCTTCATATGGCAGGCCAAAGCGAGTAATCGATTCAGGCTGCATATGGATCCACGAGCCGCTGATCATATATTCTTGTTGGACAGTTGCTTTTATTCGTTTCAGTACGGTTTCAGGAGTAAGCTGTTCTTGTTTCCATGCTTTGCTTGCCAATACACCAATTAATACGCCGATTCCTAAGCCCAGTGACAATCGTTTCATTTTAACACCCTTTCGTTGTACAATGACCTTTTATACCCAGTATAACGAACGAGCGTGAAATTGACTATCGGGAATGGCGGAAACTGGCACAACCCACCAAAATCAGCTACAATGAATGTGCTGTTTTTTTTTGCCACCCATAATCCCAGCAATACATAAGAGATCCCGCTGTCGGGGTCTTGTATTTTATGCCCTTTTTAGAAGATGGAGGAGGTTTTTATGAACGAGAAAACAAAAGCGCTTTTTCAAACATTGACGGAACTTCCAGGGCCGTCTGGGTTTGAACATGAAGTACGCCGCTTTCTAAAAAGCGAATTGCAAAAACATACAAATGAAATTGTCCAAGACAAATTAGGCAGCGTTTTTGGCGTGTTGCGAGGCGATGCGTCGGGACCTAAGGTAATGGTGTGTGGGCATATGGATGAAGTCGGCTTTATGGTGACATCAATTACCGATAATGGCTTAATCAAATTCCAAACACTTGGCGGTTGGTGGTCGCAAGTCCTGCTAGCGCAACGAGTAAAAATTGTAACAGATCAAGGGCCGATTATCGGTGTAGTTGGATCTACCCCGCCGCATTTGTTGAAGGAATCGCAACGCAAGAAGCCCATGCCGATCACGGAAATGTATATCGATGTCGGTGCTGACGATAAAGAAGATTGCTCTGCGTTAGGTATAAAGCCTGGGCAGCCAATTGTGCCAGAATGCCCGTTTACACCAATGGCAAACGAAAAGAAAATTTTGGCGAAAGCGTGGGATAACCGTTACGGAGTAGGTTTGTCGATCGAATTGCTCGAAGCTATAAAAGGGAAAGCTTTGCCGAACACTGTTTATTCAGGCGCAACCGTGCAAGAGGAAGTCGGTACTCGGGGAGCGCAAACGGCGAGCAATATGATTAAGCCTGATGTCAGCTATGTCCTTGATGCAAGCCCTGCAAATGATGCAACTGGAGGGAAGGACGCTTTTGGCCATCTCGGCAAAGGTGCATTGCTGCGCATCTTTGATAGGACGATGATTACACATAAAGGAATGCGTGATTTTGTTCTTGATACAGCAGAAAGCCATAACATTCCTTACCAGTACTTTGTGGCGGCAGGGGGAACAGATGGGGGCCGAATTCACACTTCTGGCAACGGTGTGCCTACAGCGGTCATCGGCGTTTGCGCCCGCTATATCCACACATCGGGCTCCATTCTTCATGTGGACGACTATGCCGCAGCAAAAGAATTGTTGACGAAGCTTGTCCTTGCCACTGACAAAACAACATATGAAAGTCTGATTGAGTTTGAATAGCGTAATGAGGAAAAAAATAGCAGCAGTCGGCTCAAAAAACCGCGCTAAAGTCCACGCTGTCCAAGACGTTTTGATCCAGGAGCATGTTGAGGTCGTCTCTATTTCTGCTTTGTCTCAAGTTGCGGCACAGCCATTTTCGGATGATGAGACGAAAGAGGGCGCTGTAAACCGTGCTCGTGGAGCGCTTGACGCTACAGATGCTGACTTTGGTTTAGGTTTGGAGGGGGGTGTCTCGGAATTACAAGGGACGCTTTACTTGTGCAACTGGGGCGCGCTTGCTACCCGCTCTGGACAATTATATACAGCGGCAGGCTTGCGCTTGCCTTTGCCGAATGACATAGCCGCCCTTCTTTACGAGGGGCTCGAACTAAGCGAGGCGCTAAAACAGACCGTCCCTCATGTTGATGTTGGCCAAGGCGCCGTCGGTTATTTAACAAATGGTTTGCTTACCCGGAAAACGATGTTTTCTGAAGTGGTTCGTGCTTGTTATGGACAGTATATGCTCGCGACAGACAAACTTCATTAAGGAAGCCAGCCCCGCCGATTCAGGGGCTGGCAATAGTCAAACGTCCCTTTTTTAGCGGGCGTTTTTCTTTTTAGCTTGACGCTTTTAGTCTTCTTCAAATACGTAAGATAGGGCGGCAATGGCTTGCGCCGGCGTTTCGACGACCACTTGTGCTTTGTTAGACAGCTCTTTTAAAGCGTGGTGAAGTTTTTCCGGGCGAATCAAAATCAACGGTTTTCCAGCTTCAATGGCAGTGGCGGCATCCATGGCTGTATTCCATTGCCTGTAATCTTCGCCGAAAAGAGCAATAACCGCGTCTGCGCGCTGAAGCCAAATCCGCGTACGAAAATTATTAATGCTTGAGGCTGCTTCGTCCCGCAATACAGCGTTTGGCTGTTTGCCAAGAATGTCTTCGCCGATCGCATCGCTTTTGCTGTGATTTTCCATCGGGCCTTTAAAGACGATAGGCAATTGTCTTTCATTTGCCAAGCGCTTTATCTCTTCACGCCAGTCAGAGTGGATTTCGCCAGCCAAATAAACAACGAGTTCCATACAAAATGCCTCCTTATTTTCCCAGACTGTAGACAAAACCTCGCAGCCTTCGTTGCTCACCTCGTTCATGTGCTTTGAAACAAGTGTTTCATGTGCGAGAAAACGGTTGCTCATGAATACACGTTTTATCCTCATCTTCGCTCGGTTCCGCGCCTCGGCTGACAAGTCGTTTCGATCAGTCCGTTCTTACATATCCAGTTCCAATCGAAGTTAGAACATACGTTTTCTTTAGCTAGTATAACATAAGAATAAGCAAAGAGAGCAACATAAAGGTTGATTTTGTTTCCATCTCTCTCGATTTTTTTGAAAAAAGTGTCTTGTCACATGAATAGTCATGGGATATGCTAAAGAGCGACAGTCATTTATAAAAGGAGAGGGCATCTTGCGCGAATTTTTACGAAAAAAGGGAATCAACCCTTCTTGGCATCTATATTTCATTAAAGCAATGGGGCAAATGACATTTGGGTTGTTTGCTACTCTTATTATTGGGCTTATCATCAAAACGGCAGGCGAACAGTTTGGCATTGCCGCTTTTTTGGAAATTGGCGAACTAGCGATGGATTTATATGGGGCAGCGATAGGAGCGGCAGTTGCACTTGCCTTAGGAGCTCCTTCGTTTGTCGTTTTGGCGACCATTGTTTGTGGGACAGCCGGGGCGGTGTACGGTGGGCCGGCAGGTAGTTTTTTGGTGGCTGTTATTGCTGCCGAAACAGGCAAGCTTGTCTATGGTTCAACCAAAGTGGATATTCTTGTTACGCCGATTGTGACGATCATGAGCGGCTTTGTCGTCGCATGGCTTTTAGGGCCTGCTATTTCATTTGCGTTGGAATCCATTAGCGAGGCGATTACCTGGGCGACAGACCAGCAGCCCCTGATAATGAGCATAGTGGTTGCAATCCTGATGGGGTGGGCATTAACCGCGCCTATCTCAAGCGCAGCGATCGGACTCATGCTTGGACTGGAGGGTGCGGTTGCTTGTGCGGCTGCGATTGGCTGTGCAGGACAAATGGTCGGTTTTGCGGTGGCCAGCTTCCGTGAAAACCGGTTTGGCGGGTTGCTTGCCCTCGGCATCGGCACATCGATGTTGCAAATGCCAAATATTCTAAAAAACCCTCTTATTCTTATCCCCCCAACCATTGCTGGAGCCGTTAGCGCCCCGATTGGTACGATTTGGTTTGGGCTTATTAACAATGCCGCCGGTTCTGGCATGGGGACAAGCGGCCTTGTCGGGCCAATCATGACGTTTACGGAGATGGGCTATTCTGGATCGCTTTTCATTCAAGTCATTCTATGCTATGTTATTATTCCAGCGGTTTGCGCTCTCCTCGTGTCAGAATGGATGCGCCGCAAAGGCTGGATTAAATGGAATGATATGCACATCTCTTTCAATTAAAGGAGCGTATAGCGATGGAACACATTCAATCTGAACAGCAATTTAACGAAATAAAAGCGAACGAAACAGCCGTTTTTCTATTTTCTGCAGACTGGTGCCCTGATTGCCGGGTTATTGAGCCGATTCTGCCGCGAATCGAAGTCGATTTTCCGACGTTTACATTTTATTATGTTGACCGCGATAAATTTATTGATGTTTGTGCAGCACATGACATTTTCGGCATTCCAAGCTTTTTAGTATATGCAAACGGCAAAGAAGTCGATCGTTTCGTTTCCAAAGACCGTAAAACTGAAGAAGAAATCGTCGCTTTCTTAACAAAAGCTGAAGCAGCGATTGATTGATAACAAGCTGGAGGGCGCCCTTCAGCTTTTGTTTATTCGCTTTTCCGTTTATCGCCAAACATGTTAAACTAGAGGTGGAAAAAAGGAGGAAGAAGCGTGGACTTGCAAACTTTCCGGAAACAAATTGAGAAAAAGTTGCAGCGGGACGGTTGGACAATCCGCTATGACCATAAAGAATCAACATTGCGTATCGAAGACAAGGCGACTAAAAAAGGGGCAACGCTTGCTTTGAAGCCTTTGCTTGCCAAATGGGAGCGAGAGGAATATGCGGCTGTCGATGAGGCGCTCCGTACTGTCGCGGTTGGCCTAGAGTCAATGGCGAAAGCCGTTCACCTTAACGGAAACGAAAAAAACATTTTTCCAGTGATTCGCGCAGCTTCATTCCCAGATAAAACAAAGGACGGAAAAACCCTTGTTTACCAAAAACATACGGCAGAAACAAGAATTTATTATGCCGTTGATTTAGGAGAGACATACACCCTTATTACGGATGAACTTCTCAATGAGAGCGGCTGGGATTTAAAGGCATTGGCAGAAATGGCTACATTTAATGTCCGTTCCTTGCCACAGCCGTTCAAAGAGGATGAAGTTGCAGGGAACCGTTTTTATTTTCTTTCGGCCAATGATGGGTATGACGCAAGTCGGATTTTGGACCAGTCGCTTGTGCAGCGCATGGAACAAAAGGCAGTTGGGCAGCTTGTAGTCGCAATTCCCCATCAAGATGCGCTCATTTTTGCTGATATCAAAAACGACACTGGGTATGATGTACTAGGCCAAATGGCATTACAATTCTTTGGCGGAGGGCGTATTCCTGTGACTGCGTTGCCTTTTATTGTTGAAAATGGGGAACTTGAACCAGTCTTTATTATGGCGCAAAAAAAGCCTAAAGGCTGATGGGGCGAAACGAAAACCTATGCTATACTAGGTTGGTCTAGGCGTTCGCTTGTACACGCTGAAAACGAGTAAGGAGAATAAAACATGAACGTATTTTATAATGAAAAAGGCATTGGCGATGTCCTTATGGTTACTGTTCAAGATATAAGCCGCGATGCACAGGTTGTTGAGAAGAACGGCGATGTCGTCGTCATTTTGAATAAAAGCAATCAAGAAATTGCTGGCATAAACGTATTCCATGCCTCTTCTTATGGAACCATTAGCGGAGTTGGTCCGGTTGAGCTCGATGAAGGCATAAAAGCGCTCCTAAAAGAAGCGTGGGACAAAAATGGTGTCGCTCTTGAAATGGAATGGGAGCAGAAACCTTCTTTTGTTGTCGGTTATGTAGAAGAAAAAGAGAAGCACCCTAATGCAGACAAGCTTTCTGTATGCCGTGTAAATATCGGCACTGAAACATTGCAAATTGTTTGCGGTGCCCCGAATGTGGCAGAAGGCCAGAAAGTAGTTGTCGCTCTCGTTGGTGCCGTTATGCCAAGCGGGCTTGTCATTAAGGAAGCAACGCTGCGTGGTGTTGCCTCTTCCGGTATGATTTGCTCAGCAAAAGAACTAGGGCTCGAAAAGGCCCCGGCAGAAAAAGGCATTCTTGTTTTGAGTGACGATGAAGTGGTCGGCACACCCTTTTTGCGGTAGCCTAAAAACGAAATGGCTGGCTGAATGAGGCCAGCTTTTTATGTAGAACGAGGCTAAAGGAATAATCGCGATATAAGGTGGTGAAAGAATGAACATATGGAAAAAATGGCTTGACTGGGTTAAAGGATTGAGTGAAGAAGATGATGAGGAACACAACGATTATGGGCGAAACGTGGAAACCATACAGAAGTCCATACAGAGACCTGAACATGAGAACAACGAGCCTTCTGAGTTAGAAGAAGCGCGCATGACTTACCGCTACGCCAATTCAAATGGGGAATGGCCCATTTCCAAGAAAAAAGCAGGGCGTGTTGCAGCGACACAGCCTTCTATAAAAAAGGAAGGGCAAGAGGAGAAGCAGGAGGAGCTGCCAAAAGTGGTACAAAAGAAAAGATCTGCCGCCGGCAAAGAACTGTTTCAAGGGACATTTAAGTCGACAGAAATCCCTTCTCCTGTCCATGGAATTCAGAAACCGGAAAAAACACATGAAAACAGCGACTACGATTGGCTCATTTTTTCAACGAAGGACAAGCAAGCTGAATATGCTGAGCGGCTGTTACACCGGCCTAAATCTCCGCAAATTGATAGCAAGCCTGCTTTTTTGCGCAAGGAATCACGCTCGCTGGAAGAGGATGTGTTGAAGAGGCTACGTGAACATGCCCTACAGTCGCTTCCACTTGCCGACGATCAAGCACAGCAACAAAAAAGCAAAGAAATCCGTCCCCAAGAAGAGGCAAGTGGTGACGAAAAAGAGCGTACATATGAACACGAGGCAGCAGATATTGATGATGGAGAAGCAATCGTTGAGACCAAAGTTATGCCTGGCGAAACAGACCAAGTGGAAGCAAACGAACGGTATGGACGTGAGGAACAGGAGATTTTAGATGATGCAGAAGTAATGGCTGGAACCGATGCTTTTTCGGACGAAACAGACCAAGTGGAAGCAAACGAACGGTATGGACGTGAGGAACAGGAGATTTCAGATGATGCAGAAGTAATGGCTGGAACCGACGTGTTGCCTGGCGAAACAGACCAAGTGAAAACGAACGAACCGTATGATAGAACGGAAGTCCAATCAACTGCTGAAGTCGGTACCGTGGAGAATGAAAGACAAGAGACAAAGCCGATTCAGGCCGTTAACAATGATCTGACAGCAACAACTGAAGAGAACGGAGAAGCGCGGGTGCAGTCTAGTGAAAAAATCGTTCCCCTTAGCAGTGAAACGAAAAAACAAGAAAGGCTAAGTAACCGAACGAGTAATGACAATACGAAGGCTGGCATTCCTTATAATGTGCTGATGTTGCCAAAGGACCGTAAAAAAGCGCCTATTAAAAAAGGGCAGCACACAAAAAATGGCTACGAAGCGCCACCGCTTCATTTGCTAAAGGTTCCTGAAAAAATCGATCAAGATGATTCTCTTTGGCTTGACGAGCAAGCGCAATTGCTTGAAGAAACACTATCGAGTTTCCATGTTGATGCAAAAGTCGTCAACCGGACAAAAGGGCCGGCGGTAACGCGTTTTGAAGTTCAGCCCGCCCGCGGAGTAAAAGTGAATAAGGTAACAAATCTAACAGATGATATTAAGCTGGCGCTAGCTGCTAAAGACATCCGTATGGAAGCGCCGATTCCTGGTAAAAACGCAATCGGCATTGAAGTGCCAAATCGAACGTCAGCCCCAGTGATGCTCAGGGAAATTTTGCGCCGTGATGTATTTAGGCAGCCAGATTCGCCTTTAACTGTTGGCTTAGGGCTTGATATTTCTGGACAGCCGATCGTTACAGATTTAAAGAAAATGCCTCATGGCCTTGTTGCTGGCGCCACAGGCTCAGGGAAAAGTGTATGCATTAACTCAATTTTAGTTAGTCTGCTCTATAAAGCATCCCCAGATGAAGTAAAGCTGTTGCTCGTCGATCCCAAAATGGTCGAGCTTGCTACCTATCAAGAAGTACCTCATTTGGTTGCTCCTGTTATTACTGATCCAAAGCAAGCGACAGCCGCTTTAAAATGGGTTGTCCAGGAAATGGAACGGCGCTACGAATTGTTTAGCCAGCGTGGCGTTCGCGATATTAGTAAATATAATCAGCGGTTCTCTGAAAATGGCAAGCCAGCATTGCCGTATCTTTTAGTCGTTATTGACGAACTCGCCGACTTAATGATGGTGTCCCCACAAGATGTTGAAGATGCGATTTGCCGGATTGCTCAAAAAGCACGGGCTTGCGGAATTCATTTGCTCCTTGCAACGCAGCGCCCTTCTGTTGATGTCATCACAGGATTGATTAAAGCAAATATACCGACGCGGATTGCCTTTGCTGTTGCTTCACAAACGGATTCACGCACGATTCTTGATATGGGCGGCGCGGAACGGTTGCTTGGAAAAGGCGATATGCTCTTCCATGAAAATGGATCACCGAAGCCTATCCGTGTCCAAGGGACTTTTGTATCAGACGAGGAAATTGAGGATGTTGTCGCTTATGCAAAACAATACGGCAAGCCTGAATACTTATTTGATACAGAGACAATTGAGCGGACGCTTTTACAGGAAGAAGAAGAGGATGAGCTACTTGAAGAGGCATGTTTCTATGCAGTCGAACAAGGTACCGTTTCTGCTTCTAGCATACAGCGGCGGTTTCGGGTAGGTTATAATCGGGCTGCCCGTTTAATGGAAATGATGGAAGCTAGAAAGATTGTATCAGGTGCTATGGGAAGCAAACCGCGCCATGTGTTGGCAAGTGAAGAAGACGTGAGAGAACTGTTTGGTTCGACGACGGAAACAGCAAGAACTTGAGAAATGAAGAAAATTTCTATATGATATGGAAGGAACAAATCGTGCTACAGGAAGGCGTATGCAAATTGCAGGACCTTTTCTTAAAAATGACATATACTACTATATAATTAATGGAACGAGGGCCATGTTCGCAAGGCGTCGAATACGATTTGCTTTTTTTGATTGGAGGCTTCACGATTGACAAACTATCACTTTACCGGAATCAAAGGTTCAGGCATGAGCGCATTAGCGCAAATCCTGCATGATTTAAATGAGAATGTACAAGGATCGGACATTGAAGAAACGATTTTTACTCAGAAGCCGTTAGAACAAAAGGGCATTACGTTATTGCCTTTTTCGCGAGACAATATTAAAAACGGGCAACATGTCATTGTTTCAGCTGCTTATGGTGAAACACACGAGGAAATTAAACGGGCGCGGGAGCTCGGTTTGCAAGTGGATGTCTATCCGGAATTTCTTGGCTCCTTTATTAAACAGTTTACAAGCATTGCAGTTTCAGGCTCACATGGAAAAACGTCCACAACAGGGTTGCTGGCTCATGTGTTAGGGTCTGTTGAGCCTACCTCTTATTTGATTGGCGATGGGACAGGGAAAGGTGCGGCTAATTCAACGTATTTTGTATTTGAAGCATGTGAGTACCGCCGCCATTTCTTAAATTACTCGCCTGATTATTGCGTAATGACCAATATTGATTTTGACCATCCCGATTATTTCAAGAGCGTGGAAGATGTCGTTTCTGCTTTCCAAACGATGGCGAAGCAAGTCAATAAAGCGATTATTGCTTGCGGTGATGATGAACATTTGCAAACATTGCAGGCAAATGTGCCAATAGTTTATTACGGCCTTGGCGACCATAATGATTTTCAAGCGAAATCGATTAAAAACACGCCAGAAGGGACAGCGTTTGATGCCTGGGTTAGAGGCGATCTGTTTGGGTCGTTTGTGATCCCTGGCTTTGGCGACCACAATGTCAAAAACGCATTGTCTGTCATTGCTTTATGCCACTATGAAGGCATTGGCTATGAAGACATTGTTGAGCACTTAAAGACCTTTGCTGGCGTCAAACGGCGTTTTAGCGAAAAGCGTTCAGGCAAGCAAATACTAATTGATGACTATGCCCACCATCCAACAGAAATTGCAGCTACAATTGAGGCGACGAAAAAGAAATACCGTGACCGAGAAGTAACAGCGATATTCCAGCCTCATACATTTACGCGGACAAAAACGTTTTTAAATGAATTTGCGGAAGCGCTCAGCCAAGCCGACCACGTTTATTTATGCGATATTTTTGGCTCGGCGAGGGAAGAAAAAGGTTCTCTTTCGATCGAACAGCTACAAGCGCTTGTTGATGGCGCAAAACTGTTAACGGAAGGAGAAATTGAAACGCTCAAAGGCCACGGAGAGTCTGTTCTGTTGTTTATGGGCGCAGGTGACATCCAGAAATACCAAAAAGCCTATGAAGCATTGGTCGAATCAAGTTCGTAATTGGCCATTCAGACTAATAGAAAAGCCAGGGCGAGTAGCAGATATGAACGTTTGGTTACATTAGGCAGCTGTTTATCAGCTGCTTTTTTTATTTTGAAGGAAAAACGCAGGTATTTGTCGAAAATGTATCTTTAGCACATTGCAATTTAGGTTTGATCTTATTAAACTTGGGTAAAGTATGTAGGAAGGAGGGGATGATGAGTGGAAGCCATCTTATACATAAGCGCCTTGATTGTTGCCCTGGCTTTTGCGATACTGGTTATTTATTTAATCAAAACACTTAAATCAGCTACCAAAACGCTTGAAAACACATCGGCAACGGTGGAAGCGCTGGAAAAACAACTGCGAGGCATAACGACAGAATCTGAATTGCTTTTGAAAAAAACCAATGCGTTAGCAGATGACTTACAACAGAAATCGGAGTCGCTCAATACCGTTTTTGGCGCCGCTAAAGAGTTGGGCGAATCGATGAAAACGCTCAACCAGTCTGTTCACCAAGTTTCTGTTAAAATAAGTGACCAAACAAGCCGGAATGCTGAAACAGTCTCCCAAGCAGTACAATGGGGACAGGCTGTTTTGGATTTCTATACAAAATTTAAACAACGAAAGCAACAGCTTGATCGTTGACAAACAAGGAGGAGTTAGAATGGGAGATATGAATTCAAAAGATTTTTTGATTGGTACATTAATCGGTGGAATTGTTGGCGCGACAACGGCGCTGTTTCTCGCACCTAAATCAGGGAAAGAGTTGCGCAGCGACATAAGCGAACAAGCGAGCGCCGCTTATGAAAAAGGCAACGAGTGGGTTGACATAGCTAGAGAAAAGTCGAACAATATCGCTAAAAGTGTAACAGATCAATCCATGCAAGTGGTTGAAAAAGTAAAAGATTTGAGCGCTTCTGTTAAAAAAGAAGCAGAAGACCAAGTAAATGAAGCCGCGAGCCTTGCTGAAGATTTAAAACAAGATGCAGAAGAAGCATCGAAAACCATTTCTGACACGGTTAAAAATGAAATTGAAGAAGCAGAAAAAGAAGTTCGCGCCAATGCGAATACAGAAAGCTAATGGAAAGCGCGATGAGACCGAGTTTTCATCGCGCATTTCCTTCCAAATTCACTTTATTACGTAAAAGCGTCTAAGTAATAAAGAAAAAGTCCGTGACTTTTTAACGCCAGTCAGCTATAATAGACAAAAGTTAAATTTCTGACAGAGAGAAAGGTGCGGAGAGACGACATGAGCAATGAACAATTGGATTCCCTTAGAGATGAGTTAGACAAAGTCAACCTTGCCATCCTTGAAAAGATTAATGAGCGTGCAAGGCTTGTAAAGGAAATTGGCGATATCAAAAGAGAACAAGGCATTAACCGCTTTGATCCAGTTCGAGAACGGAGCATGCTAGACCATATTGCCAAACACAATGAAGGGCCATTTGAAACAGCGACACTTCAGCATTTATTTAAACAAATTTTTAAAGCGAGCTTGGAGTTGCAAGAAGAAGACAACAGCAAAGCGCTGTTAGTATCCCGGAAAAAGCAACCTGAAAACACCACTGTCGATGTCAAAGGGGAAAAAATCGGCGATGGCCAGCAACGTTTTGTTTTTGGCCCGTGCGCCGTTGAAAGTTATGAACAAGTGCTAGCTGTTGCGAAAGAAATGAAAAAGAGGGGGCAGCGCCTTCTCCGGGGCGGCGCTTTTAAGCCGCGTACGTCTCCTTATGATTTCCAAGGTCTAGGTTTAGAAGGGTTAAAAATATTAAAACGTGTTGCTGATGAGCTTGATATGGCGGTTATTAGTGAAATTGTCACTCCAGCTGACGTAGAAGTGGCAACAGAATATGTCGATGTCATTCAAATTGGCGCTCGTAATATGCAAAACTTCGAGCTGCTGAAAGCTGCCGGTTCTGTTAAAACGCCTGTATTGTTAAAGCGTGGTTTATCCGCAACGATTGAAGAATTTATCCACGCTGCTGAATACATCGTCTCAAAAGGGAATAGCCAGTTGATGCTTTGCGAACGTGGCATTCGCACTTACGAGAAAGCGACACGCAACACACTCGATATTTCCGCAGTGCCGATTTTAAAACAAGAAACACACTTGCCAGTAATGGTTGATGTTACACACTCTACTGGCCGCCGTGATTTGCTTCTGCCAGCAGCGAAAGCAGCTCTGGCGATTGGGGCAGATGCGGTGATGGCGGAAGTCCATCCAGACCCCGCTGTCGCTTTGTCTGATTCAGCCCAGCAAATGAATTTTGACCAATTCAATCAATTCTTAGATGGCTTAATTGAGTCAGGGCTTTACAAAGCTCCTGTGAAACAAGCATAACAAAAAGCAGCTCAAAGAAATTTTGAGCTGCTTTTGTGTTTAAAAGCATTTAAAAAAGGGCACTTTAGTAATACTGTTATAATGAAAAAAGAAAACTGTTTTTCAAATGGTGAAAAAGTATGAAAGATAGTCTTTAATCATTGCAGGAAATCTTAGTGTATCGTATGATAGAAGAAACATTCGAATGAAAAACAGTTATTGCTATCGTATATGATACACAATCATGAACATTGTTATAGTGAGGAGGAAGCTGCTGCGTATAAGCTGCGCGGGCAGCAAAATAAGATGAATACGACCATTTATGATGTAGCTAGAGAAGCTGGTGTCTCAATGGCTACTGTTTCCCGGGTAGTCAACGGAAACCCAAATGTAAAACCGACGACAAGGAAAAAAGTACTGGAAGCAATTGAACGCTTAAATTACCGTCCAAATGCAGTAGCGAGGGGGCTAGCCAGCAAACGTACCACGACAGTCGGTGTCATTATCCCTGATATTTCAAGCATTTTCTTCTCCGAGCTGGCGCGCGGAATCGAAGACATTGCCACTATGTATAAGTACAATATCATTCTTTGTAACTCTGACCAAAACAAAGACAAAGAAATCCACTTGATTAATACGCTATTGGAAAAGCAAGTCGACGGTATTGTGTTTATGGGCGGCGAGATTACAGAGGAGCATGCGGAGCAATTTAAGCGCGCACCTGTACCGATTGTTCTTGCTGCCACATTAGATGACGAAAAATCGTTTCCGTCAGTCAATATTGATTACACGCAAGCGGCTGAAGATGCCATTCAGTTTTTAATTGAAAAAGGACATAAACGAATCGGTATGTTGAGTGGTTCGCTAGAAGACCCAATCAATGGCTACCAAAAGTTTGCTGGATATCGCCAAGCGCTTCAGAAAAACAATATTGAATTTGATGAAAACCTGATTGTCATTGGCGATTACACATATGATTCAGGAATGGAAGCAATGGATGCATTTCTTGCCCTTGACGAAAAACCGACAGCGCTATTTGCTTCAAATGATGAAATGGCTCTAGGCGTCATCCATGGCGTCCAAGATCGTGGTTATGATGTGCCTGGTGACATTGAAGTAATCGGTTTTGACAATACACGTTTGGCTACAATGGTACGTCCAACCTTAACGACCGTTGTTCAGCCCCTTTATGACATTGGCGCTGTCTCCATGCGGTTGCTGACCAAACTAATGAATAAAGAAGACGTGGAAGACTACACAGTGACATTGCCACATCGCATTGAAAGTCGTGGCTCAACGAAATAACCTTACGAGACTGATAGAAAACGCTTGTCAATCGACGATCCATGTGAGCGTTTGTCTACAGGCTGAAGCCGGATCTGTTTATTGATCCGGCTTATTCATGCTTTTCAACATGTTTACGCGCTGTTTGTTTTTCTGTGCGAATATGGTACAAGGCCTTTTCCAATGTCAAAGCGTTTTTGGCGGTAATTTCCTTTCTTCTCGGTATTTGTGGGATAGCAGTGTCTGTCCATGTGGTCGGCAGTATTTCTTCCGCCTTGTCCTTCCACTTGTCTATCCAAGCTTGGGGCACATGATCGTTTGCCAATGCGGTTTGCCCACTCATCTCCAACCAAATCAATGCCCATGCTCTCGGGACAACCCGCCATTTGTCATAGCCGCCCCCTCCGACAGCAACCCATTTGCCGCCACAATAGTCATGAGCTAGCTGATGGGCGAACCGCGGAATTTCTCGGTAAACGTTCATGGATACATGCAAATGCGATAAAGGATCGAGATAATGGGCGTCGGCCCCGTTCTGTGTGACGATAATGTCAGGCTTGAAAAAGTCGGCGACTTCTGTAAAAGCAGCCCGATAGACGTCCAAAAAAGATTCATCTTCTGTAAACGCATCAAGTGGGACATTGATGGAAAAGCCAAAGCCTTTGCCTGTTCCTTTTTCCGTCACATGGCCAGTTCCAGGAAACAAATAGCGCCCCGTTTCGTGCAAGCTTAGCGTGCATACATCTGGGTCGTCGTAAAAGGCCCATTGGACGCCGTCACCGTGGTGAGCATCTGTATCGACATAAAGGATCCGCACACCGTATTTTCGCCGCATGTACTCGATTGCAATCGAAGAATCATTGTAAATGCAAAAGCCCGACGCCCGGCCGCGAAAGCCATGGTGAAGGCCACCGCCTAGATGGAAGGCATGCAAGTAGCCATCGGCTAAGACAGCGTCACAAGCGCGGAGTGTTCCTCCAACTAAATGGGCAGCCGCTTCGTGCATATGAGGAAAAAGGGGCGTATCTTCGGTTTTTAGCCCATATGCTTCTGCGGCGCTATCTGGTAACCGCCCCTCGCCCCCTGCAATGACCGCTTCAATAAAACGGGAATCATGAATCAGCTCCAATTCCGCCTTTGTAGCTGCGCTAGGTTGAATGAGCGGCTGGTCTTGAACCGCCCCCAGCTCTTCCAATAGGGAGTATGTTAATTCGAGACGAAGCGGATGAAACGGGTGTGTTTCGTTAAATTTATACGGATATTGGCTCGGTCCATATACAAGTACGGCTTCTTTATTATTCATTGGGACCTCCCATTACGGGAAACGGCGGATTATAGACTTCGTATCCTGCCAGTTGCAGGGCAGCAATAATGCGCCGGGGATCAATGGTTTGGACACGAAATGAAAGCATATATTTTTCTGCTTTTTTGCTTGGATACGCGACAGCGCTAACAATATTGATACGCTCTTTTTTAAAAACAGCAGCGACATCTGCCAACTGCCCAGGGCGGTTTTGTACACACACTTCAATGATGGAGCTTGGCTGATCTGCGCCTAGGAGTTTTGTTAAACTATAAAGCATATCAGACTCTGTGATCAGCCCTGCCAATCGATCGTTGTCTACAACTGGGAGGCAGCCAACACGATGCTGGTAAAACAGGCGTGCAACTTCCTGGACGTCATCATCAGGATGAGCGGTTAATACAGGTGTACTCATTATTTTCGTAACCGGTTGCAAAAAATCGGCTGCTTCTTTGGTTACGGAAAGGGTAGAAGGGCGTATATCGCGAATATCCCGGTCAGACACAATGCCAATGACAGCTGTATGACCGTTCGTAATAGGAATATGACGGATGGAGGCGCTTTCCATAAGGGCGATCGCATCTTCAATCGTGTGTTTGTCTGTTAGTGTTAGCACGTTCGTGCGCATAATCGTTTTGATTTTCATTGGCAAAGGTTCTGTTGGGCCGTCAAACAGAACAAACCTCCTTTCTAGTACATAAAGCGGTTTACAAAGCGAAGCTGGTCAAATTTTTCAATCGAGCTCTGGTCAACATTCTTTCCAATCCGCGCCATTAAGCAGTTTGCCGGATGGGAACTAATTTCTGGATCATCGGTTGCATACCAAATGAGCCCACCGGCGTTCATCATTTTTTCCATCACTTTTCGGTATTCCCAGACATCGAGTCCGCTGCCTTTCAAATCCCAATGCCAGTAATACTCCGTTGTAATAATAATATAGTTTTCCATTGCTTCATCTTTCATTGATAAGCGCAACAGCTGTTTGCCGATACCGAGCGCCCGGTATGGAGGCGCAATTTCAATCGCACCGAGTTCGAGCAAATTTTCCATATTGCCTTCTGACCATCGTTCGAGAGGGTCAGGATAAACAAATGTAACATAGCCAACGATCATTGAGCCATCACGGACAATGTTAATACGCCCTTCTGGCAATTCGGCAATTTCTAAAAGCGCTTTTTTTGTTCGGTCGCCGGCCGGAAGGAAGTTAAGTCTTCATGAAAATCATAGTTAGCAAGTTCGTTGGCTGGAAGAGGGCCTTCTAAAACCAATTCCTTGCCTGCAATCGAATACGGTTCGCGGATCAGTGTTTTTGGATGCTCCATTGCTTCACCTCGGTTAGACAATCTATGTTTTCATTATACATTGTAGAAACAAAAACAAGAAGGTTGCGAACAAAAATCGACGAATTAATGAAAATAAATGGAACAAAGAGTGAATTTTGTTTGAAAACGTTACCTTGTTTATACTATAATGAACTTAATTTGAGAGTGAGAGGTGTGAACCTGTTATGAAAGCGCTTCCTGCGATTGAAGGAAACCATAACCTGAAAAATTACGAAGAAGCCGTGCAACACTTTGACTGGGAGGATGTCAGAAAAACGTTTTCTTGGCATAAAACAGGCAAAGTCAACCTTGCCTATGAAGCAATTGATTACCATGCCGAGAACGGCAAAGGCGAACAGGTAGCTCTTTATTATAGCGATGCGCGCCGCGATGAATCTTACACATTTGCGGAAATGAAGACGTTCTCGAACAAAGCAGCGAATGTGCTCAAAGAAGCCAACGTCCAAAAAGGTGATCGTGTCTTTATCTTTATGCCTCGCACACCTGAGCTGTATTTTACGCTTCTTGGTGCCATTAAAATAGGGGCGATTGTTGGCCCGTTGTTTGAAGCTTTTATGGAAGGCGCTGTGCGTGACCGTCTTGAAGACAGCGGCGCAAAAGTGCTTGTCACAACGCCGACATTACTAGAACGGGTACCGTTTGACGATTTGCCGGATTTGAAAACGGTGCTAGTCGCCGATGAAACGTATGAAGACAATGGTCCTTTTTTACAGTTGAACAAGCGGCTTCAGGCAGCGTCAAGTGATTTTGCAATTGAATGGGTTGATCGGGAAGACGGGCTCATTCTCCATTATACATCTGGCTCCACGGGCAAGCCAAAAGGCGTTCTTCATGTCCATGAAGCGATGGTCCAGCATTACCACACGGCCAAAGTCGTCCTTGACTTGCAGCAAGATGACATTTATTGGTGCACGGCCGACCCTGGCTGGGTAACAGGAACGTCTTACGGCATTTTTGCACCTTGGCTTGCAGGTGTGACCAATGTAGTGCGCGGCGGTCGCTTCTCGCCAACTGATTGGTATGAGACGATTCAGCGCTACAAAGTAACGGTTTGGTACAGCGCGCCAACCGCATTTCGGATGTTGATGAGCGCAGGCGACGAACTTGTTAAACAGTATGACCTTTCGTCACTGCGTCATGTCTTGAGCGTTGGCGAACCACTCAACCCTGAAGTGGTGCGGTGGGGTGTGAAAGTCTTTGACAAACGCATTCACGACACGTGGTGGATGACGGAAACGGGAGCGCAAATGATCTGTAACTACCCGGCAATGGAAATCCGTCCAGGATCAATGGGCAAACCGATTCCAGGCGTCAAGGCCGCCATCATTGATGATAGAGGCAATGAACTGCCACCGAACCGAATGGGTAATCTTGCCATTAAAAAAGGCTGGCCAGCGATGATGCGTGCTATTTGGAACAATGAAGCCAAATACCAAAGCTATTTTGAGCTTGACGGCTGGTATGTTTCTGGTGATTCTGCCTATATGGATGAAGATGGCTACTTTTGGTTCCAAGGTCGTATTGACGATGTCATTATGACCGCAGGTGAGCGCGTTGGCCCATTTGAAGTCGAAAGCAAACTAGTTGAACACCCAGCCGTTGCGGAAGCAGGCGTCATTGGCAAACCTGACCCTGTCCGCGGAGAAATTATCAAAGCATTTATCGCACTGCGCCAAGGCTATGAAGTCACTGACGAATTAAAAGAAGAGATTCGCCAATTTGTAAAGACAGGACTCGCAGCCCACGCAGCACCGCGGGAAATGGAGTTCCGTAAGTCATTGCCAAAAACGCGCAGCGGAAAAATCATGCGCCGCGTATTAAAAGCCTGGGAATTGGATTTGCCGACAGGCGACTTATCAACAATGGAAGATTAACGCCAATAAAAGAAGCGTGCCTTTAAAGGCACGCTTCTTTAATCGTCATCTCCTTCTTTTTCATTAGATGGTTGAGCATTTGGTTTAAAGCTCGCTTGAAACGGGGCTAGCCCCTCGATATGATCGATCATGTCGCTTCTGTATAGGTCGGTAGTGACTAAGCCTTGCTCTTCGCATGCTTTCGTTGGTGGGCCGCCTGTTAAGCCGCAGACTCGTTTTTCGACAATGCCGTCAGGCTGCTCGAAGCGTTTGCCTCCTGCTGTCATCAGCTCCGGGTCAACGCTATAAGCAGCGTTAGCAAAGTTCGCCCAAATGGATTGTGTCCGCGCCCCTGTACCGAGCCCGCCGACTCGTTTGCGTAAACTAATCGTTTTGTCACCGCTATAACCATTCCATACGCCTAATGTCACCTCAGGGTTGACGGCAATAAACCATGAATCATAGTCGTTGTTGGTCGTGCCTGTTTTTCCAGCCCAATCAGCTTGAAACTGTAACTTGTTGGCTGCCGTGCGTCCGGTGCCATTTCCGCTGTACATAACATCACGCATCATATCGGCGACCAAATAGTTTGTTTGTGGGCTAAACAGTGTATGCTTACTAGCAGGGTGCTCGTAAATGACTTCGCCAGAATCCGTTTCAATCCGTTCGATCATGTAGGGTTCCATACGGACGCCATTGTTGCCGAAAGCGCTAAAGGCGCTGACATTTTGTTCAACGGTGACATTGCCGCCACCGATGGCGACTGCTTCATTCACGCCGTGCATGTCTGGGTTAAAGCCGGCTTCGTCGCGGAGCTTTACTTTTAAGTCATCAGGGACATGCCACCACGCCTCCACAGCTGGCACGTTGCGTGATTGTTTCAGTGATTCACGCACAGTGAGATTGCCTTTGTGAGCGTGGTCAAAGTTTCTAATTTCCCTCCCACCAGCTTTGTAAAACGCTTGTTCATCGGGAATGACAAGCCCTGGTTGGGTTACACCTGCTTCAATTGCACCTGCATAAGCAAGAACAGGTTTGCTCGTCGAGCCTGCTTGGCGATAAGCACGTGTAGCGTGGTTATACAGATGATCTAAGTTTTCTTCACGACCACCGACAAAGCTAAGGATTTTTCCGGTTTTATTTTCGATTAAAACAGAGCCAACTTCTTCGCGCTGCCCTTGTTTGTCGGCACCAAAATAAGCGTCAGATTGTTGAGCTGCCTCGTTCATGGCGTCATACAAATCTTTATTAATGGTCGTAATGATGTTGTAACCACCATTGATGATCGCGTTTTCGACCTCAGCTTTAAACTGATTGCGTTCGACTTGTTTAGCAGCGTCGCTTAGTTTCTCCCAACCATCGCGGTTATCGATTTTCTGTTGTACGAGCACTGCTGTTGCCCGGTTCATAATTTCTTCAGTAAGCCGCGGCCGTTCTTCCATTGGGTCAGGCGCGCTTGTTGTAAAATCAGCAGTAAGGTCGTAACTTTTTGCATCCTCATATTGCTCTTTTGTGATGTACTCTTTTTCGTACATGCGACTTAAAACCGTTTGGTAACGGTTAAACCCAGGCTGCAAACCGTCTTTATCTTTAAGCTGTTGGTCGTTTGTGAAAGGCGTGTAGCCATACGGGCTTTGTGGCAAGCCAGCTAAATAAGCTGCTTGTGGCAAGTTTAAATCGCTTGCCGAAACACCAAAGACCCCTTGCGCCGCCGCTTCAATGCCAGCAACATTTCGGCCCGAGGCATTCCGGCCAAACGGAACGACGTTTAAGTAGGCTTCCAATATTTCATCTTTTGTCATAAACTGTTCGAGCCTAAGCGCGAGCATAATTTCTGTCGCTTTGCGGTCGAACGATACTTCATCGGATAAAATTTGTTGCTTTATTAGTTGTTGTGTCAATGTGCTGCCACCCGTTTGTACAGACGAACTTGTCAGCTCTTGCATTGTTGCCCGCAGCAACGCTTTTGGGACGATCCCATTATGCTCGTAAAAATGTTCGTCTTCTGTAGCAATGATGGCCCATTTTACTTCATCGGCCACGTCATCAAGGGAGACAATTTCGCGGTCCACTTCACTGCGGATTTTTCCTAAGTAAACACCGCCAGCAAGGTAAATGTCGCTTGTTTTTGAAAGCGAGCCTACGAATGTGCGCATGTCTTCTTCTGAATACGTTTTTTCATCGGCTACGAGGGAAGCAAAGTAACCTGCGGCCGTTCCGCCGGCAAACATAAACCCTAAAAAGCCAATAATGAGTACAATAAGGAATAAATTCCATAATACTTGGTATGTAATGCCGACTTTCCGGAAGAACTGAATGTCATCCAGCTTTGCTATAAAGGCATTCCAGTTGTTCTTCCACTTCGAAAGAAAGTGCTTCATCGACTCCCCCCCTTAGTCGTCTTAGTATATCATAAATTGCGTGATGCGCATACGTGTGTTCGCTATGTTGACAGTGTACACACCGTGTGGTAAAACTAGAAAGTGAATTGAAAACGTAAAAAAAGCGAAGAAAGGCCGAAGTATGGGCGTGCGCTGATCGAAGAGAGCCGGTGGTTGGTGCGAACCGGTACACGTACGTTAGCCAGAATTACAGCCTGGAGCTATTCTTTGTTTCGGCAAAGAACGGAGAAGCCGTTATCGAATGAGTGGGAGGCACGTATGCCTTCAACAAGGGTGGTACCGCGACAAGTTCGTCCCTTATGGGGAGGGGCTTTTTTTGCGTTGAATTGAAGGAGGAACCATAGATGGATGAAAAACAACCGTTAACCCCTGAGCAGCAAAAGCTCGTTGATGAGCAAGTGGAAGCGCTCATGCGAGGGGTTGTAGAAGTCGTCCCGAAAGAGGCATTTCGGGAAAAAATTGAGAAAAGCGTTCGAACAGGAAAGCCGTTAAACATTAAGCTTGGCATGGACCCGTCAGCACCTGATGTCCATATCGGCCATACAGTTGTACTGCAAAAACTGCGCCAATTTCAAGAGTATGGCCACCATATTCAACTGCTGATCGGTGACTTTACTGGAAAAATCGGTGATCCGACTGGAAAGTCAGAGACGAGGAAAGTGTTGACTGATGAACAAGTCAAGCAGAATGCACAAACATACGTAGAACAATACGGAAAAATTTTGGACATTGAAAAAACAGAAATTCTTTACAATTCGCAATGGCTAAGCGAGCTGAAATTTGATGATGTTTTAAAGCTTGCTGGTCAGATGACAGTGGCCCGTATGCTTGAACGGGAAGATTTTAGCAAACGCTATAAAACGGGGCAGCCGATTTCGGTGCATGAATTCTTTTACCCGCTTATGCAAGGTTACGATTCAGTTGCAATGGAAACCGACATTGAAGTAGGGGGAACGGACCAAACGTTTAATTTGTTAATGGGACGCCAACTCCAAGAAGCGTACGGAAAAGAAAAGCAAGTGATGCTGACGTTGCCGTTGATCGAAGGGCTCGATGGCGTCCGTAAAATGTCAAAATCCCTTAATAACTACATTGGCATTGACGAAGCACCGAACGAGATTTTCGGAAAGGCGATGTCGATACCTGATGAATTGATGGTAAAATATTACAAATTGGCGACTGATGTGCCGATGGCTGAAGTGGAAGCTTTAGAAAAAGGGCTTGCAGAGGGCAGTGTCCATCCACGCGATGCAAAAATGCGACTTGGCCGTAAATTTGTAGAAATGTACCACGGCAAGGAAGCGGCTGATGAAGCAGAGCAATATTTTAAAACAGTTTTCCAAAAACGGGCGCTGCCAGAAGACATTCCTGTCTATTCCTGGGAAGGCGATCAAGAAGTGCCGTTAATTGATTTGCTTGTTTCGTTGAACATGCAGTCTTCTAAAGGCGAAGCTCGCCGGATGATTCAAGGTGGCGGCGTAAAAATTAACGAACAGAAAATCACCGATATTCAAACGGTCGTATCGGTTGAAGACGGCATGATCGTTCAAGTCGGAAAGCGCAAGTTTGCCAAGCTAAGCTTAAAATAAATAAAAAAACCAGCCTGAAACGGCTGGTTTTTTATTCTTAACGAGAATACCACTCAACGATCAGCGCTTCAGTAATTTCTGCTGGAAGCTCAGAACGCTCTGGGTAACGTGTGTACGTACCTTCAAGCTTTTCTTCGTCAAATGATACGTATCCTGGCGTGAAATCATTCACATCAAGTGCTTCTTTGACAACAGTCAAATTCCGTGAACGCTCACGAAGGCCAATTGTTTGCCCTGGCTTTACGCGATAAGATGGGATGTCGACGCGTGAACCGTCAACAAGCACGTGGCCATGGTTTACTAGTTGGCGCGCAGCACGGCGTGTACGGGCAAGACCCATACGGTAGACAAGGTTGTCAAGACGTGACTCAAGCAAAATCATGAAGTTTTCGCCGTGGATGCCGTTCATTTTGCCAGCATCGTTGAACGTGCGCAAGAATTGGCGCTCGTTTACGCCATACATGTGGCGAAGTTTTTGCTTTTCATGAAGTTGAAGCGCATATTCTGAAAGCTTTTTACGTTGGTTTGGACCGTGTTGGCCTGGAGCGTAAGGACGCTTCGCAAGCTCTTTCCCTGTTCCGCTTAGAGAAACGCCAAGGCGGCGGGATAGTTTCCAAGATGGACCTGTATAACGAGACATTGTGTCTCCTCCTTGTTATTTTGGTGTTGCAAAATAACAACCTAAATGACAATCTCTAAACTCCAGCCATTCCATTTTCATGCACCTTCGCTTCGACAGCTAGAAGTTACGCGATGCACCTCAGTCATTGCAGCCGCTTGAGGAATGGATTGGTCAAAAGTTCGTTTGTCTTGGCTGTCACTCACACCGATCTATCATAGCGGAAAAGCGCCTACTTGTCAATGTTTGATTAAAAAAGGTTCCACTCGCTTCAATAAGCGTTCGAGCGCCTCCGCTTCTTTTTCGTGGAAACGGCCTTTACTCGGGCTGTCAATATCAAGGACTGCTATCACTTTATCTTTGTGGCGGATTGGAATAACGAGTTCGGCGTTTGAAGCGGCGTCGCAGGCGATATGCCCAGGGAATGCATGGACATCATCAATGCGCATCGTTTTGTTTTCGGTCACAGCCGTCCCGCAGACGCCTTTGCCAATCGCAATCCGTGTACAGGCGGGCAGTCCTTGGAAAGGGCCGAGCACAAGTTCGTTTTCTTTAAGAAAATAAAAGCCGACCCAGTTAATGTCATCTAAAAACTGGCCCAACAATGCACATAAATTGGCGTAATTGGCTAGCGCATCCGGCTCATCTTCAAGTAAGGCAACGGCTTGCTGTTCCAAAAGGCGATAGGCTGCTTCTTGGTCAGTAGGATAATCAAGTTTGCTAAACATCGAGTCATGCTCCTTCCATTTGTCAAAAACCGCAGCGATTCAACAAAAGCATGCGGGATTTGTCAAAAAGTTTTTGCGTAAAAGCCGCTTAATCAGACAGGAAGCGGGTAATAAAAAAACGAATACTGTATATAAGATAACACGATTTGCGGCTGCTTGCTTTAACATATTTCCGAAAGAAGTCTCCCTCTTTAAGCGTGTAGGGCGTAGCCCAACGGTAAGGGGAGATGACTATCGGCTGGGCAATAGTCGAAAAGCCTTTTCTATGGTATGATAAGAACGTACATTCGATGAAGTGAGGTGATATGATATGGCCAAACGAAATAAAGCGTATACGTTCAGATTGTATCCAACAGATGATCAGTCTTTGCTTATACGTAAAACCTTCGGATGTGTTCGCTTTGTTTATAACAAGATGTTAGCGGAACGAAAAGAGACGTATGCGTTACGGAAAGAAGATAAAGATGCTTTAAAAAAGGGGAAGCCCCCTACTCCTGCCAAGTACAAAAAAGAGTATGAGTGGTTGAAAGAAGTAGACTCATTGGCGTTAGCGAACGCACAACTAAATTTAGATAAAGCTTACAAAGCCTTCTTCAAGGGGAAGGCCAAGTTCCCAACATTCAAAAGCAAACGACATAAGCAAAGCTACACAACGAATGTTGTCAATGGGAATATTCAGTTGTTAGATGGTCATATCAAATGACCTAAAGTAAAAAGGGTCAAAATCAGACAACATCGAGAAATCCCTTCAGAACACAAAATCAAATCGTGCACGATTTCGATGACTTCATCCGGGAAATATGATATTTCGATTCTTACAGAGTATGAGAAGGAGATTGAGAGTAAGGAAATGAAAAAAGTGGTTGGATTAGATTGTGCGATGAACGGGTTATTTGTCGATAGCGAAGGGAAGAAAGCCCATTACCCTAAGTTTTACAGACAAATGCTGGATCGATTAGCAAAAGAACAACGCAAACTATCCCCTAAGAAAAAAGGTTCTTCGAATTGGCACAAACAACGGATTCGAGTAGCCAACATTCATGAAAAAATCGCTAATCAACGGAAGTACTTTCTTCACCATCAATCAAAGGAATTAGCAGCTAATTTTGATGCGGTTGTGATTGAAAATTTAGATATGAAAGGGATATCACAAGCACTGAAGTTTGGTAAAAGTGTCGCTGATAATGGATGGGGAATGTTCACTTCTTTCTTACAGTACAAACGAAACGAACAAGGGAAACAACTGATCAAAATCGATAAATGGTTTCCATCCACAAAGATGTGTTCGCAATGTGGTTCCATACAAGAAATGGCATTATCCGAACGTACGTATCAATGTGTTTGCGGACTAAGTCTTGATCGAGATTACAATTCAGCAATTAATATTAAAAAAGAAGGTATTCGCTTATTAGCCACTGCCTAATGAAAGACAACTCTTGGAACAAGAGGGTTAGCTTGGTCCATTTCGTCAGCTACCAAAAGGGGCGATTACCCAAGAAGCCCCCACTTCAAGCGACCTGCAAGGGTGATAAGTGGTGGGTAGTTCACAACCAACTTGGAGGGATACGAATGAGCGAACAGACGAAAACGACGATTAAAGATGCGGCTATTTCCTTGTTCTACGCAAAAGGCTTCCACGGTACATCCGTTCGCGACATTGCCAGAAAAGCTGGTGTGAATCCCGCGCTGATCTCGTATTATTTTGGCGGAAAGCAGGCTTTGTTTGAATCGTTATTAATCGATTTTTTTGAAGGGTATGTAAAAACGATGGAAACAGCCGCACGGGAACCAAACGGCGATCCCATCGATTCTTTAGTAGGGCTGTTTAAAAAAGTGCTCCTTTACCAACAATCGTGTCATTGGCTAGCACGCATGGCACACCGAGAAATGACGCTAGACTCGACCCTTGTACGGGAAGTGATGAGCACTTATTTGCGGAAAGAGCAACATTTGCTGGAACAAGCAGTCGCCCGGTGCTTACGCAGGCAAGGGGAGCCGTTAGCTGCCGATTTAATCGTTGTCCAGCTCCGCAATATGATGACATTGCCTTTTTCTTCCCCACAATACTTGCGTGAACTCTTTTTGCTTACTCCGGCGGATGAGCAGTTTATCGAGCGGTATGGACGGCATGCTGATGAGTGGATTCGCTCTCTGCTTGGCTCATTGGAGCAGAGGAAAACAATGGTGGTTCGCCTGACATCGTAAAGGCTTAGAACAGGCGGAGACCTGCTGCAGAATGGGCGTCTGAACCATAAACAAGGGGGATGCCCATCGTTTTTGCTTGCAGCGCAATTTCTTTTGGTGGATAGGACTCGCCGCAATAAGGTTTGGTTAGACCCGCATAGTTATAATCAAGCTGAAGCCTGTTTTCAAGGATGGCGGCAAGGATGGCGCCAATTTCTTGCCCAAACGATTGCTCGGCCTGATAGAGCTTTTGGAATTTTTTGCACAGCGTCACGTGGCCGATCCGCTTTGGTTTATAGGGGCCGAGGTCGGCATTAATAGAGGCTAAAACCGTGTCGTAATAACGGGCATACAGGGCATTGGTGCTGCCAAGATCCGCTGCGATTGCCGCAAATTCTTCTGGGCTGTAATCGATGCAACGGTAATGGTTGCCCACTTTCAAAAAGTGGACAGATAGAATGCTGTCGTCAAGGAAAGGTCCAACCTCGTTTAACAGCGCTTTTGTTTCTGTTTCGTAGCCGGATATATAATCAACCTCTAAACCAATGAGGACGTCCAATGCGTGGGCGTACTCTTTTTTTATTGCTTCCGTTGCCTGCAAATAGGCATTTAGGTCAGAAGCTGCCATGGCGCTGTCTTGGTTCGGTGTAGGGTCGCTAAAACCAACGGGAAGTGGGGCGTGTTCTGCAAATGTAATCGTCTTTAGCCCAATCGAAATCGCTTGTTCACAGTAAGATGCCAGCGTATCCGCTGAGCCATGGGGACAAAAGGGCGTGTGGATATGCCCGTCGCGGATAATCATGGAAACAGCTCCTTTATAAATAAGATCGCGTTTGAAGATATTTGTCGAACGGCAGTGTCGGGAATCTGCACACAAATTGTCGCATTCATGGTATTATATTACGTATCAGAATAGGGATAAAGCAATGTTTTTATAACACAACGACAACGTTTACGATTAGCTTGGATAAACCGATTAAAAAAGAGGCAAAAGAAAAGCGCAGTAGAGGGGAGTTCCATGTGGATATTTTTGTAACAGTCATCATCATATTGCTCGTCCTTTTTACAGGAGGGACGGCAGCTGGGATTTTTCTCAGACGGCATATACATAAAGCAGTGGACGAGCTCGATGCCCGGAAAATCAACTTATTGAATCGTGACATTCCAGATGAAATTGCCAAAGTAAAGAAGCTCCGCATGTCAGGAGAAACGGAACAGAAATTTGAAATGTGGCGCAAAGACTGGGATGAGATTGTCGAATCGATTTTGCCTAGCATTGAGAACCAATTAATTGAAATCGAAGAATGGGCCGCAAAATACCGATTTAAAAAAGCAAAAGATGCGGTTGGCTGGGTAGAAAATCGAATTGCGACAGTCGAACAGCAGTTGGATACGATGGTGGAAGAAATCGATCACTTGGTTTCCGCTGAAGCGAAAAACCGCCAAGAAATTAGCGAAGTCCGTGGCAAATATCAAGAACTGTCAAATGAGCTGTTAACAAAAAGGGGATCCTTTGGCGAGGCCGTTAGAGTCCTTGATGAAGCAATGGCCGATATAAAGCAGACGCTTGCGTCCTACGATGAAGCGACTGAAAATGGCAGCTATCTACAGGCGCGAAAGCAGCTTTTAACAATGAAGGATCGTTTGCACGACTTAAGGGGAAAAATGGATGAAATTCCACAGTTGCTCATCCAAGTGAAATCAACAGTTCCAGCTGATGTACGCAACTTGGAGATGGGCATCGCCCAAATGGAGGAAAGCGGCTTCCATTTAAAAACATTTGCCTTTGATGTGCGCCTCACACAATTTAAAAAAGACATTGAAAAGGCGTACGAACAGCTTCTCAACCTTCACGTCAAAGAAGCAAGCGACTTGTTGCAAACGATCAACGACGAGAAGGAGCAAATGTACGAAACGCTTGAGGCAGAAGTGGCTTTCAAAAATAAGCTAATGGAGAAAATTCCAACACTAAAGGAACAAGTGCAGGCAGCAACAGAACAATTGCAAACGTTGTTGCGTGAAACGACTCATGTGCAAAAAAGCTATTTAATCGCTGAAGAAGAAACGCATTTGCAAAATGCGTTGCAAAAAGACCTCGCCAACTTGCGGAACCACTTGCATGTGATTGTCGATGTAACGGAAAACCAAAAACAAACGTACTCTTCCATTTACGAAATGGCTGATAAGTGGTCAGAAGAGATGGACACGTTTAAAGCCAATGTTGATAAAAGCATTGAACGGCTCCGTCGTCTCCGAAAAGACGAGTTAAAAGCGCAAGAGACCGTTTCTCGACTTCGTAGTGTTATGTACGAAACGAAACGAACGTTGAAAAAAAGCAACTTGCCAGGGGTGCCAGTAAAACAGCTAGAAGCACTTGACTTTGCGGAAACGAAAGTAAAGCAAGCTTCCGATGCGCTAAATGAAATCCCCCTTGAAATGGAACGAGTTGAGCAATTGGTGCATGAGGCGATTGAGCAAGTTGAAAAAGGTTCAGATGCAATAGAAGAAATGGTTGAAAAAGCTAGGCTCGCCGAGCTGGCTATCCAGTTTAGCAATCGTTATCGAAACCGCGGTGAAGAGGTACGGCAAGCACTTGACCAAGCAGAAGATGCGTTTCGCAGCTTTCACTACGAGGAAGCGCTTGAGCGTGTCCAACATGCTGTTGAGCCATATGAACCAAACTTGTTGGAAAAAGTGGAAAGGCATATAAGTGCATAGTGCCTTTTCCTTGCAAGACGGACGGGGAATGAAGGCACTCGTTTTAAATGGCGGAACACCCTTGTTTTTATCGTTTGCCAGATGAGGGAAGATGCGAATCGAACATCGGGTTTATGAGCATGGTTTCTGTACGCACAAAACGACTATGACCACAACAAACGACGATGTATGCGAACGTTTGTCTATAGTTTGAACGCAGTTTCATTTGTGAAACTGCGTTTTTGGCATGTGAGTTGCGATGCAGATTCTTGAAAGATATGCTTGCAATAGCGAACGAGGCTTGCTAAGTTAAAAGCCTGGAAGAGAGGAAAGGAGTTACACCTGATGATTTATTTGGACAATAGCGCAACCACTCGGCCCCATCCCGACGTGCTTGCTTTATATACGAAGATGGCTGGAGATTATTTTGGCAATGCTTCGTCGTTGCATACACTTGGCATGGAAGCAGAGCAAGTACTTGATCATGCCCGCAAACGTTTTGCTGCTTATCTTAACTGCATGCCGAATCAGCTGATTTTTACCTCAGGGGGGACAGAAGCAAATGCGGTGGCTATTCAAGGAACAGCGAAAAAGCATGCGAACGGCCACCTAATTACAACCACTGTCGAACATGCATCTATTTATGAGAATGCTCGCGCTCTCGAAGCGCAAGGGTTTGAAGTGACGTATGTGCAAGCGGATGAGAATGGACGTGTTACTAGCAAAGCGATTGAATCTGCCATTCGTCCAAATACCGTTTTGGTTACGCTTGGCCATGTTCAAGGCGAACTAGGGACTATACAACCGATCACTGAAATTGGCGCTTTGCTTCAACGCTACCCACAAATCAAATTTCATGTCGATGCCGTGCAAAGTTTGGCAAAAGTGCCGTTTTCACTCAAAGATGCAAACATTGATATGCTGTCTTTGTCCGCCCATAAAATCCATGGCTTGAAAGGGACAGGTCTATTATTTGTCAACAACACTGCTACTCTGGAAAGCCTACTTTACGGAGGCGGACAAGAACAACGCTTGCGTCCTGGCACAGAAAATACAGCAGGTATCGCTGCGTTTGCCAAGGCGCTTGTGTTAATGGAAAGCCAGGAACAGGAACAGCAACAACGGCTGCTTGCATTAAATGAAATGTTGCGCGCCAAGCTGGAACAAATAGAGGGGCTAGTCGTTAACACGCCTACATCGGGCTATGCACCTCATATACTTAATGTATCCATTCCAGGCATTAAGGCAGAAGTGCTTGTGCAGGCACTCGGTCAACGTCAAATTTACGTTTCGACACAGTCAGCCTGCTCGACGAAAACGGGCAAGCCAAGCCGTATCCTTTTAGGTGCAATGAAGCCGAGAACAGTGGCTGAGAGCGCCATTCGCATTAGCTTCTCGTTTTCGACAACAATTGAAGAAGTGGAAGCGTGTGGCGAAGCCTTAAAACAGATCATTCCAGAGCTTCAGGAGGTTGTAGGGAAATGAAAATGGACCATATTCTTGTTCGTTATGGCGAGTTGGCCTTAAAAGGAAAAAACAGAGGCCATTTTGAAAAACTGCTGCTCGCCAATATTCGCCATGTGTTAAAACCTTTTTCGAAGGTACAGGCGAAGCGGACGTTTGGGCGTATTGTCGTAGAACTAAACGACACCGACCATGAGCCAGTTGCTGCTGCACTAGCCAATGTATTCGGCATTCAATCATACAGCCTTGCCTTAAGAGTGGATAATGAGTTGGAAGCCATGCAAAAAGGGGCACTCTTTATGCTTACTCAACATCCAGATGCCAAAACGTTTAAAGTCTCTGCTAGGCGGGCATACAAACTTTTTCCAATTGATTCCCAGTCCCTTAACCACAAAATAGGCTCGTACGTGCTAAAGGCATTCACTGGCGAGTTAGCTGTTGATGTTCATCATCCTGATGTCAACCTTGTAGTCGATGTGCGTGAGTCAGGAACGTATATAACGGCTGGTGTGTATGCAGGAGCAAAAGGGCTGCCGGTAGGAAGCAGTGGAAAAGTTCTTCATTTGCTATCAGGTGGAATCGATTCTCCGGTTGCCGCCCATATGCTAATGGGCAGAGGAGCAGAAGTAGAAATGCTTCATTTTCACAGTCCTCCCTATACAAATGAACGGGCCAAACAAAAAGTGATTGATTTGACAAGGGAGTTGGCGAAATTTGGTCGTACGATCACCATTCATTTTGTACCTTTCACTGATATTCAAACGCATATCCATAAAGAAGTGCCGTCAAGTTATGAAATGACGATCATGAGACGGATGATGTTGCGAATTGCCGATAGGCTTGCCAGAGAAAGAGGCATCTTAGCGATTTCAAATGGTGAAAGTTTAGGCCAAGTCGCCTCGCAAACACTTGCCAGCATGAATACGATCAATGAAATGACCAATTTACCTGTATTGCGGCCACTTTTAGCAATGGATAAAGAGACAACAATCGCTTATGCAAAACGGATTGGCACATATGAAACATCGATTCTCCCTTACGAAGACTGCTGTACGATCTTTTTGCCGACCGATTCTAAAACGAAGCCAAAACGCGATCGTTCTGCTCATTTTGAACAATACGTGCAAGTGGAGGAAAAATGCAAAGAAGCGATTGCGGGAATTGAATCCCTTGAAATAACAGGAACGCAAACATCGCCCACATTGGATCAGTTATTTTAAATGTAAAAACCCCTTCTATGCGAAGTGTGTAGGTAGGAGAGGTTCATATATTTACCAGTTATCAAGCATGTATGTTCTTCCCTCTTTCGAGCAATCTAGAAGTACCGGAGGAGGTGAGACATATGGCTAACTCAAACTCAAATAACTTGGTAGTACCTGGCGTACAACAAGCACTTGATCAAATGAAATACGAAATCGCTTCTGAATTTGGCGTAAACCTTGGGGCTGACACGACTTCTCGTGCAAACGGTTCTGTAGGTGGCGAAATCACGAAACGTTTGGTTGCTCAAGCTGAACAACAATTAGGCGGATTTCAAAGATAAGTTCATACAAAATGGCTAGGAGCAGGGACATCCCTGCTCCGTTTCTGTGTTTTTCAACGATATGGGAAGATGATATACTAGAAAGAGGCAGAAAGGGGCTTTTGTGGCAACGGGATTTTGTATACGATTGAAGTGGAAGCAATTAAATGACTCTAGGCTGCTTGGCAAACGGAGAAACAACGGTACATAAAGATGTATAAAAATGGGCAAGGGTGAGCTGCCAACATTTGTGGGGGAAAGCGGGTATGTCCTAGAGCATTTAGTTTTACGATCAGCAGTTGGCTGATAAAGAAAAATCGTAAAGGAGCGAGAGGATGAAAGCAAGAAGGTGGATTGCATTAGGAATTGGGGCTTTTATTTTGCTGTTTTCAGTCATTACATCGCTATCATTAGCGATGAATACATATTCCCAAGCCAATTGGCTAGCAGGAGCTTATGACGAAAGCGTAGTGGTACAGGAAGGAGACTCTTCTGGTTCAATTGCTCTTTTAGAAGTAAACGGGGCAATCATCAATACAACAGGCGATTCCCTGTTTTCTGCTGAAGGTTACAATCATTCAAATTTTATGGATTTATTTTACCAAACGATGAGTTCCCCAAATGTGGAAGGCATTATTATTGCGGTTGACTCCCCTGGTGGCGGCGTATTGGAAAGTGCGGAAATTCATGATGCAGTGATTGAAGCACAAGAAAATTATGGAAAGCCCGTTTACATTTCAATGGGTTCGATGGCGGCTTCCGGTGGGTATTACTTGGCCGCTCCTGCTGAGCAAATTTTTGCTTATCCGCAAACCTTAACGGGGTCCATTGGCGTCATTATGAGTTCATTAAACATCAGCGAATTGCTTGATAAAATCGGGGTCGAGGAAACGGTTTACAAAAGCGGTCCATACAAAGACATAATGAGTGGCACTCGGCCGCCTACTGAAGAAGAAGATGAGATTTTGCAATCGATTGTCGATGAATACTACGATGAATTTGTCAAAGTCATTGCCAATGGGCGGGGAATGGATGAAGAGCGTGTTCGTGAATTAGGGGACGGTAGAATTTATACAGGCAAGCAAGCGCTCGAAGCAGGCTTAATCGATGAACTTGGGTCGATCAATGATGTTATTGCCGCAATGCAGCGTGATTTGGGCAGTAACTATCAAGTCATTGCAATTGAACCGAAACAAGGATTAACAAGTATGTTTGGCCTTGCTGCTGAAAAAATATTTGGCAAAGCGGAGCAAAAACAAGGTCTTATGGAACTGACAGATTACAACCAACCTAGAGCGATGTATTTGTATGACTATGAATAAGGGAGCTGAACAAATGGAAAGGCGATTACCCTCTGCCGGATTCAAACGCTATTTACGAAGACAGCCACCGGTGATTGCCTCTTCAACAATCGAGGCGGCCAATCAAGAAAAAGGGGCAAACGCGATTCGCTATGCTGGGTTTTGGATGCGATTATGGGCGTTTTTATTTGATTTATTGATCGTTTCAGCTATAAACGCTGCGCTAGTTCAATCGTGGCTGCCGTTTTTTCAAACAAGCGACCATTTCTTTGGTTTTGCGGTTACAACGGTTTTTACGCCAGCCATTCTTTACGCACTGTTGTTTTTCGCTTATTTTGCAGGAATGACGAAAGCTTTTTCGCAAACGCTTGGAAAAATGGTGTTTGGTTTAAAAGTGGTTGCTGCAGACGGCTCGCCGCTTACATGGCGAACATTGTTCTTTCGAGAAGGCGTAGGCCGCTTTATCCAGCAAGCACCCTTACCACTTCGTTTCCCGTTGCTTGCTTATATTGTTGTTGCATGCACGCCTAAAAAACAAGGCATCCATGATTTGTTTGCCGAGACATATGTCATCCATTGTGATTAGCAAGAAAAATGGTGAAAACGGAGCCTGTCGTCAATTTTTGACGACAGGCTTTTTCCATTAGATAACGACACTTTGTTTATTTTTTCGGCAATTGCGTATAGTAAAGGGAAAGGAGGGCAAAGGCGTGCAAAGCTGGGTATGGTGGTTAATAGCGTCCACAGCTGGTCTGCTGCTACTAGGCATATGCCTGTTGATGGCAACAATCCGCATCAGGTGTACTTACAAACATCGGCAAAAGGAAGATTTGCTGCAATTGGATGTCCGCATGTTAGGATTTACTCTTTATAAATTGGAAGCGCCTTTAATTGAATGGAACGAAAACGAAGGCACGGTGTCGATCAGGGAAAAAAATAAAAGCCCTGTAAAAGAAAACAAACAAAAAAAGAAATGGTCGAGCGAAACAATCAAGCGCTTTATTAAGAAAAGCAAAGAGTGGATTGCACACTTTCCCAGCTATAAGCGGATCGCCGCTCGTTTTTTTAAAGGCTTGACTGTTGAAGAGTTCAAATGGTCCACCGAAATTGGCACAGGAGAAGCCGCCAGCGCTGCCAAAGTGGCGGGTATTGTATGGGGGCTAAAGTCGTTTTTTTGCGGATGGGCTTCCCACAAAGTGAAGTGGCGTGCAGCGCAACAATTGGACGTCGTTCCTCATTTCCAATCTGAAACGTTCGCCCTTTCGTGTTCATGCATAGTCTCCTTTCGCGTGGGACACGCTATACGTACAGGTCTTGCGCTTGTTTTCAATTACAAGAAGAACTCTTCACAAAAGATGCCGCCTGTACAAGGTGCTGTAGCTGGTGATTGAGTGAAAGGAGTGAAGTCATGTCAGAACATCCAATTCAGGGCTTGATGAAGACAGCGATGGAAAACATCAAGGCTATGGCTGACGTCAATACCATTGTCGGTGACCCTGTCGAAACACCCGATGGCAGTGTCATTATGCCGATTTCAAAGGTAGGTTTTGGGTTTGCTGCAGGGGGAAGCGAATTTCACATCGAGCAAGCACACGATGAAATTGGCCATCCGTTTGGCGGTGGAAGCGGCGGTGGTGTGTCGATTACGCCAATTGCGTTTTTAGTCGTAAATAGCAAAGGTGTCAATATGGTCCATTTAGATAGTTCGACTCACCTTTATGAACGACTGCTCGATTTGGCGCCGCAAGCGTTTGAAAAAGTTCAACACATGCTAAAGCAGAACCAGCATGGTGACAAAACTAGCTATCATTATGACGATCCCCTTGCATAATTGGTCCAACAAGCCTAATCCAGTTGAGATTCTTTTCTCAACTGGATTTTTTGGCATTTCATTACGACGCTTCCAACTCAGCATCGGCCATGCATTTTACACCTAAATGTTTTAATTTGCGATGATGCAACACGCGATATGCCACGATGGCTAGGATGACAATCAAGGCAGAGGTGATATACATAAACGAATAAGTAGAGCCTGCGACGATGAGGCCAAGCACGTAAGAGCCGAGGCCGATGCCGAGGTCATAAAAGATATAAAACGTGCTTGTCGCTTGCACTGCTTGTTTTGGGGGAACAGATTGAACGGCAAGCGTTTGGAAGCTTGGCAGCACAGAGCCGAAACCGGCGCCCATTAGGACAGCGGCAATTAAAAAAATCGATAAGCTGCCTGCTTGCGAAAGGGTAAAAAGGCCAATTGCAAACAAAATAAGTGTTGGATAAACAACCACATTTTCACCAAAGCGGTCAAAAATCCTGCCCGTAATCATACGGGAACCTAGGAGGACAAGGGCATAAACAAGAAAAAAAGCACTTGCCGCTGATTCCATGCCGAGGCTGACAGCGTACAACGTAATAAAACTTAATATACCGCCATAAGCAAAGGACGCCAGTGATGAGCAAAAGCTGACAGGCACCGCTTTAAGGGCAATAAACCGATCTACAGAAAGGGGTTCAGGCGCTTTTTTTACTGGCTTATACACGATAAACATTGCAAGCAATAGCCCTGTAACGGATAAAAACACGGTCGTTACAAAAAGCGCTGTGTAGGAGAAGTGTTGGACTACTTGCAGTCCAACGACAGGGCCGATGACCATAGCCAGGCTCATAAACATGCTATAGTACCCGACTGCTTCTCCTTGCCGCGTTTTAGGAGCAATCATGATCGCTAGCGCACCTGCTGCTGTTGTCGCTACTCCAAAGCCCAAACCTTGTAAAAAACGCAAAAAAAGAAGCCATCCGAATGAAAATGACCAAATGTGCAAAATGGCGGTGATCACCACGACGAGAAAGGAAACGAGCAACATGTTCTTCTCTCCGAAACGATCAAGCAACAGCCCAGCAAAAAGGCGGGCAATGACCGAGGCAGCGATGAACACTCCAACGATAATGCCGACTTGTTGTTCTGACGCGTGAAGCACATCCATCGCAAATAACGGCAATGTAGGAATGAATAAGTTAAAAATCGAAAATAAAGTAAATGCGCTAAAGCATAAATGCAAAAACGTAGGCGACCAAAGCCGCTGCTTAGCCATGGAGTCACATCCTTTAATTGTTTGACACACGAAATAATTATATACGTTTATAGTGTAGAGCGAATGGCAGAGACAGTCAATGGGAAAGGCATCCCTTTTTGTTCCAATCCATGCGCCACGATTAAACATCGCAGTTGCCTAACAGTGGAATAGCCTGTACAATTTATAAAGAACCAATTCGATGGGGGGAAGGAAAGCATGCAAATTACATTCAAACAAAAACCAGTCACATTAGCTGGAACACAAGTTCAAGTAGGGGAAAAAGCGCCGAATTTTACGGTTCTGGCCAACGATTTATCTGAAGTAACGCTCGCAGATTCAAAAGGGAAAGTCCGCTTGATCAGCGTTGTGCCATCCCTTGACACAGGTGTATGCGACCAGCAGACGAGGCGTTTTAATGAAGAGGCAGCAAAATTGGATAATACGGCGGTTCTTACGATTAGTGTCGATTTGCCGTTTGCCCAAAAACGTTGGTGCGCTTCTGCTGGCATTGATAATGTCCAAACGCTTTCCGACCACCGCGACTTGTCCTTTGGCGAAGCATACGGTGTAGTGATTAAAGAATTACGCTTGTTGGCCCGCTCTGTTTTTGTCGTTGATGCGAATGACGAGATTGTTTATGTAGAGTACGTGAACGAGGTTACTGAGCACCCAAATTATGAAGCTGCGTTGGAAGCCGCTAAAAAGGCCTAATGAGCGAAACGAAATAATCAGTCTGCGTCCACTGCTGTGACAGTGGACTTTTTCTTTGTGCTTTTGTACAATACAGGACAGACATGTTGGACGGAAAAAAGAAGGTGTGAAAATGGAATCGACTCAAGTGGTACGTCTGTTTGATTATTTGGATCAAAGCGCTGACATTTTACTTAACCAGATCGAGGGAACGTATTTAGATGCTTTGGCTGCAGCAGGCGACAATTTATTTGAACAACAGATTTTGCAAGAAGTTAGTGACGAAACCGAGGCAAAGCTCGAAAAAAAGCTAAACGAAGTGAAAAACGAAAAATGGGAACGGGAAGATATGCGCAAAGCATTTCAGCTTGCCATCATAAAAGGAATGAAAGGGACCGTGCAGGCAAACCATATGTTGACGCCTGACGCGGTAAGTTTGTTTATCGGCTATCTTGTCCAAAAATTAATAGACCCTAAAAAAGAGCGCTTTAAGCTGCTTGACATCGCTGTCGGTTCAGGAAATTTGTTGTTTTCGGTTTGCAACCATGTAAAAAATGAGCCGGAGGCAATTGGATTTGAAGCGGATGAAACATTGCTGAAAGTCGCATTCGCAAGTGCCAATTTGCAACAACGTGAAGTCGCTTTATACCACCAAGACAGCGTGCAAGTTACATTGCCTCACGCAGACATCGTGGCGAGCGATTTGCCTGTCGGTTATTATCCAAAAGATGATGTCGCAAAAGGGTTTGAGTTGAAAGCAGAAGAAGGGCATAGTTATATCCATCATTTAATGATCGAACAAGCCATTCGCTCCCTCCATCCTGGCGGGTGTGCAGTCTTGCTCATTCCTAATTTTTTGTTCTCAAGCGATCAAGCAGAAGGATTGAATGCTTACTTGAAAAAGGAAGCGATTGTGTTAGGGCTTCTCCAGCTTCCAAGTTCGATGTTTTCAAGCAATCAACACGGCAAAAGTATTTTGTTGTTACAAAAAAAGGCGGACAATGTCAAAACGCCTCAACAAGCATTGCTCGCTGAGCTGCCGTCTTTTTCAAACGCTGAAGCGATGCACGATATGATGAAACAAATCAATAAATGGTTCTCTGAACAGTTAGGGCGCTAAATGAGCAGCGCTCTTTTTTTTATTGAAATTGCCGCTCTTTTTAATTAATTCAAATGTATGCGCTTTTTTGTCGAACCGTGCTTGAAATCAAGGCTGGTGAATGCTTAAATGGTATAGGAACGATGCGTGTTAGACAGAAAAAAGGAGTCGAAAGAACCATGGCTAAAATTATTGCAATTAATGCAGGAAGTTCATCTCTCAAATTTCAACTGTTGGCAATGCCTGAAGAGACAGTCATTGCGAAAGGGCTGGTTGAGCGGATTGGCTTAAAAAACGGTATTTTTACAATCGAAGCAAACGGCCAACAGCATGAATTGACTGAAGATATTCCTGACCATGCAGCGGCAGTAAAGCTTTTGCTCAAGGACCTGACTGGCCGCGGCATTATTGCGTCCTTAGAAGAAATTGAAGGCATCGGTCACCGTGTTGTTCATGGCGGCGAAAAATTTAATGATTCTGTTGTTATTACAGATGAAGTCCTTCAAGGCATTGAGGAAGTATCAGAATTGGCTCCCCTCCATAACCCAGCCAACATTACAGGTATTAAAGCCTTTAAAGAAGTCCTTCCAAATGTACCTGCTGTAGCAGTGTTCGATACGGCTTTCCACCAAACGATGCCAGAGAGCGCATTTTTATATAGTTTGCCATATGAATACTATGAGAAATACGGCATTCGTAAATACGGATTCCACGGCACTTCCCATAAATATGTAACACATCGTGCAGCCGAATTAATGGAGACGCCAATCGAAGAATTGCGTATTCTTTCTTGTCATTTAGGTAACGGTGCAAGCATTGCTGCGGTTAAAGGCGGCAAGTCGATTGATACATCGATGGGCTTCACGCCATTGGCAGGTGTGACAATGGGAACACGTTCAGGAAACATTGATCCTGCACTCATTCCTTACATTATGGAAAAGACTGGTCAATCTGTCGAAGAGGTCGTGGCTACGCTTAATAAAAGAAGTGGCTTGTTAGGTATAACGGGCTTTTCAAGTGATTTGCGTGATATTGAAGCAGCTGCAAAAGACGGAGACGAACGAGCACAAGTGGCTCTTGATGTGTTTGCGTCTCGCATTCATAAGTATGTCGGTTCATATGCGGCACGGATGGGCGGACTCGATGCGATTGTCTTTACTGCTGGTATTGGCGAAAACAGCGTCACTATCCGGGAACGTGTTCTAAAAGGGCTCAGCTTTATGGGTGTTAATGTCGATTTGGAAAAAAATAATGTCCGCGGCAAAGAAGCGTTTATTGAAAAAGCGGGCTCTCCAGTCAAAATCATTGTCATCCCAACCAATGAAGAAGTCATGATTGCGCGTGACACGGTTCGGTTAACATCATAGATACAGCTTGCCTTGCCCCCTTGGTTTAACCGAAGGGGGCGGGCTATTTTTTTATCATGCTTAACATAGAAGAAGCTTTGCCTTTCCGGAAAGAAGTAGATAAGATAGAAGCGGAGGTGTCTTGCAATGACAGTCAATGGCTTTTATTTGATTCGGGACCGTGAAATTAAGCAGGCAGCTAACGGCTCGCTCTACGCCAATTTCACATTGCTTAAACAACATACGATTCTGTCTGCGAGGCTATGGGATATAACAGATGACCAACAAGATAAATTTGTACCAAAAGCAATTGTAAAAATCGAAGGGAAACTGGAAACCTTTCGGTCTAAACAACAAGTAACGATCCAAAAGATTCGCTTAGCTACTGAAGAAGACGGGATCAACCGCACCGAATTGGTGTCGAAAAAAGGGATTTCCAGGGAGGATTTGTGGCACGAGCTGCGCATGATCATGGAAGAAATCCAGTCCCCTGTCCTTCAACTTGTCATAAAAAGGCTTTATGGCGATCGATCCATTCGCGAGCGCTTTACAACAATCCCTGCTGCTAAAAAATTACATCATGCTTATTATGCGGGCTTGCTTGAGCAGACGGTGGAGTTGGCCGCTGCTTGTTTGCAACTTCTGCCTTTGTACGCGGACTTGGACAAAGACGTGGCCCTTGCCACTTGTTTGCTTGGCGACATTGGCAAAGTAAAAGCATTGGAAGATCCGTTTGCACCTGAATACACCCACTCTGGCGAGTTAATCGGCCATTTGGCTTTAAGTTCAGAAATGATCAGCCAAGCGGCTAATGAACAGGGGTTGGACGTAAACGACCGGAAATTACTGGCGGTTAAACACGCGATATTGGCCCAATATGGCGAAACGGAGTCAGGGTTGTCAAGCACAGTCCAAGCAAAAACAAAGGAGGCGCTTTTTTATTACTATATCAAGCGGATGAATACAGAATTACGGGCATTGCAGCAAGCGGAAGGCGGAGAACAAGACTTTGCCTATCTCGATTTGTTTAAACGAAAGATGGCTGTCGGAAAGGCTTTTAATCAGGAGGAGGAAGCTGAGTGAAGACGGGGATTGCCTTTATGACCGACCGAGTACGCAAGTATGAAAAACAGTTATACGAACAAGCGCAAAGCCCAATCACAACGCCTGTCCCTTTGCAAAAGGCAGGCATGCGCACATTAGCTCAGATAGAACCGTTTTTTCTCCAATTGCATCCATTTATCACAAAAGATGAATGGTTTAAACAACGTGCAAAGGAAGCGTTCACGCCACTTCCTGTTGATGCAAGTGAACAAGAAATCATCATCCATGAACAAAAGCTAAACCGCGAGGAAGCCAAAATACGGCTTCTGTCTGCAGGCAAAGGAGCCTATTTAGTGAAAGGCAAAAGAATGGCATTTACTTTGCCAGCGCAGCTGTATGTGTGTGGACGCGCGATTGCTCTAATCGGCCACGCCTATGGCTATAAAGGAGACACAGCACTTGAGGCACTGTATGCGATTCGTCTACTCCACTTGTCCTTTTTGCCGCGCTATGCGCGCCTCGCTGAATGGGAACTCCTGCAAAAAGAGCTTGTCGAACATGAAAAAGGCCAGCCATTTTACCAATCAAGGGAAGGTTTATTTAATGATGAATTGCTCGTGTCTTTGGCTTTGCGATCGATGAAATGGGGGCTGATTCGTTCAGTAAGCAATAAACAGGTTGCTGGCAAATGCTTGGCGACATCTGCGGTCGGCGCTTATAGTTTTTATAAGCAAACACAGGCAGCGCTCGCTGCTGCACGTGCTTTTTACCAAAAACGGTGGCTAAATTCAAGGGAGCGCATATACTATACAAAAACCAGGCAATGACTCAATCAGGCCTGGTTATTTAATATAGAATATTTGGCGAAACCCCTTGTCAAAAGAAAGGAAGCCTGTTAAAGTTATGTATATTCATTAATAGAGGCTGATTTTCTTGCAAATCGGGAAGAGGTTCCCGACTGTTTTTTGAACATTTATGTATAAAAATAACAAAAAGAGAATGATTATTCATAGCGGAGGGATTCACATGGCAAACGAAAAAGTAGTGTTGGCTTACTCTGGGGGATTGGATACGTCTGTTGCCGTCAAATGGCTTACCGATAAAGGGTATGATGTCATCGCTGTCGGCCTCGATGTTGGCGAAGGAAAAGATTTGGAGTTTATAAAACAAAAAGCCCTTCAAGTTGGTGCGATTCAATCTTACACAATTGACGCGAAAAAAGAGTATGCTGAATCATTTGTGTTGCCAGCGTTGCAAGCACATGCCCTTTATGAGCAAAAATACCCCCTTGTTTCGGCGTTATCACGACCGCTCATTTCCAAAAAGCTCGTAGAGATTGCTGAACAGACGGGGGCAACAGCGGTAGCCCATGGCTGCACAGGAAAAGGCAACGATCAAGTGCGTTTTGAAGTCTCCATTCAAGCGCTAAACCCAAACTTGAAAGTATTGGCCCCTGTACGGGAATGGGCATGGTCACGTGACGAAGAAATCGAGTATGCAAAAGCCCACAATATCCCAATTCCGATTGATCTTGACAACCCGTATTCGGTTGATCAGAACTTGTGGGGACGGAGCAATGAGTGTGGCATTCTTGAAGATCCTTGGGCCACTCCGCCGGAAGGGGCGTATGCGCTGACAGCGCCGCTTGAAAAAACGCCTGATACACCAGACATTATTGAATTGACCTTTGAACAAGGGGTGCCAGTTGCGATTGATGGGAAGGCTTACCCTCTTGATCAGTTGATTTTGACGCTAAATGAGATCGCTGGCAAACATGGCGTTGGCCGGATTGACCATGTTGAGAACCGCCTTGTTGGCATCAAATCTCGTGAGGTCTATGAATGCCCAGGAGCGATGACGCTGATCAAAGCCCACAAAGAGTTGGAAGATTTGACGCTACCGAAAGAATTGGCCCATTTTAAACCGGTTATCGAAAAGAAACTGACTGAACTCATTTATGAGGGGCTTTGGTTTTCAAGTTTGCAACCAGCACTTCTTGCTTTCTTAAAAGAATCTCAAACGCATGTAACCGGGGTTGTCCGCGTCAAACTCTTTAAAGGCCATGCGATCATCGAAGGGCGCAAATCTGCTTACTCTTTGTACAATGAAAAACTGGCTACGTACACGCCAGATGATGAATTTGACCATTCAGCAGCAGTCGGGTTTATTTCCCTGTGGGGATTGCCTACCAAAGTGCACAGCATGGTGACAAAGGAGAAAAAGGAGGTCACGCTGTGAGCAAGCTGTGGGGTGGAAGGTTTACAAAAACAGCAGAACAATGGGTCGATGAATTTGGCGCATCGATCGGTTTTGACCAACAGCTTGTTGACGAAGACATTACAGGAAGCATTGCCCATGTCACTATGCTAGCCAAACAGCACATTCTTTCTGAGGAAGAAGCGGCCCAGATCAAAAATGGGCTAAAGACGCTGCAAAAAAAAGCAGCAGCAGGGGAGCTTGTCTTTTCTGCTGCTCAAGAGGATATCCATTTAAACTTAGAAAAGCTGCTCATTGATGAGATTGGCCCTGTTGGCGGTAAACTGCATACAGGAAGAAGTCGGAACGACCAAGTTGCGACCGATATGCACCTCTATTTGCGGACGCAAACCGAAGAAATCATGGAAGCAATCCGCACATTGCAGGCAGCACTGGTCAAGCAGGCGGAAGGGCATGTCGAAACGCTGATTCCTGGCTATACCCATTTACAGCGGGCACAGCCGGTTTCGTTTGCACACCATTTGCTAGCCTACTTTTGGATGCTGGAACGTGATTACGGCCGATTGCAAGACAGTTTAAAACGGGTGAACATTTCTCCATTAGGGGCTGGCGCTTTGGCGGGGACGACATTTCCGATCGACCGTGCTTATACTGCGGAACTCCTTCATTTTGAGGGCATTTACGAAAATAGCCTTGATGCCGTCAGCGACCGCGATTTTATTGTTGAATTTCTTGCTGCTTCGGCAACGCTAATGATGCATTTGTCACGGTTATGTGAAGAATTGATTCTGTGGTCTGCACAGGAATTTCAATTTATTGAAATGGACGATGCCTTTGCGACCGGATCAAGCATTATGCCACAAAAGAAAAACCCAGATATGGCTGAACTGATCCGTGGCAAAACCGGACGCGTGTACGGCAGTCTGTTCAGCTTGCTGACAACGTTGAAAGGTTTGCCGCTAGCTTATAACAAAGATATGCAAGAAGACAAAGAAGGCATGTTTGACGCTGTAAAAACAGTCAAAGGCAGCTTGCGGATTTTTGCAGGAATGATTGAAACGATGACTGTAAACACGAATGCGATGGCAAAAGCCGTCACAAGTGACTTTTCGAATGCGACTGAGTTGGCAGACTATTTGGCCACAAAAGGAATGCCTTTTAGAGACGCCCATGAAGTAGTGGGCAAACTCGTGCTCACAGCAATTGAAAAGGGTGTTTATTTGCTCGATTTGCCTATCGAGGTTTACAAAGAGGCGAGCAGCTTGTTTGCCGATGATATCTATGAAGTTCTCCAGCCTGAAACGGTTGTTGGCCGCCGGAACAGTGCAGGGGGCACCGGTTTTGAACAAGTTAAGCTCGCGCTTGGAAAAGCAAACGATCTTTTGTCTCAGTCTATAAAAGGCTAGTATTTGCAGGCTAAAGTCATCTAAGTAAGCCCCGTAGCCGAGTAAAAGATGTAAGAGGGAGCATTTGTGCTTCCTCTTTTTCGTTTTTATTTTTGCAAATAGGGGTTAGAAAGTAAATACAAGAGGCAAACTAAGGAGCAATAAAAAGGAGGAGTGGGACAGTGGAAAAAAAGCAAGAAACCAATGGTGAACACATTCAGTCAGGCGAGCAGCTTGTCAATGAACAAATTATGGATTCCTATTACCAAGGGACAGCAGAGGACGAAAAGCGTCGCAGCAAATGACGTCCTTATCTCGATAGGATGACAAGAACGCAAAACAAAACCCAGCGCTAAATAATCAGCCTGGGTTTTGTTTTGCGTTTCCAATAGGACTCATGTATCTTTGGGATAAAAGCGTCTAGTCAAGAGGTGAACAGCAATGAGGCATGCATTGATTACGGCCGGGACGAAAGGGTTGGGCTTACAAGTAGTGGAAGGATTGCTGGAAGCGGGGTACAGTGCAACGGTTACTTATTTTAGTGACAATGAAAAGGCTGAAACACTCCGACAAAAGTGGGCCCATAAAAAATTGCAGCTTGTCCAAGCGGATGTAACGAAGAAAGAGGACTTGCAAACGGCGGCAGCACAAGCCCTTTCTTTCGCTGGCAGAATCGATTTGTGTATCCATAATGCCGGTCCTTACGTGTTTGAAAAAAAGAAGCTGATGGATTATAGCGAAGCCGAATGGGCATATATGATCGATGGCAACTTGAATTCAGCGTTTTACTTGCTCCAGCAAGTCATCCCCGTCATGCGGAAACAATCTTTTGGACGCATTGTTTTTTACGGTTTTCAAGGCGCCAATAGTGCGCCTGGATGGATTTACCGATCCGCTTATGCGGCCGCTAAAGTCGGACTTGTTTCGCTTATGAAAACGATTTCCATCGAAGAGGCAGGGCATGGCATTACTGCCAATATGGTGTGCCCTGGCAATATTATGGGTGAAATGAAAGAATCGACGATTCAAGAGGCACGGGAGCGAAACGACAGTGATACGCCGATTGGACGCTCTGGGACAGGGGAAGATATTGCCAGAACGGTGTTGTTTTTATGTGAAGATGATGCTGATATGGTAACAGGAACGGTGGTTGAAGTAACTGGTGGAGTCGACGTCATTCACCGTTATCGGTAAATGCATAATCACACATGTTTTTGCCTACCTTAGTAATAAAAAGGTGGGCTCGTCCAAATGAAACACACACTTATGTATACGATGTTGTTTGCTCTAGTTTTGGTGGCGGTTTGCCCATTGCCTGTGTCTGCTGTATCGGGGACGGAGCTTATGGAATCTTTTTCACTCCGGGTGACGGTCATTGCAGAAGGAGTCGAACATCAATGGGAATACGATAACCCAAACCATTATGAGTATGAAAAAGGCAATTACGTGATAAAAGGGGAGGAAGCCCAGACCCATGTAGAAGAAATTGTCGATTTGCTCCAAATCAATGAGGAAACGACAGAAGCGGAATACGCTGATCGGCTTTCTGCTAAATTCCCCACGATGGAACGCTTAGAAATTCGTTGGATGAATAGGGACAGCGAGCGTTTTACATGGTTGTGGACAAAGTAAGTAAATAAAAAATGGTAAAGCAAAGTGGCCTTCTCCTCGCTAGGCCACTTTGCGTTCTTTCGAGCTGGACAGAACAGTTACAAGCGAACAGGCACAGGGTCCAGCGTTTTCGGGTAGCTTGTCATTACGTCGCACCCAGCGGCTGTAATGACAACATCGTCTTCAATTCGTACACCGCAACGATCTGGTATGTAGATACCAGGTTCCACTGTAAAGGTCATCCGTTCTTTTAAACGGTCATGGTTGTCTTGGTGCATGGAGGGAGACTCATGTACATCAATGCCTAACCCGTGCCCAAGGCGGTGTGGAAAAAACGCGCCATAGCCAGCTTCTGTGATCACATTGCGCGCGGCTTGGTCAACAGTGCCAATGATCGCCCCTGGCTTCGCAGCAGCGAGCGCAGCTTCTTGCGCTTTAAGGACGGTACGGTAAATAGCGGCTTCCTGTTCAGAAACGTTTCCGTAGGCAACTGTTCTTGTAATGTCAGAGCAGTAGCCATTTAAAACGACGCCAAGATCAAAAAGGACAAACTCGCCTTCTTGCAATTTACGGTTGCCAGGCTTTCCATGTGGTGCGCTCGCATGGTCGCCAAAGAGAACGGTTGTCTGGAATGACATTTCCATGATGCCTTGTTTTTTCAAGCCATATTCAATCGCTGCGACGACTTCCATTTCGGTTACGCCTGTTTTCAACGAGGCTACGCCTAGCTCTACCCCTCTATCAGCAAAGGCAGCGGCATCACGCAATGTTTGCAGCTCTGCATTCGTTTTCTGTAAGCGCTGTTCCATTAAAAGTCCTTCACAGTCAGCAAACGAAACCTGTTTATCAAGGGCTTGCAAAGCGCGAATCCGTTCAAAAGAGACAAGGCGTTCTTCAACACATATAAGTGGCAAGCTACGATGGTCGTGCTTGGGGATACGGGCATAAACGTTTTCCCAAACATTTTCATTATCACTGTATGAAAGAATGTCTCCATCGTATCCAGCTTTTCTGACCATGCTTTCTTCCATTTTAGGAACAACAAGAAAATGGCTGTTTTGAAAAACAAAAAAGGCAATGAGGCGTTCATGGGGGTCCGTGCGGTACCCAGTTAAATAAAAAACATTTTCTTTGCTGGTTATAAACGCAAACCAAGCTTGTTTTTCTCCGAGTTGCCTTTGCAATGTTTGCAGCCGTTCCAATTTCAAATGAATCCTCCTCCTTTCTTCAAGTATACGGTAAAATAGTTTTAGTCGAAAGAAATTCGGCTATAAACCAAAAAGAGACAAACATTCGAAAGGAGCGCTTGCGAGTGAAAGTAAGTTACCATGGCCATTCCGTTGTCCAGATTGAAACGGGCGGGAAAACGATCTTAATCGATCCGTTTATTACGGGAAATGAATTGACTGATTTAAATGCAGACCACGTGAAAGCCGATGTCATTTTGTTAACGCATGGCCATAATGATCATGTCGGCGATACTGTCGCGATTGCCAAGCGTACAGGGGCACTGGTGGTCGCTGTAGCAGAATTGGCAACATACATGGGCTTTCAGGGAGTTGAAAATGTTCATCCGATGTCCATTGGCGGAGCCTACCAGTTTGACTTTGGTCGCGTCAAGTTTACACAAGCCTTCCATGGCTCTTCGTTCACAGAGGAAGACAGCCAAAAAATTGTCTATACAGGCATGCCAGGTGGCATTCTCTTCACTGCTGAAGACAAGACCATCTACCATGCCGGCGACACAGCTTTGTTCAGCGACATGAAGCTCATTGGCGAGCGCCATCCTATCGACTTGGCCTTCATTCCAATTGGCGACAACCTTACAATGGGGCCAGAAGATGCAAAAACAGCAACGGAATGGATTGGCGCCAGCTTAACCGTTCCAATCCATTACAACACCTTTCCGCCGATTAAGCAGGATCCTCATGCTTTTGTTAGCAGCCTTCAAAACGGCAAAGGGCGTGTCTTGGAAGTTGGCGAAACGATAGAACTGTAAGAGCATGATTTTTTATAATTGACAGTCTGACGCCCACATCACCGATGTGGGCGTTTGTTCTTTTTAAGAGCGAACATGCATAGGCATAGGGACAAGGGGGGAGCCTATGAAGCAGCGTTTGTTCATTTGTTTGCTTGCAGCAACCGTTTTAGTCGTCTATGCATTTGACTATTTGCCCATACATGAAGAGGGAATCGGGCAAATTTTTGCCTATTCTTGGCTTGCGTTCGCCGCGCTGGTCATTGCTGGAAATGGGGTAGCTTTGCTAGGTGGATACCGGCAAAAAGCGGAGAAAGACAGGCAACAGGAGAACGCCGAACCGGAAAAGCGGCGAGAATTTGGTTAAGAAGTTGCTATGGCGCTGCGTCAAGTCGTATACTAGACAGAGATTGATACGGTGAAAGCGTGGTGCTAAGGTGACGACAAAGCATGAACAAATACTTGAATACATAACACAATTGCAAATAGGGGAAAAAATATCGGTTCGGTCCATTGCCAAAGCTTTAAATGTTAGTGAAGGAACCGCATATCGCGCCATTAAGGAAGCGGAAACGCAAGGGCTTGTTTCGACGATTGAACGGGTTGGCACAATCCGGATCGAGAAAAAGAAAAAAGAAAATATTGAGAAGCTCACTTTCGCAGAGGTCGTTAATATCGTTGATGGACAAGTACTTGGCGGTCGGACAGGCCTTCATAAAACACTGAACCGTTTTGTGATTGGCGCAATGAAAACGGAGGCGATGATGCGCTATGTGACAGCGGGGAACTTGCTCATTGTCGGCAACCGCTACCAAGTGCATAAGATTGCCTTAGAAACAGGGGCTGCAGTCCTCATAACTGGCGGGTTTAGCACGAGCGCCGATGCCGTTCGTCTGGCAGACGAACTTAACCTCCCTATCATTTCTACATCCTATGACACCTTTACAGTTGCAGCGATGATTAACCGTGCCATCTACGACCAATTGATTAAAAAAGAAATCGTCTTAGTAGATGACATTTTAATCCCCTTGCAGGATACGTACTATTTGACAGTGACGAATACGATTGGAAAATGGCAGGAGTTAAACGAGCGGACAGGGCATAGCCGCTACCCAGTTGTCGATGAGGCAATGAGGGTGCAAGGAATGATTACCGCAAAAGATGTATTTGATAAGCCTAAACATTGGCTGATTGAAAAAGTGATGACTGGCGACCCGATTACGGTCAATGAGCGTACTTCCATAGCCGCAGTCGCCCATTTGATGGTCTGGCAAGGCATTGAGTTGCTACCCGTTGTCGACCAACAGCGAAAATTGATTGGCGTCGTTAGCCGTCAAGATGTATTGAAGGCCTTGCAAACAACGCAAAGGCAACCTCATGTGGGAGAGACGATCGAAGAAATTGTGACGAGCCGGATGGAAGAAAAACGAAGTGGAAATGAGTTGCTTTTCACTTGTGACATTACCCCGCAAATGACCGACCATGTTGGAACCGTGTCTTACGGTGTTGTCATGACGTTGATGGTTGAGGCGGCAAGGCGAACGATGCGGAAGCACAAGCGTGGGGATTTAGTGCTAGAAAACGTCACGTTGTATTTTTTGAAGCCTGTGCAAATCGATAGCCAAATTTCCATCATGCCATCTATATTGGAAATTGGCCGAAAGCATGGCAAGTTTGATGTCGCCCTTTACCACGAAGGCGAACTTGTTGGCAAAGCTATGCTTACTGCCCAGTTGATTGAATAGCGAAGCTTGCCAGTATGGCAAGCTTCAGACACAAGCGTTTCTATCAGTCTGAGTGATGTTGCCTAATCGAGTTGTGCTGCATAGTGTTTATGAGCGCGAAACCCGTAAATGGCGTTAGCAAGGCCGAATATGAGAAAGACGGCTCCGACAATGAGTTGGACCGCGGTGTAAAAAGAAAAAAAGGCTAAGTTAATGCCAAGGGCAGACATCGTGGCGCCTAGAGCCAAGCGGGCCCGTGATTCGAGAATCCTTTTTTCAAGGGAATCTTGCAAACGAAAGGCACGGACACGGGTGATAACATAAAACATAAATGCGGCAATCGCAATAATGATCAAAATACGGCCCATATAAACCTCCTGTACGACTTACATGAATAAGTAAAGCGATTTCTTTTATTGTATCGCGAAAGGGAAGGTTTGACCAGCCGCACAAATAAGGAGGAACCATGTTTTCGATCATCAGTGAACACATTCAAAAATACGAGACGATTGTTTTACACCGTCATGTGCGGCCTGATCCTGATGCCCTCGGCTCACAGCTTGGGCTAAAGGCCTTAATAAAACAGGCGTTTCCTGAGAAAAAGGTCTATGCTGTCGGTGAAGAGGAACCATCGCTGGCTTTTTTCGGGAAAATGGATACGATTGAAGATGATGTATACAAAGGAGCACTTGTCATTGTCTGTGATACCGCCAATACAGAGCGCATTAGCGACCAACGCTATAAATTAGGGGAAGTCGTTATCAAGTTTGACCATCATCCAAATGAAGAGCCATATGGCGATCTCGTTTATGTTGACACGACGGTCAGTTCCACAAGCGAGTTGGTCATTGCCTTTACAGAAGTAGCGCGGGCATTCAAGCTTACAGAAGAGGCTGCTTTCTTGCTCTATGGCGGCATCGTCGGCGACACAGGCCGCTTCCGCTTTCGCAACACGACCGCCGATACGCTCCGGAGAACAGCAACGCTACTTGAAACAGGGTTTGACAGCAACGAATTTTATCGGAACTTGTACAAGCGTTCATTGAACTTGGTTCGTCTTGAAGGATATGTACTGCAAAATTTTGAGGTAATCAAAGAAAAGGTTGGCGTGATCAAGCTAACGGCGGAACAATTAAACGGATTTGGCGTTACAGCTAATGAGTCTTCCTTGCTTGTCAATTGTTTTGCTGATGTGGAAGGACTAGAAGCTTGGGCATTCTTTGTTGAAGAATCAGAGACAAAGATCCGCTGCCGCCTGCGGTCAAAATCAGTAGCGATAAACGAGATCGCTAAACGGCATGCTGGCGGAGGCCATCCAGTTGCAGCAGGAGCGACTGCCTACTCGTGGGAAGAAACAGAGGAAATTACAGCTGAACTTGTTGAAGCTTGCTCGTGAGAGAGTCAAGGGGCAAAAAACAGGCACGCGCCTGTTTTTGCCGTATAGGCGGTTTATCGGATGCTTTTTTCTTCAATAATTTCAACATTGAGTTCCATTTCCGTCATGGCAAAGAAACTAATCGTTTTCACTCGGTATTCGTTGTTGTTCAGCGTGTATGTTTTATTTTCGACTGCGCTTAGGATCACTTCTTTAATGCTTGCGATTGTTTCGATGTTGGTTCCTTGCAAATGGCGCAGTTCCTTTAAAATTTGCTGTTTTAATTCATACACATTCAATTGGCTAAGGTGGTACTTGTCGCTATTCGTCAAATTGACAGTCACGCTTTGGACAATAAGGTTCTTTAAGTTTTCCTCGTTATGCAAAGTGATGTCGTTAATGAGCTGGTCATTTTTTGCCCGTAATTCATTGATAATAATGCTCTGTTTGCCCATCTCATTATACAAGTGATCATACCGTTCACCGTACTCAGCGAGAAAAAAGCCCCAACCAATCAATGTGCCAATAAGAATACCTGAAAAAAAGCGAAGCCAGCCTCGGTGTTTTCTGTAATTTGGAATAAACATTAGACAGGGTCTCCAACAATCCACCGAAGAAGAATCGTTCCCGATTGGGCGCCGCAAAAAGCAACAAGCAGCATCGCTAGCGTTCGGTAAATGTCTTCATGGACGCCGCTGAACAAGCCCGTTTCAATCTTGGTGATGGCCTCAAAAGAGCCGCCAATTGCTGCGACAATTGCCCATATTTTTAAACTGTTGGAAAGGCTGTAAATTTCAATTAACACCGGTTTGCCGATTAAAAAAGCGCCAATGCCGCCGATTAGCGCTCCGCCAATCATCACGCCGAAGGCAATAAAAAAGTTCATGACTAAATGCGCTAGCATTTCCTTTGTCAAAAGCATAGGTCTGCTCACCTCGTCCAAGAAAGCTTTACTTTCATATATAAGGCCGAGGGCGGGGAATTATGCAGGTCAATTGTGGACAAGTCTAGAAAGTTGCATAGGGCGCCCTTTTCCATTAAAGTCATTTTTACTAAGTATTGAAGCGAAAAATAAGAGGAAGTGGTTTCGTGGATGCCCTCATTACGAATGTTTACAGCCAATACAGCTTACTCCAGTCAACAAACCGGGTGGATGAGCTTGTCCAAGCTGCTAAGGAAGCTGGCTACACAGCGCTTTCCCTCACAGATAGGCATGTACTATATGGGGCTGTGCCTTTTTTTCAAAGCTGTAAGAAAGCTGGAATCAAACCGCTGCTTGGCCTCGAAGTGACTGTCCGACTCGAGGAGAAGACAATACCGGTACGGATGGTTGCCAAAAATGAAGAAGGCTATCGCCAACTTGTGGCCCATAGTACATCGCTTGGCTTTCAAACAAAAGAGGCGGCGATTGAGCTAGAAACATGGAAAGCAAACAGCACGGCTTGTTTTGTTTTTATCCCGAGCGAAGCCTTTGTTGTTGCAAAAGGCAATTGGCTTCGCTTTTGGGAGCAACTAGCTCGCGGGCTTGAAGCGTTTATCGAGCTTGCAGGAGGTGAAAGCGACCACGAGTTTGTACAGTTTGCGAACGCCCACCAAATCCCGTGTGTGGCTGCTCCGCCGATCCGGTTTTTGCGCAAAGAGGATGCACCTGTTTACCAACTTGTGCGTGCGATAGGGGCAGGGACGACGACGACTCACCTTGAATTAGAAGAGGGCTGGCAACGGTGGCATCTGCCGACCGCAAACTCGCTGAAGGAACGCTTCCCTGAAAAAGCGCTTATCCAGGCAAGGGCGCTTGCTGAAAAAGCCGAATCGTATCTACCTGAAGAAAAGCCGCGGATACCTGCTTACGATGGGCTTACGGTAGAGCAAGCAGATAAGCGCTTAGAAACGTTATGCAGGCAAGGCTTGAAAGCGCGCTACAAGACAGGGGCAATAGAGGCGGAAAGACGATTGGAACATGAGCTAGCCATTATTGCAGAACGGGGTTATTCCTCGTATTTTTTAATTGTCGCTGACTTTGTCGGCTATGCCAAACAATCAGGCATTTTAACAGGCCCAGGCAGGGGCTCGTCGGCTAGTTCCATCGTCGCTTATACGTTGTTCATCACGGACGTTGACCCGCTAGCCCATGACTTACTGTTTGAACGCTTTTTAAATCCTGAGCGTGCAAGTTTGCCCGATATCGATGTCGATTTTCCAGACTATCGCCGTGATGAAGTGATTGCGTATGTTAGAGAGCGTTTTGGCCATGATCGAGTTGCCCAAGTGTTAACGTTTGGTACATTTGCAGCACGCGCTGCGATTCGCGACGTCGGAAAGGCACTGTCGATCCGCCATACTTTTGTGGATCGCGTTGCGAAGTCTTTAACCCCTGCTTCTCTCAGCCTTAGCGAAGCACAGAAAAAAGGCGTCTTTCAAGGCCTTGAATCGCCTGAATTGGACGAGTTGCTTTTTTTTGCTAAGCAAATTGAAGGGTTGCCGAGGCACGCATCGACCCATGCTGCTGGGGTAATTATTAGCGACAAGCCACTCAACGATAAAACAGCGTTGCAATTAGGAATCGACGGTCATGCGGTGACGCAAGCGGACATGGACAGTTTGGAGCGTCTAGGACTTGTGAAATTTGACTTTCTCGGGCTGCGCAATTTGACGTTGCTTGAACGGATGCTCAAAGTGATTGAACAAGAAAAGGGCGTCGCGCTAAACTTGCAGCACATTCCACTCAATGATAAGGCCACTTTCCAGCTGCTTCAACAAGGGAAATCAACGGGGATTTTCCAACTTGAGTCGGCAGGCATGAGGCAAGTGCTGAAACAGTTGCAGCCGAGTCGGTTTGAAGACATTGTTGCTACAAGTGCTCTTTATCGGCCAGGACCGATGGCGTTTATTCCAGAATACATTCGCGGCAAACACGGGCACACTCAAGCTATTATCCCCCATGAATCACTGCGGCCAATTGTCGAGCCGACATTTGGCGTCCTCGTTTACCAAGAGCAAATTATGCAAGTGGTGCAGGCGACGGCTAATTATAGTTTAGCTGAAGCCGATTTGTTCCGGAGGGCCATTAGCAAAAAGCAACATGATGTCATCGTTAAAGAAAAACAGCAATTTATTCGCCGGGCTGTTGAAAACGGATTTTTGCTAGAAGAGGCAGAGTCTATTTTTTCATTAATTGAGCGTTTTGCCAATTACGGCTTTCCTAAAAGCCACGCAACAGCTTACAGTTTTATTAGCTACTGGCTTGCTTATTTGCGCGTCCATTTTCCAGCTGCCTTTTTTGCTGCGCTCTTTTCCTCTGTTTGGCAAAATCACGAAAAACTGTATTCGTATATAAACGAGGCGAAAAAAGAAGGCATTCGTGTGCTGCCTCCGTCTGTGTGCAAAAGCGGTCTGCTATTTGAACTTGAAAATGGCCAAATTCGCTTTGGGCTTTTGCCCATCGCTGGCGTTAACGTCCAAGCGGTCAATGAAATCATAAGCAAGCGGAGAAAAAACAGCGACAGCAACTTGTTTATGTTTTACGCCCGTGTTGCCTCACCGGCTGTCAACCGGCGGGTACTGGAGGCTCTTATTAAAGCTGGGGCATTGGACGAGTTTGGCCAATCGCGAGCGACGCTGCTCGGCAATTTGGATAAAGCAGAAGCTTTTGCTGAGCAAGTCCGCTCGTTCAAAGCATCTTCAGGGGGGCTGTTTACAATCAAGCCTGCCGTTCCAGCTTACTTGGATGTGACGCCGTCTACGAAAATGGAAGATTTAGAAGGGGAGCGTGAAGTACTTGGCTTTTATTTATCTGGCCACCCAATTGAAAATGAACTGGAGCGGCTAGAACGGTTCGGTCGTATCCCTTTAGTTGAATGTATCCCTTCCAGAAAAGCAGTTCGAATCGCCGGAATGGTCATCGATGTTAAAAAAATAGTGACGAAAAAAGGCGAAGCGATGGCCTTTTTGACACTGAGCGACGAATCGGGCGAATGTAGTTGCGTAGCCTTCCCCCAAGCGTGGAAAGTATACGAAGGGCTGTTCGCCCCCCACGCCCTTGTGTTTTTAGAAGGCGTATTAGAAGAACGGCAAGGAAAAATACAGTTTATTATCCATAAAGCAGCTGACGTTTTGCAACTAAACAAAAACAAGAAAAAACAAACGCTCTATATTCGTCTAACGGCAGACAAAGATCAGCCGACACGTCTGAGCGACTTAAAATATGTGCTAAGCCAAGATGTCGGTTCGACACAAGTGATTCTTTACAGAGAAAAAGAACAGGCTCGAACCCGCCTTGCAGATGAATACAGTGTCGCCCCAACAAGGAAGACGCTTCAGTTATTGAAACAAATGTTTGGAGAAGAGAATATTGTGCTAAAAAGCGAAGAAGAGTAAAGAGAGCCTATTCAAATCAAGATTTTTACGGGAAACCTCTCGCTACCTATTGGCGTATGGACAGGAGTTGTTTATAATAGGGAGCGTAGAATTGAGTGGTCAGACCAGTGAGCAAAACGAAAAGGAGAGAGATACGTGCCAACGACGAGAGAAGAAGCGCTTCACATGCACCGGATAAACCAAGGAAAACTAGAATCAAAAGCGAAAGTCCCAGTTAAGGATGCCCGAGACTTAAGCTTAGCCTATTCCCCAGGTGTAGCCGAACCGTGCAAAGAAATTTTTGAAGATGTTGAAACGGTGTATGAGTACACGATGAAAGGGAATATGGTTGCCGTTGTCAGCAATGGCACAGCCGTGCTCGGTCTCGGCAACATTGGACCAGAAGCTTCCCTCCCTGTTATGGAAGGGAAAGCTGTCTTATTTAAGTCGTTTGCGGGTGTAGATGCTTTTCCGATTTGCCTCCGTTCGAACGATGTCGATGAAATTGTCAATACGGTGAAGTTGCTTGAGCCGACGTTTGGCGGTGTCAACTTAGAAGATATTGCGGCGCCAGACTGCTTTGTGATTGAGGAGCGGTTAAAAAAGGAGACAAATATTCCGATTTTCCATGATGACCAGCATGGGACAGCGATTGTTACTCTTGCAGGCTTGATCAACGCTCTTAAAATCAGCGGCAAAAAACTGTCTGAAATCAAAGTAGTCGCCAATGGTGCAGGAGCTGCTGGGATCGCCATCATTAAATTAATGCTCCGTATGGGCGTGCGCAACATTATTATGTGCGATACAAAAGGCGCTATCTATGAAGGCCGCCCGTACGGGATGAATGCAGTCAAAGAAACGGTCGCAAAACGGACAAACATGAATAAAGAAGAAGGCAAGCTTGAAGATGTCATTAAAGGGGCCGACGTATTTATTGGTGTATCTGTTGAAGGGGCAGTCACAAAAGAAATGGTTGAAAGCATGAATGACAACCCGATTATCTTTGCCATGGCTAACCCTATTCCAGAAATTATGCCAGAAGATGCAAAGTCAGCGGGCGCTTCTGTTATCGGTACAGGCCGTTCTGATTTCCCGAACCAAGTGAATAATGTTTTAGCTTTTCCAGGGATTTTCCGCGGAGCGCTAGATGCCCGTGCTACCCATATTAACGAAGAGATGAAAGTGGCAGCTGTTTATGCAATTGCCAATTTAGTTTCTGAAGAAGAGTTGTCTGTTGATTATGTAATCCCAGCGCCATTTGACTCTCGCGTTGCCCCAGCAGTAGCGGCGGCAGTGGCTAAAAAAGCGATGGAGACGGGAGTTGCCCGCGTAAAAGTAGACCCGGAAGAAGTAGCGGAAAAAACACGGAAATTAGCGATTATTGATTGATTGGGCGAGTGAAAAATGGCAGCTGACCAGCCAAAAAGGTATATAGAGATCATTCGGGCCGTAAGTGAAATGATTCAAAACGATGGCTTAAAAAGTGGCGATAAGCTTCCTTCTGAACGGGAACTCAGCGACCGGCTTGATGTCGGTCGCTCCTCTATTCGCGAGGCTTTACGCGGCCTTGAGCTCCTCGATCTTATTGAGACGAGAAGAGGCGAAGGCACGTTTATGAAGGCGACGTCAAGCTATAAATTGGTCGACCTCTTGTTGTCTTTTGTCCTAAAAGACGAGCAGGCAAGGAAGGATTTGACTGAGACAAGGCGAATTATAGAGTTGGAAGCGTTAAAACTCGCTTGTGAGCGAATAACAGACGAGCAAATCAGGAAGCTCGACACGTTGATTTTACGTTCCAAAAAAGAGTGGAACCAAGGAGACTTTCCTGTAGAAGAAGACTATCGTTTTCATAAAACGATTGTAAAATCATGCCAAAACGTCCTGCTGTTCCACATTTGGAAATCCCTTGTTGCTTTTAATAAAGAAGCGATCAAGGAATCCCTTGAACGGAGCGGCCGTCCTCCTGTATCGATAAAAGAACACGAGCAAATTGTGGAGGCATTAAAGAAGCGTGATAGTGACCAGGCGCTAAAGGCGATGCGTCTTCATTTACAAAATAGCCGATTTTAAGCAAGGAGCCGGCTTTAGCATCAAGTTAGGAGCGAATATCATGTTAAAAGATATGTTCTCAAAGAAAAAAAGGTACGCGACGATTCCCTCTGAACGGGCTAAGCAGGAAGTGCCAGAAGGCATTATGACCAAATGCCCTTCGTGCCGCACGATTATGTATACAAAAGACTTAAAAAAGAACTTGAGTGTTTGCCGGACTTGCGGGCATCACCATCGCATGAGTGCGAGAGAGCGAATTGGCTCCATCATTGACGATGGCACGTTTAAAGAAACATTCGCCTCTGTCAAAGGAGGCAACCCACTCCAGTTTCCAGGTTATGAGGAGAAGCTCGAGAGCGACCGTAAAAAAACCGGTTTGAATGAAGCGGTGGTCACTGGTGAAGGAAAGGTAAATGGATATCCAGTTGTCATTGCAGTAATGGACCCCAATTTTCGGATGGCGAGCATGGGCTCAGCGGTCGGGGAAAAGCTAACGAGGGCAATTGAATTGGCCACTGAAACAAACGTTCCGTTGCTTATTTTTGCTGCTTCAGGGGGAGCACGTATGCAAGAAGGCATGCTCAGTCTCATGCAAATGGCCAAAACGAGCGCCGCCCTTGAGCGGTTAAATCGAGCAGGGGGTCTTTATATTTCGATTATGACCAACCCGACGACGGGTGGCGTATCTGCTAGTTTCGCTTCTCTTGGCGATTACAATTTTGCCGAACCGAAAGCACTGATTGGCTTCGCTGGGCGGCGCATTATTGAACAGACCATTCGTCAGGAACTTCCTGAAGACTTTCAGACAGCAGAATTTCTCTTGGAGCATGGCCAGCTTGATCGTGTCATTCCAAGGCTAGAAATGAAAGAAACGCTGACTAAGCTGTTGGCGATGCATCAGTAACAAAGGGAGGATATAACCATTGTCTTCGGAACAAGAATTTGAAAAACCGGTCATTGAGCTTAGGCAAAAAATTGCCGACCTCCGTGCATTTGCAATGGAGCGGGATTTGGACCTCAGTACAGAAATAAAAAAAATGGAAGCCCGCTTAAGCGAGTTGGAAGAAGAAGTGTATGCCAATTTGCAGCCGTGGGAACGCGTGCAAATCGCCCGTGACCATGAGCGCCCAACAACGCTCGATTATGTGGACGTTTTATTTGAGGACTTTTTGGAAATGCACGGCGATCGGCTGTTTGGCGACGATAAAGCAATTGTTGGCGGCATTGCCACTTATAAAGGCAAGCCGGTAACCGTCATTGGCCACCAGCGGGGAAAAGATACAAAAGAAAACATTGTCCGCTATTTTGGCTCTCCACACCCAGAAGGGTACCGCAAAGCGCTGCGCTTAATGAAACAAGCGGAAAAATTCAAACGCCCGATTATTTGCTTCATCGATACGAAAGGTGCCTATCCTGGAAAAGCGGCGGAAGAGCGCGGCCAAAGCGAAGCAATTGCCCGCAATTTATTGGAAATGGCCGGATTGAAAGTGCCGACAATTAGCATTGTCATTGGCGAAGGTGGCAGTGGTGGTGCTCTAGCCCTCGGTGTAGCCGATGAAATTCACATGCTGGAAAATGCGACATACTCAGTCATTTCTCCTGAAGGGGCTGCTGCCATTCTTTGGAAAGATGCAGGAAAGGCTAAAAAGGCAGCGGAGTCGATGCGCATTACCGCTCCTGACTTATATGAGCTAGGCATTATTGATTCGATTATTCCTGAACCTCGAGGCGGTGCCCAGCGTAATTTGCAACTACAAGCAAACGAAATCGACCGTCTTTTAGAAAAAGCATTAACAAGGCTTGCTGAGAAGCCTGTAGACGTTCTTCTCGATGAACGTTATGAAAAGTTTATGAAAATCGGTCAAATCCCTGAGGAAGCGGCAACTACAGGACAATAGGAAGATGGAAGTGCTTTCATTGCTTGAAAGCACTTTTATTGTGGAACGATACTTGTTTTCGACAAATCAAAGTGGTATCTTTACTTGCAGAGACTGCAGAGAAACACAGCTGCTTTGCTTTGATATGAGTGTGTTAGGAGGATTTGCATTGAAACGGATAGGTGTATTAACAAGTGGCGGGGATTCTCCCGGTATGAACGCGGCCATTCGTGCGGTTGTCCGGAAAGCGATTTTTCATGGTTTGGAAGTGTACGGCATTTCCTACGGGTACCAAGGCTTAATTAATGGCGACATTAAAAAAATGGAGCTTGGTTCTGTCGGTGATATCATTCATCGTGGCGGAACAATGCTTTACACAGCTCGATGTGAAGAATTTAAAACGTTAGAAGGCCAACAAAAAGGCATTGAACAGCTGAAGAAATTTGGAATTGAAGGGCTAGTCGTTATTGGGGGAGATGGTTCTTACCGTGGCGCTCAACAATTGACAAAACATGGCTTTCCGACAATCGGCGTTCCCGGGACGATTGACAACGATATTCCAGGCACTGATTTTACAATTGGTTTTGATACAGCATTAAATACAGTGATTGACGCGATTGACAAAATTCGTGATACGGCCACTTCTCATGACCGTACATACGTGATTGAAGTAATGGGCCGCCATGCAGGTGATTTGGCTTTGTGGGCAGGCCTTGCCGATGGCGCAGAAACCATTGTGATTCCTGAGGCTGAGCATAATATGGAGCAGATATTAGCAACGATTAAGCGTGGCCAAGAACGAGGCAAAAAGCACAGCATTATTGTCGTCGCTGAAGGCGTCGGTTCGGGTATGGAGTTCGGCGATCGGATCAGCAAAGAAATGAATATGGAAACGAGAGTAACAGTGCTCGGCCACATTCAGCGCGGAGGATCGCCGACAGGAGCAGACCGGGTCTTGGCGAGCAGACTTGGCGCAAAGGCAGTCGATTTGTTGTTAGAAGGCAAGGCTGGCATGACAGTTGGCATTCAAAAAAATGAACTTGTCTACCACCCAATTGATGAAATTTTAGACCAGCCCCACACGATTGATCAAGAAATGTACAAGCTATCCCAGGAATTATCCATTTAACAGCAGCACATTTATAAGGAGGAACGTATGCGTAAAACAAAAATTGTTTGTACGATTGGACCAGCAAGTGAATCACTTGAAAAACTAACGGCACTCATTGAAGCAGGGATGAATGTAGCCCGTTTGAATTTTTCACACGGGGATTTTGAAGAGCACGGCGCCCGGATTAAAAACATTCGCGAAGCGGCAAAACGGACTGGAAAAACGGTTGCTATTCTACTTGACACAAAAGGGCCAGAAATCCGGACACAAACGGTAGAAGGCGGAGCGATTGAACTTGAGAAAGGGCAAGAGCTCATTGTGTCAATGAATGAAGTCCAAGGGACGAAAGAAAAGATCTCCATTACGTATCCAGGGCTTTGCGAGGATGTAGAAGTCGGAAGTACGATCTTACTCGATGATGGCTTAATTGGGCTTGAGGTAAAGGAAATCCGCGACACTGAGCTGGTTACGATTGTGCGCAACAGTGGCGTACTGAAAAACAAGAAAGGCGTCAACGTCCCAAATGTTAGCGTCAACCTCCCAGGGATGACCGAAAAAGATGCAGCTGACATTGTATTTGGGATTGAGCAAAAAGTCGACTTTATAGCTGCTTCCTTTGTGCGCCGCGCTTCCGATGTTTTAGAAATCCGCGAGCTCCTTGAAAAGCATGGCGCTGCGGATACAGCGATCATCCCAAAAATCGAAAACCAAGAAGGCGTTGACAATATCGACGAAATTCTTGAAGTATCGGATGGCCTTATGGTCGCAAGGGGAGACTTAGGTGTAGAAATTCCAGCAGAGGAAGTACCGCTTGTGCAAAAGCAGCTCATTAAAAAATGCAATGAGTTGGCCAAGCCGGTCATTACTGCCACGCAAATGCTTGATTCCATGCAACGTAACCCGCGTCCTACCCGTGCTGAAGCAAGCGATGTTGCCAACGCCATTTTTGATGGGACAGACGCCATTATGCTTTCTGGGGAAACTGCTGCTGGTGATTACCCTGTAGAATCGGTGCAAACGATGCACAATATTGCCGAACGAACAGAACAAGCCCTCAATTATGAAAACATGCTGCGTCGGAAAAGTAAAGAAGTGAAAACATCGATTACAAGTGCAATTGGCCAGTCCGTTGCATATACTGCTTCAAACTTGAATGCTGCTGCGATCTTAACAGCGACAGAAAGTGGCTATACGGCACGGATGACATCGCGTTTCCGGCCGAAATCGCCAATCTTGGCCGTGACGAGCAATGAGCGTGCCTACCGGAGAATGGCGCTTGTGTGGGGTGTTACGCCAATACTTGGAGAACAAGCGAATACAACAGACGAAATGTTAGACCGTACGGTTGAAGCGGCAGTCGCTACAGGGGTGGTGAAACAAGGCGACCTTGTTATCATTACCGCTGGTGTTCCAGTTGGGGAGTCAGGTACAACGAATTTAATGAAAGTCCATATGCTTGGAGAAGTAGCAGCAAAAGGACAAGGCATCGGACGACGCTCTGCATCGGGAAAAGTCGTTGTTGCCCGTGACGCAAAAGAAGCGATTGAAAAAGTAACGGAAGGTTCTGTGCTTGTAACGAAGTCAACAGATAAAGACATGATCGAAGCGTTCGAAAAAGCTGCTGCTGTCGTTACTGTAGAAGGCGGCCTTACATCCCATGCTGCCGTTGTTGGCTTAAACTTAAGCACGCCTGTTGTCGTTGGTGTCGCCAATGCCCTTGAACGTTTCCAAGACGGCGATGAAGTGACTGTGGATTGCATTAGCGGAAACATTTACAGCGGCCAAGCCCGTGTATTATAATAGAAGAATCAAACTGACTGATAGAAAATGCTTGGCAAACACTGATGTATGCGAGCGTTTGTCTACAGTCTGAAAAGGAGAGGTGAGCCTCTCCTTTTTTACAGTCGGCAAAGGTGGTACGAACAATGAAGAAATCGATTGTCGTCGTTGCGATCGCGATTCCTGTATTGGAACTATTTATCATTACGGCCTTTGTCAATTGGCTAGGCATATGGCAAACGCTGCTTCTTATGTTTGCCACGTCCATATTAGGCTTTGTTTTTGCCAGAAAGCAAGGGATGCAAGTGTACCGTCTTGCTCGTCTGCAAATGCAAAACAGCCAAATCCCAAGCCATGCTTTGCTCGATGGTTTGTGCATTTTGTTTGGTGGCATTTTACTTGTCATGCCAGGTTTTTTAACCGACGTCATTGGTTTATTTTGCCTTATTCCATGGACGCGCGCGATTGTAAAAGCCCTTTTGCTGAAAATCGTTCATAGCAGCATGACAAAAGGGAACTGGACCGTGATCAAACGGCGCTAAGTTTGTCTGAATCTGTGGGATATAGCCGAATTTGCAAAACTGTGTTATGATATGAATTGCCTAGTTTAAGCTGGAGGAGAAATCATTGTTATCTCAGAGTACCTTGTTTTTGCTGCTATTAATGGCTATCGCCCTTATTGCAAAGAACCAATCTTTAATCATCGCTATTTCCGTTTTGTTACTTATAAAATGGACAGGGCTTGGAGATAAAGTGTTTCCTCTCATGCAGGCAAAAGGAATCAACCTTGGCGTCACCATTATTACCATAGCTGTCCTTGTGCCGATTGCTACAGGGGATATTGGGTTCAAACAGCTGGGAGAAGCAACAAAATCATTGTATGCATGGGTTGCGCTTGGCAGCGGCATCGCTGTTGCGCTCGTAGCTGCAAGTGGGATTGACTTGCTGAAAAACGATCCGCATATTACAGCTGCCCTCGTACTTGGCACCATCGTCGCTGTTTCTTTTTTAAACGGCGTTGCGGTCGGCCCTTTAATTGGTGCAGGCATTGCTTATTTGACGATGCGCGCTATCCAATACATCGCCCAACTATGGGGATAAGTGTCACGACCGTATCATCCTTTACGACGTTTTTCGTAACCGCTTTACCAGGCGTTGTACGCGAAGGGATTATATTTAGAGAAAAGGAGAGATAAAGGTGACTACAACTCGCGGTTTAGAAGGTATTGTGGCAACACAATCGAGCGTTAGCTCCATTATTGATGATGAATTAACGTACCATGGTTATGGCATTGACGACCTGGCGGAAAATGCCAGCTTTGAAGAGGTCGTTTATTTGCTGTGGAATGGTGAATTGCCTACGAAAGAAGAGTTGGAATCGTTTTCAAAAGAGCTTGCTGAACAAGCAAGTGTCCCCGATGAAATTTTCGCACAAATGAAAGCCTATCCAATCGATAGCATTCATCCAATGGCTGCCCTGCGTACATCGGTTTCGATGCTTGGTTTGTTTGATGACGAGGCAGAATCAGTCGAGGAAGAAAAAAATTACCGCAAAGCGATTAAACTTCAAGCAAAAATTCCTACGATTGTCGCCGGCTTTGAGCGAATTCGTTCTGGCAAGGAACCGATTGCTCCAAACAAGGAGTTGTCGTTTGCAGCGAATTTCCTATACATGTTAACAGGCGAAAATCCGGATGCCATATCAGTAGAAGCTTTTAATAAAGCGCTTGTGCTCCATGCCGATCATGAACTAAACGCCTCGACGTTTACGGCGCGCGTTTGTGTAGCTACGCTGTCTGATATATATTCAGGCATTACAGCGGCGATTGGCGCATTAAAAGGACCACTTCATGGCGGTGCAAATGAAGGCGTTATGAAAATGCTCCTAGAAATCGGAGATTTTGACCAGGTGGAACCGTATATCCGGAAAGCGCTTGATAATAAAGAGAAAATCATGGGCTTTGGCCATCGGGTATACAAAAATGGCGATCCTCGGGCCAAGCATTTGCGGGAAATGTCAAAACAACTAACAGACGTTATTAAAGAATCAAAATGGTACGACATGTCTTTGCGGATTGAAGAATTGGTCACCAACGAAAAAGGCTTGCTGCCAAACGTTGATTTTTATTCAGCGACTGTATACCATAGTCTTGGGATTAAACATGATTTGTTCACGCCGATTTTTGCGATCAGCCGTACATCTGGCTGGATTGCCCATATCCTCGAACAGTATGCAAACAACCGCCTGATCCGTCCACGTGCTGAGTATGTCGGCCCGAACAAACGCAGCTACAAATCAGTAGAAACACGATAGTCCTAGGCGGAGGAAACTCCGTTCTACATAAACATCTTTAGGAGGTTTTACCATGGCAGCAGAAAAAATCCAAACTCAAAACGGTGTTTTAAACGTTCCAAACGAGCCAATCGTACCATTCATTGAAGGCGACGGCACAGGCCCAGACATTTGGGCAGCAGCTTCTCGTGTTCTTGATGCCGCAGTTGAAAAAGCATACAACGGTGAGCGTAAAATCCACTGGAAAGAAATTCTTGCTGGCGAAAAAGCGTACAATCAAACGGGGGAATGGCTTCCAGCAGAAACGCTTGACGCAGTCCGCGAGTATTTAATTGCGATTAAAGGACCTTTAACAACGCCAATTGGCGGTGGTATCCGCTCATTAAACGTGGCACTCCGTCAAGAGCTTGATTTGTTCACGTGTCTCCGTCCAGTCCGCTATTTTACAGGAGTGCCATCTCCAGTGAAACGTCCTGAGGATACGGATATGGTCATCTTCCGGGAAAATACAGAAGATATTTATGCAGGGATTGAATTTAAAGAAGGCTCTGACGAAGTGAAAAAGCTTATTGCCTTTTTGCAAGATGAGCTTGGCGCAACCAATATTCGTTTCCCTGAAACTTCTGGAATCGGTGTAAAACCTGTATCGAAGGAAGGAACAGAGCGCCTAGTCCGTTCGGCCATCCAATACGCACTTGATGAAGGACGCAAGAGCATCACGCTTGTCCATAAAGGCAACATTATGAAATTTACCGAAGGCGCGTTTAAAAACTGGGGTTACGAACTAGCTGAGCGTGAGTTCGGCGATAAAGTATTTACATGGGCTGAGTACGATAAAATTGTTGAAGAAAGTGGCCGCGAAGCTGCCGATAAAGCGCAAAGCGAAGCAGAAGCTGCTGGCAAAATCATTGTGAAAGATGCCATTGCGGACATTTTCTTGCAGCAAATTTTGACTCGCCCGAAAGAGTTTGATGTGGTTGCGACAATGAACTTAAACGGCGATTATATTTCTGATGCTCTTGCTGCCCAAGTAGGCGGAATTGGCATTGCTCCAGGGGCAAACATCAACTATGATACAGGTCATGCCATTTTTGAAGCGACACATGGCACAGCGCCAAAATACGCAGGACTCGACAAAGTCAACCCTTCCTCCGTCCTGTTGTCAGGAGAACTGCTTTTGCGTCACCTTGGTTGGACAGAAGCAGCAGATTTGATTATGGCGTCAATGGACAAAACGATTGCCAGCAAAGTTGTCACCTATGATTTTGCTCGTTTGATGGATGGCGCAACGGAAGTGTCTTGCTCAGGATTTGCAGACGAATTGATCAAAAATCTATAAATCTATTTCGTGATAGGCAGATTGACTACACATGTTGAGGAGTGTTTGGCATGGCAATTAAACGAAGAAAAATTTCTGTAATCGGCGGTGGCTTTACAGGAGCTACCACTGCGCTTATGGTTGCCCAAAAAGAGCTAGGGGATGTTGTTTTAGTGGATATTCCAAACATGGAAGGTCCTACGAAAGGAAAGGCCCTTGATATGCTTGAGTCTACACCTGTCCAAGGCGTCGATTCAACGGTCATCGGTACCTCTAGCTACGAAGATACGAAAGATTCGGATGTCGTTGTCATTACGGCTGGTATTGCACGCAAACCGGGAATGAGCCGTGATGATCTTGTAGCCACAAATGCAAAAATCATGAAGTCTGTCACAAAAGAAGTTGTTAAGTATTCGCCTAACAGCTATATTATCGTTTTGACCAACCCGGCTGATGCGATGACTTATACAGTTTATAAAGAATCTGGCTTTCCGAAAAACCGTGTCATCGGCCAGTCTGGCGTTCTTGACACAGCACGTTTCCGTACGTTTGTTGCCCAAGAACTAAACGTATCTGTTGAGGATGTTACTGGTTTTGTCTTAGGCGGCCATGGAGATGATATGGTTCCTCTTATCCGTTATTCAGCAGCGGGCGGAGTGCCGCTAACAAAACTGATCTCCTCAGAACGGATTGAAGAAATTGTCGAACGTACGCGTAAAGGCGGCGGCGAAATCGTTAGCTTGCTAGGTAATGGCAGCGCCTATTATGCGCCAGCTGCATCGCTTACGCAAATGGTTGAAGCGATTTTAAAAGACAAAAAACGCATTATCCCAACGATTGCCTACCTCGAGGGCGAGTATGGTCAACATGACCTGTACTTGGGCGTACCGACCATTCTTGGCGGTGACGGCATTGAGAAAGTCATTGAGCTCGACTTGACAGAAGAAGAAAAAGCACAACTGGACAAATCCGTGCAATCCGTTCGCAATGTAATGGCAGCATTGCCAGCGGAGTAATAGGAAGCAGAGGCTGTTCCAAGAGCCTTTAAATTGAAGAATGGGAGTAGAGATTTGACTTAAGCTCTACTCCCATTTTCTTGATCGACCGTTTTTTCGTCGATGATCGTCTCGTATAGATCCTTTTTCACTATGTCGTTTTGCTCTTTCTTTGGTTTTGATTTCCTTGTAGACGGGGAGAACCGCTTGGAGGGTAGTCTTTCGTTTCCGTACAGTCTGCTTGAAACGGGCACCTATGCAAAATTCCCATCCATAAATTAGCTGGTATTCGTGTCGATCTGTACGTCGGCTATAGGCTAAACACGGTCGGTTGGTAGCCACGCCCAAAACCAATAAAAATCGTTATCGAGCATGCTTATTTATGTGGGCTGCTCTTTTTCACGTCATGCATCGTTGTCATCCCATCATCTTCGATCGGGCCATTATTGGATAAGACATTTAAAGAGTTTTGCTTACCAACTAGAAGGATGTTGTGATTTGTGGTTTAATGAATGAAGTGTTTACTATTCATTTTGATTCAATTTGAAAAAGGTGACTGAAATGGATAAAATGGATCGCGATATTCTGAAACTGTTGCAGGAGAATGCGCGAATGACAATCAGTGAATTATCAAAAGAATTGTCGTTAAGCCGTCCCAGCATGTCGGAAAGGCTGTTGCGGCTTCAAGAGAAAGGCATTATTGAAAATTTCACCACACGCGTCTCGCTGAAAAAAATTGGAAAAGATATACTGTTGCTGATCCAAGTCAGTGGTTTAAAAGTACCTGTAGTGGAATTTGAAGAGATGGTACAACAGGAGCATGACATTATTGAATGCCACCGAGTAACAGGTGAAGTGAGCTACTTTATTAAAGCAGCCGTATCAGATGTAGGCAGTATGAGGAAATTAATTGACCGTCTTATTCCGTATGGAACGATCAATACGTCTACGGTTTTAAATTCCCCGGTGCCATATCGGATTATTTTGCCTGATGAAGAGGGATATGAGTAAAAAGTTTGCTATACTAGCATTATAAAGAGAGAGACCGTTCAAATCAAAAAGTTAGGAGTGTAGGAAGCACCTATGGCAAAGCGGATACTCGTAGTTGATGACGAACCGTCCATCTCGACGCTCTTGCAATACAATTTAGAGCAAGCGGGTTTTGAAGTCGAAACCAAATTGGATGGCCAAGCGGGTTTTGACCGAGCAAAAGAAGCAGATTTTGACCTCATTATCCTGGACCTTATGCTCCCTGGCATGGATGGCATGGATGTATGTCGGCAGCTAAGACAAGAACAAATTTTTGTGCCGATTCTCATGCTTACCGCCAAAGATGATGAGTTTGATAAAGTTCTTGGCTTAGAACTTGGGGCTGACGATTACATGACAAAGCCGTTCTCCCCACGGGAAGTGACCGCGCGCGTACGGGCAATCCTTCGTCGAATTGAACAAACAGGCGGAGCCGCGGCAAAGAATGAACAGGGAAAAGGCAAAAGCATTCAAATTGCGGATTTGACGATTTATCCGCAAAACTACGAAGTTTACGTCAAAAAAGAACTGCTCACATTAACGCCAAAAGAGTTTGAACTGCTTGTTTATTTGGCAGACCATAAAGGGCGGGTGCTTACAAGAGACCAGCTTCTGAACGCTGTATGGAACTATGAATTTGTTGGCGATACGCGAATTGTGGACGTGCATATTAGCCACCTCCGTGACAAGATTGAGCCTAATTCTAAAAAACCAGTCTATATTAAAACGATTCGCGGCCTTGGCTATAAGCTAGAGGAACCGGCAAAGAATGAATAAACTTCGCAACCGTTTTATTTTCAGCATCATGCTCGTCATCACGCTTGTTCTCCTAGTATTAGGATTAACGCTTGGTTCCTGGTCAAACGAGCGCTATGTTGACTTTGTTTCAGAGCGGATCAAAAATGAAGCAGCATTGGCCGTTTGGGCAGTCATGCACGATGGCTATCCAAGTGGCGCGCAAGCTCAACAAATTGCGGAAGAAATTGGTGCGGAAATCGATGCACGCTTAACAATCATTGATGCTGAAGGGAACGTCATTGGCGATTCATGGGCGGATCCGCAAAAAATGGAAAATCATCTTGATCGCCCAGAAATTCAGCGTGCTCGCCTCACTGATGAACTGGAACTGCGCTTTAGTGAAACGATTGGCCAAGAATTGCTTTATTACGCCCTTCCTTTGGAAGAAGGCAGGGAGATGCTTGGCTATGTCCGTGTCGGTGTGTCTGTAGAGCCGTTGAACCAAATGAATCGGACGGTATGGACAGTTATTGGTGTTAGCTTTTTAGGGGCATTAATTTTTATTTTGTTTTTAATTACTCGCATCACCAAACAAATTATCCATCCAATTGACCAAGCGACAAAAGCGGCTATTCGCCTAGCCGAGGGTGATTATCAGACTAGGACGTATGAAGATCACCATAAAGAACTTGGGCTGTTAGGCCGTTCCATTAATGCGCTAGCGTATAACTTGGAGCAACTATCGAGACGCCACCAGGCACAGCAAGACCGAATGGCTGCGCTCATTGACCATATGGGGAGTGCGCTATTGTTTATGAATGTTCGTGGAGATGTGGTGTTGCTCAACCAAACGACGGAGCAAATTTTTGAAGTCGATAGCAGTGATTGGCTTTCAAAACCGTACTACCACGTATTTCCGAGCCAACCCCTTATCCAGTTTGTGCAATTGGTTTATATGACGGAGAAGAAACAGCGCAGCCTAGTAGAATGGACGAAGCACTTTTCAACTCGTGTTTATGATGTATACGGTGCGCCGGTGATGGCAGATTCAGGCAGGCTCAGAGGTGTGACGCTTGTCATGCATGACATTACCGAACAGAAAAAGCTAGAGCAAGTTCGGAAAGACTTTGTTGCCAACGTTTCCCATGAGTTAAAAACGCCTGTTACATCGATTAAAGGTTTTGCAGAAACACTCCTGGACGGGGCCGTAGACGATCCCGTGCTTTCTAAACAGTTTACGGAAATCATATGGAAAGAAAGCGACCGACTGCAAATGCTGATCGTCGATTTGTTGGAGCTGTCGAAAATTGAGAATGCACAGTTTAAGCTCGATTTGGAAGACATGTCGCTGAAAGACATCACTGAAGATGTGTTTGAACTAGTTCGGGGCAAAGCCGAAGAAAAAGGCATGCACTTGCATATAAAAGAACAAGGTAGCTCCGTCATTGAAGGGGATTGGCAGCGGCTGAAGCAAGTCGTTTTGAACCTTGTCTCCAATGCGATCGCCTATACACCATCAGGCGGCCATGTAACGGTCGCACTCGAAGAACAAAGCGACTCTGTTGTTCTGAAAGTACAAGATACAGGGATTGGCATTGATCCAAAAGAAACATTGCGCATTTTTGAACGCTTTTACCGAGTTGACCGGGCGAGAAGCCGCAATTCGGGAGGGACGGGATTAGGCCTTGCAATTGTCAAGCATTTGGCTGAAGCGCATCATGCAAAAATAGAAGTGCAGAGCGAAGAGGGCAAAGGAACCGAGTTTTCCCTGACATTCCCCAAAAAACAGCCAAGAACACTTTAACAAAAACTTTACACAATGTTCATCAAGGCTTAATGGGGCACGCTTACACTAAGGGAGAACGGTCAGTAATGAGATCGGTATCCCTCTTCCGATCAGCCCTTTTTAAAGGCAAGAGTTTTACTCTTGCCTTCTTTTTGGTTGGCAAAACACGTGTACTGGTAACTCTTGTAGCAACTAGCCTCGATTCATCAGCAATTCTTCCTGCCTCCCTGCGTACGTTCGTTCGCATATGCTTTTTTCTTTTCCAGTGACTATGGTACAATGTGATTACATGTATAGATCGAGAAAGGGGCTCTTCTGCTTGAAAAAATTAGTGCTTATTGACGGCAACAGCATTGCTTACCGTGCATTTTTTGCGTTGCCGCTTTTAAATAATGAAAAAGGCGAATATACAAATGCTGTCTATGGCTTTACGACTATGTTGCTGAAGGTTCTCGAAGACGAAAAACCGAGCCATATGCTCGTCGCCTTTGATGCAGGAAAATCGACGTTCCGCCATCAGACGTATGCCGCTTATAAAGGCACGAGGCAGAAAACGCCATCCGAGTTATCTGGGCAAATTCCAATGATTCACCAAGTGCTAGATGCGTTTTCGATTAAGCGCTATGAAGTAGACGAATACGAAGCAGACGACATTATCGGCACGGCGGCAACGAATGCAGCAAAAGAAGGCTTTGACGTTGTCGTCATTACAGGTGATAAAGATTTGCTACAATTGGTTGATGACCGTGTTGAAGTCGTGTTGACGAGAAAAGGTATTTCTGAAGTGGATCGCTATAATCGCGAAAAAGTGGCTGAACGCTACGGACTTGAGCCGAAACAAATTATTGATTTAAAAGGGTTAATGGGCGATTCGTCTGATAACATTCCGGGTGTTCCCGGCGTAGGGGAGAAAACAGCGCTAAAATTGCTTGCCGAATTCCAAGACGTAGAAACGGTGCTTGATTCAATTGATGCGATCTCTGGGAAGAAGCTGAAAGAACGGCTCCAAGAGAATAAAGACCAAGCTCTGCTTAGCAAAAAACTCGCCACAATTGCCCTTGACGTGCCACTTGCCGAAACGCTTGATTCGTTCGAGTATGGCGGATATGAGTATAAACAAGTCAAAGAAGCGTTTAAAGAGCTGTCCTTTCATTCGTTGCTTGGCCGCATTGACGGCAACGGTGATGAAGAAAGTGCTCCGCAGCAACTGACGGAACTGGATTTTGACATCGTTGAAGAACCGCTACCTGAACATTTCTCTAGCCCGTCAGCTTTAGTCGTCGAAGTGTTAGCGGAAAACTACCATCAAGCCGAAATTGCCGGGATTGCGGTGGCGAACGCAAAAGGCTGCTTTTATTTCCCGACTGAGCAAGCGGTGAAGTCAGACGCGTTTAGGGCATTTGCCCGTTCGCAAGAAAAAAAGAAATGGCTATTTGGCGCAAAGCGTGCTGTCGTCGCTTTAGCCTGGCACGGGGTTGACTTAAATGGCGTTGATTTTGATTTACAAATGGCTTCCTATTTGCTCGATCCATCGCTTTCATCCCATGAAATTAGCGATATTGCTACCCGTAAAGGGACAGGTGGCGTGGCTGAAGATGAAGCTGTATACGGCAAAGGTGCCAAGCGCTCTCTCCCCGAAGAGACCGCCCTTGCCGAACATCTTTGCCGTAAAGCGAATGCAATGTTTACGTTAAAAAGCACATTAGAAGAGGAACTGGCGCAAAACGAGCAGCTTGAATTGCTCCAGAAGTTGGAAATGCCTTTGTCTGTTGTACTTGGCCGTATGGAAAAAGAAGGTGTCCGTGTCGACCGAGAACAACTCGAGGAAATGGGTAAAGATTTATCGGACCGCCTAAACACTCTAGAAGGCGCTATCCATAAAGAAGCTGGAGAACCATTTAATATCAATTCACCGAAACAGCTTGGCGTTATCCTGTTTGAAAAATTAGGGTTGCCACCTGTGAAAAAAACAAAAACAGGCTATTCGACAAGTGCTGATGTATTGGAAAAGCTTGCAGGCGCACATCCAATTATTGAACATCTCCTTCTTTACCGGCAACTTGGCAAACTTTATTCGACATACATCGAAGGGTTGCTTAAAGTAATCGACAAGGAAACAGGGAAAGTCCATACCCGTTTTAACCAGGCCTTAACGCAAACGGGACGCCTTTCTTCGACAGACCCGAATTTGCAAAACATTCCTATCCGTCTAGAGGAAGGGAGAAAAATCCGCAAAGCATTCGTCGCTTCGAAGGAAGGCTGGAAAATGGTTGCAGCTGACTACTCGCAAATTGAGCTGCGCGTCCTTGCCCATATTTCTGGCGATGAACGAATGAAGGAGGCGTTTTTAACTGGGATGGACATCCATACAAAAACGGCAATGGATGTTTTCCATGTAAAACGTGAAGATGTAACAGATTTGATGAGAAGGAGCGCGAAGGCCGTCAATTTTGGGATTGTCTACGGCATAAGCGATTATGGGCTCTCACAAAGCTTAGGAATTACGCGAAAAGAAGCGAAAGACTTTATTGACCGCTATTTAGCAAGTTATCCACAAGTAAAAGCTTATATGGAGAACGTTGTGAAAGAAGCAAAGCAGAAGGGGTATGTCCAAACATTGCTTGCGAGAAGGCGTTATTTGCCTGAACTGAAAAGCCGCAATTTCAACCAGCGTAGTTTTGCAGAACGGACAGCAATGAACACACCGATCCAAGGTACCGCAGCTGACATTATTAAACGGGCGATGGTGCAAATGAGTGAAGCATTAGAGGAAACAGGGCTTAAAGCAAACATGTTGCTCCAAGTTCACGACGAACTGATCTTCGAAGTGGCGCCTGACGATGTGGAACCGTTAAAAAAGCTTGTCACAGAAGTAATGGAACAGGCGCTTGAGCTTGATGTGCCTTTACAAGTGGAAGTCTCTAGCGGAAATTCATGGTTTGACGCGAAATAAGGAGAAGAGAAATGCCAGAATTACCGGAAGTGGAAACGGTACGCCGAACACTCTTACAGTTGGTTAAGAACAAGACCATTGCTGACGTGAACGTCGGCTGGCCGAAAATGATTAAGGAACCAGATGATGTAGAACGTTTTATACAGCTATTAAAGGGACAAACCATCGAAGACATCGGGCGCAGAGGCAAGTTTTTGCTGTTTGTGCTGAACGACTATGTGCTTGTCTCCCATTTGCGGATGGAAGGACGCTATGGTTTGTATCAACCAACCGATGAAAAAACGAAGCATACGCATGTTGTGTTTTCGTTTACAGATGGGTCTGAACTTCGTTATGCGGATGTGCGCAAATTTGGTACGATGCATTTGTTCGCTAAAGGGGCCGAACACGTTGCCATGCCCCTTGCCCAGTTAGGCGTTGAACCTTTTTCCGAACAGTTTACAGTCGAATTGCTGGAACAAGCATATGCAAAAACAACAAGAGCAATTAAAACAGCATTGCTTGACCAGAAAACAGTCGTTGGGCTCGGCAATATTTATGTTGATGAAGCGCTCTTTCGCGCAGGCATCCATCCTGAACGGACGGCCTCGTCACTGTCGAAGGAAGAGTATCACAACCTTCATAAGGAAATTAAAAGAACGCTCAAAGAAGCGATTGAGGCAGGAGGCAGCTCGATAAAATCGTATGTAAACGGCCAAGGGGAAATCGGCATGTTCCAACAACAGCTCCATGTTTATGGCCGTAAGCAACAACCGTGCCATCATTGCGATACAGCGATTGAAAAGACAGTCGTTGGCGGACGGGGAACCCACTATTGCCCAAATTGCCAACCACGGCGGTGAACAATGACAAAGTCCTCTCCATATACTAATGGCAACGAACATTAGACAGGAGGGGCTTCTATTGGCAACATTGGTTATGTTAGCCGCGGCAGTTAGCCTTGACAGTTTTGGTGTCGGGTTTGCCTATGGCACTCGTCGTATCAAAATACCACTCATATCGCTTTTATTTATTGCAGCTTGTTCAGGTGTTTCTATTTTAATCGCTATGTCAGTTGGTTCAACCTTTTCAATGTGGTTGTCGCCTGATGTGGCCGAATTGCTCGGAGCCATCATTTTAATAGGTCTTGGCTGTTGGGCTGTTTATGCAGCGTATCGGCCGAAAAAAGAGCGGAAACCGAGTGTTAAACAGACGAAAATGGATTTTACGATTCGCTTATTTGGGTTTGTCATTCATATTTTACGAGAACCGGAAAGCGCCGACATCGACCGCTCTGGGACAGTGACGGGAAAAGAAGCCCTTTTACTTGGCCTCGCTCTATCACTTGATGCCTTTGGCGCTGGGATTGGCGCTGCGTTAATGGGCCTTTCCCCTCTTGGCCTTGCTACATGTACGGCTGTTTTAAGCGCATTGTTTGTCACACTAGGAATGACGTTTGGCTACCGGACAGCACGGTTGAAGTGGGTACAGAAAATGGCATTCATTCCAGGTTGCTTGCTGCTCATTATCGGCGTGATGAAATTGTAGGAGGAGCATGTATTTATGAGAGTTGGGTTAACTGGCGGGATTGCCAGCGGGAAATCGCTTGTGGCGTCCTATTTGGAGAAACGAGGCATTCCGGTTGTTGATGCAGATAAACTTGCACGTCAGGTTGTAGAGCCTGGCGAGCCGGCGCTTGCCCAAATCGTCGCGACATTTGGCCAAAACGTCCTCCAGGCTGACGGCAAGTTAGATCGAAAACAGTTAGGGGCGATCATTTTTGGCGATGAACAAAAAAGGATGCAGTTGAATCAAATCGTTCATCCAGCTGTACGCCAATTGATGAAAAAACAGGCCGATCTGTACGAACAAAGGGGCTACACTCGAGTTGTTCTCGATATTCCCTTGTTATACGAAAGCAACTTGTTTCATATGGTCAACCAAGTTTGGCTCGTTTATGTAGACGAAGCGACTCAGCTTCAGCGTTTGATTGAGCGAGACGGCTTAACAGAAACAGAGGCAAAACAACGAATTGCTGCGCAAATGCCATTAACAGCTAAAAAAGCACAGGCCGACGTGTTGATAGACAATAATGGATCGAAGGAAAACACCTATCGACAAGTAGACAATGCGTTGGCTAAGACCGCCCACGAATAGGCGGTCACGACTGAAGACAAGCGCTCGCATACGTCGTTGCTCACCTCGTTCATACGCGCATGAACCCCCGTTCTATTCGCATCTTCACTCGGTTTCGCGCCTCGTCTGACAAACGCTTTCTTTCAGTCTGCACAGTTGTCGACTCTGTCAACAACTTAAGACCGCCTACGAATAGGCGGTCTTTTTTGTGCCTAAATTTAAATTGGTTCACGTTTTTGGTTTATTTATGTTATACTATTTCATATAATATTGATAAAAAGGGTAACATAATAACCTGAAGGGGCTGGACTTTATGAATGTGAAAATGGCGATCAACGGGTTTGGACGAATCGGTCGAATGGTGTTTCGAAAAGCTTTTCTAGAAGGGAAAGTTGATATTACTGCGATCAATGCTTCTTACCCAGCAGACACATTAGCTCATTTAATCAAATACGATTCCATTCATGGGCCATTCATGGCCGATGTCTATGCGAAAGATGGGCAGTTATTCGTAAATGGAAAAAAGATTGAATTGCTTGCTGAACGGGATCCACGGCATTTGCCTTGGGAACAGTTGGGGATTGATATTGTCATTGAAGCAACCGGCAAATTTAAAACAAAAGAAGCGGCTGGTGCTCATTTGCAAGCAGGGGCGAAAAAAGTGATCATTACCGCTCCGGCAAAGGGAGAGGATGCAACGATTGTCGTCGGTGTAAATGAAAGCGACTACAATCCACAGGAAGATCACATTCTCTCGAATGCCTCATGCACAACCAATTGCCTAGCCCCAGTTGCGAAAGTCCTCGACGAAAGGTTTGGAATTGAATCAGGAATGATGACAACGGTGCATTCTTATACGAATGACCAGAAAAACATTGACAACCCTCATAAAGATTTGCGGCGAGCTCGGGCATGTGGACAGTCCATCATCCCGACATCGACTGGAGCGGCTAAGGCAATCTCGAAAGTGTTGCCGAATTTGGAAGGCAAACTAACAGGAATGGCGCTTCGTGTGCCAACGCCAAATGTTTCGTTAGTTGATTTAGTTGTGAATTTAAAAACAGAAACAACTGCAGAAGCAATTAACAATGCCTTTTGGGAAGCTTCACGAGGGACGCTTAAAGGCTTCTTAGGGATTACAGATGAACCACTCGTTTCAATCGACTTTAATGGCGAGGAACAATCGGCGGTTGTAGATGGTCAATCAACGATAGTTTTAAACAATCGTCAGGCAAAAGTCCTTGCTTGGTATGACAATGAATGGGGCTATTCTTGCAGAGTGGTTGATTTAATGAATCATGTCGCAGCGCAGATGTCCGTGAAAGAAGAAATCCATTCTGCATCCTAAGAACGATGTAAAATTGTTTAGAAATCCAGTTGCAATCGTGGTGTAAACCAAGTATACTGAATCCCGTGAGTTCGTTTAAAAACGGGATTCGTTTTTCTTGCAGCATGGGTTAGGACCTCTTAGGACTAACTTTCCCCCCTGTACGAAGACGATCCTACATGCATGCTTTTGCTGCATGGCGAATTACCGAAAAGGGGGAAGTTCATATGGATACAATGGGACGTCATGTCATTTCTGAGCTTTGGGGTTGTGACATAAACAAGCTAAACAACATGGAATTTATTGAACAAGTATTTGTAAATGCAGCTTTAAGAGCCGGAGCAGAAGTGAGGGAAGTAGCGTTTCATAAGTTTGCCCCACAAGGGGTGAGTGGAGTCGTGATCATTTCTGAGTCGCATTTAACGATTCACAGTTTCCCGGAACATGGCTATGCGAGCATAGACGTTTATACATGTGGTCCAGTTATTGACCCAAATGTTGCTGCTGAGTTTATTGCAAGAGAATTGGGTGCAACAACAAGCGAAGTGCTTGAATTGCCACGAGGAATGGGACCAATTAAGCCTGAAAAACGATTAAGCCACAGTGCTGTTAAATAAATTGGAGAAACCGCCGAGCATACTGCTGGCGGTTTCTTTTTGCTATAAATGGATGCGCTTTCGCGATTTATGGTATGATAAGGGCAACGTTTACACAGGGGGAGAGAGCAGGATGGGTTTTCGTGAAACAATGAACCGTATTTTCAGCACACGCACTGAAACCGGGGAAGAGCACCCAGTGAAAGAGTTGCAAACACGCTATTATAAAACAACGAAAGACAAGGCCATGCGCACCATTGAACAGGTGCTTACACAACAGGGATTGACGATTAAGCGGAGCGAAGATGACAGGGGTGAAATTGTTGCGCAAACGAAATCAGGAAAAAAACTGCTGTTAGTGGTTTCTATTATTACAGTAAAACCGTATCGGACTGCGGTCGATTTTTCATGTGCAACAGAAACAGTGCTTCCAAGCGATTTTGGCTACAGCCGGAAATTCATTTTAGCTCTTTACAAGAAACTTGACGAGCAATTAACGTATGTCGGTTCAGCGCTAGGCCACGAGCTGCTGTAAGAGGCTTGCCACAGGCGCCCTTTTTTTATATGATAGAAGAAACCAATTTCATTTTGGTATTCACGTCCTTTGGGCACAGATGGAGATGATTGCAATGCGCTGTCCCAAATGTCAGCATAACGGAACAAGAGTGCTCGATTCCAGGCCAAGTGATGAAAGCCGCTCGATCAAACGGAGGCGGGAGTGCGAAAAATGTTTACAGCGTTTTACCACTTATGAGACAGTGGAAGAACGGCCTCTTCTCATTATTAAAAAAGACGGTATGCGGGAGGAATTTAGCAGCGATAAAATGCTACGCGGCCTTGTGCGTGCCTGTGAGAAACGCCCCGTTCCCCTTGAAACGCTTGAAGAAATGGTATTGGACGTGGAGCGCACGCTTCGCAATGAAGGGAAACAAGAAGTGCGAAGCCAGGATGTGGGCGAACTCGTCATGGAACGGCTAGCGAAAGTCGACGATGTTGCTTACGTTCGTTTTGCTTCTGTATACAGACAGTTTAAAGACATCAATGTATTTATAAAAGAATTGACTGAGTTAATGAATAAAAATTAAAAGGAGCTATAAACGCATGGGCGTTTTAAGCTCTTTTTTAGCGAAAGGGGATAAGGGCCATGCCTTGGCATTGGAAAGAAGTTCTTCCTGTAGACCAGTACACAGTGCGGCTGGCCGATTTTATCACAGACATGGACAGCCATGTACTTACCCTTTTGTATCAGCCTTTGATTGGCACAGAAGCAGTTGGCCTGTACAATAGTTTGAAATCGCAGCTTCCTTCGGGAAAGTACCAAGGCGATATCCATACTCACCATCAACTTAGCGTCCTCCTTGACTTGAGTTTGCCTAAGCTGCTTGAAGCGCGGAAAAAACTAGAAGCGATTGATTTGCTCAGGACATACCGAAAAAAAACAGACGACGTCCGCTTTTTTATGTATGAATTACAGCCGCCAATGAAACCACATCGTTTTTTTCGAGACGATGTTCTTAGCGTTTTTTTGTATAACAGGCTAGGCAAACAAGGATACCGGGCGGTAAGGGAACGCTTTGCACTGCCCGTGTTGGACAGTAGCGAGTTTGAAGAAGTGACCGAATCCTTTTCCAGTGTGTTTACCTCTTTAACTCACTCGGAGATGCAGCCGGCGTTAATGAACGAACAAGACGGCGCATTGAAAGGAGCAAATGGGGAGGCGCTGATCGGCAAGGACAGCAACGGTCTTCACTTTGATGATTTTGACATTGAATTAATGAAACAAGCGTTGTCTAGCTTTATTGTCCCGCCAGAAGTGTTGACTGATCGATTGATTGACTTGATCAAAAAACTCGCTTTTGTTTACCAAGTTGAGCCGTTAACAATGGCGAATTTAGTTGAGCAAGCTTCTCGAGGCGACATGTTGGATGAAGACGATTTACGAAAAACGATCAAAGAGTGGTACCGCCTTGAAAATGGCACAAAACCGCCTGCGCTTGGTTTAAAAACACAGCCGCAGACGGCGCGAACGATGACGAAAGAGCCGCAAACAGAAGAGGAACGGTCCATCCAATTTTACGAGCAAACACCGCCAATGACACTCTTGGAAATGCGCCAAGAAGGGGCAGTGGTTTCTCCAGCCGATGCCCGCTTGATTGAAGAACTCATCGTTGATTATAAATTGCATCCAGGTGTGGCGAACGTACTGATTGATTATGTCCTATTCCAACATGATATGAAGCTTTCCCGCGCCTTTATGTTGAAAATTGCTGGCCATTGGAAGCGAAAAAAAGTAAAAACGGTGCCAGGCGCTATGGGGCTTGTGAAGGAAGACAAACAAAAACAGGCCAATGCATCGCCGCGGCAAACGTATAAGCGAAACGCGCGCCAAGACAAACTACCGAAGTGGCTAATGGCTGAGCAAGAAAAGGGGATTAGTCAAGAAGGCAAACAAGCTAGCGCTGTGGGTGAAGCGACTGAATCAAAAACAAGCGTAACTCAAACAGAGTCAAAAAAACGGATTGCTGCATTAATGGAGGAACGAAAACGACTAAGGGAAAAAAAGGATGAGAGCGAATGGAATCAATAGAACAGGCGCTAAAAGCTTTTGACCAGGATGGGCGCCTGCAAAAGCGGATTGAGCGCCAAAGGCAGGAGCTGCTAGATAGCGCGATTGTACAAGCCTTTTTGCAAGAGCATCCTGACGTAACCCGCTCGATGATCGACCGTGCCCTTAGCAAACTATACGAGTTTAAAAAGGAACGAGGGAACTGCCAAACGTGCCCCGGGTTAGACCATTGCCCGAATATGATGAAAGGATTTCAACCGTTGCTTTATACAGAGAGAGGCAGCATTGAGATTTCTTATAGCCGATGCCAACTGAAACGGGAGCAAGAGGCAGAACAAGCGAAACTAGAGCTAATCCAGTCGCTTTATATTCCTAAAGATATCCTTAAAGCTACGTTTGACGATATGGAACAAAATGAGGAACGGGCAGAGGCGCTAAGTGAAGGGCTTGAATTTGCTTTATCAGCTAATCCAGGAGAAAAGGGCAAGGGCCTATACTTATACGGAAAATTTGGTGTAGGAAAGACGTATTTGTTAGGGGCTATTGCAAATGAATTAAAAGCAAAAAACATCCAATCCTATTTGATCTATACACCTGACTTCTTTAGGGAAATGAAGCAAGCCATTGGCGATGGATCCTTTCAAGAAAAGCTGGAAGCTGTCCGAAAAGCCCCTGTACTGATGCTAGATGACATTGGAGCAGAGACAACAACCGCTTGGACCCGTGACGAAGTTTTAGGCCCAATTCTTCAGTACAGAATGGCTGAGAAACTGCCAACGTTGTTTACTTCAAATTACGATTACGATGAGTTAGAAGAGCAGCTTGCCTATTCGGAAAAAGGCGGGATCGAACGGCTAAAAGCAAAACGGATTATGGAAAGGATCAAGCATTTTACCACATTCGTAGAAGTTGGCGGACAAAATCGGCGCGGTATGTAGCGCCGGTTTTTATATTGTCGATTTTTCGACAACATCGCTCAGGCGGGGAGAGGATGCTTGTCAGGCGAGCGGAAATGCGGATAGTCAGGGGTCATAAGCTAGGCGAACGACGACGTATGTGAGGTTTGAGAGCAGGGCTTGCTCATTGGATGTTTAAGGATAACTATGGTACGATGTATAAAGAATACTAGATTACTTGTGCTTGGGGGTACAACAATGAGCATAGATGCCATATTAGAACGGGCAGTAAACGGCGAGCGCATTTCGATGGCCGATGCCGTTAAGCTTTACGAGAGCGACGATCTCGATAAACTTGGCAAAGCAGCTGATACGATTATGAAAAAATGGCACCCTGAGCCAATAACGACATTTGTGATCGGTCGCAATGTAAACTACACGAACTTTTGCGATACATATTGTTCGTTTTGCGCCTTTTACAGACCGCCTAACCATAAAGATGGCTACGTTCTTGATGACGAAGTCATTTTTCAAAAAATCAAGGAAACACAAGATGTTGGCGGAACAGAAATATTAATGCAGGGCGGAACCAACCCTAATTTAAAGCTTGATTATTATACAAACTTGCTAAAAGGCATTAAAGAACGCTTTCCAGATATTTGGATGCACTCCTTTTCCCCTGCGGAAATTTGGAAAATCGCTGAAGTAATGGACATGTCGATTGAAGACGTACTTCGGGAACTCCATAAAGCGGGTCTTGACAGTATGCCAGGCGGAGGCGCTGAAATTTTGACTGAAGAGACACGGATGCGCGTCAGCCGCTTAAAAGTAACGGCCGATCAGTGGCTTGATGCGATGAAGACAGCGAAAAAAGTCGGCATGTTTGGTACGGCAACAATGGTCATTGGCTTTGGTGAATCGTTTGAAGAACGGGCCTTGCATTTGCAGCGCGTTCGTGATGCCCAAGACGAGACACAATGCTTTACGGCTTTCATTTCCTGGCTGCTACAACCGGAAAATACAGGGTTGAGAAGGCTGAAAAAATTGACGCCAGAAGATTATTTGAAAAACGTAGCGATTTCAAGGATTTTCCTAGATAATATCGCCAATTTCCAATCTTCCTGGGTGACAATGGGGCCTGAAGTCGGCAAAAAATCGCTTCATTTTGGCTGTAACGATTTTGGTAGCACAATGATGGAAGAAAATGTAGTCTCTGCTGCAAATACGACACACAAAGTCAATTCAAACTTGACGCTTAAATTGATTCGTGAAGCGGGAAAAATACCAGCCCAACGTAACACAAAATATGAGATATTACGGACGTTTTCAGAAAATGAAAACGTTGAGAAAGACTTTATCATGCAAAATTGACCCGTTTGCTCCGGAGCGACTCCGGAGCTTTTTTCTATGCAATTAGCATGTTTTTGAGCCACCAACATAAATTGATAGTAAGCCTGTCTGGCTTCTAGTGAGCTTTAGGTAAGGTTTTGATATGTTAGGGGGAGTCATGCGTGATTGCCATTCATTTTGAAGAGCGCGGCAACTGCTCGCGCCTGTTTGATGAATTGAGGGGCTATATGGCAACCTATGAGCCATATGGTTTTGGCGGGGCAGTGGAAAAAAACAGTGAAGCGACGATCACAGTCCGTTATGAAAACAAAGACGTCGATTTTTATGAGTCGTTCCATCCTTTTTTGGCCTCGATCTTTGCGGAATATGTCATAGAAACAAAGGAAGATGAATGGTTAATGGACATTGCTGAAAACCTTTTTTATTTTACCGACGAGGAGGAAAAGCAGCAAATCGTCGCTATTGCCCAAGCCATTCTTCAAGGGGATCGGAATGATATCCCATCTGTTAAGCCGCATTTTGATAGACGTGCATTTCTATATGACGCCTTCGCCTCACACCTCAACCCGGATACGACATTTTATTACGAACCATTTCTGACATTCCGGCTAAAAGAATACGGAGAAATGTTAATTGATTGTATCGAGCTTGCCATTGACGAATATTTAATGGAACAAGATTACCAGGCCATGGTTGAAAATTTGCGCCATTATATCCGTAACACACCTGCACGATTGCCAATGGTTTATCTCGTCCATGGGGACATGTTTACGTTTTATGATGAACATTTCCGGGAGTTGACTGCTGAAGAAATGGCCTATTATTTAAAGCAAGAACTTGTATTTGAAACAGGCCTTGATTTTTCTGAAATGGTCATTAGCCCACTCGTCAGCATGGCTCCAGGGCATGTCCATGTATTTACAGATGAACCGGACCATGGCGTCATTTTAACGATCCAAGCGATCTTCCAAGAGCGGCTGACGATTTTCCCTTTGCAAGACCGCCATTAGAACAAATACAGCGAACAAGCTTGCTTTTTGGGCTTTGGTTTTTGTATAATGGCTGTATGAAAAGTGATGATAAGGACACCGCATTCAAGTAAGGCGTTTTTTAGAGAATGGGGCATTGGCTGGGACCCCTAAACGCGACTCGATTGTGACCACCTTTGAACTGCCCTGGGGAATAACAGTATCCAGCGCCGGCCCGCAGCCGTTATCTGTATGTAGAGCATGTAAGTAGGGTGGAACCACGAAGCCACACTCGTCCCTTCGACTAAGGGGCGAGTGTTTTTTATTTTAATGCGAAAGGAAGATCAAGTATGACGGACAAACGTACGTTTACGTTTCCTGATGGAACAGTAAAATCATTTCCAATTGGAACGACGACTGAAGCGATTGCTGCTTCTATTAGCCCAGGATTAAAGAAAAAAGCATTGGCTGGAAAACTAAACGGGACATTGTATGATTTGAAAACGCCACTCCCTGAAGATGGAAACATCGAAATTGTCGTCACAGGATCAGACGAAGGATTAGACATCATGAGGCACAGTACAGCCCATGTGCTTGCCCAAGCAGTCAAGCGATTGTTTCCAGGTGTTAAGTTGGGTGTAGGGCCCGTCATTGAGGACGGCTTTTACTATGACATCGATGCCGACGAATCGATCACGGCAGAAGACTTGCCACGGATCGAAAAGGAAATGAAAAAAATCATTGGTGAAAATTTAGAGATCATACGCGAAGAAGTGAGCCGTGAGGAAGCGATTGCTCGCTTTAAAGAAATAAATGACCCTTATAAACTAGAGTTGATCGAAGCCATTCCGGAGGAAGAAACAGTTACGATTTACAAACAAGGTGAATTTTTTGATTTGTGTCGTGGCGTCCATGTGCCATCGACGAATAAAATCAAGGAGTTTAAGTTACTGTCCACCGCAGGAGCTTACTGGCGCGGCGACGCGAAAAACAAAATGTTGCAGCGTATTTACGGAACGGCATTCTTTAACAAAGATGAACTAAACGAACATTTGCGTTTGCTCGAAGAAGCAAAAGAACGGGATCACCGCAAGCTTGGCAAGGAACTTGGTATCTTTGCGCTTTCACCTAAAGTAGGACAAGGGTTGCCTTTATGGCTGCCAAAAGGAGCAACGATCCGCCGTATCATTGAGCGCTACATTGTTGATAAAGAGGAGCGCCTCGGCTATCAGCATGTTTATACACCGATCCTTGGTTCCTCTGAGCTCTATAAAACATCTGGGCACTGGGACCATTACCAAGACGATATGTTCCCGCCGATGGAAATGGATAATGAAACGCTTGTGTTGCGGCCGATGAATTGTCCCCATCATATGATGGTTTATAAGCAAGATATGCGCAGTTACCGGCAATTGCCGTTGCGAATTGCTGAACTCGGCATGATGCACCGTTACGAAATGTCAGGCGCTGTTTCTGGGCTCCAGCGCGTTCGTGGAATGACGTTAAACGATGCCCACATTTTCTGCCGCCCTGATCAAATTAAAGATGAATTCGTTCGCGTTGTACGTCTTATCCAAGAAGTGTACAAGGATTTTGGCTTGAAAGATTATAAATTTCGGCTGTCGTACCGTGACCCGGAAGACAAGGAAAAATATTTTGATGACGATGACATGTGGAACAAAGCGCAAGCGATGCTAAAAGAAGCAATGGATACATTAGGATCGCCATACTATGAAGCAATTGGTGAAGCCGCTTTTTACGGGCCAAAATTGGATGTGCAAGTGAAGACGGCCCTTGGCAAAGAAGAGACGCTTTCGACTGTACAGCTTGATTTTCTCCTTCCAGAACGCTTTGATTTAACCTATGTCGGCGAAGACGGAAAGCTGCACCGTCCGGTTGTCGTTCACCGCGGCGTTGTCTCAACGATGGAACGATTCGTTGCTTTCTTGTTGGAAGAGTATAAAGGCGCGCTGCCAACATGGCTTGCGCCTGTCCAAGTGCAAGTGATTCCTGTATCTAATGAAGTCCATCTGGATTACGCTAAACGTGTCATTGAACAACTGCAACAAGCAGGTGTCCGTGTCGAGATCGACGACCGCGACGAAAAGCTTGGCTATAAAATCCGTGAAGCACAAATCCAAAAAATCCCTTATATGCTCGTTCTTGGCGACAAGGAAGTGGCTGCTGAAGCGGTTAATGTCCGCAAGTATGGGGAGCAAGCCTCTTCTTCGCAACCGCTCTCTGCCTTTGTCGACGAGATTGCCAAAGAAGCGAGAAAATAAAGGCTACATCAACGTTCCAGCTACGTCAAACCGTGGCTGGAACGTTTATTTCAATTTGGTTACATTGCTTTGAAAGGCGCACATGCTTATGAATTTATGCTAAGCTAGTGGAGAATTTTTAGATTTGTACGAAATGGAGGAATGGCAGTTTGCATACAGAAGCTTTGAAATGGGGCATTTTGGGGACAGCTTCAATTGCAAAACGAGCATTTATCCCTGGAATCGCTGCATCCGAAAGCGGCGAAGTGGTAGCAATAGCGAGCCGTTCACTTGAAAAAGCGCAGGCATTTGCGGCTGAGCATGGCATTAAAACAGCGTATGGCTCTTATGAAGAGTTATTGGCAGACGAGGAAATTGAAGCCGTTTACATTCCGTTGCCGAACCACTTGCATAAGGAGTGGGTCATAAAAGCTGCCGAAGCCGGAAAGCATGTCCTGTGCGAAAAGCCGATTGCTTTACATGCAGAGGAAGCCCAGGAAATGAGCAGGGCATGCAAGCAGCATCGTGTAGTCCTCGCTGAAGCTTTTATGTACCGTTATCAAGCACGGTACAAACACATATTAGCCCATATCGATAATGGCGACATTGGCGAAATTCGCGGCATTCGTGCTGTATTTACGTTCAATAATGCAAGCGCTTTCGACAATTTCCGTATGAAACGAGCATATGGTGGTGGCGGCCTTTATGACGTCGGCGTCTATCCACTCTCATTAGCGCGGTTGGTCTTTGGCGAGGAACCGGAAGCAGTGACGGTGCATAGCTTTATGCCTGATTCCCATGACCAAGTCGATATGGTAGCAGCAGGGTTAGTCGAATTTTCGAATGGCCGCTACCTGACATTTGATTGTGGAATGTGGGCAGCATTTCGTGATGAAGCCGAAATTATTGGCACAAAAGGCAGGATCACCATTCCAACCGCTTTTACAAATGAAGCAAATGGATATGATTTGTATACGAATGATGGCCACACTCACTTCAGCGGCAATGCAGTGGATCACTATGCTTTGCAGGCAGATGCGTTTGCCGCAACGGTCCGCAACGAAAAGCCGTTGCCTTTTTCAGCAGAAGATGCTGTTTTAAACATGAAAGTGCTAGACGCATGCTTGAAGTCACAACTTGAACGAAAACGAATAGAAGTGGAGCGGTGACAATGAAAGCAATCCCTTTCGAAGGCATAGTGAAGCCTGTATCTGCCCTCATAATGGGCAGTGACTATTTTTCTCCAGATCATCAGGAGTCGGTTAACAACATTCTTGAGCAGTATGTTTCGATAGGTGGCAATACAATTGATACAGCATTTATTTACAATGGCGGCAAAAGTGAGGCCGCTATTGGGAACTGGCTTGACGTTGGCAACCGGTCGCGAATGAATGTTTTAACCAAAGGGGGCCACCCGAATGAAAAGGGACATACCATTAATAAACACGACATTGCCGAACAATTAAAAATTAGCTTAGACCGTTTGCAAACAGATGCAGTTGAATTGTATGCCCTTCACCGAGATGATCCAACAGTGCCAGTCGGCGCCATTTTAGAATGGCTTAATGAACATAAAGAAGCAGGGCGGATAGGCGCGTTTGGTGGTTCAAATTGGTCGTTAGAGCGGCTGGCCGAAGCAAACGAATATGCTGAAAAACATGGGCTTGTTGGTTTTTCTTTCTCCAGCCCCAATTTAAGTCTTGCCAAAGCCCAACAGCCTTACTGGCCTGGCTGTATTAGCCTTGACCACACAGCAATTGAATGGCACGGGGAAACGAAGCTGCCTGTGTTCTCGTGGTCCTCCCAAGCACGTGGATTTTTTACCGGCCGCTTTTCTCGAGACGACCGGAGCAATGAGGATTTGGTTCGTGTGTTTTACAATGACGACAATTGGCAGCGCTATGACCGGGCAGAAGCGTTAGGAAAACAAAAAGGGGCAACGACGATTGAAGTCGCTTTAGCCTATGTCTTAAACCAGCCTTTCCCTACCGCTGCGATCATTGGACCGCAAAATCAACAAGAAATGCAGTCTTGCGCAAAAGGGGCAGCATTGACATTAACTGCTGACGAAGTTGCTTGGCTCGATTTACAAAAATAATGATTGGTATGTAGAAGTTGTTCCTTTTATAGAGGGCAGCTTCTTTTTTAGGTTTATTTTGTAGAGAGTGGAATAAACTGAACGTAGCATCTCTAAAGGAGGGGAAGCCAGTGAAGAAGAATGGGCGTTTAGCATTGTTGGCGATTGTTGTGGTCTTGCTTGTATTTCCTCTTACAACCTCATTCCAGGCAAAAGAAAAAACGCCACAGTTCGCAGAGGAAATCGCTGCGATATTGGAACATGAACGTTTGGCTGGCGCATCTGTTGCCGTGAGTGTCCGGGACGGCGCTACCAATGAACTGTTGTTTGAACACAATGGGAACATGCTGCTCCATCCAGCCTCTTCGATGAAAGTGTTAACTGCTGTTGCTGCTTTAACGGAGCTAGGCAGTGACCATACGTTCAAAACGACCGTGTTTACAGACGGCAAAATAAGCAAACGCATTCTCCATGGAAATGTATACATAAAAGGGGGTGGCGACCCTACGCTCATGGAAGCAGAATTAAATGAGCTTGCACAGGAGCTACGCGACAAAGGCATCAAAAAAATAAATGGCGATATAATCGCCGATGAATCACGCTATGACGACGTACGGCTATCCCAAGATTTGAATTGGTCGGATGAATCGTTTTATACAGGGGCGCAAGTGTCAGCATTGACTCTTTCTCCGACAGACGACTATGATGCAGGAACCATTTTGGTTGAAGTGACCCCGGCAAAAAAAGCAGGCCAAAGAGCAATTGTCACGACGCAGCCTGACGTTAAAGCAGTGCCTATTATGAATGAGGCATTGACAGTAGCAGCCGGCGAACAGAAATCGTTAAACATAGAAAGAGAACACGGCAAAGCGGACATCCGCATCACCGGCAATGTGCCCATTGGTGCAAACGCGACAAGAAGTTGGGTAGCCGTATGGGAGCCGGCTCAATATACAACTGCTGTATTTAAGCAGGCTCTTAACAATGCGGGGATCGATATAAAAAAGGCGGAGGAGACAATAGGGTACGTGCCTAAAAACGCAGTGAAACAAGCTGAACGAGAGTCGATGCCTTTACGTGAACTGCTTGTGCCCTTTTTAAAGCTTAGCAATAATGGACATGGAGAAGTGCTTGTAAAAGAAATCGGTTATGTAAAAGAAGGAGAGGGGAGCTGGGATGCGGGGTTGCCTTTTGTCGCAGAAAGCACCGAGCAGCTTGGAGCAAGCGGTCCTTTTTTGCTGCGCGATGGCTCAGGCATGTCCCATAAGACCCTCGTTGCGGCAAATGATTTAACGAGCGTGCTCTATCACGCTCAGCAGCAGCATTGGTTTGCTGATTTTTACAATGGGCTACCAGTTGCTGGAGAAAAAGACCGGCTTGTTGGCGGAACGATGCGGAATCGTTTAGGTGGGATAGAAGGGGAAGTGAGAGCAAAAACAGGCTCTCTTACAGGGGTATCAAGCTTAACTGGCTATGCAAGGACAAATGATGGCAATAGCTATTTGTTTACGATTATGGTGAATAATTTCATTGGCGAGAGCCAAACGATTCGACATATTGAAGATGAGATCGTGTTGGCGATTCTTGGCGAATCACCCTAATGGATACGAAGGGCGCGCGGCTAAAGAGAGCCGGGCGTCTTTTGACCGTGAGTTGTTCGTTTTAGAGCACACGCTCTCGAAAATAGCGATCAAACGTGTTCTGAGAACGGTGAGGCGATCCAACAAAAAATTCTAAAGTTTTTATAAAGTGCCTGGTTTTTCTAGTATTTAGCAGTATAATAGAAAAATAGATATGTACCGAATTTCTAGTTATCGAAGGAGAACGAGAGATGGAACAATTCAAGGAGGCACACCAGCCTGAAGAGTTCGCTTTTTCAAAAAAGCCCAATATTTTCGCCTTTCTTTTTAACCCAAGTAAACAGTTTGTGCGCATGAAAGTGGAACCGTCCGTCGGCTTTCCGATGTTTATCATCCTCTGCCTCGTCTTGCTTGGCCTGCTTTTTCCCGTTTTTACTGGACAAGGAGGGCTAATTGACTTAGATGCGGTTGCCTATGACGGCGACATGGATGGGATGATGATGGAAGAAATCTACATGGAGGATGCCATGTATGAAGAAGAGGCGCCGTTGTTTGCTAGCTTTAACATAGATGGCCTCGTTTCAGGCATTATAATTGGAATGATTATGCTAGTTGCTTATGCGGCCGGACCGCCTTTGCTTGCGCTTATCTTGTTTGCGATTTCGAAAATGCAAAACAACCAGACGCCCTATAAGGCAATCTATTCAATGACTGTTTTTGCCACGCTCGTAAGCGCCATCGGCTTTCTGTATTTGATGATTGTCAATGCAGCAAACGGAACGTACGGCTATATTTATACCGCGCCATCGGTGTTTGTTAATGAAACACACCCATTCTATCCTCTGTTACAAAGCTTGGAAATCTCTACGCTTGCATTTATTGCTTTTATTTCGCTGGGGCTTATGAAGACAGCCAACTTTAAAAAATTCCCAGCAATTGCGATTGGGGTGGGCATATTTGCATTGGTGTTTATTGTCAATTTAATAGGGGGGCTTCTGCGTTGAGTATGAAAAAAGCAATCATTGGTGGAGTGGTTGTTGTATCTATTGCCACGTTTACTTATTTTGGACTTTCTAATGCCCGTGAAACAGGGGGCGGAATGACAGGATACACGGTCGATTTGGTTACACCGATGAATGAAGTAATGGACTCCACCGTGATGGTTCCAGGGAAGTTAGAGTTAGTCGATCGCCAGTTAGTGACAGAAATGGCTGAGCATAGCGGGTTTGAAATATTGGTCGATGTCGGCGATGAAGTTGAAGAAGGGACGCCGCTCGTCCAATATGACACATCTGAGCTTGATTTTGAGCAACAGGACGTTGAGCTGCAAATTGAAAAAGCCAATGCGATGATTGCGGAACTTGCGAAGCAAGAAGAGGATGTGAAGAAGCGTAAAAATGGGCCTGATGTCAAACCGACCTATGTGACGGACGAGGAGACAGGTGAAAAAACGGAAATTGAACCGGTCGTGACGGTTGCTGAGCTTGACGCTGAGTTGGCCGAGCTTGCCGCACAGAAAAAAGAAGAAGCGTTCGGATTGACGCGGCTACAGAACCAATTAGAAAGCATTAAAGAGCAAAAAGAACAATTGACCGTGAAAAGCAAAATTGCAGGAACGGTCATTAAGAGAAACGATACGGCAGAGGAAAGCAATGAAGGCCTCGGTGAAAGTACGACAAATGCGTTGCTTGAAGTGGCCGACACGAGCCAATTTACGATTACAGGCAACATTTCCGAGCAGCAATCCCTAGAAGTCGAGCCTGGCCATCCTGTTATGATTACATCTGATACAGTAGAAGATGGTTTTTGGGAAGGAGAAGTAGTCGATGTCTCTTATTTCCCGACTGAAAGCGATGAATGGTACGGAGATTCGTCGAGCTCCCAATACCCCGTTACGATTAAAATGACCGAAGGTGATACGGACAAGCTCCGGCCAGGTTACCAAGTTTATGCTGAAATTATAACAATGGAACATGAAGGGCTCGCTTTGCCTATGGAAGCGATCCAATACGATGAGTTTTCCTCGTTTGTTTACGTTTATGAAGACGGTAACGCTGTACGTAGGGATGTGGAAATTGGAATTGCAACTGAATATTCAATCGAGATTTTAGAGGGCGTGACAGAAGCAGATGAGGTCATTCTCGATTACATGGGAGAAGTGCATGATGGCATGGCTGTCACGCCTGCCGTTTACGAAGATGGCGACTTTGAAGAAGGGCTTGACGGGGTCGACGAACAGTTTGAAGAAGGAGAAGAACCGTTAGAAGCGCCAGCTGACGGGGAAGAAGGCGAAGTGATTGAAGGCGTCGAGATTATTGAAGAGGACGATGATGTATGATTGTGCTCAAACAGGTGACTAAATCGTTCCGCGTTGGGCAAGCTTGGTCGCAAGTGCTAGCTCCCATCGATTTAACGATTGAACAAGAAAGTTTTATGTCAATCATGGGCCCATCTGGTTCTGGGAAATCGACGCTAATGAATATCATTGGATGTCTTGACAAGCCGACAACAGGCGAGTATTTGCTTGATGGCCAGATGATTGGCACACTAAGCGAAAAAGAACTTGCCAAGATCCGCAACGAAAAAATCGGGTTTGTGTTCCAGCAATTTCATTTATTGCCCCGGCTTTCGGCATGGAAAAACGTCGAATTGCCAATGGTGTATGCCGGCATCAAAAAAAATGAGCGAAAAGAGCGGGCATATGAGGCATTGAAAAAAGTTGGCCTTGGTGACCGTGCTACATACAAGCCTGCTTCCCTTTCAGGCGGTCAGAAACAACGAGTCGCCATCGCCCGGGCGCTAGTCAACAATCCGTCGATTATATTGGCGGACGAGCCGACTGGCGCTCTCGATTCGAAAACGAGCGAATCGATTATGGAATTGCTCCGTGGTTTAAATGAAGAAGGGGTAACCATTTCAATTATTACTCATGAAACGGAAATTGCGGAAAAAACAGACCGGACTGTTTTTGTAAAGGATGGGAAAATCCAGGAGGCAACAGCTTCCTGACAAGCTGCTTGTTTTCCGGAAAGGAACGAGGCCTGTGAACATCATTGAAAACATCAAAATGGCGTTTCATTCGATTGCTGCGCAAAAATTGAGGGCGCTTTTAACAACGCTTGGCATTATTATCGGTGTTGCTGCTGTCATCATGGTTGTGGCCATTGGGCAAGGTGCTGAACAAAAGTTGAAAGCACAAATCGTAGGCGTGGAAAACATTCGGGAGATTTATTTCGAGCCATCGGAAATCGATGAACAGGAAAATCCGAACATTTACGCCTTTTGGCAGTACTCGGAACAAGACGTAGCAGACATTCAAGCGTTGCCTTCTGTTCAGTCAGTTGTCGCTTCTAGTGCCGAACACACGACGATTTTGGCGGGCGATGAACAGGTTGAAACGGAAGTTAACGGAATCAACATGCACTATATGGATCTTTACGACTATGAAGCCTTAGAAGGGAATCTACTTCATCCAGTTGACTATTTAACGGGGACGAGGAAAGCCGTCATTACATCTGTGCTGGCTGAACAACTGTTTCCTTACGAGTCTGCTGTCGGGCAAACGGTAAAAGTTGGCGCTTATCCGATTGAAATTGTCGGCGTATTAGCACCGTCTGACAGCATTATTAACTTTGAAAGGGAACAATTGTTGCTTTCCTATGAAACGTGGAAACAAATTTTCTTCCGTGATGGGTTTGACTCCATCCATATTAAGGCGGAAACAGTAGAAGACGTTGAAATGGCTGTAGCGGATGCAGCTGCGATTTTAAATGAAAACCATAGCACATTTGACGCCTACAAAAGCTATGATATGAGCGAATTTTTGGAAACAGACTCAACAATTACCCGTGTCATGACGGTAATCATCGGTGGCATCGCTGGCATTTCGCTTCTTGTCGGGGGAATTGGCGTCATGAATATTATGCTTGTTTCAGTGACAGAACGAACGAGAGAAATCGGCATCCGCAAGTCAATGGGGGCCACCAGAGGACAAATCCTGTTCCAATTTTTAATTGAATCGATTGTGTTGACCGTGCTTGGTGGGGCAGCAGGCATTTTGTTCGGGGCGCTGCTCGTACAGCTAATCGGCAACGCATTTGATATGGACGTCGTTTTGTCTGGAACGGTTGTCTTAATTGCGACTGCTTTCTCTCTTGGGGTCGGCATGCTGTTTGGCATATTGCCAGCCAATAAAGCGGCGAAGTTAGATCCAGTTGAATCACTACGATATGAATAAAGGCAGGCGAAATTTAGCAACGTGCATTGACAGGGACAATTCACCATGGTAAGATACGTCTTGTGTTAGTTAATAAAGCAAGAAGAAGCGCCCGCTTCTCACCTGTACGACATTGGTTGCCAGGTTAGAAACCGTCAGTTTGTTAAAATGCTGATTAAGTGTGGGTGCCGTGCGTCCACACTTTTTTCACGTTTAGACGCGTAAATTGCTTTAGCTGCATCACAAAATCCACTGGAGGTGGCTCATTATTAGCAAGGACATGTTGGTCAATGAAGGGATTCGGGCTCGTGAGGTACGTCTGGTTGGCGCCAACGGCGACCAAATTGGCGTCAAGTCAAAGCATGAAGCACTGGAAATGGCACAAAGAGTAAATCTTGACCTTGTCTGTGTGGCGCCAAATGCAAAACCGCCTGTTTGCCGGATTATGGATTACGGGAAATACCGCTACGAACAGCAAAAGAAAGAAAAAGAAGCGCGCAAAAATCAAAAAGTTATTACAATCAAAGAAGTACGTTTAAGCCCGACGATTGAAGACAATGACTTTAATACAAAGCTTCGCAATGCCCGTAAATTCCTAGAAAAAGGCGATAAGGTGAAAGCATCCATTCGTTTCCGTGGTCGTGCAATTACGCACTCACAAATCGGGCGTGACGTACTTGAACGTCTCGCGAAAGAATGCGAGGACATCGCAACGATTGAGGCCCGCCCAAAAATGGAAGGCCGCAGCATGTTTCTCGTTATGGCACCTAAAACCGAGAAATAAGGGCAGGAATTAGTTAAAGGAGGACGTCGTTATGCCTAAAATGAAAACACACCGCGGCGCTGCTAAGCGTTTTAAGAAAACAGGAACTGGCAAGCTTAAGCGCTCACATGCTTACACAAGCCATATGTTCCGCAATAAATCACAGAAACAAAAGCGCAAACTCCGCAAAGCGGCAATTGTGCATACTGGAGATTTTAAACGCATTCATCAAATGCTCACATACAAGAAAAAATAACTGTTCGGATAGATTAAGGAGGGATTTGCGATGCCAAGAGTAAAAGGCGGTTATGTCGCTCGTCGTCGTCGTAAAAAAGTATTAAAACTAGCAAAAGGATACTACGGTTCGAAGCATACGCTTTTTAAATCAGCACAAGGCCAGGTCATGAAATCCTTGCAATATGCATACCGTGATCGCCGTCAGAAGAAACGCGATTTCCGCAAACTTTGGATTACGCGTATTAATGCAGCCGCGCGCTTAAATGGCCTTTCCTATAGCCGTTTAATGCATGGCCTAAAGCTAGCTGAAATTAACGTTAACCGCAAAATGCTTGCTGATCTAGCAGTTAACGATGAAAAAGCATTTGCTCAACTTGCTGATAAAGCAAAAGAAAGCTTAAATAGCTAAAAACACACGCAGCCAACGATTACATTGGCTGCTTTTTTGTGTTTCGCCACTCTGCTCTCGCTATTTTAGAAACTTGACTAGAAACAACTTTGTTTTATGAGTAAAGTCTATTTGCAGAAAGTTTGTAATTGACAATATGGTAGCGTTTTCATATGATAATGACATACTGATAATCGTAGGAGGGGAAACAGTATGCAACGAAAAAAAGGCGAAACGGAGTATGAGCGCATAACGAAAAGCGCTTCCTTTGCGGAGCTGATGAAAAAGAAAAAAGCGTTTTTAGTGCCTAGTATTCTATTTTTTATGGTCTTTTACTTTTCCTTGCCAGTGCTCGCCGTTTATACCACTGTCTTGGAAGCGCCGGTAATTGGCGAAATCACATGGGCATGGGTGCTTGCGATCGCGCAATTTATTATGACATGGACGTTTTGCATTTTGTATGTAAAAAAATCAGCGCGGTTTGATCAGCTTGCTGAAAAGGTAGTAAGCGAGCAAGATACTGAGAGGAAAGAAGGGACAGGTTTATGAACATTACGGTCATTTCTCTATTTCTGGCGATCGTTCTGTTGACGCTTGTTATCACTTACTATGCGGCGAAACGGACAAAGACAGCAAGCGAATTTTATACAGCTGGAGGCGGTTTGACTGGCTGGCAAAACGGGCTTGCGATTGCAGGCGATTACTTGTCAGCAGCCTCGTTTTTAGGGATAGCCGGTGCCATTGCTTTGTTTGGCTTTGACGGGTTCTTTTACAGTATTGGCTACTTAGTTGCCTACTTGGTCGTGATGTTTGTTGTTGCAGAACCACTCCGGAACTTAGGGAAATATACGCTTGCCGACATGATCCATTCTCGTTTTGATGCGAGGAAAGTCCGGGGTGTTGCTGCTGGGAGCACGATTACAATTGTGATCTTCTACATGATCGCCCAGTTGGTTGGAGCTGGAGCGCTCATTCAATTGTTGTTTCAAATTCCATATACATACGCTGTGCTGTTAGTAGGCGTTATGATGACCATTTATGTGTTGTTTGGCGGAATGACAGCGACAAGTTGGGTGCAAATTGTCAAAGCTACATTGCTAATGGTCGCGACTGCGGCGATTTCGATCATGGTGTTGGTCCGGTTTAACTTTAACATTTTGGACATGTTTGCCTCTGTTGGCGCTTCCCAAGAAGAAGGGTTTTTGCATCCTGGAATGCAAGGGAGAGCTCCACTTGACTCCATTTCGCTCATGCTCGCTCTCGTTTTAGGAACGGCAGGCTTGCCACATATTCTGATGCGCTTTTTTACCGTAAAGGATGCAAAGACAGCACGTAGTTCCGTTGTTACTGCAACTTGGATTGTCGGAATCTTTTATATTCTAACGATTTTCCTTGGATTCGGTGCTGCTGCATTTGTCGGTTCTGCCGATATTATTGCTGCCAATCCAGCTGGAAATATGGCGGCTCCATTATTAGCAGAACGTCTTGGCGGTGATTTGTTTATGTCCTTTGTCGCTGCTGTCGCTTTTGCCACGATTCTAGCGGTTGTAGCAGGGCTCGTGCTTTCAGGCGCTTCGGCGTTTGCCCATGATGTTTATGGGCAAATCATTAAAAAAGGAAAAATTACGGAGAAGCAACAAGTTGTAGCCGCGCGAATTGCCTCGGTTACAGTGGCAGGGCTATCGATTGTGCTGGCGCTATTTGCACAAAATATGAATGTTGCCTTTCTTGTTGCCCTTGCTTTCTGTGTGGCGGCAAGCGCCAACTTGCCTGTCATTGTTTATACCATTTACTGGAAGAGATTCAACACTGCTGGGGCCGTAACAGCGATGTTGTCAGGCTTGTTCTCTGCTTTGATACTCGTTGCGATCAGTCCAAATGTCCTATCGCCGACAGGCGATGCATTTATTACAGCAGAACCGCTTATTTCATTAACGAATCCGGCAATTATTTCTGTTCCAATTGGCTTTATCGGCGGCGTGGTAGGGACGTTGTTGTCTAAAAAGCGGGATGATGCCAAATACGCAGAAGTGAAAGTGCGGGCCAATATTGGCTATCGAAAAGCGGAATAAACGCAGACTTCAATTTGTCGGCAACATCAATCACACATGCTAGACGAGGAAAGGGAAGTGGTGAATAGAACGGCCGTTCCATAAGCAGTGATTTTCTTGCTCACGGACGCTTGTTTCGGCACAAAGAACTGCGCAAACACAACGTATGTAAGCATGTGTCGACAGTGTAAGAGGAGCGCTAATCCTAGCGCTCCTCAGGTTGTTTGGCTTGTTTCATGAATTCTTTAATCGGCGATGCCCATTCAATTGTCGACTCTGGATAACGTAAGAGGACTTCTTCTTCAATAAAATGAAAGTCAGAAAAGGTTAAGCCGCGGAGTCTATCTGTATCTGCTTTTATATAAACGCGGACGACTTCAAATGATTCCTTTGTCGCCTCTAAATACTTTTCTCCTTCAAACATAATTCCTTTAAACGTGAGTTGGAAATTTTTGCGCACATTCGTGCTATCGTCCAAAAAATAAAACTGATGCGCGTTCTGGGCTTTTTTTAGCTTTCGTTCGGGCTGCAATGTATATTTTATTAAACTATAGGAAATGACAACAATGGTAGCTACAATCAGTAGCCGAAAGATTAGGACGAGCACGGGCTAACCCCCCTTTTTTGCATAATTGTTTTCAATGTATACGTCTCTACAACAAAAAAGGTTTCACTTTTATTAATAAAAGTTTCTATTTGGCTTTTAAAAATTTGTTGGCTGCTGCTGTTTTCGCTATACTGGGAAGGAATTCATAAAAGGAGTGGAACAATTTGGATCAACAATTGCAAATGCTAAAAGCGCTAACTGATGCAAACGGGGTTTCCGGTTTTGAAAAAGAAGCACGGGATGTCATGAAGTCATATATTGCTCCTTTTGCCGATTCTGTGGAAACGGACCATTTGGGCAGTTTGATTGCAAAAAAAACGGGCAATGCAGATGGTCCGAAAATTATGGTCGCTGGCCACTTAGATGAAATTGGGTTTATGGTGAAAAGCATTGATGAAAAAGGATTTTTGCGTTTCCAAACTATCGGCGGCTGGTGGGGCCAAGTTTTGCTAGCCAGCCGTGTAACAGTCATTACAGACAACGGGCCGATTCCTGGCGTTATCGGCTCTAAGCCGCCCCACGTGCTGTCGCCAGAAGCACGGAAAAAACCAGTCGAGATTGAGGACATGTTTATCGACATCGGCGCCACCTCAAAAGAGGAAGCACAGGAGTTTGGCGTCAAGCCTGGAAACCCAATTGCGCCTTTGTGCGAATTTACAGTGATGAAAAATGAGAAATTGTTGATGGCAAAAGCATGGGATAATCGTATCGGCTGTGCCATCGCCATTGAGGTACTCAAATCATTACACGACGTCGAACACCCCAATGTTGTCTACGGAGTTGGAACGATACAAGAGGAAGTCGGTTTGCGTGGGGCGAAAACGAGTGCACATGCAATACAGCCAGACATCGGCTTCGCAATTGATGTTGGCATTGGGGCAGATACGCCGAACACGAAGGGCGAAGGCACGCTTGGAGCTGGACCGCAAATTATTTTATACGACGGTTCGATGATTGGTCATAAAAACCTAAGGGATTTTGTCGTCAAAACAGCAGAGGAAAACAACATTCCTTTCCAATATGACACCATTTCAGGAGGAGGGACAGATGGAGGCGCCATCCATTTAACTGCCAATGGCGTTCCGGCCTTGTCGATTACGATTGCAACTCGCTACATTCATACCCACGCAGGTTTACTTCACCGAGATGATTACAACAACACAGTGAAACTGCTTGTTGAGTTGATTAAACGGCTGGATGGGGAAATGGTCAAAAACATCACATTTGCTTAAAAACGGGAGGAACAGAATGAATAAGTTCGGGAAATGGTCATTCTTTCTCGCCATTATTTCGCTTGTGTTGTTTATTGCCTTTTCACTCTTGCTAACTACAGGCTATGCGTGGCAACTTTCGCCTAGCACGACAAGCGCGGTCGGTACCATTGCCGTTGTTGTTCTAGTGGCAAGCGCGATTGTTAGTTTGGTGTCTCTTGCAAAAGGGGAAACTGGCAAGTGGAAGCTTGCACCGTGGCTCTTAATCGGCGCAAGTGTGCTCGTACTCGTTATCTTGCTTAATGTAGTGTGGATGAGCGCTTGAATGAAGAATATTCGAAAATATTATCTTGTGAGCTCATTGCGGACGATATCTACCCCATATAAGAAAATGCTAACATGGAGTAAAAACAAAAAGTGGCGGAATCCTTTCAACCCAAATTGGTCAATCGGGTGAGCAAACATAAACAAGAGTCCATAGACGATTAAGCAGAGTGCAATGAGAGAAAATCCCCAACGTAAAATCATTGCCATTGGCCGCTCCTTCCACTGTCATAGTCTAGTGTATGGGACAGCACGCCCGTTTATTATACAAGCTGCTGTCCTTGGCTAAAGTAATTACGAAAAAAGCGAACAGGAAAATCCTGCTCGCTTATTCATTAAGCCCTTTGCTAATTTCAGCACAAAGCTCGTCTTTTTGGGATTCATCTGCATGTTTCCAGTAGACTTCAAAAAGCACGCCAAGTCCCGGCAACATTTTTTCTTCGCCACTTTCCATGGCATCGACAATTGTTGCTTCCACTTCTTGTTGGGAACTGCCTTGTATATTCGCCATAATCGCGTTGCGCAAATTAAAGCTCATTGAAATAACCCCCTTTAAAATGGTGAATCGACTAGTAGTATTCCCGAACCAGGGTGGATTATAAATGAAAAACAAGCTATTCTGTAAGTAAACGTCGACAACAGCATAAAAAGGGGCCATTGGTCATGAAACGGATTGAATCAGTCAAAAATGAACGAGTTAAAGCATGGAAAAAATTACATAGCAAAAAAGGACGTGACCAGACAGGGCGGTTTTTAATAGAAGGGGAACACTTAATTGAAGAAGCGTGGAAATCAGATTGGAAAGTGGAAACGGTGCTAACGACTGCCGACGATGTAGACTTATTTCCCGGGGAATGCATAGGCGTTTCTGAAGCCGTCATGAAGGAATTATCGGAGACAAAAAGCCCCCAAGGCATAATTGCTGTATGTCAAAAAAAACAGTGGAATGCCCCTGAACGGTTAAATGGGCGTTTTGTTCTTCTTGACCGGGTTCAGGACCCAGGCAATGTCGGCACGATTATCCGCACGGCATTGGCTGCTGATGCAGCAGGAGTGGTTTTAGGCAGTGGTTGTGCTGATTTATTCAATGCAAAAGTGATCCGGGCAACACAAGGGGCGTTGTTTCATTTGCCCGTTTATATTGGCGATTTGACTACCTGGATAAAGGCGCTGAAAGAAAGCGGCATTCCGGTTTACGGGACGTCTTTACATGATGCCACACCCCATGAACACTTTCCGCCACAAGAACAGTTTGCGCTTTTGCTGGGAAATGAAGGGGAAGGCGTGCAAAGCCATTTGTTGGACGCCGCTACTGAGAAGCTATATATCCGCCAAAATCGAAAAGCAGAATCATTAAACGTTTCTGTAGCTGCTGGGATTTTGCTATTTGCCTTGAAAAGTTAAGCTTGCAGCTTGTGTGGCAATTGATTATAATAAAAAGCAATTGCAATTGTATAGGATAAAAAGCGTTGATAGAGAGTAGTAAGCTCAAAACCGCCTTTCAGGGAGGAAATGCCAAAGACTGGAAGCGTTTCTATGGTAGGATGGGCCGAATTCACTCTTGAGCTGGCATCTCCAAAGGATGTTCCCGGTTTAGAGCCGTTATGGACAATGAAGTTGCACTTTTTTAGCAAGTGCAAACGAAGGGTGGTACCACGGAGCTTTCGTCCCTTTTTAGGGAGTAGAAGGCTTTTTTTATTGTTTAAAAGGAAAGAAAGGATACAAGGAGGCATTGCCATGCGAGAACAGCTAACGGCATTAAAGCATGAGGCGTTGGACAAAGCCGAGGAAGCGAAATCAGAACAAGATATTCAAGCGATTCGCGTTGCCTATTTAGGAAAAAAGGGGCCGATTACCGAAGTCCTTCGCGGCATGGGGAAATTGTCAGCGGAAGAGCGCCCAATTATTGGTGCCCTCGCCAATGAAGTCCGTGATGAAATTAAGAACAAATTAGATGAAAAAAGTAAAAAACTTCAAGAAGTTGCGATTAAACAGCAGCTCGAACAAGAATCAATCGACGTGACGTTGCCAGGTCGCCCAGCGCTTCAAGGCGCGATTCACCCATTGACTGCGGTTATCACGGAAATCGAAGAAATCTTTTTAGGGCTTGGTTTTTCGATTGGGGAAGGGCCAGAAATCGAAACCGATTATTACAACTTTGAAGCAATGAATTTGCCAAAAGACCACCCGGCAAGAGATATGCAGGATTCGTTTTATGTGACAGAGGACTTGCTGTTGCGGACGCAAACATCGCCAGTCCAGGCGAGGACAATGGAAAAATTTGCAGGAAAAGGCCCAGTTAAAGTCGTTGTCCCTGGGAAAGTGTTTCGCCGCGATGATGACGATGCAACCCACTCGCATCAATTCATGCAAGTGGAAGGGCTTTATGTTGATAAAAAAGTGCGTATGAGCGATTTGAAAGGTGTACTTGAAATGTTCGCGAAACAATTTTTTGGTCAAGACCGTTCCATTCGCCTGCGCCCAAGTTTCTTTCCATTTACCGAACCATCAGTGGAAGTCGATGTATCTTGTGGAATATGTAGCGGAAAAGGTTGCCGAGTATGCAAACAATCTGGTTGGATTGAAGTGCTTGGGGCAGGAATGGTTCACCCCCGTGTCCTTGAGATGAGCGGCTTTGATGCCAATGAGTATAGCGGCTTTGCCTTCGGCATGGGCGTGGAGCGTTTGGCAATGTTGAAATATGATATAGACGACATCCGCCAATTTTATGCAAATGATCTTCGGTTTCTAATGCAATTTAAAGACGTTTAAGGAGGGCGACACATTGCTCGTTTCATATAAATGGCTACAAGAATATATAGAGATTGGTGATATTAGCCCGCAAGAGATTGCCGAGAAAATGACGCGGAGCGGTATAGAAATTGACTTTATTCATGAACGGAACAAAGGGGCAACCAATGTGGTTGTCGGTTATGTGGCTGAAGTAGCACCTCATCCTGATGCGGACAAGCTAAATGTATGCCAAGTCGATATTGGCGAGGAAGAACATGTACAAATTGTTTGCGGGGCGCCAAATGTTAGCTCTGGCCAGTATGTCGCCGTTGCCAAAGTAGGGGCGCGCTTGCCTGGTGGCATCAAAATTAAAAAAGCGAAATTGCGTGGACAGCACTCCGAAGGAATGATTTGCTCTTTGCAAGAGCTCGGCATTGACAGCAAACTAGTACCTAAGGGCTATGTTGACGGGATTTATGTATTTCCGGAAACACAAAGCGTTGAACCTGGACAAGATGCGTTAGCACTTTTCGAGTTAAATGATAGTGTGCTGGAACTTGATTTAACACCGAATCGCTCTGATTGCATGCATATGCTTGGCGTTGCTTATGAGTTGGCTGCCCTTTATGATCGGCCAATAAAAATGCCGAAAACCAAAGTGAAGGAAGTCATCGAATCTGCTGACGGTTATATCGATGTCAGCGTCGAAAATGGAGAAGATACACCGTTTTATCAAGCGCTTGTGATAAAAGATGTCAAAATCGGACCATCGCCTTCATGGCTGCAAAACCGTCTAATGGCAGCAGGCATCCGTCCTATCAACAACGTCGTTGATGTTACCAACTACGTGCTTCTCGAATATGGGCAACCATTGCATGCGTTTGACTACCATGCCCTTGGCTCGAAATCAATCCATGTGCGTCGCGCAAAAGCTGAAGAGCCGTTTACGACACTAGATGGCGAGAAGCGGACGCTATCGCCTGAACAGTTAGTAGTCACAAATGGGCGCGAACCAGTGGCGCTTGCTGGTGTAATGGGCGGCCTTCATTCAGAAGTAAAAGCAGCAACAACGACCATAGTATTAGAGGCTGCAGCCTTCCATCCGACAGTTGTCAGACGCTCAGCTCGCCTTGCCGGTTTACGCAGTGACTCTAGCGCGAGGTTTGAAAAAGGCATTAATCAGGAACGGGTTTCAGAGGCAGCACGCCGAGCTGCTTACTTAATCCAAGAAATAGCTGGAGGGATCGTGTTAAGCGGAGCCGCCATTTCTGATGCTCGTGTCAGTTCAGAGAAAGTGATTGCCCTTGATTTGAGCAAAATGAATGAACTCATTGGGACAGATTTATCCATTATGGAAGTTGCTGCATTAATGGGACGTCTCCAGTTTCCGTGTGAAAAAGTCGGCTCAGATCTACATGTAACGGTTCCACATCGCCGTGGCGATATTACGATTCCAGAGGATTTGTACGAAGAAGTGGCACGCCTTTACGGATACGACCAGCTTCCTTCTACATTACCTGTTGGTACCACTACACAAGGGAAGCGGAGCGCTGAACAGGCAAAACGTCGGAAAATGGAGGCATATTTAAGAAGTGCAGGCCTTTCTGAAGCCATTTCGTATGCATTAACCAGTTCGGAGAAAGCAGCGTTGTTTGCTGAGGAAACGATTCAGCCGATCCAAGTGGCCATGCCAATGAGCGAAGAACGGAGCACAATGCGTACAAGTTTGCTTCCTCATTTATACGATATTTGCGCGTACAATTTGAATCGGAAAAACAATGACGTCCTCCTGTATGAACGGGGCTCAGTGTTTTTGAGTGAGCAAGAAACGTTGACGGAACTGCCTAAAGAACAGGAACGCCTTGCTGTCCTGTTGAGTGGGACTTATATGAGCCACCCATGGCAAGGCGAGAAAAAAGCAGTCGACTTTTATGTGCTAAAAGGGATTGCCGAAGGCTTAATGGAGGCGCTTGGCTTAAGTGAACAAATTGAATATAAGCCGGATGTGCGCTCAGGTTTCCATCCAGGTCGTACCGCCAACGTGCTGCTCAGGGGCGAGTCTATTGGTTTTCTAGCCCAAGTCCATCCGAGTACGCAAAAAACGCTTGATCTAAATGAAACATACGTGTTGGAACTAAACGTAGATGCGCTTTTTGCCGCGGAGGCAGAGACGCTCATTTACAAAGGGATCCCTCGCTATCCAGCGATTACCCGCGATATGGCTCTGGTTGTTTCAAAAGAAACGACGTCAGCTGAATTGATGGCAATTATCCGCGAAGCTGGCGGCGAATTATTGGAAAATGTTTCTGTTTTTGATGTGTACGAAGGCGAGCATTTGGAAAGCGGGAAAAAGTCAATCGCCTTTTCTCTGACTTACCGCCATGCAGAACGGACGTTAACGGACGAAGAAGCGTCTTCGGCCCATGAAGGGATAGTAGCAGAAGTGAAAAAGCAAACGGGTGCCGTATTGCGGGCATAGTGTGGAATGGGAAGCAATAGAACAATGGAGCGATTGCATTTAGCAATCGCTTTTTAGCAGTTTCCAATTTTGCTCTCGCATGGTATGATGAACATTAGTTTTAGGGTAGGGCACAATCAATGTGCGCTAGGAGGTTCTTTCGTGGAGAAGAACAATAATAAAAAAAGGACAACCGTCCGTATACAAGGACAAACTTACAAAGTGGTGAGCAGTGAGGAACCAGCTCATGTAAAAGCTGTAGCATCCTACATGAATGAAAAAATGGAGGAGCTAAAGAAGCGCAATCCTTATTTGGATTCAACAAAGCTAGCTGTTCTCACTGCTTTAAACATTGCTGATGAATACTTAAAATTGAAACGCCAATACGAAGGAGAATAACATGGTTAGTGCCGTTATTATGCTGTTGCTTCTAGTTGGCTTTTTAATTGGCCGGCGTAGAGGTTTTATTTTACAGTTTATCCACCTGGTTAGCTTTTTTGTAGCGATATTTGTTGCTTGGAACTACTATGAGCCCCTTGCCCGTACCATCCGCCTCTATATTCCATATCCGGAATTTTCGGCTGATGGGGCATTCGGCATGATTATCCAAGCCTTTGATGCAGAAAGTGTCTATTATTCAGCGATTGCGTTTGCGATTTTATTTTTTGGGACAAAAATCTTGCTTCACATTATTGGATCAATGCTTGATTTTGTTTCCCATTTGCCGATATTGCATACACTCAACCGCTTGCTTGGCGGCGTGCTCGGCTTCGTTGAGTTTTATTTGTTGCTGTTTGTATTGCTTTTTGTAGCAACGGCATTGCCAATAAACGAAGTGCAATCGGCATTGCAATCGTCCGTTGTCGCAGAATTTATGATTAACCATACGCCTTATCTGTCTGATTGGTTAAATGACTTATGGGTAAGGCCAACGTTTTAATTGGCAGCTCGCTACAGCGGGCTGCTTTTTGGCTCCACCTAGTTTAGGGGTGCGTTTTTCCGCAGGAACCACTCGATTTTTTGCGGTTGCTGTTTGCGTTTGAATAGCAAAAGTCGGTATGATAGGGAAGGAGTAAGAAGGAGAGGACGCTAATGGACAAAAAACAAGCGATCCAAGTGTTAGAAACTATCGCGACTTACATGGAAATAAAAGGGGAAAACCCTTTTAAAATAGCTGCTTACCGGAGAGCAGCCCAGGCATTGGAACAAGACGGCCGCACGTTAGCGGAAATGGATGACCTAAAAGCGATCAATGGAATCGGCCAAGCAACGGCCGATGTCATCCAGGAATTTAAGGAAACAGGAGCGTCATCGTTGCTGAATGAATTGGCACAACAATTGCCGGCTGGGTTATTGCCGCTTCTTACGATTCCTGGACTTGGTGGCAAAAAGGTCGGCAAGCTTTACCGAGAACTTGGCATTACTGATGGAGAAAGCTTGCTTCAGGCAGCTAAAGCTGGTCAAATTCGCGGGCTTGCAGGGTTTGGCAAAAAATCAGAAGACAACATTATTGAAGCGCTTGCCGTTTGGAACGTACGACCAGAACGGCTCCCTGTTGCCGACGTGCTGCCGTTTTCCGAGCAACTTGAACAACAGATTGCTGGCTTTCGCGATGTGTTACGTTTTTCTCGAGCAGGCAGTTTACGTAGAATGAGGGAAACGGTCAAAGACTTGGACTATATCATTGCGACTGATAACCCTTCTTCGGTTAAAGAACAAATTTTGCGGCTAGAAGGGATTGCCAACATTATTGCGAAAGGAAACGGCAAAGTATCTGTTGAACTTGACCTTGAAGAACATACGATTTCGGTTGATTTTCGCCTTGTTCCCGATGAAGCTTTTGCAACAGCGCTGCACCATTTTACTGGCTCCAAAGACCACAACGTCCGTATGCGGCAACTCGCCAAGAAACGTGGCGAAAAAATCAATGAATATGGAATTGAAACGGTGGAGACAGGCGCAATTAAAACATTTCCCGATGAGCGAGCCTTTTTTTCCCACTTTGGCTTGCCTTATATTTCACCGGAGGCCAGAGAAGATGGCAGCGAACTAGAACGCTATCGCGAGACGGCAGAAGAGGTTTCTCTAATCGATGCGAAAGCGGATTTGCATATGCATACGACGTGGAGTGATGGCGCCCATTCGCTTGAAGAAATGGCAGAAGCAGCAAAGAAGCGTGGTTATACCCATATTGCCATTACCGATCATTCCCGCTTTCTAAAAGTAGCCAACGGCTTATCGATTGAACGCTTAAAACAACAACATGAGTACATCAGGGAGTACAATCAACAAAATAACGGAATGACGATATTAACAGGAATTGAGATGGATATTCTCCCTAATGGGGAGCTTGATTATCCAGACGAGCTGTTAAGTGAAATCGACTTTGTAATCGCCTCGATCCATTCTGCATTTTCGCAAAGTGAGGAGAAACTGATGGAACGATTGCAAACAGCGATTTTCAACCCCCATGTTGACCTAGTTGCTCATCCAACAGGTCGCCTTATTGGCAAGCGCAAAGGCTATGCCGTACATGTGCCAACACTTATTCAATGGGCGAGTGAAGCTGGTTGCGCACTTGAATTGAATGCAAGTCCGAGGCGTCTTGATTTGGAAGTGACATGGTTAAAGTTAGCAGCAGAAACAGGCGTGCTGATTGCCATCAATTCAGACGCACATCGAATCGGTACACTTGCAAATGTTGAATATGGCTATGCTCATGCAAGAAAAGCGATGTTGTGTCCTGACCAAGTATTGAATACTTGGCCGTTGGAAAAATTGCAGCAATGGCTTAAACGCAGGCATTAGCTTTCAATAAAGGAGGTTGCACAATGGAACGTGTGCAGCGCGTTTTAGAATACAACAAAATGAAACAGCAACTGCTTGAACATGTTGCTTCTTCCCTTGGTAGGCAGAAAGTCAACGAGCTTGTACCTTCTACGTCTTTAGAAGAAGTGCGCCATCTCCAAGATGAAACAGCTGAAGCAGCAAATGTTCTGCGGTTAAAGGGACATGTCCCTCTCGGAGGCATTTCAGATATCCGCCCCCATATTAAGCGTGCAGCGATTGGCGGGGTGTTGTCAGCAACTGAATTGATTGAAATTGCTTCGACATTATATGGTGGAAAAAGGGTGAAGCAGTTTATCGAAACGATCATCGAAGACGGTCATATCGAAGTGCCGATTTTAGCAGGGCATGTGGAGCAAATTGAGCCCCTTTCACCAATTGAAAAAGCCATTAAACAATGCATTGATGATAACGGCTACGTCCTTGACTCAGCCAGCACGAGTTTACGGACAGTGCGCCATCAAATCCGCAGCTATGAATCAGGGATCAAGTCCAAGCTTGACCAGTTAACGCGTTCGTCCAATACACGGAAAATGTTGTCTGATGCCATTGTGACCATCCGTAGTGACCGTTATGTGCTCCCTGTTAAACAAGAATACAGGGGGACATTTGGCGGCATCGTCCATGACCAGTCATCCTCTGGGGCGACGCTGTTTATCGAACCGGCAGCGATTGTGACGTTAAATAACCAATTAACAGAAGCAAAAGCAAAAGAAAAGCGGGAAATGGAACGGATTTTAAGAGAACTGTCGGCAAAAGTGGCGGAGGAAAGCGAGCAGCTGCTCCTTAATGTAGATAAGCTGGCACAACTTGATTTTATCTGTGCAAAAGCTTATTATGCCAAAGCCGTTAAGGCAGTTAAGCCAACGTTAAATGATCGTGGGTATTTGGATTTGCGGCAAGCGCGTCACCCGCTTTTGCCTCCAGGCGAAGTCGTCCCGAGCGATGTGGCGATCGGCGACCAGATTCGTTCACTAGTGATCACTGGACCAAATACAGGTGGTAAGACGGTCACGCTGAAAACGATTGGATTGCTGACCTTAATGGCCCAATCTGGTCTATTTGTCCCTGCTGCTGAAGAAACGGAGCTTGCCGTTTTTGAACATATTTTTGCAGACATTGGCGACGAGCAGTCAATAGAACAAAGCTTGAGCACCTTTTCGTCTCATATGAAAAACATTGTCTCGATTTTAAATGAAATGAATGAAAATAGCCTTATTTTGTTTGATGAGCTAGGAGCAGGCACAGACCCAACCGAAGGGGCGGCATTAGCGATTTCAATATTAGACCATGTCTACAAACGGGGAGCGCTTGCTGTGGCGACTACCCACTATAGCAAGTTGAAAGGCTATGCCTATAACCGCGAAGGCGCATTAAATGCGAGTGTTGAATTCAATGTCGAGACGCTGCGGCCAACGTATCGCTTGCTTGTCGGCGTTCCTGGACGCAGCAATGCGTTTGCGATTTCAAGGCGCCTCGGGCTAGACGAGCGTATTATCGACCAGGCTAAACTGCAAATTGACAGTGATGCGTCTCAAGTAGAAAAAATGATCGCTTCCCTGGAAGATAGTCAAAAATCAGCACAAAGCGAATGGAGTCGAGCGGAGGCTGTCCGCCGTGAAGCGGAAGCATTAAAACGAGACTTGGAAAAACAGATGGCTTCTTTTGAAGAAATGAAAGAGGCTGCTTTGCAGAAAGCCGAACAGAAGGCGGAAAAAGTGGTCGCAGCCGCACAAGAAAAAGCGGAATTGATCATTTCCGAGTTGCGCGATTTGCAAAAGCAAGGTGTAGCTGTAAAAGAGCACCAACTCATTGAAGCGCGAAAACAACTGGAGGAAGCAGCGCCAAAACTTGTCTCCAAAAAGCGCAAGCAAGTAAAAAAACAAGCAGAAAAGGCGAAACGTTTGCCAGAGCCAGGCGACGAAGTCAAAGTGTTAAGTTTTAACCAGAAAGGCACAGTCGTGAAAAAAATAGGCGATAATGAGTACCAAGTACAGCTCGGCATTATGAAAATGGCCGTCCCTATTGATGATATCCAATTGCTTGAGCAGGAGCGGCGCCAGCCAGAAAAGGCAATTACGACGATTCGTGGAAATGATGCACATGTCAAAGCGGAGCTCGACCTACGTGGGGAACGGTATGAAGACGCGATGCGCCGAGTTGAAAAATACATTGATGATGCATTGCTTGCTGGTTACCATCAAGTCTCGATCATTCATGGAAAAGGGACTGGCGCCTTGCGCAAAGGTGTTAAACAGTTCGTTGCCAACCATCCCCGTGTTAAATCTGCCCGTGACGGCGGCATGAATGAAGGCGGGCTTGGCAATACAGTAATCGAGCTTAAATAGAAAGGAGCTAGACATGGACGTACTCCTTCAAAATGAATGGGTTCAAACCGTAGCAAATTACAGTGTAACGATCTTAATGCTTGTCGTCTTTCTTGCCATTTTTGAAACAGTGACTAGCTATAATAACTGGGAAGAAATCAAGGGAGGCAATGTTGCCGTTGCAATGGCTACGGGCGGAAAAATTGTCGGGACAGCGAACATTTTTGCCGCGACGATCCAGCATTCCGATGGGTTATTGGTCATGCTGATGTGGGGAATTTTTGGGTTTGCGTTATTGTTATTTAGCTACTTTATTTTTGAATTTCTGACACCAGGTTTTAAAGTCGACGAGGAAATCAAAAACGACAACCGCGCAGTTGGTCTGCTGTCGCTGCTGCTGTCTGTTGGCCTTTCATTTGTCATTAGTGCAAGTATAACCGCTTAGAGAATAGGTTGTGAGTGCATGGAACGGTTGATACGAATTTTATACATTAGTTGTGGGTTATTTGCCATTGCTGGAATTGTGTTCTTAATTTTATACGCATAGTAATAAGGAGCGTTTCCCTCTTGCCGGGGGAGGCGCTTTTGCCATTCGAGAGCAATGCTGGCTTGCAATAAATGTACAAAAAAAGAAAAAAACATTTGAAATGATGTAAGCGATTACAATACAATGATAGATGAGGAGAATTTCTTGCGAAAGGGGCCTTATAAGGAGGAGAACCATGGCGAGCGATGAAAAAAGGTGGTTTCAGCATTATCCGAAACAAGTCCGCCCCTTTTTGGACTACGAGGATGTGCCGTTGCAGCATTTTTTCAAGCAATCAGCTAACAGGTTTCCGCAACACGAGGCAATCCACTTCTTAGGAAAAACACTAAGCTACGAGGAATTGTATGACCAAACGCTCCGGTTTGCGAATAGACTGCAAAAACTGGGCGTGAAAAAAGGCGACCGTGTGGCGATTATGCTCGCCAATAGTCCGCAATCGGTGATTGGTTACTATGCGGTGCTCATGGTAGGGGGCGTCGTCGTCCAAACGAACCCACTCTATGTCGAAAGGGAATTGGAGCACCAGCTAGCTGACGCTAGGGCAAAAGTCATTTTGTGCCTGGACTCGGTCCTGCCTAAAGTCGAAAAGGTAATTGAGCGTACGTCACTTGAATTGGTGATTGTCACGAGCATCGCCGAATACCTGCCTTTCCCAAAAAACATGCTCTTTCCCCTTGTGCAAAAGAGGCAAGGCATTCCAAAAGTGAAAGTGACGTATTCGGAGCGGATATTGCCGTTTGCTCGGCTGGTAAAAGAGGGGGAAGCGTTGGAGCCTGAAGTTGAGATAAACGCAGAAGATTTGGCGTTGCTCCAATATACTGGAGGGACAACAGGGCTTGCCAAAGGCGTGATGCTCACACATCGGAATTTGGTTGTCAACGCGGAGCAATGTGACGCTTGGCTTTACAAAACAGAAGAGGGAAGTGAACGGGTGCTTGGCGTCATGCCGTTTTTCCATGTGTATGGGATGACGACAGTGATGAATTTAGCAGTTAAAACGGCAGCTACGATGGTGCTTTTGCCGAAGTTCAAACCAGAAGAAGTATTAAGAACGATTGAAAAGCAGCGAATTACACTTTTCCCTGGAGCGCCGACGATGTATGTAGCCCTTGTAAACAATGAACATATTCATCAATACGATTTGACTTCGATCAAAGCGTGCATAAGCGGTGCTTCCGCATTACCCCTTGAAGTACAACAAAAGTTCGAAGCGCAAACGAAGGGCAGAATTGTAGAAGGATATGGATTAACAGAAACGTCACCAGTTGTCTGTGCCAACCCGATCTGGGAAAAGCGGAAAACAGGCAGTGTCGGCATTCCTTGGCCTGACACAGATGTGATGGTGTATTCACTTGAAAAAGACGGGGAAGCAGAAATCGGCGAGGTTGGTGAACTGTTTGTCCGCGGCCCACAAGTCATGAAAGGGTACTGGATGCGGCCTGAAGAAACGGCGCAAACGTTTCATGACGAGTGGCTAAAAACAGGGGATATGGCTCGTATGGATGAAGAGGGGTATGTGTATATCGTTGATCGGAAAAAAGAAATCATTATTGCTGGCGGCTTTAACATTTATCCCCGTGAAGTAGAGGAAGTGTTGTTTGAACATGAAGCTGTTGTCCAAGCAGCAGTAATCGGTGTTCCTGACGAGTATCGAGGGGAGACGGTGAAAGCATTTATTGTGTTAAGAGAAGGAGAAACGGTATCAGAAAAAGAGATGGAAGCATACTGTCGCCAAAAACTGGCCGCTTATAAAATTCCACGGCTGTATGAATTTAGGGATGAACTGCCGACAACGCTGACAGGGAAAATTTTAAAACGGGTGCTCATTAGTGAAGAACAAGCACGCAAGGAAGAACAAGCGCAGCAAGAAGCATAAAGGGAAGGTTTCTTTACATGCTGCCATGTAGAGAAACCTTTTTAAGCCGCCGTTATCGTTTGACAATTGCCCTTTCCCGTACTATACTAGATAACATGAATGAATATTCATTCATGTTATGGAGTTAAGGAGAGATGGTTTTTGAGTAAAAAGAGAGGTCAAAAGTATGACCGAATCATTGATGCAGCGGTTATAGTGATCGCCAAGCACGGTTTCCATCAAGCGCAAGTATCAAAAATAGCGAAAGAAGCGGGCGTTGCCGATGGAACGATCTATTTGTATTTTAAAAACAAGGAAGACTTGCTCGTTTCATTATTTGAAAAGAAGCTAGGCGCTTTTGTCGAAAAAAGCAGGAGAAGATTGGCGAAGGAACACTCAACAGAAGCAAAGTTCCGCATTTTAGTTGAGTCTCACTTCTCACAGCTAGAAGACAATTACGATCTTGCTGTGGTGACACAGCTTGAATTGCGCCAATCAAAGTCGGAATTACGCCAACGAATCAATCAAGTTTTAAAAGGATATTTGACGCTTTTAGATGAATTAATAGCAGAAGGAAAAACAGAAGGCTGCCTTCATTCTGAACTGGATCCGCTTTTAGCAAGACAAATGGTATTTGGCGTTATGGATGAAGTCGTCTCCAATTGGGTCATGGCAGAAGGCAAGTTTCCGCTGAAGAAACAAGCTGAAAACGTCCATCGCCTACTGTTCCATGGGCTGCAAGGGAAGTGAACGTTTGATCACTATAGTGACAGCGACGACCCGATAGTGAGAACGGATTGATTTGATTGCTTTAAAAAGGGTATCTGCCCTTTTCATAGGTTTACAGTAAAGGAGGACTACCAGTGGAAAACATCACATGGAACGTCACAGACGGCATCGCGGAGATCGCGCTAAGGCGGCCCCCTGCCAATGCGCTTGCACGGTCTGTAATAGAAGAGCTGAGCGAGGTTTTTGAAAACGTATACAAAGATGATGCGATTAAAGTGGCAATCATTTACGGGGAAGGCCGTTTTTTTGCGGCAGGGGCGGATATCAAAGAATTTACAGAGGTGAGCGACAGCGAGGAGTTTGCCCAACTAGGCAAAAAAGGGCAAGATACGTTCAACAAAATTGAGGCATCTCCAAAGCCCGTTATCGCTGCTATCCATGGCGCCGCGCTCGGCGGCGGCCTTGAACTAGCAATGGCTTGCCATATTCGTCTGGCGGCAGGAGGAACAAAGCTCGGCTTGCCAGAACTCAACCTCGGGTTGATTCCAGGCTTCGGTGGGACACAAAGATTGCCGCGGCTTGTTGGCCAGCCGAAAGCGTTGGAAATGATGCTGACAAGCGCTCCTATTACGGCCGAAGAGGCGCTTAACGTTGGACTTGTGAATAAAGTATGCGATGAAGATCGTCTGTTGGAAGAAGCAAGGGCGATGGCAAGGACGATTGCTGCTAAGAGCCCGTTAACGGTCAAGTGCGTACTAGAGCTAACTAAAACGAGCGAAGGCGCTCTGGACGAAGGCTTAGAAAAGGAGATCGCATATTTTTCCGAAGTCTATCAGAAAGAGGATCGCATAGAAGGCGTCAATGCTTTTATTGAAAAGCGCAAACCTGTTTTTCGCGGCAAATAGTCACTACGAGTTATAGGAGGAATTCCCATGAATATTTTCGTTGTGTTGAAAAGAACATTTGATACAGAGGAAGCCATTACCATTCAAAACGGCAAAGTCCAAGAAGATGGCGCCGAGTTTATTATTAACCCGTATGATGAGTATGCTGTCGAAGAAGCACTTGTGCTTAAAGAAGCGCATGGCGGAGAGGTTACAGTCGTCACAGTTGGAGAAGAAGATGCAGAAAAGCAACTTCGGACAGCGCTGGCAATGGGAGCAGACAAAGCTGTTTTGATTGATAGAGAAGAGCTGGAAGAGAGCGATCCCGCAACAACTGCAGCACTATTGTATGCCTACTTTAAGGACAAAGAAGTCGATATTATACTGGCTGGCAATGTAGCCGTTGACGGCGGTTCAGGACAGGTTGGACCACGGCTTGCGGAATTGCTTGGCATCGCCCAAGTGACAACGATTACCGGGATTTCTATTGAAGGGCAAACCGCTCATATTGTTCGCGATGTCGAAGGGGACGAAGAAAAGCTTGAAGTGGAGCTGCCGCTGCTTGTCACTGCCCAACAAGGCTTAAACGACCCTCGGTACCCGTCGCTTCCAGGAATTATGAAAGCGAAGAAAAAGCCACTTGAAGTGCTTGATTTAGACGATTTAGATGTAGACGAGGAAGAGGTAGCGGCAAAAACAACGGTAGTCGATGTCTATTTGCCGCCTGAAAAGCAAGCAGGCAAAAAGCTAGAAGGGGAGCCATCGCAGCAAGTGAAAGAGCTCGTATCGCTGTTGAAAATAGAAGCAAAAGTGCTTTAAGGGGGAGAGGAATATGGCTAAAAAAACAATCGTCTTGGCAGAAGCGAAAAACAATGAATTACGGAATGTGTCATTTGAAGCCATTGCTGCTGCAAAGGAGCTTGCTGATGGCGGCGAAGTGACAGCCATTCTTGCTGGGGAAGCGATCGCAGGTCTTGGCGAACAGTTATTTCAATACGGAGCAGACCGAGTGATTGTCGTGGAACATCCTGAGCTAGCGAATTACACAACAGACGCATACAAGCAAGCGTATTTGCAAGTGTTTGACAAAGAAAATCCAGACGTGGTCGTTCTTGGCCACACTTCAGTCGGTAAAGACCTGTCACCGCGCCTGGCTGTTAAACTGGATGCAGCGCTCTTTTCTGATGTTGTTGCTATCGAGGCAGACGGTACACCAGTGTTTACACGTCCGATTTACTCGGGGAAGGCATTTGAAAAGCGCAAAGCTGCTGACGAAGGGCCTTACATCGTGACAATCCGGCCGAATAACATCGCTGCTTTAGCTAAAGAGGAAAGCGCTTCTGGTGAAGTTGAAACACAATCCGTCGACATCCATGATTTGCGCACAATTGTGAAGGATGTGGTCAAAAAAGCGACAGGCGGCGTCGATTTGTCTGAGGCCAATATTATTGTAGCTGGCGGCAGGGGTGTGAAAAGTGCAGATGGCTTTAAGCCACTACAAGAGCTTGCTGACCTTCTTGGCGGGGCAGTTGGTGCTTCCCGTGGGGCATGTGACGCCGAGTATTGTGATTACTCCTTGCAAATCGGCCAGACAGGCAAAGTCGTTACACCGGATTTATACATTGCCGTCGGCCTTTCGGGAGCGATCCAGCATTTAGCAGGGATGTCCAACTCGAAAGTGATTGTTGCCATTAACAAAGACCCAGAAGCCCCTATTTTTGAAGTTGCTGATTACGGTATTGTCGGCGATTTGTTTGAAATTGTGCCACTCCTTACAGAAGAATTAAAAGCCGTGCTTGTCTCTAAATAACAATAGCTACTTGCGCCAGTGTGTGGCAACAATGGCGGCAAAAAGTCGACTAGAAAGCTAGTCTTTCGCCTTATGCTGCTTGCGTGAGCAAGTGGCTTTCTATTTTGGAAAAAATCGTTTATGATTAGTCGACAGTGGGTAATCTATTCCAGAGAAGCAGCAGATTTTCTTACAGGCTTACGGAATGGTATACTGTAAATATGTTATCAATGAAAGGGGATTTGGCAAATGGCAATTGTCAATGCGACTGACCAAAACTTCACGGAGGAAACAAAGGAAGGCCTCGTTCTTGTAGATTTTTGGGCTCCTTGGTGTGGACCATGCAAAATGATCGCTCCAGTATTAGAAGAGCTTGACGGCGATCTTGGTGATAAGGCGAAAATCGTGAAAGTGGATGTCGACGAAAACCAAGAAACCGCTGGAAAATTTGGAGTTATGAGCATTCCAACGCTGCTTGTCCTAAAAGACGGCGAAGTGGTTGACAAAGCGGTCGGCTTCCAACCGAAAGAAGCTTTGGAAGAGCTGTTGAATAAACAACTGTAATCCAAGCAGTCCGCCTTTTTTAAAAAAGGCGGACTTTTTACAGGAGGAGGAACGATTGAACGAAACCATTACCAATAAGTTGGCTCTATTGCCTGACAAGCCTGGTTGCTATTTGATGAAAGACCGCCAAGGGACGATTATTTATGTCGGTAAGGCAAAAGTGTTAAAAAACAGAGTTCGCTCCTACTTTACTGGAAGCCATGATAGCAAAACACAACGCCTTGTTGGAGAAATATGCGATTTTGAATACATCGTCACCTCCAGTAACATCGAAGCATTGATTTTAGAGCTTACACTTATTAAAAGGCATGACCCAAAATACAATGTGTTGTTAAAAGACGACAAAACGTATCCGTATATTAAAATCACGAATGAGCGTCACCCCCGTTTGTTAATTACGCGGAAAGTGAAAAAAGACGGGGCAAAGTATTTTGGCCCTTATCCGAATGCAGGCGCTGCGACGGAGACGAAAAAACTGTTAGACCGCCTGTATCCATTGCGAAAATGCCGGAAAATGCCGGACTCCGTTTGTTTGTATTACCACATCGGCCAATGTCTAGCTCCTTGCGTATATGAAGTGAGTGAAGAAACCAACCAAAATATGGTGAATGAGATCACTAAGTTTTTGAAAAAGGGTCATAGCGACATAAAAGCCCAACTTCGCGAACGAATGGAGCAAGCAGCCGAAGACCTAGATTTTGAACGGGCTAAAGAACTAAGGGATACGATTGCACAAATGGAAAAAGTAATGGAAAAGCAAAAAATGGCGTTTGCTGACAAAACAGACAGGGACGTATTTGGCTTTTCATATGATAAAGGATGGATGTGCGTCCAAGTATTCTTTATTCGTCAAGGCCGCCTCATGGAACGGGACGTGTCGATTTTCCCCTTTTACCAGGAGGCAAGCGAAGAGCTGCTAACATTTATAGCTCGGTTTTATTTAGAAAAAAACCATATCAAGCCAAAAGAAATTTTTGTTGCTGAAAGCGTCGATAAACAATTGCTGGAAGAGTTGCTTGAGACGCGTGTCACACAACCAAAACGAGGCCAAAAAAAAGCGCTGCTCGATTTAGCTGAAGAAAACGCTGCTCTTGCTTTAAAAGAGAAATTTTCGCTCATTGAACGGGATGAAGAGAGAACGGTGAAAGCAGTTGAACGTCTCGGGGAGGCAATTGGAATTAATGCGCCTTACCGGATTGAGGCATTTGACAATTCGAACATTCAAGGTGTTGACCCAGTGTCTGCTATGGTTGTCTTTGTAAACGGTGTGCCGCAGCGGAAAGAGTACCGTAAATATAAAATCAAAACGGTGGAAGGTCCCGATGATTATGGATCGATGCGTGAAGTGGTGCGCCGTCGCTACGTCCGCCTTTTAAAAGAAAAACGTCCGTTGCCTGATTTGATTGTCATTGATGGTGGCGCCGGACAGATTGCTGCGGCTAAAGAAGTGATTGAAGATGAGCTTGGCCAAAATATCCCTGTCTGCGGCTTGGCTAAAGATGATAAACACCGGACGTCACAATTATTAATGGGCTCTCCTCCTGTGGTCGTGCCTCTACAGCGTGACAGCCATGAATTCTATTTGTTGCAACGTATCCAAGATGAAGTCCATCGTTTTGCGATCACGTTCCATCGTCAAACACGGGCGAAGTCGTTTTTGCAATCGGCACTTGATGATATTCCTGGTGTAGGAGAGAAGCGGAGAAAAGCGCTTCTAAAAGCGTTCGGTTCAGTAAAGAAAATCAAGGAAGCATCCGTTGAGGAATTGAGCAAACACGTGCCAGCCAAACTGGCCGAAACCATTCATCACACATTAAACAAAAACAAGCCGAATGTTTAACGGCTTGTTTTTTATTGTGATAATGTTTAATCTTCTACATAGACGGTATCATTTCTGTCAAAGTGAACCGTGAAAATCGTGCTGTTCCGTTTTTGCGTGTATGTAACGGCGGTCGTTACCTCATGCCACACTTCAAAAGTTTCCGCTAAAAAGCCAGCCTCAAGCTGGTAACAGCGCCTATCTTTTCGCCCCATCCATTCTCCTGTCAGCTCAAAAATATATTCGCTCCGTTTTTCTTTTAGACGCTGGAGTTGCCCCCATTCTGCACGTTGGAAAAACGAAATTAATTCTTCGACTGATTCAAGTGGATTGTCGCGCGCGACTTTTTTGCCAACCCAATAAAGCAATCTGTCGTGCTCGTCCCCGAGAATCGTGCGTAAGATATCGTTACGGATTAAATCATAGCCATATTGCGCTGCTGTTTGCTCCTTGTTGCCTTCCCCACTCATTGTCACACCTCAACCTTTCGATAGCTTTCCATGTTCCTATACTACCTGTGATTAGCGATTTTGTCAGTAGTTCTTCTGGCCAATTTTTCTCGCAAATTTTCAAACCTATGCGATATAGTAAAGGAGGTCAGACAGTGATATACTAACTGGTGACAAATGAGAGGTGTACCATGGAAAATAAGCATGCACGTTTAAGCAATTCATTTCAAATCATAATTGTTGCTTATTTGCTGACGATTTTTGTGTTTAGCCTGATCTTAATGAATCCTTGGTTCCATCAAGACGGGGTAACGCTTCCGTACCGAGATTCCTTGTTTACCGCAGTCAGCGCCGTAAGTGTAACGGGGCTAACGACAATTTCTGTAGCTGAGACCTTTAATGGAGCTGGCATATTCGTGCTATCGATTGCGATTCAACTAGGTGGGATCGGGATTATGACACTTGGAACGTTTACTTGGATCGTATTGGGGAAGAAAGTAAACTTGGCTCAGCGCATGCTTATTATCGCTGACCAAAATCGTGTCCAAAATCATATGAGTGGCCTTGTTTTGCTCATGAGGAGGCTTTTGCTGCTTGCCCTTGCAATTGAATGTATTGGCGGGCTTGTACTCGGTACTTATTACTTGCGCTACTTCGATACATGGACCGAAGCTTATGTGCAAGGGTTTTTTGCTGCCTTGAGCGCGTTCACTAATGCCGGCTTTGATATAACGGGACAATCTCTTCAACCGTTTGCTGGCGACCCAGTCGTCCAATTCATAATGATCCTGTTAATTATTGCTGGCTCGATTGGTTTTCCTGTTCTTGTAGAGTGCAGGGAATTTTGGCTAAACCGACATTCAGGATTTCGTTTTAGTTTGTTTACAAAATTAACCGTCTCCACTTATTTTCTTGTTTTTGTCATTGGCACGCTTGGCATTTGGCTGTTTGAGTCGTTTGGCGTTTTTGCTGGCTTGCCTTGGTTTGAACAGTTTGGCCATGCTCTGTTCCAATCGGCTACAACACGAAGTGCTGGGCTATCAACATTAGATATTAGTCAATTTGAGGAATCAACGTTGCTTTTTATGTCAGGGCTAATGATTATTGGAGCGAGCCCTTCGAGTGTTGGCGGAGGGATACGGACGACTACGCTTGCGGTGATGGTTTTGACAATCAGAGGTTACGCTTTAGGCCGTAACCGTGTCAATGCATTTGGGCGGCAAATCCATAAAGACGACCAAGAAAAGGTCTTTATCGTTTTGTCTGTTGCAGCACTGCTCATTGCTGTTTCCTTAATCAGCATCGCTTTTTTTGAGCGAAACAGCGGTATAGGTTTGCTTGTTTTAATTGTAGAAGTTGCTTCTGCATTTGGAACATGCGGACTGTCGATGGGGGAGACTGCCGCTCTTTCTTATCCAAGCCAAATCGTTTTAATGTGCTTAATGTTTATTGGCAGGGTAGGGATTGTCGCTATGCTGTTTTCGTTTAAAAAGAAACAAACGAAAAGCCATTATCACTATCCGACAGAATCAGTCATTATCGGCTAGCGCCAAGCAGCCGATTTCTGTCGGATTATGTAGAAAGAACATTCAAAACCCTTTAAAATCAGGATGAATTGAATCCGTTTTCTTGACGCGGATTTTCCCTAGGAGTAAAATGAAACTGTCAAATAGATTTCACAGTTTCAGGTTTTCAATGAGTGTATTCATAATCCATATCAGGGGGTACAGTTATAAGAGAGAGAAAAACGATGAATTTGTATAAGGGGTCTTGATGAGGAAAAATATCGTGGAGGGAACGTGTATGGCTGAGAATCGAGAGTACTTTAATCGTAGGCTTCATTCATTGCTAGGAGTTATACCAATTGGAATTTTTCTAATTCAGCATTTAATAGTCAACCACTTTGCAACAAGAGGACCAGAGGCATTTAATCAGGCAGCCCACTTTATGGAGAGTCTGCCCTTTCGTTATGCGTTAGAACTGCTCATCATTTTTATTCCGATTCTTTATCACGCGATTTATGGCATTTACATTGCTATGCAAGCAAAAAACAATACAAGCCGCTTTGGCACATTCCGAAATTGGATGTTCCGCATCCAACGGTGGACAGGGGTTTTTCTCTTAATCTTCATTTCTTGGCATGTTTGGGACACGCGGATCCAAGTGCTGTTTGGTCATGAAGTCAACTACGATATGATGGCAAATATTTTGCAAAACCCGTGGATGATGGCATTTTACATAGTCGGCATCGTGTCTGCGACGTTCCACTTTGCCAATGGGCTATGGTCGTTTGCCGTATCATGGGGCATTACTGTAACACCTCGTTCGCAACAAATTATGACATATGTATCGATTATCGTTTTTGCAGCACTTACCTATGTAGGTGTTTCCGCTGCATTTGCTTTCGTATAAAAATCAGCAACTAGCGAATTTTTTAGGGAGTGGACTTTATGAGTAAAGGGAAAATTGTTGTAGTAGGCGGCGGGTTAGCCGGGCTAATGGCAACGATTAAAGCGGCAGAAAAAGGGGTACCGGTCGATTTGTTTTCGATTGTACCGGTAAAACGTTCCCACTCCGTATGCGCGCAAGGCGGCATAAACGGCGCTGTCAACACAAAAGGAGAAGGGGATTCCCCTTACGAACATTTTGATGATACCGTGTACGGTGGCGACTTTTTGGCGAACCAGCCACCTGTTAAAGCAATGACAGAAGCAGCTCCGGCGATTATTCATTTAATGGATCGCATGGGCGTGATGTTTAACCGTACGCCTGAAGGGCTCCTTGATTTCCGTCGTTTTGGCGGTACACAACACCATCGCACCGCTTTTGCTGGGGCAACGACTGGACAGCAGCTTTTATATGCACTTGATGAACAAGTACGCCGTTATGAAGTGCAAGGCCTTGTAACAAAATACGAAGGTTGGGAGTTTTTGTCAGCCGTTATCGATGATGAGGGTGCGTGCCGTGGCATTACAGCTCAAGAGCTGAATTCCGCTGAAATACGCAGTTTCTCAGCTGATGCCGTCATTATGGCAACTGGTGGACCAGGAATCATTTTCGGTAAATCGACGAACTCAATGATCAATACTGGCTTTGCCGCAGCAAAATTGTACGAACAAGGCGTTGCCTATGCGAACGGCGAGTTTATCCAAATCCACCCGACTGCGATTCCAGGCGACGACAAGCTTCGCCTCATGAGCGAGTCTGCCCGTGGAGAGGGCGGACGCGTATGGACATACAAAGATGGGAAACCGTGGTATTTCCTTGAGGAGAAATACCCGGCTTATGGAAACCTTGTCCCTCGTGACATTGCTACAAGGGAAATTTTCCATGTTTGTGTAGACGAAAAGCTTGGCATTAATGGCGAAAACATGGTCTATTTGGATTTATCCCATAAGGATCCGAAGGAATTAGATATCAAGCTTGGCGGCATTATTGAAATCTATGAAAAGTTTACAGGTGATGATCCGCGGAAAGTGCCGATGAAAATCTTCCCAGCTGTTCATTACTCTATGGGCGGCATGTGGGTAGACTATGATCAAATGACAAACATTCCTGGTTTATTTGCCGCCGGAGAATGCGATTATTCTCAGCATGGTGCAAACCGCTTAGGCGCAAACTCATTGTTATCAGCGATTTATGGCGGTATGGTCGCCGGGCCGAAGGCAGTGGAGTACATCGGCGGATTGAACACTGCCACAGAGGATTTGTCATCTTCGCTATTTGAAGCACAAGTGAAAAAAGAACAAGACGAATTCGATGCGATTTTGCGCATGGATGGAACGGAAAACGCGTATATCCTTCATAAAGAGCTTGGCGAGTGGATGACGGACAACGTCACAGTTGTGCGTTACAATGACAAGCTGTTAAAAACAGATGAAAAGATCCAAGAATTAATGGAGCGTTACCAAAACATTAACATCAATGATACGGCTAAATGGTCGAACCAAGGAGCGGCATTTACGCGCCAGCTTGGAGGAATGCTCAATCTAGCACGTGTGATTACGCTCGGCGCTTACCATCGCAATGAAAGCCGTGGCGCCCATTACAAGCCAGAGTTTCCAGAACGAAACGACGAAGAGTTCTTGAAAACAACAAAAGCTTGGTACAATCCGAGCACCGGCGCGCCGGACTTTGAATATGAGGAAGTCGATACATCGTTGATTAAACCACGCAAACGCGACTACTCACAGAAAAAGCAAGGAGCTGGAAGCAAATGAGTGAAAAAACAATTCGCCTTATCGTAACAAGGCAAGATGGACCAGACAGCGGCTCCTATGAAGAAGAGTTTGCTATTCCTTATCGGCAAAACTTGAATGTTATTTCTTGCTTAATGGAAATTCGCCGCAACCCTGTTAATGCCAAGGGCGAAAAGACAACGCCTGTCACTTGGGATATGAACTGTCTGGAAGAAGTGTGTGGCGCCTGTTCAATGGTTATTAATGGCAAACCACAACAGTCGTGCACCGCGCTCGTTGATAAGTTGGAACAGCCTATTCGCCTTGAGCCAATGAGAACATTCCCAGTCGTTCGTGATCTTGTCGTCGACCGCAGCAGAATGTTTGATTCTCTGAAAAAAGTAAAAGCCTGGATTCCAATTGACGGTACGTATGATTTAGGTCCTGGACCGCGCATGCCGGAAAAAAGACGCCAATGGGCTTATGAGCTGTCTAAATGTATGACTTGCGGCGTTTGCTTAGAATCTTGCCCGAACGTCAATTCAAAATCTGAATTTATTGGTCCAGCGGCACTATCTCAAGTTCGCCTCTTTAATGCCCACCCAACTGGTGAAATGAATAAAGAAGAACGATTGGCTACCATTATGACAGACGGCGGTCTTGCCAACTGCGGAAACTCACAAAACTGCGTGCAAGCTTGCCCGAAAGGCATCCCGCTTACAACATCAATTGCTGCATTAAACCGCGCGACGGCATTGCAGTCCTTTAAAAACTTCTTTGGAAGCATTTAATGATACAACGAGGCTGCGAAGCAGCCTCGTTAAACTATAGGCAAACGCTGCTCACGTGACCCCATTCTATTTTGCCTCTTTCTCTCCATTATTCCCGTCTGCCAAACATTTTCTATTAAGCTGAGATTTAATTAAAAAAGGAGCGAATAACGATGAAAGTGCCTGCTTATATCAATGAAAGAAGCGCATGGGAAAACTCATTTACATTTTTTGTTCCAATCAAAGTCCGCTTTTCGGAAACAGATGCATTTGGCCATGTGAATAATACGTCTGCCTTTATTTATTTTGAACACGCAAGGCTTGAATTTTTTGAGTCTTGCGGCTTAATGGAAGATTGGGCCGCAAGTAGCAGTAATGCCATTGTCGTTGCTGCTGATTTGCAATGTAACTATGTTGCCCAAATCAAATACGGGGATACGTTACATGTAGGGGTAAAAGTAGATAAGATCGGGCGTTCTTCATTGGACATTCATTATGTCGCAAAAAGAAACACCGATATTTGTTTGACAGGGAGAGGAACAATGGTGCAAGTTGACAAACAGACAGGCGAAGCGCTCCCTTTTTCTGAGGGGATGCTTGCTAAACTAACATCATGCAAAAAAACTACATAGCAAAAAAGCCTGCATAGCAGGCTTTTTTCAAATGGTCAATTCACCTAGACGTATAAGTTCGATAACGGCTTGAGAGCGCCCCTTTACTCCCAGCTTCTGCATTGTGTTCGAAATATGGTTGCGTACGGTCTTTTCACTAATAAAAAGGTGATTAGCAATTTCTTTTGTTGTTTGGTCTTGGACGAGTAGTTCGAATACTTCGCGTTCCCTTTTCGTAAGCAAAGGTTTTGGTCCGAAGTCTGCTCCCTTCAATATGTTCACTCCTTCATGCCGGGCTAAGAGCAGGTCAACGCTGACCTGAAAGGCTTTAGTCAAGACAGTATATGTTGCTTACGAAAAAGGTGTGAGCGTTCATTTACGAATAGGACGTTTTCATTATTGTCGAATTTAGTCGTTTTTTTGGTAGGGTTATTGTTTTTTTGTTGAAAGGGATTACCCCCCATGCTATAATGACGATGTTTATAAAGCTCTTTTATATGAGGGTTTTGCAGCTGAATAAAGTGCATTGCTTAGCAAAAAAGAAAAATAAATTGGCTAGAGCAGGTCATTGCAGGGTACTATACTTAGTAAGAATCAGTCGTGATTTGTGCAAAGGCGACCCGCTGTACAAGGGCTTTACCAATGAGTAAATACTAATAGAAAAGAGGAATTACTATGGCTGAAAAAACATTTAAAATTACTGCAGAAACGGGCATTCACGCTCGTCCAGCTACGCAGCTTGTTAATAAAGCTGGCCAATTCTCGTCTGATATCACTTTGGAATACAAAGGGAAATCAGTCAATCTTAAATCCATCATGGGTGTCATGTCTCTTGGTGTTGGACAAGGCGCAGAAGTAACAATCAAAGCAGAAGGTTCAGACGCAGATGAAGCGCTTTCAGCGATTGAAGAAGTAATTAAAGAGGGACTTGGCGAATAATGCTTCATTCCCTTAAAGGCATTGCTGCATCTGCGGGTGTAGCAATTGCCAAAGCCTTTGTGCATGAAGAGCCTGATTTTACAATCAAACAAAAAGAGGCCAAAAACCCCAGTGATGAGATCAAGCGTCTGGACGAAGCACTGGCTATTTCCCGTGAAGAATTGACGGCTATTAAGGAAAAGGCGCTTAATGAATTAGGCGAGGACAAGGCTGAAATTTTTGCTGCCCATTTGCTTGTGTTAAGCGATCCTGAGTTGATCGACGCTGTTAAAACAAAAGTGAATGAAGATTCAGTAACAGCGGAGTATGCGTTAAATGAAGTCGCCAATATGTTTATTGCTACGTTTGAAAACATGGACAATGAATATATGAAAGAGCGGGCTGCAGATATACGCGATGTCTCTCGTCGTGTCTTAGGCCACCTTATGGGAATCGAAGTCGTCTCCCTTGCCGCTATAGAAGAAGACACCATTATCATTGCCCATGATTTGACACCATCTGATACGGCACAATTAAATCCTGACGTTATTAAAGGTTTTGCGACAAACATTGGCGGTCGTACGTCTCACTCTGCGATCATGTCTAGATCTTTGGAAATTCCTGCGGTGGTCGGGACGAAAGAAGCTACTGCCAAAATTGAAAACGGTGCACTTGTGATTGTTGACGGCATTGACGGCCACGTCATTGTCAGCCCTACCGAAGAAGAGTTGGCTGCTTATGAGCAAAAGCAAGCTGACTATGAGGCACAAAAAGCAGAGTGGGCAAAACTTGTGAACAAAAAGACGACAACGCAAGACACTCACCATGTTGAGCTAGCGGCTAATATCGGTACGCCAAAAGATTTAGACGGCGTGATTAATAATGGCGCTGAAGGAATTGGCTTATATCGAACAGAGTTCCTTTATATGGGGCGGACAGAGCTTCCGAGTGAGGAAGAACAATACGAAGCTTACAAAGAAGTGGTGGAACGGATGGATGGAAAGCCAGTCGTTATCCGTACGCTCGATATCGGTGGCGACAAAGAGCTTCCTTATTTGGATTTGCCACACGAATTAAACCCGTTTTTAGGGCATCGGGCCATTCGCCTTTGCCTTGAAAAACAGGACATGTTCCGCGCTCAGCTCCGCGCTTTGCTTCGCGCTAGTGCACATGGCAATTTAAAGATCATGTTTCCAATGATTGCGACGTTGGAAGAATTGCGTCAAGCCAAACAAATCTTGCATGAAGAAAAAGACAAGCTTCAAGCGGGCAATGTTGACGTCAGTGATGAGATGGAAGTCGGCATTATGGTGGAAATTCCATCGACTGCGGTGGCGGCTCCACAGTTTGCCAAAGAAGTTGACTTCTTCAGCATTGGTACGAATGATTTGATTCAATATACAATGGCTGCTGACCGTATGAATGAACGAGTTTCTTATTTATACCAGCCGTACCACCCAGCTGTACTTCGTCTAATTGACATGGTCATCCAAGCTGCTCACGCGGAAGGAAAATGGGTCGGCATGTGCGGCGAAATGGCCGGTGATGAAATTGCGATTCCCCTTTTGCTTGGCCTTGGCTTAGACGAGTTCAGCATGAGCGCAACGTCGATTCTTCCTGCTAGAAGCCAGATTAGCAAATTGTCTAAAGCTGAACTGGAATCATTTGCGCAAGAAGCATTGACAAAGGATACGGCGGATGGAGTCGAACAATTAGTTCGCAGCAAATACAGCCAATCATAAGGAAATAAGGGCAAGCGGAAATCGTTTGTCCTTATTCCCATGTGTTTAGTCGACAATTTAAACAATCTAGTTGATAAGAGGCGTTGACGTTAGTACAATAGTCTTATAAAGAAAACGATTGGATTGGAAATGGAGGTGCAACGATTGGAAAAACCTTATGACAAAAATCGTCACCAATTCGAGGAGATTGAGCGCTCTCTCCGTAAAATTGCTGACTTAGTGAAACAAAAGGGCAGAGAAATTTTAGCACATTTTCCGATAACGACTCCGCAATTTGTTGCACTGCAGTGGTTAAATGAATATGGTGATATGACCATAGGGGAACTTTCTAATCATATGCACCTGGCATGCAGCACAACGACGGACTTAGTAGACCGAATGGAGAAAAATGGATTGGTGATGCGCGTCAAAGACAAACAAGACCGGCGCGTCGTACGAATTCATTTGTTGGATAGAGGCCAAACGATCATTCGTGAAGTGATCGCCAAGCGGCAACATTATTTAGCGGAAATGCTTGAGCATTTTACAAGTGAACAAGTGAACGATTTAGAAGAAAATTTAAATTTCCTTTTGAAAACGATGAAGGAAAAGCGTGAAGTGCGTTCATAAAGGGAGAGAAAAGACGCGTGAACAGACCGATTGGCATTATTGATTCAGGCATAGGGGGATTGACTGTCGCCTCGGAAATTATGCGTCAATTGCCAAAAGAACCGATTGTATATATAGGAGATTCCGCCCGTTGCCCATATGGCCCCCGCCCTGTCGAAGAAGTACGGGCATTTACGTGGCAAATGATTGGGCGACTCTTAAATGAAGATGTGAAAATGATTGTGATTGCCTGCAATACTGCAACTGCCGTTGTGCTGGAAGAAGCGAGAGCCCAGTTAGACATCCCAGTTGTTGGCGTGATCCGTCCAGGGGCGATCAGCGCGATACAAGTGAGCGAAAATCGACATGTTGCTGTCATTGGAACAATAGGCACAATTGCAAGCAATGCCTACACGATGGCGCTCCATTCGATTGATGAAAACGTAACAGTTGAAAGCTTGGCATGTCCATTATTTGTGCCGCTTGTTGAACAGGGGACGATTAAAGGACCTGAAGCAGAAGCGGTGGTACGCGAATCGCTCGCTCCTCTTCAAGGCGCTGGCTTCGATACGTTGATTTTAGGCTGTACCCATTACCCATTGTTAAAGCCTGTTATTGAAGCGTGTTTGCCTGGCGTTACCGTGATTTCATCAGGCGAGGAGACGGCAAGGGAAGTAAGCAGTTTGCTATTTTACCATTCAATGAACGAAAAACATCCGGTAAAGGCGGCACATCGTTTTTATACGACTGGAGAAGCGAATCAATTTAAGCAGTTAGCGGCTAGTTGGCTAAACATCCACACGGACTCAGTCGCGTCGATTGATCTTGAAGGGCCATTACCCGTTCAAGCAACGATGAAAAGTAAGTGAAATTCAGGCAAAACCCTTTATGTTTATGTGGCAGAGGTGTATGCTAGAGACAGGCAGTAAGAATGATTGAAAAGGAGAGAGCGGCTTTTTGCTGTTCCCTTAAAAGAGGAGACTTTTTAAAGGAGTGTAAAACATGGCATTTGTCATTTTAAGCCCTTGCATCGGGGAGAAAGCTGGGGAATGTGTCGATGTATGCCCAGTCGACTGCATTGAAGAAGGAGAAGATCAATACTTCATTAATCCGGATATTTGCATTGATTGCGGCGCTTGCCAAGGTGTATGTCCAGTTGATGCAATTGTGGAAGAATATGAGATGGCCCCGGAAGATCAAAAGTTCTTGAAAAAAGCGGAAGAATTTTTTGGGATTGAATAACAGTTGGAAACGCGCTAACAACATTTATCAAAGTAGCCCACGATAGAAAGCTCATCTCCTTGGGATTGGAGGGAGCTTTTGTTTTGGTCATTTCACTTGCAATGTTAAAACAGCAAGGAACTGGACAAAGAGGCGAATTTTTGTATAATATAGGTTGGCAAAACATGAGACACAGATGTGGCTGACTAGGTAAGACACCTACACATTGTATCTTGCAAATATAAGGAGATAGGTGGAAGAGTATATGTCTAAAGATTACCGTGTACTACTGTATTATTATTACACTACGATTGAAGATCCAGAAGGATTTGCTAAAGAGCATCTCGCTTTTTGCAAAAGCTTGCAGTTAAAAGGACGAGTGCTTGTAGCAAAAGAAGGCATTAATGGAACCGTATCTGGGCTGAAGGAAAATACCGATGCCTATATGGAGGCGATGAAAGCCAACCCGTTGTTTGAAGGCATTGTATTTAAAGTCGACGAAGAAGAGCGGCACGTATTTAAAAAAATGCATGTACGTCCTCGTCCAGAGCTGGTAACGCTTCGCTTGAATGAAGACGATGTTAATCCAAATGAACTGACAGGCAAGCATCTATCGCCAAAAGAATGGCGTGAAGCAATGCTGAAAGAAGACACGGTTGTCATTGACGCCCGCAATGATTATGAGTATGATGTCGGCCATTTTCGTGGGGCCATACGCCCAGACATTAAGGCCTTTAGGGAGTTGCCTGATTGGATTCGACAAAACAAAGAGCAATTTGAAAATAAACGAATTCTTACTTACTGCACAGGAGGAATCCGCTGCGAGAAATTTTCAGGCTGGCTTAAAAAAGAAGGGTTTGAAGATGTGGCTCAACTCGATGGCGGCATTGTCACCTACGGAAAAGACCCAGAAGTAAAAGGGGAATTGTGGGATGGCAAATGCTATGTATTTGATGAGCGTCTAACGGTGCCGATTAACCACGTATCGCCAACAGTAGTCGGAAAAGATTACTTTGACGGAAAACCGTGTGAGCGGTATGTCAATTGCGCCAATCCAGAGTGCAACAAGCAAATTTTATGTTCAGAGGAAAATGAGCATAAATATTTGCGCGGCTGTACACCTGAATGCCGCGTCCACCCTCGCAATCTCTATGTAAAAGAGCATCAGCTTTCTCCCGAAGAGCACCAAGCGCGGCTTGACGTTCTTGGAGAGAAGCTACCTGCTAGATTATAAATCGTTTACACGCCTCCTTTTTTGGGGAGGCGTGAGGTTGTCGACAAAGTCGACAAACAATCAGACTGATAGAAAACGCTTGTCAGACGAGGAGTGCAGCCGAGGGAAGATGCGAATAGAACGAGGGTTCATGAGCAAATGACCGAGGCAAACGACGAAGTATGCGAGCGTTTGTCTACAGTCTGACGCCTCCTTTTTTGGGAGGCGTTTTTTTATTCAAGGTATAAACAAGCTGGTCTAATCTGAGAGAAAGCTCGTATATATGGAAGTACAACCATTCTGGGGAGGGAAACGTATGCGTAAATTAGCTGGAGTTAGCGCGCCTTTTGTTGTTGTACTTGCACTTACTACGGGCTGTTCACTTGGAGCCAATGATGCTGTGGACACACTAGATGAACCGCCAGTCACATACACGGATGCGGATGAGGATTTTGGAAACGAAGAGAATGAATCGGAAGAGGATGTAACGGAAGAACAAGCTGATGAAAGCGAAGCAGGGGAGGAAACAGGACCAACAGATGAAACAACACCAGATGAAGCTGCTGAATCGTTAAATCAGCGAGAGCTTTATTTAATTGATAGCAATGGCCTGGTCGTCCCGCAAACGTTGACGCTTCCAAAAACAGACAGTGTGATGAAACAGGCGCTTGAGTATTTAGTAGAAGGGGGACCAATCAATGATATTCTCCCTAACGGCTTCCGAGCCGTCTTGCCAGCAGGAACGGAAGTAGATATCGACCACTTAAAAGAAGAAAAGTTGGCGATTGTCAATTTTTCTAGCGAGTTTAATGATTACAACCTCGCAGATGAAAAGCGCATTTTTGAAGCTGTCACCTGGACATTGACGCAATTTCCTGAGGTTGAAGAAGTGAAAGTCGAAGTAAACGGGTATGAACTCGATAAAATGCCACAAAGTGAGAAGCCACTTGTCGGAAACCTTAGTCGCGCAGACGGCATAAATGTCGACACGAGTGAAGTGGTTGACTTTACAAACAGCACAGACATCACGCTCTACTTCCTCGGGACAAATGACGAAGACACGTACTACGTACCGGTAACGAAACGGGTCGAAAATGTCAACAATGAGCTCGAGACGGCAATCAATGAATTGATTGAAGGGCCATCGCTTATGACAAATTTGCTAACGGAAATGTCAGGCGATGTGGAACTTCTTAATGAACCTAAACTGCAAAATGGCGAAGTCGTCTTAGACTTTAACGAAGCCATTCAGTCGGCCAACGAAGGCAGCGCCATCCCGACTAGTGTATTGGAAAGCTTAGCGTTAACATTAACAGAGCAAAGCGGCATCGAAAAAGTGTCAATCCAAGTGAACGGAGAGGCAGGCGTAAATGAGGCAGGCATTGAAGTGGAAGAAGTCACCCGCCCTGAGCTCGTGAATGCTAAGCCTCTATAGTGAAACAGACAAGGCGCTTGCATATGCAGGCGCCTGTTTAGGTATGTTATACTAGAGCCGATACAATTTGGAGGGCTTTCCATTGCTAAGGAGGAAAACAAATGCGCCAAGACGGCCGAAAACAAAATCAACTAAGAGAGGTTGAGATCATTCCTCATTTTACAAAGCATGCCGAAGGGTCTGTACTGATTTCTGTTGGCGATACAAAAGTGATATGTACAGCAAGCATTGAAAACCGCGTCCCCCCATTTTTACGTGGGCAAAATAAAGGGTGGCTAGCTGCGGAATATTCGATGCTGCCACGAGCGACAGGCCAGCGCACGATTCGCGAAGCCGCAAAAGGGAAATTGAGCGGGCGAACAATGGAAATCCAACGCCTTATCGGCCGGGCACTCCGGGCAGTTGTCGATTTAGAAAAGCTCGGCGAAAAGACGATTTGGATCGACTGCGACGTAATCCAAGCAGATGGCGGTACTCGGACAGCATCGCTTACAGGTGCCTATGTGGCGCTTGTGCTCGCGGTTAAAAAAGCACTCGCCGAAAAAACAATTAGCGCTTGGCCGATTACTGATTTTTTAGCAGCTATATCCGTTGGCATTTTGCCTGGGGAAGGGGCCGTGTGTGACTTGTGTTATAGCGAGGATTCACAGGCAAAGGTCGATATGAATATCGTCCAAACGGGTTCCGGCGATTTTGTTGAAGTGCAAGGCAGTGGAGAAGAAGCCGTTTATACACGCAGTGAATTGAATGAGCTCCTTGACCTCGCTGCAGAGGGCATTGGCCAATTGATTCACATCCAACGCCCGTTTCTTGGTGAGGCGGCTAGTTGGATTGAAGAAAAAAAGGGGACATGAACATTGAACGAATTGGTTGTGGCAACAAAAAACAAAGGCAAACTTGCCGATTTTCAAACATTGTTTACTGATCGTTACATAGTAAAATCACTTTACGATTACCCGGAAGTCCCTGAGATTATTGAAGACGGCGACACATTCCATGAGAATGCCGCCAAAAAAGCAGAAACGCTGGCCGCCCATTTGCAAAAACCGGTCATTGCCGATGATTCAGGGCTGCTGATCGATGCCCTTGGCGGCAAGCCAGGAGTATACTCTGCTCGCTATGCTGGCGAACCAAAGAACGACCAAGCCAATATCGCTAAAGTCCTTTCAGAGCTTGACGGTGTTCCGACAAAGAAGCGTACCGCCCGCTTCTTTTGTGTCATTGCTTTGGCCGAACCAGGAAAAGAAACAATTTTTGCCGAAGGAGCTTGCGAAGGCCTCATTACCGAAAAGCCAATAGGATCGAATGGTTTTGGTTATGATCCGATCTTTTTTGTGCCTAGCCACGAACAAACAATGGCAGAGCTGTCAGCAGAAACAAAAAACCAGCTCAGCCACCGCGCACGTGCCCTCACAGCCTTAAAAGAAACAATCGAGGGAGTGTGGCCGAAATGAATATTCTTATCATCAGCGACAGCCATGGCTGGACTGATCAGCTAAAGGCGATTATGGTCCGCCACGAAAATGAGGTTGATCAAGTCATCCATGTTGGTGATTCAGAACTTCCTGAACACGCGCCAGAACTAGTCGGGGTAAAAGTGGTTGCTGGCAATTGTGATGTGTTCTCTTCTTTTCCAAACGAACTAGAATGCCAATGGGAAGGAACAACCGCTTATATCGCCCATGGCCATCATCATGGCGTTAAACAGACGCTTGCGAAACTAATTGACCGTGCAAAAGAAAAAGGAGCACGCATCGCTATATACGGCCATAGTCATATTGCCCGGGCAGAAGAGCAGGATGGTGTCATCCTCATTAATCCTGGTAGTGTTCGCCTACCGAAACAGTACCCTGTAGGCACATATTGCTGCCTAACAATCGGAAACGAACATGTCGACATCAACTATTGGACAACGGAGGGCAAAAAAGCAACGGACTTGGACAAGCACTTCACTTTTTAAAGCCTTGTTTTTATAAACAATGGTTGACAATCTTTTCAATGTCCTGTATAGTTATAAGCGTCGCTGCTGTAAGCGGCGCTTTGCATGTACATAATGGGGTCATCAAACAATAGGAATCGCTTGTAATAAAAATGCGGGTGTAGTTTAGTGGTAAAACCTCAGCCACGAGCGAAACATCCGTGAATAGACATCGAGTTGCCTCGACGCATAAGCATCATCGAATAGACGAGTAGAGGAAGAGGCATAAAGTACGGTGCTCGAAATAAAGAAATTTAGCTTAATTTAAAATGCGGGTGTAGTTTAGTGGTAAAACCTCAGCCACGAGCGAAACATCTGTGAATAGACATCGAGTTGCCTCGACGCATGAACATCGTTGAATAGGCGAGTAGAGGAAGAGGCATAAAGTACGGTGCTCGAAATAAAGAAATTAGCTTAATTTAAAATGCGGGTGTAGTTTAGTGGTAAAACCTCAGCCTTCCAAGCTGATGATGAGGGTTCGATTCCCTTCACCCGCTCCAATCATGTCCCAGTAGCTCAGCAGGATAGAGCAACGGCCTTCTAAGCCGTCGGTCGGGAGTTCGAATCTCTCCTGGGACGCCATTACATCTTTTTAGGAAAAGTTTATACTGTCAATGAAGTCTCGTAAACGCTTGTGTATCAACGTTTTCGAGTTTTTTTATTTTTGAAGGGTGACGATTGAAGACATTAGAAATTGATTTTGTTTTACACACGCAGGTTTACCCGACCATTTGTTCAAACGTTTCAACCGTTGCTTTTTCCATCCTCCACTCTAAGCTCCTTAACAAATGGAGAAATACGAGAATCTCTAACAGTCTAATCTTAAACAAAACCCCCGGTATGATTTTTCGTAATACTTAATTGAACCGCTGTATACCGAACGGTAAGTACGGTGGTATGAGAAGTCGGGGGTTAGTCACCCCCGACTTCTCTATGGACTTCCTTTAATTATGAAGAAAGAGTTTCTGTCTCTTTCAAAAGTGCCTTCGCTTTATTCACGACATTCTCAACAGTGAATCCATACGTTTTCATAATAAGGTCGCCATTTCCCGAGGCGCCGAACGTATCAATGCTAAGAACCTCTCCTTCGTCTCCAATGTATTTAGCCCACCCTAGGGAAGATCCCATTTCAATGGCAAGGCGACTTTTGATAGTTGGGGGCAGAACAGACTGTCTGTAAGCTTTTGGCTGCTGTTCGAAACGGTCCCAGGATGGCATGCTTACGACTTGAGTAGAAACACCATCAGCTTCTAATTGAGTCTGTGCCTGAAGCGCAAGTGGTAGTTCTGAACCAGTGGCGATTAAAATAAGCTCTGCTTCCTTAGAAGCTTCGGAAACAATGTAACCGCCTTTTTTTACGCCTTCATAAGCAAGTTCTGCAGTGTTTGATAGAACAGGTACATTTTGGCGTGATAAGACAAGGGCAGTTGGCGTGTCCTCACTTTCAAGAGCGAGTCTCCAAGCAGCAACCGTCTCATTTCCATCTCCTGGGCGTATGACAGACAATCCTGGCATAGCGCGTAGCGAAGCAAGATGCTCAACCGGTTGATGCGTAGGTCCGTCTTCTCCAACGGCAATGCTGTCGTGTGTAAGTACATAAATGACAGGTAATTTCATCAAGGCCGACAGACGTACGGCTGGGCGTAAATAATCAGAGAAAACAAAGAACGTACCACCAAATACTTTCAATCCACCATGGAGGGCCATTCCATTTAAGGCAGCACCCATCGCAAACTCACGAACACCAAACCAAATGTTGCGACCTCCATAGTTTAAGTGATTAAAGATATCTTGGCCCTTTAAATTCGTTTTATTAGAAGAAGCGAGGTCAGCTGATCCTCCGACTAATTGCGGTATTTGAGAGGCGGCGGCGTTTAAAGCTGTTCCAGAGGAAGCACGAGTGGCTTCGGAACAATGAATTTCATAAGTTGGCAGGGACTTATACCAGTTTGCCGGTAGTTTTCCTTGAATCGCTTGTTTTAATTGTGCTGCAAGTTCAGGGTATTCCGCTTCATAGTTAGCAAATAAATCATTCCACTTCTTTTCTAGTAATGCACCTTCGTTTTTCTTTCTAGAAAAGTGTACTTGTACTTCTTTAGGAACATAGAAGTCTTCGTCAAATGTCCACTTATAGGCTTCTTTTGTCAAAAGCACTTCTTCAGATCCAAGTGGCGCTCCATGCGAGGCAGAGGAGCCTGATTTATTGGGAGACCCAAATCCAATGATGGTTTTTACCTCTATAAGAGATGGACGGTCATCTTTTTGCGCACGATCAATCGCCTCAGAAATCGCTTTCAAATCATTGCCGTCTTTTACATATTCCACATGCCATCCTTGGGCGATAAATTTGGATCCCACATCTTCAGAGAAGGAATGACTTAATTCACCATCCAAGGAGATATCGTTGGAGTCGTAAAGAACGATCAATTTGCCTAGTTTCAAATGACCAGCTAATGAAGCGGCTTCTGAAGAAATTCCTTCCATGAGGTCCCCGTCCCCACAAAGGGAATAGGTGTAATGGTCAATTAGAGGGAAATTCTCCTTGTTGTAAGTCTCTGCTAGCTGCCTTTCTGCCATGGCCATTCCAACAGCCATGGCAATCCCTTGACCAAGTGGTCCAGTTGTGGCTTCTACTCCAGGCGTGTGGCCGTACTCGGGATGACCAGGTGTATTGCTATCTAGTTTACGAAAGTGCTTTAAATCTTCGATAGATACATCATATCCGCATAGATGCAGAAGGCTATAAAGAAGAGCTGAGCCATGTCCGGCTGACAAAATAAAGCGATCGCGATTGAACCAATTGGGGTTCCCTGGATTATGATTCATTGTCTTGGCGAACAATTGATAGCCAATTGGAGCAGCCCCCATTGGAAGTCCAGGGTGTCCGGACTGTGCATTTTCAATGCTGTCAATGGATAATGTACGAATGGTATTAATAGCTAATTGTTCAATCATAAATCGCTACGTGTACAGTCCGCTAACGGCACGAACTGTTACGTAGTGTTCACCGCCTTTCTGTACGTTTGGTTCTAATGTACACAGAAACAAACACGGCAGTCAATCATTTTTTATCGTTTTATTTCATTTTATTTTGATTTCTTGTGTTAATCACCCTTTGAAGTGGTTATCAAGGTGATGTTATGTTTCTCGAATTGATGAAGAAGCTCCTCATCTGGCTTATGGTCTGTAATAAAAGCATGGATCTCGTCTACATTGGCAAATGAAGCGATAGAGATTTTATTAATTTTCGATTTATCAATTAAAGCAATGACCGACCTTGATTTCTCAACCATACGCTTTTTCAAATCAATTTCATAAACATTAAAATCAGTTAGTCCTGTATCGAAAGAGAAGCCGTTTGCAGACGTGAACATGTAATCAACGTTAATTTGATCAAGAACGGTTGCCCCGAACATTCCCTCTAAAGAACTGGACTCTCGGCTTAGTACGCCCCCCGTCAATATAACGGTAATGCCAGGATTGTCACGCAGTTCAAGTGCTGTGTAAATTCCACTTGTTACCACCGTTACTTTAATGGACTCATCCTTAAGTAAACGGGCGAGTTCAAGTGCTGTTGAGCTTGCATCAAGTAAAATGCAAGAGCCATCTTGAATGAATGACAGTGCTTCTTGAGCGATCAATGATTTTGCATCGCGGTTGCGCTTTTCTCGAACGGAGAAGGTTGTCTCGTTTTCGACTAAGTCGTTTAGAACTGCGCCGCCGTGCGTGCGTTTTAACAGGCCTTCCTGCTCCATTTTGTTTAGATCAATACGGAGAGTGGCCTCAGAAACAGACATTTTCTCGGACAATTCTTTTACTGTAATTCTCTGTTCTTTATGAAGGATCTCCATGATTTTATTGCGCCTTTCAGCAACAAATAACTTTGCCATCTTAAAACTCCCTTAATAAAAATTAATTTGCTGTCTCTATAGTATGTGAATTTAGCAATTTATTCAATGGGAAGACTTTATTTCAAAAACAAATGAAAAGAAAAAACAAGATATTTCGTGAAACGTGTAATTGACAATAAAATAAAACGGTTTTATACTGTGAAGTGAAAAGTGAAACAAAATCATTTGATTGTATTCGAAATTTTCGCGATGATAATTAGTGAGGTGAGAACAAGAAATGAAAAAAATTCTAAATCAAACTACAGAACTTATTCCGCAAGTCATCGAAGGGTTTTTGGCTTCATATGGCACTGATTACAAGAAAACAGAAGCAAATGGCATTATTGTAAGCGATTTAAAAGATAAAGTCTCTGTTCTTACTGGAGGAGGGAGTGGGCACGAGCCTTTATTTCTTGGCTTTGTCGGCGATGGGTTAGCAGATGGTGTTGCTATTGGGAATGTATTCGCTGCTCCTACGCCTGATACGGTTTTAGATGTCACGCAAGCGCTTGATAAAGGCCAAGGTGTTCTCTATGTGTATGGCAATTACTCTGGCGACATTCTGAATTTTGATATGGCAGCGGAACTCGCGGATTTAGCCGGGATAGAGACAAGAACTGTGCTTGTACGGGATGATGTGGCTTCAGCTCCTAGCGAAAAGAAAGAAGAGCGTAGAGGAATTGCTGGGGATGTTTTTGTTATAAAAATTGCGGGAGCAGCTTCGCGAGAAGGGTTATCTTTAGATGAAACAGCGCGCGTAGCGCAAAAAGCGAGTGATTCGACGTTTTCTATTGGTGTAGCGCTTTCGCCTGGAACCATTCCTGGATTAGATAAGCCGACATTCACCATTCCGGATGATGAAATTGAATTTGGCATGGGCATTCATGGCGAGCCTGGTGTAGAACGTACGAAATTAATGGAAGCTGACGCGCTTGTAGACAAAATGCTTGAAATATTGTTGCGTGAATCGGACATCCAAGCAGGGGATGAAGTTTGTTTATTATTAAACGGGCTCGGTTCCACGACGTTACTGGAACTTTTCGTTATGAATCGGCGAGTTCAAGAAGTTTTGAAGGATAAAGGCATCGTTATTCATGATGCGGATGTGAATAATTATTGCACAACTCAGGAAATGGGCGGCGCCTCTATCTCCATGATGAAATTGGATGAGGAGCTAAAGAACTATTTTGATCAACCAGCATACTCTCCTTATTACGCAAAGAGGGGTAAGCATAACTAGAAAAGGAGTGGAGAATTTGCAAACACAAATGCAAGCGATTACAGTTGAACAAACGAAATTGATGTTTCAATATGTAGGAAAACAAATGATTAATGCTAAGCCTCTGCTAACAGAGATTGATAGTGCAATTGGCGACGGTGATCACGGCATTGGTATGGAAACTGGATTTAAAAAAGCACTCGAAAATTTAGAAATAAAGGATCCGGCAACGATCAATGATGTGTTTAAAACGATTGGTATGTCGATGATTTCCTCAATGGGCGGCGCATCGGGTGTTATTTTTGGCACGATGTTTGTAGGTGGCCTCAAGAACTTGGAGCCTACCGAAAACCTAAGCACGAAAGTTCTGGCAGGTCTTATGGCCGATGCATTACAAGGAGTTAAAACGAGAGGCAAAGCGGAAATTGGAGATAAGACAATGATTGACGCCTTGCAGCCAGCGGTTGAAGCCTTGAAACAAAATGAAGATGCTCCTCTTTTAAAAGGGCTGCAAAAGGCTGAAGAAAAGGCCCTTGAAGGGGTCGAGAAAACCAAAGAGTATCAAGCAAATTTTGGGCGTGCCAAATCGCTAGGTGAGCGTGCAGTTGGACACCAAGATGCCGGTGCAACTTCTGTATGGATCATTTTTAGATCAATGAGAGAGTGGATGGAGCTGGAGGCATAATATGAAGGCGTTTTGGATCGGGACCAACTGGAAGATGACAAAAACAACAGCGGAAGGACTCGCGTATACGGCCAAATTAAAGCAATTAAGCAAAACGATTCCCTCTCACTACCAATTGTTTATTATTCCTTCCTTTCCTTCTTTACCATCGATAAAGGTCGAGCTTGAAGGTTCCACTCTCAAGCTCGGTGCCCAAAATATGCACTGGGAGGAGAGAGGGGCGTTTACGGGAGAAGTTTCCCCACTTATGTTACAAGAAGTTGGAGTGGATTTGATTGAGCTTGGGCACTCAGAAAGACGGCAATTCTACAATGAAACAGATGAAGCCATAAATAAGAAAGTACTAAGCGCACTTCGTTTTGGGATTCAGCCACTTGTGTGCATTGGAGAAGACTGGAAAACAAAAGAAAATGGTACGTCCAAAGAACACTTAACCATGCAACTTAAAGTGTGTCTAAAAGGAATTACAAAAGAAGCAGCTAAAGAGGTTCTTATTGCGTATGAACCCGTCTGGGCGATTGGGGAAAATGGACGACCAGCCGAACCAAGCTATGTAGATGAGATCCATACGCATATTCGAACTGTATTAAAAGAGTTATTTGAGGACGGGGGAGAAGAGGTCGCGCTTCTTTATGGGGGCAGTATTAATCTAGACAATTACCAAGCTTATAAAGAGCTCGATAATGTCGATGGTCTGTTTATTGGTCGTACGGCTTGGGATATTGAAAGCTTCACACAACTGTTAAACGGAATGAAATAACAAAAAATAAAATAAAACAAAATTAAACTTGATTAAATGATAAAAAAGGAATACAATCGATAGTGAAAAAAGATAACTATCGGGAGGTATCAACATGAAAGTTGCCATTGGCAGTGATCACAACGGGTTCGATTTTAAAGAGACAATTAAAGTTTTTGTAGAAGAGGCAGGGCACGAAGTGATTGATTATGGTTGTCATTCTTGTGAGGCAGTGGATTACCCTAACGTTTCCTTTGAAGTGGCCGATGCAATTAATAAAGGAGAGGTTGAGCGAGGAATTTTGATTTGTGGTACAGGTCTTGGTGTAGCCATTGCCGCAAACAAATGCCCGGGGATCCGTGCAGCGACTTGCCACGATATTTACTCCGCGGAACGTGCGCAAAAAAGTAACAACGCGCAAATTCTGACAATGGGCGCCCAAGTAATCGGTCCTGAACTTGGCAAAAAGATTGCTGGGGCTTATTTAGAGTCTTTCTTCGATGAATCTCGTTCAGGTAAGAAAGTGCAGTTGATTACAGACAAAGAAAAAGAACAATTTAGCACAAGTAATTAAAATCACCGGTGCGCATGTGGCGAAGGAGGGTGCGATGAAACAGCTGATGCTTGATTTTGTAAGCGTTACAGAAGCCGCTGCAATTGCTGCTTATCCGCTTATCGGAAGAGGCGACAAAATGAATGCAGATGCGGTCGCAACAGAGGCGATGAGAATGCATTTAAATCAGATGAGCATGAAAGCAAATGTGGTGATAGGCGAGGGCGAGATGGATGAAGCGCCCATGTTGTATATTGGTGAAGAACTTGGGCTAGGGGAAGGCATCGAAATTGATATCGCTGTAGACCCACTAGACGGAACGAGCATGACAGCGAAGGGGACGAGAGATGCAATGACTGTTATTGCTGCTTCGCCGAAAGGGACGCTTTTGCACGCCCCGGATATGTATATGCAAAAGCTAGCTGTCGGTAGAGAAGCAGCTGGCGAAGTGCATATTGATTATCCGATTAGTAAGAATCTTGAAATAATTTCCCGTGCAAAGGATAAAAGAATAGAGGACGTAACGGTTGCCATTCAAGATAGGTCTAGACACTCAGAGACGATCCGAGAATTGCGAGAGCTCGGTGCAAAGGTTCTGCTATTCGGCGACGGAGATATCTGCTATTCTCTTGCGACCGCCATTGCAAGCGACCCTATTGATTTATTTTTAGGTACAGGGGGCGCCCCGGAAGGTGTAATCTCTGCCGTAGCCCTAAAATGTCTTGGAGGGGATTTTCAAGCCAAACTTGTTCCACAAACAACGCAGGAGCGGGCGAGGTGTGAAGCGATGGGGCTGAAAAATCCAGAAACCCCACTGCTGCTCCAAGATATTGTTGCATCCTCTAACTGTCTCTTTTCTGCAACGGCAGTTACGAATACTCACTTGATTGATGGAATTAAGAGTGACATACAGGGAGCTTTAACCACTCATTCGCTCCTGTTAAATGGAGAAACACAGAAAATGCAGGTGGTTGAGAGTTGTCATCCGCTGGTTTAAGTGGTTTAGTCTTAAATTGGTATGTTGGTTTCTTCATAGAATATCGCATCTGGAGATATTTGGATACGGTGAAGTTTAAACATTAAGTGATATATTACTAAGGGCTAAATCAGGAGGGGAAATTATGACAACCGAAGGCCAAATGATATTAGGGTTAGTAGTTGGGATCTTTGCCCTAATTCTTTTAGTTTTAAAAACTAAAGTTCACGTATTTCCTGCATTAATTATAGCATCGGCACTAACAGGTATAATTGGCGGAATGCCTGCAATTGATGTTGTTGATTCTATCACGTCGGGGTTTGGATCAACGATTGGTTCCATTGGTATAGTTATTGGCTTTGGAGTGATGCTCGGAAGGGTTTTGGAGGTTTCTGGGGCAGCTGAGCGCTTAGCCTTTACCTTGTTAAAGTGGTTAGGGAAGCGAAAAGAAGAGTGGGCAATGGCCATCACAGGGTACATCGTGTCTATTCCTATCTTTGTAGATTCGGCATTTGTTATTCTTGCACCACTTATTAAGGCATTATCGACTAAGACTGGTAAATCAATCGTTAGTCTAGGTGTTGCTTTAGGGGTGGGATTAATTGTTACTCACCATGCCGTGCCGCCTACCCCTGGTCCTTTAGGTGTAGCCGGAATCTTTGGTGTTGACATCGGGCAAATGATTTTATCTGGTTTAATTTTTGGTATTCCATTGATTATCGTCGGTGTTTATTACGCTAAATGGATTGGAAAAAAAATATATCAGCTACCAGATGAAACGGGTCTAGGCTGGAAACGTCCAGAAAAGCCAGAGAGTTTTGCAGAGTATGTAAACATGGAAGAAAGTAAAGATCTTCCGTCTCTGTTTAAGTCTATAACACCTATTCTGTTACCGATTGTATTAATTTTTATGAATACTGGATTAAGTGCTGGGGGATTAAATGATGGTGTTTATGAGTACTTGCAGTTTATTGGCTCACCTGTAATAGCGGTGGGAATTGGGCTTGTAGTTGCTATTTACACGCTATTTAATCATCTGAAGCGATCTGATGCGCTAGATCGTATGGAAGAAGGGATCAGTTCAGCTGGTATTATCTTATTAGTGACAGGTGCGGGTGGAGCGTTAGGGACGATTCTCAGAAATAGTGGGACAGGTGACTATCTTGCAGAACTTGTTGCCTCCTTGCCTCTCCCAGCCATTCTCATACCGTTCTTTGTCGCTAGTATAGTTCGCTTGATTCAAGGTAGCGGGACTGTAGCGATGATAACTTCAGCTTCAATTACAGCACCCATATTAGCTAATATGGATGTGAATATGCTTCTTGCAGCTCAAGCAGCTACTTTAGGTGCCTTGGTCTTTTCTTACTTTAATGATAGTGGTTTTCATGTCATAACCAGATTAATGGGGGTTAGGAATGTAAAAGAGCAAATCATGGTTTGGTCAATCCCGATGACATTAATTTGGGGCGTTTCATTAGTAATGCTTCTCATTGCCAATATGATATTTTAGTAAGTTGCTAGATACCACTAGAATTGCATGAAATATAAACTCACTATTAGAAAAACTAAAAATGTTCATTTTTTGTTCTGTGCAAAGAAATAGTCCTTTATAATGGAAAAGACAGGTGGGCATCACTATAAAAGGAATGAAACATGGATAAGATTGCCCGAAAGACAATGGATTTTATCAATAAATCTCCAACTTTTTGAAGAACAAGTGACAGCCAACCTTAGTGGCTAGATATGACTATAAACTTCTAGTAATGGAGGCCCATAATGAAAGTTGGAATCAGTACGTATGCATTTTTTTGGCAGCTGAATGAAAAGAATGATTCCCCAATAACGGTAGATGAAATGCTTGAGGTTACCAAAGAATTAGGTGGGGAAGTTTTTCAAATATGTGATTATCCTTTAATAGAAAAGATGCAGGAGGGTGAGCTGTTCTCCATTGCCAAAAAAGCAAGTGAACTAAACATTGAGCTAGAGTTAGGCACACGAGGCGTTAAGCCCGATCATTTATTAAACTATTTGAGAATCGCTAACCTTCTCGGAGTGAAATTAATAAGAACGATGTTTAACACGGTAGGGGATACTCCTACTACTGAGCAAGCTTATGAACGATTACTCGCAGTTCTCCCGAAATACGAAAAAGCGGAAGTAAAACTAGCTATTGAGACGTATGAGCAGGTGAAAACAAAAGATATCATAAGTGTTGTTGAGCGAATCGACAGTCCCTATGTTGGCATTTGTTTAGACCCGGGAAATACGATCGCTGCTTTAGAGCTCCCAAAGGATGTTGTGGAACTGTCAGCGCCGTACGTTACAAATTTACATGTGAAAGACTTTGTTTTTACAAGAAAAAGTGGTTGGGTTGGATTTTCCTTAGTAGGTTGTCCTTTGGGAGAAGGTTTGCTTGATTTAGATACGATGTTAAAGGCTTTGAAAAGAGAAAACAGAGATGTGAACGCAATCATTGAACTATGGTTACCTTTTACAAATAGTATGGAAGAGACTATAAGGTTGGAAAAAGAGTGGATGAGAAAAAGTTTTGACTATTTAAGGGGGAATTTAAATGAGTGATAAAAATGCTATCGTTGCGGTAATAGGTGCTGGCGGTAAAATGGGCACAAGAATCACGAATAACCTTGTAAAGTGTAACGAGTATGAGTTAAAACTATGTGAAACGTCACCACGCAAGATAGAGGAGATTGAAGCTAAAGGACTGCAAATTTCAGAGATGAACGAAACAGTCAAAAGCAGTGATGTTGTTATTTTAGCTGTACCTGATACGGCAATTGGGAATGTTTCGAAACAAATTGTTCCAAATATGAAACCTGGGGCTGTTCTATTAACTTTAGATCCAGCAGCAGCCTATGCCGGACTTTTGCATACGCGTGAAGATATTACTTCCATTGTAGCGCATCCTTGTCATCCATCTGTATTTGGAAAATATTTAACAGAGGAAGAGCATGCAGACTTCTTTGGCGGAATAGCAGCAGAACAGGATGTAGTGATCGCAAAATACTCAGGCGACGAGGATAAATTTAATGTCGGCCAAGAAGTAGTAAGAAACATGTATGCGCCAGTAGGTGAGATTCATCGCATAACCGTGAAAGATATGGCCATTCTAGAACCTACTTTAGCAGAGGTTATTACTTGTATGATTGGTACAGTATTCAAGGAAAGTTTGGAAGAAACAGTGAAAAAAGGTGTACCTGAGAAGGCTGCAAAAGCAATGCTTTACGGACATATTCAAATCGCACTATCCGTTGCTTTAAAAGGAACCAATCCATTCTCTGATGCTGCAATGATCGCTATTGATTATGGAAAAGAAGCGATCATAAAATCAGATTGGAAACGCGTATTTAATGACGAAGAATTAGATAAAGTGGTCGGCAAAATGTTGAAACTTGAGCAACCGGTTAATAGGTAATAGAATAAAGAAATGGAAACGAGTAAGGTGAAGTTAAATACTTTATCCTACTCGTTTTGTGGTGAGCACCGGCGTGAACCTGAATACATTGCCAAACTGGATTGGATAGGACTTACTTAAGAAGCCAAGCTAGGAACCCCTAGATTGGTTTTTATTACTATTGAATTGCACGTAAGTTGCTATTTGGGAAAAACGAAAGTACGGATTGCCCTTCTGTCCAGCTATAGGTTTTAATGAGTATTATTTTTCTCCTGTTCCGTTTACCCACAGTCCATTAATGAATTGCTTGTCAAAAGGCTGAACTTGAAGCATATATTCCTCCTAATAAATTGATGAAAAGCAAATAAAAGTGAAGCACCTAGTAGGGCCAAAAGATCTGTTGGATGTTATTGTATCACTAGTTAGACCATACCTAAAAAATATCGCATAGGTACAAAATAATAATGAAGATTTGGTTGCTTCAACTGCTTTTTATGTAAATACATTAAAAGAAAGTCTACTTCCCCAATAGAAGAAAGTTCAATCAAGTTATTAAAAGAAGTACTCCAAGAAAAACTTTAAACTATATTTACATGGAAGATGAGAAGGTAAACCTTTCTCATCTCTTTTCCATACAGTAAATAATGATACAATAAGGCTTAAAGCAGAATAGAGCTCAGCGTTCTAAGCCGCTGGCTGGAAGTTTTAACAAGCGTAACCCCTGGCGCCCTTCCGATTGCCAGGGGCAACCTCATTTCCACCCCCTCATCGTCCTTCCTTCTCCGTTTTCGGGTCAATAACAACGAAAGGGCGCATCATATCATAGTCTTCGTGCTCGAGAATGTGGCAGTGCCATACATAGTGCCCGGAAAAAGGAGCAAATCGGGCAATAACGCGAGTGATTTGCCCTGCAGGCGCAGTGATTGTGTCTTTCCAGCCTCGCTCATTGATTTTAGGCGGAATGGTCGGCCCAACCAACTCGATTTGGCCATTTTCATTGTACAGCTCAACGTTAAACGCCCGGTGGTCCAAGAGTTGAAATTGGACTAAGTGGATATGCATGGGATGGGGGACGTTGGTGACATTAACGAATGACCATATTTCCGTCGTTCCTAAACAAGGTTTTTCCTCAACAGGGTCACTCCACAGTTTGTTATTGAGCAAAAGGAGAGGCCTGCCGTACTCGTCCGTAGTCCCAGAAAGCTTTAAGTTTCGTATCCGTTTGACTTCGTTTTGCTGGAGCGACGGGATATAGGATAGGTTTTGAGGAATGATACTTGTGTCTTCTCCAGATAAGGGAAGAACGACCTGAAACTGCATCACATCCGCTGTGGCGTCAGTGCTTGCATTGTTTTTCAGTGTAATCGTTTGACCTTCGAATTTGCTAAAATCAATGATGACTTCAATCCGTTCGGCTGGACGGATATCGAATGCCTGCAAAGAAACGGTCCTTCTTAACAAACCGCCGTCTGAAGCGATTTGATAAAAGGGTGCTTCTGAATCAAGGGCTAGCTGGTAGGAACGTGAATTGGATCCATTTAAAATGCGAAATCGGTACTTGCGTGGTTCAACTTGCAAGTAAGGCCAAACTTTTCCGTTTACTAAAATCGTATTGCCGACAAAAAACGGCAAAACCGACGGATTCGGCAAGTTCGGCGCGGGATTGGCTGGCTGGGCTGGGTAGAAGAGCGAGCCATCGTCGTTAAAAGATCGATCTTGAATCAGCAATGGAATGTCAAATTCTCCCTTTGGTAAATTTAATCGTTCTTCTCGTGGGTCACGAATAATGTATAGACCGCTCAACCCTGCATACACATTAAGGCGTGTAATTCCCATTGCATGGTCATGGTACCAGAGGGTGGCAGCTCTTTGGTCGTTTGGGTACTCATAAGTTTCTTGTTCAAAAAAAGACCCAACTTCTGCAAAATCCTTTGTAAACCAAGCTTCAGGGTAGCCATCGCTTGCTGGTGTCGTTTCGCTCCCATGCAAATGGACGACGGTGCGAACTTCTGGTTCATGGGCAACGTGGTGAATCGATCGGTCAATCGGAAGAAAGTGGGTATCAGGGAGGTTGTTCATCCATTTGATCCGAGCTGGTTTTCCCCGCATCACTTCAATCGTGGGGCCAGGGAATTGGCCATCATACCCCCATAAGCGAGTCGGGTTTAAATCCCGATGCAGTTTTTGTGAAAACTCCTTCATTTCAATTTCGTAATAATCTCCATCCCTGCTTGCTTTTTTAGGGATTGCTGTTTTCATAATAGGCATAGGGTCGACAAATTTTTCTAATTCCATAAAAATCCGCTCCTGTCAGTAGGTAGTGGTATATGGAATGTTCAAATTGACGGTTTTGCTTGGGCGCTTTCACTAAATAGGAAAAGCGTTTTTTGCCATCGTTTTTGGCAAAAAATAAGCGGTATGCCAATGGCTGACGTATAATCATTATTAAGGTTGACTCATGATAATGAACGAAAAAACGCCTTATGTAAATGAGGCGTTTTTTGGCGGGTGAACAAGCGTGTCCACTTGATATAAGAGCCGATCGATATTTCCATCAATCTGATTATCATCATAAAAAATGAGCGTCCAGCCTTTTCTTTCAAGGTACTTAGCGATTTTCCGCTCTTGTGTGAGAGTGGTGTTGCGCATCAGCGCTACGCGGTAAGGAACGAGGGCAACATCAATCGACAGATGATCGATTGTGTATTCTGGGGAAGCATAATATCCTCTCTGCTGAAGGGCTCTACAAAGTTGGCGTTCCGGCTCATTTGGGCATTGCTCCCAATGGTTCGTGACAAGCACAAGGGATGGTCTGTGCCGGTCTGTTAAAAATTTTGCCAGGAATGGCAGTTTGACAAGCGTTTTCTTTACTCGCTTATAAAAGAAATTCATGTAAACACCCCCTTTTTTTACTATCCCCGGTTTTCCGATTTTTATAGCCTTTTTCAGCAAAAAAAATAAAAAAACAAAAATCGCGTCCTGTTCACATTGGAAGCGCATTCACCGAAATTTTCGATCTTTTTATCATAAAAAACGGTTGACCGAAAAACAGAAGAAGCGTATAGTAAATTGCAATAATAGTTTAATAAAAACAGATGTCCTTCTCGAAAGGAACCTCTTTTGAGAAGTGAGAGAAAACTCTTTTGAGAAGTGAGAGAAAACGGGAATTTACAAGAGTAGAGAGACTGAGTGAACTGGGGAGCGATTCGATGAGAAGCAACATGATTAAAAAAGGGATCGATCGAGCGCCTCACCGAAGCCTTTTGCGGGCTGCCGGCGTAAAAGAAGAGGATATGGATAAGCCGTTTATCGGCGTCTGCAACTCCTATATTGACATCATCCCAGGGCATATGCATTTAAATAAATTTGCAGAAGTGGCGAAACAAGCCATTATTGAAGCCGGAGGCATTCCTTTCGAATTCAATACAATCGGCGTAGATGACGGGATTGCGATGGGCCACATCGGCATGCGCTACTCGTTGCCAAGCAGAGAAATTATTTGTGACGCAGCGGAAACGGTCATCAATGCCCACTGGTTTGACGGTGTCTTCTATATACCGAATTGCGACAAAATTACGCCAGGAATGCTGATGGCGGCTGTACGCACGAACGTGCCTGCGGTATTTGTCTCCGGTGGTCCAATGGAAGCAGGCCGTACAAAAGATGGAAAAAGCCTTTCACTCGTATCCGTATTTGAAGGAGTAGGTGCATTTTCGTCAGGAAAAATGACAAGGGAAGAGCTGCTTGAGATTGAACAGTTAGCTTGCCCAACTTGCGGATCTTGTTCTGGAATGTTTACAGCCAATTCAATGAATTCGCTTATGGAAATGCTTGGTCTAGCTCTTCCAGGTAACGGAACGCTTGTCGCTACATCTACGGAACGTCATAACTTGATTAAAGATGCAGCGAAGCATTTAATCAATTTGATTGAAAAAGATATTCGCCCACGCGACATCATTACCGAAGAAACGATTGATGACGCCTTTGCTCTTGATATGGCAATGGGTGGATCTACCAATACCGTTCTCCATACATTGGCTATTGCCAATGAAGCCGAAATTGACTACGATTTGACACGTATCAACAAAGTGGCTGAGCGGGTGCCTTACCTTTGCAAAATCAGTCCTGCTTCTGATTACTCGATGGACGACGTCCATAAGGCAGGCGGTGTAGCCGCGATTATGAAAGAGCTAATTGAAATGGGGGCGGTCAAAGGTGACCGGATCACCATTACAGGAAAATCACTCTATGAAAATGTCGCCCATGCACAAATAACAAATACGGATGTCATTCGCACAAAAGAGACTGCGTATAGTCCAGTCGGCGGTCTATCAATCCTTTACGGAAACTTGGCCCCGAACGGCGCTGTCATCAAAGTAGGTGCAGTTGACCCTTCGATTAAAACATTTACTGGGGAAGCGATCGTGTTTAATTCCCAAGAAGAGGCGCAAGAGCAAATCAATAACGGTGCTGTGAAAGAAGGGCAAGTTGTTGTTATCCGCTATGAAGGTCCTAAAGGCGGTCCTGGAATGCCAGAAATGCTGGCACCGACTTCAGCCATTCAAGGCAGAGGGCTTGGCACCAAAGTCGCACTCATTACGGACGGGCGTTTTTCCGGCGCTTCACGAGGCATTTCAATCGGCCATATATCGCCGGAAGCAGCAGAAGGCGGACCAATCGCCTTCGTGGAAAATGGCGACATCATCAAAATCGATTTAATCGAACGCACCATTGAATGGGAAATAAGCGATGAAGAGTTAGCAAAACGCCGTGAAGGATGGACGGAGCCGGAACCAAAAGTCAAAAAAGGCTATTTGGCCCGTTACTCAAAACTTGTTACTTCAGCCAATACAGGCGGCGTTATGAAAATCTAATAATGATAACACGATGAAGAGGAAAGTAATTTTTGCTTTATCTACAGAGAGCCGTTGGTTGCTGGAAAACGGTGTTAAAGCTTAAATGAAACTCACCTCTGAGTGCGTCTCTGAACATTGTAGTAAGAGCGCCGGATGCTGTTAAAGCATTCGTTATAAAAACTGCGAGCCAGATTACGGCTTGCTTGAGGCTAACGATTGTTAGCGAAAAAGGGTGGTACCGCGTGAAGACTTTCTCGCCCCTTGCTGGATCCCAGCATGGGCGCGCAGAAAGTCTTTTTTGTTGGCGGAAAACAATAAATAGAAAATGAAAACTAAGGGAGGCGCGAGAGACATGATCCATTCCAATGAAGCGGCAACGCCACAAGCCGCTGAAAACAAGCAGGCTGTTTGCACAGGTTCTGAGATTTTATTAAAAGCACTTGCCAGCGAAGGAGTCGAAGTCATTTTTGGCTATCCAGGCGGAGCGATTTTACCAACATACGATGAGATTTATAAATTAGGAATGAACCATATTCTAGCTCGCCACGAGCAAGGCGCGATTCATGCGGCTGAAGGGTATGCGCGCATTACCCAAAAGCCAGGTGTCTGCATCGTCACTTCGGGGCCAGGAGCGACAAATGTCGTTACAGGCATTGCGGATGCGATGATGGATTCGCTGCCGATGGTCGTCATCACCGGCCAAGTGGCTACAAAGGTGATTGGTACCGATGCTTTTCAGGAAGCCGATATGCTTGGTATTACAATGCCGATCACGAAACACAATTTTCAAATCCGTTCCATAGAAGAACTAGCACAAAAAGTAAAAGAAGCGTTTCATATTGCGGTTAGCGGGCGGCCGGGGCCAGTATTGATTGATTTGCCGAAAGATATTTCAGAAAAACTGGGAATCTTTGATTATGAGGAACCTGTCCACTTGCCTGGCTACCAACCAACCGTTAAACCGAATAAGCAGCAAATTCGCAAGCTTCTGGATAAGTTTAAAGAAGCGAAGCGGCCAGTACTGCTTGTCGGCGCCGGTGTCCTTCACGCACAAGCAAGTGAGGAATTAACCGCATTTGCGCGGAAGTTCCAAATTCCTGTCGCTCAGACACTGCTTGGACTAGGCGCTTTTCCTGGCGAAGAGGAATTGCATCTCGGGATGGCTGGCATGCATGGAACATATGCTGCAAACATGGCGCTCCACAAATCAGACTTTTTGATCAACATTGGCTCTCGTTTTGATGACAGATTAACTGGCGCCCTTGAACATTTTGCTCCAGAGGCATGCATTGCCCATATCGACATTGATCCAGCTGAAATTGGCAAAAATGTTCATGTCGAAATTCCGGTAGTAGGGGATGCGAAAGAGGCGTTAGCGATGCTATTGAAAGGAAGCGGGGCTATAGCCGAGCACGACGAGTGGCGCAAGCAAGTTAGCGACTGGAAACGAGATTATCCGCTGTGGTTTCATCGCGACGGGGAGGTCATTAAGCCACAGGAGCTGATCCAAAAACTGTATGAACATACAAAGGGTGAGGCCATTGTTACGACGGACGTCGGCCAGCATCAAATGTGGACGGCGCAACACTTTAAGTTTAACAAACCAAATCGGTGGATTACATCAGGTGGCCTTGGCACAATGGGATTTGGATTTCCAGCGGCAATCGGAGCGCAAATTGCTGAACCGGAATTGCCGGTATTGGCGATTACTGGTGACGCAGGCTTTCAGATGACGCTTCAAGAAATGTCGATTTTGCAGGAACTAGATTTGCCAGTCAAAATTGTGATTGTCAACAATGCTTCCCTTGGAATGGTACGGCAATGGCAACAACGTTTTCATGGCGAGCGCTATTCCCATTCGCTTTTCCCAATCCAGCCTAACTTTGCTAAGCTCGCTGAAGCTTATAACATTAAAGCGGTAAAGGTCGACAAACTGTCAATGCTGGACGAAGCGATCGCTGAAACATTGGCTCATCCAGGCCCTGTATTGTTGGAAGTGTGTGTCGCAAAAGAAGAAAACGTCTACCCGATGGTTTGCCCAGGCACAGGTCACCACTGTATGGAAGGAGTAGAGCCATCATGAAACGGACGATCACCGTTCTAGTTAACAACAAATCAGGCGTGCTAAACCGCATGACAGGCTTGTTTGCAAGAAGGCAGTACAACATTGACAGCATCACAGTCGGTGTAACAGAAAATCCAACGATTTCGCGAATGACATTTGTGGTTATTGTCGACTCGATGGAAAACGTCGAGCAAATGATAAAGCAACTTCATAAACAAGTTGATGTGTTAAAGATTAAAGACATTACCGATGAAGCGATTGTCGAGCGTGAACTTGCCCTTGTCCGCATAGGAGCCACGCCCCAACAACGGGGCGAAATCGCCTCCCTTGCTGAAACATTCCGGGCGCAAGCAGTCGATATCGGCAAAGAGTCGATGACATTGCAAATTACTGGGAATAACGAAAAAATTGAAGCATTTATTGAATTAGTCAAACCATATGGCATCCAAGAACTGGCCCGTACTGGCGTGACAGCTGTCAATCGCAGCTCTAAAATTAGCACCGATACGTCAAGACTAACGCTGATTAATTAGCGAGTCCATATAAAAACAATTGAAGGGGAGATTGAATCATGGCAAAAGTATATTATAACGGAGATGTAAATGAACAAGTACTAGAAGGAAAAACGGTTGCCATTGTTGGTTATGGCTCCCAAGGCCATGCACACGCACAAAATTTGCGCGAATCAGGAGTGGACGTCATTATCGGATTGCGTCCAGGAAAATCATGGGATAAAGCAACGGAAGATGGGTTTTCTGTCTACTCTGTCCGCGAGGCTTCTGCAAAAGCAGACATCATCATGATTCTTTCACCAGACGAACATCAGCCAGCGATCTACAAAGAATCGATTGAACCAGAATTGACGGCTGGCAAAGCGCTTGTATTCGCACACGGCTTTAATATTCACTTTAACCAAATCGTACCGCCTGAACATGTTGACGTCTTTCTAGCGGCGCCAAAAGGGCCTGGTCACCTTGTCCGCCGTACGTATACAGAAGGCGCTGGTGTTCCAGCACTAATTGCTGTCTACCAAGACGCGACAGGGCAAGCGAAGGACATTGCACTTGCTTATGCAAAACAAATTGGCGCTGCCCGTGCAGGGGTGCTTGAAACAACGTTTAAAGAAGAAACAGAAACAGACTTGTTTGGTGAGCAAGCGGTACTATGTGGCGGAACTTCCGCATTGGTCAAAGCAGGGTTTGAGACGCTTGTTGAAGCAGGTTATCAGCCGGAAATCGCTTATTTTGAATGTTTGCATGAACTAAAGCTGATCGTTGACCTTATGTATGAAGGCGGCCTTGAATACATGCGTTATTCGATTTCTGATACAGCGCAGTGGGGCGATTTCCAAGCTGGACCGCGCATCGTGACAGAGGAAACAAAAGCAGCAATGAAAGAGATTTTAAGCGACATCCAAAAAGGCAAGTTTGCGAAAGGTTGGATTTTGGAAAACAAACTGAACCGTCCTGAGTATAACGCCATTAACGAAGCGGAGAAAAATCACCCTCTTGAAGTAGTTGGCCGCGAATTACGGGAAATGATGCCATTTGTGAAAGCATCCAAATCCAAGGGAGTGGTTGCGAATGCGAAAAATTAACGTGTTTGATACGTCGCTGCGCGATGGAGAACAAATGCCTGGCATCGCTTTGACCGTGAAAGAGAAGTTAGAAATTGCCCGGCAATTGGAACGTCTAGGTGTGGACATTATTGAGGCTGGTTTTCCAGCCTCCTCACCTGGCGATTTTCAAGCAGTAAAGGAAATTGCTGAAACGGTAAAAGGATCATCGATTACCGGTCTTGCTCGGGCCAAGAAAAGCGATATTGACTCTGCTTGGGAGGCGTTAAAATCAAGCGCTGAGCCAAGAGTCCACGTCTTTCTGGCGACATCGCCGATTCATATGGAGCATAAACTTAAACTGACTCCAGATCAAGTAGTGGAGCGGGCAGTAGAAAGCGTTCGTTACGCAGCGAAAAAGTTTCCCCACGTCCAGTTTTCGGCAGAGGACGCAAACCGTTCAGAATGGCCGTTCTTAAAACGGATTATTGAAGCGGTGATTGATGCAGGTGCTTCTGTCATTAATCTTCCTGATACAGTTGGGTATAGAACCCCAGAAGAAATATCGAAATTGTTTGAATTTGTAACCGAAAATGTTAAAAACGTCGACCGTGCGATTTTATCAACTCATAACCATGACGATCTAGGCATGGGTGTAGCCAATTCACTTGCCGCTATTTCTGCGGGGGCGGGCCAAGTAGAGTGTACAATCAATGGCATTGGCGAACGTGCTGGAAACGCAGCGCTAGAAGAAATCGCCGTTGCTTTGCAAATTCGTTCTGATTATTACCAGGCGAAAACAGGGCTAAAACTATCAGAACTAAAGCGCACAAGCGCCCTTGTCAGCAGGCTCACGTCGATGAATGTTCCTGGAAATAAAGCGGTTGTAGGAGCGAACGCGTTTGCTCATGAGTCAGGGATCCACCAAGACGGGATGCTTAAAAATAAAGAAACCTATGAAATCATTACGCCTGAACTTGTCGGCGCCACTTCTACATTGCCTTTAGGGAAACATTCTGGCCGCCATGCATTTAAAACAAAGTTGAATGAATTAGGTTTTTCTGGCTCGGACGAAAAGCTACAAACGATTTTCAGCGCGTTTAAGCAACTTTGCGACAAGAAAAAAGAAGTGACTGAAGACGATTTGTATGCATTGATTGCCGATGCGACCGATGATCGAGACAGCACAGCCTATGAACTGACTGCGCTGCAAGTCACGTATGGAATGAACCACGTACCAACTGCCACGATTCGCCTTAAGAAACAGGATGACAGCGAAATCGAAGAAGCAGGGACTGGTTCTGGAAGCGTCGAAGCAATCTACAATACATTGGCAAAAATGACTGGTGGCAATTACAGCCTAGCTGATTACCGGATCCAGTCCGTAAATGGTGGAGAAGATGCGTTAGCGGAAGTTCATGTGCGCATCAAAGCAGACGATTTTGAACAAAGCGGACGGGGTGTGGCACATGATGTGTTAGAGGCATCGGCAAAAGCGTATTTGCACGCTGTGAACCGCGTGATAGCCCGGAAGCATTATGCAAAACGGGAAATGGCGAAGGTGGAAAGCTAAGGAGGAGACAATGGAAAAACAAATATTGCTTTTACCTGGGGACGGCATTGGTCCCGAAATTATTGCCGAAACGAAACGGGTGTTAGAAGAAATTGCCCGGATGTATCGCCATACATTTCGGTTTATTGAAGGGCGGATTGGCGGGGATGCCATTGACGCAACTGGCAGCCCCCTTCCTGAGGAGACGCTGGATCTCGCCAAAGATAGCGACGCGATTTTGCTTGGCGCAGTCGGCGGACCAAAGTGGGACGGCAATGCCCCTGAAAAACGGCCAGAAAAAGGGCTGCTGCAAATCCGCAAAGCACTGGGCCTTTACGCCAACCTTCGCCCTGTCCGTGTACTGGAACCGTTAATGGATGCATCCACCTTAAAGGAGGAAGTGTTGGCCGACGTTGATTTGTTGATTGTACGGGAGTTAACAGGCGGGCTTTATTTTGGCGAGCCACGTGAACGGCGACAAATCAATGGAGAAGACGGGGCAGTGGATACGCTCCTTTATACAAGGGGGGAAATCGAGCGGATTTTGCACCAAGCGTTTCAATTTGCTAGAACGCGCAAGAAACATGTGGTCTCTGTTGACAAGGCGAATGTCTTGGAGTCGAGCAGGTTATGGCGGGAAATTGCTGATGACGTAGCCAGCGAGTATCCAGACGTCACGCTTTCGCACATGCTTGTCGATAATGCGGCGATGCAGCTTATTCGTGATCCAAGGCAGTTTGACGTCATCGTAACGGAAAATTTGTTTGGCGACATTTTGAGTGATGAAGCTTCGATGATTACCGGATCCCTCGGCTTATTGCCATCGGCGAGCATGAATACGTCAAAAGTCGGCTTATTTGAACCTGTGCACGGCTCTGCTCCTGACATAGCAGGGACAGGGGCGGCCAATCCGCTAGCGACCATTTTATCAGCGGCAATGATGCTGCAATATAGTTTTGGGTTAGCGGACGAGGCACAAGCAATCGAAGTCGCCGTTGATCGTGTGCTAGCTCAAGGAGTACGGACAAAAGACATCGCAAAAGCAAGCGAAAACGCTGTTTCGACAACGGCAATAACAAATGCGGTGATTGAGGCGCTTGCTCTTAAAAGTGCCTCAAGCCGTTAAAAAAAGAGGGAGCGTTATGGCAAAAACAATTATCGAAAAAATATGGGAATCGCATACGGTTGTGGAAGAAGTAGGTAAACCGAATTTGCTTTATGTTGATTTGCATATGGTGCATGAAGTCACATCCCCCCAAGCATTTGAAGGGTTGCGACTTGCAGGAAGAACAGTGAGGCGGCCAGATAAAACATTTGCAACAATGGACCACAATGTCCCGACAGTGAACCGCTATGACATCCGTGATCAAATCGCGCGCACGCAAATGGAGACACTTGCTGCTAACTGTAAGCAATTTGGCATTGAGATGGCTGATTTAGACCACCCAGAAAACGGAATTGTCCATGTCATTGGCCCAGAACTAGGCTTGACTCAGCCAGGGCATGTGATCGTCTGTGGCGACAGCCATACATCGACCCATGGGGCATTTGGCGCTATTGCGTTTGGAATCGGCACAAGCGAGGTCGAGCATGTATTGGCCACACAAACCATTTGGCAATCAAAGCCGAAAACGCTCGAGGTCCATATTTCTGGGCGTCTTAACGAAGGCATAACTGCCAAAGATGTGATTTTGGCCATCATTGCAAAGTTCGGCGTCGATATTGGCACAGGCAGCATCATTGAATTTACTGGAGAAGCCATTCGCGGTATGACAATGGAAGAACGGATGACGATTTGCAACATGTCGATTGAGGCAGGGGCGAAAGCAGGTTTGATTTCCCCTGACCAAGTAACGTTTGATTATTTGCAAGGCAGAGCAAACGTTCCAAAAGGCAAGGAGTACGATGAGATCGTCGAGAAGTGGGCCCGATTGGCAACCGATCCAGGAGCAACCTATGATCGCTCAGTGACGATTGATGCAGCGGAAATTGAACCGATGGTGACATGGGGAACCAATCCAGGCCAAGGGGCGGGCATATCAAAAGCTGTGCCACGGCTAGAGGATGCGAAAACGGAAGTAGAACGGCGCGCAATCAGCCAAGCGCTTGACTATATGGATATCGAACCAGGCACGCCTTTGAGCGAGATTGAAATCCAACATGTGTTTATTGGGTCATGCACCAATTCACGCTTGAGCGATTTAAGGGCAGCGGCAGCCGTTATTAAGGGTCGCAAAGTAGCGCCTGGAGTCCGCGCCCTTATTGTCCCTGGCTCCCAGCGTGTCAAAAAACGTGCTGAGGAAGAAGGATTGGATCAAGTGTTTAAAGAAGCTGGATTTGAATGGCGTGATTCAGGTTGCAGCATGTGTTTGAGTATGAATCCAGATGTGGTTCCTGAAGGGGAACGTTGCGCATCGACTTCCAACCGAAACTTTGAAGGCAGGCAAGGAAAGGGAGCGCGCACCCATTTGGTTAGCCCGGCAATGGCAGCAGCAGCAGCGATCACTGGTCGGTTTGTAGACGTCCGCAAAATGGTAAAAGCAGGTGAGTATTAATGGAACCGATTCAAGTTCATAAAGGCAAAGCAGTCGTTTTAGACCGCGTCAATATTGATACAGACCAAATTATTCCGAAACAATTTTTAAAGCGTGTAGAGCGCACGGGCTTCGGTCAATATTTGTTTTACGATTGGCGCTTTCAAGCAGATGGTGTAGATAACCCGGCATTTGAGCTTAATCAACCAGAAGCACAAGGGGCAAGCATTTTGATTACTGGCCATAATTTTGGCTGTGGCTCTTCGCGAGAACATGCACCGTGGGCTTTGTATGATTACGGTTTCCGCGTCATTATAGCCCCAAGTTTTGCCGATATCTTCTATAATAATTGCGTAAAAAACGGCTTGTTGCCGATCCGTCTTTCGCCTGAGGAAACTGATTTGTGGATGGAACGGGCGAAAGAAAGCCAAGAAGAGATTATAGTCGATTTAGGTGAACAGCTCATTAAGCAAAATGGGCTAGAAACAAAGTTTGACATGGATCCGTATTGGAAGCAAATGCTCTACAACGGATGGGATGAAATTAGCCTTACCCTCCAATATGAAGAAGCAATTGCTAAATACGAGCAACGCCAGTCAGCAGTCAATAAATAAGAGCAAACAAAACGTTTGTTAAACGAGGAGTAAAGTCGAGAGAAGCTCGGAGAACGGAGATGTTTTCCATACAGAGTGCATTCTCTAGGTCCTTCTCATCAGTTTTGATCGTTACTTCAATGCGAGCGTTTGTCTACAGTCTGTGAAAGTCCCCTTTTGGGGGCTTTCTTTGATTAAGTTTGATTTAAAAGGGAATGGGGAAGGAATAGCGAATAGGAGTACATGGGGATTTGTATAAGACAGAGGAGCCGTGATACATTAAAGGAATCGGGCAGAAAGCGGGCGATTGCATTGACGAATGAACATCACCATGAAGAACAAAACATCATCCTGTTTCCAGGAGTCGTGAAACGGCTTGTAGAGGAAGGCATGGATGAATTAAAAAGAAAAAATGGCCAAAAAGCGCTTCAGCTTTTCTCACAAGCGGAAACGTATGAGCCGACGAGCGCCCAAGCACGTTTTGGCGTAGTCCTAAGTTTGATTGAGCTAAACCGTCAAGAGGAAGCGGCTGAAAAAACAAAAGCGCTATTAAACGAAGGCATTGGCGATTACTACGAAACGCTGCAAGTCCATGTGTCTTTGCTTGTACAGCTGTCGCGTTATGAGGAAGTCGTCCACTTGTTGGAAACGGTTCTCAGCGAAAACCGGCTGCCATCTGAACATGCAGAAACCTTTTATGAGCTTCTCCATTTCAGTAGGCAAATGTCGAGCTCACAAGCATATGACGCTTCTCTCTTGGATGAAGAACATAAAAAAGAAACAGTGCTGGAGTTGCGTGCTGGCCTTCATGCCGCTAATGAGCCTGCAAAATGGAAAGCATTGCAAACGGTTAAGCAGCTCAATGTGAAGGCATTACTCAAAGACGTGCGCGAGTTGGCAGCCGATGAAAACGCCAAGGCACTTATGCGCACGTATGCCCTTGTACTCTTGCATGATTGGAATGATCGGCTACCGATCATCATTAAAAAGGAACAGCGGAGCATGGAAGTACAACCAGCGGAATTGCCGATACCAGGAGAACGGGACATAGACAAAGCGATTCGTCAAGCTTTGGAAGAACAACTTGAACAGGAAGACCCGGTGCTCTTGCAAATGGCAAGACAACTGCACCATACATACTTATTAATCACGTATCCTTTCTTACCAGATCCGCCGAATCCAAAAGCATGGGCATGTGCTTTCCATTTAGTTGCTGCTGAACAGCTTGGCTTAGAAACAGATGAAGAGGACATGGTTGATTGCTATGGCTGCAAACGGTTTGATGTGCTATGTGCTTCAAATGAAATCGAAGCGTTGGAAAAGGATATTCTTCTTGAGTCGCAAGATCAAAACCAATGGTTCCATACATAAGAGATTTTAGTAAGCAACTGATTGAAAGATGGCGCCTTTATGTTATAATGGAATGGTTGTCAAAAACGTGAGAAATGATTTTGCTATTTTAGTGCTGGAGGGAATAAGAACATGTCTGCAAAATGGGAAAAAACAGAAGATAACACAGGCGTCTTAACGATTGAAGTCGAAGCAGATAAAGTCAATGATGCTTTAGATAAAGCGTTTAAAAAAGTGGTAAAGAAAGTGAATGTCCCTGGTTTTCGTAAAGGAAAAGTGCCTCGTGGCCTATTTGAAAAACAGTTTGGCGTTGAATCGCTTTACCAAGACGCGATTGACATTCTGTTGCCAGAAGCTTACGCAAACGCTGTCGAAGAAACAGGCATCTATCCTGTAGATCGTCCTGAAATCGATGTAGAAAGCATTGGCAAAAACGAACCGCTTATCGTTAAAGCTACCGTTACAGTAAAGCCTGAAGTCAAGCTTGGTGATTACAAAGGCCTTGAAGTGGAAGTGCCGAGCACAGATGTAACCGATGAGGATGTAGAAGCTGAGCTTAAAAAGCTACAAGAACAACATGCAGAACTCATTGTTCTTGAAGATGGTGAAATCGCCAATGGCGATACAGCTGTTATTGATTTCGCTGGCTATGTAGATGGAGAAGCGTTTGAAGGCGGCACGGCTGAGAATTATTCATTGGAAATCGGCTCAAATTCGTTTATCCCTGGATTTGAAGAACAGCTTGTTGGCTTGAAATCAGGGGAAGAAAAAGATGTCGAAGTCACATTCCCAGAAGAATACCACGCGGAAGAACTTGCAGGGAAGCCTGCGACATTCAAAGTGAAAGTACATGACATTAAGCGCAAAGAGTTGCCTGAACTTGATGATGAGTTTGCAAAAGATGTGAATGAGAAAGTAGAAACATTGGACGAACTGAAGAACGAATTGCGTTCTACATTGGAAGAGCAAAAGAAAACGGCTTCTGAAAATGCCGTCCGTGATTCACTGCTTGAAAAAGCAGCAGAACAAGCAGACATCAATGTGCCAGAAGCGATGATCGAAACGGAAACAGACCGTATGTTGCAAGAATTTGGTCAGCGCCTGCAAGCGCAAGGAATGAACTTGGATATGTACTTCCAGTTCTCTGGGCAAACTGAAGAAGACATGCGCAATCAATTTAAAGAGGATGCTGAAAAGCGCGTTCGTGTAAACTTGACACTCGAAGCAATTGCAGAAGCGGAAAATGTCGAAGTAAGCGAAGAAGAGATTGAAGAAGAATTCCAAAAAATGGCTGATATGTACCAGCGTTCAGTGGAGGAAATCAAAGCATTGCTCGCTGCCCAAGGCGGCACAGACAATGTAAAAGGCGATCTGAAACTGCGCAAAGCGATTGACGTGCTTGTCGATAACAGCAAAGAAGTAACAACAGAATCATAAGGGCGGCACGAGCCTCATACTGCCTTTGTATGTGAACTTGGCATGGAATTGTTCCATGCCTTTCTCCATATTTTTAGTATGTTCTGTTCCGATATTGAACATGCTGGAACTAGGCAAATTTTAAAGGGTTTTTGCATCGTTTGCTTGAATAGTATTATAATGTGGCAAAGGGAGCGACCAATTCCTTTTTTAAGTCCACAATTAAGGCAAATGGCAAAATACGTACATAAAAAGCATTTTTCTAGAGTGTTAACGGCGGATATGCTACAATGATTTGACGTTAATGATTTTCTTTGTTTGAGCTTCTCAAGCAACAGAAAACAATATCCTGTAAGGGGTGAGGGCATGTTTAAATTTAACGAAGAAAAAGGCCAATTAAAATGTTCGTTTTGTGGAAAAACTCAGGATCAAGTTCGAAAGCTCGTAGCTGGCCCTGGTGTGTATATATGTGATGAGTGCATTGAACTGTGCACAGAGATTGTAGAAGAGGAATTAGGCACGGATGAAGAAGTAGAAATTGAAGAAATCCCTAAGCCTAATGAAATTTGCTCTATTTTGGATGACTATGTCATTGGACAAAGAGAGGCAAAAAAATCCCTTTCTGTAGCGGTCTATAACCATTACAAACGGATTAATTCCATGTCTAGGTCTGAAGACGTAGAGCTTTCAAAAAGCAATATCACTTTAATCGGGCCAACAGGAAGCGGGAAAACGTTGCTCGCACAAACGCTAGCGCGCATTTTGAATGTTCCGTTCGCGATTGCGGACGCCACCTCGCTTACCGAGGCTGGTTATGTCGGGGAAGACGTAGAGAACATTTTGCTAAAGCTGATACAAGCGGCCGATTATGATGTGGAAAAGGCTGAAAAAGGCATTATTTACATTGACGAAATTGACAAAGTTGCACGCAAGTCAGAAAACCCATCGATTACACGGGATGTTTCTGGTGAAGGGGTCCAACAAGCATTGCTTAAAATTCTAGAGGGAACAACAGCAAGCGTCCCTCCTCAAGGGGGCCGCAAGCATCCGCATCAAGAATTTATCCAAATCGATACAACCAATGTCCTCTTTATTTGTGGAGGGGCGTTTGATGGGATCGAACAAATCATTAAACGGCGCCTTGGAAAGAAAGTGATTGGTTTTGGTACCGACGATGCAAAACAAGATGATCTGAAGCCAGGTGAATATTTATCAAAAGTGCTTCCAGAAGATTTGCTGCGCTTTGGCTTAATCCCAGAGTTTATCGGTCGTTTGCCAATCATTTCAAGTTTGTCGCCGCTTGACACAGATGCGCTCGTTGAAATTTTGACAAAGCCAAAAAATGCGCTTGTCAAACAGTATCAAAAACTTCTAGAGCTTGATGACGTGGAGCTTGAATTTACCGAAGACGCGTTGCGAGAAATTGCCAATAAAGCAATTGAACGTAAAACAGGCGCTCGCGGGCTTCGCTCCATTATTGAAGGCATCATGCTCGACGTCATGTTTGATTTGCCGTCACGAGAGGATGCGGTCAAATGCATCATTCATGGTGCATGTGTGACGGATGACGCACCGCCGATTTTAAAATCAGCAGACGGTACTGAACTAACGTTGGATAAACCGAAAGAAAGCGCATAGCAAGCCCCCCTCCGGCAGTTTGCCGGAGGGTTTTTACGCTTCCTTCCTCCAAAGGTGCAATCGAAATTGGAAAAAATGAGCGTGTTGTTTTTCGATTAACGAAAACGCTCTAGGAAATACTAACAGCATCATTCATCTATTAGGGAGGAAGGAAATTATGGGCTTTGCAACCATTGCCTTGTTTGTACAACTGTTTTTTGGAATCATCATTGGTGTTTACTTTTGGAATTTGTTAAAAAGCCAGCGTAGCCAAAAAACATATCTTGATAAAGAATCGAAAGTGGAATTGGAGAAAATGAAAAGGCTCCGTGATATTCGCTTATCAGAGCCCCTCGCTGAAAAAGTGAGACCTAAGCATTTGTCGGAAGTTGTTGGTCAGGAAGATGGGTTAAAAACGTTGCGTATGGCGCTATGTGGGCCAAATCCTCAACATGTGATCATTTACGGTCCGCCAGGGGTCGGGAAAACAGCCGCAGCGCGTTTAGTTCTTGACGAGGCAAAACGCCAAGCAGATTCGCCGTTTCGCTCAACTGCTGCTTTTGTCGAGTTGGATGGTGCGACGTCCCGTTTCGATGAACGGGGCATTGCTGATCCCCTTATTGGTTCTGTACACGATCCGATTTACCAAGGCGCGGGGTCGATGGGACAAGCTGGCATCCCCCAACCAAAGCCAGGGGCAGTTACAAAAGCACACGGCGGCATTTTATTTATTGATGAAATTGGAGAACTTCATACAATCCAGCAGAATAAGCTGTTAAAGGTGCTTGAGGATCGAAAAGTGTTTTTAGAGAGCGCTTATTACAGCTCGGAAAACGAGCAAATCCCTTCTCACATCCACGATATTTTTAAAAGGGGGCTCCCTGCTGATTTTCGCCTAGTCGCTGCGACGACGCGACAGCCAGAAGAAATGCCTCCTGCCATTCGTTCTCGCTGTCTGGAAGTATTTTTCCGGGCTCTTGATCCTGATGAGATTGTGGAAATTGCGAAAAGAGCCGCTGATAAAGCGGGCATGGCTTTAACAGATGATGCAGCCAAAAAGATTGCTGACTATGCTACCAATGGACGGGAAACGGTCAATGTCGTCCAAATTGCCGTTGGAGCAGCCCGGGCAGATAAACGCACTTCCATCGAAAAACACGATATTGAATGGGTGCTCCATTCGAGCCAAATGTCGCCACGGCCAGAACGGCGCATTCACGAACAGCCTGCTGTTGGCCTTGTCAATGGCTTGGCTGTAACAGGGCCAAATAGCGGCGCGCTTCTAGAAATTGAAGTGCTTGTACAAGAACGAGCAGGGAATGGCACGCTGACGATTACAGGAATTGCCGAAGAAGAACAGTCGGGTTCGCAAATGCGTTCAATTAAAAGAAAAAGCATGGCCCGGTCATCCGTTGAAAATGTCATTACTGTTCTGAAGCGGAAAGGGCTGCCAACTGGCGATTACGATATTCATGTCAATTTTCCAGGGGGTACGCCTGTTGATGGCCCGTCTGCAGGGATTGCCATTGCTACTGGTATTTATTCGGGTATTAAACAAACTGCCGTTTCAAACGAAGTAGCGATGACAGGAGAATTAAGTGTTCATGGCAAAGTTCGACCGATTGGCGGCGTTATCGCAAAAGTGAAAGCGGCTAAGCAAGCTGGAGCCAAACGGATCATTATCCCGAAAGAAAATGAACAAGCGCTCTTGAACACAATAGAGGGCATTACCATTCATCCTGTGAAAACATTTGATGAAGTCCTTGAGCTTGCGCTCGTAAAAGAAAAAATTGAAACAGAGGCGATTCCAGCGTCTGCGATAGGATACGATCCCTCTCCAATCTAAGTATTAGACAAAGGGCGCGTAAGTAAGCTAAAATAAGTTGAATGAGTAGAATGATGTAAATGACAGAGCGTCAATCATTTGAGTGGCGCTCTAAGCGTTGTGTGCTTGAAAGCAAGAAAAGAGTATTATCTTTCCTTGCATTCGGATACACTGGTAAAACAAAAAGGATTAAGGCTTCTAGAGAAGAATGTGCGGAGGTGTATGACGGATGGGTGAAATTCGTTCGGAACGACGTGTTCCGCTCCTTCCTTTGCGTGGTGTGCTTATTTTTCCAGGCACGATCATGCACTTAGACGTTGGACGCGAAAAATCTGTCAAAGCGTTAGAGGAAGCGAAAAGCAATGGCCATCACTTATTTTTGGCCACCCAAAAAGAAACGACGTTAGATGATCCTCAACAGGAGGATTTGTATAAAATAGGGACATTTGCAAAAATAAACCAAGCGTCAAAATTGTCAAACGGCACTGTCAGAATACAAGTGGAAGGCATCCAACGAGGAGAAATCACTTCTTTTAAAGATTATGGCGATGTCTTAGTTGTCGATGTGTCCTTATTTGAAGTAAAACGGGAAGGCGATATTGAATCAGAAGCATTGATGCGCACGCTTTTATCAATGTATGAACAATTTGCCAAACAATCGAAACGAGCTTCACAAGAAACGGTTAATTCCCTTAGAGAAACAACAGATCCTGAATTGTTTTCTGATATCGTGGCTGCGAACTTAACGTTAAAACTAACGCAAAAGCAAGAATTGCTTGAGTTGATTGATGTCAACAAAAGGCTCCATAAACTGATTGAACGATTAGGCAATGAACAAGAAGTGCTTGGGCTTGAACGGAAAATTGGCCAGCGCGTCAAAAAGGCTATGGAGAAAACGCAAAAAGAATATTACTTGCGTGAGCAAATGAAGGCGATTCAGAAGGAATTAGGCGACCGTGAAGGGCGAACGGGCGAGATTGCCGAGCTCCGTGAAAAAATTGATGCAGCTGGTATGCCTGAACATGTGTATGAAAAAGCGATCAAAGAACTAGGTCGATATGAAAAAATGCCAGCCAATGCGGGAGAAAGCTCGATTTTAAGAACGTATTTGGATTGGCTTATCCAACTTCCATGGAAAACCGAAACAGAAGATGAGCTTAATGTCGGTCGTGCTGAAACCATTTTGAATGAAGACCATTACGGACTTGATAAAGTGAAAGAGCGCGTCCTTGAGTATTTGGCCGTGCGCCAACTGACAAAAAGCATGAAAGGACCGATTCTGTGCTTAGCTGGACCGCCTGGAGTCGGTAAAACGTCATTGGCCCGTTCCATTGCTCGCTCATTAAACCGGAAGTTTGTACGTATGTCACTAGGCGGCGTACGTGACGAAGCAGAAATTCGCGGTCATCGCCGCACATACGTTGGGGCGATGCCAGGCCGTCTCATTCAAGGAATGAAACGAGCGGGGACCATCAATCCAGTATTTCTCCTCGATGAAATTGATAAGATGGCCCAAGATTTTAGGGGTGATCCAGCATCTGCTTTGCTTGAAGTGTTAGACCCTGAACAAAACAGTACATTTAGCGACCATTACCTTGAAGAAGCTTATGACCTTTCGAAGGTGATGTTTGTGACAACGGCAAATAATATCGGCACAATTCCTGGACCCCTGCTTGACCGAATGGAAATCATCTCAATCCCAGGCTATACCGAGCTGGAAAAGTTAGAGATTGCCCAAAGCTACTTGCTGCCGAAACAAGTGAGCGAGCATGGGTTAAAAAAGAGCACGTTTCAAGCAAGACCTGAAGCCCTTAAAAAGGTAATCCGCTATTACACTCGAGAAGCAGGCGTGCGCGGTCTTGAACGGCAGCTGGCAACGCTATGCCGTAAAGCGGCGAAAATGATTGTGATGAATGAGAGAAAGCGGGTCGTCCTTACAGAAAAAATGGTGGAAACGATGCTAGGCAAACCACGTTTTCGCTATGGGATGGCGGAAGTGGAAGACCAAGTTGGCGCGGCGACTGGCCTTGCTTATACATCTGCTGGAGGGACAACGCTAGCAATTGAGGTTTCCGCAGTTCCTGGAAAAGGCAAGCTGACACTAACGGGCAAACTTGGTGATGTCATGAAGGAATCAGCCCAGGCAGCCTTCAGCTATATCCGTTCCCGGTCTGAAGAGCTTGAGATTGATCCTGGGTTTAATGAAAAAACAGACATACACATCCACGTACCTGAAGGGGCGACTCCGAAAGATGGCCCGTCAGCGGGGATTACAATGGCGACAGCACTTATATCTGCACTGACTGGAAGAAAGGTCGACCGCGAAGTCGGCATGACTGGCGAAATTACGTTGCGTGGCCGAGTGTTGCCGATTGGCGGCTTAAAAGAAAAAGCAATGAGTGCTCATCGGGCTGGCATTAGGACGATCATTATTCCGAAAGACAATGAACGGGATGTCGATGATATTCCAGAAAGCGTCAGAAAGGAATTAAACATTGTTTCTGTCTCCCATTTGGATGAAGTATTGAAAGTTGCGTTGAAAGAGGAAACCCAATGAAAGTGACAAAGGCAGAATTAGCGCATGTCGCTGTGAAAGCAGAGCAATACCCGAAAAACCAGCTTCCTGAACTTGCCCTTGCCGGCCGTTCCAACGTCGGCAAGTCTTCTTTCATCAACAAAATGCTAAATCGGAAAGGGCTTGCCCGTACATCAGGCCAACCGGGAAAAACACAAACGCTTAATTTCTATGAAATTAACGAACGCCTTTACTTTGTTGATGTTCCAGGCTATGGATACGCCAAAGTCTCAAAAACGGAACGAGCCGTATGGGGTAAAATGATTGAAACGTATTTGTCCGAACGAGAAGAACTAAAAGCTGTGTTGCAGCTAGTTGATATTCGGCATCGCCCATCTGAAGACGACCAACTCATGTACAACTGGATGAAGCATTACGGCATTCCTGTCATTTTGGTTGCCACAAAGGCTGATAAAATCCCGAAAGGAAAATGGCAGAAGCAGTTAACGGCCATTGCCAAAACGTTGGACAAAGAGGCAAGTGACCCGTTGCTAATCTTTTCTTCTGCCACTGGGCTCGGCAAGGATGAGGCTTGGCGAACGATTTTGAACCATTTAAAAGTAACAGAATGAGCGGTGGAGTAAACTTCCACTGCTTTTTTTGCAAGTGATCGAGCTAGATTACATTCATTCAAAATAAGAGCGTTTTCTTTGTTTGTTCACAAAATGTTTTTGAGTCCTTATTTAGACATGTTATAATTAAGACATGTTATAATCGATTTTGGGCAAAGTAAAGTAGAGAAACTAGAATTGGATCGACCTTTAGGGGGCTATGACATGCATACGATCGCAATAGGATTAAATTATAAAACAGCCCCAGTAGAAATACGGGAAAAACTAGTATTTAGCGAACACCAGCTTCCAGAAGCACTCAAGAAGCTTCGCTCATCAAAAAGCATGATGGAATGCGTTATCCTTTCTACTTGCAACCGGACTGAACTGTATGTAGTCGCAGATCAGCTTCATACTGGGCGCTATTTTGCAAAAGCATTTTTGGCAGAGTGGTTTTCTGTCGATATGGAAGACGTAACGCCGTATTTGGTTATCCGTGAAAATGACCATGCCATTGAACACCTTTTCCGCGTTGCTTGTGGTTTAGACTCAATGGTGATCGGCGAAACGCAAATTCTTGGACAAGTGAAGCAGGCCTTTTTGCTTGCCCAAGAAGAGAAAGTCACAGGCACTGTGTTTAACCAGCTATTTAAACAAGCGGTTACGCTCGGCAAACGTGTGCACTCGTCAACCGAAATTTCTTCACAAGCCGTTTCCGTTAGCTATGCAGGCGTAGAACTTGGAAAGAAAATTTTCGGCACGTTTTCAGGAAAACATGTGCTTATTTTAGGCGCTGGAAAAATGAGCGAATTGACGGCCAAACATCTTTATGCGAATGGTGCAGCTTCCATTAGCGTCATGAACCGGACAAAAGAAAAAGCGGTAGAACTGGCAAGCCAGTTTTCAGGAACGGCACGCTCTTTTGCTGAATTGAATGATGCTTTAAAAGAAGCAGATGTCGTGATTAGCTCCACGGGGGCCCGCAACTTTGTTGTCACAAAGGAAAATGCCACAGACGCCCTTAAAAAACGGAAGGGCAGGCCGCTGTTTGCGATTGATATAGCGGTGCCACGGGATATCGACCCGGAAATTGCAACGATTAGCGACGTTTACTTATACGACATTGATGACTTACAGAACATTGTTGAAGCCAATAAAAAAGAGCGCAAAAAAGAAGCTGAAAAAATCGGTGTTATGATTGAGGAAGAGATCGATGACTTTAAAGCATGGCTAAATACACTAGGCGTTGTGCCCCTTATTACAGCCTTGCGTGAGAAAGCATTGCAAATCCAAGGCGATACAATGGAAAGCATTGAACGGAAGCTTCCTCACTTATCAGAACGTGACATAAAAGTGTTGAACAAACATACGAAAAGCATTGTCAATCAATTGCTCCGCGATCCGTTGACGAGAGTGAAAGAGCTTGCAGCTGAACCGGATGCCAAGCATTCCCTTGAGTTGTTTAAGACGATTTTCGCCCTCGAAGCACAAATAGAACTTGCCGAAAAGGCAGAAGCTGATTATGCGGAACAATCTTGGAAAGAAGGGCAGCGCCCTTCCTTAAATCAAGGCATAGCGCTGCGGACATAGGACGTGGAGTGCCAATGGATTTCGTTTATCCAATCACCGTCTTGCTCTATAGTTTGAGCTTAATTGGATATTTTATCGACTTTTTGACTAACAACCAAAAAGCCAATCGAATTGCCTTTTGGTTGCTTTTGTTTGTTTGGGGGCTACAAACTGTTTACTTTGTTATGCGGATGTTTGAATTGGATCGGCTCCCTTTAATCACTCCGTTTGAAGGGCTGTTTTTTTATGCATGGTCGATTGTGACCGTTTCGCTCTTCATTAATTGGAAAGTGAAAATGGCCTTTTTAGTCTTCGTCCTTAATGTCCTCGGTTTCGCCGTTATGTCAGGCAGCCTATTTGTCCCTTCTGGTGACGTGACACAAGCAACGATGGATTTGCTTGCTTCAGAGCTGCTTGTCATGCATGTTGTTTTTATCTTGCTTTCCTATACAGGCTTTACCGTTGCGGCCGCTGCTGCCGTACTCTATTTGCTAGCGCACCAGCTTTTGAAGCGACGGCTATGGGGTAAGCGGCTCATTCGCCTTGGTTCGCTGCCACAAACTGAAAAATTCTCGTACTTCGCATCTGTGGCAAGTTTTCCGTTTTACTTAGTCGGCGTCATCTGGGGCGTGGTTTGGTCGATTAGCCAATATGACCATGTTTGGTGGACGGATGCAAAAACGATTTTGTCGTTGTGCGTTCTTGCCGCTTACGGGCTATATTTTTATTTGCGGCTTGCAATTGTCGGAAAAGGCTATCGGTCGATTTGGCTTAATATAGGCGCCTTCGCCGTTTTGCTCGTTAATTATATTGTTAGCGGTCGTTATACTGATTTTCACACGTGGTTATAAAGGAGGAGCACATGCGAAAGATTATGATTGGCACACGCCGAAGCAAATTGGCGTTAACGCAAACGCATTGGGTCATTGAGCAGCTTAAACAGCTTGGCGTTCCCTATGAGTTTGAAGTGAAAGAAATTGTGACGAAGGGCGACCGCATTCTCGATGTGACGTTATCAAAAGTAGGCGGGAAAGGGTTGTTTGTTAAAGAAATTGAAGCGGCGCTCCGCTCTGGAGAAATTGACGTCGCTGTCCACTCGATGAAAGACGTGCCGTCCGAACTGTTGGAAGAGTTCACCCTTGCTGCAATTACAGAGCGAGAGGATCCACGGGATGTGCTTGTGAGCGAAGGAGGACAAACGCTGGACGAGCTCCCAGCAGGTGCAATTGTCGGCACGAGCAGCTTACGGCGTTCTGCGCAAATTTTACATAGGCGCCCAGATGTGCAAGTAAAATGGATACGGGGCAATGTGGAGACCCGTTTGCGCAAATTAAAAGAGGAAGATTTTTCGGCGATCGTCTTGGCTGCAGCTGGGTTAAAGCGGCTTGGCTATGACGAGGAGATCATTACCGAATACTTGAGCAAAGACGTATGCTTACCTGCGATTGGCCAAGGGGCGCTAGGGCTTGAATGCCGTGTGGACGACGTGGAAACAACGGAACTGTTAGCAAAGCTGCACCATGATGAAACAGGAAAAGCCGTTTTGGCAGAACGTGCTTTTTTAAAGGAAATGAACGGCGGTTGCCAAGTGCCGATTGGCGGATATGCAACGGTGCTTGAGGATGGCACAGTATTCCTGACAGGGCTTGTCGGTTCTCCTGACGGCAAAACGATACTAAAAGAAGCAAAAAGTGGAATGGTTGCGGAAGAGCTAGGGAAAAAGGTGTCAAGCCTGTTGACTGCACAAGGGGCTGGAGCAATTCTTGAAAAGGTCAGGAGCGAACTGGAAGGGTCATGAAACCGCTAAAGGGGAAACATATTCTCATGACGAGAGAAGAGCGGCAAAACGAAAGGTGGGCAGCCGAGCTAGCTGCTTTAGGCGCTATACCTCATTCTTTGCCGCTCATTCAATGCGTGACAAGGAATTTGACACCGGCACTTAGGGAAACATTTGCTCATTTACACCAGTTTGCTTGGGTTGTCTTTACGAGCGCAAATGGCGTGCGTGCTTTTTTGGAACTGTATAAAGGGCAGCCATTTACGGCAAAAGTAGCGGCGGTTGGCCCGAAAACTGCACAACTTCTTGAAGACCAGGGGCTACACTGTGATTTTATTCCGAGTGAATATACAGGTGAAGCGCTCGCAAAAGAGTTGGTCCCATTGCTTGCTCCACATTCGGATGTATTGGTTGTAAAGGGACAACTGGCTAAAAGAACGGTCTGCGACATCCTTTCATCATCAGACAGACAGGCCACTGTTACAGAAATGATCGTATACGATACAATATGCCCTGCTGGTGCTGGGGAACAGGCGAAACGTTTAGAACAAAAGACATTTGATTACGTTACGCTGACAAGCACTTCAGCGGCAGTGCATTATGCCAACGTCGCACCGGCAGCTGGGATTCTCGCCCAAACGTTTGCCTGCATTGGCCCAGTCACAGCCCGAGCAGCAAAGCAATGCGGACTATCTCCTCTAGTAACTGCTAGCGAATATACTGTTAAAGGCCTAATTGATACGATTTTAAACGATATCGGGGGAATGAAACGATGAACCAACCATTTACACGCCACCGCCGTTTACGCCAAAGTGACGCGATTCGCCGCATGGTTCGAGAAACGACACTACAAGCAGATGATTTGATTTACCCCCTTTTTGTGACAGAAGAAAAAAACAAGAAGACGGAAGTACCGTCCATGCCAGGGGTCTATCAGTTTTCACTTGATTGCTTAAATGAAGAGGTTGGCGAAGTGGAAAGCCTAGGCATCCCGGCTATTATTCTATTTGGCATTCCGTCAGAAAAAGATGCTTGCGGTTCACAAGCGTATGCGGAAGAAGGCATCATCCAGCGCGCGATCCGGCAAGTAAAGCGTGCGTTTCCAAATATGGTCGTGATTGCCGATACATGTTTATGCGAGTTTACGGACCACGGCCATTGTGGACTGGTGAAAGAGGGCGATGTCCTAAACGATGAAAGTTTAGCATTGCTTACGAAAACGGCTATTTCCCAAGCGGAAGCAGGGGCTGATATCATCGCGCCATCCAACATGATGGACGGCTTTGTTTATGCGATCCGCAACGGATTGGATGAGTCAGGTTTTGCTGATATTCCGATTATGTCCTATGCCGTAAAATATGCTTCTGCTTTTTACGGGCCGTTCCGTGATGCTGCTAATAGCGCTCCTGCTTTTGGCGACCGCAAAACGTACCAAATGGATGCTGCCAACCGTGAAGAAGCTTTGCGAGAAGCCCGTTCAGATGTAGAGCAAGGAGCCGACTTTTTAATTGTTAAGCCTGCACTCTCCTACTTGGATATTGTCCGCGAAGTCAAAAATGAAACAGGCATGCCGCTTGTCGCTTATAACGTAAGCGGCGAATATGCAATGGTAAAAGCGGCCGCCCAAAATGGCTGGATTGATGAAAAAGCAATGGTAATGGAAACATTAATCAGCATGAAGCGGGCAGGGGCGGACTTGATTTTGACTTATCATGCCAAAGATGTAGCCAACTGGCTAAAAGGGAGCTGAAAGCATGGAAAATTGGACCAAGTCGATTGAAGCGTTTAAAGAAGCACAGCCGCTCATGCCAGGCGGAGTGAACAGCCCGGTGCGGGCATTTAAATCAGTAGGCATGAACCCGGTTTACATGAAAGAGGGGAAAGGCGCAAAGATAAAAGACATTGACGGGAATGAGTACATTGATTATGTCCTGTCTTGGGGGCCGCTTATTTTAGGACATGCCAATGACGTTGTCGTCGAAGAGTTAAAAAAAGCAACGGAACTGGGGACAAGTTTTGGCGCTCCCCATGAATATGAAACGAGGCTTGCCAAACTTGTCATCGAGCGTGTGCCCTCAATTGATGTTGTCCGGATGGTCAATTCAGGGACAGAGGCGACAATGAGCGCATTGCGCCTAGCACGGGGCTATACGGGGCGAAACAAAATTTTAAAATTTGTCGGCTGTTACCATGGACATGGCGACTCGCTGTTGATTAAAGCAGGTTCTGGTGTGGCGACACTCGGCCTCCCTGATAGTCCAGGTGTTCCAGAAAGTGTAGCCCAAAATACATTGACGGTTCATTACAATGATTTGGAGAGCGTTCGCTATGTATTTGAGACGTTTGGAGATGACTTGGCAGCCGTCATTGTCGAGCCAGTCGCAGGGAATATGGGGGTTGTCCCTCCAGAACCAGGCTTCTTAGAAACTTTGCGAACGTGGACGGAAGAAAACGGTACGCTCCTTATTTTTGATGAAGTCATGACTGGCTTCCGCGTTGGCTATACGTGTGCACAAGGGGAATTTGGCGTAACGCCTGACCTAACATGCCTTGGGAAAGTAATCGGTGGGGGTCTCCCTGTCGGCGCCTTTGGCGGCAAACGGGAAATTATGGAGCAAATCGCACCAAGCGGGCCGATTTACCAAGCAGGAACACTTTCTGGAAATCCCCTTGCAATGACGGCAGGTTACTACACACTTTCACAGCTTACAAGAGCAGATTACAATGAGTTTGCTCGTAAAGCAGAGCGTTTGGAAGCTGGCCTTTCAGCGGCAGCGAAACAGCACGGCATTCCCCACTCGATTAACCGTGCTGGCTCGATGATTGGCTTATTCTTTACAGACGAGCGCGTGTATAACTTTGAAAAAGCGCAGACGTCCGACTTGGATTTGTTTGCTGCTTATTTCCGCGGAATGTTGGCAGAAGGCATATCCCTAGCCCCATCGCAGTTTGAAGGGTTGTTTTTATCGACGGCCCACTCAAGCGAAGATATTGAGGCGACCATTGCAGCAGCAGAGCGAGTCTTTCAAACAATCGCCACGAAATAAACTAGCGTTCATTTGCAAAAACCAGTTGAGCATACATGCCAACTGGTTTTTTGTATGGGCGCCAACCGTTGCTTCGTCAAGCTTGGGCGATGGGGAGCTGACGCTAGTGCTCCATTAACGATTTAAATTAGACCGAGGCCACGCATATTCACGTAAACTATGTCATAAACGTTATAGTGTACAACGTTTTTTAGGACATTTGAGAAGGGGGAATTAGAGTGGCGCAGGAGCAATCATCGACGTTAACCTTTTCCATAGAAGATTCCGTATGGCTGAACCAAGGGCAACAAATTGACGAAATTCTCGGCATGACATTAACGCCAGAGATCTTTGTCGATCAAGACGGCGAACATGTAACAATTAAGGGTGGACTACGTTTTGTTGGTGAGTACAAAATTGACCGTGGTGTAGAAGAAGAAAAGCGCATTGATGATGGAGAATCGTTTGCTGACTTGAGCGATTTCCGCCAATCTGGGCAATTGGTTGAGCATGAAGGGGAAATTGGCGAAATTGAACATTTGTTTCCAATTGATATCACAATCCCGATGGCTAGAATTCAACATATTGATGATATTTTCGTGGAAATTGCCAGCTTTGACTATGACCTGCCAGAAAAAGGATGCATCCAATTGACTGCTGACGTCAGCATTAGCGGCATGAAATCGGAAAAGCAGGAGCTGGAAGTCGATACGGATGACCGTGAGCTGGAACAGGAAGAAGAAGCTGAAGAAGCGGAGGAAACGGCTTTTTCTTTCACTGCTTACAAGGAGAGTGAGGGGGAAGAGCCAACAGACGAATCGGATGAGCAACAGACAGCGCCAGCTAACGAAGAAAATCCTCAAGTAAATAGAGAGCAAGTGTTGGACATCTCTGCTGCTTTTGGAAAAGCACTTGAAAACAAACATGAAACATCACTTCCTTCTGAACCGGTTTTGCCAAGATCAACGGAAAATGAACTGGACGTTGAGCAAGAGATAGAAGAGTCTGGGGAAACGACAGAGGAAGTGGCGACAGAAGACGTAGAAGAAGAGGATCGTTATGAGGAATCTCAGCAGCAGGAAGAAGCGCTAGCGGCCGATGAACAAGAATTAGAAGAAGCACTTGAAGAACCAGATCAAAAAGGAGAGCGAGAAGAAAATGCGACGTATTTGACGAGCATGCTCAGAAATGAAGTCGAGCAATTTACAAAGTGGAAAATGTGCATCATTCAAGAAAATGAAACGCTTGACACGATCGCGGAGCGGTATGAACTGTCAGCAAGCCAGTTGACGCGCTATAACAATTTAGCTGATGAACAGGTATCAGAAGGGCAAATTCTCTATATACCTGTGAAAGCGAAGTAGGCAGACAATGATTGAACAATTGAAATCACGCTACGGGTTTGTAGATGCCACTCTCGAAAACAATCAGCTATTGACAGACCATGGGACAAAACGGCTTGAATACTGGCAAGATAAAGCGTTATTGGATTGGCATACAAATTGGCGTGACAGTTGCAGCGTCACGCCAACCGTCTTGATGGATCGCATGATTCGTACAAAAGACGGAAAGCCTTTTATAAAAGTGGATGGCCGGTATATTACGGTTCACGACCACATTGCCCCTAGTTGTTTGCAAAAAGGCTATGAACAGCAGTGGGGCACGTTATTAGGAGCGATGGTAGCGAGCGGAAGAAAGGAAAGCAAAAACAGGGAAGAAAGGGCCAAACCTTTGAAAGAACTGGAGTGCCTTCTGCCAAACCTTGAACCTGAACAGAGAAAGATTGTAAAAGGATTGTGGAAGGAAGCTGAGAAGCGCCAGTCAAAAGCTGAAAAACTAGCGCAGGAACACAAAAAACAACCGGTAATGGATCGGATCGAGGCGCCTGAACAGTCTGGAATCCTCTTTCATATGCTTGTCGTGAAAGGAACGACTAAGCCTCCTGAAGTAGGATACGGTTCAATGATGCGCTTTTTAAAGAACTGGTACGCTGAACATGGACAAGAATCGTTTTGTGCGTTGCTCGATGCATTGGATGCACAAGCAGCACTGACAACGCCAGAAAAAAAAGCACTGTTAGCAGAAGGGCTGCAAGTGGATGAGCTTGACCCGTTGTTGGCGTATGCGTCAGGCAATCGCGACAAAGAGCTGGCAGAGATAGTGAAACATGCTGTTTCTGATTGGGACAAAACAAGGAAGTTTGTTTCAGCATTTGCTAGTTGGCTAGATGAAAAGAGGGTGAAAGTATGAATCCGCTCTATGAAGCGATTTTGTTTTACTATGATTTACAGCCAAGAGCAATCGAGCAAGTTGGTCAGAAGTTAATCCGTGTAGAGACGGACCAAGGCATGTTTGCTTTAAAGGAGACGGATATTGACCGAATGCGGGCGGATGAATTTGTTCATGCGATCCGCAAATTGACAAAGCTCCGTTTTAAGCAATTTATTCCTGTTTTGCCAACAAAGTTTGGCGAGTATACGCTTTTTGCCGGGGATAAAAGCTATTATTTAATGCCATGGGTCAATGAGGTTGAATATCATAGCCGCATCTCGATTGAAGAAGCAATTGCAGATCATCTTGGTGTCATCCACCGCTTGACGGTAAAGACGCAGCCAGCTGTAAAAGAGTTACTTGATGGATCATGTGAACGGCTGTTGGCCCGTTGGGACAGGCATTTCTTAGAAATGTCGCGTTTTGCGGATCAAGCCGAACAGAATCGCTATATTTCGCCCTTTGAGCTAACGTTTTTAACCCATTACGGCTTGCTGGAGCAGCTTGCTGAAGGGGCGCGCAATCAGTTGGAAAAATGGTACGAAGCAACATTAGAAAAAAGCTCTTATAGAAGCGTGCTGACACATGGAAGGCTTTCTCGCCACCATGCAATGGCAACGGAAACAAACGAACTGTTGTTGTTTAATTTTGAACAAGCAAGTTTAGACACACCAGCACGGGACTTAGCCAGCTTTTGCCGACGCAGCTTTCCTTACGCATTATGGGAAGACGATGAAGTGTTCCGTTGGTTGCAGCGTTACGAGCAACATTTGCCATTGCTTGATTCTGAAAAACACCTCCTTTGTGCGTATTTATTGTATCCAGATCCGATTTATTACGCGGTTGGCGATTACAGGCACGGCGGAAACGAACTCGAACATGTCCGCCGCCTTGAGAAGCGCATCATTGCCATGCGCAAAGTCCAGCGCTTTGTTTCCAAACTTGCGCCAGCCGAAGAAAAAAAGGAAGCATAAGCCTTCAGAGCGAAAGCTGAAGGCTTTTTCTTTGCCAGAAGAAATAAACAAAAAACATGCTTCATGGAATACAGATTGCTATTCATTTTGGCAACCTGGCTCACAATGGGGGCATTCTTTTTTACGGTAATGCTGTGCTGCAATGTTAAAGCTTGAAAAACAATCCGCTCTCCTGTTAAATGAAAGAGTCTAGATCTTAATCATACAACCATGAGGAGCAAAGGCAGGTGTCAATGAGCTGTGGGCAACATGTTGCGCGCAAACGATATAAGAACGAAAGCAGAGAAGCTAAGCGAAGAAAACCAGCTTCTTTTTGAAGAAGTATCGAATTATATCTATTCAGCGCCGATTTCTTCGCGGCAGGCGAATCAAGTCCTCGCTGAAATCATTGCTGAATGGCTTGAGCTAGAACAGCACGGCCTCCCCCTTCATGTACAAAAACACAGTGTTGCTGCTTATTGTCAAAAACGACTTTCAGGTATACCGAAACAGCCAGCAAAACTGAAAGTAGCCCAAGCGCTCGCAACAGGCATGCTCATTTTGGCGGGTGCCTTTGCTGTCCAGACAATCGTCCAATTTATTGGCTTTTTTGATTCCACTGTGCAAGCGACAAAATTTTCATTGTTTCCCCTCGTGTTACTCGCCGTTTTTGGCCTTGCTGGTATCTATATGGTGCATGGCACAAAGCAAAAAAAACGCGCGAAAATTTGGAAAGTGGCTGGTATCGCTAGTGAGCTGCTCGCTGTGTTGCTGTTTTTTACAGCGATGAGGCTTTGGGATGGGCTTCTTACAGTGACATTGGATTTCCCGAGTAGCCTGTTGTTCCTTGTGCTGTCTATTGTCGGCTGGTTTGGCGCAAGGCGCCTTAAGCACGTGTTAGAGGAACAACAGGAACAAGCGCAAGATCGGCAAATGCCGGTAGCCTTGCCACCGCCACCACACGCTACAGCAACTTTAGAAAATGCGCAGGAAGAGGCAGAAAAACAAAACAATAATGACGGTTAACACAATCAAATCAAACGTGGTCGGAAAAAAGAGCGTACGCAGAAGTTGGAAAACAATAATAGGCGGCAACACTTGGAGCAAAATGTTTTTAAACCCGCCCCCCTTTTTCGGTGGGCCTTTTGGCGGGTAAGGAGGCGGGAAGCCCCGAAACCGTTTAGCCATGTTCATGACCTCCTGTGAATGGTTTGCAATAGTTTATGCAAACATTGCCTATTTGCGTGCTCCAAGAAAGCCATCGTATAAAAAACACTTATCCGGCAAAGCTGTTATTGACGATTGCTCTGGCAAACGGTAAAATACGGACATATCCTATAAAAAGCGATGAGCAGGAAGAGTAAAATGGCTGTGCCTAAAGAGAGGGAAACCAAGGCTGGAAGTTTCCTAGGCTACAAGCGTTTGAACGTCGCCTGTGAGCTGTTCCGCTGAACGAATCTTAGTAAGCGGAATCGGTTTTTGACCGTTACAAAAAAGTCGAGCTGCACGGATACAAGTATGCCGTGAACAAAGGTGGCACCGCGAACACTCCCTTCGTCCTTTGAGATGAACGGGGGTTTTTTTACGTGAAGGAGGATAAAACATGGAAGAACAGCACTCGATGCCAACCAAATATGATCCAAGCGCAACCGAAAAAAAATGGTATACGTATTGGCTCAAAGGAAGATTTTTTGAGGCAACAGGTGACCCTGACAAACAACCTTACTCGATTGTCATCCCGCCCCCAAATGTAACAGGCAAACTTCATCTAGGGCATGCTTGGGATGCAACAATCCAAGATATCCTGGCACGGACGAAACGAATGCAAGGGTATGACACGCTGTGGCTGCCAGGAATGGACCATGCTGGCATCGCCACACAAGCAAAAGTAGAGGGGAAACTCCGGGAACAAGGCATTTCAAAATACGACCTTGGCCGCGAGGCGTTTTTAGAGAAATCGTGGGAGTGGAAAGATGAGTACGCTAAGTTTATACGGGAGCAATGGGCAAAAGTCGGCATTTCCGTCGACTATAGCCGGGAACGGTTTACCCTTGACCAAGGGCTGTCCGATGCGGTAAAAGAAGTGTTTGTCAGTCTATATAACAAAGGGCTGATTTATCGAGGCGAGTATATTATTAACTGGGATCCGCAAACAAAAACGGCTCTGTCTGATATTGAAGTCATTTACAAGGACGTCCAAGGGGCGTTTTACCATATGAGGTATCCCCTTAGCGACGGAAGCGGTTCAATCGAAATTGCTACGACACGGCCAGAAACAATGCTAGGCGATACAGCTGTAGCTGTACATCCTGATGATGAACGGTACCAGCATTTGATCGGAAAAATGGTCAAATTGCCAATTGTAGGAAGAGAGATCCCGATCATAGCCGATGATTATGTAGATCGCGAATTTGGATCTGGCGCTGTCAAAATTACACCTGCCCACGATCCAAATGATTTTGAAATTGGCAACCGCCATAACTTGCCTCGTGTCCTTGTTATGAATGAAGACGGCACGATGAATGAAAAAGCGGGACAGTATGAAGGAATGGACCGTTTCGAGTGCCGGAAGCAGATTGTCAAAGATTTACAAGCACAACAAGTTCTTTTCAAAATCGAAGACCATCTCCATTCTGTCGGCCATTCAGAACGTAGCGGCGCTGTAGTAGAGCCATATTTATCAACGCAGTGGTTTGTGAAGATGCGTCCGCTGGCAGAAGAGGCATTGAAGCTTCAAGAACAAGCTGACACAAAAGTGACATTTGTGCCGCAACGGTTTGAACAAACGTATATACGCTGGATGGAAAACATCCGTGATTGGTGTATTTCGAGACAGCTGTGGTGGGGTCACCAAATTCCAGCCTGGTACCATAAAGAAACAAACGAAATTTATGTTGGCAAAGAGCCTCCGCGCGACAGCGAAAACTGGCGTCAGGATGAGGACGTCCTTGATACTTGGTTTAGCTCTGCACTCTGGCCTTTTTCAACAATGGGCTGGCCTGACGAGGAAGCGCCTGATTACAAGCGTTACTACCCGACGAATGTGTTAGTGACAGGCTATGACATTATTGCCTTCTGGGTATCGCGTATGATTTTCCAAGGCAAAGCCTTTACTGGGCAGCGGCCATTTAAAGATGTGCTCATCCACGGCCTGATTCGTGATGCTGAAGGCAGGAAGATGAGCAAATCTCTTGGCAATGGCGTTGATCCCCAAGAGGTTATTGACAAGTATGGCGCCGATTCTTTACGTTTCTTTTTAGCGACAGGCAGCACACCTGGAAACGATTTGCGCTTTTACTGGGAAAAAGTCGAGTCGACTTGGAATTTTGGCAATAAGATTTGGAATGCTTCCCGGTTTGCCTTAATGAACATGGATGGTTTCTCTTATAGCGACATTGATATTAGCCAAGAAAAGTCGATTGCTGACAAGTGGATCTTAACGCGTTTGCAAGAAACGGTAGAATCGGTTACTCGATTAATTGATGCTTATGAATTCGGCGAAGCTGGAAGAGTACTCTATGCTTTCATTTGGGACGATGTGTGTGATTGGTACATTGAGATGGCAAAGCTCGCCCTTTATGGGGAAAATGAGCAAGCAAAACAGACAACTCGTTCTGTGCTAGCCTATGTCCTTGACCAAACGATGCGTATGCTCCATCCGTTTATGCCGTTTATTACGGAAGAAATATGGCAGCATCTTCCTCATGATGGCGAATCGATTACAGTTGCCAGCTGGCCAGTGTACGATCAATCTCTTGTTTTCGCGGAAGCTGTAGAAGATATGGAAGCACTCAAATCGCTTATCCACGCTATCCGGACAACACGCTCGGAACTGAATGTGCCAATGAGCAAACAAATTGAGCTAAAGATCCGCCCACAAGACGAACAAATGGCGGCACGGCTGCAAAGAGGGGGCGCTTATATTGAAAAGTTTGCCAACCCAAGTTCACTCGATATAGCGGTCGACTTGGCTACACCGGAAAAAGCTATGTCCCATGCACTTTCGGGAATGGAACTATTCTTGCCGTTGGCCGGCATGCTTGATTTAGATAAAGAAGTGGCCCGTTTAGAAAAAGAACTGGATAAGTTGAACAAGGAAGTTGAACGGATCGAGAAAAAGCTAAACAACCAAGGCTTTCTTGCAAAGGCGCCGTCTCACGTCGTAGAAGAGGAAAAAGCCAAACAGCAAGATTATGCAGCGAAGCGGCAAACGGTGATTGAGCGCATCGCTGAATTGAAGGCATAACGCATTTTTTAGCCCAGCGGCCGTTCGCTGGGCTTTTTTAAAACAGACTGACTTTGAAAGCGGGGATCGAAATGAAAACAGCAGAAGAAGCAGTACAATGGGTCCATTCGCTATTGCCGTTTGGCATAAAGCCAGGATTAAAGCGGATGGAATGGATGCTTGAGGCATTAGGCCACCCAGAACAAAAACTAACGGCAGTACATGTCGCTGGCACCAATGGAAAAGGTTCGACTGTCAGTTTTTTACGCCACATCCTTACAGCGGACGGCTTTTCAGTCGGCACGTTTACATCGCCCTACATTGAACAGTTTTCAGAGCGTATTTCTGTAAACGGTGTGCCCATTTCAGATCATGACTTGCTTCAAGCTGCCCAGCGCCTAAAGCCAATTGTAGAGGAAGTGGCACAGTCTGACCTCGGGTCGCCAACAGAGTTTGAAGTGCTGACGGCCATGATGTTTTACCACTTTGCCGAAGTCGCTAAACCGGACATTTGTTTAATTGAAGTCGGTCTAGGAGGCAGACTCGATTCAACCAATGTGGTGATGCCTGTTTTATCTATTATCACCATGATTGGTCACGACCACATGCACATTCTCGGCGATACACTTGCGGAAATTGCCCATGAAAAAGCGGGCATTATTAAGCAAGGCGTTCCGCTTATTTCAGGAGTTGAAGGAGAAGAAGCGTATGTGGTTATTTCCGAGACAGCTCGCCAAAAAGGATGCCCCTTGCACCAGTTAAATGAAACGTTTTTTGTGGAGAGCCTACAAGGACGAACGTTTACATACAAAGAGGAAAAGGGCGAGGAAGGGGTTTGTTATCAAGCCGGGCTCTATGGGGCACACCAACATAAAAATGCCGCGCTTGCCCTTAAAGCTGCTTCTTTGCTAAGCGATTCACTGAAGCGAAAGGTCGGAAAGGGAGCTAAGGCAATCGGGATTGCCAACACAAGATGGCCAGGAAGGTTTGAAATTCTCCAAGTTGATCCACCAGTCGTCTTAGACGGAGCTCATAATGAAGAAGGCTTTTTAGCACTAACAGCTGCATTACAAGAACGTTTTAGCGACAAGAACATCCACGTATTGCTTGCATCTACAAAAGAAAAAGACATGAATGTGTTGTTAAAGTCGTTTGCAACAAGCGGCCTTGAAGTGGCATTTTCGTTCACAAGCTTTAATTTCCACCGTGCTGCCAATGCTGAAGAACTATTCAAACAAGCACCAGTCAAGCGAAAGCGGGTAGCAGCTGATTGGCGAAAAGCGCTCAAAACGATGATGGAAAACCTTGGCGAGGAGGATGTCCTTGTTGTGACAGGGTCGCTTTATTTTATTTCAGCCGTGCGGCAATCGTTGGCTTCTCACAAAGAAGGCATGTGATCACACCTACAATACAGCAGGTTTTCATTTGCGGCTCGTCTAACACGAGTGAAACATGGCGAATTGCACTAGAAAATTGAAACATTTTTGCAGGAATCAGGCTAATGTCGTCGAAAAACGAAGACGAAAAGGAAGGAGAGGTGGAAGATGTCTCTCGTCATATCCTGTTATGCTGCTATTTGTGGAGGGCTAATTGGCTCTTATCTCCATGTAGCGGCAACACGGGTGCCACTGCGCTTAAGTTTTTTGGGACGGTCGCGCTGTGAGGGCTGCCGCCGTGTATTAGGGCCGTCTGAGTTGATTCCCATTGTGTCGTATGTCATCCAATCTGGTAAATGCAAACATTGCCGAATGCCTCTTTCAATCTCCTATCCACTTATCGAAATGGCCAGCGCTTGTTTGTATCTGCTTGCCTGGCTTTTGATAGGTCTTCGCCTTGAATTGGTTGTTTCCATTCTTCTCATTGCGATGCTTCTTTTAGTGTCGATGACGGATTATAGCCGGATGATAATCCCGAATGTGGTGTTGTTGTTTTTTGCCATTCCCCTTGTTTTTTTGCGCTTGTTTGTCGTGCCGGTACCATTTTCGTGGCTTAGTACGATCAGTACAACAGTTATGCTTCTTATGCTCGTAGCTGCGTGTCTTAATGGAAGCATGGGCGGTGGCGACTTGAAATTATTTGTCGTGCTTGCTTTTGTGCTCGGGTCAAAGCTGTTTTTACCTATGCTCGCTTGTTCTGCCTGTTTGGCTTTATTATTTGTAGGAGCGAAAATGGTGCTAGGAAAGTTTGCATCAGGCACTGCAATCCCTTTTGCGCCATTTATAAGCGCAGCAGCATTGCTTGTTTATTTTGTCGCTGGGATTTGATCGTTCTAAAAATAGACAAGCCTCATATAAATAAAAGCAGAGAGGGGTGTATAAAAAATGGAAAACAACAAAAAAACAATGTCTTTTCGCTTTGATCACAACGAACCACTGCCGCCAAAAAAGACACCCGCTAAAACGAGTGAACAAGAAGAAAACCCGCCACTGGAAGTATTGACATGGGATGGGACGCCTTTTCAAAAACCGGAAGAAGAAGCGATAAAAGATAGCAGCGGTGAGGATGAATTTTTGCCGAAGCCGGACAAAGTTATTGATTTAAACAGAAAACGGGAAGAACGCGGACAAGAAGAACGATTTTGGGATGATGGCAACCGTTCAAAGTCGCCAAAGCTGCCTCCGAAAAAACGGAAGCGTCCTATAAACTGGACGGCAAAAGCGTTTCCATGGAACATAGTAGCTGCTGTTGTGTCAGCGATTGTCGTCGGCGTTGGACTAGGGGCTGTTCTATACCAATTTGTCATTGCAAGCCCTGCCCAAGATCAGACACCGCAAGCGGTCTCGGTTACCGCCAGTGGGCAGGTTGCTTTTCCGACAATGCAAGTTGATGTTGTTCAAGGCGCAGCATTTGATGAGCCAGGACAAGAGGAGCAAGTGATTCAGTCAACAAAGGCCAAAGGGCTGCCGGCAACATTAATCGGCCAGGAGGAGCCGTATTTTATGTTTGTTGGCGTTGCTGGCGATCGTTCCCGTGCCGAAGAACTTGGTGCGCTTGTGTCAAAAGCAGGTCAAGATGTCTATGTGAAAACATATACAGTCGAAGGAGGCGTGCCTGAAGCTGGCGGAGAAGCAGCTGCCGCTTGGTTCACAGACGCTTATTCTCTGTATAGCGCTCTCGCAGATTTGTCGTCCAGCCAGTTGTTAGCGGCTGATGACTCTCCTTTAAACCAAGGACAACTTCAGCAGTTGAATACAGCGGTAGCAGAGCTACGTTCCAACCGTGATGGGGCATTTGATGAGTTAGGTGAGGAAGCGAAACCATTCGCATTGGCGATGAGTGATGCTCTTTCTGAAGCGACAGTGAACCTTGAATCGTACCAAGAAAAAGCAGAGGAACCACTATTATGGGCAACACAGCAAGCACTTTTGCAGGCATTAAGCGATTATGAAAATGCCATTGCTGCGATCAAACAGTAGAAGAACGCCTGGAAGCGTTCTTCTTAAGGTTGTCCATAGGAAATAAATTCAGACTGCTAGAAAACGCCGGACGCGTTTTACTCCTTATTATTCTTTCTATACTCGAAATTTCTGTTTATAATGGTAAACAGGAGGGATGCTTTGATGAAAAGCCGCGTATCTGCAGAGACATTATATGAATTAACAACGGTAACAAGCCCAGCTTTAGCGCCTGATGGCAAAAGTGCTGCAATGGTTGTCACAAAAATGGACAAGCAAAAAAATGACTACATAGCCAATATTTATGGAGTGGACATCCAAAAAAGTAGTCACGTTTCTCAATGGACATTTGGGAACGATAAGCATATTTCACCAAAATGGTCCTCAACTGGGGCGCTTGCCTATCTCTCGAACCGGACTGGGAAAATGCAAGTCTATGTTAAACAAGGCATGGCGGAAGCTGAACAACTGACGGATGTCGAAAATGGTGTTAACTCGTTTTTTTGGTCACCTGATGGGAGCAAAATTGCCTTTACTGCTTATAAACAGACTGAAAAAACAGGGAAAAGCAGTGATTGGCCAAAACCGTTAGTAATAGAGGCAATGAAATATAAGTCAGACGAGAGAGGCTTGTTTGATGGCAGCTTGAAACAAATTGGCGTAGTGGACATGGCCACAAAAAAGTGGGAGTGGGTAACAGATAGTCCTGCTGATGTAAATGTAATTGATTTTTCAGCAAATGGACGTGCTATTCTTGTTGCTGGCAACCATGACGAAAACAATGATTTTACCTTCGCGGTCGATGTTTGGTTTATTGACTTGGAGACGGGAGCAAAAACACAAATAACAAAGGAGCCAATGGTTGTGCAAAGCGGATCCGTGTCGCCTGATGGTTCTTATGTCGCTCTCTTAGGCCATGATAGAGAATACAAAAACGCGACATTGACGAAGTTGTATGTCTATGATTGCCAAAAGCAAGAGATCCGTTTGCTTTCTAGGCAAGTTGATGCGTCCATTGGCGACGTTGCAATTGGGGATTTTTTACAGAATATTGGATCAAATGGGTTGAAATGGGGAGAAGATGGTCAGTCCATTTATGCGCTTGTTTCAAAAGAAGGCGATGTGAATGTTTGGTCGTTTAGCCTCGACGGCACAGTGAATCAGGTGACGCATGAAAAGCGTCACATAAATGGATTCGATATTCAAAATGGCCAAGGGATTGTTACGATAAGCGACGTCAAACAGCTTAGCGAGGCCTATCGGCTTGAACTTGCCACTGGGACGCTTCATGAACTTACGGCGTTCAATGACCAACCGCGGCGTACGTACGAGTTTAGCGGACTTGAAGAAATTTGCTATAAACGGGAAGATGGCAGTTTTGTCGCAGGTTGGCTAATGAAGCCAATTGGATTTGAAGAAGGAAAAACGTACCCGCTTGTTTTAGAAGTACATGGCGGTCCCCATGCAATGTATGCACGTACGTATTTTCATGAATTTCAACTATTATGCGCGAAAGGGTTTGGCGTGCTGTTTACCAATCCCCGTGGTGGGCTTGGGTACGGGCAAGCGTTTGCTGATGCGGTCCGTGGCGATTATGGGGGAGGGGACTTCCAAGATTTAATCGACGTCCTTGATTTTACAATTGGACAACATAGCTGGATTGATCAGGACCGCATCGGTCTGACTGGGGGAAGTTACGGTGGCTTTATGACGAATTGGGCTATTGGTCATACGAATCGGTTTAAAGCGGCTGTTACGCAACGCTCGATATCCAATTGGATTAGTTTTTATGGCGTAAGCGATATCGGTTACTATTTTTCGGAGTGGCAATTAAAAGCAGATTTGCAAGATATCGAAACGCTATGGGCCCATTCCCCACTCAAATACGTTGAAAACGTGGAAACGCCGTTGCTTATTTTGCACGGTGAAAAAGACTATCGCTGTCCGATTGAACAAGCAGAGCAATTGTTTATTGCATTGAAAAAGCACGGGAAAGAGACTGTATTTATCCGTTTCCCAGATGCTAATCATGAACTGTCAAGAAGTGGTAAACCGAATTTGCGGATCGAACGTCTCAATGCGATAGCAGATTGGTTTTCCAATCGGTTATGATACGCCTGCCAGGCGTTATCAATCGAAATCAGTAGCCATCGATGCTGCTCGCGCCGATATGTTTCCTTGTTTGCGAGCGGCTCGATTTACTGGAGGAGAGCGTTTTCAACTACAGTGGCGACAAATCGTTCATCTTAAGGCGAAGGCGGGTGTTTGGCACACTTATACGCTCCCTCCATTTACATTCTCTCTAAAGAAATCCTGTAAAAAACAGTCTTGTCTTTCACGTACACGATTTGGTAAACTAACGAAGAACCTGTACACTAGATAAAAACGATGTAGAGGTGACTTCATGAATACCTTTCTATTAGCCTCAAGTTCCCCGAGGCGCAGCGAGTTTTTAAAGCAATGCCACTATCAATTTTTTACCCAACCAAGCAATGTAGAGGAAACGTTTGACCCATCATGGGATAATGACACCATTGTAAAAGAGCTAGCGAGGCGAAAGGCGGCTTCAGTCGCAGCTAATCATCCAAATGCGGTTGTTCTAGGGGCGGACACAATTGTTGTCCATAATGGCAAGCATTTAGGCAAGCCAGCGAATTTGACAGAAGCAAAAACGATGCTCATGGAATTGTCGAATAGCACCCATACGGTTTATACAGGCGTCGCCATCCTACACGGAAACAAAGAACATGTTTTTTCCGATGCCGCCAAAGTGACGTTCGATGAAATTACACCAGAGCGGTTAGAGCGCTATTTGCAATCAGGCGATTCGCTCGATAAAGCTGGGGCATATGGAATTCAAAGCTTTGGCGCCATTTTTGTCTCGCGAATAGAAGGGGATTTTTATACAGTAGCGGGGCTACCTATTTCAAAAACAGCAAAAGCGCTGGAAACATTTCATATCTATCCGAATATCGGTTAAAAGGAGTTGGATTATGACGTTGCTTATACGCGATGTTCCGCAAACAGAACGCCCGCGGGAACGGTTTATCCGTGAAGGGGCCAAAGCATTGTCAAATCAAGAAATTGTCGCGATTTTGCTTCGGACAGGCACGAAGCAAAGCTCGGCGCTGCATGTAGCGTCCGCGTTATTAAGCAAATTTCCGACGTTGGCGATGTTCAGTGAAGCGCCGTTAGAAGAAATTCAAAAAGTGCCAGGCATTGGTTTGGCTAAAGCAATTGAATTGTCTGCTGCGATTGAGCTAGGAAGGAGAATTCAGAAAGAAACCAAGCTGGTAAGACCCGTGATTTCCTCGCCTGAAGATGCGGCAGAGCTCGTTTCGGAAGATATGCGCGGCCTTCAACAAGAACACTTTGTAGCATTGTATTTAAATACAAAAAATCATGTGATAAAGCAAAAAACGCTCTTTATTGGCAGCCTCAATGCCAGCATTGTCCATCCACGGGAGGTATTTAAAGAAGCTCTTCAGTCATCCTCTGCCTCCGTCATTTGCCTCCATAATCACCCTAGCGGAGACCCAAGTCCAAGCCCGGAAGACATCAGTGTTACCAAGCGTTTGCGTCAAGCTGGAGCCATCCTCGGAATTGAATTACTCGACCATATTATTGTTGGTGATGGTTGTTTTATTAGCCTAAAAGAACGTGGTTTTTTAGCAACGATTTCGTGAGTGTCAGACTTTGGACAGATTTTTATGCCTGGGGAACTTTAAGGCTATTTTTTTTTGCAGTTATTCGATATAATAATGGGTATGATTTCATATTATGACAAGCGATGTTTCACACTATGAACACAAAAAACAAAAGACACGAACCTACGTGTAATAAAGGGAGGCTTTCTGTTTGATCATTAGGGGTAGCAGCCAGCGTAACAGCGGCTGTATTTTGGTCGGACAGTACATATAAAATGTTTGGAAGCAAAGATATTGGAATCGATTTAGGAACAGCAAATACACTCGTATATACAAAAGGAAAAGGGATTGTGCTACGCGAGCCATCTGTAGTCGCGCTAAGGACCGATACAAATTCGATTCAAGCAGTCGGAAATGACGCCAAAAATATGATTGGCCGTACGCCAGGCAACATCGTTGCCGTTCGCCCGATGAAAGACGGCGTGATTGCCGATTTTGACACGACGGCGACGATGTTAAAATACTTCATCCAACAGGCAATGAAAAACAGTTCTATGTTTAGTAAAAAACCGGCTGTCATGGTATGTGTGCCTTCAGGCATTACTGCTGTCGAAAAACGGGCGGTTGAAGATGCGACAAAACAAGCAGGTGCTAAAGAAGCTTATACGCTAGAGGAACCATTTGCGGCTGCGATTGGCGCCAACCTTCCTGTCTGGGAACCTACGGGAAGCATGGTAGTTGATATTGGCGGTGGTACGACGGAAGTCGCGATCATTTCTTTAGGAGGAATTGTCACGAGCCAGTCAATCCGTGTCGCTGGCGATGAAATGGACGATGCCATTATTCAATATGTGAAAAAGACATACAACTTACTGATTGGCGAGCGGACTGCTGAAACGTTGAAGCTGGAAATTGGTTCGGCCAGTTCCGACGACGAGCAAAACGGTGAGATGGACATACGCGGCCGTGATTTGTTGACTGGGTTGCCGAAAACCATTACGGTGACGGCCGAAGAAATATCCAATGCATTGGCGGATACAGTGGCAACGATTATTGACGGAGTGAAAGGCACGCTTGAGCAATCGCCACCTGAACTTGCAGCCGATATTATGGACCGTGGCATTGTTTTAACTGGTGGAGGGGCGCTGTTGCGCAACTTGGACAAAGTCCTAAGTGAGGAAACGAATATGCCGGTCATTGTCGCTGAAGAACCGCTTGACTGCGTGGCAATTGGCACAGGAAAAGCTTTGGAAAACATTCATTTGTTCCGGGGCAAGTCAAGTAGCCAAACAAGATCGGACTGGAAGTAAGGGTGTAAGGGATGAGGTCTTTTTTCTCCAATAAAAAGCTTATCGTCTTACTGGTGAGCATTATCATTCTAGTGGCGTTAATTGGATTCTCAATGAATCGGGATCGGGATTTGTCAGAGCCGGAACAAATTATGCGTGATGCAATAGGGTGGGTGCAAAATGTCTTTGCCCGGCCCGCCCATTTTGTTGGCGGCATCTATGAAAACATCCAAGAAATCTTTGACGTCTATAACGAAAACCAACTTTTGCGGGCGCGGCTTGAAGAGTATACGCAAATCTCGGTGGAACGGGACCTCCTAAAAGAAGAAAATGCCCGTTTAGTCGATATGCTTGGGATTGACGAAACGCTAAACGATTATGATCAAATCCCTGCTGTTGTCATTAACCGTTCTCCAGATGCTTGGGAGCAATACGTTGGCTTAAACCGCGGACAAACAGACGAAGTCACTGCCGACATGGCCGTTGTTGATTCGCAAGGTGGATTAATCGGCAAAGTGAGCCGGACTAGCAAGTTTACATCCTACGTACAGCTGCTTAGCGACAATGATCCGACAAATCGGGTGTCTGCACAAGTGGTGCTCGAGGAGGACACGGCTGTCGGTTTCATCGAAGGTTATGATGAAGAAAATGATTTATTGATCATGCGCAAAGTTGACGTGGAAAGTGAAATTGAAGAAGGACAAACGGTAACGACTTCAGGCCTTGGCGATGTCTATCCGGCTGGTCTGTTGATAGGAGAAGTGGACCATACGGAAGCAGACGAATATGGTCTTTCTCAAAATGTATACATTCGCCCAACAGCAGATTTTTCGGCACTCGATTATGTGTTCATCGTTCAGCGTCATCTACCGTCTATGGATGAGGAGCTGCTTGAAGAAGGTGGGTCGGAATGAGTAGAACGTACTTTTCGCTCGTTCTCCTCTTTTTACTCGTTGTAGAAGGCTCCTTGTTGCCTAATTTGCTTCTTAATTACACAGGCTCTGACCAAATCGTCGTCTCTCGCTTCGCGCTTATCGTTATTGTGCTGATTGGCCTTTATTCTGGCAAGCAGGTAGGGCTGTTGTACGGGCTTGCATTCGGGCTAATCTTTGATGTCGTCTATACAAACTATCTTGGCATCTATACGTTTGGCTTTGCTTGCCTCGGCTATGCGCTTGCGATTCCTTTAAAAGCTGTAAAGGAATCGGCGCTTTGGGCTGTCGTGCTCGCTATCGTTGCTGTTTTTGCATTTGAATACTACCAATACGGTCTATTTTATGTTTTGGGCGTAACAGAAATGCAAGGGAGCACCTTTTTTATGGACCGGCTTTTGCCAACACTTGTGTTAAACAGCGCTTTTGCGATCCTCATTGTTCTCCCTGTGCGTAAACTCGCTGCCCATGTCTTAGAGCAAGCGCGCATTCGCCAGCGCTAAAGCAGGAGTTTGGCGGATCGTGTGGAACTAGTCTTGATAGAAACGAAACGACAAAGAGATAGGTACCGAGGTGATCGTGGATGACACGTGGAAAATCATTCGTCACCATCAAAGGCACAAAGGATGGGTTGACGTTTCTTTTAGATGACCGCTGTTCTTTTGATGAATTAATAAATGAGCTTGCAGACAAACTTTCGGCCAATTATTACAAAAGTGGAGAAGAAGATCGGCCTGTTTACGTTAAAATGGATTTGGGCAACCGGTATTTAAATGAGGAAGACAAAGCGCAGCTAGAAGCGGTTGTCACAGAAGGACGCAATATGCGGATTGAGCACTATGATTCTGGTGTGATTTCTTGGGAAGAAGCACAATTGATGAAAGAGCATGCGCAAACAACGACTTTAACGAGAATGATCCGTTCTGGTCAAGTCGTCCATGTCAAAGGAAATGTCTTGCTTGTCGGCGACATTAATCCTGGCGGGCTCCTGACGGCTACAGGGAGCATTTATGTAATGGGCGCTTTAAAAGGACGTGCTCATGCTGGGTTTGAAGGAAAACGGGATGCCCGCATTTGTGCTGCAATGATGGCTCCTGCTGGGTTACAAATTGCAGACGAATCGCTGTATTTTGTCGATAAGGAGGAGGCTGTAGAGGATCATATGAAAGCAGCCTTTTTAGATGAGGCGAACGGCAGCATTCGCATTGAACGAGTGCAGCGGCTTTTGGATGTGGCAGCGGAAATCAACAAGGAAGCCGTTTCCTAGATTGACAAAAGAAAAAGGGGGATGAGAGCGTGGGTGAAGCGATCGTTGTAACAAGCGGCAAGGGCGGAGTCGGCAAAACGACAACCTCAGCGAATATTGGAACGGCGCTGGCGCTATCAGGCAAAAAGGTATGCTTAATCGACGCAGACATTGGCCTGAGGAATCTTGACGTTGTGATGGGACTGGAAAATCGGATTATCTATGACTTGGTAGACGTGGTGGAAGGCCGCTGCAAATTAAAGCAGGCGCTCATCAAAGACAAGCGGTTTGACCATTTATACTTGTTACCTGCGGCACAGACGAAAGATAAAACCGATGTGTTGCCGGAGCAGTTAAAAAGCCTGGTCAACGAATTAAAAGAAGACTATGATTATGTCATCATCGATTGTCCAGCTGGAATCGAGCATGGTTTCCGTAATGCAGTTGCCGGCGCTGATAAAGCAATTGTTGTCACTACGCCGGAAGTGTCTGCCGTCCGCGATGCTGATCGAATTATCGGGTTGCTTGAACAAGAGAATATTGAGCGCCCACGGCTAATTGTGAACCGTATACGCAATCATATGGTAAAAAATGGTGAGATGCTAGATGTGGAAGAAATTACCTCTATCCTTGCTATTGATTTACTTGGTATCGTTGTGGATGATGACCAGGTCATTAAACATTCGAATAAAGGCGAGCCCATTGCCCTACATACATCGAGTAAAGCGTCAATTGCTTACCGCAACATTGGGAGAAGAATTTTAGGGGAAACAGTCCCATTGATGGCGATTGAGGAAAGCAATACGGTGTTTTCAAAAATAAAACGGCTGTTTGGAGTCCGTTAACTGCGCTCAGAGCGCAGCTTTGAGATTGTCGACAAAGTCTAACCTTACCCAGGCTATAAAAAACGCTTGTCAGCTGAGGAGTGCGGGCGAGGGAAGATGCGAATAGAACGGGAGTTCGTAAACATATGCCCGAGACAAACGCGAAGTATGCGAGCGTTTGTCTACAGGCTGAGAATCTGCTATGCAGATTCTTTTTTTTATGGTATGTGCCCATGTTTAATCGGAAAACAGCCAGGGTATGACACAAGTAGACATTGCTAGAGAAAGGGTGAATAGACAAATGGGTAAGAAAGTCGCTGTACTCATTACGGATCTTTTTGAAGATGTGGAATACACGGATCCGAAAGAAGCGTTAACGGAAGCAGGCCATGAGTTGGTCACAATTGAAAAAGAAGCAGGCAAAACGGTGACAGGTAAGCAAGGCAACGCAAAAGTAACAATTGACAAAAGCATTGACGATGTTCATGTGGGCGACTTTGACGCCTTGTTGCTTCCTGGAGGCTTTTCGCCAGACCAGCTTCGCGGGGATGACCGTTTTGTCGAATTTACGAAAGCATTCGCTCAGGCAGGCAAACCAATTATGGCGATTTGCCACGGTCCACAACTTTTAATCAATGCGGATGTCTTGAAAGGACGGACTGTGACAGGGGTCAAACCGATCGTACCTGATCTAAAAAATGCCGGTGCCATATTTAAAGATGAAGAAGTCGTCGTCTGCAACAATAATTTGGTGACAAGCCGGACACCTGATGATTTGCCAGCTTTCAACCGTGAATCGTTAAACGTGTTGGCAGATTAAAGCTACCAACAAAGCGAACCGTTTCCATATACGGTTCGCTTTGTTTATGTACGTTTTCTTGAGAGGTAACAAGGACCTAGAACAATGCTTTGAGAAATGGATTTGCAAGAGTCAAATACCGCGAGCGCTGTAACCGTGGCAGCCATCAGGGCTTCCGAATCGACAGTTGTAGAATGCCGTGCTTTTACTTCCGCTTCGATCAGCAACTCCCAAACCCCTGATCCAACTTTCCAATCAAAGGAAATAGCTACCGCCGTTAACGGCTTAAAATGGCAATATGGCAAAACAGAAGATGTCTTTTTTGCCGCGAGCGTGCCCGCTGCCCTTGCGTTTTCAAGCACCGAAGCCTCATGCAAGGCGCCTCGTTGCAAACTTTCATAAAGTTCGCGGTTCATTTGCACGCTTGTCTTCGCAATCGCTTGCTGTGATGTTGCGTTTGTTTTTGGCAATTCTGTTAGCCCTGTATGAGCCCCTTCCTGCTTACGCCACATACCAACCCTCTTTTCGCTCCGTTCCTTATTTATCCTTATCATAAGCGAGGCCTTTTAACAAAGTCAAGTTTCCCTTTGTTCGTTTGTTAACCATTTCGTTTAATAGGTTGACAAAAAGATTGGATCTCCTTATAGTAAAAGAAAAACGAAAGGGAATAGGAAAGCATGAATTTAAAACAACAAATGGCTATTGCCATGATGGCAGCTTTAACAGGGGTTATGGGAGTGGTTCCATCTATCCCAATAGGTCCAGTACCAATAACGATCCAGTCGATTGCGCCGATGCTAGCTGGCGGCATTTTGGGAGCTAAACGGGGGGCAGCATCCATGATGCTTTTTCTTCTCCTTGTCGCTTGCTCAGTCCCGCTTTTGTCAGGGGGGCGAGGGGGTGTCGGCCATTTATTCGGCCCGACAGGCGGTTATTTATTTGGCTGGATACTGGTTGCGTTTCTAGTCGGCTGCTATGCCACTTACGCCAAGCGCTTAAATGTTTGGAAACTAATGGCTGTCAATATCATCGTCGGAATGTTTCTTCTCTATGGATGCGGGGCGCTGTACTTGTCGCAAGTGACAGCCACATCTATTAGCGAAGCGCTCATGCTTAATATCGCTTTTATTCCAGGAGATACGGCAAAAGCAGTACTGGCTGCTTTTATTGCTGTCCGTGTCCGTCATGCTTTAGGTGAAGGAGATACAGGACGGGTTGTGGAAGAAAAAAGAAGTGCTTAAAAAAGAAGCTCACGCACGAGGAATGCGCGTGAGCTTCTTTTTCATGAACGATGTTGCGTGTATTTGCTTTGTTTGGTGATTCGTTCGATGTTGTCAATTTCTGTCTGTAACAGTGGCTCTTCCTTGCATGAGCGGGCATTTTGCCTTAGCTGTTCTATAGAGCTTGCACCAGCTACAACTGCTGCTACTGGCGGATGGGCCAAACAATAATCGAAAGCCACTTTTGTCAAAGAGTATGTTTTTCCGTAAGTTTGCATAAGGACGTCACGCAATTGTTCGATTTCTTTGACTGAGTAATCCAAATAGCCGTCAGAAGCAGCAGCAACCGTATGTAAGGGGCGTTCGCTCAAAATCCCTTTAGCTACTGGGCCACGGGCAACAACACTAATTCCATTTTCCTGTAAATACGGAAACCACTCTTCTGGACGCCTGTCTAAAATGCTGTATTGCATCATAATCGACACAATGGAAGACTGTTCAACATATGTGCGGATCACATTGGGGCGAATCGAGGAAATGCCGTATTCGCGAATAAGCCCTTCCTGTTTCAGTTCCTCAAATGCTTCAATTGTTTCATCGATTGGATCGTCTATGGTTCCGCCGTGGAGTTGGTACAAGTCGATGTAATCTGTCTGCAGTCGCTGCAAGCTCGTTTTTGCCGCCTCTTTAATATATTGTTTCGAAGGATCCCACTCCCAGCCTTGTTTCCCCTTTTCAAAACGATTGCCAGCCTTTGTGGCTATGATAAACTCGGAGCGTTTTCCTTTTAATGCTGCGCCAATTATTTTTTCATTCTCCCCATAATCGTATAAGTCGGCAGTATCAATATAATTGACCCCAAGGTCTGCCGCCTCAGCGATTATTTCTGTTGCACGGTGTTTATCTGTCCCTAGCGACATCGCCCCAAGGCCGAGCTCGCTTACGTAAAGATCTGATTTTCCTAGTCGCCGTCTGTTCATCATTATCACCCCTACTTTTGTGATTCCCGCTTTTCTTTATTATTAACCTGAATACGAGTTAGGGACAAGTCATAAGATGTACAAATCGATGAGAGGGGCCTGTAGAATGGATAGAAGGAAAAAAATCCAAAAAAAGATCGCCGCTAGAAGGCAAGCTGCTCCAAAACGGAACATTGGCTTGAATCAAACGCCACTTTCTGCTGAAAAAGGCGACGATTTGCTGCCACAAAAGCGCCAGTCAGGAATACGCCGTTTCGTTATGCAATTGGCCATCTCCGGATGCTTGTTTTTTACGATCGGCATTATCTATCAATCAGGCAATGAGCGTGTACAGCCTGTGCAAGCATTTGTTGAACAGACATTTGACCAGCATTTTCAATTTGCTGCTGTTTCTGCTTTTTTTGAAAAGCATTTAGGGTCGCCCCTTCATTTGCTTCCAGAGCAACGTGCCTCTGAAGAAGAAAAGGAACCACTCGATTACGCTTATCCAGCATCAGGTGTCATTCGCGAAAGCTTTGATAAAGACGGCAAAGGCATTTTGCTCGAAACGGGATTAGGCGAAGAAGTAAAGGCAGTTAAAGGTGGTCACGTGATTCGCGTGACGACAAGCGAAGAATCTGAATTGGGCAATCTGATTGAACTTCAACATCCTGATGGCACATCCTCGATATACGGTATGCTTGATGATGTCTCTGTCCATCCATATGATATTTTAGAAAGCGGAGCGGTGCTGGGAACCGTATCATCTGATGAAAATCAGGCAGGCATCTTTTATTTTGCTATTCGGCAAGGAGATGACTATATTGATCCCAGCGAAGTGATGAATTTTGATTGAACTTATCAAAAAAGTTCGCGTACATCCCCTATTTTGGCTAGTCATTGCCGCTGGAATCATCACCGGTCATTTTAGAGAAGTATTGATGGTGTTTGTCATTGTATTTGTCCATGAAATGGGGCATTCAGTAGCGGCCTATATGCTTAAGTGGGATATTAAAAAAATGGAGCTGCTTCCCTTTGGCGGCGCTGCTGAAATGGAAGAAAACGGGGTAAAGCCAATTAAAGAGGAAATGGCCATTGTCTTGGCAGGACCGCTTCAGCACTTATGGTTATGGGCATTGTCGTATGCCTTAGTCGGACAGCCTTTTTGGTCTGAGAACGACCATGAATTGTTTGTTGCCCACAACGCCGCGATTGTCTTGTTTAATTTGTTGCCAATTTATCCACTTGATGGCGGAAGGATGGTGCAACTTGCTTGCTTAGCTGTTTGGCCGTATAAGCGGGCGATGGCAGCTAGCCTTGGGATTTCGGTTGGATTTTTGGCCGTAGCACTGTCATTCATGCTATTTTTGCCCTTTCACCTTAATTTGTTCGTGATTCTTTCTTTCTTGGCACTGACGAATGGATTGGAATTCAAGCAGCGAAACTATCGATTTATGCGGTTTTTAATGGCGAAACAAACAGATCGTGCAACGAGATATATACGTACAAAAGTTTCTGGTCAGCTGCCCATTCGTGATGCCCTAGCGCTTTTACGGAGGGGCCAAGTCCAGCTGTTTGTAATAGAGGATAGTGGCAAACGTTATACAGTTGCAGAAAAAGAGCTTTTGCAAACCTATTTTGCGGAGGCGAAACTTCACGCGCCAGTAAGAACATTAGTACCCCCAGCCATGTAACAATTGTATCTCCTTTTGGCTTCGCGTAAAATAAGAGACAAGCCAAAAAGGAGCGTAAACATGGAGCAATCGATTGTCATTACGAAAGGGATCAATAAACGCGAAGCCGTCCTTTTGGAAAATAATGAGGTGGTTGAATGGTTTTTTGAAAGCAATGACCGCCCCCAAATGGTTGGCAGCGTGTTTTTAGGCAAAGTGGAAAGAGTCCTTCCTGGCATGGAGGCTGCTTTTGTCGATATTGGCACGGGCAAGAACGGATTTTTGCACCGTGACGAGCTTCTCGCTTTCCACCTTGATCCAAGCGACTTAACGGAAAAACAAACAAAAAGCATTTCCCAGTTTGTATCGCCAGGCGATACAATTGCCGTACAAGTAACAAAGGAAGGGACAAATGAGAAGGGGCCTCGTTTATCAGGCGTTGTGTCTATTCCGGGAAAATATGTTGTCTATATGCCAGAAGGGGCGTATGTGGCAGTATCACGGCGGATTGAATCAGACCGTGTTCGAGCTTCGCTACACACTGCTTTAGAAAACAAGCTTCAGTACAATGAAGGTGCGATTGTCCGGACTGCCGCAGCAGATGCGCCAATTGAAGAGGTAGAGCGTGACTTGGTGTTTTTACGGACACTTTGGAAAAAAACGCTCCGTCATCAAGAGCAGGCGCCAGCGCTTATTTACCGAGCAGCTACTTTAGTGGAGACGTTGCTATTAGGCTATCTCAATGAGCATGTCACTGAAGTGGTCGTCGATGACATTGATGATTACCGCCTGATGAAGCAACTAGTTCAAACAGACGATAAGGACAAGGTTAAACTGTACGCGCATAAAGGTTCTTCGTTCCAGTCAGCACGAATTAGCGCCCAATTGGCTAAAGCGCAAAAGCGTCGTATTTGGCTAAAAAACGGTGCTTTTCTTGTCATTGACGAAACGGAGGCCATGACTGTTATTGATGTCAATACAGGCAAGTTTACCGGCAAATTTGCGCAAAGCGAGACCGTACTCGCTGTCAACAAATTGGCAGCGGTAGAAGCAGCGAAACAAATTCGCCTCCGCAACTGCAGCGGCATCATCGTGATCGATTTTATTGATATGCAGAGCGACTTAGACCGCTTGGCTGTCCAACAGACAATGGAACGGGCGCTAAAAAAAGACAGGGTTAAAACAAGTGTCCGTGGTTTTACGAAACTAGGCTTGCTTGAAATGACACGGAAGAAAACACGCTTATCGATGGCAAAAACCTTAACCGTTGAGTGTAAGGCATGCGCGGGCACGGGCGCTGTGCTGGCAGGCCATGGTCACGCTTTTATGCTTGAACGGCTCATATTGGAAGAGCAAGCGGAAGCACTCGTTGTCGCCGTAACGGCTGAATTGCGCTCGCTTTTAGTCGGGGTTGGCGACCTGTATAAGGAGCGGCTTGAGTCATTGGCCGGCCTTACTTTGTTTTTAGTAACAGACGACTCATTGCCACAGGCCAAGCCTTACTCGATCCATTTTGCTGGTTCTTATGAAGAAGCACGGAAACGCTTTGCCGCCATGGCACAAGCAATTGACTAGAAAAGTCATTTATGCTATGATGGAGCTTGTTGGTGATTTGGAGAAGCACCCAATGAACTTACAACCGCGCAGAGTAGGCGTTTAAATGGCATGTCCTGCCTATGATGGCGAGTCTGATGTTATGAGGAGGTGCAAACAGTGTACGCAATTATTGAAACTGGCGGAAAGCAAATCAAAGTAGAAGAAGGCCAAGAAATCTACGTTGAAAAATTAGACGCAGAGGCTGGCGAAGAAGTGAGCTTTGACAAAGTTCTTTTTGTAGGAGGCGAATCGGCGAAAGTCGGCGCTCCGTTTGTAGAAGGTGCATCTGTTACGGGAACGGTTGAAAAACACGGTCGTAACAAGAAAATCATCGTCTATAAAATGAAAGCGAAAAAGAACTATCGTCGCAAGCAAGGCCATCGCCAACCTTACACAAAAGTTGTTATCGGAAAAATCAACGGTTAATCCCAATGATTTATGTTCGCATGCAACATAATGAGCATGATGATATCATCGCTTTTACGATGAGCGGACATGCAGAAGCTGGTCCTTACGGCCAAGACATTGTCTGTGCCGGCGCTTCCGCTGTTTCCATCGGAACGGTCAATGCTGTCCAGTCCTTATGTGGAGTTGATCTAGTTGTCAGCTCAAAAGGAGAGGGTGGCTATCTTGACTGCGCTGTTCCTGATGGGCTTGACGTACGGACATATGAAGATGTACAGCTGTTGTTAAAAGGGATGGAATTGTCATTTTTGTCAATGGCTGACGCTTATCAAACTTTTATTACGGTTGAAATAGACAGGAGGTGATTTCCATGTTGAAAATGGACCTTCAATTTTTCGCATCGAAAAAAGGGGTAGGTAGCACAAAGAACGGCCGTGACTCCCACTCAAAACGCCTTGGTGCTAAACGTGCAGACGGGCAAGCGGTAACGGGCGGTTCTATCCTCGTGCGCCAACGCGGCACACGCGTATATCCTGGTGCGAATGTCGGCAAAGGTGGCGACGACACATTGTTCGCTAAAATTGACGGCGTTGTGAAATATGAGCGTGTCGGTCGTGACCGCAAAAAAGTAAGTGTATACCCAGCATAAAGCTAATAAAAAAACAGTTCTTTTCATAAAGAGCTGTTTTTTTTATTTGTTGTATATGAAAAAATGATTAAAAAGTACTATTATTTTTAGCAGCTTTTGGAATAGATTTCCGTCTTAACACTAATTTTTCCTATTAGACTATTAAAAGCGAAAAAGATGAAGTAAACTAGATTTATACGCATAAAAAGGAAGAAATAGGAACTGCTTAAGAAGGAGACGTGAAGAATGAAATCAACAGGTATCGTACGCAAACTGGACCAACTAGGTCGAATTGTTATCCCGAAAGAGCTTCGCAGCATGCTGAATATTGAAATTAAAACTCCGCTTGCGATACTAATTGATGGAGACCAAATCGTTTTAGAAAAATATCAGCCATACAAAGCATGTATGGTTACAGGCGAAAGTTCTGATGAAAATTTGACACTTGCAAACGGAAATATTGTTTTAAGCAAAGAAGGAGCAGAGCAAATTATTAAAGAACTGCAACAACAGCTTGAAAGCACCGCAAGCCGCTAAGGTTTCGGTGTTTTTCTATTGCCGATACATTGTATACTAGAAAGAACTCGAACTGGGAAGAGGGGATCGAATGAAAGCGATAATAAACGGGCTCATATGGACAGGAATTGCGAATCAGCCAGCTGTTGCGGGAACGGTATTGGTGGAAGGCAACCGGATAAAAGAAGTCGGGGTGGATGTGGTTTTGCCAGAAGGGATTGAAAAGATTGATGCGAAAGGGGGCTGGGTGACGCCAGGCTTAATTGACGTGCATACCCACTTAGGTGTCCACACACAAGGGCTCGGCAATGATGGCCATGATTTCAATGAAACAACGGCTGCATGTACACCTGAAGTCCGGGCAATCGATGGCGTCAATCCGCTAGACCCAGGTTTTAACGACGCCCGCAAGTCTGGGGTTACTACTGTACAAGTTTTACCAGGAAGCGCCAATGTGATTGGCGGCGAAACATGCATCTTAAAAACGGCTGGCCGTACTGTTGCTGATATGGCAGTTAAAGCACCTTCGGCAATGAAAGCCGCACTCGGGGAAAACCCAAAGCGTGTCCATGGGGGAAAAGGACGAGCGCCAGTGACGCGTATGGGAGTGGCTGCCGTTTTTAGGCAAGCGTTAATGAACGCCCAAGACTATGCTGAACGCAAGCGTGCTGGAAAATTAGAAAAACGGGATTTGGGAATGGAGCAGCTTGTGCCTGTTATCGAAGGGAAACTGCCGATGCGTGTTCATGCCCACCGTGCAGATGACATAATGACCGTTTTACGGATTGCCGATGAGTTTTCGTTGCGGCTTACAATTGAGCATGTGACAGAGGGCCACCTTATTGCTGAAGAGCTAGCGAATAGTGGTGTGCGCTTTACAATTGGTCCGACTTTCTCTTCTCGCTCGAAACAAGAGCTTGCCAACAAAAGTTGGGAGACGGTACAAGTGTTTGCCGAAAGAAATGTGCCTTTTTCGATAACGACAGACCACCCCGTTATTCCGATTGAACATTTGTTGACGACTGCCGCTTTTGCATTAAAGTACGGAATTAGCGAGCAACGGATGTTGGAAGCAATTACTGTACGGGCAGCAGAACATCTCGATATCGATGACCGCCTTGGCACGATTGAAACCGGCAAAGATGCGGATCTTGTCATTTGGAGCGGTCCGCCATTGCAAGCGGGCACGGTTGTGAGAGAAACGTTTATAAATGGGGAATCAGTCTATACTAATTAAGTAGACCGATTCAGTGGCTTCCTAAGAAGGAAACAAGGCGTAGTTGGGAAGAAGACAGCTTGATGGGCATGTCTGTTTTCTCTGCTAGAAGCGGGCCTGTGATAAAGAGAAGCTGCTTAGTTAAAAGGAGGGACAAGTCGTGCGTGCCTGTAGTGATTTTGAACAAGCGGATATGGACGGCTTGTATAAACGGTTTATGCAAGCTAAAACGGAACAGGAACGAAAACGTTGCGTGACCGAAATGGCATTGGCCATTGAACAAGCCCGGTTAAAGGAGCAAGGGAAAAGCCATGATTAGCAAACAGTTACAAGAGCTAGGAAAAAAGCGAATCGCTCCGTACCCGTGTGAAGGCTTTCTCCTCGGCGGCGGAAACGAGGAGGCAGACGTCTTGTTTGTCGGGGAAGCGCCAGGGCGCGATGAATTGCAAACGCACAAGCCTTTTACTGGCAGAGCAGGAGCGAACTTGAATGGTTTTTTAAAAGAAGCGGGCTTGAATCGAGACGACATTTATATTACGAGCGTCGTGAGGAGCCGCCCTTATAAACATGATGTTAAAAGTAGCAAAAAGCCAATTGAGGAGCGTGGAAACCGAACGCCGACGCAAAAGGAAATCATCGCCCACGCTCCCCTTCTCGATGAAATGATCAAACAACTGAACCCAAAGCTCATTGTAACGCTAGGCGCGATTGCTCTTAAACGCCTTGTCGGCCCGAGCGTCAACCTACAAGATGTTCACGGGAAACCGTTTTGCACCCGTTTGTTGCAATTGCCATCGCTTGAATCTAGCAAACTAGTACGAGGAGAGCGGGAACAACATGTATTTCCGACATTCCATCCTGCATCTGTCTTTTACAACCCAACATTAGCGACAGAGATTACAAACGATATGCGGCAATTGCGGTTAGTGCTGGACTGGTTACATGAACAAGGGTGAAAGAGGTTTTTCCCGTCTAATCAATCGTATTAGAAAGATGGAATTCGACGCCCTTATCGATCTTCTTGAAGGATGGTAGCCACTTTGTAATCCTCTGGATCAAGAGGCAGCCTATTCCCGAGCATTTGCTGTGCAAGAAGCATGCCGATATAAGGCCCAGTCGTTAAGCCACTTGAGCCGAGGCCGTTGGCAAACCACACATCTTCTACGCCAGGAAGCAAGCCGAAGACCGGTTGGAAATGTGGGACGACAGGACGGAAGCCGACTCGCGTTTCAAGCCATTCCGCTCTGTGTAACCCTGGGGCAACACGAAGGGCGTTGGCCAGTATCGTGTGCATTCCGCCGGCAGTCACGGCTGTATTAAAGCGAGGATAATCCTCATGGGTTGTTCCTGCAACGATGCGGCCGTTCTCAAAAGCAAGCAAATAGGAATTTCCAGGTGGCATGACTACTGGCCATTCATCTGTGTTTGTTTCGAGATGTAAATGGATAATTTGCGCTTTTTGTTCCCGCACGTCTACGGCAATGCCAACGGGAGCGAGCAATTCTTTTGCCCAAGCGCCGCAAGCAACGACAATTTCATCCCCTTGCAATTGTTTTCCGTCAGCATAAACGCTGAGCTTACGCGACGATTCACGAACAAGCGTTGCTTTTGCAGGAATAAGGGTAGCGCCAAGATTTTGGGCGGCTTGTTGCAGGGCATTATTTAAGCTAGAGCCGTCGACACGTGCTGCGCCGCTTACATGAACGGCACCAAAATCGTTGCTTAGGGGCGGGAAAAGTTTCTGCGTTTCGGAAGGGGACAAAACCGTTAATTCGCCCATTTCTGGTGCATCGCCTTGTTTTTTGTGGGCACGCTCATAGGCGGCTGTAAGTTCTTGCGAATCTTTATGGAGCCACAATGCGCCCGTTTGCTTATAGCCTGTTTGTTTTTGTCCAAGTGCTGCCAACTGCTTGATCAAATCCGGGTAATAAGCGGCGCCTTGTTTAACGAGGCGGTACCACTTTTGGTTGCGGCGTTTTGAAAGCCAGGGGCAAACAATCCCCGCTGCCGCTTGTGTCGCCTTCCCGTGATGATCGTCATCAATAAGCGTGACAGACGCACCGTGTTTAGCAAGATGGTAGGCAGTGGAGCTTCCTAAAATGCCTCCCCCAATTACGACAATGTTTTTCATAAACAGGAATCCCTTCTGTTCGTCAATAGTCCTTTTTGAGCGTAACGAAAGGGGCAAACCGTGTCAACTGAATGGAGATCTTTAGTTGGATTTTTAAAGAAAGGTTCAAGATTTTGCCGTCCACACATAAACTAAAGGAGCAATCTGTGACAGGAGGAAACGGTGTGAAACAGGTAATCATCGGCATTACATCGTCTATTGCTGAAGAAACGTTGCTCAGCACGACGCTTGCAAATATTTGGTCTGTCAATGATTCGGATGTCCTCCCAGTTGTACTTCCGAACCTAGCAGATAAAGCCGAGCATTATGCCGATATGGTGGATGGCGTGCTGCTAACAGGTGGAGGGGACATCGACCCAGCGCTATTTGGAGAAGATCCTCATCCGTTGCTTGGGGAAATTACACCGGAACGGGACCAGTTTGAAGTGGCGTTGACGAAAGCGTTGCTGGCGCGACACAAGCCGCTACTCGCCATTTGCCGGGGTGTACAAATACTGGCGATTGCTGGAGGCGGCGATATGTACCAGGACTTGCCGAGCCAATTTGCGAAGCCACTCATTCAACATCGCCAACATGCACCTCGTTCGTATAAAAGCCATCAGATTACAATTGGGCAAGGCACACGATTAGAAACGCTTGCAAAAGGAAATACCGCTTACGTCAACAGTTACCATCACCAAGCGGTGAGGCAAGTTCCCGCTGGTTTTAAAGCTTCAGCTTGGACAAATGATGGTGTCATTGAGGCGATTGAAAACAGCGCTAGCTCCCCTTTTCAAGTCGGCGTCCAGTGGCATCCGGAAACGTTAGTAGAAGATGAATTTTCAACCCGTTTGTTTCATGCTTTCATAGCCTCCTGCAAATAACAAAGATTGGCGCAGCTCGCGATTGTCAAGTATAATGAGGCAGTTAAGGGGGGAGAAGCATGGATTCATCTGATTACAAACGTCTCGATGGTGTAGCGTTGGCTGAGCTTATTCAAGCAGGAACCGTTTCACCAGAAGAAGTGCTCGATGCCCATTTTCAAGTTAGCCACGAATGGGAAAAGCTGAACGCGATTGTCTCCAAGCGGGAAAAGGAAGTGTACCAAGAAGCGAAGGAAGCAGCTAAAAACGGTGTATTTTCAGGCGTGCCGTTTTTGCTTAAAGATAGCTCCCACGCTTTAAAAGGTGCACGGCTTACTTCTGGCTCAGCTTTATTTAAACAGGAGCGGGCTAAAGTCACAAGCCACTATACGAGGACATTGCAGCAAGCGGGGTTGCTTATGGCAGGCCATACCAATGCCCCTGAGTTTGGCTTGAAAAATATTACAGAACCTAAACTCCATGGCCCAGCACGGAACCCCCTCGATTTAGACTATTCGCCAGGTGGGTCTAGCGGTGGGGCTGCAGCTGCTGTCGCTAGTGGCATTGTTCCTTTTGCAGGCGCGAGCGATGGAGGAGGTTCGATTCGCATCCCTGCTTCGTTCACCGGGCTTGTCGGTTTAAAGCCGACTCGTGGCCGTACACCAGTCGGGCCAGGTGTTGGCAGACAATGGCAAGGAGCGGCGATCGATTTTGTGCTGAGCCGCTCTGTCCGCGATAGTGCCCGAGCGTTGGATGTGCTGCAAATAGTCCAATGGGAAGCTGCTTTTCAAACACCGTTGTTTGCCAATCGTTATGAAAACACGTTTCAAGAGCGATTGCCGCGTTTGCGGGTTGCCTTTTCCGCCCAGTCTCCTGTTGGGACTTCCGTTTCACCAGAAGCAATTACAGCATTGCAACAGGCAGTCCGTTGGCTGGAAGAGGCAGGTCATCGTGTTGAGGAGGCGGCGCCGCAAATTGATGGCGTTGAGCTAATGAGGCATTATTATTTGATGAATGCAGGGGAAATGTCTCGTTTGCGTCAACAACTAGGCCAGACGCTTGGTCGCTCTCTAAACGAGGATGACTTTGAAATGGAATCATGGGTATTGGCAGAGTACGGAGACAACGTTCGCGCAGCAGAATATGCGGCCAGCCTTGTTGCGTGGGACGATGCTGCTGCAGCCACCCATATGTTCCATGAGACATATGACCTTTATTTGACGCCTGCAACGGCGAGCGTAGCGCCACGCATTGGCGAATTAACGCCAACGCTTACACAAGAACGTTCTTTAAAAGCGCTTGTCCAGGAGTTGCCGCCTAAGGAACAACTTGACCTAGTCTATGAAATGTTTTTGCCAAGCTTGACGTATACGCCTTTTACACAACTAGCCAATTTAACAGGGCAACCGGCGATTTCAATGCCGTTGTACAAAAATGAAGCAGGGCTTGCCATCGGCGTGCAAGCGATGGCAAGAAAGGGAGAGGAGCACCGTCTTCTCCAACTTGCTTATGCGTTTGAACAAAGTGAACTTTGGCAAGTAACGCAGCCGCAATAAAAGGCTTGCGGTCTGACGGCGCCGTTTGAGAACGAGTGGATGAAAAACAGTGGACAAGCTTTAGCACGGAAGTGGAAATGTTGTATACTTCTCTTATAGGCTAAATGAAAGGATGATTCGATGTACCGTACAGTTGAAGATTTTTTGCAAGAGTGGCAGGAAGAAGCAAAATTGACGAAATCCGTGATTAGCGCTGTGACCGATGAAAAGAAAAACCAAGCGATTGCAGAAGGACACAACACACTTTCGTGGCTTAGTTGGCATTTGACGACAACACCGGCGTTTTTTGCAGGAGGGGTTGGCTTGGAGCTCCACACAAGCGCTGATTTGGCAAATGAGCCTCAATCTATCAAGGAAATAGTGGAAACCTATGAAGCAGTCACCGCTGAATTAGCGAAACAAGCAAGCACGTTAAGCGACGAAGCGCTAGGAGAGCAAGTTGATTTTCTTGGTGCTAAAGTAGCTCGGGGTGTGGTATTACGGAAACTGGTGAACCATCAAATCCATCACCGCGGGCAAATGACTGTTTTGCTTCGCCAAGCTGGCTTGACTGTTCCTGGCGTTTATGGCCCAACGAAAGAACAGCAGCTAGGGTAGCAGAAATAAAGGCAGTAAACTGATGTTGAAAGGCGAACGGATCAGCAAAAACAGAAGTACGCGAGGTTTGTCTACAGTCTGAAGCAACGGAATGTCCGTTGCTTTTTTTTAATGCCTTCAGATATAGCGGTGTTTTGACAATTGCTTAGCAATGGCATTAAAAGCGAGATACCGAACTGTTAACCAGCTGTCATTTCCCCTTTACAAAACCTTAACATTAGGCATAAATAAGCTTAATACTCGATCCTTATACTTACCCTTGTAAGACGTAAACCTATATAGGGGGAGAAACGTTAATGAAAAAAGTCCAATTAGGAGCAGTATTTGCGTCGTTTTTGTTTGTCGCCACCGCTTGCGGAGGCGGAAACACAAATGAGCCAGCAGAGACAGATTCGGCAGAAGGCAATAATACTGAAGAAAACGAAGCGTCAGGCAGCATCTTAGTGTCAGGCTCAAGTGCAATGGAGCCGCTAATTGCAGCTGCAAGTGAAGAGTTTATGAATGAAAATGTGGATGCAAGCATTTCTGTGCAAGCAGGTGGATCTGGCCAAGGGCTGTCATCTGTTGCAAGCGGACAAGTCCAAATTGGCAACTCCGATGTGTTTGCTGAAGAAAAAGAAGATATTCCCGCTGAAGAACTTGTCGACCATCGTATTGCTGTTGTAGGCATGGGGCCGGCAGCACATCCTGAAGTTGGCGTTGAAGATATTTCGACTGAAGATTTAATTGCTGTATTTACAGGGGAAGTAACCAATTGGAGCGAACTTGGTGGCGCTGACCAAGAAATCGTGATTGTTAACCGCCCAGATTCTTCTGGGACAAGAGATACATTTGTGAAATATGGCCTTGAAGGCAACGAACCTGTTCCAGGGGACATTACGGAAGACTCTTCCAATGCCGTAATGCAAATCATTAGTGAAACACCTGGGGCAATCGGTTATCTCGCTTTCTCTTATTATGATGAACAAGGATCTGTTTTGCCCCTTTCAGTAGATGGCGTTGAACAAACAGATGAAAATGTCATTTCAGGCGAATACCCAATTTGGGCATATATGCATTCTTACACAAAAGGCGAGCCTGAAGGCTTAACGGCTCAGTTCATTGAGTACTTGCAAGCTGATTTTGTACAAGGCACGTTGATTCCGGAAATGGGCTACATTCCTGAAGCGGACATGCAAGTTGAACGAGATGCTGAAGGAAACGATACACCAAAATAATAAAGAAAAGTGAAGAAGGTCGCTGCCGTAAGGTAGAGGCCATTCTCACGTAGGGCAAAAACAGGGCAAATCATGAGGGGGAAACTGTCATGCCGTCTTCTCAATCGGTAGCGGACCGTTTGTTAAAAGCAAACAATAAACAAGCAGCAAAGGCTGAGCGCAAAGGAAAAATCATCGTTTACGCCTGCGCTGCACTAATCATTTTAACAACCATTGCGATTACGCTGTTCCTAGTTATTCGCGGACTGCAAGCATTTGTAATCGATGGCGTCAGTCCAATCGAGTTTTTGACTAGCTTAGATTGGAACCCGACTAGGGGAGCGGACGCCGGTGGGCCGTCTTATGGCGCACTACCCTTTATTTTTGGTTCATTTGCTGTAACGATCTTATCTGCATTGATCGCTGCTCCGCTCGGAATTGGCGCAGCGATCTATATGACGGAAATTGCGCCAAGCTGGGGCAGAAAAATTTTGCAGCCTGCTGTAGAATTGCTCGTTGGCATCCCGTCTGTTGTATATGGTTTTATCGGTCTATCCGTCATTGTTCCATTTATACGCGACCATGTCGGTGGCCAAGGGTTTGGCCTTCTATCAGCAATGATCGTATTATCGATCATGATCCTTCCAACTGTGACAAGTATATCAACCGATGCACTGCGTTCGATTCCTGGCGGTTTGCGCGAATCGTCGTTGGCGCTTGGTGCGACCCGCTGGCAGACGATCTACCGGGTACTCATTCCAGCCGCCGGGCCGATGCTGCTTACAGCAGTCGTCCTCGGAATGGCACGTGCATTTGGCGAAGCATTGGCCGTACAGATGGTCATTGGCAACTCGCGGACAATTGCCGAGTCGTTAATTGATTCCACAGCGACGTTGACGACCATCATTACGTTAAATATGGGGCATACTGTGCCAGGGAGCATTGACAACAATGTCCTTTGGTCACTTGGTTTGATTTTGCTCGTTATGTCCTATCTGTTTATTATTCTTGTGCGGTTCTTGTCATCTAGGAGGAAATTTTCATGAACAAAAAATGGGCGGATACATGCGCAACGTCTATGTTTACGGTGATTGCTGCAGTTATTGTTGCTGTTTTAGCTGGCTTAATTGGCTATATTTTTGTAAGGGGACTTGCCCAAATTGATTGGGCCTTTCTTACAAACCCGCCAAGCTCCTATAGAGCAGGCGGCGGGATTGGGCCACAATTGTTTAATTCATTTTACATCTTATTTTTAACGATGTTGTTTACTGTACCTCTTGGCCTTGGTGGAGGCATCTATATGGCTGAATATGCAAAGCCAGGTCGTGTAACTGATTTTATTCGTACTTGTATTGAAGTTCTCGCTTCTTTGCCATCTATTGTCGTCGGTTTGTTTGGTTTGCTTGTATTCGTACAGCTAACTGGCTGGAGTTACTCGATTTTAGGCGGTGCCCTTGCGCTGACGGTGTTTAACTTGCCAGTAATGGTCCGTGTTGTCGAGGACGCGATTACGAGCGTGCCGAGAGAGCAAAAAGAAGCAAGCCTTGCCCTAGGCATTACCCAGTGGGATACGATTCGGACCGTTATTTTGCCAGCGGCGTTTCCTGGAATTTTGACTGGCGTGATTTTGTCGGCTGGGCGTGTGTTTGGCGAAGCAGCAGCGTTGTTGTTTACATCAGGTGTAACAACGCCACGGCTTGATTGGATGAATTTGAATCCTTTCTCGGAAACATCGCCATTAAACGTATTCCGGCCCGCTGAAACACTCGCTGTTCACATTTGGAAAATCAATACGCAAGGTTTAATTCCAGACGCGCGGGAAGTAGCAGACGGGGCTGCGCTTGTGCTGATTTTTGCTGTGTTGTTATTCAATTTGTTGGCCCGTTTGCTGGGACGCTACGTGCACCGGAAACTTACGGCATCGAAATAAAAGGGGGAAGCCAACATGACTGCTCTGACCGTTCCAAAAAAAGATACTGCTGCACTTGGACAACAATCCAATCAAGCTGAGGCGATTTTACAAGCAAAGGACATCAATATTTACTATGGAGAAAACCATGCAGTAAAACAGTTGTCACTTGATATTAACAAAAACGAAATTTTGGCGTTAATCGGCCCGTCTGGTTGTGGGAAATCGACATTTTTGCGCAGCATTAACCGTATGAACGATTTAATCCCGAGCGCACGGGTTACGGGCACGCTTGCCTATGAAGGACTTAATTTGCTAAGTGATGATGTAAATGTGGTTGCTTTGCGCAAAGAAATCGGTATGGTTTTCCAAAAAGCGAACCCATTTCCAAAGTCGATTTACGAGAACCTTGTTCACGGCTTGCGCTTCCATAACGTCAAGAAAAAAGATTGGGCTGACATTGTTGAGGATTCTTTAAAGCGTGCCGCTTTATGGGATGAGGTCAAGGACAGGCTCCATGAATCGGCGCTGTCATTATCCGGTGGCCAACAGCAGCGACTCTGCATCGCCCGTACGCTTGCTTTAAAGCCAGAAGTGATTCTTCTTGATGAACCGGCTTCTGCCCTTGACCCGATTGCAACAGCTAAAGTGGAAGAACTTATGGTCGAATTGAAAAAGAATTATACCGTTGTTGTTGTTACACACAATATGCAACAAGCATCGCGCGTATCTGACCGGACCGCGTTTTTCTACAACGGCGAGCTGATCGAAGTCAATAAGACAGACGTCCTGTTTCGAAATCCTGAAAAGAAACAGACTGAAGATTACATTTCAGGACGATTTGGGTAAGGGGGAAAGCATATGCAAGCGTTAGCCAAACAAACGGAAACAAAAAACGTGTATGATGTTCTTGATTTTAATCTTTGGTATGGCAACAACCAGGCATTAAAAAACATTTCGCTTCAATTAAAGGAAAAGCATGTGACAGCGATCATCGGCCCTTCTGGTTGCGGCAAATCAACGTTTATCAAAACATTGAACTTAATGTCGCGTTTAAACCCAGATATCCGCATGGCTGGTGAATTGAATTTTCGTGGCGAAAACTTGTTGACAACTTCGATGGATTTGGCTGAGCTAAGAAAAGCGGTCGGCATGGTCTTCCAAAAGCCGAATCCATTTCCAAAGTCGATTTATGAAAATGTTGCGTATGGGCCACGCATTCACGGAATTCGCAAGAAAAAAGAACTTGATGAAATTGTCGAATCAAGCTTGAAAGGCGCGTTTTTATGGGAGGAAGTCAAAGACCGACTGAATAAAAACGCACTGTCGTTATCAGGCGGTCAGCAGCAACGGCTTTGCATTGCCCGGGCGCTAGCGACAAAGCCTGAAGTGTTGCTAATGGATGAGCCGACAAGCGCCCTTGACCCGATTTCCACGACGAAGGTAGAAGAACTGATTACGTCTTTGCGTGATTCTTATACGATCGTCATCGTTACACACAACATGCAGCAGGCTGCACGAATTTCAGACGAGACAGCATTCTTTTACATGGGCGAACTGGTTGAAATTGGTCCGACACAGCGAATTTTTTCCAACCCTGAGCATAAACGTACAGAAGACTACGTATCTGGCCAATTTGGCTAACAGGAGGTCATCCTATGTTAAGAAGCATGTTTCAAGAACAGCTTGATGAAGTGGCAGAACGAATTCAAGTGCTAGGCACCGCCGTTTTAAAACAGCTGGATGCTGCTATTGCTGGCTTGTCAACAAAGAACCGAGCCGCTGTCCAGCAAATTATTGACAATGATGCAGACATTAATAAGAGCGAACTTGACATCAACGAAAAAGTGTTTGACATTATTGCTAGGCAGCAGCCGGTTGCAACCGATTTGCGGCGGTTGATCGTTGTCATGAAAATGGCTGGCGATCTTGAACGTGTAGCTGACTTTGCCGTTGACATTGCTAAAGTTTCGAGACGAATTGATGATTTCCCTAACGAAGAGCTGAAGCAAGAACTGATAGAGCTTGCTTTAGATGCCAAAGGGATGATCGAAAAAGCACTGCATGCTTATGCAACAAAAAATGTGCTTACGGCTCAACAATTGGCAAAAGCCGACGATGAAATCGATGAACGCTTTGGTAAGCTCATTAAAAAGCTGTTTAGGCAAGAGACGACAGATCAAGACGTAGAAGCGATTACCCAGTTGGCTTTTATTGCCCGCTATATTGAACGCATTGCTGATTACGCTACAAACTTGTCCGAATGGATCCTTTATGAAGCAAATGGGCAATATGTTGATTTAAACTGATAGATAGATTCGATCAAGGAATCAATTGGAAGGGAGCTGCCTTAGGCAAGCTCTCTTTTTTTCGTCGATGCACTGTTTTCATATGGTATAATAGACAAACGTTTAAGACGAGAAAAGGCAGGCGTTAATGATGATTTCCGCACAAGCTTTCCGAGTAATTGCTGCTTTCCATAGTGGAGTTTGGCCGCTGTTTTTTATTGGCGCTGCTGTTTGGCTTCTTTTCACGTGGCGAGGATGGCAAAACGCCCGTTTTCTTTGTGCTTCCTTTGTGCGAACAACAGAAGTGGTCCTTCTGTTGTCTGGGTTTTTGATGTGGTATGCGTACGAGTTTGCTGCTTTTTACGCCGTCAAAGGCGCGATTGCGATTCTCATGCTCTATTTCTATGAAAAAACACGTTTGGCGATAAAGCGACAACAATATAGACAGCTATATCCTCATGGCGTATTGCTTGTCGTAACGGCAGCAGTCGTTTGGGCGATGGGCGTTTATTGGAAATGAAGGGGGATGAACATGAAGGCGCATATTAGGGCGGTCACTGGATGGCAACCGTTCTCGCCAAAGCGTTACAGGGAATGGGCGCGTACACAACGAGATACCAGTTGTTGTATTGTGCCGACGACGTATTGGGTGGAGCAAATCCGTTTGGTGGCGCCAGAACTTCGCTGCCTGACATTTGACTCGTTTATCCGCAAGTGCCAGGAACGAGTAAACGGGATTGAACTATTTCACCACGAATGGAAGTGGGCGATCGCAAATGAAATGAATGCCACGGGTAGAAAAAGCGAGCAAATCGTGAATAGTTATTTACAATATAAGCGTTTTGGCGAATGCCGATTGCCTGACAGTCTAATCTTTTTAAAACCTGAATTTGCGAAGGTCAAGACTCTAGAAGAGAAGAGATGTTGGAAGACGATTGAAGACGACTACAACGCTTTTGCTCGCAAACCGGCTGCTTTGCCTTATGATGACATTGTCGTAGAAGGGTTTCATGATTTCTCTGTCAATCAGTTAGAGGCACTAGAGCGAATGGTCAAAGACGGCGTGAGGCTGACCATCTACCTTAATGGGAGGGCGAAAGCAGTCGTAACGGAGTTAGTGAAGATTGGCTTTACGGTGGATGATGTTAAAAGAGAGCCAGTCACGGAGGATAAAAGAGGTTCTTTGTCTCTGTATAAAGCGGTGACCGCAGAAGAAGAGCACATCGGTTTGATTGAACATATTTTCACAAGCAATAAGCCGCTTTCCAACATCGCTGTGCTGTTTACGAAGTCAGATGAACGTGCCGCTTTTATGGCAAAGGCGAAGCAAGAAGGATTGCCTGTTGCCGTTAGTGACCGTTGTTATTTTGCGGACACTCCCTTCTATCTATGGGTTAAAGAAGCACTGCTCACCCCTTTGTCGTCAAGAGAAGCGCGACTTGGTACCGTCGATTCCCTCTTTGCTGTGCTTGGCATAACTGGGCGTCGTTGCTTAAGGATGAAGCAGGCTTTGTACGCTGGTTATAGCACTGGCGACAGCGAGGTTGATTTTTTTCTGAACAAAATCGGAAAAAGCCCCCTTGCCCAAGGGAAAACGATAGCAGATAAAGCCGCGTTGCTTGTCGACATGCTAGCGAAAATGGAAGAGCGAACGGATATCCCGTATGCCTACGCCGTAAAACAAGCGCTTTTAGCCCTGGAAGGCGTCTCCTATGCTGAAGTGGAAACAACTGAAGATGGGTTTCGCCAATGGTTCCAGACATTTGCGCACACACTTGTCATTGCCGAGGAGCCAAAGCCAAAAGAGGGAATTTCCGTCCTCTCTTGGGCGGATGTCGCTGCCTTTCAAGGATCGACCGTATATGTTGCTGGGCTTGCTTTAGGTACATATCCACACCCTTATTCATTGCTAGGCTATTTTCAAGAAAGTGACTTAGCGGAAATAAACAAACGGGGGATGCCGTTAAAATCACGTACACGCTCTGTCCAAGCGCTGCAATTCCAACAGCTCATCAACAGCGGCATGGACATATATGCCAGCTATGTGTGCGGTCTTGACCAGGACAGTCCCGCGCTACCTTCTCCATTTCTACTCGACTTCCAACAAGTTGGCTTCTGGAATTACCAAAATAGGTTAAACAACGGAATCGGCATGGATTCACACAAAGACGGGGCAGCTTACCGCGGCGAACTGGATCACTTTCAAAAAAGGCTTCGCCGTCTGCAATTAGGGCAAGAGCGGCTCTCGGATGCCCAACAGGAGAAAGAGAAAGCTAAAACCGCTGTTGCAGTTACTGCGTTTGAAGCTTATGCGCGCTGCCCATTCCGCTATGGACTGGAATGGCTTTTAGGGATCAAGCCGCCAGCAGGTCAAAGCGAGGGGCTTCCGGCAAATAAGATTGGAACCCTTATTCATCAATGCATTGAAACATTGTATCGCCATAAATTGAATGTCATTGGCAAACCTTTTTCCACCCTCTCGGAAGCAGAAAAAGACGAAGTGCCTCATTGGCTTGACACAGAATGGCGCCGCCGCTTTAATGAGGACATTGTGCCATTTGTCCCTTATATGAATCGTTTCGAGCTTGAACAGGAAGAAACATGGTGGGCAAACAAGCTGCGTCTATGGTGGGAAGCAGAGCGGGAGCGGTTTTGGGATCGGAAGGAGTTGGCGGATGCTTACATGGAAGGGCTGGAAGTGCCTATTGTTCTTGAAGACTTTCAATTGGGCACAACGAAGCTAAAAGTAACTGGAAAAATTGATAGAGTCGATGTAGCAAACGGTGAGAAGGTGCTCTATGATTACAAGACTGGCAAGGCGGCACTGAAACTTGAGGAAGCCACACTCGGCACAAAACTCCAGCTCCCTATGTATTCGTATTTCGTTGGCAAGCAATCGTCAGTGGCTGGGGCTACATATATTTCTTTGCTTGATCCAGGCAAACGGGCAGGCAACGGTGTTTGGAAGCCAGAGCATGTTGGCAAGCAATCGATCTTTGGCGTAAGTGCTCAATGCCGTAATAAAGAGGACGCTTTAGGAGAAGAGGCTTTTATGGAAAAATGGCACATCCATGAGCGTCTTCAAGAACTATGGGAAGGAATGCAGACAAACATGCCCGTTGCCCCTCTTGATTGCGCGGCCAGCTGCCCTTATAAAGCGATTTGCCGAGTGACAGAAGAACAAAAAAGGGAGGCTCAGCATGCAATTCAACAGCGCACAAAAGCAAGCAATTGAGTCGAAACAGCCCCTTGTCGTCGTTGCCGCTGGAGCTGGTTCTGGCAAAACCCGGGTGCTAACGGAGAAGATTGTCTCGATTATCGCTGAACACTTTCATGACAAGCACTCAAGTTATGGTGCTCCTATTAATGAAATTGCTGCCATCACCTTTACTGAAAAGGCCGCGAGAGAAATGAAAGAACGTCTTGCAAACCGGATGGGCGAAAAGGCAGAAGCGGCTGGAAATAGGGAAGAAAAACGCTTTTGGCTTGCACAACAAGAAGAAGTAGAGACGGCAATGATTGCAACCTTTCACCGTTTTTGCCGACAACTGCTTAGTCGTTATAGCCGATACGCTGAAGAAAATGGGGAAATGGCGGTTCTCGATGAAACCGAAGCTGCGATGATAAAAGCGGAGCTTGTTGAGCAATTGTGTAAAGATCGTCAATTTGCCAATGAACTAAATCAACTGCGTGGGGTGCTTTCCCTTTTTACATTGAAGCGTTCACTGGTTGCCCTTCATGATGCGGTTCGAGAACAACGAGCGGGGGATGACGCCATTTCCCAATTTTCGCCGCCGTATATATGGAACAAGCAAATCAATGGGGCCATTCGTGAACAGCAGCAACAAGTTGCTATGATCGTAAAGGCAGTAAAACACGCCGCAAAGGAACTGCCTCCTTTGCATCAGTTATCGAAAACCGAACAAAAGCATGCACAGTCGCTGGCCACGCTCGCACAAAGTTTGGCGCTTGCTGCAAACGAGGAGGAAGCGGTTGCGATGATGACCGAGGCGCTTCCACGTAGAGTGCAAAAAGCATGGCAGGAATCGTTGCCGTCTCTTTACGTTTTTTATGAGCATAAATGGAAGCCATTCAAAAAGCAATGGGGTGAACGGAATCAAGTTGCCGGTGATCAAGGGCTGCCATTGCTTGAAGCATTTGTGACGCTGTTGCAAGCATTTGCCAAACGTTATGCCCATATAAAAGCACAACGCCATGTCGCTGACTTTAGCGACTTGCAACAAAAAGCGTATACGCTTTTACAAATACCAAACGTAGCAGCAGCTTGTCAGTCTGCTTATACACATATTATGGTCGATGAATTTCAAGACACGAACCAAGTCCAATTGCAAATTGTTCAGGCGATCAACCCAGCCCATTTATTTTTTGTCGGCGATGAAAAACAATCGATTTACCGTTTTCGCGGAGCTGACGTCGCTATTATGAACGAGATGGCCAAAAAAGCAGCGAAGCTAGATGAAGGAGAATTGATTCATCTGCAAGAAAATTACAGAACAGCGCCGCAAATTGTAGAACTGGTTAATGAATTGTTTGCCCATGTGATGGCACCAGGAGGGGAGGACGCTCTCCCGTATGCGACCCATTATGTGCCCTTAAAAGCAGGGAGGAAGCCTCATACAAACAAGCAAGCACTTGCTTCTTTCCATCAGCTTGAAAAAAGCAGCGAAGCCCGCTCGTTTGCGTCATTGCTGCAACAAACAATGGCTGATGGAATCATTGAAGTGGAGGCTGAAGGCAAGGTTCGCCAAGCTCAATGGAATGATGTCGCTGTCCTGCTTCCTTCGCGTACAAACTTGCCAGAGCTTGAGCAGGCATTTGCTGAAGCGGGCATTCCTTATCGCGTCCACGGTGGTGTTGGTTTTTTTGCGAAACAAGAAGTGATTGATTTTTTAAATGTGCTAAACTGGCTCAGACGCCCATTTGAGGATGCTTACGTGGTGGCGTTGCTTCGTTCACCTCTTTTTGGGCTGACACTAAGTGAGTTGCTGACAGTGAACGAATATAAAGAGGAAGAGGAGAACTTGGCCGTTTTTTTAGCGAAAGAAGAAGCGTCTTCCTTAGTTGCGAGCCACCCACGGCTGCAACAAGCGCTAAAGCAGTATGGCGAATGGATCGATTTGTTCTTGCCGTTCACTTTTACAGAAAGTGTAAAAGAGGGGCTGCTTCAGCTGTTTGAGCAAACAGGTCTGCGCTATGCTGTTTTAAGCGATACGAACGGCATACAGCGTGTCGGCAATGTGGAAAAGCTCATTGATTTGTTTGCCCAATTGAATACCGCTAATTTAGAAACGATGTGTTTGCAAATGAATCGTTATATAGCAGCAAGCAAAAATGTCCCTGAAGCAGAAGTGGAACAGTTGGAGGGAGAGGCAGTCACGATTATGACCGTTCACGCCTCAAAAGGATTGGAGTTTCCAGTTGTCTGCCTTCCGTATATGGACCAAAAACGACGGACGGACACAGATGCGATCTATTTTGACCAAGAATGGGACATTGTGTTCCAACTGAAATCAGACGATGGTGAAACCATTTCCACGCCTGCCTTTTTCCAGGCACAAGAAAAAAGAAGCGAGCAAGCGCTCGAAGAGTCAAAGCGTTTATTTTATGTCGCTCTTACTCGTGCCAAAGACTATTGCTTGTTTGCAGCTGCAGACTTGTCCGGAGGCCGATCGTGGGCAGAAATGATCGGAGCAGCGAATGAGCAATCTCGATTGTCTGCGATCAACTGGGTTGATTCCATAAAGAGTGGCGAAAACGTACTCAACATTTAAAGATGGAAAGCCGATAAAGAATACGAGGAGAGTCCCTCCTCGTATTCTTTTTTATCGAGGTGGGCAAGGTGACTCAATACGATTACATAGGTATGTTTTTAGAAGAGGCAGATGAGCATTTGCAAGCAATGAATGCAAAGTTGCTTCAACTTGAGCAGGATCCTTTTGATAAAGACGCGATTGCTGAAATCTTTCGTTCAGCCCATACGTTAAAAGGGATGTCGGCGACGATGGGCTTCAATGCCATGGCTGAGTTGACCCATTCTTTAGAAAATCTTCTTGATGCCATGAGGGACGGAAACGTTGAAGCTGGCGCAGGCGAAATCGATTTGCTGTTTGATGCAGTTGAATATCTTGAAGCAAGCGTCAGCCACGTACGGAATACCGGGGGAGAGTTAGAAGAGGCTAACGGCTTGCGGGATACGTTTGCGCAGCTTCTCGGTCAAGAACGGACGACTGACAATGAGGTTGCAGCTAGCATCGATACAGATACGCACGCCATTATGGATCAAGCACTACAAGACGGCGTTCCTGTCCAAGTGATCCATGTCGAAATCGATGACAATGCAGCGCTCAAAGGAGTGCGCGCTTTTATGGTTGCAAGTGAAGCCGCACAGTTTGGGGAGTTAATCCATACGGATCCGAGCAGAGAGGAACTTGAGGAAGGGAAGTTTGCCAGCGGTTTTACGCTGACGGCAGCTACGACGCTCCCAGATTCAGACATTAAAAAACGCCTTGAGAGAATTTCTGAAGTGAAACAAGTAACGGTTACTCCTTATAAGCCTCAGAAGAAGACGGATAAGGCCAAGCCGCAAACGGCAAAAGCTGCTTCCGAAAAAGGGGCCGGTTCAAAAGGGGAGCAAGCGCAGCAAAAAACGATTCGCGTCAATGTCGAAAAGCTAGACTCGTTAATGTACTTGTTTGAAGAGCTAGTTGTGGAAAAGGGCCGTCTAGAGCTAGTCGCCAATTCATTGCAAGCAGATGAGCTGACGAATGTATATGAAAAAGTAAGCCGCATTACGAGCCATTTGCAGGAAGTGATGTTGTCAGTTCGGCTGATGCCACTTGAGCCGGTATTTAGCCGCTTTCCACGGATGGTACGTAAAGTCTCAAAAGAAATCGGCAAGCAAATTCGTTTTGTCATTGAAGGGGAGACGACAGAATTAGACCGGGCCATTATTGATGAAATCGGCGATCCACTCCTCCATTTGCTGCGCAATTCGATTGACCATGGCATTGAGGAGCCAGCAGTACGCCAAAAAAGCGGAAAGGACCCTGAGGGGTTAATCGTGTTACGCGCATTTTATAGTGGCAGCCATGTCGTCATTGAAATTGAGGATGATGGCGCAGGAATTAAACAAGAGAAAGTCTTGAAAAAAGCGATTGAAAATGAATTGATTACCACCACAGAGGCAGAGAAAATGGCAAGTGATGAAATCAACCAACTGCTGTTCGCCCCTGGGTTTAGCACAGCCAATGAAGTGACTGATTTGTCTGGGCGCGGAGTCGGACTTGACGTTGTAAAAAGCACGTTTTCTGCTCTTGGCGGTGAAATAGCCGTTTCTTCCAAAGAGGGAGTGGGCACACGTTTTTCCATTTCGCTCCCATTAACGGTATCAATTATCGATGCGATGATGATTGAACTTGGCTCGGACATTTATGCTTTTCCAATCGCCAATATCGCCGAAACGGCCTATGTGCAAAAAAGCGAGTTAAAGCAAGCAGACGGGCAAAGCTTGTTTGAATGGAGAGGACAACTTGTTCCCCTTGTTTCATTAAATGAGCAGTTTGGCCTGCCAGAAAACGAAGACGAGCAAGAGCTTGCCGTTCTTTTGCTTTACCGCAACCAAACATTAATGGCTGTAAAAGTTGATCGCTTTATTGGCAAACAAGAAGTTGTGCTAAAGCCACTTGGTTCATTGTTGAAAGGGACAAAAGGAATTTCAGGCGGAACGATTCTTGGGGACGGCACAATTGCATTGATTGTCGACATTGCACTGTTTTTTAATAAATAATACTTAGCAAAATAGCTTCGTTTCAAAGAAAGGGGGAAAACAATCGTGGAACGTATGAAACAATTTGCCGTATTTGCCGTAGGAGAGGAATGGTATGGAATGGATATTTTGCAACTTGCCGCAATCGAGCTCCTTGACGGCATTCGTATGGTCCCAAATGCTGACCCTGCCATTATGGGCGTTGTCAATATTCGCGGCTCCTTGTTACCGGTAGTTGACCTTTGTTATTTGCTATATCAGAAAAAAATGGAAGTGACCGAAGCGTGCCGATTGCTTGTATGCACGGAAGCACTTGGATCATTCGTGCTTGCCGTCAATGAAGCGAGCGACATCTCGGAAATCGATCTTGCTTCAATTGAAGAGCTATCTGATGCTTCTTATAAAAAGGGGATAAGCCAAGTAGAGGGGACACTTGTAACCATCCTCGACGGGGCCCAGTTGGCCAAGGCAATTGAACACCAAGTACAGAAACAATAAACGACTTTACTTGCTAGCGTATATAGACACGAAGAGGGCAATTCAACCTAGGTTTGACTGCCCTCCTTGCAATGTCGGGATTAAGAATGGGCGAGCGCTTTACAGCGCTCGGCGTCTTTCTGTTGATGTGTGCTAATCAGTCGCTTGGCAACATGCATGTCATGCCACATCATATACGTAAGGACCGTCCATAAACGTCGGCTATAATCGCCGTGGCCGTCGCGGTGTTCTTGAAGCATGTGCAGCAAAAAAGGCTTATGAAAAACGTCTGCTGTATCGCTGGACTCGATAAGCTGTTTGGCCCAATCGTACAGTTCATTTTTGAGCCATACACGGATCGGCACTGGGAAGCCTAATTTTTTACGGGGCACAATGTTTGCTGGAATAAGGTCCTTCATTGCCTGACGAAGCACATATTTAGTCGTCTTATGGGAAAGTTTCATACCCCGATCAAGCATTCTCGCAAATGCAAATACGTCTTTATCGAGAAATGGGACTCTCAATTCAATCGAATGTGCCATTGTCATTCGGTCAGCCTTAACAAGGATGTCGCCAGGAAGCCACGTATGCATATCGACAAATTGCATAATCGTCGATTCATCCATGCCTTTTGCCTGTTCGTATAGTGGCGCTGTTACATTTGTGTAAGGTTTGGTTCGATCATAGTCGCGGAACAACCGAGTTTTTTCTGCTTCAGAAAAAATAAAGGCATTGCCAATGTACCGCTCTTGGATAGGAGTCGTTCCACGGATAATGTAGTTTCGTCCCTTGAGCGTAGACGGCATATGGGCAACAACCCGCTTTAAGCCAGAGTGAAACGTAGGCGGCAACTTTTTAAACCAGGCAAGGTCAAGAGGTTCCCGGTAAATGTTGTACCCTCCGAACAATTCGTCAGCACCTTCTCCTGACAAGACGACCTTTACATGTTTGCTTGCCTCTTTGGCGACGAAATAAAGGGGCACAGCTGCTGGGTCTGCGACAGGCTCGTCCATATGCCAAACGATGTTAGGCAGTTCTTCAATAAATTCTTCAGCAGATATGACTTTATGGATATTTTTGACGCCTAACGCTCTTGCTGTGTCTTTTGCGACGGCAATCTCGCTATAGCCCTCTGTTTCGAAACCAACCGTAAAAGTCAACAGATTAGGGTGTACTTGCTGCGCTAAGGCGGTAATCGCCGTGGAATCGATGCCGCTCGACAAAAATGCCCCAACCGGAACATCAGAGCGCATATGTTTTTCTACAGAATCTATTAACAATTTTCGTGTTTGGTTGGCAAGTTCTGTGACGGTCGGCCCAGATTCAGGCTGAAAAGTACGTTCAGCATATGCTTCAATTTGCAAAGAAAAGTCTGCATTGATCGTTAATGTATGTCCAGGTAGTAGCTTGTGAATGCCTTTTGTCAGTGTGTTCGGTTCAGGAACATACTGGAATGTGGCATAATGCTGGAGCGCTTCTTGCTCAATCGAAATTTGCTCAAGCAACGGCATGATTGATTTTTGTTCAGAGGCAAAGAAAAAACGTTCGTCTGTTTTCATATAGTAAAACGGCTTAATGCCAAAACGGTCTCGTGCGCAAAACAATTCCTTTTTGTGCTTGTCCCAAATTGCAAACGCATACATGCCGCGTAATTGTGTAACCGCATTTTTGCCATCTGCTGCATAAAGGGCAAGGAGTACTTCGGTATCAGAATCGGTTCGGAATGTGTAACCCCGTTGAATTAATTGGGAACGAAGCTCAATATAGTTATAAATTTCGCCATTAAAAACAATATGGTAGCGCCCTTTGCTATACGCAAGTGGCTGGTGGCCGTGCTCTAAATCAATAATGCTTAAACGTTTAAATCCAAAACGGACTGTTTCATCTTTATAGTTACCGGTGCTGTCAGGGCCACGGTGATGAATCGCTTCTAGCGTTTGATTCCACAATTGATCAGGTAAATGGCTGCTGTTTCGAATAAGCAGATCGCCGACAAAACCACACATAATGTTTCCTCCAGTTTTTTAGTGAGCTAATCTTACTCCAATTAAATATAAAAGTCAATTTTTTGCTGAAAGGGTAACAGTCGACTAACAACGTAGGACCATGTTTCATTTTTATGGTTTAGGGTATAAACACGTAAATCCAATTTTGAAGCAGGAGGGGGATTCTTCGTGGAAAAGCCATTTAGGTTAGACGGCGACGTGTACAGGCAATTAAGCATTATTAACCGTTTGGAGTTGCGGGCCGATTTAACTGTCCAATCCCTTTATGCGAAAGCGGTGTTGGAATATTCCATCTATCACTTTAGAGAACAACATTTAAAAGAAAAAATCGATCAGGCGTTGGAGCAACGTGACGAACAGGCCTTTTATTTACTAGCAGAAGCATTAAACGATCACAGGGATCGCTATAAAGGCGGGCGCACACTGTATGAAAATGGCTTCAGGCTCCATCTTACCTTCCAGTAACAATTCAATAGCGGGCTGGTTTTCGGTCATAAGGCCATTCAATATTGCGTTGCCAAGTCATATTGATGGCCTTTTTCGTTATCGAAACAGGGCGTGTTGCAACAAAAAAATATTCGAACTTGTTGGGGTGATCACATCAAAAAAAGCTTTTTTGGACATATTCTAATTGTCGGCTAACAAACGCCTAACCGGCATAATCGTCTTCTGTATAGGGTCAGTTGTTCCAATGCCTGGCATAAGTTTCCCCATCCATATATAAAACTTTGCTTTCTGCGTATTTCTGTGTAATTGTAAAGATGTCCAGGTTATTAAACGAAAGGGAGTAAGGCTTAGTGGCGAAAAAACCGATTCAATGTGAAAACGAGTATGGTCTACTAAAGGAAGTCGTTGTCTGCGAACCGACGTTTATGGCAATCGAGGAGCCGATTAATAGAACGCAGCGCAAATACGTGAATGAAAATATTAACAGGAACATCGCGAGCCAACAACATCAAGCGCTCGTTACAGCCATGGAGAAAGAAGGCATCCGTGTTTATTCCGTTCCAGCCTATGACCATTTGCCAGAGCAAGTGTTTATGCGGGACAGCGGTTTTGTTATCGGAACGTCCTTGTATGTAGCCAATTTGGATAGGGATATCCGCAAAGGCGAAGAAAAGGTGCTTAGCGAGTACTTGACCAAAATCGGCAAACCGTTTGCAAAAGCAAGTGCAAGCACAGTGGAAGGCGGAGATGTTGTACTCGCCAATGATGAAGTGTACATAGGGGCAAGCGGACGCACAAATAAGGAAGGCATCGAGGAGCTGCGCCGCCTACATCCTGAAAAAAGAATAGAAATGGTTTCGCTTGATCCAGACTATTTGCATTTAGATTGCGTGTTTCAGCCCGTTTCTGAGACACTGGCGCTCATTTACCGTGATGCCCTTTCTAAAAAGGCTGTTGACATGCTGGAACAGCGTTTCTCATTAATCGATGTGTCCAAAGAGGAACAGTTCCATTTAGGTGTTAATGTCCTCTCGATTGGCAACAAACGGGTGATTGCACTGCCCATGAATGAAAACACCAATGCAGAGTTGCAAGCACATGGGTTTACGATTATTGAAGTCGATTTCTCAGAAATTATTAAGTCTGGAGGTTCGTTCCGCTGCGTGACCATGCCGTTAGTCCGTACAAATTAACGCATATATCTGCGCCTTTTGGTTATATTACGACAGAATGATAGGAGGCGCGTTTTAGCAGATGGAGCGAAAGAAACGGTTAGCCGCTGAACGAGCAAGGCTGGCGTCTGGCGGTGGGACAAAAAAGCAGCAGGCTCAGAAAGAAGCCGGAAAACAAACCGCAAGAGAGCGGATTAACATGTTATTAGATCGCGATAGCTTTACTGAACATCTCGCTTTTGCCAGCGGGCCTCACGGTGAGGCAGGCGATGGCGTAATCGTCGGTTATGGGACAATCTCCGGCCGCCTTGTAGTTGTCTATGCACAGGACTTCACGGTCAGCGGTGGATCGCTTGGAGCCATGCATGCCCAAAAAATATGTGCCATTATGGACTTGGCCTATCACATGCAAGCACCCATTATTGGCCTGATCGATTCAGGAGGGGCAAGAATCCAAGAAGGGGCAAAAGCCCTTGCTGGCTACGGAGAAATATTTAAGCGAAATGTTCGATATTCAGGCGCCATTCCGCAGCTATCGGTTATGCTAGGGCCATGTGCAGGCGGGGCTGTTTACTCTCCGGCGCTGACTGATGCGATTTTTATGGTCGACCAAACGAGCCAAATGGCGATTACTGGCCCAAAAGTGCTTAAAGCAGCGACAGGGGCAGAAGCGAAAATGGAAGATTTGGGCGGTGTCCGCATGCATTCCGAAAAAAGTGGCGTTGCCCACTTTTGCGCAAAAACAGAAGCGGAATTATTCGTGCTTGTTCGCCAGTTTTTAAGTTATCTCCCTAATAACGGAGCCAAAAAACCATGCCATAAGCGTGTGAGTGAGAAAGTCAGCGCCCATTTGCCCCGCGATAGCAAAACCGTCTATGATATGGTGCCGATTATTTGCGGACTTGCTGATGAAGATTCTTTTTTTGAATGTTCGAAACGGTATGCCCGCAACTTGATTACTGCCTTTATCCGCCTAAATGGCCAGTCTGTTGGTGTCGTCGCCAATAATCCGAAGCATCTTGCGGGCTGCATTGATATGGACGCGAGTGATAAGTGTGCCCGCTTTGTCCGGTTTTGCGATTGTTTCCAAATTCCTTTACTCGTTCTTGAAGATGTCAGCGGCTTTATTCCAGGTGTCGAGCAGGAGAGCCGCGGATTGATTCGCCATGGCGCCAAAATCATTTATGCCTTTGCCGAAGCAACAGTGCCGAAAATCACCGTGATCGTCCGCAAAGCATATGGTGGCGCCTATGTTGCTTTAAACAGCAAAGCTTTAGGGGCCGATTTTGTTTATGCCTGGCCTGAAGCTGAAATTGCGGTGATGGGCCCATCCGGAGCGGCGGCGGTCATTCATCAAAAAGACATACAGGCGAGCAATAACTCGGCCAAAGCGCTTTTACAATTTGAAGAAAGCTACAGGGAGAAGGTAGCCGACCCCTTTTCGGCGGCAAAAGAAGCACTGATTGACGACGTGATTGAGCCTGACGAGACGAGGCAGCGATTAATTGAGTCATTTTCGATTTTAGCGTGCAAAGACGAAAGCGCTAATTGGAAGAAAAAGCACGGCAACATACCGTTATAATTGATGCTTTTTCACTCGCTCAGTATGTGATACGATACGATAGAAGCGTTATTTTATTGTATGAAAGCGAGTCGTTGCCAATGGTTGTCCTTTCTGAAGGCTGGGTCCAGTTTTTATTGGCTATCAGTTGCGTTCTGCTGCTCGTTATTAGCTTGTTGGCCATTTTTTCTTGGTTGAAGCGAAAGAAAGGCATAACAAAGGCGAAAGAACAAGCAGGCGCTTTTTTAGTATTTGTCACAGTGCTGTTAATTTATTTTGCATTGTCGCTCGCCCTCCCACGTGCGTATGTTTCTGATGTACTCATCGGACCAAACACAGCAAAACTGGTCGAAGACAAGGGAGTTCGCTATTTGAGTTTATCGACGATTTATAAAGTCCACGGTATTGAAACAGGGGCAGTGATCCGAGAAGCACAGGGGAAGACCGTACATATTTCGATCGATGAATATGAACCGATTTACGCATTTGCCAAAGCAAACGAGGAAGTTGTCCGCCATGACCAGTCAATTGATGTGGCGGCTTATATCGATCAAGTTGCCGTCCCTGAGCTTGAAAAGCTAGACAACGAGGAGATTACGTTAACACAGTTACGGGAACATCTCCCGCATCTCCAATTTGATTTCCAATAAATGCGTTCTGCTTGCTTTGCAAGCAAACTGACCAGTAAACTAGTAGTGGAGGTGGCGCAATATGGCCCGTAATGAAGACGGTATCGTTCAATTGTCAACAGAAGAAATAAAGTCCTTTTTGATCAATAAAGCAGACGAGCCGATTATTATTGACGTCCGAGAAGTAGAGGAATACGAGAATGGCCATCTGCCAGGTGTACCACTCATTCCCATGAATGAAATTCCAAGTATGGTTGCTGAAATGGACCAATCAAAAAGTTATGTATTGGTGTGCCGTAGCGGCAGAAGAAGCCAAAACACCGCTCTGTACTTAAAAGAACAGGGATTTTCGAACGTCCGAAATTATGAAGGCGGAATGTTAGCTTGGGATGGAGAGCTTGAATATGGCCAGGAATGGGTCGTAAAGGACGTAGAAGAACTTTACAAATAAGGTGCGAAAAAGGCCTCCCCGTTACGACAAGAGGCCTTTTTAGGTTTATCTCTCCTCTTTTAGGGAAGACATAAGAGTAAGAAGATCACTCTATATAAAAGGGGATGGAAGAGATGAAAGCCAAACAAACGACACTTGCGCTTGGAATCGCGGCGGCTGCTGGAATGGCTGTCGTTTGCTTAAAAGACGAAAACCGCAGGCAGCAAATGAAAAACAAATTGCAAACGGTGTTAGCCAAATGGAGGGGACAGAAAACGACGGCGAATGAAAACGTGTTTAAGCTCGGCAATCCTAAGCCATCGTCAGCAGACAGCAAAATGGTCGATGAAGGTTCCTTGTATAGCATTAAGCGCTACAACGAAAAATACCAAGAAGGCGTTTAAGTGCATGCCGGCACCGACTTAGAATGGACACCATTATTCTGTGCCGACAAAACATATTCGTTGAGCTATAAAGAATGATGAGCGTTTGTTGCCATTGCCTAGACTGATAAAAAACGCTTGTCAGGCGAGGGAAGATGCGAGTAGAACAGGCGCTCATGAGCAGTGTTTTTCCTGCTTAAGCGACGCATTTGTTTACAGTCTGAAGCTGCCTAAAAGGGCAGCTTCTTTTACCAAGGGAGGAAGGGAACCAATGTTTTTAATTGAAGAACGAGAAATCCACTCTGTACCGCTATTACATATTACAGACAATGACGGCCCTTCGAAAAAGCCAGCGCTTCTTTTCTATCATGGAATCACAAGTGCAAAAGAGCATAATTTACATATTGCCTATACGTTTGCAAAGAAAGGGTTTCGCGTTCTTTTGCCTGATGCCCTTCACCATGGGGAGCGGGAAAAAAGCATCGTTGGTGAGAAGCGCTATTTATCCTTTTGGGATATTGTTTTGCAATCGATTCATGAAGTCCCTACTATCGCCGAGCCTTTTTTGCAAGAAGGATTGATCGATGAGAACCGGATAGCGATTGGCGGCACGTCCATGGGGGCGATTACTGCTTATGGCGCTTTAGCAGCTTATCCATGGCTTTGTTCAGGTTGTTGTTTTATGGGCGTCCCCCAATATATGACATTTTCGAAAGCGATGTTTGAAAAGCTGGAACAACGGGGAGTGGAAGTGAAAGAAGCGCAGAAAGAAGCTGTGCTAGCAAAGATCCGCCCATTTGACTTGGCGGCTGACATCGAACGATTAAATGGGCGTCCTTTGTTTATCTGGCATGGAAAGCAAGATGACACAGTGCCTTTTTTCTATGCAGAACAATTTGCTAATCGGTTGTTCGATGCTTATAAAGGCAACACAGACCGCTTTCAGTTTATCGCAGAGGAAGGCGCCGGCCATAAAATCTCTAGAAAGGCAATGCTTGCGGCGGCAGAATTTCTCCCCCAAGCAATGGGAAGTTCTCATGTTTCTCGTACAACATAATCTTTTTAGGGAAGCAGGTAAAATTTTTATTGTTCTTGCTGGTTCATTTCTGCTTGCCTGTTCGTTAAACTTATTTTTAATCCCCGCTGACGTGTTTGCTAGCGGTTTTACGGGCGTAGCCCAGCTTCTTTCTTATATTCTTCCTTTATCAACAGGGACGTTGCTTTTGCTTTTAAATATACCAGTTGCGATTTTAGGTTGGCTTAAAGTGGGAAAAAGCTTTACGGTGTACAGTTTTGCCAGTGTCGCAATGACGACGCTTTTTCTTGAGCTGATTCCTGTCCATGCTTTATCGTCGGATATTATGCTTAATGCTGTCTTTGGTGGCGTTATCGGCGCAACAGGGGCAGGCCTGCTCCTTAAATGGGGGGCTTCATCTGGCGGGCTAGACATCATTGCCCTTGTGCTGGCCCGCTATACGGATCGGCCAGTCGGCAGCTTTTTCTTCCTCCTCAATTCCATTATTGTTGTTGCTTCCGGGCTATTGCTTGATCCTGAAAAAGCGTTATTTACATTAATATCCATATACGTCACTTCTCGCTTTATTGATGCGATTCATACACGCTACGTGAAGCTGACAGCCATGGTTGTCACAAAAAAACCTGATTTATTAAATAAGGCGATTCATGAACGGCTGACGAGGGGAATTACCCGAATTCCAGCAAAAGGCGGGTATACGTTTGAGGAAAAGGAAATGCTTGTCATTGTCATCACTCGCTATGAATTGTATGATTTAAAAAACATCATCGAAGAAGTCGATCCGGAAGCCTTTACGAATATTGTCGAGACAGCCAGTATCTTTGGCTTGTTCCGCAAAGATTAGGGAGGATTTTTGATGAAAAAGTGGAATGTGCTTATAGCGCTTAGTTTCATATTGGTGCTCTGCGCATGTGGCGGACAGCCAGAAGAAGAAAATCCGGATATTCCGGCGGGAGGAGATGCCTCAGTGAGCACTGAATGGACGTTTGACGTTCGTGCAAAGCAATCAGGCGAGATGTTGGAAGTCGAAATGGATGTAAAGAACGAATCGGATCAGCAGCAAACACTTGTCTTTCCATCGTCACAAGAATACGAACTTGTGCTTAAGAATGAGGAAGGGGAAGAGGTTTTCCGTTATTCAGAAAACCATATGTTTGCCCAAGTCATTGTGGAGCGTCAATTTGAACCAGGAGAACAAATTGAGTTGCAAAAGGAACGGATTCCAGTTGGTGATTTACCAGCTGGCCATTATACATTAACAGCTGAGTTAGCTGTATCAAAAGAAACAATCGAAGCGCAAGGAGACGACAATCCATTTGTACAAACAGTAGAAGTGGAAATCGAATAAGCCCAGTAACTGTCTATAGTCTGAAACGCCTAAAGGGATAGCAAAAGCTATCCCTTTAGGCGTTTTTCACTTTCTGCTTTCAAGGCTTCTATGAATGTTTGCCATTCAGGTCTCCCTTGTTCAGATGGCGAATAAATGTAGTTTTCGTTCAGAATTCGCGTTTTTTCGTTGTTCCAAAAATGCTCAAACAGTGGTTTCATTCGTTGCTCCTTTCCGTATGGCTTAGTTGAATGAGGGAAAGCAATTCATCATCATTTAATTCTGTTAAAAACGCAGGTGTTTGCAGAACCCCTTCAGCAAGCGCTTTTTTTCCATTGATGAGCTGATCAATTCGTTCTTCGACGGTGCCAGACGTCAGCAGTTTGTATACTTGGACAGGCTTTGTCTGGCCGATCCGGTAAGCACGGTCCGTTGCTTGGTTTTCAACCGCCGGGTTCCACCACCGGTCATAGTGAATCACGTTGGTTGCTTTTGTTAAGTTTAAACCAACGCCCCCTGCTTTCAAAGACAAGACAAACGCGGCCGCGTGTGGATCGTTCTGAAATTGGTCAATTGCCGTACGCCGTTGGCTACGCGATAGGCCACCGTGTAAAAAAGGCACAGACATCCCATAGCGTACCTGTAGCTCGTGGCTAATCAGCTTGCCCATCTCTTTATACTGAGTAAAGATCAAGACACTCTCGCCTTTTGAGAAAATGTTGGCGACAATATCGAGGAAAGCATCCCATTTCCCTGATTGGTGCCCAGCTATATCCCCGTCTTTATAAAATTGAGCAGGGTGGTTGCAAATTTGTTTCATGCGCGTAATGGCGCGCAAGATCATTGCTTTTCGCTCCAAATTAGCCACCGTTGCGAGTCGTTCTGACACATCTTCCACCACAGCTTGGTAAAGGGCAGCTTGTTCAAGGGAGAGGGGGACAGACTCGGTCGTTTCCCGCTTGTTTGGCAGTTGTAGTCCAGTAGCAGGGTCGTTTTTCGTACGGCGCAACAGAAACGGACGTATTAACGTTTGCAACGCTTGTTGTTTTGTTTCATCGTGGTCTCGCTCAATTGGGCGAATATAGGCTTTGTGAAAGCCGGCAAATGAGCCGAGCAACGACGGATTGAGCAAGTCCATCAATGACCACAATTCATGAAGCCTGTTTTCAATCGGCGTTCCTGTTAAAGCAATACGGTGTGTAGCCGACAGTTGGCGGATTGCTTGCCGCTGTTTTGTATTTTTGTTTTTTATATGTTGAGCTTCATCCAAAATCAGACCATTCCAGTGGACAGTTTGGAAAAAGCGAGCATCTCTTAAAGCGAGAGCATAAGAGGTTAGAACGAGATCTGCTTCGGCCAGCCTTGCGTCTCCTTCCTCGAGGCGGTCTGAGCCGTGGTGGATAAACACCTTTAAGCTCGGCGCAAATCTTCTACATTCATCGGCCCAGTTGTAAAGCAACGAAGTCGGGCAGATAAGCAGGAATGGCGCTGTTTGTTGCTCCAATTGCTGTTCGCGGACATATAACATATAAGCGATTGTTTGAATCGACTTGCCTAAGCCCATATCGTCAGCTAAACAGCCGCCAAAGCCAACTTTGCGCAAATGGGAAAGCCAATCAAGCCCTTGCTTTTGATAATGCCTCAACGTGCCTTCTAAGGCGGAAGGCATTGTAACCGGTTCAGGCTGCTGCTTATAGAGTGCCGTCAGCCTCTCTTCCAGCTCGTCTGTCCACTCTAACTGGAACGGAACGGTGGAAAGAGCTTCGGGGACGTCTTGTGTTTTCGTGATTTTCCAAGCATCCAAATAAGTAAAACGGCTATTTATATCTTCGAGATAGGCTTTGAGTTGCTTCGCTAACGTTGGGTCCCAAGCTAGCCACTGGCCGTTTACATAAAGAAATGGTTTGTTTTCCTGTACATATCGATTAAACGTTTCTTCTGTAACTGCTTGCCCGCCGATGGAGACCGTGTATTGGAAGTTCGCTAAATCTTGCCAGTTTAAGACGGGGTCTGCCCCGTTTTGTGCTGTTTGATGATCGCCAATCAGGCGAACACTTAATGGACTTCGCTGTTTAAGCCATTTTGGCACAATCAATTGAATGCACATTTCAGCAAGTTGCCTGTCGTAAGCGGTAAAGAGTTGGTAAGCTTCTTCAGCGCTCATCGTTTTTGTAGGAGCACCCAGCGACAGGCCCGCTAATAGGGGAATGTGCTTCGAAATTAGCAAAACATCGCTTTTTAGCCGTGAGACTGGGTTTGTCCGCCAAGGGTGACTGCCAGCCATCAGCTGTTCCATGCCTACTAATGTTTCCGGGCGGTTGCGGTCAGCTACAGATAAAGAGACAGACCAGCTTTCCTTTGGGGTCGGAGGGTCGTGTAAAACAAGAGCCGTTTGAAACGGCTCCGCTTTTTTTAGTCCCAGCTGTTCTGCAAACAACGTGCTTGGCGGTGAAACTGCCTTCGAGCGGCCTGTTTCCAGTGAATGCAAAAAAGGCGCAATTTCCTGCGGGACGGCCTGTTTCCAAGCAGCAAACGCAGCAGAGACGTTGTCAGCAGAAAGAAGGGAGCGGACGGTCTCGTCAATGATCGTTTTCAGCAATGCGGTTGTATGGTGCTCGATTTCGTCGGTTTGCTTATCGCTGTTGGCCATTTGACTTGAGCGCAAAGAGAGAGCTGCTTTAGGCAGACTGGCAAAACAGTCGTCGTACCAAGCGTCATTGATTGTTAATTTCCATAACCCGTCTTGCCCTGGCACGACGAGGCCTGCTTGGATAAATCCATAAATGCTTTCTACAATGGCGAGCCATGCTGAAAAGTCCGCCCCTAGGTGAAGCGGTTCTTTCTGTTTCCATGTCTGAAAAAGAGGGAAATAAGCGATAAATTGTTTTATGGATAACGTGATTCCTTCAACTGGAAATGGATAGGCATCCCAACCTTCATTGGCTTGGTAAATGGTTGCCTCTCCCGCTGGTGACTGAAACAGGCGATTGTGGAGTGGGGCGTCCAGTAAAGCACGATCTGTTTCAATAAATGTGCCGTAAAAGGAATCAGGATCTTCTTGAAAAAGAAGCAGTTTCAACTCAAATGGGGGAACCAAAAAGGGATAAATAAACCCATTTTGTCCAGTTCCTTTTCCTTGCGGCTGTTCGCCCCATAGAAAAAAACGACTGTCGATCCAGCCTCCATGGATCCAAATGCTACTGCTTTTCAAGTTGATTCAACTCCTCAATGAATGCCCTGTACGTTTTGTACACTCTTTTCAATTTCTCGATATACTCCGTGTAACGCACATGCTGGCCAAGCGCCCGATACAATTCTTTTAAGCGAATGACATATTCAGCTGCTGCCACATAATGCTTTCTAGACCGTTTTTCCACCAGCCTGACGACAAATTGGTGATAAACAGGAAGAGCTAGGTCTGGACGGTTCGCTGCGAGCGTCTCAAGGAGCTCGATTTTTGGCGGTTGCAATGACAGGGGGTTTTTTTCGAACAACAAAAAATACTCCCGCGCTTTATCAAAATAGCGATAACGATTTAAAAGCTGTACGTAAACGATCCGCGCTGCCTCGTTATAAAGGCGTTCTTCTAGCTTAGGCAATAGATACGCAAGCACAGACGACACTTGCTCTTGTCCCATTGCTGTTACAAGCTGTTCAAACCGCGTAAACATCGGAGCCTGAAGCCAGCGGTCCCATGTACCGTAATGAACGGAAGTAGCCGGCTGCAGAGCGGTTTCAGATTCATCCGCATAACGCTGAAGCGAACCAAGGTGGCTTTTCTGATCCGGGAATAATTGGCTTAGCCAATGTTGAATTTGCCGATGGCGCTCCCGTTTGGCTAGCAGCATAAAGTGGTCTTCCACATCGTAAGTAGCGAGGTTTTCTGTCGCCACTAAAAACTGCAATGCTTGCAATTCCTTGCCAACAAACAAATAAAAATAGCTGGCCGCTAAGCGAGCTTCTTTTGCTGCTTCGGCAAAAGATGCTTTTCCAAAAGACTGCTCAATTGCTTCAAGGGAAGCAGCAGAAAAAACAGGCAAACTGGTTCGCAACAGTTTTGGCCAAGGGGACTGATCATCGTTCAAGCTAGCTTTAAGTTGTTTGACGATTTCTTTCGCATACAGACGTTCTTCTTTGGTGGCGCTCAGTTGTTTCAAGTAGGTGAGCAGATAACCGTGAATGGATTCGAAAAAGTGGTTTAAGCGCCGTTCGCACGCTTGCAAGCGCCCTTCCGTTTGCGCCTCGGCATAGATCGTCTTGATAAACAACATGTAGCCGCGCCAAGGCGGTTCAACTGTTGCTTCAATGCTTCGCTTTGCTTCAAGGGCAAGCACTTCTAAATGGGCAGGTGAAAAATACCTCGAAGAAACAAGCTTTCGGTATGTTGTTGAAAGCGTAGGGCTAAGTTGCAAAGCAAGTGAATCTTGAAGATGTTGATTCACGCTGTCACCTCATTCACAAAAACAGTATCCCTTTATTTTACTTCTTTTGGCGGAGAAAAAAAAGTGGTGCTGCAAATGGGTGGGGGAAGAGGCAAGAAAAAAAGCTTGTCCACGTTCAATTTTGTCCCCGTAAAAAAGCAAGCACGTTGGTTGGTGCTTGCAAAAAGCGGCTACTTGTTTAAGAGCTGCTCAATTTGCGTTCGACGGTTTACGAGTTTTTTTAACCGCTGTTTGTGGGTGGAAATACGAGGAGCATCTTTTGCTTCTATCGCTTCAAACAACTCCATCAACACATAGTCAATTTCCAAGTTTAGCATATTATAAAGCGTACGCGGGCCAAGCGCTTTGCCATCATCTTTGTATTGAACCATCGAACCGTTTTTATTCATCATGATTTTCTCACTCCCGTCAATTTCAATCATGGATTCAACATCCCCGCCGTTATAAGACGTAATATAGAGTGGTCCTTTGCTGGTTCGTTTGACAATCCCATTTCCTTTTTCTGATTGCAACAGGCTTTCCAAGGCGTCTGAAAGCACATCATCATACACATACAACACTTTTGCTTGCATCGTTAAAAAGTCGTCATTGCGGATGAAGGGAAGTTCGTGTGTCAATTCCCCAAGCTCTACTGTCAAATAAATCGTTTTGGCATCATAGCGCCAAAAAAGTGCATAGTGCTGGCCCATCATGCGTTTAATAAATTGATGGAGGGCCGTTTTGGACAGATTGATTGAAAGTTCTTGAAATTCGATCGGCGTAAAGGAATCACGCATGATTCAAGCACTCCTTTTTCGACCTGAGGGCAACTTTTCGAGATTGCTTTATCCTATGTAAAAAAGCGAAAAAAAAGAAGCAAAACGCCTAGGTTCGAAAAAAATAGGCGTTTTGCGATCCTTTAGAAGCGAAAGCTGTAGCGCTTCGATACAACATCGTAAAAGCCAAGGGAGTTGTATAATGCTTTGGTCGCTTCATTATTCATGCCAGTTTCTAGTTCAATGCCTTTAATTTTGTGTTGCTCCGCCCAATAAATGATGCGCAGCAATAGTTTTTTAGCAATACCTTGGTTCCGGTAGGCTTCTTCTACATACAATTCATTCAACCAAATGTACTTTCCGCCTTTTTGAAAGCTTGTCAACGTGTTAAAAAAGGCAAATGCTACTGCTTTCCCTTCTAGTCTGGCGATAAAAAAATAGACGTGTGAGTCGGGTTGCAGCGCTTCCTCCAAAATTTTTTCAATTTGTGACAATGCTTGTTTACCGGCAATCGCATGGAGCTGTTTTTCAAACAGGCTAGTCAACTCCCGCTTCGTTGTTTCTGTTGTTGTGTCTGAAGTCAATTCTAAAATTTCGATCATGCCTCATCCCCTCCCGGCAACAAGTTTATAAATGGAGCACCTTTTCCAAATAGTAGGCGATGCCGTCGTTTTCGTTTGTCTCAGTCACGTAGTCAGCAACCGCTTTTATTTCGTTGATGGCATTGCCCATTGCGACGCCGTGGCCAGCATATTCAATCATTTCGTAGTCATTCTCTTCGTCGCCAAAGGCAATGACGTTTCCTTGGTCAATTCCGTAATCGTTAGCGATTTTTTCGAGAGCGGTTGCTTTCGTCACATTGCGTGGGGCGATTTCTAAGATGCGCGTTTCGCCTTTCCACCAGCGTTGCAGTGTTGTTTCCGTTCCTGTCTGTTGCAAGGTGTCGTGAAGGACATTGACCTTTTCGGGCTTTGGTTCGATAAGAATAGCAGTTGGTGCTTCTTTTACGAGTACATGTAGTTCTCCTGTCCCGGCAGGTTCAATGCCGTCGGTCAGAAACTCTGCAAAAAAGCCAGCTTGTTTTTTCATATAAAACGTGTCGCCGATTTCCACCATCATATTAAAGACGCCTATTGTTTCACATCGTTTGATCAACTCCTTGCTATAAGCAAGTGGGATTGATTCTAGTATCCTTGGATAATAAGCGTCTAAGGGGTGGTGGACCGAAGCGCCATTAAAATTGATGATCGGCGTCGTTAGCTGTAGTTCTTGATAATAACGTTTGCTGGCCCGGTAAGGGCGGCCGGTCGCAATCGCGATCACATGACCCTTCTCTTTTGCTTTCATAAGCGCTGTTTTTGTCCGTGGCGAAATCTCTTGGTTTTTAAGCAGCAATGTGCCGTCTAAATCAAGAGCGATTAAATGTCTTTTAGCCATATTGAAGTCCTTTCTACAAATGGTCACAAAAAGCGGTCCTCATCCCAGTGCGGCAGCCCGTCACGTATGCTATAGTTATAGAAGCGAACAATTGCGAAAGGAGAACGCTTTGTATGGAAATGCTGTTGACGGAACTTGGATTCCGCGCTTTATGGACACCTGAGCTGATTATTGCTCTCATCGGCGTTGCTTTTATATATAGCTGGTTTTTCAGGAGGACAAACGCTGGACCAAAACGAAAGCCACTCTTCTTTTTCCTCGGATTGGCAGCGCTTTACTTAGGATGGGGCAGTCCTCTTTATGTAACGGGGCATGTGATGATGACACTGCATATGTTACAAATGGTATTTGCTTACTTTATCGCCGTCCCGCTTCTGTTGCTAGGCATTCCACAAGCGTGGTACGAGGCGATTCGCTCGAAACTTGCTTTTAAGCCGCTCCGACTGGTTTGGAATCCGATTTGTGCACTGCTATTGTTTAATGGATTGTTTTCATTTTACCACGTTCCAGCAATGTTTGATATGCTCATGCAGTCACCAGTGCTGCATAGCTTGTATGAATGGGTACTGCTTTTCACTGCTGCCCTGATGTGGTGGTTTATCTTATCGCCGTTGCCAAGCTCGTACAAGCTCCCTGATTTGCGGAGGATTTTTTACATTTTTGCAAACGGCTTATTGATCACACCGGCTTGTGCATTGATCATTTTTGCTCCGTCCGCTATGTATGCAACATACACAGACCCTCTCGTGTGGGCAAATGTAATGGCTTATTGTTTGCCTGGCGGGGCAGGACCAGAGCTATTGTTGTCGGCATTTGGAAGCCCTGAATCCCTTTCTATTTTTGAAGCGCGTATTGACCAACAGCTTGCTGGCGTGTTGATGAAAATTTTTCAAGAGATCGTTTACGGAATCGCAATTGGCTATGTGTTTAAACAGTGGCTGAAAAAAGAGAAATTGCAAGACGGCGAATTAACAATTAGCGATGTGCCTCATTCATAAAACAGCTTAACGGCTGTTTTTTTCTTTTTAGTAAAATAAAATAAAAATACAGTTGAATTTATTTTTATTCAATCATATAATGAAACACATCCATATAAAAGAACGGAACTGGCTAAAGGGAGTGAGACAATGGAAGTTGGCATTATAGGTGCGACAGGCTATAGCGGTCTTGAGTTGATTCGTCTGTTAAAAAACCATCCTCAAGTAACAAACATTATGCTGTATTCATCTTCACAAAGTGGGGAAACGATCAGTCGCCTTTATCCTCATTTACAAAACGATGAATGGAAACCGTTAAAAGGAATCGACTTAAACAAGATTTCTGCTGAAATTGATGTGATGTTTTTGGCGACTCCTCCAGGTGTGTCCGCAGAGTGGAGTGGTCCGTTGCTTGAGGCTGGGCTGTCTGTTATTGACTTAAGTGGCGATCTGCGTTTGACTGACCGGAGCATATATGAGAAATGGTATAAGCGCCCATCTGCAAAGGAAGGGCTTATAGAGGAGGCCATTTACGGTTTAAGCGAGTGGAACAAATCAGCAATTGAAACCGCGAAATTGATTGCCAATCCTGGCTGTTTTCCAACAGCGGCGCTTTTGGCGCTCATACCGCTTATTCAAGCTGGGGCAATTGAGCGTGATTCCATTGTTATTGATGCAAAGTCAGGGACGTCGGGAGCCGGCAAATCGCCTACTTCGATGACGCATTTTAGTGAAACAAATGAGAATTTTAAGATCTATCAAGTTGCATCTCATAAACATACGCCAGAGATTGAGCAGCAATTGGCAAAATGGGGAGCGCAGCCACCGCTGTCTTTTCAGCCTCATCTCGTTCCAATGGTAAGGGGGATTATGGCGACCATTTATGCCAAGGCGGCAAAGCCTCTCAGCAATGAGTGGTTAGCCGACTGCTATAACAGCGCTTATGAAAATGCTCCTTTCGTACGAGTGAAGGAAAATGGAACGTTTCCGGCAACAAAACATGTCTTTGGCAGCAATTATTGCGATATTGGCTTTTGTTATGACGGAAGAACGGGACGTGTCATTGTTGCTTCTGTCATTGATAATCTCATGAAAGGAGCCGCTGGCCAGGCGGTTCAAAATTTTAATTTAATGCACGGATTTAACGAAACAGCAGGGCTTGAGGCCGTGCCAATGTATCCATAATGGGGAGTGGCGAGATGTTAACCAAACAGACAGCAGGGCAATCATGGAAGCAAATCAAAGGGTCGATTACCGATGTAAAAGGGTTCTCGGCAGCAGGGGCCCATTGCGGGCTAAAGAGAAAACGATTAGACATTGGCGCGATTTTCTGTGACGTGCCAGCCAATGCTGCTGGTGTATTTACATTAAACCAAATTCAGGCAGCTCCGCTTAAAGTAACGAAGGATAGCCTTGCTGTTGGTAACGGCAAACTGCAAGCAGTGCTTGTCAACAGTGGAAACGCCAATGCATGCACAGGATCGTCAGGCCTCATGGATGCCTATGAAATGCGGGCACTGGCAGCAGCAAAATTTGCGGTTCCAGAAGAGACGGTTGCTGTTACTTCTACAGGTGTGATCGGGGAAAAAATGCCGATGGAAAAAGTGCGCTCTGGGATTGATGATCTGGTCCTGTCCAAGGAGTCGACTCCGTTTGCAGAAGCGATTTTGACAACGGATACTGGAACGAAAGAAGTATGCGTTGAAGTGGTGATTGATCAAAAGACAATACGGATCGCCGGTGTTGCCAAAGGATCAGGGATGATTCATCCAAATATGGCGACAATGCTTGGTTTTATTACAACCGATGCGAATGTCGATCCTACTGCATTAAAACGGGCGCTAGCCAAGGCAACGGATGAGACGTTCAACCGTATTACAGTGGACGGGGACACGTCAACAAATGACATGGTTCTTGTGCTCGCTTCTGGTCTTGCCGAAAACCAACCTTTAGACGAAACGCACCCTGAATGGGCTGATTTTTATGGCGCTTTGTCTGCATGCGCAGAAAGTTTGGCCAAAAAAATTGCCAAAGACGGAGAAGGAGCGACAAAATTAATCGAAGTTCAAGTAACTGGGGCTGTTAGCGATGAAGAAGCAGGCAAAGTTGCTAAGGCGATTGTTGGATCTGACCTAGTGAAAACGGCTGCTTACGGCAAAGACGGCAACTGGGGCAGAATCATTTGTGCCATTGGCTATAGCGGTTGCGCTCTTAACCCTGACACAATCGACATCGCGATTGGCCCTTACGAGACGCTTGTGCAAAGTGAACCTGTTGTTGTAGACGATGCCGCGATTAGCAAGTATATGGAAGCCGAAACCATTGTCATCAAAGCCGATCTCCATCAAGGGCAAGGTGTCGGCAAAGCATGGGGCTGTGACTTAACATACGATTACGTCCGCATCAATGCAGGATACCGGACATAAGGAGGCGCCTATGGCAACAGTGGTGATCAAAATAGGGGGAAGCACCCTTGAAGCGTTAGAGGAAGAATTTTATGAGGGTGTTGTCAAACGGGCTAGCCAAGGCGACAAGATCATGATTGTTCACGGGGCGGGCCAGCGATTAACAATCTCTTACAAGCAATGGCGGTAGAATCACAGTTTGTAGATGGCTTGCGCAAAACAACGGCGGGGGTGTTAACAGCAGCAGAAGCAGCCTTATCCGGGCAAATCAACAAACAGCTCGTCCGCTCTCTTTATCGGGTAGGAGGGAAAGCCGTTGGCTTATCTGGCAGTGACGGACATCTGTTAAAAACTATTCCAATTGACACAGACAAACTAGGGTTTGTCGGAGCGGTCGAGTCCGTGAACGTTGACTTGCTTTTCAATGTTGCTAAAGCTGGCTACATACCGGTTATTGCGCCGATTGGTATGGATGCAAACTATCAATCATACAACATTAATGCAGACACGGCCGCTGCTGCGGTCGCTAAAGCGAGCAAAGCGGAGGAGCTCGTATTCGTCACTGATGTCGACGGTGTCCAAAAAGACGGGAAAGTCATTGAGGAAATGGATGAGGTTTTGGCCAAGCGTTATATAGAAGAGGGCGTTATCTATGGAGGAATGGTGCCAAAAGTGAACGCATGTTTAGATAGTTTAAGCGGGGCATTGACGAAAGCACGGATTGTCAGCGGCAAAAAGGCGTATCACCCTTCCGCAGGGACGGCAATTGTCAAACCAAGTAACGTCCTTACATCGGGCGCTTAAAGAAAGGAAGAGCAATGGTGAGCTATTTATTCCCAACCTATTCTAAAAAAAGCCTCCGTATTAAAGAAGGACGAGGGGCATGGCTGCAAACAGAGGACGGAAAAGACTATCTTGATTTTATGGCCGGCATTGCCGTTTGCAATTTGGGGCACCGCCACCCTACAGTCGTAGCGGCGCTCCATCAGCAAGTTGACCGCCTTTGGCACGCATCGAATCTTTTCCACTATGAGGTGCAGGAAGAAGCGGCCAAACAGTTGGTACAGGCAAGTGTATGTGATTATGTGTTTTTCACAAACAGCGGCACAGAAGCGAACGAAGCGGCGATTAAGCTAGCTCGCAAAGCGACTGGAAAAAATCATATTGTATCGATGAAACAGTCTTTCCATGGCCGGACACTTGGAAGCATGGCCGCGACAGGGCAAGACGGGATTAAAAGCGGTTTTGGGCCAATGCTGCCGTCCTTTTCGTATGCTCAGTTTAACGATATGGCTTCCTTGCATGAAGCGGTAACCGAAGACACAGCAGCGATTATGATCGAAATCGTTCAAGGCGAAGGAGGCGTCCATGTCATGACAGCGTCTTTTGCCGAAGCAATTGTGGCCCTTTGCAAGGAACAGAAATTGCTGCTCATTGTCGATGAGATTCAAACGGGCATGGGACGTACCGGCAAACTGTTTGCCTATGAACATTACGCCCTTGAGCCAGATATCGTGACTGTTGCGAAAGGGCTAGGCAACGGCTTTCCAATTGGTGCGATGCTTGGAAAAGCGTCTTTAAAAGAAGCGTTTGGCATAGGCAGCCACGGTTCTACGTTTGGCGGCAACCCTTTAGCAGCTGCAACGGCAATAGCGGTCTTAGCCGAATTAAGCGCAGACGGCTTCTTGCCAGAAGTGGAAGAGAAGGCGGAGCGTTTTGTCGCTTACTTAAAAGGGGAGCTAAGTGGCATTGCAATCGTTAAAGACATACGCCACAAAGGTTTTTTGATTGGCATTGAAACAGCGATACCGGCACTTGATTTAATAGCAGCGTGTGAGCAACAAGGTTTGCTGCTGCTTCCGGCAGGCAGCCATGTGACACGGCTGTTGCCGCCGCTTACCGTATCTGAAAGCGAATGGCGTCAAGCTGTGGCGATCATCAAACAAGCAGCAACGATCTATGAACGAGAGAACAGCTTTTCCTCTTAAAAAAAGAGGGATTGCTGCGCACATAAATGAATTTTTATAACTTATATAGAATAAATATGAATTTTGGGGTGGTGAGCGGATGAAAGGCTCGATCGTATTGGAAACGGGAGAAACATTTGTAGGTAACTGGCATGGTGAACCTAAGCAAGTCGAAGGCGAAATTGTCTTTTTTACTGGCATGACAGGTTATCAAGAAGTGATAACCGATCCGTCATTTAAAGGACAAATTGTCGTGTTTACGTACCCGTTGATCGGAAATTATGGCGTTAATGAAAGTGATTTTGAAAGCAGCAAGCCGCAAGTCGAAGGCGTCATTGTTTGCGAAGCTGCCAGTGACCCATCACATTGGAAAATGAAAAAAAGCGTTGTTGACTATTTAAGTGAACACCGCATTCCTTATATGTCAGGGGTAGATACACGGGCAATTGTGAAACGAATTCGCCAACATGGAGATATGCGTGCAGTATTAACGACTGATTCCCGAAATGCCAATGTCCAGGAGACGAGGCTTTTGTCTGATAAGTTTGTTGTTGCCGAGGTGAGCGTTACAGATCCTGTCGTTTACAACGCCACAGGCACAACCCATATTGCCGTACTAGACTATGGCTGTAAACAATCAATCATCCGTTCACTTGTTAAGAAAGGCGTGAAAGTGACCCAGCTTCCATACAACACAGATTTTGCTGTGCTCGAAGCACTTAAACCGGACGGCGTGCTCCTCTCAAATGGACCTGGAAATCCGAAGCAGTTGCAGGCTTTGTTGCCAGGCATTAAAAAGGTGGCGGAAACGTTTCCAACGTTAGGCATTTGCTTAGGCCACCAGTTGCTGGCATTGGCCTATGGAGGCGATACACAAAAGCTCCGATTCGGCCATCGCGGTGCAAACCAGCCAGTGCTTGACAGCTGCACAGGACGTGTGTGTATGACTTCGCAAAACCATAGTTATGTAGTGACGGAAGAATCGCTCGCTTCATCGATCCTTGAGCCTCGTTTTTACAACATTAATGATCGATCGATAGAAGGCCTTGTTCATCCGAAACGGCCAGTAATGAGCATCCAGTTTCATCCGGAAGCAAGCCCAGGTCCAGTCGATTCGACTGAAATCTTTGATGCGTTTTTGGCGCCGCTTTTAAGCAAAGGGAGAGATCACCAATATGCGTAAACCACACATCAAGACGGTCCTTGTCATTGGTTCAGGGCCAATTGTCATCGGCCAGGCAGCAGAATTTGATTATTCCGGCACGCAAGGTTGCTTAGCGTTAAAAGAAGAAGGCATCCGTGTTGTGCTGTTAAATCCCAACCCAGCAACGGTTATGACCGATGATTCATGTGCGGATACGGTTTATTTTGAGCCGTTGTCGGTGGAGACGGTTGTCAACATTTTTGAAAGGGAGAAACCTGATGGGCTGTTGGCGACGCTAGGCGGGCAAACAGGTTTAAATCTCGCCTTGAAGCTTCATGAGCAAGGTTTGCTCGCCGCCTATGGCGTCGAACTGCTTGGCACGCCGATTGAATCGATCCAAAAAGGGGAAGACCGTGAGCAATTTCGTGCTTTAATGCATCAATTAAACGAGCCGGTGCCTAATAGTGAAATTGTCCATAGTGCGTCTGAAGCGCTTCGCTTTGCTGAACAAGCTGGCTATCCGATCATTGTCCGTCCAGCTTATACGCTTGGTGGTGCAGGGGGCGGGATCGCCGATTGTGAAAAAGAGTTAAAAGCAATCGTAGAAAATGGGCTTGCCCAAAGCCCGATAAGCCAATGTTTGATTGAAAAAAGCATCGCTGGCTTTAAAGAAATTGAATATGAAGTCATGCGTGATGAAAACGACACGTGCATTACAGTTTGTAACATGGAAAACATTGATCCTGTCGGCATTCATACAGGCGATTCCATTGTCGTAGCGCCATCGCAAACCCTTACCGACAAAGACTACCAAATGCTGCGTGCCGCGTCTTTAAAAATTATCCGCGCTTTAGGGATCATTGGCGGCTGCAACATTCAATTTGCCCTTGACCCGAACAGCGACCGTTACTATTTAATTGAAGTCAACCCTCGTGTCAGCAGGTCGTCGGCCCTTGCTTCAAAAGCAACAGGCTATCCGATTGCCCGAATGGCGGCAAAACTATCGATTGGCTACTATTTGCATGAATTAAAAAATCCCGTGACTGGCTATACATATGCCAGTTTCGAGCCTAGCTTAGATTATTGCATTGTCAAATTCCCGCGCTGGCCATTTGATAAATTTTTTACAGCTAACCGCAAGCTTGGTACGCAAATGAAAGCAACTGGTGAAGTGATGGCGATTGAACGTTCGTTTGAAGCAGCTGTCCAAAAAGCGATTCGCTCCTTGGAAATTGATGTAGCCGGCTTGGAAATGCCGGTGCTCACCGGCAGCGGGGAAAAGGAGCTCTGGCAGCACGTCCTCCAAGCGGACGACGCTAGGTTGTTTGCGCTATTTGAGCTTTTGCGCCGTGGTGAAACATGTGCCAACCTCCATGAGAAAACAAACATCGATATGTTTTTCTTGAAGAAGTTCGAAAAGCTGGTGCACTTAGAAAAAGAAACAAAGCAGCTATCGCTCGAATCCCTTTCAAAAGAAACGCTGCACCGGTTAAAAATGGCTGGTTTCTCGGATGAAACAATCGCCTGTTACTTAGGGGCGCCAAAGGAAAAAGTGACAGCAAAACGGATCGATTGGGGAATAAAGCCAGCCTATAAAATGGTTGACACATGCGCTGCTGAATTTGAAGCGGCAACTCCTTACTTTTATTCGAGTTATTGCGGAGAAAACGAAGCCATGCCGAGTGGGCAGAAAAAAGTGCTCATTATTGGCTCAGGACCAATCCGCATCGGCCAAGGGATTGAGTTTGATTATTGTTCAGTCCATGGCGCTAAAGCGGTTCGCAAACAAGGCTATGAAGCAATCATTATGAACAACAATCCTGAAACAGTAAGCACCGATTATGCCACCGCAGATAGACTATACTTTGAGCCACTCTCTTTTGAAGACGTATACGCCGTTTGCGCGTTGGAACAGCCAGAAGGCGTCATTGTTACATTAGGCGGGCAAACAGGAATTAAATTAGTGCAGGAGCTTGAGGAAGCTGGCCTCCCTGTTCTTGGCGTATCTGCTGATACGATTGACATGCTTGAAGACAGAGAACGTTTTTATGCATTTATGAACAACATTGGCGTCCCCCATATTCCTGGCGAAACAGCCAATGATTTGGAAGACGCCTGCTGCCGTGCTAAGGCAACGGGCTATCCAGTACTTCTCCGCCCTTCTTATGTTATTGGCGGGCAAGGGATGGCGCTTGTTTCTAGTGAAAGGGAGCTGACTTCTTATTTACAAAACCATGAGTACAGCGGTTTGTTTCCATTATTGATTGACCATTTCATTGAAGGAATCGAAGTCGATGTCGATGTATTAACAGACGGCAAATCAATCCGGATAGCTGGCATGTTTGAACATGTCGAAAAAGCGGGTGTCCATTCAGGCGACAGTACGGCCGTTACACCGCCCCATACTTTATCGGCAGATATGTTGACACAATTGGAAGAAGCGGCGAAAAAAATAGCGACTGGCGTTCACTTTCGTGGCCTCTTTAATATTCAGTTTGTTGTTGCCGGCGACCGCTATTATGTGATTGAAGTCAATCCTCGGGCATCACGGACAGTACCGCTGCTTGCCAAAATTTACGGAGAGCCATTTGTCGAACAAGCAGTGAAGCTCATGCTAGGCTGTTCCATCAATGAGCTAGCTCCCCCGAAAAAACAAGGCGATTTTGTTGCCGTAAAAGCACCGGTGTTTTCATACAGCAAATTAGCGGGGCTCGATCCACTTCTTGGTGCGGAAATGAAGTCGACTGGAGAGCTGCTCATGATAGGTGAAAGTGTAGAAGAAGCGTTTGCCAAAGTGTTTGCTCCCTTTGAAGAACCAATCTCTTTGTATAAACCAAGGACAGAAAAATCGGTTTTTGTGGCCCTTGCCGATGAGCATAAGCACGATTTTTCTGAGATTTTGCAGAAACTAGAAGAAGTAGGGTGTAAGTTAGTAGAAGACGATTTTACCAAGTGGGTAGAAAGCCCCCATGCGTGTGCGCTAATCAGCGTGCCGCCTCTTGGCAAGCGTGACGGAGCAAATATGCGAATGGCAGCACTGGCCAAACAATTGACCGTGATCTCAGCAAAAGAGACAGCCACAGCAATGCTTGCTTATTTTGAGCAATCGAAAAAAAGCTGCAAGCCAATCCAAGAATGGCATCGCTTGCGAAAAACGGAAATGGCAGGGGAGACGAATTAACATGGAGACAGTAAAAACAAAGTTGACGGGGAAACACTTGCTTACGCTACTTGACTTTACGCCAACGGAAGTAGCCCAGCTGTTAGAAGAGGCTAAAGCGTTAAAAGCAGCCTTGAAAAAGGGGGAGGCTCACGCTCTTCTTGCTGGCAAATCACTTGGGATGATTTTTGAAAATGCATCGACGCGTACACGCGTTTCCTTTGAAGTTGGAATGACGCAATTAGGCGGCCATGCCCTCTTTCTTAGCAGTCGCGATTTGCAAATAGGCAGAGGAGAACCTGTGAAAGACACGGCCAATGTACTTTCTCGTTATGTAGATGCGATCATGATCCGCACGAACTCCCATAAGAAAGTGGCTGAATTTGCAAAGCATTCTTCTGTACCGGTTATTAACGCCTTAACAGATGCTTTCCATCCTTGTCAGGCGCTGGCAGACGCATTGACCATCATTGAACATAAAGGTACACTAGCTGGAAAAAAACTTGTCTATATTGGCGACGGCAACAATGTTGCTCATTCCCTTCTTGCTGTAGGCGCCAAAACGGGCTTGGATGTCACAGTAGCTACCCCGAAAGGTTATGAAGTTGATCAAGCGATTTTTGCTAAAGCGAAAGAAGCGGCTTTGCAAACAGGTGCCAAGCTGGTGAGCACAAATGACCCCGAAGCAGCCGTGGCAGACGCTGACGTTCTTTATACGGACGTATGGGCAAGCATGGGCTACGAGCAAGAGCAAACGAGCAGAGCAGAAGCGCTAGCTCCTTACCAAGTCAATCATAAGTTGGCAAAGGGAGCCAAAGACAATTATCTTTTCTTGCATTGCTTGCCTGCCCATCGAGGCGAAGAAGTAACCGCTGACGTTATTGATGGCCCACATTCAGCTATTTATGACCAAGCAGAAAACCGCCTTCATGTGCAGAAAGCGATTTTGACCGCCCTTATCCGTTAATCGCACATGCTTTGGAATAAGAAAAGGTGTTTTCTTGTTTTCAGCCTGCTCTTTTTTTCCATCTTGCACATAGAATAGAATAACGACGAATAAAAGCAGGAGAGATACAGAATGCCCGTCTATGTTCGCTATATTGACCTTAGTGGATATACGTACAGTTATAGCTTGCCAGAGCGTCCAAATGGGTATGCGGTGTTTGTGATGGCGGACGACGACTCTCCTTATAAAGAAAAGGCACGTGTGCTTGCAAACAGCCTGATAGAAAAAGGTTACACAGTATTAACAGCCTTTCGCCTAAAAGCACATTGGGGTTCGCCAAAAGCGGTTGCTCATGCTAGACAGGTCATTTCCCTTTTTTTAAAACAAGAAACAGTGAATAAACGGATTTTTATTTGTGCTGAAGGGGCGAGTGCACTAATTGCCAAACAACTATTAGCGGATGCAACACTTGAAGTGAGGGCTGCTGCTTTTATCAAGCCAGTGTTGTCATTAGAAGCGGCCTTTCAAGCGATCAAAAAAGACGAATTAGCTGGCAAACGCTTTTTAAAGGAAGTCAAAGCAGCATACAAGATAAACGGACAAATCGATGTCGCATACTTGCGGGCTATTGACCAGCAGCAGCGCTTAATAGATAGCAACCGCCCACTTGCAGCAACGCGTATTTATCAATTATTTTCTGAAGCAACTGCGCAACCGACCAACCTATCAAGCGCCCAATATGCAGACTATTACTTTTTAGCTTCTTTACAAAACCCAGTTGAGTTAAGCAAGCAAATGGCTTCCTTTTTTGCTTCTTTCCATTGAAAGTTCGAAGATGACGAGATCGATTAGGAAAGGGGAGACAAGGACGGTGAAGCATGTCAAAATTGCGGGAGGGCTTGGGTTTATTGGCTTCCATTTGGCGCGGAAGTTGCTTGATGAAGGCTGTTTCGTAACGGCTGTTGATTCATTAGAAAAGCGTAGCGAGTTGAAACTTACGTTAGAAATGGAGCTTGGCCGCAATGCCCACTTCACCTTTTTGCAAACACAGATTGAACAGGCTGATTTTGGTGATGCGGATGTGGTGGTTTATGCAGCCAATAATGAAAATCGGGATGCTTTAGAAGCGGTTTTACGCCAGTGCCAGTCTGACTGTTTATTTGTGTTTTTGTCAACGACGGATGTTTACGAGAATAGCGGTGAATGGCGGATACAGCCAGTGACTGAATATGGGGAAGTGATGTTGGCGCAAGAAGAGAAAATTCGCGCGGCTTGTACAAAAACGGGGTTTGCCGCTGTGATTATCCGTTTGCCGACTGTTTACGGACTGCATCAACCTTACGACTTAAAATTCGGTAGACAGTTCGTTTCTTATGAGGATGGAACAGGCAAAACGGAATCCATGCATGATCTTCTCTATATTGACGATGTGACAAACGCTTTAGCTGCAGCGCTGGCGATTGACAGCGGACACCATACGATTCATTTAGGTAGCGGCACATTCAATCCGTTTGACCAGATAGGGGATAGCAATGGCCTTGATTATCAAAAAGCCCATGAACTACTAGGCTTTTTTCCACGGACTTCTTTAGCAGAGGGCATTAAAAAATACCAACTCGCCAACGAAAAATGGCAAAGCCAAAAAAAACTTACAGCGATGTACGATGAAACAAAGAGCATGGCAGCTAAGCATCCAAACACAAATCATTGACGATAATAATAGAAAAACGGCAGTTGAGAAAAAGGCAACTGCCGTTCTTTCTATTTACTCGTTAATGCTGTCCTGGTAAAAGGAGTTTTCGTAGAAATGGAGGCCTGGATATTTTTCTTGTGCTGTCCTCATTTGGAATTCGTTTTCAAACAAAGCAACAATCCGGCCTTCTCTGTCGGTGACAAGGTTGCGCTGTTTCTCTTTCAATCGTTTCATATCTTCCTCACCACCACTGATCCAACGGGCAAAGGAAAACGGCAACCGCTCCATTTGGATATCCACATTGTATTCAGCATGGAGGCGGTGCTCCAGCACTTCGAATTGGAGCACGCCGACCACGCCGACAATTTGTTGTTCAACGTACTTATTATAGGTTTTAAATAACTGGATCGCTCCCTCTTCCGTTAATTGTTGCAAGCCTTTTTCATATGATTTGTGTTTTAATGCTTCTTTAACCGTAATGCTTGCGAAGTGCTCTGGTGAGAAATGAGGCATTTCATTAAACTCAAACGGTTCGCCGACGACAAGGGTGTCGCCGATTCGGAATGTGCCTGGGTCAAATAAACCGATAATGTCGCCAGCATATGCCTCGTCAACAATGCTACGGTTTTGTGCTAAAAATTGTGTTGGTTGTGAGAGTTTTAGTGGTTTGTTGGTACGGACATGCTTAACGTTCATTCCCCGTTTAAATGTACCAGAAGTGATCCGCAAAAAAGCGACGCGGTCCCGGTGCTTAGCATTCATATTGGCTTGCACTTTAAAAATAAAACCGGAAAAAGAATCCCGTGAAAGGGGATCTATCGTCCCGATGGAGCTCTCACGCGAGGCTGGCGCTGGAGAAAGCTTCAAAAAATGATCAAGAAACGTTTGTACGCCAAAACTTGAAATCGCCGAACCGAAAAACACCGGCGTCAGTTCGCCTTTGTCAATCCGTTCTTTGTCATATTCATCGCCAGCGACGTCAAGGAGTTCTAGCTCTTCCCGGAACTGACGGACAAGTTGTTCATCGCCGATTGCCTCATCCAGCTTCGGATCGTTTGGCCCGCTTAGTTGAATCGTATCGATCGCCTTAGGATTGGCAGGATTGTATAATTCTAGTTTTTGCTGGTGACGGTCATAAACAGCTTTAAATGATTGGCCCATGCCAATGGGCCAGCCCATTGGGTATGAACGAATGCCAAGGAGATTTTCTAGTTCCTCCATTAATTCAAATGGGTCACGCCCTTGACGGTCAAGTTTGTTAATGAACGTGAAAATCGGAATATTGCGGAGGCGGCAGACTTTAAAAAGCTTTTTCGTCTGTGCTTCGACTCCTTTGGCAGCGTCAATTAACATCGCGGCAGAATCGGCTGCAGTCAATGTGCGATACGTATCCTCCGAAAAATCTTCGTGGCCAGGCGTATCCAGAATATTGACATGAAAGCCATTGTATTGGAATTCAAGCACAGAGCTTGTAACCGAGATGCCACGCTGTTTTTCAATTTCCATCCAATCACTCATTGCATGTTTGCTATTTTTGCGCCCTTTAACTGTCCCTGCTTCACGAATAGCGCCGCCAAAAAGAAGCAACTTTTCGGTTAATGTTGTTTTTCCGGCATCGGGGTGGGAGATAATCGCAAAGGTACGCCTCGCTAAAATTTCTTCTTTTAATGCTGGGTTCATGAATCAACCTCATTTCCAAATCGATTTTTCCATTATAGCAAGAAACAGCCCTGCTTTCATCTTCGAAAAGCAAATCGTTCAGTCCTTGCCATCGAGCAACCGTTCAGTTATCTTAAAAGAGAATACATAAAAAGGGGTTATTTAAATGGAACAGCACGAAAGAAATTTAAAATTTATGGAAATCGCCATGAAGCACGTACCTGAAGCGCGAAAATTGCTAGAAGGCAAAGGCATAGAAGTAACAATGGATGAATTGCAGCCGCTGCTTGCATTGTTGCTTAATGCCATGAATGAAGCGTATGAACTTGGGTTAAACGAGCAGGAATGATAAAGTATAACCGGTAAGCGCAAACTAGTACACAGGTTTGTACAAGCATTACAGAGCGAAGTGCTAAAGCAGGCTGATATAAAGGATGTGTGCGCTTGCTGTCACCCCTATGATGAAACAGAGACAGAACGAAAGTTTGGAAGGAAGAAATGATCCACCAATGGTTTACGCATTGATGGATGAAATGGACACGAGCTAATCGCTCTCTTTCGTTTCTTTTTTGCTCTGCCAAAATTCTTTAGCCGCGCCAATGACAGGTTTGACTTGTTCAATAATAGGGGAAATTGCTTGGATCAGGGCAATAATTTGAACGAGCTGGCTTGTGTTGTCTACTTCATCTGTCGCTTCTGGCGCTGGTTCCGCTTCTTGTTTAATTGGTTCGCTTTGTCTTGGCGGCCTTGGGCCAAACATCATTGTTGAGAAGAAGTCTTGCTCGCTATTGCGCATATTTACGCCTCCTTCTGTTCCTTTCGTTTTTTATTAGTGTATAGCCATTCGCCGTAATCGTGAAACGGCATGCGCCCGTTCTCGCCATCATTTAGACAAAAACGTTCTGGACAGCAACAAAAATGGTTGCTAATATTAGGATCAGGTACTAATTTTAAAAACTCGTCTTTTTTAAAAGTAGGAAGGGGTAGGCGTATGCCAAAGGCAGGAATTTTAGGGCTCGGTCGTTATGTGCCGGAGAAACGTGTCACAAACCATGATCTAGAAAAGTTTTTAGATACATCTGACGAATGGATTAAAAGCCGTACTGGGATTAAAGAAAGACGCTTTGCTGAAGGTGTGGAAACATCTGAAATGGCTTATGAATCGGCGCTTAGCGCCTTAAAAGCTGCAAGGCTTTCAGCAGAAGAGATTGATTTAATTTTGGTGGCGACCGTAACGCCTGACATGGTTTTTCCAACGGTCTCGACAATGATCCAAGACCGCCTTGGTGCAAAGCAAGCAGCAGCAATGGATATTAGCGCAGCTTGTGCAGGCTTTATTTATGGCGTGGCTACCGCTCAACAATTTATTGAAACAGGCGCCTATAAGCATGTGCTTGTTGTCGGTGTTGAAAAACTTACAAAATTTGTGAATATGGAAGACCGTAATACCGCCGTCTTGTTTGGCGATGGGGCTGGAGCCGCGATCGTTGGGCCGGTAGCAGAGGATAAAGGCATTCTCGCTTTTGATCTTGGCGCAGACGGTTCAGGTGGCATGCACATTAACAAAAAAGGCCCTTTTATTGAAATGAATGGCCGAGAAGTGTTTAAATTCGCCGTTCGGCAAATGGGAGATGCTTCTTTGCGCGTATTAAGCAAAGCAGGCCTAGGAAAAGAAGATGTCGACTTTCTTGTCCCCCATCAAGCGAATATTCGTATAATGGAAGCCTCTCGTGAACGTTTGGAACTTCCCCGTGAGAAAATGTCCGTAAATGTAAACAAATATGGAAACACTTCGGCTGCTTCGATCCCGATTGCGCTAGTGGAAGAGGTTGAACAAGGAAAAATTAAAGACGGAGACGTCATTGTGCTCGTCGGCTTTGGCGCAGGCCTAGTGTGGGGCTCGTTGGCTATTCGCTGGGGCCGATAACGAAAGGCTGATGATGGAAAAGTAGGAAGAAGAAAAGGAGCGATACAAAGTGGAAAAACGACGTGTAGTTGTAACAGGCCTTGGGGCGGTTACACCGCTCGGGCTCAATGCAAAAACATCTTGGAAGCAGGCAAAAGCAGGAAAGTCGGGCATTGGCTATTTGACCCGCATCGATGCTAATGCTTTTCCAATGAAAGTGGCGGCAGAAATTGCTGACTTTGACCCGACTGTTGCGATTGATCGTAAAGAAGTTCGGAAAATGGATCGCTTTACCCAGTTTGCGGTTGTTTCAGCCAAAGAAGCATTAGCGGACGCCGGGTTAGAAATTACAGCTGAAAATGCTGATCGTGTTGGCGTTTGGATTGGCTCAGGTATTGGCGGGATGGAAACGTATGAAAATCAATTCCGCATCTTTTTAGAAAAGGGTCAACGCCGCGTTAGCCCATTTTTCGTGCCGATGATGATTCCAGATATGGCAAGTGGGCAAGTGTCGATCTTTACAGGAGCAAAAGGCCCGAATTCGTGCTCGGTAACGGCGTGCGCATCAGGGACAAATTCAATCGGGGACGCCTTTAAAGTGATACAGCGAGGCAATGCTGACATCATGATTACAGGCGGAAGTGAAGCCCCTATTACCAATATGGCTGTGGCTGGTTTCTCATCAGCAAAAGCCATTACAACAAGCGATGACCCGACAACGGCTTCGAGGCCATTTGATGCCAACCGTAGCGGTTTTGTCATGGGCGAAGGAGCAGGCATATTAATTCTGGAAAGCTTAGAGTCTGCAAAAGCGCGAGGCGCCCATATTTATGCGGAAATTGTCGGCTATGGCTCAACAGGGGACGCCTTCCATGTCACCAGCCCTGCTCCCGAAGGAGAAGGAGGAGCGCGCAGCATGCAAGCAGCAATTGACGACGCTGGACTAGCTCCTGAAGAAGTTAGCTACATTAATGCCCATGGAACAAGTACGGAGTTAAATGATCCTTACGAAACAAAGGCGATTAAAACCGTGTTTGGCGAGCACGCCTATAAACTGGCAATAAGTTCAACAAAATCAATGACAGGGCACTTGCTTGGAGCGGCTGGAGCAGTGGAAGCCATTTTCTCGGTGAAAGCAATTGATGAAGAGATCATCCCGCCGACGATTAACTTGGAAACGCCAGACCCAGAGTGCGACTTAGATTATGTACCAAACGAAGCGAGACAAGCACCTGTTCATGTTGCTTTAAGCAACTCACTCGGCTTTGGCGGCCACAACGCCTCTCTCGTATTTAAAAAATGGGTTGAATAAAACACACCAATTAGACTGATAGAAAACGCTTGTTAGACGAGTAAGCTGAGAATGATTATATGAGTGAGGCAAACGACGACGTATGGGAGCGTCTGTCTATAGTCTAAAAGAGGCTGGACATCACCAGCCTCTTTATTTATGTTTCTCAGCAATCCAAGCAAGCGCTTGGTCTTTCGTAGCAATACGTTCGTCAAGTTGTAGGCATTCGATTTCGAGCAACCATTGTGAAAATGCAGGCCCTGGTTGGTAACCAACTTTAAGCAAATCAGCCCCTGTCAAAAGTGGCTCAAGCTGTCTACGTTTTTCGGCATAACGACGTAAGAGCGGGCTGAGCGGAAGTTCGGCCTCGCTATAAAAGCGAACGATTTCGCTTGAAATTTGCGCTAAGTCGCGATGCGCTTCCCCGATTGAGGCTGTTGACGAAAGTCGTTGCCAAACTGGCAAGCCTGCTTCTTCAGCTAAGCGTTTTTCTTGCTTTGTAAGGGCGTAATGGCTTGCAACATCGAGACGTTTGCAATCGACAGCGCCAGCTAGTAAAAACAACATGCCATCATTCAAACCATGCTGTTCTAAATTGGCCATATGCTGCCAGGCTCGCTTGGAGAAAGGGGCACCAAACAAGGTTGTCCATACATGGAGGTCTGCCAATTGGCGAAAGCCTTCAAGAAGAACGCCTTCATTAGCCAGCCATTCAAGTTCCTGCCGCAAGCGTTTAGCACTAATGTGATGCAGAGCAGCACCTGTTTTGGTTGCCTGGCGTAGCGTCTCGGGGGAGAGGCTGAAGTTTAGGCGCAGGCCAAAACGAACAGCGCGGAAAAGCCTAGTCGGATCTTCTACAAAACTGAGCGGATGAAGAATGCGGATTTGGTTATGCATAAGTGCCTGTTTTCCCTGAAACACATCAAGCACATTTCCGAACGAGGATCGATTGATTTGAATCGCCATCGCATTTATAGAGAAATCCCGCCTTGCCAGGTCTTCGAAAATCGAAGCAGGACGGACGGTAGGCAATGCCCCTTTTTGCAAGTAAAATTCTTTTCTACACGTCACAATATCTATTTCCTGTTCGTTTACCCAAGTGGCGGTGCCAAACGACTCATGGCTACGCACGCTTCCGCCAAACGCAGTTGCCAGCCGCTTGGCAAAGGCAATTCCATCCCCTTCAACGACCAAGTCAATATCTTTGTGTGGGCGTTTTAAGAAAAAGTCGCGTACAAGGCCGCCAACTAAAAAGACAGGTACTTGGAGTTCGTCAGCAAAAGCGCCAATCTTTTGCAAAAAAGAGAATGTTTGCTCACCAAAATAAGACGCGAGCTCAGAAGGGGCAATGGCCTCCTTATTCGGATAAAGCAAACGGACGATGTCTGTTCGTGTTACGATGCCAACCGGTTCATTGTTGTTGCCAACAACAGGGAGACGGCCGACCTCAGTAGAAGCTAGATGCGCGCAAGCAGCATCAATCGAATCGTTTGCCCGAAGCGTGGTGATAGGCGCACTCATCACTTCGGTGACTTGTACTTCTCCCATGCCAAACTGGCGTGCTTTGGCGAGGTCCATACGCGTAATAACGCCTGCTAGTGCCCCAGTCTCATCGACAACGGGAAAACCGCTATGTCCCGAATTAAGCAGCGTTTGCCACACTTCATCAACGAATTGGGATGCTTGTACAGTTACAACAGGCTTACTCATTACAGAAGCGACTTTTTCAGACAGTGGCGTCTGTTGCAAATAGTCGTTGACTACGCGCAAATCAGCGCCTTTTTCAAGTAAGTAGGCACAGGCATCGGCATCACTAGCCGTTGTTGAAGGAAGCGTTAAATGATTGGTGCTGCTATATAAACCTAGAGCAAAAAGCGTGGCTTCTATAGGCGTTACCGGAATTTGTTTTCGCTTCATCTCATAAATGAGGGAAGTGATTGGCACTCCTCTTTTAGTCGCTTTGATCGTTCGCCATAAATTCGTCTCAGTAGCTGAAGCGGGCAACGAGCGATAAAGGCTTCCCTGCCTTTCATCTTCCCAATCGACAAATAGAAGCTCATCTACCTCGTTCCATGAAAGCTCGCCATCGTGCTGAAAGGAAAAATCCGTTTTATAGTCATCCAAAAATCGTTTGAGAGCATGTTGGTAAATCGGCGGAAGCACAGCAATGCTACCCGAATGAATTTTTTTGGCCGCGGCAAGAATAGCAAGGCCATGAAAATCAAGATTGTTGAGGCTGACAATCGCTTTCATATAAGCCGCCTCCTTTTGCTTATTTTTCTTCTCTAGTAGTATACCAAAAAAGCAGCGGCATAAGACGCTGCTTTTAACAGTAGCAGTCCATGGCCAACCCTTCTCCGCCAGCAATTAGGCTCATGCTTGTTGGTGGGGAAGCTTGTTTGAAAGCGTCAGCTAAAATGGCCGCCTCGTCAGCGTTAAGAAACGGTCTGCCAGTTGATGCTGTTTTCGTGAGCAGCCCGTGTTTGCTTAACTGATCGTTTAGACGTTGATAAAAATGAGCGGTTTTAAAATGGCAAGATAGAGAGAATACCCAGTCGCTCAGGCGCTCTGCCCCTTGTTTCGTTACGTGTCCCATTTTGGGTGCTTTTGTATGACGTAGAGCATGGCCGTAAGCGAGCAGGCTATTAGCAGACGTATCGCTTGTTGTTTTTTTAGTCGATACGATCCGCTCAAGCGGTGACACCACTGCTACGTAGTTTGGCTGGACGCCTCTATTTATGTCAAGAGCCGTCACACGATCCAGTCGAAGCCCTTTTTCCATACAGACCCCTCCTCAATAACCGTTATTCCCTGTTATACGCTATTTGAATCAACAATAGCACAGCAAGCGCAAAAAAGCCCATACCACCACAAATGGCATGAGCTTTCAGACTATAGACAAACGCTCGCATCCTTCGTTGTTCGCCTCGGCTGACAAGCACTTTCTATCAGTCTGAATTTGTTTAAAAGAAACCTATACTTGTGCAAGTTTCATTTATTCGTTTATTGTCTAGGCGTTACTTGGCAAAAATATGGTCGCCGATAACGAGTGTCTGCTCCCGTGTGGCTACCCAACCGCTTGTTGCTGTTTTCGGGTTATAGAAATAAAGCGATTGTTGACCTTGGCCCCGGAACGCTAGGGCTTCTGTCACAGCTCGTCTTGACTCGTCATCAGGCTTATTGTTAATGGCGCCATCCAGGACAGGGGAAAAGGCATAATGGCCAGATGGTGTTACTTCATAAATAACATCGTGCACAGTATCTGGATAATTTTCATTGTCAACTCGATTTAGCACAACAGTAGCTACCGCGACTTTCCCTGCATACGGTTCGCCTTTTGCCTCAGCGCTGACTAGTTTAGCTAAAAGCTCTCTCTCCGCAGCGGAAACAGCTGCAGGAATCGTTAGCGTCTCGCCAGCTTCAATCGCAGAATCGGAAAGATCGTTGACTTTCATAATCGCTGCTTCTGGGACGCCATACCGTTGACTTAGTGTATATATGGTCTCACCTGGCTGAACTGGGTGTGTAAGTTGTTTTGCATCGGCTGGTTCAAGCGCAGCAAAAGACAATCCAATTGAGCCAAAAATGAGGAATATAAGTTTTTTGATCATAAACCTATGCAACTCCTATCATCAGTGAATCTAGTGTGCACAAAAATCGCACGTTAACACTGTAACAGATTCTCATAAAAAAAGAGCTGAAAATGTTTTCCAAGCTTCGCATAGAAGGCAGCCGATGTGTTCATAGCAACGCTGAAGCCAATTTGTTACGCAATGGTTACAATTAGAGCCTCGTTTTACAGTTGTGTAACAGTTGAGGAGAATTTCCAGTTGCTTTTTTGGAATATAGCGGCGATCAAGCCGTTAATGGCCGAGCCAATTGTTCTATTACAAAACGTTTCAAGATGCCACTATATGAATCTTTTACCATAGAATCCGATTCTTTTTGTATGCTAGGATGTGTGTGTATCTGGCGAACAGGGATACGAATACACAGTACGCAACGATTAGGAGGATATTCATGAAGAAATTAGTTATCTCTACATTAGCTGCCGCTGCCATCGTAGGAGCAGGCTTTTCTAACCAAGCCGATGCTGCTGGCCAATATAAAGTTCAAGTGAAAGGGCCTTACGTCTACACAGCTAGCGGTGATTGCGTGAAAGTCGATCTGAATGAGCTAAAAGAGCAATTTGGCAACATCGATTGGTCGAATGTGAATTTGGAAGATTTAGATTTTGTTACTGATCTCATCAATAAGGAAGAAGCGCCAGCGCCAACTCCTGAGGAAGAAGTACAACCTGAGGCACCAGAAGTAGAAGCAGGCGAGCCAACAAACACACCTGAAGAACAGGAAACGGTAGAGGAAGAGCCACAACAAGAGGAAAGCGATGCATCTGGTGATGTGACTCAAGAAGAACAGCAAATGGTTGACCTTGTTAACCAAGAGCGCCAAAAAGCAGGGCTTCAACCTCTAAAAGTCGATCAAAAGCTAACAGAGGTAGCTCGTGTCAAAGCACAAGACATGATCGACAACAACTATTTTGACCACAATTCACCTACGTATGGTTCTCCATTTGACATGATGAAGCAGTTTGGTATTTCTTATAATACAGCTGGCGAAAACTTGGCTGGAAACCAAACAGTAGAAGCAGCACATAACGCCCTTATGAATTCACAAGGACACCGTGAAAACATTTTGAACAGCAACTACACAGAAGTAGGCATTGGCGTAGTTGACGGCGGTCCTTACGGCAAAATGTTCGTGCAATTGTTTAAAGGGTAACACGCCAAAAAAACTCCGCAGCTAAAAGCAGCGGAGTTTTTTTGTTTCTGCAAGTCAGGTATAAGATGTTTATTTGCGCAATTGGACTTGCTCAACGCGATGATGGGCGCCTTTTGTTAAGATCAAATCGGCGCGAAGGCGTGTTGGCTTAATGTTCTTTTCTAAATTAACGCCATTAATGGTATGCCAAATCGATTCCGCCATTGCAACCGCTTCTTCATCAGTTAAGTCGCGGTAGCGGTGAAAATACGACTCGGGCTTTTGGAATGCTGTGTTACGGAGCAGTTGAAAGCGCTCGATATACCAAGATAATATGTCTTTTTCGTCTGCATCGACATAAATGCTGAAATCAAAAAAATCAGAGACAAACACATGGGGCATGCGCTTGCCTTTTCGGTTTACTTGTAGGACATTAATACCTTCGACAATGACGACATCCGGTTTTATCAACGTTTGGATACGGTCTTTTTCAATGTTGTAAGTCAAGTGGGAATACATAGGTGCTTTTACGACAGGCGTGCCTGCTTTTAAGTCTGTCAAAAAAGTAAGCAGGCTGCGGATATCGTAACTTTCAGGAAAGCCCTTCCGTTTCATTAGACCTCGTTCTTCCAGCACTTCATTTGGATATAGAAAGCCGTCTGTTGTGACAAGCTCCACCTTCGGAGAGCCAGGCCATCTTGAAGCCAATGCTTGAATCAGCCTTGCGGTTGTGCTTTTTCCGACTGCAACGCTCCCAGCTATGCCAATGATAAATGGCACGCGCTTCCGTTCCCTTTTTAAAAAGCGGTTTAAATCGTCATGAAGCCTCACATTATGGATCATTCGTTTATAAAGTAATTCAGATAAAGGCATGTATACATCATTCACTTCTGCCTCAGATATCGTTTCATAAATACCTTCGAGGTTTTTCCGCTCTTTTTCCGTGAGAGGAGCGCTAAGCCCGTCGTTTAGCTGTGCCCATTCTGCACGAGTGAAGTGAGTAAAAGCCTCTAAGCTTTTTGTTAATTCATCCGTTGTCATAAGGATCTCCTTTGCGGGTTGAGCTTACTTCAATAGATGAAGCGTAGCACGGCTGAAACGGATAATCAAGAATAGAACACTTGAGCGAACGTATACATGTAGGAAAAGATTTGTTCACACGCCTTACAAATCATCAGGTAAGTTTTGCAGGCTTTCTAGCAATTTTCGAGGAATTGCGAATGTGTGGCTGTTTAATTGCAATTGTTCGCTATCGCCTGGCTGTGTCGCTTGCTTCTGCTTGACCGCACTCATTTCGTGATGGAGATGTTCCATTTTTTCATCAAGTGCAGCAGCTGAATGGGCGGCTTCAGTTAACTCTGAAATGAGTTGTTTAGGTACATTTTGATTGTATTTATAAAAGATCTTATGTTCGAGGCTGGCCCAGAAATCCATAGCAATGGTACGGATTTGGATTTCTACAAACACTTCTTCTTTGCGCGCGGATGTATAGACAGGCACTTTCACAATCATATGGAGGCTACGGTAGCCGTTTTCCTTAGGCTTTTTAATATAGTCTTTCACTGTGACTACATGCATGTCGCTTTGTTTTCTTAACATTTCTTCGAGCCGGTAAATATCAGAGAGAAACGAACAAGTAATGCGGATGCCAGCAATGTCTTGGATGGAATTTTTTAAGACATGCAAATGGAAAGGGATATTTTTACGCCTCGCTTTTTCAAAAATGCTCTCCGGCGATTTCAAGCGCGTTTTCACATGTTCAATTGGACTATAATCATGCATTAATTCGAATTCTTCTTGCAAAATGGAAATTCTTGTTTCCATTTCGTCTAAAGCAAATTTATACATCATCATAAATTCCGTTAATTGTTGTTTTAGCTGTTTTGCTTTTTCGAAAGTAAGCAAAGGATCATTCATTGTCGGTCACCTCTGCCTTTCATTTTGGATTTGGCACTAAGCAAAGTCAAGTGTAACTCTGTTTTGAAGGATGTGAGAGTGTGGGAATCGTCAAGACAAACAGATGGATTGAGCTATATGTGGACCATTACGAGGAGCAATCTGTCCAAACAAGGTATAGGCAACTGTTTATCCAGCCACTTCAATCGCTTTTCGCTTATTCGACTGATCAGCAACTGGCTACTTATTTGCAGAAAGTCGGTTTATTTTTGCCCAAAACGAGGAAAAGCCGCTTGAGGCGATTTTTGCACTCAGATTGTTGGACTGTAGCTGGCGAACAGTTTACCGCTTTGAAACATAAATGGCAGGGGCCAAATGTGCCCGTTTTCTTGTTGCCAGCAAATGAAGAACATAAACGGCTCCAGGCAGAACTAGGAGGGAAAATGGGGCTTGGCTTTCCTGATGGCATCGTCCTTTTTATTTCAAGCGACATTGAGGAAAATGACTTAAAAGCATTAGTCACCCATGAATACCATCATGTTTGCCGATTATGGCGCACACAGGAAACAGAATCGTCCATTTCGTTATTAGAATCGATGGTGATGGAAGGACTTGCTGAATTAGCTGTAATAGAAGAGGTCGGTGAAGCATATGTGGCGCCGTGGACAAAAAAATATGATCGTCATTGGCAAGAAGAATGGTTTGTCCGCTATTTGAAGCCGAATTTGTTGAGAAAAGGAAGAAGCAATTACAAGCCTTATCTCTATGGCGACGACCGGGCAGGCATTCCGGCTATGCTAGGCTATTATTACGGTTTCAAGCTTTGCAAAGCAGCAGCTGAACGTTCTAGCAAAGACACGTTAGCCTTTCTAGATGAGGATGCTGAGTCGGTACTGCGCAATGGAAGGGAAACATGAAAATGGTGTTTAAGATTTGCCCCTCGTGACCATACTGACTCCAAAGAGCATACTAGTGAGGAGGATCGATTCAGATGGTCATGATGAGAGATGTATGGGTAAACTGGTTTGAAGGCGAGGAGAATGGATACAATGTGTGCCCGTTCCATGAGTGGAGAAGTGAAGACCGCATAGAAGTGCTTGATCAAGTAAAATTGTTGAAAGTGGACGAGAAGCTAATGGATTACATAGAGGACCAGCTTCTTGATTTGCCAATGGAATTGCTCAAAGAAGTGTTTCAAAAGAGCTATTTGCGCAAAAACATGTCACGCATCCAACTCGATTATTGTTTTATTGCCACTGATGGGAAACGGATTATTGCAGTAGACACAATGGGATACAAAACGCCAATTAGAAAGAGCCGGTTAACGCCACGCCAAGAACAACTGGTGTTTGAGACATTAACTGAACAAGATGTCCCTTATTTCCAGTTAGAAATCCCTCTGCCTGCAAAAGAATACCATTTGCTTTCCCCGAGTCCTGCCGAGTTAGCGGGATTGACCCGCAGGGAAAGGCAACTGAAGCAACTGTTGTTGATGGTGCTAGATCAATTGCAGACAACAGGCTCAGATGCGGAAATAAAATATTGGTGTACAGAGTGGGACCCTCTGACATACAAAAAACTTCGGCAAAAAGGCCGTGCAGAAGTGCGGGAACAATTGTTGAACGGCGTTCGTGCAGGTTGGAGCAACCGCCATTACAAATTATGTGAAGCGATGGTTAAAGGCCATTCCTTTTTCGAGAAACTATGGGAGTTGGAGCATCCAGAGCGGGTAAAGTAAGGAAAACGCGTTAAAGCAAGGGGCCTGCTTTAACGCGTTGTTTTTCTATTTACATCGTATGCGCTTTCTTTTATAATGGAAGCGACAAAAGGAGGCACGGATTGATGGAGACAATGGACTCATTTGCGTACTTAATTATGAAAATTTTAACGGTTGTTTTGTTAGTCGGCACGCTCGGACTTTCCTTTTTTGTTGGGAAAGTGTACAAGAAAACGAGTGGCTATTAAGACACGAAAAATCACTTAGACTGATACGACGTAGCACACGGCTACGTCGTTTTTACGTTCATGCCATGAAATGCTTCATGTTTTATGCCGAATAGGGTTATCTTGTCTTTCTGCCTAAGCCCATCGCACGCTCTGCTTTTGCGAGCGTTTTTTGTGCTTTTCGGTTCGCTTTGTCTGCACCTTTGTCCAATATCGCATCAAGTTCGTCTGACTCGATCAGTTCATAGTAACGTGTTTGCACTGGTTGCAGCGCTTCAATGACTGCGTCGGCAAGGTCGGCTTTAAAAGGGCCGTAGCCAGAGCCTTTATACAGCTGTTCGAGCTCAGTGACCGATTTGCCAGAGCAAAGCGAATAAATCGATAGCAAGTTGGAGACCGCCGGCTTTTCTTCGCGATCGAAGCGAATTGTCCCTTCTGAATCGGTGACGGCGCTTTTAATTTTCTTTGCAATCGTCTTTGGCTCGTCAAGCATCGAAATATAGCTTTTCGTATTGGGATTCGATTTGCTCATTTTTTTATGAGGGTCATTTAAAGACATGATTCTTGCGCCGACTTTCGGGATGCGCACCTCAGGAACAGTAAAAATATCATTGTACTTGGCGTTAAAGCGCTCCGCCAAATTGCGGGTTAATTCCAAATGCTGCTTTTGGTCTTCGCCAACGGGCACAATGTCCGTTTGATAAAGCAGAATGTCTGCGGCCATGAGCGGCGGATACGTTAACAGCGCAGCTGAAACGGCCTCTTTACCGCTTGATTTGTCTTTAAATTGGGTCATGCGTTCCAATTCGCCAATATAGGAAACACACTGCATCATCCAGCCGAGCTGGGCATGGGCTGGAACTTCCGACTGGATAAACAATGTCGACTTGTTTGGATCAATCCCTGATGCGATGTAAAGGGCGGCGAGGCTGCGGATGTTTTCACGCAGTTTCAAACGCTCTTGTGGTACCGTTATCGCATGCTGGTCCACAATACAAAAGTAGCAATCGTAGTCATTTTGCATGTCGGCAAAGTGTTTCAATGCCCCTAAGTAGTTGCCAAGCGTCAATGTGCCGCTCGGCTGAATTCCAGAAAAAACGGTTTGCATACGTTCAACTCCTGTTTTGTCACTCTTCTCCATCGTAAATCAAAATGCAAGCAAACACAACTCTTCCATCTAAACAACGTAAAGGCGATGCATAAAGAGAGGGAAGAGGGACATACACTAGAGGGAACCCTATTTTTTACAGAGGCAGGTCGGTTAATGGGTTCGATTTTGAAAACGTTTATATAGTAGCAAGCCAAGGTTGAGTGCCACAAGCAAGCTAAACCATAAAAGTGAAAAAGGGACGTCTTGCAAAAAAAATACGAATAGCAATAAAGCGAGGCAGGCAACGGCTTGGCAAAGTTGATACATGTTCATCGAAAGACACTCCTATCATTCTCCAAGAAAGGGCGTTTTTTTGGCATGATCCGTTCTATCAGACGGTCGATCTTGTTTTTAATCCTAGTAGCAGCGATTCTGGCAGTAGGATGGTTCCATTTTAAAACAGAATCGATTTTCCGGCACGTGGAAGCGATTGTACATGCAATGGAAGAAGGGGTTCAAGAAGGGAAGGCGGCCCCTACCTTTGCGTTGCCGACTTTATCTGGCGGCATTGGGGAATTTAATCCAAAAAAGGGAGCGCATCGGTATACAATGGTCCACTTTTTTGCGACATGGTGTTATCCATGCCAAGAGGAAATGCCGTTGATCGTGGAAGCGGAAAAGCGACTGAGTCAGCAAGGCGATCATTTTGTCGCCGTCAATTTGACGAGCGAAGAGAAAGGCATACAAGAAGTCAAGGCATTTTTAACTCATTTTAACGCGCCGTTTGACCCCCTGTTAGATAAAGAGGGGGACATCCAAGAACAGTATCAAATTTTCGGTATACCAACGACGCTTGTTGTCGATAGGGAAGGAAGAATTGTCCGGCGAATCAACGGGGCGATGGATGAAGGGATGCTAACTGAGTTACCGCCCTTTTCTGTTGCCGGCGCCAGCCTGTAACAAGCCGTCAATTTGGCTATCAAGTTCCGTCAGCAACTGCCGTGCCGTTTTTGCCTCAATGGTCCGGTAGTGATGACTGCCTTTTGGCTCTTCATCGAGTGCATCCGCTTTTGCGACCACCGATTGCAATGGGCTGAGGGCAAGCTCCCCATTGGGCAAGTAGGAGTCTGTATGCAACAGAATTGCCAGTGCGATTTCTTTCGCATGACGGGGGTGTTCCCCAAGGCGAATTAATAATTTATGGGCACGTTCAGCGCCCTTAATGGCATGAATATCGTAGGCTTTATAAAGCGAGTAGTCCCATTTGCCGTTTTTGTACCAAGTATAATGCCCGATGTCGTGCAAAAAAGCTGCCTTTGCTGCCAAGTCGGGGTTGACGTTTTCATTAACCGCTAATGCACAAGCGTGGTAAGCACAGCGAATTGCATGAGCCATGCCAGAGCGTTGCAAATACTTTTGGGCAATGTGGTGGTCGTAAAGAGCAACTAGCGTCACTTCTCTCATCATCATTCTCCTTCCATCCACACATTTTTTAATTATCTATGCTATAATGAATGCCAACCGTTGTAAAGGGGGAAGTTATTTGGCAAATACCCACGTTTTCTCGAGACGTGAAGAACTGGTCAATGCGCTCACACATGGTTTCGGTGCGCTTTTGAGCATCTTGGCGCTCGTGCTTTTAATTGTTTACTCGAGCATGCACGGTACAGCTTGGCATATCGTTAGTTTTACGGTTTATGGCACAAGTATGGTGCTCCTATATTTATCTTCGACACTTGTCCATAGTTTTAAGCCAGGCAAGGCAAAAGACTTATTTGAAATTTTCGATCATGCCGCTATTTACTTGTTTATCGCAGGTACGTACACGCCGATTTTATTTATTTTAGTCGGTGGGGCACTAGGCTGGACATTATTTGGGATTGTCTGGGGCATTGCTGCTGTCGGCATTATCTTTAAAGTCTTTTACGTAAAAAAGTTTTTGGTGCTGTCGACGGTCATGTATGTAGCAATGGGCTGGATTGCTGTGTTTGCAATCGGTCCGATTATGTCAACCCTTCCTAGTGGTGGTATATGGCTGTTGGTGCTTGGTGGGATTTTTTATACCGCTGGGACGATTTTTTATGTCTGGCGTGGATTTTTGTATCATCATGCGATTTGGCATTTGTTTGTGTTGGCAGGCTCTGTCTCACATTTCTTTCTTGTATTTTTATTTATTTTGCCAGTAGGCATTTAAAAACGATCTGGGCATTTGACCAGATTGTTTTTTCTTCGAGTAAACGGGGTATGGTAGCAAGCAAAAGGGACCGTTTCCAATAGGGAAAGAGTCTACAGTCTGAACCATGTTATACTTTATTGGGCGAGGGAGGGAGAGAGGCTGTGTATATTTCGCTGCAAGAATTGGCTTCTTATCTTGGCGTTACTCAGTCTTATTTAATGGAACAAGCTCGTCTTGGAAATATACGTGGCGTTTATGACGGAGAAATGTGGCTTTTTAACAAAACGCAGTTTGAAAAGCTTAAAGAACAGCTTGAGAAAAGGCAAAAACAGTATGTAAAAGAAGAAGAAGAGCTAATTCCAGATGATTGGGATGCCCATGATGAGGATTAAAGGATGAAAGGGAGTGTATGTGTGTGTAAATTGATGAAAATCGGCTGCTCAGCTCTGTTATCTGCTTCATTGCTAGTTGGTGTTAACGGTGGGAGCGTTAAAGCTGCAGCGGGTAATGCGATGCTTGTACATGGCCACAAGCTTGTTGGTCAAACGCTGTATGAAACCCCAAAACTTTCAACACGCTTTGCGAACCAGTCAGGGTACACGTTCGATTATCCAGACGAGGGAGTGAGGGGGATTTATGTGTCTGGACACTCCGCTGGAGGAGAACGTTTTCATTCACTTGTTGATTTCGTCAATGAAACAGGGCTTAACGCGATGGTCATAGACATTAAAGATGATCATGGCAATATTACATATATGCCTGATGAGAGCTCACCTTATTACAACATTGCGAAGAAATACATAAACGACCCTGAGGAAATGATGAAAGCTCTTGAAGAAAACGGGATTTATCCAATTGCCCGAATTGTTGTTTTTAAAGATACGACCTTAGCTGAAATGAAACCGGAGCTTTCCTTTAAAGAAAATGGCTCTGTCTGGAAAAATGGCAGGAAAGAAGCATTTGTCAATCCATTTTTGGAGGAAGTATGGGAGTATAACGTCGGCATTGCCGAGGAAGCAGCACAAATGGGGTTCCGAGAAATCCAGTTTGATTATGTCCGCTTTCCAGAAGGATTTGAGAAACGCGATGAAACACTTGAATATGAAACAGGAAAATACGGGGATGACGAAATTGACAATGTGCAACGCCGTGTAAATGCAGTCACCGATTTTGTCGCGTATGCCCGGGAAACATTAAGCGTCTATGATGTAGATGTATCCGTTGATATTTTCGGTTATGCGGCAACCGTGCCTGAAGCGCCAGGAATTGGACAAAACTTCTTGAAAATATCAGAGAACGTCGATGTCATTTCTTCGATGATTTATCCGAGCCATTGGACGTCTTTTGAAGGATTGGACAAGCCTGACTTGTATCCTTATGAGTTAACCGATGGCTATGCCAAATTGGAAAACGAGCTTTTAGAGCAGCTAGAGGAGAAGAAGCCGGTGTCGCGGCCGTGGATTCAAGACTTTACTGCTAGCTATTTAGGATCAGGAAATTACTTACAGTACGGAAAAGACGAAGTAGAAGCGCAAATCCGTGCCTTGTATGAAAATGACATTAACGAATTTTTACTATGGAATGCGGCCAACACTTACACAGAAGGGGTCGATTACGACAATCCGTAAAAGCAGCTTCAGCTGCTTTTTTTTTTGAGCAAATAGGGCAAACTAACTAAATGACGGGTTTAGGACAAAAAAGAAAATGGCTATATAAATGAGTATGTGTTAAACAAAGAATGGGAGGAATGAAAAATGCCGACTTGGTATGAGAAGCTTGCTGACTATTTTCCAGTTGAGGAAATGAAGTCAAAACAGCATATGGAACTGTTGTTAAAAGAAAAGGGAGACATCTACCATAAGGAAGAGAGCGATAACCATGTGATGATGTATGTGGAGACGGATGACTTTATTTTTGTCGATTATTTGTTTGTGGCAAAGCAGGCTAGGGGAGAAGGGCTAGGGAAAAAGCTGTTACAGCAATTGAAAAAAAAGCAAAAACCAATTATACTTGAAGTGGAGCCTATCGATTATAAAGACACGGATACACAAAAGCGTCAGCGCTTTTATAGTCGTGAAGGGTTTAAACACGCCAAATCAATTGGTTATCGTCGTCGTTCTCTTGCGACAAATAAAGTGACGGAATTAGAAATCCTTTATTGGTCACCAGAGAATGAAGATGAGAATAGTATATATGAGAAAATGAAGCACACGTATGAGAACATCCATACGTATAAAGACAAAGCGTTGTATGGAGAATCATACGAAGCAGTTGATGAAGTATTAACATTGAAAGAGTAAGACGGTGGACTATAGGCTCCTGACAAAAAGAAACGGGAGGGCGAAGCGCTATGAAACAAAAAAAGAAAGCCAAACAAAAACGAAAGCGCCTAGCGTGGAAAGATGCTTTTAAAAAGCAGCTAGACAACTTGAAAAACCGTCGTCCGCAGGAATATCCTTATCCCCAATCGAAAAAAAGCATTGCATAATCCGCCGTACGCCGTACAGGCGGTTTTTTTCTGGAAATAGGTTTATGGTCAGGCAATGTCGGGAAGTGAGCATTTATAAGAGGATTTCCCATAGTTTTTGTTCAATCTTTGTATAAGTTTTTCGCAACGACTCTATACAACAGTTGAACAAACTTGTATAATAAAATGGTGATGAAGCGAACGATAACGGATACTCTTGTCACACTTTGATTAAAGGAGAGGTTCAATAAGATGGTCACACTACTTACATCCCCTAGTTGTACATCTTGTAGAAAAGCGAAAGCATGGTTGGAAGAGCATGATATTCCTTTTGAAGAGCGTAATATCTTTGCATCTCCACTCTCTGTTGAAGAAGTAAAACAGGTTGTGCGCATGACAGAAGATGGCACAGATGAAATCATTTCCACACGTTCTAAAGTTTTTCAAGAACTGGACGTAGAACTTGAATCATTGCCTTTACAAAAATTGTTTACGATCATTAGCGACAATCCTGGTCTGCTTCGTCGTCCGATTATCTTCGATGAAAAACGTTTACAAGTTGGATACAACGACGCTGAAATTCGCCGTTTTCTACCAAGAAAAGTGCGGACATTCCAATTGCAGGAAGCACAGCGCTTAGTAAATTAATACGAACCTTCTACAGAAACCTCTGTAGAAGGTTTTATTTTTCTTGACATTAACCACAGCATGCGAGAGAATAAAGAACTAACAAAATACGTTTGCACCCGTCAGAAAGCAGATGGATTCCATTTTTCGGCTAGTTATCATACAATAGGAACAAGGAAGGCAAGCTCACTGTTTCCTTGATAAAGGCTACCTAATGTTAAGATTACAGGAGGGGGAGCGAGTATGGAAATCGAACGAGTAAATGACTCAACCATTCGGTTTTTCATCACGTATAAGGATATTGAAGCACGTGGATTTGAGCGTGAAGAAATTTGGTATAACCGTGAACGTGGTGAAGAACTTTTTTATGATATGATGCATGAAGCAAGCGACAGGGACGAATTTGAACTAGATGGCCCGCTCTGGATTCAAGTTCATGCCCACGATAAAGGCTTGGAAATTCTTGTTACACGTGGGCAATTGTCAGATGGCAATGTAAAATTAGAAATTCCCGTTAAAGAGGACATGGAAACAGAGGAGCAGGAAGATGTTCCAGTCCGCACGTTCGAAGAGAACGAGCTAGACAGTCTCGAGCTGATTATTGGTTTTAAAGAGCTCGAAGATATAATATCTTTAAGCAAAGCAGTTCGCCCTGAGGGAGTGCTTAATACACTTTACCACTACGAAGGCCGTTATTTCTTGCATGTCCAATTCACGAACGATCTTTATACAGAAGATGAACAAGACAATTTGTTGAGCAGGATGCTTGAGTATGGCTATGAATCCGAATTGACGATTCACAGGCTCCAGGAATATGGCAAAGTCATTATTCCAGAGACCGCTCTAGCGAAGCTATATTCAACTTTTTCCTAAAATCATAGAAAACGCTTGTAGATCGAGGGAGTGAAGGCAAGGGAAGACGCGAATCGAACAGATGTTCATAAGCGGTGGTTTTCTTCTACATGTGTAACCACAATTCCAAAGCACAGATCTATACCAACGTGTAAGCGAGCGTTTGTTACAGTCTATAAGAGCCATGATAGGCTCTTTTTTTGTTGCGTAAAAAAAGGATAAACGCGAGGTTGGTTTGAATAAAAAAGGAAGAAAGGAGTGTGGCCATTGCTTCAAGCTTTAGATGAAAACGATCGTCTTATCAGTTTTACAGATAAGCGTAGCCATTCAGAATGGCGGTACTTACAAAAATCAGGGCGCTTTCGTTGTCCAATCTGCAACCAACAAGTAAGGATGCGACTTGGAACAAAAATACGTTGGCATTTTGCCCACCAAAAAAGTGAGGCGTGCCCTTCTGGAGGGGAAGGGGAGTCGGATGAACACGTACGCGGAAAACAATTGCTTTTTCAGTGGGCGGCCAAGCAGAACAAAGCGACACAATTGGAAAAATATTTAAGGAAGTCAAAGCAACGACCTGATGTCTACATTCATGCTTCGTCGCCGCTTGCGCTGGAATTCCAATGTGCGACCCTTTCCGCCAAAACGCTATATGAACGCAATATCTTGTACGCACGCCAAGGCATTTCCCCAGTTTGGATTTTTGGGGGAAACCGTTTAAAGCGGAAGCGCCGCCAAATGTTTCAAATTCAACAATTTGAATGGTATGGCCTCCAACATGCCCAAAGGGAACCATTTTTTATTTATTTAGACGCACATACTGAAATGGTATGTTTGCTCCGCTATGTAATCGCTGTTCTCCCTTCCTTAGCACTTGCTACCCCTTCGTTTATTGCTCTCGAACAGTTAACATTAAGCGATTTGCTCCAGCCCCCGTCGCTGTCAATTTGTTATACAGACAGCTTGTCTGCCTATCGTCGGCAAGTCAAAAACAACCTCCACCGCAATCGATCGTTAGCGCATTTACTTGCAACGCTGCAATTGACCAATATTCCGATCACTGCTGGCTGGCCCTTGCCGGCTCAACGCTATATCCAAATTTCCCCGTTTCTATGGCAGACATCGTTTATCCATGCTTATTTGTGTCATGCTTTTAAAGGCTCTCCACTAACTCTTACCCAAATCGATGTGTTATTATCGTCTTGTTTACGGCAGTTCCGCCATCCTTTCAAACCTTATTGCGACCCGAAAAAAATCACTTCCCAACTAGCGCGAGAATACCTAGCTTTGCTTGAAGCATTCGGGCTGTTGAAAAAGGTAGCTCCTGCCGCTTTTATAAAAAGCGGCGGGGAAATCCTTTCTTGCAGAGGAGAGGAAAAAGAGCAGCACTTTCTCCATTGCTGGCATGAATCGTTGTTATCAAAAAATAGGCATGCTGGTGAAAGCGAAACCAAGCAAGGAGAAGGGGCCGGCATATAGGAGCATGCATGGACAAAAATGTTTTCAGTGTTGGGAGAAAGTCATTCGGTTGTCTAAGCATTTTTTTAGTTAATGGGGACGGTATCCTTTAAAGCGCGGCTTCTTTTTTAATGGCCGGAATAAGCAAAAAAGCGCGATGAATAATAGCGGAACGGCCACCCAAATTGGAAAAAGGTGCAGCAGTCCAAGAATATACAAATAAAACGCAACAAGCACAAGAGCAAGGCGAAGCAAAATTTTCCGTTTCATTTTCAGAGCTCCACACCCTTTTTTCACAAAATAGGATACGGCGATAACGATGTTTCCGTATAGGCCAGCAGCGTGTTTGTATAACATATGCCTGGGAAAGGAAACTATGTGTGGTTCATTGTACAAACTTGGTTAATTAAATTTCTTGTTGCTTCTCCTTGTTTTTTTCAGTAGAATAGAAGTGTTGCAACTCACATTCTCTTCGATTGAAAGGAAGGCTGTCTGCTTTATAAGCAGGCAGCCTTTTGGTTTTTTGGACGAAAAAGAAAGGACCCTGCATAGGCTGGATCCTTACGTTAACCATTTCCAAAAAGTTCCATATTCATAAGGGACAGCTTCTACTTTTTGCTGTAACATGAGTGTCTTTAGCTTCTTTTCGGCTTCTTCACAACTCAAATCCAGAACCATCGCTACTTCAGCAGTTGCTAAAAAACCATATGTTTGTAACAATCCCTCGAGAGTCGGTGGAGTCGCTTTTGCTGGTACGAAGCCGAGCATATCTTCCAATAACTGGACATATATCGAGAATGGATACTGGCCGGAAATTTTAATGCCCGCTTCTTCCGAATTATCGTTAAAAAAAACGAAAGTTGGAACGGTATCAACGTCCATCTCGTTTGTCGTTTGCACGTCACACTGAAGCGCTTTGGCGGCGCTCGGTGAATGGAAGTCGGCTATAAAAGCATCAACGTCCAGCCCTGCATCGGCGGCGCATGTCTTTAACACGTCTTCATTGGTAATGTTCTGTTTTTGTAAAAACAACGTTTCTCGAAGCTTGCGCAAAAAGCGGTGGCCAGCCTTTGGTCCTTGTAGTTCTGCTGCTTTTATCGCAAGTGAAGCTTTATATGGATGAAAATCACCAAGTTCTATATCCCCGGCGTAAGGCATATTTGAGGATGATACACCTTTCACCCATACCGGCGGGCGTGTATGTTTGGCTTTGCCTGCTTCGCACGCATTCCACACATTCAACTTTCCAGCAAGCAGGACCCGTATTCGGAAATAATGACCATATTCGACTTTGAGCTTCTTTAGAATCGGCTCCATCGACCAGCATTGAGCGCACAGCGGATCAATAAAGGTGTAAATCTCCAATGGTTTTTTGGCAGGCAGCGCTTCATTTGCCTCGGGAGAAATGCCACAAATCCCGAGTTCATGGTCACAATGGCTAGTCACGCGATGTTTGGCGTTCATGGGCCAACTCCTTTCTTTTATCCCGGCGTTGGGTGATTAACCATATGATGTGCAGTAAGCCTAAGCCGATGCATCATATAATCACGAATGTCGCCTGATAAATGCACGTCGTCCATGGCACGCTCCATACAGGAAAGCCAAGCTTCAGCTTGGACAGGAGAGATGACAAACGGCATATGCCGCGCTCTAAGTCTCGGGTGCCCAAACTCTTCTGTATAGAGCGGTGGACCGCCGAAAAATTGCGTTAAAAACCGCTTTTGTTTGTATGCTGTATGAGTCAGGTCTTCAGGAAAAAGGTGGCGAACGTCTTCATGGGCCGCGATGTAGCGATAAAAAGCATCGACAAGTTCGCTTATTTTTTCTTCTCCACCTAAAGCCTCAAACGGGCTTTGTTCATTTCGTTGATCAGGCACAAATGGTCTCTCCTTTTCGTTTGCCTAGATCCATTGTAGCAACCATTGTTCCGTTCAGCAAATAATGTGTTTTTAGAGTTAAAAAGAGGAAATCCTTTCTGTCGATTTTTCGCAAACTTTGTTATAATGGAAGAAGAAAACTGCATGGAGGGGAAATATGGAAATTTCGTTTTGGCCACAGGCATACACAAGGGAACGGGTTTCACCACAAGCATCGCAAACAGATGAAACGACTTCATTTGCGAAAATGCTCCAATCTGAATGGGACAAAAGCACGCAAATAAGCGCTCCACCATTACAGTTGCCGTTTTTGCTGCCGATGTTGCAGCAGCCGCTGTTTTTAGATGAAAAGAATACATATGAAGACGTTTCTACTTTACAAACGAAAACAACAGGAGAAGGCTACGGCAAAATGGAGCAAGAGGTTGAACAAACCAAGGCATCAGCAGCGTCAACAAGCAAAGCGGGATCCTATGGACCGCTTATTGAGCGTATTGCCGGGGAATTTGGGGTCGACGCTAAACTTGTTAAGGCGGTTATTCAACACGAGTCAAACTTCAATGAAAGAGCCGTAAGCCCAGTAGGAGCTAGTGGGCTCATGCAATTGATGCCTTCCACGGCGAGAGCGCTTGGCGTTAAATCGATTTTTGACCCTGCTGAAAACATCCGTGGTGGAGTCAAATACTTAAAGCAAATGCTAGACCGTTACAACGGCAATGAAGCACTAGCGCTTGCCGCTTATAACGCCGGCCCAGGAAATGTCGATAAATATGGCGGTGTCCCACCCTTTAAAGAAACACAGAATTATGTTCCGAAAGTGCTTAATACATACCGCAGTTACGCATAAACGTGCAGCCTTTTTGGCTGCACGTCAACTGTAAAAATATTTGACAAACCTTTTCTATCAGTCTGAGGGAGGTTGTCAATAAAAATGTTGATTGGCGAGATGGGTAAGGATGTGAGTGGCTGAACGGACTTCTTGTTTCTCTTCTCCACATCCTTTGTAGGGGAAAGGATTGCTCTTGCCTCTTGTTCTATTGAGTTGCTTGCTCGTAAAAACGGGCAACTTTGTTTTTCGCTGGTACGAATGGCACGTCAGCTTCTGCGAGGAGTTGGGTAAGGATGGATTCAGCGTGTGCAAGTGACTGTCCCTCATATTCGATTTCAAAATCTTCAGTCCCTGCGTATAGGCTATGGTCTAAGCATAGCACCCCCCCTTTATAAGGCATCTCCATTCTATAGGTCGTTAACGAGCCAAAGTGGCGAACGGCGGGAATAGTCCCAATGAGCCCTTTAATGGCTAATTGAACTTCCCCTTCAGGAAGCGTTCCAGTTAGGAGCAATTGTTCTTCGCTTCTGGTGAGGGACTGGTGTGTTTCTAACAGTCCGCCCTTTGCTGGGGCTTTTAATGTAAAGACGGACGAGCCCTTTTTTTTGCGGACACGTAGGGCTGCGCCTGCATTCTTCAATTTAAAGTCAGCCGTATCATAGTAATCATTTTGCTGTTTTTCCGCTTTTGTGCCGAATTTTTCGGTTAACTGGCGATAGGCAGCCTCACTAAGCATCGATTTTGCTTCATACTCGATTTCTTTAACCATGGTCGTTCCCCATTTCTGCGATTCTCGTTCCTTATTATACGTAGATTGGCGTCCTTCTGCAAAACGTGGGTTTTCAGGACGTTTTGTGTTACACTGATTACGGAAAAAGCAGCTTTGGGGGAGAAGGATGAAACAGTATAAAGTATCGGCTATTGAAGTGGACGAAGAAGCGAGCACTGTGGAACTTGAAGAGGAAATAGACGCACAATTGGCGGCACGATTAAAACCAGGAAAGCGCGTGCTCGTCGATTCTGATCAGTTTGCCTTTATTTACATTCTTGAAGATGAGGAAGCGTTTTACGCTATCCGTTTTGAAAAGAACGTTTGGCCAGCATTAAATAAAGCGCATAAGTTAAAAACGAGTTATTATGTAAAGCTTAATGAACATACTCGCCTTGCACTCGTTGATATGGAGGAAGAGCTGGCATTTCTTCTAGAGAACATTCGTGGAAATGGGAATTATGGAGAGGCCTTTGAACAAGCAGTGAACGACGCATTTTAGTTTTTTTAAGAGGTGGAGCTTTTGGACTGGGATGCTTTTTTAACACCGTATAAACAGGCTGTTGAAGAGTTGAAAGTGAAATTTAAAGGGACGAGGGAACAGTACCAGAAAACGTCGCTGCATACACCTATTGAATTTGTAACGGGGCGTGTGAAGCCGGTATCGAGCATATTAAACAAAGCGGCGCGCAAGCAAATTCCCCTCGAGCAGCTGGCTGATAAGATGCAAGATTTGGCTGGCGTTCGCATCGTCACTCAATTTGTCGAGGATATAGACAAAGTCATTGAGCTCATGCGTGCCCGCTCTGATTTTGAAATCATTTCGGAACGAGACTACATACAAAAGAAGAAACCGAGTGGGTACCGGTCATACCACTTAATTCTTCGCTATCCTGTTCAGATGATTGAAGGGGAAAAGAAAGTCCTTGTTGAATTGCAAATCCGCACACTGTCGATGAATTTTTGGGCCACGATTGAACATTCATTGCGCTATAAATATAGCGGTGAAATACCTGACGACATCAATATGCGTTTGCAGCGGGCTGCAGAAGCTGCCTTTTGGCTCGATGAAGAAATGTCGATCATCCGTGATGAAGTACAAGAAGCTCAGCGAATTATAACTGCAAAACAACAGCAAAGCCGCTGATAGCAAGGAGTGAAACAATTTTGAAGTTTACGGTTGCCTCACGAGGGGATACACTCTCAGATGAATTATGCGATACGATAAAAACACGGCTTCTTGCTGCCGATTTGGCACATGATAGCGAAACACCGGATATCGTCATTACGGTGGGAGGGGATGGAACGTTTTTAGAGGCATTCCATTCTTATGCACACCGGCTAGAGGAAACCGCTTTTGTAGGCATCCACACTGGCCATTTAGGTTTTTATGCTGATTGGGTTCCTGAAGAAACAGAGCATTTGATTACCCATATAATCAAGACGCCGTTTCAAATTGTCGAATACCCTTTGCTTGAAGTGGTCATCCGCTATCGTGGCGGCCAAAGGGAGCCGAGGCGGCATTTAGCCCTTAACGAAAGCACGATTAAAAGCACCGAAGGGTCACTTGTTTGCACAGTTGAGATTAAGGGAGAGGCTTTTGAGACATTTCGGGGAGATGGCTTGTGCATGTCCACGCCTTCGGGGAGTACGGCTTACAACAAGGCGTTAGGGGGGGCAATATTGCATCCGTCCCTTGCTTCGATCCAGCTATCGGAAATGGCTTCGATTAACAACCGTATTTATCGGACGCTCGGATCCCCTCTAGTGTTGCCTCAGCATCATACCTGTTTGTTGAAACTGTTAAATGATGTGTCCGTCCAAGTTACCATCGATCATTTTAATGTACCGGTGTTTGCAGAAAATGTCGATACGATCCAAGTCCGTGTCGCAGAAGAGAAAGTTCGTTTCGCCCGTTTTCGGCCATTTCCTTTTTGGAAGCGGGTGAAGGAGGCCTTTATTAGTGAATAACCCGACTTTTTCATGGCGCGTCGATGAAGGCGCGCCCCTGCTATTACGGACGTTTTTACGTGAAAAAAAACAAGTATCGAAGCGGCTTTTAGCAGCTGTAAAATTCAAAGGCGGGCTTTTGCGGGTAAACGAGATGGAAGCAACGGTGCGCCATGTTGTTAAAACAGGGGATCTAGTGACAATGGTGCTTCCGCCTGAGTCGCCGAGCCCAAGTTTACAACCTGAGCCGCTTTTATTTGGCATCCCTTATGAAGATGAGCATATGCTCGTTGCCGATAAACCAGGACATATGGCGACGATCCCTTCTCGAGACACACCAGGAGGTTCCCTTGCCAATGGAGTGCTTCACTATTACAAGCAGCAACAACTGCAGGCAACGTTTCATGCTGTCAACCGCCTTGACCGCGGCACAAGTGGACTGCTGATTGTAGCCAAGCATAGCTACGCCCATGATTTGCTGTCTCGATTGCAGCAGCAAGGGGGCTTGAAGCGTTGCTATAAAGCGCTTGTAAAAGGGGTTCTTTCAGAAAAAGCAGGCATTATTGACGCTCCAATCGACAGGAAGCCTGGAAGCATCATTGAACGGGAAGTACGGCTAGGTGGTAAATCAGCCATAACCCACTATAAAGTGGAAGCAGAATCAAACACACACAGCTTATTGTCTTTGCAGCTTGAAACGGGTAGGACACACCAAATCCGCGTCCATTTTGCTTACTTAGGCCACCCACTTGTCGGCGATGGGCTATATGGAGATAATGACGAGGGGGTGCCCCACCAAGCGCTGCATTGCGATCATGTGGCATTTACGCATCCGTTTACAGACGAAGTACTTTATGTCGAAAAAAGCTTGCCGAAGGAATGGCGTCCATTCGTTGAGTGCATGCATCCCATTGGTTGATGATTTTCCTTTGCAAGCAGGAATCAAGACAGGAAACGCGAATTTTGCATAGTACCTTGTTAGACATTGTGATAAACTATTAGTACCTGATAATAAAATGGGAGTGATAACAATTGAAGGCAATTGATTTGTCAAACCGTACATACGTAGTGATGGGTGTCGCGAATAAACGCAGTATTGCTTGGGCGATTGCTCAAGCGCTAGCAGGAGCAGGAGCAAACTTGGTGTTTACTTACGCTGGGGAAAGGTTGGAAAAAAATGTCCGTTCTCTTGCTGAAACGCTTGAAGGGGAGCATCTTGTCTTGCCATGCGATATTACGAACGACGAAGAGATTGACAAAACATTTAACGAGATTAAAGAGAAAGCTGGCGTGATTCACGGACTTGCCCATTGTATTGCTTTTGCCAACAAGGAGGAGCTTGAAGGCGAATATCTAAATGTCACACGTGATGGCTACTTGCTTGCTCAAAATGTCAGTGCCTATTCATTGACCGCTGTAGCCAAAGCAGCTCGTCCGCTGATGAGTGAAGGCGGAAGCATTATTACGATGACGTACTTAGGCGGCGAGAAAGTGGTCCGCAATTATAACGTGATGGGTGTAGCCAAAGCAGCTTTGGACGCCAGCGTAAAGTATTTAGCAAACGATTTAGGGAAAGACGGCATTCGTGTCAATGCCATTTCGGCTGGACCAATCCGGACATTAGCAGCGAAAGGAATTGGCGGTTTTAATAATGTTCTTAAGGAAATTGAAGAGCGGGCACCATTGCGGAAAACGACTACCCAAGAAGAAGTAGGCGATGCCGCTCTATTTCTTGCAAGTGATTTAGCACGAGGCATTACCGGAGAAATTCTTCATGTAGACAGTGGCTATAATATTCTTTCACTTGCTTAATGTTAAAAAAGCAGCGCTAATCATTGATGCTTAGCGCTGCTTTTTTCTGTTCATTTGCGATTTATACATAAGGCACAGCACACGTTCATAATCATGTCTATTATGAGGAGAAAGGATTTCGTAATCAATGATCTCACCATTTGAATGGATCGTGCTTGCTTTCGCGACTTGTCGCTTTACGCGTTTGCTCGTTTGGGATGATATTACGGCATGGCTTAGGCGCCCATTTATCAAAGAAACAGAGATATTAGAAGAAAACGGGGAAAAGGTTTTGTATTTAGAAGGCAAGGGGCGTGGGTTGCGCAAATGGGTAGGAAGCCTGCTATCCTGTTATTGGTGTACAGGTGTCTGGGTTGCACTGTTCTTTTATGGCGGATATCTTTTTTTTCCACTCTTGTTTTGGCCACTTAGTGTTCTTTTTTCCATTGCTGCTGTGGCAGCAATTTTGGAAACAATGACGAGAAAGTTGGAATAATAGGGGAGTGCCACAGTAGGCAACACCCCTTTTTTGCGTATAGAGAGGATAAATGGCCACACATAGAAGCGAGCTTGGCATAAGATGATTTTGCATTCACTAAAAACGCGTACAATAGGCAGCCAATCTGTTGAGGCTACAGAAGTCGAATGGATAGCGCAATGATTGCTGCTTACCGCTTTAATGGGTATGAGAACTTTTGCTGTAAGCAACATTTATCCTTTAAGTCCCTTAAAAAGAATAAAGGGAGGAACGGTTTTTTCATCTTTCCATTTTAGGCCGTACTTGTCTTCAACATTTCGAATCGCCTCGTCGGTTACGTTTTGTAAAGTCGGTTGCTGTGTTTCGATTTCAACAAAGCCGTTGTTAACGAGTAATGTTTCATAAGTTTTCTCTGGCCAATGGTAATCTTCAATTAGCAACTGGTTTCCTCCCCAATGCAATTCTTTTTGAATGATATCGCCCCGTTTGTAGGTTTTGCCTTTTTCGCCGATACGGCATGTGGAAAAAACATGACCTGTGGAATTGGGATTGGTGTCTAACAGCACAAATGGAGCGCCTGGTTTTAATACACGGGATACTTCGCGCAAAATGTTGTTTAGTACTGCTTCATCCCCGATTGTAATGAAAACGAAACACGAAAAAGCACCGTCAATGGAGTTGTCGTCTAGAAAAGCGAGTTTGGGACCTTTCACTAAACGGTAATGCACCTTTGTATGATTGTGTTTCTTGGAAGCAAGCTGAATCATTTCCGCCGATTGGTCGACTGCAATAACGGTCGCTGAAAACAACTCAGCAAAGCGTGTTGCGATTTTACCTGGTCCGCAGCCAAAGTCAAGAATGGTCTGGCGCTCGTCTTTGTGAAAATGGGAAAATACGAATTGATATCCTAATAGTTGCTCTAAAATATCATTATAGGCTTCGTATTTTTCAGCAACTTCCTTTTGAAAGAAAAAATCAGTCATCACTCTACACCTCCTAGTAAACATAGTTATATGCTTGGAATTAAAAGAGTGTGCAATCGCGGAAGGTGGAAACGGTTAAAAACAAAAGAAAAACCAGGCTTTTTTAAGCCTAGTTCGTTACCAAAAAGCAACTATACAAGGGTGAAAGCAATCGCATTCAAAGCGGGGATTCCTTGTGGATGTTCGTCGCCGTATACAAACCCGTTCACTTGCATCGCCACAGAGCTTGTTGCCGCAATAGGCAATTGGATTTCAAAATTAGAAAACATAACGGTTGATAAGGCAGGAATTTCCGCTGCTTTTGGCTTCAGCCAATACTGGCCCGTTTCTTTTGCTTGTGCATCGCCACTTTCTTCTAAAAAAGACCAGCCATCACTTTCATTCATTTGGGCAACGTGGTCTTTAGGAGCACGAGGGCGATTGATTTTCCCAGTCAAATTTGCCAATTCCGGTTTATTAAAGGCAAGGCAAATGATAGGGGTAGACAGTGGAGCCGTGCCTTTATTTTCAATAACAAAATGACCCTTTACAAGCACTGTTTCATCTTCTTCGAAAGTAGAAGGGGATAGGATGGAATACGAAAAATAAGGGACGATGATCGCTTGCTTAGTAGGACTTTGCTCGTAGCCGTTCGCGCCGCTGTTTTTTTCAGCTTGTAGCGCCAATTCTTCCAGCCGATCGGTCAATCCATCGATAATTCGTTTTTGTTCAAGCAGCTTCTTCTCCTGCTGACGTAGCAGCCGTTCATTTTTCACCGTTTCAGAACGATAGTGCAATAATCGTTGCTTTAATTGAATATGTTCTTTATGAACGTTTGTTTTCTGGTTATAAGACATAGACGCCTCCTTAAAAAGTCGGACATAGAAAACGAGTCTGGTAATACAGACTACGCGGCATCTAGTTATTGTATGTATGGCTGATTGATTTGAGAAGAGAAAATCCGAGCCGTCGCGAAACGGCTCGGTGGCAAAAGGGGAGATTAGGAAGCGGATTTTGAATGGCTTTTGCTTTTCTTACCAGGAAATAGAGTAGGGCATTGTGGTGGGAATTTCGTTTCTTTGCATAGAACATCGCTGATAGGAAATTCCAGCCGAGGTTTGCAATATGCCGCTTCAATTTCCAACAAAACGTCAGCTAATACATGGACATCTAGGCAGAAGGAGAAAGAAAGGTCCAGCTGCATATAAGAGCCGTCAAATATAAGTTCAGCATCACATTGGCCTGCTGTGACGAAAGCGCACACTTCAGTGCCTTCTGGCGCGCATAAGTAGAACGTTTCGACTTTTGTAAATTCAAATGGCTCGCATGACGTACAAATATGGTTGCCAGCTTCGTCGTACAGGTCTACATCGACGCAAACCTTAATGAGAATTTTCACTTTCTCAAGCGTAACCTCATCGCCATTTGGCATGCAAACTTCTACTTGCGTTCTGTGATGCGGATCAGTCACTTCCTTCGTGTAAATCTCGGACTCAATCACCCGGCAGACGGCTTCACATTTCGGGAATTGTTTAATAAACTCTGTAAACGATTCTGCCTCGCTGTCCCTGCATTTAAACAGTTCGGACAAATCACTGCCGGATTTATTTCCTTCATGGTAGCATGCCGTTGGCAAATCGACTTGGCGTGTGACCCAGTCGAACACTTTAGGGACACTAATGCATACATTATGCTTTTCGTGATCTGTGCTCATGCATAAACCTCCTTATGATTTCCTAGCGTGGTTTTCTCTCTTTGTGCCCTTAACTAGGTGTTCAGGCTACTGTATAGTATGAATGGCCAGTAAAAATGTGCAGCCTGATATAAATTATTTTCGGGCTACTATCCGTACCTTCTAGTGATGGCAACATAAGATAGTAAATACGATAAATAGAAAGAGGAGGAAAAAGCGGATGAATCAAAAAAGCAATCAGCCTCAAGCATTTATCAAAAAAATAACAAACAAAAAGAGACCGAAGACAGGGTACAAACCAAAGCCTAACTGCTGCGGCGGTAAGAAAAAAAGCAAATAAACGGATCATCTAGAGCAGAATTAAAAAAAGACTCGGGCCTGTATGTTCATTCAATTATAAAAGGAAGGCATGCCATCTCTACGTGGCATGCCTTAAGCTGTAGGCGAGCGCTTGCATCTTTCGTCGTCTGAAAGTGAACAAGTCGGAGTCAGGTCGTTTCCCCTCATTTAAATGGAAGCTCCTCGTCAGCAAAGAAATGCTAAGGAAACCCGCTTAAATAAATGAAATGGGCGGATTTAGCCGGTAAATGAGCTGATTTTTCCGCGCGTATCACTCACTTAAGACGAGCCAAACTCATATGGTATTAGTGTCCAATAAAAAACGATGAGGAGGTTTATGCATGCATAACCAATATCAGCAGTTGATGGAAGTCCTTGTTCGCCAAATCTTAAAAAAGCATAACGTCTCGCCGGCAAAAAATTTGTCAGATGAAGAAAAAGAAAAAATCCGCAACACGGCTTTAGGTTTACAGCAACAAGTGGAAGAGTTTTTGAAAGAAAAACAAACCAAAACAAATGAGGAAGCAAAGAACGATAAAGGCAATGAATCGCAGGGGAAAAGCGATCCGTTTAGTGAAATCCTAAAACGGAAAGCGGAAAAGCGGAAAAAAACAGAGTAACAAGGGCCTTAGCTGAAATTAGGCAACTGTATCAGGGACATACGCACAGGCAAAATAGTCGAATGAGCATAGTTTAAATTAGATTCTAAATTGGAGGGGAAATCATGAGTGAAGAATTTACACGGTTTTTAGATAAACCGCGCCATCATTCATCTTCATGCGATAGCTGTTCTTGCCACAGCTGTTCACATGGTGGACACGATTCAAACTGTCATTCTGATAAACATTGTCATTCAGACAAAAAAGACGACCACAAAAAGTGGTCTGCATTAGACCCAGACGCGTGCCATCCAATGGGTTTTGGCGATATAGAGCAAGATGCAGCGCAGGTAAAGAAAGAGATCCAAGTTTCTGAAGAGCTCATTTATGTTAAAGATTCTTGCGACGTAGAGATAGAATCGACCGACACGAAAGCAGCAATTGGTATACAAGTAGCCATTCAAGCTGCCATTGCCTTGATTATCCGCATCTCTTTAGCTGGAAACGACAATGTCGAAGACATTACACAAGAAATTCTTCAGGCCTCAAAGACAAAGCAAATCACTCGCCAAAAAACGATTGTCGACAATTCCAGAAATGTTCAAGTGTCAACGACGGATACGCAAGTGGCGGTCAACATTCAAATCCAAATCGCGATTCTCTTGGCCATTATCGTCGAATTGGATATCCTATAATCCACATGGAAAGCTGTCAAGTTTGGCAGCTTTTTTTGGTATTTTGTTTTCGCTGTTTGTCTATTGTGTTTTGTAGTTATTCTTTCTTTGACCGATCTCGATCTAAAAGGTTGCGAGAGAACCAGTTTGGCGACATTTCGCTATTCGTTTCATGTTTACTTGTACGATGAGATACGTAAAAAGTGGACTCGTGTAATTTCTCTTTTTGAGACGAGTGCTCTTCTTCTTGTACCTCTTCCTCATGCTTAGCGGGAGGGACAGCTTCTTTTGGTGGCGGTGGGTTGTCAGAAGACTGGGCTTTTGCTTCCACCAGTTCTTCTGATAATTTGTGTTTCTCATTTAGCGCCTGCTCAAGCTGTTCCTGCAGTTGTTTGTTCTCCGCCTGTAGTTGGTCGATCATGTTGTAATGATAATCATTTTTATAGCGTTTCAGCTCTATTTTCAATTTAGCCGCTTCTGCTTGGGCGTGGATTAAGCGTTGATGCAGTTGGGCAGCTGTTAGACGCATTGGAGATCGATTCACTCTCATCAGTCCTTTCAGCTTAATAATCGCTTATTTTAAATGTATGAAAGCAAAACAAAAACATGAATTGAAATTGGCTGTGGTTGGTGTGAAAGGGAAAATCGCGAAAAAGTGGAGAGTGTGCTGCCTGTTGTTTTACGTCAATTCCAACTGTTATATTCCTCAATGACAGGCTAATTGATGAGTAAACAGGAGCTACCACCGAGATCGCGGCATCCATTTCCGGCGTAATGGGCGAAATGGATGCCTATGAAATGGATGAGGGAAGAGGGGGATTCGTCCTAGTTTTGGCTGCTGTTCATTAAGCCGCGGACAAATCGGGTTGGGTGGGCTCGTTTTCCCCGATAATGCACAGGGGCCGAAATCGCCAATTCCTTTTTGGCACGTGTCATCGCCACATACATCAGTCGCCTTTCCTCTTGCAAGGGGCCATCATCGCCTTCTCGCCAAGCGTCAAGCGCATAGTCATGGGGGAGGCTGCCCTCGACTGCTCCTGCAATAAAGACATGGCTAAATTCGAGCCCTTTTGAACGATGAACCGTCAATAATTGAACGCTTTTTGGCTGGCGAGTCTGAAGCGAATGGCACTCCTGTTGTTTGGCTATTACATGATCGATATGGGTCAAAAACGCTTCGACCGTATCAAATTGTGTGGCTGCCACTTTAAGTTGATTGAAGTCGTCGCTGCCTTTTTCGAATTTATTCCCTTCCTGACCTTGTTTTTTGATCGTTTCATTAAATCCTAAACGTGCTTCGGCAAAAGCAAGCGCTTCGGATGGATTCATCTTTTGCATGCGGCGGCAATCAGCAGGTAATGTTTTTAGTTTTTTTGCTTGAAAGGCGGGCAATTCTGTTAAAAAAGGGATGGCTTCAAGGAGGCTGCACCGTTCCGTTTTCTGGATGCGTAGCAACTGATCGAGATGCTCTTGCTTTATAAATAAAGCTTTTAACAGTTCTGCCATTACAAACTGACTTTCTTCGTTCCTGCCAATCCGCAAAAAGGAGAGAGCACGGCGTACAAATGGCCGTTCGTAGAAACAGGCAAATCCTTGTTCAAGCGAGAATGGGAGCGTCGTATCCATCAAACGGTCCACGAGGGCTCTCGCGCTTGTAGACGTACGGTAAAGCACAGCGATTTCGCTTGGACAAGTGCCCTTTCCGATTAGCCTCTTGATTTCTTCCACAATCATCGTTGCTTCCTCCTCCTCGTTGTAGGGAAAGAACACATAAGGCAATTGATCAGATGTGTGCTGGGCGACGAGCGTTTTTTCCAGTCTCGTCCGATTTTCTGCAATCACTCGATTGGCACTGGCAATAATCGGGTGTGATGAACGATAATTTTCGACTAAATGAATCTTTTTCGCTTCTGGATAGTGAGAGGCAAAACTGCGAATGAAACGAGGGTCGCTCCCCCTAAACCGATAAATCGATTGGTCATCATCGCCAACAACACATATATTGCGCTGAGGCATTGCTAACAATTTGACAATTTCAAATTGCACAGGGTTAATGTCCTGGAATTCATCGATTAACAAGTAGGCAAATCGTTCTTGATAGCGCTGCAAAAGCTGGCCGTTCTCCTGAAGCAGGTATAGGCAGCCGAGCTGCATGTCGTCGAAATCAAAACGCCCTGTTTCCCGTAAGCCTTTTTCATAGTGTTCGTAAAGAAGTGCCGCTTTCTCTTCAAACGGATCTGTTGCCTTCACGTGTTCAGGCGCAATCATATGGTTTTTCCACCAGCTAATTTGCGTCGCCGCTTGATCATAAGGAAACTCGCTCTCATCTAAATCTAGCGCTTTGCCTTGTATTTTTAATAGTTCTTGCCCTGATTTTATTAATTTTGACCCATGCCATTTACTAGGATCAGCATGGACAAGCATCGTATAGAACAAACTGTGGAATGTGCGAATCAGCAACGACTGGGCGAACGTTGGCTCAATCCCCGGGTATTCAGCCATTCGATCCCGCATTTCCCGCGCAGCTTTTGCTGTAAATGTAACGAGCGCCATCTTGTTAGGATGAATGTTTGCTTCGCTTATCATATAGGCAGCCCGTGCTGTAAGGACACGTGTTTTTCCACAACCTGCGCCAGCTAAAAGGAGCAGCGGTCCATCGATATGCTTGACGGCTTTCCATTGCGCATTGTTGAGTATGAGGCCTGCTTTTGTCAGTTGTTGGCGGTAGCCTTCATGGGCCAATTGTTTAGCAGAGGCTGGTTCTGTAAACGGCGCAACGTTTGACAAGACAAGAGGCGCTTTCCATTCTGAGATGGTTTTTAAAACCGCTCTTCGTTGAGGCAAACGAAACCCATGTACGGTCGTAGCAGCTGTTTGTCCTTCTGCTTGCCTTGCTTGTTCAAAAGCTTCTACTTGCTCCCTGCAACGGTTGGCGTCGCTAGGAGGGTGAACAAATGAGGGCATTTGGTGGATGGAGAAGGACATGGATAAAGGGGCGCCGCAGTGAATGCAATGGAGCAGCCCTTTTTTGCTAAGCCGGTAAAATTTGTGCCATTCCCCACGATCAAGTTCTGGCAAATACAAAGGTTCATTTAAATAAAGTGCCGTGTTCATACTAACTCCTTTCGGGTGCAACCGTTATCGTATCAAAAGGAACAGCAGTCACGCAATTGATTGATTATTCGTTTAGAGTAAAGCTCATAACAAAATACTACATGAAAAAACAAAAAAGATGCAGGGAATTGCTGATATGTGGCGAAAAAACTAGAAAACGTAAAGGAGGTAACAAATGGCTGACATTGAAGCAAAAAGCACGGCCATCCTTTATGAAGCTTTTCAGTCTGAAGCGAGCGACATTCATTTTCTTCCTACTTCAGATGGGTATCGGGTTCATTACCGGGCACTTGGCGAAATTCATGCTGGGGAAACGTTAAAGGCTGAGGACGGCTTCAGAATCGTAAGCTATTTTAAGTACGCTTGCGGTATGGATATTGGCGAACGAAGAAAACCACAAAGCAAAGCGATCTCCTACGACTGGCAAGGCAATGGTTACACACTTCGCTTCTCGACATTGCCTGCCAAACCGAGTGAAAGTTTGGCTATACGCATTTCCCCACGCACGACTCCTTACACACTCCAATCTCTTTCCTTATTTGCTTCTGATACGCGAAAGTTCACGCAGCTTGCCCATTGCCAGAACGGTCTTGTCCTCTTTACAGGAGCGACAGGGTCGGGCAAAACGACGAGCGTTTATGCATTGCTTGATTACGTACAGCAATCGAGCACAAAAATGATTGTAACAATTGAAGACCCGATTGAAAGGCCGATTGACGGCATGGTTCAAATTGAAACAAATGAAAAAGCAGGCATCACTTTTACAACAGCTTTAAAAGCCGTGTTGCGCCACGATCCTGACGTGATTGTCATTGGGGAAATCCGTGATCGCCACACAGCGGAACTTGCTATGCAGGCAGCGACAACGGGCCATCTTGTAATCGCCAGCTTACACGCTGCGAGTGCTTCCCTTGCCTTTGCCCGTCTAACGGAGTTAGGCGTGAATGTACGCGTTGAATGCGTCCGGGCAGTCATTCACCAAAAATTAGCGAAAGTCGTAAGCAAAAACAAACGTGTGGCTTTTTTTGAATGGTTGCTAAAGGATTCGCTATCAAAAGAAGATGATGTTCATGACCTATCAGGTGAAACAGAAGCGCTTAGAGCGATTCGCAAGGCGTGGGCAATTGGAGCGATTGATCGGCACACATTTAACTTGCTAACAGACAAAGGGATGACGGAGGTGGAAAGTGGGTACCGTTAGTGAAAAGCAAAAAGCGGAACAAGTACAATTTTTGAAGCGTCTCGGTGAATTGTTGAATAGAGGGTACGAAATCGACCAAGCATTGTCGTTCTTGGCTGTCCACGCCTCAAGGGAGTTGCAGGTGAAAATTACAGGTTTAAAAAAAGATTTAAGGGAAGGTAAGACATTGTGGCAAAGCATCGAGCCATTCTCTTTACCTGGAGAAGCACAATCATTTGTCTATTTCTTTGAAGAGCAAGGTGAGCTTGCAGAAGGGCTCGTGTCTGCTGCTCAGTTAGCTGAAAAAAGAGCTTATACGAAAAAACAGCTGCAAAAGCTGCTGCGTTACCCTATTTTTTTACTTTGGGGCGCTGCTGTTGTTCTAATCGTATTAAACCAATTTGTTGTTCCACACTTTAAATCGTTGTATGCGACAATGGAAACATCGCCTCCATGGCTAACACAGTTCTTTTTCCAGTTCCTTACTTATATCCCCTATATACTAATTGGGCTTGTTATTGTTGGGTTTGTAGCAAGTATGCTCATATGGAAGCAGTACAAAAAACGCTCTCCACACGACCAAATAGTGCTCTTTCTAAAAATAAAGCCAATAAAAGCAACCGCCCAACAAGCGATTTCCTATTACTTCTCTTTGCAACTAGGAAGGCTCCTCGAAACGGGAATGTCGTTGCAACAAGCGCTAACCGTGTTTGAAGGACAAGATTATTTGCGTTTTTTTAAAGAAGAAGCGCGGTGGATGAACAATGAGCTAGAAAGAGGGGAGTCATTTATTGCTTACATTAAGCAAAAGCCTTATTATTTAGATGAACTAGCTGCTGTTGTCGAAAACGGCATGCGTACCGGCACAATAGCTAGTGATTTGCAGCAATACAGTGAATGGCTTTATCAAGAAATGGATGATCGCTTGCAAAAAGGCGTTGTTTGGTTGCAGCCGGTATTGCTATTGGCAATTGGCGCGTTTGTATTTGGTCTGTTTTTAGTAGTCATGTTGCCGATGTTTGAAATGATCGGTTCGCTTGAGTAAGACTTGACCTATCCCTATGAGAATCGGTAATATAGAAAAAGAACAAGCAAAAAAACGATTTGGAAAAACTTTTTTTTTAAAAGTCCTTGCGCAATATCTGCTCCTATGGTATATTATTAAATGTCGCTGAGGTGATAGACAAGCGGCATTACATACTCTTTCATTTTCGGGGCCTTAGCTCAGCTGGGAGAGCGCCTGCTTTGCACGCAGGAGGTCAGCGGTTCGATCCCGCTAGGCTCCACTTTTACGGAGGAATACCCAAGTCCGGCTGAAGGGATCGGTCTTGAAAACCGACAGGCGGGTCACACCGCGCGGGGGTTCGAATCCCTCTTCCTCCGCCATTAAAAGTTATGTTGTTTTGAATATGCTAGCAGAGGAAGAGACAGTCATCTCTTTCAAACAATAGCACAGTAAATCCCATATTTATTAGTAGCGACGCGGGGTGGAGCAGTCTGGTAGCTCGTCGGGCTCATAACCCGAAGGTCGGCGGTTCAAATCCGTCCCCCGCAACCAAATAATGGGCTATAGCCAAGCGGTAAGGCAACGGATTTTGATTCCGTGATTCCCTGGTTCGAATCCAGGTAGCCCAGCCATATGCGGAAGTAGTTCAGTGGTAGAACATCACCTTGCCAAGGTGGGGGTCGCGGGTTCGAATCCCGTCTTCCGCTTTTTTTATTGGAAAAGAAATGATATGCGGGTGTAGTTTAGTGGTAAAACCTCAGCCTTCCAAGCTGATGATGTGAGTTCGATTCTCATCACCCGCTTTTCCTGTTTAGTAAGGGCCTGTAGCTCAGCTGGTTAGAGCGCACGCCTGATAAGCGTGAGGTCGGTGGTTCAAGTCCACTCAGGCCCATCACCTTACGGAAATGGGTTGGGCGCTTTCAATAGGAGAAGTACCCAAGTGGCTGAAGGGGCTCCCCTGCTAAGGGAGTAGGTCGCGTAAGCGGCGCGAGGGTTCAAATCCCTCCTTCTCCGCCATTTATACTACAATTGAGCTTTGACATTGCGGGTGTGGCGGAATTGGCAGACGCGCTAGAATCAGGCTCTAGTGTCTTAACGGACGTGGGGGTTCAAGTCCCTTCACCCGCATTTCAAAAACGCCTTAAGTAGATACTTAAGGCGTTTTTTTATGTTTAGCATGTTGACACTCAGGGACGGGATCAACACCACCTGGATGAAAAGGATGGCATTTCAAAATTCGTTTAATGGCAAGGTAGCTCCCTTTAATGGCCCCGTGTGTTTCGATTGCTTCAATTCCATAGGCAGAGCAAGTTGGATAGAAGCGGCAGGATGGCGGGGTAAGTGGTGAAATAAACCGTTGATACAGACGGATGATTTGAATGAGGAGCTTGCGCATTTGTAACTTCCTTTCATTCTATATACTTAAAGTATAGCAAAAAATAGTGGGCAGAAACAGCGATTGGCAGTGGACAAAAATTTAGTCGTTTCGTGATGCAGGATTTTTACTGAATGTGTCTAATTGTATCGATAATTGGAAGCGAAAGGAGGGGCGCGTTTATTGGCAAATTCCTAATGGAGAGGTGTGAGTGATGATAAAAAGGCTTAAAGATGAAAAAGGGTTTACGCTGATTGAAATGCTTGTTGTGTTGATGATTATATCTGTACCCCTTTTAATTGCCTTGCCGAATATGACAAAAAATACCGACTTGGCTGGCGACAAAAGCTGTGATGCTACACGAAAACTCGTCCAGACACAAGTGTCAGCTTATGAAGTCGAACATGGGCAATTGCCTCGCTCCCTTGATACTCTTGTTCAAGAAGGGTATGTTGACCAAGTAACTTGTGCCTCAGGAAAAACACTCCGCTTAGAAGGAAAAAATGTTATTATCGTTTCGGGCTGATGATGGCTTTACGTTTATTGAATTACTCCTCACTGTATTGCTTCTCTCTGTATTGCTTCTCCTACCTACGTTTTATATTTCCCAAAACCAACCGATCAATGAAGAAAAAGCAGCCATGGCTAAACTCCGGGAAGACCTTGTTCTCGCTCAGCATATTGCGATGACGGAAGGAAAAAAAGTAACAGTATCATTTGAAGAAGACCAGTTAGTGGTATTTGCTGGCCAAAAAGAGCATAGCACGTTCCATTATCCACTAGTGCTTGAAATAGAAGCGGTGACAATGTCTATTAACGACGTCGTTTTCTTGGAAAATGGCCATCCGCAAAGGTCGGGTTCTTGGAATGTAGCGACTTCAAATGTTACAGCTAGGTTCAGCCTTCAGATCGGAAAGGGGCGTGTGTCTTATCGGGAATTGTAAGGGCTTTGTGTTAATGGAATCGTTAATTGGCTTAGGGTTATTGGCAACGGCCACTGCGTTTTTGGTGCCTCTTTATGCGTGGATCTACGATGCACGAAAAGATTTAGCTGATGAGATGACGATGCTCACCGCTCTTGAGGAAAAGCGCCATGCTTACTATTTCCAAAAGGGTAGCCAAGACTGGCAAGGTACGGCCTATGACGATATTTTGGTGTATTGTGAGGAAAGTGTGGTGAAGGCAAACGGCCAGCTGTGTGTATATGCGCTTAAAAAATGAGGGCGGTTTTACGATTATCGAGCATTTAATTGGCTTGCTTGTGCTGTCGGTTGTTGTATTCTGCTTGCCATCGCTATTGCAGCTAGCTGGTTACAGCGATTCCGGTGAACCGTTTGATGCACAGCCTTTTTTAAACCATGTGGCTAAAGAAGCCAAAGAAGCTGAACAAATCACTTGGAAGGACGACGCCTTATATATTTATAAGGATGGGGCAGCTGTGAGTTATGAGTGGCGGCCACAAAAACGAATACAACGGTTTCGAGATGGCAAGGGAGTGGTCATTATGGCAGAAGCAGTTGAACGGTTTGATTGCGAGAAAGCCGGCTATGGCTTAAGCTGTTCGATTACTTTTGAAAATGGGAAAATGATTACACGTTCGTTTTGGACGGCAAAGGATGTGGCTTTCTATTTTCACCAAAAATGAGCGAGGCGCTATTTTGCCACTAACATTGTTGACATTGCTTGCACTTGGCGGTTATTTTTCTTATCAATTGTTCCATTATGAACGGGAGCGGCTCTTTTATGAACAACAGCTCCATTTGCTGGAATTGGAAAATGCACTGCAATTGGCGGTTTTGGATATTCTTGCAAGCGAGGGGAATGAAACAGGAGACAAGCACTATCCGATGGGGACGGTGTCGGTTGGGCAGCAGGCTATGGAGGACAAGAACGTTTACGATCTTGAAGCGACTTTGAAGAACGGCGCTACAAGAAAAGCGCGTTTGGCTGTCAATGCTGATAGGGAAATGGTTGCATATGAAGAAGGGTTTTAAATTTGTCTGAATGACGTGCAAACTGGTTACACTAAGGGTGAGGTGAAGCAAGGTGACATTCCAGGATTTGTTGAAGTATGCGACACAGGAAGCGGTGAAGCGAATGGAAAAGCCGAAAGCCATACGGCAAGAAGAGCGCAGCAAACGAAAGGCGGAAAAACAACCGCTTTCTAATTGGGCATTTGGCGTCTTGCCGATGGCCGTTTCAATCGCTAGGCGTCGTTTGAAAGAAGGGAGGCGCGGTTAGCGCCTGAGGTTGTCGACAAAGTTGACAAAAATCACTCAAGACTGATAGAAAACGCTTGTCAGCCGAGGTGCGAAACTGAGTGACGATGCGAATAGAATAAAGGTTCATGAGCATCTGAACGAGGGGAGCAACGAAGGATGCGAGCGTTTGTCTACAGTCTGAGGCGCGGTTAGCGTGCTTCCTTCTAAGAAAGCATTTACAAAAAATCGGCTTAGCGTATATAATGAAAGAGATGATTGCTTAAAGAAGGAGGGCAAAGAGCATGGATCGCATGTTTCGGGTTTTAGGATTTTGGACGGGCATATTCGCGGTATTATTTTATATTGGGCATATGAATGAAATGGCTTTGCTGTTTTTTGCGCAAACCGTCATTTTGATTGCGCTAGGCTATTTAGGGCTGTCTGAGAGGGTGTATGTTTATATTTTTGCAGGCTATTGCACGTTGTTTTTTGTTGGTTTTACGTATTATTCCGTGTTTATCCTTGTTCCAAGTTTCGGACATTAACCTACATATGCAAAAACAGCTGCTTTACAATTGTAAAGCAGCTGTTTTTAATAGCCGTTCAGAAACGGGTTGTGGTCCATTTCTTGCCCAATCGTTGTCAGCGGCCCATGTCCAGAAGCGACGATGGTTTCTTCTGGAAGTGTCAGCAGTTTGTTGTGTATGCTTTGCAATAATAATTCGTGGTCGCCGCCGTAAAGGTCGGTTCGGCCAATTCCTTGTTGAAAGAGGGCATCGCCAGAAAAGACAATCTTTTCATCGGCAAAATAGTAAGACACGCTCCCTGGAGAATGGCCAGGCGTATGAAAAAGCTTGAAAGAAAAAGAGCCGACTTCCAGAGCGCCGTCGTTCTTGAGCAGGTGATCCGCAGGCGTTGTTTTAATGGGCACCCTTCCCATTCGTGCTGAACCATTTTTCACAGGATCTAAAAGCCATTGCTTTTCTGCTTCATGAAGATAGACAGGACAGGCAAATGCTTGTCTGACTTCTTCTAGTGCGCCAATGTGGTCAAAATGGGCATGTGTAAGCAAAATCGCCTGTGGTGTTAACTTTTGTTCACGTAACCAGCTGACGAATGCAGCTCCGTCGCCGCCTGGGTCAAACAGAACGGCCTCTTTCTCCTCGTTGTAGAGGACATAGGCATTTGTTTGTAAAGGGCCAAGGGGAATTTGTGTATACATGTCTGCCTCCTAGCATTTTCTTTATGGTTCTACGATACATGGTAAAAACGTGATTCTGCAAGGAAGGCGACTCGACAAATGGCATGAAAACGGGTACAATAAAAACGACCATACATACTAGTAAATGGAGGCTTTCGCTATGGTTTTAGCCATCTTGTTTCTCTTAATCGCCATTCTGTCTGTCTTTGGCGGAATTGTGAGCGTAAAAAGGAAAAATTTCTTTGCTGCTGGCTTTAGTGGCGTGGCTGTTATCGTATTTGGATTTTTTTCAATTGCAACATTGTACGCGATTATTTTTCAAGGCACTGGCGTACCTCTCGAATAAGAACGTACAAAACAGAAGCCCATTTCCGTCCTATTCGGAAATGGGCTTCTAGCATGGACGTGATTAATGGAACATTTGTTGATGTAAATAAAAAATGCCGCCATTGACGAGAGAAACGTTGATTCTCGGTTCATATAGTTCTTTTAATGCTTGTTTCTCAGCGGCATAACTTTCAGGTTTGTCTTCCTCTTGCTCATAAAAAGCTTCAAGCAATGCATCATCGCTTTCCCAACGCTCCATTGCCGATTTCGCCCAATCTTTTGGTTCTTGCTCAGCAAACGTACGAATCATTTTTTGCAGGCGCTTCATTCCTGACTCGACGCGAATCATTGGTGACAATGTAAAACAATAATCTGGGATCTTGGGCGTGAGCGCTAAAGACTCAAGCCTTTCAAAAAACTGTGGCACAATTTGTCCATGGATGAGGTTTAAGCCAAGCGAAAGCAAGACATCTTTTTTGCGGTCGCATTGAAACGCCACGTTGGCATTCATGCAAAGCCACGGATGCAAAGGATGGGAGCTTTGTCCTACAGGCTGTTTTTGTTCATACATACGGACGAATGCACCAAGTTTTTTGGCCGACTGGAAAATTTGTGCTAACCGGACTGAACCAAAATGAACCGGTTCGCCTTTAATGCCTTCTGGACAGCGGTTGTTGTCGGTAATGAGCGTTAACGTCATCGGATTTGGTACGCCACCTGTCTTTTCTAAATAATGCCAGTAAAAAGGACGGTTCATCAGCTCTTTATCCAGCTCAACTGAGAGCTGGACTTTCAGGTGACTTGGTGATTCTTCTAGAATCGGACTGTCATTTGCAAGAAAGTAGCGGCGCAAGTATTGATGGATATCAGGCGGTCTCATGGTCGTCGTCCTCCTTTCCTTTTTCAGCGCGGATTTCGGCTTGTGCATCCGTCATAATGGCAGCTAAGTGATCAAATTTAATTTTCATTTCACCGTCTGAAGTAGACTGAGCCATGACGGATTGAACGTACTCTTCTATTTCAGGTAGATCAATTCTTGCTAAAATGTCATCTAATTCACCGATCACGGATTCAAACAAATGGATTTTTTCGTAGAGAAGTTCAAGAATATGTTGTTCAACTGTATGTTGGACAGCAAAATTGTAAATGCGTACATCATGCTCTTGACCTAGGCGATGCAAGCGGCCGATCCGTTGTTCGACACGCATAGGATTCCAAGGCAAGTCATAGTTGATAATATGGTGGCAAAATTGAAGGTTGATTCCTTCTCCCCCTGCCTCAGTAGCGATCAGCACTTGAGCATGTTTTTGGAATAGCTCCCGCATCCAGTCTTTTTTGCCACGTTTGAACCCACCGCGAAAGGGCACGCTTGTAATGCCGTGTTGTTTTAGAAACCATTGCAAGTACAGTTGGGTGGCGCGGTATTCGGTAAATATGATGACTTTGTCATCGATTGTTTGAATCAATTCGAGTGCTTTTTCGGCCTTGGCGTGGCCTTCAACCGCTGTCGCTTCGTTGAGCAGTTCGACAAGTGCCCCTGTCTCTTTCCCCTCTTGTTCGTATTTGTCGATCATGTTTTTCAGCGTAACAAATACAGCTTCGCGGCTAGAGCACAACTCTCGCTTTAACGTCAGCAATGTAAAATGGTTGATCGTGCCGTTTAACGATTCAAGCTTTTCATAAAAGTTCCGTTCACTTTGGCTAAATGTAATCGGCACCGTATTAACCACTCGTTTGGTCCATTCAATCCCTGTTTCCTCCCGGCGGTTGCGAACCATTACTTTTTGCATGAGTGCACGGAGCTGTTCATCATTTTTAGCGGAACGGTTATTGGCGCGGTATTGCTGTTTAAAGCTCTCGATATTGCCAAGGTGGCCGGGCTTTAGTAAAGACACTAAATTAAAAATTTCCTCAAGCTTGTTTTGCACAGGCGTTGCTGTTAACAGCAGGCAAAACTTCTTTTTCAACAAACGGATAAACTCGTAGTTTTTTGTTTTTGGGTTTTTTAGTTTATGGGCTTCGTCGATAATGACCATATCATATGGCTGGGCGAGCACAATTTCACGGTGCGGCTGGCGTTTTGCTGTGTCAATCGAGGCGACAACAACATCACATTGCTCCCATACATATGCTTTTTTTTGCGGAATCGCAGGAATGTAAAATTTGCTGTTTAGCTCGATCGCCCATTGTGACACGAGTGAAGCTGGCACTAAAATAAGCGCTTTTTTGACAAGGCTGCGAATCATATACTCTTTTAAAATAAGACCAGCTTCAATCGTTTTCCCTAATCCGACTTCGTCTGCGAGAATCGCTTTGCCATTCATTTTTTCGATCACGGTTTGCGCGGCTTCAAGCTGGTGCTCATAAGGTTGTAAAGCAGGCAAATAACGGGGCGCAAGCAATCCTTGAAAGTCAGGGATTTGCTCGTGTTGCTCTGCTTCATATGCGAGTTTGAACGTTTCAAAGTTAGACCATGGCCCGTCGTCGGCCAAACGTTGTAAGAACCGAACATTCCAACTGTCGTCGAAGTTAATGTTAATATCCAAGTCGGTCACATCCTTTATTTCTTGGAAATTGCCGCTGTATTTTTCAAAAAATCTGTTGCGAAACGGACGATCCGTTGATAGGATAAGAAGTGAACATGTCGTCTGTTTAGTATGTACATATTCCAATCATTTGATTCGGCAAACGCAACTGAATAAAGCGGATGATGGTAAAGGGAGAGACTGGGCATTAACGCCCAGCGCCGAAGGAGCAAGCATTTTGTGAATCTCTCAGGCAAAGAAGACTTTTACTTGACGCATCTCTGGAGAGCGCTTTTTATAAGCCACCTACGAAGACAATTCGGCTTTTGGCCGAGGGAAACTTTCTGGTTCAAGGACAGGGCATACACAGTTTGTGTTTGCCGTGTCCTTTTTTCGTTCATTGAGGGGACTTACACGCTTGTCAGGCGAGGGAGAGAGTCGTTCATGAGCAGCGGTTTTTGCCCGTGAAACATCGTTTCGAATAATATGCCAGAAGCCAACGACACGTTTGCGAGCGACTGTCTACAGTCTGAGAACTGCCAGCAACAAACGTACCCTTATGGCGAGACTCAATGGCATGGATTAAAAATCGAGGAGGGTTCTTTATGGAGAATAAGCTGTTGCGAACACCGCTTTATGAACTTTACGATCAGGCAGGAGCCAAAACGGTTGATTTTGGAGGCTGGGAATTGCCCGTTTCCTTTTCAGGAATTAAAAAAGAGCATCACGCCGTCCGGAACGCTGCTGGGCTTTTTGATGTTTCCCATATGGGAGAATTGCTTGTGGAAGGGCCTGATGCGTTAAACAGTTTGCAAGCACTAGTAACGAACGACTTATCGAAATTGCAAGATAACCAAGCCCAATACAATGCAATGTGCACGGAATCAGGGGGAACAGTTGATGATTTAATTGTTTACCGCCGCAATCAAAATGCGTATTTGCTTGTGCTCAATGCTGCCAACATTCAATCAGATATTGAATGGATTCGCGCCCATGTCTCGGAGCAAGTGACCCTTACCGACATTTCAAATGAAACGGCTTTGCTAGCGGTCCAAGGCCCGAAAGCAATAGCGGTTTTGCAGACGTTGACGGATGAGCCTCTGTCTGAGATACGCCCGTTTCGCTTTAAAGAGAACGTTATGTTCGCATCGATACCTGTGTTAGCTTCCAGGACAGGCTACACAGGCGAAGATGGCTTCGAGCTTTACGTAAAGGCAGACGATGCGGCTGAACTTTGGCGCGCGATTTTAGCAGCCGGCGAACCGTTTGGCCTTCTGCCATGTGGGTTAGGAGCCCGTGATACGTTGCGATTTGAAGCGCGGTTGCCATTATACGGGCAGGAGCTGACAAAAGACATTAGCCCAATTGAGGCTGGCATCGGTTTCGCCGTTAAGACTGATAAACAGGCTGCTTTCATTGGCCAACAAGCGCTTAAAAAGCAAAAAGAACAAGGGCCGAGCCGCAAGCTAGTCGGAATTGAAATGGTGGATCGGGGAATTCCAAGGACTGGTTACCGTGTCTTTTATCAAGGGCAGGACGTCGGCTTTGTCACGAGCGGTACGCAATCGCCAACGCTTGGCAAAAATGTCGGCCTCGTACTTGCCAAAGCCGATGCAGCGGCTATTAATACTGAACTTGAAGTAGAAGTACGAGGCAAACGCCTCCGTGCTCGAGTCGTAAAAACGCCGTTTTACAAGCGTACGAATTAGGAGGGGGAACTGTGAATACACACCGCTATTTGCCGATGACAGAGGAAGATAAAAAAGAAATGCTTGCTACAATCGGCGTTGATTCGATTGAGGCGTTGTTTGCCGATATTCCAGAGTCGACCCGTTTTAAAGGCAAACTTGCTATAGAGGCAGCGTTGAAAGAGCCAGAATTAATCGCTCATTTTCAAAAGCTTGCTGATGAAAACCAATCGATTAAAGCGTACACTTCCTTTTTAGGGGCAGGAGTTTACGAGCATTATGTCCCGTCAATTGTTGACCATGTGATTTCTAGGTCTGAATTTTACACAGCATATACGCCGTATCAACCGGAAATTTCCCAAGGTGAGTTGCAAGCCATTTTTGAATTTCAAACAATGATTTGCGAACTAACAGGCATGGATATTGCCAACTCTTCCATGTACGATGGGCCTACTGCGCTTGCTGAAGCAGCGATGTTATCGTGTGGGCATACAAAAAAGAAGACGATTCTTGTTTCAAAAGCTGTCCATCCAGAGGCACGTGCGGTTTTGCAAACGAATGCGTACGGGCAACGTTTGAATGTCATTGAAATTGACGCTGATGCGAATGTGACTGATATCGAGTCATTAAAGGCGGCTTACAATGAAGAGGTTGCTTGTGTCATTGTCCAACACCCTAACTTTTATGGCAGCCTTGAACCTCTTGCTGAAATCGAGGAAATTGTCCACCAAGGCAAAGCTCAATTTGTTGTTTCCAGCAACCCGCTTGCCCTTGGCGTCCTAAAGCCTCCTGGCGACTTTGGGGCGGACATCGTGGTTGGCGATGCACAACCGTTTGGGATTCCGGTTCAGTTTGGGGGACCTCATTGCGGCTATTTTGCGACAACGAAAAAATTAATGCGTAAAATCCCTGGAAGGCTCGTAGGGCAAACCGTCGACGAAGAAGGGCGGAGAGGTTTTGTTCTGACGTTACAAGCGCGTGAACAGCATATTCGCCGTGAGAAAGCAACCTCTAATATTTGTTCGAACCAGGCGCTTAATGCATTGGCTGCATCTGTTGCGATGACTGCCCTTGGCAAGCAAGGTGTCAAAGAAATGGCAAAACAAAATATCCAAAAAAGCGCCTATTTAAAAAAGCAGCTTGCTCTTGCAGGCGTTGACGTAGTCGGTGACGGGCCAACATTTAATGAATTTGTCATCAACTGCGGACAGCCTGTCAAAGACGTAAATCGCAAATTGCTGGAAAAAGGCATGATCGGTGGTTTTGATCTCGGCAGTGTCGAGCCAGAACGGAACGGGCAAATGCTCGTTTGCGTGACAGAACTGCGCACAAAAGAAGAGTTGGATCTCTTCGCGAACGAAATGGGGGCGCTCCTATGACACAAGCAAAAGACGTTGCATTGATTTTTGAATTAAGCAAACAAGGACGCGTTGGCCATAGTTTGCCTGACTTGGATATTGAAGAGCAGCCGCTTGAATCACTGCTTCCTGAAGCATATGTACGTGAGGAAGAGCCTGAGCTCCCGGAAGTGTCGGAGTTGCAAATTATGCGCCATTACACCGCTTTATCAAAACGGAACCATGGGGTTGACTCTGGTTTTTACCCACTTGGTTCGTGCACAATGAAGTACAATCCGAAAATTAATGAAGACATTGCCCGCTTGCCTGGTTTGGTGCATGTCCATCCTTACCAGCCGGAAGAGCAAGTACAAGGGTCGCTAAGCATGCTGTATTCGTTGCAAACAGCACTTGCGGAAATTACAGGCATGGATGAAGTGACATTGCAGCCCGCTGCAGGAGCCCATGGTGAATGGACAGGGTTAATGATGATCCGCGCTTATCATGAGGCGAATGGCGATAAGAAGCGTACGAAAGTGGTCGTTCCCGATTCAGCTCATGGGACGAACCCAGCTTCGGCGACTGTGGCTGGTTTTGAATCAGTGACAGTGCGTACCAATGAAGCGGGACTTGTCGATTTAGACCATTTACGTGAAGTAGTCAATGAGGAAACGGCCGCTCTTATGCTGACCAATCCGAATACGCTCGGTTTATTTGAAGCAGACATACAGGAAATGGCCGATATCATTCATCGTGCGGGAGGAAAACTATATTATGATGGCGCCAACTCCAATGCGATACTAGGCATCGCTAGACCAGGGGATATGGGTTTTGATGTGGTTCATTTGAATTTGCATAAGACATTTACAGGCCCACATGGCGGCGGTGGTCCAGGCTCAGGACCAGTCGGCGTCAAAAAAGAACTGGTTCCCTTTTTGCCTAAGCCAGTGTTAGTCAACGACGGCGGCTTTTTCCGCTTCGATGCCGATCGACCACAATCGATTGGCCGCGTAAAACCGTATTATGGGAATTATGGCATTAACTTGCGCGCCTACACGTATATTCGCACAATGGGTCCAGACGGATTGCGGCAAGTCTCTGAAAATGCTGTGTTAAATGCCAACTACATGATGCGCCGGCTAGAGCCCTATTATGATTTGCCGTATACGCAACATTGTAAGCATGAATTTGTCCTATCGGGCAAACGCCAGAAAAAACTTGGTGTACGGACGCTTGATATAGCGAAACGACTTCTTGATTTTGGCTACCATCCGCCTACCATCTATTTTCCGCTTAACGTCGAAGAATGTATGATGATTGAGCCGACTGAAACGGAATCAAAAGAGACGCTGGATGAGTTCATTGAAGCGATGATCCAAATTGCCAAAGAGGCAGAGGAATCGCCGGAAATTGTCCAAGAAGCGCCACACCATACGGTCATTAAGCGCTTAGATGAAACACTTGCAGCGCGCAAACCGATTTTGCGTTATGAAAAGAAAAAAGAAACGGTCTAAAATGAGAAAGCAGCCGAGGCGCAAGGCGCCCGGCTGCTTTTTCAATTATTTCTTTTTGACTTTGCCTGTCCAGTTGCGGAAGCCGCCTTTTAAATAAGAAATGTCTTGGACGCCCCGCTTTTTCCGCAGCAATTTTGCCGCTTGTTTGCTTCGTGTGCCCGATTGGCAATACAGATAGACAGGCTGGTCTTGGCGGATTTCGTTTAACCGCTGGCGTATTTGTGAAAGCGGAATATTACGCGCTCCTAAAATATGGCCACCCTCATATTCACGTGTTTCTCGTACGTCAATTAGCTGCGCTTTGCGGTAGCCTTTAATAAATTCATCTTGGCTCAATGTCTTCAAATACTTCGGTTTGTAAAAGCGAGATGCAATAAAAACGATGAGCACAACTGTGAGGACAATAAGAATGATTGTTTGTGCATCCATAATATGAGGCTAGATTCTCCTTTTGCAATATCAACTATTATTATTATAAGCGTGGGCCTCATTTTTTTCAATGATTGTAGCAGTAGGAGAAATGGCTTTGACGCTTACAGAGAAATCCTCAGTTTGGTAAACTAATAGAGGAATGTAGAAGACACTAGGAAAAGGAAGCGATTCTATGAGTGAAATATGGCGCTTTATCGATTCAAAAAAACAAGGGCCCGCTTATAATATGGCCCTTGACGAGGCGCTGCTGAATTGGCACAGCAAAGGAAAAATCCCCCCGACTATTCGTTTTTATGGCTGGGAGCCAGCAACGCTGTCAATTGGTTATTTTCAGCGTGTCGCCAAAGAAATTCGAATGGAAGCTGTTAGAGAAAAACAGCTCGGCTTTGTCCGTCGCCCTACGGGAGGGCGCGGCGTGTTGCATGAACATGAATTAACGTATAGCGTGATTGTGTCAGAAGCCCACCCTGCTATGCCAAAAACGGTTACGGAAGCATACCGCGTCATTTCTACAGGGTTGCTTGAAGGATTTAAAGCATTGGGTCTCAATGCTTACTTTGCTGTTCCTGACAGCGAAAAAGAGAGGGAGGCATTAAAGAAGCCAAGGTCTGCGGTTTGTTTTGACGCCCCGTCTTATTATGAATTAGTCGTGGAGGGGAAAAAAATAGCCGGGAGTGCGCAAACGCGGCAAAAAGGCGTGATTTTGCAGCATGGCTCGATTCTTCTAGATATAGACGAAGATAAATTGTTTGATTTATTCCAGTATCGAAGCGACCGGTTGAGGGAGCGGATGCAGCGCGCTTTTTCGCAAAAAGCCGTTGCGATTAATGCCCTTAGAAAAGAGCCTGTCACATTAGACGAAGCAAGCCGGGCGTTTAAACAAGGGTTCGAGAAAGGACTAGGCATTCAATTGGTCCCTTATCAGTTAAGTGAATCGGAAGAAAAGGAAGTCCAATCGTTAGCGAAAAGCCGTTATGAGAGCGATGAATGGAACTTCCGCCGTTAGTTCGCTACTTGAATGGCCGAATTGGGCTATGCTAAGATAAACGTTGACTCTTTTTGAAAGCCTGGTGGAAAGGACGTGTTGCTTTGCAATACGAAAAAGAACGCGCCGCTTATATACACGCATTTATAAGGACAAAACAAGCAATGCTCCGTGAACAATTGGAAGGCGTAGCGGGCGATGAAATGGAATTGAAGGAAACGTTTTGGGATCATGTTACCGTCAACTTTTCCAATAGCCACGAGATTCAAGAGACGATCTCCAGCATTAAACAACAAGCAGAACTTTTAAATGAACGGGAACGTAGTGGCGCACTAATTAAAAAACAAATGCGGACGTTGCGGCGCTTAGCTGATTCACCTTACTTTGGCCGAATTGATTTAAAGATCGAGGGAGAAGACCAGGCGGAACCGATTTATATTGGCATCGCCTCATTAATGGATGAAAACGATAGCGATTTTCTCATTTATGACTGGCGTGCCCCGATTTCCAGCGTTTATTATGACTCGGAAATTGGCCCTGTTACGTATATGGCGCCAGCCGGTACGGTCAAAGGGGTATTAGAGAACAAACGGCAATATGTGTTTCGCCGTGGCGAGTTAAAAGCCATGTTTGATACATCGCTTGCGATTGGCGATGAACGTTTAAAGGAATCTCTTGGCGAAGGCGCTTCTCGTTATATGAAAACGATTGTGTCCACGATTCAAAAAGAACAAAACCAAGCCATACGTGATGAAAAAAGCCGTTATTTGGTTATACAAGGAGTAGCAGGAAGCGGAAAAACGTCTGTAGCGATGCAGCGTGCTGCTTATTTGCTTTTCCGCCATCGTTCTCACATCGAAGCAAGCCAACTCGTTTTGTTTTCGCCGAATGAGTTGTTTTCCAGCTATGTGTCGACTGTTCTTCCTGAGTTAGGCGAAGAAAATATGAAGCAATTGACGTTTCGCGGTTACCTTTATAAGCGACTTGGGCGTGTGTATGAAGTGGAAGATGGATTTGCCCAGCTTGAATATGTATTGGGCGCAAATAAAGGCGAGTTATACCGAACGCGGATGAGAAGCATCGCTGTTAAATCAGGACGTGCATTTAAAGAAAAGCTGGATGCTTTTATTGAAAAGTTGAAAGAAGGCGGACTATGTTTTAAAGACATCCGTTTTCGCAAAAAGATACTGATATCAAAAGAAGATATTGAAACGTATTTCTATTGCTTGGACCATGGCATTCCTTTGCAAAATCGGCTTAGGCTCACGGGGGAATGGCTGTTAAAAGAGATCGCTAAACAAGAAGGGAAAGAACGTTCTGAAGCATGGGTCGAAAAAGCCCGCGAGCTGTTAGACAATGAAACACTGCTGCGAACGCACTGGGAAGTAGAAAAGACCAATGCGAACGAAGATGGGTTCGGTGCCCAGGAAAGGCAGGAACAACTCCTTGCTAAACAACTGGCGCGCGACGCGTTTAAACCGTTGAAAAAGCGGATAAAAGCGCTGGCTTTTATTGATGTTGAAACGCTATACGAACAGTTTTTGTTTAATGATTGCCATCGGGATACGGAAGGGTTTGCTGCGGTTGCCTTATGGTCTAGCAGCGAAATTAGTAAAAAGCGGATGCCTTATGAAGACGCAACGCCGTTTCTCTATTTACAGGACCGTATTAAAGGGTTGCAGGTAGACCGGTCCATTAAACATGTTTTCATTGATGAAGCACAGGATTACACTCATTTTCAGCTCGTCTATATGCAAATGCTCTATCCAGCCGCCCATTTTACAATTGTCGGCGACATCAGCCAGACCCTTTATTTCCACGGGCCGAGCGAAACGGGCTTAATCGGTGGCGATGAGGCTAATGTCAAATACATGGCGTTCTATAAAAGCTACCGTTCTACTGAAGCCATTATTCGGTTTGCTCGGGAGATGCTGCCGAATCCAGAAGAGATTATCCCATTTGAACGGCCTGGTGATGTTCCTGTCTTGGTGAAGGGAACAAGCCGCCAAGCTTTAATAAAGCCTGTTAAAGAATGGGTGGAACAAATGGGGGAGAAAGGCTATAGGTCGGTTGCTGTAATCGTCAAAACGGCGAAAGAAGCAACCGATGTCCATGCCCAACTGAGTGAATGGCTCGACATTCAGCTCGTGGCCAAAGACCATCATGAATACAAAGAGGGGGCAGTCGTTTTGCCTGTTTACTTGGCGAAAGGGATTGAATTTGATGCAGTCGGCGTATTTGATGCGTCTGCAAGCCATTATGCCACTTCCCAAGAACGGTACCACCTTTACACAGCATGCACGCGGGCGATGGACCACTTAACCGTCTTTGCCGCGGGAGAATGGTCACCATGGCTGAAGCCAATCCCGTCCCACCTCTATGAAGAAAAACAAGCGCTCTCCTAAACGGAGGCGCTTGTTTCAGCCTGTAGACAAACGCTCGCATACGTCGTCGATTGTCTCGGTCATATGTTCATGAACGCTTGTTCTATTCACATCTTCCCTCGCCTGCACTCCTCGTCTGACAAGCGTTTTCTACCAGTCTGAAGGGTTTGTCGACATAGTCGACAAACCCAAACAAGCGCTAAACGGAGGCGCTTGTTTGGGTTTTAATATGCTCTGCAAGTGCTTGTTGCAGTTTTCTTGTTACGGGGCCGACGGACAAAGTAGCAGTTACATCGCCTTTGAACGTATGGATAGGCGTAATTTCAATCGATGTGCTAGTAATGAACGCTTCTTCCGCATGGGCAAGCACTTCTTTTGGAAATGGCTCTTCGACAACATCGATCCCCAAGTTCTTAGCAATCGAGACGATTTCTTGGCGAGTAATCCCATTTAAAATCAGATTGTTTGCCGGGTGTGTGTATAAAGTCTCATTGTTGACAAGAAATAGGTTAGATGAAGACCCTTCTGTGACCGCATCTTCCCGGTATAGCACCGCCTCTGCACAATCGTGGTCGCTTGCTTTTCGTTTGGCGAGGACATTGCCTAGCAAGTTGATGCTTTTTATGTCGCAGCGGAGCCAACGGATATCAGGCGTTACATAAACGGAAACACCCTTTTCCTTGCTTGTGTGCATCGGCTTATCAGGGAGTGCAAAGCCAGTTAAAACAGGCGTTTCTTCACGGGTATACAAATGGTTGCGAGCGCCTGCCCCCCTTGTAAGTTGGACGTAAACAGAGCCGTTTTCGATTTTTTCGGTGTTCTTGTAATCGATTAGGCGGGTTGCCAACGTTTCTTTTTGATAAGGGATGCGCATGTCGACTTTTTCTGCGCTGGCATACAACCGGTCTAAATGAGCATCGAGCGCAAAATAACTTCCTTCATAAATGCGTACAACTTCATAAATGCCATCTCCGAAATGGTACCCGCGGTCATTGTATGAAACATGGGCCTCTGTTTCAGGGACGATGGAGTCATTCACGATAATATGGTTCATTTCTAGCCCTCGTTTCCTATATTTTCTTCTTGACGTCTCTTCTATTTTCCAAAAAGAACGCTTGTTTGTCAATGGGAGTAATGAAATTCGCTCTAGATACGCATTCTATAGGAAAATAAAAAGGAGAGTTTTGATGAGGCCATTTTACCCCCAACTTGTGTACTTTGAACCACAAGCGCTTGATTATCCACTTGGGAAGGAATTATACGAGAAGTTTAAAAACGCAGATGTAGAAATTCGGGAGACAACGTCACACAACCAGGTACGAAACATCCCAGGGAGTAATGAAAATCAAAAATACCGAAATGCCAAATCGACATTGGTAGTCGGTGTCCGAAAAACATTAAAATTCGACACGTCCAAGCCATCGGCAGAGTACGCTATTCCATTGGCTACGGGATGTATGGGCCATTGCCACTACTGCTATTTGCAAACAACGCTTGGAGATAAACCGTACATCCGAACGTATGTAAACCTCGATGATATTTTTTCGGCAGCCGATGATTATATAAAAGAGCGTGCGCCAGAAATAACCCGTTTTGAAGCGGCGTGTACATCCGATATTGTCGGCATCGATCATTTAACGCATTCATTAAAGAAAGCAATTGAATTTATCGGGGAGCGTGAACATGGCCGGCTTCGCTTTGTCACAAAGTACCATCATGTTGATCATCTCCTTGATGCCAAACATAACGGCAACACGCGTTTCCGTTTTAGTGTGAATGCAGCACATGTTATTAAGTATTTTGAGCCGGGAACGTCAAACTTTTTAGAGCGGATCGAAGCTGCTGAAAAAGTTGCTAAAGCGGACTACCCACTCGGCTTTGTCATTGCACCGATTATTTGGCATGAAGGCTGGGAAGAAGGTTATCTTGAATTGTTTGAACGTTTAGAGGCAAGTTTGCCTTCCTATGCGAAGAAAGACTTGACATTTGAAATGATCCAGCACCGTTTTACCCAAACGGCGAAACGAGTCATAAACAAGCGTTATCCGAAATCAAAGTTGGAAATGGAGGAAAAGGAGCGTAAATACAAATGGGGCCGTTATGGGCGTGGGAAGTATGTTTACAAAGATGAACGGGCGGCCGAGTTGCGCGACACCCTTACTGGCTATATTGACAAATACTTTCCGAGTGCAAAAATCGAGTACTTTACGTGATCCCCCTGTCTCTTATCTCCATTTTATAGTAAGATAAGAAGTGACGGCTTTCGCCTGTTTGATTGGAGGGATTTCATGCCAACACCAAGCATGGAAGATTATTTAGAGCGGATTTATATGTTAATTGAAGAAAAGGGATATGCAAGGGTATCGGACATTGCCGAAGCGCTTGAAGTCCATCCATCGTCGGTGACGAAAATGGTTCAAAAACTGGATAAGAGCGAGTATTTGGTGTATGAGCGTTATAGGGGTTTGGTTTTGACGGCAAAGGGCAATAAAATCGGCAAAAGGCTCGTTTATCGCCACGAATTGCTCGAGGATTTTATGAAGATCATTGGCGTGGACGATACCCATATTTATAAAGATGTCGAAGGGATAGAACATCATATCAGCTGGGATGCGATCGACCGGATTGGCGACCTTGTCCAATACTTCCAAGAAAACCAAACGAGAATCGCCGAGTTGCGGGAAATTCAAAAGCGCAACGACTTTCCCGAAGACGAGTAACGGTCACGGTTTATAGATGGATTTATAGCACCCCCGTAAAAAGAAGGAAACCATCCTTCTTTTTTCACATATAGGTGATAAGGGGGTGACGAAAGTGAATGTAGATGCCGTGTTTGCGGGAGGCGGCGTTAAAGCGTTTGCCTTTGTAGGCGCAGTTGAAGCAGCGGAAGAACGCAAGCTTTCCTTTACACGGATTGCCGGTACAAGCGCAGGCGCGATTATAGCAGCGCTGCTTGTGGCTGGCTATACGAGTAAAGAGCTGCATCGGCTGTTAGATGAGCTTGATGTCGTGAAAATGAAAGATGAACGGATGTCGTTTTTGCCTTTACCTGTTGCCAAGTGGATCAATCTTTACTTTCGCCTCGGTTTATATAAAGGCGATCAGTTGGAAGCATGGCTTAAAGACGTTTTGGCGGAAAAAGGAATCCGGCGTTTTGCTGACCTTCCGAGCGGCTCATTGCGGGTTATTGTTTCCGACATTACACAAGGACGGATGGTTGTGCTCCCAGATGATTTGCCTAAATATAAATATGACCCCGGCCTCTTTAGTGTAGCAAAGGCCATTCGCATGAGCTGCAGCATTCCGTTTTTTTTTGAGCCGGTAAAGCTAAATGACCGATCCGTGAAAAAAAAGCCGTTTTATATGGTCGATGGTGGGTTGCTAAGCAATTTTCCGATGTGGCTTTTTAAAGACGGCAGCCAAGGAGGTTGGAGGCGCCCGGTGATTGGCTTTCAATTAGCGCCACGGATTGACGAGCGGCCGCCAGCGGTGATCAACAATGCTGTTGACATGTACAAAGCGCTGTTCGAAACGATGACAAGCGCCCATGATGTTCGCTATATTAGTGAAAAGCATGCGAAAAATGTCGTCTTTATCCCTGTCGAGGACATCAAATCAACCGACTTTTCGCTAACGGAAGAAGAAAAACAGCATATGGTTCAACTCGGTCGTGAAAAAACAACTGCATTTCTATCGACATGGACACCTTAAAAACAGGAGGCTCTTTCGTCAAAGAGCCTCCTGCGCTCGTATTCTTGTAGTTTACCCGTTCCAAATCACACACCGATTGAGTCGGATTACGCTTTTTTCTTCCGTTTTGGTTTCGCCCCTTTGCCCTCAATGACAGTCAACTGCGGCCCTGACCGGCGCTTTGCTCCTTTTTTTAATGTGCTTTTTGCCTTTGCAGCTGGTTTGGCTGCGTTTTGTTTAAATCCTCGTTTTTGTTCCTGCTTGTTTGCAGAGCTTGTTCGCTGCGCTTTTTTTATCTGGGCACGGGTCGGCCCGTCTTTGCGTTTTGGAAAAATGCTCGTGCCATACCGTTTTGCGATTACGAGCCGGTAGATAAAGTAAATGGCAGCAATGGCGATCACTGCTTTGCCAATCATTGAAAAGAAGCTGCCAATGTTGCTGAAAATACCAATTGCTGCTAGTGCGAACAAGACAACAAAAATGGTTTTCATTGGGTTATTCACGTCCATGTCCCCTTTCTAAATAAAAGCTTAAGCTTGCGTAAACACGTTCGCAAAAATAGCGTCCATCGTCTAAAGCGGTTCCATGGACATTCGGCCAAATGAGGAAGACACATGCACAAGATCGTGAACATGCAAGACGGGGAAAACGAAGTCCTGATTTTATCGTTCATTCATTTATAAGTAAAGTATAAAACGTCTATGAACAGCGGGCAAGGCAAATTGACGAAGATTGGTTTTTAAAAGTATGTACGGCAAATCCTTGTTTATACCTTTTTTTAGCAAAAACGAACAAGCGTACAAGTTTTTTTTCGTTTAGGGCATGCTAGCAAATGGAGGTGTGCAAGCATGTCAAGAAGAAAAGAGTTGCATCGGCAAATACAAGAAGAAAAACAAATGAGCTTTGCTACTAAAACGGCGTTGATCGGCTTTTTTGGCGGGCTTATTTGGTCGTTGATTGGCTATTTCTCTTATTATTTCAATTTTACACAAGTAGGGCCTTCCTTTGTCTTGTTACCATGGGCTTTAGGAGAGTGGAAAACCGGCCACATCGGCCAGGTTGTTGGCGTTGGCGTGATTGCGATTTGCTCGATTGGGATTGCGTTTTTGTACAAGTGGATGCTGCAAAAAGTGAATAGCATCTGGCCTGGAGTCGGTTTTGGCGTATTGACATGGGTGATTGTTTTTTACATTCTTAATCCTTTTATCCCACAATTAAAACCAGTCCAATCGTACACAGTCAATACACTGGTAACAACATTATGCCTATTTATCCTTTACGGTCTGTTTATCGGCTATTCGATTGCTTATGAGTATGCAGAACAAAACGAAGCTCGCCATTAATTAGAGCCCCGTTTCCCAGTGGCAAAAATTGTGCTACAATTTGCTTATTCGAGGAAGAAGCGAGGGATAGCCATGTCGATTGTAAAAACATTGCAAGCAAAGCTAAGCGATTATGAATTGGACGGTTTGCTCATTTCCAGCAACATTAACCGCCGCTATGTCAGTGGGTTTACCGGAACGGCTGGCGCTGTTTTACTTACTGAAACAGACGCACTGTTTCTGACAGATTTTCGTTATACCGAACAAGCAATGAAACAAGTCATTGATTGTTCTGTAATTGAACAAAAAGGCACGCTTCCACAGGAAGTTGCCGCGCAAGTGGAACGACTCCACATAAAGCGCCTTGGTTTTGAGAAAACACAGCTTACATATGCAGAATTTGAAACATACCAGCACTTGCTGGACAATACAAAATTGATCCCCGTTTCGCAAGTGGTTGAATCGCTTCGTCTCATTAAAACACAGGAAGAGATCGCGATTATGCAAAAAGCGGCAGCCATTGCCGATGAAGCGTTTGCCCATATTCAAGGATATATTAAACCTGGCGTAAGAGAAATAGACGTTTCCAATGAACTTGAGTTTTTTATGCGCAAAAAAGGAGCGGTATCTTCTTCATTTGATATTATTGTCGCTTCTGGCGTTCGTTCTGCCTTGCCTCATGGGGTTGCTTCAGAAAAAACGATTGAGCATGGTGAATTGGTCACGCTCGATTATGGCGCTTATTATAACGGGTATTGTTCAGACATCACGCGGACGCTGGCAGTAGGTGATGTATCGGATGAACTGCTAGCTATTTATGAAACGGTACGGGTTGCTCAAAAGCAAGCTGTTGAGGGCATTAAAGCAGGCATAACTGGCAAGGAAGGCGATGCCCTTGCACGGGATTACATTGCTGAAAAAGGATACGGCCAATACTTTGGCCATTCAACAGGTCATGGGCTCGGCATGGAAGTACATGAAGGACCAAGTTTATCAACAAAATCGGACATTGTTTTGCAGCCAGGAATGGTCGTGACGGTTGAGCCTGGTGTTTATATACCTGGCGTAGGTGGTACGCGTATTGAAGACGACGTTGTCATTACAGAAGACGGAAACTCAACGCTGACTCATTCGCCGCGGACGCTCATTCATGTCGGTGTATAAAGACACAGAGCGAAAGCTGTGGTATAGTAAACAAGGCAAATCGTGCAAATGGAGGAAACGAAATGATCTCAGTGAATGATTTTAAAACGGGCTTAACCATTGAAGTCGATAATGGCATTTGGCAAGTGATGGAGTTCCAACATGTTAAACCAGGAAAAGGAGCAGCGTTTGTCCGTTCAAAACTGCGTAACTTGAGGACAGGCGCGATTCAAGAGAAAACGTTTCGCGCTGGCGAGAAAGTCGCAAAAGCGCATATTGAAAATCGTCGTATGCAATACTTGTATGCAAGCGGCGACACACACACATTTATGGATAACGAAACGTATGAACAGCTTGAGCTGCAAACTGCGCAAATTGAGTACGAGCTAAAATTTTTAAAAGAGAACATGGAAGTGCATGTGATTTCGTATGAAAGCGAAACACTGGGCGTAGAAGTGCCGAATACGGTCATATTAGAAGTGGTAGAAACCGAGCCTGGAATTAAAGGCGATACAGCATCAGGCGGTACGAAGCCAGCAACACTAGAAACAGGTTTGACTGTTCAGGTGCCTTTTTTCGTAAACCAGGGCGATAAGCTTGTGATTGACACAAGATCGGCTTCTTACGTATCAAGAGCATAATGAAAGCGGCTTTTCCTTGACTAGCAAGGAGAAGCCGCTTTTTTTACGAATGGGCTTAGCCTTCGATTTCATAAGCGAGGTGGAGTGATTCTTTTAAATACTCCGCCGCTTCATCGACATTGAATGCATCTGTCGAAAAGCGGGAGTGATAATTTTCATAAGCCTTGCGTCTTACCGTGTAAAGTTGTTTTAATTCAGGCATCGATTTTCCTTGGAGAATGGGGCGGTTGTCAATCAGCATGTGGACACGATCTTTCCAAGACTCAAATGAAAGATCCAAATGAATGACAATGCAGTCGGCAAGGCAGCGCTGGCGGATTGCTTCCTGTGTAAAGGCGCCACCGCCAAGGGAAATAATTTTTAATTTTTCCTTGCAAGCAGAAAAAACGGCTTCTTTTTCATGTTGACGAAAAAAAGCTTCCCCATGTTTTTCAAAAATCGTTGGAATGCTCATGTTTAACTTTGCTTCGATCTCGGCGTCAATATCAATAAAATCACGGTACATTTTTTTTGCCAGCGCTTGACCGATACTTGTTTTGCCGACGCCCATAAACCCGACTAAAACGATGTTTTTTTCAATTAAAGGCACTTCTGTTCTCATAGAATGGCACTCTCTTTTACAATCAATTTGCTTTTAGTATAGCAAAAAAACAACAGCGTGGGGAAGGTTTGTGCCAGTTATTCGAAAACGGCATGATAGGCTTGCATATAAGGAGAACATCCGTTAAAATTTTATTAATCCGATGGAATTAATATGTTTTAGGAGGGGGAATATGGCTCAAACCGTTCTTGTTGTCGGCAATTCAGTAAAAGCGGCTGCTCTCGCTGCAGTGGTAGAGGCGACTCTTTTTGGAGAAATTACACGCTTGGACATAAACGAAAACGTTAGTGAGACGCCCATACATGTGGCAAACGACGCCACTATTGTGTTCGTTATACCTGCTAAAAAAACCCCTTATTTTTTGATTAAACGCTGGCTATCTCAGATGCCTAAAAAGGCTCTTGCTTTTAAACACGTCATCTGCCTGACCACGGAAGGAGACGAAGCCCATCAGGCTATCATCGCTTCGGGAATCCGCCCTTTCTTTGAAGAAACATTTACATTATACGGAATTAATTTTCCAGATGAACTTTTGCATATAAATGCGAATAAGGAATTACGATTCAATCGAAAAGTAGAGAAAAAGCTACGAACGCTGGCAACCCATTTTCGAAAGGGAAAATCGATGAAAGCAGCTTCCTAATTCATTACAGGAAGCTGCTTTTAAGACTGTAGACAAACGCTCGCATACGTCGTCGTATGCCTCGGTTATATGCTTTTTAAACTTTCGTTTCATGCGCAAGAAAACCGTGCTCATGAACCCCCCGTTCTATTCGCATCTCCTCTCACCTGCACTCCTCGTCTCACAAGCGTTTTCTATCTGTCCGATTCATTTTGTTGACGTTTTTTATCGTTTTATCCTGTTCTAAAACGGTCCTTGCCATTCATAGAGTGTACAAAGTAGCTTGTCTTTCGAAAAGATCGAAATGGGGTGACCGGCAAATTGAATATGTTTGTTGCCATTAAATGGGCGCTTCTTGTCATGGTGGGGTTGAGGCTGCTCTCTGGCTTGATAGAAATTAGCGCTGCGTTGCTAATGCTCAAATACAACAGCATTGAACGAGCCGTAGCGATCAATGCTGTCCTTGCCATCGTCGGTCCTTCGATTTTTTTATTATCGATTGCCATTGGCTTGATCAGCATTGCTGACAAACTGTCGCCAAGCAAGTTATTGTTTATCGCCACAGGCGTTGCCCTCATTTTAATTGGCATCCGCAAATAGGAGGATCGCTTATGCTTCGTGACTTACTACGGCTGTTTCCTCAGCCGGTTCAATCCTTTATAGAAGGCTTTCGCACGGCAGAATTGGAGGAGCTTGAAGAAATCCGGTTAAGGGTAGGCCAACCGGTTGAATGTTTGTTTGCCTCCCGTTCCGTTTATTCGACCAATCCACTATACCGATTTTCCGTTGCTGACGCTAGCTATGTTTTAAACCAGCTTAGCCAATATTCGCTCTACGCGTTTGAAGAAGAACTGCAAAAAGGGTATATCACCGTGGCTGGCGGGCACCGAGTCGGCCTTGCTGGGAAAACCGTTTTGGAAAACGGCTCGGTCCAAACCATTCGTCCGGTCAGCTCTTTTAATGTCCGGATTGCCCGCCAAAAAATAGGCGCTGCGGAAAAGGTAATTGACAAACTTTATGATCGACAAACAAGTAGTTGGCAGAATGCTTTGCTCATTGGACCGCCGCAAACTGGGAAAACAACCGTGTTGCGCGATGTAGCCCGGATCGTTAGTTCAGGAAGCAAAAAAGACCACATCCCCTCTTGCAAAGTCGGCATTGTCGATGAACGTTCAGAAATTGCTGGCTGTGTGGCTGGCGTGCCACAGCATGAACTTGGGGTACGAGTCGATGTTCTCGACGGCTGTCCAAAGGCAGAAGGAATGATGATGTTAATCCGCTCCATGTCTCCTGATGTCCTAATCGTTGATGAAATTGGCAGAGAAGAAGATGCCAAAGCGATTCTAGAAGCATGCCATGCAGGCGTTAGCCTTATTGCCACCGCCCACGGCCATACATTTGAAGAAGTAGCAAAGCGCCCCGTTTTTAAAGGACTGTTTGAACAAGAGGTGTTCACTTGTGTCATCGAGTTAGGGAAAAGCCCGCGCCCTGGCAGCATTAAGCGAGTAAGACGCCCGCAGCAAACGAGGATAAGGCGATGAAATGGCTCGGTGCTGCGCTCATTCTTTTATGCTCCACTCTTTACGGGCTAGAGCAGGCGAAAAAGCTAAGAGATAGGCCCCAGCAAATTCGCCAGCTTCGTGTGGCATTACAGGCGCTTGAAGCAGAAATGCTCTACGGGCAAACGCCTCTCGCCCAAGCTAGCGAAAACATTGCCAAGCAACTAGAAGGCGCAGTCGGAGACATGTTTGCCTGTTTCGCTGCGAAGCTTCGTGAGCGTAAGCAAACGGCAATGGACGCCTGGAGGGAAGCGCTTGAAGCCGTGTGGGAGGAAACGGCATTAAAAAGCGGAGAACGAGAAGTGTTGCATCAATTTGGCGCTACGCTTGGAACGATGGACCGCAGCCAGCAACAAAAGCAGCTAAAGCTCGCCCAAACCCATTTGGAGCGGGAGGAGCTTGAAGCGAAAGAGACACAGCTTCGCTATGAAAAAATGGCGAAAACGCTAGGCGTGCTTGCAGGGCTGTTACTCGTCATTTTATTTGTATAAAAAGCGAAAGCAGGGAGGATGAGCAGGTGGCATATGATGTGAATACGATATTCCAAATTGCCGGAATTGGCATTATCGTTGCGATGATGCATACCGTGCTTAAGCAAATGGGCAAGGAAGATTGGGCCCACTGGGTAACGCTAATCGGCTTTGTCGTTGTTTTATATATGGTTGCCACAATCATTGACGACTTGTTCCAGAAAATCCGCAGCGTGTTTTTGTTCCAGGCGTAGCCAAGGAGGTGAGCTGCGATTGAAATCGTCCAACTAGTTGGATTAGGGCTGATTGCAACATTTCTAGCACTTGTCGTAAAAGAGCAGAAACCGGCATTTGCTTTTTTGCTGACAATGTTCGTTGGCGCCTTTATTTTTCTATTTTTGATTGACGAAATTGCCGTCATGATTGAGATGATCAGCCAGCTTGCCGAAAGTGCAAACATCCACATGGTTTATTTGCAAACGATTTTAAAAATCATTGGCATTGCTTATATTACGGAATTTGGCGCGCAAATTGCCAAGGATGCCGGTCAAAGCTCAATCGCTTCAAAAATTGAACTGGCAGGAAAAATTTTCATTCTTGTGCTGGCAATCCCTATCATCAAGGCTGTCATTGAAATGATTTTGTCGCTTTTGCCCATGTCGGGATAAGGAGGACAAGCGTAATGGGAAGCAAAAAAATCGCCGTTTCCTTGCTTTTCTGCATCATTTGGTGCTTTTGCGTTCAAAGCGAGAGCGCGCTTGCAGAAGAAGATAACGTCCAACCGCCAGCCGAAGAGCTCGTAAGCGAGCAGTTAAACTTATTAAAGCTTGATGAAATCCAAGACTACTGGGAGTCTGTCTCAGAAGAATATGGGGGCTATCTTCCTGAAAGCCAAAAGGGGAATTTAACCGATTTTTTAAAAGGAGACAAGCAGTTTGATTTAAAGGAGTGGGGCGTCGGCCTCGTGAAATACTTGTTCCACGAATTGATCGTTAATGGGAAATTAATGGGAATGCTGCTGTTGTTGACGATTTTTTCTTATATCCTTCAATCGTTTCAAACCGCGTTCGAACACCAGACAGTAAGCAAAACAGCTTATGCGGTCACGTTGTTAGTATTAGCGATGATTGCAATGAATGGTTTTCATACAGCCATTACATATGCGACAGAAGCGATCAATTCGATGGTTCACTTTACGATTGCGTTGCTGCCGCTGTTGTTGGCAATGATGGCTTCCATTGGCGGCGCATCGACTTCAGCATTGTTTCATCCAATTATTATTTTTTTAGTCCATACGAGTGGATTGCTTGTCAATGCTGTCGTTTTGCCGCTTTTGTTCATTTCGGCTGTACTTGGCATAGTCAGTACATTCAGTGACCATTATAAAGTGACACGACTAGCGAATTTATTCCGAACTGGAGCAGTTGGGCTGCTTGGCATTTGTATGACTGTTTTCCTAGGGGTCGTTTCAGTCCAAGGAACGACGACTGCCGCTGTCGACGGATTAACGTTGCGGACCGCAAAGTTTATTGCGAGCAATTTTGTTCCAGTAGTAGGGCGAATGTTTACAGATGCAACGGATACCGTTGCGAGCGCTTCATTGCTTTTAAAAAATACGATAGGGATGAGTGGGCTTGTCATTCTCTTGGCCATATGCGCATTTCCTGCGATTAAAGTGTTGTCGATTGCGTTTATTTTTCAGGTTTCGGCTGCTGTTCTCCAGCCACTTGGCGACGGGGCGATCATTGATTGTTTAGGAATCATCGGCAAAGCAGTCCTATATGTGTTTGCGGCGCTTGCACTCGTCGGCTTCATGTTTTTTTTAGCAATCACATTAATGGTTGCGGCCAGCAACATCGCTTTTTTGATGAGGTGAGGAGGCGTGCAAAATCGAATTTATTAATGGGTGGGTAACGTCAATTGTGCTGTTGATTTTGCTCGCGGTCGTCCTTGAGTTGCTTTTGCCAAATACAGCGTTAAAAAACTATGTCAAACTGGTTGTTAGTTTGATGCTGCTTGTCATGATGCTCCAACCTGTGCTTTCCCTGTTTCACCAAGACCCTGAAAAATGGCTCTCCAGCCTGGTAGAGCAGGCATCTCAACAAGAACAAGCCATTGACATTGAGGAAAAAATAAATTCACAAAAAAAAGAGATAGATCAGTTCTTTGATGCATATACATCTGAACAAGTGGCTGTCCAACTAAAAGACCAAGTTGAGGAAGAGTTGGCGAGTCGTCATCAAATGTCCATTACGCACATCGCCGTGGCGGAGACAGCAGAGGAACCTGGAGTGGCGATTGAAGTCCATGTAGGTTCGTCGGAAAAAGCAGAATCCAGCTTAAGTGCAGGGAAGCCAATCGAACCTGTTTCCATCGAAATCGACACAACCGACGAGCCTAACCAGCAAAAGCCGGTTGAAAACAATGACGAGCTTGCTCTGTTTTTGGCCGACGAATGGGGTGTTCCAGAGTCCGCAATCACATTGGTAAGAGAAGGAGGGGTGGGTGAATGAATGACAAAGAAAAAGCTGACGATTGGTTTAAAAAATGGCTGCCAAAACAGCCAGATAAAAAAAAACGCAGCTTTTCGCCCAAATACATCTTACTGCTAGGCTGTCTCGGTGTAGTGCTGATGCTTTTGAGTCAATTTTTGCAACCGGACAATGATGACGCGATGCCAGCTACAAATGAGGCAGACTCGAATGAAGACGGCGGGGAGGACACAGCTCCTGTGTTTGGTCGAAAAGTCGAAGAAAATTCAATGGCTGACTATGAAATGCGCTATGAAAATCAATTGCGTGAGGCGCTGCAAGAGATAGTCGGTGTCAATAATGTCTCAATCGTTGTCAATCTCGCGGAAAGTGAAAAGCAGGTCTATGAGAAAAATGTAAAACGCGGGCGTCAAGAGACAAATGAGACAGACCGTGAAGGCGGCAGCAGAAAAGTAGAAGATACTCAGGAAGAAGAAAATGTCGTGATTACCCGCAACGGCGATCAAGAAGAGCCGCTTGTCAGCTCAAAAGAAAAACCAGCGGTAGCCGGCGTGCTTGTTGTTGCGGAAGGAGTCGAAAATGTACAAGTAAAGGCTTGGGTGGTAGAAGCGGTGAGCCGTGTGTTAGATGTAGCGCCCCATCGCGTTTCTGTTATGCCAAAGAAAATGAAGGAGGAATAAAAATGGTTCTTAAAAAGCAAACGGTTTGGCTATTGACAATGTTAAGTTTAATGTTGGTTCTTGGCGTGTACTATGCCTATCCAGGTAATCAAAACGCTGGGGATGAAGGCACAGACCCAATTGCTTCAGAAGAAGCAGGGGTGGAAGTCGAAGTGAATGAAGACGGAACGGTTGATGATGAGATGATCGCAAGCCTCTCTGGTAACGACAATTACACGGAGGCGCGTATGAAATTGAATGAAGCGCGCCATAAAGAAGCAGAACAGTATACGCGCGAAGCGTCTGCTGAAGATAGCTCAGCTGAGGACGCAGTAGCTGCGAACGACAAATCGATTGAAATTCTTGCCGTAGGGGACAACGAGCAAATGCTCGAATCGCTCTTGCGTGCAGAGGGGTATAACGATGCGCTCGTCATGTCTGAAGCAGACAGCGTACAAATCATGGTCCAAGCTGAAAGTCTTTCAAAAGCAGAAGCCAACTCAATTATGCAGCTTGCCAAAGAGCATTTGCAAACAACAGCAGACATTTCTGTCCACTTGGACCAAATAGCAGAATAATACCGGTTTTTAAGCGGCTTGATGCAGCCTTCGCTCAAGCCGCTTTTTTTGCGGCATGCATTCCTCTTCTACACATGGTATAATACAGCAATGTATAATGAAGTAAGGAGAGATTGCAGATGGAATGGTCTGATTTAACGGAGGGAGCGAAAGCTGTCCTCGAGCAGACACGCAATATAAAAAATGACCATATTCAAATCGTCGAATTTGAAGTTGGCTTTTCTGAGGAAATCGAAGATGAAGATGGCGACCGTGTAAGCGTGTCGATCCAAGAGGAAGACTATGAAAACTTAAAGCGTTATACCCAGGAAAATGAATATGGGGAAAAATACCATATGGCACGCAATAAAAATATTGTTAAAATCATTTTGCTGGAAAATGGCAAAATACCGGACAACCTCTCGGAATTTCCTGTGTTTCGGCAATATAAAAAAGACGCACAGACGACAGAAGAACAAGAGTAAGGGGGAGCACTCCCTCTTACGCCTGCAATTTTATTACATAATAAAGGATTTTTCCTCGCCAACCCCGAACGTTAGTACATGATCTATGGGACGGGTGGCGCTGAAGTGGTATGACCACTAGACGAAGCAATTGAAAAGGAGCTGTTACATGATGTTTAACGTTGAAGAAATTAAAAGTCTAATAGAAGCACTTGATTCCTCTTCTCTTGAGGAACTTGAACTGGAACAAGAAAATGGCAAACTTGTATTAAAGAAAAACAATGGCCAGGTCGCAGTGCCGTTAGAGCAGCCGACAGTCGCTGTACAAAAAGCGCCTGCTGCCGCGCCAGCACCAGCGGCGCAACCGGAGGAAAAAGTTGAAAGCAAGGAGCCAGAGGCTAATGCTGATGGCCGCGATTTGTTTACGGTTACGTCGCCGATGGTAGGGACGTTTTATGCAGCGCCATCGCCTGATGCCGATCCGTATGTGCGCACAGGCGATAGCGTTGAGGAAGACACGGTTGTCTGCATTGTTGAAGCAATGAAACTAATGAACCCGATTGTAGCTGATACAAAAGGGAAAATTGTTGAGATTGTGGCAGAAAACGGTGAACTTGTTGAGTACGGACAGCCGTTGATGGTTGTTGAACGGAATAAGTAGGGGCGATAACGATGATCAAACGAATTTTAATAGCCAACCGCGGCGAAATTGCCGTTCGAGTCATTCGTGCGTGTAAGGAGCTCGGCATTGAAACAGTGGCCGTTTATTCTGAAGCAGATGCCGATTCATTACACGTCCAACTTGCAGACCAAGCATTTTGCATTGGGCCAACGGAGTCTGCCAAAAGCTACTTGAATTTCACAAACTTAATGAGCGTGGCGACATTAACGGAAACGGACGCGATTCATCCTGGTTATGGCTTTCTAGCAGAAAACGCCGACTTCGCGGAAATTTGCGCGGACTGTAACATTACCTTTATTGGCCCAAGCCCGACAGCAATAAGCCGGATGGGGACGAAAGATGTTGCCAGGGAAACAATGGCGAAAGCCGGTGTACCAATCGTTCCTGGTTCAAACGGAATTGTAGAAACAATTGAAGATGCAAAACATATTGCCCGCGATATTGGATACCCTGTTATTATTAAAGCAACGGCCGGCGGTGGCGGTAAAGGGATCCGTGTCGCCCGCAATGAGAAAGAATTAGAATCGGGTATTAAAGTGACACAGCAAGAAGCGGAGACGGCGTTTGGCAATCCTGGCGTTTATTTAGAAAAGTATATTGAGGATTTCAGGCATGTTGAAATCCAAGTGCTGGCCGATAACCACGGCAATGTCATCCATTTAGGCGAGCGAGATTGTTCGATTCAGCGCCGTTTGCAAAAATTGCTTGAAGAAAGCCCTTCTCCTGCTATTACAGAGGAAAAGCGTCAAGAAATGGGGCGTGCGGCGGTAGAAGCAGCGAGAGCCGTTCATTACTCTGGAGCTGGTACAGTTGAATTTATTTATGACCACAATACTGGCGATTTCTATTTCATGGAAATGAATACGCGCATCCAAGTTGAGCACCCTGTGACGGAGATGGTCACTGGTGTTGATTTGATTAAAGAACAAATCCGCATCGCAGACAATGAAAAGCTGTCGTTAACGCAAGAAGATGTCACGTTTAGCGGGTGGTCAATCGAATGCCGCATTAACGCTGAAAATCCAGAAAAGAACTTTATGCCCTCTGCAGGAAAAATCGTTGACTATCTTGCTCCTGGTGGGCTTGGCGTCCGTGTCGATTCAGCTGCTTATCCAGGCTGCGTCATCTCGCCGTTTTATGACTCGATGATCGCTAAAGTGATTGTGCATGGCGCTACACGGGAGGAGGCGATTGCCCGGATGAGACGGGCGTTGTCTGAATTTGAAATTAGCGGCGTTGATACAACGATTCCGTTCCACCTCCAGCTTTTAAACCATGATGTGTTTGTTTCTGGCGATTTTAATACGAAGTTTGTTGAAGAACATGATGTGATGCCAGTAAAAAAATAAGCAAAGGGGCGTTTAAACATGGAAGACCACCAACTGTTAGAACTTGACGAGCAAAAAGGCGGGCTTGGGAAAGTTGAAATCTCTCCAGAAGTCATTGAAGTAATTGCCGGAATCGCGACACAGGAAGTGGAAGGTGTGGCTGCACTAAGAGGCAACTTTGCTGCTGATGTAGCTGAACGCCTCGGGAGGAAGAACCACGGAAAAGGCGTTAAAGTTGAACTAACGGAAGAAGGCATTATTGTCGACGTTTCCATTATTATTTCCTATGGCGCGGCTGTGCCGGAAGTGGCCAAATTAATCCAGCTTAATATTCAACAAGCGCTGGAAACGATGACGGCTATTCGCTTAAATGAAATCAATGTCCATGTCGTTGGCGTTTACTTCGAGTCCCCAGAAGCACAAAACTCAGTGGATAGCGACTACGAATAAGCGTTTTAAAAGAAACTGTCTGGATTCGAAAACCTGATCAGGCTGAGAGAAAACGCTTATCAAACGATGACGTATGTGAGCGTTTGTCTACAGTCTGAAAAAACCGGCTACTGCCGGTTTTTTCTGTTTTTACGTCGCCGCTGATTTGCGCTATACTAAACAAGACAAATCTTAAAGGAGTTAATTATGAACCGACGTATAGCAAGGCTGCGAGCTGTGCAAACGCTCTACCAGCTGACTTTAATTGATATCAGCGTGGACAAAGCGATCGAAAATACGCTAAATGATGAAGAAGAACCGAGCGAATTTTACAAAACGCTTGTCTATGGAACGCTTGAACACCAAGCTGAAATTGACGGGTATTTAAGCGAAAATTTAAAAGGGTACACGCTTGACCGACTGGGCCACGTGGACCGGGCAATCGCACGCATGGGGCTGTATGAAATGCTGTATTTAGACGATATCCCTGTAAATGTAACGTTGAATGAATCAATCGAGCTTGCGAAAGCATTTGGCGGAACTGATGCAGGTCGTTTTATCAATGGGGTATTGTCGAATTCATATGACACGGCAATGAAAAACAAATAAATTAGGAGGCTTGTGGGATGGCTGGAAATGCTGGTGTCGCTGAAGCTTGGACAGTAAGCGAAGCGACACGTTATATTAAGCAATTGTTAGAAGACGATCCCCATTTGCCTGAAATATGGATCCGCGGCGAACTTTCCAATTTTAAACAGCATACGCGGGGCCATATGTATTTTACAATCAAGGATGAAGGATCGAGGATGCAAGCTGTCATGTTTGCTGGCTATAACCGCTTCCTCCGCTTTAAGCCTGAGAATGGCATGAATGTGCTCATTCGCGGCGAAATTAATGTGTACGAGCCATATGGGCAGTACCAATTTTACGCAAAAGAAATGCAGCCTGACGGCATTGGCAGTTTGTTTGCCGAGTATGAGCGCTTAAAGAAAGCGCTTGAGGCGGAAGGGCTATTTGCCGAGGAACGTAAGCGTCCGATTCCCCGTTTTCCAACACATATTGGGATTATTACGTCGCCAACAGGTGCTGTGATCCGTGATATGATGACGACATTAAAACGGCGCTATCCGCAAATACGCGTAACGCTTTTTCCTGTACTCGTCCAAGGAGAAGGAGCACCGCTTTCCATTAGCCGCGCGCTGGAACAGGCAAGCATGGCCAATATTTTTGATGTCGTCATTGTCGCAAGGGGCGGCGGCTCGATTGAAGAGTTATGGGCTTTCAACGAAGAAGTGGTAGCACGGGCGATTGCAGAGTCCGCTGTTCCTGTCATTTCGGCCGTTGGCCATGAAACAGACTTTACGATCAGCGATTTTGCAGCCGACAGACGGGCTCCGACTCCTACGGCGGCGGCAGAATTTGCTGTGCCCGATGCCCGTGAACTAATGGAGCATATCGGCCATTTGAAAAAGCGGCTAGAGCGTTCGCTTTTAGAGCAAGTGAAAACAAGACGGACAGAGCTAGAGCGGTTGAAACGCTCCTATGCGTTTCGTTACCCTGTCCAGCTCGTCCACCAAAAGGAACAGCAACTTGACGGGCTAATGGAACGGTTGAACCGGGCTATGCAAATAAAATTCGAGCAAAAGACACTGGCGTTTAAACATATGCACCAAGCCATTCTCCGTCAGCATCCAGCTACCCGGATTAGTCAATTACAAAAAGAACGACGGCAAAACCATGAACGTCTCGTTCGAGCTATGGCGGCAGAAACGCAAAGGAAGCGGCAAAGCCTGTCTGCCCTAATCCAACAACTTCAGCTCTTAAGCCCGCTAGCAGTAATGGACAGGGGCTATTCGCTCGTTTATAAAGACGATGCGTTAGTAAAAACGGCAAAAGACGTGGACATAGATGATGATATCGTAGTGAAACTGGCAGACGGAAACGTACAATGCCATGTAGTGGGGAAACGAGAAATAAAAAGTGGAGGTGAATCAAATGGCTGAAACAAAGGATTTGCCGTTTGAGGAGGCCATGAGGCAGTTGGAATGGCTCGTGGAAAAACTAGAGGAAGGCAATGTCCCTCTCGAACAAGCAATTGACATGTTTAAGGAAGGAATGGACTTATCGCAAAGCTGTCATGAAAAATTACTGAAAGTGGAGAAACAGCTTGACCAAATTATGCATGAAGACGGGGAATTGGTTGAAGCGAATTTAGAAGAGGAGGCAAACGAGTGAGTGCATGGTTTCATACGTTTTTAGAAGAGGCTAGGCAGCTTGTGGACAAAAAGTTGCCTGAATACGTGCGGGAGTTAGAGGCTGAACACCGCTTAAAGGAAGCAATGCTTTACTCACTCGAAGCAGGCGGCAAACGGGTACGCCCCGTGTTGTTGTTGGCTGTGTTGGAGGCATATGACCAACCGATTTTACACGGCCTTGATGCAGCGTGCGCAATTGAAATGGTCCACACGTATTCTCTCGTTCACGACGATTTGCCAGCGATGGATGACGATGACTTGCGCCGGGGTCAACCAACGAATCATAAAGTATTCGGTGAAGCAACAGCGATTCTCGCTGGCGATGCCCTGTTGACACAAAGTTTTGCCTTGATTGCTAATGCTGACGCCCCTCTTTCGGCAGAAACAAAAGTAGCGATCATTACCGCCCTCTCCAAAGCTGCTGGCGCCTCCGGCATGGTAGGCGGTCAGCTTGCTGACATGTTTGCGGAAGGAAAACAGCTTACAGTGGAACAGCTTGCCAACGTTCATAAGCGCAAAACGGGCGAATTGTTGGCTTTTTCAATCGAGGCAGGAGCCCTTATTGCCGGGGTGTCAAACGAGGAACGGAGCAAACTGAGCGAATTCGGACAGGAGATTGGGCTATTATTCCAAATCAAGGACGACATTCTTGATGTAGAAGGCGATTCAATCGCAATCGGAAAGCCTGTCGGTAGCGACGCTGTCAATAATAAAAGCACCTATCCAGGACTTCTTGGCCTTGATGGAGCGAAAAAGATGCTAAACACTCATTATGACCGGGCTTTACAAGTGCTCGATGAGCTTCAATTGCGAGGGACGTTGCTCGAGGACTTGGCGAATTACATCGTTACGCGTGACCATTAAACACCAAACAGACTAGATCAAACGGTTTGTCAGGCGAAGAGATAAAACCGGAGGGAAGATGGGGAAAGAACGGCCTATAAAACGAGACAAACGAAGACGTATGGGAGCGTTTGTCTGCAGTCTGAACCAACCTGGAGCCGGTTGGTTTTTTTTATGAACAGCGACGGTAGGTTATTGCTGTTCTTTCCGTCCATCTTTTTGTTATAATTGCCTAAACAAAGACAAGACTAATTCTCCGGTAACAGCGATTGATTTGCAGGAGAGAAGCAGAACAGAAAATGGGGGTTTCAGCGATGAACCTTGAAGAAATCCAAGACCCGAGCTTTTTAAAGAACTATTCGAATAAACAATTGGAAGAGCTTGCCGCGGACATACGTCGTTTTTTGATCGAAAAGCTTTCGGCGACAGGCGGCCATATTGGCCCGAACTTAGGAGTGGTCGAGTTGACACTTGTGCTCCACCAGCTCTTTGACAGCCCGAAAGATAAATTGCTATGGGACGTGGGCCACCAAGCATATGTGCATAAAATATTGACTGGGCGCGCACCTCAATTCGACACACTCCGTCAATACAAAGGTTTATGCGGATTTCCAAAGCGTACGGAGAGTGAGCATGATGTCTGGGAGACGGGACATAGCTCCACTTCTTTGTCAGGGGCAATGGGAATGGCAACAGCCAGGGATTTAAAAGGGACCAATGAAAACATTGTGGCGATTATAGGCGATGGTGCGCTTACAGGGGGCATGGCCTTGGAAGCATTGAACCATATTGGTCATGAACAGAAACATTTAATTGTCGTCTTGAATGACAATGAAATGTCAATTGCACCCAATGTCGGCGCTTTGCACAGCATTCTTGGCCGCTTACGTACGGCTGGGAAATACCAAAAAGCAAAAGAGGACGTTGAAACGATTATCCGCAAAATCCCAGCCTTTGGTGGGAAACTTGCAGATACAGCAGAACGATTAAAGGACAGCTTAAAGTACTTAATGGTATCTGGCATGTTTTTTGAGGAAATGGGATTCACTTATTTAGGACCTGTAGACGGGCATGATTTAGACGACTTAAAACATCAGCTAAGCTATGCGAAAAAAACATCAGGACCAGTATTGGTACACGTCCTGACGAAAAAAGGCAAAGGCTATAAACCAGCAGAAGAAGATGCGACAGGAGCTTGGCACGGGACAGGGCCGTACAAGATTGAGAGCGGTGAAATGGTGAAAAAACCGGGACCGCCAAGCTACCCAAGCGTTTTTGCAAACACGTTAAAGCGAATTGCTCGCGAAGATGATCGGGTTGTAGCGATTACACCAGCCATGCCAGGAGGCTCAAAGCTCGACTTGTTTGCTGAGGAGTTTCCTGATCGCATGTTTGATGTCGGCATTGCTGAGCAACATGCAGCCACGATGTCAGCTGGCCTTGCGACACAAGGAATGAAGCCTGTTTATGCTGTGTACTCAACCTTTTTGCAACGTGGATATGACCAAGTCGTCCATGATATATGCCGGCAAAACTTAAACGTGCTTATTGCGATTGACCGCGCTGGCCTTGTTGGCGCTGACGGGGAAACGCACCAAGGTGTATTCGATATTGCGTTTTTACGGTCGTTGCCAAATATAACGATTTTAAACCCAAAAGATGAAAACGAGTTCCAGCATATGCTCTATACAGGCATTTGCTACGACGACGGCCCAATTGCGATCCGCTATCCCCGGGGGAATGGCACAGGCGTGAAAATGGACGCCGCCCTTTCAAGGCTACCAATTGGCAAATGGAATGTACTCCAGGAAGGCACAGATGCGGCTATTCTCACTTTCGGCACGATGATTCCAGTGGCAGAAAAAGCGCTGGCGCAATTGAAACAAGCTGGCTATAGCATTCGTCTCATTAATGCGAACTCGGTTAAACCGCTTGACGAGGAATTGCTTGAAGCGCTTGCTGAAGAGGAGTTGCCGCTGCTGACCATTGAGGAATCTGTCCTTCAAGGCGGGTTTGGCAGTGCTGTCCTTGAGTTTTACAATGAAAAAGGCATGCACGTGGAATTGAAGCGTATGGGCATTCCTGATTATTTTGTTGAGCATGGGAGCGTAAACGAGCTCTATCAAGAAGTTGGCTTAACGCCAGAACGGATTGCCGACACGCTTATCAGCATGTTGCCGCAGAAGCGGAAGAGGGCCTAAGCGGATGGCAGTAAAAGAACGCCTTGATGTTCTCCTCGTTGAGAGGGGACTGTGTGAGACAAGGGAAAAAGCAAAACGAACGATCATGGCCGGGCTTGTCTATAGTGACTCTGAGAGGCTTGACAAGCCCGGCATGAAAGTAGCCGTTGATTTGCCGTTGCGTATTAAAGGAGAACAAATGCCTTACGTGAGCCGAGGCGGGTTAAAGCTGGAAAAAGCGTTGCAGACGTTCGATTTTCCGATTGCTGGGAAAATTGGCCTTGACATTGGCGCGTCCACTGGCGGCTTTACCGACTGCGCCTTGCAGCATGGGGCGAAGCATATGTATGCCGTTGATGTTGGCTATAACCAGCTTGCTTGGAAAATTCGCCAGGATGAACGTGTGACGGTGATGGAAAGGATGAATTTCCGCCACGCTGTACCTGGTGATTTTGCCAATGGCATTCCCCAGTTTGCGACAATCGATGTGTCCTTTATTTCTTTGCGCTTAATGTTGCCACCACTTTTTGCGATCCTCGCTACGGGTGGTGATGTATGCGCGCTTATTAAGCCGCAGTTTGAGGCAGGAAAGGACCAAGTTGGAAAAAAAGGGATTGTTCGCGACCCGGCTATTCATGAACAAGTGATTGAAAGCATTGCCGCTTTTAGCTGTTCGATTGGATTTGATGTTGTCGATTTAAGCTATTCGCCGATTACTGGCGGTGAAGGCAATATTGAATTTTTAATCCATTTGCAAAAAGGCGGTGGGCGCATGCATATACAAGAAGACGTCATTCGCCAAGTTGTCGAATCATCCCAACGTTTAAAAAACCATTAAAAAACAAAGGAAAGCCAAGCAGGCAGCAAAACGGGCAAGCTTGCCAACCGGCCGCCATTGCTGGATATCTTGGAAGAAGGCAGCGGGCATGCGGCCTTCTTTTTTTGTAGGCAGGCAGTGTATCAATCTTGCCGAAAGCGGGCAAACCGTAGATAATATAAAAAAGACGTTGTTCGTTGCAAAAATTGAATTTAATTTGAGGTAAGGTGATGGCATGAATAAGGGGCAACGCCATATTAAAATACGGGAAATTATTACCAATTATGAAATTGAAACACAGGACGATTTAGTGGATCGGCTAAAAAGCGATGGCTACAACGTCACGCAAGCAACGGTTTCTCGTGATATCAAAGAGCTTCATTTAGTAAAAGTGCCGTTGCAAGACGGGCGCTACAAATATAGCCTGCCTGCAGACCAAAAATTTAACCCACAGCAAAAGCTGAAGCGGATATTAACCGACAGTTTTATTAGTATTGATCGAACAGGCAATCTTGTCGTCATGAAGGCGATGCCAGGTAATGCGAACGCCATCGCTGTTCTGATTGATAACCTTGATTGGAAAGAATTGATGGGGACGATTTGCGGAGACGACACGATTTTAATTATTTGCCGTACCGAGCTAGATGGACAAGTTGTAACAGAACGGTTCTTGAATATGCTTTGAGGAAGGTGGCGAGAGGATGTTAATGGAACTGTCGATAAAAAATTTTGCCATTATCCGCTCTTTAACAGTCCCTTTTGAAAAAGGGTTGACCGTGTTGACTGGGGAAACGGGCGCAGGCAAGTCCATTATCATCGATGCAATCGCATTATTGTTAGGCGGGAGAGGGTCAGCCGAGTTTGTCCGTTTTGGCGAAAAACGAGCAGAAATTGAAGGCTTGTTTGCGATTGGCGAGGGCCATCCTGCCCTAAAAAAACTCGAGCCAGTCGGTGTTGAATGCGAAGAAGGCATGCTCATTCTCCGGCGTGATATTACAGATGCTGGAAAAAGTATTTGCCGGATAAATGGCAAGTTGACAACGATTGGCATGTTGCGGGAAGTTGGGCAGACATTAATTGACATGCACGGCCAGCATGAGCACCAGTCATTAATGCGCATAGAAGAACATGTGGAACTATTAGATAGTTTCGGCGGCGAGGCCTTAAAAAAAACGCGTGCTGAATATACAGGGTTGTTTAATGAAGTCCAAAAAATAACGGACCGAATCAACAATTTAAACCAAAATTCGCAAGAAATGGCGAGAAAAGCCGATTTGTATGCTTATCAACTACAAGAAATCGAACAAGCGAAGCTAACGCCAGGGGAAGACGAACAGTTACTGGCAAAACGGCATAAACTGGCCAATAGTGAGAAGCTTTATGAGGCTTTGACCCGTAGTTATGAACATATGTACAGTGAAGAACGAGGCCTTGATTACATTAGCGGCATGCTTTCCCACTTAGAGACCGCTGCCTCCATTGACGAGGAATTAGCCCCTTTATATGAACAAATGTCTTCGAGCTACTATATGCTTGAAGAAGGGACCTATGCGATTCGGGAAGCGATTGAGGCGATTGATTTTGACCCGGAAACGCTCGCGTTTATTGAAACGAGGCTTGCTGAAATCGACAAGTTGAAACGCAAATATGGTGACTCAGTTGAAGCGATATTGGAATATGCAGCCACAATAGAAGAAGAGCTGGAAGCGATTGAACATAAGGATGACCGGTTAGCGACTTTAACAGAAAAACACGACGCCCTTGTAGAAGACTTGCTTCTTGAAGCGGAAGCTTTGACTGATTTGCGCAAGGCGGCAGCGGCGGAATTGATGGAAGCAATTGAGATACAGTTGCAGGACCTGTATATGGAAAAAGCGCAGTTTCAAGTAGCAATCGAGCCTTATTCAAATAAAGGAGATCTCTCGAGTTTAAAACGGTTAGGCCAAGACAGAATCGAATTTATGATTTCAGCTAATCCCGGAGAACCGTTGAAACCCCTTGCGAAAGTCGCTTCTGGCGGGGAATTGTCGCGGATCATGCTTGCGCTAAAGTCCGTTTTCTCTGCAAAAGAAGGAATCACCTCAGTCATCTTTGATGAAGTTGATACAGGCGTGAGCGGCAGAGTCGCCCAGGCGATAGGTGAAAAAATCCAACGAATATCAGCAGGCTCACAAGTACTCTGTATTTCTCATTTACCACAAGTGGCGGCATTAGCTGACCACCATTTGTATATCTCCAAAACTGAAACAGATGACCGTGTGTTCACGAGCGTCAAGGTTTTAGATGAAAACGAAAAAGTGGACGAACTGGCACGGATGCTTTCTGGCGTCGAAGTGACAGATTTGACCAGGAAAAATGCCGAAGAATTGCTCGCGCTTGCACAAACAAAAAAAATGTAGAAAAGCTACCCATTTTGGGTGGCTTTTTTCTCTTTAGCACGGTTATAAATATGGCCGCAGGAGGCAACATTAATAGTACAGCCAGCATGGAGGTGTGGGTTGGGAGCGAGGAGTGAAACGTTTGAGAAAAGAGGGTGTACGATATGTAATTGGCGTCTTGCTTTTTTTATGTGTGGTAGGGCTAGGTTTTTCACCACAAGTAAGACAATTTGTCAATACGCCTGTTGACCTGACCATATTTGAAGGAAGCAATGCTGTTATTGAAATGGCCGACACAACTGCTAAAGGCCATGTTGTTATTAAGGAACGAGATAACCGCACTTATTTGCATGGCAAATCGCCTGGCAGCGAAGAAGTTCTTGTTAAAGCTGGTCCTTGGCCAGTCAAAGCGATTGACGTTTCTGTTTTACCTAGCATAAAAGTCATTCCTGGCGGTCAGTCGATTGGCGTCAAATTGAATACGGAAGGCGTCTTAGTCGTTGGCCACCATTTGATTGAAACGGCAAAGGGACAAAAATCACCTGGGGAATTTGCTGGAATTGAAGTTGGCGACCGGATCACAAAAATCAACGGCATCAAAATGCACTCAATGAATGAAGTGGCTAAGCTTGTTCAAGATGCTGGGGAAGCAAACAAGGAACTGACAATAGAAGTACTTCGCAATGAAAAACCAATCAAAACGGTTCTAAAACCAGAAAGAGCAAAAGGCGACCATTTGTACCGTTTAGGCCTCTACATTCGTGATTCTGCAGCGGGTGTTGGTACAATGACCTTTTATGAACCACAGAGCATGAAATATGGGGCGCTTGGCCATGTTATTTCTGATGTAGACACTCGTAAGCCGATTTCTGTTCACGATGGGCAAATCATGCGCTCTTCTGTAACATCGATTTCAAAAGGGCTACATGGGGAACCTGGTGAAAAGTTGGCAAGCATTGCGAAAGACCAAGACATTCTTGGCTCCATTAGCAAAAACAGTTCTTTTGGCGTATTTGGGCAACTGGACCAAAAAGCGAATATGAAAAATGGCTTGTATGACGAACCGATGGCGATTACAACAGCGGATGAAGTGAAAGAAGGGCCTGCGAAAATCCTAACCGTTCTCGAAGGTGAAGAAGTCGAACAGTTTGACGTTGAAATAGTCAGCAGCGTTGCCCAAAATGGGCCTGCCACAAAAGGAATGGTCATTAAAGTGACTGATAAAAAATTGTTGCAAGAGACAGGCGGCATCGTCCAAGGGATGAGCGGTAGCCCGATTATACAAGATGGCAAATTGATTGGTGCAGTGACGCATGTATTTGTCAATGACCCAACAAGCGGTTATGGCTGCCATATTGGTTGGATGCTTGAAGAAGCCGGCATCCATACAGGATTGCTTGAAGCTAAAGCGAGTTAATCACTCGTTTTAGCTTCTTTTCGTGTAAAATCCTTTTATTCCTATTTTTTGTGCGCCATTCTTTGATACAATGGAACTGGACAATTTATGTCGAACAAATGGGATTTTAGGAGAATACGGTCTATTTTAAATTATTTAAAGGATTGCAGCCATCCTTGTCGAATCGATTACATACACCAAAAGGAATTGGGGGAAAACGAGATGAGCAACGTAACAGTCTGCATTGCAGATGATAACCGCGAATTAGTCCATTTATTGAGTGAATATGTAGGTGCTCAACCAGATATGGAAGTAATCGGAACAGCCTTTAACGGGCAAGAATGTTTAACGGTTGTAGAAGAAAAAATGCCAGATGTGCTACTGCTTGACATCATTATGCCCCATTTGGATGGGCTTGCTGTGCTGGAACGATTAAGTCAACGAGAGAAAAAGCCACAAATTATCATGTTGACAGCTTTTGGCCAGGAAGATGTAACCAAAAGAGCCGTCGATTTTGGCGCTTCCTATTATGTATTAAAACCGTTTGATATGGATGCGTTAATGGAGAAGATCAGAGAGATAGGCGGCAGCAAAAAAGCGAAGCGTACAAGAACATCCTCTTTAGCTTTTCATACTGCTCCGCGCCCAGAAGACAGGCAAGTCAACTTGGATGCGAGCATTACAAGTATCATTCATGAAATTGGCGTCCCAGCGCATATAAAAGGGTATATGTATTTGCGCGAAGCAATTACGATGGTTTATAAAGACATTGAACTTCTCGGCTCGATCACAAAAGTGCTTTATCCGGACATCGCAAAGAAATTCAACACGACGGCGAGCCGGGTCGAACGGGCAATTCGCCATGCAATTGAAGTCGCCTGGAGCAGAGGAAACATTGACTCCATTTCAAATTTATTTGGCTATACAGTGAGCCAGTCAAAAGCAAAACCAACCAACTCTGAATTTATTGCAATGGTCGCTGACAAGCTCCGGATTGAACATAAGGTCAGCTGAAACTCGAATAGGCAAGAAACCAAGCACTTACGTCAAAGTGTCTTGGTTTTTTTGCGTAAAAAGAAACAATGGGCCCATACTAAACAAGAGGTGGTGGCTATGGCACTTACAAGAAGGAAAATGTTCTTTCCTCCTTTGTCGGGAAGGACAACTAGAAAGAACTTATTCAGGACACAGGCAGGCCCAGCTGTTTTATCGGGCAATCAATGGTTGTGTGTTGGAGAAGTTCGTCCGTTAAAGCGTGTCGATCCTAGATGATTACATTGTTTTTATTGCTGCCGCTCATTTCCATTGCTCTTAATGTCGGCTTTACTGATGCTGGATGGGCATTATCAGAGAACGGTGGCAAAAGGAAAATGCCATTTAGCCTAGGGGCTTTTATATTATACAGCTATGCAGCTTTATGCGGCCAATTTGCGGGATCGGTTGCCTTTTTTTCTTATTTGCCGTTAGCGTACGCCACGCTTGTTTGGGCAATTGGTTTTTATTTTGATTGGCGCAGGAGCACCGATGTCACGAGAAACGTTTTCGCTTGGAATGATCCGCTTATTCTCATTGGAGTTTTAGCTGCTATGTTGTTCGCTTGGCAGATGACGAGCACTGCTAGCTTCTGGCATTGGCTCATCGCGATCGCTTTGTTGTTGATGCTTCCTTACACTGGACAAAAGATCAACAAATATCCACTATTTTTATGGAAAGCCAGCTTTTGTTTTCTTGTTGTGGTCTTCTTCGTCATTGAGACGCCTCAATTTGCCGACGTATTATACGTTGTCACGGTGTTTTATATTGCTTTTGTATTGGAGGGAGAACGTGAAGCTTGTTTCGGTACAAGCGGGGCGTTACTGCTCGGGAGCTTGGCGGCGATTTGGGCCATATCTACACATTCTTTGACGCTGCAATTTGCTTGTTTAGGCGTGGCCGTGTTTTTGGCCTATATGCGGTTGGTGCGATCGCCTAGTGGAATAGGCGTTCTTCGCTGGATTGGCGAATTAGGAATAAACAAGCATGAATAAAAAGCATAACGGGCCCGCTATGCTTTTTTTCGTGTAAATGAACGAGTGACTTTTCCTCGTTTTTTATCACGGTGAAAAATGAAACCGGCCAAAAACCACATGCCTAATGCAAAAAAGAGCAATCCTGCTAAAAACTGAACCCAAATGGCCGGATAAGGATGTTGTTGAATAAAGAAAAAGGCGTCGCGCATTAGCTTGATTCCATAGCCAGCACCGATAATCGGAATAAGCAATATGCATAAAGCGATCACTCTACCCATGATATCCCAACTTTCAAAAAGTCGCTTTATTTCTGGAGTATTCTTTCTCTATTGTAAAGGAGTTTGCCAAAAAAGTACATGTATTAGTTGCATCCTGGGCGCAATTGTACGATACTTAAAGAACTAATAGCAGCGCATATGACCAAGTCCTAATTTTGGGGTGATAGAGTGAACAGCGCAATTTTTGTAGGCTCTGGCCATGAATCAAAACAGTTACTAGCCGTGCTTTTGCAATTAGAATTGTTTACGTCAATCGCAGTAATATCAAACGACGCCCCGATTCAAACGCTAGCCAAAAAGCATCAACTGCCTTGTTACCCTGATGAACAAGAAGGGATACAAACAGCCGACGTAGCTATTAGCGATGACCCGCGCTGGGATTCATTCTGTTTGAAAAGATGGACGTTCCAAATGGCGTGGAAAAAAGTGCTGGAAGCTATTAAAGACGACTTGCTGATGAAAAAGGCAATTCATGCGATTCAAGATGGGATGATTGTCGTCAATCGCTTTGCCCAAGTTCAATTTATGAATGAAGCCGCAGCACATATGGCTGGTGTTGAACTTGCCAGAGCAATTGGCAAGCCAATTCAAACACTATTGCCTTCGAGCGGCTTGCCGCGGGTGATCGAAACACAACAACCGGAGTATAATCAATTGCATGAATTTGATAATGGCACGGTTATTGTTACGACCCGTGTCCCACTCATTTTTGGCGGCGCGTGCAGCGGCGCAATTGCAGTTTTTAAAGATGTGACGGAAGCGACGCAATTGGCCGAACAAGTCACGGACTTGCGTAGCATTCAAACGATGCTCGAAGCAATCATAAATTCATCCAACGATGCGATTTCAGTCGTTGATGAGAACGGGACAGGCTTAATGGTCAATCCTGCTTATACGAAGCTAACTGGGCTTGACAGCGATCAAATAATCGGTCAACCGGCAACAGCTGACATTTCTGAAGGAGAAAGCATCCATATGCAAGTGTTGCGGACGAAAAAACCTGTCCGTGGGGCACGATTGAAATTAGGGCCCCATAAAAAAGATGTCATTGTTAATGTTGCCCCTGTAGTTGTTGATGGCGAACTGAAAGGAAGCGTCGGTGTCATCCATGATGTGTCCGAATTGAATCGGCTTTCGTCTCAGCTACAGCATGCACAAAAACGGCTGGCAACACTGGAGGCGACCTATTCCTTTTCCGAAATTGTCGGCACTTCGAAAGAAATGGCATTTGCGATCGAACAAGCAAAGCGCGGCGCAAAAACGTCGTTTCCCATTTTGCTGTTAGGGGAAACAGGTACAGGGAAAGAATTGTTTGCCCATGCTATACATAACGAAAGCGAACGGAAAGGGCAGCCATTTGTCCGCGTAAATTGTGCAGCATTGACTGAGACGCTGCTTGAATCAGAGCTGTTTGGCTATGAACAAGGTGCTTTCTCAGGAGCATTAAAGTCTGGGAAGAAAGGGTTGTTTGAAGAAGCAGAGCATGGCAGCATTTTTTTAGACGAAATTGGGGAAATGTCTCCTAATACACAAGCCAAACTGCTTCGTGTCTTACAAGAACAGGAAATCGTCCGGGTTGGTGGCACAAAGCCAATTCCCATCCATGTCCGCGTCATTGCCGCCACGAATGTCGATTTAGAGGGTGCGATTCGTGAAAAGCGGTTCCGAGAAGATTTGTATTATCGGCTAAATAAATTGCCAATCCGCATCCCGCCCTTGCGTGAGCGGCTAAGTGATTTACCTGCGCTAATTGATCATCTCCTCAGAAAGTTAAACTTAGACTATGGCCATAACATCCAGTCGATTTCAAAACTTGTCCTCTCCCGTTTTGAAGGGTATTATTGGCCGGGGAATGTTCGCGAACTAGAAAACGTCCTTGCCCGTTCGATGATTTATATGGATCTCGGCGCGACAGAATTAACAGACGTCTCGCTGCCCCAGGAATTTGGCCAGTTAGGCAAAAGGGAAAAAAGCGATGCTGCTGCTCCAAAACAACTTCAGGCGTTTTTAGCTGAAAAAGAGAAGGAACATTTGCAACGGACGCTTGCTGAAGTAGATGGTGTAAAGACAGAAGCGGCGAAACTACTTGGGATCTCCATTCGCTCGCTCTATTACAAGCTTGAAAAATACAACCTCGCATAATTTTGCCTGCAAAAATATGCACGCCTGCAAAAACATGCAGGAAATAGCAGCCAATGTTAGGCGTTTTTATGCCTAAAGGATTGGCATATCTTTTGCATGTTTGTTTACGGAACAAGCGGCAATAGAGCCATAGCTTGAGTTAAGGGGGCGCAACAACATGGAATTATTTGCAAAGATGGTAGAGCGCGACTACGAACAAGTAGTCGTGTGCCAAGATAAAACGTCAGGATTAAAAGCAATCATTGCGATTCATGACACCACACTTGGGCCTGCGTTAGGGGGAACAAGAATGTGGAACTACGACACGGAAGAGGAAGCGATTGAAGATGTGCTCCGTCTGGCCAGAGGGATGACGTATAAAAACGCTGCCGCTGGTCTGAATTTGGGCGGAGGAAAGGCCGTTATCATTGGCGATTCGCGCCTAGATAAAAACGAGGAAATGTTCCGGGCGTTTGGCCGTTATATCCAAGGACTTAATGGCCGTTATATTACGGCTGAGGATGTGGGTACGACCGTTGAAGATATGGATATCATCCACCAGGAAACAGACTACGTGACCGGGATTTCGCCGGCATTTGGCGCTTCGGGCAATCCTTCTCCAGTGACCGCTTATGGCGTTTATGTGGGGATGAAAGCCGCGGCGAAAGAAGGGTTTGGTTCTGAGGACTTAGCTGGGAAAACGATAGCGGTCCAAGGGGTAGGCAATGTTGCTTACAATCTTTGCAAATACCTCCATAAAGACGGAGCTGAGCTGATTGTAACCGATATTCATAAACCGTCTGTGGATAGAGCTGTTGCCGATTTTGGCGCTACCGCCGTTGATCCAGCTGAAATTTACAGCATCAAATGCGATATTTTCGCGCCATGTGCCCTTGGAGGCGTGATTAACGATGATTCTCTTGCCAAGTTGAAGGCATCGGTCATTGCCGGTGCTGCTAACAACCAGCTTAAAGAAGAAAAGCATGGTGTTCGCCTGCAAGAAATGGGGATCGTATATGCTCCTGATTACGTTATTAATGCTGGTGGCGTCATCAATGTAGCGGATGAGTTAAACGGCTATAACCGTGACCGGGCATTTAAAAAAGTCGAGGGCATTTATGATAACGTCGCCCGTGTGTTTGAAATTGCCAAGGAGGAAAATATCCCTACGTTTCAAGCAGCTGACCGTATGGCCGAGCAGCGGATTGAGCGGGTCCGTTATGCAAGAGGGACGTTTTTGCAAAATGAGCATCACATCCTTTCGAGGAAAAAGTAAGCAGGAAGAGGTGGGCTAAATGGCGGAAAACTACGACCTTGTCATTGTTGGCGGCGGCATTGGCGGCTATGTAAGCGCAATTCGCGCCGCCCAAGAAGGGTTAAAAACAGCGCTCGTTGAACAAGCATTGCTAGGAGGCACATGCCTGCATAAAGGTTGCATTCCAAGTAAAGCCTTGCTAAGAAGCGCGGAAGTGCTGCGCACCGCCAAAGAAGCAAGCGTGTTTGGCGTCGCAACTGGACCAGTCGCATTTGATTTTGAGGGTGCGCAAAAACGGAAACAAGAGATTGTTGATCGTTTGGCTCAAGGCGTAAAGGCGTTAATGACAAAAGGGAAAATCGATGTTTACGAAGGAAGAGGGCGCATGCTCGGACCATCGATTTTTTCGCCGAACCCAGGCACAATATCGGTTGATTTGGCTGATGGCGACAATCAAATGCTTATTGGCAAAAATGTCATTTTGGCAACAGGGTCGGTACCAAGGCCACTTGCGCATACACCCTTTGATGGAAAACAAATTTTAAGCTCAGACGACGTTTTGCAGCTAAAAGAGCTGCCTGCGTCGATGATGATTGTCGGCGGCGGTGTTATTGGGATTGAATGGGCTTCGATGCTTGTTGACTTTGGCGTCAGCGTAACCGTTGTTGAAGCAAGTGAAACGATCTTGCCAACAGCAGACCAAGCAGTAGCGGCGGAAATGGAAAAACAGCTGAAAGCGCGAGGAGTCGTGTTTTATACGAACGCCCAATTAGACGAACAAACGGTGGCCACGACGAGTTCAGGCATAAAGGCGACAGTGCGCCAAAATCAAGAAGAACATATCCTTGAAGCAGAAAAAATGCTCGTCGCCATTGGCCGTATCGCCAATGTCTCTGACATTGGCATTGACAATACGGACATCGCCTTGGCCCATGGCTGCATTGCTGTAAATGAATATGGGCAAACAAAGGAATCACACATTTATGCCGTTGGCGACTGTGTCGGCGGTTTGCAGCTTGCCCATGTCGCTGCCCATGAAGGCATTGTTGCTGTTTCCCATATAATTGGAAAACAGGCTGAACCAGTTGATCCACTTGCTGTTCCTTCATGTGTGTACAGTTTCCCAGAAGTTGCACAAGTGGGGATGACAGAAATACAGGCGAAAGAAGCAGGCCATGCTGTGAAAGTCGGCACATTTCCGTTTGCGATGAACGGCAAAGCCCTTATTCATGGCGAGGCAGGCGGTTTTGTCAAAGTGATTGCCGATAAAGACACAAGCGACTTATTAGGCGTCCATATCATTGGCACGCACGCAACAGATTTAATTAGTGAAGCGGCGCTTGCAAAATTCCTTGATGCAGCTGATTTTGAGCTAGCAGAAACGATACACCCGCACCCGACATTAGCAGAAGCGATCGGCGAAGCGGCACTCGCAGTTGATGGGCATGCAATCCATAAGTAGAGGGGATGGGAAGATGACGAACAAAAAACATGAAACGCTTGGATTAAGCGATGCTGAAGTAGTGGAAATGTATAAGACGATGTTGCTTGCAAGACGAATTGATGAGCGGATGTGGCTTTTAAACAGGGCCGGTAAAATTCCATTCGTCATTTCCTGCCAAGGCCAAGAAGCTGCCCAAGTCGGCGCAGCCTTTGCCCTAAACCGTGATGTTGATTACGTTCTCCCATACTACCGAGACATGGGCGTTGTGCTGGCATTTGGCATGTCAGCGAGAGATTTAATGCTTTCAGGCTTTGCGAAAGCGGAAGATCCGAGTTCCGGCGGCCGGCAAATGCCAGGGCATTTCGGTCAAAAGAAAAACCGGATCGTTACGGGTTCTTCTCCAGTGACCACACAAGTCCCCCATGCGGTCGGGATTTCACTTGCAGGCAGGCTTGAGGGCAAAAATTTCGTCACATTAACAACGTTTGGCGAAGGTTCGTCTAACCAAGGTGACTTTCATGAAGGGGCCAACTTTGCCGGCGTCCACAAGCTTCCCGTCATTTTCATGTGTGAAAACAACAAATACGCCATTAGCGTCCCAATTGAAAAGCAATTAGCATGCGAGCATGTCGCAGACCGGGCAGTAGGCTACGGGATGCCAGGGGTAACGGTGGACGGCAACGACCCTCTTGCCGTATATGAAGCAGTAAAAGCAGCAGCGGACAGGGCACGGCGTGGTGAAGGCCCTTCTTTGATTGAAACCGTTTCTTACCGCTTGACACCTCATTCAAGCGATGATGATGACCGCGCTTATCGCTCACGGGAAGAAGTAGCAAAAGCAAAAGAAAAAGACCCGATTGCCACGTATGCAGCCTATTTATTAGAGTCAGGAACAATCGATGAACATGCAATGGAATTGTTAGAAGAAGAAGTAAAACAAATCGTCGACGAAGCAACTGATGATGCGGAAAAGGCTGCCTATGCTGCCCCAGAAACCGCTTATTTGCATGTGTATAGCGAGGAGGCAAACTAATGGCCGTAATGTCCTATATAGAAGCTGTTACAAGAGCGCTTGAAGAGGAAATGGAAAAAGATAAACGGGTATTCGTCCTTGGGGAAGATGTCGGCAAACGCGGCGGCGTTTTCCGGGCGACGAAAGGGTTATACGAACGCTTCGGCGAAGAACGCGTCATTGACACGCCCCTTGCGGAATCAGCGATCGCTGGTGTGGCAATTGGCGCAGCCATGTACGGCATGCGTCCAGTCGCGGAAATGCAGTTTGCTGATTTTATTATGCCAGCCTTTAACCAAATTATTTCTGAAGCAGCTAAAATTCGTTACCGCTCCAACAATGATTGGTCATGTCCGGTGACAATTCGTGCTCCTTATGGTGGCGGCATTCACGGCGCCCTTTACCATTCGCAAAGCATTGAAGCGCTGTTTTCAAGTACACCAGGGCTGAAAGTGGTGATGCCTTCGACTCCTTACGATGTCAAAGGCCTGTTGAAAGCGTCGATTCAACTCGATGATCCAGTATTGTTTTTAGAGCATAAACGGGCGTATCGATTAATTAAAGGCGAAGTGCCTGAAGAGGAGTACACATTGCCAATTGGCAAAGCTGACGTAAAACGGGAAGGGGACGATGTGACGGTCATTACCTATGGATTGGCTGTCCATTTCGCCTTGCAAGCAGCCGAGAGACTAGAGAAAGAAGGGATTTCGACGCATATTCTCGATTTGCGCACCGTTTATCCTCTTGATCAGGAAGCGATTAAAGAAGCAGCAAGCAAAACGGGGAAAGTCTTGCTTGTTACAGAAGACAATAAAGAAGGCAGTGTCCTTAGTGAAGTAGCCGCTATTATTGCGGAACATTGCCTATTTGATTTAGATGCGCCAATCGAGCGTCTGGCCGGGCCTGACATCCCAGCCATGCCTTATGCGCCTACGCTAGAAAAAGAATTTATGATTAACCCTGATAAAGTGGAGCGTGCGATCCGCAAACTCGCTGAGTTTTAAGGAGGTAGAACCGTGGCGACAAAAATGACGATGCCCCAATTAGGCGAAAGCGTGACGGAAGGGACAATCAGCAGGTGGCTAGTTGGACCAGGCGACACTGTCCAAAAGTATGAGCCGATCGCTGAAGTGTTAACGGATAAAGTGAGCGCAGAAATTCCTTCCTCCTATACAGGTACGATTGAACAGTTGCTTGTTGACGAAAATGAAACGGTTGCTGTCGGCGCTGACATTTGCACCATTGTAGAAGAAGGGGGCAGCGAGGCCAAGGAAAGCAACGAAGAAATCAAAACGGAACAAAAGCCTAATCCCGCTACAAAAGAGCAAACAAAAGCGGAACCTAGCCAAAAAAGCCGTTATTCACCAGCTGTTGTCCGATTGGCGCAAGAACATGGGCTCGATCTTACAACCATTCCCGGAAGTGGCAGAGGCGGACGCATTACAAGGAAAGACGTTGAAACCTATGTCGCTGGCAACCATAAACCGGAGCCGCAACAACCCCCAGCGCAGGCAAAGCAACAGGAACCAGTTCGCAGTACACCTTCTCAGGCAATAGCTGCCCACGACCAAGAAATCCCAGTCGCAGGTGTACGCAAAGCGATTGCTGAAAACATGGTTAGAAGTAAAACGGAAGTGCCTCATGCTTGGACAATGGTTGAAGTGGACGTGACCAATCTTGTCAAGCTCCGTGATAAGAAAAAGGCTGCATTTAAAGAACAAGAGGGGATTTCGCTAACGTATTTGCCCTTTTTCATGAAAGCATGCATCGAAGCGCTAAAAGAATTTCCGGAAATCAATTCCCAATGGAACGGCACAACCATTGTCCGCAAAAAAGACATCAATCTCTCTTTAGCGGTGGCAACGGATGATGCTTTGTACGTTCCTGTTATCCATCAGGCCGATGAGTTAACAATAAAAGGGTTGGCCAAAAAAGCCGATGAATTGGCGAAAAAAGCACGCACAGGAAAACTGACTGGAGCCGACATGCAGGGAGGGACGTTTACGATCAACAATACAGGTTCGTTTGGTTCAATCTTGTCACAGCCAATTGTAAACAGCCCCCAAGCAGCAATCCTTTCAGTCGAATCGATTGTCAAGCGCCCCGTCGTGCGTGAAACGGAAGAAGGCGATGTCATTGCGATTCGCCATATGGTAAACCTGTGCTTGTCGCTGGACCACCGTGTGTTAGACGGCCTCATTTGCGGCCGGTTCTTAACATCGCTGAAACGTCGGTTAGAACAAATGAACGAGGATTCGACATCGATTTATTAATCTAGCAGAGCCTCTGTTCCTGCTTTCGCTTGAGTCAACAAAATCGCGATCACGCAAACTCATTGCTTGTGATTTAAAAGCGAGCAGCTTACAATAAGGTCAGAACACAAAGGAGGGCGAAACATGCAGCAGTTTAATTTTTTCATGAATGACGTCGTCCAAGAGGCGCGCAATGATATGGTTCACGCTGGCTATACGGAGCTAAAAACCGCTGAAGAAGTCGACGAGGTATTATCGCAAAAAGGAACAACGCTCGTGATGGTCAATTCCGTATGCGGGTGCGCAGGCGGCATTGCTCGCCCAGCGGCAGCTTATATGAAAAATTACGAAACACAACCCGATCGTTTTGTAACCGTATTTGCTGGCCAAGATAAAGAAGCGACGGCACGGGCGCGTGAGTTCTTTACAGGATATGGCCCATCTTCGCCTTCATTTGCATTGCTAAAAGACGGCCAAATCCAAACAATGGTGGAGCGCCATGAAATTGAAGGACATGAGCCAATTGAAGTCGTGCAGAAGCTAGAACAGGCGGTCGACACGTACTGCAAATAAGCCGTTCTGGCATAGTCAGACATCGAGCAAAAACGCTTATTCAGAAGTCATAAGCGAGTACGCTGTAATGGCGTGCATATGGCCTTTCCTTACTAGGGAAGGCCACTATTTTTGCTGTTGTGCCACGCTTCAAATGACGCTTGGCGAATATGAACTTAAGATGGCAAGCAGGCAGTGCATATGCTATAATGGCAAAGTGTAAAGGGGTGTTTCTAGTGCAAGCACAGTATGAACGAATCCAACAATATTTAAATATGGATGAGGAAATTTCATTTAAAGAATTCCAAGACTTCTACAAAGAAGTGATCAATGAATTAAGCAAAATCCACCAAGGAATGGACGAGGCAACATTGTGGAAAGCGCTATTTGTCGTTGAAAATATTATTTCCAATGCTGACGGGCGCGCTAAAGAAACAAAGGGAACAGAAGCAAAAAAATACAGCAAAATGTCCCAGCGCTTGCAGCTCTATGCGAAAAATTTTGGCGTACGACTAGGCGAAGCAGGCTATACAGAAGAAGATATTAATGAACGTTTCCAGCAAATGTTCGCCGAAGGAGAAGAAGCGGCCAAGTCGTCATAATAAAAAAGAGGGAGAAATGGATTGTTGACAGCTCCCTCTCAATCAAGTATACTTATACATGTCGTTAAAATACTTATAGGCGCCTATGGTGAAATGGGATATCACACGAGATTCCGGTTCTCGCGTTGTGGGTTCGAATCCTGCTAGGCGCGTCTGTTAAAAAACACATCGTCGATGTGTTTTTTATTTTGCAAACCGACGCCACCAAAGCAAACAAAAAGCCCATTCTCCCTTTTGAATGGGCATAATCTATTTAGAGTAATCCAACCATTCTCAAGCCATAATCAATGCCGTTTTCGTGCACAGGCTTTGTTACATAGCGGGCTTGCGCTTTTACTTTTTCAGGCGCATTGCCCATTGCTACTCCATGCTCGACAAATGAAAGCATTTCTAGGTCATTTAATTGATCGCCGAAAGCATAAACATTAGCCAGGTCTATGTTTGCACGCTCAATAAATTTGGCAATGCCATTTGCTTTTGAGCCTTCGCGAGGCAGTACATCTACAGACAGTGGATGCCAGCGGACGAAGCGAAGCGCTGGAAAGCGAGTTTGATAGTCTTTTTCTTCGCCTTCCTCACAAAAGAGCAACGCTTGGTGGAGTGGTTGCTCGTTATATAAATCAGGATTGTATTGGGGCAAGTCAATTTTCAATGTCTTGATGCTTTTAACCACGTAGGGGTGGTCTTCACGATTAGAGGTAAACTTTTCTGAACCCATAAACACAAGAGGGTGCTCCTGTGAAGAGGCATAACGCTCCATCTCTGTAAATGCGTCCATATCAAGCGTATTTTCGTAAATCAATTCCCCTTTAAAGACGACGTATTGACCGTTAAAGCAAATATACGAATCGATCTCTAGTTCTTCGCGCAATTCCTTAAAAAAGTAAGGAGCGCGCCCTGTGGCAATCGCCACTTCATGTCCTTTTTCTTTTAAAGCAGCTATCGCTTGCTTTGTTGATTGCGGTAGTCGCTTCTCTTCGTCTAGCAACGTACCGTCAATATCAAAAAAATAGTTGCTCTCTCCATCCGATCGATTCCTCCTTCACTCTGTCAATGAAAACAATACATTACTCATTTTTGACTGTCAAATGTGATACAGGGGATTAATGGCCGCCGCTGGCGGGTAAGATGATAATAAAAGGAGTGATTCGTATGCCAGCTTACCAGGTCGTGCTCAGTTTTATTGACGGGACGATGGATGAGTGGCGCTTTGAAGAAAACCCCAATTTGAAAATTAGCGAATGGACAAAACAACAAACAGGTTGGGTTAATATCCAAGGAACGTATGTCAATACAAATACGGTAAAGCGAATTGAAACAATTGAAATTGATGAGCAGACGGATCGATAACTTTTTACTTCTGCCCTCAAGGCATGTATACTAACAAGAAAACGGGTATGAGGTGAAAAGGTTGGAAGAGCAAGTCACAGAGCGGACGAGACATCGCCATACAACAGATAAAGCAAAATTGCAAAACCGCTTAAAACGGATTGAAGGCCAAGTGCGCGGCGTTCAAAAGATGATTGAAGAAGACCGCTATTGCGTCGATGTCCTTGTGCAACTTTCCGCAATCCAAGCCGCACTTAAAAAAGTAAGCATGCATATGCTTGAAGACCATTCAAAACATTGCGTGGCAGATGCAATAAAAAAGGGCGACGGCGACGAAGCCATTTCAGAGTTAATGGATATCATCAGCCGCTTTTCAAAATAAGCAGCTGATTTTTTGTGTACCCTATATACCTAACGGGGGTATTATGGTATGCTAATAGAACAACGAAAAGGAGTGAGTAGGATGGCATCAATAACCCTTTCTGTGTCAGGAATGTCGTGCAACCATTGTGTAACAGCGATCCAAACAGCGGTTGGCGAACTAAACGGCGTAAAAGAAGTCAATGTATCTCTCGACAAAAATGAAGTAGCCGTTTCTTACGATGAAACAGCGATTGCTGAGGACGAAATCAAGGCAGAAATCGAAGACCAGGGGTACGAGGTCAATTAGGTTGGCCGTCCGCTCCCGAAGGCGAGAAAAAACCGCAGCGGACAAGCTGCGGTTTTTTTTATTCCATTTCCTCCCGAAGGAGAGAAAAGACGAGTTGGTCAACGTATCGGTTGCTTTTATATAACGCTCCGCGCAACCTGCCTTCCTGCATGAATCCAAGTTTATGTAAAGCATGAATGGAACGGTCATTATCCGGTTCGATATAAGCCTCAACTCGATGTAGACGGCGTGTCCGAAAGCCATCCGCTAAAATACAACGCAATGCTTCGGACGCATAGCCTTTGCCCCAATAAGGTTTCCCAAGTTCATAGCTAATTTTCGCACTATGGTGTTCTGTTTGAAAGGTTTCAAACCCGCATGTGCCAATAATGTGACCCGTGTCCTTTAGTTTGATTACGTACCGCGAAGCTTTTCCTTCTGCCATTTCTTTAACAATCGTGCGGATCAGCGAACGCGCTTCATCGATCGTCCGGAGTGTGTCAATTTTCATATACCTTGTCACGCGCACGTCAGACCAATAAGGAAACAACGCTTCTGCATCACCTTCTAAAAGTTTACGCAAAACCAAGCGAGGGGTTTCAAAACGACTTTCACTGTCCACCAGTGGTCACCATCTCTCTCTTTATGCTTTTTTTCATATTTTAGCATGAACGTCACCTACTTGCACGCTCTTCGGCAAGTAATTTAACAGTTGACTTCTATGAAAAAATCGGTTATAGTTATAAATGTCCAAGAGATGCATTGCTTATACATACTGATTGGATCCGTTAGCTCAGTTGGGAGAGCGCTACCTTGACAGGGTAGAGGTCACTGGTTCGAGCCCAGTACGGGTCATCTGTTGAAACCCTTATGTGATAAGGGTTTTTCTTTTTTTACAGTGAACCAGTAACCTCACAAATTAAAAATTGGTGCCCAATTTGGTGCCCTTTAGTTGTTTAAAGCATTTTTGGTGCCATTTGGTGCCGAATAGAACTTGTCCCCAAAAGCATCTGCTGTTTCCTGTTGCATGTGGGCTGTAATGTGCGCGTACCTATCTAACATCTTGACGCTTGACCAACCAAGACGCTCAGCAATCCTTTTATTGTTCTCTCGCATTTCTAATAGGAATACGACGTGTGTATGACGAAGGTCGTGAAAACGTATTTTGGGAACGCCAGCTTTTTCTACTAGTCTATAAAAGGAACGAAGTAAATTTCTTGGATGGACATGGTTTCCCAATTCCGTAGAGAATACCATATCTTTGTCTTCATAAATGTCTCTGTTTTTCATTTTCTCTTCTAACGTACGTTCTCTTAATTTTTTTAGCTGCTTTAAAGTATGTCCATCAATTCCTATGGAGCGCATACCCGCCTTTGTTTTTGTAGCAGCTTGGATCCCTTTACCTTGATGATCTAACGTTCCTCTTACATGGATTGTCTTGCTTTCAAAATTGATGTCCTTCCAACGCAGAGCTAGAATTTCTCCTTGCCTCATCCCTGTTGTTATTGCTAAAAGGAAAGCGTGGTAGTATCGGTCGTTTTTGGCTACCTCAAGAAATTGCAAAGACTGCTCATGCGTCCAGTACATCATTTCTTCTCGTTCACTCTTTGGGCGCTCAACAAGAGCGGCAGGGTTTTTTATAATCATTCCCCAATCAACTGCCTTTTGAAGGGATCCCTTAATGATGGTATGTACTTTCTGTAAATTCTCCCCACTTAGGCTACGCTTGTCCTTAATGTCGTTATAAAGATTTTGTATAAGTCTTGGAGTAATCTTGTTCAAGGTATACGATCCAAGAACAGGCAATATGTGCTTAGTTACTATGGAATGATAAGTCGTATAAGTTTGCGGTTTGACACTACCTTTTTTGTCTTTCAGCCAATCGTTCATATATTTTTCGTAGGTCACGTCCGCAGCATTCAGATCTAAACCTTGTTCTAACTCATTTAATAATTTTCGTTCAGCAATCCGCGCATCACGTTCTCTGGCAAAACCTCTTCGTTTAATACGTTTTCTTTTGCCGTTTTCTCTCACTTCAATAACAAAGTACCACTTATTCTTTTTGGCATTATTGTCTTTAAAAACTGTCAACGTACAAGCCTCCTTTATCTAATTGGTTGTATTATATCCAAACATTGCCCTAAAAGGAAGGTAAGAGGTCAGTTCTTTTGATTTATTTAAAAAAAGAATCGAGAAAAATTTGCCATTAGTTTGTGTTGTTTCGATTTTAAGCTGTTATTATTGTATTATCGCAAGAGCTCGAACGAGAGGTGACTTATAGTGTGGGGTTGGGATAATTTAATCTCTTTTGTAGGGGGATTAGGCGCTACAAGTTTAATGTTTTGGCAAGCAAGCGGCAAGTTGGCAGAAAAATTTATTGATAAAAAAATGGCAATAAAACTTAAAGATCATGAAGCTGAATTAAATAATTTGGCTGCTGAAAAAGCGAGAGCGCACGAATTGAGATTGCAAGCAGTGAATCATGAGTTTGATAAAAAGATTCATGATTTCTCATTGTATTCTAAAAGAAGGCATGAAATTTACCCAGAAGTTTATAGTCTCTTGCTTAAGGCGAGCTATCCTATTGCGTTGCCATCTGAAAAGACCTTTAATTTGAATGAAAGTAATTCTGATAGTGTAAGAGCTTATTTTAAAGATAAAGTTCCTAATTTTGTTATAGATGAGTTGTTAAGAATTAAGAAAGAACAACCATTGCGATACAACAAAGAACTTGACGAATTAAGAAGAACGACACATTATCATATTCAATACAATGACTGGGTACGAGCAAACAAATTACTTTTGTCAAGCGAGTTGTTTTTCGAATCAGATACATTTAAGTCAGCAAGCGCCATATCTGATGCAGTACATAATATATTAGCTATCCAAGAGCAACGAATGTATGGTAGATGGGATAAGGGAATGTATCAGGAACAAAGAGCAGCGATGGATAGAATTAAGGAAAATATAACATTGCTTAAAGATTTAATGAAAAGAGATATGAATCAAGAATCATAAATAAGTAAGCATCCACCAAGTAGGAGGGTGTTTTACTATACTTTAGTCCTGTGGAAAAGGTTGCAGGAAATTCACGTTCACTGTCGAAGTGTGGGGGCGGAGGTGGGCTACATGGATAAAACAAAAATTGAAGACTATCCAACTACAGCACAACAGAGGATAAAAAACAGTTTGATTAAGGAATTAAGTGATGAGATCCGTCAGTTGGAAAAAGAGAGAGAGAGCTTATTTAAGGAGAAAGAGGAAGCTAAATTAAAGGCGTTAATGATTGCGTTGGCGGAGCCCGATCCGGCAGATCCCTCGATTCCTGTCACTCTCTCTAATTTGATACACAATACTATTGTGCGGCCTTATATAGAAAAATCAAATGATGCTAATCATAAGTATGAAGAACGATCTAAAGAAATTGAAGATAAATTGGATGCACTTAAGTTGGCTAAAAAAGGATTGGAGTCGAAGAAAAGCTTTGTTTCAACAGAAGACTCGAAGCATGTTGATATTAAGAACATTTTTAAACCTCCATTGGACAAATAACTAATTTACTTATGGTGAATTTAATGGAGTCACTCTATATTCAGACGCCGTAACAATGAATAGAGCGCATAAAGAAATCATCGGAATGACAAAGGCTGAATTGGATGAATACATCAGGCGAGTAAAATCATAGTACGAACACAAAACGAATTACTACTGTAACACCTAAAAGAGCTATCCTAACGGGTGGCTCTTTTGCGTTCTCTATGTAAATCATGGGAGCATTGATCCGCATAATAATTAGTAGATCATTTCCAATCGTACGCCAATACGCCTACACTCTAAACGTACGCTTTTTTGGCACTGATCGTACGCCAATACGCGTACATAAACGTACGCCAATAAGCGTATGAAGAAAGAAAAAAGAAATAAAGAAAGAAACTCGCAAATAAATTCGCGAGGGATTGTTTCTTATTTGTAAGTTATAAATATGTTATGAGCATCCATCAAACAAACAGATGGATGCTTTTATGTTTAAGGAGGTACCAAAAGAATGAGAGCCATATGTAACAAAGGATGCTTAAAGACATTCACCGTCGAGGTACAAGAGATTAAAAGTGAAGGCAGCATTGTTGAAACATATTTTGAATGCACAGAGTGCGGACACCATTACACGATGCATGTTAAGGATGATGAGGTAAGGACACTACAGTCACACATAGAGTACCTACAGCGTAAGCCTAAGAAGACTCAGGCTGACAATCAAGATGTTCTTCGCATGCAAAAAGAAGTCAACGAAAGAATGAAACAACTGAAAGAAGAACTGGTTGGAAATGGCTAGCGCCAAAAAGAAAGGGCGGTTTTCTAAACAACGAGTCGGAGACAGTATCTACCATACGGTAGCATGGAGACGGTTAAGACGGTACTACTATACTATGGTGCATGGTATATGTGAGCGATGCGGGAAGCCTGGCGACATTGTTCATCACAAGATTCCTATTGATGAGATCAATGTCAACGATCCATCTATCACGTTGTCTGTCTCTAACCTGGAACTTCTATGTCATTCGTGTCACAACAAAGAACATAAATTGTCCGTCGATTCGGTGCGTGAAGATGTCGTGTTCGATGAATCTGGAAACTTGATTCAAAAAGAAAGCTGAAAAAATGAAACTGGAAACTGAATGGCAAATCCCCCCTGTTTAGAAAGGGAAATGGCTATGGCTGGTAAGCGAGCGCATCCCTTCGAAAAACATACAGGGGGTTTTTGCATGAGGGGGGGTTGCGATGTAAGTGGCGAAAATTACCAAAAAAGAGCAAGACGCAAACGAAAGAATTTCCGCGGAAATAGCAAGACTTAATGGGATTTTTAAAGATTTGTCCGAGGATAAGAAAGAGGTTGCCTTACGTTTGATCGAAAGGGTTGCTTTCATGACAATAACCCTTGAAAACCTTGAAAAAGAGGTAAAAAAGAAGGGGCCGGTCTATACGTTTGTGAATGGCAGTCAGAAGATGACCATTGAACATCCGGCACAGAAGAGTTACAACGCCATGATTCAGCGGTATACGGCTGCTTATGACAAGCTGTTCAACCTTTTGCCAAAAGATGATCCCAGGAATATAAATACAGAGGATAATGACGGGTTTGACGACTTTGTGAGACGCCGTGAGTAGAAAAGTCATCAAATATCCCTTGTCTTATAATCCGATCATCGAGTATTACAATCTGATTGAAAGTGGACAGGTCACAGTCAGTTGGAAAGTGAAAAGAATCTACAGGAAATTGGTTGAAGACATCCACAATCAAGATTCTGAGTACGAATATAGCGCACAGCGTGCGAACCACGCCATTGAGTTTGTTGAAAATTACTGTAAGCACTCAAAGGGTAAATGGGCAGGAAAGCCTGTTGAATTGGAGTTGTGGCAGAAAGCTTTTATAGCCGCGATATTTGGCTTTGTCCATAAAATCGACCAAACGCGCAAATATCGTGAGGCCCTACTGGTCGTTGCCCGTAAAAATGGCAAGTCTACAGTTAGTGCTGCTATCTGCCTCTATCTAATGGTTGCAGATGGTGAGGGCGGCGCTGAGGTTTACGCTGTTGCAACAAAAGAAAAACAAGCAAAGATTGTATGGTCTGAGTCCAAACGAATGGTACGGAAATCGCCTGTGCTGCTCAAACGAATAAAAACACTCGTTAAAGAGTTGATAGCCGATTTTAACGATAGCAGCTTTATGCCGCTTGGCAGTGATTCAGATACCTTGGACGGGCTGAATGTACATGGTGCGTCACTTGATGAAATTCATGCCTGGAAAAACGTTAATCTTTATGACGTCATCGTTGATGGTACGTCAGCACGGGAACAACCGCTTATTCTTATGATTACCACAGCCGGAACCGTGAGAGAGTCGCTATACGATCAAAAATATGACGAAGCAGAAATGCTATTGAATGGGTTGGACGATCCAGATGGCTATCACGATGAGTCTTTTTTGCCCATTGTGTATGAGTTGGACGACCGTAAAGAGTGGACAGACGAAAAGGCGTGGCCAAAATCTAACCCTGCTCTTGGCACGATTAAAAAAATAGATAGTCTGCGCACAAAAGTCAATAAGGCCAAAGCCAATCCTTCGCTGGTTTCAAATCTGCTGACGAAGGATTTTAATATACGCGCCACGTCATCAGAAGCTTGGCTGACTTTTGAACAGCTAAACAACCAAGCTAAGTTTGATCTAACGCAACTTAAACCATCTTATGCAATTGGTGGCGCCGATTTATCGCAAACAACAGATTTAACCGCGGCTTGTGCTACGTTCATGCTTGCTGGTGATCCGCAAATTTATTCGCTTGCAATGTACTGGTTGCCGGAAGACGTGTTTGAAAAGCGGATGGCTGAAGACAAAGTACCTTACGATAAATGGTATGAACAGGGGTTACTAAGAAAAACGCCTGGCAATAAGGTACATCACAAGTTTGTAACCGAGTGGTTTCTTGAACTTCGTAATGATCACGGGCTATATTTCCCGTGGATTGGTTACGACCGTTGGTCGGCAACCTATTGGGTGGAAGAGATGAAGGGCTATTTTGGGGAAGAAGCAATGGTCGAAGTAGCTCAAGGGAAGCAAACTCTGTCACAACCGATGCAAAACATGGGGGCCGATCTTGAAAAGAAGCTAATTAATTACAATAACAATCCGGTTACAAAATGGTGTTTAACGAACACAGCCATTGACGTAGATAAAAATGGTGAAATTCAACCAATTAAAATTAAACAAGGGAGACGCAGAATTGACGGTACGGCCGCTTTGCTTAACTCTTATGTTGTTCTTGAGAAGAAACAGCAGGATTATCAAAATATGATTTGAAGGGGGTGAGGAACATAGGACTGTTCGACTGGATGTTTAAATCGAGTAAGATGAAAACTTACTCTCCAACAACGACCCGTTTTAAACTTGTTAATGATATAGGCGATGGGTTTTATCGGTGGGATGGTAAGCTATTTCATAGCGATATCGTGCGTGCCTGCATTCGTCCGAAAGCCCGATCAATAGGCAAACTTATAGGAAAACATATTCGGGATAATGCGAGTGGGTTTCAGGAGTTTCCTGATAACAACATTCGTTTTTTATTGGAAGAACCGAATCCGCTTATGACTGGCCAAATGTTGCAAGAGAAAATGGCGACGCAACTAGAACTGAACAATAATGCTTTTGCGATTATTAAACGTGACCCTGACACACTTCAACCGTATGAGATTTACCCTGTGCCCGCTTCTGGAGTTGAGTTACTTGAGGGCCCACAAGGAGATTTGTTTTTAAAATTCTCTTTTTATGATGGCAAGCAACTGGTTGTACCTTATGCCGATGTCATCCATTTGCGGCAAGACTTTAACGAGCATAATATTTTTGGTGATAATCCAGGGCCTGCTCTAGCTCAACTAATGGATGTGGTGACCACAATTGATCAAGGAATCATGACGGCCATTAAAAACAGTGCTGTTATCCGGTGGATTTTGAAATACAAAAGCGTCCTCAAACAAGAGGACGTGAACATGCAAGTTGAAGAATTTATAAATCGTTATTTAAAAATTGACGGCAATGGCGGGGCCGTTCCATCTGATCCACGATATGATTTGGAACAAGTCAAACCTGAATCATATGTACCTGATTCCAAACAAATGAGTGAAACGACTAGGCGAATTTATCATTTTTTCAACACGAATGAAGCGATTGTCACAAGTAAATACAATGAAGACGATTGGAATGCCTATTATGAATCGGTAATCCAGCCCGTTGCCATGCAGCTTTCAGGTGAGTACAGCCGAAAGCTTTTTTCGCGTAGACAACGTGGACATGGAAACAAAATCATTTTTGAATCTAGTGCGCTTCAATATGCTTCAATGACAACCAAAATGAATTTGGTTCAAATGGTTGACCGGGGGGCAATGGTGCCTAACCAGTGGAGAAAAATACTCAACCTTGGCCCAATCGAAAATGGAGACAAGCCGATTCGTCGTTTGGATACGGCAGAAGTCGGCAAACCGAAAAGTCCAAACAACCTTCTGAAAGGTGGTGATAAGAATGGACAAAACGGAAAAAAGGGAACTTCTGACGACGGAGATTGATGTAAGGGAATCTGAGTCTGGGGTAAGAACCATTTCAGGCTATGCCGTGAAGTGGGAAAAGAAATCTCAGGTACTAGGTTTCTATCGCAAATTTCGTGAACAGTTCAAACGCGGGGCTTTTTCTGAGTCGCTCAAGAAAGATGACCAACGCTTTTTGTGGTCACATGACACTAGCAAAGTGTTAGGACGTACAAAAAATAGCACTTTGCGGCTAGAAGAAGACTCAATTGGATTACGTTTTGAATTAGATTTGCCAGATACCACATTAGGTGACGATACCTATAAGTCAATCAAACGCGGTGATGTAGACGGCGTTTCTTTTGGTTTTCGAATGGAGTCTCATGAAATCGAAGAGCCAGACGATGATTTGATGCTAAGAACTGTAACAAAGGCAAAGCTGCTGGAAGTCTCGGCGGTCGCTTTTCCTGCTTATCCCGATTCCGAGGTGAGCGCCAGAGGGTATGACCCAATCAAAGATTACGAAAAAGAATTTCGTGAGATGCGAGCACGCTTGTATTTATTAAACAATTTGTAGGAGGTTTTTTAGATGAATCGAATTAAAGAAATTTTAGCACGTAAGAAAGAAATTAACGAAATGTTGGCTGATGAAAAACGCTCGAAAGAATTAGATTATAAAGCGCTTGAAGAAGAAGTGCGTGAGCTAAACGAGGAATTAGAAGAATTGCAGACTCGTCAGCGTTTGATGGAACAAACGAAGGGAATTGAAAGCGGGAAAGCAAAAACACGTAGCATCGAGACATTTAACGCTTCTTCAGGAGAAGACGAGGACAAAGAGCGCAGTGCGGGAACGGGTTCAACAGAATATCGCCAAGCGTTTATGGATTTTGTATTACGCGGAAAAAAATCAGATGTGCTTGAAAAACGTGATGTAACCATGACGGGGGATATTGGTACGGTCATCCCTCAAACCATCATTAACCGTTTGATTGAAAAAATGCGTACCTACGGCCAAATTTATAGCCGTATCTCGCACACTAATATCAAAGGAGGAGTGTCCATCCCTACTTCTGCTGTCAAACCGGTAGCAACCTGGACAGATGAAGGCAGCGTTTCTCCAAAGCAGAAGAAACCAACTGGAAACATTACGTTTGCCTATCACAAGTTGCAATGCCGTGTGGCGGTCACACTTGAGGCAGACACTACAAGTCTAGACATTTTTGAATCCTCTATTGTTGATAATATTTTTGAGGCCATGTTGGTAGCACTTGAAACAGCCATCGTTTCAGGTACTGGGGAAAAACAACCATTGGGCATTGTTAATGACTCCCGTGTGAAAAATACGGTAAACGCTAACGAAGGATTAATTAGTTCTTACAAGGGCTGGGCGCAAATCTTTAAGAAACTCCCGTTGTCAGCCCGTGGTCGTGTTGTGTTAGTAATGAACCATGAGGATTTTGAAGAGTATGTCGCAGGCATGGTTGACGAAAATGGCCAGCCAGTTGCGCGGGTAACAGACGGTCTGGACGGTGCGCAACAGTATCGGTTTAAAGGCGTTGAAGTGATTGTCGTGGAGGATTACTTGCCAACGTTTGCTGGGGCCCAAGAAGGGGAAACGGTTGCTTTCTTTGCCAACTTGAAAGAATACATGCTAAACAGCAATCTCCAGTATCGCTACAAAAAGTATTTTGATGAGGATACGGACGAGTATATTCATAAAGCAACGTTGATTGCTGACGGTCGTTTGGCTGATCCGCAACACGTTATGCTCATTAAAAAGAGTTCAGTAACGGAAGAACCGGAAGTTCCAGAAGCATAAGAACCTAGAAGCATAAAACAAAGGAGTGATAAACATGGAAGCAAAAGTCGTTTATCCATTTAGGGATAAGTTTGACGAAAATAAAAAAGTCTATCGCAAAGGCGACACGTTTAAAGGGACAAAAGAACGTGTCGCTTCTTTAATTGCTAAAGGTTTTCTGAAAGATGAAAGTAAGCAGCTGACGCCAAAAGAAGACGAGCCTGAAAAACTTGTTAAAGAGAAAGAACAGGAACAAGATGGGCCTGTTCATGTTGGTGGAGGCTATTACGAGCTGCCAAACGGTGAGAAGGTAAAAGGAAAAGCGAATGCGCAGGAGGCTTTTGAGGCGTTGAAAAATGAGTGAACTGCTGGAACCTGTAAAAAAGGCTCTGCGGCTAACCAGCGATGTTTTTGACGATGAAGTACAAGATTTAATTGAAAGCGCCCGGTCGGATTTGATTCAGTCGGGCGTTTCGCCTCTTGTAGCCAAAAAAGAAGATGATCCTCTTATTCGACGCGCAGTTATTTTATATTGTAAGGCCCATTTTGGGATGGACAATCCAGATGCTGTCCGGTTTGCTCAGTCCTTTGACATGCTTAAACAGCATTTGACGTTGGCGGGTGATTATAGTGGCGACGCCGTGGAGTGATGTCGTATATCTGGCCCACCAGGGCAAAGGGCGTGACAAAGACGGATTCCCCGACAACTCTGAAGGCGAACCGCGTCAAGTGTTTGCTAACAAAAAAAGTGTTCGATCTCAAGAATTTTACTTGGCAAAGCAAAATGGATATGAACTCACGCATATGTTCGAGGTGCGATCTGTTGAATACGAAGGCGAGGAAGTGCTTTATTATCACGAAAATCGTAATCTCGTTCTTCGGACATATGAAAAAGGTGAGTTTGTCGAATTGATCTGCATGAAACGGAGTGATGATCATGCGCCTTGATTTACGTATCGATGGTCTAGATGAACTCATAGCAGAGGTTGAGCGTATGGAAGCTCTGACACCGCAGCTTATGGATCGTGCATTAATTGCCGGAGGCGATCTATTGTTAGAAAGAATGGTTGCGGGTGTGTATTTACACGGGTTGGTTAGGCGGACAGGAGAAGCGCAAAGTGCCTTACATCGAACAAATCCAAAGAATGGGGAACTGTTTGTCGGTACGCGAGGCGGGGCCAAGAAGCCAGGGTTTTATTTGTACATGCATGAATTTGGCTTCTATAACGTCCGTGCTAAGCGTTTTATCCCTCCTAAGCCCTTTGCCTCCATCATCTTCGAAAACAGCCGTACGGAGATCCTAGCAGCATATGCGGCCGTGTTTCGGACTGGGTACAAGTTATCATGAGTTTAAATCAGCTAATTATCGACACGTTGTCCCCACTTGGTGTGCCTGTGAGTTTCGCTCGCTACAATTTGACTGCCGATACCTATATTGTTTTTGTGATCTACAACGAAGCACCACGAATGATGGCAGACGATGGGGAAATTATCACCAAGTATTTCGTGCAAATGGATGTGTTCAGCAAAGGGAACTATTTGCAGCTTTGTAAAGACGTTAAACGTCTTTTGAAAGAAAAAGGTTTTGGTCGTATGTTTGAGTCAGAGACATACGATGAGGACTTGAAAATGTTTAGGCGGATCATCCGTTTAAACTATGAAAACAAAATTGGGGAGGAATTATAAGACATGGCAATCAAAGGTTTGAAAGATTTACATTACGCCGTTATCCGATCTGAAAGCGACACAGAAACGCTTTACGGGCCAGTCAAAAAGCTTGGGCCTGCCATGGCGTTTAACATGCAGCCTACTATTAACCGAGGTAATTTACGCGCGGACGATAAAGTATTGTTTTCCGACTCGGCTAAAGGGCCTATTACAGTTACGCTTAACATTGCCTATCTAGATAAAGATGTTCAGGCGGATATTTTAGGTAGGACAATACATGAAAACGGGTTGATAACGGACAACGCGGCAGACCAAGCACCGTACATTGCAATCGGAGGGCGGTGTGAAAATGCAAGGGGTGGTTATGACTATTTTTGGGTCTACCGTATTAAACTTGCTCCTGCTGAAGAGAATGCTGAGACAAAAGCAGAAACACCAACATATCAAAGCCCAAACTTGTCCGGCGAAGGTTTACCAAGACTCCATGATGGCGAGGAAAAAACAAGGGTTTGGGATGGTGACGAAGACATCAATCCAGAAATCTTCAAGCAGTGGTTTGACGAAGTTATTGACAAAGATTTCGTCGTGGCAGCATAAAGGGGTGGCATGATGAAAATTCAATTATGGATCGATGGGGAGCAGCAAACGTTTGTTGCTCCTTTTGTCCCTGCTTTAGCAAAACGAAAATATTATGAGTGGAAGGCGAAGGCTGAAAAGGAAGATGCTGCAGAAGAAGGGTTGTTGACGGCCCAACAAATTATTGACGATGACGATGAAATTTTGAGCATTTTACCCAATGTTGTGTTCAAAGAGCAGTTTACGTTAGACCAGCTCTATGCGGGCGCAAGCATGGAATACATTCAGGCTAAATTAAAAGAAGCGGTATTTGGCATTAAGCCTGAAGTTGTAGCAGGCGCAAATGATGGTGAAACGGGGAAGTAACATGGGGTGAAGCCTATTCATCCCTAAAGAAGTTGTATCGCAATTTAATGTTTCCGAAAAACGGGCAAGGATGGACGTTATCTCAAATCGATGAGATGGACGTTCATTTTTTTTATGAGTTGGCATCCGAATTCGAATTTGACGATGAGCCGGAGCAGACTCAAGAACAAGACGTGTACTTAGAACAGATTTGGTAGAAGGGCGGTGAAGATATGACAGAAGTGGGAGCTTTAAGAACTCGTTTGACAATGTTAGACCAAGGCACCACACGAGGCCTACAAGGATTTAGAGATACCTTAAAAGGTATTCGGTCGGAAATGAATGTGGCTCGAAGTGCTGGACAGGCGTATGGACGTAGTATTGACGGTCTTAGACAAAAATCGGATATTTTGAGCCGACGCCTTGAAGTCCAACAGCGGCAAGTTATGGCTTTACGAAGCCGCTATGATCAGGCTAGATTGGCCAAAAATCGAAACGAAAAAGCGGTTATGGATTTGAGTCGTCAATACAACAACGCTGTTGCAGCGATGAACCGAACAAAGTCGTCTTTAGAGGGTGTCAACAACGAGTTGTCCAGGGCGCAAAATCCATGGCTTAATATGGGGAATAACTTGACGACTGTGGGAGACAAGTTACAAACCGTAGGCCGAGATATGTCCGCTTTTGGTCGATCCTACACCATGCGTGTCACCGCCCCTATCATTGCTGGTGGTATAAGTATGATCAAGGCTGCTTCGGACTATGAAAGTGCGTTTGCGGGAGTCCGAAAGACCGTTGATGCAACAGAATCGGAGTATGCCAGATTATCGAGGGGCATACGGGATATGGCCTTAGAGATTCCAGCAGCTGCAACGGAAATTGCGCGTGTTGGTGAAGCAGCCGGTCAGCTAGGAATTGAGAAAGAGCATATTTTATCTTTTACACGGACAATGATTGACCTTGGCGTGGCAACAGACATGTCAAGTGATGATGCGGCGATGGCTCTTGCTCGTCTCGCAAACATCACAGGAATGGCGCAAACGGACTTTGATAGATTAGGTTCAACTATAGTCGATCTTGGTAACAATTTCGCGGCAACTGAAGGTGAAATCAGTGAGATGGCGCTTAGGATTGCTGGTGCTGGTACACAGATTAACATGTCGGAAGCTGATATTTTAGGATTTGCCACCGCTTTAACATCGGTCGGCATTAAAGCGGAAGCAGGGGGTACCGCTATCAGCAAGTTAATGATTGAAATGGCCTCTGATGTAGACCAAGGCGGCAAGCGGCTAGAAGAGTTTGCCCGTATTGCTGGTATGTCTACAAGTGAATTTAAGAGAGCATTTGAAGAGGACGCGGCCACGGCTATCTTCACATTCCTAGGCGGATTGGGTGACTTGTCGGAAGAGGGCGAATCAGCCTTTCAGATCATCGATGAACTTGGACTCTCTGAAATTCGTTTACGTGATACTATTCTTCGTTCTTCGTCCGCCCGAGATATGGCTAACGACGCTTTACGCACGGCTAATGATGCGTGGGAAGAAAACATCGCTCTAACAAATGAGGCTGAAGAACGGTATGCCACAACGGAATCACAATTACAAATGCTAAAGAACCGCTTTTTTGATATTGGCATCACGATGGGTGAGGCGCTCATACCTGCCATGTTTGCCGCGCTTGAAGCTGCCGAACCACTTATTAAGTCTATCGAAGACGGTGCTAGAGCTTTTGCAGATATGGATACTCAGCAGCAGCAAACCATTTTGAAGTTTGTGGCTTTAGCCGCCGCAGTTGGGCCAGCCTCTATTGTGCTGGGTGGATTAACGACAACTCTTGGTGGCATTGTCAAAGTCATAGGGACTGTCGCCACTGCTTTCGGAAATGTTGGAGGAAAAGGGTTGCTTGGACGTATAGGAATGCTTGGTCTTGGTGCCGCTGGCCCTGTTGGTCTGGCAATCGCGGGTGTAGGTGCCTTGGGTCTTGCTATATGGGATTGGAAAAAGACAGCGGACGAAGCGTCTGAATCCAATCTTGAGCTTGTGCAAAGCTTGAATGACCAACATACAGAGTTGGAAGCGTCTGTAGCCAAGTATGAGGAATTAAGAGGAAAAGCCGAGATAACCACGGGACAAATAAAGGAACTGCTAGAAATCCGTCATGAAATGGCTAAAAATCCAGAAGTTGAGGCCATGGAAGAGCTTGAAAAACGATATGACGCATTAGTGGAAAAAACGGGTTTAACGCATGAAGAGATCGACGAACTATTAGATGCCAATGCGTCTATCATTGATCAGGCCCCGCAAGTAGCTGAAGCCCACACTGTACATGGTGAGGCTGTTGCTGGTGTCGGTGAGGAACTCCAAAAATTAGTAGACAACACTTTAGAAGTTGCTAAAGCAGAAGCGGAGCTCCAACGCGGCAACTGGGCCGAGGAACGAACAGAACATATTCGAAATGCTGCACAAGCTGAGAAAGAACGAGAAGAAACGTTAGAACGTATAGGCTTACTCACCGAATTACAAAACGAAGACCAAATGGTTTTAAATGATAGATTAAACGAGGCTAAAGACATTTCGGGGAATTACCTGTATACGCAAGAGCAGCAGAACGAGGCGCGACGTGAAGCTGATATTTTGGAAGCCATTTTAAATGGAAAAGCCGGAGAGTTACGAGACACACTTAAAGAGCAATTAGATGAGCAAAACAATATCATCGCGGCAGCTGAGGAACACCGAATAAAAGGAGAGCTGCTTGACGCTGAATATCTACAAATTTTGTTGAAAACAATTGGTATAAACGAGGAAGGACAAAAAGGCGTAGATGTCGCAAACGAGCAGTTAAACAAGCTCAAAGAACAAAAGGCGGAATTAGAAGGCAAAATTAAAAGGGAAGGCGACCAAACCGGCACGCTTAGAGACCAACTCGGTGTTATTAACGATCAGATCGGGGCGTATGAAACTACTTTAGGTTTGATTGATCGAGAGATCGGCGGTGTGCAAACCGTTACTGGAGAAGAGAAGAAGCGGGAACGGCAAATTGCTTTTAATAACAACATCCTTGCCCAAGCGTCTGGTATTCATGACAATAACACGGCTGCTCAAGGACGTACAAACAGCAAAATCGATGAAGGAACAGGGAAAGCCGAGGATATGAACAGAACGCTTGGCCAAGACATTGACAAATCTGTCGATGTAGATGACAACGGCACGGCGAAAGCGATAAGTGAGGAAGCGTCTAAGTCTGCAACCAAACGCGTCACGCTGAGTGCTGTTTGGCAAAACGTAGCGAGCGGATTGAGCGCGGGTATTCGCAGTGTGCTGGGTAACATCCCTGGTTTTGCCGAAGGCACCGATTTCGCTCCTGGAGGTCCCGCTTGGGTTGGTGAAGAAGGCTACGAGCTAGCGCGACACGGGAATAAGTGGGCGATGCTAGATTTTGGGGTTGCTAACCTTCCGCGTGGCACCCAAGTTTTCACGCATGACGAGACAAAGAAAATTCTTTCATCGTTGAATAAAATTCCGGCCTATGCCTCTGGCGTGAGTCCGAGCGGGGAAGCGGATCGGATTGTAAGACAGCTTAACGGCCAGCAAAATATGACCAATGATACCGTGAGAGTTGTAGTGCAGCCAGCGCCCGTCATTATTAATGGGGAGAAAGTTGCTGAGGTTACGTTTCCTTCTATAGACATTAGACAAGGCCGTGTCAGCCGTCGCAATGCATTAAGCGGGGGTGTTCGAATGTGAATTGGTTGAAGATAATAGAAGACGGTCAGATCCTAGACCACCGGAAGCTCAATGTTTATTTGCTCAGCTTTATCCCCCAAAGCTTATCAACTGATTATACAAGCGAACCGATCCCTGGGCTTCCGGGTTCTGTGTTTACATCCGCTCATTATGGGCAACGGACTATAAGAGCAGAATTTGGCGCTATAGGTTACGACCACTTGGATTTACAGTTAATTCGTGATGAATTTTATGCCATGCTGGCTACTCCTAAGACAAAGCAACTTATTGACATGAGGCAGCCGGGGAAGATGTGGGAGGCCGTCTCCGGTGAATTTGGCATGGAGTATGTGTCACCAACAGCCGCTCGGTTTCAGGTGGACTTTCAGTCCTTTTCTCCGTTCGCTAAGTCGGTTGTGCGGACGTCAGAGAACGAATTTCGTTTTGATAGCCAAAAATTGCAGTTCGGGCAAGGTATACCCACGGAGCCGCTTATTTACCGTTTTAATACAACATCTTTTCGTGTTTACAATGCGGGTAATGTGACGGTTGATCTACGCAATCAGGATGCAGTAATTACGTTTAGGGGCGCGTCTAACCGACTGCGTATTCGTAATTTAACGTCAGGTGCAGATTGGCGATACGAAGGCACCACTACGGCGACGGACAATATCAGACTTGAGCGTGGATGTCGCGCTTTGAAAAACGGACAGACTATTTTAGCGCAAACTAACTTGGCTGCATTTACTCTGGATACGGGTTGGAATGAAATACGAATTGAAGGAAGTAGCGGGAGTATTGAAGCAGCGTTCGACTTCCGTTTTCTTTATATATAAAGTAAGGAGCGTGGAGCATTGAATCTAAAACATGTAGGCACACAATTTGACCGAGTACGTAAGGATGTAAACGAAAACTTTGACAAGATCGAGGGGAAATACAAAGGACTACAAAACAGATTTGATAACGCGGTAGACGAGGTAGCCGATAAAGCGTTTGATAAAGTAGTAGACCGAGCTAAGATCGATTGGCTGCCGCCAGTTGACACATTTGATGATCTCGCTACGACATACCCTGACGCCAGTGAGGGGCAGACGGCCATGGTGCGCAATACTGGCAGAGTTTATCGTATGACTAATGGTGTGTGGATGGAGATACAGGACATTGATCCGACAGCAATTAATGAGGTGGATACGCGGTTATCTTATCAAATGGGTCAAATAGCCTTAAACGTCATGGCCCCGCCTTATAATGCTGACGGCAGCGGTCAAACTGACGTTACTGCCGCGATCAATGCTGCTGCCGAAACTGGTCGCGATTTATTTTTCCCAGCGGGCTATACGTTTTTATATACCGGCACAATAACCGTCAGTAAAGATAGACAAAAGCTACATGGTGGAGGAACGTTAATTGGCTCGGGTAGAAATGCGCGGATCAACATTGACGGCAACAAATGCACCGTGACAGGCCTAAAGTTCAAGGGGACGAATGGGCAACTCTATACCCTAGCAGTAAGAGGAAACGAGTGCATTGTCACAGATAATGTTTTCGAAGGAGAAATTGGGCATCACGTCTTTTCGAATGGGACGCGGATGCTTGTCATAAAAGATAACCAATTATTGGGAGACGGGCATAAACAAATCACTCCAATTGTGATTACAGGAGAAAGCACCAACTTTCAGGTGTCCGGTAATGTGCTAGATAAGTGCATGGGTTTTGGTATCCAAACACGATGGAGTTGGGATGGGGTAATAAGCTCTAATTCGTTTAATAACGTTCTGCTAAAGCAAAGTGAAATAGCTTCAGGTGGCGAACCTTACCTACCACTTGAATTTGAAGACTATATATATCCAGGGCGGGGAAATCTGTATATCAACAATCAAAAACTGGACAGGGAAAAATATAGGGTGGAAGAATTAGGTGACAAGGCGTATCAAGTAGTGTTTTTAAATTATAACGTTCCTGTAAATGCCCAAGTCACTTACGAATGTTACAAATCGTTGGAACCTGTTAATATCAACAGCGAGTGTCACGACATTGTGATAAGCAATAGTAATATTTCAGGGTCGGGAGACAGCGGTATTGTACTTGGGGCGGATTATCATAATCGCGTATTAGATCCTGATAACGTTGACGACGCAGACTACCCTCGTCGCATCAGCGTGGTGGGCGGTATCATAAAAAAATGCGCATATGCGGGCGTGGCACAAACACATCGTTGTGATAACGCGGTAGTGTCGGGAGTTAACGTGTCCGATTGTGGGGTGGTCGCAACAGGAGTGTATTCGACGGGCATTTACATTGCCAACGGTTCCTCCGCGGTCACAGGAAACGCCATATCTAACACGGAAAGTGGCCAAATGGAGTACGGCATAACACACTCAGGCCGTGTGATGGGATCGGTTAAATTAGGATTAAATACGTTTAGCGGTATTAAAAAGCAAAACCACTTGTTCTCCGCGGACTCAAATCCAAACTATTTCAAAAGAGGGATAGGGTTGTTGGATAACGAAAGCTGGGTTTATGGAACTGTAAACCTAGAAAAAGAGTTTGTAGGCAAGCCTGACAACGACGGTTTGTTTAAGTATACCGTGTTTGGCGGCACTGGATGGCGTAGAAGTACATCGGTATTAATTGCCGGCAAACCTTCGGCAGAGACAATCCAAGGGCAATATGTAGATATTTTCTTGGACGCGCACAGTCTAATTGAAAACTCAATTGTCTCCATTAGCTTTTACGCGGTTGCGAAGTCGGGAGCTAAAGGTTTTGCTAACTTTTACTACCGTTACAGCAACGTTACTCCACCATCTTATTCGCAGGAAATAACTGAAACTAGCTTACGACAGTACACAATCGACGCGGTAATCGGGCAGGGCAGCAGTATCAATGACGTTATTTTGCGTATAGGCAGCGACGTCGGCAGTGTTAATGTAGGGGACATCCAAGTCAAATACAAAAAAGTTAGTCCGTAAACAAAAAACAGTGGGTAGCCGAAATTAGACATACCCACTGTTTATATTATTTCCTAAAAACGATTCAGATTTAGAGGGTTCCTTGCTTTGCTTATATATAAAGTAAGATATACCTCTTATAAATCCGACAAGGACAACGATTCTCCATGAGTAAAGTGGATTTTGAACCATTGAGTCAGCCAAAACAGCAATTGTTATTGAAAAGGCTAGAACTTGAACACTAAATAAAGTATTACTTTTCTTTTTTAATTTCTTTATCAGGTTAATGTCTATTACGATGAGGAAAATTATTGCTGTAAAGACTATTGCGGTACCTATAAGACCAATTTCAGCCAAAAGTTGTAGAAATAAATTATGCGCATTTGTTACTTCCCATGTACTAACATACTCACTTGGTCTATGTAGAAATGAACCTAGTCCGTGTCCGAATAATGGCTTGTCATAAAACATTGATAAAGCATCATTGTATAGTAGTTGTCTGCTATCTATTGAATCTGTGGTGTTAATCCGATCAGCCAAAATAAAATAGTTAGACAAATTGTTTGATAACAAGGAGTAAACAAGGCCAACGAACCCGGAGGCAGCAAAAATCAGAATTAGTTTTTTAAAACTTAGATGATAAAACACAAAGACAAGGGCGCCGATTGCGAATGCCAAAATGACTGTACGAGTGTTAGTCAGAAAAATCGCTGAAATAATTACCATTAGAGATATAAGGGGGAATAACTTTCTTTTCTGCGCAAACAACATATAAAGAGAAATCAAACCCGCTATATAAATGAATGAGCCAAAAATACTTGGGTGCACAAAAGTGCTAGTCATTCGTATGTTTGAGTTCCAGAACTGTGTTGATTCTAAATGCTCTGAGTTTAAAATAACGTTGCCAATTTGATTTAAAATACTAGGATTAAAGTAAAAAAGGTATCCAATAATAATACTTAGTAGAGCTAAAAGGTTAATAAATTTTAAGTGTTTATCAACGCTATATTTATTCCAATTCAATCGGGACGTGGAGATAAATGCTAGCAGAGCGATTATAAAGACAAGGGACGTTTTTATCCCATTGGTCGTGCTGTAAGAGAGCATCGACATCGCAAGAAGAACAGATGATGCTAGCAAAATAAATGAAGTAGTCCCATGGAATTGATCCATGCTTTTAGTTTCTTTGAACAACATAATTAATGAGAGCCCAATCACAAGGAATGTAGATGCTATTTCAATTCTGCTAAATCCAATTACTGTAACAATAAATATTAAATACAGTAAAACGGTTTTAGATGAGTCGTTTGGTTTGCGTACATTCATTCAGCATGCTCCTTATCTTGCTGGCTGAAAACCCCAAAACCAATAAATATCACTGCTAAAGCGCCGAACAGTAGAAATAGTCTATCGTCAACAAATAATGTAATGACTGCTGCAAGTGCGGCTAATATAAAGAAAATATTATTCATGAGTTAAATTACCTCCTGCGCCAGATAACTCTAAGTTTAACATATTAAATTGCGTAAAAGTAGAAAAAGTAACAAAGGGGAGGCGGTCTATATCACGTTACTTATTAAAAACATACAAGGAGACTATGAAACTCTTACATTAATAAGAAACATAACGTTTAACACAAAAGTCAATGGCGACAAGCTATTGACTTTTTCCGTGTCTCCAGATGATCCTGGTTTTGATTTTGTTGTACCCGAATCTATTGTGCACTTCAGAAACGAAGAGTACATCATTAGACGGGTTAACGAAAAAGATTTTGGCAACAAGACGTACAAACAGGTTGAAGCTGTACACAGGTTTTTTATTGACATGATTGATTGTTATCAGTATCAGTTGCACACGGGATCGCAGACATTTGTTGCAGCTCTGTCGCGTGTCTTTGGCCCAACGCCATATCACTATCAAGTGATTGGATCGTTTGACGCAGAAGAATTTGAGAATTTTGGGCGAGACAATTGCCTGTCTCTTTTTAAAACGGTCTTGGAACGTTACGGGGCCGAGTTTACCGTCCAAAGCCGGACAGTAACCATCCAAAAACGCATCGGGCAAAATACGGATTTCCAGTTTCGCTGGGGTGTCAATCTAAAAGCGATTGACAAGCAGGAGGACACGGACAACTTTTCAACACACATCGAAGGGTTTGGCGGGGAAGAGCGTGAGAATGGAACGTTTCCAGTTCATGAAAAATACACGTCTCCTAATGCTAAGATTTTTGGCATTAGACATGCCGATCCAGTCTATGACGAACGTCGTACAGTTGCGGCTAATATGCAGCAACATTTACGGGACGTGCTGATTGACGAGCCTCAACTAAGTGTGACTGTTTCTTTGGCCGACTTGCGACAAGCTGGGTATGCCTCCAATTATCCTGAGGTTGGGGATTGGGGGTTTATTGTCTATGAGCCGATGAATAACTTTGTGGCTGAGGCGAGGATTGTAGAAGTAACCGAAACGCTTAACGCTCTCTTGGAACCTATTGATATTGAAACAACCTTATCCAATGTACGCCAACGAATGACGGAAACCGTCACGAGGTTTGCTAATACATCTAAAAAACTAGACCGCATACTTGCCGGTCAGGATAAAGTACCAATGGGCGGACTTGCTGATGCTGTGCGCATTGCTACTAATGCTCTTTTGTCAGCTCGTACAGAACTTAATTTTGAAGATGGCATAAAAGCAATCAGCAAAGTTAACTCCAATCATATTGTTTTATTTAATAGTGCTGGCATTGGCATAAGCACAGATGGGTTGCAAACATTTCGGAATGCTATCACTGCTTTTGGCGTCGTCGCAGAATCGATTATGGCAGGAGTGATCACACAAGGCGGTAGTCGGTCGGTAATGATTGCTGGTGGATACGTGTATACGTTTGATGGAAATGATCTAAACGCAAGCTTTGGTCAGCATGGACTGGAGTTTTTCGCGCTAAACGGCGATCTTGCTTGCACATTATATCCGTCCAGATCGATAAGCAACCCAAACGTTAGAGGCGCTACGCTAACAATGGAGCCTAACGCTTATTTTAGTATTGCGTATCAACAGGGGCAGCACCGTTATCAGTCGTTTGATACAAGCCAAGAGCGCGGGCACACCATTGTTGCTGGGGCTGTCCGATCGCAGCAACAGGGATCCCGTTTGTCCATGTATGCAAATGCTGCAATGATTGGAGCTGATTTGGGTAATAGCATTTTCGGCTCGCGTGTTACGGATCAGCCGCATATTCAATTGATGCAAACAAGCAACCGTAACAATGTCCAAATTGGATATGGAGGTTTTACAAACCGCAATGACTCAGTATTTGAGCTAGTCCATAATCTAAACGCTGAGCAAGTAACGGTGATGATGACCGCCCGCTCTAACGGCGTAACATTTCCGTCTTATTCAACGTGGTTTGGACAGAGGCAAGCACGCGTTAGCCCAGTGTCAAATGGTGTGCAATGGACGGCGGGCAATGGGAACTACATTTTTCAACATGAGTCCAATGGGCAAGTAGAGTTTTATATGGGTGGACGTATGGTACACGCCTTTAAAGCGGACGGTACCAAGCAGGGTGGCTCAATTGAAATTGCTGGGGAGTTACTAGGAATGTCACCAGTCGATTCGCCACAATATCTCGTTGAGTATCTAATGATTGATGTGCCACCAGGAAAAGAAATTAACATTGACGAGAAATTTTTGCAGGTCGTTGATGGCAAGTTTGCTATCTTTTCTAGTAATGGGGCCCGAATAAAAAAAGAGAACCGGTCTTTTATTGTTGAGGGTAAGGAAAAGACTGACATCCGTATAGTCGGCGAGCGTTACGATAAAGCTGGAGCTTTTTGGCAGTATCAGGATGATTGGAAAAACGGGGATCAGCAATTCGGTCCTGCTAACATCGATGTGGTTTTCCAAGAAAGGCTTGAGGATGAAATAAAAATAGAAGATCAGGAGGCGGTTTATGATGAAGAATCAAGAGAAACAGCAAGAGCTAGGGCAGCGAGTGTCACAAGCTATGTCATTGAAAATCGGGGAACTTGAAACGAATTTGATCATGGCTGACGTGACCCTTCAGACAAAAGATGAAGAAATAAAAGAGCTGCATAAACAAATCCAAAAACGTGATGAAAAAATTGAAAGTTTAATGAAACAGCAGAAGTAGTTGCAAAGAGAGCTGGCTGGTTCTCTTTTTATTTTGCAGAAAAGGTTGTGGAGACGTGGAAAGCATATCGATATTTTTTAATTTGGATACATTGGAAGTAGCAAAGTTGTACTTATTCGGTCCCGTTAAATTTTTGGATTTGTTAATAGTGCTAATGCTTATCGACATAGCAACTGGAATTATGAAAGCGATCATAACTAAAGAGGTCAGAAGTCGATCAGCACTTTACGGATATGCCCGTAAGATCGCAGTTTTAGGAATTATCATCGTAGCCAACATTGTAGATAGGATTTTGGATTTAAACGGCATGGTAGCTACTGCAACCGTGCTTTTTTATATGGCCAATGAGGGGTTGTCCATCGTGGAAAACGTGGGAAAAATCGGTTTGCCAGTACCGCAAGTCATTTTGGATAAACTTCACGGTTTTAATGATCAAGGCACTGAAAATAAAAAGGAGAGTGAATGATTATGGTTAAAATTTTTATTGATCCAGGACATGGCGGCACCGACCCAGGTGCAGTAGGAAACGGCTTGAAAGAAAAAGACTTAGTGCTAGCAATTTCCCGTCACATTCGGGATATTCTACTAAGCGAATATAAGGGAGTATCGGTAAAAATGAGCCGTGACAGCGATGTTTACCCAACATTCGTAGATCGTGCTAACATGGCTAACAATTGGGGCGCTGATTACTTTTGTTCCGTCCACATTAATGCCGCAGGCGGGACGGGATTTGAAACATTTATCCATAACAGCCGATCAACAAAATCAGTCGCGTATCAAAACGTAATGCACCCGGCTATTTTGGCCGAAATGGATGTACGTGACCGCGGGAAAAAAGATGCCAATTTCGCCGTGCTACGCCTTACTAAAATGCCGGCTATTTTGACGGAAAATCTATTTATTGACAACACGCACGACGCGAAGCTGTTAAAAGACGCGGCCTTCCTTAAAAAAATCGCTCGCGGTCATGTCGAGGGTTTTGCGAAGGCGTTTAAGCTAAAAGGGGGAACAAGTAATCCGAAACCGGCGCCAAAGCCATCTGGCGATCCCGTCATTCGGGTTATCCAAGAGTTTGCAAATGGTTATGGTTTTAGCATCATAGTGGATGGCATTTTAGGGCCAGAAACATTGAAAGCCTTGATCAAAGTGCTACAAACCGAACTAAATAAACAATTTGCAGCAGGCTTACAAGTAGACGGTATCTTAGGGCCAAAAACAGAAGCAGCTTTGGTCAATGTGCGAGCGGGCGCACGCGGTAATTTGACGAAATTACTACAAGCGTTGTTATACATTAATGGCTATGATGTTGGTGCGATAGACGGCATCTTCGGCGACAAAACTGAAAAAGCCGTACGAGCTTTCCAAAAAGCCAAAGGGCTAGGTGTGGATGGAATTGCTGGCAGAAATACTTGGCGCGCCCTGCTGTAAATAAAATGGCCCTGCTTTTGGCAGGGCTTACTAGGTTATATTTTTCTAGCGTAAGGGTTGTAAAAACTTTTTAAGAAATTTTTATTTTTATTTGAATGACCCTCTTTACAAGGTAGAAAAAGTTATTTTGATGTTTGTAAATATATTATTGTAAGATGCTTCCAGCTAAATTATAATGAAAGGGTTATCAATACTTCGAGGTGATTAAAATATTGGAACTGTTGGAGGGCATACTACATAAAATTCTTGAAGAGTACTCTTGGGCTTTGGCAGTCTGTCTAATTGCTTTTGCGTTATTGTTTTTGGTATTATTATTAAAAGTGATAAGAGGGGAACAGGAAGTTACTGTATTTCGGGTTATTAAATTCACTCCGAACAAAGCTTTGGAAACATTAAAAGAACAGTTCGATGAATTAAATGAACATAGCGAATTGAAGTCTCACGTTCTCAAGTTAATGAACCAAACTGTGCTAACTTTATCCCAGTGGGGGGATAGTTTACCCGATGCAGAATTCGAGAAAAAAATTAGAAGTCTTTATGAATTTGTATTGCCTGGACTAGCTACTTTACTTACAAAACAAAGGAACAATTCACTTAGAGTTGCCGTTTTTACAGAAAGAGAAGAGGGACTTAAAATTCTTCACGGATTTGGGTACTCTGTTGAAGGTAAAAATAAATTAACTTTAAGTGTTGGAAAATCAAAAGCAGGGTATTGTTATACACACGGAGAAATATATTCCAACATGGATATATCAACTGACCCCACATATGAGAGAAATCCGAAGGCGTCAAAAGAATATTTTTCACTGGTGTGTGTTCCGATTGTTTACCAAAATGAGGTAATAGGAGTTCTAAACGTAGATGGACTTAACAAGAATTCCTTTGATCGAGACGATATTGACTACATTGGCTATTTTGCAAATGTGTTAGCACCTCTCTTAAATATGGAGCTAAAATATAATGAAAGACTATTGAAGGAGGCAGCTATATGAAGAGTTATGAGGATACGGTAAAAAGAAAAGACGTTATTCTCAGGGAAAAATATGAGACTGGAAGACTTTCTGCCGATGAATTCTTACAAAAGTTATTTTCTTCTCGGGAAGGTGACAGAAAAAGACAAAATCTAGTAAAAAAGAAAGAGAAAGTGTTGCAAAGAGCCTAGAAGTCATTGCTGTATTAAATAAGGCCCTGCTTCGGCAGGGTTATTTTTTTAGTTTGTTGAATTATATGGTAGGAGGTGTGATATGCACAAAAACGCAACAGCTTATACGCTTTTGTTTGCCGTCCGCAGCCACCTTACTGCCAAACACCACGTTCCACCTCACATCCAAGATTCCTACCGACAAACCATTGCTTATGTAGTTCCTTTTTATACTCACTCGCCTCAGATAGTTGAGCATCTTAATCAAAGCATCCGTATCCGCAACAAAGTTTGTCACTTCCGACAACTTCCTCATAAAGATATAAAAACTCTTCAGCTTTTATGTAATGAGCTTCAAGTTCCTTTAACAGCCAAAAAAGTGAGTCCTATTTATTAAATTTGAGTAAATGAATTTGGGAAAACCTCGCATATCATTGTAATTAAACAAAAAATCATTACTCTTAACTTGAAATCACTAAAGTTAGGAGGAAGTAAATCATGAATCAGTTAAAGAAACTTGCAGGTATCATGGTGGTCTTCACGATTTTTTTTGGCGTACATCCTGTAGGTGCTAGCGCTCAAGTCATCGTAGACTTTTTAGATGTTGGTCAAGGCGATAGCACGTTGGTGAGGGCAGGCGAAACGACTGTTTTGATCGACACGGGACGAAATAGGTCAACTTTAGATCAGTTAGAGGCTCGGGACGTAGTTGATTTGGATTTGCTTATACTCACTCACGCCCATGCTGATCACATTAGTTACTCAGACATCATAATAGAAGAAATGAACCCGGATGAAGTTTGGCTGAGTGAGACAGAGGCTAATTCGCAGGTTTATGAGCGGCTACTGGATGCATTAATTAGAACAAATACACCTGTTGTCTATCCATCCACTGGAGAATCTTATAGTGTCGGAGGTCTTGATTTTTTGATTGTTCACCCAACATCATTAACAGGTAATTTAAATAATGACTCACTAAGTTTTAAGATGATTGCTAACAACACGAGCTTTTTATTTACAGGAGATGCGGAGACTCCTGCTGAAAACATAATGCTAGGTACAGGACTTATTTTACAAAGTCATATTTACCACATGGGCCATCATGGCTCGCGTACCTCTAGTAGCGCACCTTTTATGTCAGCTGTTAGGCCGGATATTGCGATTTACTCAGCAGGTATAAATAATAGTTACGGGCATCCCCATAAGGAAGCAATTGACAGAGTGCAAGCAGTAGGAGCAGAAGTGTACGGGACAGCCGAAAATGGGACTGTCACGGTTAATGTAACAAATAGCGGTTACACAATTCGGACGGAGAGGTAAAAGAATGATAGTCAAAGCAGTTATTGATCGAGTTGAAGATGGTATAGTAACTATTTCTATCAAAGACAGAGGCACTGAATACGAAATAGAAAAAAGTCAATTGCCGTCAGGAGCCAAAGAGGGAGACTGGCTCCTTGCGGAGATTGATAAAGATAAGGTAGTAAGCATTAAACTAGACAATGATGAAACAGCTGCTGCGGAAAAAAGAATTAGAGATAAGCGTTCCAGAATAAATACAAACAAGAGTAAGTTTAAAAAATAACTTTCGCATGCCTCTACTCATTAATGACGTGGGGCTTTTTTTTTGACAAATGGTATAGAAAAACTAGTACAAATATCCAGTTTAATCAGGTATGATGTTCATAGATAAAAATTACTATGTAGGTGATAAAATGCGTTATGGGGTATTGTCAATTGTGACGCTAATGCTGGTCTTGGTTCTTGCCGCGTGCAGTGGTAGCCCTGTTGAAAAGGAAGCTAAACAAGCACTTGAAAACTTTCTTGATGGTGGAGAAACGGATGTCACGGTTTTCAGGGAAGTCAGCGAAAAAATACCTCAAGTCTTTGATTATGAGGAACTAGAAGTTGTAGGAGCAACAGATCCTACGGAAGATATAAGAGCCTTTAATAGAGACGATTATGATTTCGAAGTGGAATACGCCGGTTTGGATATTACCTTCTCGGAGTATATAGAAGATAAACGTTCTATCGCAGAAGAACACGGACTTGAAATTGTCGAGGAAAGTGAAAACGGGATAGTAATTGACTATGGAGCGACTTCGCAGGATGTTTACTTAAAGTATCGAGTGGAAACTTTAGATGCTGAAAGTCGTCTGATAGAAGAGATTGCTGTTTTTACAGTTAAGATTACAAAAGATAATAAAAGTGAAGAGTTTCTAATTCCGTTGATAACAGCCGTTGAATTTGAATAGAGCAGCTATTACGCTGCTTTTTTTGTTTGTATAAACTCCAGCGGAACATGCATCTTTAAGAAAGGATTAACTACTTGAAACGAGAACCTGTGTTCGTATATAATGGAACAAGAAACCTATCCTTTTTAGACGCGATCGAAAGTCTTTTCTTTCAAAAAGATGGTCTAAAAACAATATAGTTAGCTATTTTTATGAGATTGGCATTACCCATTTCCTGACTGCCATCTTCGTAGAGAACATCTAGTTCACCAAGAGTTTTATACGTTTCTTCTTAAGTTTTATTTTGTAACCGCCCCTCTACTGTGTAGAAACAAATCGAGAATTGTAAAAGGTAGAGGGACAGTCTTTATATAGAGGCACGATTAGCGATAAAACATCCAATTAAAAGTCACGGTTCATGGAGGTTACAGATGTCAAAGGTAGAAGTTAATTTGAATGTAGTTAGTCAAATGCTCGGAGTAAGTGTCGATGATTTGAGAGGGATAGTCAATCCGACTCAACCTGACGCAAAGAACGAAGATAAGCAATGACGCCTCTAGCTTCTTTTTCGCTGAGCTCTTTTCCGTCTAATTTTAATGTAAACTGCTCAAGTAACTCATTATCAGATAACTCCAAGTCCTTAACAAACTTCTGCTCTTTACCATACTGGACAGAACTCTCTGCCACCATTCCAAAATCCATTGGATCTTCCCATAAATGATACTTCTTCGCTATTACTTTTAATTTACCAACTAAATTGATCTTGTACTCTCTATTTGTTCCATCGACAATTTCTTTTGCTAACCAATCAAAATCTAATGGTTCATTAGCTTTGATTTTTATTTTCAACTCTGATCCTGTTTGTTCTGCGGCCTCTGATAATGCATCATACAATTCATTAATCAATTTTCTTGAAAAAGGATAATCCCCCTTAAACATTTTTATGAATTCCATGATCGCTTCATCCAGCCACTGGTATAAAAGAATAGCAACCCTTGTCATGTCTTCGTCAAGAGGCTGCGGATTATCTGTTTTCCCTAATAAATAATCAATCGACGTGTTTAATATAGTTGCTAACTGTTCCAGTTTTTTTATTGGCGGAGCGCTCTTCCCTCTCTCATAATTAGAAATATTAGGGGGCTGCATATTTAAATATGCAGCAAGCTGATCTTGAGTCAATCCGCGTCTTTCTCGCATTTCTCTAATACGCTTCCCTAGAGTGTCTTCCACAAATAACGCCTCCTTAAATAATTTTTAATAAAAAACTAGTTGATTAAATATAATTTAAGTGATATTCTATTCATACATTAAATTAAAGCGAGGTGAGAACATGACAATCAGCAAAGCGTCACAACAGCGTGAACTTCTAAAAAAACTTAGAAAGGAAAGAGGGACTCAGCGTAAAGTTGCCGACGATCTTGGCATTACAGAAACACACCTTAGAGAGTTAGAGAACGGTAGATCAATCCCTAGCACTAAGCTACTAAAAAGGATAGAGCATTACTTTGGTGTGTCTAATGATGAGTTATTTCCAGACTTAAATAACCCAGAATTTTTTTCATGTAACAACAGCTTAAATTTAACTTAACCTAACAGAATGAATTATATACCATAATAAATAATACCGCAAGTATTATTTATGGTTTATTTATTGTTCCTTTAACTTAAATTATATTTAATAAGGTGATATAGGAACATAAATTTAGATTAAGTAGGAGGTATAGATGAAAGTGAACCAGCTTCAAAAAGTGTTTAGCTACGGTCAATCAGAAATGCGTATGGTTGTCCGACATGAAGAAGTTTATTTCTTGCTTAAAGACGTTTGTCGTGTACTGGATTTAGCTCCGCGCGTTGTAAAACAACGGCTTGAAGATGACGTATGTTCAACATACCCCATCCAGGATTCGCTAGGGAGAACACAACAAGCGACATTTGTTAACGAAGACGGCCTTTATGATGTCATTTTGGACAGTAGAAAAAAAGAGGCTAGGGCATTCAGGAAGTGGATCACAAGTGAAGTCCTTCCAAGTATCCGCAAAACTGGCTCCTATAGCGCAGTAGTCCCCAAGACATTCGCAGAGGCGTTAAGGTTGGCGGCAGAAGCGGAGGAAGAGAAAGAACGTCTTTTGTTGGAGAACGCACAAAAAGAGCAGATCATAAACGAGTTGCAACCAAAGGCGAGCTACTATGATCTGATCTTACAAAACAAGTCGCTTCTATCAGTTAGCAAAATTGCTAAGGACTACGGCATGTCGGCCAAGTCCATGAACAAGCTACTGAACGAATTAGGCATCCAGTATAAGCAAGGCGACTGCTGGCTCATTTATGCAAAGTATCAGAAGGAAGGCTATACGCAGAGCAAAGAGCATGTGATTGACTCAAACAAGAGCGCTTACCACACGTATTGGACGCAAAAGGGCAGATTGTTTATCTATGAGACGCTTAAAAATCGTAAGGGATTGCTTCCGCTGATTGAGAGGGAGGGCTAGAGTATCTGTTCGGTTGATTGTTCGCTATGGAACGTGGCTGTGTTCGGACTGTTGTTCCCCTAGGTTGAAACATGCCTACACAATATGATTTTAGGGAGATGTTGCCAAATGACAGTCGAGGAAAAAGAGCTTTTCAGTATCGGCTGTGGTGTGGGTGTCTTAGTAATGATGATGATCTGGCTGTTCGTTGACTTAATTTTTTGAGGGAGGTGATAGCAGTGTTAATGGACTTGGAAAAGCGAATAAGCTACTACACAAGAAAAGTGGCAGAACGTGGACGTATTAAACCACATCACGATTTCCCACGTGCTTACACTTACCGAGATGTCAGATTGGCCCAATATAAAGCAGAGCTAAACCGCCGCTGCCTTTTAGCTCGGGAAGGACGTTGAATGGACAAGCAAAAGCTCGAATGCCCGTTTTGTAATCAGTCCCCAGGCGAAATTTCGGAAATTGTTCATCACGCATCACAAGAGGCAATGACGCCTGAGCAGTTTGCAAAAACAGACGGCACTTATAGCGCTCAGCACAATCTGTTTTGCTGCACTAGCTGTTATGTAAAGATTGGCACGCCGTCAGTAAAAGAACTAGCAATTGCTTACGGTTACTATCGTACACACCAGGCGCTAGGGACTAGGGAAGTATTTTAAATTCAAGGAGGCATACACAATGCTAGCAGAAGAAGCAAGAGCATTGTCCAAAGCAAGTTTACCAGCGCAACGAGAAAAAGTGATGCGGGAGATTGACCGCTGCATTGAGAAAGCAGCTCGCATCGCGTTGACCAGTATACATGTCCAGTTGTTCCGTAAAGAGTTTCATTCAAAAAATGCAAACGTGCTGTATGGCGTTCCGGTGGATGATAAATCGATGCAGATATATCTCAATCATTTTGCGGATATGGGGTTCGATATTGCGATAGTAGGAGACGAGGTGTTAGGCGAACGGAATCCCGTTATTCTCCACATCAGCTGGGAGGGAGAGTAATGGAACTAGGCGTAGCAGGGAGCATTGCAGTTAAGCAGTTTAGCGGTACTTATGTAGAAGCAGAATTAAATTCATGGCTGGAAGCAAATCCAGATGTTGAGGTCATCAACATCAAGTTTGCGACTAGTGCAAATGAAATGGATTGGACGACCGACGCACTCATTATTTATCGAAAGGAGAATTGATTTGCAGATCACATTCAAAGAGCTAACGCTCAAAAACTACAAAAGCCACCGCGGTCTAACCGTTAACTTTGGCGAGGTAACAAAGATCAGCGGTGACAATGCAAAAGGCAAGAGCTCAATTATTGAGTCTGCTTGCTGGTTATTATACGGCACGGATGCCTTTTCAAGCAAGGTCGATCCGTCACCTGTTACTTACGAAGCAGACGAGACAAGCGTTTCACTTTTATTCAACGAAGGCGAAAAAGACATCTTGCTCACTAGGTCATTAATTAAAGGTAAGGCCGAGTATGCCATCAACGACACGCCTAAAAAGGCGACTGATTTTAACAATCTAGTTGCCGAGTATTTCGAAAAGACCATGTTTCTGTCACTGTTTAACCCATTGTATTTTTTCTCGCTCAAATGGAACGAACAGCGTGCGCTTCTGCTGCAATATGTGCCAGCTCCAATTAATAAAGAAGTGTTGGCTGCGCTATCCAAGCCAGAGGCGGAAGCGTTAGATCCTTTACTTAAAAAGAAACCTCTTGAAGACATAGAGGCTGAACATAAGAAAAACAAAACCAAGCAGGAAAAAGCTTATATTGCTGCTCAGTCAGCAACTAGAACGCTCCAGAAGCAGCTTGATGAAGTCGAACATGCTCTTGAGTTAGATGAACTTAAAGAGTCAGAAAAAGAGCTATTAGAAAAACTGGAATCGTTCAATGTTAAAGAACGAAAAGTCACAGCAACTAATGAAAAGCGACGTAATAAAGAAATAGCGCTTGAAATGGAACGTGAAGATTTAGAACGTCAGCGTGCCGATTATATGAAACTTTACGAGCAAGAGGTAAACGATAAATGTCCTACATGCAACCAGTCTTTAGACGAAAAGACAGTATTGGTCGCAAAGGAAAATCGTGAAAGTGATCTAGCAAGAAAACGTGAAGCTTTTAAAGTGCAGCAAGAGAAAGTAAAAGCACTTCGCGCTGAGCTTGAGCAGATTGAGCCTGTTGATTCAGCAGAATTAACTAACGAAAGGCAAGAATTATACAGCTCATTAAATGAATTGAAAGAGCTCATTTATAAAGCTGAAGCTTACAAAAAAATTGAAAAACGAATTGAAGAAGCGTTTGACCATGAACAGTCAACACATGTCAGCTTAAAAGAATCAGTCTTTATCCTGGACGCTGTGAAATCGTTTAAGGCTAAGGAAGCCGAACTGCAAGGCGAGAAGGTACAAGCTCTATTCACAACGCTATCTGTACGGCTCTTTGAAAACCAAAAGAACGGAGAGATCAAGCCAACCTTTGTCATCCAGATGGACGGTAAAGACTTTAACAAGTTGTCCTTGTCGGAGTCTATCAGAGCTGGCCTAGAGTTGCGTGAAGTGTTATCCGAGCAGGCCGAAATCATTGCGCCATGCTTTGTAGATAACGCTGAGTCAATCACATCGTTTAAAGGTCCGACAGGTCAATTGATCATGAGCACCGTTGTGGCTGGCCAAGAATTGGAGGTCAAAGCAGAATGACCGATCAATTAGAAAAATCGCTTGCCGAAATACGGGAGTTATCAGAGCTCTTACGACGCAAATTGGACAAGGCAGAAACGGAGCTAATGCTTTTGAAAAAGAAGCTATTAGAACACGGGGTGATTGTGAAATGAGCCAGCAAACAATCAACGTTCCGCTGACGGAAAAGCAGCTTGAATTTATGATTAATCGGATACATGAGGACAACTCTTTTCGTCCTTATCTTCGCGGCTATCTTGAGCAGTTGAAAGAGAGGGTCGCCAATGAAAAACGGTAAGCGCCCAACTCTTAAACAAAAGAAAGCCATGTCCGCTTGCGGCAAGTCGCCTGATAAATGGCTAGTTGCAAAAGTCATTAATGATGAATTGCATCTAGTTCATCGCGAGACAGGCCGATACGACAAAATACCACTTTAGGGGGAAATCATCATGTCAAATAATGCAAACCAACTATCAATCTATAAAGATGCAGTGTTCGACGAACTAACACCGCAAAAAGTTAAAACAATTAGAGACACTATTGCAAAGGATTGTAACGAAGAACAGTTTTCTTTATTCATGGCGGTTGCACAGAGTTCTGGCGCTAATCCGCTTCACCAAGAAATCTTCCCGACAGTCCGTAGTAGTCAATTAACAATCCAATTCGGAGTCGAGTTTTATATACGGAAGGCCAAGGAGACGGATGGGTTCCAAGGATATGATGTTCAATTAGTTCACGAAAATGATGAATTTAAAATACATCAAGAGCGGGCAGAGGATGGGCGTTATTACATGGTCATTGATCAACACTCTGTCGGTTTCCCACGCGGAAAAGTCATTGGTGGATATGTATTTGCTTACAAAGAGGGAATGCCGCCTTTTACGGTGCTGATGGAAGTGGACGAAGTGGAGCATTTAAAAAAGTCCAATATCGGAATGCAAAAAACAATGTGGAACAACTACTTCAATGACATGTTTAAAAAGCATATGGTTCGTAGAGCTCTAAAGGCTGCCTTTGGCTTGCAGTTTGGAGACGATGAGCCAGTTCATTCAGAGGCAAGCGAAACAGGCTCTTATGATCGAACTCGCAAAGACATCACGCCAGATGTCACGACCGAAACGGAGCCTGAACCTAAACAGGTTGTCCAAGCAGAACAAACAGAAGAAGATCAGAAAAATGAGCTCAAACAGCAAATGAAAGGAAAATTTAAGACGCTGGGCATGACGACTAAGAAGGACATGGCCGACTACATCGATACACATCTTCCATCTGCAGGTGACAACCCATCAGTGAGTGATTTAGTGGCGCTGCTTGAGATTATGGATATGGATATTGAGCGTAGACAATTTGAAGAAATGCAGGATTTACCGGAATGAAAGTAGACATCTTAGCAACAGGATCTAGGGGCAATTGTATTGCTCTTAGATCTGGAGAAACTTGCATACTTATTGACGCTGGAGTAGCCAAAACAAAGATCCAAAAACGGCTGCTAGATCACGACATAAAACCAACCGACGTTGAAGCTATATTTGTGACTCATGCTCATGGGGATCACATCAAAGGCCTGCCTCATGCGAATGAATATGCCATTCCTGTTTTTGCAACGGAAGGAGAATGGAAGGGCATTAACAACGTTGAGGGTGAGCTAAGAAACATCTTGATTAAAGAAAATGGGCGTTATAACAGAGTTGAGATCAATGAAATGACCGTGTATCCGTTCGCTGTTCATCATGACGCTTTTGAACCAGTTGGCTATGCAATAGAAACGAAAGAAGCGCGTTGCTGCGTGGTGTTCGATACAGGTCAAATTGATGATGAAATGCTTGAGTACATGGAAGGCACAATCTACATCGTTGAGGCTAATCACCATCCTAAGATGGTCGAGGTTTGTAACAGACCGGAATCAGTTAAGGCTCGTATTCTATCAAACTCAGTTGGCCATCTATCGAACCAGCAGACTGGTGAGGCGCTAGCAAAGTTGATTAAAGGAAAAGGGGAGCGAATTTATTTGACTCATTTATCTGAGTCAAACAACGTCTCAATTCTTGCTCAGATGACGGTGGAACGGCATTTGTCGCCATTAACAAATGGAAAAGAATATTTCTTGGAGGTAGTTAGATGAACACTATAAAAATAACAAGATCTCATCCGCGGCATGGTTTGAATAGGGGACTAGAGGTAAAGGCAGTGCCAGTGTATGCAGATTATGCAGGCGGAAAACATTTCATTGGCCATCGCATTATTTCAGAAGTCGGAACAGGTAACCTCGTTTTTCCAGATGAGTATGTGGTGATTGAAGACAAGCCAAAAGCGAAGGTTGACGATGCAGCTTTAATAAATAAGACGGCCAACCTTCTCGTTTCCTGGGAAAACGCCAGTTACACAAAAAGCCCAGAAGAAGACCGAAGAGATTTTGCTGCCGATCTAGTGCGATTTTTTAAAGCGCATCTTTGCGGATGATCTAAAATGGCGAATCCGCAACGCGAGGATGGCTATACAGGGATTGCTAACGAGATCTTAGAGCAATTGTATAAAGCGAAATTAAACGGCACACAGATGCGAATTGTGCTCGCCGTGATTCGCTTTACTTACGGCTTCAAAAGAAAGGAGCATCCGCTTTCCGTCACCTTTCTGGCAACAGCGATAGATAGTAATAAACGGAATGTACAAAGAGAGCTAGAGTCTCTAATAATGCAGCGGGTGCTTCTGGCATCCCAGGTTGGTCGCACTCGCTTGCTTTCTCTAAATAAAAACTACGAAGAATGGGAGCTAGGTGAAATGGAAGACAAAAAGAAAGCTGCTCCTAAAAAGAAGAAGGAGTACAGCCCTGACAGCACTTACTACAAAATGGCTGATTATTTTATAAAGCAGATCAAGGCCGTGGCCGAAGATGCAGGCGTACCACACTTAACTGCAAAAGCTGACGTGCAAAAATCGGCCGACGATTTTCGGAAGTTGGTAGAGCTGGACCTTGTGGCAGACAAGAAACTTATTCATGAGGTCATGACATGGACAACCATGCATCCATTCTGGAAAACAAATATTCTAAGCTCAAAAAAATTCCGCGCGAAATTCCCAGAGCTAGCGATAAAAATGAAAGCTGAACAACAGCAACCGCAACAAAGAAAGCATCCATCCTATTACCAAGAGGACAGTAGGGATCGCGAGATAGCATTTAATAAGTTTGTTGCAGCGGGTGGTGATCCTGATGAATTTATCTACAGAAAAGACAGCAAATATTGAAGCCGAACAAACGGTTTTAGGGGCCATTTTATTAGATTCAACTGTGTTAGATCGTGTATCTAATTTGGAAGAAAGAGACTTCGCGAACGCCAGGCATCGACAATTGTTCAAAGTTATGCGCTATCTTGATCAAATGGAAAAACCTGTTGATTTGGTTACAGTGACGACAGAATATAACCGTTTTGGCAAGGTAGATGAAATGGGAGGCGTGGATTATCTAGCATCCTTAGCTGACTCTGTTCCTACAACAAGTAATATAGAACATTATGCAAAAATGGTTCGTTCAGCTGCTTTGAGAAGGCGAGGAATAGAAGTAGGAAACGAAATTGCTTCTTTATCAGAAGGAGATTTTCCCACTGACGAAGACTATTTCTCCGCCATTGAATCAAAGGTTGATGAACTACGGCCAAAAGATGACGGGAAAATGAAAAGTTTAAAGGATATTGGTCCATCTTATTTCACCCATCTAAAGCAACCTGTGAGCACAGTAAAAACGGGATTCAGTAAATTTGATACTTGGTCAAATGGTTTAGCAAGAGGGGCTCTTATTATAAGCGCTGGACGTCCATCAGTCGGTAAAACAGCAATGTTATTGCAAAGGGTGCTAGGTATATCAAATAGACCCACAGCAGGAGCTCAAGCGATTTGGTCACAAGAAATGAAGAATACGGAACTAATTGACCGCATGATTGCAAACATCACTGATATTAACTATCCAAAAATAATCAAGCGTAATTTAAGTGAATTCGACCATGAGTTGATTCAGTCGGCTTACAAAGAGTTAGAACGAAAACCAATCTTTATCAATGATTCATCTGGAGTCAGCATCCAAGAGGTCCGTTCAAAAGCAAGAGAGTTAAAACGCCGATATGGGAAGCTAGATCTAATAGCTGTAGATTATCTCCAGATCATGAACATACCAAAGGAAAAGAATGAAACCCGTGCAGAAGCAATTGGAAAAGTAACCAGAACAGCCAAGCAGATTGCCCGTGAAATGGATTGCCCGTTCATTATGCTCTCTCAAATGACACGGGAGAGCGAACAAAAAAAGAAACCGCAACTATCCGACCTTAAAGAATCTAGCTCCATTGAGCAGGATGCAGATATTGTTGAGTTTCTGTGGTGGGACCAGCAAGACACGGATAATCGTGGAAAAGTCATACAACAGCTAATTGCGAAGGGACGTTCTATTGGCATTAATGAGTTTCGGTTATTGTTCCGCGGTTGGAAACAAAAATTCGAAGAACTGCCGGATAAGCCATGAAAAAGATTGAAACGCTTGAACAACGGCAAAAGGCCCTGGCATGGATGGTTGAAGTTGCAACCCACCCGCTCGAACCAGTCTTGAACGATCCTAAAACGAAAAAGCTCTATGACTATATGGACAAGCAAGTCCAAGAATTTAATGCAAAGCACTTTGCACATTTGGAATATCCAGAGGAAGAACCTCAGGTTGAATCAAAAGGGGGCTGGTTTGATTGATATGGCTATTGATCGGGCTTATAGGTTATTTGGCTATAGCTACTTGCATTTTACTGTTTTTTAAAGGTGCAAGTCAGGGCGATGACAATGAGTAAGAAAAAGGAGAGGAAGTAAATGCGCTACGTTGGGATAGATCCATCGACAAGGACAGGACTAGTCATCTTGGATGAGGATGGACAAGTGGTTGTTCAGAAGGAGATCACAGGCATTGGCAAGGTTGATCCTAAACGGATGGGCACGCTCATTCAGGATTTGGTCAAGCACGTTAAGAAAGATGATGTGATAGCCATAGAGGGATTTTCGTACGGCTCCAAGGGACAAGGGCAGTCAGTGCAATATGGCTTAGGCACAAGCATCCGTATCGCCTTGTGGGCTAGGAAATATGACTATCTGGAGATTGCCCCATCCCAACTAAAAAAGTTTGCAACAGGCAAAGGGAATGCCGCCAAGGCTGCAATGATAAAGCCAATCAAAGACAACTGGGGTTTTTCATCCTCAAGCGATAACATCACTGATGCTTTTGTGTTAGCCAAGATTGCGTACGCTGTTCGTAATCCTGAGCAGGCTCAGAATCTCCTAGACTATCAAGCTGCTGTCGTCGATGCGGTTTTAAATCCTACTCCTAAAAAAGCAAAGCCTAAAAAATCTAAGAGCAAGAAGAAGGCGAGTGCATGAGCTTAAACCTTGCTGAGTATTTCGAGGCTAAAATAGCAGGCAAAACTGATAAGTCCATTCGCCATGCTTATAAAGTAAAAAAGAGCACTTTTAAAAATAAAAAGGCCGAATGGGGTTTTGAAGGCTATACACGAGATGACTTTTCCGCCCTTAAAAAACGCATAAAGCAGGGTCAAAAACATTATAAGGGGAGGCGCTATGTATAAACAGGACATGGAAGATCGCTTAAAGACTTTATCGTTAGACTATGGTATTCCTTTAAAAGCACTAAGATGTTGGGCTACACATGTGCAAACTGACTTTGAACTCTCAATGTGCCGTGTACTAGTTAATAATGGCGTCCATGAGGATAAGCTCTCAAAAGCGCTTAGAGCTGGAATTTCAGTAATCGCAATTGCTGAAATGTGGTCGGAGCTGACGCCTAAACAACGAGCAGCATCATACATTAATCAAATTAAACAAGGGAGCGTTTAAAAATGTCAAAAACAACAATCGATGTTCTTTTCAAGAAACAGCAAAAAGACGACAAGAAAGAAATTTTACAGTTCGAATATCGTCCAGACGAAAACGATGGTCAAGAGGCCGCGGTTGTCATCTATAATCTTTCCGGTCAAATGATCAATTTTCATATCGAAGAAAGTGAAGCAGGCTGGGCGACTGCCGAGTTTTCAAAGCTCAATAAAGACTCAAATAAATCAACGATGAATTTTGCGCTTAAAGGCGATAGTGAAGCGAAGGCCATCATGTTATACAAACATGCCGGACACCATGTAACGCTCTCTATTGAACCGGCACAAGCCGACTTAACGGAGCAGCTTGATGAGAAAGACGATCACGAAGGCATTGAATACACGACAGACCTTTCAGGCGTGGTCAGTATCCAAAGTAAGCTCGAAAAAGCCCCTGACAAGGCCGAGGCGCCAGCAGAGGCAGAAACAGATCTAGAAGAGGACGAGTTGCCCTTTTGATTAACCCTGTGGCCGCCCTGAGCGGCCTTTATATAGATTATATCAAAGGGGTGGGATTGTGGCATTTTTTGAACTGCCAGAGCTTGATGTTAAAAAGACGAAAGAGGCTGTAGAAGAGGCTTTTGCCAAATATAGAATCTACAAGTACCATGTTTTTGAAGAAAGAGAGACTAGCATCACTTCTAGTTTGAATGATGTGTCCGTTACTAAAAGTGGAACCAGCGACCAAACAGCAAACGTGGCCATCTATAATGCTGATGTTAGAGCTTACCAAAAAAGTTATTGTGAACGAGTGGAAAAGGCGGTAAACAGGCTGCCACATTTAGAGAGGTTTCTAATTGAAAAGCGGTATATGGGGACTGATGCAGAGTACATTCCTGATTACAAGGTTTATAATCAGTTGTTCCAACCACCAATTAGTGAGCCCACCTATGCCAAGCTGAGAAAAAGAGCTTTTTATAAGTTAGCATTGAGCTTAAACATTGAAGTTTTAAAAAGGGAAGGGGAATAGTAATGGCAATTGATTATGATAAACTACCTAATGCCCTAGAAGTAAAGCATATTAAAGAAATTCTTAATTGTGGTAAGGATCAAGCTTACGAATTAGTTAACTCTGGTCAATTCCATGTTGCAAGAGTAGGATGCAAAGCAAAAGTTTCTAAACGCTTGTTTTTCGAGTGGTTTGAAGGTAGGGAATTTACAGAGTGGTTAAATATGAGGCAACAGCAAGGGGAGTAACCCTTGCTGTTTTACCTTTTTGGTCTCCATCCCAATTCGCAATCTTTACAGTAAAGGAACTTCATCAACCTGTTTGCTACGAACGATAATAATAAAGCTGCAATGGCAGTGTATATTAATAATGTCTCGGCCTCGGGTTCAATGTTGGTAATGACTCTCCACAAGAAGCTTATAATGGCTGCAATAAAGAATGATACAATTAATACGATGACAAAACTAAAGCAACCAATGCCTCCTCTTACACCGACCCTTCGGCTTTTACAACGCGGACAGTGTTCCCACCTCATCTAATTTCTCCTTTCCAATATACTGTTAGCACAATTGTTATATCGGCTAAATTGACAAATAATTGAATTCCAGAAAATATTCTTTAGCTAATATTCGAAGGTATGTGCATCAAAAAATTGGTGCCATTTTTGGTGCCCAAAAGTAAATGAAGCCGGAAGAAAGTAAAGGAAAGGTTAAGTGCAATCAAGAGGAAAAACGTTGATTTATCAGTACTTAGAGGTAATTAGATGAAACTAGAGGAATAGAGCTACTCTCTTGACAGGGTAGAGGTCACTGGTTCGAGCCCAGTACGGGTCATCTTTTAACCCCTTGCCATGGCAGGGGGTTTTTTATGTCATAGCATGCTTTTTTAGTATCCTTCAGCTTTAGTTTTACCGTAGATGTAATTTTGATGTGAATCTATCAAGCTTCTTCTTCTGGTTTCTTAAATGGATCTATAGCTCTGTCTGTTGATCGGTTTACGAGTTTAGAGGATATCAAAAGAAACGATTGGCATAGGCCAAACTACATTTAACTATAAAAATGCCCCCGAAACGACTTTCAGGGGCGTGAACGCATGCTTCTCTTTGTCTAAAACCCAGCCTTATACTGAGTAGGAGCATCAATAGGAAGCTTTAATTCAGACGCGGCGCCAAGTGCCCAATATGGGTTGGCCAACAGGCCGCGGCCAACGGCGACGAGATCGGCTTCTTCATTGCCGATTATGGCATTGGCTAAAACAGGGTTTTCAAGGCGGCCGACGGCGATCACAGGGACAGATAGTGCCTGTTTGATTTGTTTTGCCAGCGGCGTTTGGTAACCTGCGTGGCTTCCGGGCAGCCCTCTAGAGCCGATTGGTCCTTCGCCGCCAGAGCTGACGTCGAACACGTCGACTCCTTCGTCTTTTAAAATCTGTGAGAAGCGGATGGCTTCTTCTATATCGTAGCCGCCGTCGACATATTCAGTTGCTGAAATACGCATCAATAAAGGCATACTGTCGGGGATGACGCTTTTGACCGCGCGAATGACTTCTTTAGCGAAGAGCGTGCGGTCTTCGCCGTAACGGTCTGTTCGCGTATTCGTATAGGGTGAAAGGAATTGATGGATCAAATAGCCATGGGCGCCATGGAGTTCAATCGCGTCAAATCCCGCTTCTACTGCTCGGCGGGCCGCTTCCTTAAACGTTTGTACCATCTCAGCGATCTCGTTCTCTGACAGCGCTCGAGGGGTTTTGTATGTTTCGTCAAATGCCTGAGCAGATGGCGCAACGAGTTCAGGCGCGTCTTCCGCTTTTCTGCCAGCATGGGCGATTTGAATAGCGATTTTGGCACCATATTGGTGGGCTGCATCGACAATCGGCTTAAACGCATCGCGATGGGCGTCTGACCAAAGGCCAAGGCAGTAATCGCTAATCCGCCCATTCGGCTCGACATTGGTCATTTCCACAATAATGAGGCCAACGCCGCCAATTGCTCTGCTTGTGTAATGGTGCAAATGCCAGTCAGTCGGCATTCCATCTTTGCCTGTAGCCGAATATTGGCACATAGGCGACATGACGACACGGTTTTTCAACGTAAGCTCCTTCAGTTGAAAGCTGTCCATTAAGTTTGGCAAAAGAACCCCTCCCATTTTTTAGTTTGTTCAGGCTTATCGTAAAGAGATGTTGCCCTCAATTCAAGCAAAATGCTTGCAAGGGGTCGTTTCAGTACGGTTAACTAGAATATATAGAAGCTATTTTTGGCTAAAGGACGAGGCTAGTGGAGCGACCTGCTGCGGTTGGAATCGTGCCTTTTGGCGAATAGGAGGAGGAGCGTTTTGCAGAAGGAATTACATAAGCAGTTTTCAAAGATGACGGCTGAACCATTTGTTCAAGAAGGGTTGGCTTTTTTAAAAAACGATGACAGGCAAACGTTGCATGAACAAATCACGATTGCTGAAATTCCCGCTCCGCCGTTTCAAGAGGAAAAGCGGGCCAAGTATGTGCAAGAACAGTTTAAGAAGCTTGGTTTAACAAATGTAAAGCAAGATGAAGAAGGCAATGTTTACGGGCTTAGGCCTGGAAAAAAAGACGTGCCGGCCATTGTGGTGTCTGCCCATTTAGACTCTGTCTTTTCAGAAGAGACGGATGTCACCGTAAAGGAAAGGGACGGTGTCTATTACGGGCCAGGCATAACCGATGATGCCCGAGGCTTGGCGGCATTGCTGTCCGTTATTCGTGCTTTCCAACATACAGGCATTCACACGGAGGCGCCGATTGTCTTTCTAGCTACAGTTGGCGAAGAAGGGCCTGGCGATTTGCGTGGTGTAAAAGCATTTATTGATGGGAATGCTAATATAGCCAGTTTTATTTCGATTGATTCGGTTTCCCCTGAAGAAATTATTTACCAAGGCACTGGTAGTTACCGCTATGAATTAACGTTTTCTGGGACAGGGGGCCATAGCTTCCAGCATTTTGGCACGCCGAGCGCCGTTCACGCAGCTGGCCGGGCGATTGCAGCGATTGCTTCGTTGGATGTGCCGGAAACGCCAAAAACAACGTTCAATGTTGGTGTGGTAGAAGGGGGGACGATTCCAACAGCTATTGCTGAAACGTGTACGATTAAATTGGATCTCCGTTCCAATGGCCGAGCTGAATTGGATAGGATTGCAGAAAAAGCGCTGCTGTTATGCGAAACGGCGTGTTCGCAAGAAGGAGAAGGCGATCAAAAAATTCGTTTATCTACGAAAAAAGTCGGCGATCGTCCCGTTGGTGTCCAATCAGCTAACTCCGAAATGGTTGAAATGGCTGTTTTGGCCACAGAAGCCCTCGGTCTGACTCCAGAGTTAGCGCCGCCAAGTAGCACAGATGCCAATTATCCCATTAGCAAAGGCATCCCTGCCCTTACCCTTGGAGGTGGCGGAGAAGGGGGCGGTTATCACTCGCTGAATGAATGGTACAAACCCCTAAACAGTTATTTAGGGCCGCAACGCGTATGGCTTGTGGTGTTAGGGCTTGCTCAGGCCGCGGAAAGTTGAAAGGGATGTTCGTATTCGTTTTGTAAGCTGTTCGGAAAGGGTATAGATAAACAGAAAAACGAAAGGGGGTACTGGCAAATGAAAGTACTTATAATCGGTGCAAATGGACAAATTGGCAAACAGCTTGTCGAAAAGATTGAACAGCAATCGCCTCATGAAGCACGGGCGATGGTACGTTCAAAAGAACAGTTGGGATCGTTTCAACAGGCAGGAGTAGACGCTGTGCTGGCGAACCTTGAAGGACCAATTAGCGAATTGGCCGAAGCGGCAAACGGCTGTGACGCAATTGTTTTTACGGCGGGTTCTGGCGGGCACACAGGTGCAGATAAAACGATGATGATTGATTTGGATGGCGCAATTAAATCAATGGAAGCTGCAAAGCAAGCAGGCGTAAGCCGTTTTGTGATTGTCAGCGCGATTGGTGTTCACCGCCGTGAGAAATGGATGTCCTCTGCCCCTTATTATAGCGCTGCTAAGTATTATGCGGATGAATGGCTAAGAGCCAGTGGGCTTGATTATACGATTATACGCCCAGGCGGTTTAACCAATGATAAGGGAAATCAGAAAATCAAAGTCGCGGCAGATTTACAGCGTGGCAACATTCCCCGTGAAGACGTTGCGAATGTCATCCTTGCCGTGTTAGATATGGATAATACGATCGGCAAGTCGTTCGATTTGGTTAGCGGGGAAGACGACATTGAACATGCTCTTTCTTCTCTATAAAACAAAAAGGGGCTCCAGCTAGCAATTGGGCTGGAGCCTCTTTTTTTGTACGTTCTCTCATTTTGCCGATGTTTCTTCTTGGGCATTTAAGCGGAACAAACCTGCTTCTATTGCCGAACGGACGGCAATGTAAACAAAAGGCCCTAAAATCAATCCCATTACACCGAAGAATACAAAACCAAAGTACATTGACAGTACTGTTGGCAATGCATTTAAACCAATCGAGTCACCTAGCACTTTAGGTTCAATAATCCGGCGTAAAATTAACAGCACAAGAGCAAGCGCCATCAATTGAATGCCCATCGCCGTATCCCCAAGTATGATCGCGACCAAGCCCCATGGCACTAAAATAAGCGCAGGCCCGACATACAATGGAATAATGTCGACTACCCAAATCAAAATCGACATAATCAAGGCAGAGCTGGGAGCAATAAATAATAAGCTGATATAACAGGCTAGAAAGACGCCGATGCTTAAAATAAATTGCGCTTTCCAATAGCCTAAAAACACTTTGCCCATACGTCGAAAAACGAATTGCAGTTTTTGCGAAGTCTCATCTTTAAATAAATTAAACGTGTTGCTGAGCAGACGCGGCAAATCAAGGCTAAATAAGAAAAGGGTGATAATGTATACCAGAGTAACAAACAGCATGTTAGGGATCGATTGGAGCCACGCTGCAATCGTTGTAATGACCGTTGCTGTGAAGCCTAGCACGGCATCAACAGCTGTCTCAGAAAGGCGTTGCAATTCAGCGACAATGGCCGCTCCCTGAGGAATACGATCCAACGTATCCGTGAAGTCACTAATAAGCTTGTCAGCGAATTGTTGGATTTCAAATGCATATTGGGGCAGCTGTAATGTCCAACCATAAATAGATTCAATTAAATAGCGAACCGTTAAGTATAAAAGAACACCACTGACAAACAAAAAGCCCAAAAACACAATCGTCACCGGCAAGAGCCGTTTTTCTTGTTTCATTTTTTTCTGAAAAAACTTCACAAATGGCTCAAACACCATCGCTGTCAGCAACGCCAACAAAATCGGCATAAACGCTGAAAGGTTAAAGTAGACAAACAATCCAACGGCTGCAATGACGACAATCAAAAAGATTTTCTTCAAGAGTGAACGGTTCAACTATTAGAAACCTCCTACGCATACAAAACAAATGGAAAGTGTTCCCAGATCTGAGAACATCCTTTTGTAAAAGAATGACCGACGGACAAAGGTGCTCCTTTCCATTATAGCTTAAACCGTCCAATCTAAAAACGAAAAGCACTGGAATCACGGAGAAAAATTTGGGGGCAGTCTGGTTAAAACAAAAGCCCTTTTGACAAGGGCTCGGACTGTAGACAAACGCTTGCCCACGTCGTGTTTGGCAAGCGTTCTGAGTGATTTTTTATGATTTGCGTTTGCGTAAGACTGTAAAAATGACGAGCGCTACAATAAAAAGGCCAGCAATGATAATAGAAAGCCAAAGAACAGACGTGCCCGCTGTGTTCGTTTCTTCTTCTTCTGGTCCACTTGCTTCGTGGTCTCGATCTTGCTTTACTTCGTTTGCGGCATTTTCTTCTGCGGTACTTTCATCCTCAGGAGTCGTTTCTTCCTCCGCATTTACTTGAAACGAAAAGGATCCATCCAAAGAATGGCCGTCATCGCCAATGTTTTGCCATTCAACCACGTATGACCCATTGCTTAGAGGCTCCTGCAAAATCGCTGTCATCGACGTGTTTTCTACATCAATGGACTCGATTGCTGCCTCTTCGTCTGTGTCGGCATTTGTGATCGTCATATCGGCTGTGCCAATCCCACCATCAAAAGTCACTTGGACTTCCGTAACAGGTTCATTGACTTCTTCGTTTTCTCCAGGCGTTGCTGATTGAAAATGGGAATGTGCACCGGCTGTGAGTGGGAAAACGAACAATGGGAGAAACAGGAAAATGGCAAGACTTAACCGTTTAAAAAACATGTGAGAGCATCCTCCATTCATCTTTAAGTGCGATGCTAGTATAACAAGAAATTGTGAGCACTTAATGAAATTAGCCGTTGTTTATAAATTGTTCACATATGAGAAGGAACAACAATTTGTGTACAAGCTCCAGGCTAGTCATGCGCTTGATAACAATAGTATAGACAAATTTTTAGCCATTCATAAGGGGCAGTGCCCCTGTAAGTCGCCAATCTCCCGTCATAATTGGTTGTTTTTACGCGCAAGCTAATTCCATCTAGATAGGAAAGGGGGCATGTCTGTGAAACGGCATTGGGTGGCGACGGCAATTGTTTCTATTTATTTGACTCTCAAGTGGGCAAGCCGAAATGCGGCAAACAAACGACAGGCAGTGCCTCGACACGAAGAATTTTCAAAGGAGTTTTTCCCTTTGGACAGCGATGGGCTAGTGACTAGCTCGCACATTGGGAAGCTGCTACGGCAACTCTTGCAATAGCCTCGTCCACTAGATCATGTTAAAATGAAGCCGTACATTTTGTTAAGAGAGGTTTTTGCCATGAACACCATCTGGAAGAACATAACAGACTATTTGATTGAGTTTCCGTGGATGAACCTGCTCACAGCAATCGGGATATTTCTTATTTTTCTCGTGTTTCGCAAACTATTCACAAAGTATTTGTTTAAAGTCATTTTAGCGTTTGCTAAAAAAACGAATGTGCCTCTTTTAACGCAGCTGCTCCTTTCATTTGAGCGGCCGTTGCGTGTTTTTTTTATCGTGATCGGTACTTACATTGCTTTAAAATCGTGGGGCATTGATATGAAAGAACAGCTTTTATTGAACCGAATTTATGGCAGTGTGTTGATTGTGCTTGGCGGTTGGGGGCTCTATAATTATGTTTCCACCCATGGGACATTTATGGCGTTTGCAAAACAAAAATTGCATTTAAGAGACGACCATATGCTCATTCCCTTTATTTCAAACATTCTTCGTTTCGTAGTGATTGCCTTGACAATCGTTGCTTGCTTGTCAGCGATGGGCGTGAACGTAAACGGATTTATCGCGGGCCTTGGTCTTGGTGGATTAGCGTTTGCGTTAGCTGCCCAAGAAACGGTTGCCAATTTGTTCGGCGGTGTTGTTATTATTATGGAAAAGCCCTTTAAGAAAGGGGATTGGATTTCTACGCCGTCTGTTGAAGGCGTCGTAGAAGACATCACGTTTCGCAGCACGAAAATCCGCACGTTTGCGGATGCAGTTGTGATTGTCCCGAACAAAACGTTGTCTAACGAAGCAATTACCAACTGGTCGGAAATGAATATGCGGCGTGTAAACTATTCGATAGGCGTCGGTCAAGAAGCAACAAGATTCGAGTTGCAAAGAGCAGTTGAGAAGATTCGCGAACGGATCCTTAACCATCCTGGCGTTGTCCAAGATACAGTAATGGTTTACTTTGATGAATTTGGTGAATCTAGCTATAACATTTTTGTGTATTACTTTACGAAAACGGTCGTTTGGTCTGAATGGCATGAGATTAAACAGGAAGTCAACTACGATATTCTCGATATTTTAGAGGACGAAGGAATATCCGTCTTAAAGCCAATCGTTGTATTGGACCACCAAGATGATGAACAGTTTCAAAAAGCTGGAGAATCATCTTAGCCGAACGGATAGAAAACGCTTGGAGCCGAGGGAAGCAATGAAGGGTGCGAGCGTTCGTCTACAGTCTGAAACCTTGCCTGACAGCAAGGTTTTTTAGCTTAGATTCCTTTGCCAAGGGGCGTTTTAGCGTTTTTTCCTTTCTTTCGTGACCAGAGTTCGTTATAATGAAAAGGCAATCATTCGTGACGTAATCTGAAAAAGAGGAGGGGCCTGGCTGCGATGCCAGGTGTATCTTTGTATGAAGTATGTCAACATTGAAGATGTTTTGCCTGGCGCATCCCTTGGGAAAGAGATATTTTCCATGGACGGCCAGGTTCTGCTAAGTAAGGGGGCTTCTTTAACAGCTAACCATATTGCAAGATTGCGAAAATTTGGTGTCCATTTAGTGCCCCTTGATCTTCCAGAGGAAAGCGAGCCTGAGGAGGCAGCGTCTCCTAAAACGCAAATCGATTCTATTTTTGAAGATTCCCTTCGTTTTATTAGCAATGGGGAAGAGGAGTGGAAAGAGCGTGTTTTAGCGGTAATGGAAAAAGTAGTGGAAACCGCCAAAACACAAGAATTTCTTCAGTTTATTCGAAACGGAAGCGATTCCCTCTATGCGCACTCGCTAATGGTTGGTCTTATTTCGACTACGATCGGTGCCCGGCACGGGTACTCGGACAAAAAGCTCGAGCAACTGGCGATTTCTGCACTGCTTCATGATATCGGAAAGGTGCTTCCTGCATCCTATGATGAGCCTGGCGTTTTGCATGGGTCAGACCATACGTGGAGAGGATACAACTTTTTGAAAACGGTAGCTGAGTTCGGCAAAGTTGTCGCCCATGTTGCCTTATGCCATCATGAAGACTTTTCGCAAACAGGCCATCCCCGCAAAGTGGCTGCTTCGGCTGTCCATGAATTTGCACAAATTGTGGCGATTGCCAACGCGTTTGACCATTTGACGCACCGTCGTGACGGAGAAGCATTGATGGAGCCTGGAGAAGCATGCGAATTTATGTTGGCTTTTACGAATAAACGTTTTAGCCACGTGTTTATGAATGATTTTTTGCGGAGTGTGGCACTTTATCCGACGGGAAGCCAAGTCGTGCTGTCCAACGGCTTGCACGGCATTGTTGTAAGCCAAAATAGCGGTTTGCCGCAACGCCCTGTTATTCATATTTTGCATACGAATAATGGTGGACAGCAAATTACTGTGCAAACGATTGATTTGGCACAAGAGAACACGGTGTTTATCGAGGAAATTGTGTCTTAATGGGACGTTTTCGTTCATGTGTTGCCGACAACGTTGGCAACACACTCAGACTGAACGCTTATGGCGAGGGGAGATGCGAAGAAACGTGTATTCATGGGCAATGGTTTTCTTGCGTATGGAACAACTGTTCTAAAGCATAGGAGCGAGGCAAACGGCAATGTAAGCGAATGTTTGCCTACAGTCTGAAACGGACGGTTTCGTTCGTTTTTTGTTTTTAAGGACGGTGTCTGAATGGGGATTTTTTTGCAAGTCGTATTGCCCGTGTGTTCTATTTTTGCAGCTGGTTTTTTGTTGCAGCGGGCGTTTATGCTCGACATACGTTCGGTGTCATCTGTAGCGATTTATATTATGACGCCGTGCCTTGTTTTTCGTACTTTTTATACGGGGAATCTTGACGCTCAATATGCCTATATGGCCTTGTTTGCCCTTCTTCTGCTTGTGTCGTTAATTATCATTACAAAAGGGTATGCAAAACTGCGCAAACTAAGTCTCAGCGAAGAAAGTGGAATGATCTTAGCAACTTCCTTTATGAATGTGGGGAATTACGGGACGCCGATTATTTTATTTGCTTATGGCGAGAGTGCTTTTGATCTCGCTGTTTCGTTTATGGTGTTGCAATCGATTATCATGAATATTTTCGGCGTTTATTACGCAGCCAGAGGCAAAGCCGCTATGAAAGGGGCCGTATTAGCGGTTTTGAAAATGCCAGCAACGTATGCAACTGTCCTAGCGCTCGGACTAAATGTGGGTGGGGTCGCACTTCCACCAAACCTCTTTCAACCAATTGATATCGTCGCGGAGGCGGCCATTCCGACGGTAATGTTAATTTTAGGGATGCAATTAGCGATGATCCCATTACGTGGGTTTGCGTGGGAAAAGCTGACCGTTGCGACGGTCATACGGATGGCGATTTCCCCTATGGTAGCATTTGTGATCGTTTCCTTTTTACCTATTAGCGAAATTCTCAGCAAAGTGTTGATTATATCAGCGGCAATGCCAAGCGCAGCGACAATTGTGATGTATGCGGTCCAATTCGATTCAGAACCAAAGCTTGTCTCCTCGATCACGCTCGTCACCACACTTGTCAGCTTGTTTTCGTTGACGTTCTTTCTAGCGATTTTAAGCTAGTCCATTGCAATTTTAAGCGTGACACTTTATCATAATGAACAGAACAAAGGAGGCTACATACATGAAAATGATGGATGCAAACGAAATTATTGAGTTTATTTCTAAATCTGAAAAGAAAACTCCTGTAAAAGTTTACATAAAGGGTCAACTTGACAACCTTTCCTTTGGCGAAGGCGTGCAGTCATTTATGAATGGCAACACGGGCGTAGTGTTTGGCGAATGGAGCAAGATTGAAGCTGTCCTTAACGAAAATGCTGCGTTGATTGAAGATACTGTTGTTGAAAATGACCGTCGTTATTCGGCCATTCCTCTGCTTGATTTAAAAGAGGTAGAAGCACGAATTGAACCAGGCGCCATTATCCGCGACCAAGTGGAAATTGGAAAAGGTGCTGTTATTATGATGGGTGCCAGCATTAATATCGGCGCTGTCATTGGCGAAGGCACAATGATTGACATGAATGCTGTCCTTGGCGGCCGGGCGACTGTCGGGAAAAATTGTCACGTTGGCGCCGGTGCTGTGTTGGCTGGTGTCATCGAACCACCATCTGCTTCTCCTGTCATTATTGAAGACGGCGTTGTCATCGGCGCAAATGCCGTGATTTTAGAAGGCGTCCGTGTAGGTGCTGGCGCGGTGGTAGCGGCTGGTGCGATTGTAACAGAAGATGTTCCTGCCAATACAGTGGTTGCTGGAACGCCAGCACGCGTGATTAAAGAAATTGATGAGAAAACAAAAGGCAAAACGGAAATAAAGCTGGAGCTTCGCCGTTTAAATGAAGACCTATAACGTATCGTGTGCAGCTTTGCCTAAAGGGCAAAGCTGTTTTCATAAAAAAGGAGTGGATTGGTAGTGGACTGGATTGCGCGGGATAAAGCGGCGATTATGGGGACATATGGGCGGTTGCCCCTTGTTATCGACCGGGGAGAAGGCAATTATTTGATCGATGAGAACGGCAAATCGTATTTAGATTTAATTACAGGTCTTGCTGTCAATGTGATTGGCCACTCTCATCCAGAAGTGATGAAAACACTTAATGAGCAAGGTCATAAATTTCTGCATATTTCCAACTTGTATGTAAACAAACCGGCGGTTGAGCTTGCCGAACAACTCAGTGAGGCTACGCTTGGCGGCAAAGTGTTTTTTGCGAATTCCGGCGCTGAAGCGACAGAGGCAGCTGTTAAGTTGATCCATAAATGGAGCGCGGCACAAAAGACAACGAAACGAGGCATTGTCGTTTTAAAAAATAGTTTTCACGGACGAACGTTGGGTGCTTTAAAACTAACACGGCAAAAAGGCGTGTACCAAGACTTTCCGAAACATGATTTGCCTGTCTATGAAGTGGAGAGGGAAAATGTCGAAGAGTTGCGAGCAGTCATCAAAAAGAGCAGGCCTGCTGCGCTGCTCATGGAACCGGTGCTTGGCTCAGGGGGAGTCATCCCATTATCCCATTCATTTTTACAAGAAGCACAGGCGTTATGCAAACAGGAGGGCGTGCTGTTTTGCATGGACGAAATTCAAACGGGCATGGGACGCACAGGCAAGCTGTTTGCCTACATGCACGCCGAATTGAGTCCTGACGTCGTCCTTTTTGCAAAAGGAGTAGGCGGAGGACTGCCACTTGGTGGCATCATCGTCAAGCAGGGTTGGAGCGAGTTGTTTTCCCCTGGTGACCATGGCACGACGTTTGCTCCTTCGCCGTTAAGCTGTGCACTTGGCCTTGCCGTGCTCCGTGTTCTCCGGCAACAAGGTGGCCTCGCCGATAGCCAACAAACGGCAGCCTACTTGCATGATACATTAACAAAATTGCAACAGGAATTTCCAAGCATTTTAGAAGCGTTCCGCGGCAAAGGGATGATGATTGGTTTGCCGACGAAACTAACGGCGAATAACACGAAAAAACTTCAACAAATGATGATGGAAAAAGGCGTGCTCATTGATGTCACCCAACAAACGATCGTTCGTTTGCTTCCGCCGCTTACGCTTACAAAAGCAGAAGTCGACACGTTTGCTGGCCACTTCCGCCACGCATTGGTGCAAATTGACGGAGTGGTGGCAACATGAAGATGAATGACCTCATAAACATACGCCGTGCTTTTCATCAAATTCCTGAACTTGGATTTAAAGAATTTAAAACACAGCAACTGCTTTTAGACACCATTTCGAACATGGAGCAAACGCGACTGCAAATCAAAACGTGGAAAACAGCCGTGTTCGTCCGCGTCGAAGGCAAACAAGACTATACGATTGCATACAGAGCTGATATGGACGGGCTCCCTATTACAGAAGAAACGGGCTATTCGTTTGCCTCTAAGCATGAAGGGGCGATGCATGCCTGTGGGCATGACTTCCATATGACGATTGCCCTTGGCTTGCTAGACTATTTTGCCAGCCACGAACCAGAATGCCATTTGCTGTTTATTTTTCAACCCGCAGAAGAAGGGCCAGGAGGAGCAAAACCGATTATAGAGGCGGATGTACTAGGTGCTTGGCAGCCTGATGAAATTTATGCACTCCATATTGACCCGAACCTTCCTGTCGGAGCAATTGCCACGAAACCAGGGCTGTTGTTTGCAAATACATCTGAGCTTTTTATTGATTTTCAGGGCAAAGGCGGGCATGCGGCTTATCCTCACACAGCGAATGATATGGTGGTGGCTTGTGCCCACTTTGTTACACAAGCGCAAACGGTGGTCGCACGCAACATTGATCCTCTCGATTCAGCAGTGGTCACACTTGGTGTAATAGCAGGCGGAACGAAACAGAATGTCATTGCTGAGACGGCACGGCTAGAAGGAACGATCCGCACGCTGTCAATGGAATCAATGAAAGCGGTCAAAAGCAGACTTGAAGCGATTGCTGCTGGCATAGAGGCAAGTTTTGAGTGCAAGGTTGCGATTGATTATGGCGCCAATTACTGTGAAGTCTACAATGATCCCGGATTGGCAGAAGCGTTTGCCGCTTTTTCGAAAACACGAAACGGCATTACATTTGTAGAGGCAGAAGAAGCAATGACAGGGGAGGATTTTGGCTACTTTTTAAAACGATACCCTGGCGTCATGTTTTGGCTTGGCGTTGATAGCCCATACGGCTTGCACGATAGCCGCTTGCAACCGAGAGAAGAAGCGATTGCTATTGCCGTCGATCATATGGTCGCCTTTTTAAGCGCAAAAAAGCCCCGCGAAAGCATGGTATAAAACGTTCGTTTGCAGCGCATACTAATGTGGAAATGAACGAGGGGGTGCCATATGGCTAAAATAGGGGTACAATCGAATTTGTCAGATGTACAGCAAGAGCTTCAGTCCAAAGGCTATGAAGTCGTACAAATTGAAAATGAACAAGATGGACAAGGCTGCGAATGCTGCATTGTTTCTGGAAGAAATGCGGATGTTGCCGGCATCAGTGTTCCTGGGCAAATGAGCATTATCCATGCTGAAGGCTTAAGTGCAGAAGAAATCGGCCAACGTGTCGACGAAATTGTGACTCAACACTAAAAAATACCAGCAAAAAGCTGGTATTTTTTTAGTCGTTTTCTGATTGTGAAAGGGCATCATGCCGTTGCCGGATCACTTTGCGGATTTCACGTTCCACTGCCCATTGCTCCATATTTTCCGTTTTGGCAATAACACGGATTGTCGTTGTCGCTAAATCGTCGCTTTCGACGCCTAACACTTCAGGTCCAGATACAATAGCCGGATGGCTAAAGCCTTCTAGTGCCTCTTTTACCATTGCTAGCGATTCGTCTGTTTTTTGCCCAGCTGGGATGGAAATGTCAACGAGTGCACGCATATTGCCACGGGAATGGTTGTCTACATTAGCAATGTTGCGGTTTGGCACATAATGGAGTGTACCATCAAAGCCGCGAATCAACGTTGTGCGGAAACCGAGTTCCTCGACGATTCCATCAACGCCGCCGGCACTCACATAATCGCCGACTTCAAGCTGACGTTCTAACAATAGGAAAAAGCCAGTCACCACATCACTTACAAGTCCTTGTGCGCCGAAACCAACAGCAAGCCCTACAACACCTGCACCAGCTAAAATCGGCCCTAAATTGAAACCGAGTATTTCTAAGATCGTCATTGCTACAATAAACAATAACACATAAGAAAATACATTCTGAGTCAGGCTTTTTAACGTATTCAGTCGAGCTTGTGATGCGCGGATTGTCTGAGGACGGTTAAAGGCCCGGGCGATCAGTTTGCGACCTAAGGCGCGGACAATGAAAAAAATAACGACCACAAGCACGATTTTCCAAACGATTTGCGCAAGCGGATGGGAAAGCCATTCGTTAACGTTCACTCATGACCACTCCTTCCTCAATATCATTGCTTTGTTGAGAATAGCATAAATCGCTAAATCTTTCAAAAGCGAACGCTACATAAGTAAGGCAGGAATGTGAAGATTTACGTCTCTAGATTAAATTCATTCTCAATTAACATTGACTCCAAAAAGCAAGCCCGGTATAATAATGATTGTATTGGATTTGCAAAGGAGGAATTAGACTTATGACTGAAAAACGTATGGTTGGCAAACAAGCACCTCGTTTTGAAATGGATGCGGTGTTGCCAAACAAAGAATTTGGTAAAGTAAGCCTTGAAGAAAATATGAAAAATGACAAATGGACGGTGTTGTTCTTTTATCCAATGGATTTCACGTTCGTTTGTCCAACTGAAATTACAGCTTTGAGTGACCGCTACGATGAATTTGAAGACTTGGATGCGGAAGTGATCGGTGTTTCTACAGACACGATCCACACGCACAAAGCATGGATTAATACGTCACGTGATGACAATGGACTAGGTGACTTGGCTTATCCACTTGCTGCCGACACAAACCATGCTGTTTCAAGAGAATATGGTGTGTTGATTGAAGATGAAGGTGTGGCGCTACGCGGGTTGTTCATCATTAGCCCAGAAGGTGAATTAATGTATTCTGTAGTGAACCACAACAACATTGGCCGTGACGTTGATGAAACGTTGCGCGTGCTACAAGCGTTACAAACTGGCGGACTTTGCCCAGCTAACTGGAAGCCTGGACAAGCTACGCTTTAATGGAATAGTGGCAAGGGCCTAGCGCGTTGTTAGGCCTTTGTTTTTCGAAAAAGAATGAGGTGGTTTGCCGCTATTTTTGAGCGTGTGCGCTTTTTTATACAGGAGGGAAACGAGATGGCTTTGAAACTGCGGTCGGAAATGCCAGAATTGACAGGTGCGACAGAATGGCTGAATGGAGAAGTAGCGAAAGCGGACCTAATTGGCGATAAGCCAACACTCATCCACTTTTGGTCTATTAGCTGTGGATTGTGCAAAGAGGCGATGCCAAACGTCAACGAATTTCGTGACCAATACAAAGACCAGCTAAATGTCATCGCGGTCCATATGCCGCGGTCTGAAAAAGACTTAAACATCGATGACATCAAACAAGTTGCCGAAGAGCATGGGATCACGCAACCAATCTTTGTCGATAATGAACATAAGCTGACAGACGCTTTTGAAAATGAATATGTGCCAGCTTACTACGTGTTCGATAAAGATGGGCAACTGCGCCACTTCCAAGCAGGGGGCGGCGGCATGAAAATGCTGACCAAACGTGTCAACCGAGTACTCGGTGTTAAAGAAGAAAAATAAGCGAAGACGCGCCTCTTTTTAAGCAGGTGCGTCTTTGCTTATTGACCGATTGTTTGGTACAGTCAAGTTAGGATTGAGCAGTGGAGGGCCGTTATGAAAAAACAGTTTGCGATTATCGGTTTAGGGCGGTTTGGCGGAAGTGTCACAAAGGAGTTAGTGGGACAAGGTGTTGATGTGCTGGCCATTGACAGTGACCGCACCAAAGCCGACGAATTTCGTGACATTGCCACACAAGTGGTGATCGCCAATGCTACGGACGAGCAAGTGTTGAGGGAGCTAGACATTCCATTGTATGAACATGTTGTTGTCGCAATCGGCAATGACATTGAAGCAAGCATTTTGGCGACATTATTGTTAAGTGAAATGGGCGTTAAACACATTTGTGTAAAAGCAGAAACCGATCATCACGAAAAAGTGTTGAAAAAAATCGGTGCCCACCGCGTCCTTCATCCAGAACGGGAAATGGGAGCGCGGCTCGCCCATCACCTTTTATCCGACAACATTGTCGATTACATTGAGCTATCGTCTCAGGATACGATTATTGAAGCAGTGGCAACACCGTCACTTATAGGGCGAACGATACAAGACCTTAACATACGAGCGCTTTACGGCTGTACAATTATCGCCATCCGTAGGCAAGGGAAGCTAATGGCTGCTCCTCAGGCTAATGAAGTCATCCAAGTAGAGGACGTACTTGTTTTGCTCGGGCCGAAAAAAGCCATTTATGCGTTTGAAAAAGATTTTATTGTTGCTAAATGACTTGAAAAATAAGCCTGCCGACAGTGTTTTTAACTGTCGGCAGGCTTATTGTTATACTTCCATGATGATCGGCAAAATCATCGGTTTTCGTTTCGTACGCTCGTACAAAAATGGTCCGAGAAGTTCGGTCATTTCGTTTTTAATTTCAGACCACTGTGATGTCTTCTTTTCCATGACGCCGTTTAAATGTTTAGCGAGCATTTTTTGCGCTTCATGAATCAAATCGCCCGATTCCCTCATGTACACAAAACCACGCGAAATGATATCTGGGCCAGCTGTGACTTTAAATTCCTTCATATCTAAGCTAACGACAACAATGACTAAGCCTTCCTCTGAAAGAATCCGGCGGTCTCGGAGCACGATATTGCCGATATCGCCGATGCCATTCCCATCTACATAGACAGAGCCAGACGGAATTTTGCCGACGACACCTGCTTCATTAGGATGGAGCGCAAGGACGTCGCCGTTATCCATAATAAAGCAGTTTTCTTCTTTGACGCCACAGTCTTGAGCGAGGCGATTATGAGTACGCAGCATTCGGTATTCACCGTGGATGGGTAAAAAGTATTGCGGTTTCATAAGCCGCAACATTAGTTTTTGTTCTTCCTGCCCACCGTGCCCAGATGTATGGATATCACTAAGTGGCCCATGGATGACATTTGCGCCAACCCGGTATAGTTGGTTAATAATCTTTCCAACGCTAAGCGTGTTTCCTGGGATTGGCGAAGAAGAAAACACAACGGTATCGCCTGGGATAATTTGAATTTGGCGATGCGTCCCAAAAGCAATCCGTGATAGGGCTGCCATCGGTTCACCTTGGCTTCCTGTACAAAGAATCGTTACTTTGTTATCAGGGAGTTTGTTTAACTGCGAGTGCTCGATGAACGTATGTTTGGGCGCATTGATGTAGCCAAGCTCTTGGCCAATTGTAATCGCCGATTCCATACTGCGGCCAAATACACATACTTTGCGGTCATAGTCAACTGCTGCCTGAATCACTTGTTGCAAGCGGTGGATATTCGAAGCAAACGTAGCAAAAATAATGCGCCCATCGACTTTTTGGAAAACGTTGTTGATGCTTTCTCCTACTTTTCGTTCGGACATTGTAAAAGTCGGAATTTCGCTATTGGTGCTGTCAGACAGCAAGCAAAGTACGCCTTCATCACCGATTTTCGCCATTTTTGTTAAATTCGCCGGTTCGCCGACAGGAGTGAAATCAAATTTAAAATCGCCTGTATGGACAATGTTTCCTGGCGGTGTTTTAACGACAACTCCGTAGGAGTCAGGAATGCTATGGGTTGTCCGGAAAAACGACACAGATGTCTTCGTGAACTTGACGACTTGGTCTTCTGAAATCTCGTGAAGCTTAGCGCTACGTAGCAAGCCGTGCTCTTCGAGTTTTCCTTTTAAAAGGCCGAGTGCAAGCTTGCCGCCATAGACATCAATGTTGATTTCCCGCAACAAATAAGGAATGCCGCCGATATGGTCTTCATGGCCATGGGTAATAAACAAGCCTTTAATTTTATCCCGATTTTTGATTAAGTACGTATAGTCGGGAATGACATAATCGATGCCAAGAAGCTCGTCTTGAGGAAACATAATTCCAGCATCAATGATAATAATTTCGTCTTGGAACTGGACACCGTACGTGTTTTTGCCAATTTCGCCTAAGCCGCCTAAAGCGAAAACGGCCGTTTGGTTGTTTTTTACTTGTTTCATGGTTAGATGTTCACGACCTTAAAGTCGCTGTTTGCCTGCTCATATTCTAAATATGCGCCAGTTACAGCTGTCACGTATTCAATATTGTAATTTTCATTGGCCAACTTAAGGCGGACATCTGCTTCACTTTCGCCTTCTATGTACAATGACTTCGTCCGTTCTCGTACAGGCATTTGTGCGGCATCTTCTTGATAGTAAACTTTAAAAATCATTCTTACCTCTCCTTTAAATGTAGTCCTTCCATTATAATAGAAGTTCGCTTATATTTGAATGGTTTCCTTTATTGCCTGCTACAATGACGAAAAGCCAACCTGATTAAAAGGCTGGCTTTCTTAGTTTTTCCAAGTTCTACATGCATTAAACGTCAACCAATAATGATTTCGGCAGGAGGTTTTGGCAACCTTTGACTAATTTTTTCCGCCATTTTCTTAACATCCCGTTCCACTCCTTTTCAATGCCCTTGTACCTGTAGTGTATGCACGTAGGCATTGAAGAATCGAGGGAATTGTTGGCAGCTGTTAAAGAGCAAATCCAGGCAATGGTTTTTTGAAAGGGTCTTCGAGTCCCTCAATTCGGTCGTAAAACATGATGCCGTCTAAATGATCCAACTCGTGCTGGAAGACAATGGCAATGTATCCGCGCAAGCGCATCCGCACGTCGTTGCCTTCATGGTCGACTCCAGTGATCGTTAAACGGGCGCGCCGAGGCACAGGGCCGGGAACGTCACGGTCAACAGAAAGGCAGCCTTCGCCATTTTCAAGTTCATTGGTTTCAACTGAATGGCTAACGACTTTCGGGTTGGCGATCCCCATGCTGTAGAGGTTGCCGTTTTCATCTGTGGCGTGGATGGCAAACAGCCGTTTAGAAATGCCGATTTGTGGTGCAGCTAGGCCTACGCCAGGACGAAGCTCGTATTTCTCGGCCATTTCAGGGTCTTGGCTGTTTTTAATAAACTCGAGCATGTCGACCAGTGTTTGCTTGTCTTCATCTGTTAATGGCAATTCGACCGGCTTAGCGACTTTACGTAAAATCGGATTGCCTTCGCGGACAATGTCGTCCATTGTAATCATATGTACCACTCCTTATTTTCTCTATATAGTTTAAGGATATTCAGTGGCAGGCGCAAGTAGAAAAAGCGAGCAGACGTTAGGCTGCTCGCGCACATGCGGCTTCTTATTTGCAAGGTCCAGGTCCAGGGCCGACTTCTTCGCCGCCGTAACCAAACCAAGATGCGCCGACAATGATCAAGAGAATGAACAGTACGACAATTAAGGCAAAGCCTTTGCCGCCACCGTAGCCGCCGCCATACCCATAACCGCCATACCCATAAGATTCACAACCAGGACCGTAGCCGTAACCACCATATCCGTAACCCATATAAAATTCCTCCTTTTTCGTCATCGCAAATGTGTTAGGCGATTCAATACACATCATATGCCTCCTCCTAATAAACGATTGGATATTCGCCTAGTTTTGCAGAAAATAGTTGAAGCATCTTGCCAAATTTGACCATGTTCGATAATGTGGTATTTGGGGCGAAAAAAAGCTTAAACCGTCGAAGGAGGAGAAAATGTGTCGAAGACAAAACTTGCGACAATCGGCGTAGGATCGATTTTATTACTGACTGCCTGTGGCGAAAACGCAACGGAAACCATTTATGACCATTTAGAAAATGCTGCGCAAATTGAAAAAGAAGGGTTTGAGGTGCAGCAAGAACCGCTCGTTCAGGCCGAGGAACATGAGGCTGATTTATATAATCAAATAATGGAACTGGATATGGAACAGTTCGAAGAAATCGTTTCTCTCGCTGATGAGGCGATTGAGTCCATCGAAAAAAGACGGGAACTGTCTGCAAACGAGAAACAAAGCATTGAAGAAGGGTACGAGGAATTTTTAGCTGCTAATGAGGCATTCACAGCATTAGAAGAGGAACCGCTTGCAGATTTGGCACAAACACTCAAAGAAGCAATGGAAGCCCGTTATGAAAGTTATCAAAAACTGTATGAAGTGTATGCTGAAACGCTTGATCAAGACGAACAACTTTACAATTTGTTGAAAACAGAAGACCTTGATGTCGAGACGTTAACAACCCAAGTAGAGGAGGCAAATGCTAAGTATGAGGAGTTTCAAGAGGCGACGGACTTATTTAATGAACATACAAATACATACAACGACGCAAAACAAGCATTTTACGAAGCGTCAGATTTAGATGTGCGCTTTGAATAAGCGCACTTCTTGTATCTGTATTAGTTCACGATCGTGATATTGTATAACACAGTTTCATTTTCTTACTAATTAATCATTTGTTCAAGGTAGAAATAAAGAAAGCAAACAAAAGGATTGACGCATTGTTTCCTTTTCATGTAGACTTATGTCATAAGGTGAGTTGTACTACTGATAAGCAATTTTTTTTGTAACAGTTGAACGAATGCTCAGCCCCGTAGTCAATGGCTTGTATAGAAAGGGGCCAGCCGCGGTAATGTATCTTTTAGGTTTGGGCATGCTAATGGGGATTTTATGGATGCATTAGGTCATGGATATAAAGAACAATTACCGCTTACTAACGAAAGGATTGGTGGACAAATTGAGTACGAAAACAATCGAGCAAGTCGAAGAACAATTTGAAACCTTCCAGATCTTGAATGAGGAAGGCGAAATCGTTAATGAGTCAGCAATGCCTGACTTAAGCGATGAGCAATTGCAAGAGTTAATGCGCCGTATGGTGTATACGCGTATCTGGGATCAACGGGCAGTTTCTTTAAACCGTCAAGGCCGCTTAGGCTTCTACGCGCCAATGGGCGGTCAGGAAGCGTCAATGCTTGGCTCTCAATTTGCCCTTGAAAAAGACGATTGGATTTTGCCTGGCTACCGGGATATTCCGCAAATTGTTTTCCATGGCCTGCCTCTCTATCAAGCATTTCTATGGTCTCGCGGCCACTTCCATGGCGGCCAATTCCCTGACGGCCTAAACATTGCTGTGCCACAAATCATTATTGGCGCGCAAATTGTACAAACGGCAGGGGTTGCTCTAGGGCTAAAACGGAAGAAAAAAGACAACATTGTCATCACGTATACAGGCGATGGCGGTTCTTCACAAGGGGACTTTTATGAAGGCATGAACTTTGCTGGTGCCTACAATGTTCCTGCTGTATTTGTTGTCCAAAATAACCGTTTTGCGATTTCCGTTCCAGTGGAAAAACAATCAGCAGCAAAAACAATTGCTCAAAAAGCAGTTGCGGCTGGAATCGAAGGCATCCAAGTTGATGGCATGGACGTTCTTGCTGTTTACAAAGCAACAAGCGATGCCCGCAAACGTGCGCTTGCTGGCGAGGGGCCGACATTGATTGAAACGCTAACGTACCGCTATGGCGCTCATTCGACTTCTGGCGACGACCCGACTCGCTACCGTACTTCTGAAGAAGAAGACGAATGGGGCAAGAAAGATCCACTTATTCGCTTCCGTAAGTTTTTAGAAAGCAAAAACTTGTGGAGTGAAGAAAAAGAAAACGAAGTGGTTGAACAAGCAAAAGAAGAAATTAAAGCGGCGGTGAAAGAAGCGGACAAAACGCCTAAACAAAAAGTAACCGACTTGCTTGGCTTTATGTTTGAAAACCCTCCTGTAAACATTCGTGAACAATTGGAAGAGTATACGGCAAAGGAGTCGAAGTAACTTATGGGTAACTGGACAATGGCTCAAGCGATCACGAACGCGCTTGCTAATGAATTGAAAGCGAACGAAGATGTTCTCATATTCGGGGAAGACGTTGGCCAAAATGGTGGTGTTTTCCGGGTAACAGAAGGTTTGCAAAAAGAATTTGGCGAAGACCGAGTATTTGATACGCCGCTTGCCGAGTCTGGAATCGGCGGTCTGGCAATTGGCCTTGCACTGACAGGGCATCGGCCAGTAATGGAAATCCAATTCTTTGGCTTTGTGTTTGAAGTGTTTGACTCAATTGCTGGGCAAATGTCACGCTGGCGTTACCGCACAGGCGGAAAACAACATATGCCTATTACAGTGCGCTCTCCGTTCGGCGGCGGCGTAAAAACGCCAGAAATGCACTCCGATTCTCTAGAAGGGTTGATGGCGCAAACGCCAGGGGTAAAAGTCGTTATCCCATCTAACCCTTATGATGCAAAAGGATTGTTGATTTCCGCGATCCGCGATAATGATCCGGTCGTGTTTTTAGAGCATATGAAACTTTACCGTTCATTCCGCCAAGAAGTGCCAGAAGAGGAATATACAATTGAGCTTGGTAAAGCTGATATCAAGCGAGAAGGAAAAGACATTACGATTGTGGCATATGGAGCGATGGTTCAAGCTTCCTTGAAAGCAGCAGAAGAGCTTGCACAAGAAGGCATTGAAGCAGAAGTCATTGATTTGATGACGATTAGCCCATTTGACGTGGAAACAGTCGTTAATTCTGTTGAAAAAACAAACCGCGCTATTGTGGTGCAAGAAGCGCAAAAACAAGCAGGTGTGGCTTCCCATATTGTTGCTGAAATTACAGAACGGGCGATTCTTTCCTTGGAAGCTCCAGTGCTTCGAGTTGCGTCTCCAGACACGGTTTATCCATTTGCCGCTGCTGAAGATGCATGGCTGCCAGACCACCAGACCATCGTAGAAAAAGCAAAAGAAGTTATCAACTTCTAAATAAGCAAGCGAAAAGAAAGCAACGAAGCTGGGGAAAAACCAGTATCGTTCTTTCTTTTATAGAAGATGATTTAGAGTTATAATGAAGGAGGCGTTTTAGCCGTGGCTTATAAATATAAACTGCCTGAAGTGGGTGAAGGAATTCACGAAGGCGAAATTGTGAAGTGGTTTGTAAAAGAAGGGGATGAAGTCAAAGAAGATGACATTTTGCTTGAAGTGCAAAATGACAAATCTGTCGTTGAACTTCCTTCTCCGGTAGATGGAAAAGTTCTTGAAGTAAAAGTGGAAGAAGGCACGACGAGCTATGTTGGCGATGTCATCTTAGTTATTGATGATGGCTCAGGCGATGATGAAGCTGAAGAAGAAAGCAAAGAGGAAGCACCGAAAGAAGAAAAGCAAACAGCCTCTGAGCCTGAAAAAGGGCAAACTTCTTCTGAAGAAAGCGGTGAAGGAGAAGGTTCCCGCGTCATTGCCATGCCTTCTGTACGCAAATATGCCCGTGAGAAAGGCATTGCCATTTCTAAAGTAAAAGGATCAGGCAAAAATGGCCGCGTATTAAAAGAAGATGTAGATGCCTTTGCATCAGGCGGGCAAAGCGAAGAAGCGGCAGCTCCAAAAGAAGAAGAAAAGACAGCTTCCTCAAAACCAGCTGCTACGGTACAAGCTGGCGGAAACGAGCAGTTGGAAGAGCGCGTACCGCTTAAAGGCATCCGCAAAGCGATTGCAAAAGCAATGGTGAATTCAAAACATACGGCTCCACACGTGACACATCTCGACGAAGTGGACGTGTCAGCCCTTGTTGCCCATCGCAAACAGTACAAACAAATTGCTGCAGACCAAGGCACGAAACTGACGTATCTTCCATACGTCGTCAAAGCTTTGACGTCAGCTCTTCGCAAGTATCCGGCATTAAATGCGTCAATTGATGACGAAGCAGGCGAAATCGTCTACAAAAAGTACTTTAACGTCGGAATTGCAGCAGACACTGAGCAAGGCCTCGTAGTTCCTGTCGTCAAAGATGCTGACCGCAAGTCTATTTTTGCGCTTGCTGATGAAATTAACGAGTTGGCTGGAAAAGCCCGGGAAGGCAAGCTGACAAGCGCAGAAATGTCAGGTGGATCGGCAACGATCTCCAACCTTGGATCAGCACGAGGACAATGGTTTACGCCAATTATTAATCACCCAGAAGTCATGATTTTAGGCATCGGCCGTATTGAAGAAAAGCCTGTTGTAAAAGACGGCGAAATTGTTGTGGGCACAATGCTGGCACTATCAATCAGCTATGACCACCGTTTGATTGATGGCGTAACGGCGCAAAGCGCGCTTAACCAAATCAAGCGTTTGCTAAACGACCCACAATTACTATTAATGGAGGGGTAACAGATGGTTGTTGGAGATTTCGCACAAGAAGTAGATACACTCGTAGTTGGCTCCGGCCCAGGAGGTTACGTCGCGGCGATCCGTGCTGCGCAACTTGGGCAAAAAGTAACCATTGTCGAGAAAGGCAGCCTTGGCGGCGTTTGCTTAAACGTCGGCTGCATCCCATCAAAAGCGTTAATTCAAGCTGGGCACCGCGCTCATCTTGCCAAGTCTTCTGAAGACATCGGCATACGCGCTGAAAACGTCGCTATTGACTTTGAGAAAGTCCAAGAGTGGAAAGGCTCTGTTGTGAAAAAGCTAACGGGCGGTGTCGAAGGCTTGCTCAAAGGCAACAAAGTCGAAATCATCCGTGGCGAAGCCTATTTTTCCGGTGAAGACACTGTGAAAATTATGGATGAGAAAAGCTCAAGCACGTACAAGTTCAAACATTGCATCATTGCGACTGGCTCAAGCCCAATTGAAATTCCAAACTTTAAATACACAGATCGCGTCATTAATTCCACTGGCGCCCTTGCTCTAAAAGAGGTGCCGAAAAAGTTGGTTGTCATTGGCGGCGGCTATATCGGAATTGAGCTAACAGGCGCGTATTCAAACCTTGGCTCAGAAGTCGTCGTGCTTGAAGGCACAAAACAAATTTTGCCTGGTTTCGAAAAACAAATGGCAAAACTTGTTGAGCGGAAGCTGAAGAAAAATGGCGTTACTTTCCATACAGAAGCAATGGCTAAAGGCGTTGAAGAAACCGATAACGGCGTAAAAGTAACAGCAGAAATTAAAGGCGAAGAAAAAGTGATCGAAGCCGATTATGTCCTTGTTACAGTTGGCCGTAAACCGAACACAGAAGAAATTGGCCTTGAGGGCATCGGGGTAGAAATGGATGACCGTGGCTACATTAAAGTAGACAAGCAAGGCCGCACGAGCGTGAAAAACATTTTCGCGATCGGCGATATTGTTCCAGGTCCGGCTCTTGCCCACAAAGCTTCTTATGAGGCTAAAGTAGCAGCAGAAGCGATCAGCGGCGAACCTTCAGAAGTCGATTATCTCGCCATCCCTGCGGTTTGCTTCTCTGAGCCAGAATTGGCGACAGTTGGCTACAATGAAGCACAAGCAAAAGAAGCTGGTTATGATGTCAAAGTGGCGAAATTTCCATTTGCCGCAAATGGCCGTGCTTTGTCTTTAAATGATGCCGACGGCTTTATGAAGCTCGTTACGCGCAAAGAAGACGGCCTTGTTATTGGCGGACAAATCGCTGGGCCAAACGCTTCTGACATGATCGCTGAAGTCGGTTTAGCGATTGAAGCAGGCATGACAGCTGAAGACATTGCGTTGACCATCCATGCGCATCCTACGCTTGGCGAAATTACGATGGAAGCGGCTGAAGTCGCACTTGGCACGCCAATCCACACATTGTAAAAAGCAAATAAAAGCTCTTTAAGGGGTTTCCTTAAAGGGCTTTTTGCGTTTAGAGAAAAGCAATGTGAGAAAATCTATTAAGAAAAATAAAAAAACAGAAAAAAACTTGCCGAAAAATCATTCGTTTGTGCTATACTTATCACAAAATTTACCTAGTACGGATGGAGGATAAACATGGCAGATCCTTTACTTCGACTGCAAGATGTGAAAACGTACTTTTATTTAAACAAATCACGCACGGTTAAAGCAGTAGACGGCGTTACGTTTAATATTCATGAAAATGAAACGGTAGCGCTAGTCGGGGAATCGGGCAGCGGAAAAAGCATGACGTCTATGTCGATTATGGGACTAGTAGATGAACCTGGAAAAGTAGAGGGGTCAATCCAGCTTGAAGGACAAGAACTGTTAAAGAAAACAGAAAAACAACTTGATCGCATTCGCGGCGCACAAATAGCGATGATTTTCCAGGAGCCGATGACTTCATTGAATCCTGTATTTACGATTGGAAATCAGATAATTGAAACTATCAGAAAGCATAAACAAGTCTCAAAAAAACAAGCGCACAAGCAGGCAGTAGAATTGTTAAAGCTAGTCGGCTTTGCTCGCGCCGAAGAAAGCATGAAGCAATATCCCCATCAACTTTCAGGAGGGATGCGGCAGCGGGTCATGATTGCGATTGCTATATCGTGTAACCCAAAGCTGTTAATTGCTGATGAGCCCACTACGGCTCTTGACGTCACCATTCAACAACAAATTCTCGACTTAATGTTAAGAATAAAAAATCAGTTTCAGTCTTCTATTCTGTTGATTACCCACGATCTTGGCGTTGTCGCCGAAACAGCCGATCGCGTTCTTGTTATGTATGGAGGCCAAATCGTTGAAGAAGCTCCTGCTTATGATTTGTTTACGAATCCGCTCCATCCATATACACAAGGATTACTGAAAAGCATGCCAAAACTTGAAGACAACAAAGACAGGCTTGAGGCAATAAGCGGAATGGTCCCGCCAGCCCATCGTTTTCCACAAGGATGCCGCTTTGCCTCGCGCTGTGAGTTTGCCACTCCGTTTTGCACAGAAGCGATGCCTGAACTAGTGAACGTAAGCAAAACGAGGGATGTGCGCTGTTATTTGTACCAAGAAGGCAGTGTAGAACCTGACAAGCAGCGGCTTAAAGAAGGAGCGATCAGCTAATGTCCAATGTGCTATTAGAGGCAAAAGGGTTAAAGATGCATTTTCCGATAAAAGCTGGCGTTATTAAACGTACAGTCGGCTATGTAAAAGCAGTAGATGGCATTACATTAAAGGTCTATAAAGGTGAGTCTCTTGGTATCGTCGGCGAGTCTGGTTCGGGCAAATCAACACTAGGCCGAATGCTCTTAAGGTTGCTTGATCCGACCGAAGGGGAAGTTTATTTTAATGGGGAGCAAATTTCAAATCTTTCAAATAGAAAAATGCGTCCTTATCGTCGTGATATGCAGATGGTTTTTCAAGATCCGTATGCTTCGTTAAATCCTCGCATGACAATTGGAGAATTGCTTGAAGAGCCATTGCTTGTACATAAAACAATAAATACGAAAGCTGACCGGAAAAAACGCGCTGAAGAATTGCTAGAAACCGTTGGTTTGCCAAAGTCGTCTTACAATAAATACCCACATGAATTTTCTGGTGGGCAAAGGCAACGAATTGGCATTGCCCGTGCCTTAAGTACTAAGCCGAAACTGATTATCGGCGACGAACCAGTATCGGCGTTAGATGTCTCGATTCAATCACAAGTGTTAAATTTGATGAAAGACTTGCAAGATGAATTTCAACTAACGTACTTGTTCATTGCCCATGATTTGAGCGTGGTTAAACATATTAGTGACCGTGTAGCGGTTATGTACTTAGGAAGGATTGTGGAGGTTGCTGAGAAAGACTCTCTGTATGAAACACCACTTCATCCTTACACGGAAGCACTTATATCGGCTGTGCCTTCGACGGATGTAACAATCAAAAAAGAGAAAATTTCCTTGAAGGGAGAATTGCCAAGCCCGGCGAATCCACCAAAAGGCTGTGCGTTCCACACGCGTTGCCCACATGTCCACGAGCGCTGCAAACACGAACGCCCAGAAATGACGGAGCAAAAGGACGGCCATTTTGTCGCCTGCCATCTTTATACGGATACAAGCCCATCACCAGTATAATGGCTCACTTTAAGTGAAGGAGGTGGTGCTCACTCGATTCAAGCAAACATAACTGAACATAGCGATTTAATGAAAGAAAAGGGGGAAATCGTGTTGAACAAAAAACCATTTTATACGTTTTTGCTGGCAACTGCTGTTGCAAGTACGCTAGCTGCTTGTAACAGCGATACTGGCGGTTCCGGGGAAGGCACTGACGGAGGAGAGGAAGGCACAGGAGGAGAGGCCGTTGAAGGTGGCAATGTCAATCTTGGAATGATGTCACCGCCAGACAATTTATTCAATCCGATCTTTTACACATCTATGTATGACTCTCATATTCTTGAAATTACTCATGAAGGTCTAGTCCAACAAGACGAAGAATTTAATTTCATTCCCGAATTAGCAGAAGACTGGGAATTCAGTGATGACAACCGTGAGTTGACTTACTTTTTGCGTGAAGATATAAAGTGGCATGATGGTGAAGATTTTACTGCCGATGACGTCGTCTTTACGTTTACGGCAATGGCCGATCCAGATTATGGTGGTGCAGGCGGCATACGTCAAAACTATGTGAATACCCTTGCTGGATATGAAGAGTACGTAAGCGGCAAGAGCGATACATTTGCTGGCGTTGAGAAAATAGATGACTATACAGTTAAATTTATTTTTGAAGAACCGAGTGTTAAGGCACTGGCTGATACATCAATGGATATTATTCCGGAGCATATATTCGGAGACGTTCCAGTAGCTGATATTCCATCTCATGCCGGGTCGATTAACGCTGGAGAAGTGATTGGTACAGGGCCGTTTCAATTGACTGAAATGCTTGAAAATGAGCAATACGTATTAACAGCCAATGAAGATTACTACAAAGGCGCGCCCAAACTAGATTCGATCACGTGGAATGTTGTCTCTGCTTCTGTCGTAGCAGGTATGTTGGAACAAGGCGAGCTCGATTATGTGCCTCGGGATTTCCCTGCTGCTGATGTCGAGACAATTGAAGGGAATGACAATTTGACTGTTTTTGAACAAGCGCAGCTAGGCTATCAATACTTAGGCATGAAAATCAATCATGGCCCTAACGATAGCTTAACCGATCCAGATTCTTGGGAGCCGAACGAAAAACTGCAAGACGTTGAATTCCGCCAAGCCATTGTTCATGCCATCAATCGCCAGGAATTTGTCGACGGATTTTTGCGTGGTCACGGTGAATTATTGGATGCGCCATTTCCAAGCGCGTCATGGGCATACAACCCTGATGCTGTTGAAGGCTTAGCATACGATCCTGACCTTGCCAAGCAAAAGCTAGCCGATGCAGGCTATGAAGATGTCAATGGTGACGGCTTTGTCGAAGATCCAGATGGCAATGAACTAGTAATCAATTTAGATTATCCAACGGGCAACCCAGTGCGTGAACAAGTTGCGCCTGTTATGAAAGAACAGCTAGAGGCAGTAGGCATTCAAGTCAACTTAAATACGCCACGTGAGGCGCCAGCCCATTTTGAAATCATTGAACAAAACGACACAGATGTCGATTTATTCTTGGCAGGCTGGTCCCTTTCTTCGACCGACCCAGACCCATGGCCGATTAATGGTGGCACAGCAGGTTATAACTATTCACGTTTCCACGACGAAGAACAAGAAAAATTGTTGCAAGAAGCGGTTAACCCGGAATTGGCATTTGACAACCAGGAGTTCCGTGCTGAAAAGTATGGGGAATGGGCTCAACTCTTTATTGACAATGCCTTTACGGTCCCACTTTACGCAGAAACGGAACTTCATGTTTACAACAAACGTCTTGCAGGCTTAACGATTAAGCCATTTACATTTAAAGACGAGACACATGAGTGGCATTTAACCGAATAAGCGCGTGTCTGTAAATTGAAGCAGCTTTTACAGCTGCTTCAACTTTCTTCAATTTGCTGGAATAAGAGAGGTGGCCCGGATGCTTAAATATATTGTGAGGCGTGTTCTGCAGTTTATCCCAATGGTCTTCATTCTGTCAGTGATCGTGTTCTTGTTCGCATACCTTGCTCCGGGGGACGCGTTGAGTGGAGAAGTGATTGACCCAAATACGCCACGAGAAGTGATTGAGGAACGCCGGGAAGCATTAGGATTAAACGATCCGGTACATATTCAATATTGGAACTGGCTCAAACGGGCAGTGACAGGCGATTTAGGGATGTCTACTCATTTCACTGGTAGGTCTGTCAGCGAGCTAATCGCGCAACGGCTCGGCAATACATTCTATTTAGGCGCATTTGCGCTTTTAATTACGCTCATTGTGTCGATTCCAATTGGTATTTATTCAGCACGTAAAAAATATTCTGTTTTAGATTATGCGGCGACGTCATTTGCCTTTATTGGCCTAGCGACGCCAAACTTTTTCGCCGGATTGTTGGCGATTTATGTGTTTTCTTTTGGGCTTGGCTGGTTTCCAACACAAGGTTCGATCGGTTCCCCTAATTTAACGGGATTTGACGCTTTTGTGAGCCGGATCCAGCACTTGGTTTTACCTGGCCTTACACTTGGTTTGTCAAGTACAGCGATTTTTATGCGGTATATGCGTTCAGAAATGCTCGATGTAAAAGGGAGTGATTTTATTCGCACCGCTCGGGCTAAAGGAGTGGGCGCGAAGTCGGTTTTGTACAAGCACACTCTCCGTAATGCGATGATTCCCATAATAACGCTACTAGGTATGGAAATTGGCGTGCTATTAAGCGGCGCATTCATTGTAGAAACCGTATTTAATTATCCTGGCATTGGTACGTTATTCTTATCCGGCATGGCTAACCGCGATTATCCAGTCATTATGGCCATTAATTTGTTAATTGGCTTATCTGTTTTAGTCGGAAACTTATTGGCAGACATCTTTTATGCGGTGGCTGATCCGCGCATTCGACTTGATTGAGGTGAACGAAAAATGGAACCGAGATTAAATGAAACACCGAGTGTGTCCCCTCCGACTCCAGCAATGCCAGAGGAAAAAAGCGTCAGCCCTACAGTCCTTGCTTTTCGCCGGTTTCGCAAAAATAAATTGGCTCTTGCCGGCATTGCTTTTTTATCTTTTATGGTGTTGGTTGCTATTTTTGCTGATGTCATTGCGACACATGATCCAACCGCTTCCCAGCTCACCAAAATCGAAGCGAAAGCAGATAGCGAAAACTGGCTAGGCACAGACGGTTCTGGCCGTGATAACTTTTCAAGGCTTGTCTATGGCGCCAGAATATCCCTTACGGTTGGCTTTTTTGCGATGTTGTTTACGGTGTTAATTGGTGGAACACTTGGTTCGATTGCTGGTTATTATGGCGGGAAAATCGATTCTGTCATTATGCGTTTTACGGACATTGTCCTTATTTTCCCATTCATTTTGCTGTTTATGACGATTGTAGCGATTCTTGAACGGACGACAGTGCCGATTTTTATTCTCGTTATCGCGATTACATCCTGGCCGCAAGTTTGCCGAATTTTACGAGGAACGTTTCTTTCAATCCGAGAAAAGGACTATGTTTTAAGTGCGCGAAGTATTGGCTGTTCCGATTGGCGTATCATCCGTAAGCATTTTTTGCCGAACGCGGTCGGACCGATCATCGTTAATGCGACGATTGTCATGGCGACGATGATTGTCGCCGAATCCGCCTTAAGCTTCATCGGTTTCGGCGTCCCTCAACCTACACCGACATGGGGGAATATGCTAACAGAAGCACAAAGCGTCCGTCTGCTACGCAATAATCCAGAGGCTTGGTTGCCCCCTGGATTGTGCATCTTGCTTACTGTTCTTTCCATTAACTTTATTGGTGATGGTCTCCGGGACGCATTTGATTCAAAAGCATAGTCGAGCAAAAAGAGCAAAACCAACGCTTTTCGCGGTGGCTTTGCTCTTTTATTGTTTTAAGGCTCCTTCAAGCCGGGCGTATAGATCTTTTATGTTGTGCTTGCCGGAGATACGCAATTTTTCGTCATTGCCTTTATAAACAAGCATTGCAGGAAATTCATCTATGTCATAATAGTTGATAATATGGCGCTCGCTTGCGTCACAAACGACTAACTCTGTAACCTGTTCTCCTAAATCTTGTTGAACTGCTAACACCGCGTCATAGTAATTGGCTTCATCTGAAAGCCTGTCGGGATCAGAGAAAATAAGCGTGACGCGATCCTCTTTCTCATTAGAATGGAGTTGAGGAGACGAAAAGGCGGGGAAAATTGAACAGCCTTGCAGAAAAAAGATGAAACAGCCGATGAGCATAAGGCATAACCCTTTATTTTGCATTCTTCTCCTCCTTTTTTGTTTGATACGTGGTCGCAGCAGTAACTGAAATCCATTTTAGCACAAGAAAAACGGTCTTTTTTTAGCGTCATACAAATGTAAAATGACTGTGAATCGATTGTAAATCTCGAAAAAAAAGCCCCCAGATCCATTACATCTAGGAGCACACCAAGTCAGTCTTTTTTTCTGTCCTTCTTTTTGTCTTTTTGTAGTTGCCGAAGTTTTTGCTGTTCTTTGCGAAGCAACATCTGTTCCCGTTTGATGCGCTCCCGTTCATTACGCAAAGCTAGGCGCTCTTGCCGGAGTCGTTCACGGTTAACTGCCAGTGCTGCTTTTTCATTGCGAAGCTCCTTAAAAAGCGACACGATCATTAAAATAATAATCACAGCAAACGGAAAAGCCCCAATAATCGATGCCGTTTGCAGCGCTGCCAAACCTTGTTCGCTTGTCACCAATAGCACAGAGGCTGTTCCAGAAATAATAATGCCCCACACCAACTTTACAGCATTAGGCGGGTTTAGAAGGCCACCGGTTGTCTGCATACCGAGCACAACAGTTGCTGAGTCGGCTGATGTTACAAAAAAGGAGGCGATCAGAATGACGGTAAGAATGGAAACGAAAAAGGTTAATGGGAATTGCTCAAGCAAAGCAAACAAAGCCATTTCCGTGCCGCCTGTTTGCATTTGGCCATAAAGGGCACCTGTTTCGTTTTCAAAATAGATGCTAGAGCCGCCAAATACACTAAACCAAAAAGCGCCGAACAAAGAAGGTAGTGCAATGACGCCAATAACAAACTCGCGGATTGTGCGCCCCCGTGAAACACGGGCAATAAAGGCCCCAACGAAAGGCGACCACGAAATCCACCATGCCCAGTAAAACAATGTCCATTCTTGCACCCAAGAAGATTCGGGGTTGTAAACATCCATACTAAAACTCATACCAAAAAAGTTTTGTGCATAGCTGCCGATGCCTTGTGTAAAAACGCCCATGATGTGACTGGTCGGGCCTAAAAGCAAAATAAAGGCCATTAAAATAATAGCAAGTCGTACATTTAAATTGCTTAATATGCGAATGCCTTTATCGAGTCCCGTTGCCGCCGACAAACTAAATAGGACCGTTACAATCGCTATGACGACTAACTGAAATAGACTATCGGAAAACGTACCTAAAGCAGGAAACAAATAGCGAAGACCGGCTGTAATTTGCGCGGCTCCGAAACCAAGCGATGTCGCCGTTCCGAAAACAGTCGCAAACACGACAAAAACGTCAATTAGCTTGCCGAGCGGACCTGTTATACGGTGTCCAATAAGCGGGCGGAATGTCGAGCTAAATAAAGCTGGCTCGTCTTTGCGGTACTGAAAATAGGCAAGCGCTAACGCCACAACGGCATAGATTGCCCATGGGTGGATTCCCCAATGAAAGATCGCATACCGCATCGCCTGGGCAGCTGCGTCTTGTGTGCCTGGTGCAGCGTCTGGTGGTGAAAAGTAATGGGATAGAGGTTCGGCCGCTCCCCAAAAAACAAGGCCGATACCCATGCCAGCTGTAAAAAGAAACGCAAACCATGTCATATAACTGTATTGAGGTTCCTCTTCAGGTTTACCAAGTTTAATGCTTCCATAAGGGCTAAAAATTAAGTAAATGCCCACGCCTACATAAAAAGTGGCAGAGAGCAAATAGAACCAACCAAGTTCAGATGAGATAAAGCCTTGGATGGAGTCCATTACGGTCGCCATATTTTGAGGAAAGAATACTCCCCAAAGGATAAAGGCGCTTGCAATTGCAACGGCTATTCCAAATACTGAAGTTGTTTGTTTCATATGTACAATCTCAACCTTTCCTTGTTGTCCACAAGTCGTCATCATACCATAGGATGGCAAACAATCCAAGGGAAGATACGCCGATTTTCATCGCAATCGCTTTATCATACCCGTTTTTTTGGGCAAATAAACGCAATTTATAAAAATCACTGGCCTTACAGTTGTCGAATGAAGGCAATCTTTGCTAACATGGCTACAACTGAAAGGGGAGGAAGAAGCAATATGAAAAAATGGGTGGCAGTTCCCGTCTGCTTGCTCGTGCTAACAGCTTGTGGAAATGAGTCCGATAACTCATTGCAAACGGCGACAGAGGCAAACGAAAGCGACAAAGAGCACGCTTTTACAGATGATGAAAATAGCAGCGAGGATATTGAAAAGGCAGAAAAAGAAAATGAAGTCGAAGAGCAGGATATTGAGCCTTTATACAAAATCAATTCAAACAGTTGGACAGTCGAGCCGATCGAAGGTACAGACGCTAATGAAAAAGTGGTGCTTCTAACCATTGATGATGCTCCTGACGCATACGGGCTCGAAATGGCGCAAACACTGGAAGAGCTCGACGTGCCGGCAATCTTTTTTGTTAATGGCCATTTTATTGAAGATGAAGAAGGCGCGGATGAACTAAAACAAATTCATGAAATGGGATTTGCCATCGGCAATCATACAATGAGCCATCAAAAGCTTGATGATGTGGGGGAGGAAGTGCAGCAGCAGGAAATCGTCGAGCTAAATAACCGAATCGAAGAAGTGATTGGCGAACGCCCCCGTTTTTTCAGGGCTCCTCATGGCATTAATACGGAGTACTCCCGTAGCCTTGTTGAGGAAGAAGGAATGCTAAACATGAATTGGACATATGGCTATGATTGGGAAAGCGAATACCAGAGTGAAGAAGCTATCGCCGACATTATGGTTCATACTGAACTTCTTACCAATGGCGCTAATTTATTAATGCACGACCGTGAATGGACGGCAGGCGCTCTTGAAGAAATTGTTACTGGTTTGCGAGACAAAGGCTATGACTTTGTTGACCCTGCACAATTAAACTAACTCTCAAGCCACCCGAACTGGGTGGCTTATTTATTTTTAATGTGACATGCTAAAGAGCCTTGACGAAATAAATGAGCCATACTATTATAAACATAAGCGATAGAAAGCGATTTCAATCTAATGAAGAGGAGCGATGCAAGTGGGTACAATTGTTTGCCAACATTGTAATGAAGCCGTGGAGCATTTCGAAGGGGAAAAAGTCAGCCGTTTGTACGCGGTATCATCTTGCTCACGTTGCCAACAACAAGCTACTGAAACGCTCACAAAAAAATAAACGATGATGGACACCTTGCCAGTATGACTGCAAGGTGTCTTTTTCTGTTTACGTATAAGCTAAGGCTTTTAAAAGAAAGAACCATACGAATTAGATAGAATGAATGTTATATTTTCGAAAAAATTCTATTTAACTAATTCTATAGGTCTAGGTATTTAGGCGAGTTCTAAAGTATTTCTAAAATTTGACGACGCTGGATTGTGTCACTATTTATCGAATCGTATACTAAATAACGTTCAATATCACCATGAGGAAAGAAGGAAGAACCAAGTGAATGAATCAACTATTCAGTCACCACGAGAAACCCCTTATTTTATTATTTGCCTCTTATTTAGCATTCTAGTATACCTACTTGCAGTCATTTCCGTTATTGGCATCGGTATTGTATTGGCTGTCTTTGCGGTCTTGTATGTCACTCAATTATTAGCAACCGGTTCTATCCGTGGAAACGGCGTCCGAATTCATGAGCATCAATTTGGCGATGTCTATGAGCGTGTGGTCGCGATTTCAAAGAAAATGGGAGTCGAGAAAGTACCTGATGTGTTTGTCATTGAAGCAGAAGGATTAATGAACGCATTCGCAACGCGCTTTTGGGGCAAGCATATGATTTTACTCACCTCTGACGTATTTGATCTTGCCAGGGAAGCTGGTGAAGCGGAACTCGATTTTATTATCGCTCACGAATTGACCCATATTAAACGCAATCATGTTTGGAAAAATGTCCTTATTGCTCCAGCTAAGCTCATTCCTTTTTTGGCACAAGCGTATAGCCGCTCATGTGAGTATACATGCGACCGTGCTGCTGCTTATTTTACAGGGAATGTTGCCGCAGCAAAAAGAGCTTTAGCGATTTTTAGCGTTGGCAAACGTTTAGCGCCAGAGTTAAATGAGGAAGCGTTCAGGCAACAAATTGAAACAGATTCAAATGGAGCGATCTGGCTTAGTGAAGTGTTGTCGACACATCCGAGGCTACCAAAACGAATTCAATCGATTGCTGTGTTTGCCAACGAACAAGGAGCCAACATTTATAGACAAAAGAGCGGTGTTATTGCTCTCGGAGTTGGATTGATCGTTGTTGTTGGCGCGCTTATATATGGTGCAGTCCTGCTCTCGATTGTGTTCGGCTCGATCATGTATGGGTCGTTTGCTGATGAACTCGATCCATCATTTTCTAGTGGGTACGAGCAATTGAATGATTGGAGCAGCACGGATACTACAAATACTGGGAGCAGCGTCGATAGAAGTTCTAGCGACAAGTCGCCATTGTTCCAGGCTGTCATTGCAGAAGACAATGCAAAAGTGAAACAACTTTTGCAAACGGGCGATTTTGACGTTAACGAAACGGATAGTTCTGGGAACTCACTCCTCTATCATGCAACCTTTTATGAAAACAAAGAGCTAGTAGAATTGCTTCTTGAGGCGGGGGCGGATCCAAATGATTATTTTCAAGATGACAGCCCTCTCGTTTCCGCCGTTTATTACAATGACTATGAGACAGCCTTGCTTTTGCTTGACTACGGGGCAGACCCTTATTACGCAGATTCTTACGGTGACAGCGCCTTATCGCTAATGGAGGCAGAAAATGAAGAAGAGCTTAGAGACAAATTAGTTTTTTATGCAAATTAAATAGAACAACAGCAAATAAGCGTGCTGAAAATCGGATATTTTCAGCACGCTTTTTGCGACTCCCTGTTGTCAATTAGCGCTAGCAACGCGCACGTACGTTTTATCTAATGGCGCGCTGCTCTTTAATCACTTTCAGGTTGGAGAGTGTAGCATCTTCTGGACCTTGGACAGGAAGGCCCGCTTTCAAGTTTTCTTTCACATAGGCGAGGTTTTCTTCACTGATCAACTCCCCTGGACTAAGAATGGGGATGCCTGGAGGATAGACCATAATAAACTCGGCAATAATCCGGCCAACTGATTCATCGAATGGCACTGTTTCTGTTTGCGCATAAAAGGCTTCACGGGGCGAAAGGGCAAGCGTTGGAATATTGGCGACATGGACGGGTAAAGACGCACAACGATTTGCCGTTGAAGAAAATTCAATCGCTAGTTGCGTTAAGGCTCTTAGCAACAAAGCAAGCTTTTCCTCTGTATCGCCAATGGTAACGATGCAAAGAATATTGTACAAGTCGGAAAGCTCAACTTCAATGTTATAATGGTCCCGTAGCCAAACTTCTGCGGCAAAACCAGAAATGTTTAAGCCTTTTAAAGATATTAACAGCTTCGTGGGATCATGGGAAAATACGGCAGACCCATGGAGTTTTTCGCTGCCAAGGCAGTAGAGGCCATCAATCTCATTAATTGCATGGCGCATCCAAATCGACAAGTCGATTGCCTCGTCAAGGAGTTGTGCTCCTTTTGTAGCCAAATGTTTTCTCGCCGCATCCAGGGAGGCAAGCAGTAAATAAGAAGTCGAGGTTGTTGTCAGCATGCTCATAACGGCCGTTGTATGTTCAACCGATACAAGCCCGGAACGAACATTTAAGACGGAGCTTTGTGTAAGCGAACCTCCTAATTTATGGACGCTCGTTGCTGCCATGTCTGCTCCTGCCTGCATCGCGCTTAGCGGCAGCCGCTCATTAAAATGGATGTGTACGCCATGTGCTTCATCAACAAGTACAGGAATGCCTGCTTGATGGGCTAATTCAACAATCGCTTTTAAATCGCAAGTAAACCCGTAGTAAGTAGGGTTAATAACAAGGACAGCTTTTGCGTCAGGATGCGTGCGTATTGCTTTAGCAACAGACTCCGTTGCCACCCCGTGAGCAATCCCAAGTTCGAAGTCGAGTTCTGGATGGATAAACACAGGCAATGCCCCACAAAAAATAATCGCAGACATAATGGATTTATGAACGTTGCGGGGGACAATAATTTTATCACCAGGCCCACAAACGCTCATAATCATGGTCATGATTGCCCCGCTTGTACCTTGTACAGAGAAAAATGTATAATCAGCTCCAAATGCTTTGGCTGCCAATTGCTGAGATTGGTCGATAATGCCATGAGGATGATGTAAGTCATCGAGAGGTGCAATGTTAATCAAGTCAATGGACAGCGCTTCTTCACCTATAAAAGTGCGAAAATCTGCGTCCATGCCTGCTCCTCGTTTATGGCCTGGTATATGAAAAGGGATTGGCTCTTTTTTGGCATATTCGGTTAAACCCGTAAATAACGGGGTTTGTTCTTGGTCGTGTCCCATGAAGGCCACCTCACTTAAGGAAATTGAAGCTTATACAAAGCAAACAAGAAGAGTATAGCAAAATGGAGCGCATTTGCCTACGGATAGAAAAATGGAAAGGGGGGATGGACTTGAATATTCCGATCAGATACGACTGGTCACAAAATGAGATTGTCGAAGTCGCTGAGTTTTTTGACCGCATCGCGCTTGCTGTAGAGCAAGGCGTGAAAGCAGGGGAGCTGAGGGCCCACTATAACCGTTTCAAGAGTGTGGTACCTGCAAAGTCTGAGGAAAAACAGCTTTTCCGGGAAATAGATGAGCAATTGGGTATTTCCTGTTATAAAATCGTGAAGCGAGCACTCGAAGCAGAGGAACATGAGCTGATAAAAGGCTAACGATAAAAGCCAGTCGGGCAAGAAACGACTGGCTTTTCGTCAACGTGCAGGGGCGACAGCTGTTAGCGAAAGCTGGTAAAGAGGCAATAGCGTTTTGACTGTTTGGCGAATAGCGGCCATTAGCTGCTCGCCATTCTCGACTGTTTCGCTCCCTTTTGCAAAATGGCGTCCAACGAGCCATTCTGCTTTTTTGACGTCGCGGAAGCGTTCAAGAGATTGTGTTAAATCAAGCTCAGTCAACGGGTTTGCTTCTTTTTTTGTGTGGTCAACGGAAACGACATAATCGGAAGGGACGACATCCTTTATAAGCTGTTTGTTTTCCAAAAAGGTTTTGGCGATGTTGGCTTTTTCCGGCAGCTCATAAATAAACGCTAGCCAAATAAAGAGATGATCATCAAACAACCCGACTTGAAAATGGGGGTGTTTTTTGTAGCCCCGTTTATTGCCTGCAACAGCAAGCCACGTATCATTCGGTGGATTCGTCGTTCTCCTTGCATGTTGGGCAATGTGCAAAAACATTTCATTCCCTAATAGCGTCGAGAGCTCGTCTCTAAGTTCTGCGCCAATCACTTGGAATTTTGGCTGTATATTTGAACGGATTGTGTCCATTCTTTCTTCTAGACCATCGATTAAAAATGTCTCAAAGTCTGATTTTGTAAACCTAGGTAGCGGCATACATATACACTCCTTTCGTCTTATAGGATAGCTTGATGAACACAAAAGATCAAATCGCTTGTTTTGCCTTTCCATTTGTTTTGTTTTCAATTTATGCCATAATAGAAGCAATAGTAGATTAACTATAGGAGGCTTGTATGGAGACGACATGGGTAGAACTAGAAAGGCAAGCACGTGCGTGGATCGTTGAGGCGGGAGATGCGATTAAGCGAGCGCTTCACCAGCCGTTTCACATTGATGCCAAATCGGGCCCTAATGATTTGGTAACCGATGTGGATAAAAGCACGGAATCGTTTTTTTATGACAATATTGTTGCCATGTATCCAAACCATCATTTCCTTGGCGAAGAAGGAATTGCTGATCGGCTTGACACGCTAGATGGCATTGTATGGATTGTCGACCCAATTGACGGCACAATGAACTTTGTCCACCAAAAGCGAAATTTTGCAATCTCTGTAGGCATTTACGAAAACGGAAAGGGGAAAGTCGGACTTGTTTATGATGTGATGTCTGGCGAGCTGTTTCATGCAATTGAAGGCGTTGGCTTTTTCATCAATGATAGAAAACAAACGCCTGCAAAAGGAAATGAGTTAGCTCAGTCCATTATCGGCATCAATGGCAATTGGCTTGTGAAGGACAACTTGCCGATCCAGCCTGACTTGGTAGATATCGCTAAAGCATGCCGGGGAACACGCAGTTATGGATCCGCTGCCCTTGAAATGGCTTATGTAGCGAGCGGTTTACTGGATGCATACATAAGTCCAAAATTGTCCCCATGGGATTATGCTGGCGGCGCTGTTTTGTTGCAAGAAGCAGGATGCAAGACAACCCGTTTTAATGGAGAGGCATTGTCGCTGCTGGAAAGAGGGTCGATAGTCGCTGCAAAACCGGCTTTGCATGAAACATTAGTAACCGCATACTTGCATAAGGGGGAGAGCGTATGAAAGTAGGATTTATTGGCCTTGGAACAATGGGATTGCCGATGACGCGCCATTTAGTGGAGGCAGGTTATGAGACATATGTGGCCAGCCGCAGCCGTGGACCGATCGAAAAAGCGTTAGCCTTTGGCGCGGTAGAAGCGAGCTCGCCAAAAGCGTTAATGGAAACCGTTGATATTGTGATGACATGCTTGCCGCTACCGTCAACCATTCATGAAGTTTATGACGGTGCGAACGGACTAATTGCTGGCGCCTCAGCAGGCAAAATCGTCATTGACCATTCCACGGTTGACCGTGCAACCAACGAATGGGCGAGCAGCCGCTTAAAAGAAAAAGGAGCCTCGTTTCTAGACGCGCCAATTAGCGGTGGGCCAATGGGAGCAGAAGCCGGCAATTTAACGATCATGTGCGGAGGCAAGGAAGAGGCATACGAAAGGGCTCTGCCTGTGTTAAAGGCGTTTGGCGACTACATTGTCCGCGTTGGCGAGACAGGGAGCGGCACGACGGTAAAGTTGCTCAACAACATGCTTATTGGCGTCCACCAATCGGCGCTGGCAGAATGTTATGTCATGGCTGAAAAAGCAGGTGTTGATCCGGCGGTCGCCTACGAAGTCATTAAGCGTAGCGCTGGCTTTTCCAAAAGCATGGACTGGGCTGTAAATGCGATTTTGGACAGGCAGTTTGAAGCCCGTTTTTCCATTAACTTGCTTCATAAAGATATCGGCTTGGCCTTAAAGTTGGCGGATGACATTGGCATGCCACTCGACGTCGTTAAATTAGGGGCTGAGAAAGTCGCAAAGGCAAAAGAAAAGTACGGAGAACAAGATGTTAGCGCCATTATCCGCCCACTAGAAGAAGCAACAGGAACGATTGTGAAACGCCATAAAAAAGAGAGCCATTGATCGGTCAATGGCTCTCTTTTCGTTTTAAAAAGAGTTATGGTTCGATTCATTTTTTTTCCTGCGGCTAAAGCCGAGTCCCATTGAAAGGAAAATACCTAAAATCGCAACAATGGCTATAACGAGACTCCGCTCTGCCACTGCAACGCCAATTGCCATAATGCACAATACCGTTATAATTGAAAGCGTTAAAAACAATAGATTTTCTTTTTTCAAAACGGGCCTCCTTCCCTCGCTATTGATTAGTGTACCGTGATCCGCGAAAAAGGGAAAGCAAAGACTGTGACAAAACGGAAAACATTTCGACGCACGATCTTTACGAACATTCTTCAGCAATTGAAGTAGGAACGGGGCTCAATTTGTGGTATACTTGTACAGTTAAAAGCCTGAATGAGAGAGAACCTTTCATCCATGATCGCCCATAGCCTTCCAGTACGGATGGATAAAATGGGCTTAACATAGAAGGAGAGAAAAAAACATGACTGTACGCGAAGAGTTGCGTAATATTGCGATCATTGCCCACGTTGACCACGGAAAAACGACACTAGTGGATGAACTCTTAAAACAATCTGGCACATTTTTACAACATGAAACTGTGCAAGAAAGGGCAATGGATTCGAATGCGATTGAAAAAGAACGGGGCATTACCATTTTAGCAAAAAATACAGCAATCAATTATAAAGGAACACGTATCAACATTATGGATACGCCAGGACACGCCGACTTTGGAGGCGAAGTTGAGCGGATTATGAAAATGGTTGACGGTGTTCTTCTTGTCGTCGATGCTTACGAAGGCTGCATGCCGCAAACGCGTTTTGTTTTGAAAAAAGCACTTGAGCAAAAGCTGGCGCCGATTGTAGTCGTTAATAAAATTGACCGTCCTGCAGCCCGGCCGAATGAAGTCGTGGATGAAGTCATTGATTTGTTTATCGATTTAGGCGCAGATGAAGACCAGCTTGATTTTCCGGTTGTCTATACTTCTGCCATTAATGGAACGGCGTCCTTATCGCCAGAAAAGCAAGACGAAAACATGGATGCTCTTTTCCAAACGGTTGTTGAGCGTATTCCTGCCCCAGTTGACAATAGCGATGAGCCATTGCAACTGCAAATTACGTTGCTTGATTACAACGATTATGTGGGCCGTATTGGGATTGGTCGAGTATTTAGAGGCACGATTAAAGTGGGCCAGCAAGTGGCTCTCATGAAGCTTGACGGCACAGTCAAACAATTTCGTGTAACCAAGCTGTTCGGCTTTCTTGGCTTAAAGCGCACTGAAATTAGTGAAGCGCGAGCTGGCGATTTGGTGGCTGTTTCGGGAATGGAAGAAATCAATGTTGGCGAAACGGTTTGTCCAGTGGAGCATCAAGATGCGTTGCCACCATTACGGATCGATGAACCGACGCTTAAAATGACATTCCTAGTGAATAATTCGCCTTTTGCTGGTCGCGAAGGAAAATTTGTGACAAGCCGCAAACTAGAAGAGCGCCTCAAAGCCGAATTAGAAACCGATGTTAGCTTGCGCGTGGAAAACACAGACTCCCCTGATATGTGGGTTGTCTCAGGGCGTGGCGAGCTGCACTTGTCCATTTTAATTGAAAACATGCGCCGTGAAGGGTACGAACTACAAGTATCCAAACCAGAAGTCATCATCCGCGAAGTCGATGGCGTCCGTTGCGAACCAGTGGAACGTGTGCAAATTGATGTGCCAGAGGAATACCAAGGCGCCGTTATGCAATCTCTTGGGGAGCGCAAAGGCGAAATGGTGAACATGGCCAACACAGGAAGTGGACAAGTTCGGCTTGAATTTCTCGTACCTGCTCGTGGGTTGATCGGTTATACAACTGAGTTTTTAACGCAAACACGAGGGTACGGGATTTTAAACCATTCATTTGATTCCTATCAGCCGGTTACTGCTGGCCAAGTTGGCGGTCGACGCCAAGGAGTGCTTGTATCCATTGAAACAGGAAAAGCGACCCAATATGGGATTATCAATGTAGAAGACCGAGGCACCATCTTTGTAGAACCAGGCACAGAAATCTACGAAGGTATGATTGTTGGCGAGCATACACGGGAAAATGACTTGACTGTCAACATTACGAAAACGAAGCAGCAGACAAATGTCCGTTCTGCCACCAAAGACCATACGGTCACGATGAAACGGCCACGCATTTTGACGCTAGAAGAAGCGCTTGAGTACTTGAATGATGATGAATACTGCGAAATGACGCCACAATCGATTCGCTTGCGCAAAAAAATCTTGAACAAGTCAGAACGGGAACGGGAAGAAAAACGGAGAAAAATCGCTTCAAGTAAGTGATCATTATCATTATTGGTGAGGAAGGGCTGAAAAGAACATGGAATTTCTAGCTGAGCAAACGGTTCCGCTTGAAAGCATGCCGTGGCTTATGCAAGCGACGTACGAGAACCCATGGATTGGTTTTATTGCTTTTGTAGCGACAATCGTCCTTTGTGTGATTGTTTTCAATCTCGGTTTTGCGAGGAAACTGCCATTGTTGAAAATGGTCGTTATTTACGTTTTGTTAGTCATTGGCAGTTTCGGGCTCTGGTTTTTGGAATTCGTTTTTGGCGCGCCGATTTTAGCTGTATTAGCCATTTCCGCTGTCGTGCTAGGCATTTATCGTTTTCGGCTGCATCTCCACCGCAAAGAAAAATCGCAAAATGTATAAACGAAAGGTGACAATACCAATCGAAAAGAGTGACTGGCTTTTACGGCCAGTCACTCTTTTCTTTTTGATGGGGGGTATAAAATAAGCCAGTCGCTTTGCGCTCGATCGTCCGTTTTTCAATCCTTGCTTTACAAGAGTCGCACATATAGGTATGGATAGGACGGTTGCGCAGCCGCTTGGCAAGGGTGCTAAAATCTTCAATATCATTAATTGTGTCGCACATAACGCATTTTACTTTCATTTTTGGCTGCACCTCCCTCGAGTTTTAAATGGATGATTTATCCAATTTCTTGTTGGAAAAACAGGCACACACGGATGGAGGAACTTGAACCGTTATTGTTATTGTAAACAATTTACGAAAAAAAAGAAACGCCTGCATTTCTTTCTAAACTTTCGTCTAAGTTGTTTTGCTCCTACATACGATAATGAAAAGGAGGCTTGCCTTAAAAAGGAAATTGAGCTGCACATGTCGGGAGGCGTATGATTTGGGGAAAGCTAATCAAATTTATGTATTAGACACAAATGTCCTGCTTCAAGATCCATATGCGATCTACCAATTTCAGCCGCATGAAGTGGTCATTCCCGCTGTCGTATTGGAAGAAGTAGATTCTAAAAAACGTAATATGGATGAAATCGGGCGCAATGCGCGTTTGATCGCAAAAATGGTCGACCAATTGCGTGATGGCGGGAAACTCCATCAAGGCGTCGTCCTTGATCGGGGCGGGGTATTCCGCGTTGAGCTAAATCATCGCTCTTTCAAGCATTTAAGAGATAGCTTTGCTGAAATGACAAATGACAATCGCATCATTGCGGTTGCCTTAAATTTGCAGAAGGAAGAGAATGAAAAAGCAAATGGATGTGAAGTCGTGCTTGTCAGCAAAGACGCGCTAGTTCGCGTTAAGGCAGATGCGTTTGATTTAAGAACAGAAGATTTCCTAAATGACCGCGTCATTGAAACAGATAAAAGCTATGATGGGTTTGAAACTTGCTATGTCGACCAGGAAGTCATCGACCAATTTTACAAAAGTGGCCAAGTGTCTGTGACAATGTTGCCTGACCGCTCCTTTTTCCCAAACCAATTTGTCGTTTTAAAAGACCACGTCCAACCTTCTAGTTCAGCGCTTGGAAAAGTCGATTTGCTTGGCCATTCGATTAAACCGCTTGTAGGCGAGCATGAGCATGTATGGGGAATTCGTCCACGTAATGCCCAGCAAAAGATGGCATTGGAGCTTCTGTTGCGGACAGACTTGCCGCTTGTGACCATGATTGGAAAAGCCGGGACAGGCAAGACGTTATTGGCGCTTGCTGCTGGGCTTTTGCAGACGGAAGACCTCCACCTTTATAAAAAGCTTGTTGTCGCCCGCCCTGTCGTCCCACTCGGCAAAGACATCGGCTATTTGCCAGGCGAGAAAGAGGAAAAACTAAAACCTTGGATGCAACCTATTTACGATAATCTTGAATTTTTATTTGACACAAAGAAGCCAGGCGAGCTGGATCGGATTCTCGCGGGGATGAGTTCGATTCAAGTAGAGGCGCTTACTTACATTCGTGGCAGGAGCATTCCCGACCAGTTCATCATTATTGATGAAGCGCAAAACTTAACGAAACACGAAGTGAAGACAATATTAACGAGAGTTGGGGAACGCAGCAAAATTGTGTTGATGGGGGACCCTGAACAAATCGATCACCCCTATTTGGATGAATATACAAATGGGCTAACATATGCGGTTGAAACGTTTAAAAAGGAAGCGCTGAGCGGACATGTTCGCTTGATCAAAGGAGAACGCTCAGCGCTGGCGCAGCTTGCCGCAGACTTGCTTTAGACGAACACGATTTCGCGGACGCGGCGAACGGGTTCTTTGCTGCTGCCATCGGCAAGATAGACATGGACAGGGCCATCCTCTTTTAAAGGCTGGCCTTTTTCGGAAAAAGCAGCAATAAACGAATCGCCTTGCTCAATGCTGAAAGGAAATGTTTCGCCGTCAGTCGTGCGTATTTCGATTGCTTTTGCCCTTTTATCCGGAGCAGCGTTGCGGATAAAGGGCTTTAGTGGCATGCCAAAAGAACCGTTTGTCCATTTTTGCCGTTCGAAAGCAATCTGATTTGAATCACGGTTGGGGTTCGGTGGCTCAGAGCCTTCTAGCATTTCCTTATCCCACTTTTTTGCTACTGCTTTTGTGTAGCTTACTAAATCATTGTCATCAGGCAAGCCTTCTTCACTTTCAAAAAACGCTTCCAAATCGATTTTTCGTTCATCGAATATCCATACAGTCGGGTCAATCGTTAGTGGTCTAGCGACTTTTCCTGAAATAAAAAACACAAACTCTTCCATTCAAGCACCCTCCATTTTTACACCGTACCAAAAGTATAGCGGGGAATAGCGCAATTGTCACGGCTTCTGCCTGTTCGAAACTAGGGAAAAAGATTGCAATTTCGGGGAAACAAAGATACTATGTAAGTAGAACGAACATTTAGCCAAGGAGGGGACACCTTGACGACGAATGCTGTGACTAGCCAGAGCGAGAAAGCGTACGCGCTCTTGCAGGCAGATGCTGAAAAAATTCAGAAACTCATTGAAGTGCAGCTGGAAAATTTGACGATGCCGCAATGCCCCCTCTACGAAGAGGTTTTAGATACGCGGATGTTTGGCCTGTCAAGGGAAATTGACTTTGCCATACGTCTTGAATTAGTAGAGGAAGAAAAAGGGAAAATGATTTTGAACGAATTGGAACGCAAACTTGCACTGCTGCATGAAGCTTCTATGAGAAAATAAAAACCGGGCAACTTGCCCGGTTTTTCTGCAATAACGCACCCACGACGGGGTGAGTTGAGCGCTAAATAAAAATATTTCGATTAACAGAAAGGCAAGTAATCTAGCGGACCTAGCTTTTTTTTTTAGCCTAAAACGAAAAAATTTTTAACTTTATAGTTGCCAAAACGACAAAAATCGTTCAAAGTATAAAAAAAGAAAAAAGCTTGTTTGAAACGAGTTGGGGAGGTAGTCGTTATGAATGCATTAAAATCGATTAAAAAAGTGCTCGTTGCAAATCGCGGGGAAATTGCTATTCGGATTTTTCGGGCATGTTCAGAGTTGAACATCCGTACTGTCGCTATCTATTCGAAAGAGGATACAGGTGCTTTTCACCGTTATAAAGCGGACGAAGCGTATCTTGTTGGCGAAGGGAAAAAGCCGATTGATGCTTATCTTGACATAGAAGACATCATTGCGACAGCAAAAGCACATGATGTCGATGCGATTCACCCAGGCTATGGGTTTTTGTCAGAGAATATCGAATTCGCCAGACGTTGTCAGGAAGAAGGGCTGATTTTTGTCGGACCTGAGCTTGAGCATCTTCATATGTTTGGTGACAAAATACAGGCACGGGAACAAGCATTAAAAGCAGGGTTGCCTGTCATTCCAGGGAGCGATGGCCCAGTTGCTAGCTTAGAGGAAGTCCAAGCGTTTGCTGACCAGCACGGCTATCCGTTTATTATCAAAGCTTCCCTAGGTGGAGGCGGTCGCGGCATGCGTATTGTCCGTGAAAAAAAGGATGTAAAAGAATCGTATGAACGGGCGAAGTCTGAAGCGAAATCAGCGTTTGGCAATGATGAAGTGTACGTAGAAAAATTTGTCGAACGCCCTAAACATATCGAAGTGCAAATTTTAGCCGATAAGCACGGAAATATTGTCCACCTGTATGAACGGGACTGTTCAGTGCAACGGCGCCATCAGAAAGTAGTCGAAATTGCGCCAAGCGTATCCCTGTCCGAGGAAGTACGAAACAATATTTGCGAAGCAGCCGTCAACTTGATGAAAAATGTCGGCTACATAAACGCCGGTACGGTGGAGTTTCTCGTCACCGATGACGGAACATTCTATTTTATTGAAGTGAATCCTCGTGTCCAAGTTGAACACACGATTACGGAAATGATTACTGGCATTGACATTGTCCAGTCACAGTTGAAAATTGCCGACGGTTACAAACTCCATGAAAAAGAAATCGACATTCCTAAACAAGAAGACATCGCTTGTTTTGGCTACGCGATTCAATCACGGGTAACGACAGAAGACCCTGCGAATGGATTTATGCCGGATACGGGAAGAATCAATGCCTATCGCTCAAGTGGCGGCTTTGGTGTTCGCCTGGATGCTGGAAACGGGTTTCAAGGCGCTGTCATTAGCCCTCACTATGATTCATTGCTCGTAAAAGTGTCAACATGGGCGTTAACATTTGAGGCTGCTGCCTTGAAGATGGTTCGTAATCTGCGAGAATTTCGGATTCGCGGCATTAAAACAAATATTGCATTTTTGGAAAACGTCGTCACACACCCACAATTTTTAAACGGCGAATACAATACTCATTTTATAGACGAAACACCTGAGCTGTTTGTCTTTCCTAAACGGAAAGACCGGGGGACAAAAATGTTGTCCTTTATCGGGGAGACGGTCGTTAATGGTTATCCAGGCTTGGAAAAAGGGGAAAAGCCGCTGTTTGACAAGCCGATTGTCCCTGCTTTTAATAAAAACGAGCCGATACCAGCGGGCACAAAGCAAATTTTAGATGAGCGAGGGCCAGAAGGCTTAGCGAAATGGGTGAAGCAGGAACAAAAAGTGCTGTTAACCGATACGACGTTCCGCGATGCCCACCAGTCGCTGCTTGCGACGCGTGTTCGCACGTATGATTTAAAGAAAATTGCTGAACCTACAGCGCGCTTGCTTCCTGATTTGTTTTCTCTTGAGATGTGGGGCGGAGCGACTTTTGATGTCGCCATGCGTTTTCTGCATGAAAATCCGTGGGAACGGCTTCTTACGTTGCGTGAAAAAGTGCCTAATGTGCTGTTCCAAATGCTTTTACGCGCCTCTAATGGCGTCGGTTATACAAGCTATCCTGACAACGTCATTGCTGATTTTGTTCAGAAGTCGGCTGAAGCAGGCATCGACGTTTTCCGGATCTTTGACAGCTTAAACTGGGTTGAAGCAATGAAGCCAGCCATCGAAGCTGTGCGTGCGAGCGGAAAAGTGGCAGAAGCTGCCGTATGCTACACGGGCGATATTTTGGACAAAAATAGGGATAAATATGATTTAAATTATTACAAAAAGATGGCAAAAGAATTAGAAGCGTCAGGCGCCCATATTCTTGCCATTAAAGATATGGCTGGATTGTTAAAACCGGAAGCGGCCTACCAACTTGTCTCTGAGTTAAAAGAAGCAGTCGACATTCCGATTCATTTGCATATGCACGATACAAGCGGCAACGGTATTTTCACCTATGCCCGTGCCGTAGATGCAGGTGTGGATATTGTCGATGTCGCCGTTAGCTCAATGGCCGGCCTGACTTCACAACCAAGCGCAAACAGTTTGTATTATGCATTAGCGGAAAAAAGCCGCCAACCAAAAATGGATGTTGGCAACTATGAAAAGCTCGATCAATTTTGGCATGATACGCGCAAATTTTACCGTGGGTTTGAAAGCGGTATGAACGCTCCTCATACAGAAGTGTATGAGCATGAAATGCCAGGGGGGCAATATAGTAACCTTCAGCAGCAAGCGAAAGCAGTTGGGCTGTATAATCGCTGGAATGAAGTGAAACAAATGTACCGTCGCGTTAACGACTTGTTTGGCGATATTGTGAAAGTAACGCCATCTTCCAAAGTAGTTGGCGATATGGCCCTTTACATGGTGCAAAATGATTTGACTGAAGAAGCGATTTTTGAGCGGGGCGAAAGCCTTGACTTTCCTGACTCTGTTGTGGAATTTTTCCAAGGGCAATTAGGCCAGCCGTACAAAGGCTTCCCTGAAAAGCTGCAGCGCATTATTTTAAAAGGCAAACAGCCTATAGAGGGGCGCCCTGGCGAACATATGAAGCCAGTGGATTTCAAAGCAGTCGGCAAAAGCTTATTTGAAGAGCTTGGCCGTCAAGTAACGAGCCACGACGTGCTTTCTTATGCCTTGTATCCAAAAGTGTTTATGGAATACGAGCAGTTTTGCCAGCGGTTTGGCGATGTGTCTGTCCTGGATACGCCGACATTCTTTTATGGCCTCCATTTAGGCGAGGAAATTGAAGTCGAAATTGAACGTGGAAAAACGTTAATTGTTAAGCTTGTATCTGTGTCGGACCCACAACCAGACGGGACACGAATCGTCTATTTTGAACTGAATGGGCAACCGCGGGAAGTTCATATTCAAGATTTGGACGTGAAAACAACAACAGTGACACGTCCGAAAGCGGAGAAAAATAACCCGAGCCACATTGGCGCTTCAATGCCAGGAACCGTCATTAAGGCACTTGTAGCTGAAGGCGACAAAGTCCAAAAAGGCGACCATTTGATGATTACAGAAGCGATGAAAATGGAGACAACTGTCCAAGCAGCAATTAGCGGTACGGTTAAAAAAGTGTATGCACGAGATGGAGAGTCGATTTCAACAGGCGACTTGATCATTGAACTTTCCGAGTAACGTTAATTAAACGTAGACGCTTATCAAAGCAGCGACGCAGTCTAAACAGGCTGATAAAAAACGCTTGTCAGCCGAGGCGCGAAACCGAGTGAAGATGCGAATGAGCATATGAACGAGGGAGCAATGAAGGATGCGAGCGTTTGTCTATAGTTTGAAAACAGGCTGGGCACTAGCCCAGCCTGTTTTCGCGTTTTTTATTTAGCTTTGTTCCGTGTGACAAGCATGACCATATAACAGAGCAGTGTAAATAGGAGCGAAATGAGCAACGCGTGGAAGATCCCGAGTGTTAGCGTCTCGTTATGTGTGAGGACAACAGCAGCCCCTGAAGCAGCTTGGCCAATAACGAGCAGCATCGCTAGGCTTGCGCAAACGACGAGCACGCGGGAAGCGCGAAATGTTTTTAATGTCCAGATAAATAAAACAACCAAGAGCAATGACAGCAAGATCGCAGCGCTACGGTGCAAGAGCTGGACGCCGATCGCTTCAGTAAACACATTTGGAATCCACTGCCCATTGCAAAGGGGGAAGCCTGAACAAGCAAGCGTTGCGTTCGTATGTTTGACGTAAGCGCCTGTATAGATGGCTACATAGGAATAAATCGCTACAAAAATAACATAGCCTTTGTATGCCTTTGAGACAATTGGTGCATACTGCTTTTGGGGATTGCTATCTTCAAAAGCGAGCCTCGTTAGCAGCACAACCGATGCAAATGACAAAGCAGAAAAGCCGAAGTGAAGCGCCATGATTAAATCAGACTGGCCAAACACAACCGCCCCTGCCCCTAGCAAACCTTGAAAAATGATCATAAAGACGGAAATAATCGCGAGAAAGCGAGTTTCGGGCATATGCTTTAGGCGACGCCATGACCAAATGGCCATTAAGATCACAAGCATGCCGACGATGCCGGCAACAAGGCGGTGTGAGAACTCAATGACCGTCTCAGGAGGCGGGTCGAGAGGAATGACTTGGCCAAAACATAAGGGCCATGTTTGCCCACAACCTTCACCAGAACCTGTATTCGTGACGAGGGCTCCTTGGATGAGCACCAACAGCACGCCGAGCGAGGTGATAACGCCTAATCTTTTTAATCCTTTATGCAATCGTTTCACCTTTCCTTCTATAATCTTATCGAAAAATATGGTAAAGTTAGAGTGGGTCTTGAAAATGCTTCTTCCATCTTAAAAAAGGTACTAGGTAAAGTCAATTTTTCAGCTGCGAACATTCTTTGACGGTTTCAAATGTGACATTTACGTGAACAAAAGGAATATGATGAAACCGTCCCCATTTTGCGTTATAATCAAAAAGACAGTTTTTACAAGACTGCATGATACCAAGGTACCGATCGTTAGCACAGTTTGCAATCCTAAGTGTTTTCAGTTTAATCGGAGTGCTAAAAAATGAATACGGTTGCGTAAAGTGCTTGTAAAAACGAGTTTTCGTTCGCTGTTGGCAAAAAAAGAGATCGAGACAATGTGAAAAAGAAAGTGAGGGGCTTTGATGAGAAAACAGATATGGCGGCTTGTACCGGTAGCACTAATGCTGTTTTTGCTTTCAGGCTGTCTAGGGGAAGAAAACCTGACTGCGCTTGACCCTAAAGGGCCTGCAGCACAATGGCTTTATGACAACATGCTGTTGTCGATAGCGGTTATGACGTTCGTCTCCATTGTTGTATTTGTGATTTTTTTCCTCGTCATTTTTAAATTTCGTCGCAAAGAGGGCGATGAAGTACTGCCGAAGCAAGTGCACGGGAATACGGCGATGGAAATTACATGGACCGTCATTCCGATCATTTTGCTGATCATTTTATTCATTCCTACTGTTACAGGAACGTTTGATTTCCATGTAAACGCGGATCCAAGCGAACATGAGGACGCAGTGTACATAAAAGTAACTGGTCATCAATACTGGTGGCAATTTGATTATGAAGAAGGCTTTACAGCCGGACAAGAGGTGTATATCCCGGTAGGCGAAGATGTCGTATTTGAGCTGAATGCCGAAGATGTAATCCACTCTTTCTGGGTTCCGGCTCTTGGCGGGAAAATCGACAATATTCCTGGGGTAACCAATGCGTTGACGCTCAATGCCGATGAACCAGGAGTCTATAAAGGCAAATGTGCTGAACTTTGTGGACCGTCCCATGCGCTCATGGATTTTAAAGTGATTGCTTTGGAACGCGATGAGTATGACGCTTGGGTGGAAGACATGCTTGCCGTTGAACAAGAAGCTACTGCGGCCAATGCAGAAGCGGGCTATGAAGCTTTTCAAGAGAATGCCTGCATTTCTTGTCATGCAATTGGCGGACAAGGCATGGCAACAGGACCAGCGCTGACCAACTTTGGCGATCGCCAAACGCTTGCTGGCGTCTATGACATCGACGATGATGAGCTGTTGAAAGAATGGATTCGAGACCCGCAATCTTTGAAGCAAGGCAACAACATGCCAGCTCATCCCGACATTAGCGACGAAGATCTCGATGCGATCGTCGAATACTTGCGCTCGCTACAAGTGCGGGGAGCCGATCAAGAGTACTAATATAGAAAGAACGGGTAAAGGAGGGTCTTAGATTGGCTAGTTATAAAAAAGAAAAAAGCGTTATTTGGGATTGGCTGACGACAGTCGACCATAAGAAGCTCGGCATTATGTATTTAATTGCGGGAACGCTTTTCTTTGTTAAAGCAGGATTGATGGCTGTGTTTATGCGGATACAGCTCATGTTTCCTGAAAATACGTTTCTAAGCGGCCAGACGTTTAATGAATTTATTACGATGCATGGCACCATCATGCTGTTTTTGGCAGCGACGCCTTTGCTGTTTGGTTTTATGAACTACTTCATTCCATTGCAAATTGGCGCCCGCGACGTCGCGTTTCCGTTTGTAAACGCACTCGGATTTTGGATTTTTATGTCGGGCGGGTTGCTCTTATCACTTAGCTGGTTCTTTGGCGGCGGCCCTGATGCAGGCTGGACGGCTTACGTCCCGTTGTCACTAAATGAAAACCAGCTTGGCCTCGATTTTTACGTGCTTGGTTTACAAGTCTCGGGGATTGGGACATTGATATCTGCGATCAACTTCCTCGTGACGATCATTAACATGCGTGCACCAGGTATGACGATGATGCGCTTGCCATTGTTCGTGTGGACATCATTTGTCACGTCCACGTTAATTTTGTTTGCCTTTACGCCTCTAGCAGCTGGGCTTGCTTTACTAATGCTTGAACGCATATTCGACGCCCAGTTTTTCAACCCGACAGCAGGAGGAAATGTCGTCATTTGGCAGCATATTTTCTGGATCTTTGGGCACCCAGAAGTGTACATTCTCGTTTTGCCAGCGTTCGGAATTATTTCTGAAGTTATTCCGGCCTTTTCACGCAAAAGGCTTTTCGGTTACACGGCAATGGTGTTCGCGACGATGATTATTGCCTTCCTCGGTTTCATGGTGTGGGCCCACCATATGTTTACAGTCGGCATCGGACCGGTAGCTAACTCCATCTTTGCGATCGCTACGATGACCATTGCTGTTCCGACTGGTATTAAAATCTTTAACTGGCTCTTTACGATGTGGGGCGGCAAAATTACATTCAATACGTCGATGTTGTTTGCTTCTTCATTCGTGCCGACGTTTGTGCTTGGCGGGGTTACAGGGGTCATGCTCGCGATGGCGCCAGTAGACTATTTGTACCATGATACGTACTTTGTCGTTGCACACTTTCATTACATCATTGTCGGTGGGATTGTGTTTGCCCTATTTGCCGGATTGTTTTATTGGTATCCGAAAATGTTTAACCATAAGCTGAATGAGAAGATGGGAAAATGGTTTTTTGTTTTGTTTACAATCGGTTTCCATTTGACATTCTTTATCCAGCATTTCCTTGGATTGATGGGAATGCCGCGCCGCGTTTATACATACCTTGGCGGCCAAGGCCTGGATGATTTCAACTTAATCAGTACAGTGGGCACGTTCTTTATGTCGGCTGCTGTCATTTTGCTTGTCATTAATATTATTTATTCAGCGTTTAAAGGGGAGCGTGTCATTGGCGTGAACGACCCGTGGGATGCACGGACGCTTGAATGGTCGACGCCAACGCCTGTGCCTGAATACAACTTTGCGCAAACGCCGCAAGTTCGTTCCCTCGATCCGCTTTTCTACGAAAAAGTGCATGGCGACGGAACAATGAAACCGGCAGAACCTGTTGGCGACATTCACATGCCGAACGGTTCGATTTTGCCGCTCATTATTTCGATTGGTCTTTTCTTTGATGGTTTTGGCCTGATTATGTTGGAAATGGATAACCCAATTATCAGTCCATGGATCGTTGTTGCCATAGGTGCGGTCCTCACGTTTGGCGCGATGGCGCTCCGCTCGATCAAGGATGACCATGGCTACCATATTCCAAAAAGCGTTGTTCAGGCAGATTTGAAAAAATGGGGAGGTGGCAAATAATATGGCTGGATCTGTAGATGCTACAAAAGGACTGCCCTCCCATCCGGAGCGGGCAACACTGGAAGGCAAAAACAAGTTTTTGGGCTTCTGGTTTTTCCTAGGCGGAGAGACAATCATGTTTGCAACCTTTTTCGGCACCTATTTAGGGCTTCGCAATGGTGTCGGCAGCGGCCCCTCTTCAACCGATTTGTTCACACTGCCGCTTGTGTTCCTCATGACAATGCTGTTATTGACAAGTTCAATGACAAGTGTGTTTGCCATGTTTGCGATGAAGAAAAACAAATTCAAGCAAATGATGACGTGGATGATCATTACAGTTGTATTAGGATTGACATTTTTAGGGTTGGAAATTTATGAGTTCCAACACTATGTCCATGACTATGAATTCGGCTTTACGACTAGCGCGTTTTCATCGGCATTCTATACGCTAGTTGGTCTACACGGCGCCCACGTGTTGTTCGGACTCGGATGGATCACGCTTTTGATTATCCGCAACTTCCGTGCCGGCATTACATTGACGAATGCACCGAAGTTTTACGTGGCCAGCTTGTACTGGCACTTCATTGACGTCGTCTGGGTATTTATTTTTACGGTTGTTTATTTAATGGGAGTAGGAGGGTATTAAGATGGCGGATGACCATTTGAGTAAGCCGTTTGATAAGAGCGCAATGACGGAAGCAGAAAAACGGGAAATGAAAACGGAAATCCGCAATCAAATCGTCGTGTTTGTCCTCATGTTGTTTTTAACTGTGCTGGCATTCGCGGCGGTTGGTGCCGATATTATTCCAAATAATTTCGCTGTACCGTTTATCCTTATTCTTGCTGTCGTTCAGCTACTGCTCCAGCTGTTGTTCTTTATGCATATGAAGGATAAAGACCATACTTGGGCAACGGTGTTTATCATTACGGGAATCTTTGTCACAGTACCAACGATTGTTTCGCTTATGTTGCTAATCGGTATTGTGAAATACTAGTGGAAAAAGCCTTGGCTCCTTGGTAGTGACCCCCAATAGTTAGAGTTTTACTTATGCAGTTAGTTGGCTGGATTGAGTTCGGTATTGTACTGGACTTAATCCAGCC
>NZ_BCXJ01000003.1 GCF_001598215.1 Shouchella clausii | reverse complement strand
CGAGGACTTATCCTATACATTCTTGACAGTTGAGTATTTCGGATTTAGTTTTGAAAGAATCACCGATTCTTTCCATACACTTCAGAGGGATCTGAAGGCGAAAAAACTACGAAGAGAAGCAGGAATTTGAGGGCCGGAGTGCTTGAAGAAATCCGCCGCTTATCTGAAGTAGGGTCCGGTGACAATGGCAAAGAGGTCACACCCGTTCCCATGCCGAACACGGCCGTTAAGCTCTTTTGCGCCGATGGTAGTTGGAGGCTTCCTCCCGCGAGAGTAGGACGTTGCCGGGCTTTTTTCTATATATTTTTTGCGTTCCACAGTAGCTCAGTGGTAGAGCTATCGGCTGTTAACCGATCGGTCGCAGGTTCGAATCCTGCCTGTGGAGCCATTTTTGTGCTTCCATAGCTCAGTCGGTAGAGCACCACCATGGTAAGGTGGGGGTCAGCGGTTCAAGTCCGCTTGGAAGCTTTTCTCAAACCTTACACACAAAGCCTTTCAGCCTTATGAAGGCTTTTTATTTTTGTCTAAAAAAGGTCTATTCTCCGCGTTTCTCAATGCTTCCTTTTACCGTTTTCTTCCTCCTTTCTTAATCCCTAACATCATACATGGAGTTGTTCTTTCCCGATAATGCTCACCTCCTTTAATACAGGAGAGGATGTATGTTCGTGTTTAGGTTAATTTTTGATGACTTCATACGGCACACCGTATTCGTGCCTATCTCTGCCGATGATACGGTTTTGTCCTCAGCCGCAAAATAGTTCGTCTCTTGCTCAATACGTCTGTGGAGTAGAATGTATGCTGTTTCAAAAAAGGGGTGTTAGCTTCCGGGTGCAAGACAGCATGTCCAAGCTCATGAGCGCATATAACCTGATTATGTTGATCTGAAAGAAATTGATTTCAATAAACCAGTGAAACTAGTGAATCCAAAATTACAGCAAAAAGCCAAAGCAAATGGCAACTTTGCAATATCGTTTATCATTACTTGCAGAAGATTTCGTGGAAACGGGTCATAAGCCTAACTCTAACTTTGAACCGAAAGCAAAAGAATCGAAAGAACCTGTAACAGCCGGATCAGATAAGAAATAAAGGACAAATAGCAACTCCTACCTTTCATTGTTAAGAAAAAATTGAGTTTGTTAAATAATGATTTAATAACAGGAAACAACGGATTCATATAGAAGGGTAAAAATAGACGAAATGAAAGAAGTTCCTTCTTGTTTAGACAACTTAAACCAATTGGAGGTTTTTTTCTGTGAGGAAAGTTTTGAAAGTAGGGGTTGCTCTTGCTGTATTGACCTCAGTAAATTATCTGTTAGGTACTGATGAGCAAGTACATGCTTCGGAAAACCAAGAGGAGTTGGGTAAAATGAAAGTAATGTCGTTTAATTTGCGCAATAGCGGGGGAAACGACCCTTCGCCTCATAGTTGGAGTGAGAGGCGTCCTACAGTTCAGTCCTTTTTAGAAACGGAAGAGCCAGATATTTTAGGCACGCAAGAAGCTCTTTATGATCAGGTTACTCACCTTGATGAAGACTTACCTGATTACGAATGGATTGGAATTGGTCGAGAAGGTGGAACCGATGGGGAATTCATGGCAATTTATTATAAAAGTGACCGTTTCAAACCAACTGATACAGGTCATTACTGGCTTTCCGATACGCCAGATGTAGTCGGCTCGACTTCTTGGGGAAATACAATCCCTCGAATGGTCACATGGGCAAAGTTTGAAGAAGAAGCAACCGGCAAACAGTTTTATTTCGTGAATACGCATTTTGATCATCGATCGGAAGAATCAAGGCAAAAAAGTGCTGAATTGATTATAGAAAAAGTCAATGAGTATGATGAAAACTTACCGATTATACTAACGGGTGATTTCAACACGACTCCAGATAGTGTTTCTCATGGAATTTTAACGGGAGAAGGATTGTTTGAAGATCCGTGGGATTATGCTGAAGAAAAAATAAACGAAGAGTTAGGTACATTCAATGGATTTAATGATCCCACAGGTGGTGGAACCGATAATAAAATTGATTGGGTTCTAACAAAGAACATTTTAGCTGAATCCATTGGGATTAATGATTATCGCAATGGTGAGCAGTACCCAAGTGACCATTTTCCAGTCATTGCAGAATTTAAGCTTGGAGAAGAATAGGTACTAATAAAAAGAGGCTGTCTATGCAGCTTCTTTTTAAAACCAGTAGTCGCACCACTTTTAGATGGAGTAGCGCTAGAACAACTCGAAAAAGGTGAAAGTTCTTTATTTGAGCCTAATCCTTATTTATTCCCTAGTGCTTTTAACAAAGAAGAGGAATTGTTTATTGAAAAGGTTATTAATGAACTGATTCTTCGTAAAGTATCCCTTCAACAGGAAGATAAGAAAGAATGAGCAACCTAATAGAATATGAGAAGCATACCTCTTCAGATCGGGTATGCTTTTTCATTGGTCTTATTTCCCCCTAGTTTTCACACCTGTGATCTGGCATTCGAAACAGCTTGAGTAGTCTCATCATTTTATTTAAAAAAACTTTTTAACAATGAAAGGTAATAGGAAATTTAATCTTTCCTCTAAACGGGGTTAACTCGAAATGTATGTGAGAGCAAATCCTTTTTTACGATAGTAGTCTTCTATCATTTTTAATGAACTTTCCATTAACCGCATGAGTGAACATCCTTATTTTTTCTTCAAGATTGTTTATTACTAATTTGATACAGAATGGAAAAGTAGGGGCCAGCGTTTCAAGTCCGTTTGGACGCTTAGATGCAAAAATGATTAATGGGACGCACTCGCACAGGGGCAGTTTTTTATGATAAATTCAGAAAAAACAAAAAGCAATCTATTGACATCCTTTATTATTTGTATTAGGTTTAATCGAACGAATAGCTAAACATAATTTGTTTAGAAAGGTTGATCCCAATGAATATTCTCATTACATCCCCAATCAATATAAGAGATCTTACTATCTTCCTAGAAGAAATGAACAATAAAAGAAGTTCTCATATTGGCTTTTGTGGGGAAGATAGGGAAGAAATACATGATCATTTAATGAATGATTTTTCTGATTTGGAGTTGAAAGATTCATTTTTGGTTGCTTATAATCACTCTCGTATAGTTGGTGCCATAGGTTTGGATATTGACTTAAAAAAAGGATGTGCGGACGTATGGGGGCCATTTGTTGAGGGCGAAAATATCCATATAGCCCAAGAGTTATGGGAAACGATTGTTTCGAAAACACCTCATACGATAAAGACATTTTCTTTCTTTTTGAATGAGGATAACCACTTTGTAAAAGAGTTTGTGGTACAAAATAAAGGCATAGATCAAGGGTCGGATTTGGTTTTGAGAATTACCAGAGATCGATTTATTAATCACACGCCTAGCGATGTTGAAACTTACTCTGATGCCTATCGTCAATCTTTTATCAATCTCCATAATGAAGTATTTCCTACAACCTATTTTGATGCAAATACCATTATTAGTCGATTAAATGACTTTAACCATTTATTCTTTGTTACGGAAAATGAACATGCTATTAAAGGGTATGTCTATATTGAAGCAAACCCTAAACATATGGAAGCCAATATTGAATATATTGCTGTGTCAACGAAACTAAGAAAACAAGGGATAGGTAAAACGCTAATAAGAGTGGCAATCGACCATCTCTTTTCTTCTTCTGAAATTAAGGAAATTACTATATGTGTTGGAGGAGACAATCTAGCCGCCATTCATTTATACAAATCGGTCGGATTCTTGGAGAAGTACAAATTAATTAGTTATGACATCGTGCGACATTAAAAAAAGTGTTAGAGGTCGTGCCCTTGGATTGAAGCTCTGCAAGCCAAAACTCATGAAGTTGTGGAATTTTAACGGGAAATGGTTGTCGTTAGTTTTCAGAATTGGTGTTTGATAGCACCAACTAAGGGCATTTTTCCAAAAAAGGAATGAATGAATTGAAGAGAGTTTCTGATTTGGTAAACAAAATGGATCAATTAGTGCTGCTGAGTCTGAGAGAAGAATATTTTGAGAAGATGTTGTCAGGAGAAAAAGGTTTCGAGTACAGAAAAAGTTTCAGGAAAACGCCTACGAAGTGTTTTATATACATATCAAAGACCAGGAAAGCTATAAGCGGACTAGTTGAGTTTGGACAGCCTATTTTTGGATCTGCTAATGAAATTTGTCAAATTGCAGAGAAGGATGAGCCAGGATCTTTCGTGGGAATAAGGGCATATTTGGGCAAAGGAAAAGGTGTAGCTATACCAATAAAAAAAGTATACGAATTTTCTCCAGTATCATTGGAAGAACTAAAAAGTAAGGTTGACCGATTTACTGTACCTCAGTCTTATTATATGTTGGATCAAAAACCAGAAATAGTTGATTTGCTTGTGGACAAACCTATAGTCAATAGCTACTCTAGGGACGTATTATAATGAGTTGCAAAGAGTTTTTGCACAGCTAGCGCCTAAATAAATCAATTGAGAGTGATGGACAAAGTAGAGAAACAAAGAGATATATAAGCCATATATCTCTTTGATTTCCATACTGGTTATAGTGTTTTTAATAGGTCATATAATTTCTCTTTCGCTTCAAACCCAACACCAGGCGCATCTGGCAATGTAACGAAGCCGCCTTCCACTGCATGCCCGTCAGCAAACCCGCCAAATGGTTGGAAAATACCAGGGTATGATTCGTTGCCATACAGTTTCAATCCTGCTGCAATATTCAATGACATTTGGTGGCCACCGTGTGGAATGCAATTGCGAGAAGACCATCCGTTTTCTTCTAGCATGTTTAATATTTTCATGTATTCCACTAGTCCGTAGCTAAGCGCGCAATCAAATTGCAGGTAATCCGTCTTTGGATTCATCCCTGCGTAACGGATTAAGTTAGTGGCATCTTGAAAGGAGAACAAATTTTCACCAGTCGCAATTGCGTGTGGGTAAACTTTCGATAATTCCTCCTGCAATTTGTAATCCAACGGGTCTCCCGCTTCTTCATACCAAAATAAATGATAGTCCTTTATCGCATTTCCAAATTCAATCGCTTCTTCTAGATTGAACCGACCGTTCACGTCAACCATTAGGTTTTGTCCCGTTCCAACAACATCAATAACCGCCTCAATCCGCTTTAGATCTTCCTTTAAAGGTACACCGCCAACTTTCATTTTGACTTTTGAGTAACCCATATCTAAATAGGCTTTCATTTCATCTTGAAGTTCTGGCAAACCCTTACCTGGGAAGTAATATCCGCCGGCGGCGTAGACAAAGACTTTCTCGTCAATCGTGCCGTCTCCATATTGATCAGCCAATAGTTTGTAAAGTGGGACTTCCTCAATTTTTGCTACTGCATCCCAGATTGCCATATCTAATGTTCCAACCGCAACCGTTCTTTCGCCGTGCCCACCTGGTTTTTCGTTTGCCATTAAAATGTCAAAAATCTTTTCGGGCGAGAAGTTGGTCCCTGATTCATTTAAGATATCTTCTGATTTTGCTTCTAATAAACGAGGAATAAATCGCTCTCTTAAAATGCCACTCGGTGCATAACGACCATTGGAATTAAAACCGTAGCCTACTACTGGTTTACCGTTTCGAATAACATCTGTCTTTACCGCCACAATGGAGACATTCATTTTACTAAAGTCAATAAAAGCATTGGCGATATTACTGCTAATTGGCACTGCTCTCTCTACAACATCTACTATTTTCATTTACAAATCCTCTCCTTAGCCAAATATAAGGTAGTGGGGGAATGCTCACTTTTGTTCATGCAATAACTGTGCCAAAAATTCTATCTTGGCTTGAGTAAACGGATTTGCAAACTGTCTTTCTTTGCTTTTATGCAATTTATATGCAAAAAAGTTGAGTCATCAATTAATAACTCAACTTTTTTGTAGAATAGATCTTTCTGCGGTTTTGTTTCAGACAATACATCGGATAAAAGGCCATTTATTCATTTCAAAAATGAAATCATGATTTCATTTTTGAATGGATAGCTTTCGCCATAAAGTGGTTTGGCTAATTTTGTAATGGTTGCAGAATTCCTCTTTTGTTCCATTAAATTGGCTGTATAGTTGTGCCCAAAGGTGACGTTCCATTTCTTTGAAAGAGGTTGAAATCGGAATGGTTACTTCTCCGCTCTTTTTTTTCGCCTTGTTTAATAGCAAATGAACTCCGTCTGCTGTAATCACACTTCCTTGATAGGTAATGACCAATCTCTTCATAAAGTTTTGTAGTTCACGTGCATTCCCATCCCATCTCATAGAGAGTAATGGCTGAAATGCGCTTTTGGCATCATTGATTTTTAAAAAACGGTTTTCTCTTTCCATTTCTTTATTTAAAAAAACAGTAGCGAGAGGGATAATGTCATCTTTTCTGTTTCGTAAAGGCAATAAGTCCAATGTTAAAGTAGAAATACGGTAATAAAGATCCTCTTTAAATCTTCCACGACGTATTAGCTCGTCCATTGGTTGATTGGTTGCACAGATAATACGTACGTTGACAGGGATGTTCTTTGCCCCTCCTACTCTACGGACTTCATTTTCTTGCAATACTCTTAAAAGCTTTATCTGAAAACTACGGGGCATCTCATTGATTTCATCAAGAAATAGTGTCCCTTCATGGGCCATTTCAAATAACCCTGCGCGCCCACCTTTTATTGCGCCGGTAAAAGCACCATCTTCATAACCAAATAATTCACTTTCAAGTAAGTTTTCATTTAATGCCCCACAGTTTAATGATACAAAAGGTTGGGCATGTCGATCGCTTGCATTGTGAATACTTTGAGCAAATAATTCTTTGCCTGTGCCTGTCTCTCCATAGATTAAGACAGAACCTTCTGAGCGTGAAAAGGCGGCAGCTTCGCTAACCAATCTCTTCATTTCCTTATTCTCACAAACGATATCCGCAAAAGTATGCTTTGCTGTAAGTCCTTTTTTGTATACTTCTTTTCGAATTTTCATCTCAAGTTTCTGAAAGTCCGCTAGTCTCTCGAATACTTGAATCGCACCAACGTACATATCGTTAGAAAAAATAGGGGTGGTGGTTACGAGCATTTGTTGATGGTTAATAGGTGTCAGGATGTTTCGTTGAATCGTTCGAGCTTTAAGTTGATCTTGCAATTCTTTACTCTTAAAGATATCGGTGTAATTGAATTCGGGTAACGCTTCCTTCAATTTTGGAAAAATATATTTAGCCTGTTCATTGAACATTTTAATGTTGTCATTTGCATCGACGTTTATAACCGCTTGAGGGACAACTTGAAGAATCGAATCGAGTTCTTTTGTTTTAGCTTCTTCTTCGAATTGAATGTTTAATGTTTCAATCGCTTGTTCAACAGCGAAAACAAGTGCTTCTTCCCCTGATTTCACTAAAAAAGAAGGAATATTTGCTGCTCTACCTACCTCAGTAGCAAACCTGTCCCCGATAATCGCATCGGCTGTTTTCCTTTTACTCAAGTGTTTAATATGTTCTTTTGCATAAGCTTGGTCTCGATAACTTTCTATATTAATTTGTAATGAACCGAAGTCACATTCAATAAAATCCATATCATTAAATATCCCTGCAAAAAACATGACCTGAATCCGTTGATAGCCTTTATTGTATACAGAAGTAATGGAACGGAGCAGATCATATGGGGTAACGGGAATTTTAATGAATGGGATAGAGGTATGGCTTCGGAGAAATTCACCTAACCCACCTCTTGAAACAATCGCGCTGGTCGATGGAGATATTGTGTCGAGATTTTTCTCATAAGGAAGTAACGTTTCCATGAAACGGAATTGATAAGGGAGTTCTTTTAGAGAGTTTTCCATTTTAACGATTTGAGCATCTGTTAAATCAAACGGTGCTATTACTAAAATTTCTTTCATAATAACCCTCCAGCTATATCTTACTAATTACTATTCAAAAATGTAGACTTACTATGTTGCATTTTAGTAATTGGCCGATACAAAATGTATGTTTATTATAACAATGTTAACTTTATTTTGGGGGCAGCCGTTCTTGATTTCCGGGGCAGCCGTTCAAAGACTCCAAGTAAACTCTTCACATTTGAGTGCTCTTGGAGCTTTTTTATTTATATGGTATGTGATCCTTCAGTGTAAGCATAATGTTCTCACCGTTGCCCCACAACTTTTGCAAAATTTGTTACGTAAGGTCACAATCAATACACTTGCTTATAGTAACGAAAACACAGGATATTTTTTTAAAAAAAAGATTGCGTACGACATTACGTCACAATCTATGATTGCTTATAGATTAAAACAAGGAGGAAGGTTATGTAATGGAACAACAATCATTATTTAAAAATAGCCGGTTTATACTTCTGTTTCTCGGAAGTTTTTTAGCGCTTATTGGTTTTAGCATGTTTTTCATGACAACAACTTGGTTTGTCATTTCTGATTTAGGTTCTTCTAGTTCTTTAGGCATTATACTCATTGCCATTACTGTGCCGCGTATTCTTATGATGGCATTCGGTGGAGTTCTAGCTGATAAATTCAAGAAGACGACAATCATGTTCAGTACGAGTTTCATCCAAGGAGTTCTACTAGTTATCGTATTTTTATTGAACAATGCAAATCAGTTAACATTTGAATATCTCATCATTTTGGGATTCTTCTTTGGAACATTAGATGCGTTTTCTGGACCAGCAGGCACATCATTAATCCCCAAAATGGTAGAGAAAAACCAAATAAAACAAGCAAATGCCGTTATTCAAGGATTGGGTCAGATTGGTTTTATAATTGGACCTGTTATATCTGGGAGTGTCATGGAATTTGGTGGCGTAACAACAGGTTATTTAGTCTCGGCTATTATTGTACTTTTATCTGCCTTTTTTATGTTTCCACCTTTCTTAAAAGAAGGTCCGGTAGACAATACAGTTAAACAAACACCTTTTAAAGATTTCATAGAAGGGTTTTCCTATGTAAAAGCAAGTAAATTTTTACTCACAGGTATTCTGATCTTAATTACGTTAAACTTCTTTGCCTTCGGAGCAATATCGATTGCCATTCCAATTCTAGTGGAAACGTATGGAGGGTCGCCGATTAATCTTAGTTACATTGAGGCTGCTTTAGGGGTTGGAATGCTAGTAAGCACAGCAATAATTGGTATCGTCAAAGTACGCCGTAGGGGATTAACCTCCATTGCTGGATTAATTGCAACATTACTCGTAGCTATCGCATTTAGCCAAAGTCCTAATTTGTATATTTTGACAGCATTAGCGTTCCTAATTGGATTTACCATGACATTTGTTTCAATCCCATTCTTTACTTCAGCACAAGAAGATACTGATCCTCGTATTATGGGGAGGGTTATGAGCATTGTCTTCTTAGCAATGAATGGCTTTGATCCACTTGCCTATGCAAGTGTAACATTCCTTGTGTCTAGGGGTATTGATGTTCAACACGTGATTTTGTACTATTCGATTGTTGGTTTAATGATTGCTCTTATCACTTTATGGAAAGGGAAAACGTACAAAAATTACACATCAAACTATTAATCCAGCTACACGAAAAGATTACTTTTGGATACACGTAACTAACATCAGGTGGATATAAAAAAATAGGTATTTTTCTTAGACACGTAGTCCTTATTCCAAGGGCATTACGGAACTCATACGTCTGTATAATCTACTAGGCACCGCAAGGCGTTGTACTCGGCGGATTAGAAAATCAAGCGGGCAATCACTTTGAACTAATTAGAGAAGGGGCGAATCAAGGATGGTAAGCATGTAAGCGTATTTATTCACCAAGAATCATCCTAGTGGAGACTGGGCTATAGAGAGGCTGTCTCAAAAGGCCATAGTGAAGCGACCTTTTGAGCAGTCTTTTTTCTATTTTAGATAGGCACAGCCTCAAACCCTCATTTAGTAGGAATGCCTATGTTTTCACCAAGAGGACTTCCCTACATATGTTACGACATTTCCCTATGCTCTCCTTCCTCCCAATCTATGTTTCAGAGACATGATCATCCAAATAGCAGTCGGAAACGCAATTGCCCCAATTACTATATAGGCTAAAAGGCGAACGGGGCTGTCAGTGCCGGTGGCAATTATTAATGTAGTCATCGCAACTAGGAAAAGAAGAAGCGGGACCATCTTCGTTAGATTCACTAAACTTTTTCTTCCTTCTGCCTTCCATTTGTTATTGTAAATTGCAAGGACTGTCCAAGCGGTTGGAATGGCAATTGTAGTGAGTACGGTAGCTATTACAACCAGTGTCGTATGTAAAAAACCTGAGCTTATGAATGTGCCAAACCATAAGAGCACGGTTAATAAGAGTGTTGAGAGTGCGGTCCATTTTATAGAGTTTCCAGCATTGTTATGTTTTTCAACCACTGTTTCCTGATCGCTATAAATCGGTTTGGTGCCAGGTAACCCGCGAAACAAATGAAAATTTCCTTGTGAAGCAATATGCGTCCATCCAGCAGAAGAAAAAAAGTCAAAGTATTCTCCTGCTTCCTCCTCATTTAATGAACGATAATCAATACTATAGATGTAATCTGCGCTTTGTCCTTTTTCAAGTGTATATCCCATAAACTTAAAGTCACTGACATGCCAGCCCTTTAAAGAAAATTGCCGTAACTTCTCCATGTCCTTGTCCTCAGAAAAGGCTAATCCACCTGACATCATATACTTTGTTTGTCTCATTCTCCAGCCTCCTGTAATCCTTTTTCTGCCAATTGAATCACCGTTTTTCTAATTTTCACGGCTTCCTCTAGCACTTCTTTGCCTCTTTCGGTAAGTAAATATGTTTTACGTCTTGAATCCGATCCGTCATACAAATAAATCCATTCTTGTTTTAATAACTTCTTTATAATCGTGTACATGGAAGCAGGGCCTATCGTGATCGTGCCATTTGTTGTTTCTTCAATTAAATTCATAATAGCGTAACCATGCCTCGGTTTCGTTAAAGCAGCCATAATATAAAACATTGAATCGGTTAACAGCTCAGTTGTTTTCAAAAGCTCACCTCACTTCTCTAATGAGATTGTATCAAGCAGCGATATATCCAATAACAATATATCAACATACGATATAAAAAGCAATAGTTATATCACAATTTGATACATCAATTTGTGATACGTTTAAAAAGACCCATACAATCGGCCCTTCGCAAAAGTAGAAAGCCAACCATAAAGACTTCTCGAATAGCGTAAGCAGCAGCGATACGAGGAAAGACCTAATCATTTTCGCAAAAAGAGCAAATGAAAAGAAAGAGGTTAGGTTTTGCGGCTTTTCCGGTTAACGTATAATAATTGTACGTCCCAGTATTGATAAGGAAGGAGCGTGGTTGGAAATGAGTCACTTAGCACGTACATATAAATTGCCTTATTATGCGGTTGTCTTTGCTTCAGAGCGAACGGAAGGGGACAATGGTTATGGTGTTATGGCAGCAAAAATGGTCGAATTAGCAAGTAAACAAGAAGGCTATTTAGGGATCGAAAGTGCAAGAGATTCAAATTTGGGCATTACCGTTTCTTACTGGAAAACACTCGAGGATATCGCCGCTTGGAAAGCACATGCAGCTCACCAAGTCGCTCAAGAACGTGGAAAAAAAGAGTGGTATAGTCGATTCGTCGTACGTGTATGCAAAGTAGAGCGTGATTATTTATTTGAGATGTAAGAAAGGCGAAAAAATGGAGGGTCGTAAGAAATAAATACTTTATTAAAGAAAAATTAAACTTACAAAATGCAACATATATTTTACATTGGGCATTCTCTATGTTACAGTAAACCTGTAATAAGAAGATTGGCGTTTTTTTGGAGAACAGAGTGAAGCAGGCAAGAAGGGATTGAGGACTAACTCAAGGGGAACTTACAGATAAAGTAAATGTTTCTAGACAAACGATTGGGTTGATCGAAAGAAATCGCTATAATTCGTCTCTTAAACTATGTATAGCTATCGCTAAGGCATCATTAGAGCAATTATTTTGGGAGGTTTGAAGCATGAAGTCATGGATAAAATATTTACTTCCTAACGATGAATATAAGAAGCAAAAGCTTTTGAATTTTTTAGCAGAGGGTTTTGTAATAAGTATTCTTATGAGTGTTGTGTTCATGTTGGCGGAAACTATATTCTCTTTGAATATGGATGCTTCAATAGCATTATTTATTCCTGTTGTTGTATCGATCACATATATTCTAATAGGTTATGTGAGTAGTGGTACAGAATTTAGTAATGTAGCTACTAGTACTGATTTCCAAAGTGAAAGAAGAAAGATAGTAGGCAGTTCAATCACTTTCGGTTTTATATTTTCTCTACTTTCCATTTTGGTAACTGGTCTCCCAAAAACAATTGGAGATCTTATAACTTTGTCAGGTCTAGGTGTAATAGCGTGCATCTTGATGTTCTTATTAAATATGTTTTCTTTACACCGATCTTATAAAAAAAACAAAGACTTACTAGATGACGAATATTAAAAGATGGGTAAACAATCAGAGCCTCCTTGGCAAGGATGGAGTGTCAAACGAGCATGACCCTGTCATTTCAGTACCAAGAAGACTCAAGATAAATTCTACATAATTCAAGAAGGTGATCAATTAAAGAAACTACTCTAGTATTAGCGAGGAGAATTTCAAAGTTTATTCACTATGTCGGCTTCCTTAGCAAGCATTGAGACGATTTTCACTCCTTAAAGCAATCAAGAGAAGGGAGAGAATGTCTTTATCAACATCTCCAAGCGACGATAGTTACTTCAAATCCTTCTTGTTCATCCCGTCCATAGGCTTTGCTCATAAAACCACTTTATTTCCATCTTGACTCGCCCCTACACTTTGAATGATTAGTTTTTTAGGCGACGACTACTCTAGTCACACCTAAGCCTCCTGCCGTGCTTTTCTGCTTGAACGTATGATAAACAACAGGCTAATGATCGTCAGCACAACGAAAATGAGTGAGATAGGACGTGAGACAAATGGCACCAAGCTTCCTTCTGTTAGGATTAATGATGTGCGCAAGTTCATTTCAAAGGTGGAGCCTAGCAACAACGTGATGACCAACGGAAGCGTCGGAAAATCAAGCTTATGGAAGGCGTAACCAATGACGCCAAAGATGATCATAATCCAAATATCTTCTACGCGATAGCCAATGTTATACGCGCCAGCAATGCTCATTACAAGCACGAACGGAAGCAGATAGACTTTCTTTAGAGACAGCATTCGCGGGAAGAGGCGAATGCCTACTGTCATCATAAGCACATACATCATAATGACAGCGATAAAGAAAGAAATGAATAGATTGACGATGAATTCTGGCTGGTTTTGAAACAACAACGGCCCTGGTTGGAGCCCTTGAATTTGTAGACCACCCAACAGAATCGCCGACACTGAATCTCCTGGTATCCCAAGGGCAAGCAGTGGAATCAGGTTTCCGGCAATGACGGCGTTGTTGGCAGTCTCGGAGGCAATCAGCCCGTCAACATTTCCTTTTCCGAATGTCTCTGGTTCTTTGCTTGCTTTTTTTGCTTGATCATAGGAAACGAAATTTGCCAATGTTCCGCCGATTCCTGGTAAAATGCCAATCGAGGTTCCGATCAGGCTCGAGCGCAAGTAATTGGTCCAGGATGCGCGAATTTCACTTAGTTTTGGATAAATGTTTTTCATAGAGATTTTTGGAATAATTGTATTTTGATGTCCGCCTTCTAGTTCAATAAACACTTTTGACACGACAAACAAACCAATCATTGCTGGGATGGCAGTGATGCCGCCCGCAAATACATCTAAGCCAAATGGGTTTCGTTCGGCAGAATTGAGGGGGTCAAAGCCAATTAAGGCAATGCCTAAGCCAACGATGGCAACGAGTGAACTTTTTAGAAAGTTTTCTGTTAGGCCAGCGACCGTAATAAACGCGAACAAAATGACCATTGTGTATTCAATTGGGCTGAAACGTAAAGCAATAGACGCTAGCTGAGGAGCCAGCGTAACAAGGAAAAAGAGCGAGACAAGAGAGCCGATCAAACTGCCCATTGCGCCAATGCCCAGCGCTTTGCCACCAAGGCCTTTTTTGGCCATAGGATAGCCGTCGTACACGGTCGTGATCGAAGATGGGGTTCCGGGCATGCCAATCAATACCGATGCCACTACACCGCCTGAAATTCCGCCAATGTAGGCGGCAATTAGCATTGCTATTCCTGAGGCGGGATCCATTCCGTAGGTGAACGGCAATAAAATCACAATCGCTAACGTTGCAGTTAAACCGGGTAACGCTCCGAAAAAAACCCCTAGTGCTGTTCCTGCAAGGATGTATAAAACAGCAGAGCTTGTGATGATTTCTATGAATATTCCAAATGCTGTTTGTGCGTCCATATATTTTGTTCCTCCTGACTAAATAAGCAATGTGTTTGGAAAAAACACGTTAATGAGATCAAAGACGATGAACAGCACAACCGTTAAGCCAAGGGAAAACGAAATGGACTTTGCTAGGCTGGCTTTCGATTTCTCGCTTAAGTAAAATGTAATGGCAAATGTAAATAAGGCCGTTGATGTAAAAAAACCGACAAATGTGACACCTAAGGCAAACAGAAAAGTGACGCCGATAATCACGACAACTTTCTTATTGACGCCAAATGAAAGAGGCTTCGTTTGCTCCTTGTTTGCTTTTCGAAACTCAAGTAGAATGCTAAGCAAAGAAAAACCAAAAATCATTGCCGCAATAATGAGCATATAATCTCGTTGATTTAATAAATCTTCACGAATCGTTTGTGTTTTTACAGATGTGATACCGTTTACAAAAAGCAAAACGGAAAAGGCTATAAACATTAGTTGGACACTATATCGTTTCATATACAGGCTCCTACTCTACTTGAATTTCTTTAGCAATGTCATCGAAGATCGCTTGATGTTTATCATGCAAGTCTGCGTATTCGTCTGCCTCTCGAAAAAGCGGTTCAAGTCCCATTGCTTCTCCATACTCTTGGAACTCTTCACTATTGACGGCTTCCTCAAAGGCACTGGCCAGTATAGCGAGGCGGTCATCCGGTACGCCTTTGGGCGCATATATTCCGTACATGAGATTAAGGTCAAAATCAATGCCCAATTCTTTCATCGTCGTTGCTTCCTTCAACAGCGGGTGAGGGTGTTCCTCATAACTGGTCGTGACTAGAGGGACAATGTCTCCTGACTCAGCATAATTCACAGCATCTAACGTTGCTGACATACGCATATCCACTTGTCCACCCATTAAGGCCGTTGTGGCACCCGCTCCCCCAGTGTAAGGCACAATGGCAAATTCTTCATTCACGCCTACCACACGTGTAAAGTATTCATATGCCAGATGGGAAACCGGTCCTAGACCAGGAAGTCCAACACGGACAGAACGTGGGTCCGCTTTTGCTGCATCTATGTATTCTTGAAAGGTTGTCCATTCTGAATCTGATGAACCTACAAGTAAAAGCGGGCTTTCTGCTATCTGGGAAACGATTTGAAAATCATCATGGTTAATATCGATCATACCTAGTGCGTTCATCGAATTTAGTGAAGAATGGTGCAACAAAATCGTGTGCCCGTCCGGGTCTGCGTTCATGACTTCTTGAAGCCCACTCCGGGTGTTGCTTCCTGGCAAGTTAACGACGATCGGATCTCCACCTGGCAGCAAACCCTTTTTCGTTATGATTTCAGCCAGTTTCCTCGCGGTCACATCACTTCCGCCTCCAGCTTCATATGGAACGACAATTCGAACCGTCCGAGTCGGAAAACTATCGCTCGGTTTGCCTTCGCCTTGGTTTACTTCAGCTGCAGGCTCTGTAGTTTGTTGGCACCCTGCGAGGAGCAGCAAACTAAGCCCTAATCCTGCCAATTGTTTTATCATCATTTTCTCTCCCTTCGTTTAAGGACCGGAAACGACATGAATAAGATCCCCTTTTCCTTTTAACACGGCGATAATCTGGTCAACACAAGTGTGGCTGAGCGTATTGATTGCTCCAGGCGTATAGCCAGCCACGTGGGGCATAGCAATAAATGAATCTAGCGAAAAGAGCGGTGACTTATAAAGCGGTTCCTTTTCAAACACATCCAGTGCTGCGCCTGCCAGTTGTTGTGTTTGTAGCGCTTCGTATAATGCTGTTTCGTCGACAATTCCTCCCCTCGAGGCGTTGACGAGATAAGCACTTTTTTTCATAAGCTGCAATTCTCGTTCTCCAATTAAATGCCTCGTTGCTGGCAAAAGCGGAATATGAACCGTGACAAAATCGCTTTGTTGGAGAAGCGCCTCCAATGAAACGGCTTCAATTCCGTTCTGATCTGCATAGGTCCGATCAATATAAGGGTCATAAGCAAGTACATTCATGGCAAATCCACTTGCTCGTCGTGCCACTTCTTTGCCAATTGCGCCTAATCCGATAATTCCAAGTGTCTGCTGATAGACATCCGCTCCAAATAAAGACGGCCATTCGCCTTTTTTTGTTATATCGGTTCCACTCGGAATTTGCCGCGCGAGTGACAATAGTAAGCTAAAGGCAAAATCGGCAACAGCATGCTTGTTTGCGTTTGGTACATTGGTGACGATTACGCCATGTTTTTTTGCTGCAGCTACGTCAATGTTGTCTACCCCCACTCCGTGTTTAGCAACGACCTTCAAGTCAGGGAGCTGCGCCAATACAGCATCATTTATTTTGTTGAAGGCGACGATCGCTGCTTCGGCTCCTTTTGCTTCTTGGACAAACTCCGCTTGTGAAATGTCCGGAGGAACGCGAACGAGTTCTATTCCTTCTTGCTGTAAGCGGATGATTGGCTTGTTAGAGTGCTTGGCAAATGACGGCGATGTACAAATGACTTTCATTCTTCCACCTTCTCTCATGCATTTGTGCTATCTGTAAAATGGCCACATCCAGGCCAGAACAGGGCGCAAAATGCGCCTGTCTGTGTCGGCTCTGCATTATTGTCAAATCACCTGAAATGGTGTCCGTTTTCAGATTAAGCAAGTAGCTTTTTGTAAATTTGAATCGCATCGTTGACCGTCATTTCTTTTGGATTATTGTCCATAAGGCGTTTCACCTGTACAGCGGCTATGGCCAGATTCTCCAAATCATCTTCTCTTACGCCGAATTGAGTTAAATCTTGTGGGATTGAAAATTCGGCTGTCCAGTCTTTTATCGTTTGTACAACTGCTTCTGCTTTTTGTTGGGCCGTTGCTCCTTGATTCAGTTGAATGCCCATTGGTTCAGCTACTTGAGCAAGGCGGTCGACAATGGCGTCCATGTTGTACGCCATCACATGTGGGAGCAGCATCGAATTGGCGACGCCATGTGTCACCTTAAACTTTCCTCCAAGGGGATAAGCCATTGCATGCACAGCTGCCGTACCAGCGGCGGTCAATGCCATTCCGCCGTACGCCGAGCCAATGAGCATTTTTTCACGTGCTTCTACATTGCTGCCATCGTGATAGGCTGTCTGAATCCCGGCGGAGATGAGCCGTATTGATTCAAGCGCAAACATGTCGCTAAATCGATTGGCTTTATTGGAAATAAACGACTCCAACGAGTGGGTGAATGCGTCCATCCCAGTGGCGGCTGTAATTGGTTTAGGAAGGGACACCGTTAATAGTGGGTCAAGCACAACGAGCACAGGCAACAAATGGCGACTGACAATGCCAATCTTCAGCTCTTTGTCTGGAAAGGTCACAATCGCATTTGGCGTCACTTCTGACCCAGTGCCCGACGTGGTTGGGATGAGCACAGTCGGAATGCCAGGTTCTTTTACAAGATCCGTTCCTAAGATATCTTGAATGGTACATGCGTTTGACAACAACACAGACAGTAATTTGGTCGAGTCAAGAACACTTCCGCCTCCTAAACCAATCAACACGTCGTATGACGAATGGCGTACACGCTCTTTTATGTTTTCAATATTGGCTTCTGTCGGTTCAGGTTCTACATCGGTAACAACGTCGTATAAAAGGCCAGCCTTCTCAAAGGAAGAGGTCATCACTTGATAAAAATCCAGTTTCTTAACAAAAGGTTGCGTGACAATGAGTACTCGCTCAATAGAAGGGACTGTCTTTTGCAAGTGACTGACTAATTCGGCAAACACACCAATACCAGCAATGAGTTTATCTGCCGTTTGAAATTGGTAATGTATATTCATTCGTCTAATACTCCTTCTGCTCGATATGTACGCATCATTGTTTCAATTTGGCGTAAGGCTTTGAAATCAACAGGTTGGACAGGCCGTCTAGGCGGGCCAACAGGAATCCCTGACAGTTCGACCGCTTTTTTTAACGAAGCAGGGATGGTACTCAGAGAAAATGTGTCCCGCAATGGTTGGAGTTGAGCTTGTGCTTTCTCGGCTTCGTCAAATTGTCCATTTTTAAAATGAGTAAATATGGATGAGACGAGTTTGGGCAACGCGTTTGCCGTTGCCGCAACGGCCCCGCCTCCGCCTTCCTGGAGCGTTTTCAAAATCAGCGAATCCGTCCCGGCAAATACAACAAAATCTTCTTCTTGTGTGTGTTGAATGTATGATTGAATTAATTGGAAGTCGCCGCTGCTGTCTTTAATCCCATAGATGTTCGGGTGTTTTGCCAAACGTGCGACAGTCAACGGATCAATACAAACTCCTGTTTTTGAGGGAATGTTGTATAAGAAAATCGGTACTTCGGTCGCGTTAGCAATGTCTTCAAAGTAATTCGCCAGTTCGCTTTGGTTTGGTGGCATAAAATAAGGCGTGATCACAGAAAACATGGTTGCGCCGAGCTGTTCAAACCCTTTTGCTAGTTGAATGGCCTCTTCCGTATAATTGCCCCCAACACCAAGCATCACCGGAATTTTTCCTTTTGCTTCTTTAAGAACGATTGTTGCAACTTCGTATTTCTCTTGGGGAGTTAATGTATGGAATTCCCCATTGGTTCCTAGTGCAAATAGCCCGTGAACGCCATTGTCAATCATCCGAGCAACAAGCTGCTGCAATGCTTCTTTGTGAATCGATTGATCTTCATGGAATGGTGTTAACAGCGCAGCATAAATGCCTGATACATGATTCAACGATAAGCACCTCCTAGTCATAAATTGAAACGCTTACAAAAAAGTATATCGGGGGATGGTTCATTTATCAACGTACATTTCACTAGTATTCTTATTTTTGTTTCATTTTGAAACAAAAAAGAAGCGGCTAGTCAGTAGCCCCTTCTTGTGCATTTTTTAGTTTTCGCCAGAGTGTCGTCCGGTTCATCCCTAGTCGTTCTGCCGTTTTCGAATGTTTTTTTCCTTCTTCTAGCCACACATGATAGATAATTTTCTCCTCGATTTCTTTCATCGTTCCCGTTAAATGGAATGATGGAATCGTCTCCTTTGAGCGAAGGAATGGCGCGAGCAATGTTTCGTCGATATAAGACGAATCGGCTGTTTTTACTGCATCTTGAATCACTTGCCAAAGCTCATCAATGTGTTCTGTCCAGTGATGGTTTCTTAAAGCGTGTAAAGCAGCTTCGCGAAATCCGACAATCTGCTTGCCGTAATTCATATTCATTTCATGAAGCGCCAGTCTTGACAAAAGATCAATGTCGTCAATTCTTTCCTGTAGAGCGGGCATTTGTAATTCGCCGCCAAGTTGTTTTAATCCAAGCTGCTTGGCAATGCGGTGCTTTCTCTTGCCTAACAGCAAGACAGGCTGGCCCTCACGTACTTGCTGAAAAAGCGAGCTACATGCCTTAAGCGCTTCGTCAGTCCCTTCAGACAGCCCCTTCACAAGAACCGCGAGTTGCTCTGCACCAAAAAAAGACAACAACTCTTGCACCCCTTCTTGATACGGACGCTCATTCATTCTTGAACATTCAATAACAATCATATGTTCGACAGCGGGATATAGCTGAAATGTGATGTGGTATGCCAACGCTTCTGCGCCTGTCCCAGGTTTTCCGTCAATCCAAATCGGTTCCTCGTAAGCCGAAAAAGCTTCTGCCGCTTTTAATGTACGTTGAATAGCTGTTGACGTAGAAGATAAATATTTCTTCATTTGTTGTTTAATAATCGGGTCATCTGATCCGATAATGATCGGTCTTGGGTGGTCGTTGAACATACGTTTGTTCAGTTGGGCAAACTCCATTGCCAATCCCCGGTTGCCAATCGTCTTATAGCGGATATACCACACGGAGTGGTCGTCGGGCCAGGAAAACGCGCCTGTGTCACGGGGCGTTCTTAACTGGCGCATAAAAGAATGGTCGTTTATGAATTCCATTAATTGAAATTTTTTAGCGAATTCATTTATGAAACAAACGTCGTTGTTCTGATCTAATAAGATAAGGCCCCGTTCTTGTTCATGTAAATAAGATAGCGGAAGCTCATAATTTAACCGGTCTCGCCCTAATGCTTTCACGACTCGTTTGGCTTGATTAAACGCTTTTCGGACACTTTCTTCACCAGACGACAATAAAAATCCATTCATCCCTAGTCTTTCTGCTTCATTAACTGTGATTACATCGCCTAAAACGCTTTCAAAACCTTGTGCTTTTAGTTTCTTTAAAGCATGTACTGCTTCTCCCTCGCTATGGATGGTTACAGTGGAAAAGGAAACATCCAGTAATTCATTGATGAGTTGGACCCCGTTTGTAATTTGCGGAAAACCGACAATCGCTTTTTTGTCGGGATATTCTTTTAGAAATAGCAAATTTTTTAATAAGTCATACCCGGATATTTCAATTTCTACTACAGGAATGGATAGATGTTGTTGGATCAATGTTGCGGTTCCTCCGCGGCTTATAATGACATCAAACGATTCATCAGCCGCTTTTTTGGCTAGACGAACACCTTCATCTAGATTGCCTACTTCTGCTTTGATCGATAGTCCTTCCTCTTCCGCTACTCTTAAAAACAGTTGTCGTAGTCCCTCGTACGGCGCAATTGCTAAGAGTTTCATGTCGTCCTCCAATAATTTGTTTCATTTTGAAACGATTATAACACAGTGTCAAAGCGATCCATAGAATAACCTTCATGTTTGTCGCGTTTTTGAAGCATAATTTCTGTGTACAACACTTAGTCGTAGCAAACAATTGCTAGGAAAATGAAACAAGGAGGACAATCAAACGTTCTAAGATTTAGGCGTGCAGTTCTTATGTGAATTAGTTGAAGAAATGAAAGCCTAAAAGCAGCATGTTTATAAGTTTTAAAAGTAGAGAGCTGGAATATCGAAAATTTTTTGAGATTAATGAAGAATGAACATGCTTAAACGGCTTCTTTTTATGCTATACTGTGTGATACCATTTCAAGGCTGTTTTATGAAGGACAATCATTTAGGGGGGATGGACTACATGGTCTATAATCGTGGGGACAGAATAATCACGACAGAGAGATTGCGTTTGCGTTTGTTTACAAAGGCAGATGCCCATAATGTCGTTGAACTGTGCAATAATTATAACCTTTATAAGAGCACTTTACATTTGCCCTATCCGTATTCAATTGAATGCGCCCTTTCATGGATAGCGAATCATGAGCAAAACTTTGAATTAGACCAGTTATACGAATTTGCTATAACGGATAAAGAGAGCGGGCAGTTGTATGGCGCTATTGCCATGACAAACGATAAGCAACATAAAAACGGCGAGATCGGTTACTGGATAGGAGAACCTTATTGGGGAAAGGGGTACGGAACGGAGGCGGCCAAGGCGGTTATTGAATTTGCTTTTAAAGAAAAGCATTATCACCGTGTTTATGGACGCTATTTCAAAACAAATCCTGCGTCTGGAAAGGTTATGGAAAAGTGTGGAATGGTTTATGAGGGAACGTTAAAAGAACATATTTATAAAATCGATGCGTTTGAGGACCTTGTTTGCTATGGACTGATAAATCCTTATAAATAAGGTTGCAAAGATTCCCTTTAATGAAAGCGTGTAAGTGCTGTAGTTAGGAAAATCAAACCGATCATTCTCTAACTCTAAATTTATGAAAAAAACAATTATTGATGATTTTTGGAACAAATGCTGGCATAATCTTGAAGGTAATTTTGGAAAATTAAGGGGAATCATGATTTAGTGAACATAGCTTGCCTTGGATGATTAAAATGACATTCTTTCATACGTTCTTGCGAGTAATAAACAGTTTTCGAATACATAAGGAGATTTAGTGGACATTTTCGTTATAATAACCATTTTTCATTTTACAGTGTTATTATAAAGGTGTAGATAAAACACCATAGCATAATAAGGAGATGTTCTTGATGAGAGCAGCCGTATGGTACAAAGAGAAAGATATCCGTGTAGAGGAAAGAGAACCCGCGAAACTAGGCGCCCGTGATGTGAAAGTGCGCGTAGCATGGGCTGGTATTTGCGGAAGTGACCTTCACGAATACTTGCACGGTCCGGTTATTATCCCAAAAGGAGAGCCTGATCCTATTACTGGCGGCGAGCCGCCCCTTACATTAGGGCACGAGTTTGCCGGTGTGATTGAGGAAGTAGGGACGGAAGTTAAAGCTTTTCAAAAGGGGGATCGTGTCGTCATCAATCCACTCTTTACCTACGGAAACAAGCCCGCTTCAGTTGATCTCTATGATGGCTTTTCGTTTGCTGGTCTTGCTACAGATGGGGGATTCGCTGATTTTGCAGTGATCCCAGAGAAAAATGTATATAAACTGCCTGATAACTTAACGTTAGAAGAAGGAGCACTCGTTGAACCGATGGCGGTGGCGGTGCAAGCGGTAAAAGAAGCCGATTTTAAATTTGGACAATCCGTTGCCGTCTTTGGGGCGGGGCCAATTGGTTTGTTCACCATTATTGCTGCTAAGGCTGCGGGCGCCAGCAAAATCATTGTTTTTGATTTATCGGAAGAAAGGCTGGAAAAAGCACGGCTAGTCGGCGCTACCCATACATTTAATTCTGGCGAAGTCGATCCCGTTGAAAAAGTGAAAAGCCTTGTCCCAGATGGGGTCGATGTGAGCTTTGAAGTGGCTGGCGTAAATGTAACATTTAACCAGTCTATTCAAGCAGCCAAATCACGGGGAACGGTCGTCGTTGTTTCCATTTTTGCTAAGCCGATTGAATTCAATCCGATGGATATTACGGGCAGTGGCGTTAAGATTACGTCCACTTTGGCTTATGAACCAGAAGTATTCCAAACGACCATTGATTTAATGGCAGAGGGAGCGTTGAATCCGAAAGGCGTTATAACCGACCGGATTGAGCTAGAAGATATTGTAGAGTCTGGGTTTGAAGTGTTAACAAGCGATAAACGCCAGGCTAAAATTCTCGTGAAACTTAGCGGCGAAAAATAAGAGCGTTTATTGGGGAAGGCCATTCGTGAAAGAGAGCAAGTCGAGGCTGAAATGGCTTCTCGTGAAAGAAACCGGATAAGATAAAAATGACCCCCTTATTCAAATAAATAAGGGGGTCGTTTTTTTGTTTTTGGAAAGAGTAGTAAGGCCGCCAGTTCCCCCATTGTTTAAAAACCGCTTCCCGCTTTCGTAAGGGAAGCGATTTTTTCTGCAATCAAATCAGAAAGCAAGTCGTACCCTTTTTCACCAAAATGCAAGCCGTCATCCCTCATCCCTTTTAAGCGCCATTGATAATCTGGCTTTGAGAAGAAGGTGGTAAAAAAGTCAACGAAATGACAGCCACGCTTTTGTGCTACTTCCTTGATGCAATCGCTGTATGCCTTGAGTGCTTCGTTCGTTCTGTTTTGCTCAAGTGATTCATCGACAGGGGCGGGGGTAATCAAAATCGCCTTCTTAGGCGAAATGAAGCTAGCGATTTTGTCGATATTATCAGCAAAGTCATCTTGTTCCACTCGCTTATGGGTGGCTACGTCATTGGCTCCAAACAACACGGTTACAAGATCAGGTTGATGGCTAATGACATCCGTTTCAATTCGTGCTAAAGCTTGAATGGTTGTGTCGCCAGAAACGCCAGCATTTACGATTTCAACCGTCGGCGGCAACTTCTTTTTAAGAAATGCGGTTAACATTGGTTCGTTTAACCCTTCATGGCCGGCAGTAATGCTATCGCCAAAGCATACTAGTTTCATAAGCACAGATCCTTTCTTTGTTCGAAGGTAATGAGCTAGGCACTAACATAAAGGCTATCATCATTTTGATGTTATTGTAACAGAAAAATATGAAAATAACGAAGATGAAATATATCAAACGCTCGAATAATAAAGGAGGATAGCTAAACAAAGAGATGCTTAGCTACCCCGGATGATGTTAATTGTTTGTAAAAGCAGCGTCTTTTAGGAAAACGACGCCTGTTGGAATCACGGTTACGCCTTCTAGATCATTGCTTACCCCTGTCAAAGTAGAAGGGTAGTAGAGGAAATGAAATGGCACTTCCTCCGCGACTAATTGTTGGGCTTCTTTGAAATAAGCGCTTCTTTCTCCTTCATCCTCAGTCGCCAAAGTTGCATCGATGAGTTGGTCGAGATCTTGGTTTGTATAAGGATAGCGAAGTTGGTTGCTCGTTTGTTTATTGGAATGCAGAATCGTAAAGAAACCGTTGTAACCATCGCCTGTTGGGCTAGAACGCCCTAAAAGGAACATTTGCGTTTTCCCTTCGCCTGTATAGTCGACAAATGTAGCAAATTCGATTTGCTCAATTTCAACATTGACGCCAATTTCCGCTAACGCATGCTGGATGTACGTAGCGATGTTCACTTGATCTCCTTCTGTGCTGACAGTTAATGTAACATCGAGATCGCCTTCTCCATATCCTGCTTCTGCGAGCAAAGCTTTCGCTTCATTTGGGTCAAAGGAGAGGCCGTCTATTTCCGTAAAACCAAAATCAAACGGTGAAAGCGGGCTGTTTGCGATAGAGCCGTAGCCGTTGACGAGGCCATCAAAGATTTCATTCTTATCAATCGCTTTCGCAAAAGCTTGGCGTACCCGCACGTCATTAAACGGCGCTTCATTGGTGTTAAAGGCAAGGAAGTTAACGTAGGTTGACTCCACTTCAATTACATTTATATCTGGATTCCCCTCGATTTCGGCCATGCTGCTTGGCGAAACGGCATCAATAAGGTCGGAATTGCCTGATTGTAAATTCGCTAAACGTGTAGCAGCGTCTGGAATGACGGTGAAACGAACACCAGCTACTTGCGGGGCACCACCCCAATAATCGTCATTTGCTGTCAGGACAAGCTCTTCGTCAGGCGTCCAAGATTTAAATTGGAATGGGCCTGTGCCAATCGGCTTTTCGCTTACGATGGACCCTGGCGCTTCTCCGTTGGCAACAGCTTCATTGTCCTCGGCTATCACTTCAGGACTAATGATAGAAGCTCCGTGGTGTGACAAATGCGCTGGCAATGAAGCAAACGGAACGTTTAAATGAAAGCGGACGGTAGCTGGATCAATGACTTCTACTTCTTCGATAGCTTGAAACAAGTATGCAGTCGGAGACGCTGTTTCCTCGGCTAAATTTCGTTCGAAATTTGCTTTTACAGCCTCTGCATCAAACACATTTCCATCATGAAAATCGACGTCTTCCCTTAAAGAGAATTCCCACGTTAACTCATCGAGCATTTCCCAGTCTGTGGCCAAACTCGGTTGCAACTCCAAGTTTTCATCTTGTTCAATTAAGCGGTCGTATATATTGGCACCGACACGCCAATTGATGACAATGTTCTGTGTATGGGGGTCAAGTGGACGAATGTCGGTTGCTATGCCGTATTCAATAAAGCGATTTTCTTCACTGGGACTTTGGCTTGCATCATTGGTGCATGCGCCTAAAGCCAATACAGTGGCAATGGAGGTAGCTATGGCTAACTTCGTGATGGGTGGCATAAGTTGTCTCCTTTTGTAAAAATACTGTAAACCGATGAAAAAACTATGTTTAATATACATGTGTTTAAAATATCTGTCAACGCAATGGTTTTGCCAACCGCCTATTTATATGCATAGGTGTTTAGGAAACAAATCAAACGCTTTGCTTAGGCGTGTGCTAATAAAACACGGTTTGCAAGCCTATGTTTTCATGCGCCATAGTCTTGAATGGAGGAAGGCAGTGTTTTTTTGGCAATACAGATTCTATCATTATGTGTTTAAACAGCGAAATTTCAGGAGTAGAAAGGAAAAAGAACAGGCCTCCGTTTTAGCCTGCTCTTTAAACGTTGTGGTTGCACAATTATTTAACGTAAGCTGCGCCAATGATGATAAGAAGAATGAATAGCACAACAATTAGCGCAAAACCGCCACCGTAGCCGTAGCCACCGTAACCGCCGCCAGCTGGACCGTAGCCATAGCCGTCGTAGCCTCCGCCATAGTAACCCATGCGTGTACACCACCTTTACAATTAGGAATAATACACCTTATGCGTTAATCCAATTTTGGCGACAAAACTGGGCTTTCATAGTAAAACCTCCGCGAATAAAATGAGCCCTTCTCGGCTATTCTATTAGAGCAATAATAAATTGAAAAAAACAGTTGCAATCTAAAAAAACGTTTGTTATCATATTATTTGTCAGTCAGGAGGCCCGTTGGTCAAGCGGTTAAGACACCGCCCTTTCACGGCGGTAACACGGGTTCGAATCCCGTACGGGTCATTTTTATGAGTAGAAGGCAAAGCAAGAAGTTGGCTTCTCAACTCCTTGCTTTTCACTTGCCTTTTTAAGTTCGGTGGCCATGGCAAAGAGGTCACACCCGTTCCCATGCCGAACACGGTCGTTAAGCTCTTTTGCGTCGATGGTAGTTAGGGGATTCCCCTTGCGAGAGTAGAGCGCTGCCGGACAGTTTTTCATAGATATGCCTCTATTGTAAAACGAGGCTCCTCAAAATCAACATTTGACAAAGAGAAGCAAGAAGTTCGAGGACAAGAAGTGCTCGAGGAAAGGAGCGTACAACGGTACGTGACTGACTGAGAGACACGAATTGGACGAAGAAATTCGCCGCTTATCTGCATATTCTTTGACAAAGAGAAGCAAGAAGTTCGAGGACAAGAAGTGCTCGAGGAAAGGAGCGTACAACGGTACGTGACTGACTGAGAGACACGAATTGGACGAAGAAATTCGCCGCTTATCTGCAGTCAAAATGGAGGATTAGCTCAGCTGGGAGAGCATCTGCCTTACAAGCAGAGGGTCGGCGGTTCGATCCCGTCATCCTCCACCATGTTCATATTGTCTTTCTATCGTGGAGGGGTAGCGAAGTGGCTAAACGCGGCGGACTGTAAATCCGCTCCCTCCGGGTTCGGCGGTTCGAATCCGTCCCCCTCCACCATTTTTATTTTGTTGGGCTATGGCCAAGCGGTAAGGCAACGGATTTTGATTCCGTGATGCGCTGGTTCGAATCCAGCTAGCCCAGCCATTAGAGCCATTAGCTCAGTTGGTAGAGCATCTGACTTTTAATCAGAGGGTCGAAGGTTCGAGTCCTTCATGGCTCACTTCTTTAAAGACGGTGAAAGCTGTGTGATATTGTCGACAAAGTCGACAATATCACTCAGACTGATAGAAAACGCTTGTCAGCCGAGGCGCGAAACCGAGTGAAGATGCGAATAGAACGTGGGTTCATGAGCATATGAACGAGGTGAGCAACGAAGGATGCGAGCGTTTGTCTACAGTCTGGGACGGCGAAAGCCGTTTTTTATCGGGGCCTTAGCTCAGCTGGGAGAGCGCCTGCTTTGCACGCAGGAGGTCAGCGGTTCGATCCCGCTAGGCTCCACTTATAGAAAAGAGCGGCCTGTATAGGCTGCTCTTTTTATGTTGAAAATCGGTTTATACGCTTTTAGGCGGTTTTTTTGCAGAAAGATTGGAGTATTCATTTAGTAGAGCGTCGAGTTTCTGACTGATCGTTAAAATGTGTGGTGAGCTGAGCGGATAAGCAGCAGCCGAATCATTAAGTTGCGTCCGCGTGTCTTCAATCGAACGCGACAGTGGGTGAATGTCATACGCATTTGCCATATCCTTCCCTCCCTTTCTAAATTACATTACTCGGTTTAGGACAAAATTCCTTCTTTTTTAAAAAAAAGATATTTTTTCGTGTTATGATTAGATTACACGAAACCATCTGTCAGTGAGTTCCGTATGTTTAATTTAGGTAGGGGATGAAATGGACTCGTTAACGAATCGATTAATTGCAGACATTAAACAAGGGGATGAGCAGGCTTTCGCCGAATTGGTAGACCTCTACAAAGACAAAGTGTACCAAGTTGCCTATAGAATGGTCGGCCACGTCCATGAAGCCCAAGATATCGCCCAAGAGGCGTTTTTGCGTGCTTATACCAATTTAGATAAATTTGATACCACTCGAAAGTTCTCGACTTGGTTGTTCCGCATTACAACCAATGTGTCAATTGACCGTTTGCGGAAGCGGAAGCCTGACATGTATTTGCAAGATACGGTAAAAGGGATGGAGGAAGTGACCTATGAATCCCAACTTGCCGCAACAGATGAACTGCCTGAAGACCAGGTTGTGAAAATGGAGCTTCAAGAGTGGATACAATCAGAGATTAACCAGCTTCCTATTAAGTATCGTACGGCGATCGTGCTTAAGTATTTAGAGGATCTATCGTTAAAAGAAATTAGCGAAATTATGGATATGCCTGTAGCAACCGTTAAAACGCGGATTCATCGAGGGCGTGAAGCGCTGCGTAAACGTATGCGGCACTTATAAATGTAAAGGGGTGACAAGATGAAAAACTGTCATTCTCACGATGAATTGATACACATTTATTTAGACGGAGATGCGACGAAAGAGCAGAAAGAGGAACTTTATGCTCATTTGCAATCGTGCCCGTCTTGCAGAGAACATTTGCAAGAACTGAAGAAATCCATTGCGTTTATCCAAAGTTCTTCTCATATAGAGGCGCCTGAAGGGTTTACTGCCGGCGTTATGGCTAAATTGCCTAAAACGAAAAAAACAGCAAAATGGAAGCTAAAAGCAAAACGTCATCCAATCTTGGTTGCAGCAGCGATATTCCTCATTATGATGTCAGCTGCATTTTTTTCCGCATGGAACCATACAACCGACGGAATTGCCGTATCAGGGAACGGGCCGTTTGTGATTGATAAGGAAGCCGGCGTTGTTGTTGTGCCCGAAGGCGAAGTAATTGATGGTGATTTGGTTGTTAGAAATGGTACGCTCGTGCTTGAAGGGGAAGTGCGCGGTAATGTCCTTCTCATCAATAGTCGTTTCAACGGAGACGCACTTTACGCATCGCCTAATCAAGTAACTGGGGAAATTGAGGAAGTCGACAAAGCGCTGTCTTGGGCTTGGTACAACATGAAAGAGTTTTTTAGTGAAGTTGTCGCCGTTTTCGATGCAGGAGAAGACGACCCATATTCCACCGACAATTAGGAGAAGCATGAAAAATAGTGGAGTTCCTGTCGTAAAGCGGGAACTCCCTTTCTATTTCGTGTAGATCGGTGTATACTTGTTACGTTTGGCACTGCGTTTCGTTTAAGATGCGCTGGACTTGTCAAAGGTAGGACTAGACGATTAAACATGGAGGGGCATACATGTTTACGATAGACTTCGAAAATTTGCCATGGCTTGCTTACATTGGCCAAATTGTCGACATTTTGCTTGTTACATACGTTGTATATAAACTAATTATGATTATTCGCGGCACTCGGGCTGTACAGTTGGTCAAAGGGATCGCTGTCATTTTTATGATATGGTTTGTTAGCAATTTTCTAGGGTTAAGCACATTGGAGTTCATTACCAAGCAAACCGCTACGTTTGGATTGCTGGCGATCATTATTATCTTTCAGCCTGAATTGCGCAGGGGGTTGGAACAACTCGGAAGAAGCCGTCTGTTCACAAGCCGTTCAGCTCCTAAAAATGATTCGATGCAAACGACCATTGATGCCCTCGTTAAAGCGACTTCTTATATGGGGAAGCGACGCATTGGCGCGCTTGTGTCGATTGAAAAGGAGACTGGCTTAAACGATTACGCTGAGACCGGCATTCCGATGCAGGCTGTGCTTACTTCAGAGTTGTTGATTAATATTTTTATTCCCAATACACCGTTGCACGATGGCGCCGTTGTCATCAAGAACGATAAAATTTTGGCCGCAGGCTGTTATTTGCCTCTGTCTGAAGACAATACAATATCAAAAGAGCTAGGAACACGCCACCGTGCCGCTCTTGGGATCAGTGAAGTAACGGATTGTTTGACATTGATTGTCTCCGAGGAAACGGGAGGCATATCGATCTCAAAAAGCGGCACGCTCTACCGTAACTTAAGCGAAGAACAGTTGAGGGAGATGCTTGAGCAGAACTTGCTTCGCGCTCCTTCTTCTGAACACCGCTGGCAGTGGGGTGGTAGAAAAAATGGATAAACTGTTTAATAGCATTTGGTTTGTGCGGATTCTGGCTTTCTTTATTGCATTGATGTTATTTATTATGGTCAATCAAGATAATGTCGGCACGCCTTCTCTTTTGCCTGAAGTCACCAACGCTCCTTATACAATTGAAGACCAACCACTTGAAGTGTTTTATGATGAAACACGTTTTGAACTAGTCGACCAACCGGAAACAGTGAGTGTGCAGCTCCAAGGTTCGCAAGTGTCGATTTCGCTATTCCAGTTGACAAGCAACCGGTCGACAGAAGTGTTTGTGGACGCGACGGATGTGACAACTGAAGGGGAACATGTGCTAGCCGTCAACACACGCAATTTTCCTAGCGATTTGTCGGTAACAACGCAGCCTCAAGTAGTTCGCATCACTTTGAAAGAAAAACAAACGGCCTCAATCCCAGTGCGCGTGGAGCTCGAGAACGAAAGCGAACTAGGAGATGAGTTTGCTGCGGGTTCACCAATCGCTAACCCAGTGAATGTGGAAGTGACCGCAGATGGAGATACAATCAACCAAATTGAAGAAGCAAAAGTGTTCGTAGATCTTGAAGGGGTCAAAGAAACGGTTGAAGATGAGTACCCTGTCCATTTTTACGATGAGTCAGGGCAAGAGCTGGAGATTGAAGCAGACCCTAATTTTGTTTCTGTGACAGTGCCAATCACGAGCCCAAATAAACTTGTACCAGTGAAAATGATAAAGGAGAATGAGTTGCCAGACGGAATCAGCATCGATGAAGTGACAATTGAGCCAAATGAAGTAACCGTTTATGGGCCGACTGACGTTCTGGAAGATATTGAGTTCGTAGAAAGTGAGCCAGTTGACTTAAGCAAGGTTGAAGAAAACGGCGAGGTAACGGCAAAACTGAAAACACCAACTGATGCCGAACGAATTGAACCGAAAGAAGTCCGTGTCCACTTTAGTGTCGGAAAGGAAGAAAGGCAAGCGTTTTCCGACGTGCCGATTGAAATTGTCGGTGCAGAGGGCACTGTCCGTTTCGCTGCGGACCAGCCATCGACAGTCCCGGTAACAGCATTTGGGACTAAAGCCAGGCTGGATCGTTTGAGCATGAACGATATACAATTGCAGGTGGACGCGAGTGGTTCCTATATAGGAGAACAATCGCTTCCCATATCGGTAAGTGGTCCGCCGCATATCCGCTTCGAATTAGACGATGAGGCCATGCTGCAATTCGAAGAATGAAAGCAATGAGAACGCATAAAGAAGGAGCGATCAATCATGGGTAAATATTTTGGGACAGATGGCGTCAGGGGGGTAGCCAATTCAGAGCTTACGCCTGAACTTGCGTTTAAGTTAGGGCGCGCTGGTGGATATGTGCTAACGAAAGAGGCGGCGCAACCTAAGGTGTTGATTGGCCGGGATACGCGTATTTCTGGGGAAATGCTTGAGGCTTCCCTAGTGGCTGGTTTGCTTTCAATTGGCGCCGAAGTTATGCGCCTTGGGGTCATTTCAACCCCTGGCGTTGCGTTCCTGACTAAACAACTGAGCGCAACTGCTGGAATTATGATTTCTGCCTCTCATAATCCGGTAGAAGACAATGGCATTAAATTTTTCGGGTCTGATGGATTTAAGCTGCTTGATTCCCAAGAAGAGGAAATAGAAGCGCTCATTGACGGCGAAGATACGATGCCTCGTCCCATTGGTGGCGATATCGGCCAGTTAAATGACTATTTTGAGGGCGCCCAGAAATACATGCAGTTTTTAAAACAAACGGTTGAAGGCGGTTTTGAAGGAATCCACGTCGCTATTGACTGTGCGAACGGTGCTGCCTCATCGCTAGCTACGCACGTGCTGGCTGATCTTGACGCAGATATATCGTCGATGGGCTCTTCGCCAAACGGAACCAATATTAATGCATGCTGCGGCTCGACCCATCCTGAAGAGCTGGCAAAGCTTGTTGTGGAAAAACAGGCAGACGTAGGCCTGGCGTTTGACGGCGATGCCGATCGTTTGATCGCAGTCGATGAAAAGGGCGAGATTGTGGACGGCGACAAGATTATGTATATTATCGCTTCCTACTTGAAAGAACAAGGACGCCTCAACAACAATACGGTTGTCACCACTGTGATGAGCAATCTCGGTTTTTACAAAGCACTTGAGGAAAAACAAATCGAGACGAAGCAGACGGCTGTAGGCGACCGTTATGTGATGGAGGAAATGCGTAAAGGAAATTACAATCTTGGCGGCGAGCAGTCTGGCCACATTATTTTTCTTGATTACAACACGACAGGCGATGGCTTGCTTACAGGCGTGCAGCTATTAAACATTATGCAACAAACAGGGAAGCCTCTGTCCGAACTTGCAGCAGGGATGAAAACATTTCCACAATGCTTAATCAATGTCCGCGTCACGGATAAAGATGCAGTTAAAAACAATGCCCTTGTCCAACAGGAAATCAAACGTGTGGAAGAAGCAATGGCTGGCGAAGGTCGGATTCTCGTACGCCCGTCTGGCACTGAACCACTTGTGCGGGTGATGGTCGAAGCCAAAACTGATGAGTTGTGCAAACAATACGCAAACCAAATTGTCGATGTTGTAAAAGAACAGCTTGGAGCTTGATAAAAAAGCATTGCCACATGCGGCAATGCTTTTTTAAGTACTCTAAATCTCCGCAAGAACAAGTGCTTGTTTTGCCCTTTTCGATAACAAACCGTTCCGCCGAATGAAAAAGGTGCATATTTTAAAATTGTGGAGAACCTATGAAATCGATTGACGGCAATTCTCCATTCCTTTATTATGAGTCTTGTATGAATTTCATACACCAAAGCGCCAGGACTGGCACGACGCCAGTTGACGAGGAGAGGGCTAATCGAACTTTCGGCGGGTTCCCTCCGGCTGCGTGTGACAGCCGCAAGCTTTTGTCAAAACAATGGGGTGACCTGTTGCACAAAAACAAAAGCAGCACGCAACAAATTCAAAGAGTGGGGGCACGTCTGCCCCTGCAGGTCGATGCTCCCACTGCGGGAGGATACGAACAATATGTGTGGAATTGTTGGGTACATCGGAAATGAGGATGCAAAGGAAATCTTGCTAAGTGGACTGGAGAAGCTGGAATACCGCGGCTACGACTCCGCAGGCATTGCAGTTCGGACACAAAGCGGTACAGAGGTGTTTAAGGAAAAGGGCCGAATCGCCACATTGCGCAAGGCTGTTGATGAAAATGTCCACTCAACAGTCGGAATCGGGCATACGCGCTGGGCGACTCATGGCGTCCCAAGCCAATTAAACGCACACCCTCATCAAAGCGCAACAGAACGGTATACGCTCGTACACAATGGTGTCATTGAAAACTACGAGCAAATTAAGCGCAATTATTTAGCCGATGTACAGCTAAAAAGCGATACGGACACGGAAGTCATTGTTCAGTTTATTGAACAATTGGCTGGGGAAGGACTTACAACCGAAGAAGCTGTCAGCAAAGCGCTCTCGCTTATGAAGGGCTCTTATGCGATTGCTCTTCTTGATAAGGACGACCCAGACACCATTTTTGTCGGAAAAAACAAGAGCCCGCTTTTAGTTGGTGTTGGCGAAAATGCAAATGTTGTTGCCTCAGACGCAATGGCGATGCTTACTGTCACCGATCAGTTTATTGAAATCATGGATGAAGAGCTCGTGATAGTCAAACGCGATCATATTGAAATCAAAACATTGGCCGGTGATGTTCAAGAGCGCAAGCCTTACACAGCTGAGCTTGATGTAAGCGACATTGAAAAAGGCACATACGCCCACTTTATGCTAAAAGAGATTGATGAACAACCATTCGTCATTCGCAACATCATCCAAAAGTACCAACACGAAGATGGCAGCACACGCCTCGATGAAGACATCCGCGCAGCAATGAAAGAAAGCGACCGGATTTACATTGTTGCAGCAGGAACAAGCTATCACGCTGGCCTTGTTGGAAAGCAGCTGCTCGAGCGCGTTTCCGGCAAACCGACAGAAGTGCATATTGCGAGTGAATTTTTGTACAATATGCCGCTCTTATCTGAAAAACCACTCTTTGTCTTTATTTCACAAAGCGGTGAAACTGCTGATTCCCGCGGCGTGCTAGTGAACGTCAAAAAACAAGGCCACCGCACGCTTACGATTACAAATGTGCCAGGCTCGACGCTTTCCCGTGAAGCGGATTATACGCTGCACACGTTTGCAGGGCCAGAAATAGCTGTTGCTTCTACGAAAGCATATACAGCACAAATTGCTGTTCTTGCCTTGCTTGCCGTTGATGTAGCCAACGCAGCAGGAAAAACGCTTGACTTTGACTTGCTGCAAGAGCTAGCCATTGCTGCAAATGCAATGGAGTCGCTCTGCAACCAAAAAGACGAAATGGAACAAATTGCCCGCAATTACCTATCTGTGACACGCAATGCATTCTTTATCGGCCGCACATCCGATTACTTCGTGGCCCTTGAGGGCGCATTGAAGCTAAAAGAGATTTCCTATATTCAAGCCGAAGGATTTGCTGGCGGCGAACTGAAACATGGCACTATCGCGCTTATTGAAGACGGAACGCCTGTCATTGCCCTTGCTACGCAAGAGCATGTCAATTTAAGCATTCGCGGCAATGTGCAAGAAGTCGCAAGCCGAGGCGCAGCCACAGCGATCATTTCGATGGAAGGCTTTGACCAAGAAGGCGATGCTGTCGTCTTGCCGCGCGTACACGAATTGCTGACACCCCTTGTTTCGGTCATTCCTACGCAGCTGATTGCCTACTATGCCGCGCTGCACAGAGGCTGCGACGTCGACAAACCACGGAACTTAGCGAAGAGCGTGACGGTGGAGTAAGGTTGCTGTTATACTGAATTGGAAATGTGGATTTAAAATAAAGATGCGCCGTTTATAAAAAAAGTGTGAAGCTTCACCCCTTTGGATGTGATTGTCTAAAGGGGTGTTTTTGTGGCAAAAGGAAAAAGGACATCTAAAGTCGATACGTGGATTAAAGAAGGTAGAGGAACTGGAAGTGGGGCAGAATATCAACTATGGCTAAAAATTCAAGATGTTCCCTCCTTAGGTCGGTCAACGAGATTAAAAGGAATATAAAAACCGGTAGACAACATGAGTTTTTATCGGATTCGCAACAAGGTTCCTTTTGTTTGGCTAAATTTCCTGTTGTTTAGGAGATTATCGAAGCCGGTTTAAAAAAGGAGCAGAAGTGCCAAAGAAATTAGCACTTTCAATTCGCTTGAAACAGAAACACGAGGATGGTCTCATATTGCATTAATCGATACTAAACTCCCATTTCATTCTTCTCGGGAAATCAAAGATTATGTTGTAGTTACAAATAATGAAAAGAAGGCACGATGAGCATTTTGTATGCGTCCATCTTGCCTTTTTTCTCCCAACGTTCCGTAAATAAGGGTCTCCATGTTTCTTCCCAACTTGACTTTGAATTTGTCTTTAATTATGATGTAATTGATCAATAAATAACTAAAAGTAGGTGCTCTTCATGGTTAGGTCTCGTAAGGGAAATCGCAAAGAGGAGATTCTTGAAGCTGGGTTAGAAGTATTTGCAAAAAGAGGTTATTATAATACAACTACCGCACACATTGCAGAAAAAGCAGGCATATCACAACCTTATGTCTTTCGATTTTTTAAAACAAAGGAAGAATTGTTTATTGCAGCTCTAGAGCGGGCATTTGAAAGGATTCTGGATACTTTTAAAAATGTGGATGCTGGTCCGGAACACCTTGTTGAAGAAATGATCGCTGCATATGAAGAGCTTTCTGAATTATATCCTAATGAAATTGCATTACAGGTGATTGGAATATCCGTAACAGAAGACGCTATACGCAATGCAACGCAAAAAGGGTTGTCGAGCATTCAAAAATATACCGTAGATCGATTTAATAAAGCGGGAATCAAGAATGTGGAAAGAGAAGTTACTACATTTTTAGCGAGAGGGATATTATGTAATATTTCTTATTTCATAGATCTCCCTGAGCTTATGATGGAAAAAAGTAAATAATCGAGTTTCGTTGTTTATTTATTTTTTACATGATATTTATTGATCAATCACTAAACGATGGAGGGAGGTGATAATATGAGATTAGCCAAAATGGACTAAGTTTCAATTGGGATAATTGTCGTTTGTATCATTAGTTGGTTGGATTAAAATAAATGATCAACCCTATTAACGGGAGGTGTTACAGATCAATAAAAGCAATAAGGAGAATTCTATTTCCCCATTGTCGATTGTATTGGGTATTATAGCCATTGTGGTCGTACTGTTCACATTTTGGGATTAAGATAAAATTGATATCTGATAAGGGATGTTTAACCATAATGTTTCGTATGTATGGACGGAAATGAAATACAAAATGTATCAATCAAAGTAGTGTAAGGTCATAACAGGTCATTTTTTTATGGGATCTTTGTTATTGATTAATCACTAACTAAAAAGGGTGTTGAGAATGAAAAAAGCGATTGTATTAGGAGCAACTGGTGGGACAGGCCAAGTTATTGTTTCGGAATTATTGAGCAGAGGATTTGAAGTTATTGCTTTCGGGCGGTCCCAAAGTAAATTGGCTGCATTAATGGTGGAACATGATCATAATCCAAAACTAACATACAAATTGGGAGATATATTTAATTACCAGGCGATTATAAATGCGGCTAAAGACGTGGAAGTCATTTTTCAATGTGCGAATGTAAAGTACCAAGAGATGAAGGATAAACTCCTATTGCTTGGAGAAAGTGTGATGAAAGCAGCAGATACTCTAGGGAAGAAGATCGTTGTTGTAGATGGAATTTATGTATATGGACATCAGGTTGCAAAGGGAGATGAAAGTCATCCGCACCAGCCACATACCAAGAAAGGTAAAATTAGAGTGGAATTCGAGCAGTTGATATTCAGTCCCAAATGGAAAAGAGCGAAAGCATTAATTGTCCGGTTACCGGATTATTATGGTCCTACATCACAAAATTCTTATCTGCAGCCCACTCTAGAAGGAATGGCAGCCAATAAAATTTCGATTTTTATTGGAAACCTGAAAACGCCTCGGGAATACGTCTATTTGCCAGATGCCGCTAGAATGATTGTAAATATAGCTATGGAAGATGATTCTTATGGGGAGAACTGGAATATACCAGGCGCAGAATTGATTTCTGGTAAAGAAATTATTAAAATTGCACGTCAAGTAACAGGCAGCCGAAAGCTTATCATCCCACTGACTAAAAATGCTATTCGCTTTATTGGTTTGTTCGATGTATTTATGAGAGAAATTGTCGAAATTATGTACCTCACTAAAGAAGGGTTTATTTTGAGTGGCGAAAAATATGAAAAACGAATTGGTCCCATTCCAAAAACCCCTTTCAAAAAAGGGCTTGAAGAAACATTAACAAAATTGATGCGTATAGATTAAAAGGATGATGGCAAAAGGGAATTTCAAAATTCAGTTTCAACACATAAGAATAAATTATTTAACCTGGTCAATGAATATGCAAAACGTCAAGGGATTATATAAAGAAATTCTTATTAAACAATCGGGTGCGATTGTTGAGTAACATAGGTAGTTTTTATAAAGATTAAATTCAAATCTCCAAAATGGATTCTTTATTTGCCAGAAAATATGGGTTCAACGATATTTTCAAGCAAACTTTATTTCAAAACTATAGGAAATCCGGCTTTTAAAAAAGTCATGAAAGTTCACCCCTTTGGTTGTGCTTAGCCAAAGGGGTGTTTTTGTAGGAGTAAAAAGAACATTTGTTTTCTAATTGCCGTGGAATTTTTCCGACTACTAGACATGCACCAAGGAGATGTTTTTTTAGTCAATATCTTACAAGAGCGCTTTATCCAAATGTGTTACACTCAGTATCAGAAATCAAAAGGAGGTTGTTCGGTGGGACGAGAGGAAAGAACAGTACGTTTTGATCATGATTTACAAATAGAAGCCTATCGTTTTGAAGGAATCATGCAAAAGTTTCCGAACCACTTCCATGAATATTATGTAATTGGCTATATAGAGAGTGGGCAAAGACGGTTATCCTGTAAAAACAAAGACTATCTAATAGGCACAGGTGATGTTATCTTTTTTAACCCCCTGGACAATCATGCCTGTGAATCCGTTGACAACCAAACATTAGATTATCGCTGTTTGAATATTAAGCCTGAAGTTATGCGAAAAGTCACAAAAGAGATTACAGGGCAAGATTATCTTCCTTCCTTCTCTTCTCCGGTAGCTCATCGTAGTGGACAAGCTCAATTATTACATCATCTTCACCAGATGATTATGGATGAAGTTATAGATTTGGAGAAAGAAGAAACGTTTTATTTCTTTATTCAACAGCTTATTAAAGAATATGCCGAAGCGAACACAGATACTGAACCGATAGCGATTAAACAAGAAATTGAACATGTCTGTCACTACCTAGAAGTACATTATGCAGACCAAATTACGTTAGACCATTTAGCAAAGATAGCGAACATGAACAAATATTCTTTGTTACGCTCATTTACGCGAATTCGGGGGATTACCCCGTATCGTTACTTACAAACCGTACGTATTAGTGAAGCAAAGAAACGATTGGAACAGGGTATAAGACCACTTGATGCAGCAATCGAGACAGGTTTTGTAGACCAAAGTCACTTTAGTAAGTTTTTTATGGAATTTATTGGATTAACACCTGGACAATACAGGGATATTTTTATCCAGAATCCGTATTGAAGTTTTCATTCTAAATCAAATGTGGATGTGATGATCTGATGATTAATGAAGAAGCTCGCTTTTCCAAAGCTTTAAAATCGATTGCTAGAAATCATGAACTCAAAGCGTTTATTCAAAATTCCAAAGAGCTTTTCCCGATTTTAATGAAAGGTGCGAACCGATTTGTGGCTGGGGAGACACGCAGGGAAGGGATAGAACGTGTTATAAAGCTATATAACAAAGGATACCAGGTTTCATTAGAATTTATTGGCGAAAATACAACTTCTGAAGAAGAATGTATTCATGCCAAAAATGAATTCATAGAACTAATCAAAGATCTCGGACATAAGCAAATGAAGGCTACCGTATCATTTGATCTTTCCCATATTGGAATGATGATTTTTGATTCAGTCGCATTTACGAATTTAGAAGAATTAGCAAAAGTAGCACAAAAACATAATATTCAACTAATGATAAGTATGGAAGAATCGCAAAAAACAGATACCATTTTATCACTATACAAAAGGGGAGCAAAGTCATTTTCAAATGTTGGAATAACCTTACAAGTTCATTTGGAACGTTCATTGATTGACCTAAACGATCTATTGAAGACCCCAGGTAGAATCCGTTTAGTAAAGGGCGCCTATCAAGAGCCTGAAGGCATCTATATTCCAAGATCGGAAGAATTAAATAAACGGTATATAGAATTTGTATCTATGTGTGTAGAGCGGAATCATCCACTATCTATTGCTACACATGATGAAAATCTATTGACGGAATTAAAAGCGAAAGGGCTTCTTTACAGGCCAAATGTTGAAGTAGAAATGTTGGATGGTGTACGACCTGACTTATTAAAATCTTTAAAAGAGGATAGCATTCAGGCTAAAGTGTACATAACATATGGTAGCGAGTGGTATTTGTATGTCGTTCATCGTATTGCCGAATACCCTCCGAATATTTATACGTTCATTTCAAATATAATCGAACAACATACCGCAGGGGAATAGGGGCATGAAACGAATAGAAAACAACCATTTCCAAACTCTTGATATAATTAAGCGATGACTCATGTGAGAAGGTGAGATCTATGGGTAGCCATTGGCTATATAAGCTTATTGTTCATTCGAAACTCAAGGATAAATTGTTGCTTACTTACGGCACAAATGGATTCTCCTTGCCTTCTTACCAACCTGAATTGGCTCATGTGGCAGTAGTAGGGCATATAAATGAATTTTTAAAAGCGCATTTTCAACTGAAAACGAATGTACTAAGATGCTATCGCCAACTCGAGAATGTACGAATTTATGAAGTAGAAATTCTGGAAGAAGGAGACGCCCAATCCGCTAATCACGTATGGCTAACTTTATCACAATCTAGTGATTTAAAAAAATGGAATAGTGATGACCAAACGATACTGAAGAATTGGATAGCTACTCAAAGGTCAGCTGCGATTCCATGGTTTCATGTAGGATGGAGAGACCAAATGGAGAGATGGGCAGCTAATGTTTTGTCAAACAGTTTCTTAACATTTGAACAAATAAGAAGCTGGGAAAGGTCGGCTTTGTTTCGAATCGTTTCAGATACACAGAACTACTATTTTAAAGCAGTACCAGACGTATTTGATCATGAACCTTTATTGAGCGATTACTTATTTCAACATTATCCTTTGTACGTACCTGAAATTGTACAAGTAGAACCGAACAAAAACTGGTATATAATGCGAGAAATACAAGGTTCTTTACTTGGCAAAACTGATAAGATAGCCTACTGGAGACAAGCTATTGAACAGTTAGCAGTTATGCAAAAGCAATCTACTCGTCAGATTGACGAATTAAAAAAACGAAACTGTCCAGTTAGGCCTGTAGCAAAGGTAATTAAATCGTATGTAAAGTCCTCATTAGATGATTTATATGAGAGCCATCATATTTCAAGGGAGACCTATCAAAAGCTGAACACGAGTATTCCAACCATCATAAATATATGCGACAAGGTGGAAAAATCGAATATTCCACTCGCCTTAGAGCATGGTGACTTTTTTGGTGGCAATATCATTGTTCAAAAAGGCCAACCAGTTATTTATGACTGGTCTGATTGTACGTTATCACACCCGTTTCTGAGTATAATGGTCATCTTAAAAGAAGTGGAACAGCTTTTTTCAGAGGAAGTTGCTCAGTCATTGTTAAATGACTACTTGGAAAAATGGAGTTGCTTTGATTCTAAGTCCCATCTCATTGAGGAATATAATTGGATGAAGGCCATTGCCCCTGTTTATTATCTAACTATTTATCAAACGTTTATCTTTCCAGCTTTTAAGGATAATTGGGATAAACAACAAGTAATAGAGGGTTATATCATGGAGTGGTTGACTATGCCATAAGAGTAGACACAATAATAGGTGGTAGTCTTTAGTTAGAAGCCGAACTCAAAAAAGTGCTTTGTTGACTGCCATCCAAAAGATGCCCACTGTATAAGCCTCCGCAGGATTTAAATCCTGCGGAGGCTTTCTTTGCGTGATCAAGAAGGACATTAAAAAAACTAGTGAGCATGGCTGAGAAATCATTGCATTGCATACGTTGCCAAGAGGAGGAGCAAGAATTGGAATGTGAATGTTGAAGAAAATATATTAAGATTGTTAGGTTGAATGAATTAATTAAAAGAGGGAGAACGGTTATGTCAAAATTTAACCTAACTATTACTGCCTTATTGCTGGGCATTTTATTAATTGGTTGTAGTTCAGATGACAATAATGAACAACCGTCTAAAGAAAATGATCCTGTAGCAGGAGATAATAATGAAAAAGAAGATAAAAACACTGGAACAGACAATGAGGAGAATGAAGAAAAAACAGTCTATCAAATTGGAGAAACAGCTGTGGTTACTAGTGATTTATATGAATTTGATTATGAGGTAACAGTTAACGATTTTCAGTTAACGAAAGAGGTTGATGGTAGTACGATTGAAGATTATCTTATTGGAGCTAGTGAGGAAGATGTATTTGCTGTAGTAGACATTACAATCAAAAATATTAGTGATGAAAGCTATGTCCCTAACCAAATGTTTTCCGCCAATTTTTCAGGCGTTGATGAAAAAGGCGGACATACCTCCTATGATGAATTCTTCCCTGAAGGAGATAAAGAGTTAGCTCCGGGTGATGAAGTGGAAGGACATCTTGTTTATATGACAACAACTGATTATGCCGATTCATTTTTATTGAAATATGAGTTCACATCAGATACAGAAACCCATTTTAAATTACCGAACCCAGAACAATAAATAGTGAAAAGATCCAATGCTTCAATTAAAAATTTGATTTTCGAGGAGGAATTAGGATGCAATCTACAGGCATTGTACGAAAAGTGGATGAGTTGGGACGAGTAGTGATTCCGAGTGAGCTACGTCGTATCCTAGAAATTGATATTAAAACCCCAGTAGAAATATTTGTCGAGGGGGAACAGATTATCTTAAAGAAGTATAGGCCAGCGAGTCAATGCATTGTAACTGGAGAGATTAACGATAAAAACTTTTCATTGGCCAATGGGAAGATTACGTTAAGTCCTAAGGGCGCGGAAGAGTTGCTGGAGAAACTGGAAGCATATATGCAAAAGGAAGGGGCTGTATAAGCCTCTTTTTTGTCTATGTTTATTCATTTCACGTATCATAAAAAACCGCGTTTTTACTATTAATGCACTATAAACTTTTTATCCTATAGTACGGTCAAGGTAGAAAAAAATAGGAAGGATGGTTTATATGACTACTCAATCTAAATATGATAAAAAATTCAACCCACCACCTCGCTGATGAAAGAATGAATTTCACACAGCGGATGCATGGCGACGTAGCGGTTCCTATCACCTGGATTGGAGCATTAGGGGACGGCTTGTTGTTTCTTTGATGCAAAGTGAAGTTCGTGACTTTCTCAATTTTATGATTGACTATACACTCGTGTCATTTATAATTAAATTATAAAAATGACATGAGTGTATAATTTTTTGTTTACGCTTAAAGGGAAGGTGACATCAATATGGCCCCGAAAGTCGCTGACGAATATAGGAAGGAAAAGAAAAGAACGTTATTAAAAGCGGCAAAGAAAGTCTTTATAAAAAACGGCTACATTCACACTACGATGCAGGATATTATGGATGAAGCCAATGTTTCCAGAGGAACGCTTTATAATTATTTTGATAATATCGATCATATTTTTATGGAAGTTCTTAAAGTAGATGATCAGGACACTATCGATCTATTTTTAGATGAGGGGCCGTTATGGCCAGCCTTTAAACGCTGGATAACAGAGCTGCAAACGCAAATTGAAGAAGTGGATCAATCGCTATTGTTGGCAAGAGCTGAATTTTTCATTTCATCAAAGTTTGTTAAAAATAAAGGGGATTTCCCTTATATTTCTGATCGCTATGAGCGAACAGCGAGTGTTATTGAAAAAGTCATTCATAAAGGGGCGGAACGAGGGGAATTTGAACCTAGGCTTTCTCCGGCACTCGTCTCGCGTTACCTCATCTCGTGCATAAATGGTTTGATGCTGGATACTTTTCAATTGGGGAATGAGAAAACAAAAGTAAAGGAACAGCTATCCGTATTGCTTTTTTCCCTTGAACAAATGATAAACCCGCTAAAAAAGGAGTAAATCGTTATGTTATTCGAGTCTGCAAAGGTGAAGTTGAGAAAAGTTACGATAGACGATGCAGAGCTTTACCATGCGTGGAGAAATGATATGGAAGTGATGCAAAATACAAGTCCTTCTTTAGATATTTATACGATTGAAGCGACGAGGGGCTTTGTTGAACAAGTGATCTTGGGTTCCAATACGGCCAAAAGTTATATGATTGTTGAGAAGGAAAATGAACAACCGATTGGCATTACTTCATTAATCCATATTGATGAAAAGAACAGAAATGCTGAATGCATTATTGACATTGGAGAGAAAGACTTTTGGGGCAAAGGTTACGGGAGAGAAGCATTGACATTGCTATTAAACTATTCATTTTTAGAAATGAATCTGCACCGGGTTTATCTTAGAGTGTTTTCATTCAATAAAAAGGCGATTCGTTTATATGAGAAACTAGGATTCAGGCATGAGGGAACCAGTCGAGAGGCTCTGTTCAGGGAAGGTGTATGGCATGATATCGTGCATATGGGTCTGTTGCAGGATGAATACTTTAAAGAGCATAAAAAGTCTTTAGACCAATCAGGCGATTGATAAGATCGTGTTGAAATAAAAATAAGAATTCCCCTTTGGTTGAGGTAAACCAAGGGGGGTTTTTATGACACACTATTGCAAGAATATATTATTGAGCAGAAGTAGTTATTGTGGATTATTGACATCAATTAGTACCTAGTACTAATATTGAATTATAAAACCAGGTATAAAAAATAGTGAAGGGGGACAAACAAATGAGTTCAAAAGCTAGAATTACAGCTATTGGTACCTATGTGCCCGAGAAAAAATTAACAAATTTTGAGCTAGAGCAAATGGTCGAAACAACGAATGAGTGGATTATTCAAAGAACGGGAATTCATGAACGGAGGATAACGGGTCCTGATGAATTTACCAGTGATTTATGTGTATTTGCTGTTAAAGAATTAATGCACAGATATAATAAAAAAGTTGACGATGTAGATATGGTTATCGTAGCCACAAGTACTCCAGACTTTCCATTTCCATCTGTTTCAAGTATCATACAGGACCGCTTAAATATTGCCCAGGCTGGTGCCATCGATTTAAGTGCAGCATGTGCAGGGTTTGTTTATGCATTGCATACAGCACACAGTTTAATTTCATCTGGCCTCCACAAAAAGGTACTCGTTATTGGAGCAGATACAATCTCAAAAATTACAGATTATACCGATAGAAGTACATGCATTTTATTTGGCGATGGTGCTGGTGCGGTATTAGTTGAAGGGGATGAACAATCAAATAGTTTCATTGGATTTCACCTCGGAAGTGATGGGAGTGGAGCGCAGCATGTATATCGTTCTGGATTATCCAAAAAGGTCAATGGCATCGAGTTACTTGATACTCAATATCTTGTGCAAAACGGCAGGGAAGTTTTTCGATGGGTTGTAAGGAATGTTCCTGATCGTGTAAAACAAATTTTGAAAAAAACGCAAACGAGTTTAGAACAAGTTGATTGGTTTATACCCCATAGTGCTAATTTACGTCTAATCGAGCCGATTTGTGAGAAATTAGAATTCCCAATGGAAAAAACCCTTTATAGCTTAGTCAACTTTGGGAATACTTCTGCGGCCACCATTCCTTTAGCTCTTGACCTCGGAATCCGTGAAGGAAAAGTGAAGAATGGAGATAGAGTGCTTATGTATGGTTTCGGATCAGGTTTGGTTCATGCAGGACAGCTTTTAGAATTAAATTTTGACGAACAAATGAATATGCCTTCACCATTGTGATGACATGGAAATTTCATTAATTAGACATGGGAAATCGATGCACTTAGAAAGGAATCGAATAAATTATAAAGGTTTTCAAGAATGGGTTGAAAAGTATGATAGCAGTGGAGTTTTTGAAGAGAATGCTTACCCATCAGTAACACTTGAAAAAATAGGGACGGCAAATGTTTTGATTACAAGTGATTTAAAAAGGGCAATTGAATCAGCAAATTTATTAAATCAAAATAAAAATGTAGGTGTCATTTCTGATTCATTGTTTCGGGAAATAGAATTGCCTACGTTTCCAACAGAATGGGAATTAAAATTGAGTCCAAATAGTTGGACGATTATTTTGAGATGTCTCTGGCTGTGTGGTTATTCAAAACGATGTGAACCTCTGGCAAGTGCAAAGCGAAGAGCTAAATTAGCATCTGAACAATTAGTAAAGTATGCAGAGGAGTATAAATCAGTTGTTTTAGTTGGGCACGGGTTTTTCAATCGGTTGATTGCCGAAGAACTAAAGAAAAAGAATTGGGAAGGAAAAAGAAAATCAAGTGTTAAACACTGGGGTTGTACAACATATTCGTTATTGAATTAACGCGAGTACTCCAACCATCATAAACACGAAATATGTGTACTATTTATCTACAAATACCCTGTACTATTAACAACACATACATTACAGCAAAAATAGAAGCAGCTTATAGCCGCTTCTATTCGTTACTTAATTAATTCGAGACCTTTTTCTTTTTCTTAGTCCCTTTATAAATGGCTAAAACAATGATGACAATAATTAGAGGAACCGCTGTGAACGTACCAAACAATATTATTGTATTCCAAGGCATTTTGTTAGCTCCCTTCTAGTTCGTATTAATGCCATTTAGTCCAAGTACTAGTTGCAACATCATAAGCATCACCTGACTTTGTAGTTACAGAAGCTTTCGTCCACATTGTTGTATAAGAAGATAAGATAGAATTGTATCTCATTGTCTTATCCATAGAATAAGAAGAAGCATTTCCTTCTTTTGTATGACTCACTTTACCACCGTACACTTTGCCAATAGAAGGAAACTTGCCGTTCCATCCAACTACACCATAAGAATCATGGTATGTAGTTAACTTTACCTTCTTTAAACTACCGCTATTTCTGGTTGCTTTTACATTCCCTCTGAAACTAGAGGTTCCAGCGACAAAAGCAATATCTTGGTGCATTGTTCCACTTAGAGTAACCTTAGTTCCATATTTTGTCTTAGAGCCACTAATAGCTTTTGAAGATTTCCCTGCCATAATAGTGATTTCATCGGTCGATACTTCTTCATCCACAACAGTTTGAGTTAAAAGGAATAAAGTATCTTCCTCAGATAAAATATCACCTTCTTCATAACCTTCGCTAATTTCAGTATTTCGATCAACTATGTCTTCTTCATCTAACGAATAAAAATCGTTTAGATTATCCTCTGTTACAATCACATTAATATCCTCAAGGGACAAGTTTTGATTTACTTCAGCTTTAGCAGAGCTACTTGTAAAAAACACACTGATTAACAACAACCCTGTCAATAAAACACTTAACCCCAACGCTCGTTTCAACATTTTCTCAGACCCCCAAAATTTTTTATTAAAAAACAACAGCTTCTGACTGTCATTTAATAATCATATTTATACTTAATGGATCTAAGATGTAACAGCCGATAACGTTAGTAGTTAAGTATTCATCTTTAGAATATCATGGAATTCCTGTAATACAATAGGCTCGCAAATAAATAATTATCGACTGAATTTTACATTTTTCGCTTGAACTTACCTAAGCAAAAAATATTAAGTACGAAAAAAGCTATACAGAAGAAACACAAACATTTTATTGTTTTTTCTTTTATAAAGAATCAAACTACACAATTCATGGCAGTTACGCCTCCAAACAAACGAATCACAGATAGGTGCTTCAGGAAAATGGTATTCTAAGGATCTCTATATTTGTTGTTCGCAGACGTTTGTACTATTTTCTGGCAAGACGAGACCATTGTCATCTCATCAACTCCTGTTTTTTCCACTTTTCGCGAAGGCCCCAAACATCTTGAAGTGAGAATTTTGTTGGATACATAATGCTACGGTTTTTAACAACAAATGTTATATAAAGTTGATAGACTTTACGTTGAATCGTCTGTAAATTGGAGGTGGAAGGGGATGAAAGAAATGATTGGTATGAATATACGTGTTTTACGTAAAAAGCATAAACTGAGTCAGGAACAATTGGCTGAAAAGGTAAATGTATCACGGCAAACTGTAGCAAAGTGGGAAAGCGAAGAAGCTTTTCCTGATATTTTTAAATGCAAGGTGCTTAGTGATATATTTCAAGTAACGATTGATCAATTATCTCGAGATCTAAATGAAGAAGAAGCAAAACAGCTTCATCCTAAGGGAAAGCAGTTTTTTGGTGTTGTGAAGGTAGGAGAACGGGGCCAAATTGTGATTCCGAAACAGGCACGAGACATGTATCAGATTCACGCAGGAGACAAACTGGTTGTCTTGGGAGAAGATGCGACAAAGGGAATTGCTATTTTGAAAAGTGAAGGCTTTCTGGAATTTGCGGAAATAATTCGAAAGGCGGAACTGAAGGGTGAAGCCGAATGAGTAAAATCGTTTTTTTTTCAATACCTGCACATGGTCACACGAACCCCACTATTCCGGTGGTAAGCGAATTAGTAAATAAAGGGCACCAAGTTTGGTATTATTCTTTTTTAGAATTTCAACAAAAAATAAAAGAAGCTGGCGCTATATTTATTGCTTGTGATGAATTTTTACCTCAAGTCTCACAAAAAGAGCTGGATAGTAAGGCAGGTAAAGACTTTGCAGCATTGATTGAAATGACAGCCGAGACAACAATAGCCTTGGATCAAAAGGTATGTAAAGAATTAAAAGAAATTCAGCCAGACTGTATTGTGTCCGACTCAATGTGCATTTGGGGGAAATTATTTGCCGAAAAACTAGGAATACCATATATTTGTTCGACTACTTCGTTTGCTTTTAATCAACATACAGCAAAATTGATGAAGAGGAGCATCATAGAAATCTGGAGAATGATTGTAGGCATGCGAAGGATAAACAAAAAGATAAAGCAATTAAACGATCACGGTTATCGAGTAAAGAATGTGGTGTCCTTAATTCAAAATGATAATGAAACGGACACCATTGTGTACACGTCGAAGGAATTCCAACCTCTGGCGGATACCTTTTCAGAACGCTATTCATTTGTCGGACCATCCATAAGGCAAACTGAGTCACTACAGGATGGTATAAGAGGGAGAAAAACAATCTATATCTCCCTTGGAACGGCACTCAATCAAAATCGGGATTTTTACCAAAACTGTCTTATCGCGTTTGCAAAGACAGACTATAATGTCGTGATGGCAGTTGGTGACAAAACGGACCTTTTGTCTCTTGGCCGTATACCTGAAAATTTCACGGTGAAAAACGTGGTGGATCAGATCTCTGTATTACAGAAAGCAGATGTATTTATTACCCATTGTGGAATGAATAGTACGAGTGAAAGCCTTTATTTTGGCGTTCCACTAGTTTTATTTCCGCAGCATGGCGAACAAAGAATGGTAGCTGACCGGGTTGCAGAGCTAGGGGCAGGATTAAAACTTAAATATAATAAGCCAAAATATTTAGCGGCAGCGGTAGCTGAAGTGCTTGTGAATCCTGTCTATAAAAAGAAAGCGCATAAACTGGCAGAAAGTTTTAGGGAGGCTGGCGGTGCTGTAAAAGCAACGAATGTGATCCTGAGCAAAATTGGCTAGGAGCCTAATGTGAATATCAGAATAGACTGCTATTATATCATTGGCGTTGGGAGCCATTTTTCATATTCTGTACACGATCGTAAAGTGTTTGGTCAAAAGACCGAGCGCTTTATTTTTTATGAAAGCTTTATCATAGGTAATAACTTTAACGTTTTTGTACTGAAATTATGGAAGACACACGATTGAACGATTTCCAGTGTACTAATCGTTTTAAGTAAGTTGTAGGGAACGGCAATGAAAGCAGGGCCCCTTACACCATCTGTAAGTATTTTTCTGATTTTATGCTGGTTATAATGTGTATAGCTTCATCGATCGATGATCATTCCGGAAAATGAGAATCAAAGAGGGAGAGTTATACATGAGCAGCCAAAGGAAATTATTAGAGGTGCAAGACTTACAAAAACATTACGGAAAGAAAAACAATAGAACGAAAGCCTTAAACGGTGTTCAGTTTGATATCCTTCCAGGAGAATTTTTAGGAATTATGGGCCCGAGCGGCTCTGGCAAAACGACGTTGTTAAACTGCATTGCGACCATTATCAAACCAACGTCAGGGCGCGTCCTTTTAAATGGGCAAAACATTAGCGCCTTTGACAGCAAGGATTTGGCAGAGTATCGCGGCAGTCGTATTGGCTATTTGTTTCAGGACTTTGAACTGCTGGATAATTTAACGGGGCAAGAAAACATATTATTGCCATTGTCCATTCATGGAATTGATTTTGCCAAAGCACAAGCGAAAATAAATGAGCTAGCAGGTTTTTTAGAAATAACCGACATTCTTAACAAATTTCCCGCTCAGATGTCTGGGGGGCAAAAGCAAAGAGTCGCCGCTGCCCGTTGTTTGATTTCTGACCCTGATATCGTCCTTGCTGATGAACCGACAGGGGCTTTGGACACACGCTCGGCAAAAACGTTAATGAACAAGTTGGAAGGGATTAACCGGAGTAGTGGAAGAACGATTTTAATGGTTAGCCATGACCCGAATGCAGCAAGCTTTTGCTCAAGAATCCTATTTATTCAAGATGGTGTCATCTTTCATGAACTGCGTCGAAAACAGGATGAGCCACAAGAAACATTTTATGAACGAATTTTACAGGTACTAGCTCAGCTTGGGGGAGGAAGCGCCAATGTTCTCTAGGTTGGTTTTTCGTAATGCCAAACGAAGCCGTAAGGAAAATGCCATTTATTTTGCTACCCTTGTAACAGCAGTCGCTTCGTTTTATATCATTCTTTCGCTCGGAAAACAAGATGTTATATTATTTTTAAGGGAGTTTGAAAGTGATGCGATTGATAAACTTCTAGCTGAAATGCAGATTGTCTATGTGTTTGCATTATTTTTATTGTTTTTCTTGGTTTTATTTGCCAATCGGTACCAATTAAATCGAAGAAGTAAAGAGTTTGGGCTTTACCTAATGTTAGGAATGCGCAAGGAGCGTCTAATTGTCCAGCTTTTGGCTGAGGGGCTGATGACCTCTATTTTGGCACTCGCTGGAGGCCTTTTAGTAGGGGGCTTTTTAGCAGAAATCATTAGTTTAACCGTTTCTAAATTAGTCGGACAGGGGATCATCGGGCATCAATTTAGCTTGTCAGTAGAGGCGATTATTTTTACGATTATTGGCTTTTTATTGATCCAGTTTATCGCATTGGTCATGCTTGGTGGAAGATTGTTTCAACAGGAGGTCCATCAATTACTGTATGAGCAAATGGACAAGAAAACGGATATGGGGCATGTGAAAGGCAACGTGCTCCATGTAGGACTAGGTTCTTTCTTACTAGGTGTTGCCTATTGGATGGTTTTATATCGTTTTGCGGACTTTGGCGGACTGCTTTTGTTTGCGGCCCTGGCTCTTGGCAGCTTAGGAACGATCCTTTTTATAAGGGGATTTGGAAAACTACTAGGCATATGGGCAAGTTTGTCGAAGCGTAAATCGATGAAAGGGCTGCACACCTTCACATTAAGGCAGTTTCAAGAGAATGTCGCAAACCGATCAACAGCTGTTGCAGTCACATCGATTTTGCTCACGTTGTCGATTATTTTAATTGCAAATGGTGCTTCAACGATTTTAAGTTTAGACAGTTTGTATAATCGAGATTCCTCGGTATATGATTTTACAGTTAACGGAGAGAGCCAAAAAGTGGAGACATTTTTGGCTTCCGACAAAATGATCCCTTATGTGGAAGACTCAAACCTGTTGGAACTGGGAAAGATGAACCCTCAGGGAGAGCGCGTGGAAGATGGGATGCCACTGTCAATGGTCGATTGGTCTAAATTAAAAGAGCAACTCATCTTGGCTTTGCCTAGCCGTTATAAGGAGCAACTTTTGTCTGGAGAAATGCAAAGTTACGACATCAGTTCGGAAAACCCTGAAGCCCTTAATTTGTTAGGGGTACTAGAAATGGATACAACGACACCTTATCTTATTCCTGAATCGTCTTATAATGGACTTTTAGCAGCGATAGGGGAAAAACCACTGAAACTCGATTCAGATGAAATGGCCTTATACTTTAACCCGGATTTCGTGCCCATGGAAACGCTTGATCACATGCCTGTACTTGATTCGATTCTTGAAAAGGCTGCAAAAGAAGGCCAACGTTTGCTAAGCATTGATGATCAAGACATGTTCATACGCCCATCCATTCCTATGAAAGGGTTGGTAGCGGACCGTTCCGTAGAAATCTTTTCAGCCTTTATTGTGACTGATCCAATGTTTGAACAACTAGTCAATACGGAAACGTATGAGTCCTATTGGAATTTCCGAATCCCGCAAAAGTTGCAGGAGCAGCAAGGTTTAATGAAACCACTGATGGAGGCTAGAGACATATTAACAACTTCCGGCTTCCCATTTGAAAGTTATTTGCAAAACTTTGGCCGCAGGCTCTTCTATGTTGTTGCTGGAAGTTATACAGTCTTGTATATGGGATTCTTATTCTTGATTATTGCTTGCACAGTACTAGCTTTACAATTTTTGACGCAAATGAAGCAGACTGGAGGGCGCTATGTCACCCTATCTATGTTGGGAGCCAAACGTGATCAAATGAAAAAATCGATGCATAAACAGGTGTTATGGACCTTTTTGTTGCCGATGTCTCTCGCATGCGTAAGTGCGGCAGTTGGGATAAGGGCGCTAATTTCATTTGTGATCATTCGCTTTAAGGACGATCCACTACTCTTTCCCATCGCCATTGCCTTTGCTTGTATAGTGATGGTGACTGTGGCGGTTTATGGAGTCGCTGTTGCCCGCTCGGCCGATCATGAGATCGATAAATTACGGTGGAAGCCAAACATCGATTAACGAGTATCTGTTACAGAGGAGGAGGTGCTGAAGTGGCGAGGATTACAATTGTGGAAGATGATGCATGGATGAGAGAAGAGTTAATAGATATCTTGAAAAAAGAAGGGTTTGAAGTCGTAGCAGTTACAGATTTTCGTGACATTGCTTCTCAAATCGCCACTTCGGCACCTGACTTAGTCTTGCTAGACATCAATTTACCAGAGCAATCTGGATTTGATATATGCAAAAGTCTAAAATCGAAAGGGATTGGCCCGATATTGATTCTAACTTCGAGAGACAAGTTACAAGATGAGTTACATGGCTTTCATTTAGGTGCGGATGATTATCTGACAAAACCATGCAATCGCGATCGCTTACTGGCGCGCATTCAAAACTTGTTAAGACGATTTGCGGGACAACCAGGCTTGGTCGATGGCGGCGATTTTTCGCTTGACCCCAATACCTATACCTTGTATAAGGGAGCCGAGTCGCTCGTATTATCGGCGAATGAAGGAAAGATTTTATTGGCATTAGTACAGAGTCGACCTGAGATTGTTTCAAAAAAAACACTGAGTGAGCTCTTATGGGGAACCGACCAATTTATAGACGAAAATGCCATTCAAGTCAATCTTACGCGTTTGCGAAAGACGTTACGGCAATTAAACTTGGAAGACCAAATTGAAACGATAAGGGGCCAAGGGTATCGACTTAAGGGGTATAAATCATGAAACGGATTAAACACATCTATGAGTGTCTTCATGCGCATAAGCAATGGTTTTTTATGCTAATGCTAACCAATCTTCTATTTATTTTTTTCGCATGGTTAGCTTACCCTGAAACGTTTAACGTTTTAGTAAGCTTAATGCTTGTTTTTACGTTAGCGATGATAGCGGTATCTGTATTCCTGATCATGAGAAAGGAAAAAAGAATCGAAGCTGCTTTTGAAGATTTTTTGTTAGAACCGAATGAGGCGAACGAAGAAATGTTATGTCGGGTATCTCCGAAAACAAATTGGCCATTTATCCGCAAAATCGGAAGCGCTCTAAGATCTTACCATGAGGAACGAAATGAACAAGTGCTTGAGCTCGCCGATTACGAAAATTATATTGAAGGATGGGTTCATGAAATGAAAAAACCTTTGTCATTGATGACATTGGTTTTAGATAACCGCAGTGACGAAATGTCTCCCCTCGTTCGGCAGCGCCTCCTTCATGTCAGAGATCAAATGCGTGGAGACGTAGAGCGAATTTTATATTATGCCAGACTTGGGGCTGCCCATAAAGATTATCTGTTTGAATCGATCCACATCCTAGCGTTTTGTAAACAGACGATTGAAGACTACCAAACACTACTCGATGAATCTGGTTTTCAAATCCAGTTCATAGGCGAAGAGATGGAAATTCTCTCCGACCGCAAAGGATTAGCGTTTATTATAGAACAGGCTATCGCCAATAGTACAAAACACGCTGCACAGCATCAGGATGACCCAATGATCACATTTGAAACGGCGTATGACGAAAAGAGTGATCAAACGATTTTACATATTCATGATAATGGACCTGGTGTATCGGAAGAAGATTTACCGTTTATTTTTGACAAAGGTTTTACTGGAGGGCGAGGGGCTTATACAAGGCAAGCAACAGGAATGGGGCTTTTCTTAGTGAGCAAGATGGCTTATGATTTAGCGATTCAGTTGGAGGCCACATCAGAGCCTGGTTCCGGGTTGACCCTGTCGCTAGGATTTCCGAAGGTGAAAAAATAGGATGTTGTACTGACCCTGGTAACAATTTTTTGCGCCTCTTCATTTCACACCGGTTCTTAATTCCATGTGAAAGGCGTGAAGGGATTCAGTACAACATCTTGACAACTCAAAATCGTATGTTATTCTATTACCGACAGGCAGTCGGTCTATAACAAGGAGATGTAGTCTTGAGAGTTGTAAAAGAAGCAGAAGAACGCAAAAATGAAATTCTTGACGCTGCAGAAGAGCTTTTTGGAGAGAAGGGCTTTGAAGGTACAAGTACAAAAGACATTCTTGAAAAAGTCGGAATCGCACGAGGAACGCTCTATTATCATTTCAAGTCAAAAGAGGCGATTATGGACGCGCTGATTGAGCGGTATAGTACTCGTATTTTAAGAGCGGCACGGGTAATCGCTGCTGACAAGAGCATACCTATTAGCGAGCGTATCATTGGCGTCGTAATGGCTTTAAACGTAAGTGGTGAAAGCGGCCAAGAAATGAAGGACCATATTCATAAGCCACAAAACGCGCTCATGCACCAAAAAATTGAAAAGGTCATTATTTCCAACGTGCCACAGATATTGACGGAAATCATCCGTGAGGGCATCGAACTAGGCTTGTTTAACACGCCGTTCCCGTATGAATGCATGGAAATGATTGTAATCTATCTTAATACCGTTTTCGATGACGATATGGTAGAGATGACGGACGAGGAGCGTGTAACACGCGTACATGCGTTTGTATTTAACCTAGAACGGTTGCTTGGTGCTGAGCGCGGAAGTCTAATGTATGTATTGCAGTTGTTTGCCAATCAGGATGGAGGCGACCATGAATAAGCCAAAAATAAATAATGGATTTAACAAATTTTTAGTCCTCTGGTTGGGTGAATTGATATCTAATATTGGTACGGGAATGACAGCATTTGCTCTTGGCGTATATGTGTGGCTAATGACACAATCAGCGGTGGATGTGGCAATGGTGGAAATAGCGGCACTGTTGCCGATGATCTTATTAGCTCCAGCTGCGGGAGTTCTTGCAGACCGCTTTGATCGAAGGCTGCTTATGATGCTAGGGGATATTGTGTCCGGGTTTGCACTGATTGTGTTGCTCGTACTTATAATCGATGGAAATATTCAAGTATGGCAAATCTGTCTTTGTATTGGGATTAGCTCTTTGTTTTCAGCATTGTTAAATCCGGCCTATAAAGCCACGATTACCGACTTATTAACAGAGGAGGAATATGCCAAAGCGAGTGGAATGGTGGGAATTGCATCGTCTTCAAAGTTTTTGATTTCCCCCATTCTAGCTGGGTTCATTCTCGCCTTTTCTACGATAGAAGTGGTACTTATCATCGATATTCTGACTTTTGTGGTAACGGTTATTGCTATCTTTTCGATAAGGAGATCGCTTGCCATAAAGCCACCGGTCAAGGGGAAATTGAATTTTTTCAAGGATTTAAAAGAAGGATGGTTGATTATTCTTGAATCGAAAGGAGTATTGCTGTTAATTGTCCTTGTTTCTTTTTTAATGTTTTATATGGGGATTATCCAGGTGCTGTCCAAACCGATGATCCTCGCTATTACTGATGAGAAAACAACAGGCATTCTACTTACGGTCATTGCCTGCGGGATGTTGGTATCCAGTATCGTCATAGGCAATGGCATCCTTAAGAAAAACTATGTAAATGTTATGGTAGGAAGCTTTATTGTGTCTGGGGTTACAATGGCGGGGTTTGGTGCTACAACAAGCATTCCGGTCATCCTTATTTCAGGGTTTATATTCTTTGCCTCGCTACCATTTGCGAATGCAAGTATCGATGTGCTGATTAGAAAATCGATTGATAATCATAAACAAGGGAGAGCATGGGGGATTATTTCATTAATATCACAAGTAGGATTTGTTGTTGCCTTTGTTATTGGTGGCGTTCTTGCAGACCGTGTATTTAATCCTGCTTTTGTAGAAGGAGGTGTGCTTGCAGGTACAGTTGGGAAAATAATTGGGACAGGTGAAGCGAGAGGAATCGGATTTTTAATTATTCTTGCTGGACTAGGGCTTATCATTACGGCACTATTTGTCTCTAAGTCAAGGGGGATTAGAGACATGGATACCAAAAATAGGGCCAGGACAGATAGGACTGTCATCTCAAAAACGTGAATGGCAAGAAAAGGAATGCCATAGTCAGGGGGAATACTGTGTTTTTAAAAATGGTAAAGAATGATTTTCAAAGGAACAAAATCATCACAACAGCCGTTTTTCTATTTATTATGTTCGCCGTGATGTTAGCAGCTAGTGCTGTCAATAACATCGCTCATTTGATTCCCTCAATGGCAGAACTGCAAAAGCGTGCAGTCCCATCAGATATTACACAAATGCATTCTGGAGAGTTTGACCAGGAAGACATTGATCGATTTACTGAAGCACAGCGTGATCATATCGCGATGCAGGAGACAATGGCGCTACTGACGTTGGATGGAAGCCATATTCATTTTGGTGACAATCAAACGATGGCTGGAACGGTTCAGGATATTTCATTTGTTGTACAGAATGAAAAATTTGATTTTATATTGGATTTGAATAATGAAAAGCTCGATGTAATGGAAGGGGAAGTCGCAGTTCCCATCTACTTTATGCAGCAATATAACTTGAAAATCGGCGAGATGATTACCGTGAAAAATGGAGAATACGAGAAAGAGTTTGTCATTTCTGACTATGCAAGAGATTATGAAATGAACTCTTCCCTTACTTCTTCGAAACGGTTTGTTCTCAATCAGGCAGACTATGATGAAATGCACACCATGCAGGCTGGGGAACTAGAATATTTGATCGAATTCAAGCTGAAAGAGAACGGCGATTCCCAAGCTGTACAGACTGCCTATATCGAAGCTGGACTTCCAGCAAACGGGCCCACTGTCGAAGGGAAAGTCTTTTTACTATTTAATGCGCTCTCAGATGCAGCATTGGCGATGGTGATCATCCTCATCAGTATGTTAATGGTTGTTATTGCTTTTCTATGCATCAGGCTTACGTTTTTGGCTACGATAGACGAGGATGTAAGAGAAATCGGTATCATGAAAGCAATAGGCATATCCAAAAAGGAGATAAGGAAGGTGTATCTGACTAAATACAGAATCATGTCAATAATTGCTGGCATGACGGGTTACCTCCTTTCCTTCTTCGTAGTCCACCTGTTTAATACGAATATGAGGCTTTACCTCTCTTCGGACTCGTCAGGAATTTTACAATATGTACTATCCCTTGCCGCCCCAATCGTGATCTATTTCCTAATTGTGATGTACTGCAAGAGCGTATTGAAAAACATCGATAAAGTCTCTGTGGTAGAAGCTTTGCGTTCTAATATGACGGCACCCCGGAAAAAACAGAAGTACAGTTTACCCTTGCTTAACAACCGTTTCTTTAGCTTCAATAGTTACATGGGACTCAGAGATGTGTGGAAACGATTTAAATTATACAGGTTGCTGCTTTTAATTTATGTTGTATCCACGTTTATGTCAGTCCTTCCAATACATGTATATAATACCATGAATTCACCGGAGTTTTCTACATACATGGGAATAGGAAAGTCTGACATGAGAATGGACCTTCGAATGACAGACGCAGTCGCAGCGGGTTTTACAAGATTGCACGAAGATCTCGAAAATGATTCGGATATCGAAAAGCATGCAGCTTACATCACAAGTGCATACCAGATCAAAAATATGGAGGGTTCATGGGACTATATTTATATTGAGATCGGAGATTTCTCTCTATTTCCGTTAAAATATCTAGAAGGCAGATCTCCACAGGCAGAAGGAGAAATCTCGCTGTCCTATGCTAATGCTTCCAACAATGCATTAAATAAGAAAGTGGGAGATAAAGTCGTCGTAAAGGCTGGCGGGAAAGAAAAGACGTTAACAGTAACGGGCATTTATCAGGATATTACCAATGGCGGAAAAACCGCAAAAGCACATACTGATCTAGGCATAAATAAAGAGGCCATTCTATGGATGCATGTGAACATGAATGTGGCTGCCGGTGTGGACATTCATGAAAAAATGAACAACTACCAGGCTACTTATGGATTTGCAAAAGTCACTGATATCAAGGAATATACACAACAGACGCTAGGGAATATGATCGATCAGATGGGCATCATTGTCATTGGTGGAATGACTATAACCATTCTTATGATTGTATTGATTACTGCCTTGTTTTTGCGGATGTTATTATCCAAGGACGTGTCGCAAATTGCCATTATGCGAAGTATGGGACTCACTTCGAAACAAATTCGTCATCAATATATGGCGGGCACATTGATGGTATTGGTCTTAGGAATCCTATTTGGGACTTTAGCGTCCAATTATGTAGGAGAGTTCCTAGTAAGTATAGCTCTGTCCTTTATGGGGGCTGCGAAAATTGAACTGGTTCAAGTTGCCTGGCAGACTTGGTTGCTATGGCCGTTATTGCTGATTGTAATCGTTGGAATAACGATATACGTGTCGTGTAAGACAGCTGTAAAAGGGGATTTATCTGTCAGCTTGAACGTTTAGATGTCCAGGTGAAGGCGGAGTATCCTGAGGAAATGACTATTGGCAAAGGCGGTATATAAATGGGGATACTATTGGCAAGAAAGATAAACAAATCAGTAGAACTTGGAAATGGTCAGTGGCTCGACATCTTAAAGAATGTAAGCTTAAAGATTGAAGCAGGGGAATTTGTATCGGTGATGGGGCCATCTGGAAGTGGGAAGTCCACGCTGATTTATCATCTAAGCGGTATGGACCGGATTTCTTCAGGCAATGTGACATTTAAAGGCATTGAAATTGGGGATCTAGCTGAAGAGGAACTGGCACAAATTCGCTTGAATTACATGGGATTTATTTTTCAGCATATGAATTTACTAAAGAATCTGTCTCTGATTGATAATGTGATGTTTCCTGCTCTTTTATCCAAAGGTGCTAATAAACATGCGATACATCAAAAAGCAAAAAAACTGTTGGATATGACGGGAATAGAGAAGCTTGCTAATCGTCATATCAATCAAGGCTCAGGCGGCCAGTTGCAAAGAGCCGCCATTTGCAGAGCATTGATCAATGATCCGGATATCATTTTTGGAGACGAGCCGACTGGAGCATTGGATTCCAAATCGTCCGCAGAAGTGATGTCCATTCTTGCAGAAATTAATCAACAAGGGACAACGATCGTTCTTGTGACACATGATGCAAAGGTGGCTGCAAAAACTGAAAGAGTATTGTTTATGATTGATGGCAATGTTGTGGCCGAAAAGCAATTGGGTAAGTACGATCCGCAGCATGATGATATAAAGACAAGGGAAGAAAGCCTAATGAAGTGGTTAGTGGAAAATGGGTTTTGATGAACGAACCCCATCACCGTTTTCCACGTAAGCATGAATTGGCGCGTATGGGCTTTTCAAGTTTACGGTGTACCTGCTTAGTCAGTGTTACTTGTTGGTCCCTAGTAGGTCCCCTTTAGAAGAAACGATCATTATCAAGAAAATGATTGCGTAGGACGTTACGTCACAGATTATGGTTCAATCTTAGGGTTGGAAAAACGTAAGGTTGGCGCTAAATAGTCTTATAATAACGTAAAGGGGAAAAAGATGAGTAATAGGAATAATCGGCAACATTGGAAGTTGCTTATTCAAATTTTGTTAGGGTTAACACCGTTTTTATTTATTGGCTTATTGCTTGTAGCGCTTTTTAAATGGGGCGAGTTCTGGCCGTTTCTCCTTTCATTGTTTGTTCCAGATCAGCTCTCTTATTTGTTTGTGGCTATCATTGTTGGTTCATCATTGTAGTCGTCATGGTTAGTCTTGTTAAATGGACGAATACAGAACTTCCTGAGACCGAAAGTACAGAAATGATCCATCATATAATGAAAACTCCTAGTGGAATTGCGGTTAGTTCATTAGGTGGCTGTTTTTTTGAAGAATTTTTCTTTAGAGGTGTATTGATCGGGTTGTTTATTGGTTATTCTCAATTGGCAGATTGGGCTGTTATTTTGATTAGCACGTTTTTATTTTGGGTGATTCATGTGCCCCAATATAAAGGCGTTTCTTTAGCACTAGTAGGCGTATTTATAAACGGGCTCCTCTTTGTTTTGTTGTTTTATGTTACAGGTTCGATCATTCCCTCCATCCTTGCCCACGCTGTCTATAACGTTGGAATAGGGATTTACTTTATGAAAGCAAAGTAAGCCATCGGGATTGTCCACAATGGTTAGTAGAAATAAGGAACCCCTTTTCTCTCGATAAAATCGATTGAAAGGGGTTTTTATCTCTGTTATACAACGTCGGTTACTAGGCAATAAAGGTTGCATGGCGGATCATACCTGTATATGATGGGCATATAGTATATATACATTATATGAAGATATCGGGATCAATGTGTTTGTGGACGGAGCCTTGATCGAGATTACAATTCAGTAATCAATATCAAAAAAGAAGGGATTCGTTTATTAGCCACTGCCTAATGAATCGATAAACTCTTGGAACAAGAGGGTTAGCTTGGTCCATTTCGTCCGCTACCAAAAGGGGCGATTACCCAAGAAGCCCCCACTTAATGACCTACAAGGGTGATAAGTGGTGGGTAGTTCACAAAATAAAGAAGAGGGATTGGCATGCAAATCATTATTTCCAACAGTTCGAAGGAGCCAATTTATGAACAAATTACGAATCAAATTAAATCGGCTATTTTATCAGGTGAGCTGTCAGAGGGAACGGCAATCCCCTCTATGCGTAAACTTGCAAAGGACTTACAAATTAGTGTAATAACGACAAAGCGTGCCTATGAGGAGTTAGAAAAGGCCGGTTTTATTTATTCTATTGTCGGAAAAGGCTCTTTTGTTGCGGAGCAAAATTTGGAGGTTATGAGGGAGAAGAAGTTAAGGGTCATTGAGGAGCAGCTGAGTACGGTTATTGCAAATAGCAGAGAAATCGGGCTGTCTCTTGAAGACCTCCAGGAATTATTGAAGATTTTATATGAGGAGTAAAAGGAATGGAACATGTAATTGAATTAAAAAATGTAACGAAGACATTTAAAGATTTTTCCATTAAAGATGTTGATCTACAAGTAAAGCAGGGCTTTGTAACGGGATTCATTGGTGCAAATGGAGCTGGCAAATCAACAACGTTAAAAATAGTGATGAATTTATTAAAGCCTGATGCCGGGGAAGTTAAGGTTTTTGGGCTCGACTACAAAACGCATGAAAAGGCGATCAAGGACCGGGTTGGATTTGTTTACGATGCGAATATTTTTTTTGAAGGACTGAACTTAAAAGATATTAAGCGTATTGTGGCGCCAGCTTACAAACACTGGGACGATACATCGTTTTATCAATATGTTGACCAATTCGAGTTACCCCTTAATAAAGCGATAAAGACATTTTCGAAAGGGATGCAAATGAAGGCTTCATTGGCGATCGCGCTATCCCATGATGCAGAGCTGATCATTATGGATGAGCCAACAGCAGGCTTAGATCCTATTTTTAGACGGGAGCTGTTGGATCTTTTACAAGAATTGATGATTGATGGCAATCGGACGATTTTCTTTTCTACCCATATAACGACTGATTTGGATCGGATCGCTGATTATATCGCTTTTATACAAAGAGGGAAACTAGTATTTAATAAGTCGATCCACGATATTGCCGAAAATTATGCCCTTGTTAAAGGAAGAAACGAACTTTTGGATAGGGACACGGAAAAGGCCTTTGTTCATACTCATCGTGCATCAACTGGATTTGAAGCATTAACGGATAACATCGAGGCAGTGAACGATATCTTTGGCGATACGGTTGTGATTGAACAAGCTTCTTTGGAGGATATTATGTACTATTTGAAAGAGGGTACACACGATGTTTAATTTAATCAAACGTGATCTCATCTTACAGAAAAGGCAACTAATCGTGTATCTTCCCTTTATTTTATTTTTTATTATTATGGATACTCATCCAGTTTTGATTTTTCTCGTCGCCAGTATTTTTATTCCCTTTAACACGCATGCTTACGATGAAAAAGCTGAAACAAACATATTATTAAATTCCTTGCCTTATACACGGACGGAAATTATTGTATCCCGTTATATTGGTGCGATTGTTTATATGGGTTTAGCGATTGTAATCACTAGTTTGGCGTTGTTTGTTTTTAATAAACCTTTTACGCTGTCGGATATTGCCATGGGCAGTGGTTTATTCTTATTGTTTGTCTCGTTTACCTTTCCTTTATTTTATATATTTAAACCGGGCTTTATTTCAATCGTTGTTCTGATTAGTTTCTTCCTTTTCGTAGGCATTGGACCGTCTATTGTGATATTTTTAGCTGAAAAATTATCAGCAATTACCAACTTTGTTGTCCATTTATCAGTACCGGCTTTATATTCAGGAGCGGCACTGATTATCTTGGCAGTCTACGTTCTTTCTTGGGGAATTACCCATGTGATTTACCAACGAAAAGTGTTCTAAGCCGTCTGGCCCACATGATTTGATCGCGCGATGGGAGTGAGGTCTCTATGGCGCTTATGGCCTAAGTAAAAGTTAGTGTCACTATCTTTCTGTGAAACAGCTGCTGCCATTGGCTATCCTTTAAAAAGGTCGCAGCGGCCAGCCAAATCAATCGGTTAGTTGAGCAGTTGCAGCAAATGCGCGTCCAATAAAATCGGCTCTTTCGTCAGCTTCTCTAGCCGAAACTCTGGAATTAATTCCGCGGCGGTCAGCGGTTCTGGGCGCTCAATTAAACCGCTTAACGCTGCCAGTAGGCCAATGATATCCTCTGGCCGGCACCCATTTGCGCGGATTGCTGCCAATGACAAATCACGATGCCGTTTGGCCAACCGCCGCCCATCCGGCCCGTAAAGCAATGGCACATGTGCAAATCGGGGAGCGGTATACCCGAGCGCGGCATATAGCAATAGCTGTCTTGGTGTGGAGTCGTATAAATCTTGGCCACGGAGGACATCCGTAATGCCCATTAACGCATCGTCGACGACAACAGCAAGTTGATAGCTTATGATACCGTCTGCGCGCTGAACGACAAAATCGCCGCCGCGGCGTAGTAGCCTCTCCATTTCAAAGTCCGTTTTTCCAACAGTGGGCCATTTGTCTATGGCGAAGCGCAATGAAGGCGTCTTTTTGGCCGCTTTGGCCGCTCGCTCCGCCACGGTCAGCCTTTTGCATGTCCCAGGATAGGCTTGGCCTTCCGAGGCAACTCCGTGGGGAGCGCTAGCGACTGCTTGCAGCTCAGCTCGGCTGCAATAACAATGGTACAGCAACTGTTGCTGTTGCAAGTTGTGTAGTGCTTCTTCATAAAGGTGCAGCCGCTTCGATTGGTAGTATGGGCCGTTTGCTCCGCCTTGGTCTGGGCCCTCATCCCAATCCAAGCCAAGCCAGTGCAAATCGTCCATCATCGGCCCAACGAGCTCGTCCCGTGACCGTGGACGATCGATATCTTCAATACGTAAAATGAACTGTCCGCCTCCTTGCCGCACTTGAAGCCAGGAGAGCAAGGCAACGTAAAGGTTGCCGAGATGGAGCTCGCCTGACGGTGTAGGCGCGAACCGACCTCTCATTTGATTCATTGTAATCACCCTGTACAAAAAACGAGCGAAGGATCGTTATCCCTGCTCGTTTGATCGGTTTTTGACAACATTCTAGGTAGATATAAAAGCCAACGGTGAACGGACGGCTGTTGAATTTGCCGTCGTCTGTGTGACAGGCATGTTCGTACAGAAAAATCATATCATGGACTGCCTGTCTGGGCAATTTTTTTGCTGCTCAATGGGTGTAGAGAGGAGGAGGCGTTTGTGTAGAATGCTGTACCTCCTGCAATCCCATATAGTTAAGAAGGTTGAGAGATTAACGGACCCTAGCCTTTCTTGCTGGTCAAAATGGTATTCCATTATGGGAGAGAGCTCCCCACTATAGAACGCTACTATTCTGTTTGGGCGAGGAGGTTGATCACTTCCTCTGTTGCTTTCGCGATCAGTTCATCATCATATTCGGCATCCTTTTCGTCTTTGCTGGATAGGACGGCTAAAATAATGGGCTCTTTTTCAAGTGGCCAAAGAATGGCAATATCATTTCGAGTCCCGTAGGAACCTGCTCCTGTTTTGTCGCCAACGTCCCAACCTTCTGGCACCCCAGCACGTATTAAAGCATCTCCAGTCGTGTTTCCTATTAGCCAATCGATTAACAGTTCCTGTTTGTCAGCTGGTAGCGCCTCTCCTAACGTAAATTCTTGCAAGCTTTTGGCCAACGCTTCTGGTGTACTCGTATCTTGGATCTCTCCAGGTTCAACATGATTGAGCTCAGGTTCGATGCGTTCAGGTTCGGTTACCGTGTCTCCAATCGCTCGAAGTCCTTCTTTAAAGCCCTCTGGCCCGCCGATTTCATGGAAAATTAAGTTAGCAGCAGTGTTATCGCTATAACGAATCGAAGCATCGCTTAACTCTCTTAGTGTCATGCCTGTCTCAACGTGGTTTTCGGTAATTGGATTGTAGTTTACTAAATCATCAGCCGAGTACGTTATCAATTGTTCCAACTCTTCTATTGATTTTTGTTGAAGCAGAACGCCAACGGCAAGTGGTTTGTGGGCAGACGCATAGGTGAAGCGTTCATCGGCGCGGTAGGAAACCGTTTCGCCTGTCCCGGTGTCTAAAGCAAATACGCCAAGACGGGCGGCGTACTCTTCTTCTAACGCTTTAAAAACCGCCTCTCCAGTCTCAACAGACTTTTCAGGTTCAGATTCGTTGGAAACCGGTTGCTCATTGCTATTCGAACAACCAAACAGTAAACAGGCACCTACAAGGATAGACGACGTCATTTTTGTTTTCAGCATAAAAAAACTCCTTTTTATAATGTGTGACGTGTATTGACTACGCGTGTAATCTAATATTACATTTGTAGTCTATTTTGTCAATAGAAATTTACATTCACGGATGGGAATGCTACAATTTTTTATGGTTATGAAGAGTGGGAAGTCAGAAGCAAAAGGATGGAAGATGGGGATAAAAATGACGTTACCGCATATTTTACTTTCTCTTGTATTAATAACGGCAACGATTCTAGTGATCTTTTGTGCGAGAGCCGTTTTTTATAAACAATTGTCGGCAAAATGGCGTTATCATTTATGGTTTTTACTCATTACTGTGATGACGCTTCCGTTTATACCGATTCATCTATTGACGGGCTTGTCTTTTTTTGACCAGGGGCGTCAACAGATTCCCCCTTCATCACAGGAGCGTTTCGGTTTTGCGAATCAAAATGAGCAGTGGATGGTTGATTTTGGCACGTCCGTTAGTCGCTTTGACGATACGTTCATTCATTCAGCGGTTGTTTTAATTTGGATTGGGGGAATGATTTTTTTCCTTTTATTGACTTTATACCATTATGTAAAGCTACAACGGTTAGTAAAAGCAGCAACAAGCATACAAAACGAAAAGGTGCAAAAGTTGTTTAGCGAATGCGTCCAAGAATTGGACATAACAAAAAAATTAACGATTTTAGAATCCCCCGCCATTCAAACGCCAATGACCTTTGGATTGTTAAAGACGTATATCTTGTTGCCCCAAAATATCGAATTGTATCTATCTGATGATGAAATCAGACATGTGTTGTTGCATGAGTTGCACCATTATAAAAGCAAACATATTAAAGTGAACTATGTATTTGTCGTTTACCAAATGGTTTATTGGTTTCATCCTTTAGTATGGAAAGCCTTTAAAGAGATGCGTCTTGATCGGGAATTAGCTTGTGATACGGAGGTCTTGCTTACATTGGGCCAGCGGGAGTATAAAACGTATGGCCAGACGATCATGCGTTTTCTGGAAAGAAATTCTCGGTTTTTCCATTTGACGAACCAACTGCATAGTTCGAAAAAGGCTTTAAAAATACGGATCTTGAATATTGCTTCTTTTACTGGCGAGTCAAAGCGGCGCCAATTAAAAAGCATGTTTGTTTTTGCTATTCTCAGCGTTTTTGTCATTGCTCAATTTCCTTTTTTAACGGCAACCGCTGTTTCTACAGAGCGCTACCAATTTGATGAAAGCCAGGCGGTTGTTGAAGATTATAGCACTCATTTTGCAGGAAATGAGGGTAGTTTTGTATTATATAGCTTAAACAGCGACCAGTTCGAAATCTATAATAAAGAAAAAAGTGTAAGGAGAGTTTCCCCCAATTCTACCTATAAAATTTACACCGCGCTCATGGCATTGGAACTAGGAGTGATTGGGCGAGATGATTCATGGCTAGATTGGGATGGAGTCGAATACGAGGATGAAGCCTGGAATAGCGGGCAAGATTTGAAATCGGCGATGAGCCAATCGGTCACTTGGTACTTTCAAGAGTTAGACGAGCGGATGAAACAAAGGAACATTCAATCTTTTGTAAACCAATTAGACTATGGGAATAAAGATCTTTCCGGTGGATTAAATCACTATTGGTTGGAATCTTCCTTGAAGATATCACCAGTAGAACAAGTGGAGCTTCTACATTCCTTCTATACAAACCAACTAGACTTTAAAGAAGAGCATGTGCAATTCGTTAAGGAGGTTATGAAACTTGAAGAAAATCAAAAGGGCACGCTTTATGGAAAAACCGGGACTGGCATTGTTAACGGCCATGCAATAAATGGTTGGTTTATCGGATTTGTCGAAACTGAAACGGATACGTACTTTTTTGCGACAAACATTCAACAGCAAGATCATGCATTTGGAAGCACGGCTGCTGAAATCACTTTATCCATTCTGTCAAGCAAAGGAATTTATTGATTAGTTGTGACAAAAGGAGAGAGAAAGATGTCGAACCAAACACCTAGCATATCAGAAGCAGAATGGGAAGTAATGAAAGTCTTGTGGAAAAAGGGGCCGCAAACAGCCAATCAAGTCATTTCCGCGATCCAAGAGCAAACGGACTGGAAGCCGAAAACGATTCGTACGTTACTAGATCGATTAACGAAGAAGAAAGTAGTAGGCGTGGATAAAGAACAGAAAATCTATGTCTTTTTTCCACTATACTCAGAAGAAGAGTGTAAGCATGCAGAAGCACAGTCTTTCGTAAAGAGAGTTTACGGGGGAACAGTAAAACCATTGTTGGTCCAATTCTTGGAGGAAGAATCACTAACAAAAGAAGAGCTGGATGAACTGTACGCGATCTTAGAACAAAAACGGAAAGAATAGTCGATTCGAAAGGCAGCCTCTCAGTATGAGAAGCTGCCTCCGTTCATTTACAAAGGATGATCGGTTTGACATTGCTTAAAACGGGATTCGTTTTGAGTGAATGACGTAATCATGTTCCGCTGCCCACGCGACTAGGCCTTCCCAGAAATTTTCGCAGGCGGCCACGATTTTCGTTGGTTTTGCTAAGTCTCCAGACATCGCTAACTCGGCAACTTGGTCGAACCCTTTTGGCTGATGTGGGAGTTTCAGCGCTTCAGGCAAAACCATTGCGCCCGTAGAAAAGAGTGTCTGATTGTGGAGGCCGATCAACATTGCGCCATAGTGGGCAAAGTGCAATGCCAAGGATGGCAAGTAGGAAGAAGGGCCGTTTCGGTTTACATTTCGAAGCTTGCCAACATATTCATACATTTCTGCTACAAGGATTTCATGAATAGCTTGGCGGAAATCTTCTTTTGTTGGCGATTCAGCTGCAAGCCGCAAGCGTTGAAAGAAGCCTTCAGGATCATAGAGACGAAGCGGAGAGAAGTAAGGCCCATGTGTCAATGGCCATCGTTCTTCAACAGTTGCAGCGTCTTTTAGCAGAATGCTCGCACAACAAACGTCAACTTCCGCCTTCCACGGTCCAGCTGACCATTCATAACTTTTATCTACCGTTTCAGTCGAGTCACGGAGTACGCAAAACATCTCAATATCTGAGAAAGGGCCATCTGTGCCTCTGGACACAGAACCGTAGACGCCGATGGCAAGAATGTCGTTTCCATAAACCTCGTGTAATCTCTCGGCAATTTCATGACAAGTCTGAAGTCTTTCTTTTTGCGACATTGGTGCAGGTCCATTCATGTTCATTCACATCCATCTCCTTTTGTTTCAATTTGGGTGTGTGACATGAACGATGAATGGAGGACCTCGAGATTAACGGGGGATTTTTTTTCGGTGCACTCGAACCACCCCTATTTGTTTGATTAAGAAAAGGTTACCTAAAAGGCATTTAATTGGCAAGGGAAATAACATAATTGTTTGTCATTTGTTCTTCAGGTAGTGACGATTTCGCACGCTCGAATTCGATCTCATTATCGGATTTCGGAGGGATGGTTGCGGGTATTTATCCAAGCTGTTGCAGCGGCTTGCCTGTTTTAGGGGAAATGTTTGAAAAACGGCTCACTCTTAGAAAAGCTGTGTTAAACCGATGTTTTTTGTTGTGTAAACGAATATTGAATAAAAGCAGCAATATGGGGATTTTGCAAAGAATAAAATACCCATTTTCCGTCTTTGCGGCTTTTGGCGACGCCGGCTTGTTTTAATTGGCGCAAGTGGTGCGATGCCGTTGCTGTTGAGCTGCCGATGATATGGGCAACATCGCATACACATAGCTCTTGTTCGGTTGTTAAGGCATAAGCAATTTTTAGCCTTGTTTCGTCTGCTAACGCTTTAAACATAGTAGAAAGGGGCGCAAACGTCTCCTTTTTTACATTTTCTTGGACACGTTTCACTTTCTGCTCATCATAACAAAACACTTCACAACGGTCGCCGTCGTTTGCTTTCTTGTTCACATTCCTCCCTCCTTTGTCGTGAAAATGGTGTCACTCATTTTAGACAGGTTCTGTTTGTTTGTCAATTCTCTGCTTAGACGAGCAAATGCCACATCATTCAAATAAATGTTTGAATAATAGATTGACATAGCGTATCGTTGCCGATACACTTACATTCAAATAAACGTTTGAATGATGGAGCCAGTCATAAAAGGGGGCTTAGGATATGGGGGATGAACATACCTCTGTCTATCGTGTAGACGGCTTTACGTGCGCGAACTGTGCAGGGAAATTCGAAAAAAACGTTAAGGACTTGCCAGGGGTCAAAGATGCAAAAGTGAACTTTGGCGCCTCGAAACTAACCGTCTACGGAGAGGCAACGATAGAAGCGCTGGAGGAAGCAGGTGCATTTGAACAGCTAAAAGTGACAAAGGAACCGAGTCGGCGGCAGCCTCTTCAATATACACAAATTCCTTTTTACAAAAAACACCGCTCGATTCTTATATCTGTCTTATTGCTTGTGTTTGGCTACGTGTTTCAATTTAAATATGGCGAGTCGACTATCGGAACGACCGGTTTGTTTTTAACAGCGATTCTCGTCGGCGGCTTTCCTCTGCTAAAAACGGGGCTTCGAAATGTAGCGCGGCTTGAATTTGATATGAAGACGTTAATGACGGTGGCTGTTATTGGTGGTGCCATCATTGGCGAATGGGGGGAAGTCGCAGTCGTTGTGATTTTATTCGCCATTAGCGAAGCGCTCGAACGATTTTCGATGGACCGGGCGAGAAAGTCGATTCAGTCGTTAATGGACATTGCCCCAAATGAAGCACTCATTAAGCGGAATGGCCGAGAGTTCACTGTTCATGTTGGTGATATTGTCGTTGGCGACGTCATGATTGTGAAACCTGGCCAGAAAATTGCGCTGGATGGAATAGTAGTGCGTGGCCATTCTTCTGTAAACCAAGCAGCGATTACAGGAGAATCGGTTCCTGTGGAAAAGGCGGTTGATGACGAGGTTTTTGCCGGCACGTTAAATGAAGAAGGGCTGCTTGAAATCGAAGTTACAACGTTAGTTGAGGACACGACGATTTCAAAAATTATCCACCTTGTCGAAGAAGCACAGGGTGAACGGGCTCCAGCACAAGCGTTTGTCGATAAATTCGCTAAGTACTATACACCGATTATTATGGTTGTTGCTGCCCTTGTTGCAATCATTCCACCATTATTTATGGCAGGGAATTGGAGTACTTGGGTTTACCAAGGGTTAGCTGTTCTTGTTGTCGGCTGCCCATGCGCATTGGTCATTTCCACGCCAATTTCGATTGTCTCTGCGATTGGCAATGCTGCTAAAAAAGGGGTGCTTGTGAAAGGTGGCGTTTATTTAGAAGAAATGGCTTCACTAAAAGCAATTGCATTTGACAAAACAGGGACATTGACGAAAGGCATTCCTGTTGTTACCGACTTTGCCTTATTGAATCCCCAACTTGATCAAAGGCAACTGTTTGCAATTGTGGCGGCATTAGAGAATCGTTCGCAACATCCTTTGGCTTCTGCCATCGTCGCCAAGGCAGAAGACGAACAACTGCCTTATCACGATTATATGGTTGAGAACGTCACGGCGCTCACGGGCAAAGGCATTACAGGAACAGTCAATGGAAAAACGTATTACGTTGGCAGTCCGAAGCTGTTCCAAGAACGGTTGCCAATGCGTGATATAACGCCACTTGCGCAAGACATCAAAAGCTTGCAACAACAGGGAAAGACAGCGATGCTGGTCGGAACAGAAACGGAGCTGCTCGCCATCGTAGCAGTCGCAGATGAAGTGCGCCCATCAAGCAAAGAAGTGATTCGTAAACTTCATGAAGCAGGCATTGCGAAGACAGTGATGCTTACAGGCGATAACAAACGGACTGCCCATGCCATCGGCCAAGCTGTAGGCGTTGCTGATATTCAGGCAGAGTTAATGCCTGAAGACAAATTACGTTTTATTAAACAATGGCAAGAGAACCATGGCCATGTGGCCATGGTTGGTGACGGCGTCAATGACGCTCCTGCACTTGCTGCGGCAACGGTTGGCATCGCTATGGGCGGAGCAGGCACAGACACAGCGTTGGAGACAGCCGACATTGCCCTAATGGGCGATGACTTGAAGAAGCTTCCCTTTACAGTGAAGCTGAGCCGCAAAACATTGAACATCATTAAAGCAAACATTGCTTTTGCGATTGCCATTAAACTAGCGGCATTGCTCCTCGTTGTCCCAGGATGGCTAACCCTTTGGATAGCAATTCTCTCAGACATGGGCGCTACGCTGTTGGTTGCCTTAAACAGCATGAGGCTAATCGGTGTAAAAGAGTAGGCCGATTTGGGTAGCTGAACTTTTGGGACTTTTGTAGGGAAGGGTTGGTCATGATGGAGTATGATGTAGTCGTTATTGGTGGCGGCCAAGCAGGCCTGGCAGTTGGTTACTATTTGAAAAAGCAAAAGCGACCATTTCTTATAGTAGATGAGCAAAACGAGGCAGGCGATTCGTGGCGAAAACGGTATGATTCCCTTGTTTTGTTTACACCAAGGTGTTACAGCAGCTTGCCTGGTCTTGCCTTTAGCGGCGATCCAAACGGTTATCCGACAAAAGATGAAATGGCCGACTATTTATGGACGTATAAAGAAACGTTTCAGCTACCAGTTGCTTACAAGACAAAGGTAGAAAGGCTAGAGAAAAAGCGTGATCGCTTTAGGCTTTGGACAAGTGAGGGGAAAACGTATGATGCCAAGCAAGTCATTATCGCCACAGGCGCCTTTCACACGCCTTTTATCCCACCGCTTGCCAACAGCATCCATCCTGGAATTGCCCAATTGCATGCTTCCGATTACAAGGGGCCAGAACAAATCGTTGCTGGCCCCGTTTTGATTGTTGGTGCTGGCAATACAGGAGTGCAAATAGCGGCTGAATTAGTGGAGCACCACGATGTCGTACTCGCTTATGGAAACAAACCGAATGTTTTGCCCCAGTCGGTCTTTGGAAAAAATCTATTTTGGTGGTTTGATAGGCTTGGCCTTTCGAAGGCAACGGTCGACTCTGTACTCGGAAAGTGGCTGCAAAAAAGAGATCCGATTATCGGAACTGATTTCCACACAGTAAAAAGCAGGGCGAAATTAAAAGGACGCTTAATAAACGTGACTGGTTCAAAGGCTTATTTTGCGGAAGATTCTCCTGTTTCGGTTCAAATGATTATTTGGGCAACAGGATATAGAAATGATTATTCGTGGATTGATATTGATGGTGTTTTCGATCAGGAGCAAAAACCAATTCACGTTAGAGGTGTGACAAATGTAAACGGCTTGTTTTTTGTAGGCCTAAGTTGGCAATATAAACGAGGTTCTGCCCTTGTCAAAGGAGTGGGGGAAGATGCTGCATACATTGTTAGCCAACTGTCAAAACATTCATGAATAAACATGGTATGATGCAAACGAGGGGGAATACGGGTGAAGGGATGAATCAACGTGTGTATATCGATTAATAGGTTACAAGAAAGTGACGCCGAGGAATTGTTTAAGTTTGAAACCGATAATCGGGCTTTTTTCGAACAAATGGTGCCAAGTAGAGGCGAAGCCTATTATCAATTTGAAACGTTTAAAGTTAGACATAGAGACTTGCTGACTGAACAAGACGACACTGGCTCGAGATTTTATTTAATCAGAGATGATAGGAAAAACATTATCGGCAGAATCAATTTTGTTGCCATTGACGAGCCCAATCGTGTGGCCGAAGTTGGCTTTAGAGTAGGCGAAAACAATGTCGGAAAAGGAGTCGCCTCCAACGCATTAAAACAGTTACTTGAAACGGAAAAAGGCTTTCAAACAATAAAAGGAAAAACAACAAACAACAATATCGCCTCCCAAAAAACGATGGAAAACAACGGCTTTAAAAAAGTCGGCACTAGTGATGAAGTATTTGAATTCAATGGGGAAACAGTAATGTTTGTCCATTTCATTTGGGAACGTACGGGGAATAACGAAATTGAATAAATATGCGTTGTACCAGAAAACAAAAAATAGATACAAACCTTGGCCAATCGAAGATGTCCATGATTTTTTCATAAACACTTTAAAAGCGCAACCTCTTTCCTTGTCTGATAAAGATCTCAAACCATTTTTGATCGAGCATGAGATACCTGAAAGGAATAAAGTAGGTGGAATTTATGGGATATATGATTCAGCCATTACTGCGCTTCTTAATGGCAAAGTAAAAAGTGTCAATGATATGGCATTTCAACAATTAGCTCAAAAATCCATTCCTTTAACGAATACCGACACGATTCTTACAATTGGTTCACTCGTCATTTTAGAAACAGATGATTTTGAGACGGTGTCTGGTTGTTATATTGGTGGAACGATAAACAGATTATATAACTTGGTCGCCTTTTTCGCAGGCTTGCCAGAGGTAGATAAAACGAATTTTGAAAATTATATCATTGATGATTACTTATCTTCTTTAGCCGATGTGAAAACAATGGGTTTTTTTGAACTTTAGACGAGAAATTAGAACGAATCACTTCGTTGTTTGGGGCTGCGATGTGCATAATCTCGTCGTACGTGGCGTCTATAGCCATTGTGACTGAAAAGATCCGATAGTGACGAAATGAGTGAGTGAAATGATCGATTTTGACAATTTCGAGGAGTACCATGACCCTCTATTATATGATCAAGAAAATGGCCAACACGAAAGCGAAATTCCATTCTTATTAAAATGGGCAGCCAAGCAAAAGGAGCTTATCATTGACTTGGCATGTGGAACAGGGAGAGCAACAATTCCATTGGCTGAAAAAGGGTTTGAGCTAGTAGGTGTCGATGTCCATAAAGGGATGCTAAACGAGGCGAGAAGAAAAGCAGCCCGCTTGCCAATTGAATGGGTCGAGCAAGACTGTACAAACTTGAATCTGCCGCTAAAAAGCAAATTAATCTATTGTGTTGGCCATTCGTTTCAACATTTTCTAACAAACGAGGCTCAAAATCAGCTGCTCGCTTCTGTCAATAGGCATTTGCATAGCGGCGGCGTGTTCATTTTTGATACACGGTTTCCGAGTCAGGAAGAATTGCTTCAGCCCTGCACGGAGGAGTATTGGCGGACATACGTAGATAGGGAAACGAGCTTTACAGTCGATGTTTATACGGTCAGTGAGTACGACGCGCTCAAGCAAATCCAACATTATACGACGATAAGAAAGTACAAAAACAACGTTGGTGCTATCATCAAGGAGAAACGAAGCAATGTTCGTTTGCGCTACACGTTTCCGAAAGAAATGGAACGTCTTTTAACGGCGTGTGGTTTTGAAATCATTCATGTTTATAAAGATTGGAACGAGACAGTGCTAACAAACAATAGTAGTGAAATGATTTTCGTCTGTAAAAAAAGAGAGCAATAAGCCAGCAAATTTCCCTTGTAGGCCTTGATCAAATCGGCTATGATAGAAAAAACGTTTAAGCGATGAGGAAGAGTAAGTACGCGTTGTGGAATGCTGTAGAGAGCTGATGGTTGGTGGAAATCAGTGCAGGAGCAAGGCGGAATGGGCTTCGGAGCTTCTTGGCTGAAAAAGAGAGTAGGCGAAGCGGGTGCCTTGCCGTTAAAAAAGGCAGCGTATTGAAGCAGTAGACTTCTGTACGTCTTGAGAAGCGCTTTTTTGTGGAGCGAATGAAGGTGGCACCGCGGGTTATCCGTCCTTTTTTAGGATGGGTAGCCCTTTTTGGCGTTCAAAAATAGTTAAAAGCAAAAGGAGGAGACGCAATGGCGACAAGGAGTTTAACTGGGATTAAGCCCACTGGGGAAGTCCATCTTGGCAATTACATTGGCGCGATTAAGCCGGCGCTTGCTTTTACAAAGCAGACAGGTTTAGAGTCGTTTTATTTTATTGCCAATGCCCATGGCTTGACGAAAATCACTGACAGCGAGGAAATGCGGCAATTGACACGAGGAATCGCTGCGACTTGGCTAGCTCTTGGCCTCGATCCGGAAAAGTCGGTTTTTTATCGTCAATCCGATGTGCCGGAAGTATTTGAGCTTAGTTGGATTTTGGCATGTGTAGCGCCGAAAGGACTTTTGAACCGCGCCCATGCCTATAAAGCCGCAATCGATGAAAACCAGGCAGCAGGCAAGGAAGCAGATGCTGGCGTCAATATGGGGTTGTTTACGTACCCGATTTTAATGGCGGCTGATATCCTGTTGTTTCAGCCAGATATTGTGCCAGTTGGCCGTGACCAAATCCAGCACATTGAAATTGCCCGTGATGTAGCGCGGCACTTTAATCATGTCTTTGGCGATGTGTTTAAGCAGCCTCGTGTCCACATCGAAGAAAGCGTTGCTGTTTTGCCTGGGCTGGATGGCCGGAAAATGAGCAAAAGCTATGGAAATACCATCCCTCTGTTTTCAGAGGCGAACGAACTGCAACGGCTAGTGAATCGGATCAAAACCGATTCACTGCCGCCAGAAGCGCCAAAAGATCCAGAGACATCTAACTTATTTACCCTTTATAAGGAGTTTGCTGAGCCACGGCAAGTGGAAGCGATGCGGGCCCGGTTTGCTGAGGGCATTGGCTGGGGGGGAGTTAAAAAAGAGCTGTATTGGGCGATCAATGAGTTTATGAGCGAACCGAGACGTAGGTACAACGAGTTATTGGCATCTCCAGAAGTGGACCGCCTACTGGCTGAAGGGGCGGAACGGGCTAAAGCATATAGCCAGCCATTCTTACAGGAAATAAAGAAAGCAGTCGGTCTTTGAGGGAAAGACTGTTTGAAGCGATTGACCAATTTTAAATTTAGCGGAGTTGAGTAAAGGTGAGTTTAGAATTAGATCGAGTTGTGTTTATCGGCAGGACATTTGCTGAATATGTGGCCATGTTTGACCTAGATACAGCCAAGCTTCAAGGGCGCCTTATACTTGACTGTCCGGCGGGTGCTTGTTCTTTTACAAAGGAAGCTGCTGATTTAGGCATAGATGCAACAGCAAGCGACATGGCCTATCAGCTCTCGCCAGCAACGATTCGACAAAAAGGGCTGGCGGATCTTGGTCATACAATTGATAAAATCAAACAAGCCAAAAAGGATTACATCTGGACAAATGTTGCCGACGTTCCTGCGTTGGCTGCCCAACGAAAGCAGGCACTGCTATTGGCGACAGAAGATATGGCCAGGCGGCCAGAACGTTATGTGGCCGCTGTTTTGCCAAAGCTGCCATTCGCCAATCACACGTTTGACCTTGTTTTGTCAGCTCATTTTTTGTTCACCTATAGTGAACAATTGGATGATGCCTTCCACCAGTCTACACTTGATGAATTGCTAAGAGTCGCAAAAGAAGTGCGTGTTTTCCCGCTTGTTTCGTTGGATGGGAAGCGGTCCGCCCATGTTGATCCTCTTTTTAAACGTCTTCGGCAAAAAGGATATACGGTCACGGAAAAACGGGTGTCTTATCAATTTCAAAAAGGTGCCGATTCTGTCGCGATCATTCGGCAGCAATAACTATGCAAATTTCGCCGTATTGTTAACTTTGTTTTCCGGTTATGGCAACCGCCACTCCTGCAAGAGTAAGTGCACCGCCTGCAAGAGACAACAAGGCAGGTGTCTCCCCGAGCCAAAGCCAAGCAAGAAAAAGCGCCACGACCGGGGTTAAAAAGAGAGTGCTCGTAGCTTCTGAGACGCCAACTTTTGCTGTAGCATAGGCGAGGCAAAAATAAGGAATAACCGTTGGGAAAAGCCCTAAGTACAAAACTGTCCAATTGACAGAGGAAGGTGCAGCTAACATCATTTGCCCTAGGCCAGGGGTAAACGCCAGCATAAACAGCGTCCCTGTTAAAATGGCATAAATAGTCAGTGGCAGGAAACCGTATATCGGCAAAAGGTGGCGTTGAAAAACAAAATAGATGCTTTCGCCAAAAGCGCCTACGAGGATAATAAGTGCCCCTAGCTGCAAATGAAACGAAGCGCCGCTGCCTAGCATAATGATCCCAATCCCTATAAATGCTATGAGAGCAGCAATCCCGTTTTTTAGGTGCAGGCGCTCTTTCATAAACAGGGCTGCAAGCAGCGTTGAAAAAAGCGGCGTCGTCGACACAAGCAGTGATGCTGTGCCGGCTTCGACTGTTTTTTCCCCAATGCTAAGTGCGCCATGGTAAACAGAAAAGCCGCAAAAGCCAAGCAAAAAAATGGCGGGCATGTCTTTTCGTTTCGGCAAAGGGATACGCGCAGCCAAGGCAAAGAGAAGCAAGGCAGCCGAGGCAATGAGAAGCCTTAAAGCAGCAAGGTGCTCGGGTGAGTAATAACCAAGACTCGCACGAATGGCGGGAAAAGCCGAAGCCCATAGGAGGACAGCTGTTCCGTAAACAAAAATGAGTTTCATGGTGATCATTCCTTTTTAAGCTAGTGGGTCTAGCCTAAGGCAAATCTGGTTTGGAGAAACCAACAACTTATGAGAAAATAAAACCAACAACTAGAAGGAGTGAGCATCATTTCAGGGCAACGTGCAAAAATTGCGGCTGACATTCGCGCAAAAATTGAAGCTGGCGAATGGTATCCGACGATGAAGCTGCCGACCCAGCAAGAGCTTGCTGCCTATTATCAGGTAAACCGAAGCACTGTCATAGCAGCTTTAGACCGTTTAAAGGCAAGAGGCATCATTGTTTCGATTCAAGGAAAAGGCTCTTTTGTTAGCAACGATTCTGGCAATGAAGAAGGCGTTGTGTGGAAAGAGTTGGCGAAATGGTCGTTTTATCCGAAAAACAAAGCGCTTGTCCAGCATTTGAACGAATGGGAAAACGATGCTACTCTTATTCAGCTAAGCAAAGGGGTGCTTGCTCATGAATTGCAGCCAAAGAATGCAATCAAGGAAGCGCTCACGGCAATGGCTGTACAAAATGTTGGTTTCGATTATGGCGATGGGAGAGGGGATGAAGGGTTAAGACAGGCACTATCTGTGTACTTACAGGAAAAGGGGATTCAAGCATCTCCTGATTCAATCTTAATTGTTTCCGGAGCGCTCGGCGGCTTGCAGTTAATAGGCACAGGGATTTTGCAGACGGGCAGTGTGTTGTTCCACGAGCCTGTTTCTTATTTGCGGTCTTTAACGTTTTTCGCAAGCTTGGGCATCCGGACGTCGCCTCTTGATTTTGCAGCCAACCATGCAAAAAAAGAGTTGGCCAAGCAGAGTGCCCATGCGTTATATGTGAACCCGACACACCACAATCCAACAGGAATGACGCTTGATGAAGGGGCGCGCCGCAAGTTGCTTTTGCTTGCAGGCAAAACAAGGACGCCGATAATCGAAGACGACATTTATGGCGATTTGTCATTTGAAGAAGGGCCAAAGCCATTAAAAGCCTATGATCGAAAAGGACAAGTATTGTATTTAGGCAGTTTTTCAAAAACGGTTAGCCCAGGTTTACGGATTGGCTGGTTAGTGGGACCGCCCGATATTGTCCAGAAGTTGGCCGACTTGCGGATGCAAACGGATTATGGTTCGAGCATGTTGTCCCAATTTGTTTGCCGTCACCTATTGGAAACCGGTACGTACCGCCGCCATGTATGGACATTGAAAGAACATTTACGGGAGCGGAAAGACTGGTTACTTGGTTTGCTCCAGAAACACTTTGGCGAACTAGGGTCTTGTGGAGACGTGCAAGGCGGTTTTTTCATTTGGTTTACTTTTAGAAAAGAGCGAGCGCCTCATATGCAACGTTTTGTGACTGCTTGCCACAGAAGAGGCGTTGTCATTCATCCTGGATTTATTTACGGAGAGGAGAGACAGGCATCGATCCGCTTTTCTTTTGCGTTTGAAAGCTTGGAAAACATGGAGAAGGGTCTCCTGCAAGTAAGGAAAGCATATGACGACCAATTCGTAGGAGAGTGAATGACAGTGGAAGTGCGCACGTATGTTGCTGATGACGAGAGAGACTGGTTGCGCTTACGGGTGCTTGCTTTTATGGACACGCCTTATTATGACAATGTCCTGCAAGTGAAAGAAAGGTACCGTAATCCCGCAATTGAATTGGTTTGCGTCGAAGCGGGCCAGCTAGTCGGACTTATTGACGTTGAGCTTGATAGCGATAGCCGCCCCGTCTGTTCCTTAAAAGAGGGAAAGGGCGGAATGATCTGGCACATTGCCGTTCATCCTGATTATCGTAGAAGAAGCATTGCCTCCTTGTTGCTTGCTGAAGTGGAAAAAGCAGCACATGCACACAGCCTTGATTATTTAGAAGCGTGGACGAGGGAAGATCCGGCTGCTAACCAATGGTACAAGCGCCACCTTTTTAGACAAAACACGAGCTATCTTCATGTATACATGGACGCCGAAGAAGCGAAAAGGAATATACATAGCCACTGCCAAGGCATTACACCCGTAGGCGTTTTTGCCCACTACAGTGGTGATCGGAAAGAGGAAGTACGGAACGCTTTCAAACGGGTCCATGAATGCCGCTGTTATGTGAAACAATTGAAAGGAGGATTCCTTGATGCAGACGCTTAAATTTGAAGAGGCTTGGCAACGGACGATTTCGGAGAAGGATGTACAAGCGATCAAAAACGTGTTTGCAGCCCAGCAAGGGGAACTGCAGCCGTTTCTCCCGCTATGGCAAGCGCTTAACTATCGTGGCGATCTTTTGGTGACCGTTCTTGTTCAGCATACAGGGAACGGGGAGTGGCCAAATGAAGAACAGGAGTATGTCTATTTAGAGGACGGCGAGGAAGTGGCAGCCGATCGTTTTTCGCTTAAACGCCTGGGCTTGAAGCCTCAGGTAAGCATGCCGTGGACATTTATTTTTCCAAAACAGGCACAGAAAAAAGCACCGCGGCTAAAAGGGGCGGCGCTTTGTCTGAGAACTTGGTAGCTTGATCGTTTTGTGAAGTCTCAGCAAGAAAGAGGATGGCTAGTCCTCTTTCTTTTGTATCTCCGAATAGTCCTCTTCTTCGCCGAACTCTGTGTCAAAAGCAAAACGTGTTTGCGTTCTCTCGTTTGTTTCAACAGAACGGGAATGTTTTAACATATAACGGTGCACGAAAACTTCTCCGACTGTGACGATGAAAGCGGAGAGGATGCTTCCCCAGGCAATTAGCATGTAATTATGGAACAAAACGGACCCGAAAATCCATACAGCCAAGTATGTGAACAAAAAATCACCAACGAGAGCAATCGTGTTTCCAAAGCGAGGAAGCAGAAACAAATCGCCAGCGATGTAGGAAACGGCGGTGACGAGGAGCGCAAATGTAGTAACATCAACAAAGGTCGCTTCTGAAAAATAAAAAAATCCAATTGTAAAAGCAATAAAGGAAGCGATAAATTTGCAAAGCAACAGCAAGGAATGCTTCATAGGACGTCCCTCCTTTTTACTAACAGTGTTTCTGTCCTAGGTCGTTCGTATACGTCAAATGCCTTTTTTCGTCTTAACGAATTGGGAATGTCTACTAGCTGGCTTAGGTCCAAGGGTTGCAGCAAGGCTAATTATTGATATGATTTAGGGAGGGGCATTATTAAAAGGCGCAAAGAAACATGGCGATTTGGGTAGCCGCTCCTTTTTTAGAGCTGTGTTTTTCGCGCTGTATCAACAGCAAGAAAAAGGGGGATGCTCGGGTGAATTCAAATTGGCTTAACTGGGCACAGCGTATTCAAGCCCTAGCGCAGGCAGGAATCACATTTACAAAAGACAAGTATGACATGGAACGTTACGAAGAGTTATTGACCATAAGTGCTGAAATGATGGCATGTGCGAAAAATCTTGATGCTGCGAGTGTTAAGGAAACGTTTGTCCAACAAAACGGCTACCAGACACCGAAAATGGATGTCCGTGGCGTTGTCATAAAGGACAACCATATTTTGCTTGTGCAAGAAGAAAACGACGGCACGTGGGCGTTACCAGGAGGCTATTGTGAAGTGGGGTTGTCGCCTGTAGAAAACATCGTAAAGGAAATTAAAGAAGAGTCTGGTTACGAAAGCAAATACGAGCGGGTGCTTGCCTTGTTCGATACGAAGAAACATCGCCATCCACCCCATATGTTCCATTTTTATAAGTTGGTTTTGCATTGTACAATCACGGGGGGAACAGCAAGAACAGGCGTAGAAACGAGCAACGTTGGCTTCTTTTCATTTGATGATTTGCCGCCGCTATCGGCAAACCGTAATACACTAGAGCAATTTTCAATTATCCGCAATCAGCTTAACCAAAGGCAGCCGTATATGGACTAACAGGAAAAGGGTGTGAAAGGGAGGCTTCGCGAAAAATGGAACTGCGCTTTGTCGCCATGTCGGAAGACCAAGCGAAATGGCTCGCTTACCAATGGGAATATGAGGGGGCTTATGCTTTTTACCATACAGACGTTGAAAAGCTTGGATTGCATGCATTTATAGATGTTGGGAAGAGCAGTGCAAGACAATATGCCGTCTATAAAGGTGAAGATATGGTAGGGTTTCTTGGGATCAAACCTAAAAAGGATGTGGCCGAGATCGGACTCGGAATGAAACCAGACTACATAGGAAAAGGATTTGGCCGTGCATTTTTACAAAATTGTTTGTCGTTTATTAAAAACAACTTCGAAGAAATAACGGCTGTTAAATTATTTGTTTCTGCAGACAATAAACGGGCCATTCATGTATCTGAAGAGTGTGGTTTTGAAAAAGGAAGCGCCCGTAAGCGGGAAATCAAAGGTGCTGTTTATGATTTTATTGAAATGCAGCATTGCTTCAATAATGGCTAAAAAAGCACGATGGCTCAAGCCGTCGTGCTTTTTTACATCATCGCTAGCTTTCTGTACTTTTGCTTTGTTCTTGCATTTTGTTCTTGTTTTTCATGCCGATTAGTTGGTAACCAATTAAGGCAACGAATAAAAACAAGCCGATTGCATCGCTGTACCCTTCTGGATAAATAAGCATAAGCCCAGTTGCCAAGGAAAGAATTCGTTCAATCCAGTTCAGCTTTTTATACCAAAAACCAATCATACAAGCCCCAATGGCGATCATGCCGAGAAGAGCCGAAACGAAGGCAAGACCGATTTGGAAAGGGGTCGAGTCAATCATTAGCAATTGCGGCTGCAATACAAACATATACGGGATAATAAAGGCGGCAATAGCCAACTTTGTGGCGTTGATTCCTGTTCGAATCGGCTCTCCTCCCGATATGCCAGAGGCTGCAAACGCAGCAAGCGCTACTGGAGGAGTGATGTCTGCGACGATACCGAAATAGAAAACAAACATATGGGCAGCTAAAACCGGGATGGCTACCTCCAATTGCCCATTTAAAGCGATAATCGCAGGTAAAGCAATCGTTGATGTGATGATATAGTTGGCGGTTGTCGGCGAACCCATCCCAAGAATAATCGAAGTGATCATCGTGAACACAAGAGTCAATAAAAGTTGAATATCGACGGAAGTGGTTAAAGAGCCAGCCATGTTTACAATGCCGTTTCCAAGCTTAAGGCCTAAGCCGGTTTTGGTGACGACACCGACAATAATACCTGCGCAAGCCGTCGCTGCTGCTACGCTGAGAGCGGTACGAGCCCCGCTTGTTAGGGCAAGGACAAACTTGCTTGGCGTAATGCGCGTTTCTTTTAAGAATAGGCTAACGAGTATAGTAATGCCGATTCCGTATATCGCGCTACGTTCAATGCTAAAGCCTGCAAAAAGCAAGTACACGATAGCGAGGATCGGCAATAGCAAATGAATTTTTTTTAACACGACGCTTTTTTTCGGGATGCTCTCTTTGGGTAGACCTAATAGACCTAGACGCTTCGCTTCAAAATGGGTCATAATCCAAATTCCCGAAAAATACAATACAGCCGGAATAAGAGCAGCACGGGCAATTTCCCAATAACCGACCCCTGCAAATTCAATCATCAAAAATGCAGCTGCCCCCATAATCGGCGGCATAATTTGGCCGCCAGTAGAAGAGGCTGCTTCCACTGCACCGGCAAAATTAGGTTTGTAGCCCAATCGTTTCATCATTGGAATCGTGTAAGCGCCAGTGGTCACGGTGTTGGCAACGGAACTCCCTGAAATCGTACCATTTAAAGCACTTGAAAAAATCGCTACTTTTGCTGGCCCGCCAACGCGCCTCCCCGCGATTGCAATAGCAAGGTCATTAAAGTAGTTCCCGACTCCCGTTTGCACTAAAAAGGCGCCGAACAATAGAAACAAGAAAATGTAAGTGGACGACACCTGCAGCGGTGTCCCTAAAATGCCCTCTGTTGTAAAGAACATTGATTGTACAAATTGTTCTAGCGATAGGCCTCTATGGGCGAACATGCCAGGCATATAAGGGCCAAAAAGAGCGTAAAGGATAAAGCAGCCTGCAATGATGATGATCGGCAAACCGACTGCACGCCTTGTCGCTTCTAATACGAGCACAATCGCGGCAGTCCCGATAATGAGCTGAGCTGAACTAATACCACCAAATTGTTGTACAAGCGTGTCATAGAAGACAGGCCAATACCCGCACACAATAATAGAAGCAAATATAAGAATGTAATCATACCAAGGAACGCTTTCTTTCTTCGTTTTCCGCTTTGCTGGAAATAAGAAGAAGATCAATGTCAAGGCAAAGCCTAAGTGGACTGTTCGTTGGATATATGCGGTAAATTGGCCGAATGCACCTGTATAGAGCTGGAATAGCGAGAAGGCAAGAAGGCCGACAAAGACGATACCGGCTGAGATGCCTGTTAATTTGCGTGTACGTGATTCGGCATCGTATTTTTCCATTAGCTTGTTCTGTTCTTCAAGCGAAAGCTGATGCTCGTTATTTGTCATTTATTTCTTCTCCTTTCAGCCGTTGCCATAAATTGAGACGTTCCATTTTGACAGTAAACCAAGCGCCTGGATCAAAATAATCAGCGAACCAGGCCATATGTTCAGCATGTTGTCCCCACACTAGCCGGTGTTCTGGTACGACTGATCCAGTTCGCAGCGCAAAGGATGGAAAGATGTTTTCCATATTCCGTATGTAATATTTTCCGTCTTCCATGACGAATTGTTCTTTGCCTCTTGCGTTTGACGGCATGCCGATACCAAACTCTTCAAAAACGAATTCATATTGCTGAATAGTAAGGTTGTCTAGAATAATATATTTTTCACTTACATCTGATCGATGAATGGAGTGTGTATAAATAATCTCAAACGTATCCCCAGGTTTAAGGGGAAGGTAGGCGGAAATGGAGTTCGTGTTTTCTTTATAAAAAACGAGAGCGGTACGAAAAGGAATCAGTAGCACTGAAGTGGCAAGTAACAGCAACAATACAATACCGACCCAATATTTCCTCGTTAACAACAAACGCGCCATGAATCCTCCTTATTGGAATAAGAAAACCGGCCGCAAGAGCCTTGTCGGTTTGACAGCCGGTTTTTTCTAACCCATATCTCCGTTATTCTGCTGATACGCCTTGTTCATCATAATAGCGCTGTGCCCCAGGATGAACTTCTGTTCCAATGCCGTCTAAAGCGTTTTCAAGTTTAATAAATTGTGCCTTTTCGTGTGCCATGTTTTCAGCATTTTCGTAAATGGATTTGGTCATATTATAGACCAAGTCTTCCGATAACGTATCGCTGACAGCAATCATTGCAAGCACAGCTACTGTTTGGACTTCGTTTTCCATTCCGTAAGTACCGGCTTCAATGACATCGGATGCATAATATGGGTACGTTTCGATTAGCTCATTGACTTTGTCTTCGTCAATTGGCACAATTGAGACTTCATTTGTCGCCGATAATCCTTCAACAGCTCCTGTTGGCGTTCCGGCGGTAATAAAGGCTGCGTCAATGTTGCCGTCTTGTATGCCGCTCGTCGATTCATCAAAGCTTAAAGGCTGTTGATTAATGTCATCCATGCTCATGCCGTGAATCTCGAGGATCTGTTCAGCATTTACATATGTACCTGATCCTGGAGCTCCAACAGATACTGATTTGCCGGCAAGGTCTTCGACACTCTCAATGCCTGAATCGGCAGTGGTTACAATTTGAATGGTTTCCGGGTATAGCGAGCCGAGCGCAAGCACATTGTCAACAGGCTCCCCTTCAAAAGAATTGACGCCTTCCACCGCATTGGACATTACATCGGTCTGCACAAACGCAATCTCCGCGTCGCCGCTGCTTAATTGTGCTACGTTTTCAGCTGAAGCATTCGATGATTGGGCCGTTGTTTCGACGCCAGTGCCGTCGGAAATAAAATTGGCCATTTCTCCGCCGAGTGGATAATAGGTCCCGCTTGTGCCCCCTGTCAAAAGGTTGAGAAATTGCGGATCTTCTGATGAGGCGTTTTCTCCGTTGTTTTCAGCTTCATTCCCGTTTCCACCTGTGTCATTGTCATTTCCGCCACATCCGGCAAGCCCGATTGTTGCCGCTAATGTGAGGGCGATTGGAAAAAGTCTTTTTTTAATATGCGTATCCCCCTTAGTTTCCCAATTTTTATTATTATTTTACATAGAGGAGATCGTAATTGTCAAATTATTTTAATGTAGTGAATACGTAATAAAATGAAAGCGCTTATTAAAAAATAGAGGTCCTCCTCGAAAGGAAAACCTCTACCGATTTTTTTACAATCCTGACTTCGTTTCTCGTAAAATAGCCAGCAATGCTTCCTTTTGTTGAATTTTTACTAGAATGTACAAATAATCACCTGCTTTAATTTCTGTGCTCCCAGAAGGAGAGATCACATCATCGCCTCGTTCAATTGCACTTACGTTAACATGAGGGGGAAAGCCGATTTCAGCAAGTGTTCTGCCGACAATTGCCGTATCCTCTGTCGTTTGGAAGTGGATCATTTCCGCAGTGTTGCGACCGGCTGCCAATAGTTCTCTGCGGAGTTCATCGCGCCACTCTTGGCTCAAATCTTGTCGCAGTTCTTCGTACGCTTCCTTTTTTAAGCGTTGTTTTAATTCTTCATCGCGTGCAAGACGCGCCTTCCGCTGCTCTGTTCGCCAGTCTTTGGCAATCATAATGCTAATCGAGAACAGCATAAAGACAAGAATGAAAGCAAATGGGAGTGCGGCCGTAAGTGCGGCAGTCTGTAAAGCATCCAATCCTCCGCCTCCGCTTATTAGGAGAACAGACGCAGTGCCAGCAATTAGTACACCCCAGAGCATTTTTAATTTAAAGCTTGGGTTAAGCAAGCCGTTCGATGTCATCGACCCTAGTACAAACGCAGCCGAGTCAGCGGACGTCACAAAAAAGATTCCAACGACAATGACTGCTAAAATACTCGAAATTGTGGTGAATGGGAGATTTTGCAGCATATAGAAAAGAGTAAGCTCCACTTCAGACTGAGCAATCTCCGCAAGGGGGAACAGCCCAGAAATCTCTATATTCAAGGCGGTACCGCCAAACACACAAAACCAAACGACTGCCATAAGTGTCGGGACGAGCAGGACGCCTGCGATAAATTCGCGGATGGTGCGCCCTTTTGAAATCCGCGCAATGAACAAGCCAACAAATGGCGACCATGACATGTGCCAAGCCCAGAAGAAAATGGTGTTTGATCCTAGCCATTCATCATTAGAAAAAGGCGTCATCGTAAATGACATCGACACGACATTGGACAAATAGCCCCCTAAAGTCGTTACCATGCTTTCAAGCACTGTAATGGTAGGTCCTGCAAATAAAACAAATAACAGCAAGATGCCAGCAAACACCAAATTCAAATTGGTCAGCCGTTTAATGCCTTTATTAATTCCGGCAATGGTGGAGAACAAAAACAAACAAGTGATGACGGCAATGATTGATAGCTGTAAAGGAATGTTGTTCGTTAGCGGCGTTAAAAAGGAAACTCCACCTGAAATTTGCATTGCGCTTAAGCCAAATGTCGTTGCCACACCTGCACAAGTGGAAATAACCGCAAGCAAGTCAATCGTTTTGCCCATCCAACCGTCTGTCTTTGAGCCAAGAATGGGATAAAACGCTGAACTGATCAGTGCTGGTCGGTTTTTGCGGTATTGTACGAAGGCAAGCGTTAAGCCGACGACTGAAAACGCCCCCATGCATGAAGCCCCCAATGAAAAACACCATAACGGAGTCCAATCGCAGCAGCATTCGCCGAATCTTCAGGTAAGTGGAACGAATAGCCAGGGGGCGGATCCATATAGTAAAGAATAGGTTCAGCTACACCAAAAAAGACGAAGCCGACACCAAGGCCGGCAGCAAAAAGCATGCCGATCCATGAAATAAAAGAGTGTTCAGGACGGTCGTTGTCCTTGCCGAGCCTAAGTTTGCCAAATGGCGTAACGGCAACGACAATGCCAAAAAGGATGAAAATGCTAGCGATGGTCATATAAAACCAACCAAAGTTGTCAATAATCCAAGCTAAGGCCGTTTCTGCCGTAGCGCCTAAGTGGGAAGGGTTCACGATGCCCCACAACACGAATAATGCCATTCCCGTTGCTGACGCATAGAGGACAAATGAAGACTTTCTTGGTGTTGGGTCAGAGTTTTGCGGCATGCGCAAACCACCTTTCCTGTCGTTAAAAGTACGTTGTTTCTTGAATGGGTAAGGAGAAAGACTCTTTCTCAATTTACCCCGATTAGCCGTCGGTAAACCCCGATAAAAAAAGACAGGCATTTAGGTTGAATAGTTAGAATATCATTTTTTCTGTCTACAATAAACAAAAATTTTAATAAAGAGAATCAGTGCAATCCGTTACTTCCTAAAGAAAAGATAAAAAATAACGAGGACGCGTTGACTTTCTTATTACACAGGAGTAAGATCTCATTTAGACTTAAAATCTTGGCTGTGTTCAGGAGGGACAAAGTGGAAAAACAGTTTGCTGTCATAGGGCTCGGCCGTTTTGGCACAAGTGTGTGCCAGGAGCTTTATGAAATGGGGCATGAAGTGCTTGCCATTGACCGGTCTGAAGAAAAAGTCGAGTTTGTCAGCGACTATGCAACAAAAGCGATTGTTGCAAATGGAGTAGATGAGCGCTCACTTAAAGCACTTGGAATCCGCAATTTTGATTATGTTGTTGTGGCAATTGGCGAACATATTCAAGAGAGCGTTCTTGCTACGTTGCTTCTAAAAGAGCTCGGCGTCGCCAATGTGTGGGTGAAGGCAAGCAATACCAAGCATTACCGTATTTTAGAGAAAGTCGGCGCTGACCGGATTATCCGGCCAGAACATGAAATGGGCATTCGTATAGCCCACTTGCTTGATTCTACTAAAGTCATTGACTATATTGAATTATCGGATGAGCACAGCATTGTTGAATTGGCTGCGACAGAAAAGATAGCTAATAAGACGCTCGCGCAACTGAACATTCGCAGAAAGTATGGCTGTACATTAATTGGCTATAAGAGGAATGGGCAATTGAATATTCATTTGTCACCTGAAGAGGTCATTTACGAAAATGATCTTTTAATTTTGGCAGGCGAGAACAGCGATTTGAAACGATTTGAAAAAAAAGGATTATCATAAATATAAAGGGGATAGAGACCGATGGAAAGAGGCATCGCTTCTTTTACGTATTCAGATTGCACGCTTGAATACGCCATAACCGGAGAAGGGGAGCCAGTTCTATTTTTGCATGGTGGCCATTCAAACTGTTTGGAGCAACTGGGGATTGAGGAACTTGCGCAAAAAGGCTACTCCGTGATTGTGCCGTCCCGGGCAGGATATGGGCAGACGTCCAAGAAAATTGGCCAGACCCTCGAGAAGGCGTGTAGCTTTTATATTGAACTATTAAATGAATTGAATATTGATAAAGTACATTTGATTGCGGCATCGACTGGCGGTCCATCTGGTATTTATTTAGCGAGTCACTATCCCGAAAGGGTCCAATCTTTTACATTGCAAGGGGCAATCACGAAACCTTGGAAAGAAGCGAGTGTCCGAGATGCGTTGTTGAGCCGCTTCTTATTCCACCCTTTCATTGAGCGGTTTGTTTGGCGGAGCCTCTCTTCTTTAGCTCGGTTTTCTCCAGATTATGCATTTAAAAAAATTGCACCTGCTTACAGCACGCTCTCATATGAAGAAATTAAGCGGAGGATGCTGGCCAAAGACTGGTATTTGTTTGACCGGATGACTGAATTTCAGCGCTCAGGGCACGGTTTTTATATTGATTTGCAGCATATGCGCCAGTCCCTTGAGGAAGAATTAGAGACGATTATTGCACCAACGCTTATCATCCATAGCAAAAATGACGCGATTGTGCCGTTGGAGCATGCCCGCTATGCCCATGAACGGATTCGCTCCTCGAAGCTCGTCTATTTAGATACGTGGGGCCATCTTGTTTGCCTCGGCAAGGGATCGGAGCAGCATACACAGGAATTAGCTGATTTTCTACAACAGCACAAAGCCTCTTGACGAAACTAGTCAGGAGGCTTTTTTTGCCTATTTTTTTGAATACATCGTTTTCCTAAGGGAGTCATTTTGTAACAGAAGAGAGTTATCGAAATCATAGACGATGAAATGGGTAGGAACGACTCTGGCGTTTCCACACCACGCCCGGGGTTTTTTGATAATTTTTTTAACTTGAATGGTGGTTGACAGTACTAGTCATTTTTCATAAGCTTAGCCATATTGTGTCTGATTCTCAAGGGAAACGTGCAAAAATTGGTGCACAACGGGAATAGTAAACAAAGTCGGACAAGAATTCACGATTGACCATTCAGGAGGTAAAGATGAATTTTTTATGGGGCTTAATGGGTATGGCCATCTTGCTTGGGATTGCCTATTTGCTTTCTGCAAATAGGAAAGCGATTAACTGGCGAACCATTTTGACGGCACTGGCGTTGCAATTCGTTTTTGCGGTGATTGTCTTATGGACAGATGCAGGGAGTTATGTACTTAAGCAAGTGACAGGCGCTGTACAAGCAGCGATTGACACTTCCGCTGCCGGTATTGATATGCTCTTTGGCGGTGTTCTACAAGCAGAAGGAGTCGGCAGTGTTTTCGCTTTCCAAGTGCTGCCTGTGATCATTTTTTTCTCAGCGATTATTAGTATTCTTTATCATTTCGGCATCATGCAATTTGTTGTCAAATACTTAGGAGGCGGGATTGCCAGGTTGCTTGGGACAAGCCGGGCAGAATCGATTTCGGCGACAGGCAACATTTTTGTTGGGCAAACGGAGGCTCCTTTGCTAATTAAGCCTTATATTGGCAGAATGACAACGTCTGAGATTTTTGCGGTGATGACAGGGGGAATGGCGACAGTAGCGGGCTCCGTTATGGCAGGGATATCGCAGATGGGCATTCCGCTAGAATATTTAATTGCTGCTACGTTTATGGCTGCGCCTGGCGGGCTTTTGATGGCTAAAATGCTTGTCCCAGAAACAGAGATAAGCGAAACAAAGGACAAAATTAATTTCCAAGTCGAGCGCGAGTCCAAAAATGTGATCGATGCCGCTTCAAACGGGGCGTTGGACGGACTGAAATTAGCGCTAAATGTTGGAGCGATGTTGATCGCCTTTGTTTCCTTAATTGCACTGATCAACTTGTTTTTAGGTACGATTGGCGGATGGTTTGGCTATGGTTCCATTACACTAGAGCAAATCCTCGGTTACGTGTTTGCCCCGATTGCGTGGATCATTGGCGTTCCATGGGAAGAGGCAGTGCAAGCGGGCTCGTTTATCGGGCAAAAGACGATTGTCAACGAGTTTATTGGTTTTGATGCGCTGGCGTCTGCAGCGGGCGAGTTGTCAGAACGAACATATGTCATTATGAGCTTTGCGTTGTGTGGGTTTGCGAATATTAGCTCCATCGCAATCTTGCTTGGCGGTCTTGGTGGCCTCGTGCCAGAACGTCGGCCTTTAATCGCTAAATATGGGTTGAAAGCACTTATTGCGGCAACGCTCGTCAATTTAATGAACGCTGCGATTGCAGGCATGCTTGTTGGATGAGTAATTGTCCATTCGATTCTCCTATAAGAAATAGAGTCTTTCTGTTGGATCAAAATCATATTTTAAAAGCAGGCTAGCATCTAGCCTGCTTTATTGCATCTGAATACAGTTTGAATGGAGCCTTGATGGGCACAAGAACAAAACAATATATTGGGCTGTGTCCATGTTAGAATAGGATCAGGAGTATCCTTTTAAAAGAGCAAGGAGGATAAAGGGATGAATCGAATCGTTGTAATCGGATCAGCTGGCTCTGGTAAATCTACCTTGTCTCGAAAACTCAGTGAATGTTTATCGTTGCCGGTTATTCATTTAGACCGATTTTATTGGAAACCTAACTGGACGCCAACACCAAACGACGAATGGGATGCGTTTCTTAAAGATGCGGTAAGCCAAAATAAATGGATTATTGATGGGAATTATTCAAGGACGCTCGAAATGAGGTTGCATGAAGGAGACGCCGTCATATTTTTAGATATGCCTAGGCTTTTATGCATCTATAGGATTATAAAAAGAAGAATGATCTTTCATGGAAAAACAAGATCCGATTTGAACGAGGATTGCCCTGAAAAACTGGATTGGGCTTTTTTTGTTTGGGTTTGGAATTATAGAAAGAGAAGTAGACCCAAGGTTATTCAAGCGGTTGAGCAAGTAAAAGATCGAAAGCGAGTTGTCGTATTAAAGACAAGGAAAGAGGTTCAACGTTTTTTGGACCGGGCTAAGGAAAATAGAGGATTTTGAGAGAATATTAAGTAGGCAATGATTTCATCTGACACCGCATCTACGCTGCAGGCTATTCGAAACCAAATGCCTTCTGGCGAGTTTGCTATGCGAGCCGCACATAAATACCTCCTCAATCAGACTGATAGCGCTTGTCAGTTGAGGCGTACGGTGAAATATACGAGCGTTTTCTATCAGTCTTGCCTCCTCGCTTAGCGAGGAGGTCGGCCTGGAACATAGTGCGTAGGAGGAAAAGCTTGCTGATTTTGGACGACATTGGCGACTGATGCTGAGTGCGGGAAAGTGTGCACATGGCGGTAGACACGGTTTGTGACGTACGTTGTTAAGACAGGCTGTATTTCTTGAACAATGTATTCATGGACAACAGGTCTTGGTGCAGGAGGCAGTGGCCTTGTGGCAGGCATGTATGCTTTTCCCCCCTGTCGAAACGGAAACATATTTAAGTCCCCCCTATCCCTTCTTACCGTTAGCCTATGTCGCCCTGGACCTATTCGATTGGGCGAGCATCAAAGATAGGGAATCGAGAAGTAAAAACAGCAAAAAGCCGCTTTGCTTAGGCGCGGCTTTTTGCTGTTTAGTCTTCTTTTTGTTTGCGCAGCTCTTGCTCATAAATATAAAGAGCATTGGCATCATCTTTGATGCGATTTAAATAATCGATGTGCGTTTCAAATGTGGCCTCTTCCTCTACTTGTTCGTCGAGGAACCAGTTTAAGAAAGAAAGTGTTTGGTATTCTTGTTCTTCCTGGGCAATCTGGTACACCTTATAATAGCTTTTCGTCACTTCCCGCTCTTGGGCCAGCGCTGCTTCAAATGTAGCGACCAGAGAACCATAATCGGCTTTTGGCGCTTGGATCGCCTCAAAGATGGCTTTCTGGCCTTTATCATTTAAATAGTCATACACTTTCATGCCGTGTTCCCGCTCTTCCTCTGCCTGCTTAAGGAAATAATCGGCGAATCCATTGTAACTAATATGGTGGCAGTAGGCAGCCATCGCCATATAATCATGGGCAGCTTGAAATTCCATATTCATCTGGTGGTTCAACGCTTTGACAATTTTTTCCGAGAGCATGATGGATCATCCTTTCCAATTCTGAAATAGGTGATTTGCTGACATGATTACTTGGGCGGCTTCAGATAGAGTCTAAGCAAAAAGCAACGTGGACATAACTGCTATTTGCGCATATTCCCTGCCCATGTTTTTGCCAATCCTCTTTAACTTGCCCGTTTAGGTTTTAATGTTCTTGGACCGTCTGTGGATACGTATAAGCCGGTACGTGTGCTGGACAATGACCTTGCTGACTGCATAGGCAGGCACGGCAAGGAGAATCCCGACAAAACCAGCAAGCTGGCTAGCGACAAGGAGAACAAAGATAATTGTCAACGGGTGCACGGAAAGCTGGCGCCCCATAATTTGCGGTGAAAAGACATTGCTTTCAATTTGCTGGATAATGACGACACCGACAATAACGAGCAACGCTTTTCCTGGTGAATCGAATAATGCGACGATAACAGCAGGGGCAGTGCCAATCCAAGGCCCGATAAACGGAATAACGTTTGTAAACAGAGCGACAAGCGCCAAAATCAACGCGTATTTCATGTCGATGATTAAATACCAAATGAGGCAGAGAATGCCGACGCAAGCACTGACAAGAATTTGCCCTTGTATGTACGAGCTTAAGGCTTTGTCTAAATCGCCAAGCACACGCTTTCCTTCTTCTTGCTCTCTTGCTGGAAACTGGTTAATGACCATCATAGGCGCCTTCTTGCCCTCCTTCAGCATATAAAAAAGCACGAAAGGGATAATAATGGCAATAATGACGACATTCGCTGCTGCGCTAATGAATGTGCCAATGCTGTCAATGATCGATTGTAAATAGCCTTGCAAGTTTTCTGTTAGCGTCCTAGAGAGCTCATCCAATGAAAAATTAGCGCTTTCCAAGAAATTTTGCAGCGCAGGCTGCTTTTGCAAATCGACCAAAAAGTGGTGAATGGTATTGGCGTATCCTGGCAAATTGTCAATGAATGCCATGAATTGGTCTTGTAAAAGCGGCCCAACGTAAAGCAATGCCATTGTGGCAAGGCCAGCCAACGCAAGGAAGACGATGAGAATCGAAAGACCGCGGTGAAGTTTTTTGTTTAGCAAGTTAACAAATGGTCTTAGCAAATAGTAGATGACAAGGGAGATGACGATTGGCGTAAACAACGTTTGAAAAAGCACGGCAATCGGCCGAAAAATAAAGTTAACCAATGAACCTAAGTAAACGATCAGCAAAAGGACAATAATCCAACACGCAAAACGAAATGCTTTGCTCTCCATCATTGCACGCTCAACCTTTCTTTTTCACAATACGTTTGCTTCCTTTGATAGTAAAAAAGAAACTGTATCAGTACTATACCACATTCTTTAGGAAATAGATGAATCAGTTCTCTTAAAATGCAAAAATCTCCGGTTTGTGCTACAGTTTACCGGGAAGAGAACGAATATTATAAAAAGGGTGGTAGCGATGCGGATTGTTACAGGCGAGGAAATGGCGAGCATTGATGCAATTACGATGAACAAAGTGGGTCTCCCTGGCGCTGTCCTAATGGAAAATGCCGGACGCGGAATTGCCCGTAAGCTGTTAGATCTCTATGGACGTAAGCACCGCTTTTTCATTGTCATTGGCAGTGGAAACAATGGCGGCGATGGGTTTGTTGTTGCGAGGGTGCTTAAAGATGAAGGCGCAGAAGTACAAGTGTTCATCGTGCCGGAAGAAAGTCGGTACAAAGGTGATGCCAAACTCCATAAACGTGTATTCGAGCAAAGTGGCTACCGCTGGAAGTATTGGAAAGACATTGAAAACCAATTGCCAGCTATTCTTTACGAAACCGATATTATTGTTGATGCGCTCCTCGGCACAGGTGTAAGCGGCCAAGTTAAGGAACCGTATGCCTCTGTGATCAGCAGCTTAAACAAATTGAAAAACGAAATCGTATCAATTGATTTGCCAAGCGGCGTTCCAGCTGGCAGCGCGGAGCTGAGCCATGAAGCAATAAAAGCAGACCGTACCCTTACTTTACAATGGACAAAGGTAAGCTATTATTTAGAGGAAACCAAACCATATTTCGGAGAAGTGAACGTAGTTCCCATCGGCATTCCGCCTAACACGTTGCGCCATCTCGCGTCGCAACGCTATGTTTGGGGCAAAAATGAAGTAGTTAATAGCTGGGTGATGAGCAAACCGAATGCCCACAAAGGCGATAACGGACGGGTCGGTATTATTGCCGGCAGTGAAGCGATGCCAGGTGCAGCAGCATTGGCCGGATCGGCAGCTGTTCGCAGCGGAGCGGGGTTTACGACCATAGCGACAGTAGCGCAAAATGTGCCGGTGATTGCCAGCCACGTAAAAGAAGCGATGTACACCATTTTTAGCGAAGAACACGGCTATCTTGCCCCTACAGAAGCAGAATTGGCCGCTTTTATGGACAATAAGCAATCAATCGCGGTCGGACCTGGGCTTGGACGTACGCCCGAACTGACAAAGATGGTTGCGTACTTGCTTCATCATTTCAAAGGTGTGCTTATTCTTGATGCTGACGCTTTGCATAGTTTGAAAGAGTGTGCGGCTATTGTCCAGGAGCGAACGGCTCCTACGGTGATTACGCCTCATCCTGGCGAAATGGCGATGTTAATTGACCAATCAGCTTCATATGTCAATAAAAATCGCTTTGAAGTAGCAGAGAGTTATGCCGAGCTATATGGCGTGTATGTAGTTTTGAAAGGGCCAAATACAATTGTTGCTGAACCAGGCGGTTGTATTTCTGTCAATGTAACAGGCAATGCCGGGCTTGCCAAAGGCGGTTCAGGCGACGTGCTTACAGGGATGGTCGCTGCACTGGTTGCCCGGCAACGGATTCAACCTGCTCTGTCATCAGCCGTTTTTTTTCATGGCTATGCAGCGGACTTGCTGGCTAAACAACGACACGTCCTTGCCACTATTACCCCAAGCGATATTATTGAGCTTTTGCCAGAGGCGTTCTCCATTGTTGATGATGATTAGGTTGAACGTTTGCCAGTTCCAGATGGTACGTTGGAAGGAGCTTCGTAATGAGATAAAGCGATAGCGAGCAGAATCGAGCCTAATTGTAATGAGAAACGTTGTCTGTCAATTAGGGTTATAAAGATAGGGAGCAAGTCTACACAGATAAATGAAATGGAGACGATTGAATCTACATAAAAATTAATTCTACCGATTTTTCTTGTAAACAGTGTGTTAAGTAGAACAGGGAAATTGTGACAAACATAATGACCGTATAACTATAATAGGATAACTTTTGCCTGTCATTATTTACATTTATGTGCTTCTTCCAACTAGCCGGCTGTGCGATGGCTGCTGTTTTAACCAGCACAACGCACGATTTTATCGCCGCTAATATGTTTTTTCACGTTTCTCCACGGATTTACACTCACTTTTTAGTGTATAGCGGGTTTTAAATTGTGCAATGATGAGAATATAAAAGTAGGAAGATTTTCAGATGCACAAAGGAGATTGCTATGAAAAAATTACAGGTTACATTAGCTTCGACGTTTATGGTCATGGCCTTGATGGCATGCAACCAAGACAATAACGATAACAACGACAATCCACCAGAGCAAGAGGCCGATCTTGGCACAGAGCAAGGCCAAGGGGCAGATAACACAGAAGACTTGAATAATGCAAACATTCAAGTGGACATGGAAACGGCAGTTTCTGAATTTGAGAACGCCTATCCTGACGCCTCTATTTCAAGCATCGAGTTAGAGGCGGAGCGCGGTACGTGGCAATATGAGATTCAAGGACTTGATGATGAAAAGGAATATGAGATCATCGTAGACGCAAATACACAAGAAGTAACAAATGAACGGGAAGAAGCACTTGATGCAAATGATGCTGGAGGGGTGGAGCGTCAAGAGGATGCATTGAACATGGACAACATCATTGATCCTCAGGAAGCAGTTGATATCGCTCTATCGGAAGCAGAAGGTGCGATAAGCAGCTGGAAGTTAGAGAAGGACGACCAAGTGACCTACTATGAAGTAACGGTCACCAATGCAGGCAACGCTTATGACATTAAACTCGACGCCACAAATGGAGATGTGCTTGGAACGGACCGAGATGATTGAAGCTATACAAGCTGAGAGTCTCAAAACAGTCCTGTCACCATCTTATAAGAAAATCATAGGCTTATCGTTGCAAAAACAGCCCCTTAGAACACATCCGGTCGTTCGAAGGGGCTTCTTAGCATGTTCTCTATTTATGATAATCCCAATGTCTGACGTGGACAATATGAATGATGTCGCTGAATTTCAAAACAGGGTATGGCTAGACAATTGTCCCCTTCTCCTTCTCCACGACTTCTTTCCCGTTTACAAATAAAGGCCGGCTATCGTCAGTCATAATAGTGAAACGTGCTTCTTCATAAGGCAGGGAATAGCCTTTTGAAACAACGTTTGTTGTCACATAAATGGCATCAGCTGTTGTGGTCATGTCGATGGAAACAAGCGCGTGTGCGGACTGCCAATTTTTCGTAATGCCGTCGTCTTCGTATAACGTGTAGTTTGATGTGTGCCCGGTGCCGCGGCTAGGAAACAGCAAAAAGCCGCGTGTGTCCTCGTCTTTTTTGGCAAATGTTCGCTTTGCTTCATTTGTAGGTATAATCGCTCCTGCCTTGACAAGCAGCGGTGTTTGGTGTGATGGGGCTGGCAAAGTAGTGGTTGTGCCGCCTTCGACATGGTTGCCTGTATAAAAATCATACCATCCGCCTTTGTGAGCAGGAGCGTAAACAGTCCGTTCTGAAACGCCTGGTTCGACAACGGAAGCGACAAGCATATATGGGCCGACGAGAAAATCATCGTTGTCTTCCCAAGTGCGTGGGTCTTCTTCAAAATCAAAAAACGTTGGTTTTACAATCGGCTCATGGTTGACGCTGGCATGATAGAAAGCTGTGTACCAATAAGGCGTTAACATCGACCGAAGTTGGATCAATTCCCGAATGGCAGGGATGGCATTTTCGTACATCCAAGGTTCGTTGACGGTCTGATCTTCATTCCATGAATGGATCGTAAAACGCGGGTGGAATATCCCATTTTGCACCCAACGGATGAATAGCTCTTCATCTGGTTTTGGGCCAGCAAATCCACCGACATCGTGCCCAAAGTTGTAAATTCCAGATAGGCTTAGACTTATGCCAGTTTTGATATTATAGCGAATCGTTTTCCACTCGGTACGGTTATCGCCTGTCCACGTTTGCACATAACGATGCATGCCAGGAGCGCCAGAACGCGAAATTAAGAAAGGCCGTTCTTTTGGCGTATGCTCAGCTTGCGCTTCAAATGAGGCTTTCATCATTAAAAGCGGCTGGAGAGCGCGGATCGTTTGGAATGGGAGCTCGTTTCCGAATCCATTGACACGGGCGTCCTGACTCCAAATTTCATATTCATTGTTATCATTCCAAGTGGACGTTATCCCGTATGCAAGCAATTGCTGTTGTACTTGGTCTATCCACCAACGATAAGCTGCTTCATTTGTAAAGTCGATATAAGCCCCGCCCCCATCCCAAAATTGGGCTGTTTCTGTTTCGCCGTTACCGTTTTTAATAAAAAACGATTGTTGTTCCAAGTCGCTATATTGTGGATGGTCCTTAAGCAAAGCAGGCTTAATATTGGCTGCAAGTCGTAGCCCCTTGTCGTTAAAGTCACGGGCAAGCTTTTGAACATCAGGGAATTTGTCTTTGTTCCAGTGGAAGACGTACCGTTTATCGCCAATGGATGTGTAGCCAGACGACAGTTGAAATGAATCGCATAAAATATCGTTTTCCTCGCATTTCTCGATAAACTCGTATAGCCGTTCTTGGGCATTTTCAGCGTCTGTGTAAGTCATGGTTGAACCAGAGTAGCCGATGCTCCATTTAGGCGGTAGCGCCGTATTCCCTGTCATCCACGTGTATGTTTGTACGACCTCCTTCAGCGTTGGCCCAGCAATCATGTAATAATCTAGGTCACCTGCTTCAGCCTCAAAATAGCGGTATAGCCCATGGTAGTTGTCCAGTTCCTTGCCCAGGTCAAAATAGCCAGGAGCCAAATTGTCATAAAACAAGCCGTAAGAAAAGGCTGTTTCAGGTTGGTGTGTGATATAAAAAGGGATATGTTTGTACAGTGGATCCGAGTGCTCGGCGTCATAGCCCATAGCGTCAATCGTTACATTGCGGTAACGGCCGTGGTGGCGGTCCAGTGTCCCTGTCCGTTCGCCTAATCCATAATAGCGTTCACGAATGTCTCGTTTTAAATAATGCTTGACCCCTGTCCCGAGCTCGCCTTTGAAATTGTATGCTTGTGTGTCTCGGTCTTGGGCAAACCAAGTCCACTTGTCTTTGTCACGACGGTGCCAGGTGATGCGAAATCCTTCTTTTTTAATGGTCGCTTTTAACATCTCTGTTTCGATCACATAGGCGTCTTCCGTTTCACGAAAATCATATGGTGGACAGCTAAAATGTTCCGTACTCTTGCGCTCCCGTCCTGTATAAGCGAGATCGTCTTGGCCAGGGGCAATGCTCCACGTGCGCTCAAGTTCAAGCCCACCTTCTTTTTCAAATAAGACGCGGATGATTTTAGGTTCAAGGACAAAAACATGTGCTTTTATATCTGTGGGTGGAGCAGAAAACTCGACATGAGCACCGCGTTTCGTTGCAACAGTAAATGAATAACGCTGTTGAATATTCATAGGTTTCTCTCCTTCTGCTTATCTATCTATTTTTTTATTCCATTAATCCAGCTAGAGTCGGCAGCCACGTACTTAAAAAAGGAAACATCGTTACGAGGAGTAAAACAACGATGACCGCGGCGTAAAATGGAAGCAAGGGGCGAATAACTTCTTCTATTTTGACTTTGCCGATGGTGCTGCCAACAAATAAAGCGCTTCCTCCTGGAGGCGTAATGTTGCCAATGCATAGGTTAACAATTAAAATGACACCAAAGTGGACAGGGTCCATGCCAAACTCCATTACCACTGGCAAAAAGATTGGCGTAAAGATAAGGATCGCAGGTGTGACGTCCATGACAATGCCGATTATTAGCAAAATCACATTGATCAACAGCAAAATAAGAATAGGGTTATCAGTCAAAGCTAAAATCGCAGAGCTAATGGCGGCTGGGATGCCGGTAAAAGACATGACAAGGGAAAGCATCGCCGATGTCCCAATCAAGAACATGATGACTACGGTCAGTTCAACGGCTTCTTTAAAAATGCCCGGCAACTGGCGCAGCGTCAGACTCTTGTACGCAAAAGACAGGAGCAACGCGTACACAATCGCGACTGCAGACGCTTCGGTAGCTGTAAACAGACCGCCGATAATGCCACCAATAATGATAATGACTAAAAACAGGCTAGGGATGGCTTCCCAGATGACTTTTAAGGGAGATTCGACCTTTGTTGCTGATGATGTCGTGTAACCTTTCTTTTTGGCAATAAAAAAAGCGACGACTATTGTGGCAAGACCCCAAAGGAAGCCTGGCAAATAACCAGCAAGGAAAAGGGCAGCCACCGACGTTCCACCGCTAACTAAGGAATAGATAATAAACAATCCTGTTGGAGGAATAATCAATCCAGTTGGGGCGGAGGCAATGTTGACTGCGGCTGAAAACGTTCGGTCATATCCTTCTTTTTCTTGCAATGGGTTCATGACTTTGCCGATTGCAGCAGCTGAAGCAACGGAGGAGCCAGCAATCGATCCAAAAAGCATGTTCCCGACAATGTTTGTATGGGCGAGGGAACCTGGCAATTTGCCCGTAAATAGTTTAGCTAAATTGACAAGCCGAAGAGCGATGCCTCCTTGGTTCATAATAATGCCTGTCAACAAAAAGAATGGGACCGCTAACAGCGTAAAGCTGTCAATGCCTGTCACCATCTTTTGCGCAGATGTAAAGATCGCGACATCAAACGGGGCGATCAGAAACATCGTAACAATCGATGCTCCTGCGACACTGATGGCGATTGGCACGCCTAATAAAAGCAATCCTAAAAACACGACAATTAAACTAATTCCTGCAAGGAGAGCCATTTTATCAATCCTTCTCTATGAAATAATCTTATAGGTCAATCGGTTCATCGGAGCCGTGGTTTGCCCCGTTTTTGCCTGTTAGTAGTTCTGTCAGGCAGAACCAAGTGATCAGCAGGCCAGAGATTGGCAATGATAAGTAGACAAAGCCCATTGGTATGCCAAGTGAAACTGTTTGTTGAGACATTGTTAATGATACAAGCTGGATCCCGCCATATACCATGACAAGTAAGGCAAACGCAATTAGAAAAAGCTGGACGAGCTGGCGCGCTCGTTTTTGAGTCGAATCCGAAAAGCGGTTTACGACCATCTCAATCGCTATATGTTTTTTAAGATGGAAGGCATAGGCACCGCCAACCATCGTGACCCAAATAAGCGAGTAGCGTAGAAATTCTTCTGAAAAGGTGCTAGGGGCATTGAGGACATAGCGGCTAAAGACTTGCCAAATCGCAACGAGCACCATGAGCCCAAACATGGCAGACGACAGGAACATGATGATTTTTCCTAATCCATCATTGATTTTCTCAATCATTTGTGTGCCCCTCCTTACGCGTTTCTTGAATACGCTCATAAAATGGTGCTAAATCTGGGTCTTGTTTTACTTGTTGATGCATAGGTTCCACACTTTCACGGAATGCCGCTTTATCGACATCTTTATGGAATGTGACGCCCATCTCTTCTGCGTGGGCAATCGCTTCTGCAGTTTCGGCGGCCCATAACTCCTTGTGAAACGCACTTGACTCAAGTGCAGCTTCTTTTAAGATCCTTTGTTCTTCTGCGCTAAAACTTTCCCAGCGGCTTTGGTTAAAGATAAGCAAATCGGGCACAATCGCGTGCTCTGTGTAAGAATACTCTTTTGCTACTTCACCGTGGTTGTTCGAAGTTAAAGCGGTTTCATTATTTTCAGTACCGTCTATGACTCCTTGCTGAAGGGCAGTATATACTTCGCCAAATGCCATTGGGGTAGGGGCGCCGCCCATCAAGCGCGTCATTTCAATCGCCGTTTCGCTCGGCTGTACGCGAATTTTTAAACCTCTTAGGTCCTCAGGCGCTAACACAGGTGTGCCGATCGTATACATATTACGAATGCCTGAATCGTAGTAGGTTAAACCGAAAAAGCCATTGTCAGCAGTCGAATCATAGATATCCGTTGCGATATCGCTTTCCATGACAGTGTAATAATGTTCGGCCCCATCAAATAAATAAGGGATGCTAAATAAGGCGTAAACAGGAGAGAAACTTTCTAATGCGGTAGCGCTTACCTTTGTCGCATCTACTGCACCTGTTTGCGTTAATTCAATCGCTTCCCGCTCAGAACCAAGTTGGCCGTTTGGAAAAATTTCAAATGTAAGAGCGCCCTCGCTTTTTTCTTCAGCCAATTCGGCAAAATGGAGCAAAGACTGATGAATTGGATGGTTTTCGTTCATATTGTGTGCAAGGCGCAATGTCGTTGTCTCTGTTGACAAGCTAGCTGGTGTAGCGCACGCAACAGTAAGACCAATAAAAACGCTTCCAAAAAATAGAGCTGTGCGACGCATGGAATATCCTCCTTGAGTTTATAACAACGTTGTTATTCTCAAATAAAAAGAAACCGCTGTCATTCATGTCAATAACAACGTTGTTATTTCATCATATATCGATTAGACTAGTTTTAGCAAGTACTTTTTAGATCGAATCGCTGCCTAAAGGAGAGAAAGTATGACGGTTACGATTAAGGATATTGCGAAAGCAGCTAATGTTAGTTATTCGACGGTTTCTAAAGCATTAAATGACAGCCCCCTTGTTAAGCCGGAAACGAAGCGCATGATCGTGGAAAAGGCAAATCAACTAGGCTACACGCCCAATTTTTCGGCCAAGCATTTAGTGACGAGGCGTACGAATACGATTGGTTTGGTGTGGCCGACAATTGAGCGTGTTGCTCTGTCGGCATTGGTTACACAAGTAAATCAACATATAACAAACAGCGGGCGGACAATGATTTTATCCATTAATCATGCCCTTGAGGCAGTGGAGCTATTTTCAAGAATGCGAATCGATGGCATCTTGTTATTTGAAGAAGAAATTCCACAGGACAAACTCCCAAATAACATAGGGATCCCCTTGCTCTCTTACGGGGTGCCGGATATTGAACAGTTTCCGACAGTGGGCGTTCAGCATGAGTTGGCAATGGAGTTGGCTGTAAAAGAGTTTGTAGAAATCGGTCACCAATCGATTGCTTATGCTGGTGTTATAAATGGGACGGGAAGGCGCCAGCAAGCGAAACAGACGGGATATGAAGCTGCCATGAAAAAGTGGGGGCTTAAGTCGCAGCTTATTGATACTGGCGGGCTTGACGCTTGTGACGCTGATGGCGCGATTGAACGGTTGTTGACAGAATCAACACTTCCCACAGCGATGATTTGTTCCAGCTACGACATTTCGATCGGCACGTTACGCGCGTTAAGGCGGAACGGCATTCAAGTTCCAAATGATTTGTCGCTCATCTCCTATGACAATATTCCGCAGCTAGCTGAAGCTGATGTGCCATTGACAGCAGTAGGCGTTCCGATTGACAAGCTCGCACAAGAGTTGGTCGAAACGTTGTTGGCCTTAATAGAAGGCGAGCAAGCAGCCACTGGTCGGGAACTAACCCCTGAATTGGTGCGGAGAAAGTCAACGAAACAAAGGTCATAACGTTGTTTGGACGAAGAATCATCATGAAGCGCAGCATGATGGTTCTTTTTTCGTTGTCGGATAACATCGATGTTGTCTTATATGCAGTGAATCCCGTAACAGTTTTGTGTCGTAAATAACAGCAATGATTTTGTTCATTGGGATGAGTTGCTTGCGTGTGACGTTACGTTACAGGTTACGATAGAGAAAAGGGGGGAAATAGGATGGAAATGACGATTAGCATGTTTGCCAAAAAAGTCGGCACCACTGTACGGACATTGCGTTATTACGACCAAATTGGTTTGTTGACGCCTGAACGGCAAAATAAAAGTGGGCACAAACTGTACACGCGTAAAGAATGGGAACGGTATCAGCAAATTCAAGTTTTCAAGCATCTTGGTTTCTCGCTTGCTGACATGAAAGAACAGCTTCATACCTCTACTTGGAGTGCACGGGAAATGCTAGCCGCTCAGAAAAAGATGCTTGAGCAAAAGAAATGGGAAATAGAAGAGGTGTTGGCGACAATTCGGCGTGCAGAGGCTTTATATGATTTAGAAGGGATCGAGGAAGAGGATCTCGATGATTTGCTGTTTGTGCTCATTGATGCTTTCCGCTTGGAGAAACGGCAAAAAGACGCGTTAATCGCCCATTTTCCTGAAAGTTCATTGAGTGAATTGTTTGCTTATGATGATGATCCTGAAGTACAACTGGAAATAGACAAACAAGGTGCTTATTTTTACAAACGGATGAAAAACGCGCTTCATAATGGCATGGATCCAGGAGCTGAAGAAGTCCAAGGCTATGTAAAAGAGCTATTTTCTAGTTTTCCGATGAAATCGGTTCCGAATGTGATTGATGAGCTTGGCGATGTTGAAACGTTTTTCGTAGAACATGAGAGTCTGTTTTTCATCCATCTCCCTGAAAGATTACAAAAATATACGGATAAAGCAATGGAAATTTATTTTAGAAATGGAAGTGGTGAAGAAGATGGAACATGAACTTGCCGGCTCATTGGGAGCTAGACGCTTTTGGTCCATGATCAAACCTTTTTTGCCGAAGGTGGCATGGCTCGTTCTTGCAGTGGTTCTCGTCATTGGTGAAACCAGCCTGTCGCTCATTGTCCCGCTATTAACAATGAATTTCGTGGACGAAATGAATGCAGTCGGTTTAAACGGCCAAACGGTGTTTTTGCTTGCGTCTGTGTTTTTAGCACAACTTGTGATGTCCGGCTTTGCCCTTTATACGATGATGTACATTGGTCAAAAAGTTGTGTTCGCACTAAGAAAAGAAGCTTGGCAACGGATGCTCCATTTGCCTGTCCCTTTTTTTGACAGACACTCGTCTGGAGAATTGATGAGCCGGATGACCAATGATACGCTTGTCATAAAAGATTTTCTGACGATGCAGTTAATCCCGTTTTTCTCGGGCATTGTTTCGATTATTGGCTCGATCGTCTTGCTTCTGGCAATTGACTGGAAAATGACGCTAATGATGCTGACTGTTGTTCCGGCTTCGCTTCTCGTCATGATTCCTTTAGGCCGCAGTATGTATAAAGTGTCTAAATCTTTACAAGATGAAACGGCCTCTTTTCAAGGTGATTTAGGCCGCGTTCTATCAGATATCCGCCTAGTCAAGGCGTCCCTTGCTGAAGGAGTCGAAAAGAAAGTCGGCCTCTCCCGTATGGCAAAACTGTTTCGCTTTGGGATGCGTGAAGGGAAAATTATGGCTGTGATTCAACCATTGATGATGAGCGCCATGCTCATTATGCTCGTTGTTATCTTTGGCTACGGAGGCATGAGGGTTTCGGCGGGGACGCTGTCGGCGGGAGCGCTTGTCGCCATCATTTTTTACTTATTTCAAATTGCAATGCCATTTACACAAATGGCCAGCTTTTTCACTCAATTTCAAAAGGCGCTCGGCGCAAGTGAACGCCTTGAGACGATATTGCGAGCTGAGCCGGAAAAGAATGCTGAAAACGTAGATGGAGCAGTTGCGCCTGCAGGCACACTCAGTTTCCAAGAAGTTTCCTTTGGCTACACTGCTGACAAGCCGATTTTAAAAGAGGTGCATTTTGATGCTCCTATCGGCAAGGTGACCGCTTTTGTTGGGCCAAGTGGAGCAGGGAAGACGACATTGTTCTCATTGATTGAACGTTTTTATGTGCCAGACGACGGTACGATTCAATATAAGGGTCATTCCATCCATCGCCTACCTTTGCATGAGTGGCGGCAAAAGATTGCCTATGTTTCCCAAGACTCGCCGATCATGGCAGGCACGATCCGCTCTAATTTGGTTTATGGGCTTACAGATGTCCCTGAAGAGAAAATCACGGCAGCGGTTAGGCATGCAAATTTAGAGTCGTTCATTGCCTCCCTTCCAGACAAATACGATACGGAAGTAGGAGAGCGAGGCGTCCGTTTATCAGGAGGACAACGGCAACGCCTCGCGATCGCCCGGGCGATGATTCGCGATCCTGAAATCTTGCTTCTTGACGAAGCAACAGCACACTTGGACAGTTCGTCGGAAAAACTCGTACAGGACGCCCTTGAAGTGCTGATGGAGGGACGGACGACACTTGTGATTGCCCATCGATTAGCGACCGTTAGGCATGCCGATCAATTGATTGTACTAGAGGAAGGAAACGTAACGGGTGCAGGCACACACGCTGAATTGCTGGATACACACCCACTTTATAAGGAACTGGTAAGTCAGCAGCTTCAGTTCAATTAAGGAAAGCGAGCGCACGCCTATTGCGTTCGATTAAGGCGTAACAAAAGCCATTTCCCAATTTGTAATTGCCGCCAAAGCAGGTATAATGAAACGAAAGACATGTAGGAAGGTGTGCGTCCAAAGTGAGTTCGTTGCTCGCGCAAATCGAAAAAGAACTGGAAAGCCTATCAGAGGCAGAGGCCCGAATTGGGCAAACGATATTGGACAGTCCAAGCCAAATCCCAAGCATGACGACGAAAGAGCTGTCCGCTCGCGCTGGAGTCAGTGAGGCAAGTGTCATCCGCTTTTGCAAGAAAATCGGAATTAACAGTTTCCGGTTGTTTAAAATGGAACTGATGAAAGATGTAACGGCTTCAAAAGAAAGGTTGACCGACTTTTCATCGTTGCAAGAAAAAGACGCGCCTTATGATTTGTTCCGCAGAGTGACGTTTACGAATAAAAGTGCGATCGAATTGTCGCTATCATCGATAGACCGAAAGCAACTTGAAGCCGCTGTTGCTGCACTGATGACAGCGAAGCGCATCGTCTTTTATGGAGTCGGCGGCTCTGCCGCTGCTGCGTTCGACGGCAGCTATAAATTCACGCGCATCGGCTATCAGGCATCTTCTTCTCAAGATTTCCATTACAATCTTTCGCTCATTCCTTATATGGAAAAAGGCGATATATTTGTGGCAATCAGCTTGTCGGGAAAAACGCAGGATGTAGTGGAATTGGCCTCCTTTGCGAAAAAGCAAGGCGTCACCGTTGTGGCGATTACGAAAATGGACCGTTCGCCATTATATAGGCTGGCAGATATTACCCTTTGTACGCCAAATGTGGAGGAAGACTTCCGCATCGGCACGATCGCCTCGCGAATGACGCAGTTGAACATTATTGATACGCTTTATTTAAGTGTATTCCATGAAAAAGACGAAGACACCATTACCGCGTTTTTAAAAGCCCGCGACGAAGCATTGCGCTTGCGCCGCTAAGCTAAAAAGAGCCTTAGGCCAAATCAAAGCCTAAAGCTCTTTTTTATACAGAACGACGTGAAGCCTAGCTTTTTTATTTAGGAGCAAGCTCAACCGCGTCACGATAAGCGGCGAGAAGGCTCCGTTCATCGGCTATGTTTTTGCCGGCGATGTCAAAGGCGGTGCCGTGGTCAACAGACGTACGGACAATGCCGCCTTTTAGGCCAACAGTGATGTTTACGCCTGCTTCTAAGCCCATTACTTTTATTGGCACATGGCCTTGGTCGTGGTAGCAAGCGACAACGATGTCAAAGTCGCCGCGAGCAGCACGGAAAAACAGTGTGTCAGCTGGGTATGGTCCTTCTACATCGATCCCTTCTTCCCTCGCCTTTTCAATCGCAGGAACCAATTTTTCTTCCTCTTCGCCTTCTCCGAACAGGCCGTTCTCACCAGCGTGTGGGTTGATACCACATACAGCAATCTTTGGCTGTTTGTTCCCGGCGGCAGCAAGTGTTTCATGCGCTAAAGAAATAACTTTATATGTCCGTTCTGGAGTGATCATATCAATTGCTTTGCGCAAGCCTACGTGTGTTGTCAAATGGATCACTTTTAAATTTGGAGCAGATAGCATCATCGAAAAGTCAGCTGTCCCAGTCAGTTCAGCTAAAATTTCCGTATGGCCTGGATACATATGCCCTGCTTTTTGCATCGCTTCTTTGTTTAATGGAGCTGTGCAAATCGCATTAATTTTTTTCGCTTTAGCAAGCTCAACTGCCCGTTCAACATAACGGAAAGCGGCGTTGCCTGCTGCCTCGCTAACTTGTCCGAAAGATACGCCTTCCGTTAACAAGCGCAAGTCAATGACTTCAATCGTTCCTGGTTCAAAGACACATTCGTCAACTGTTGATACAGATACAACATTCAATTCCGTTTCGGTTATGTGGACAGCCCGTTCCATTATAGCTGCATCACCGATCACGACAGGACGTCCCATTTTAAAAGTTGATTCATCCGCCAATGCTTTTGCGATGATTTCGGGGCCTACACCGGCTGCGTCCCCCATGGTAATGCCAATGATTGGTCTCATTTGCCTTCCTCCTTAGTAAAGTGGTGGTACAGGTTCGAGAAAGTTTGCTCGTTGCCGAAGGCGCCTGCTTTCGTAATGGCGTATGTCTGATGATGTTTCCCAGTAAACTGGGCAACAGGAATGCCCGGTTCAAATTCATCAAACAAACGCAATTCTTCAATGTTAAGACGACGGCATAGTGCTTTTGCGGTATCGCCACCAGTCATAATAATCGCTTGGAAATGGCGAGCCTCCATTAGTTTCGAGCCGATCGCTGCAATCGTATCGGCAATTCGTTTTGCCAATTCGCTGATTGCGGTGCTAGTTGTTTTCGCGTAGTCGTATACTTCTGCGACTTCCTTGCGCTCAGTCCCAGAGAAAATGACGGGTATTTTGCCGATCGCTAATGTCTTTTCTGCAGCGGCCACTACTCGCTCTAACTCTTTTGTTTGTGTATGGCGGTCATTGCTTGCTGCTTTTGCCGCATGGAGGCGAATCCCTTCTGTTTGCGGGTGCGTGAGCAAATGGGCAACTTGTGTCTTGCTTACTTCGCTCATGCTGCCAACGAGATAAAGGATGGGGTCACTGCTAACGGGGTGGTCAGCAAATGGAGTATTTGTGCCCGATACTATCGTTTGCGCAAGTGCATCCGATAAGCCTGCAGAACCAGCCAAAAGCAGTCGTTTCGGCTGCTGCTGCGAAAAAGCAGCAATTCGTTCGAGTGTTTCCATTGAAACAGCATCGCAAATAAAGACAGTTTGTTCGTTAGCGATTTTGCGATCAAGCCAAGCGCTAATTGTTTCTGGTTTTTCAGCCCATAACGATTCTGGAATATGGTCAATAGTACCGCGATATTGGTGGCCAATGTGGTCAGAAATGGCAGAGTCAGAAACAGGATCTGCTTCGTTTCTGGCAAACTCTGTTTCTCCGATTGGCGTGCCATTTACGTAAAGGATCCCATCCTCGACTGTACGGTTATTGGCAGGGAAACTAGGCGCCAACAAAATGCATTCAGGTTTCCAAGCTTCGGCAGTGGCTTCAAGTTCTGCCCCGACATTGCCTCGCAATGTCGAATCGACTTTTTTAAAAATCAAATTTGGATGGTAAGGCGCTAATGCAGACATGGCTGCGTGGACAGCCGCTTTCGCTTCTTTAGGAGGAAGGGCACGGCTATCCGTATCGACCACGACTGCTTCTGCGCGATTTTCTGACGAACCTTTTCCATTGAGCCAGACAACTGTGTCCAAGCCTGCTTTGGCAAGCTGGACGCCGCTGTCATTTGCTCCGGTAAGGTCATCAGCAATAATGGCAATTTTCATGATGACTCTCCTATCCTTACGCTTGTTGCCTCGCCTCTTCAGGAAGCTGGCCGTTTTTCTCTAGTCGTTTAGCCAAAAAGCCGATAAAAATCGGTAGCAAAATGGCTGTAGTCACGACACTGGCTGCAACTTGGACAGTCGCAAGTTCAACATTGTATGCAAAAGCAGAGCTTGCCGCGGCAATGGCTGCTGGTGTTGCCACTGCATTTCCGGCGGTAGATCCTTCAGCTGCACCGACGAGTGGATTCCATTTAAACAACTTAAATATCCAGTAGCCAGAGATACCGGTTACTAGGACAACGAGCACGCCGAGCACGACACCTGGTAAGCCTCCTTCAAGAATAGACGTAAAGCTAATGTTCATGCCAAGCGCGAAAGCGAATGCCGGAATGAGCATGTCACTGCCTTTTCCAAGGAATGTGCGCATGTCTTCATCCATATTACCTAAAATAAACCCGATTAAAATCGGCAAGAGTACACCGACGAAAGCTGTGATTGAGAAATAGCCGCTTTGGATGCCCATTGCGCCAACAATAGATAACGTCAGCATTGTAAAGAGCGGGCCATCGTTCATGGCAAGCACAGAATAGGCCGCTTTGTCTTCGCCTTTTCCATATTGCCCCGCAAGCGCGACATACAGACCGCCGTTGGAATTAGTCATTGCCGCAAGGACGGCAACAGGAGCTAGGCCAAGAAATAAGCCTTCAGGACCACCAGCAAGTACATAAATTAGCACACCAATAAGGCCGCCAAAAACCCATTTAACCATCAAGAGCGTAAAGCCCTTTCCAAACGAAACACCGAAACTGCGTATGTTGATTTGCGAGCCTGCGCATAAAAGGAAAAGAGCAATTAAGGTAGTCGCGCCATCTACAAAGAGCGCTTCTGTAAAGTTGCCAATCCTTAGCAAGTCAGGAGCAACCGTATTGATCAGTGCACCAAGAAGCAACGGGACAACCATCATGCCTCCGGGGATTTTTTCAATGCTTTGTTTTACCTTCATCAGAAGATCCCTTCTTTCTGTTTCATTTTGAAACGAATTTCAAGCTGGAAACGCTTAAAAGAAATGATTACAGCAAAAATGATACGCTTTCTTTTGGAAATTGCAATACAAAACTCAAATAATGTTGCAAATAGCAACATTATTTGAGTTTTCTCCACAATGTTGTTCGATTAATTTGTAAACGTTCGGCTGTTTTTGATTGGTTATAGCCTTCCTCTTCAAGTACATGTTTAATCAACGTTTTTTCCATTTCCTCCAGCGTCTGCCCTAAATCAATTCGAGCAAAGCCTTTCTCCGACCAACTGTCGCTAAAGTCAATATACGGTTGGCTTGTAGCAACAACTTTTGCGAAGATGAACTCCTTTAACCAATTTAAATTTCCCATAATGGCTGGGTGAATGCTGCCCCGGTAGCCGATAATTTGCTTGCCATATAGCTGGTTCGCTTCCGCGATTAAGCGTCTTAAAAAGCCTGGCCATTCGTCTTTGCGTTCGCACAGCGACGGAATTGATACAGTTGGCAGGTTGTTTAAAAAAGACAACTGTTTTTCGCTGTGGACGACATAAGGTGTTGTTTTAAGCACCGTTTCCTCTAGTTGTCTCCATTGTGTAGTAGAAAGTTCTTCCGCATGGGTAATAAACAGGGAAAGCCCATTTGCTTCAAAATCAGGCATTTGCAATAAATCTTTTGCACGGCATGTAATGGCCAATCCTGGCAAAAGGCCTCTTGCAAGCGCTTGTTCTCCAGACCCGTTTTTGCCAATAAGCGCTACAGAATGTTTGCCGGCAGCGGCTTCATAGTCGCGGGAAAGTGAATCGTTTGCCCCGAGGACGAGCGGTACGGATAAATGAGGCACTTCAAATACTGTGGCTCCTTTTGGCAGTGATTGGTGGAGAGTAGTAGTCGTCAACAGCCAAGTCGATGCGTTTTCAGTTCCAATATTTTTTACAGTAAAGCAAACGTAGGTTCCAGCTACTTCTGTAAAGACAGAGTGCGTTTTGTGTTGAATAAGTGAATGTAACTGGCTGGTGGCTGCTTTAAGCACCGCTTGATTCTCTTGTAGCTTGTCGCTTACAGCAAACACATGCCCAGTTCCATCAGCCAAAAGCTGCAACTGGCCAGACTGAAAAAAGGCAGAACGAAAATATTTATGCTCTTGCTTGCTGTCATGCATCTTTTTGCCTAGAAGGTCCGCTTGCTCAAGTGCGGTTCTTACAGATTCTTCTCCAGATGTAATCAAAATTCCTTCCAACCCATGTTTGTTTGCTAAGCTGGTTGTAATGGCATCGCCGACTATCATTTTTCGCCCGGCTGCCTTGGCGGCAATAATGGCTGGCTCCACTTCTTCTTCCCTTGTGACTGCTGTGATTGGAATATCGGTTTCGATTAACTCTGTTACCTTGGTAAAGCTAAGGGAAATGTTTTCAAAGGCAATAATTTCTGTTTGTTCCCGCTCCGCTTGTATGAGCAAAATCATTCGTAAAATATCAAAACCAGAAATAGGAACTTCAACAACAGGTTTTTCTGTCCGAGTGCGAATCACTTTGGGCGTTCCACCACGGCTAATGAATAGATCGGTCTGCGCTTGTACTTCCGTTGTCAAAAGAGGCAAAGATTGCTGAAGGTCAGCTATATGGATTGTCATATCGAGGTGTTCGAATTCGTTTTGTGTTCGTTTAAATATTTCTGCTAAGCCCTCATAAGGGGCAATGATCGTAACGTGTATTTTGCGCATCGTTTTCCCTCCATCATGCAACTGCACTACAAAGCCGTCATCTTTTAGAAAGTACCACGATCAAATAAGGAAAACAATAATAGCCAGACGGATGGTTATTATGAAATTTTATTTCGTAATAAATTAAAATTATGCTGACGTTTTATTTCTTTGGAGCGATAATAAACATATAAACATGCTATTGATTAAGAGGTGAATGTTTTGCTTAATAAGTTAAAAACAGAAACGCGCAACCAAGCGACAATGGCGCTTGACAGTATGCCGATCAACGATATTTTAAAAACGATGAATACGGAAGATGCGAAAGTGCCAACAGCCATTGCAGAACAACTTCCGCAAATTGAAAAAGCAGTTAAATTGGTGGTTGCCTCTTTCAAACGGGGCGGAAGGCTCATTTACGCTGGCGCTGGCACTTCAGGACGCCTAGGTGTCTTGGATGCTGTTGAGTGCAAACCTACTTTTGGTGTTACACCGGAAATGGTACGGGGCGTAATCGCTGGTGGTGAGCAAGCTTTTACAGAAGCAGTCGAAGGAGCAGAAGACGATGAGCGTGCTGGTGCAAATGATTGCAACCGCTTAAATATAGGCGACAAGGATACGGTTATTGCTCTTGCGGCTAGCGGCCGCACGCCATACGCGATTGGCGTGTTGAAAGAAGCCCAGGCTCGTGGGGCTAACACGGTGTCCATTGCTTGCAACAAGGAGGCGAAAATGAGCCAATACGCTGCTGTTGCGATTGAAGTAGAAACTGGGCCGGAAGTGTTGACTGGATCAACTCGCTTAAAAGCAGGAACAGCCCAAAAACTCATTTTAAATATGATTTCAACAACAGCAATGGTTGGGATTGGCAAGGTCTATCAAAATTTAATGGTGGATGTACAACCGACAAACCAAAAACTAGTTGAGCGCGCCAAACGGATTATTATGGAGGCAACCGATTCAACCTACGAGACAGCAGACGACTACTACGAAAAAGCAAATGGGCATGTGAAGGCAGCCATTGTGATGATTTTGCTCGATTGCTCTTATGATGAAGCGCTTACGAAACTACAAAGCGCCAAAGGGTTTATTCGCAAAACGGTAGAAAAATAATTTGTGAAAGAAGGGGAAACGTGTGAACAAAGAACAACGCATGGCCTCAGAAATTCTTGAACATATTGGCGGGAAAGGAAATGTCGATTCCCTTACTCATTGTATGACGCGTGTCCGTGTTGCCGTAAAAGACGATGCCCTAGTCAATCAGGATGCATTAAAGAAAATTGAAGGGGTTATGGGAGTCGTTGAAGACGACACATGGCAAATTGTCGTGGGCCCAGGTACCGTCAATGTCGTTACGGAAGAAATGAAAAAGCTCGCTCGCACTGGGTCAATGTCTTTTGAAGAACAGACTGCCAAAGCACAGGAAGAACGGAAAAAGAAAAACAAAACACCATTTAAACAATTTTTGCGGAGCTTAGGGAATATTTTTATTCCCCTTATTCCAGGCCTCGTCGCATCGGGAATCATTAATGGCGTTGCCAACTTTCTAATTAACTCAGGCATGCAAAAAGAAGAGCATACATGGCTCTTACTAATGACCATTTTAGGAGGCGGCCTATTTACGTATTTGGCGATTGTAGTTGGCTGGAATACGGCTAAAGAATTTGGCGGGACACCGGTGCTAGGAGCGATTGCCGGGATGTTCATTTTTAACCCGGCCCTTGCTGAGGTGACTGTATTTGGTGAAGCCCTTGTGCCAGGCCGCGGCGGATTGTTTGGCGTCATTTTTGCGGCATGGTTAATGACGTTCTTTGAACGCCACATCCGCAAAGTCATTCCGAAATCGGTCGATATCATTTTCACATCGCTGTTTACTGTCATTATTGTTGGCTTTTTATCGATTTATGCGATCATGCCAGTTGCCGGTATTGTATCGGATGGGATCACATCTGGCATCCACTTTATTTTAAACATGGGTGGGCCGATTGCTGGGGCGCTCATGGCAGGCTTTTTCCTTCCGCTAGTCATGGTTGGGTTGCATCATGGCTTAACGCCGATTCATGCCGAGCTCATTAATGTATTCGGTTTTACAACGCTGTTACCAATTTTAGCAATGGCAGGAGCAGGCCAGGTTGGAGCAGCAATCGCTATCTTTGTTAAAACACGGAATCCCCGTCTGCGCAATATTATTAAAGGCGGCTTGCCTGTTGGCTTCCTTGGTATCGGGGAACCGTTGCTTTACGGGGTAACGCTCCCACTTGGACGCCCGTTTGTGACAGCCAGCTTAGGCGCAGCTGTTGGCGGGGCCATGCAAGCAATATTTACCACAGGCGCCACAGGAATCGGCGTTTCCGGCTTGTCCCTTACACCGTTAATTGCGGAAGGCAAATACCTCTACTACTTAGGCGGTATTGCGCTAGCTTATTTGTTTGGTTTTCTGTTTACCTACATGTTCGGTTTTAAAGAAGAAATGGCGAAAGACATTTAAGCTGGAGGTGGGGAAAGAGTGGAGCTTGGTGTGTCCGTTTATCTCAGCCAGCCATTTTTAGAGCAAGAAGCTTATTTAAAAAAAGCCGCTGCCGCTGGATTTAATGTACTGTTTACTTCATTGCACATCCCTGAAGACGATGCTTCTTTGTATGCAGAACGACTCAAGCAAGTTGGAAAGTTTGCCAAAGCGAATCATATGCGGCTCATATGCGATGTGTCGCCTGACTCAATGAAACATTTAAATTTGTCATGGCAACAAGCGAGCAACTTAAAAGAGTGGGGCGTTACAGGACTGCGTATCGATTATGGGGTGGCGAACGAGACGGTGGTGCGCCTATCACAAGAGATGCAAATTGTCTTAAATGCAAGCACCCTCGATAAAAGGGAAGCCATCGCATTGCGCCAAGCTGGCCTCGATCCAAACAAAGTCGAGGTGTGGCACAATTTTTACCCTCGCCCTGAGACGGGGTTAAGCCGAGAAGACTTTCGGCAGACAAACACATTTCTTTCTGAAATGGGCTTCTCGGTGATGGCGTTTATCCCTGGTGATGTACCAAGGGGTCCGCTGTTCAAGGGTTTGCCGACACTTGAAGACCATCGGGAGATGTCGCCGTTTGCCTCGTTTCTTGATCTATATGAAGGCGAAGGCATTGAAACGATTTTAGTCGGCGACAAGGGCTTGTCTGATAGCAGCTTTGAGCAATTTCACGTCTATCATAATGAAAAAGCAGTGCTGTTGAGGGTGCAGGCAGCGGGTGAGAATGTCGTTGATTTAGAGGGAAAACACCGCAACCGCAAAGATGCAGCCCGTGATGTTCTCAGGTCGGAGTCGTCTCGTTCCTTCGCATCGATTGGAAAGCGAGATGTAACGCCGGTAAACACGGTGGCACGACCTATTGGCACCGTGACAATCGACAATAACCGTTATGGCCGTTACCAAGGCGAAGTACAAATTACAAAAACAGACTTGCCTGCTGATGAAAAAGTAAATGTGCTAGGCCGCGTAATCGACAACGATATGCCGTTAATCAAGCGCATAAAAGGCGGGCAAAAGTGGAAGTTTAAATGGATATAACAGGAGCAGGTTGTACCTGCTCCTGTTGGTCTTGCTGTTCGTGTTGTTACTTTATCGTTAAATTTTCTCGCTCCATCCTTCGCTTAACAGAATCGTTCTGAAAAGGTAAACTATAGTTGGAACGTGAGAAGGAGTGGTAAGATGGTCACGATGGGTGATATCGCGAAAAAAGCTGGTGTGAGTACGGTAACGGTCTCAAAAGCGCTGAATGATAAAGAAGGCGTAAGCGATGATATGAAACGAAAAATCAAGCAGATAGCTGCTGAAATGGGCTATCGCTTTCATGCGGCCGCTAAGTCGATGAGAAGCGGGCGCACCAATAATATCGTCATTTTAATCCCTGAACGATTCGCCGGTGATGAGCAAGCATTTTATTTAAAGTTTTACAGGCAAATCATATCGGTGCTTGAATCCTATGATTACTATGGCATCTTGCAAATATTGAGTTCTGATGATGAAGAGCGGCTCACGCTGCCGAAAGCATTTCTAGAAAACAGAGCTGACGGCGTTATCGCACTGGGCCAGCCAAAAAAAGAATACATCGAACATGTAGTAAAAGAAAACGTGCCCCTTGTATTCCTTGATTTTTATATGGATCAATTAAATGCAGATGTGGTCGTTACTGATAATTTTTACGCTGTTTACGAGTTGACGAATTATTTAATTAGCCAAGGTCACCGTGAAATTGGGTTCGTTGGCAATGTTCACACAACAAGTAGTATCCAAGACCGTTTTTTAGGAATGTATAAATCGTTGCTAGAACACCGGCTCCCTTTCAATGAACGTAACTTGGTCAGTGATCGGGATGATTCAGGCCGTTTTATTGATTTCGTATTGCCGGAAACGTTGCCGACTGCTTTTGTGTGCAATTGCGACCACGTAGGCTATTTGCTTATTAAAAAGTTAACGGATAGCGGGGTCCGTGTCCCAGAAGACTGCTCTGTTGTTGGCTTTGATAATGATATTTACGCAACATTGTCGACCCCGCCTTTAACAACAGTGGAAGTCGATGTAGAAGAGATGGCCAAAGTAGCCACAAAACGAATGATTGAAAAGCTTGAAGGCGATAAAGGCAGCGTTGGCTACGGCAGGATGTTAATCAAAGGATCGATTGTCTTCCGCGAATCTGTTAAAAACATTCAACATGATTGAACAACTAAAACGTACTTCTTCCAACAGCTTGAAAAAGCTGTTTTTTTATTTTCATTTTTCCTATTGACTCGTAAACGCTTTCATATTAAGGTTATCTTATCTTTATTTTTACTTAAACGTTAACTTAAAAAACGAATAAGACAACAACATTCGTTGGAAAAGGGGAGAACGATGACGACGTATCGGTTTCCACCGGACTTTTGGTGGGGGACAGCTGTGTCGGCCACGCAAATTGAAGGCGCGGCAGACCGTGACGGCAAAGGCAAAAATATTTGGGATCACTGGTATGAAACGGAGCCAAACCGTTTTTTTAACGAGGTAGGGCCAGCCAAAACATCGCAATTTTATGATCGCTATAAAGAAGACATTGCTTTGATGAAAAAACTTGGCCATACCTCATTTCGTTTCTCAATCTCATGGTCAAGGCTTATTCCTTCAGGACATGGCGAGGTGAACGAAAAAGCCGTTCACTTTTACGATCAAGTCATTAATGAATTACTTGCTGCAGGGATTACGCCATTTGTTAACTTGTTTCACTTTGATATGCCAATGGCGATGCAGAAAATAGGCGGCTTTGAAAACCGTGAAGTTGCGTATGCATTTGCTCGTTACGCAGAAATATGCTTTACGTATTTCGGGGACCGTGTGAAAACGTGGTTTACCCATAATGAACCGATTGTGCCAGTGGAAGGCGGTTATTTATACGAGTTTCATTACCCGAAAGTCGTTGATTTCAAGCGGGCAGTTCAAGTTGGCTACCATACAATGCTTTCCAGTGCTCTAGCAATTGAACGCTACCGCCGTTTAGGGCAAGAAGGCAAAATCGGCATCATTTTAAACTTAACGCCATCCTACCCTCGTTCAGAGGAAATTGAACGAGATGTAGAAGCGGCTAAACGCGCTGATGCTTTTTTTAACCGTTCTTTTCTCGATCCGTCTGTAAAAGGGACTTTTCCGCAAGAACTAGTGGAAATTTTAAAACAATATGGCCTTATGCCTCATGTAGAAGAAGGCGACAAAGCGCTAATTGCCGCCAACACAGTCGACTTACTAGGCATCAATTATTATCAACCTCGGCGAGTGAAAGCGAAAGAAACGCCTATAGGAGAGGGACCGCTTATGCCTGGATCATTTTTTGATGGCTATGATATGCCTGGCAAAAAAATCAATCCCCATCGTGGCTGGGAAATTTACGAAAAAGGCATCTATGATTTATTGATGAACGTAAAGGACCATTATGGAAATATCGAATGCTTTATTTCGGAAAACGGAATGGGCGTTGAAGGCGAAGAAAAGTTTCGTGATGAAGCTGGTGTCATACAAGATGATTACCGAATTGAATTCATCTCGAACCATTTGCGCTGGCTCCATAAAGCGCTGACGGAGGGCGCCAATGTGAAAGGGTACCATTTGTGGACGTTTATGGACAATTGGTCGTGGACAAATGCTTATAAAAACCGCTATGGATTTGTGTCTGTTGATTTAGAAAACGATGGCAAACGGACGGTTAAGAAAAGTGGCTGGTGGTTTAAAACGGTAATTGAAAACAATGGCTTTTAGCGAAGTTGTTGGAAGGGAGAGAAAGCATCTGAATTTGTTGGCATTCGACATCGGCGGGACGACCATTAAACATGGCGTAGTAACAGCTAAAGGGGACATATTGCAAAAGGGCAGCGATGTGACGCCAGCAAGTATGGCGCTTTTGTTTGAATTGTTACAAGACATAAAACGTCGTTATACCGCTGATTATACACTTTCAGGCGCCGCATTCAGCACGCCTGGAATACCAAACCAAACAACGGGGTTTATCGACGGCGGCAGCGCCATCCCTTACTTGCATGAAGTGCCATTTAAGCCGAAAGCACAGGAGTGCATGCAGTTAGCAGTCAGCTTTGAAAATGATGCGAACTGCGCGGCTCTTGCGGAAATGTGGCTAGGGCGTGCAAAAAAAATGAAAGACATCATTATGGTTGTATCTGGATCGGGCATAGGTGGTGCGGTCATTAAGGACGGTACCCTTCATCGAGGAGCGAATGGCTACGGCGGTGAATTTGGCTACATGGTTATGAATAAGGGCGGCGAAACGTTCAGCGGCATCACATCACCAGTTGAACTGGCGAAACGAGTGTCTGCTGCGAAACGAACAAATGTCGATGCTGTTCGCGTATTTGAACTGGCCGAAAATGGTGATGAAGTCGCTAGTAGGGAAGTCGATCGGCATTTTTATTATTTGGCAGTAGGCTTGTATAATTTACAATTTGCCTATGATCCAGAAGCGATTCTCATTGGCGGCGCAATTAGTGAACGAAGCGATTACATTCCACGTATTTACGAGAAAATCGATTTGCTTATTAAAGCCAATTCAATGGCGAATTTGCGGCCTAATTTATGCAAATGCCGATTTGGCAATGATGCCAATTTAATTGGAGCTGTCGCTTACTTTAACCAGTCCTTTCGTCCAAAACCAGAAATTGCTGGGTAACCATGCGTTGAGAGGAGGAAATGTATGAATCAGCCATCATTGGCGAGGTTGCGCAAAAGCAAAACGCTAGCATTTTACTTGTTTATTTCCCCGTGGCTCATTGGATTTTTAGCATTGGCCGCGGGGCCAATGATTTACTCGTTTTATATGTCGTTTACAGAGTGGCAAGTAATGGGCGGTGCTGAATGGATCGGCCTCGAAAACTATGAACGTTTGTTTTTTCATGATCCGTTGTTTTGGAAAACGATGTGGAACACGTTTTTCTATACGTTTCTTGGTGTTCCCCTCGGACTTGCTTTCGGCTATTTGTTGGCGGTGCTTCTCAACCAAAAAGTGAAGTTTATGGGGTTTTTTAGAACGATCTTTTATTTACCATCGATCGTTCCTGCCGTAGCAAGCTCGCTGTTATGGGTGCTTATTTTCCAACCTGAGTTTGGTTTGGCGAATGCGCTCCTTGATTTTGTTGGTTTGCCGACTTCTCGCTGGCTATTAAGTGAGTCGATGGTGAAGCCAGCATTGATTATTATGAGCCTCTGGGGTGTTGGTGGCGGAATGATTATTTATTTGGCTGGCTTGCAAGGTGTACCTCCAAGTTTGTATGAGGCTGCTGAGATTGATGGGGCTGGAAAGTGGCGGAAGTTCTGGCATATTACAATCCCAATGACTTCGCATGTTATTTTTTTCAATTTGATTATGGGCGTGATCGGATCTTTCCAAGTGTTCACTCAAGCTTATGTGATGAGTGGCGGCGGGCCAAATTATGCGTCTTTGTTTTACGTGCTCTACCTCTACCAAAATGCATTTGAGTTTTTTAATATGGGCTATGCATCCGCACTTGCTTGGATATTGTTTGTCATTGTTTTGATCTTCACATTGCTGCAATTCAAATTTTTTGGCAAGAAAGTTTATTACGAATATGACGACTAAAGAAAGGGGGAAATGCTTTGGAGGAACGGTACCAAGCAAATCGGCAAATCGAACCGATCACGCCTGGAAGAATGCCAGACCCGATCAATCAGACAAAGCCGGTTTTTAAAAATCACACTAGGCAAAAGAAAATAGACCGTTTAATGATTTATCTGATGCTTGTCGTGTTATCGATTTTGTTTATTCTTCCTTTTTTATGGATGGTGTCCACATCAATCAAAACTGAGTCACAAGCGATCTCCTACCCGCCGACTCTATGGCCAGCGCCGTTTGATTTTGCCAACTACCGAGAAGTATTTGAATTGGTGCCTTTTTTGCAGTTTTATTGGAACACGATCGTGGTGACAGGGCTGACGGTTATCGGCACTGTCGCTTCCAGTGCAGTTGTCGCTTATGCGTTCGCGCGAATTAAGGGAAGGGGCAGGAACTTCTGGTTTATTTTATTGCTTTGCACGATGATGCTGCCGCCCCAGGTGACGATGATCCCCGTGTATTTGATTTTTACAGAGCTTGGCTGGGTGAACACATTCTTGCCATTGGTCGTTCCTGCTTTTTTAGGAAACGCTTTCTTTATCTTTTTATTGCGCCAATTTTTTCGAGCCATTCCTAAGGAATTAGAGGAATCAGCCATCATTGATGGCTGCAGCTTGTTTGGCATCTTTTGGCGGATCGTCGTCCCCCTATCGAAACCAGCGCTCATAACGGTTGCAATCCTTTCATTTATGGGGAGCTGGAATGACTTTTTGACACCGTTGATTTACTTAAATGATATCGATAAATATACGCTAGCCCTTGGTTTGCAAATGTTTAATGGACAGCAAACGATGCAATGGGGGCCGATGATGGCTGCAAGTACAATGGTGATTTTCCCACTCGTCGTACTGTTTTTCATTGCACAAAAGCATTTTATCCAAGGAATTGCCTTGTCAGGAATTAAAGGGTAGTGGCTTTTAGGCAAGCGGATTTGTTTGTTTTCGGGAACGTGGCTCCTACCTTGTTAACGGCCCATTCATCTTGGCGTTTATTTTCCACATTTTACGGCCATAGAGGTGACGAAATTATACATTTAAGGGAGATGAGATGGATGAAAAGATGGATGTATGCACCAATCGCGTTAGCCTCGTTATGGGCTCTTTCTGCTTGTGGAGGCGACGAAAATGCCTCAAGTGATGGCGGCGATGTAACGTTGCGGATGCTTATTTGGGGAAACGGTCCAGAGGAACTTAAAGGAGAGCGTGAAATCCTTGATGTGTTTGAGGAAAGAAACCCTGGCATTAAAGTCGAACTAAGCCACGTTCCTTGGGATAATTACATTGAACGGCTAACAACGATGTCGGCTGGAGGGAACCAACCGGATGTGTTTTGGATGATTGATACAGCCTTAATCGACTATGTAAACCAAGGAATGTTAATGGAGCTTGACGAATTCATTGAAGAGAGTGGCATAAAAGAAGACGAATATTTGCCTGGAGCGTGGGACATCGGATCGTGGGAAGGCGGGCGGTATGCGATGCCAAGGGATTTGACTTCTCATCATATTGTTTATAACAAAGATATGTTTGACGGGGCAGGCCATCCTTATCCGGAAGCTGGCTGGACATGGGACGACTTTTTAGAAGCAGCAAAAGCGACAACGATTGAAGAAGACGGGAAGATTGTCCAGTTTGGGATTGCCGGGCTGATGTGGGAAGAAATGATTGTCCAAAACGGCGGTGCTTCGTTTAATATGGATGGGTCTAAAGTCGAGTTAGATTCACCAGAAACAATCGAAGCTATTGATTTTATGCATGACTTGGTGCATGTCCATCGCGTCGCCCCATTGGCAACTGAATCGGAAGGGCTTGGTGATCTGTTTTTAGCGAATCGGGCAGCAATGGCCTATGCAGGGCCGTGGCATTGGCGCCAATACGCAGAAGACGGAGAGTTTGAATGGGACATTGTTGAAGTGCCGGCAGGGAAAGCTGGGAACAAATCGCAGTTGCTTGGATTGCCGATCGGCATTGGATCGCAAACAGACCATCCTGAAGAAGCATGGAAGCTGTTAGAATTTTTAACCCATGGCGAAGGCCAGTCCATCCAGGCGAACATCGTTGGCGCCAATCCGTCAGTCATTCGTGAATCACATACATTTGCCGAAGGCCAATGGGTACCAGAAAATGTCGAAGCATTCCAGACGATCATGGAAGAAAACACAGTCGTGCAAAGCATGTTTCCAGACAAGTTAGAGGCTGTCTCTAACATTCAGCCTGTGATCGACCAGATCATGGATGAAACCCGGGATGTGGATGCAGAGGAAGCTTTAGGAGAACTAGCAGACCGGCTTCGTACAGAATTTGAGATGGACTAATATCATTGGTAAGGAGGATTTGGAGCGTATGAATCGTAAGCGGTTACAATGGGTTGGAGCACTAGTGGTGGTGTTGGTTTTGTTTGTATACAGTAGCGGTTTAGCATTTGCACAAAACGGATTTCACGTAAAAGGTACAGAGTTGTTGGACAAAAATGGCGATCCTTACGTTATGCGTGGCGTCAACCATGGACATTCTTGGTTTAAGCAAGACTTGGAGGTAGCAATCCCTGCCATAGCGGAAACAGGGGCGAACACGGTGAGAATGGTCTTATCCAATGGACAGCAATGGGAAAAGGATGATGCCTCTGAGCTTGCCCGTGTACTGGCTGCCACAGAAAAACATGGATTGACAACCGTGCTTGAAGTCCATGACGCTACAGGAAGTGACAATCCCGATGATTTAGATAAAGTAGTCGATTATTGGATCGAAATGGCCAATGTTCTAAAGGGGACAGAAGACCGAGTGATCATTAACATTGCCAATGAATGGTATGGGTCGTGGAGGAGCGACGTTTGGGCAGAGGCATACGCACAAGCGATTCCGCGTTTGCGCAGCGCTGGCCTCTCCCATACACTAATGGTTGATGCGGCAGGCTGGGGCCAGTACCCTGCCTCCATCCACGAGCGGGGAGCCGATGTGTTTGCGTCTGATCCATTAAAAAACACAATGTTTTCCATTCATATGTACGAATATGCAGGAGCTGATAGGAAGACAGTTGCCTATAACATTGATCGTGTACTAGCTGAAAATCTTGCTGTTGTAATTGGTGAATTTGGCCATAGGCATCATGATGGCGATGTTGATGAAGATGCGATTTTGGCCTATACAGCAGAGCGGCAAGTGGGCTGGCTTGCTTGGTCATGGTATGGCAACAGCGGGGGTGTTGAATATTTGGATTTAGCTGAAGGCCCATCAGGCCCATTGACGAGATGGGGCGAACGGATTGTCTATGGTGAAAATGGGCTTAAGAGTGATTAATCAATAGAAAGGGCTGGTGCTGCTTATGCAGTCTCAGTCCTTTTTGCTGTATTCGTAAGATGTTAGAACAACCATTATGCTAAAGGGAGGCTTTAGCGATCTAACGACGGAAGCAGTATTGGATTCGTGTTATTACTGCAAAAACAAGGATGGCTAATCAGTGCAATTCGTGGATTTTAAATGATGCATAGGCGAATCTCACAAGCAAATATACTCTATTTTGCATTTACTAAAGAAGATGCAAAGGAGGGGAAAAATGTTACGTGTTTGGTATGCACTAAAAAACTTTTTTTTGTTGCTTTGGTTCCCAAGATGCTGGAAAAAGGCGCGTGCGAAAAGAGAGCTGCTACATGGCCTCATCGGCAAACAAATCGAAATTTCGACACCTTTCGGCTTTCTCACTGGTGAATTAGTGGTCGTTGGGAAAGACTATATTGAATTGTTGGATGAGATAGGTGCAGACGTGCTTGTCCGCATCGCCAAAATCGAAACGGTCAAGTCACTAAGCTGAAAGCGGAAGGAGGCAAAGCATTTGTGCAATTCTTTTTATAAGAGGCTAGCTCGACGTCTCGATGCGCGAGTGGAGATAGCCACAGATACAAATTTTATTGAAGGCATACTTGACCGTGTGACCCCTAAATTGCTGATTATTGATGGAACCGATGGTTATGGATATGGGCCAGACACAAGCCAATTTATCGACGTAAAGGCTGTCAATCATGTACGGTTTTTGCAAACAGAAGATCAATCAATACAAGATTAAATCGCCTTAAAATCGAGCGGTCTTTTTCCAATTCAGCCGGGAAAAGGCCGCTTCTAATTCTCCGAGTATTGCTGCTTGTAAGGGCCACAATCGCAATGTCATCAATTGCAGTGCGAAAAACGACATAACCCCTCTAGGGCATGGGACTTGGGTGACGATACGTTTGTCAGGCAACCTGTTTCTAAAAACTATGGTAATCTATTAGGAGAACAATCAATTAGGGGTGGAATGATGAAACGAATTGCAATTGACATGGATGAAGTGATGGCCGACTTTAACAAAAAGCATTTGGCGCTGTTTAATAGAGATTTTGGCGAACAACTAACAACGGATGATTTACACGGCAAAAAGCTAAGGGAGCTTCGCCCTGAGTTAGTAAAAGAAATCCGCAGCTACTTGCTCGACCCTACTTATTTCCGCGATCTGGAGGTCATGGAAAATTGCCAAGAGGTAGTAGAGGAACTGGCCCAGTCGTACGAAATTTTTGTAGCGACGGCGGCAATGGATTTTCCAACATCCTTTAATGCAAAGTACGAATGGCTCAAAGAACATTTTCCATTTATTGATGACCAAAATATTGTCTTTTGTGGCGATAAAAGCATCATCCACGCCGACTATTTGATTGACGATAATGTTCGCCAATTAGAACGGTTTTCAGGGAAAGGGATTTTGTTTACATCCCCCCACAATGTGAACGTAACAGGTTATCCCCGTGTCCATAACTGGCTTGATGTCAGAGACTATTTTCTGTAAACCCGGAGGGTGAAAAAGCAGCCGCTAGGCTGCTTTTTTATAACCGGTTTTCTAACTGCGTGTTAGTCGCTATTACTTTTGCTCCTCTTGTTTGTTGATTCCCTAGCTGTTGCGGCTCCTCGTAACTTGCACACCTATCATGATTTTCGTTTTTTGGTTCGTATTAATGGTTGCTAGTAAAGCTCCGCTACTATTTTTCCAGTAATTTTACCGTTTTTCATTTTTTCTAGATACGTCTTCTGGAAAATGATGGAATATTAAAGCTTTTTTAAATAAAAGTGAGGTAATCGTACGAGGGGTGAAGAGGGAAGGCAATGAGTTGTCTCCCCTCAGGTTAACGTTACATTTGCTCAGCGGCTTTACGATAGTTGCTTAAGAACACGTTTTTCTAGCAGTCCTGTTTTGCGCAATGGCGCTGAACGTGCATTACTCTTCTGGACGTTTGCCTGGATCCATCTGTTCGCTCGTTGCGGTGCGAAGCGGCTTGACTTTCAAGTCATTTGCTACGCGAATTTGGCAGGACAACCGTAGGTTTTCGGCAGTGATTCCTTTTTTTGCACGAATCGCTGCTTCAGCCTCTCCGATTGGGCCAGCGTCGCCTTCCATAATTTCGCACAAGCACGTCGTACATCTGGCATTTCCGCCGCAACGGTGCAAAATGTCTACTCCGTTGTCTTCTAACGCTAATACAAGTTTCTTTCCGTTTTCGGCTTCAAAAGAATGGTAGCCTTCAGCGTAAATCATTGGCATGGTCGATATTCGCCCCTTTTTATTAAACTTTCTGTCTCTAAAAATAATTGTAGCATGAAAAAGGGAATGATCGGCAGTTAATTAAACATTTGATTAATGGACAACAGCACGTTTTTTTGCGAAAAAAGAACAATCTCGGAGGACAGATGCGTCTGACATTCGAGTAACCTCACGTACCGAATACATACCAGAGAGAATCTTTTACGGCGGCTAGTTTCAGATCCTTTGAATATCTTCTCCAGGTAGAAGACTCTTTTAGACCTTCCATTCCATGTGTATCATACTTATATGTCCATTCTCGTTGATCGGTGTACGTGATATATTGACTTTCATTCATTTATAGAATCATCTTCTAATCCGTTTTGTATCGCGTATTTCTCTTCTACTGAGTTATGATCTTTTGGACATAACAAATACTCCCCCATAAGTAGCCAGATTTTTATTTTTTAATCTGTCTACCTAAAGGGGAGCATATCAGTCGGGCCGGGGAAACCGGTTTTAACCGTGTGTAAAAACAAGATTAACATAGATTTATGTAAACGAAGCCTAGATGAGGCTTCTTTCTTTGTGTTCATTTAGATGGCTTTATTCTAAGCCATAGTGGACAAGAAGCTGTATTTCTAAATGTTCAGCTTGGTCGAAGCCTAGATCCTTGCGTTTGCTTCGAACGTATTCTTCGATGGCCCGTAAATAAGCGGAGAGTTCGCTTGTAGCTGTAGGCAAAAATGCTTTCGCCCGTTCTTCGACTGCATGCAAATCTTCGTTTGAGTACATGTGCTCACCTCTCTATTCATATTGGAGCCTGTTTCTCGTTAGCTCTCATTGTTAGTGTAAAGGAGACAGCTTTCCAAATCTATTTAAGATCTGATAAAGAATGCGTGAAATGATCTTAATAAAACGAAAAAATGCTGAAATTTTCCATGCGCACAGCCACACTGTCCGTTTTATGGTCCCACAAAAGACTCGTGGTTTAATTGTGAACGCTATGAAGGGGGCGATCTGATGCCTTACGATGTTCCACAGTTCCCTTTCCAAAAACACTCGTTCTTCATTAGAATAACTTTTTACATATGTTCCCCTTTATTTGAAGGGAATCACTTGGCAGTAGTGAAACAATATGTACATTCGATTAATCGTCACTTTCAAAACGTTCCCCACCTGAGTACGCCTATACAATTAGCTAGGAGTTACGTAAAACGCGAACAAAAGCAATTAGACAAATTGGAATGGAGGAAAATGCCATGGTAAAGCAATTGACCATCAACCAATCTGGTTTTCATGTAAGCCACTATTGGATCGAACCTGTTTCCTTTGCTCTCTATGAAGAACGGACCATTCAGGAGTGGGCCCGTTTGTTGCAACATGCAGGCTCTTTGATCGTTCTTGTGACAGAAGAAGATGAACCAGTTGGGGCGTTGCTTCCAGAAACGATAGTGGCAGCGATAAGCAGTGGAGAAACAGCGATTGATAAAGCGTTAGAATCGGTAGAAGTGATTGAAAATAAGGAAAGGCATAGATCTAGTCCAGACGGGAGTAAATTGGTTCTCATCAAAGAGGGCGATGATTACATTGGTGCCGTAACAAGAGAAAACTGGCGGCGGGCGCGGGAAGAGTACGAGCAAAAAGCGATACTGGAAGCGATTTTAGAAAACGCGTATGAAGGGATCGTCATTGTCGATAAGCAAGGAAACATCGTCAAAATGAACAATGCCTACCGCAGCTTTATTGGCGGAAAGAACGAAGCGGAAGTCGAAGGCAAGTTTGTCGCTGATGTAATTGAAAATACGCGCTTACATGAAGTTGTAAAATCAGGCATTCCCGAGCGAGGCGTGATCCAACGGATTGAGGGGCAAAACATGGTGGTCCACCGTATCCCAATTTGGCAAGATCGCCGTGTTGTCGGAGCTGTTGGCATGTTGATTTTTGAAGGCGTTTCCGAGCTTTATGAAATTTTGCAGCGAGCACGCATTTTTTTAAGTGAGGAGGCACTCTCAACTGAACCAACAAATCGAAACGAGACACCAGTCGAGCGCCGGCTTATAGGCAGGAGCGAGGCGCTTCAATCGTGCAAATGTTTTGCCCGCAAAGTAGCACGCACAAAAGCGACAGTGCTATTAACAGGCGAAACAGGTACGGGAAAAGAGCTGTTTGCCCGTTTGATCCATCAGATGAGCAACCAAGCCAATGGACCATTTGTTGCAATTAATTGTGCTGCCATGCCGGAAACGCTTCTCGAAGCTGAGCTGTTCGGCTACGAAGAAGGAGCCTTTACAGGCGCGCGACGAGGCGGGGCAGTAGGGAAATTTGAACAAGCTAGTGGTGGTACGCTTTTTTTAGATGAAGCAGGGGAAATGTCGAATGCGTTGCAAGCAAAGCTACTTCGTGTCCTTGAGACAAAACAAGTAGACCGGGTTGGCAGCTGTCGCCCGATCCAAACCGATTTTCGGTTAATTGCTGCTACGAATGCTGATCTCAACCAACTAGTGGCCGAGGGCAAGTTCAGAAAAGATTTGTATTATAGGCTCGTGGCGATCACATTAAACATCCCGCCGTTGCGCGAGCGTAAAGAAGATATTCCTTATTTAGTTAGCGCGTTTATGGACCGTTTTGCACAAGAATATGCGATGAGGCAAAAACGATTTTGTGAAGACGCTTTACACGCTTTCCTTGAGTATGATTGGCCTGGCAATGTTCGTGAGTTGGCGAATGCGATCGATTACATTATGGCAATCGGCGAAGGAGAAGAAGTGACAAGTGATACACTGCCTCCGTTTTTGCGCAACCATGCCGCAAAGAAAGAATCATTAAAGGCGGTGGCGAGGCGTTCTGAGAAGCGGCGAATCGAGCAAGCGATCCTATTAGCGAACGGAAATAAGGCAAAAGCTGCAAAATTGTTAGGCATCCACCGTGCGACATTGTACCGTAAGCTAAAAGAAGAAGAGTCGTCGTGATTTAGCGACAGTGGCAAGGCTTTATGTTGCAAACTTGCGATACAGTTTATAGAAAACGCTTACAGTCATCTTGCTTGGTGGTTGGCATCATTTTTGCAATGGCAAAACAACAAGGAGGGGATTAGATGCAATCAACAACTTGTCATTTGCCGGCCACGATTATTTATGGGGAAAACAGTTTTTTGCAAGTTGGCGTTGAAGCTGCAAAGCTAGGAAGCAAGGCGCTGATTATTAGCGATGCAGTGATGGAAAGGCTAGGGAATGTTGAACGAACCCAAGCTTTGCTAAAGAAAAGCGGAATCCCATCGTATTCCTATTTAGGTGTAGCAACTGAGCCGACGGATACGTACGTGTATGAGGCTTTGAATTTGTTTCGTACAAAAGGCTGCAATGTCATTGTTGCCCTTGGTGGAGGAAGCTGTATAGATACAGCTAAAGCTGTCGCGGTACTAGCAGCCAATGGCGGAGCAATCGATGAATACATGAACGGGCGTACTATTGCGAGAAAAGGAGCGGTTCCTTTGATCGCCTTGCCGACAACCGGTGGCACTGGTTCTGAAGCAACAGATGCGACAGTAATTACGAACACGCACACAAATGTCAAAATGATGATCAAACAGCAAGCCTTTATGCCACGGACGGCCATTGTTGATCCAGTACTGACAAAATCGACACCTAAACACATTACTGCAGCTACTGGAATTGACGCGCTTACCCATGCGTTGGAGGCTTACATTAGCAAAAGGGCACATCCTTTTACCGATGGACTGGCGCTATCAGCAATTAAGCGGATTTTCCATTATCTGTTGCCCGCCTATAAAGATGGCAACGACATCAAGGCAAGACATGAAATGTTGTACGGCTCGCTACTCGCCGGTATGGCTTTCTCCAATTCATCGGTTTGTCTTGTCCATGGGATGTCAAGACCAATTGGCGCCCTCTTCCATGTGCCACACGGCGTCTCTAACGCGATGCTTTTACCCGTTGTGCTCGAATATACAAAGGAAAGTTGCCAGGAGCGCCTTGCCTCAATCGGCCGTGTTCTCTTTCCTGGCAAGAGCGGTGAATGTTTTGAAACACTAGCTAATACCGTAGTTGAAGAGATCGTCGCCCTTTGCGCGAAAGTCGATATTCCTACATTGCCAGACTGGGGCGTTAAAGAAGAGGCGTTTATGCCAATGCTTCATAAAATGGCTGACGATGCACTTGAAAGCGGAAGTCCGCAAAACAACCCGCGTGTGCCGTCAAAACAAGAGTTGATTGAGCTGTACGAGGCCCTTTTTCAACGGAATTCGGCCGTTTCCCGTTAAGGAGGCGTAGACAATATGATCAGCATGATTGGCTTATTAGGTGCACTGGCCCTTTTAGTCGTATTAACGTTAAGAGGCGTCAATATTATTATTGCCGCACTTCTTTCTTCTGTTCTTCTTGCTTTAACCGGAAGGCTTAATTTAAATACGGCAATGGTCGGACACTATATGGAAGGGTTTACAAACTATTTTGCTTCTTGGTTTTTGGTTTTTCTTTTAGGGGCAATTTTTGGCAAAGTCATTCAAGACACAAGAGCGGCGGAAGCAATTGCCGATTGGATCGAGCGGAAATTGGGAGCAAAGTGGGCGCTGTTTGCTGTGATTGCCGCATGTGCGATTATGACTTATGGAGGCGTCAGCTTATTTGTGGTTGGTTTTACCGTTTACCCAATTGCCGTATCCCTGTTTAAGCTCGCCGATTATCCGCACCGCTTTATACCGGTTGCGATTGTGTTCGGTTCCATTTCGTTCACGATGACTTCACCTGGCTCACCTGAAATCCAAAACATCATTCCAACCGAGTTCTTTGGCACACAACCGACTGCTGGCGGTTGGATTGGTGTTGTAAGCGCGGTCTTCATTATGGTTGCAGGCGGCCTATGGGTCAGGTATATGTTGAAAACAGCACTGAAAAAAGGCGAGCGTTTTTCGCTCCCGCAAGACAGTCCCCTATACGGGCTAGAGGAAGAAGCGCTTGATGAACTGGCGGCAGCAAAAGAGCGCGTGTTGCCAAAGCCATTGTTTGCCTTGTTGCCGTTAGCGATTGTGCTTGTTTCTTTAAATGTGCTGTCGCTTTATATGGCGGCCAAAACGGCTGTATTGGTTGCGTTGCTTCTTGGCATCGGAACGACATGGCTGTTTAACTTGAAATTTGTGACGCAAATCGGAGAGTCACTCGCCGTAGGCGCGCAAAATTCTCTTGTCGCGATTGCCAATACGTGCGCTGTTGTCGGCTTTGGCAGTGTCGCTGCACAAGTGCCTGCTTTCGATTTGTTTTTACAATCCTTGTTGGGTGCAGCAAGTCAACCGTTCGTTAGCCTGGCTTTGTTTGTCACGGTCATTTGCGGGATTACCGGATCTGCATCAGGCGGCCTTGGTATTGCTTTGCCGCTCATTGCCCCCGATTATATGGAACGCGGCGTAGACCCAGGAGCGATGCATCGTATTTCCGCGCTTGCTTCCGGCGGTCTAGACTCATTGCCTCATAACGGTTTTGTCGTAACGACGATTCGGGCTATATGCGGAGAAACCCATAAACGAGCATATGGGCCTATTTTCTTAGTGTGCACCATGTTACCGACTGTCGCACTTGCCATTGCCGTCGCTCTCTATACGTTTTTTTACTAATCATAACTGCACCGCAATTGTAAGGCAGCGTCTATCAATTGTAGGTGCTGTTTTTTATAAGGAGGCGTTTGCGGATAAAGGGCGATGTTTATTTTCAACTCTATTTAACGAGACGCTTGTTCAGGAAGCTGTCGCCTTAAGGTAGAGAGGGAATCGAAATTTATTTAGAAAGGAAACGGTTTTTTGCATGCAATCCGCTGAAGCAGCCAAGCTAATGAAAGAGAACAAAAGAAGAGAGGCGAAATTCGCATGCTATGCCGTTCAAATGATGAACTGGAATTGCTCGTTAGCCAGGCAAGAGCGTTTGCTGAGCAAGGAAACGTGGCCAATTATATTCCTGCCTTAGCTGCTGCTGATAAACATGAGCTGTCAGTAGCGTTGTACTACCCTGATGAAAAAGGTTTTATGGCTGGGGATACGGAAGAAAATTTCACACTACAAAGCATTTCAAAAGTGCTTTCCTTAGCGCTAGCGCTTATCGATCAAGGGGAAGAATACGTGTTCACTCGTGTTGGAAAAGAACCGACAGGCGACCCTTTTAATTCGATCGCTAAATTGGAGACCAATAAGCCTTCCAAACCGCTCAATCCAATGATTAATGCCGGCGCTCTTGCCGTTACCCATATGATTAAAGGAAAAACGGCGGGCGAGCGGTTTGAACGTTTACTGGACTTTATCTGTTGTTTGACAGGAAATGAAACCATTACGTATAACAAAGAAATAGCCCAATCAGAATTTGAAACAGCCCATTTAAACAGGGCTCTTGTTTATTTTATGAAAGAGCATGGCGTCATTGATGAAGATGTAGAAGAGCTCATGGACCTTTACACAAAACAATGCGCGATTGAAATGAATTGTATCGACTTAGCGAGGGTCGGCTGCGTTCTGGCCATGGATGGCCGTGATCCCGATACAGACAAGCAGCTCTTGCCTATAGACGTTGCCCGGATATGCAAAACATTTATGGTCACATGTGGCATGTACAATGCTTCAGGTGAATTTGCTATCAATGTCGGTATTCCAGCAAAAAGCGGGGTCTCAGGCGGAATTATGGGTGCTGTCCCGAAAAAATGCGGGATTGGCATTTGTGGGCCGTCTCTCGACGAAAAAGGCAACTCCATTGCCGGGATCAAATTGCTGGAAATGATGGCCAAACGTTATTCACTCAGCATGTTTTAAAAAGTGGCTGTGAACAGACCAAACGGTTGGGCTGATCAATAGTGTGAAAGAGTAAAAAATGCCGCTTTATATCCAGAAAAAAGGATGTTCTGCTAAAATGATGAAACAAGGAGGCAGTCGAAAATGGTGCATGTTTTTAAAAGCGCTTACAAAATTTTGATGGGCATAGGAGCTATTTCCCATTTAGACAGTGAAATAGCAAGGTTAAAAATAAACAATCCCCTTGTTGTTACTGATAAAATGATTAAGAAGGCTGGTCTGCTTGAGGAAGTGACAGAGATGCTTGCTGGGCGTCGCTACGGCGTATTTTTAGAAGTGGAGCCAGAACCAGCATTTTCGGTTGTAGAAGCGTGCAAACAAACATTTGCCGCTGGCGGCCATGATGGCTTGATTGCCGTAGGTGGCGGCAGTGCTCTTGACACAGCTAAAGCGACGGCAGCTTATGTTCGTTATAACGGCGAACTTGCTGATTTGATCGGCACTGATTTAGTCCCTACAAAAGGGGTGCCGCTCATTGCCATTCCGACCACAGCCGGAACAGGCTCCGAGGTAACGAATATAGCGATTCTGTCCGACGATGACGCTAAGCTAAAAAAAGGAATTGTCAGTGACCATTTGCTTCCTGACGTGGCAATCGTTTCTCCAGAGTTGTCGAGGACAACCCCTCCTGCCGTTACAGCAGCGAGCGGCATAGACGCCCTTGTCCATGGAATTGAAGCGTACTTGTCTGTAAACGCATCGCCCCTTACAGATGCTTTTGCCCTTCAGGCAATTGAAAAAATTGCCCGAAGTTTGCCCGAAGCGTACGCAAAGCCAACAAGCCTCGCAGCACGGGAAGAAATGGCCGTCGCCAGCTTAATGGCTGGCATGGCATTTGGCAACGCAGGAGTCGGCGCTGTCCATGCCCTCGCTTATCCTCTTGGGGGACGGTTTAAAATTGCTCATGGTATCAGCAACGCTGTGCTATTGCCCTATGTAATGAGGGAAAACAAAGTTGCCTGCGTCGACCGGCTTGCTGTGATCGGAGAAGCGTTAGGCGTAAAGGAGAAAGGGATGGGAGCGAGTGAAGAGGCTGATCAGGCGATAAGCGTCATGGAGCGCCTTTGCGGTCAAGTCGATATTCCAAGCAACCTTAGAAAGTTTGGGATAAAACGTGGAGACCTTACGGCTATGGCAGAAGATGCAAGCAAAATCGACCGTCTCTTAAAGAACAACCCTCGTATGCTTCAGCGTGATACCATTTTGTCGATTTATGAACAGGCATGGGTAGGGCGGCCAGTGTAGTTGGTATGGTCAAACAATGGAAATGGTGTTTTTTCAAAAATGAAAAGGAGTGAGCTTGTTATGAATCATGCACTGTTTATTAATAATGAATGCGTAGCGACCGACGATATGATCGAAGTAGAAAATCCGGCGACAAAAGAAGTGATTGGCACAGTTGCAAATGGGGGGAAACAGGAAGCTTTAGCAGCGGTCGACGCCGCTGCGGCGGCACTGCCAGAATGGCGAGAAAAGACGGCGGCAGAACGAGGCGCGTATTTGCAAAAGTGGTATGAGTTAATTCAGCGGGAGGAAGAAGAAATTGCCAAGTTAATGACACTAGAACAAGGGAAGCCTTTTGCAGAAGCCCTTGGTGAAGTCCGTTATGCCAACAGTTTCTTGTCTTGGTATGCAGAAGAAGGGAAGCGTGTCTATGGCGAAACGGTTCCTGCGGCTGCAACCAATAAACGTATTTTTGTGCAAAAGCAAGCCATTGGCGTTATCGCTGCCATTACACCGTGGAATTTTCCGGCGGCCATGTTAACGAGGAAGCTAGGGCCTGCTTTGGCAGCAGGTTGTACAGCGGTCATTAAGCCATCAGAGTTAACGCCATTTACTGCTTACCGGATCGTTGAATTGGCTAAAGTAGCAGGCATTCCAAAGGGAGTCGTTAATATGATTACAGGAGACGCCCAACAAATCGGGGAAACGTGGATGGCCGATGAACGGGTGCGAAAAGTGTCATTTACTGGTTCAACGCGTGTCGGCAAACTGCTTATGCGCCAGGCAGCCGATACTGTCAAAAAACTGTCGCTCGAATTGGGCGGTCACGCTCCTTTTATCGTAACAGCACAGGCCGATATTCAAAAGGCAGTAGATGGCCTCATTGCTTCAAAGTACCGCAATGCCGGACAGACGTGCGTCTGTGCAAACCGCATTTACGTCCACGAGTCGATTAAAGCACCTTTTATAGAGGCTTTTTCTGCTGAAATGAAAAAGCTAAAAGTGGGCAACGGCATGGAACCAGATAGCCATATTGGCCCTCTTATTAACGAAGCGGCTGTTGCAAAAGTACAAAAGCATATAGAGGATGCGAAAGCGAAAGGAGCCGAAGTGGTCTTTGGCCAAGAAGCCGATGCCACAAACGGCTATTTCCAAACACCTGCCCTTATTGGCAATGCGACCGATGACATGCTTTGCATGAAGGAAGAAACATTTGGACCGCTCGCGCCGATTGCCACGTACACTTCAACAGAAGAAGTGATCGAAAGGGCGAACCACTCCCCCTATGGTTTAGCAGCATATGTGTATTCAAACGACTTATCTGAAGCTGTTGCCATTGCGGAAGGGCTTGAATATGGCATTGTTGGACTGAATGATGGTTTGCCTTCGGTCGCCCAAGCGCCATTTGGCGGTATGAAAGAAAGCGGCCTTGGCCGTGAAGGTGGCCATTGGGGCATTGAAGAATATGTAGAAGTGAAATATATATCGTTGCAACTTTAAAGAGAACCACCCATTCCTCCGCGGGAATGGGTGGTTCAGTATGTAGACGAACGCTCGTATACGCTGTTTAAAGCAAGACCATGCTTTGAGATCGGTGTCCTATCCGCTTCTTCATCTACAAGCATCATGGATCAGTCTGATTTTGTCGTCTTTTCCTTTTCCAGTAGCTGCCCTTTCAGCTTCCTCTTCGATTGTGGGCAGCCTCTGCTTTTTTAAAAGGCAATGGCGTCGGTCTATTGATGGCCATCGTTAAAGTAGGGCGAAAAATCGTGTCACGCCATTTATCAGGCTGAAACGGTATAAACGGATAGAGGTATGGAATTCCAAGTGACCTTAAATGGGCCATATGGATGATGACTGCCGTTGTCACGGCAAACATACCTGCAAAGCCAAAGAAATGGGCTACGACGAGCAGCGTAATGCGAATAAAAAAAATTGGAGAAAGGAGCCCGCGGTTTAAGACAGGGAAACTAGTTATATAACAAACGCCAATGACGACGATTGTAATGGGATGGAATAGGCTAACGTTTGTAGCAATATCGCTAATGAGCATTGTACCGATAAACGTCACCGCAAAAATGGTATTGCCAGGCAGGCGATAGGAGCCATCCATAATAAGCTGCAATAAAAGAATGACAAATACAAGCTCGATTGTATAGGGTGCAAGGGTGTCATGGGTTTTCACAAGCTGGTTAGCCACTTCCGTCGGTATGTTGTCAAGATGAAAACGGATGATTGCCACAGTAATAGCAGGGAAAAAAGTGGCAATAAAAAAATACAAATACCGAAGAGGACGTGCGCCAAAACGGCCAAATTCGGATAAGTAATCGTCTTGGTTTTGAAAGAAATGATAAAACAAGCTTGGTGCCAGAATCGCCAAGGGCGATCCTTCTACGAGCAAGACAATTTTCCCTTTTGCCAATGCCAATGCGCACGCATCTGGGCGGTCATTTGCCATTGTCCTGGGAAACAAAAACCCTTTCCCTTCAAGCGCGTCAGTTGCAAGTTGTGAAATGATGAATTCGGCTACATGCACTTGTTTAAGCCTTTCGCGCACTTCTATTACAAGATCTGGATTCGTTTTTCCGTGAAGCGAGACAATCGCCATTTTTTTTGCAGCGTTTTCTCCAACTTCTAATGTTTCGATTGCCAATTCGGGGCTACGAAAATAATTACGGAGCAAATTCATGTTGACGTCAAGGCTTTCTGTCAAAGCAGATGCTGGCCCTTCATACACGCTACTTGTAAGGGGCACGCTGACGCTGCGCACATTCCACATCGCACAATCGATTAAAACAGGCTGTTCGTTTTGCAACAATACAACAGCTTTGCCGTCCATCATTTCCCGTTTTAATCGTTCCACATTGGCGTTTGGTATAGGGGTGCCATCTTTCAGCCAAGTCGTAACAGATTCAGTCGGATATGACTGCTTTGCGAGGCGGAAACGAGTAAGCGGATCGACGATTAACGCATGCAACTTATTTTGGTCGATAATCTCTTTAATGAATAGCACAAGCGCTTGCTCTGTTCCTAAAAGCGGAATTTCCATTGTTTGCACGCTGTTTGATTGGTAAAAGGCGCTTTTAATGGCTGCAGCACATGCATGTAAATCCGTTGTCCTCATGCCATTTCTTCCTTATCTGTTGTTAGTTTCCAATTAGTATAAGGAATTGAGACGATGCTATACACAAAAAATGGGATATTGTTCACCATTCCATGGGCAGCTGCGTAGGCTAGCAGAAAGGTTATAAAAAAAGGAGTTGCTCGTTTATGTACAATGGGCATTATTACCCGTCGCGCTTTAGCCCAGGCACGTTTCCATTTCCACCAACACAAGGAGGCCCACCTGGACCCCCGCCAACACAAGGAGGATTTTTCCCAGGGCAAGGAGGCCCGCCGACCTCCCCAGGTCAAGGAACAGGAGCGCCGCCTGGGCCGCCTCCTTCCCAAGCCGCTTTAAGCACTTTAGGGGCGCCTTCTGTTTTTGCTGTTGATCCTGGAGCGATCGCAGGCTGCCTATTTCGTTATACGTTTATCCGCCTAAATAACGGCGAATCGTTTTGGTTTTACCCTACTTTTGTCGGCCGTCGCTCTGTAGCAGGCTGGCGTTGGTTTTTCTTCCGTTGGGTATTCTTTGGAATTGACACTGAGCGAATTGCTTCATTTCAGTGCGTGTGACAGTCATCACACTGATTTAAAGACGAGAAAAAATGAGAATAGGTCGGGGTTAATTAGCATAGTCCAGCCAAACGACGACGTATGCGAGCCCTTGACGTCAGGCTGAAAGGAGGGGGAACCCTCCTCTTTTGTTTTTCATAAGCAAAGGGCGGATATGGAAGGAAACGTGACGTTTAAGGAGGATATGAAAAGAAGCCTACTCTCTGCTCGACCTAGCGCGACTCAGCCACATCAATCCAATTATATCCAACGATTAAGCGTTTGCATTTGCTGCCACGCCCCCCTATCATTATAGAAGGCAAAGAAAGTTGCCTACGTTCTTCATAAATGTTTCAAAAAGAAACGTTTAGAATGATGAGAGACGGGTAAGGAAACAGTGTCTGGCAAAAACGAAATGATAAACGAAAAGGAGGCTGTTATGGTCCAGACACCAGTACTAACGTTAACAAAGCCAACCGTGGAAGATGGCGCAGCAATGTGGCAACTGGCGAAATCGTCTTCGCTCGATACAAACTCGTCCTACAAGTACATTATGATGTGCGAATATTTTGACGATACGTGTATTGTGGCAAAAGACGGAGATGAAGTAGTAGGATTTATTACCGCTTTTATTCCTCCTAAACAGCAAGATACGTTGTTTATTTGGCAAATCGGGGTAGCGGCGTCCCAACGGGGGCGAGGGCTCGGCCTTGACTTGATCAATAAGCTGATTGAGCGAGAGGCATGCAAGGATATCCGTTACGTGGAAGCAACGGTAACACCTTCAAACAAAGCTTCGCAAGCGTTATTCAGGAAATTAGCCCGAATCCATCAAACAGACTGCCAAGTGTCTAGTTGTTTTTCGGAACATTTATTTCCTGGAGATAGCCATGAACAAGAAAACACGTTTCGCATTGGACCACTTCGTTCTTGAACGAATAAATGAAGGAGGAACAACCGACAGTGAATGAAACAATGAGCATTTTCAATGAATTGGAATCAGAAGTGCGTAGTTACTGCCGCAGCTTCCCGGCTGTTTTCACGAAGGCAAAAGGCTGGAAAATGTGGGATGAGGACGGGACGGAATACATCGACTTCTTTTCTGGAGCAGGGGCGCTCAATTATGGCCACAATGATGAAAAAATGAAGCGTGCTCTTATCGATTATATTGCCGATGACGGAATCACCCATTCACTCGATATGGCCACAAAGCCAAAAGCAGCATTCCTAAAAAAATTCAACGAAGTGATTTTAAAACCACGAAAGCTCAATTACAAAGTGATGTTTCCTGGTCCAACAGGCACAAATACAGTTGAATCAGCCTTGAAGCTGGCTCGCAAGGTGACAGGGAGAACAGAAATCATCAGCTTTACAAATGGCTTCCACGGGATGACGATTGGGTCGCTTTCGGTAACAGGGAATGCTTCTAAACGAAAAGGGGCGGGCATCCCTTTGACTAATGTTGTAACGATGCCGTATGACAAATTTGGAGAAGAAGAAGTCGATACACTTCGCTATCTCGAACAGTTTTTACGTGACAACGGCTCTGGAGTAGACATTCCGGCGGCCGTCATTCTCGAAACTGTTCAAGGAGAGGGCGGCATTAATGCCGCACGTATGGAATGGTTACAGCAATTAGAGCGCATTTGCAAGAAATACGACATTTTAATGATTATCGATGACGTCCAGGCGGGAATTGGACGCACAGGAACGTTTTTTAGCTTTGAGGAAGCAGGCATTACGCCTGACATTGTCTGCCTGTCTAAATCAATTGGCGGATATGGATTGCCATTAGCACTCACCCTTTTCAAACCTGAACTTGATATTTGGGCTCCGGGCGAGCATAATGGCACATTCCGTGGAAACAACCATGCCTTTATTACAGCAACAGCAGCATTGTCCTACTGGGAAGACCCATCGTTTGAACAAGCGATTAAAGACAAGTCAAAGAAAATCCATGCCTTTTTAACGAAGCTCGTTGATTCATATCCAGAAATGAATGGTTGTGTAAAAGGAAGGGGCTTTATGGCTGGAATCGGTTCAAAAGTAGACGGCCTAGCTGGAAAAGTGGCGGCTGAAGCATTTAAGCGCGGCTTAATCATGGAAACGGCCGGCCCAGAAGATGAAGTCTTTAAGCTGTTCCCACCGCTCACCATTTCAGATGAGGACTTAGAAAGAGGCTTTGCCATTATAGAAGAAAGCGTACGCGCCGTCCTTGGCGTAAAAGAGCCTGTCACAACTTAAACAAGCGTTAGTTACTTAATCATTGGAGGAGAGAAAATGAAAGTAGTTAAACTGGCAGACATTATTGGCACAAACCGGGATGTAGACGGCGGCAATTGGAGGAGCCAGCGCATCGTTGTCGAGGCAGACGGTATGGGTTATTCATTGCATGACACGCAAATTAAAGCTGGTACAGAAACGCATCTTTGGTACAAATACCATCTTGAATCGGTTTACGTAATTGAAGGGGAAGGCGAAGTTGAAACTATTAAAGATGGCAAAGTATGGCCAGTCAAGCAATACGAATGTTATGTGCTCGACAAAAATGATGAGCATTTACTGCGGGCGAAGACGGATATGCGCATGGTCTGTGTGTTTAATCCACCGGTTACAGGCGAAGAAGTTCATGACGAAGACGGTGCCTATCCTCTTCCAGAACATGTGAAGCCTTTAAACTCATAGAGCAGGGCAAAGATTGAAATCGACAAAGGGCAGTGGCTCTTTGTCTTTTTTTATTTTTTGTCCCCTTCCTTTACAAACGTTTTACAAAATGTTTGCTTATCTCTCATTAGGAATTAATAGCCCCTCTTTATACTGGACATGTATTTAACCAATAAAGGGGTGAAGAGACTGTGTGGAAGAAGCATGCAGCCTTGTTATCGACACTAGGCACGGTCACTGTTTTAGCAGCTTGTGGCAGTACGGAAGGTGCAGCAACGAGTGAAGAGAAAGTAACGATTGAGTATTGGCATGTAAATAACGAAGACTGGGGTGGCAAAGCGATTAAAGAGCTGGTCGAACAGTTTAATGCTTCCCAAGATCGGATTGAAGTGAAGGAATCTTTTCAGCCTGGCAATTATCAAGGGCTGTTGCAAAATGCCCAGGCGGCGTTAAGTGGAGGCAATCCACCAGATGTCGCGCAAATTGGCTACAACTACATAGCTTATGTCGACCAAAACGTGCCTTATGTCCCTGTGTCCGAACTAGCGGCCAATGATGAAGAGGGGGAAGCGTTTTTAAATCAATCTTATCTCGACAATATTAAAGCGCTTGGGTATTCCAACGATAAAGAAACATTGGCTGGATTGCCTTACGCCTTAAGCAATCCGATTATGTATGTCAATGCAGATTTGCTAAAAGAAGCTGGCTGGAATGTAGACGAGCTTCCGCAAACATGGGATGAAATGCAGGAAATGGCCAAGATGGTAAAGGAAAATACAGGGGAGTACGGACTCTATGTCCAGCAACCGCCAGATAGCTGGGCGGAGTATTCGCTTGTTCGTTCAAATGGCGGGGATTTCCTCGATTTTAGTGGCGACGAAGTTGTATCAACCATTGGTTCCCCAGAAAGTGTAGAAGTGTTTGATATGCTTGGGCGCATGATTGAAGATGAGCATGCCCTCCATGTGACGTGGGAAGAAGGCATACAGGCATTTGCAACAGGAAAAGTCGGGATGATGATGACAACTGTGGGCCGCCGTGCTGCGATTGAAGAACAAAGCAACTTTGATTTGCGTTCAGTGGAAATTCCAACCTTTGGGGATAAAGAGCGCCAAGTGGCTGCTGGCGGGAATGCGCTGTTCTCATTTTCACAGGATCCAGAGAAACAGGCAGCGGCGTGGGAATTTATGAAGTATTTATCAAGCCCAGAAGCAATGAAAATTTGGGTTGAAGGGACTGGTTATTTGCCGCCGATCACGGGACTGGCAGAAGATCCAGATACGTTAGGTCCTTTTTTTGACGAGAATCCAATCATGCAAACCGCTAATCGGCAAATGGAATCGATTGTCCCTTGGATCAACTTTCCAGGTGCAAATGGTTTGCAGGCAGAGCAAGCGATTCTAGATGCAAGAGATCAGATTTTTGATGGTGGCGATCCGGAATCGGTTTTGAAAGAGACAGAATCAAAAATCAATGGATATATCCAATAAGCGAGAGGCGGACATGCAATGAGTGTATATATCAACTTGCTTCCTTTTATGAAAAAAATTGTCGAGGCCCCAGCTTTCTTACAGGATTGGGAGGGCGGAATTGAAATCTCGACAGACGGCCCCCATTGGCATGGCCATACCGATTGGAATCAAGAGAAAGAGCGGTTTGCTTCATTTGCAGGAGACATTGGCGTCCACTTGCCAATTTGGGAATTAAATTTGGCCTCTGTCCAATTCCCTCAATATGCGGCCTACTCATTTGAAGCGTACCGTATGTATTTAGAATGGGCTTCTACATTTGCGAGCCATGCTGTGCTCCACACTCATTTATACAACATGCCTTTGTTTCATCGAGAAGAAGCACAAGCTTTATCCAAGCACTACATAAAACAGCTCGGTGATATCGCTGAACAAAATGGCATCATGCTATTGGTTGAGAATGTCGGTTTTCACGATAAGATGCTGTTTGATGAACGGGAATTTGTCCAATTGTTCGAGGAAATTCCGACGATTCAAGCATTGCTTGATATCGGCCATGCCACAATTAACAATTGGCAGATAGCAAATGTTATTGAAGCGCTTGGGACAAGGCTGTCTGCCCTTCATTTGCATGATAATGATGGCGAAAACGACTTGCATTTGCCAATTGGCGCAGGGGTGACACGCTGGAATGAAATTTGGCAGGCCATTGCCGAGCAAGCCCACTCTCTGCGATTGATCTTGGAGTATGACGAGTCTGCTTCACTAGAAGTGTTGAAGCGCCACGGCAACGAGCTTTTACAAGAAGGAAAAGTGGTTGGGAAGATAACCGTATGAAGATCAAACCAGCAAGCGGTTGGCTGCAGCGGATAAAGCCGCTTTTGTTTATTGCTCCTGCGATGCTGCCAATTGTTCTCTTTATTTTCGTTCCCCTTGCTCGCTCGATTTATTGGAGCTTTTTAGAATGGAATATGGTTAGTCCAACCAAAACATGGGTCGGCTTAGACAATTACGTCGAATTGTTTTCAAATCGCGAGTTTTTAAACGCTGCAGCGAATACGCTGTGGTACATGGGCATGCTGCTCGTCCTAATCTTGTTCGTTCCTTACATGACCGCCTACGGAATAACGCAAGTTTCAGGACGGTGGCAACATTTCTATCGAGGTGCTCTCTTTGTACCGCACGTACTGTCCCTTGCTGTTGCGTCTGTCATCTTCTTATGGCTATACAATCCATTGATTGGCTCAGTGAATGAAATTCTCCGTTTCTTTCAACTTCCCGATGTCAACTGGCTAAATGATACAAATTGGGCACTGTTTGCGATTACGCTTGTTGTTGCCTGGAATACGTTTGGCTATCATTTTATCGTGTTGCTTGCTGGAATCTTAAGTGTCCCTGAAGAAGTGAAGGAATCGGCCCGTGTAGAAGGGATGAAAAGCAAACTTGGCATGTTGCGCCGGATTGTTTTTCCGCTAACAGGACCAACGATTTTGTTTGTTTTTGTGTTAACGACAGTAATGGGCATCCAATTTGCTTTTGTGCCGATTCAAATGCTAACCAATGGCGGCCCAGACCAATCAACCAGCAATTTGGTGTTCTTGACGTATCAGTATGGGTTCCAGTTCTTTCGTACAGGACTTGGGTCAGCGACTGCTGTGCTAACGTTTTTGTTTTTTGTTCTGATCATTTTGCTTCAGGCTAAAGTGCTTGATCGGAGGGTCCATTATGAAAGTTAACGGATGGCATCTGTTGCTGGCGATTTGCCTGATACTTAGTTTTTTTCCGGTTCTGACGATGGCAGCAACCGCTTTTCTTGAAACTAGCCAATTGTTTGCAGGCGGTTTGCAATTGTTGCCGATTCCGCCTACATTAGACCATTTTAGCCAAGTGTGGGAGTCGATCCCGATTTTACGCTATATGGGCAACTCTTTCTTCGTGGCAACAGTGGTCACATTGATACAACTGTTCACTAGCATCCTTGCTGCTTACGGGTTTACTCAATTTCAATTCCGAGGAAGAGAGTTTTGCTTTTACTTGGTCATTGCGAGCATCTTCATCCCTATTCAAGTGACGATGCTGCCAAACTATATTCTTTTAAGTGATCTAGAGCTTGTAAACACCTATTTCGGTTTAATATTGCCACAAATCGCAAATGGGATTGGCGTTTTCCTGTTAAGGCAATCGTTTCGGTCAGTCCCTGCCAGCCTGATTGAGTCTGCTCGTGTGGACGGGGCAGGGGATTGGCGCAGGCTTTGGAAAATCTTATTCCCATCGGTTAAGCCCTCGGTGATTGCTTTAGGCATTCTCTTTTTTATTACGACATGGAACGAATATTTATGGCCTTTATTAATGATTAACGACAACGACTTGATGACGATGCCTCTTGCTTTGCAAGAGTTTATAAGTGCAGAAGGGGGCACATCGTGGGGGCCGATGATGGCTGTCGCATTTCTTGCGTCCGTTCCGCCTCTCGCTGTGTATTTGTTGTTGCAGCGACATATTATGAGCAGCTTTTTGCATACAGGGGTGAAGTAGCGATGAAAGAAGATAAAAGCATTGTGTTTACACAAGTAGAGAAAAACTTTGGGCAGACAAATGTCATTCCGCCAATGGATTTAATGATTAACAGTGGTGAACGCCTTGTTCTTCTAGGGCCTTCTGGGTGCGGTAAGTCGACATTGTTACGACTGATCGCGGGGCTGGAACAACCTACGTCAGGCACGATTTTAATGGGCGGGCAAGCGATGACAGGGGTTGACGTTGCCGATCGCAATGTGGCAATGGTTTTCCAAAACTATGCCCTTTATCCCCATATGACCGTGTTTGATAACATCGCTTTTTCGCTCACGATTCGCAAAAAGAAAAAGCAAGACATACGCGAAGCAGTTGAATATGCCGCCGGATTGGTCGAGTTAAAGGCGTATTTAGGGCGCAAACCTGCCGAACTGTCAGGTGGACAACGACAACGGGTTGCCCTTGCCCGAGCGGTCGTCAAACAAGCACCGTTTTTCCTGTTGGATGAACCGTTGTCCAATCTTGATGCGCTCTTGCGTGTGTCCGCTCGCAATGACTTAATTGAACTTCATAACCGCTTAAAACAAACGATGGTCTATGTCACGCACGACCAATTAGAAGCAATGACAATTGGGCAGCGGATCGCCGTCATGAACGGCGGTGTTATCCAACAAATTGGGACGCCTGAAGACATTTACGAAACGCCTAAAACACGTTTTGTCGCCACTTTTATCGGCACGCCGCCAATGAATATGCTGCCAGCCGATGCATTTGCTGACAGGGCGATGATTCCGGGCGTTGCAGAAATGGGTGTAAGGCCCGAGCACATTATGTTTAAGAAGCTGCCAGAAGCGTGTGTCCTTCATGGGGAATATGTTCGCAGGGAATACATTGGTTCACGCTATGTCCATTACCTCTCCATCAAAGGCGTCATTATCCAAGTTGTGGCAGGGACAGAATCTTATACAACGGGGCAAAAAGTCGATCTCTCGATTCCTCCGGAGCATCTTCACCTTTTTGATGAAGCTGGCAATCGGGTTGAGGTAAGCGCTAATGAACGGCATGAACGACTGGCCGTACATGCCTAAACGAAACTCATAACATTCAAAGATTGGAACCGCCTTTGCCGATATTCAAGTAAACGTGAAAAGAAAGATGGCTTAAGGAAGTATCATAAAGACAGTGGAACAAGGCTTCCATTTGTCTTTTTTTATTACGCAAAATCAAAGGCCTTTTTTGTCACAATACCATACATAGTGGAAGGAGAAAACGAATAGTTTTTTGCAAAAACAGGTTTATTTCTTGTCAGAGTGGTTGAGACTCCCATGACTCACAGTATGACGGGTGGGATTCTTGATGACTAAACGTTCTCAGTCCATTTACATGTCTCATAATTTTAAGTTCATGCCGTAAAAACGACATGAACCTATATATCAAACAGATTGCTTTTGATAGAAAAATCAAGTATGGTCATATTAATGTAAGCGCTTTAAAAATGAGTAATACCTCATCTTATAATCGTTTAGGAGGAATTGCCGATGATGAACACGCCTTTAACGATTTCGTCGATGCTGGAACGGGCAGAGCGCTATTTTCCGGACAAAACAGTGGTATCGCGGACGCATGACAACATCTACCGGTATACGTATGCAGAAATCGGCAAACGCACAAGAGCACTTGCAAGCGCACTGACGAAACTAGGGTTAAAACGAGGAGAACGGGTGGGGACGATCGCTTGGAACCACCACCGCCATTTGGAAGCCTATTTTGCTGCGCCTGGTATAGGGAGCGTTCTCCACATGATTAATATGCGTTTGCCGCCTGATCATCTCGCCTTTGTGATTAACCATGCAAGTGACCAGATTTTGTTGATTGATGAAGATGTGCTGCCGCTCGTAGAAGCGATTAGGCCGCAACTAGAGACGGTGCATTCGTTTGTAGTGATGACTGACAAAGATCAGTTGCCCTCGTCCACACTGGAACCGCTCTATTCTTATGAAGCGTTGCTTGCAGAGGGGGATGACCGCTTTTCGTTTTACGATGACATTGATGAAAATGAACAGGCAGCTATGTGTTATACATCGGCAACAACAGGGATGCCTAAAGGGGTAGAGTATTCCCATCGCGGCATTGTCCTTCATAGTTTAGTCCAGGGGCATGTAGACACGACGGCCATTAGCGAAAACGATGTGTGCATGCCCGTTGTGCCAATGTTTCATGTGAATGCTTGGGGCTTGCCGTTTAGTGCCACGTTCTATGGAGCAACACAAGTGTTGCCAGGTCCAGCCTTTACCCCTCAGCTCCTTGCCGAGTTGATCGAAAAAGAACGGGTTACCTTTACCGGTGGTGTGCCGACTGTCTGGCTCGGCCTCTTGCAAGTGCTTGAACATCGTCATTATGATTTGAGCAGCTTGCGTGCTGTCATTTGTGGGGGTTCCGCTGCACCGCAAAGCATGATCGAGCGCTTTGAACGTAAGTTAAACGTCCCGTTTTACCATGCCTATGGCTTAACGGAAACGGCCCCGCTCGTATCGTTTTCCCGTTTAAAAAGCCATCAGAAAAAGTGGGGCAAAGACGAGCGATATCAAGCGAAGGCAAAGCAAGGAATGGCCGTGCCGTTAATCGATATCAAAGGCGTGAACGCCAATGGGGAGATCCCTTGGAATGGAGAAGAAATGGGCGAGCTGCTCATCCGAGGCCCTTGGGTTGCCGACCGTTATTTTCACGATGAACGGAGTACAGAAGCATTCAAAGACGGGTGGTTCCATACTGGAGATGTAGTCACGATTGACGAGGAGGGAGCAATTAAAATCGTTGATCGTACGAAGGATTTAATCAAGAGTGGCGGGGAATGGATTTCTTCCGTTGATTTGGAAAATGCGATTATGTCTCACGAAGCTGTACTAGAAGCAGCAGTGGTCGCTGTGCCCCATGATAAGTGGCAGGAACGCCCAGTCGCTTGCGTTGTATTAAAAAAAGACAAACAGGCGACAAAAGAAGAAATGATCGACCATTTGAAACCGCAGTTTGCCAAATGGTGGCTGCCTGACGACGTCGTATTCATGGAGGCATTGCCGAAAACATCGGTCGGCAAATTTCTAAAACGTGCTTTGCGGAAGGAACTGTTTAATCAAAGTCGTCTTTAATAGGAGGAAGACAGTAAAGTTGATAAGCTTGAATTGATGACGGTACAGCAGAGGGTACCGTCTTTTTATTGTACATTAATACAGTGCTGTCTCTACCCTTGTTGATAAACGAGGGAAATCTTGCTTTCCCTCGTATTTATGTAAACGTTAATGGTTTATAGGTTGACAATTTTGTGGCGATCGCCTACGATGGCACCATTCGATGGACAAAGAGGTGGAACGTAAGTGCATATTGCCGAACAGATTTTAAAAAATGGAGACATGCTGCCTCATAAAACAGCATTGGTCTATAAAAACCGAACACGTACGTATCGAGACGTGGAGACAGACTTGCACAGCTATCGAAACGCCTTGTCGGCTAAAGCAAAGGAATGTGGTCTCGGTCGCCCGCTTGCTTTTGCAATTGACATTGAAAACCAAGATGAGCTATTGCTTGTGTTTTTGGCAGCAGTAAGCTTAGGGTGGACAGGCACTCCGTTAAACAGGAAATGGACAAACAACGAGCGTTTGCAAGCATTAACGCGTGCTGAAGCAGATGTTCTCTTTACGGATAGGCCCATTTCCGAAGCTGAATGTGCAGTGTGGCACAGCAGACAGGTCAACGAAACGACTGAAATAGAGGAGGAACCATTCGCTAAAGGGAACGATCTCTTTTACCTAGGGTTTACCTCTGGCAGCACAGGAGCGCCAAAAGCGTATGTCCGTACGCATCACTCCTGGACAACAAGTTTTCAACCAGCAGCAGAGACGTTTCAGTTGCAAAGCACAAACCGAGTGAGTGTGCCAGGCTCACTGTTCCACTCACTGTTTTTGTTTGCCGCTGTCCACACGCTCCATATAGGGGCGACTCTTTATTTAGAACCGACGTTTTCGCCGTTTGACGTTTTAGAAACGATAAAGGGTGAGCAAGTCGATGTGATTTATGGAGTGCCGACAATGATTGAAGCGTTTGTGAAGGCAAGTGGCAACGAAATTCTTGAACAAGTCGATGCCATCATTGTGTCAGGGGCTAAGTGGTCCAAAGTCCAGGTTGGCCGGGCGCAAACACAGTTTCCAAACGCAAAGCTGTATGAATTTTATGGTGCCTCCGAGCTAAGTTTTATTTCTAGTTTGCACCACAGTAGCCAAAGCACCCTTCCTCCGACGGCAGTGGGGCGGCCTTTCCCAGGGGTGACGATCCAAGCCGACGATGAAGGGGTATTGCATGTAAAGAGCCCTTACTTGTTTGCTGGCTACAAAGGAGGGGCGCCTGTAAAAGAGTGGGAAACGGTTGGCGACATCGGCTTTATTGACAAAACAGGGGTCGTTCACGTAAAAGGGCGAAAAGGCAATATGCTCATCATTGGCGGCATTAATGTCTACCCTGAGGAAGTGGAACAGTTGGCAAAAGAGATCGATGACGTTGAAGAAGCGATTGCGATTGGCAAGGCCCATCCCTATTGGGGGAGCCAAATGGAACTTTACATAAAAGGCCGTCATTTGTCGCAAGAAGACAAAAAGCACATTCGCACACGCCTAAAAGAAGTACTGCCTCCGATTAAACGTCCACGGCGTATCCATCTTGTAGCGGCATTTCCACTTTTGCCAAGCGGAAAAGTGGACCGCCAAGCATTAAGGAGTGGCCGTTATGAATGATGTATTCATCGTAAAGGCAAAACGGACAGCTGTTGGCAAAATTGGCGGCATTCTAGCCACGCAGCGTCCAGAAGTGTTAGCCGCCTCTGTCATAAAAGAAATCGTCGCTGGCCTTCCTTTTCCTGAGATTGATGGAGTGGTGCTCGGGAACGCAGTTGGCGAAGGGGGAAATATAGCACGCCTTTCGCTGTTGGAAAGCGGTCTGCCTGTTGACGTGCCAGGGGTAACGGTCGATGTCCAATGTGGTTCTGGATTAGAGGCAATCATCGTTGCAGCAAGGCACATACAAGCAGGAGATGGCGATGTCTATTTGGCCGGCGGCGTAGAAAGCACAAGTCTTGAGCCGAAACGGATTGCCGCTAACATGAACGGAAATAGAAGAGAGTGGCACCAGACAATCGAACGTGCCCGCTTCTCGCCGGAATCGCTAGGAGACCCCGATATGGCTGAAGCGGCAGAGAATGTGGCTGAACGAAGGAAAATTGGCCGGGATGAACAGGACGAGTACACCGCTGAGAGTTACAGGCGCGCATGGGCAGCAGAACAAAAGGGCCTTTTTCGTGACGAAAAAATTGCAGCACACCGTGATCTTGCTGACGAAGGCATTCGGCAAATGCCCGATCGGCTTTTAAAACGAGTGCCGCCGCTCTACAACGGAGGGACCGTAACAGCAGCCAACTCATGCGCAAAATCGGATGGAGCGGCTCTCGCATTGCTCATGTCAAAGCAAGCGTGCGTGCGTTACCGTATGAAACCGATGCTTGCATTTGTAGATGCTGCAAGGGCAGGCTACGATCCCCACTTTGCAAGTATTAGCCCAGTGCCTGCGATCGGCAAACTGTTGGCAAAACAAAAACGGAATCTATCAGACATTGATTTGATTGAGTTGAACGAGGCGTATGCCGTTCAGATGGTTGCGCTCCAACAAGAGCTTGGCCTAGACAAAGAAAAACTAAATGTCAGCGGCGGCGCTTTAGCAATAGGGCACCCGTACGGGGCATCTGGGGCGATAAACGTTTGCCGTCTAGCAGCTGAAATGAAACGCCGCCATGCCAAGCTTGGCTTGAGCGCCATTGGTGCAGCAGGAGGGCTCGGAATAGCGGCGTTGTTTGCGAATGTTGTTGATATGTAAAGGGATGTCCAGCGTTTTCCCAACCTGTTTTCCTACTTGGGAAATATCGGTTTTGCCTATTATTTTCCATTAATTCCAGTATCATTAAAGCGAGTATACGCAAAGGGGTGGAAAAGTGACTGCTACAGTTTGAGATTTTTGGTAATGATATTAAAGTGAAAAAAACAATATTAAGTTATTTTAGGAAAAATTAAATCTGGGAATAAAGGGGTTATTAACCTTGATCGGCCACATGCCTTCAAGATTTTTTCTTGATTAAAAGAGAATGGCTGACCGGGGTATACGTAGTATAAGGAGCATTCGTGAGGGGATTTCCTAAATCCATCGACTACCGTATGGAGTTTGGTTGTTTTTCCACTACGACTGACTCTGATCTGCTGGAGTGACCCAAGTTTCGGAGGAGATTGTAAATACCAACTGCGAAGCCAGTTATGCCGGATCGTGGTGTACCAGAACACGATGTGACGAGCAGAGTAACACATGAAGAATATGAAGCGTTTTACCAGATAATTCAACAATCAGCTGTTATTGCTAGGATGGGCTACACATGTTACTTCCATGGTCGAGGAACAGGAACATGCTCTAAATGAAAGTCGCTGTTTTAGCGGCTTTTTTGTTTTATTGGTACAAGTTCTGTCCTGATCAAGGCCAAGAACTTGTACCAATGCCGTATAGGACAAGAAGATGGTTAATTGCGGCACTAAAAAATCGTCGGCACGATTCCCCCGTCCATTCGAATCGGGGAGCCTTTGAAGGCTGAGGCGTGAGGGCTGCATATAAAAGCAGCGAGTCTGCCGATCTCCTCTGGCCTGATGAAGCGCTGAATTTCGGAGTGAGGCACATTGGAGGCCATAAATTTTTTTTCTTTTTCGGAAAAAGGCAGCTCCGGTTCCTCTTCCATGAACATGCCTTCAATGATTTGAGCTACATTCTCCGATAATGTAGGACCCGGCAGAATGGTGTTGACTGTCACTTCAGCGCCTGCTGTTAATTTGGACACGCTCTTTGCCAATGACAGCAGCATTGATTTAGTCGCGGCATATTGAGGCATAAGTCCTGAAGGCATGACGGCCTCTTCGCTTGCGATGAAGATGATCCGGCCGAAGTTTTGGCTCAACATTGTCGGCAAATAAAATCGCACCAACCGGTTGGCAGCCAGTACATTTGTACGAAAATACGTTTCCCACCCATCATCGTCGACATGTTCATATTGCTTGATTTCATAAATGCCCATATTGTTAACGAGAATGTCGATGCTCGGGAAATGCTGACATAGCGTTTCCATTTGCTCTTTATTAGTGAGATCACCCGCTGCATTTTGAGGCGAGGTGGATGGAAATTTTGATTTGATCTCCTCTACCGTTTGCTGGACCGCTTCCTGGTTCCGTCCGTTAATGAGGACGTGAACCCCTTCCTTGGCAAGCTCCAGGGCAATCGCTTTTCCGATGCCTCTCGTTGAGCCTGTGACTAAAGCCGTTTTATTCGTTAATCCCATTTCCATCTTGTCATTGCTCCTTCTGTTTCGGATAGAGACTATAATAACTTGTCTTCATCGGCCAGTAACTAGCCGTCTCCGCCAACATTCTTGCAGAATACGCCAAAAGGCAAAGACAAGATGGTTGGGCCTAGAATACCAAGACCTAGGCAAAAAGCTTGTTAAAACGCTGTTTTTCCTAACTTCATCAACCGCCAATGTGCCGGGGTATCGCCTTCCCATATGCGAAAAGCGCGGTAAAAAGAGTTCTGGTCTTCATATCCGATCAGGGAAGCAATTTGTTTAATATCAAGCGAAGGGTCTGCCAGGTAAGCGCGGGCTAGTTCATGCCTAGCTTGCATTAATAACTGCTTGAAGCTTGTATGTTCTTCCGCAAGTCGGCGCTGTAAGGTGCGGTCACTGATCCCGAGCTCATGCGCGGTCCCCCCAATGTCAGGACATCCATCGGCGAGACGGCGCTTAATGATCGATTTCACCTTCTCGGCAATGAAATGGATGTTGTCGTGTTCATAAATTGTGCGGGCCAAGGCAGGCGTCAAAATCTCTAGCATTTCTTCGTTATAGGAGACAAACGGCCGATTCAGATCGCTTCGGCGAAGGATTAGCCGGTTTCCTGTGGCATCCGTGCAGATCGGGCAGCCGAAGTAAGCCTCAAGTGTCCGTGAATCACCCATCGGTTGGGAGAATTCAACGTGATAGGCAGACAGGTTTGTTGCTGTCCCTCGTCGTCCAAGCTCCAGAAGACATGCCAATGTTAAGCCCATCAGCATGGGCGGACCAGCCAACTCGCGTCCGCCATAGAGCCACTCCAATTCGATGACGCATAGCTCGCCATCCTCGATGATGCGCAGGTTTTCGGGAGGGCATAACTGTTTATACTGAGTCATTCGACGTAGCGCGTCGTGATAATTGCGAGCGTGATAGGTTGCCAAGAGCGACGGTGGATATTGGGCAGTTTCATAGGTGGTCGCAAGTTCGATGATCGCTGCCGCTGTTTCTCCTGCAAGTTCAAAATAAGCCTGCCAAATTGCAAAATAATGAGTTATCGTTACAGCAGGCTCGGACATAATGGTCATTGGCAATCGGGCTTGGCGGGCTACTTCATGGGCAGGGATCCCTAATCGTCCAAGTCCTTCCCAGAGACCCGGCGGGATCTTAATTCGGTCAGCAGGTACCAGATTCATCAATCTACGTCCTCCTTCAGCAAGTCCAAGTAGAATAAGTATACATAGGCTTGTGTTGAAAATATAGATGGAAATTGGTAAATGGCACTATTTTCAAACCGGATTCGATCAATCCATACACTCAAATGGGGATTAAAGGGTAGAAGAGGAGAATACATTCAAACACTTGATTGGTTAAAACATCTATTAGCGGAAATAGAAATTGGTGCTTTTGAATATTCACTTTTTTAAATGATATTCAGCCTTGGGAGGATGCGGGTACCTTGGTGTTTTGGATTCGTTTTTTCCTTAACAGATCTGAACAATAGAAAACACCCTTTTGAAACTTCCTACACAGGCTGAAATCCGCCATATGTGTAGGAGTGGTTTCAAAAGGATTGGATCGCTTTTTAGAGCGTTTTTATTTGTCAAAATCAGACAGATTGTCGTATTTTTTATCTAATTCATAGCTGAACCAACGGCCATTTAAGACTTTTGTCAGTAATTCTGTTTTTTGTTCGTCTGTGATTGTATCATCTTTTTCGATTGCTGCAAGAATATCGGCGTAGCTGTAATCTTTTGAGCCCATCTCGGCTGCAGCGGTTGAAGAATCGGCATTCAGGAATAAGATATTTTTCTCGGCGTCTTTGCTCCATTCTGTCCATTCAGTCAAATCATTTCCGTTTGGATCGCCACTGCTCATAAATTCAAAGAGATAGTCTTGGAATAAGGCGCTCAATTCTTTTGCTCCATCCGATTCATACGCATCGCCAACTAAACTTGTATAATTTTGACTGTCTGTATCAAATAAAGGAACAAACACCCCGTGGAAGGAGCCTAACTTACCACATCGGCCTCCTCGCCAAACTGTATTTCCATGCCATAGATAGGTGCTTCATAACGGTCAGCCATTTTCTCAGCTGATTCTTCAAGGTTAAACAAGCTGTATAATTGACCACCGTACTTGTTGACAAATGCATATTGATTCGCAATCTCTTCATCGGTATCAATCCGCCCATCTGCAACAGATTCAGCGAAGTAAGGGTCAAAACGACCAAACAGAGAAAATTCCTGTTCGCCAGTCAGCATGAACAACGGAACGGAATGATACGTAGTCGTGTCAAAGCCCTCTTCTGGAATCACTGTTCCGTCATTATACAAATGCGGGAAAACACTCATGCGGATGCCGGCGTTCCCCATCAGACTAACTAGACGATCTCCCTCTAATTGATATAGATACGCTTTTACTTTTTCGTCAGACGTTAACAGCCATTCAGCTGCTTCTTCTTCGTTTTCCTTGATGCCGTCTTCGACAACTAGCGGTGCGATTGCTTCAGCAAAAACCTTTTGGCTTTTTTCTTCATCAGCGATGGTCATGCCGCCGCTGAAGGATATCGCTTTGTCAAATGTGCCTTCAAAAGTTGGTGAAATCAACATTGCCATAACATCACGACCTCCGGCTGAAAAACCGGCAACAGTTACGTTATCGCTATCTCCGCCAAAGTTGCGAATATTTTCCTGAACCCAATCTAGAGATTTGCGCAAGTCAAGCATGGTGTAGTTTCCGGAGTTTTCTTCGTCGCTTCCTGTTTTTAAAGCGGGTAGTGGATTAAAGCCAAGAGCGCCTAACCGGTAATTTACAGAAACGACAATCGCATCATGATTTTTTACGAATGAAGCGCCAGAAAGCTCCTGTGCGTTGCCTGTTTGATTATTGCCGCCATGGATATAGACTAGAACGGGCAAATTTTCTTTATCATTATTGGGACGGTAAATATCGAGATTTAATGCGTTCTCGGACCCCACAACTCCATCAGCTCCTGCCTGTAGAGCGACTTCGCCAGCCTTTGTTGCATCTCGTTCCTCTGTCCACGGCTCTGGATCTGTTGGTGCCTTCCAACGATTGTCTCCAGAGGTATCTCCTCCATAAGGAATTCCCATCCAGATGAGTGCTTGATCTTCTTCGTAACCCTTAACCATACCGAATTGTGTTTCCCGAAGAGTTGCGTCTTCAGCCGTTGCAGTTGTCTCGGAATTTTGGGGCGTTTCGGCGTTCGGACTTGACGAATCCGTTTCTGAATGTTCATTTTGACTGCAGCCAGCAATTGTCAACATGATTAGGGCAAGTGCTGTCCACTTGTGTTTTCTTCGTTGTCTCATTTGTGTTCCTCCCTTAGAAATATAAAAAACCTAAACCTCTTTCGAATTCGATTCAAAAGAAGTTTAGGTTATGCCCCGAAGGTTACATTCCAAACGTATTTAAATTTTCCATATCATATCACAACAAAAAAACGCTTTCAATGATTTTTTTGACATTTTTCAGTGTTCGTTCTGTAGTCGATGCAAACTTAAAAAGGATCAAATAGTTATTCTTGTCACACATTTTTCTTGTGGAAATCATGCTACTGTCTGTAATAAAGCAAAGGATACAGCCCAAGAAAAAATGCCAAATAGGATTAGAACCATGAGTACAATTTCAAAAGGGGTGCGTTTTCTTTCCTGCTTGGTTTTCTTGAGCTTTCTATAAAAAACAAATGCACAAACTACTAGGATCAAGTGGCTTAAATCGGACAATGATTCCAAAAAAGCGATCATAAATGAGCGACTCCAATCGTATTAATCTGGCACTGCATTTAATGGGCATGTAGCTTACGTCATGTCCGCGTGTTTTCTGTTGTTTTAAGCTCCAGCAATGCCCTCAAGTCGTCTTCGTTTAGCACTAAGTCTTTGACTGTATATTGCTCAAGCACCTGCAAATACGCGGCGAGTGCTTCGTGCAATACGCCTTTTAATCGGCAAGCGGGATTTAATATACAGGTGTTTGTCTCGCGGTTAAAGCATTCAACGAGCTCAAGGTTGTCTTCCGTCTGTTTGACGACTTCGCCAATGTTAATCTCCTCCGGCTCTTTCGCCAAGCGAATCCCGCCATTCCGTCCTTTGACCGTTTCAATCAGACCAAGCTTCCCGAGTTCGTGAGTCACTTTCGTTAGATGATTATAAGAAATGTGATAAATATCAGCTACTTGTTTGACGCTGGACAGTTTATGCTTTGGTTGTAAAGCTAAATACAAAAGGAGACGAAGCGAGTAATCCGTATAAGAGGTTAATTGCATAGTTTTCACTCCAGAAAGTCATCTCTTCTACAGCATATCATAATTCTGCCATGTAGAAGGAAAGGGGCGCTCGTTTGTGGCGAATTTTCAACAATGCGTATAATATGCATTTTAAATATTGATTTAAGAGGGCGAATGGCATACTTTAAATATATATATAAAATACTTATTTTAAGTGAGGCGATCACTCATGAGTACTGTGATGTTAAAAGAAGAATCGAAACGATTGGTGAAAGCAACCGTTCCTATTTTAGCGGAACACGGAGAAACGATCACGAAGCATTTTTACAAGCGAATGTTTCGCCATCACCCTGAACTATTAAACGTATTTAACCGAACCAATCAAAAAATAGGTAGGCAACCTCAGGCACTGGCCAATTCGATCTATGCTGCCGCCCAGCATATCGACAATTTGGAAGCGATTTTACCTGTTGTGAAACGCATCGCCCATAAGCACCGCAGCTTAAATATTAAGCCGGAACAATACCCGATTGTTGGTGAAAATCTCCTTGCCGCCATGAAAGAAGTATTAGGAGAGGCAGCTTCTGATGATGTAATTGAGGCGTGGGGAGAAGCGTATGAAATCATTGCCGGTGTGTTTATTGAAGTAGAAAAGCAAATGTACGATGAGGCCAGCAAAGCTCCTGGCGGGTGGAGTGGATTTCGTTCTTTTGTTGTAGAGAAAAAACAGCAGGAGAGCAAGGCGATTACATCGTTTTATTTAAAGCCGAAAGATGGAAAGGAAATCGCCTCTTACGAACCAGGCCAATACATGACGGTAAAAGTGAATATCCCTGGTGATACGTATACCCATATGCGCCAATACAGCTTGTCAGACGCTCCAGGTAAAGGATATTATCGGATTTCCGTAAAGCGGGAAGAGGGCAATGCCGAATGTCCTCCTGGTGTCGTCTCTAATTATTTACATGAGCATATTGGTGAGGGTGACGTACTAGAAATGACCGCTCCTGCCGGTGATTTTACTTTAAAACAGGAGGAAGACCGCCCGATCGTTTTAATCAGCGGCGGCGTTGGCATCACGCCACTTATGAGTATGTTTAATACCCTGATGCAGCAAGGAACAAAACAAGAGGTGACGTTTATCCATGCTGCCATTGATGGAACCTACCATGCGATGCATGACCATGTAGCTCAGACAGCGAGTCAGAAAGAAAATGTCCACTACGCTGTCTGCTATGAACGCCCTACGTCAGAAGACCAGATGAATCCTTATATGAAGAAGGAAGGATATATCGATGAGCAATTCCTTCGTTCCATGATAGAAGATCATCACGCTGATTTTTACTTTTGTGGGCCTATTCCTTTTATGAAAACGGTTTATCACATCTTGAAAAACTGGGGCGTTCCAGAAGAACAAGTCCACTATGAATTTTTCGGTCCAGCGGGGACGCTCGCTTCTTCTTAAAAGCGTTCTTGCCCCATAAACAAAACGCACGAATGTTTACAAAGCGACATTCGTGCGTTTTTTTAAACGGTAGTAAAGTCTGGCAACCGTATAGCGTTTTTTAGTAACTGTTACTTACGGGTAATGCGTGGCCGGAAAGGGATCATACGGTTCTGCTACTTCCATTCCTCTTGAAGGATCGCGATATGGGCCTGTAATGCATCAAATGCTTCAATCGTTATGTGGCTAGCGGCCATATATTTCATTAATGCTGTTTCAGTCTTTTCGATCGAGCGCTTTGCCAATTGATAGGCTCCCCACTTTTCGAATAGGAACGTCGCTTGGGATAAAGAGAGCAGTGAAGCATAAGCGATGACGTTCATTTCCTGGCGATAGCGTTGGACCACTTCCACTAAGCGTTTGGCTGATAGGTCAGCTTCGTTCAAGACGACAAGCCGCACAGGGTTCGAATACATGCGCCATTTGTCAGGCAACTTTGTTGGATCGCCTTCTGTTTCGTGGTTAAATGGCTCATATTCATGGTAAAGGTGGAATAACGTTTCGCCTGCTTTTAATGCCAGTAAGCTCCCGCCATCTGTATAGGCAACGCCGTCGTTTTCGCCAATTATGCGAATGCCTCCGTGCAGCGTGCTTGCTACGCCAGACCGTTCATGGACAGTAGCGCCCATTTCAGCTAGAGTCAGCACGTCCCCTTCCTTTACGACCCTGTATAACGGAATGGGATTGACGCAAATTGGCATCTGTTCGGACCATTGGGGGTAGTCGCTGTAAATCATCGTAATGCCCCGTTTTTTCTTTGCTTGAATGCTCGCTTTGCTGTTGCTCGTACCGCCGACGAGGGGGATGCCGCGGTGTTTTGCATAGGAGAGCAAAGCTTGAGTCATCGTGCCGTCGCCGGGCATGCTAAACATCCCTAATTTTGTTAAGTGACGCGCTGTTTTTTCAGCAAATTGCAGCGCAGTCATTCCATGGGGTGAAAGCCCGGCTAAAATATGCATGGCCCCGATGGCGGGGTGATGCGCTTGGATCGCAGCCATGACAACAGGGTTGAAACCACTTAAATAGACATGGGGTTCCATCTCATACTGGCGGATTAAATCAGCTACTTGTTTTTCCAAACCGTCTGTTTTGATTTCGATAGACAGGATTAATTCTTTTTCTTTAGCATAAACCAGCACTTCTTCAAGTGTCGGGATTTTGGCATCTGGATAAAGTTTGTAACGCTCCTCCCACTCGGAATTGTCGGTCTTGTTCGCTGTCAATTGCTTTAATTGTGCGAGTGTCAAATCCTTCACATAGCCGCTTCCATCTGTCGTTCTGTTTACCGTGTAATCGTGGATGACGACTGGAATGCCATCTTTAGATATCATAATGTCAATTTCAACTGCTTCAATGCCCAACTCGACAGCGAGTTCGATTGCAGGCATTGTATTTTCAGGCGCTAATGAACAAACACCACGGTGGGCAATTAACAAAGGCTGTTGATTTGTGCTATTTTCCAATTGGTACGATTGTAAAGCAGCAGCTGCTTTTTCAGATAATGGCGTTTCGATACCTTGGACGCCAATGGCAGCTAACCGGTGTATCGCTAATTCGCTGTTAGCCCCGTATGCCCATATTGTAATCGCCCGGCTGCGAAAGTAATGGACGATTTCAGCAGTGATTGCTTCCGCTTGTACTAGTATTGTAAAACACTGGCATTGGCGGATTGCGCGAATGGCATCGTCTCTTTTTTTCTTAGGCAACATCTGCCCAGAAAGACGCAAGGCTCCCCGGTATTCATTGTTCCATGTTCGCATTGCTTCAATAATGGATGCTTGGCGAGAAAGGATAAAGACATCGTCTATCCCTTTCGTCTTAAGCAATTGATGGACATAAGGAACAAGGAAGTGCTCGTTAATCTCGATCATAGGCAGCATTTTTTGTTTAACCGTATCTAGTGCCTCATCAAGCAGTACGCCACGATTGCTGGCGACAAGTTTGCCGTTTCGCCATTCCGCTTTGAACAGAATAGAAGGAACATTGGCGGGCAGAGCGTCAGGCATACCGGTTGAGCCATCGATGATTGTAGGGCTTGCGACAAGAGCGGTTTTCGGCTCATTGACTTCTAGCACCTCTTCTTTAATAGAAGGTCTCGGAACAAGTGACGGATCGCCATTAGGGCCGAAAAGCAGTTTTCCTGGAGTTGGATGTGGCTGTTCCACAAAATCAACAGCAGGGTTTTTCGTGTCAATCGCGCTGACTCGTTCAAGGGAGCGTCCTTTGGCAAAAACACCAGGATGAGAAGAGAGGCCCATACAAAGGGCATTTTTAAAAACAACTGCATCGATAAGCTCCTTGTCTCGGTTAAGCAATACGACGGCATCGCCGCTGTTGGCCATTTGGAAGTTTCCGCAGCCCCAATCGCAGTTTGGAATGAGCTTAGGGACAGAGTCAATCGTTGTCTCCATTTCAAAATCAGCAGTAACGCCATATAATTTTTTTACCGCTTGGGCATTGCGGGCAATTAAAGCAGCAGAATAAGGGGCAAGCGTCGCTCCTTCTGGGAAATTGTACATTGCTTTATTCGCAACACCATTTTCTTCTACTTTGTTGCCGAAGTAAAAGCCGCTAATGTCAATTGTTTCGCCAGTTATATTGGCAATTTCGACATATTCGTTTGTGCCTTCATCAAAATAGGGCGTGTACATAAATTCAGTAATTAAAAGCGACTTGCTCGGGGAGACAGGAATCCGTTTTGGCGGTCGTTGGATCGGCCCAGCGCGGAAAGCAGTGCGCAAATCGCTAGACTCGGAAATGCGGTGTATCGATTGGCCATTGCCATCAGCACGCGCTGTTACGCCACGATACTGTTTTCCCCGGTAGGTAATATCTTGCAAGTAAGGCACAAAATCAACGATGCGGTCATGTCGATCCATTAGCAACAGCTTGTCGCCGTTATTGGCAAGGCGTATTTCGCCTGTAGACCAGTTCGCGTCGAGCATTGTTGGCACATCAGGGTCATCGTAAAGGCGGTTTGTGCTGAACCATGGGAATTCAAAGTCTGGAACCGCGCCATAAATGGCTTTAAAGATTAAACTAGACTGGGATAAAAACAGCTCTTGTCCAGGATGAATCAAAGTGCCATCAGGAAATTGCGCCATCCCTTCTCCTTCCCCGAGAAAAAGGCCATCGCCTATTTTGAATCCACTTAAATCAACGGTTTTGTCCTCAACGTTTTTTATGGCGACAAATTCTTTGCCATCATCTGCAGCGGGGGCGTCGTACATGTACTGGGATATAACGACTTTAGGAATGGGTGTGTCTAAAGCCCCTGTTTGTAGCGATTGTTCGGCATAGACCGTCCCAGGGGTTGCCGGACTCATTGGTAGAAAAACGGTTTGTTCTGTACTCCCGGCAGGAGGCAGCGCGAAATGAACCCCAAAACCGCCGGAAATGTCTGTAGCTTGATAACTTGCTTGAACCACCTCTTGTCCTGACAAGTTGTCAACAATAACGACAGCCCGTGCTTCACTATTGGAGAAAGCAGGAATATTCCCTGACACCTCACTCACTTGGTTTGAGCTTAATTGGCTCATGTACCTGCGGTTAAATGCCCCAAGGGTTTGTCCGCTCGTATTCAGCCAAAATACATGTGCTTGTTTGGGCAGGATCGTAATCGTCTCAAGTTCAAAAGGACGATCATCACGGCTATCTTCAGGATAGCGGAAGAGCAAATGGTAATCAGCGGACGAGTCCCGATTTCCAACAGACAAGCTGATGGAAGAGTTGTTGTATATTTCGAAAAACTCATAATCGTCTCTGCCGTAATTATCTGGGTGGATTTCAGTAATTAGCAGAGCCGGTGTTGGTTTATTAACATGCATGGAAAGATAATCCTCCTTCATATTTAGCAATACTCTGCAACATATTCATACAAGCTCCATTTCGTAAGTTTTTTTTGCTGTTTTGTGCTCAAAAATGGCGTTTCCCCAACCTGAATAGGTTCAGAATTTGATTGTGGACTTCCCTCCCTTGTGAATGGGTTGATGCGCATCTACCATAAAAAAAGAGACAAGCGGAGAAAAAACAAGCGTTTTAAAAAAATAATTGAATGATGATGAAAGAAGCGCCAGTGGCGGGGTAAATGATGTGTAAACATTTTTAAGAGAGCAAACGGGAGAAAACTGCCAAAAAGCGGTGCCATTCTTTGTTTGTAAAGCGATACTGGATTTGTATTTCTTTAAAAAAATGTAAGTCTTCGGTTAATTTCCGTATTTAATAAAAAAGCTATGGTTAAATGGACGTACATTCCGGCTAAGGAGGAAACGTGCTTCCATGAAACAGGTGGAATTAATCAATGTAACAAAGTCATATGACAGAGAGACAAATGTCCTAAATGAAATTGATCTTGAAATTGAGCAAGGGGAGTTTTTTGTTTTAGTTGGCCCTTCTGGTTGTGGCAAGAGCACATTGCTCAGAATGATAGCGGGCCTAGAAGAAATGACGGGAGGAATCTTAAAAATAAATGGCAGGGAAGCAAATAGGCTTGCCCCGAAAGACCGTAACCTATCGATGGTTTTCCAAAATTATGCGTTATACCCCCACTTATCCGTAGAACAAAATATTCTATTTGGCTTACATGCAAAAAAAGTAAATAAAGAGGAAAGCAAACGGCGTTTGCAAGAGGCAGCTGAGATGATGGGACTTACGACGCTGTTAAAGCGAAAGCCGAGGGAACTTTCAGGCGGTCAACGGCAACGGGTAGCGCTAGCGCGCGCTGTTGTCAGTGAAGCTCCATTGTGCTTGATGGATGAGCCGCTCTCAAATCTAGACGCAAAACTAAGAGCTCATATGCGCATTGAAATCCGGAGATTGCAACGAAAGCTCGGCTTAACGATGATCTACGTGACCCATGACCAAATTGAAGCGATGACAATGGGCGATCGTATTATGGTGCTAAACGATGGACATATCCAGCAAGTAGGCAAACCAATTGATTTGTATAACACACCGGCGAACTTATTTGTTGCTACGTTTATTGGTTCTCCAAAGATGAACATAGGCAAAGCCCGTTTTATATCGGAGAATGGGCAGCTGCTTATAGAAGAGACGATCGTCTTGCCAATCAAACAGCCATTAGACAGCAATCTATTAGGACCGCGATTGACGATTGGCATTCGTTCTGAGCACATCCGCTTTGAGAAAGAAAAGCCGACCGTAACATTGCTTGTTGCTAGTGTTGAACAGCTAGGGAATGAGACGGTCGTTGTTTTCGAAGTGGGCAAGGAGTTATGGACGGCCAAATGGAGTGGGCAATGGGCAATCACAGCAGGCGACCTCGTACCAGTCGCGATTGATATGGCCCATATCAGTTTCTTTGACTCGGAAACAGGCAAGCTCTTGAAACCGGCAGCCACCAATGTCCAACAAGAGGTTGTCGCCTTATGACGGAACCGTATGTCTATGTACCTGAACAGACAAGCACCGCGAAAAAAGGAAAACGCAGTACGAGGCATTTTGCCAAAGGCATGCTGTTTTTATTTCCTTCTTTGTTTTTGTTTACTGTGTTTCTGTTTTACCCAATGATACGGACGTTGTATTTAAGTTTCTTTCTGACAGATAACCGCGGAATGGCAACGGTCTTTGTCGGTTTCGAGAATTTCATGCGTATTTTTACATCAGATCTTTTTTTAAAATCACTCACATCGACCTTTTTATTTGTGCTTTACACGGTGCCAGGAACGATTCTCATCAGTTTGTTTTTGGCTATTATCGCCAATGAGCGGCTAAGGGGAATCGGTATATTTCGGATGGTGTTTTCTTCGACGATGGGCATATCAGTAGCGGCAGCATCTGTATTTTGGCTGTTTTTGTTCCATCCTAGCATCGGTTTTTTGAACCAGCTGCTTGGCTGGCTCAACGTCGGCTCAATCGGATGGCTAACAGATCCGAAATGGGCGTTATTTTCTGTTTCTGTCTCAACGATTTGGATGAATATAGGCTTTACATTCCTCATTTTGTTAGGCGGTTTGCAGTCCATTGACCGCTACTTGTATGAAAGTGCCGATATTGACGGCGCCAGCTATTTTTACAAATTAAGGCGGATTACCATTCCAATGTTATCGCCGACGCTGTTTTTTGTTGTCACTGTCACCATGATTAATGCGTTCCAGACATTTGGGCAAATTGACATGCTCACTAGAGGTGGACCGCAAAATGAAACGAACTTGATCGTTTATTCCATTTATCGGGAAGCTTTTGTCAATTACCAATATGGAACCGCCAGTGCGCAAGCAGTTGTGTTGTTTGCGATCATCTTGCTTATGACGATCGTGCAATTTAAGCTTGGCGAAAAGAAGGTGCATTACCAATGACGTTGACATGGCGTAAAAAGCTTCTCTTTTATTTGCTTCTCACCGTTTCTGCTTTTGTGCTATTTGCACCAGCGATTTTAGCATTTTTGATGAGTTTTATGACAAGTGCAGACACACTGACAGGTAAAGTGATCCCATCGGTGTGGACGTTCGACAATTATATTCAAGCGTTTCAACGGTTTCCGCTGTTGAATTACTTGTTGAACAGTTTGATTGTTTCGCTCGTCATTATGGTCGGCCAACTGATTCTATCAAGCTTAGCTGCTTATGCGTTTGTGTTCTTAACGTTTAAAGGCCGGGATATGCTGTTCTTTTTATTTGTGGCGACGATGATGATTCCGTTTGAAGCGTCGATCATTCCGAATTTCCAGACGATCCGTGAATTAGGGCTTGTCAATACGTATCCTGGTTTGACATTGCCGTTTTTTGCGATGGCATTTGGGACATTTTTGCTGCGGCAGACGTTTAAGCAAATTCCCGTTGAGCTAAAAGAGGCGAGTGAAATTTTAGGAATGGGCGACTTTAAGTTTTATTTAACGGTTGTCTTGCCGATGGCACGTACAAGCCTTGTCACACTTGGCATTTATGGCTTTCTGACTTCTTGGAATATGTATTTGTGGCCGCTTCTTGCCACTACTGATGACACCGTCCGGACTGTGCAAATTGGCTTAAAGCAATTGCAATCGCAAGAAACGTTAAACCAGTGGGGCGTTGTCATGGCAGGGGCAGTCATTGTGATTCTCCCGACGCTAATCTTGCTGTTTCTCGGCCAGAAGAAATTGCAGCAAGGCCTAGCTGAAGGAGCGCTTAAATAAATGAAAAAGGAGTGTTTTTTTATGAAAAAGGGAATTGGACTACTTAGCAGCGCCGCCGCGCTTGTCATGTTAGCCGCATGTGGCAGTTCAGGGGGAACAAGCGGGGGAGAGAGCGACAAAACCGTTGTCACTTTTTGGCACTCAATGGGAGGACAGGCACAGGTTGCCCTTGATCAAATCGTCTCTTCTTATAACGAGTCACAGGATGAAGTCCACGTAAATGCCGAGTTCCAAGGCACGTACGAGGAATCGTTGCCGAAATTTCATAGCGTTGGTGGGACGGAGGAAGCGCCAACCATTATCCAAGTGCAGGAGATTGGCACAATGTCGATGATTAACAGCGGCAATATTGTACCGATTCAACCGTTCATTGATGAAGAAGGATATGACATGAGCGGTTTAGAAGAAAATATTATCAATTACTATCATATTGATGGCCAATTTTATTCGATGCCATTTAATTCTTCAACTCCTGTCATGTATTACAACAAGGATGCGTTTGAAGCGGCTGGATTAGACCCTGAAAGTCCGCCAGAAACATTTGAAGACATCGAAGAAGCAAGCAAAAAAATCGCCGAAGCCAATGAAGGCATGAAAGGTTTTGCTTTACAAGCATATGGATGGCTGTTCGAAGAGTTGTTGGCCAACCAAGGGGGGCATTTGTTAAACAATGAAAATGGACGGGCCGATGTCGCTACTGAAGTGGCATTCGACAATGACAAAGGCCGCTCGATTTTTGAGTGGGTTGAGCGAATGATTGAAGAAGACACGTTTATGAATTATGGCACCAATTCAGACAACATGGTTGCTGGCTTTTTGGCAGGAGAAGTCGCCATGTTTATGCAATCGTCGGCCACATCTAGAGATGTCATTGACAATGCCCCGTTTGAAGTAGGCGTTGCCTTTATTCCCCACTCCGAAGAAGTAGAGCGTGAGGGTGTAGTCATTGGCGGAGCGAGCTTATGGATGTCAAGCGGCAAAGAGGAAGCCGAGCAAGAGGCGGCCTGGGACTTTATGAAATATTTGGCGACGCCAGAAGTGCAAGCTGAATGGCATGTCGGAACCGGTTATTTTGCCATCAATCCTGACGCTTATAACGAACAAGTGGTACAGGAGGCATATGAAGACATGCCTCAGCTGCAAACAGCCGTGCAGCAACTCCAATCGACGAAAAAGTCTGTTGCTACACAAGGAGCGCTTATGGATATGATTCCAGAAGAACGAAAAATCATAGAGACAGCACTCGAAAATGTGTTTAATGGCACAGACGCGCAAACAGCGTTTGATGAAGCGGTCAAACAAGTGAATGCGGCGATTGAGCAAGCGAATAAAGCGCGCGGCGATTCATAAAATCAAACAAGGGAAGCGATCCGTTCTGGGGAAAGGAAAAATAAGAATGAAAAAAACAAACATTTATGGCCATCGCGGCGCAATGGGAACACATCCAGAAAACACGCTGCTAAGTTTTCAAACAGCCCTAGAACAAGGCGCAGACGGGGTGGAACTGGATATTCAGGTGACGAAAGATGGGGAGCTTGTCGTGATCCACGATGACACGGTAGATCGGACGACCGATGGCACAGGCTACGTGCACGATTATTCGTTGCATGAGCTTAAGGCATTAAGCGCAGGCTGCCGTTTCAACAACTTCCCTGAATATGAACCGAGTTGGGATCAGGAACGGATTCCGACTTTACAAGAAGTGCTTTGCTTTCTTGCGCCGTTCGGTACCGAAGCCAATATTGAGCTGAAGCCACATTTAGCGAAACACCAAGGAATCGAGCGCCGTGTGCTCGAAACCGTCCAGGCTTGGGGAAGTCAAACGAAAATTATTTATTCTTCTTTTCACTTGCCGATGCTTTTAAGGCTCAAACAGCTTAACAAAACCGCTAATATTGCGTGGTTGCTTAACGTCAATTTGCCGTTGGCAGCTGATTACATGAGCTGCTTTCAATTTGAGTCGCTCCATGTCGACAAAAAGATTCTTTTAACCGAAGGAAATGCCTTTGAGCAGGAAGGATTGCTTTCCGTTACCCGCGCCTGGACAGCTAACCAAGACCAAGAAATACGGCAGCTGCTAGCGAAAGAGGTAGGCACGATCATGACAGACTATCCTGGCCGTGCCATTGCTTTGCGTGATGGAATGATATGAGAAAAGGCGGCTTTGATGCCGCCTTCAGACTTTAGACAAACGTTCGCATACTTCGTCGTTGGCCTCGGTCATATGCTTTGAAACTGTCGTTTTATGCGCAAGAGGACCGCTGCTCATGAACCCCCGTTCTATTCCCATCTTTCCTCGTTCTGACGGAGCTTGTAGGAAGAAGCTATAGTACGGGTTTAATGTTTTTGCGTTTTTGCTGTTAAATAAGCAATAAAAGACAGTAGCGCAAGAATAGCCCAATAGAAGCCACCTAAGCGATTGGTTTCGAACCATTCGTAGAGGCTGCCGCCAGTAATGTTGCCAAGGGCGCCGCCAACAGCCATGGCAAGATTGGAAAAGCCGAGAAAAATGCCAAGCGTTTGCGCAGAAGCTTGGCTGACTATATAGGAGTGAAAGGTGGGCTGCATCAGTGTAACCGATAAGGCAATGCCCATCAATGAGACTGTAAGCGTAACGACATGTTCAAAGGCAAGCAGCGGCAAAAACGTCGTTCCAAGTATCAGATAACCTGCTTGGAGCGATTGGCGAGCGGTGAAACGGTATGTCCACGCTGTTACTTTCATTTGTGTCGCGATAACAATCACAGTGACAAGTGTAAAGATCCAGCCTGAGCTGCCGCTCATCTTTGTCGCAACGACGGGATAAGTTAAAAACAATTGCTGGTGAATAAAATGATAAGGGATCATCAGCCCAATCATCATTAAAAGCGGCTGATTGGCGACAATTTGTTTCAATCCAGATAAGAACGAAATGTCGCTATTTGCTGTTTCTTGTTGGATCGGCAGCCCTAACAATGTACAACCAATTAGAATAAACAAAAGCCCGGAAAGCAAGCTAAGAAGCGGAAATTGTTGCGCTGAAAACAACACGCCAAATAAGGGGCCGAGAATTGTACCAGCATTGCCCGTAATATTTACGTAAGAGAACAACTTTTTATGATGCGCTTTCGGTTGTTTGTAAATCAATAAAGATTTCAGTGCTGGGCTGAACAAAGCTCCTCCAAGACCGCCAATTACGGCCATAAACAACAGCAAAGCAGGAGACTGGGCGAATCCGATGCCAGCGAATCCAGCGCCTCTGCATACAAAGCCAATAAACATCATCGCTTTATAGCCAAACTTATCGCCTAAATAGCCACCGAACATCATAAACCCTTGCTGGCCCGTTAAACGAAGTGCCAGCAGCAAACCGGCAAAGCTAAGGGAATAGCCAAGTTCGCCAGTAACGTACAACGAAATATAAGGAACAAACATAAAAAAGCTGAACGTCAAAAAGAATTCCGTTCCGATCAAAAGTGTGGCCCGCCACCCGTATGTTCGCCAAACTTTCCATGTACAGTCAGATTCCATCCATCAGTCCCTTCTTTCTTTGCCAAAAGCCGTGGTTAAAGAAAGCATACCAAGGGTTTCGCTTATCAGCAATAAACGGAATTGGCCACAATCTGTATCGAAAACAACTTAAGCCCCGCCGCAGGCGAGGCTTAGACTATAGCAAAACGCTCGCATCCTTCGTTGCTCACCTCATTCATATGCTCATGAACCCACGTTCTATTCGCATCTTCACTCGGTTTCGCGCCTCGGCTGACAAGCGTTTTCTATTAGTCTAGGTCATTTAATCGACTTCTTGGTACCGCTCATAGGCGGCTTGCTGGATCGACATATATTCTTCCAAGCCCATCGCTTCGACTTGAGCGACATAATCTTCCCATTCGCTTAATGGTTTTCTGCCAGTGATGAAGGCGTCTTCTGTTTCGTTGATGAATGTTTCAAGGTCGGCACCGACAGAATCGCGGAATTGTTGCTCTTCTCTTGTGTAGTTAAAAGCATTCCAAATTTCTTCAGGGGCATTTGGCGCGGCTTTTTCACCATTTTCAATTGAATTTGGCAGCGACTCTGAGCCTTTAAAATAGTGTTCTTGCACATAGCCAGGATAGCTGCCGCCAAGCCAAGTAATGTACGATGCCAATGCTTGGTCTTGCGTCAAACCATCAGGGTTGTCGGTAATTTCTTCCGTGTATTCAAGGGAGCCGTCTTCCTGTTTCGTGTACGTTTCTCCTTCCTTGCCCATGAAATAAAAAGTAGCGCCTTCTTCGCCAAAGAAGTAATCCATCCACCGAACGGTCGCTTCAGGGTGCTCATTTTTGTCAGTAATCGCGAATGCGCCGACATGGACAAGAGGTGGTTTGACATGGCTGTACAACTTATCACCGTGTGGGCCTTCTAACGCTTCACCGCCAGAATAGTGTTCTTGATTCATTAATGATTCTGGGTTGCTCGTTATGACAGCGCCAATTCGTCCTTCAGCTCCTTTCGCCAGCAGTTGAGCACTATCGTGTGTGTAAACTTCAGGATCGATCAGCTCTTCCGTATAAAGTTTATTCAAGTATTCGAGAAACTCTTTGTATTTTGGGTCGGTACGGAAAAAGCGCAGTTCTCCCTCATTTTCCGGGTCGACGTCAATAAATTTATGGCCAACGCCACGGTTGCCAAATCCCCAAGCCCCTTGAAGCTGTCCGCGAATTTCTGTCATATTTGTGCCTGAAAACGGAATAATTTCTCCTTCAGCTAATTCTGGCGTGTTTTTTACTGCCGTTAAATAGTCATAAAATTCATCTGTCGTCGTTGGCCGATCCATCCCTAGTTCGTCGAGCCACTCGTCGTTTATCCATAGCGGTACACCAATTAGCATCGGCAAAAAATCGGGGTCGTAATAGGATGGGAACGAGTAAATGTGTCCGTCTGGCATCGTTAGTCCTTTGCGTAAATCGGGATGTTTGTCTAGCACAGCTTTAAAATTAGGCGCATATTCTTCGATTAAGTCGTCTAGCGGGATTAAAATACCTTGCTCACCATACGTGGCCAAATCACTTGCGGTCAGTCTAGCCGAATAAAAGGCATCAGGATAGTTGCCGCTTGCAAATAGCAAGTTCCGTTTTTCCGCTAGTCCATCGAAAGCGGCAAGCTCAAAATTAATTTTCATATCGGTCATTTCTTCATACGTTTTCCATACGTATGTTTCCTCAAAGTTGTTCGAGTTTGGTTCTGATTTGCCAGTAAAAAACGTCAATTCAATCGGCTCTTTCACAATCGGAAACCCTGATTCATTAACGATGTCTTTGTTTTCGCTTTCTGTCGCTGTATCCTCCCCAGCGTTCGCACATGCTGTTGTAGCTACTCCTAATGTGGCCACAGCGATCAACAAACATTGCTTTTTAGTCATAACGACGTATCCCCCAATCAATTAAGTTCGCTCATATACACAGAAAAACCCTAATTAACGCCATCGGTTCTTGGCGCTAATTAGGGTTTTCTCCAGAAATACTCCACCCGTATATGAATCGTTGTTACGCCATATTATCTGCCAAATACAGGCCAATGTCAATTAAAAGATTGTAAATAATAAGCAAATTGAATGAACGAGTCATTGACAAAGAAAACGCATTCAATTATTTTAAAAGAACAACATTGTGAACGCATGCTTGATGGCGGCCTTTAAATCTTAATGACAGTTTCACTCTGTCTTAACATTCCTTTTCTATACTAAAAGGGAAAAGGTGCAAATTGCATATGTGGGTGGAGACGATGAGAAAACCCTTGTAAATGCTGGTCCTATGTTACGTGTACCAGCGTTTATTAGGGTTTTTTGTTGTGGAAAAAAGGAGGATGGGCATGGACCAATACAGCCATTATTTCTTTGATTTGGATGGGACATTGCTCCACGGGGGCATGCTTTTGCCGGGGGCAAAGGAGCTAATCGATGCCTTATGCGCCAACGGCAAGCACGTTTATTTTTTAACGAACCATCCTGTTCGCTCTAGGAAAGTGTTAAGTGCTGATTTGCAAAAGTTAGGGCTGGCTATTACGTATAACCAGTTGCTTACCCCTGTTATGGGCTTAGTCGAGTACGTACACTCGAATGGCTTGGCAAGCAGGAAACTTTATGTGGCCGGTTCGAACATGATTAGAGAAGAGCTCTCTGAACTAGGTTTGCATATAGGTGACCGTAAAAGGGGCAATGGGTCGGAGCAGGTAGCTGTAGTGCTTGGCATGTCGCCTGATTTGACGTACGGCCAATTGCAAGAAGCACTTTGGCTCATTCAAAACGGGGCGAGTCTTATTTTGCTCAATGAAGATTTACTCTGCCCGAATCCAAAAGGGTTTTTAATTGATACGGGCTCTTTGGCCCGATTGTTAGACCATCCGAGGTTTGGCCACCAGACAGTGTCAGTCGGCAAGCCATCTTATTGGATGCAAAAAGCGCTGTTGCGTGTAATGGAAGGAAAGATAGACAATGCGGTAATCATAGGGGACTCGTTGTTAAGTGACATTGGAATCGGCAATGCATTAGGAATGGATACCATTTTAGTCTATTCAGGCGTTACAACAAAAGACCAGCTATTCGGTACGGCTCATCACCCAACTAGTGTCTATGCATCTGTTCAAGAGATCTATCAAACAATAAAGGGGTAAAGCCGTATGTTTACGCAACCGTTTATTCATGCACTGACAGACAGCCAACAAGAAAAAAGGTGCCGTAATTCGAATGTGGATACGATTTTTTTGCTTACTGGAAAGATGCATTTGCTGCCTGACCAAGTTTATTGTTTCCAGAAACAGAATAAAAAAGTGTTCGTCCATGTCGATTTGATTTCTGGAATAGAAAGCCACACGCCTGATGGCATGCGTTACATCGCCGAAGTGATCGCACCTGATGGCATCATTAGCACAAGAAGCCAGTCGATCATCCAGGCAAAAAAATGTGGGTTAAAGACGATTCAGCGTGTATTTTTGATTGATACACAGGCAATGGAAAAAGCGGTACAAACGGTGAACAAAATCAAGCCTGACGCAGTAGAAGCGATGCCTGGGTTAATGCCAAGAGTCATAAAGGAATTAGTTGAAATGACTACCGTGCCAATTGTAGCAGGTGGATTGTTTAAAACAAAGCAAGAAATGGAAAGCGCGCTTCATGCAGGAGCAGTAGCTGTATCAGCTAGCATTATTTAGGGGGTACTGTTGTGGAAAATCGCATTGAACAGGCAAAAAAGCCGCTTAAAGCGCCGCCGAAAAGAAGATGGAATGGAATCAAACGCAACTGGGATCTTTATTTGCTTGTCCTTCCAGTTGTGATCTATTTTTTGATCTTTAAGTATTACCCTATGTACGGCGTGCAAATTGCTTTTAAAGATTTTATCGCTGCCGAAGGAATTTGGGGGAGCCCATGGGTCGGATGGGAACATTTTATTCGGTTTTTTGAAAGTTTTTATTTTGAACGTTTGATTGGAAATACGATCGGTTTAAGCCTCTATAACTTAGTGATTGGTTTTCCAATTCCGATTATTCTTGCCTTGCTTATTAACGAGATTCGTTATAAAAAAGCAAAGGGTTTTGTCCAGACAGTGACGTATGCGCCCCATTTCTTGTCGACTGTCGTTATCGTAGGGATGCTGTTTTTACTGCTGTCACCTAATGGCCTCGTTAACCAGATTCTCGGCTTGTTAGGTATTTCGGAAATTGCCTTTATGACTTCGCCTGAATGGTTTAAAACAACGTACGTGTTTTCTGATGTGTGGCAGCAAATGGGCTGGAGCTCGATCATTTATTTGGCTGCTCTTGCTGGCATTGACCCACAACTGCACGAAGCCGCTAAAATCGACGGTGCCAGCCGCCTAAGGCGAATTTGGCATGTCAACTTGCCAGGGATTCGCTCGACGATCATCATCTTGCTGATTTTGCAGACAGGGAGCATCGTGAGCGTTGGTTTTGAAAAAGTATTTTTGATGCAAAACCAGCTGAACATGGAAGCATCTGACGTGATCGCCACCCATATTTACCGAACGGGAATCGCAGGAGCCCAATACAGTTATTCGGCAGCAATCGGCTTATTTGAATCAGCGATTAACTTTTTTATTCTGATTCTTGTCAATTACACAGCAAAGAAAACAAGCCAGACGAGTTTGTGGTAGGGGAGGAATGTACATGAAACAAAGTACAGGCGATCGCCTTTTTGGTATAGCTGTTTACATGTGTGTGGCGCTTATTACATTAATCGTTTTGTATCCACTCGTTTATGTGCTCAGTGCTTCGTTTAGCGATCCAGCAGCCATTTTAAGAGGGGAATTGTGGTTGTTCCCAATCGATCCAACGATCGAGTCCTATAAAAGCGTGTTTCAAAATGAAGACGTCTGGATAGGGTTTCGCAATACTTTTCTCTATACGACTTTAGGAACGGCCTTCAATTTGCTTTTGTCGATTATGGTCGCCTATCCGTTATCACGAAAAGACTTCTATGGTCGAAATGCGTTGACGATTTTTCTTGTTTTTACAATGTTTTTTAGCGGGGGAATGGTACCGACTTATTTGCTCGTCCGGGATTTGGGGATGTTGAACACGATTTGGGCAGTGATCGTGCCTGGGGCAGTATCGGTGTACAATGTCGTTATTATTCGCACATTTTTCCAAAATATTCCTAATGAACTGCGGGAATCGGCGGAGTTGGATGGCTGTTCCAACATCCAATACCTAATCAAAATATTGTTGCCGTTGTCCAAGCCCGTGATTGCAGTCATGGTTTTGTTTTACGGCGTCAGCCAGTGGAATGCTTTTTTTGATGCATTGATTTATTTAACGGACAGAAATCTTTTCCCCCTTCAACTGTTCTTAAGAGAAATGCTGATCCAAGACCAACTGTCTGAAATGGTACAAGTCAGCGATTCGACATTAGACAACCACGCCTTAACAGTGGAAGGCTTAAAATATGCGGTTGTCGTCGTGGCCAGCTTGCCGATGTTGGTGTTGTATCCATTCTTGCAACGTTTTTTCGTAAAAGGTGTCATGATTGGTTCGATCAAAGGGTAATAAAAACGTGGTTAAACGCCATAAACATAAAAGAACAAAGGGAGGCAATAAAATGGACGTACAAGCAATTGCTCATAGAGGCTATTCCGCAAAGTATCCTGAAAACACGCTTGCCGCTTATGAAGCAAGTATAAACCTTGGATTTTCCCATATTGAGGTTGATGTTCACTTAAGCCGTGATGAAGTGCCTGTCATTATGCATGATCAAACGGTCGATCGTACAACCAACGGCACTGGCCTTATCAACACCTATACATTAAAAGAGCTGCGCCGTTTAAAAACGAGCGGCAACGAACAGATTCCGACACTTGAGGAAGTGTTGGACTTGGCAAAAGGGCAGGTGAACGTCGCAATCGAGTTAAAGCAAAACGAGAACATGTATCCTCGGTTAGAGAGGAAGGTAGCCGCATTAATAGAGGAAAAAAGAATGGCCAATGACGTTTATATCAATTCATTTAATCATGAATCGATGGGGACGTTGAGGGAGATTGCCCCCGACTTGGAAATTGGCTTAATCAAAAGTGACGCAACGCCAGCCTTGTTTCCTTATATGGAACAAATACAGGCGTCTTCCATTGCAATGGAGCTTCGTTTCTATACAGAGGCCTTTGCCGATGAGTGTAAGGAGCGTGGCTATCAGCTCATTGTTTGGCCAGTTGACACAAAAGAAGCGTGTAAAAGAATGGCAAAAAGGCCAGACGTGCTATGTACGGTAAACGAATTGGAGCTGTTCAAAGAAAACTACCATGCCTAACGGTTTGGCACATCTTGGAATAATAACTGAAGTGGGCAACTGGGTGAAAAGCGTCATTCCTAAACGACAAAAAAGTGTAAAAGGAAAGCAAATATTTCCCAAAGGAAATTAGCCATTTTAGGCGAAATACACGAATGGAACCAATGCTTTGACGTTTTTGATACGGGAGTGGAAATGCTTGTTATAGAGCAGTACCGGAGTTGATAGCGACATTTAGCGGACTTTGAGGGAAGCGCCAACCATTCGAAGGAGTGTGTAAAAGCATATGAAAGTAGGATTGAGTTCATACAGCCTGTTGCAAGCGTTAAAAGACGGACGCACCACGATAGTAGACGCCCTTCAGTGGGTAGCCGACAATGGCGGCGCCCATATGGAGCTCGTCCCTTATGGCTTTTCGGTTGTAGATGACTACGAACTGGCGACGAAGTTGAGAGACAAAGCAGCGGAAACAGGGATTGAGCTGTCAGCCTACTGTATGCCGGCCAATTTCATCCAGCCGACGGAACGAGCTTTTCAGGAAGAAGTTGAACGCATCCATAAACATGTCGATGTCGTCCAACATATGGGCATTAAGCTATTGCGCCACGACGTAACAGCGTTTTCCCTACCACCGGAACAGCGAACAGTTCATTATTTTGATGACCACTTTGAGGAGATGGTACGCGGGTGTCGGCTGATTGCCGATTATGCCAAACAATACGGAATGACAACAACGATTGAAAATCATGGTTTTAATGTCCAGTCAAGCGATCGTGTCCAGCGCCTGCTTCGTGCTGTAGACCGGGAAAACTTTAAAACGACGCTAGATATCGGCAACTTTCTTTGTGCAGACGAAGATCCGCTTGTTGGCATCCGTAAAAATTTGCCTCATGCAGCGACAGTCCATTTTAAAGATTTTTATGTGCGCCCATACTATGAGAATCCCGGGGAAGGGCCATGGTTTCGATCAGTAAACGGCAATTATTTGCGCGGTGCCATTGTCGGCCACGGTGAATTGCCGATTCGAGAAATTATCCGCCTATTAAAAGTCCATCATTATGATGGCTACATCGCTATTGAATTTGAAGGGATGGAAGATTGCTTTACCGGCTCGAGAATCGCTATGAATAACGTCAAGCGTTTGTGGAATGAGGTTGCACGAGATGGCTGGAAAGTAACGGCAGAGGAGGTGAGCAACGAATGCGTGTAGCGGTAATTGGTTTAGGGACAATCTCCGACATGCATATAAAATCGTACGCAGCCAATGCAAACGCAGAGCTGTATGGATTATGTGATGTCAATGAAGGGCGTGCCTATGAAAAGGCAGCGCTCTATGGCGTGGCAAACGTATTTACCGACGCAGATGATGTCTTTGCTGATCCGAATGTCGATGCAGTCAGCATATGCACTTGGAATAAAACACATGCGGATTTGGCTGTTGCGGCACTCCAAGCAGGAAAGCATGTCCTTGTAGAAAAGCCGCTGGCGCTGACAGTCGCCGAGGCCAAAAAAGTGCAAGCGGCAGCACAGGAGGCGAACACGATCTTGCAAGTCGGCTATGTACGCCGTTTTGGGGCAAATGCGCAAGTGCTGAAGACGTTCATTGATAACGGAAAGCTTGGTGATATTTATTATGCAAAGGCTTCGCTTTTGCGGCGCGTCGGCAATCCTGGTGGGTGGTTTTCGAATAAAGAGCTGTCTGGGGGTGGTCCGCTTATTGACTTAGGTGTCCACATCATTGACTGTTGCTGGTACTTAATGGGACGGCCAAACGTTGAACGTGTAACTGGCCAGGTCTATGATAAACTCGGAAACCGTAGCAACATTGAGCACCTTTCGTTCTACAAAACGGCAGACTACGATGCAGCTACGAATACAGTTGAAGATTTAGCTAATGCTTTAATAACGTTTGAAAATGGCAGCTCGCTTATGGTTGACGTTTCTTACTCTCTTCATACAAAAAAAGACCACCTTTCTATGCAGTTATTCGGAACGAAAGGCGGTGCTGAACTCGAACCAGAGCTGATGCTTGTAGCAGAAGAACAAAATACGATTTTAAACATTGAGCCGCAATTGGATCATCCCACGTTCCATTTTGACAGTGCGTTCCAAAAACAAGTTGATGCGTTTGTGGAAGCGTGCTTAACCGGCGCCCCTTCTCCTGCTCCTGCCGAAGACGGGCTAGAATTAATGAAAATGTTGGAAGGCATTTATTTGTCTTCTGAGCAGAAACGGGCGATTAGCTTGTAAAACGGTTGTCTTTGTTTAGGTGAGATGATAAGCCTAATTTCTCTTTGAATGGAGAAATTAGGCTTCTACTGGCATTTGAAAAAATCATAAGTCTTAGTTGATGACAAAAAGGTTCTCCTAGCTACTAGGGCGTGAGTAAACATATGTGGTGAAAGGCAGCATCATCCCTAAATTTCCCATCTATATTCATCTTTCCTATTTCGCATCATAATGTCTGAAAGGACCCCATTGGCAAATAGGAGATCGTGATGAAATTTAAACTATACTTTTTATCAGCTTGGAGTGTGCTTGATCCAATTTATTTTTATATTTCCCGGCTTCATTATCCAGAAAGCGCGAAAACCAATACAACCATTTTTCGAATCAAGCAAATTCGCTATAAAGGGCCGAATATCTGTTTGGCAGATGGACAGGAAATTTGCAAAAATGATGTGCTCGTAAAAATTCACTTGCACAATGTTCGCTTAATTAAAGAACTGTTTGCCATTGATAACGATTTAAAAAAGGCAAAAGTTTTAGTGCAAAAAGTAAAAGAGTCGATGCCTCCTCTTGCTTTTTACATAGAGAGGCAAGCCAATGCGAAGGACATCAAAGGGATTATTGGCGTAACGATGTTAAATAGGGGGTGTGAGCGACTCGGGTTTGAATCACACCCTATTCGAAATCGCTTTTATAAGGGGTTAAAAAGGGTATCGCAACATCCGATTTTTTTGCTTTCCATGTCAAAGTTTCCCGCCAAAGCACGGAAAACCCCTTCCCCGATGTACGTGTTTATGTCTAAGCAACGGCTGTTGGAAAAGTACGGTCCAAAGCCATTGCAGTCCTAAAGCATGACTAAGGGACTGCAATCACGATATAGCCATTTAAATCAGGAATTTTTACTTAGTTTTTTAATTTGCCATTAAAAAATACCTATTAATGAGAAAAGTCCTGAATATATATACCTGAATTAGGTGAACAAATTTTTTTCTGGAACAAAAGTTATTGGCAAAATGGACTGTTTATGTCCCGGAAACGTTAGCGATATGCGGAGAAAGAGCACGAATTGAGGTGTATAATAAGTCTGATTTCCTACATTTACAGGAACGTACGTTCTTTATTCGGGCGGTAAAAAGAAATATAGCCGGAAAAGTGCCTTTTGGCTTATATGGCAAAGCTTGATTGCAAGTTGATATAGAGAGAGAACAGGATCTTAGAACCAGTGATTTCCTTTAATTTACTATAATTAAAAAGTTTAAAAGGTATATTTTGGAATATAAGGCGCTTCATTCAAAATGATGCAGAGCAAAATGAGTGGTTTTAAGTGCTAGGCTATACGACTATGGACTCTGGACTATTGAAAGCCTTTTAATTTCAAGCTATGCTTCTTGGTGGAAAGAAGAAGTTATGACCTACTACTAAGAGGCTACTTTAATACGAGAGGAGTGATTGGAATGTCAACGTTATCTAGGGTGGAAACAGCCCGAACGGATAAACAAAAAAAGCGAGTTCAACGTATGGAAAGGACGAAAGCAGGTGTCCTGTCCTCTGTAGCGATTGGTATGGCAGGTTGCTCCCAAAGTTCGGCTATGGCTTCTGCTGATTTACCGGCAATAGGAACTGGTGTTGAACAAGTAGCCATTGCTGCCCAAGGGAATTTTTTAGAAGCTCCTGCAATTAGGCAATCGCCAATAGCGTATAAAATGCTGTTGGCCTCGCTAGTCGAGAAGCGAACCAGCAATACAGGTACATTTTTATATACACTTAAAGATGGTGACATAGAAACGAATGTTTATGGATTTAAAACAACCAGTGACCCTACATATGAAGAAAGTCTCGAAACCTATAATGAAACAGGAAGTTCCGAATCAACATCCGAACATAACAACGAACATAACAAGCTGGACAAAGCGGAACCAGCGCAGAAGCAAACACATTCAAAAGAAACAACAACGCTTGTTGGAGAGGATGATTCGAGTAGCCGCGGCACAGAAACGACAAATGATACGTTGAATGATGATTCTTTAAATAAATTGGAAGGCCTTGCAGCCAATAATGAGGCGGAAAAGGATGGTGGCAGCGTGGCAGAAACAGAATCAACATCACAAGATGAAACAGGAGAACGAGAGAATGAAAGCAGTGATCTAGATCAACAAGAAAGCCCGGTCAATCAGGAGATAATCCAATGGAACAATCACGGCCAAGTAGTCGACATTAACGGCAACCGCTTTGCGATCGAAACCGAATACGGCCCCAAATGGTTTGTCCTTAGCGAAGGTTTAGAGACAAGTTTTGAATCCGTGCGTACTGGCATGGTTTTAAGCATCTACTTTACAGAACAAAATGGCGAAAATGAAGTTTCAACATTCTTTATTACATATACTCCTGATGAAGGGGAACGGGCCCAGTTTGTGGACGCAACCTTTTTAGGCTATACAGGGGAAAACAAGCAAAGCATCCTTGTTTACATCCCCCACCAAGAAGTCATTTACGACTTGTCGAAACAATTGCAAAAGCGCGATCTTGATAAGGAATTTGAGCACGGGGCAGCGATTACAATAGGCACCGTAATGCATGATGATGGTTCTGTAACGATCGAATCTATTGAGACAACTTTATAAGTGCCAATAAGTCTGACACCATTACCCTAAATAGAAAACGCTTGCGGGAAACGCGTTATCTACAGGCTGAACCTTGCGCTCAACGTGCAAGGTTTTTTCCCTATTCAAAAAAGGAGGAGCGCTTCTGTTAATGAAGAATATAGAGAACAAAGGGCGTTAAGCGTTGTAGGGAGCGCTGGCATGAGTTAATCAAACGTTTAATGAAGTCCGACGATAACAGATTGAAAAGTAAATGGAATGACTTTAAAATGAAACAAAATCACCGATGGGGAAGGAGAGTACGGATATGGATTTAAATGTGAAAGGCAAATCGGTACTTGTGTTTGCTTCAAGCAAAGGAATTGGTCGGGCGATTGCTAGCGAATTTGCGGCAGAAGGAGCAAGCGTTGTTCTCGCTAGCCGTGATATCGCCGCATTGGAAACAGCAGTTGGGGAAATACAGGCGTATACAGGCAATCCCCAGATTGCGTGCTGCCGATGCGATATGACTAGGGCAGAAGATATTGAGGCGGCGTTGTCTTTTACAAACGAAAAACACGGGGCTATCGATGTATTAATTAACAATTCGGGAGGACCGCCGGCTGGGGGAATCGACCAGTTTGAGGATGGGGATTGGCAAAACGCTTATGAATTAAACTTACTAAGCTACGTTCGCGCTATCCGCGGAGTGCTGCCGTATATGAGGGCGCAAGGCGGCGGCCACATATTGAACGTCACTTCTTCATCGATAAAACAGTCACTCGACAATCTGCTGTTGTCAAATACGTTCCGCGCGGGGGTACTAGGCCTTGCCAAGAGCCTAGCGCAAGAGTTGGCCAAAGACAATATTCTCATTAATACATTAGGTCCAGGGCGCATTGCCACGGATCGGGTTGAAAGCCTTGACCGTTTAGCAGCCAAAGAAAAGCAAATGTCATACGAAGATGTAAAACAGGCTTCAGAAAAAAGCATCCCTCTTGGTCGTTACGGCAAACCAGAGGAGTTTGCCAAGCATGCCGTTTTTCTCTGCTCCGGGGCCAATACATATGTGACAGGACAAGCGTTTCTTGTTGATGGCGGATTAGTGAAAGCCTTGTAATCTAAGCACTGTATCATGAAGGCAAGAAGTAGACTACATGTACGTAAGAAGAGAGGGATCGGTGTATGCGCTTGTTTCGTCCTGTTCAGGCGCCATTGTTGCAGCAAGATAGCGATGATAGCTACCAATATACTGAGTATGCGCCAAGCTGTGATTTATCCGCCTATGTTGCCTGTTATTGGACGAGCTCGTTTCAAGGAGGGAAAGCGCGATACCATCGTATTCTTCCAGATGGATGCGTCGATTTAATTGTTACGATCGATGACAACAGCGCACAGGCATTTGTGGCTGGTTTTATGAACCAATTCGAAGTTTTGCCATTGGCAGAGCCAACCTTTTCTTTCGGAATCCGCTTCTTTTCTGATTCGGTCCATACATTATTGCACCACCACCCTGCTGACTTTGGGGATGGAGGCATTGAACTGGAGCTAGTATGGGGAAATCCAGCTTTTGAAATCGTCGAGACCATTGCGCAGGCTCGTGATATGAAGGAGAGAATTGCGGTCGTCGAGGCGGTTTTACGAAAAAAGCTAGATAAAGCGTATCGGCCGGAACGTTTGTTTGAGCGCTGCATGGCTCATATTTTTGCGAACAAAGGCATGCTTTCTGTCCATAAACTTGCAAAAATGGAACATTACAGCGAGCGGACTGTGCGCCGTACGTTTGCCCATGAGCTCGGCGTTTCGCCGAAAGAAGTAATGGAAGTCGTCCAGTTTCAAAGTTTGTTAGCAGGCTTGCAGCAAAACGCCCATGCACGGCTTGCCGATTTGGCTCTATTCTACGGCTATGCCGACCATGCCCATTTGTCGAAGCAATTTAAGCGTTTTTACGGATTGGCTCCGCAGACAGTAATGGCACAAATCGCGTGTCAATCAAAAAGTGGCTAAAGGTTGTCCGTTTTTTTCAAGCCCCGATTGGGATAATAGGCAATAATGGCATTATAGCCTATTGAAAGGAGTCATTTGTTATGACGATAAAATTAGATATGGTTGGAATTGTGGTTGCCAATATGAGAGAAGCACTTGATTTCTACCGGGTGCTTGGCTTTCAAATAGCGGACACGCACAATGACGACATGCACGTTGAAATTGACCAGGAAGGGGTACGCCTGGCGTTTGATAAACTTGAAATGGCAAAAGAAATTTACGGAAACTGGGAAGAACCAACGGGGCACCGGGTTGAACTGGCCTTTCGTTGTGAGAGCAGGGAAGCGCTGGACCAGCTTTATGAGAAGATTGTCGACAAAGGCTACGTTGGCTATAAAGAGCCATGGGATGCCTTTTGGGGCCAACGTTATGCGATTGTCCAAGATCCAGATGGGAATTTAATTAGTTTGTTTGTATAAAAACAACAGCGATTTAAACATGTCTTGTTTAAATCGCTGTTGTTGCTTATGTTTGACCGTTTTTTCCACATTCCATCCTAGTGACAAAACAATCAAACATAATGCGCGCCGCCATAGCAGTTGTGATGTCTTGATGGTCATAAAGAGGATTGACTTCTGCTATATCAAACGCATCAACAAGGGGGTACAACGCATCTAAGATCGCGAAACTTTGAACCGGCGTCAACCCGCCTGGTTCGTTGGCGCCGACTCCTGGTGCGTATGCCGGATCGAGAACATCCATATCATATGTTAAATAAACGAGATCGACGTTTTCCATTACGGCTTTAATCTGTTCGGCAATGGCCAGTGGATCAGACTGGTGAACTTCCTGTGCGGTAATTTGGTGGATGCCGATGTCTTTTAAATAGCTGGCGTACCAAGGGTAATTATAACTGCGTACCCCTACTTGGACAATGTCTTTAGCAGAAACATGTTCAAGCTCAATTGCTCTGCGCATTTGACTGCTTTGTGAATACCTCCCTTGGACAGGGGATTCGTCAACGAGGTCAAGATGGGCATCAAACTGGATAATGCCTATCCGCTTTCCAGGGTTCTGGTCGTGCAGCGCTTTAATGAGCGGGTAGGAAATCGAGTGGTCGCCTCCTAGCACAAAGGGAAAGGCATTTTCAGCAAGCACTGCTTTCAGTTTTGCTTCTGCATGTGCAAACGTTTGGTCTGTGCTATAGGCGGCAATTTCGATATTGCCATAATCGGTTAACGCATTTTTCGGCAATGTGAACGTTTTTCGCTTTTCTACATTGTACACTTGGTTGTTTTCAATGCGATTGGCAAACCAGGCAAAGGCTTCCCGTATTTTTTCTGGAGCAAACCGTGATCCTGGCCGCCCCAGGGAGGCCCCTCCATCCCAAGGGAAACCGACAATGCCAAAAGTAGAATATGGCTTCATGCTTGATGCACTCCTTTGTCTTCTAGTTGTGTAATTTCTACCTTGTTTGGAACACTTCGGCGTGTGTAGCAAACATAAAGGATCGCTCCAGCTGCGAGCCAGATGAAAAAGAGGATATACTCCGTCATGCCCATCGAAATCGGCGTTCCAGGAATTAGCATCGCCGCAAGCAAGATTGCTGAAAATAGTGTAGCAGCGTAAGCCATGTAGATGCCCCCTGGCATTTTATATGGCTTTTGTAAATGTGGCTGTTTGAGGCGAATGTTGACAGCTGCACATGCCATACAAAACCATGCAATTAAAAAAGCGATCCCTCCCATTATAACGAGGGGGAGTAGCGCGCCGCTGCCAAAAAAGGTTCCGACAATAGAAAAGGCCGCCATCGCCCACACCGTCTTGTAAGGCGTTTTATAACGAGTATGCTCTGCCGCAAATCCTTTAGGAATAAAACCGCGAGCCGCAAACGATTGAATCAGACGGCTGCCAGCTAGTAAAAAGCCATTGAATGTAGTTATGACGCCAAGGAGCACACCAAATACGACAATTAGTGGCAACAAGGTTGAACCTGAGCGCGCTTCTAACGCATGGATAAGAGGAAGCGCCCCCATCTCCCCCATTTCAGATGCAGGCATTAAAAAGGCAGAAGCAAGGACAATAACCATATACAGTACACCGCCTAAAAGAATTGTCCCAATGGTGACTTTGCCTAAGTTTTTATAGTTAATGTTTGCTTCAGCTTCGTCAACTGTTTTTGAAACAGTATCAAAGCCATTCATAAAAAATAGAATCGAAGAGATCGCTAAAATGATGCCGCTAAACGCATGCCCATTTTCTGTCTGCAACAAAGGTGCTGCATTCTGAGGATCGCCTAGGAAAAAGCCGCCGCCTAAAAAAGCAAGGAATGTGACGAGCATCATCGCTGTAGCAATCGTTTGAAAGCGTGCTGACAATTTAGCGCCGCGAAAGTTTAACCAGGATAGACCGAAGATCATCGCCAAACTGAGCAGAATATGGGGTAAATAGACGACTTGTCCCATTAGCGTATAAAGTGGATACGAGTTTAATAACGGAAAAGCGTAAGCGAACAAGAGCGGCACGGAAATCGCAACCCATGGCAAGATAATGAGATAGCCTAAAATAAGAAACCATCCACAAATAAATGCTGGCCATTTGCCAAGTGCATAATGGGTATAGGCAAATTCGCCTCCGCTTAATTTTAGACTGGACGTAAGCTCTCCATAAACAAAGCCAATTGGAATAATAAGCAGTATTGTCGCCGCTAAGGCAATAATGGCGCCTAAGCTCCCAGCCGAGGCCATCCATTGGGGAACGGATATCACCCAACCGATGCCGATCATGCTACCGAATGCCAGTCCAAAGAAGTCAGTAGTAGTCATTCCTTTTTTGTTCATCATCTGTCATGCTCCTGTTGCATAGGATTTTTGTATAAAAATTCATTAATTCTTATTATATTAAACGTTGTGCTTGCATTTATCAATAGTTTAATTGTAGAAAACGAATATATATTCATGTTGGCGTTTGGGTTCATATCCAGTAAAAGAAGGATTTTCCTTTTTCTTTGTTGAATTTGATTAAAAAAGGGCGAGTCAAATGGACAAAAAACGCTCGATTTTCAACAACTTTGCCCCCCTTGCCAAGATGAATTGTTTGCACATACTTACTATGACAGCAAAAGCTATAGTGGCATGATTGAACAGGTGGCGCTAAGCGTACGTACCGAAGAACAAACCATGTTATCGATGCAAGACCAGTAGATAGTAGTCGATAACTTTAGAGCCTAGATAGACAAGCAAGATGAAAAAAGGGGGACCAACGGTGGGATTGCTTGAAAAAATGTTGCCGCTTACAGAGGAAGAAAAAGACATTCTTGAATATCGGCGTGTGATGAAAGCACGTTATACGTCAAAGCAACAATTTATTATCGAAGCCAATAAGTTTCTGGCCCCAGGGGCAGAAATCATGATCCGCAAGCATACGCGCTTTATTGATTTTCCTCCACACAAACATGACTACATTGAAATGAATTATGTCTATAACGGCAGTTTAAAGCAAACGATTGGCGATCGTGCGGTCGAATTGCAAAAAGGGGAGCTGGTTGTGTTGAACCAGCATATTGAACACCAGATAGAGGCATGCGGTACAGAAGATATTATCATTAATTTTATTATTCAGCCGTCTTTTTTTAATTATATTTTCTCTTTTTTAAATGTGGAAGGGCCCTTTTATTCATTCCTTATCGACAGCATTCATGGTGGCGAACCGTTTGGCCAGTTCCTCTATTTTAAATGTGCAAAAGAAGAGTCTGTGCAACAACTGCTGAGGAAAATGGTTGAGGAAATGATGGAGCCAGACGCTTACTCGCAAGCGTCTATTAAGTTGTATGTCGGCATGCTCATGATTGAGTTAGCAAAGAAAGCGAATACATTAGATGGCAGACCAAAGCCTTCTCTGCACAACCAATGGATTCGGCAAACGTTTGCTTATATCGACGAACAGTACAAACATGCTTCTCTATATGAGCTAGCTGAACGGCTGAACCAGCCCCATTACTTGCTCAGCAAAGTCATCAAAAAGCAGACTGGGAAAACGTTTAAAGCGCTGTTACAAGAAAGGAGATTGGACATAGCAAAGGAGTTGCTCGTTCAATCGGATGTGCCTGTATCGGTTATTGCGCAAGAAATTGGCTATGACAACTTCAGCTATTTTTATCAAATTTTTAAGAAGCATTTTCATACAACTCCGCTCGTTTATCGAAAAAAACATCGATCTTCGCCGCCTCAATGATGCGTTAGACTGTAGACAAGCGCTCGCATCTGTCGTCGTTTGTCTCGGTCACCTGCTCAAGAACCCTCTGTGCTAGTCCCATCTTTCCTTGCCAGCACTCTCCATCTGACAAGCGTTTTCTATCAGTCTAATTGATTCGTATATTTGCAAATAACGACAGTATTTTGGTGAATGACGCTATAGTGGCTTCCATGACAAACACGTAAGATACAAGTAATCGTTCTATAGCGAGAAAGGGGGAGAAAAATTGGGGGAATATCGGCTGGCCGTTGATATCGGCGCCTCAAGCGGCAGGGTGATGGCTGGCAAAATAAGCGAGACCGGCATCGATTTACAAGAGGTCTATCGGTTTGATAATCAGGCTCAGTTGATGGGCGGCCATTATTGTTGGGACGTTGACTACTTGTTTTGTGAAATCAAGCAAGGCATTCGAGTGGCAGTTCAATCTGGCTTGCAGCCGGTTAGCATTGGCATGAATACATGGGCGGTAGATTTTGTCCTTCTCGATGAAAAAGGCGAGCGGTTAACTGAAGCTGTCTCCTACCGTGACCCACGAACAAACGGCGTGATGGAAGATGTGATCGAGACGTACGGAAAAAAGGCATTATACGAACGGACGGGTATTGCTTTTCAGCCTTTCAACACTCTTTACCAACTGTTGGCATTAAAAAAACAAAACCCGGAGTTGCTTGAGCAAGCACATGCATTTCTAATGGTGCCCGATTATTTTCATTTCTTGCTGACAGGTGTCAAAGTCAACGAGTATACGAACGCAACGACAACTCAGTTAGTAAATGTCAATACAAAGGATTGGGATAGACAACTACTGAAAGAGCTCGGCTTGCCTTGTGGAATGTTTCAGCCATTGCAGCAACCTGGCACAAAGATCGGTTCTATAACAGAAAGCATGGAAAAAGAACTGGGCGTCCAACTCGAAGTCATTGTGCCTGCTACCCATGACACTGCTTCGGCGATTGCGGCGCTCCCAGAAAAACAAACATCGGTTTACATCAGCTCAGGTACGTGGTCGCTTATCGGTATTGAAAACCGCACGCCGATATGTAGCCAACAGGCGATGGCTGCCAATTTTACGAACGAAGGCGGCGTCGGCTCCCGTGTTCGCTTTTTAAAAAACATCATGGGCTTATGGATGATCCAAGAAGTACAAAGGCTGCTCCCTGGGCATTGGAGCTTTTCTCAACTGGCGCAAGCAGCCAGTGGGTCAACGTATACCGGGGAAATTGATGTCGATCAACATCGTTTTCTAAAGCCAGAAAACATGATCGAGGAAATTCAACAAGCTTGCCGCGAAAAAGGGCTTGCTGTTCCTGAATCGCCCGGCGATTTGGCTAAGTGTATTTATGATAGTCTGATTGCTAGTTATGACAAAGCTGTAACCGAGATTGAAGCTATTTCAGGAAAGACGTATGAGCAAATCCATATTATTGGCGGCGGAGCGCTAAACGAGGAGATTAACCAACGTTTAGCAAACCGGACCAACAAAACGGTGATCGCTGGTCCAACTGAGGCAACTGCTGTTGGCAATCTGCTCGTACAAGCGATTGCAGGCGGAGAACTTTCTCGCATAGAGGAAGGTCGTGCACTAGTACGGACAGCGTTTCCTGTCACTTACTATCTACCGCAAAGGAGTGAATGGCACATGACGAGTCGATTTGAAAGCGCTAAAGTGCAATATGAACAATTAGGCATAGATGTCGAGGCAGCATTTGCGAAAGTAAAACAAGTGCCCATTTCCGTCCACTGTTGGCAAGGAGATGACCTTCATGGAACAGAAGTGATTGCGAACGAGTTGTCTGGAGGCATTGATGTAACGGGGAATTATCCCGGCAGAGCGCGGAACGGTGAAGAGCTGAGGCGTGATTTGCAAAAAGCGCTAAGTTTAATTCCTGGAAAGCACCGCGTCAATCTCCACGCTATGTATGCGGAAACCGATGGCGTGCCAATTGACCGCGACCAATTGAAGCCTGAGCATTTCGAAAAGTGGGTTAAATGGGCAAAATCATTAGGCATTGGCCTCGATTTCAACCCAACGGTGTTCAGCCATCCTAAGGCCGCTGATGGACTGACGCTTGCCCATCCAGATGAGGAAATCCGAACGTTCTGGATTAACCATTGTAAAGCATGCCGGAAAATTGCTGCCTATTTTGGGGAACAATTGGGGACGCCATCGCTAGTAAACATTTGGGTGCCAGACGGTTATAAAGATACGCCTAGTGATCGGCTAACGCCACGGAAGCGTTTAAAAGAGTCTTTAGATGCGATTTATGCAGACGAATACGACCCAATGCTTGTTCTTGATACCGTCGAAAGCAAATTGTTTGGCATCGGTTCAGAAGCGTACGTTGTCGGGTCACACGAATTCTATTTAAACTATGCCAACCAAAACAACAAGCTCTATTTGCTTGATACCGGTCATTTCCATCCAACGGAAGTCGTTTCTAACAAACTGTCGGCGATGTTATTATTTCACGATCAATTGGCATTGCACGTTTCCCGTCCTGTCCGCTGGGATAGCGACCATGTAGTCACCTTTGATGATGAGCTCCGAGAAATTGCGATTGAAATAGTCCGCAACGATGCTCTTGGCAACATCCATATTGGCCTTGATTTTTTTGATGCAAGCATTAATCGTGTCGCTGCCTGGGCCATTGGCACGCGCAATATGGCAAAGGCGCTGTTGCATGCAGCCTTAATGCCCCATCGCCATTTAAAGCAGCTGCAAGATGAAGGCGATTTCACATCGCGCTTAGCCATACAAGAACAGCTAAAAACGTATCCATTTGGCGACATGTGGGATGAGTATTGCAAACGCCAAGGAGTGCCGACAGAAACGGAGTGGCTAGATGTCGTCAAGGAATACGAACAGCAAGTCCAACTGAAGCGTGAAGGTGAAAAAGCGAGGCAATGCTAATTTACTAGAAAGAGGGATCGTCATGGTACAACATCTTTGGAATGAGGAAGAAGCAAGCAAATTGTATCAAGGCCTTGATGAGTTGGTGTACCGCTCCAATTTAATTGGCGCCGACCGCACTGTCTGCAATTGGGGCGGCGGCAATACGTCGATGAAAACAACCGAGATCGACTTTCGCGGCAATGAAGTCAACGTTATGTGGGTTAAAGGCAGTGGCTCAGATCTGGCCACAATGGGGGCGAACAACTTTACGGGCTTGCGGCTTGATGATGTCTTGCCCCTGAAAGAACGGGAAGCAATGACAGATGAGGAGATGGTCGCTTATTTGGGGCATTGCCTAATCGACCCTCACCACCCGCGCCCGTCGATTGAAACGCTGCTTCATGCCTTTTTGCCATTTAAGCATGTCGACCACACTCACCCAGACGCAATCATTAGCCTATGTTGTGCTGAAAATGGCCGCGAGCTGGCCGAAGAGCTATTCGGTGACCGCTTTGTATGGGTGCCTTACATTCGCCCTGGCTTTACACTGTCAAAAATGATTGCAGAACAAGTAGACGCGAACCCGAAAGCGGAGCTTGTACTAATGGAAAAACATGGTCTTGTCGTCTGGGGAGAAACAGCAAAAGAAAGTTATGACCGCACGATTTCCGTGATTAATGAAGCGGAGCAATTTATCGAGAAAAAGCGAGGCAAAAACGCGCCTTTTGGCGGAGCAGCAACAGCAGGGCTGAAAAAAGAAGAGCGCGAAGCATTGCTGGCCAACATCATGCCGGCGCTACGGGGGGCAGTGGCCCATAATGGGCGGAACATGATTGTGACCTACGATGATAGCGACCCTATCCTTGAATTTGTCAACAGCAAAGAGGCAAAGGAGTTATCGCAAATTGGCGCTGCCTGCCCTGACCATCTTGTCCATACGAAGCGATTGCCTTTGTTTATCGATTGGGTGCCTGAGGCAAGTGACGAAGAAGGATTGAAGCAAGCGGTGCTTAAAGGAATAGCCGCATACAAAGAGGAGTACATTCGCTATTTTGAGCGCAATTGTCGTGAGGGCGACAAGATGTTTGAACCGTCGCCGCGTGTGTTGCTCATCCCAGGCGTCGGCCTGATTAGCAGCGGCAAAGCGATTGAAAACGCAAAAGTGAGCCGCGCTCTTTACGAACGAGCGATCGCTGTCATGCGTGGAACGAGTGCGTTAGGCTCCTTTGTTTCACTGAATGAAGCCGAATCGTATGAAATCGAATATTGGCCATTGGAGCTTTACAAACTATCGCTTGCGCCAAAAGAGGCAACGTTTTCGCGGAAAGTGGCGTTTGTGACAGGGGGAGCAGGGGGCATCGGCAGCGAAACATCCCGGCAATTCGCTGCTCAAGGCGCACACGTCGTGTTGGCTGACCTCAATCTTGAAAGGGCAGAAGAAGTAGCGACAGAAATAAATGGGCAATTCGGTGCTGGCCGGGCGCTTGCGCTAAAAATGGATGTCACAGATGAACAAGCAGTCGCGCAAGCTTTTGCCGACGTGGCGCGGACATACGGGGGCGTTGATATTCTCGTCAACAATGCTGGCCTTGCCACATCAAGCCCTTTTGATGAGACGACTTTACAGGAATGGCAACTCAATCTCGATGTGCTCGCGACAGGCTACTTTCTCGTCGCCCGCCAAGCGTTTGCGCAAATGAAAGAGCAAGGGACAGGCGGGAGCATGGTGTTTATCGGCTCGAAAAATTCGGTTTACGCAGGGAAAAACGCATCAGCCTACAGCGCTGCCAAAGCGATGGAAGCCCATCTCGCACGCTGTATTGCAGCTGAAGGGGGCGCCTACGGAATTCGCGTTAACACGGTTCTCCCTGACGCCGTCCTGCAAGGTTCGGCTATTTGGGATTCGGCTTGGCGCGAGGAAAGAGCAGCTGCTTACGGAATTGCAGCTGATGAACTTGAAGACCATTACAAAAAACGGACAACGCTTGGCGTCCATATTTTTCCGGCAGATATTGCGGAGGCTGTTTTATTTTTCGCTTCGTCCAAGTCAGAAAAAACGACGGGCTGCATGTTGACTGTAGACGGCGGCGTACCAGCAGCCTTTCCAAGATAAGGGTGGTTTCCTCTCCGCTAAAAAGGCGGGGAGGAAATTTGTATGAAAAGACGATGAAAGGAAAAGGAGTGAACGAGCATGATTCGCAAAGCTACGGTAATGAAGGTGTACAAAGATAAGTATGATGAATACAAACAACGCCACGACAAGCTTTGGCCTGAAATGGCGGAAATGTTAAAAGCCCATGGTGTCCATCATTATTCGATCTTTCTGTTAGAGGAGACTGGCCAGTTGTTTGCCTACTTGCTGCTTGAGGACGAAGCAACTTATGCCAAAGTTGCAAAAACGGAGATTTGCCAAAAATGGTGGGCGTATATGGCGCCGCTAATGGAGACAAATGATGATTTAAGTCCAGTTTCCCATGATTTAAAAGAAGTGTTTTATTTAGCATAAAGGGGTGGTTGTTGTGGCGCTGCAAAAGAAGGGAATGAAAGCAACGATTACGGTAGCGATGTCCAATTATTTAGAAGCAGGCGCTATTGTTGCTGGCGCTGGTGGGCTAACATTATGGGTCGAGTATTTGCAGTTGACCGACATGTGGGTAGGGCTGCTAGGCGCCTTGAGTGCTAATGGCTTTGGAGCAGCAATCGGTGCCCTAATTGGTGGTGCTTTAGTCGACCGCTATGGCAGGAAATTTATTTACAAATATGATTTGTTGCTATATATGGCAGGCATGCTTCTCATTGTCTTTGCTTTTTCCTTTCCTATGCTGCTTGCTGGTTATGTCATCGTTGGCATTGCTGTCGGCGCGTTAATTCCAGCAGCTTGGACGTATATTGCCGAAGAGGCGCCGCCAAGTGAACGGGCTGCCAGAGTCGGTTGGTCCCAGTTTGCTTGGTCGATTGGGCCTGCTATTACGCTTTTTTTGTCGGTAGCGCTCGCTCCCCTTGGTTTGCTAGGCAGCCGTTTGATTTTTGCGCAATTGTTTGTAGTGGCGATCATCACTTGGGTATTGCAACAGCAAATCAATGAATCGCAAATATGGGAAAAAGAGCAAGAAAAAGCACGGCTGACTCAATCAGGCCAGGCTGCTGTGAAGGGCTCGTTAAAAGATTTGTTTACGGTGAAAGCAAATTTGAAAGCGCTTGTCTTTCTCATCGGTATCTACTTTTTCTGGAACCTTGTCGCTGGCACAATGGGATATTTTATGCCCTATATTTATGAAACGGTAGGCGGCTTGTCAGCAGCACAAGCCAATTTGCTGCAAGGGGTGCTTTGGACGTTCACGGTGATAGCTACTTATGCTGTGTTTATTAAGCTTGGCGATAAAGTGAACCGTAAGCTTTTGTTTGGAACGGGAGGAGTTTTGGGCATCATTGCTTGGTTCATTCTGACTTTTGGCGGTATGGGCATGACAGAACTAGTCTTGTTTGTAACAATTTGGGGTTTGGCTGCAGGGTTCGGTGCCCAAGCGTTCTACGCGTTGTTTGCTAGCGAATTGTTCCATACAAAATACCGCGCCCAAGCCCAAGGGTTGATGTTTTGCATCGTACGGATTGGTGTAGGGTTGATTTCTCTTGTCGTTCCGGCAATGATTTCGAAAATTGGCTTTCAACCATCGGGAATGATGATGATTGCTTTCTTGATCATTAGCCTAGTCATTGGCGTTATCATGGCACCTGAGACGAGAAACCGGTCATTGGAAGCAATCCAACATGAACGTTATGGAAAAAGCGCTTAACCTAGGACATAGAAAGGGATTGAGTCAAAAAAAGGATTAAAGGCAGCAAAATCGAAAATGTACGAGTAACATGACACAAGAGTGAATCGCCCTTTTAAAACGTTTAGGAAAGGAGTTGAGCTCTGTGAGGACTGGAAAAACAAAGCCAAAGGAAGCGGTTTATTTATATGAAAATAAGCATAAAGAGAAAAATTTCATTCATAGCCATTTTCATTATACACACCAGCTTCTCTATGTCCTCGACGGAAAAGGGGAGTGCGAGTTAGGGAAACACAAGCATGCGCTCGCTTCTGACAATTTGCTCATCATTCGCCCTTTGACACACCACTCAATTGTCGCACAATCAAAAATGACGATGCTCGTGCTAGAGTTTGATGAAAAGCAACTGCCTGTGGAGTACAGGCACACGCTTATAGCTGATGTGTTTGCCCGTTCAGAAGTGCTCCGCCTCAATTTGTTTAAAGGGAGTGAAGTCCGCCAATTGCTAAGGCGTATGCTTTACGAACAACTCCAATATAGGGACAGCGAAAAAATCGGCTTGTCGCTTTTGCTGGGAGAGTTGTTGCTGCTATTAAAGCGGACGAAAAAAGGATTTACCTACCAAAACACAAATGAGTGGCGTGCGGCTGCCCTTAAAGAGTATATAGAAAATAATTACTACCAGTTAAGCCGCGCTGAAGAATTAGCTGCCAAAATGGGGGTAAGCTCCCGCTATATGCAGCAAATCTTTAAAGACGCATACGAAACGACGCCGATGCGCTATTTAACCGAAGTCCGTTTAAACCGCGTAAAGAAATTACTATTAGAAACCGACCTTGATATGGTTTCGATTTGTTTCGAAGTTGGCTTTGAATCGTTGCCTACCTTTTATCGTGTTTTTAAAAAGCAAGTTGGTGTTAGTCCGCTAGTCTATAAGCATACTCAATTAAGCCAGTATCATCATCGCAATGTTTCAGAATAATAGCCAAAAAGTCGCTTAGGCCCCTAATGACCATAGCTGATTTAGTTCGGAAACTGAGAACGAAAAACGGGGAGTGATAAGACGACTTGGATGCGCTTTCACTAAACTGAAAGCAAGAGTTAGTCGATAAAGTCGACAAAAATCATCCTGACTGAAAGAAAACGCTTGTCAGCCGAGGTGAGCAACGAGTGTTTTTCTACAGTCTGGTGCTTTCATTAAACTAGAAGCGATCTTAGATGAGAGGGGCATATAAGAATGGCTACGCATCCAATTGGCATTATTATGAATGGCGTCACGGGGAGAATGGGCACAAACCAGCATTTAATCCGGTCGATTTTAGCAATCCGTGACCAAGGAGGTGTTGCGCTTCCTAATGGGGAGACGCTCATGCCTGACCCGGTGTTAGTAGGAAGAAACGAGGCAAAATTAGAGGCGCTTGGGCGCAAATACGGGCTAAGTCGGATCGAAACGGACTTAGAACAGGCGTTGGCAGACGAATACAATGTCATCTATTTTGATGCACAAACAACGAGCCGCCGCGCCGCAGCAATTAAGCAAGCGATTTCAGCAGGCAAGCATATTTATTGCGAAAAACCAACGGCGACAAGCTTAGACGAAGCGCTTGAATTAGCCGAACTCGCCAATAAAGCAGGAGTGAAAAACGGCGTTGTCCAAGATAAACTGTTTTTGCCTGGTTTGTTAAAGCTAAAACGATTGATTGACAGCCATTTTTTTGGTGACATTTATTCGGTGAAGCTTGATTTTGGTTATTGGGTATTTGAAGGCGATTGGCAGGAAGGGCAGCGGCCAAGCTGGAATTATCGAGAAGAAGATGGCGGCGGCATTATTGTCGATATGTTTGCGCATTGGCGTTATGTGATCGACAACTTGTTTGGCGAGATTCGATCTCTTTCTTGCCTAGGAGCGACTCATATTAGTAAACGCGTGGATGAGGGCGGTCAACTATACAAGGCGACAGCCGATGACGCGGCCTATGCGATTTTTGAATTGGAAAATGGGATTGTTGTCCAAGCAAATTCCTCGTGGGTGACGCGTGTCGACCGTGATGATTTATTGACGATCCATGTTGACGGAAAATTTGGCAGTGCAGTCGCTGGATTACGGGATTGCAAAATCCAACACCGGGTGATGACCCCTCGGCCGACGTGGAATCCAGATATACCAAACCCGATCGCCTTCCAGGAACTCTGGCAGCAAGTGCCAGACAATGAGCCTTACGAGAATGGCTTTAAAGCGCAGTGGGAACTGTTTTTGAAACATGTTCATACAGACAGTCCATTTCCTTGGGACTTGCTTGAAGGAGCCAAAGGGACACAGTTATCAGACTTAGGTTTACAAGCATGGCGTGAGCGGAAATGGGTCGACGTGCCTAAACTGACGGCAACTGTTCCGGAAAAGCATATTTAAGGGAGGCAATAAAAATGGCTTACACAATTACATTGCCAACTGCAGACAGGAACAAAATGGTCTATACACTCCAGAATACCGAGCCTACATGCCTAGAAACGGCTGCTTTTTCAGCACGGCGTGCCTACTCAGCGGCCCACGTCGTCGCCGATCCGTTATCGCCTGTACCGCCAGTACTGGGCGGCAAAGTTGACTGGGAAGCGACCCTTTCTTACCGCCACCATCTATGGAAACTCGGCTTCGGTGTCGCTGAAGCAATGGATACAGCGCAAAGAGGGATGGGCTTAACATGGGAAGCAGCCAAACAGTTGATTGCCTACTCGGCAAAAGAAGCAAAAGCAGTCGGCGGTGAAATCGCTTCAGGTGTGGGGACGGATCACTTGAATGACAAAGAGGCTTATGGGCTTGATGCGATTATTTCCGCTTATGAAGAGCAAATGGAATTTGTGGAAGCACAAGGAAGTCGTGTGATTCTCATGGCAAGCCGTGCCCTTACGAAAACAGCACGGTCACGAGATGATTATCGGAACGTGTATAGCCGCCTGCTTCGCCAAGCAAAGGAACCGGTGATTCTCCATTGGCTTGGCGACATGTTTGATCCAAATCTAGCCGGTTATTGGGGAGACCCATCCATTGACGGGGCGATGGATGTTTGTTTGGAGATTATTCATGAACACCAGCACAAAATAGATGGGATTAAGCTATCGCTTCTCGATAAAAACAAAGAAGTGGCTATGCGCAGCCTGCTTCCTAAACAGGTGAGGATGTATACAGGCGATGATTTTCATTATCCTGAACTGATTGCTGGGGAAAACGGCTTTTATAGCGATGCGCTATTAGGCATTTTTGACGCGATTGCGCCGGCAGCCGCTGAAGCTTTCCAAGCGCTTGACCGCGGCGATCTCGAAACATATAACCAGGTCTTGGCGCCAACTGTCCCACTTGCCCGCCATATTTTTGAAGCGCCGACCTACGCATACAAAACAGGCATTGTCTTTATGGCCTACTTAAATGGGCACCAAAACCATTTCAGAATGATTGGCGGTACCGAAGGAGCAAGGTCAGCTGTTCATTTAGCAAAGCTATTTATGTTAGCCGACCAAGCAGGCTTGCTCGTTGAGCCTGAGAGAGCGATTGCTCGGATGGTGCTAACGCTTGAAGCAGCTGGTATTGGCCAGGAGGTGCGTCTATGAGCGGTGCTGCAGGAATCGAGCGGTTCAGCTTAAACCAGATTACGACTGAACAATGGACGTTGCCAGAAGCGATTGAAGGCTGCGCTCGCCACGGGGTGGGCTGGCTGGCTGTTTGGCGCCATAAACTGCATGAGTACGGCTTAAAGGAAGCGAAAGAGCATATTCGTGATGCCGGTCTTTCCCTTTCCAGCTTATGCCGCGGCGGCATGTTTCCTGCTGCTAGCCAACAAGAGCGGCTCCAGCGAATTGAAGACAATCGGCGTGCCATCGACGAAGCCGCCGAACTTGGCGCGAACGTGCTTGTACTTGTATGTGGACCAGCTGCCGGCAAAGATTTAGTGGAAGCAAGAAAGCATGTACAAGCAGGGATTGAGGCGATTGTTCCCTATGCAGAAGAATGCGGCATTCAACTCGGAATCGAGCCTCTCCATCCGATGTACGCGGCCGACCGTTCTGTCATAAATACACTAAGGCAAGCCAATGATGTAGCTGAAACGATTGGCACAAAGCAAGTCGGTGTAATCGTTGATGCGTTCCACGTTTGGTGGGACCCAGAGCTAGATCAACAAATCGAACGGGCAGGCCACCATATACTTGGGTTCCATGTTTCCGACTGGAACGTTCCTATTACAGACATGTTTAAAGGCAGGTCCCTTATGGGCGATGGTGTGATCGACTTAAAGAACATGCGCCGGTTAGTAGAACAAGCAGGTTATAGGGGACCGATTGAAGTCGAAATTATGAACCAGTCGCTCTGGAACCTTTCCGGTGACGAAGCAATGGCGAAGATCATTGAACGGTTTAATGCTCACGTCTAATCGCGTTGTTGGCAAGAATGCGAACGAGGAGGCTTAAAATGGCGGATTTGGTTTCAGTAGTGGTGGCTGGCATTAATGGTTATGGCAGCGGATATGTAAAAAAGCTATTAACCCACAAACGGGCACTGCTTGCAGGGGTTGTAGACAATGCGCCGGAACGCAGCCCGCATTTGCCCGTTTTACGAGAACGGGGTGTACCCGTCTACCATTCACTACGCTCGTTTTATGAAGAACATCATGCCGACTTGGCTGTTATCGCCACACCGATTCATTTTCATACAGTCCACGCCCTAGAAGCGTTAACGAACGGCAGCCATGTCCTGTGTGAAAAGCCGCTTTCCGCTGTGGCGAATGATTTTCCTTTATGGGAAAAAGCAGTAAGAGAGGCGCATAGATGGGCAGCGATTGGTTTTAACTGGTCATTTAGCAAAACCGTCCATGCGTTAAAGCGTGACCGAATGGCCGGCTTGTTTGGTCGGGCCAAGTCGCTAAAGACATTGGTGTTTTGGCCGCGAAACACAGAGTACTATCAACGTTCCGATTGGGCAGGAAAACGTTATTCCCAGCAAGGGCAGGCGATTTTTGATAGCATTGCCAACAATGCCGCAGCCCATTTTCTTCATCATTTGTTGTATGTGCTAGGCGACAAAATCGATACTTGTGCCAATGTCGTTGATATCGACGCTGAATTGTATCGGGCCAACCCAATTGAAACATTCGATACATGCGTATTACGAGCAAAAACAGACGAAGGAGCAGCGCTCTTGTTTGTAGCCTCCCACGCCACGGAGGAAGAGGCCGGTCCGATGTTTGCATTTGAATTTGAAAAAGCGACAATCGAATATAAGTGCAACAATAAAACAGGGCACGTCATCGCTTATTTTAAAGATGGTTCTACAAAAGTATATGGCAGGCTTGGCGTTACACACGATGATTCATTTGCGAAGTTGGACGATTGCATTGAAGCAGTTATTGATCCCAGCAGAACGGTCCCTTGTACGTACGAAACAGCATTCGCCCATGTACAAATCATCGAGCAATTAAAACAACACCCTATTCACGAGTTTGCTAACGTCAAGCAAGTTGAAGGCTACCGGATCGTGCCAGGTTTAGCCGACGCATTGCTTGAACGCTATGAAAACCCACACCAATTCCCGTTTACTCCAATTAAAGAAACGCTGAAAACGTAGCAGGTAGCACTCGCGACAATCGCGGGTGCTATGACTGTAGACGTCTGATTCATTTTGCCGGCAAATATGGCCTTGGCTTGGCTGTGTGATAAGGTGGTTGCTATGTTTAAAAAGGCAAAGGTCAAAACCATTCTGTTTTTAAGCATTGCGCTGTTTACTATTTTCCTATTTTTCGTCGTGATCGGCGTAAGTTATCGCATGGTTGTGTCGGAAACGATTGCCTCGACGTCGGCTCACCAAAAGGAGCTTTTGCACTTATACCGGAATGAATTGGATAACCAGATGAAGGCGTTGGAAGAAACAGCTGTTGTTATCTCAAGAAATGCTGATTTACAAGCATTTATCCATAACCGACACAAACACTTTTCTTATAATCGACAACGAAACAACCTCCACAAGTATCTGCATCAAGTTGTATTAAGTTCATCGATGATTGATTCCATTGATATATACATGGATCATCCCCCAACTTTTGATAGCCAATATCCAATCCGTTTTCTTTCTAAGATTGATCTGCACAGTCATCCAAAAAACAAAGAAGTGAATGAGGCCAATGAAGTCTGGCTAGGTACACACGACAAACATTTAACAGAAGAGGAAAAGGTCGTCTCTTACTTGTGCAAACTGTATTCCGCAAAAGGAACATTAAAAGCGATATTAGTATTGAACGTCCGCGCCCGTGATTTCGAAGCCTTGTTTGTTGATAGAGAATACCATGCAAATCATCGAATGTTAGTTGGCAAAAATGGAGAGGCCATTATGGCCGCCCATGCAACTGACGAAGAAATAGGAAGGATTGTGGATGAACATTCTTTAAACCAAGATGGGAAAAGGGAGCTTGACCAGGGGCTGGCTGTATGGTCAGCGTTAGAGCGTGCCGATTGGTTTCTTGTTGAGGTAACGCCATGGGAGGAGCTAACGAAAGGGGGAAGACGAATTACAGCTGTGCTTATAGCAATTAGCCTAGTAGCGATTGCAGGGGCGCTTCTGTTTGCTTTGTTTCTGTCTACGGCGTTTTCAAAGCCAATTCTCCAGCTACGCCAAGGGTTTGTGCAATTTGGCAAATCACAAAAAGTAAATGTGCCAAATGGCTATCAAAATGAGTTTGGCGATTTATTTGAAGGGTTTACGGAAATGACCAGGGAAATTCATGCATTGCACCAGTCTTTAGAGGAAGAGCACCGCCGTAAAAATGAGGCCGACATAACAGCATTACAGGCAAACATCAACCCACACTTTTTGTACAATACACTCGACCAATTAAATTGGATGGCGATTGCCCGGGGCCAAGATGAGATCAGTGAAGTGATTGAATTGATGGGAAAAATGCTGCGGATTGGCCTCTCGAAAGGAGAAAGTTTCATTCCGATTGCCGATGAACTGGACCATATCCGCTACTATATGCAAATCCAGCAATTTAGAAAAAGCGTCGATATTTCATTTGAGATCGATGTCCCACCTGAAGTCCGACACTACTATGTACCGAAATTTACATTGCAGCCGATTGTTGAAAATGCGATTGTTCATGGTTTTCATCGCCGCCAACGTGGGGTAATTGACATTTCCATTCGTCCATATAAACAAGCGCTTCGACTACAAGTGAAAGATGATGGCGTAGGGTTTGAACAAACGGAGCCGCTACCTCGGAAAAACGGTTATGGTTTGCAAAACGTCGCAGCGCGTTTACAGGCGTTTTTTGGTGAAGAAGGAACCATCACTGTTTACAGTACAGTAGGAGCAGGCACGACGGTATTGATTGAAATTCCGCAAAAGCAAACAAGCGATTGGGGAGGAGTAAACAAAAATGTGGAAAACCGTTATTATCGACGACGACCGGCAAGTAATTGAAGGGCTAAAAGGCATCATTCCTTGGGATACGTTTAACATGACTTTTGTTGGAGAAGCGTATGACGGCGAAGAGGGGATCAAGTTGATTCAAAGCAAACAGCCGAACATTGTCGTGACCGATATTTATATGCCTGTGTTGGAAGGGCTGGCAATGGTTAAAACCGTGATAGATGAAGGATTTGCTGGAAAGGTTGTCATTTTAAGTGGCTTCGATGATTTTGAGTACGCACGACAAGCGCTGCGCTTACGTGTAGATGAGTATTTAAGCAAACCCGTTTCGAAAACGACGATTACCACTGTGTTTGAGAAAATCGTCAGTCACTTAACGGCAGAGGCGGAAGAGGAGATGAAAAACAAACAATTGGAAGTCCGCTTAAATGCGGTTGCGCCATTGCTTGACCGCCCTTTTGAAATAACTGGCGAGTCGCTACCCCTTTATGAAACATTGGCAACTGCTGTACGTGGCAACGATTGGCGTAAAGCACAACAAGCAGCAAGAGCGGTCGTATCTTATTTACGTGATGCTAAAGAACTGGAGCGATCTTCATTCATTCATTTCCATGCAAACAGCTTGCAAGCGTTGATCCGGGATGCTGTACGAAATAGAACCGGCCAACACGTCTGTGCCAATAGAGTGGAAGTGGCACCTGACCAATTGTTAACGATCGAAGACTTAGAAGCATGGATCGAGTCGCAAATTGATCAAGCGTGCATCGCCTCGATTTCAGAAGGCAACGCTAGGCATCGCCGCGCTGTACAAATGACGATCGACTATATTCATGCCCATTATAACCAAGATATTGTCCTTAAAGATATTGCGGAAGAGGTAGGCTTATCTAGGAAATACCTTGGGATTGTGTTTCAAAAAGCAGTCGGTGAATCGTTTAAGTCCTATCTTACCCGCGTTCGGATGGAAAAGGCGAAACAGTTGCTGCTAGAAGGGGAACTGTATATTTATGAAATTGCTGATCAAGTCGGTTACAGCCATGTCCATTATTTTACAAGGCAATTTAAGCGTTATTTTCATGCCAGTCCAACTGAATTTATCAATCAAAAAGAGTGAAAGCGCCGCACATTTCTTTAAAAATGGTCTTTTGTGCAAACTATTTCCCTTTTGTCATCTATTCACCCACAAAAAGAGTTTTTAAACTATTACTAAATGAAAGCGCTTTATTCTATGAAAAGGGGAGGCGACAAAATGAAAGTATGGCCAGGATTAGCTGGAATGTGCTTAGTGAGTGCCATGGCGCTGGCAGCATGCGCATCGTCGGAAACGGAAGTGGTCGAAGGAGAGGGCGGCGAGAAAGCGGATCTGAAAAGCGGCCAAACAGAACTGAGAGTCGCATGGTGGGGATCGCAAGCACGGCATGACCGCACAATCGAAGCGATTAAACTGTTTGAAGCTGAAAATCCTGATATCGCCGTTACGACCGAATTTACTGGCTGGGACGGCTACTGGGAACGGATGTCAACGCAAGCAGCAGGCAGAAACTTGCCAGACGTCATTCAAATGGATTTACAGTACATTAACGAATATGTCTCCCGTGATTTGCTTGTTGATCTAACATCTTACGTAGAGGATGGGACGCTTGATTTTAGTGATGTCGATGACATCTATTTAGAAGGCGGGATTGTGGACGGAGGGTTGTATGGAATTAACCTTGGTTCCAATGCCATGTCAGTCGCTTACGATGCTGAGATTTTCGCCGAAGCAGGTGTACCGGAACTAGAGCCTGGTTACACGTGGGATGACTATATAGAGGCGGTCAAAACAATCAACGAAAACTTGGACGGTATGTATGCGTACGCTTTCGGCGATAATTTAAACTTTTTTAAGCATTATTTGCGCCAACATGATTTGTGGTTGTACAACGAAGACAACACAGGGCTTGGCTACGACGACGACAAGTACCTAATCGATTTTTTAAACATGTATAAAGACTTGCTCGACAGTGGGGTGGCTGCACCTCCTGATGTCAAAGCCGAGGTCCAAGGCCTCCAAGATGAATTAATTGTCCATGGCCGCGCTTCGACGTTTTCGCCGCACAGCAATCAAATTGTCGCCCTCAATGAAGCTGCCGGCCGTAAGCTTCAGATGACAACATTGCCAGCAATGGAAGGGGGATCAGAAGCCTCCTTTATCAAACCGTCATTGCTATTTTCAGCTACAAGCCAAGGGGACAAGAGCGAAGAAGCCGCGCGATTCATCAATTTTTTCGTCAATAGTGTAGAAGCCAATGAGATTTTAAATGCTGAACGGGGCGTGCCGATTTCAGAAAAGGTTCGTGATCACCTTTATGATCATGTTAGCGAAAATACACAACTGCAATTTGATTATGTTCAGTTAGTTGAACAGAGGGCTGCGCCGATCCATCCACCAGATCCAGCCGGTACAGGTCAGATTTTGGATTTATACGCACGTATGATTGAAGAATTCGAGTATGAGTTGCTGAACGCCGAGGAATTTGCCGAACGTTTCCGCGACGAAGTTGAGATTATTTTAAGCAATTAGCTAGTGGATGATAAAGGAGAGACGAATGAAACCATCAGAAACGATAAAAGCCGCGTATCCGCCGAACAGAAAAACAAGCGCGAAATGGCGCGTTTGGAAACAGTATTTAGTCGGATTTGCCTTTATTTCTCCATGGCTAGTCGGGTTTTTAGGATTTGTCATTGGCCCGATGATCGCTTCGCTTTATTACTCATTCACTGATTTTGATATGTTGACGAGCCCTAATTGGGTTGGCTTGGACAATTATATCACGATGTTTACCAATGATCCGAGGTTCCGTACTTCCATAACGGTCACGCTTCTTTTCGTGTTTGTGTCAACGCCAATTAAACTAGCGTTTGCCTTGTTGATTGCAATGCTGTTTAACAATAAACGAAAAGGGTCAGGGTTTTATACGACGCTGTTTTATATTCCTTCCATTATCGGCGGCAGTGTTGCCGTAGCTGTGATGTGGCGCCAGTTATTCGGCGGACAAGGAGCAATCAATGATATTTTGCTGTTTTTCGGCGTAGAAGGGAAAAGTTGGATTGCCAGCCCCGACCATGCCTTAATGGTGTTGATCTTGCTTGTCATTTGGCAATTTGGTTCTCCTATGATCATCTTTTTGGCAGGGCTTAGGCAAATTCCCGAAGAGTTATATGAAGCAGCGTCCGTTGATGGCGCCGGGAAGTTTCGCAAATTCCTGTCCATCACGATTCCATTGCTTACGCCTGTCATTTTCTTTAATTTGATTATGCAAATGATTGGTGCTTTTCTCGTTTTTACACAAGCATTTGTGACAACGCAAGGCGGCCCTCTTGACCGCACGCTGTTTTACGCTTTGTATCTCTATGAACGAGCGTTTACCAATTATGAAATGGGCTATGCTTCGGCGATGGCCTGGACGTTGCTCATTGTGATTGCGGTTGTCACAGGATTGCTTTTTTATAGCTCGAAAAAATGGGTGTTTTATGAATCAGAGAAAGGGTGAGCAGGTGAAAACGAAAAGGAGGTTCAAAACGTTTCTATATCACTTTACTGTTCTGCTGTTTGGTTTTTTTATGCTTTACCCCGTGCTTTGGATGATCAGCAGCTCCGTAAAGCCACCTGCAGAAATCTTCCAGCAGGCTGCTTCTTTGCTGCCGTCTGCTTTTCATTGGGACAATTATGTAGAAGGTTGGAAAGGGTTTGGCAGCGTTGGCTTTGACCAAATTTTCCGCAACTCACTCTTTGTATCAAGCATGAACATCGTCGGTGCCTTGATTTCATCTTCATTTGTCGCGTTCGGGTTTGCACGCTTGAAATTTCCGCTAAAGAATGTATTGTTTGCTTGTTTAATTGGAACGTTGATGCTTCCAATGCAAATCACGCTTATTCCCCAATACATTCTTTTTAATTACTTTGGCTGGGTCAACACGTTTTTGCCATTAATTGTCCCTGCCTTTGTAGGCGGCACGCCGTTTTTTATCTTCTTAATGGTTCAATTCATTCGTGGTATCCCAAGAGAACTGGATGAAGCGGCTGTCATTGATGGTTGCTCTACCTTTGGCATCTTCTGGCGGATTATTATGCCTTTGTGCAAGCCGGTGCTTGTCACCGTTACGATTTTTGCGTTCTTATGGAGTTGGGATGACTTTTTTGGTGGGTTGATTTATTTGAATGACCCGTCACTCTATACGGTAGGGCTTGGGCTTGCCAGTTTTCTTGATTCTACTAGCGCATCGTCATGGGGACCGCTTCTGGCAATGGCGACACTGTCCCTCGTTCCCCAGTTTATCGTGTTTCTATTCTTCCAAAAATACCTGATCCAAGGGATTGCGACAACTGGAATCAAATAATGATTAATAGGAGAATCATCATGAAAAGAATTGCTGTTTGCGGGCTAAGCAATCGGGCCCTTTCCATGTTTATCAAGCCTGTGTTAGAGCGTTATTCGAATGTGGCTTCCATTGTTGCCTTGCTTGATCAAGATCCAAAGCGTAGGCAAATTGTTGCGAATGACTATCCCGAACTGGCGGGGGTGCGATTTTTTCTGCCTGAAGCGTTCGCGAGCATGGTTGAAAGTGAACAGGTGGATACGTTGATCGTCACAAGCAGAGACGATACCCATATCGCTTATATTTTGCAAGGCCTTGCTTATGATTTAGATGTTGTTTGTGAAAAGCCGATGGTAACAACTGCTGCCGATGCCCGGCGTGTGCTCGAGGCTGAAAAAGCAAGCAAAGGTACGGTAACAGTTACTTTTAACTATCGCTACAATCCGATTCATTTAAAAATCAAGGAAATGGTCGCGAGCGGAAAACTAGGAAAGATTACTTCAGTCGACTTGAACTGGTACATTGATACGTATCACGGGGCAAGCTATTTTAAGCGCTGGAATCGAATGAGGGCGTTCTCAGGCGGATTGTCGATCCATAAATCAACCCATCATTTTGATCTTGTTAATTGGTGGTTAGCGCAAAGTCCGAAAGAAGTGTTTGCCTATGGCAACCTCCATTATTATGGACAACAGTCCGTGTGGAACCCAAGTAAACAAAATGGGCGCCATTGCGGAACTTGTACAGAAACAGATAAGTGCGCTTATTATGCTCGTTGGTTTGGGCGATCTACCAATCATGCAATAAAGGATGATCATTTGTTGGCTGGTCAAAATATGGATGCATATAGCAACTATCGTCCCGATGCCTGCATCTTTGATGAGGAAATTGAGATTGAAGATACGTATACGGTTGCCGCACTGTATGAACATGGCGTCCTTCTTTCGTACTCAGTCAACTTTTCCCTACCTTATGAAGGGTACAGGTTAGCGATCAACGGGACAGGGGGGCGCTTGGAAACGCAGGAGTACCATGCACCGGCACGCATCCCTTTTCCTGTTCCAGAACAACAAGTTATTGACTTTTATCCCCTTTTCGGAGCAAAGGAAACGATTTACGTAGTCGAACAGGAAGGCGGGCATGGAGGAGGAGATACTCTTATTCAAGAAGAGATTTTTCTAGAGAAAGGAGGCATCGTCCTTACCGTGTATTGGCAGGAGCAGAGGCGGGCGCTCTGGCAGTTGCCATGGGGGAAGGCGTTTGGCGCTCAGTAAAAGAAAAGAAGCCGATTAAAGTGAATGAATTGCTGCATGCAAGTCCTACTACCTCACCAGATTAGTAGTGAAAAGGAGTACATTTAACGGAGTGGAAATTATACGGGGCAACCGATGACATAAGCAAAACTATTTTTCTATAGTCTGAAGGCAGGGGCTTATAATGACCACTGTCTTTTTTCGCGGCCAAAAAAGCTAAGTTCGGAAACTGAGAGCGAGGAACCGTATTTAATAAGACCGATAGATAGCAGTTCGTTATTCTAATGGATAAATAAGGTTTTTTCTAACGAAAGGAGGAGCATGGATGGCGTTTTACTTTCGGAACATAGCTGTTGTACTCATCTGTCTGGCATTGTGTTTGCCTTTGTCAAAAAATGAACAAGCTGTAGCAAATGGGCAACCAGACTACCTGAATGTCGTCATCACGGAAGTGACAGGTGACTCAGTTACGTTGGAATGGAACAAACTAGAAGGGGCAGATTCCTATAAAGTTTACTGGGCCAATAAAGACACGGATTCGATGGAATACGAAGAAATAGCCGAGACGGAAGAACAGAGATTTGTGTTTAACGGCTCGACCCATATCAATCACTTTTTTAAAGTCGCTCCTATCAAAAACGGCGATGAAGGAAAGCGCTCTTCCACTGTAAAATCCCCTGTGGAAAAGCAGTTCGATGTGCAATTGGAAGCGCTTGACCGTGGCTTAGTAGCGGTTGATACAGGAGAAGGCGTTTTTTTGAGTTGGCGGCTGTTGAAAGAAGAAGCGGTCGGCTATTCTGACCATGGATTGGTCGGCACGGTTTTTAACGTTTACCGTGATGGGCAATTTCTTGAAAAGGTAACCGACAGCACTAACTATTTGGATGAGCAAGGAACGTCATCATCTAGTTATTATGTAAGCGCTATCAACAGTGGGGAGGAAGAGGCGAGTGACGTTGTTCATCCGTGGGAAAACGGCTATTACGACTTGCCGTTGCAAAAGCCTGAGGATGGTGTAACGCCTGCAGGAGAAGCGTACACGTACCATGCCAATGACATGAGTGTCGGCGATGTCAATGGCGATGGCCAGTATGAGTTTTTTGTGAAATGGGAACCGACAAATTCTAAAGACGTGTCGCAAAAAGGATACACCGGACACACCTATATTGATGCCTATACATTGACTGGCGATTTGCTATACCGGATAGACTTAGGCAAAAACATCCGTTCCGGTGCCCATTACACGCAACTGCTTGTTTATGATTTTGATGGCGACGGCAAGGCGGAACTTATGTTTAAAACCGCACCAGGGACAAAGGTGATCACATTCACTGGGGATGGCAAAGTCGAATCGGAAACGTACATTACGATGCCACAAGAAGATGTGGAGGCAGGTTATAGCCATGAAGACGATTACCGGATGAGTGCCGATGACTATTATGCCCATGTGGTCGAGATGTTTATGGGCTGGCATGCGCATGAAGAAGTGAAAAACGGCAATTGGCCAGAGACGCTTGAAGAGGCTTTCGGGATCGAACCGATGTATGACTATCCTTTAAGCCGCGGAGATGCGGAGGCGTTAGCGGATTATTTTATCGATGAATACGCCCCTTCGAGAAGCGCGAACAACCAATTGCGGGATTTTGAAGGTTTTATCGTTGAAGGTCCTGAGTATTTGACGGTGTTTGCAGGTGAGACAGGACAGGAATTACAAACGATCCATTATAAGCCAGGGAGAGAAGACGATGGCCTTATGTGGGGCGACTATGCGATGAACCGAATTGAACCAGGTAATCGTGTTGATCGCTTTTTAGCAGGGGTTGCATACTTGGATGGCGAAAAGCCTTCTGCTATTTTTGCCAGAGGCTATTACACAAGGACAACACTTGTTGCCTATGACTGGGACGGCGAACAATTGCACGAGAATTGGTTTGTTGACAGCGGTTGGACACCGATGGAAAACCCGTTTCAAGATTCACCCCATGGCGTAGACGGAACCAATGACGAATACGCCACCCTCACCACACAAGGGGCACACTCATTAAGCGTTGCCGATGTCGACGGGGATGGCAAACATGAAATTATTTATGGGGCCGCAACGATTGACGATGACGGGACGCTCTTGTATAGCTCGTTTGCTGAATTGCCTCCTGAAAGTGCAGCTCCAGGTGAAATGGCAAGATTAGGCCACGGCGATGCCCTTCATGTTGCTGACATTGATCCAGACAGACCAGGGTTGGAATCGTTTATGGTTTTTGAAGGGGCCCAGTATGCGCCGTATGGCTTTGCTTTACGAGATGCGCGTACAGGCGATGTCCTTTACGGAGAGTATAGCGGCCAAGACACTGGCCGAGGGATGGTTGGCGATGTCATCCCTGGCGAGCGCGGCCTCGAAACGTGGGCGGTCGGCTTATATAGCGCATCAGGCAAGCGTTTGAACACCGAGCAGCCAGGAACAAACATGAATATTAAATGGTCCCCTGACATGACCACACAAATTGTCAATGGAGCGCTTGACGAGACACCGACGATTGATGATTGGCAAAGGGGGCGTTTGTTGACTGCGGAAGGGACAAGGACAAACAACGGGACGAAAGGCAATCCTTCCCTTGTTGCTGACATTTTTGGCGATTGGCGGGAAGAACTTCTCGTCCGCACAGAAGATAGTTCTGCGATTCGTATTTATATGAACACAGAACCAACAGACCGAAAACTGTACACGTTGATGCATGATACCCAATACCGAACGGGGATTGCTTGGCAAAATGTTACTTACAACCAGCCTTCTTATCCGAGCTTCTACTTTGCTTCGGATATTGATTGGGCGTATGTGCCATTGCTCAATGAACATGGAGAAGACCGATTCGCTTTTTTGGAAAAAGCAACAGAAGCGTTTATTGTGGCGGGCGAAGTTCAAGGCCCACTCGTTGTCCAGCTTAACCAATCCATTAAGCAGGCAAAGTACCACAACGAAGCAGGGCGGACGGAGCAAGCGCTCTTGTTTGTCGACAAGTATAAGCGCCATTTGCATAACAGGGCAAACGAACGCCATGTATCGAAAGAAGCGAAAGAACAACTAAATCAACATGCCGAAACAGTCGAGCAACAGTGGGAATCAGGCCAAAAATAACTGTGGTATACAGACAAGCCGTGTGAGAAACGGATCTGAGCAGCCGCGCCCGTCAAGGGACGTGAACACGGAATACAAGGAGGAGTTGTTGTGAAAAAAAAGCGGAGCACTGTTCTTTATTCGGCAATGGCCCTATCGGCCCTTGCAGTAACAGGTTGCCAAGTTGGAACAGGAGGAGAAGACAACGGTTCGACCGCCAGCGGCGACAATGTTTTACGGGTTGCGTGGTGGGGCGGGCAGGAGCGCCACACAATGACACTTGAAGTGATCGATCTGTTTGAAGAAAAATATCCTGATATAACGGTTGAACCAGAGTATACGAGCTGGGACAACTATTGGGAGCGGCTAACGACACAAGCAGCAGGAAGCAACTTGCCCGATGTCGTCCAATTAGACTACACCAAAATGAACGAGTACATTTCCAGAAATTTATTAAAAGATTTGGCCTCTCTAATTGAGGACGGCTCCATTGATTTGTCCAATGTGGACGATGTCTACCAAGATGTCAATACGATCGACGATGCCGTATACGGGATTTCACTCGGCTCCAATGCCCTTGGCATGCTTTACAACGCCGAACTGTTTGCCGAACATGGCATTGAGCTAGACGAAGGTTATACGTACGACGATATGAAAGCAGCGATGCTGGAATTAAAAAGCGCACTTGGCGATGGCTTTTATGGCTACGACTTTAATAACACTGAGTTTGACCTGTTTTTTGCCTATGCAAGGCAGAATGGCGAAAGCGTGTTTAATGAAACAGGCGAAGGGCTTGGCTACTCTGATGAAACGCTCGTTTCTTATTTTCAATTTATCCAAGGAATGATCGAAGACGAAGCAGCGCCGCCCCATGAATTAACGATGGAATATATTCAAGGCGGGGATTCAACGATTGCAGACGGCACGACAAGCATGTTGCTGATTGCGAGCAACCAGATTATTGGGCAGCAGGCGTTAACAGAAGCAGAATTGGATTTGAAATCGCTTCCTGAAATGGAAGGGGGAACGGAAGGCAACTGGGTAAGGCCAAGCATGTCGTTCGCCATTAGCGAGCATACGAACCAAGAAGAAAATGCCGCGCTGTTTATTGACTTTATAACAAATGATCCTGAGGCAAATGAAATCCTCCAGGCTGAGCGGGGCGTGCCGATTTCAGCTGAGATCCGTTCCCATCTTGAGGGCAAAGTCTCGCCAGAAGTGGAAAAAACGTTTGCGTACTTAGAATATGTAGCTGAGAACTCGGCGCCAGCCGATCCGCTGCCCCCACCTGGTGAGAGTGAAGTGCGCGCTGCCTTCTTACGGGTCGTGGAGTCGTTGAAATATGGGCAAACCACACCGGAAGATGGAGCCGAACAGTTTCGCCAGCAAGCAGAATCGATCTTAAAGTAAGCATCGGAACAGGAGGCCAAGATGAGACCTACGCAAAGCACCATTCAACCTTCTCTCAAACGAAAATCACTGAAAGGATCGTTTCGCAACGATTTCGTTGCCTACTTGATCATTTCCCCTTGGCTAATTGGCTTTTTAGGGTTAGTCATAGGGCCGATGCTGGCATCTCTTTATTTTTCGTTTACGAATTATGACATGCTTTCCCCTGCAGTTTGGACAGGACTCGACAATTACAAAAACGTGTTGTTCAATGACCCGCGTTTTGTCCAGTCTTTAAAAGTCACGCTCATATTCGTGTTTGTCTCTACGCCTCTAAAGCTGATTTTTGCCCTATTGCTAGCGCTGCTCTTTAATACGGGGAGAAAAGGGACAGGGTTGTTTACGACGATTTATTACATTCCCTCCATCATTGGGGGGAGTGTGGCGATCGCCGTTGTGTGGCGCCAGCTATTTGGCCGAGAAGGGGCAATTAATACGTTATTTGCCTCTGTTGGCCTTGATGGCATCAATTGGCTCGGCGATCCGTCATACGCGCTATCGATTTTAATTGTGCTTGTCGTTTGGCAATTTGGTTCGCCGCTCATTATCTTTTTGGCAGGGCTGCGGCAAATTCCGCTGGAGCTTTATGAAGCGGCAAGCGTTGATGGTGCGTCTACATTAACTCGTTTCTTTCGGATCACGCTGCCGATGTTGACACCGGTTATTTTCTTTAATTTAATCATGCAAACAATTGGAGCGTTTATGACATTTACACAAGCGTTTTTAATTACAAACGGTGGACCAATGGATGCGACCAATTTTTATGCGGTCTATTTATATGAAACGGCATTTGAGCATTTACGGATGGGCTATGCGTCGGCAATGGCATGGATTCTGCTTGTCATCATTGGCGTGATTACACTTATTTTGTTTGCGACGTCCAAATATTGGGTGCATTATGAGGGGGGAAGCAAATGAAGAAGCGGACCAAAACGGCGGATGCGATTTATTATACGTTTGTCGTTTTATTCGGTTTTGTCATGCTGTATCCAATCTTATGGATGGTGGCAAGCTCTTTAAAGCCGCAAACAGAGATTTTTGGCAACGCCGCTTCGTTATGGCCTGGCGAATTTTTGTGGGAAAACTATACAAAAGGCTGGGAAGGGTTTGGGCGAACTGGATTTGACGTCTATTTTTCTAACTCTATTTTTATTACGGCTTTGTCTGTCATAGGCGCCATTCTGTCTTCGAGCATTGTCGCCTACGGCTTTGCGCGCTTGCAGTTTCGCTTTAAAAAAATCTTATTTGCTTGCTTGCTCGGCACGGTGATGTTGCCTGTGCAAATAACATTAATACCGCAATACATCATGTTCCATAACATCGGTTGGGTCAATACGTTTTACCCGCTAATCGTTCCCGCTTTTTTAGGGGGCACGCCTTTTTTCATTTTCCTGCTCATCCAGTTTATCCGCGGCATTCCACGGGAACTAGATGAGGCGGCTATCATTGACGGATGCTCGACGTTTGGGATTTTTTGGCGGATCATTCTGCCTTTAATCAAACCAGCGCTTGTGACTGTCGCCATTTTTGCTTTTATGTGGGCATGGGATGATTTTCTTGCTCCGTTAATTTATTTAAATAGTGCTGACATCCAAACCGTCTCGCTAGGGCTGAGAAACTTTATGGATGCAGAAGGGGGCACATCGTGGGGACCGCTCTTGGCGATGTCGACTTTATCGCTATTGCCTCAATTTATCATCTTCTTGTTTTTCCAAAAGCACTTGGTTGAGGGCATTGCGACAACTGGGCTTAAATAAATAGAAGCGCCGTTTAAGGGGAATGTTTGGCTTACATTGTTATTCAAAAAAGAATCCATTACATGGGTTCTTTTTTTCGTTTGTTTTAAATTTCGCGTTGACGGGTGGAAAAGGCGGGCGTATAATTCACATAAAGTAATATAAATGTTTTTGATTAACATTTTTATTAACTATAATTGCAATCGCTTACAAGGAGGCGCACATGAATCAATTGAAAAAAGGGAAGATGTCTATTGATCCGCTATTTCAGATTGGCAAAGTCGACGAACGCATTTACGGCTCTTTTATTGAACATTTAGGTAGAGCTGTTTATGGCGGTATTTATGAACCTGGGCATCAGGATGCTGGAGAAGATGGATTTCGCCAAGATGTCATTGATTTTGTAAAAGAACTAAATGTCCCAATTGTCCGTTATCCTGGAGGAAACATGGTTTCTGGATACAATTGGGAAGATGGGGTTGGGCCAATTGAAAAGAGGCCAAAAAAGCTAGAATTGGCTTGGCGTGTGCTTGAACCAAACAAAGTTGGTACAAACGAATTTGCTGAGTGGGCAAAACGCGCGAACACAGAAGTAATGATGGCTGTCAATCTAGGCACAAGGGGGGCAGATGCTGCCAGAAATCTAGTGGAATACTGCAATCATCCTGGCGGCAGTTATTATAGTGATTTGCGAATCAGCCATGGTGTGAAACAGCCACACCGTATTAAAACATGGTGCTTAGGCAATGAAATGGATGGCCCTTGGCAAATTGGTCACAAGACTGCTGATGAATACGGCAGGCTTGCTGTAGAGACAGCAAAAGCAATGAAGCTGGTAGATCCAACGATTGAACTGGTGGCGTGTGGCAGTTCCAACATTGATATGCCGACATTTCCCGAGTGGGAAGCGACAACGCTTGATTATACGTATGATGAAGTCGATTATATTTCATTGCACCAATATTATGGAAATGCCTCAGGCGACTCAGCTAGCTACTTAGCAAAGACGTTGGAAATGGACCGTTTTATCGCTACAGTGATTGCCACTTGTGATTATATAAAGGCAAAAAAGCGCAGCAAGAAAACAATGTACTTAAGCTTTGATGAATGGAATGTCTGGTACCATTCCCGGGAAGCAGACAAAGCGATTGAGCCTTGGACGGTAGCGCCGCCACAGCTCGAGGATGTCTACAATTTTGAAGACGCGCTGTTAGTCGGGTCGATGCTAATGAGTTTCTTGCGGCGAGCTGACCGCGTCAAAATCGCCTGTATGGCGCAACTTGTAAACGTCATCGCTCCAATCATGACAGAGACAGGCGGGCCGTCTTGGCGGCAAACGATTTTTTACCCATTTATGCATGTCTCTCTTTATGGGAGAGGCACTTCTCTTCAGCCAGTTGTACAGACGCCTACCTACGATACCAATAAGTATACAGATGTGCCGCAGCTTGATAGCGCTGTCGTCCATAATGAAGAGGAGAAGACGTTGACCATTTTTGCACTAAACCGCCATTTGCATGATGGCCTCGATCTTGAAATCGACGTGCGCGGCTTTGAACATTATCAGATCGTTGCTCATACGGTTCTTGAGCACAGCGATTTAAAAGCAGTTAACACAAAAGAATACCAGCCTGTTAAACCACACGATCAAGGGCAGTCAACATTGAAGGATGGCAAGCTGGAAGCCCGTTTGCCTCATGCATCGTGGCATGTGATTCGCTTGAAACAACAATAGGGCATGAAAGGCCGCTTGCGTGCAGCTAGGCGGCTTTCTAACCAATTGATATGAAAGCGTTTTCTGAATAATGCCCGTTTTAGAAAGGAGCCGGTCAATATGAAGCGTGTTTTTGGCAAGTTCGCTGTCTTAGCAAGCGCGGCACTCCTTCTTGGCGCCTGTGCCCAGACAACAGGGACAACTGGTGATGGCAGGATGAAACTCGATTATTGGGTGTTTTTTTCAGGTGGCGATTTGTCGTATATGGAAGCAATTGTTGATGACTATAACAATAGTCAAGATGAAGTGTACATTGACATGATTCTGCAAGATTGGGATGACTATTATACGAAAGTGGTCACGAGCGTAGCAGCCGATAGAGGGCCAGATATTGCCGTCTCTCACGCAGCAACGCTTCCACAACTTATGAATCAAGGATTGCTAGAACCTGTAGAACCGATTATGGCGGAGACAGAATTTGATTTTGAGTTATTTCCAGCCAACATCCGTGAAGCGGTTGAAGTGGAAGGCGCTGCTTATGCAGTGCCAATCGACACACACCCGTTCATCCTGTATATTAACAACGACTTAGCGGAAGAAGCTGGGCTGTTGGATGAAGATGGCCGCCCTAAAATAGAAGAGTCGCCTGAAGGCTTTAAAGCATTTTTTCAACAAGCAAAGGAAGTGCTTCCTGATAAAACGCCGCTTTCCATTTCAACGGGAGGGGTTGATGTGTACCGCTGGTGGTGGACGGTTTATTTTCAAATGGGAGGCACACCGATTTTTTCCGATGACTTGCGGGAACCAGAAATTACGCTTGATCGGGAAATTGCAATCGAAGCAGCTACCTATATTCACAGCTTCTTCGGGGATGTGATCCCGATGCACATTGGCGATTTTTATGAAACGTTCCAGGCTGGAAATGCTGTCGGTTTGATGACAGGCGTGTGGGCGACTGGGATTTGGGAAGGGAGCGACATGAACTTTACAGCCGTTCCTTTGCCTCAATCTTTTGAAGTCGAAGCGGCACAAGGAGACTCCCATACGTTGATTATCCCTATAAAAGAAGAGCAAACAGCAGAGAGACAACAAGCGATTGCCGAATTCATTGCCTATGTTAGCGATCGCGGCGCCGATTGGGCGAAAGCAGGCCATATCCCGGCTAGAACGGACGTTGTCGCTTCGCCTGAGTTCCAACAACAGCCTTTTCGCTCCGAATATGCTGAAGTAGCATCAAAAGTCGTTTTTACCGATAAGACGATTTACCAAAACCCTGCTGAGACGGATATGGTGCGGGCGCTTGATGAAGTTATGAGCAATCGCCTGACCCCAGAAGAAGGCATTGATCAGATGTTCGAGGCATTACGTATCACCACGCGCCAATAATTCTGACTCATATGAAGGAGGGGAAAAACGTGAAAAAGTTGACATGGCGAGACGACTTGCGCCCTGTTCCATTTTTAATTGCTTTTTTTGTGGCATATGTGCTGTTTACGGTTTACCCCATTTTTAAAGGAATGCAAATGAGCCTTTTTAACTGGACGTTAATTGAACAGCAAGATTTTGTTGGGCTTGCCCATTACGCCAATGTACTGAAGGACCCTAATTTTTGGGAAGCATTTGGCAATACCACATTGTTTGTCGTCTTGTCTACGCCGACAATGGTTATTCTGGCATTGGTGCTTGCGCTAATGGCCAATTTAAATACGAAGCTGAAAACGTTTTTTAGGGGATCTTTCTTTCTCCCAAGCATTTTAAGTGTATCGGTCATTTCGTTTGTCGCCATTTTTATGCTGCAACCGTATACAGGGGTCGTCAACAACATTTTACAAGCGTTTGGACTAGATAAAGAGCCGTTTTGGTTGGCGACGCCATCACTCGCCTGGGTCAGCATTATTGCTGTAACTCTTTGGTGGACAGTCGGCTTTAATATGATTCTCTACCTGACGGCGTTGCAAGGTATCCCCGATGAACTCTATGAAGCAGCCGAAGTTGATGGAGCGACAAGGCAACAAATGTTTTGGCGTATCACATTGCCGCAACTATTGCCAATTTCAAGGTTAATTTTTCTCTTGCAAATCCTTGCTTCGTTCAAAGTGTTTGCGCAAATTTTGTTAATAACGAATGGCGGTCCAGGGACGTCAACACGTCCAATCATTTTGTACATTTACGAAATGGGCTTTGAACGCTATGACCTTGGCTATGCAGCGGCTATGTCGTATTTGCTGTTTATGGTGCTCCTCGTATTATCGGTCATTCAGCTCCGTTTAGGCGGTAAGGAGGGACGCCTTCTATGAGTCAAACGAAGCTTGAAAATAAGCGTGACCCGTTTCGTCCTGTAAAAGTGGCTGTCGCCTTTGTATCGGCGCTGTTGTTTTTGTTCCCGATTATTTGGATGTTCTTTGTTTCCCTAAAACCAGAAGGGACGGCGGCTTCATCGCCGTTAGATTGGTTTGCGCCTCCGTACACATTTGGCAACTATGTCGACATTATCCTCGGCAGCGATGTGTTTTTATGGATTTGGAACAGTTTTATTGTTGGTTTCATGACGACAGTACTGACGCTCCTGTTGACGTCGATGGCGGCATTTGCTTTCTCGAAAATGCGTTTTCGCTACCGCAAAGCGCTCTATTTGTTCTTTTTAGCCGGTTTAATGGTGCCAGGTGAAGCGATGATTATCCCGCTCTATGAAATTATTGGCTCAATGGGGCTGCTTGACACATATGCAGGGCTTATCTTGCCTGGGATTGCCGCTCCTTTAGGCGTTATCATATTAAAAAGCTTTTTTGATGGCGTGCCGAATGAACTCATTGAAAGCGCAAAACTTGATGGCTGCAATGATTTCCGTTTGTATTGGAACGTTGTTCTGCCTCTTGGCAAATCAGCGGTTGCTGCTGTCGGCATATTGACGTTTATAGGCTCATGGAACAATTTCTTATGGCCATTTCTAGCGATTATTTCCGAATCGCTCTATACATTGCCTGTCGGCATACCGATGTTTAACTCTAATTATTCAGAGACGTACATTTTGCCGATGACCGTCAACGCGATTGCCTCAATCCCTGTCATTATTGCTTTTCTCGTGTTTGAGAAACAAATTGTCAAAGGTGTCAGCTTTTCGGGCATTAAGGGATAATAGAGGTCGCCGCCATAAAAGTATAAAAAGGAGGATGGGCTAATGGATGAGAGCGGTCTTCGCGGCTATGCACTCCGTCTTTGTGATTGGCTAGTACGCTTAGCGGCTTTAAACGGCTTATGGCTTGTGTTCTCTTTGTTAGGGGGAGTGGTTGTCGGCTTCTTTCCCGCAATGTACGCGATGTATGCGGTTATGAAAAGATGGTGTTTAAAAGAAGGCGATGTTCCGCTAGTGAGGACATTTTATCAAGAATGGAAAGGCGCGTTTTGGCGGGCAAACATTGTTGGTTTTTTCGTTGCCCTTGTGGGCGCCATACTTGTAGTAGACTATTTAATCGTCTTCCACCTCGATTTTCCAGGAGCGGCAGCGGCTGCAGCTTTATTGATGCTCTGTTTGCTCGTGTATGGGTTAGGCGCCTTGTTTATTGGCCCGGCATTAGTCGTATTTGACGGGGCGCTCATCCCCTTTTTAAAGAATGTTGCCCTCTTAGCGATCGCTTCAATACGGTATGCAGCGTTCATGGCGGTCTTTCTTTGTCTAGCTGCCCTATTGTTCGTGTTGGTGCCTCCTGCTGGATTTTGCTTTGCTGGCAGCTTATTCGCTTGGATTACCACCCATTTTAGCCTAAAAGCATTCCAAAGGGCGAAGCAGTTGCCTCATCCAGCTCCATAATTTGTTCGTTTTTAATCAAGTTATAGGTCTATAAATGGCGAGTGGGGCGTCTTCACAGACTTGTAGGTAGAAAGCCAGTTCATTATACTGGTGAGAGAGTTGATTTCTCCTTGTGTTGTTCGGTTTGCTAGGGCTTTCACTGCTTAAAGGCCGTTTCTTAAATGGATGAAATCGGTTCGAGTATGAACGGAAAAAATAGGTGGCGCGATGGAACTAGATTTAGACTTAACAGAACAGTCTTTGCCGGTTTACGAAGCATTGGCAAGCCGGATTCGTTTAAATGTATTACAGTTGCTGGCAGAGCGGGCTATGAACATTAAGGAACTGGCTGAGTCGCAGCAAGTAAGCAGCGCGATTATGACAAAACATGTACAGAAATTAGAAAAGGCGGGGCTCATCGACACCGCGCATGTAAGGGGCAAGGCAGGCGTACAAAAAATGTGTTCCCTTCGAGTAACACACGCCCAGATCGCTTTTCCTAATAAGGAAACTGATCCGACTCGCGCTTTTCATGAGAACCATGTGTCTGTTGGCCATTTCACTGACTTTTATGTAGAACCTACATGTGGCTTGGCCACGCCAGAAACGATTGTTGGCGAATTTGATGAGCCTCGTTATTTTCTTGACCCAATGCGGGTGAACGCGAAAATCCTTTGGTTTTATAAAGGGTTTGTTGAGTACAAACTTTCGAATTTTATTCATGGGGGCGAAACGCCAAAGGAATTGGAAATTTCAATGGAATTATCGTCAGAAGCCCCTTTTACAAACGATAATTGGCCATCTGATGTTTCGTTTACGTTTAACGGAGTAAGCCTTGGCCATTGGCGCAGCCCCGGGGATTTTGGCGATCAAAAAGGGAAGTACACACCTGCTTGGTGGCCGCGGGGCATTAACCAATATGGCCTTCTTAAAGTCATTCGGATTACAGAGACTGGTACGTTTATTGACGGCAAGCAGCTATCAGACGTTAAACTGGCTGATGTCTCAATAAGGGAAAAAGTATGGACATTCCGGGTAGCTGTAGGTGAAGAAGGCGTCCATATTGGAGGAGTAACACTGTTTGGCTCTTCGTTTGGCAATTACGACCAGGATATAGTTTTTCGCTTGTATTACGAATGAGAACGAGTGTGTAGGGGAGCGTCCCCTACACAAGGCAAAGGAGAAATACGAATGAGTGTATTTGACCCTAAGTTGCAAAAGGAGCCGTATTACCCTGTCGTAAAGTTTTATTATTACAAAGAATGGCGCCAGTTTGAAATGAAATTTCATTCACATGAAGCAGCTGAATGCATGCATGTTCTTTCAGGCAGTTGCAAAGTTGAAACGGATGAAGGGAGCTACCAGTTAAAAAAAGGACAAATTATTTTCTTGGATGCCGGTACACGGCACCGCTTAATCGTAAGCGAACGTTGCCGGATGTTTAATATTGAGTTTTCCTTTGAGCAAGGTCGCACCGCATTTCCGCCTTTTTATAAACTATGCAAAGAGAACCAAGCATTAAGGAATATGGTCAACAAGCAGGCATCGCAATTGCTTTTGCACGACACCGACGATACGTACCAATGTTTACGAAGGTTAATTTTAGAAGTAGACAAAAAAAGCGAGCAAACCGATTTTATGGTTCAGCTGCTCTTAAGCGAATACTTAATTCGGGTAGCTGAATTGGCTGAAGCGAAAGTGGCCGAACCTGACCAGCAAGCTTACGTGAAACGGGCGCTTGCTTACATCCACCAAAATTATGACCGTGAAGTGAGCGTCGCCGATATTGCCAATTCCGTCCATTTGCACCCTGGGTATTTGCAACGTGTATTTAAAGCGTTCACTGGCAAGTCGATTCATGAATTCCTCATTTCCTATCGAATCAACAAGGCAAAAGCGATGCTTAAGCAGACGGATATTAGCATTACGGACATCCCCCATTATATCGGCATGAACTCCCAGCAATACTTCAGCACGACCTTTAAAAAACATGTAAAGTGCACACCAAGCGAGTACCGCAAAAGGCATCAATATAATGATAATTTAAGAAGAAAAAGTGAGGATATCATACAATCGACAGAAGCATAAGTGACTTTATTGGAAGCGCTTTAATTATAGGGTGGGTTAAGATTAAATCAATATTTGCCGACAACCACAGGTTTTTGAATGCTGAGGTAAGGGAGGCGAAGTAATAAAAATAGATAAAGGAAAAATGCGAAGGTGAGGATTTCATATGCTAGCAGATACGGAAGCAGTGCTCCTTGATTTAGATGGAACAGTTTTTCAGGGCGACCGCCTAATACGAGGCGCTAAAGAGACGATTGCTTCCCTGCAAGAAGCTGGCAAGCGAATTGCTTATTTAAGCAACCGCGGCAACGTATCGAGGAGGGAAGGGCTTGAGAAGCTGGAGCACCATGGGATTATAGCTGCCCCTGAATCATTGATACTCTCTTCAACCGTAACTGCCTCCTTTTTGAAGCAACATTATCCAAAGGCTGCCGTCTGGCCACTTGGGAATCGTGGTCTCGCCCAAGAATTAATGCATACCGGTGTTTTAATCGCACAGGCGCCAGAGGAGGCTGACTTTGTCGTTGTGACGCTTCACGATGAGATTACGTACGAAGAGTTGAATGCAGCTTTTAAAGCAACTTCTGCGGGCGCGCGAATCATCGCCACTAATGCCGATAAAACCTATCCAGACGAGGCGGGCCAAGCGATTGACGTTGCCGGATTTATCGGCGCCATTGAAACGGCGACAGGGCGCAAAACCGAGCTTGTCATTGGCAAGCCCTCTTGCTTTATGGCGGAAGCGGCACTTACTTATGTGCAGGTGCCAGCAGAAAAATGCTTGATCGTCGGCGACAGCCTTGAATCAGATATCGGGCTTGGACGAATGCAAGGAATGAAAACCGCCCTTGTGCTGACAGGTAATGCCCGTAAAGAAGCAGTGGAGTTCCTTCCACCAAAGCGACAGCCGGATTACGTTTTAAATAGCATTGATGACTTAAGGGGGTACTTATGAATATCTCAGCGTTAAAAGCACGGATTCGCGCCTCAAAAGAGGACTTGTATCCTTTGCCACTTGAGCAAATTGTCGTAGCAGAAGGGGCCTTGGGCGAAGCCGCTGTTTTCATAGCCAAGCAAGCCGAATCAGGCGTTGTCCTTGTTGCCGATTCTCATACTTATAAAGCTGCAGGAAGCGATTTGCATGAGCACCTTTGCCAAAAAGGCGTAAAGGCAGAATGGCATCTGTTGGAGCCAAACAACCATGGCGATATCATCGCCGATGAGGCGTCCCTTATTAGCGTCATGCTAAAGGTAGAGCAGTCGACGAGGTTGCTTGTGGCTGTCGGCGCGGGAACCATTCATGACATTGTCCGCTTTGTGAGCGGCAAAACGAACAAACCGTTTGTGTCGATACCGACCGCCCCTTCTGTTGATGGCTTCACCTCTCTCGGTGCGCCTATTGTCGTGCAAGGCTCGAAAAAAACATATCAACTTGTCGCGCCAATTGCTTTATTTGCCGACACGGTTGTTTTGCAACAGGCACCTCCTGCTTTAATTGCTGCTGGGTTTGGCGATATGGTCGGCAAGTATACGTCATTATTTGATTGGAAAATTGGCTCTCTTCTAAAAAATGAGGCCTATTCAGAGTTGGTAGCAGATTTAACAGAGGGGGCTCTCTCTGCTTGTGTCGATAAAGTCGCTGACATTGGCAAGAGGACGACTGCCGGCGTGCAGGTACTGATGGAAGGTCTGCTTACATCTGGTTTAGCGATGGCCTTGTTTGGTTATTCCCATCCTGCTTCAGGCGCTGAGCACCATCTTTCCCATTATTGGGAAATGGAAGCGCTCAGACTAGGGAAAAAGCAACTGCTGCATGGGGCAAAAGTTGGCTTATCGACGCAAATCATCAATCGATTTTATAAGAACACCGTGCTACCAGAAATAGATCGGTTTCTGAGCGACGCCGAAGCGAAGCAAGTGATTGCTCTTGTTGAAGCATTGCCAGACCCTGACGATGTGAAGGCGCTGCTTGAACAGGCAGGGTGGAGTGAAGCCCTTGTGCCGATTGCTCCAGAGTTGGTTGAGGAAAGCTTACAGCACGCCCATTTGCTGAGGGACCGTTATACGCTATTACGTCTTTATCGGGAAGGCACAACAACTAAAAAAGAAGGTGAAGCTCATGTTGGACGTTCTTAAGCATCACGTATGGGAAGCAAATCAAAGTTTGCCGAAACACGGGCTTGTCACGTTTACGTGGGGAAATGCCAGTGGCATTGACCGTGAAAACAACCTTGTTGCCATTAAACCAAGCGGTTTGGCCTACGACGAAATGCGTGTAGAAGATATCGTTGTCGTTACCCTTGATGGCGAAATCGTTGAAGGGGAGCTCAACCCATCATCGGATCTTGATACACATCTCGTTCTGTATCGAACCTTTCCCCATATAGAAGGGATTGTCCATACCCATTCTCGATGGGCAACAAGTTGGGCGCAGGCGGGAATGTCCCTTCCTCCCTTTGGTACCACCCATGCCGACTATTTTTACGGTGAAGTGCCATGTACACGAAAAATGACGCCAGAAGAAATCAATGGCGCTTATGAAAAAGAGACGGGCAACGTGATTGCCGAGACATTCCGTTTTCAAGACCCACTTGAAACACCAGCTGTTCTCGTTCACGGCCATGCGCCGTTTACATGGGGGCGCTCGCCGAAAGAAGCGGTCTATCACGCGGTTGTGCTCGAAGAGGTGGCGCAAATGGCGGCTCATACGATCGGGCTTAACGCAAACGCCGAAAGCATTTCGCAACAGCTTCTTGATCGTCATTATTTGCGAAAGCACGGAGAACATGCCTATTACGGGCAGGAAAGGGGAGAGACAAAAGGATGAAGCGCTACACGATTGGAATTGATTATGGGACTGAATCGGGGAGGGCGGTCTTAGTTGATTTAGAAAATGGCGCCGAAGTGGCTGAACATGTAACGCCCTATGCACATGGCGTTATCGATCAGTACTTGCCAGATGGCGGACGTTCGCTCGAGCCGGAGTGGGCATTGCAACATCCTGGTGACTATTTAGATGTACTGCGTTTGTCGGTGCCAAAAGTTGTAGAGATCGCAGAAATAAGCGCTTCTCAAGTGATTGGCATTGGCATTGACTTTACCGCATGCACAATGCTTCCGGTTGACGAGCATGGAGAACCTTTATGCTTTGACCCACAGCTCGCCGACAGGCCCCATAGTTGGGTGAAGTTGTGGAAGCACCATGCCGCCCAAGATGAAGCCGATGAAATCAACCGCATTGCCGAGGAACGAAAAGAGGCCTTTTTAGCTCGATACGGAGGCAAGTATTCGTCCGAGTGGATGGTGTCGAAAATTTGGCAAATTTTTAATGAAGACCGCGACATGTTTGAGAAAGCAGACGTTTTCTTAGAAGCAACCGATTGGGTCGTAGCGCAGCTCACTGGCACGATTGTACGCAACAGTTGTACAGCAGGGTATAAGGCGATGTGGCACAAACGCGACGGCTATCCAAACGAATCCTTTTTTACCGCCCTAGATCCAGGCCTTTCCCGGCTGACAACGACAAAACTCCGCGGTGATATTCTTGCCCCTGGCCAACGTGCTGGCGGGCTAACAGCAGAAATGGCGGAAACGCTTGGCCTTAAGCCTGGTACGGCTGTTGCGGTAGGGAATGTCGATGCCCATGTGGCTGTCCCAGCCGCAGGCGTGGTCACACCAGGGAAAATGGTTATGGTAATGGGCACATCGATTTGCCATCTTGTGTTGGCTAAAGAGGAGAGAGAAGTCGAAGGAATGTGCGGCGTAGTAGAAGACGGCATTGTGCCAGGATACTTTGGCTATGAGGCAGGGCAGTCTGCAGTTGGGGATATATTTGCATGGTTGATGAAACACGGCATTCCCGCTGACTTGAAACAAGAAGCGGAACAAGCAGGAAAACCGCTTCATTCGTTGCTAGAAGAAAAGGCGGCCGCTTACCGTCCTGGTGAAACCGGTTTGCTCGCTCTTGATTGGTGGAACGGAAACCGTTCAACGCTTGTCGATGCAAATTTGACAGGGCTTATTTTAGGATACACGCTGCAAACAAAGGCAGAAGAATTGTACCGGACATTGCTGGAGGCGACCGCATTTGGCACGAAAAAAATTGTTGACGCTTTCAGAGACAGCGGCGTCGAGGTGAACGTTCTTTATGCTTGCGGAGGACTGCCTCAAAAAAATGAGTTGCTCATGCAAATTTACGCCGATGTCACAAATCTTGAAATAAAAGTGGCTGCTTCAAAACAAACGCCTGCTCTTGGGGCTGCCATGTTTGCAAGTGTGGCTGCAGGCCATGAAGCTGGCGGGTATGAGACGATATTTGCTGCTGCTGAAAAAATGGCCCACACGAAAGCGCGCTCCTTTAAACCAAATCGTGAAAATGTCCCTTTATATCAGGCTCTATACGAGGAATATAGCAAACTCCATGACTACTTTGGCAGGGGCGAAAACGATGTAATGAAGACACTTAAACAGTTGCGCAGTAAAGCAAAAGGAGGAGCCGTGCATGCATAAACAAGGAAAATACCAATTTTGGTTTATAACCGGAAGCCAACCCCTCTATGGACAGGAGGCTCTTGATGAAGTAGCAGCTCATTCCAAAGTGATGGTGGAGCGCCTCAAGGAAAAGTTGCCAGAGGAGCTTGTTCTCAAGCCAGTGGCTTCCTCGCCTGAACGTATACTTGAGTTGTTTCGCGCAGCCAATGGCGACAACAACTGTGCTGGCATCATTACGTGGATGCATACATTTTCGCCAGCAAAGATGTGGATCGCTGGCCTAAACGAGTTAAACAAGCCAATGCTCCACTTCCATACTCAATATAACCGCGACATTCCGTGGGGCGACATTGACATGGACTTTATGAATTTGAACCAGTCTGCACATGGCGATCGTGAATTTGGCTTTATGGTATCGAGAATGAACATTGACCGGAAAGTCGTAGCAGGCCATTGGCAAGATGCCCGCGTTATGAAACGGATAGGCGACTGGATGAAAACGGTCAATGCCTATCAAGAGAGCAAGCAGTTAAAAGTCGCTCGTTTTGGAGACAACATGCGCGAAGTTGCTGTGACAGAAGGAGATAAAGTCGAAGCGCAAATCAAGCTTGGTTGGTCTGTGTCTGGCTTTGGGGTTGGCGATTTAGTTGAAATCATTGATCGCGTATCGACAGAAGATGTCAACGCCTTAATGGATGAATATAGGAGCCTTTATACGTTTCGTCCAGACGTAAACATTGCGGCCGTTGAAGAGCAAGCCCGAATCGAGATAGGGCTCGAGCGATTTTTGCAGCAAGGCGATTTCCGCGCTTTCTCGACTACGTTTGAAGACTTGCATGGCATGAAGCAACTGCCTGGCCTCGCCGTTCAACGTCTCATGGCAAAAGGGTACGGATTTGCTGGAGAAGGCGATTGGAAAACAGCTGCCTTATTGCGTGTGCTAAAAGTGCTGGCAGGCAACGTAGGGACATCGTTTATGGAAGATTATACAAATCATTTGGAACCTGGACAGGAAATGATTTTAGGCTCCCACATGCTCGAAGTCTGTCCGACGATCAGTGCCCAAAAACCAGAGATTGTAGTCGCCCCGCTGTCAATGGGGAATAGGGAGGACCCAGCGCGGCTTGTATTCAAAGGCAAAGCAGGCCGTGCATTGAATGCGGCCCTTATTGATATGGGCTCCCGCTTTCGCTTAGTCGCCAACGAGGTCGAAGCAGTTGAAAACCCGCATGACATGCCGAAGTTACCGGTAGCAAGTGTGCTGTGGAAGCCCCTTCCTTCTTTTTCAGAAGCGACAGAAGCATGGATTTATGCTGGCGGTGCCCATCATTCCGTGTTTTCTTATGAGATTTCAAAAGAACAATTGACTGATTGGGCTGGCCTTATGGGGATTGAATGTATCGTCATCGATGATCATTCAAATGTTGGCCAGGTGAGAAAGGAACTTTTTTGGAACCGCCGCTCTTATTAAGCAAGCATCATAGAAAGGCAAGGGGCTGACAAAGGTACAGCTTCTTGCTTTTTCATCAGCGAAATAAAGCGTATGAAAAGCAAGCCAAAGGCATATGCATTTTGAGAAACAAGCTCCATAACGTTGAAAGCGTTATCAAATTGCGTAGGAGGCACATCATGCGAAAAGCAATTGGACTTGGCACTGTAGCCAGTCTTCTTTTCATGACAGCTGGCTGCATCCAGCAAAGCTCTGGAGAGGAAGGCAGCAAAGGGACGATCGGGATCGCGATGCCGACCCAGTCGTCTGAACGTTGGATTGCGGATGGCAACCAAATGGTTGCCTATTTTGAGGAGTTAGGGTACAACACAGATTTGCAATATGCGGAAGATATTGTCGAAAACCAATTCTCGCAAATTGAAAATATGATCACTAGAGGAGTCGATGCCCTTGTCATTGCTTCCATTGACGGAGAAACGCTAACAAGTGTACTCGAAAGTGCCAATGCTGAAAACATCCCAGTGATTTCGTATGACCGCTTAATCATGAATTCTGAGTACGTCGATTACTATGCCACTTTTGATAATTATAAAGTCGGCGTGCTCCAAGGAGAGTACATTGTAGAAGCTTTAAATCTCGAAGAAGAAGAGGGGCCTTTTAACATTGAGTTATTCGCAGGTTCTCCAGATGACAACAATGCGACGTTCTTTTTTAAAGGGGCAATGTCTGTTCTTCAGCCTTACATCGATCAAGGCAAGCTAGTGGTTCCAAGTGGACAGACGGATTTCAACCAGATTGCCATTTTAGGCTGGGACGGCGCCAAAGCGCAAAGCAGGATGGACAATTTGCTCAGCTCTAATTATGGAGGGGGTGAAGAGCTCCATGCGGTTTTAGCGCCAGCTGACTTGTTAAGCATCGGCATCATCGCCTCTTTAAAAAATTCAGGCTACACCGTTGATAATATGCCGATTGTAACGGGACAAGATGCAGATCTTCCAGCAGTCAATGCTGTCATCAAAGGGGAACAGGCAATGACCGTCTTTAAAGATACGCGGCTGCTTGCCAAAAAGGCGGTAGAGATGACGGAAGCAGTGCTACAAGGGGAAGAACCGGAAGTCAATGACACAAACACGTACGACAATAATGCGAAAGTCGTTCCTGCATTCTTGGAAGAGCCCGTCGTTGTGGACCAAGACAACTACGAGGAAGTGCTGATTGACAGCGGCTACTATGAGGCATCCCAGCTTGATCAATAACAGCGGCTAGCTAATAGCCGCCTGCTCTAAAAAAGAGGTGAAGCAAATGGCCGATATTTTGCTGGAAATGAAAAACATTACCAAAGCATTTTCCGGTGTAAAGGCATTAAGCAATGTCAATTTAAAAGTAAAACGAGGCGAAATCCATGCACTTTGCGGGGAAAATGGCGCAGGAAAGTCGACGTTAATGAAAGTGCTAAGCGGTGTTTACGGATACGGTACGTACGAAGGGGACATCTTGTTTGAAGGCGAAGTCTGCCGTTTTAAAGACTTGAAACAAAGCGAAGAGAAACGGATTGTCATCATTCATCAAGAACTTGCCCTAATCCCAGAGCTTAGCATCGCCGAGAATATCTTTTTAGGAAATGAACAAAAACAACGCGGCATCATCGATTGGGCCGAGACCGCAACGAAAGCGGAAGCGCTCCTTAAAAAAGTGAAATTGGCAGAATCACACCAGACGCTGATTAAACACATCGGTGTCGGCAAACAACAACTGGTGGAAATCGCCAAAGCGCTCGCTAAAAACGTAAAGTTGCTCATATTAGATGAACCGACGGCTTCACTAAACGAGAGCGACAGCGAAAACTTGCTCAAACTATTAGCGGAATTAAAAGAACAAGGCGTGACGTCCATTATCATTTCCCATAAGTTGAATGAAATTAAGGCAATCGCCGATTCGGTTACCATCTTGCGGGATGGCAAAACAATTGAAACGCTTGATTTGCATACGGAAGATGTGAGCGAAGACCGCATCATTCGAGGGATGGTCGGCAGAGATTTAACAAACCGCTATCCAGAAGGGCAAAGTGAGATCGGCAATATCGTGTTTTCGATCGAAAATTGGAATGTGTTTCATCCAGTGCAAAGGGATCGGCAAATCATCCATGATGTCAGTTTGCACGTAAGAAAAGGCGAGATTGTTGGCATTGCTGGCTTAATGGGTGCCGGGCGCACAGAACTGGCGATGAGCTTATTCGGCAAATCGTATGGCACAAACATAACGGGCACGATCAAGAAAGATGGCAAAGCCATCTCGATCCCTTCTGTACGCGCAGCAATCGATCACGGCCTCGCCTACGCAACCGAAGACCGAAAATCCTATGGGCTCGTGTTGATGAATGATATAAAAGAAAACATCTCACTGGCCAACTTACCTGCCGTCTCCAAAAATCAAATCATCGATCAAATGGAAGAGACACAGGTAGCAGAATCGTTTATGAGGAAACTGCAAATTAAAGCGCATTCCATCTTGCAAGAAACAGGTAAGCTCAGTGGCGGCAACCAGCAAAAAGTCGTGTTAAGCAAATGGATTTTAGCCGACCCGGATGTATTAATTTTAGACGAACCGACACGTGGAATTGACGTCGGCGCAAAGTATGAGATTTATACGCTCATTCGCGAGCTTGCTGCCAAAGGAAAAGCAATTCTACTGATTTCTTCTGAACTGCCAGAACTACTTGGCATGGCCGACCGTGTTTATACAATGAACAAAGGGCGCATCACAGGAGAACTTGAAAAGAAAGACCTTTCCCAAGAGCGTTTGATGAGGCGAATGACAATGGAAATGGAGGATCACCATGAAAGCATTTCTTAATATTGTCCAAAACAACGTGCGCCAATATAGCATGACTTGTGCGTTGCTGTTTATTATGCTCTTATTCCAGCTGTTAACGGATGGCATTTTGCTGCAGCCGTTAAATATTACAAATATCATTTTACAAAACAGCTATATTTTAATTTTGGCAATTGGAATGGTCATGATTATCATCACAGGCCATATTGATTTATCCGTTGGCTCCGTTGCTGCTTTTATCGGTGCGCTGTCAGCGATTTTAATGATTGAGTTAAATGTCCATCCAGTGTTAGCTGTTCTCATCTGCCTCATTGCCGGCGCTCTCGTTGGTGCTTGGCAAGGATTTTGGGTTGCATATGTGCAAATTCCTGCCTTTATTGTGACATTAGCAGGCATGCTCATTTTTAGAGGAATTACGTTAATCATGCTTGAAGGGCAGTCAATTGCTTCCTATCCCCCTTCTTTTCAACAACTAAGCTCAGGGTTTTTGCCTGATTTGTTTAACGGCGATTCGATACATCTTTTTTCGATGTTCCTTGGAGTCGTGCTTACGACTGTTTTAATAGTAATGCAAATAAAGGGAAGGAAGAAGCAACTTCATCATGATTTGCCTGTTGCAAGTCCTGCATGGTTTACCGTTAAATTAGTAGCTATCGCAGCGGTTATTCTGGTGTTTACCTATGTATTAGCCAGTTACCGCGGCATTCCAAACATTCTAATCTTGCTTGTCGCTTTGATTGCCTTTTATGCCTTCGTCACGAAAAAAACGGTGTTTGGCCGTCACATCTACGCCGTTGGAGGGAATGAAAAAGCAGCAGCATTGTCTGGGATTAAGACCAAGCGCGTGACGTTTGCTGTGTTTGTCAATATGGGCATACTTGCAGCGCTGTCAGGCCTCATTTTTGCCGCTAGGCTAAATGCTGCCACCCCGCGGGCAGGGAATTTATTCGAACTCGATGCGATAGCGGCTGCCTTTATAGGCGGTGCTTCTGCCTATGGCGGCGTGGGGACGATCATTGGCGCTGTCGTCGGCGGCCTCGTCATGGGTGTGATGAATAACGGCATGTCGATACTCGGACTTGGCATCGATTGGCAGCAGGCTATTAAAGGACTTGTACTATTGGCTGCTGTCGCATTCGACGTCGTCAATAAGCGCCGGGGATAACGCGGTCATCTACTAAAGAAAGGATGAAACAAATGCCATTTAAAATTGCCTTTATTGGCGCAGGCAGCATCGGCTTTACCCGTATGTTATTGCGGGATTTGCTGTCTGTTCCTGCTTTTTCGACAATCGAAGTCGCTTTCACAGACATCAATCAGGAAAATCTGCAAATGGTGACACAGTTATGCCAACGTGATATCAATGGAAACGGCCTTCCTATTCAAATCCACGCCACCCTTGACCGTAGAGAAGCGTTAACGGGGGCGCGTTACATTTTTAACGTTGCCCGCGTTGGTGGACTTGAAGCATTTGAGCAAGACATCGATATTCCGCTCCGTTACGGCATCGACCAATGTGTCGGCGATACCCTTTCAGCAGGGGGGATTATGTACGGCCAACGAGGGATCCACGAAATGCTCGCCATTTGCGAAGACATCCGTGACGTTGCCGAACAAGACTGCCTCCTATTAAATTACGCCAATCCAATGGCGATGCTCACATGGGCGTGCAACCACTACGGCGGTGTCAACACGGTCGGACTATGCCATGGTGTTCAAGGTGGTCATCGGCAAATTGCTGACGTGTTTGGGCTTCAGCCAGAAGAAGTTGACATTGTCTGCGCCGGTATCAATCACCAAACATGGTACATTCAAATCAAACATGACGGCAAAGATTTAACGGGCATGTTGCTCGAAGCGTTTGAAAACCATCCTGAATACAGCAAAACAGAAAAAGTGCGCATCGATATGCTCAAGCGTTTTGGCTATTACAGCACAGAATCCAACGGCCATTTAAGCGAATATGTACCTTGGTACCGAAAACGGCAAGAGGAAATTGGCGATTGGATTGACCTCGGCACGTGGATTAACGGCGAAACCGGAGGCTATTTGCGCGTTTGCAAAGAAGGGCGCAACTGGTTTAAAGAAGACTTTCCTAATTGGATGAACGAGCCAGCTTTCGTTTTTACTGAAAGCGAGCGCGGCCAAGAACATGGTTCATATATTGTTGAAGCGTTAGAAACAGGGCGTATCTACAGAGGGCATTTTAATGTGGTCAACCAAAACGTCATCTCGAATTTGCCCTCTGATTGCATTATTGAAGCCCCTGGCTACGTCGATAGAAACGGCATCAATATGCCCGTCATAGGCGACTTGCCCATTGGCTGCGCCGCCGTTTGCAACGTAAGCATTAACGTCCAACGCCTTGCGGTAGAAGCAGCCGTAACTGGAGATGACCAGCTCTTGCGGCAAGCGTTTATGATGGACCCGCTCACCGGGGCCGTATGCACCCCTCCTGAAATTTGGCAGCTTGTCGACGATATGCTCATTGCCCAAGAAAAATGGCTGCCCCAATATAAAACAAGCATTGCCGAAGCCAAACAAAGGCAACAAACGCAGCAGCGGCTAGCGACAAAGGACACGAGCGGAGCAGCCCGCCTGAAAACGAAGACTGTTGCCGAAATGAAAGAAAATCGAGCGGAAGCAATGAAAAACGCCAGTCAAGCAGACAAAGCAATGAAGCGTCCAGCTGCAGAGCAAAGGGTTCACTCTGCAAACGAATAAAAAAGGAGGAGCTCCATAAGGGGCTCCTTTTTCGATAGATAAGAATGGGTTTGTTTCTTATTCTAAAAATCGATGTTCACTTTCGTTTTCATTGATTTTTAGAACAAATTAAAACGTTCTGTGATAATATTATTCTGGAGTTTTATATAAACTAAAGGAAGTTCGTATTTGAAGGGATAAATAAAGTCTAGTCGTTCTAGAGGTAATGTTGAAGCGTAATTGCTAAGTCTTTATGCTCCAATACGCGTAAGAGACGTTATTGGCCTAAGGAGATGGAGAGTGAGAAAAATGATAAAGATAGAGAATTTAGACCTAGTGACTAGAGAAAAACTTCTCTATAATGGCAATGCTGAGTTGAAAAGAGGTTTTATTTATGGGTTATCAGCACGAAATGGTTCTGGAAAGACGACATTGTTGCGGACAATAGCAGGAATCCGCAGCGAAACAAAAGGATCGATTTATTACATTTCTAATCATGAAATCTATTCTTTGCCAGAATTAAAACGGAAACTGTTTTACTATGAAAGTTCAGAATGGTTTGATCCTAACTTGACAGGCTTTGATTATTTAACATTCATTCAAAGAGAATGGTCTAATAAACATGCATGTATAGATGATGTGGTAGATTATTGGGAAATGAATCAATATATTAAAATCCCTATCAAAAAGTATTCGCTTGGCATGAAACAGCGGGTATTATTAGGTCTGTATGAGGTTAGTGGCGCAGAATACTGGTTAATGGACGAACCGACAATTGGATTAGATACAAATAGCATTGAAAAGTTTGAAAAGTTGTTAGCACGAGAGAAAGGCAAGAATAAAGCAATTCTCTTCTCATCACATCAAGATGATCGTATTTATAAAGTTTGTAATTACATTTATGAGTTAGGCAACGGCTCTTTAGTTATGAGAGAGGCAAGTCAAAAAGGAGAAAATGGATGAGCTATAGTTACTTATTGTTTAAACAAATCTACCGAAGCAAGGCTGTAATCGTAGCGACAACGATTCTTTTTTTAGGGGTAGTTGGTCTCTATATCGTAAATGCAATCGACGGAAGTGATTTTAGAGCAGACATGCAAAGTTACTTACATCATGATCAAGAAACGCTTGCATTCTATCAGGAAGAATTAGAAAATCCTCATATCTCGGAAGAGAACCGGATCATATTTGAAGAAGCTATCATTGAGGTCGAAGAAAACATCTCTTGGGGTCAACATATTTTAGAGGCTATTGATCAAAACGATTTCTCAGAGGCCTTAGTCTATTTTAACAAAATGATCGATCGAAATTTGGATATACATAAAGAGACTAATGGAGAATTATTTCCAGAAGAAGCGATTGATCAGTTTATGATGACACGCCATGTGAATAATCGCTTAATTGAATTAAACGCAGAACCAGATACATTGCATTTTGAAAAATTTGGGGCGACGTTTACGTATCGAGTAATGGAAAGCCTTTTCCCGACATTATTTATGTTGATCGCATCACTTATTCTGTCAGAGGCATATTTTCGTTCATTCAGAGGGGGGATAAACATTGACGTTTTACTCCCTAAAAAGTTTACGAGCCTGTTAATGAAGAAATTATCGTTTATGGCTGGAGTGACTGTCGCATTCTATTTCGTTATTCTGGTTTTCAGTTTTTTCTTAGCAAGTATTTTTAATGGAACTGGTTCTTTCCAATATCCTATTGTTAATAATGGGAGCCCAATCTTTGAAACAATGCCTTTATGGAATGTCATGATGAAGACATTTATCCTTCATGTGCTTGCTATTTTTAATTTGGTTCTGATCGTAGCCTTCGCTGCTGTTTTAACAAAAAACAAGATGGCGACTTTGATGATTGCTATTCTGATGACAGTTGGTTTTCCTATGACACATGAATTTATAAGCTCTTTGCACCCATTCCTACACTTAAGCCCCTTCACATACTTTCTTGGTGGAGACGTTGCTACTGGTTTTTTAGCTGAGCTATTTAACAATGGCCGCATTGACTTTACAAGTGGAGTAATCGTATTGGTTGTTTTTGCGAGCATCATTACATTTATCCTATGTATGCATGCCTATATGGAAGAGAATCGTCAATTAATAACGTCAAAGGTTGGTCAAGTGGGGAGAATGAACACAAACAACTAAAAACATTAGCCAAAGCGCCTTTGTAGACCATTCTCCAAAAGGCGCTTGGCAAGAAAATAATGAAAAACAAGAGAAACTGCTTTTATGAAAAGACGTTCAGGCTTGGGAAATAGTCAAATAAATTGACACCGAAGGCGAAGGCGATGCTGAGTGCGACCGACCATACAACAATGGCGATCGTTTGCCAAAGTGTGACGTACTGCCTGCTTGTGCCAGCTCCAAGGGCAATCGCAGCACCAACATGGAAGCAAATAATCGGTCCAGCAAAGGAAACGCCTGGGACTCCATAACGTTGAAAGAAACGTTGCGCTCTTTTCCGTCTACTCCCATCACTTTTCGTGCTTTTTCTTGTTCCGCGCAGCTTATCAACTAGCCAAATAAAGACATACACGGATAGGAGGTTTCCGGCAATCGAGAGAAGGACAACTGGAATAACCGGAAAGTTTAATACAACGCCAATCGGAATGGCCACATACGATTCAAAAAAAGGAATTAACGACACAATAAAAACGCCTATATATTGGTATAGGGTGTCTGCCTCGATAATAAATTTCATTAGATCTTGCAACATTGTCATTTCCCCTTTTTCAAGTGATTGTTTCTTCGCTCATTGTATGGGAACGGGGATGCCCACGCCTTAAAACAAGGTTGAAAAGAGGGGAAATCATGATGAATGCAGCTATAGCTAGCATGAATGGAGCAAAAATGTAGTTGCCTTACCGAGTTGTGGAAAGGTTCACGCTGTAAGGGCTTTTCGCTTTATGAGTAAACGGGTCGTGATCACGGCAACCACTGCCCATATCACCAATAACAAAAAGTAAGAAGTAAATGCTGCTCCAATTTGGCCAGATTCAATCAAATCAATGCCATTAATGAAAAGGATATTTGGTATCGAATTGGCAACGAAATGTAGCCCTATGTTCGACAGGAAACGGGTGATTATTTCCAGGGCAATAAAAAAGATGACGATTGGTGTCCCAAATAAATTGACTTCAACGGTGTTGTTCGCATAAGTACCAAGCAATGTCCCAGCACAAATCATAATGACGATACAGGGAACTGTAAAAAGGCTCGCCATTGCTGTATAGAAAGCGTTTTGCCCTTGAAGCAAAGTAATGACCACGACTGTTAGCGATGTGACGGATATGGTGATGACCGCTTTCGCCATCGTTAAGTGGTAAAAATGAATTCCCATTTGTTTTAATACACGCCAAGTACGTTGTTCTTTCTCTTCAGCAAGTAAATTGCCTTGTATATGGATAGGAAGTAGCAACAACGTAATCATGAGCAAGATATTTAGCGGCAAGTTATTTTGAAATAGAAAAAAAGCAATGACAAACAGCAATGGAAAAAAGATAAGTACAAGCAGCTGGCCATTATAACGCAAATCCTTTATATCTTTGTAAAGCAACGCTTTAAGCAAATCAACGTTCATTTTGTCCTCCCTACATTTGCAGTAGTTCTTTTAATGCGGCATAATTGCCCTTTGACAGTGGAATCGTGTTTTTTGTTTGATCATTCAGACTGAGGCTGTAGCTGTTTTTGCTCCAGACAATGATTTCGCGTACACGCTGTAAATTCACTAAATAAGATCGGTGACAGCGGAAAAAGCCAAAAGGAGCTAAACGCTGTTCCAAGTCTTTTAAGGAGATAGAAGTAAAAAAGACTTCACTATTTACATGTAAGATCGTTTGCCCATCTTGGCTTTCCATATAATCGATCTCCAATGGGTCGAAAAGAATGATTTTATCGTCCATTTTAGCTGAAATTTTTGCTAGTTTCAGCGGGGTATCGCCTTTAGGCGCTTCGCTGATATTCTGTTCATGGCTTGTCTGTTCGACTTCATAGAAGCTGTACTCAGTAATGCGAAACGCAGTCCCTAGCTGGATTGCTTCTTCCAGAGATGTAGTGGTGATGACAATGGATTTGTCGGATAGCATTTCTAAAATCGTATGAAATACATGCTTGGTTTGGCGATCCACGTGCAAAGTTGGCTGGTCGAATACGCATACTTGGCTTGGCATGATCAGGCAGCGGCAAAAATGCAAACGCCTCCTTTCAGACAAAGGGAGCGAGCGGACCCGTTTGTCGGCTACCTCACTCAATTCGCATACTGCCAAAAGACGTTTCTCATTTTCTTCGCTTTTGTAGAGCTTCAGCCAAAAGCGGATCACTTCCCGTGGCGTTAAGCGCTTATACAAGCCATCGGATTGATGGAACATAAAGGCGTTAGAATGGGGATCAAAAGGTTTGCCTTCTAATTTAAACTGGTTGGTTGAGCCAGAAAAGGGGTTCATAAACTGGGACAAGAACGTTTGCAAAAACTCAGCTTCTCCTTGAATCGCAACAGGTTGCCCAGGTTGGAATGCTACATTGATTTCAGGAAGGAGCAGGCGATTTCCCTCAATTTTTGGTGGAAGATTTATTTCAAACATGGTTGGTTTCTCCTTGAAAACGGGCTTCGTCTTTATAGCGTATACAGATTTTTTCACGAAGTAAATATCGAACAGCAAAAAAAGACGGCATTGCTAGGCAAGCCGTCTTAGGTTGTAGGCAAACAACCCTGTGTCGTTTATGTCGGGCATGTGTTCATAAAGGGGCATCTTCGCTTGTCAAGCATGGTTCGGATAACAAGGATTTTCTCCCATTTTGATTGATTTGATTTTATTAATCAAACGTTTAAATAAGATTAGGAAATTGCTTTTAAGCCAGTAACACCTATGACGATGATGGCTAAGCTAAACAAGCGCAGCCAATTCCTTGATTCGCCAAAGAAAATCATGTTTACCAAAACAGCAGCAACCGTCCCAAGTCCAATCCACACGGAGTAAGCAATGCTTAGCTGCAAATAATTAAACGAAGTGTACAAAAACAGAAACGACGCACCGAAGCCGCCGAGAAACAAGATCGTATGGAGCACTGTTTTCTGTTGGCTGTATTTTTTTAAACCGATCACGCCGACGACTTCAAACAGTGCTGCCAATACAACAAAGAACCATCCCATCGTCAAGCCGCTCCTTTCTGGTTGGATTTCGGTTCGTCTGTATGGTTGTCGGCCAATTTTAATAAAACCACGCCGCTAACAAGAAGCGCCATAAACAACCCTTTGGCGATACTAAAGGCGCCTCCAAATATAAAGATGTCCATTAGGGCAGTCCCGACTGTGCCGATGGCAGCAAATACAGCATAGACTGTTCCAGTCGGGAGCGTTTCACATGCTTTAGAAAGAAAATGGAAATCGATAAGAATAATGGCGACAATGATTGCCCAATGCCACCAAACAGTCGCAACATTAAAGCCAAATACCCAAAAAAGTTCAAATAGGCAAGTTAAGCCGACATAGAACCAACCGTTTTTCATTGTGAACAAACTCCTTTTGAATTAGTGAATGACATTCATTCATTTTTGCCGGCTAAGAAAGGCAAGCGCCTTAGTGCAGACCGCTTGCTCCTAGTGCATGGCTAATAAATGAAATGAGCTCATTTTTATGTGCTTGTGCACTCGCTTGATCATGTTGGTCGTACAAATAAAGCTGTTCTGCTGTTGATTCAATCGCACCGACCATAATTTTGGCGGTATAGGCAGTATTGATCGTCTCGCGAATGGCTTTCCTGTCAAGGGCGCGGGCTAGCATGCCGTCAAACCAGTCGTACAAAGGTGCATAAATCATTTCCCACTCCTTGACATACTCCGTTTGAGTCAAGCCGGAATAAATTAAAATGGCCAAATCATTATGCTCTTCCGTAATCGAGAAAATGGCCTCGACCACTTCTTCAATTTGCCTTTCGATCGAGTCGCTTCGGACGGACTTATGAAGCCGATCAATTAGCTTATTGACGAACACTTCGGCAATGCTAGGCATAACCGCCAGTTTAGAAGGAAAGTACAAATAGTAAGTCCCTTGGGCAATCCCAGCCCGTTTCACAATGTCAGTGATCGTCGTTTTTTCGACGCCTTTTTCTTTAAAGGCAACAATCGCTGCTTCAATAATGCGTTCTTTTTTATCCACCTGTACACATCCTTTAATGACTGAATGTCATTCAGTGTTGATGATAGCAAGTGAAACGGCATTTGTCAATGGCCCTTATCAGCATACGAGTTAAGGCTGTCGAGCTGTCTTTTTAACTTGATTTCACATACTCGTCCATCATAGGATTTTTTCTTAGGTGCTCTGCATACGTTTATTCCTTTCGTTTATTTTTGTTGCATTTTCAACAAAAACACCGTAGAGTGAATAGATGTTAAACCACTTCAGGTAGGAGGTTTGGCAAAAAATGAATGAAACGACAAATTCCCATTGGCGCAAGAACATGATGGTCATCACCGTTCTGGCTGCTTCGTTCTTATTTTTATTTAATCAATTTTTATTAATTACGGCCTTTCCAACGATTATGGATGAGTTTTCCATAAATGCGACGCAAGTGCAATGGTTGACTACGTCCTTCCTGCTGATGGCGACAATGCTCATCCCGACAATGGGCTATTTAATGAGCCGTTTCAGTGCACGAGCATTGACAATGACTGCTTTAGCATGCTTTGTCGTCGGCACGGCATTATCAGCGATAGCGCCATCATTTGTTCTACTCGTAAGTGCACGGGTCGTTCAAGCGATTGGAGCTGGCATGATGCTACCGCTTGTGCAAACGATTCTTTTGCACGTTTACCCGGCTGAAAAAAGAGGCTATGCCATGGGGCTTATGGCACTTGTCATTAATGTGGCGCCGGCTATCGGTCCGCCGATTTCTGGTTACATCGTTGACTGGTTAGGGTGGCGCTCTTTGTTTTGGCTTGTTTTGCCCCTTGCCCTCGCGATTTTCGTTCTTGCTGCAGTCTTCATGCAAAACGTAACAGAACAAAAAAGCGTCAAATTTGATTTGTTGTCACTGTTCCTTACCGTCGTTGGCTTCTCAGGCGTAATTTTCGGTTTAAGCAATATTAGCATCACTGGGTTTTCCTCTGCTATTGTACTCGTGCCTCTTAGCGCTGGTTTCTTTGCAATAGCAATGTTTATATGGCGGCAGCTTTGTTTAGACTCGCCGATGCTCGAACTTCGTTTATTTAAACATCCGTGGTTTGTACACGGTGTGATCCTGTCTTTTGTGATCTCGATTTTGCTGCTTTCAACGGAAACGTTGTTGCCGTTATTTATTCAAGATGTCCAAGGGCGGTCGGCTTTCTCATCGGGGATGATTCTCTTGCCGGGAACGATCTTGCTGGCGTTGACTTCATTTGTCTCAGGAAAGCTGTTTGACTCATTCGGCGGGAGAGCTCTTGGCTTAAGTGGTTATGGGATTCTAGTGTTGGTATTTGCTGCCTATATGTTTATGGGAGATCAGACAGGCATTCCTCTGCTAGTTGTCTGTTTTTGCGCGTTTATGATCGGAATAGGTTTCACGATGACGCCTGCGACAGCAATAGCGATGAACGCTCTGAAGCAAGCAGAACTTGCCCACGGAACGGCGATTGCCAATACGATCAGGCAATTTGGCGCAGCATTAGGATTAACGGTGTTGACGACACTTGTCAGTCTTAACGCAAACCGAAGTGACATCGACTACGTAGAAGGAACGTTAGTAGGGCTAAAACTTGCCTTTGGCGTAATGGCCATTTTGGCACTGGTAGCATGGGTATTGGTGTATATGGCAAAAGAAAAGAACGCTGGGCAACAGGAGGAATCAGGGGAACAGCAATAGTACAGCATGAAACAAATGAAAAAACCACTCTACTTAAACGGCTTCTAGATTGTTAGGCAAGAATGAAATCAGAGGTGCGCGTTGATGCTTGTAGAGTGGTTTTTTGTTTTATGAAACTTGTCTCTAGTCAATTCGCCACATGGTGTTCAGCAGCGACTACGACATCGATATGGTGGTCTTGGCAATAGGCTGCGTACTCTTCATCGAGTGGAGCCGATGTAATTAAGTAGCCGACTCGATTGAAGGGTGCATAAGTCAATAGCGTGGATTTCCCAAATTTTGATTGGTCGGCAAGCAAAAATATCTCACGTGCTTTTTCGGCTGCAATTTTTTTGATTTCGTACTCGAGTTGGTCGGCATTGGTAAGGCCATGGGCAATGCTGACACCAGTAGCCGACATAAACGCCTTGTGGATGTTGTATTTTTGCAATATCGCAGCTTCATCGATGCCGACAAATGAGCGCGTTTTGTGTTTGTAAGAATTGCCGATCACAATTAAATGGATTTGCTCAAAACCTGTAGCCGCATTAATAACATCCAAGCTGTTTGTTAGCACAGTAATCGAGATATTCGGATCCAATGCCGCCAAAATCGATTTTGTTGTCGTGCCCGAGTCTATAAATATTAAGTCATCGTTTTTGATGAAGTTGGCTGCCTCACGAGCAATTCTCGTTTTTTCTGCTTGATTTCGTACTTTTCGGTTCTCAAACGAGACTAAACTTTTTTCTACTGCGGTGACGCCACCATAAACTTTGCGGATCACGCCGTTTTCGACTAGTTTGTTAATGTCTCTCCGGATCGTGTTTTTTGATACATTAAATTCCTCGCACAGCTCATCAAGGGAGGCCGAGCCATTTTTAAGAATGTATGCTTCCATTTCTTGTATACGTAATAGCTTCATTGTGAAAACCCCTTTTTTTATCTACCTAGACAATAGCATAGTCTTCAAAGTTATTCAACAAATAACCATAATTTAATCATTATTATTCAAAAAATGATGGAAATATGTTGACCTTTTATGGCATATAGTTTTAATATATAACCAACAAATGATCAAAAAGTAACCGATATTGAAAGCAGTTTACCCACTTTAGGAGGCTAGCACATGGGCGAAACAGCAGTAGAGGTCCGTAAAGTCAAAAATTATATTAATGGAAAATGGATTGAAAGCAACACAAGCCTTTATGAAAATGTAGTTAATCCGGCGACCAAAGAGGTCATTTGCCAAGTGCCCCTTTCGACAAAGGCGGATGTAGAGCACGCAGTTGAAGTCGCAAAGACCGCTTTTGCTAAATGGTCGAAAGTCGCTGTGCCTCGTCGAGCGCGAATTTTATTCAATTATCAACAACTGTTGCAGCGTGATAAGGAAGAATTGGCGCGATTGATTACAATTGAAAACGGCAAAAACTTAACGGAGGCGCGGGGGGAAGTGCAGCGTGGCATTGAAAATGTTGAATTTGCCGCAGGTGCCCCGAGCTTAATGATGGGCGATTCATTACCGACCATTGCTACAGACGTAGAAGCAAGCAATTATCGTTACCCGATTGGCGTCGTCGGCGGGATTGCGCCATTCAATTTTCCAATGATGGTACCTTGTTGGATGTTCCCGGTGGCGATCGCACTCGGAAATGCATTTCTGTTAAAACCATCAGAGCGGACGCCATTATTGACTGAAAAGCTTGCCGACTTACTTACTGAAGCTGGAGTGCCAGATGGCGTGTTCAATGTTGTCAATGGCGCCCATGATGTTGTCAATGGCATGTTAGAGCACCCTGACATGAAAGCGATTTCGTTTGTTGGCTCCAAGCCTGTTGGCGAGTATGTCTATAAAAAAGCAAGCGAAAACTTAAAACGCGTTCAGGCGCTGACAGGGGCGAAAAACCATACAATCGTATTAAGTGATGCCGATTTGGACGACGCCGTCACTAATATTGCTGGAGCTGCTTTTGGTTCTGCTGGGGAGCGGTGCATGGCCTGTGCTGTTGTAACAGTGGAGGAAGGGATTGCCGATGCGTTTGTAGCCAAATTAAAGGCGAAGGCTGAATCGCTCGTGATTGGCAATGGCTTAGACGACGGTGTGTTTTTAGGCCCTGTCATACGTGAAGAAAACAAAAAACGAACCATTGCTTATATTGAAAAAGGAGTGGAGGAAGGGGCGACCCTTGTGTGCGACGGCCGTAGCCGGGTATCTGACGATGGTTATTTTATTGGGCCGACGATTTTTGAAAATGTGACAACGGATATGACGATTTGGAAAGATGAAATCTTCGCCCCTGTGCTTTCGATTATCCGTGTGAAAAATTTAGATGAGGGGATTCAAATAGCCAATCGCTCTGAATTTGCAAACGGAGCTTGCCTATTTACAACGAATGCGGCAGCCGTCCGCTATTTTCGTGAAAACATTGATGCTGGAATGCTTGGCATTAACCTTGGCGTTCCTGCGCCTATGGCATTTTTTCCTTTTTCAGGATGGAAATCATCGTTTTATGGGACGCTTCATGCAAACGGAAAAGATAGCGTAGACTTTTATACACGCAAAAAAGTCGTGACCGCCCGTTATCCGAAGCCGTCATTTGACTAATTTGTAAGGGGGAGGTATACCGGTGGGCCAGTTACTAAAAAAACCGAAAACAAAGGCGCTCAAACAAGGGGTTACACTTGTTCATGACACGAAGGCAGAGAAGGCGCCCCTTAAGTATGTGTCGTTTAAGCTTGTCGATTTACAGGCCAACGCTATATACGAAGAAGCGCTCGGTTCCTATGAATGTTGTATCGTCGTTGTAAGGGGAACAGTCACGGTAACGGAAGGAGAGCATGTGTTTTCTAATATTGGCACACGGAGCAGCGTGTTTGAACGGAAACCGACAGACAGTGTCTATGTCTCCAATGGCCGTTCATTTGCGGTGACTGGAACAAGTGAGGCGCGCATTGCCCTTTGCTATGCGCCTTCAAACAAACAATTGCCGACAAAACTTATTAAAGCGCGTGACCTCGGCATTGAAAACAGGGGCCAATTACACAACAAGCGCTTAGTCCATAATATATTGCCTGATTCAGACAAGACAGCAAACAGTTTGTTAGTCGTCGAAGTGTTTACAGAAAGCGGCAATTGGTCCAGTTATCCGCCCCACAAGCATGATGAGGATAATCTGCCCCATGAGTCTTTTCTAGAGGAAACGTATTACCATGAAATCGACCCACCGCAAGGGTTTGTGTTCCAGCGTGTGTATACAGAGTCACGTGATATAGACGAAACAATGGCTGTCGAAAACGGCGATGTCGTCATTGTACCTGCTGGCTACCATCCAGTTGGCGTTCCTGACGGCTATGCGTCCTATTATTTAAATGTGATGGCAGGCCCTGTACGTATTTGGAAATTCCATAATGAAAAAGACCATGAGTGGATTTTATCACGATAAAAGGAGCGGTAGCCTATGGGCATTCAATTTAAAGAAGGAAAGCAATTTGATGTGATTGCGCTTGGCAGGGCCTGCATTGATTTAAATGCGGCAGAATACAACCGGCCGATGGAAGAAACGCGATCATTCACAAAATATGTCGGTGGTTCGCCGGCCAATATTGCCATTGGCAGCGCGAAGCTTGGCTTGAAAGTCGGGTTTATCGGTAAAATTCCTGATGACCAGCATGGCCGATTTATTTCTTCTTATATGAAAGAGGCAGGTGTGGATACAAGCCATCTCGTGATTGATCGAGACGGGCATAAAGCAGGTTTGACGTTTACGGAAATCTTGAGCCCTGAAGAATGCAGCATTTTGATGTACCGCGAAAAAGCAGCCGATCTATACTTAGGCCCTGATGAAATGGACGCTGATTATGTGAAATCTGCAAAAGTACTGCTCATTTCTGGAACGGCTTTGGCTCAATCGCCTTCGCGGGAGGCAGCTTTAAAAGCAGTGTCACTTGCAAAAGCGGCAGGCACAAAAGTAGCGTTTGAACTTGATTATCGTCCGTACACGTGGTCATCGATGGAAGAAACGTCCGTCTACTACACACTTCTGGCAGGCATGGCTAATATCGTGATCGGCACGCGGGAAGAGTATGACATTATGGAAGGGGCAAGCGCCAGCGGCAATGAGCAAACAGTCAAAACGCTATTTGCCAAGGAGCCGGAATTGGTTGTTATTAAACATGGTGTTGATGGGTCTTACGCCTATTTGCCCTCAGGAGAAACCTTTCAAGCAGGCGTGTACAAAACAAACGTATTAAAAACGTTTGGTGCTGGGGATTCGTATGCATCTGCGTTTCTATATGGACTTTTGCGTGGTTATGACATGGACCAAGCATTGCGTTTTGGGAGCGCTTCTGCATCCATTGTTGTCAGTAAGCACAGTTCATCGGAAGCAATGCCAACTTTATCTGAAATCAAGGCGCTTGTCGAAGAACAGCATGTTTGAATGGCGGATTTTCTTTAAATAAAGCGATGGAGGTGTAAACAATGGCGAAAACAATACGATTGACGACTGCGCAAGCGCTAGTAAAGTTTTTAAATGCCCAATATTTGCATGCGGACGGCACAGAAGAGCCTTTCGTTGAAGGGATTTTTACAATCTTTGGGCATGGAAATGTGTTAGGGATTGGCCAAGCGCTAGAGCAAGATGCCGGGCAATTAAAAGTATGGCAAGGCAAAAATGAACAAGGGATGGCCCATGCGGCGATGGCGTTTAGCAAGCAGATGCTCCGTAAAAAAATATATGCAGTGACGACTTCTGTGGGCCCAGGGGCAGCGAACCTTGTTGCAGCTGCTGGCACAGCGCTAGCTAACAATATACCTGTTTTGCTTCTTCCTGCCGATACATTCGCGACTCGCCAGCCTGACCCAGTTTTACAGCAATTTGAACAAGAATACAGCCAAGCAGTGACGACTAATGACGCATTAAAGCCGGTGTCAAGATACTGGGACCGGATCACTCGCCCAGAGCAGTTAATGTCGAGCCTTATTCGCGCCTTTGAAGTCATGACCGACCCAGGAAAAGCGGGGCCCGCAACAATTTGCATCGCCCAAGATGTCGAAGGAGAAGCATATGAGTATCCAGAGGAGTTTTTTCGAAAGCGCATTCATTACTTAGAGCGTAGAAAGCCAACGGAACGGGAAATCGAAGGGGCTCTTGAACGGATTCGTAGGAGCAAGCGGCCGCTTCTCGTTGTTGGTGGAGGCGCCAAATATTCAGAAGCAAAGGAAGAACTAGTAGCGCTGTCTGAACAGTGTGGCATTCCTCTCGTCGAAACACAAGCAGGAAAAGCAACTGTCGCTGCTGACTTTGCTAACAACCTAGGTGGTCTAGGTATTACCGGCACGCTTGCAGCGAATAAGGCGGCGCGTGAGGCTGATTTGGTGATTGGCGTAGGCACTCGTTACACCGACTTTGCCACTTCGTCAAAAACGGCGTTTGATTTTGAGCACACTACGTTTTTAAATATCAATGTCAGCCGCATGCAAACATATAAGCTCGATGCTTACCAAGTTGTTGCAGATGCGAAAGAAACGCTTAGGCTTCTCGTTTCTAGGTTGAAAACGTACCGGTCCGCGTTTAGTGAGCGAATTGCTGCGTTGAAAGCAGATTGGCTCGCTGAACGGAATCGCCTAAAATCAGTCGTCTTTAATAGAGAAACATTTGTGCCTGAAGTCAAAGACCACTTTACCCAAGAGAGGTTAAATGAATATGCCGATGCTCTTGGTACAGAACTGCCGCAAACGACTGCCTTGCTAGCTATTAATGAAATAATTGATGAAGACAGCATTATCATCTGTTCAGCTGGCTCCCTGCCAGGAGATTTGCAGCGGCTTTGGCACGCAAACGAGCCAAATACGTACCATCTTGAATACGGGTATTCCTGCATGGGGTATGAAATTTCTGGTTCCCTTGGCATCAAGTTAGCCGAGCCTGAGCGGGAAGTCTACTTGATTGTCGGCGATGGCAGCTTTCTTATGCTCCATTCCGAATTGATTACCGCTATTCAATATAACAAGAAAATCAATATATTGCTGTTTGACAATGCTGGCTTTGGCTGTATCAACAACTTGCAAATGGACCATGGCGGCGGCAGTTATTATTGCGAATTTCTTACGGCAGACAATCAGGTGATGAACATCGATTACGCGAAAGTCGCTGAAGGATATGGCGCAAAAACATACCGGGCTAACACAGTTGAACAATTAAAGGCAGCGCTTGAAGATGCCAAAAAGCAAGAGACTTCCACATTGATTGAAATGAAAGTGTTGCCAAAAACGATGACAGACGGCTATGAGAGCTGGTGGAATGTCGGCGTCGCCGAAGTAGCTGTTTCCCCATCTGTTCAAGATGCTTATCAAGCAAGAGAAGCAAAGCTCAAGATAGCAAAACATTATTAGAGGAGTGGATCCAATGGCAAATCACAAGATCCGCTGGGGCATTGCCCCAATTGGCTGGCGCAATGATGACATTCCTGAAATAGGTGCAGAAAACACACTTTCCCATTTGCTTGGCGATATTGTCGTTGCTCGATTTGAAGGGACGGAAGCAGGCGGCTTTTTTCCTGAGCCGCAAATTTTAAACAAAGAGCTTCAGCTAAGGAATTTAAAAGTTGCTGGCAAGTGGTTTTCCAGCTATATCATTCGAGATGGCATCGCATCAGCGGCACAAGCATTCCATACCCATTGCCAACTTTTGCAAGCTATCGGCGCAGAGATGGCGATCGTTTCGGAACAAACGTATAGCGTCCAAGGGCTTGAAGCAAATATTTTTCGTGACAAGCCTTCTTTTTCGAAAGAAGAATGGAAGTGTTTATATGAAGGGCTTGAGGCGCTTGGGGCAATTGCTCATTCATATGGCCTTACGCTTGTGTTCCACCCCCATCTCGGCACAGGCGTGCAAACAAAAGCAGAAGTCGATCAACTGATGGCCCATACGGATCCGAGCTTAGTGAGCCTTCTGTATGATACAGGGCACGCCTACGTGTCAGATCGAGCATTTTTGCCACTCCTCGATGATTATATGGATCGGATTAAGCACGTCCATTTTAAAGATGTGCGGAGTGAGGTGACGGAAGCTTGCAGGCGTGACGGGCTTTCGTTCCAAAAAGCGTTTCTAAAAGGGATGTTCACTGTTCCAGGCGATGGCTGCATTGACTTCACAAAAGTATACAGCCGTCTTATTCAGGGTGGCTACGATGGCTGGATTGTCGTAGAGGCGGAGCAAGATCCAAGCATTGCCCACCCATTGGAGTACGCGTTAAAAGCAAGGCGCTATATTGATTCCTACTTGCTGGCCGACAGCCAGGAGCAGGCGAGTATTTAAACAAGATGAAGGAGGAAGGGAAATGACACTTCGAATTGGCGTAATTGGTACGGGTGCGATTGGCCAGGACCATATTAGGCGATTAGAATGCAAACTTTCAGGAGCAAAAGTGACAGCAGTTACAGACGTCAACCAAGAACTTGCCAGGAAAGTGGCCAACACATACGCCAAACAGGCGACTGTCTATGCCAGTGACAGAGAATTGATTGCCTCCCACGATGTTGATGCCGTCTTAATAGCCAGCTGGGGTCCAGCACACGAAGCGAGTGTACTGGCAGCGCTTGATGCAGGCAAGCGTGTTTTTTGCGAAAAGCCCCTTGCGACCACGGCGGACGGTTGCATGCGCATTGTCGAAGCGGAAATGGCACATGGCAAGCGGATTGTCCAAGTCGGATTCATGCGCCGTTTTGACAGCGGCTATCTTCAATTAAAGCAAGCGCTTGAGCAGGAATTGATTGGAGAACCATTGATGGTCCGTTGCGTCCACCGCAATGCCGAGACCGCAGAAAGCTATACAACCGACATGGCGATTACGGACACATTGATTCATGAAATCGACGTACTTCACTGGCTCCTTAATGATGAGTATCAACATGTACGTGTCCTTTATCCGAAAAAAACAAAGCATGCGCTCCCCCATTTGCAAGACCCGCAACTCGTGTTGCTTGAAACAAAAAAAGGCGTCATCATTCAAGCGGAGATTTTTGTTAACTGTCAATATGGCTACGACATCCAGTGCGAAATCGCTGGAGTAGAGGGCGTCATCAGCCTGCCTGATGTCCCAGCAGTCCATTTATGCAGCAACGGCCGCAAAGGAACGGAAGTGCTGCAAGATTGGAAAAAACGGTTTGAAGCTGCTTATGATGTCGAACTGCAAGCCTTTATTGACAATGGCTTAAATGACGAACCAGCTTCAGGGCCGAGCGCTTGGGACGGATATGTGGCTGCGGTAACTGCCGATGCCTGTGTAAAAGCACAAGAGTCGGGGCAGGAAGAATCGATTGAGCTTCCTGAGAAACCTGCGTTTTATCAGAACTCAGCAGCCACGCCCGAGCAAGTATAGGAGGAAACAACAATGAAACTTTGTTTTAACGGGGCGACAACTCGCGACAACGCTACATTAAAGGAAGACCTGGCTTACTGCGAAAAGCATGGCTATGATTTTATTGAAATTCGTACAGAAGATAAGCTGCCTGAATATTTGAAAAGCCATACATTAGCTGATTTAAACCAATTTTTTACGGAGAGCCGTCTTAAACCACTGGCGCTTAATGCCCTTGTCTTTTTTAACAATTTAGGCGAAGCAGCCTATAAGGAAATGATGAAGCAGTTTCAAGAAATGCTCCATGTCGCCGAGCAGCTCAACATCCCTTATATCGTAGCGGTTCCACTTATAACAAAGCAGCCGCTTTTAAGAGAGGAAATCCGTAAAAGCTGTGTCGAGACATTGTCTACTTTGGCTGAGGAGGCGCAGCAGTCGAAAGTGAAGATTGCCCTTGAGTTTGTTGGCCATCCTGATTGCACTGTCAATACGTTTGCCGACGCTTGCCGCATCATTGAAGATGTTAATCGGGAAAATGTCGGACTTGTGTTTGATTGTTTCCATTTTCATGCAATGGGTTCGAACCTTGAAGATTTACAACAGGCCGATGGCGAAAAAATCTTTATTGTCCATATTGACGACACAGATGATTTTCCCGTTGGCGCACTTCGGGATGAACACCGTGTCTGGCCAGGCGAGGGAGCCATTGACCTCGCTAGTCAGTTTACCGCATTAACAGCGACCGGTTTTTCCGGCCCTGTGTCAGTAGAGTTGTTCAGGCCTGAATATTACCAGCTACCTGCTGAAGAAACGATTCGAAAAGCAAGAGAAACGACACTCCGAGTCCTAAAAAGTACCTTAAGTCATTTTTGAAAGGAGGGAAGGCATGGGGTTTGTGCCGATGGCTCCATTGTTGGCCGACGCGAAAAAAGGAGGTTACGCAATTGGCCAATTTAATATAAATGGGCTGCAATGGGCGAAAGCGATTTTAGCAGGCGCCGAATCGCAACAATCGCCAGTAATTGCAGCTGCTTCTGATCGTTTGATTGACTACTTAGGAGGCTTTCAAACGGTTGTGGCCATGATGGGGGCATTGACCGATGAACTTGGTATAACGGTGCCTGTCGTGCTGCATCTTGACCACGGTTTAAGTATTGAGCGTTGCAAGAAAGCAGTTGACGCTGGCTTCAGTTCTGTCATGTTTGACGGCTCTCAATATCCAATTAACGAGAATATTGACATGACGAAAGAGGTAGTGGCCTACGCCCACGCCCGCCATGTGTCGGTAGAGGGAGAGGTCGGTACAGTCGGTGGCATGGAAGATGGGCTAATTGCCGGAATCAAATATGCCGATGTCGAAGAATGCCAGCGGTTTGTCTGCGAAACCAATGTCGATGCTCTCGCCGCCGCGCTCGGCTCCGTCCATGGCAAATACAAGGGCGAGCCAAAGCTTGGATTTAACGAAATGGCCGCCATTTCCGCCCGCACGGATGTGCCGCTCGTCCTTCACGGTGCCTCGGGCATACCTGATGAACAACTACAACGGGCCATAAAGCTTGGCCACGCTAAAGTCAATATAAACACAGAATGCATGATCGCATGGTCTGATGCTTGCCGGACAACATTTGCCGAGCAAGAAACGGCGTTTGAGCCGCGACTGCTCTTACAAGAGGGCCTAGCGATGGTCCAGGCTACGGTTGAAAAGAAAATCAAGCAATTTGGAGCAGCTAATCCAACCGGTTCTGTAAGGCTACAAAGGAGATGAAACCTATGACAGCACCATCCATCCAATGCGCCGTTCTTGGCCTTGGGCGCCTTGGCTTTTACCATGCGAAAAATTTGCTTACGGAAGTGAGTGGGGCGGCAATTGTCCAAGTCATAGACCCCCTTCCTGGCCGGGCCAAGGATGTCGCCCAGGCATTTGGGGTGCCTGGTTACTCGGACGATGTGCTCGATGCATTTACAAATCCTGCAGTCGATGCCGTTGTTATCGTCACGCCGACGCGGACGCACGCTGAGATGATCAAATTAGCAGCTAGCTATGGGAAAGATGTCTTTGTTGAAAAGCCGCTGACTTTGCAATTAGAAGAATCGATAGAAGTAGTGAAAGCGGTTCAGGAGGCAGGTATTATTTGTCAAGTGGGGTTTATGCGACGGTTTGACCCGGCTTACGCAGATGCCAAGCGGCGAATTGCTGCTGGAGAGATCGGCAAACCTCTCTATTATAAAGGCTTTACCCGCGATGCAGGCGCGCCGCCGCCTGAATTTATAAAAGATAGCGGCGGGTTGTTTGTCGATTGTTCCATTCATGATTATGACATTGCCCGCTATTTGATTGGGGCGGAAATTACAGCTATTTCTGGCCACGGTCGGGTGCTGAAGTACCCGTTTATGGAAGCGTATGACGATGTTGACCAAGCCCTTTCCTATTTTGAGTTTGACAATGGGGCGGCAGGGGATGCCGAAGCTAGCCGTAATTCGCCCTATGGCTATGACATCCGCGCTGAAATTATTGGTTCAGAAGGTAGTCTGTTTATTGGCGAACTGCGGAACAAATCATTGACGATACTGAACGCCACTGGGTCAAGTTACGAAATCATTCCTGATTTCCAGACTCGCTTTCATGACGCGTACTGCTTAGAACTGCAACATTTTATTGACTGTGTCCACTCAAGGAACACGCCAATTGTAACGGCTGAAGATGCCACAACCAACTTAAAAGTAGCGCTAGCTGCAACCGAATCAATGAAAAACGGCAAGAAAGTGGTGTTGCAGCCGCAGGCCTCCCTGTAGCAAAGGGACAAATGCCAAGTTGTATGTGCCTTAGATCTGGCTTGTATAAATAGAAAAAGAAGTCTATTAACCAATGATGTAAGCTTGCAGTGCTGTTGCCTACGGGTGGATTTAAGGATAGAAGCGGTGATAAAGGGGAGAGACAAATTGGGCGTATTTTCCATTATCTCATTTATAATGATCGTCGGATCAATTTGGCTATTCGCTTACAAACGAAGCCGCAATGTCGACCTTTCGAGCTCAGAAGGGTACTTTTTAGGCGGGCGGAGTTTGACCGGTTTGACGATTGCCGGTTCAGTGATTATGACCAATTTATCTACAGAGCAAATTGTTGGTCAAAACGGACAAAGCTATGTGGCTGGCATGGAAGTCATGGCTTGGGAGGTAACAGCTGCGATTGCCATCGTCACACTTGCATTAGTGTTTTTGCCAAAATACTTAAAATATGGTGTTGACACGGTGACCGATTTTATTGAACGGCGCTATGATGCAACGACGAAAAGAATTGCTTCGTTTTTATTTATATTTACCTATGTGGTTTCGTTTCTTCCTGTTGTCTTATATTCTGGTTCATTAGTATTTAACCAAATTTTTTCAGTAGATGAACTGTTAAATGTCCATCCTCTTGTGGCGGTTTCGCTCATTTCGGGCATGATTGGAATGGTTGGTCTGCTTTATTTGCTTATCGGCGGCCTGCGCCTTAGTGCATTTAGCGATACGATTTATGGCATTGGTTTGCTTGTTGGTGGCCTTTCTATTCTAGTTCTAGGGTTGATTGTATTAGGGGATGGGCATCTACTTGCAGGATTTGAAACGATTCGCCAAAATACGCCTGAAAAATTAAATTCGATTGGCGCGATTGACTCTGAAATGGTGCCGTGGCCAACGCTTTTTTTAGGCATGTTTTTTAACAATTTATTTTATTGGTGTACAAACCAGTTAATTGTTCAGAAAGTACTGGCAGGAAGAGACTTGAAAGAAGGGCAGAAGGGAGCGCTTTATGTCGGTTTTTTCAAAATTTTCGGCGCTTTGTTCTTAGTATTCCCTGGCATCATTGCATTCAACATGTTTGGCGAAGGCATCGAGCCTGCCGATAACGCCTATCCAATGTTAGTGGTTGCCGTTTTACCGGATATAGCATTCGGCATTTTTGCAGCGATTATCTTTGGCGCGATTTTAAGCTCATTTGTAGGAGCTTTAAATGCAACAGCTACTTTGTTAGCGCTTGACTTCTATAAGCCGCTGGCCAAGAAAACCGTGACAGACAAAAAAGTTGCTCGATTTGGCAAAATCGTTACGGTCATTGTGGGAGGATTATCAATTGTTATTGCGCCATTGATTTCTTTTGCTCCGGCAGGGTTATTCCATGTCGTCCAACAGTTTAATGGGTTGTATAGCATGCCTTTGCTGGCGATCATTATTCTTGGCTTCTATTCCAAATACGCGACTGCCTTTGCTGCGAAAGTGACGTTTGCCTTCCATGTTGTTGCCTATACAGCAAGCCAGGTGTTCTTAGATATCCATTATCTTTATGTATTTAGCGCGATGTTTTTCATTGATTTGTTTCTTTTATGGGCGTTAAGCCGTCTTAAGCCATTGCAGGTTCCGTTTGAATTGACAGAAGCAACAAACAAAGTTGATTTGACACCTTGGAAACACCGCCATTGGGTAAGTGCCTTCGTTATTTTAACGGTTTTAGGAACGTATTTGTTGTTTTCACCATGGGGAATAGCTAAATAACATTCAGATAAAAGAACAGCGTTGTCCTTTTGCCGAAGATACTTGGCAAAAGAAAACACCTTTTAATAGGCCAGTTGGAGTTTCAACTGGCCTAATCGTCTGAGAGTGATATTAACATGTACCTTTAGGAAATCGACTATTGCTTGGAGAATGGAGAGGACTATTGTCTACTGTTGGCTCTTTTGAAGCGCTTGGTCTAAATCACTCAGAATATCGTCTATGGTCTCGATGCCAACAGATAGGCGAACCATGTCTGGTGTGACGCCTGCTTTTGCTTGGCTTTCTTCGTCTAGTTGCTGATGTGTCGTGCTTGCTGGATGGATCACCAATGATTTAGCGTCACCAACATTAGCTAAGTGGCTGAATAGCCTCAAGCTGTTAATAAACCGTTTGCCTTCTTCCACGCCACCTTTAATGCCAAATGTAAAAATCGACCCTGCCCCTTTTGGCATGTACTTCTGGGCCAGATCATAGTAACGGCTCGACTCTAGGCCTGGGTAATGGACCCAAGAAACATTCGGATGCTGCTGTAAGAATTCAGCAGTGCGCTTCGCATTTTCTACATGGCGCTCCATTCGTAACGGCAATGTTTCTAACCCTTGAATAAATAGAAACGTATTAAATGGAGAAGCAGAGGCGCCTATATCTCTTAGCAACGTGACTCGCGCTTTTGTAATGTAGGCGAGGGGGCCAAGTGCCTCTGTATACACAAGTCCATGGTAACTAGCGTCTGGCTCTGATAAACCAGGAAACTTGCCATTGGCAAAATCAAATCGTCCAGAGTCGACAATGACGCCCCCGATCGATGTCCCGTGGCCGCCGATAAACTTAGTAGCGGAATGGACAACAATGTCTGCACCATGTTCAATCGGTCTGCACAAATACGGGGTAGCGAATGTATTGTCGACAATAAGGGGAATCCCATTTGCATGGGCAATGTCCGCAATCGCTTCAATGTCCGCTATGTTGATTTGCGGATTGCCAATCGTTTCGATAAAAATCGCTTTTGTCTTGTCTGTGATCTTTTCTTGAAATTGGGATGGTTCATCAACATCGACAAAATGGCATGTCACACCTAGTTTAGGCAACGTGTGCGCAAACAGGGCGTAAGTGCCGCCATACAAGCTGCTGGAAGCAATAATGTCGTCTCCTGCTTCCGCGATATTTAAAATCGCATACGTAATGGCAGCCTGCCCAGAAGAAGTTGCTAATGCGCCTACGCCACCTTCCAATTCAGCCATTCGCTGTTCAAACACATCGTGTGTCGGGTTCATAATGCGCGAATAAATGTTGCCTGGCTCTTGTAAAGAAAACAAATTTGCAGCGTGATCAGTATCATTAAATACGTAAGAGCTTGTCTGGTAAATGGGAACCGCTCTCGCGTTTGTTGCAGAGTCAGGCGTTTGTCCGCCATGTAGAGCAATTGTTTCAAAACCAAGAGATTGTTTTTCTGTCATGCGTCTTTCCCCACCTTTTTGTTTTGTATATTTTGAATCTTTTACTTGGAATCGTGCACAAACACTTGTCTAAATAGTTCATACGTAGGAATTAATATAACAGAATAACTGAAAAAAATAAATATTTCTCTTTCCAAAAAGGCGAGTTGAGATTTTTACACGATGGATCTGGCCGCTTAAAGCATAAATATGGTATAATGATCATATAAACTGGCTATTTTCTGTAACAAAACCAACAAACGTTGCCTTTAAGCGACTTGAAAGTGTCTTTTCAAGTGTGCTTAAAGGCTTTTTGCCGTTGTTTGTAAAGGAATTAGAGGAGAGATGAAAATGGGAGATTTGCCATGCAAAGGATGCAATGGGTTGTGCTGTGGGCCCGTGCCTATTTCGGAAAAAGAGCTGCGACATATAAAAAAACATATCAAGAAAATGCCTGCGAAAAGGTGCCACTCCCTAAAAAACCAACAGCGTTTTTTAGGGACGTGCATCTTTTTTGACGAAGCCAATGATTGCTGTGGCATCCATTCCGTTCGTCCATCGATTTGCCGCGCATTTGGGCATCACCAAAATCTCGTTTGTTTTCGCAAACCAGAAGCTGCTTTAGCTAAAACGTATCACCCAAATGAAGAGGTTGTCGGTACGTTAAGCATTGATTTTACATGGAAAGATTTTGGTTGACCTCTTCTAGCTGCTTGCCTTCGGGGCTACAGAGACAAGCACAACAAGTGAAACAACCGCATTTATCCTTTTAAAGCGCCGCCTGTCAGACCTTTGACAACACGTTCTTGGGCGATAATAAATAATAACAAAATCGGCAAGCTAGCGAGCGTAATAGCAGCCATTAGACCAGGAACGTTGATCATCAACTCGCCGTAAAAATTTTGCAGTCCAAGAGGCAAAGTCATCTTACTTCTTGTCGTTAGCAAGATGAGTGCAAAGATAAACTCTGTCCACAAGAAGACGAAATTGTAAATAACAATTGTAGACAAGGCTGGGGTTACATTAGGGAAAATCACTTTGCGAAAAATGGTCCAGTGATTCGCGCCGTCGATTTGCGCTGCTTCTTCAAGCTCTTTAGGAATTTCCTGCATAAACTGCGTCAAGATGAAAATGGAGATTGGCAAGCTAAAAGCAACATATGGGCCTAGTAAAGCCAACAATGTATCATAAATGCCCATCTCTTGTGTTAAAACAAAAATCGGTATTAAGGTTGCATGAATGGGGAGCATCATTCCTGCAACGAAGAGCAAAAACAGAGGGCGGTTAAAGCGGAATGACAGCCGACTTAATGGATAACTGGCTAATGAAGCAATGACGACTGTCAAGGAGACGGCGCTTACAGTAATGATTAAGCTATTTAAAAAGTAGCCAGCCAGCCCCATATCGACTACGGCAAAGTAATGTTCAAACGTAAAGGTGTCGGGCACAATCGCGTAAGGGTTGTTGAAAAATTCGTCCATGCTTTTAAGCGATGTACCGACCATGTACATAAACGGATAAAACGTAAACAACAACAAGGAAACAGCCAACACATACAGCATGATGCGTTTTACGAGTTGCAGTGGATTCACGAGAGGATCCCCCGTTTCTTTCGCTGGTATTCAACAAATTGGATGATGGCTACACAAATAAAGGCAATAATAAACATGGCAGCCGCGACTGTGCTCGCATAGCCCATGCTAAACTGGATAAAGCCTTGCTTGTACATATAGGTTCCTAATATTTCTGTTGCCCCTCCAGGGCCGCCGCCAGTCATAATGTAAAAAATGTCAAATGCTTTTAGTGAACCAACAACGGCGAGAACGGAAGAACTGACAATAGTAGGAACGAGGGCTGGCAACGTGATGTAAAAAAACTGTTGCCTTCCATTTGCGCCATCAATGCTAGCCGCTTCATACAATTCATTTGGAATCCCTACCATTGCTGCTTTAAATAAAATCATATAAAAAGGAGAGAATTGCCAAATAACGACAATTAAAATGGCAATCATCGCCACATTGGCGTCTGCCAACCAGGGGATCGCATCAAAACCAAATACTTGCAACAATTGGTTAATCGGACCGTTTATCGGGTCATACATAAAAATCCAGAGAAGCCCTATCGCCACCGTAGACATTAAATAGGGAAGAAAGTAGATAACATTTAACAATCTTTTACCGATGACAGGGCTGAAGAGAACAAGTGCCATGATAAGCCCTAGCGGAATTTGTACAAAAACAGAAACAAGGACAAGCAAACTATTGTTTTGCAGCGCTTGCCAAAAAGTGGCGTCTTTAAGGAGAGTCACATAGTTATCCAGTCCAATAAAGGTGCGTTGAGGTTGTACACCATTCCACTCATGAAGGCTGTAATAGAATGTTGAAAAAATCGGATATAAAATAAATACGCTATAAACAAGAAGCGCTGGCAAGACAAAGAAGAAAATCGTGCGACCATTCTTTGCCTTTCTTTGTGTAAGCGGGGGAGACGTTTCTGGTTGAACTGCGGTTTTCATATGTAGCCCTCCTTTTATAAAGATAAAGAGAGGCACTGTGATGAAAAAGTGCGCTCTCTTCTCTCTGTTAATCTAACAATTCTTTTGCTTTCTCCTCCATCTGGCTAGCCGCTTCTTCAGGTGTAAGCGTTTTACCGAATAGTTGCTGTGTTGTATCTAAATGCAGTTCGGCAAGAGCAGGGGGCAATGTTTGGTCATAAGGCATGTGAATGTCATTGGCATTGGCGGCGATTTCATCAATTCGCTTAATAAATGGGTCATCTGTTTCAATGTCTTTAATAGCGGCAATGCTGCCCGTTCGGTTTACATAATCTTCGGCTGTTTCAATGCTTGTAAGTTCATTAATCAGCTCAACTGCAAGGTCAGGATGTTCTGTGGCTGAAGAAACGGACCAAACGGGGCTTGTTGCGCCACCTACATTGGAAGGATCGCCTTTTCCTTCAGCAATTTCAGGAAACTCGAACATCCCTAGTTTCTCTTCGAATTCAGGCGCTTCAGTACGCACACTAGAGATAAATGTATTCGTCATTAGCATCATTGCAGACTGGCCTGAATAAAGCAGTTGCCGGCCTTGCCCTGCATCGTAAGGAACGCCGTTAAACCCTGGATTAAAAGCGCCTCTATCAACAAGGTCTTGGATGTATTCGCCTGCTTTCACGTACGACTCGTCATCAAATCCTGTACCGTCACGATTAAAAGCCCCTTGAAAAAGGTCTTCGCCGCCAAGGCGGTCTGCAAAATACATCAAATAATATGTGCCCGGCCATTTTGTTTGGTTGGTCAATGTAATGGGGATAATATCGTTCTCTTTTAACGTGTCAACAATTTCAAGAAACTCGTCATATGTTTGCGGCTCCTCTAATCCGTAATCATTAAAAATGTCTTTGTTATAAAAGAACAGTGTTTGAGTAAGTCCTAACGGAAGCCCGTAAACTTCATCTTCAAATGTTGTATTGGTTAGCGCAACATCAAGAAATTTATCAAAGTCGATATCGTAGTCATTTAGTGACACAACTTGCCCGGCATCAGCAAACTCTTTTAGCCAGCTGCCACCCCAGGAAAAAAAGACATCTGGAGGGTCTCCTCCTGACATGGCAACAACCATCCGCTGTTTATAATCATCATTTGGAATATACTGCATGTTCACAGTCACACCTGGGTTCTTATCCTCAAAACGAGCAATTGCATCTTGATATACTTTTTCTTTTTCGCTCGCGTCATTTTGCCAAAGCTCTAATACAATGTCTCCTTGATGGTTTTCCCCCTCGCTTTCAGTTCCTGTGTCTTCATTTGAATTGCCACAAGCACTGAGAACAAACAATGACATCATCGAAAAACAAACAAGCTTCGCGACTTTCTGTCTCATTGCAAAACCCCCTTTTCATTTTGATGCAACTATGCCAATGGGAACAGCGCGCCGGTACCAGTGTATGGTCTTGTTATCTTGGTTCCCCCATAAAGGAGCATTACAATCGTTCCATAAGTCACCTCCTTATCAAATTGGAAGAGCAAGCTATACACAGACCTTTCCTTTGAAAGCATGCAAAAAAACCCTCATCACAGGAATCAATCGATTCCTTGTCGTTTAATCAGGGTTGTATTCATCAGGCTGCGTCTATTAAGTTATGGCAATGATAGCGATAATATGATTGTCCCATGTAAGAATAAAGAGATTATGAAAAAGAGGTTTATTATTTGTAAAATTTTCATTGTTATTATATAGGATTGCTTGCTCCCTAGTCAATGGTTTTAGATAAATTGTTATTTGCCCCTTTAAAAACATAAAAAGCCCATGATCCTTCGTGTGAAGCGAAGTTGCTACACAACTTTCACACGGAGGTTACCATGAGCGAAGTGGTGTTTCTAACATTGGTACCTTGTCCCTTTATAAAAGAGGAATCAATCGGCTGGAGGACAAAGCATGTTTTCTAAAAATCTATTTGGCAAAGCTACTTCGATACGCCGCTGGCGTTACGGACGTAAGCCTTTTAAATGTCCGATAGAAGTGTGGCATACTGTTAAAACCACATTGTTCCGCAATAAGGGCAATGTTCTCTTTTTGCTTCTGTAGTAAATTTTTCGCCATAATGATGCGCTTTGTTGTGATGTATTCTGTTACATTCATGCCGATAAGTTTTTTAAATACCCTGCTAAAGTGCGCTGGCGACACGGCTGCTATTTTAGCGAGGTTGTTCAGTTCGAGCTCATTTTCTAAATTGAGCTCGATGTAGTCAAGAACCTGATTGATCCACACTGGCCCAGCATTATGAGGCCCGACACGCTCGCTCTTGAGGCAGTTTCGGTTTAGAAACAAAAGAATCTGCTGCAACAAAAGGGCTAACATCTGTCTCTGATCAATGCGCTTTTCTTTTTCCTCCTCCCAGAGCTGATCGATATACATTTCGAGCTGAGCACGGTTTTTTTGCTCTAGCCGGTGCCTGTAATGTTTACGTCCTCTGCCTTCCTCAAACAGCCTTAGATATGATTGCGAGTCCCAGAATACAGAGCGCTGCAATAAAACGGGGCTAAAAAAAATAGCTGTTGAGGTAATCAAATTCTCCGCTGTTGGGATGACGCGGTGGATCGTATTCCCAGGAATCGTGATAATATCTCCCTGTTCAGCTTGAAACAAATTCTGATCGATAAAAAAGGTTCCTTTCCCTTGATAGACATAGACAATTTCATACCAGTCGTGGAGATGGTCAGGAAGCTCCCGATTAGGCGTTTTTGTATCCTTATAAGCAAGGAAAAAGGGGAAATCATTCTCTGAATCAAACGTTTTGCGGACAGGTTCCAATCACAACACCTCTTTTCAAAACTAAAAATCTTAATCTTTCTATACTATATCAATAAAAGGTATATATTGAGCATAATACGCAATATTTATAACTTATTTATGGTGATAAAATGAATCTTGGCAACAACGAAGAGTGGACAGAATGAGGAGGAAAACTGTGAAAAGCATCGTTTGCGAACGGCCTACTGTATTCAAAATGACAAACGAGAAAGCGCCTTCAATTAGGCCAGGTGAAGCGTTAGTTCGGATTAAACGAATTGGCATATGCGGGACTGATCTTCATGCTTATAAAGGAAACCAGCCCTTTTTTTCCTATCCTAGAGTACTAGGGCATGAGCTGTCTGGTGTCATTGAAGAGGTCGAACATAATCCAGAAGGGCTGCAAGTAGGAGATCGTGTAGCGATCATCCCTTATTTAAGCTGTGGAAATTGCCATGCTTGTCGAAATGGCAAAACGAATTGTTGTACAAAGGTGAATGTGCTGGGCGTTCATGTCGATGGTGGCATGAAAGAGTTGGTTGCTGTTCCTACCAAACAATTAATGAAAACCAATAGTCTTTCCTATGATGAAGCGGCCCTAATTGAGCCTCTTGCTATTGGCGCACACGCTGTAAATCGGGCGAAGCCAAGAAGAAATGAACAGGTTTTGGTGATCGGGGCAGGGCCCATCGGATTGGGCGTGATGCTTTTTGCCAAGGAACAGGGTGCCCGTGTCATCGCTATGGATGTTAATGAAGAAAGGCTTGAATTTTGCCAACAATGGGCCAAAGTCGATGCTGTAGTCCATGCATTGGATAACCCTCTGTCCAAACTTAATGAACGAACGAATGACGAGTTGCCGACAATTGTTTTTGATGCGACGGGAAACCACCATTCCATGATGGAAGCTTTTAACTATGTTGCTCATGGGGGGAAATTGGTTTACGTAGGGCTTGTTAACGGAATGATTCAATTTGATGATCCAGAATTTCATAAAAGAGAAATGACATTAATGGCCAGCAGGAACGCTACCAAGGAGGATTTTACCTACGTCTTACAGGTGTTGGAATCAGGTTCTACTAAACTGGCTTCGTACATTACCCATCGCTGCAGCTTTATGGAGATGGTTGAACAGTTTGATAGCTGGCTGTTACCGGAATCAAAGGTGATAAAGGCGATCGTAGAGCTCTAGGGGATGAGAAATCAGGTCATCCCTTTGCTTGAATCTATCATCTATCTAAATCAAGTATAGGTAAGGATAACAGGTTGTTATGGCAAAAATGAAAGCGTTGTCAATGATAGCGAGCAATAAAAAATATACGTAAGGACTGAATGGAATGAAGACTGGGAAAACCATTTACTCCCTCATACTTCTTGTAATGGGTGTAGCTTTGTTGACGGCATGCAGTACGTCTGATGCTAGCAATAGCTCAGACCAGGTTTACACCGTGAATATCGCTTACGGAAATCAGCCAGGTGAACCAGTAGACCAAATGGCGCGGAAGTGGAAGGAGCTTGCCGAAGAACGGAGCAACGGACGGTTGAACATACGGTTATACCCCAGCTCACAGCTAGGCTCTGAAGCGGACGTAGTGGAGCAGGCGCTGTTTGGGAGCAATGTGATCATCTTTACGGGTTATGATTTCTTAATGAACTTTGTCCCTGATTTCGGAGTGATGACGGCTCCGTATTTAGTAGACGACGTAGAGGATTTATTCTACCTGACAACAACGGATTGGTTTAAATCGCTCGAGGATGACTTGAGGCAGGAAGGTTTAGAGATTGTGACAACAAACACTCTCTATGGTGAGCGCCATCTCATGACAACAAAAGAGGTTCTGACACCAGAGGATTTAAAAGGGCTAAAAATCCGAGTTCCAAACAACCAGATGTATATTCATACGTTCAATGTGCTTGGAGCTTCTCCAACCCCGCTTCCTTTATCCGATATGTATGCTTCCTTGCAGCAGGGGGTGATTGATGGAGCTGAGAATCCGCTACCTGTTCTCTCTGGCTCAAAAACACATGAAGTCGCGAAATTTCTAGCGTTAACGGGACATACGAAGATTATCAGCCCATGGGTAACTGGGAATGATTTCATGGCCTCCTTACCAGCTGACTTGCGAGACATTTTAAAGACAACAGGGGATGAAGCAGGGGAATTTGAAAAAATGATTGTTGCCGAGGAGGAGCAAAAGGTTCTCGAAGATTTTGCTTCACAAGGGATTAAGATTAACGAGATTGATGTCGAGCCGTTTAAGGAAAGAGCACAGGAGATTTTTAACCGTATTCCTGAATGGAGCCCTGATCTACAAGAAACGATTCAAGAGCTGCTGGATAACCGTGATTAGAAGGAGTTTACAACTCCCTTGTCTATGGTAGAAGCGGCATAGATGCTTAGAGGAAAGCTTACACTCACAACAACGTAGAGGTGATAAACATGAAGCGTTTTTTTCATCATTTGGATGATTATCTAGGAGTTCTTGCTTTATCAGGAATTATTATTCTCATCAGCTCAAACGTAATTTTCCGGTTTGTCTTAAACAATCCGATCACATGGACTGAGGAAGTAAGTTTGGCGTTGTTTATATGGCTTACGTTTATCGGTATTAGCTCTGGGATCAAGCACAATTCACACGTAGGGATCGATTATTTCGTCCGAAAAATGCCGGATAAAATTCGCCATTATGTTCAGGTGGCAAGGCTTGTCGTGATTTTTGCTGCCACTATCCTTGTGTTTATCTACTGGGGGGCTGCGTTTGCCATTCACGGTATAGCCAAAGTAACTCCAGTGCTTGGGATCAGTTATACATTCATTAATTTGGCGGTTCCGCTAGGTTCGTTGCTAGCCGTGTTTCATCTCCTTAAAGTGTTTCTCAAAAGAGACCGGGCTTATATACATCAAGAGAGAGGACTGGAGTAAGGATGGATTTAACAATCGCTTTAATCATCATGTTTGCTCTGATCATATTGAATATTCCGGTAGCCTACGCCATTATTGCCGGCTGCGCGTACTACTTTATAATGAATGACAGCTTCACACATGAAATCTTAATCCAAAGAATGATGAGTGGCGTAGAATCCTTTCCTCTCCTTGCGATCGTTTTCTTTATAACAGCAGGGATTCTGATGAACTATACCGGAATTACGGAAAGAATGCTTAACTTTGCCCAGGTCATGACTGGACATATGACAGGTGGGCTAGCGAAGGTCAACGTATTGCTCAGTGTGCTGATGGGAGGCTTGTCGGGGTCTAATATCGCCGACGCGGCCATGCAGTCCAAAGTACTTGTCCCCCAAATGACGAAGCGCGATTATCCGCCTGCTTTCTCAACAGCATTAACAGCGGCGACATCTCTGATTACACCGATCATTCCCCCAGGGATAGCCCTGATTATGTACGGCTATATCGGGAACGTGTCTATCGGCAATCTGTTTCTGGCTGGCATTGTACCGGGCCTGATGCTCAGTGTGATTTTCCTGATACTCGTTCATTTTGTCGCTAAGAAAAGAGGCTTTGAAACGGAAAAAAAGCCAGCAGCTAAACCGAAAGAAATGCTTATTGCTTCCAAGGATGCAGCGTTTGCGATTCTGTTGCCGATTATCATTATCGGTGGGATTCGCTTTGGCGTGTTCAGCCCAACTGAAGCTGGAGCGATTGCTGTTATCTACGCTCTTATTTTAGGGTTTTTTATTTATCGCCAGATGAAGGGCAATCAGCTTATTACCGCTTTAAAAGAATCGGTCAATTTGACGGCAACGATCATGATCATTATTGCAGCAGGAACGGCCTTCGGTTGGATTTTAACGCTGGAGCAAATTCCGCAGCAACTAACTGGAACCGTAACCAATTTTATCGAGAGCCCTGCCGTCTTCTTATTTGTCATTATGATCTTTTTGCTCGTTGTAGGCATGTTTATTGAAGGAAACGTTTTACTTATTATTCTCACACCTATCTTTATGCCTATGATTCAAACATTCGGTATAGATCCAGTTAGTTTTGGGATTTTCTTTATTCTTTGTCTTAGTGTCGGCACGATCACTCCCCCTATTGGGACGATTATGTTTACGACAACGGCAATCACCAAAGTGAAGGTCGAAGATTTCATTAAAGAGGCGTGGCCTTTTTATATTGTTCTAATGATTGCAATCTTGCTTGTTGCTTATTTCCCAGCGATCTCGCTATGGCTGCCTTCTCTGTTCTCCTGATCCATAAATGAAAAACGATGAAGCCATCCATTATGGGGAAATAGGAGCTTATACTCTAACGGTACCAGCAACAACAGGACACCATGGGGCTAGATTGAATGCGTGTTCGATAAATAAGGAGGTCTTGATATTGTCTAACGCTTTTTTTCAGGTTCACCCTACAGACAACGTAATCGTCAGCTTAAAAGAGCTACAAAAACATGAACGTATCCTGTTTAAAGAGGAGCATATTCCTTTATCCAGAGACGTTCCTTCTGGTCACAAAATCGCTATTAGAGACATCGCTGTAGGAGAAGACATCATAAAATACGGATTTCCTATTGGTCAGGCGAGCAAGCCTATTCAAAAAGGGGACTGGGTACACACCGATAATGTTGTTACGAAGCTATCAGGAACGCTCGATTATCAGTATCAACATAAATCTCAGCCGTTTCGTGTTCGGGAATCGACGTTCACTTTTGATGGGTACTGGCGCAAGAACGGGGAAGCTGGCATTCGTAATGAAATATGGATTATCAATACCGTAGGCTGTATCAATAAAACGGCAGAGATTCTGGCTAAAATGGGAAACGAGGCATATCAAGAGGAAGGGATCGATGGCATCTATCATTTTCCTCATCCCCTTGGCTGCTCCCAACTAGGCGATGATTTGCATAATACCCAAAAAATATTAGGAAGACTAGTAGAACATCCTAACGCTGCAGGGGTTCTCGTACTAGGCCTAGGGTGTGAAAACAATTTTATAGACACCTTTAAACAGGTCCTATCAGAAATCGATGAAGAGCGAGTGAAGTTTCTCGCTGTCCAAGACGTGGAGGATGAACTTGAGGAGGGCCTCGATTTACTCGGGGATCTAGTCAGCTACGCAAAAACGTTTAAAAAAGAGCCTATTCCCAAGTTGGTTTAAAATGCGGAGGTTCAGACGGATTCTCAGGAATCACCGCAAATCCGATGGTCGGAGCGTTTTCCGATATGCTTATCTCCGCAGGAGGGACAACGATTTTGACGGAAGTGCCTGAAATGTTTGGCGCAGAGACCATTCTGATGGATCGGGTTACGGATAAGAAGGTATTTAACGATTTAGTTGATGTTGTGAACGGTTTCAAGGAGTATTTCCTTAAGTATAACCAGCCGGTCTACGAAAATCCTTCTCCAGGCAATAAAAAAGGAGGCATTACAACACTGGAGGAAAAGTCACTTGGCTGTGTCCAAAAGGGTGGATTTGCCCCTGTCGTCGACGTCCTCCCTTATGGTTCTAGGGTTACAAAGCAGGGTCTGAACATCGTACAAGGTCCAGGAAACGACTTAGTATCCGTCACAAACCTTGCTGCAGCTGGTGCCCATATTGTGCTGTTCACCACAGGAAGGGGAACCCCGTTTGGCGGCCCTGTGCCAACGGTTAAAATTTCAACCAATACGGCACTATTTGAAAAGAAGAGGAATTGGATTGATTATAACGCTGGACAGCTCATCCAAGGCAGAAGTATGGACGATGTCAAAAAGGACTTTTTCACCTATCTGCTTCAGGTCGCTTCGGGAAAAACGAAAACAAAAAATGAGCAGTACGGTTTTAAAGAGATCGCTATTTTTAAAGATGGTGTTACCCTTTAAGCTCATAAAATACAATCTTACTGAAAGGCTACACACAAAGGGGACCTTGGAATGGAACAATTAACAAAAAAATTCTTAGCTCAAAATCAAGCCAAGAAGCAGCTCCTACAGGACGCTAACAAAGCTTGCAACCAGCATTTGCCAGAGCGTATCATCCAGTTTGGTGAGGGGAATTTTTTGCGCGGCTTTGTCGATTGGATGATTCATACGTTGAATAAAAAAGGCTTGTTTAATGGCTCAATTGTAGCGATACAACCGACTCCACACGGTAAAGTGGTGCCTAAATTAAACGCACAGGACGGTTTGTATACGTTGGCGCAGCGAGGAATGTTAAATGGGGCAGAGGTGGATGAAAGGGAGATTGTGACTTCGATCAGCAGGGGAATTAATCCCTATACAGATTGGCAAAAAGTTCTTGAGGTAGCTGAAAACAGTGAAGTTCGTTTTATGTTTTCCAACACCACTGAAGCCGGAATAACGTATTTGCAAGAGGCGTACGACAAGGAACGCTCTCCCCTATCTTTTCCAGGAAAGGTGGCTGCTTATCTCTATCATCGTTTTCAAACGTTCCAAGGTGATAAGGGAGCGGGCATGATCATATTCCCCTGTGAGCTGTTGGACAACAACGGGCAACTGCTGAAGGAAATTGTCATTAGGCTGGCAACGGAATGGGGCTTCCCTCCATCCTTTATAGACTGGGTCGAACAGCATAATCAGTTCTGCAATACGCTTGTAGACCGTATTGTCACAGGCTTTCCTAGGGAAGGGGTTGAGCAATTTAATCAAGAGTTAGGCTATGAGGATGTGCTTTTAACAATCTGTGAACCGTTTCATTTATTCGCCATAGAGGCCAAAAAACCGGAAATAGCGGCACAGTTGCCTTTCGAGCAGGCTGGATTAAACGTCCATTGGAAGCCTGTAGCTCCATTTCGAGAGCTGAAGGTTCGAATTCTTAATGGTGCTCATACAATGATGTTTGCGGCGGCGTATCTATCTGGCCTGGATACTGTGAAGGAAGCGATGGAAGATCAGGAGCTCCAGCATTTTATCCGTAAAGGAGTTTACGAAGAAATCTTGCCCTTGCTTCAGGCCAATGAAGAGGAAAAGATTCGCTTTGCAGACGCTACATTAGAAAGGTTTAGCAATCCCTTTAATCAGCATCATCTATTAGACATTTCACTGAACGCCATCTTTAAATGGAAGACTAGGATATTGCCTTCTTTTTTGGAAGCGGTGAGGAAAAACGATGCCCTTCCAGAAGCTTTAACATTTTCATTAGCCGCTTTATACGTCTTTTACCGTCCTGATTATGTTAAGAATCATGTATGGTTTGGTAAACGCGGGGATACTGTGTATCCAATTAGAGAGAATGAAAAAACGCTTCGTTTCATTCAAATTCTTTTTGATGACAATGCCGGCGATTTGCAGCGTAAAATTCATTTGTTTCTTAGCAATCAGGAGTTTTGGGAGACAGATTTAACAGCTGTCCCAGAATTGACGGAAACGGTTACGTTCCATGTGCAAAATATATTAGAACATGGGATGAAAGTTGCTTTACGATCACTCGTGTGAGATAGATTTTAAGTATTAAGTAAGCATGCGTAAAGGGAAATATAACCGTCCCTTTCTCCAGCTTGGTTAGAGAGGGGCGGTTTATTTAAATTTCGTGTCGCTGATTTTCCTCAGCAAAGAACATGGGCAAGAAGCGCAAATAAAGTATATTTTTTAATAAAGCAGCCAAGTAAGGCCTTTAAGCGTCTTGAACGTATCTTTCAAGTGTGCTTAAAGGCTTTTTGCTGTTTTTATAACGGAAACCACGATAAAAGGAGACAGAAAAATGGTCGAGTTGCCATGCGAAAGATGTAAAGGCAATGATTGTGGTGGCATCCATTCAGTCTGAAGGAAATGCCGCGCATTTGGTCATGACCAAAACCTTGTTTTCGTAAGCCTGAAGGTGTGTCGCCAAGTACTGCTCGTGCACGACTATGAACGGTTCAACGAAAGTAAATGAATGAAATAGGGGCAATTGATAAAAATAGGATAAAACCGTAAAAGGGGTAGCGCATTATGGGCGATATTTGGAACGAAATATGGAGGTCTCTGCTTTTAATTGTTATCGGTATGCTGCTGCTTAAGATTTCTGGTAGAAAATCAATTTCACAAATGACTATCCCCACGACAATTATAATGATTTCAATTGGTACTGTGATTGTCCAACCGATTGCAAATAAACATATTGTACTGACGATAACGGCAGCGGTCGTGTTTATACTCGTGTTGCTAGTTGTTGAGTTCATGCAACTGAAATGGAATGCATTTGAAATGGTAATGAAAGGCCCGGCTATTGTCGTTATCCGTGACGGCCAACTGCATATACAAAATTTGAAAAAGCTTAGAATGACAGTGGATACTTTAGAAATGCAACTAAGGCAACAAGGAATTGCGAACATCGGTGATGTAAAAACGGCAACAATTGAGTCTAACGGAGGGCTTGGCTATGAACTGTTTGATTGGGCAAAACCAATTACTCATGCCCAAATGGAAACTTTGCTAGCCAATTATTTAGGCCGGTCTCCGATAACGAAAGAAATAAAAGCAGGAAAAGAAAATAGTGGAAAACCTAGTTTATTTGAGGAAGTTAAAACCGGTCATCATGGTACGGATAATAAGCATCTAGAGTGATCTATCTAAGCAACTGGACTGACTAAGCGCGTATAGGTTTCAAAAATCAGTATAATAGGCGGGCATAAATGGTATGTGGGAATTCTTGTAAGAAAGAGAAGACGTCATGCCATGTTAAAATAACAGGAAGAGGTAAACTGATTTATAAGGTTTAGGCTAAAAACAGCAATGGATGACAGCGCTTACTTCCTAACCATTTAGGAAATAGGATAGCCTAGCAGGAAAAGGCGAGCCCATCTATAGTGAGAATTAGGAGGTGGTCGCATTGAAGAAACGGCATGCCAGACTGCTTCAATTATTAAAAGAAAAGGAGGGGCGATTTTTGTCAGGCCGGGAGCTAGGCGAACAGCTAGGCGTGAGCGACCGGACGATTCGCAATGACATTCGCATTTTGAATGAGGACTATTTAATCAATGCAGAAATTGTTTCCAACAACCGCCTTGGGTATAAATTGAGAGGGACATTAACGCAGTTTAACGAGCGCCCTCATTTAGATTTAGATTACCACAAACGGGCTTTTCAGCTTGTCAAAGAATTGCTTGATGCAAATGGATGGATGAGCTATGACAAGTTTGCGGAAACCCATTTTGTCTCCCCGCAAACGATCCATAGTGATGTGATGCGGATGTCGGAATGGCTGAAGCAGTATGACCGAAAAGCCATGTTTGAAACAAAGCCTTTTTGTGGAATTCGCTTGCTTGGGAACGAGCAAGATAAACGGATGTTGTTGACAAGTTTGTTCAACAATGAATTTGCTGCAAAGCAAGAAGCGATTTCACAAATGACAACGGCCTTTTCAGGATGGCATACTCCGCAAAGCATTGCCGATATAGGCAAAAAGCTAAGCGATGTTTTAGATGCAAATAGCATCTATGTGTCGGCCAGTGTCTGGGCAAAGTTATTGGCTGTAGTGCTTGTCGCTGTGCACCGCGGAAAAACGCATGAATTAAGCACAAACAATAGCGCGCAAGCAGGAGCAAACTGGAAACTGGCTGAACAAATAGCGAATGCGATTGGTTGGCCATGTTGCCCCGATGGGGAACTTGCTTATCTTGCTTCTAATTGCATCGCCTTCAAGTTGCTTCCGATCCAAAAAAACGGCAACACAGCCGCTTCTGAACGGCTACAGGCGGCCTGCTTAGCAGGGTTGTCGTTACTCGAGAAGCAGTACGGCGTCGATTTAATAGGCGACCAAAAGCTGCTAAGGCATTTAACGTTGCATTTGCAAAATATGTTGTCCGTATTACAAGACCAATATGAAATCGAAGCTCCATCGTTATCGATGATTAAAGCCCAATACATTCATGCGTTTCAAATGGCGGTTGTCTTTGCTGAAGAATTAGGAGAAAAGTTGTCTATTTCCGTTCCTGAAGCAGAAGTAAGCTACTTAGCCCTTCATTTGCAGGCGGCAATTGACCGAATGGAACGAAAGCCAATTCGCATTCCCTTAATCAGTACAAAAAGCTTGGCTGTGACAACGTTAATGAAACAAAAAGTTGAACAAGCATATCCGCAAGTGTCCATTCAGGAAATCTATATTCCTTATGCTCCTTCAGCAGTGCCCCGCGATGCCGCGTTTGTACTAACGACGTCCAAGGAGCTCAAGACGCAGCACAAGACATTGTATATTGAAGGCGATTTCATCACAAAAGAAGACATTGTCCGTATTAAAGAATGCTTAACTTACGGGATTTTGCAGGCCCGTGTTACAGAAGATTGCTTTTTCCGTTTAAATGGGCAGACAAAAGAAGAAGTGTTGCACTTGCTTGTGAAAAAGGCAGGAGCCGAAGTGTACTTGCCATCGATTGAATCGAGGGAGCAATTGTCTGCCACAGACATTGGCAACCGCATGGCTGTGCCCCATCCACTTATTTCAATCGATGCCCCGGAAACAAAAATTTTTGTCGGCATGAACAGCCGTGCCGTCCAATGGGGAGAGCGGACAGTCCAAATGGTGTTCTTGCTGTTGGTGAGTGAACGGGACACCGTGTTGTACGAATCAATCTTTCGCGAAATTTATCAACTTAGTAAAACGGCACGTCTTCAAGACATGAAGTCGTACCAAGGATTTCGGAATAGTTTGTCATTATAACCTTAACTTGGAGGAAACTATATGCTTATCACGATGAAAGAATTGCTTAAAGTCGCATATGAACAAAAATTTGCAGTCGGCTCCTACAATGTTTCTAATAGCGAATTGCTATCCGCCATTATTGAGACGGCAGAGGAAGAAAAATCGCCAGCAATCTTACAAATCCATCCTAATGAGTTGGCGCTTATAGGCAATGAGTTTATCGCTTACGCCAGAGAAGCAGCACACCGTGCCCGCGTGCCAATTGTGATCCACCTCGACCATGGGGCGACATTGGCTGATATTGCCCAGGCGATCCAAAATGGCTATACATCGGTGATGATGGATGCATCCCATTTGCCGTTTGAAGAAAATATTGCCTTGACGAAACAAGCGGTTGAAATAGCCCACTCAGTCGGTGTTTCCGTAGAAGCCGAGCTAGGAACAATCGGCAACAATGACGGCAGCTCTGAAGGAGGCGCAGACCAAATTCTTTACACTGAACCAGATGAAGCACGGGAATTTGTTGAACGTACAGGCTGCGACACACTTGCCGTCGCGATTGGCACATCTCATGGATTCTATCCAAAGCATATGAAGCCAAAAATCCAACTGGACCGGCTGGAGAAAATCAATGAGTCAGTAGGCATCCCATTAGTCCTCCATGGCGGCTCGGATAATCCAGATGAGGACATCCGCCAATCGACACAATTAGGGGTAGCAAAAATCAACCTCTCTAGCGATATGAAACGCGCCTTTTTCAACCAGTTGCGCCAAACGCTCCAAGAGAAACCACACGATTTTGAACCGGACGTGTTAATGCCTGAAGCCCGAGAAGCGGCGAAAGCAGTGTTGCGCAAAAAAATGGCGCTTTTCGGTTCAACAGGCAAAGCACCGTTGTACAAGCTCAGTGAGTGAAAGGGGAAACAGGCCAATGAAGCTAGCGGAGTTATTGCATAAAGACGTGATCAAGCTTGATTTAAGCGCGACCTCGAAAGAAGACGCGATTAAAGAATTAATCGAATTGCTTGATGAGAATGGGGCAATCGAATCAAAAGAAGGCTTTGAAAAAGATGTATATGAACGGGAAGCTCAAGGCATGACGGGGATTGGCGGCGGGGTCGCCATTCCCCATGGCAAGTCGGATGCTGTTCGCCACACAGCGATTGCCATCGGCCGGACGAAACAGCCAATTGGTTGGGAAACGTTAGACGGAAAACCGGTTCAGGCGATTATCTTGTTTGCGGTGCGCAAAGAAGATGAGGGCAATCTTCATTTAAAGCTTCTGGCCAAAGTAGCTGGTGCGCTTGCCCGTGATGAAGTGTGCGCAGCATTGCTTGAATCGAACTCAAAAGACGACATTATACAGGCATTTGATGAACAGGAGGGAGAATCATGAAAATTGTCGGTGTTGCGGCTTGTACGGCAGGGATTGCCCATACATTTTTAGCGAAAGAAAAGCTTGTAAAAGCGGCACAAGAAGCAGGGCACGAAGTAAAGATTGAAACACAAGGGACGATCGGCACGGAAGATGAGTTGACAGCAAACGAGATCAAGGAAGCGGACGTCGTCATCATTGCAGCAGACATTAGCATATCGGGGCGCGATCGTTTCAAAGAGAAAAAAGTCATCCGCATCCCGACGCATATTGCCATCAAATCGCCAAAGCAGCTCATCAAGAAAATTGAAGCTGAATTGAACGCAAACGTGTAAAGGGGAGAAGCAGCATGAAATCAATCGGCTTGACGATTAAAAAACATCTGTTGACTGGTATTTCCTATATGATCCCACTGATTGTTGCGGCCGGCTTGTGCATTGCTTTAGGGCAAATCTTCGGAGGAGCTGATGTCGCCAACCATGAAGGAACGATCCCCTTTTACTTGAACCAAATTGGCGGTTGGGGCATGACGCTCGTCGTTCCCCTTTTTACAGCAGCGATTGCAATGTCGATTGCGGACCGTCCGGCTTTCGCCCCTGGCCTCGTTATTGGCTTTATTGCTAATGAAATTCAGGCTGGTTTTATCGGCGGCATACTCGGCGGCTTTTTAGTAGGCTATGTCGTTTTGGCGATCAAAAAGTATGTGAAAGTGCCAAAGAGCATGATTGGTCTTATGCCTGTCATGATTATTCCTCTACTTGCAACCGCTTTCTCTGGGCTGCTTATGTTGACAATCATTGGCCAGCCCATTGCCAGCATGCAAAACTCCCTGCTAGGGCTGTTGCAATCGATGGAAGGTGGTTCGCGCTTCTTTATGGGGACGATCCTCGGCGCAATGTCCAGTTTTGACTTTGGCGGCCCTGTCAACAAAACGGCCTCGTTATTTGCCGATGGGCTGCTTGTAGAAGGCATTTATGAACCAGAAGCAGTAAAATTCATTGGCTCCATGGTGCCTGTCTTCGGTATTGCTCTATCTTTCCTATTTACAAGATACAAATATACAAAAGCAGAAAAAGAAACATTAAAAGCAGCCGTGCCAATGGGCATTTGCATGATCACAGAAGGGGTTATCCCGATTGCTGCGCGGGACTTGATTCGAGTTGTTGCTTCGTGCTCATTTGGCTCAGCGGTTGCAGGCGGGCTTTCGATGGTATGGGGAGTAGGAAGCACTGTCCCACATGGCGGTTTGTTTGTTGTACCGCTGATGATTGAACCTTGGTACTTTGTGTTGGCGCTTGCGATCGGCAGCCTCATTACCGGCACGTTGTTATCATTGTGGAAACCGGCAGTCAAACAAGAGGAAGAGGCAATGGAACAAGAACCTGAAGAGGAGGAAGTCGACCTTGACGACTTCAGCTTGACGAAGGGGTTGTAAGTAGTGAATATGGAAACAGCTAAGCAAAAAACACGAGAAGCTCTTGAAGAGCAAGGGTTTCTCTTAACGGACCAAGAAGCAGACAATATCGAAATTGCCGACTTTGGGCTAGGCCGCCTTGAGCGAAGTGGTTTGCAGCTGTTCACTTATGTAAACAGCCGCCGCTACTGCGCCAAAGAATTGGTGTTGTTCCCGAACCAAACATGCCCAGAACATAAACACCCACCGCAACGAGATGGCACGCCTGGAAAAGAAGAAACGTTTCGTTGCCGTTTTGGCCGCGTCCATCTATTTGTTGAAGGGGAGGCAACAAACGATCCAAGTGGCCATCCGCCAGCTGAAGATGCTGCTTATTACACGGCCGCTAACGAAATTGTGCTCCTGCCAGGGGAACAATACACGATTCCGCCTAACACCCGTCACTGGTTTCAAGCGGGGCCCCAAGGTGCGATAATTAGCGAGTTTTCTTCCCACAGCGATGATGGAAGCGATGTTTTCACCGATCCACGCATTACTCGGTAAACCGAACAACCAATAGCTCTAAGTTGCTGTATAGAAGCACACATCCCCTTTAAGCAGCGTTTATACTGCCTGAAGGGGATTTTAAGGTAGGCTGTGGCTGGTGAAAGTAAAATCCGCAGCAACCCCCATGGTAGATAGTGGCAAGAAGGCGCAGTCTTTGAAAAGGAAAAAAGGTGGTGGGGAAATATTGAATTATTTTCAACTTTCTTCATGTACCTTTTTCTTACTAGTAGAATAGGAAAGGGATTTCTCCATGTATAGACTTTTGGCAAGGTCTATACTTGCAGTTGTTTTAGTTGGCTGCGCCGAGGCACGCCTCAGCTGCTACGGGAAACGATACTGAACCCACATGTCATTCACCTTGATCCTAAAGATATTCCTGATACAAATGGATTGGAGTATTTTGAGGCCGAACCCCATCCATCTTATATTGACCCTGATACAGGGCATACGGTCCATTTAGAAAGCGATAAGTGAAAACTTCTGTTTTTAATTCCCCCCGACTAAAACCCCCACGCATTCAACACTGTCATGATCGCTTCTTCCAATTCGTCTTCAGGAATACTTCCAAAGCCGATTACAATTTGAGGCGGGTGGATTGCAGGTTCAAGGGAGTAAGCAGATAATGGATACACTTTTGCCTTGGCGGTTAATGCTTTCTCAACCAGTGTCTGTTCATCCATTCCATTTTTTACGACGAGCACGATATGGAGACCGGAACGTTCACCGATTATCGATAGCTTGTCTTCATATCGTTTCAACAGGCTCAGAACTTTTTCTAACTTGCGGCGGTAAATTTTCCGCATCCGGTTTAAGTGTTTTTCAAAGTCCCCTTGTTTCATAAATGCCGTCAGTACTTGTTGGTCAATGCGCGACACCGTTGAGTGGTAGTAAGAAAACTTGTTTTTATATAAGTGAGCAAGTGGTGCCGGCAATACCATATAACTGATGCGGACAGACGGAATCAATGATTTCGAAAAGGCGCCTAAATAAATGACTTTGTTATGGACGTCCATGCTTTGCAAAGATGGAATAGTTTTTCCTGTATAGCGGAATTCACTATCGTAATCGTCTTCAATAATATAGCGGTTTTCGTGTGCTTCTGCCCAATGAAGCAATTGCTTGCGGCGATTGATCGATAAGACAGAACCGTAAGGAAAGTGGCGCGATGGCGTTGTGTAAACGACATCTACCGATGTGCGCACGATGCTGTCAACATCAATGCCTTCTTCATCTACTTGAAAAGGGACATAATCGTTTGGATAATGGGATAGCAATTTCCGCATTAGTTGGTAGCCTGGGTCTTCAATTCCGTAGACTTTATTTGCGCCAAGGAGCAAGAAAAGCTGTTGCAGTAAGGTCTCCACCCCTGCTCCGACTACTACCTGTTCTGGCGTGCAATTGACACCCCGTGAATGATGCAAGTAATAGGCAATTTCGCGCCGAAATGATGCCTCGCCTTGATTGTCTCCATTTAGTAATAAGCGGTGATGTTCCTTACACATCGTTTGTTTAAAATACTTGCGCCATTGCTCAAATGGAAAACTGGTTGTGTCAATGTGGGTCGGGTGGAAATTGTAGCGAATCGCGTCTTGCTTTGTTTCTAACGCATCTCCAGGTGCTTTCGGAGCTCGAATATATTCTAAGTCGTCATAGGCTTGTACATAAAATCCCTTTCTTGGAATCACTTCGACATAGCCTTCTGCTACTAACTGCTCGTAAGCTGCTTCAACCGTGTTTTGGCTTAATTTTAAAGAGTCGGCTAGTTTGCGTTTAGAGGGAAGTTTTGTACCATAGCCAATGCGGCCTTCCGTAATTTCCGTTTTGATGTGGGCGTACAATTGTTCATATAAGGGCGTTGGCAAATCTCGATTTAATTCGCACCATAGCAATTCCATGTAGACCGCTCCTTTTTCTGACCTCATCACTTTCTTGAAAACTGACACTTACAATGTGGTCAGTTGTTTTCTATACTAGTCAGCAAATCAAAAAAAAGCAAACGATAAAGGAGTGGGCCAAATGGAAAAAGTAGTAGGAACGGACCGGGTTAAACAAGGAATGGCGCAAATGCAAAAAGGCGGCGTTATTATGGATGTCATTAATGCCGAGCAAGCCAAAATCGCTGAAGAAGCTGGTGCTGTAGCGGTCATGGCGTTAGAACGGGTGCCATCTGATATCCGCGCAGCTGGCGGCGTTGCGAGAATGGCAGACCCAACTGTGACAGAAGAAGTGTTAAACGCTGTCTCGATTCCAGTCATGGCAAAAGCGCGCATTGGCCATATCGTTGAAGCGAAAGTTTTGGAAGCGATGGGTGTCGATTATATTGATGAAAGCGAAGTGCTAACACCCGCTGATGAAGTTTATCATTTAAACAAGCGCGATTTTACAGTGCCGTTTGTCTGCGGTGCCCGTGATCTCGGCGAAGCAGCGCGCCGAATTGGCGAAGGCGCTTCAATGATTCGCACAAAAGGCGAGCCAGGAACGGGCAATATTGTTGAAGCAGTTCGCCATATGCGAAAAATGCAGGCGCAAATCAAACAAGTAGCTCATATGTCCACAGATGAGTTGATGACTGAAGCCAAGCAGTTAGGCGCCCCTTATGAATTATTGTTGCACATTAAGGAAACGGGCCAATTGCCTGTCGTCAATTTTGCCGCAGGGGGCATCGCCACGCCAGCGGATGCTGCTCTGATGATGCATCTAGGCGCTGACGGCGTTTTTGTCGGATCTGGTATCTTTAAATCAGACAACCCTGAAAAATTTGCTCGGGCAATTGTGGAAGCGACAACCCATTACACAGATTATGAACGGATTGCCGAGCTTTCGAAAAACCTTGGCTCCGCCATGAAAGGAATTGATGTGGCGACATTGGCGCCGGCAGAGCGGATGCAGGACCGTGGGTGGTAAGCCTATGAAAATTGGAGTGTTAGCCTTACAAGGCGCGGTTAGTGAACATATCCGTTTATTAACGAACAGCGGCGCAGAAGCAATCGAAATAAAGCGTCCAGATCAGCTAGCAGAGATAGATGGGCTTATTTTGCCAGGCGGTGAATCGACGACAATGCGTAGGCTGATTGACAAGTATCAACTTTTTAAGCCGTTGCGTGAATTTGGCGAATCGGGAAAGCCGATATTAGGCACATGTGCTGGACTGATATTGATGGCAAAGACTCTTTCTGGTGAGCAAGATGGGCACTTAGGTTTCATCGACATGGTTGTTGAGCGCAATGCGTTTGGGCGGCAACGGGATAGTTTTGAAGCAACGCTTGATGTGAAAGGGATAGCCGAAAAGCTGACTGCTGTTTTCATTCGCGCGCCGCTTGTTAAAGAAGTCGGACCAGATGTAGACATTTTAAGCGAATACAACGGAGAAATCGTTGCCGTCAAGCAAGGCTCTTTCCTTGCGTGTTCGTTCCATCCTGAATTGACGGATGACGCCCGCTTGCATCAAGCATTTATAAAGATGGTAGCAGAGCGCCCTTTGTTGGAAGCTCATTAAAGAAGGCAATGGCTTCTGCGCAAGTTATACAGAAAAAACCGGACGGAAATTGTCCGGTTTTTTTCCGTTCTCCCTACAATTACAAACGGTATTTCTTCATTTTATTGTATAGCGTCGCCAAGGAAATGTTTAATCGTTTTGCTGCCTGCTTTTTGCCTTCTAAATGATTCGCACAATTGGCAAGTACGTTTTTAATAAGCTGCCGTTCTGCTTCCTCCATGCCTGCTTTTAATGACGCAGGAGGAGTGAACGACATTGGTGTGGCCCTTTGCCCATGGTCCGTTGCCAAATGCGGCGGCAGATGGCTAGCGTGCAAAACCGGTTCATCCATCATGCAAAGGGCAAATTGGAGTGCATTCTTTAGTTCGCGCACATTCCCAGGCCAATGATAGTGCTCGAGCCTTTCCAATGCGTCCTCGCTAATGTTTACTTGCCCAACTGCCTTTGCGTCAGATTGGTTGGCTAGGAGCGTTTTGGCAAGCAAAGGGATATCTTCTTTTCGCTCACGCAACGGCGGAATGTGAAGTTGGAACACACATAAACGATAATATAAATCTTCTCGAAACAAACCTTTGCTCACTAAGTCCGTCATGTTTTGGTTGGTCGCAGCGATAATACGTGTACAAACGCGTTTTTCCTTTAAAGCGCCAAGCCTTCGTATTGTCCCTTCTTGTAAGACGCGTAGCAGTTTGCTTTGTAAGGAAAGGGGGAGTTCGCCGATTTCATCAAGGAACAACGTACCGTTGTCAGCCAACTCAAATAAGCCAAGTTTGCCATTTTTTTGGGCACCTGTAAAAGCGCCCGTTTCGTAGCCAAACAATTCACTTTCCAGCAAGTCTTTTGGAATCGCTGCACAGTTTATTGGTACAAACGGTTGTGAGGCATTTTTCCCTCCTCTATGAATGGCCTGTGCAAAAAGCTCTTTCCCTGTTCCGCTCTCTCCTGTAATCAGGACTGGAAAAGGAGCGGTTGCTGCTTTGCGGGCAATCGCGGTTACCTCTTTTAACCCTTGATTATACCCAATGATCGATTCAAAATGATGGGCCGCTTGAAAACTCGCATCTACTTTTTGCTGCAACCATTGAATTTGTTGTTTTTGCTGTTCGATTGTCTTTGTCAAATCCAGCACTTCTTGTTTGCCTTTACAGATTGAGACGGCTCCCACCACTTGGCCGCCATCAAAAATAGGCGCCATATCGACTAAGTATTCTCGGCCATTGACTTTTCTATAAACGCCGACACGTACGTTTTTGTCTTTTAGCGTGGAAACAAGGTGTGCTTCTGGCCTGACTTCTAGAAGAGGCTTGCCAATAATGTCCTGTGCAAACACGCCCGTGATGCGTGTATATTCGGCATTGATTTTCCTGACAATCCCTTGCTCGTCAATGACAAGTATTCCGTCTTGAATGGCATCAAGAATGGCATGTCCATCCACTTGGAAGCCCCCTTTTAAAGCGTTTTCATTATCATATCAGCCTGTTGCCTAAACTGCCAGTCGTGTTCTTAATTATTAGAATTTATTTCTGGCTTTTTAGAAATGGAGCATTTATAGCCTGTAAAGTTAGCGTTTTAACAGTTGGCACAATGATTGCATTCAAATAGACATAGCAAAGATGCAGAAAGTAGGGAGAGTATGAAATCAATACGTATTGGTACTGGCGCTGGCTACGGCGGCGACAGAATTGATGCTGCAGTGGATTTGGTGAAGCGCGGAAATTTAAATTATCTTGTCCTGGAAGGGCTCGCAGAGCGGACAACGGCTCTTGCCCACTTAGAAAAAATGCTAGACCGTGAAAAAGGCTATGGCCAGTTTTTAGAAGAACGCATGACAGCTTTGTTGCCGTTATGCAAAGACAAAGGGGTAACGGTCATTACGAATTTAGGGGCAGCCAATCCAGAAAGTGCTGCAAAGAAAACGGCAGATATCGCTTCTTCTCTCGGTCTTTCAAAGCTGAAAGTCGCGACAGTCATTGGTGCCGATGTGCTTGAACAAGCAAAGCAAGCCGACCCTCCTTTATGGGAAACGGGCAAGCCTCTATCCACATTCGGTGACGATGTTATTTCCGCTGACGCTTATTTAGGTGTTGACGCGATCTTACCTGCTTTGGCGCAAGGCGCCGATGTTATTCTAACTGGGCGTGTCGCAGACCCTTCATTATTTTTGGCGCCAATGGTCTATGAGTTTGGCTGGAAGTTTTCAGATTGGCATTTGCTCGGTGCGGGAACGGTGCTTGCCCACTTGCTAGAGTGCGGCGCCCAAGTAAGTGGCGGTTATTTTGCTGATGGGTGTAAAAAGCAGGTGCCAGAGTTGCATCGACTCGGAATGCCATTTGCTGATGTTTATGCTGATGGTACTGGCATCATTTCGAAAACGCCAGGAAGCGGTGGAGCGGTGACGCTACAAACATGTAAAGAGCAACTATTATATGAAGTAATGGACCCAACTGCCTATATGACGCCCGACGTTACCGCAGATTTTTCGTCTGTATTTTTTAAGGAGGTTGCTGCCAACCAGATTGCAGTGAACGGGGGAAGCGGCCGTGAGCGACCCGCTCAACTAAAAGCGACAATTGGCGTGAACCAAGGCTACATTGGTGAAGGCATGATTGCCTATGGAGGCTACGGTGCAGTTGAACGGGCCCATCTCGCTGCTGAAATCGTATTGGCGCGATTAACAAGTGCAGGGTTTGACCAGAAAGAGGTTAAATATGAATTGCTTGGGGTGAATGGGCTTTTTCAGAATGAGCCGTCGGTTCGCCCATATGAAGTCCTTCTCCGTGTAGCTGCTAGAGCGAGGGACCGTCGGCAAGCTGAACGTGTTGGTGAGGAAGTGGAAGCATTGTGGCTAAACGGCCCAGGCGGTCCAGGGGGCGTTCGATCACAGGCAAAACGTGTCGTTTCTGCTTATTCGGCATCGATTCCACGAAACATAATTAAGACAAATGTGTTCGTAACGGAGGTAATGGCATGACTACACCTTTATATAAAGTTGCCCATGCCCGGGCAGGCGACAAAGGCGAACAGACAACGATCAGCCTATTTCTATACGATGAACGATTTTACGAAAGTGTGAGACAACAAATAACGGCAGCAGCGGTGAAACAACATTTTTGCCGACTAGCCTCTGGCAATGTTGACCGTTATGAGCTTCCTCAATTGGCCGCCCTTCATTTTGTCCTTCATGGCACTCGTCCAGGCGGCGTAGCGGCTGCCCTTGATTTTGATGTACATGGAAAATCACTCTCTTGGCATCTTCTTGAAATGGAAGTTTGGTTATAAACGAGCGGGTAGCGCTAATGCTCATTTATTTTGAAAGCGCTTAAATTAGGAGGGGTTTCATTTGCTGGCATTACTTGGTTTTTTGACGATCGTGGTGTTTTTATATTCAATTGTTTCGAAAAGGTTATCGGTTATTGTTGCACTCGTGTTAATTCCAATCGTTTTTGGCATCATTGGTGGGTTTGGCCTTGAGCTAGGCGAGCACATGCTGGAAGGCGTTCAGCTTGTAGCCCCAACTGGCGTTATGTTAGGATTTGCAATCCTTTATTTCGGTGTCATGAACAATGCGGGGATGTTTGATCCGATTCTTGCGCAGATTTTAAAAGCAGTAAAAGGCGATCCCTTAAAAGTAGTAGTCGGTACACTGATATTTGCTATGCTTGCCCAACTTGATGGCTCGGGAGCATCAACATTTTTGATTGTCATTCCAGCCTTGTTGCCTCTTTATGATCGGCTCGGTATGAGCAGGATCGTCTTGGCAGGAATTGTTGGCCTTGGCGCTGGATTCATGAATATTATGCCGTGGGGAGGGCCGACTGCCCGCGCCGGCAGTGCGCTTGGCATTGATCCTGGCGAGATATTTATCCCACTATTGCCTTCAATGGTGGTGGGATTCCTATGGCTTTTATTCGTCGCTTACTGGATTGGAAAAAAAGAGCGAAAACGCCTTGGTGTCCAATCAATCGAATATTCAATGAGCAGTGATCAAGCAGAAGAGCAATTGAAAATGAAACGCCCGAAGCTGTTTATTCCCAATGTGCTGTTGACCGCCTTGACGTTAACGACATTAGTTATGCAATGGTTGCCGCTGCCTGTTGTCTTTATTATTGCCTTTGTGCTTGGGCTGCTAATAAATTATCCGAATCCAAAAGAGCAAATGCAACAAATCCAGCTGCAAGCGTCAGGAATGGTGCCAGTGTTATCGATTATTTTTGCAGCTGGAATTTTCACAGGCATCCTTACAGGAACAGGGATGATCGAGGCAATGGCGGTAGCGCTAGTCAACCTTGTGCCGGAACAAATTGGTGGTTCGCTGCCAATTGTCGTTGCCATTGCCAGCATGCCCCTTAGCCTCGTTTTTAATCCTGATGCCTATTATTATGGCGTCATGCCGATTCTTGCCCAATCGGCAGAAATGTATGGCGTGCCTGGAATTGAAATTGCTCAAGCGTCCGTACTTGGACAAATGACAGTCGGCTTCCCCCTCAGTCCGCTGACGGCGTCAACGTTTTTGTTGATTGGCCTCGCGCAAGTAGAATTAGGCGACCATCAACGGTTTATGTTCAAATGGGCCTTTTTAACGACACTATGGATGGCAATATTTGCTTTGCTTACTGGTGTGCTATCTGGTTGGTGATAAAGCCAAAACAGGTTATTGAGAAATTCAGTTTTCCTCTTAAACATTTCGATCGTTGATTTTGGATGAATCGAATAGGCTGTTTATAAACCGTGTTTGCGCGGAAGGGAAACGTGCCCCCCCATTTGAAACGGCAATACGGGGTTGCGTTCCATGCTTCATCCCTGTCACTTTTTAACCGATACAAAAAGGGGGAGGGATGTGCATGAAAAGATTTAGGAATAGAATCTTAGTTAAGTTAACAGCGTTGCTTGTAGCATGCGTGTTAATGACAAGTTTAGTAATTGGCGCTACTACGTATACGTTAGCGAAAAATCAGCTGATTGACGCCGGCATGCTTGATATGAAACATACTGTTGATGCCGCGCTGCCTCTATTAACCGCCATACAAGAGGATATCGAAAATGGCACGATGTCGCTAGAAGAAGGGCAGGAACGGGCACGTTTGCTAATTTCTGGACCTAAAACAGAAAACGGATATGAGCATTCCAAATCGCTGTTTTCTTATAAATCAGATGGATATATGGTAGCGTATACAGATGATTACGCAACCCAACTTCACCCCACTAATGAGATCGGCGAAATTCCGGAAGACACGACAAATCGGGAACATTTTGTCGAAAGTGCTAGAAAGGAACATGTAGAAGATCGGTTTACGTTTTATAATCGCGTCGAAGACGGTGCACAAATCAAAAAAATCAGCTACATGACATACTTCGAACCATGGGGCTGGCATATTGGTATGACGGCAACTGAAAGCGAATTTTATAGTGACATTCAAGAGCTTGGCTATTATATAACGGCATTAACAGCCGTCGTCTCCATTGCTGCATTGCTTGTCGCTTATTTGCTTATCCGCAAAAGAGTGCAAACGCTGGAAACAGTGGCGACTGCGGCAGCTGCAATTGCCGACGGTGACATTTCTTATTCAAATTTGCCAGAGTCCAATGACGAGATTGGCCGGCTAGGTCGGTCATTCAATAAAATGACGACCCAGTTGAGAAAATTGGTTGCTGATTTGCAGCAATCTGGCATCAATGTCCTCGACCGGGCCTCGGATTTGTCAGCAGTAGCAGAAGAGACATCAGCGACTGCCCAGGAGATGCTTTTAGCTGTTAATGAAATCGGATCAGGTACGCAAGATCAAGCCATCCAACTGGAAAAAACGAATGAGCAAGTCGGGGAATTGAACCAGTCGATTCAATCAATCAACGAGCAAAAGCAAAAAGTGGTTGAAACATCGGTTGAGTCTTCCATTGCTTCTGTAAAAGGAAGGGAAATGGTCTCCCATTTGGAACAGTCCCATTCTAATTCCCACCAAGCGTCAGAAGACATTAGCATCGGTATTACAAAATTATATGGAAAAATCCAAGACATTTCTCGGGTGACGCAAGTGATTAATGGCATCGCCGAGCAGACGAATCTTTTAGCTTTAAACGCAAGCATTGAAGCAGCCCAGGCAGGAGAACATGGCAATGGCTTTGCCGTCGTTGCTGGAGAAGTGCGCAAGCTTGCGAAACAAGCGAATACACGTACGGCTGAAATAAAAGAGGTGATCTCTGGAATTGAACAAGAGATGGAGCAAATCATCATGCTAATCGGACAAACGGGCAGTTACTCAGACGAATTAAACGAAGCAGTCAAACAAACAGCAGAAGTATTCACTGGGATCGAAGCTTCTATTCAAAAGACGAGCGGCGCGATTTACATCATTGAGAATGAAATAGAAAATATTACAGGCCAAGCGAAAACGATGGCTGTCTCGATAGAACAAGCGTTAAGTGTAGCAGAAGAGACAGCCGCATCTGTTGAAGAAATGACAGCCTCCTTTGACGAGCAAGGAGCTGCACTAGAAACGATCGCCACCGCAGCAGAAAAATTAACAGCTTTAAACCAGCAAATGAATGACGATTTGGCTTACTATAAAACAGAATAATATTTCTATGGGCTTTTTAAAACGACTTAAAGAAAGGCGGATACGTTGGCCTTTCTTTTTTTATGGTAGAAAAGCGCTTATCAATCATTTCGATCGAAAAAACGTAAACTTTTAGCTGCAGAACAGATATTTCCCATGGTGTTCATCAAAAATAAGTCGATGAATCGTAGACAAAGGCGGTCGTTATAGACGTGTTCCGAGGCTTATGCGTTCATTGCGGATATACAGGGAATTTTCACTACCAATATGGGGGAAATGAAAAAAACCTGACCGCATCTTAGATAATTTAAGGTGAAGATGGGATTACGAAGAGGAATGGAATGAGATTCAAGAAGATGAGAGCACGATATTTTATGGGGCAAAAGAAATCGCTCAAAATGAATTTGTTGTAATGGGATATAAAGTTTTTACAAAACAAGCCCCCACAGGTTTGTTTTAATAAAATTTGATCCTTTGAAAGGTGGTATAAATAAAAGGATGGACATGTCTGCTATCCCATTTAATTTAGATTTTTATTTTGATGAAAATTTACGAGAAGTTCCTCTGTCAAAAGCTGAAATGATGAAAGGTATCGAATTTCTAAAAAAACAAATACCAATATTCCAGAACGATAAAAGGGAAGTAGCAAAAATCTATGGATTAATGGGCGTTTATTTGCGGGTTGTTAAAGAATTGGAAGAAAGTAAAAAATATTTAAGGTTAGCGATTCAAACATATGAAAGCACAAGTAATGACAATAGCTTGTTTGTTAATAAACTACGTTTGGCCCACACATATCAATGGCAGAAAGACTTTCATACGTCTAATCAAATGTTTAAGAAACTGATGGAAGAAGCCGAAATATGTGATGAACGTCGGGGTATACTAGATTTTGTTTATCAACATTATGCCAAAAATTTGTTTGACCAAGAAAATTACGATCTAGCTATAAGTTATTTTCACAAAGCCTTAAATTTAAGAATTCAGAAGGGACAAAAAGATTTAATAGAATCAACCGAATACGCCATTCATATTTGCAAGGGAAAATTGTGACTCACACTCGCCAAAAACACAACAAATAGGCATACAGTGCAATGAGAATGAGGCATCTCATTACGTTTCCTATCGATATATATATATATAGTGTTGATTTTTTGGGAGATGCGTCAATTGAATAGCGATTGAACTTTTAAAGCAACTTCACTGGGTCTAACATCAATCAATGATAAACTTTCTATATCTACCCACATTGGCAAGTACGTTCCGCTATCTCTATTTTTGTCTATGTATTCTTCCCCTTGTCCAGTTCCTAAAGTTCCAGAAATAATTTCAGACAGAAAAAAATATTGAGTTCCGTTGAATTCAATTTTGGAAATACACTCATTAATTTTTACGTCGACTCCTAACTCCTCCAATGCTTCTCTTTTGGCACCGGCTTCTGGTGTTTCCCCTGGCTCTATTCCACCACCAGGGAAAACATAATACATAGCATCATCTCTAATTCTTTGAATTAAAATGACTTTCTCATCTTTTATTATGACCACCGAACTTCTATCTCTCATAGACAATTCCCCCTGTTATTCATCATTCGGAATATTCCGGTGAAAAAAGTTTAACACAGGTGATTCCATTGAGAACATCCAGCTAGTTCAAACCTCACAAGTCTTATATCAGTGTCATTATTTTCATATTTATGTTAAAAATGATGAAAAAACGGGTAGTGAGGCCTAAGGAGTCGAGCAGAATGGACAAAAGCAAGACATTGCTGGCAGTTGTCATTGCCATAATGTTAGGAGGATGTGGCCAAATGGGTAGCTCACCAGAAGAAGAACCAGAAAAAACGCCAGCAGAAATGAACCCGGCAGACTTGCCGCAAATTGATGCGTTTCAAAATGAGTATTCCCGAGAAATGATGGTGTCAACAGAGCCAGTGGCGAACGGGTATTATTTAATGCGCTCAAAAATTGGCGCCTTTACAATTTGGTTTCCAGAAGAGGCCGTGTTTATGGACAATGCGTCAGGTGTTGATGGAGACCACTATGAAAAATTGAGGTTTGCTTATGAAAGTGAAGAAGAAAACAGAGGGTACTTAGTTGGATTTCAATATAATTATAGCGGGTATGCCGAAAGGCCAGATTGGTTACTGGATAATTTAAGAAAACGCTGGGATTATGAAAAGGAATGGAAAGAAGTTGAAGATGAACATGGACTCACGTACTTTGGTTCAAAAGTTGAAGACATGGAGGGCTATAAAAGGTATGTTGTCATAGGCTATAAAGTGTCATCCCAGGATGCACCTCAAGGGATGGAATTACTCTATATCGCATCATGTGTAGATAAAGAAGCAGAGAGTTGCCAGATGGATCTTGTAGAGGAAGAGGAGTATGTTCTTCAGTGGATGAAGTCGATTCAGTTTTCAGGGACTCGTGACGATGAAGGCGAGACAGATGGTGAATAAAAAACAAACCAAAAGAAAGAATCTAACAGCTTTTTCCCTCTCAATCGCTTTCCAATAACGCCCATAGGCATAACCTCACAAGGCTTATGTCAGTGTCATTATTTTCATATTTATGTTAAGAATGATAAAAAAGCGGTAGTGAGGCCTAAGGAGTCGAGCAGAATGGACAAAAGCAAGACATTGCTGGCAGTTGTCATTGCCATGATGTTAGGAGGATGTGGCCAAATGGGTAGCTCACCAGAAGAAGAACCAGAAAAAACACCAGCGGAAATGGACCCGGCAGACTTGCCGCAGATAAGTGCGTTTCAAAAAGATTTTTCACGCCAATTTATGGAATCAACTGAACAAGTTGAGGAAGGATACTATTTGTTACGTTCAGGGATTGATGCTTTTACAATTTATTTTCCAGAGGAAGCCACGCTTATGGAAAATGCCTATGGATCTGATGGAGATCACTATGAAAAGTTAAGGTTTGTCTATGAAAATGATAATGAAAATAGAGGGTATACCATCGACTTTCAATATAACTTAGGCGGAAATGCTACACGTCCCGATTGGAAATTAGATGGATTAAGAAAAAAATGGAGCTATGAAGGCGAATGGAATAAAATTGAAAATGAACAAAGCTTATTATATTACGGAGCAAAACAAGAAGATTCAGGTACTGTAATGATTTTCGGATATAATATTTCTTCCACGGAAGATCACGAAGAACCGAAAGCGATTGAATTTTCCCAAATGGTAACTTGTATAGACGAAAGTGCAGATTGCAATTTAGATTTAGAGAAAGAGGAAAGATACGTCTTGAAGTGGGTAAAATCAATATCCTTTATTAATTAAACAAGTTAAAGGGGATGATTTAATGAAGGGTGATGAACTTTTAAATAAAGATGAAGTTTGGCTTCGTATTACTGAGTTGGAATACAAGATGAAAGATGGAATGTCTAAAGAAACTTTTGAAAAGGAAGTACGACGAATTTATCTTGAAGAAATGGGAGAAGAACTTCCGGCAGAAATGGAAATATACTCGTCAAATGAGAGCAACAATATTAAATCAGATTATGATGGCACGGCAGTGTACTTTCATAATGAAGAAAAGAAAATCTACCAATTATATATTATCTCCCAAGGTTCTAATGACTCGGGAGACTGGGCTTATAATGGGTTTGGGTTATTCCAAGGAAGGGACGTTTCCCAGGCTGAAGATGTTAATACTTTTACCAAGGAAGCTGAAGAGGTCTTTGGAGTTGAAGATAAACAGATTGTCAAAATTGCTTTGGGACACTCGTTAGCCAATAACAATAACTTAAACGCCCAAGTGATGGAAGAACGATTTGATAATGTGTATGGTGTGAATGGAGCTCAATTAAATGTTTACCAACTATATTTGGCAGATCAGCAATTTGAAAGAAGAGTTAACAAAAATTTTAATCTTTCTAGGTATGATGAACACGCCATCTACACCCTCCCCCCTCATGAACTCGAACAGTTTGCCGTCGAGTACATAGAAGAAAAAATCGATACCAGTTCCATCCACCAGCTCCGTTCGAGCAATGACCCCCTTTATGCGTTGATGGAAAATACGAGAGGGTTTGTGACTGTTCCGATAGAAGCGAAAGAGGGGATTGTAACGAACAAAAATTATGCAGGACTGTCGCCGCTTTTTGCCAATCTGCCAGATGAGGAAATCGCCAAGTGGCAAGCGATTTTTATGCCAGCGGCTGATGCGTATGTGGATAATGGAGTAGATGGTGCCCTCGGTGTGTTAGAAGAAATGACGGGTCTCAAGCGGACGGTGTTTGATGATGTGAGCGAGTTGCAGGCTGATTTTCAAAAGTTGCTGGAATCGGAAACGATTGATTTGTCAGAGTATCCTGCCTTTATGCGGGGAGAAATGGCTCGTTCCCTTGCTCTAGGGCAAGTAGGGGCGAAGATTCCACAGGCCTTAGATTTGTTAAGCAAGGCATTGACAGAGTTTGACCATATTAAACAATTCCAGCGGAACGTAGGACCGATCATAGAGACAGTTCAAGGCTTAAACGATTCGGCTGAAGAGGTGTTCGGGTATTTGGTCGAGGCTGGCTACATTGATGAGGCTTCGAAAGACATCATTGTCAAAGAATTGAATGGATTGACGGAATCGCTGCAAGCCCTTCATGATTATAAGCATCTTGAAGATGTATATAAAGAATATCCGTATTTAATGCAAGATGGAGGAAGTGGATTATTAGGAAGTGACGTGGCTTTTTTGCTGCTGTTGATCGAACATGGCGAAAAGTTGTATGGCCATTGGCAGGCTTTAGAAAAGGAATTGCAGGAAGTCATGAGTGAAATCGGCCATAGCCACAGCATCCATGAATTGTTGAACGCGCTAAATGAAGAAAACGGGGTCTCGTACTACAACAATCAAATGATAGTGAGCACACAACACGGAGGCGAGGAAATCCGTGTTAATTTAAGTGCCACTGTCGAAGCGTATTACAACGGCCTATCCATTGTTGAGCAGCAACAGGAAAAAGTGCAAGCGTTTGTGCGCCTGTATGAGCATGAGGTCGTAGAGGATGTCGAAACCCGAAAAAAGGCGCTTGTCCAAGCGTTTGATGATATGGAAGGCAACCCTAAGGCCTATCAGCACTTGTTAAATAAAAGCCATGCGCCAGCAGGCAGCCGCATTGAGCGGATTGTCGTGCATGACCAAATCGGCGGAATCACATTGCCTGAAGGGCCGGTGTGGGAAGCGGCTTTGGTGGAGCAATTGGAAAAGCAGCGCACCTTCCTTGAAAAGATGCGTGAAGGGATCGAAGATATTTTTGATGAAGAACATAACGTTGCCGCGATTTTTACACTTTCGGGGTAATGGGAAGGAGGACGAGTGATGATTCCTGATGATACAGGAGCGGTTGTGATTACACACCAATTTAAAGAACCGCCAAGCTATGTGTGGAAGCTACTTCAGCTTGAGCTGTCCCTTAAACAGCTTTATGTGATTCAAGCGGCTTTGGGCCAATCGCTGCGAGCCAGCTTAGGCGCAAGCAGCGGCGCGTTTATTGATGCCCTTGAGGAGAAGGAAAAAGAATTAACAAGGGATATGGTGATGCGAATTGAACTTGTTTCTTCTGAAGCAAGACAAGCGACGGAATTAGCTGAGAACTACTTGGAGAATATCTCGAAGCAACGCGTATCCCTTCATTATAGGCGTATGCTTCATGAATAAAAGACATTGATTAAAAACACGCTGATTGTGCTCAGGGTGTTTTTTTGTATAGCTGAAAATGTAATTGACTGAAATGTATATTTGTCTTACAATTAATTTATCAAAAATTTAGGGGGATCAGGAATGAGGGTATCGGTTACGACAACAACGTGTGATTTGTCAGATGGCGACTTAAAGCAAATGACACAATTGGGCGTAGATTGTATTGATTTTGGCAGTGGTTCAAGCTTCCCTGGAGTAAAGGAGCAAGGCTATCCTGATTTGGATGCGTTGCTTCGGTTGAAACGGCGAATTCGTTCCTTTGGGCTCGACATTAACCGGGTAACGCTTCCTGATTTATCGGCAGATTTTATGGCAGGAGCTGAAGAAAGTGAGAAGGAAGTCGATCATTCGGTGGCAGCCATCAACGTATTTGCTGAAGCTGGAATACCGATTGTTCGCCAACGGTTTGCCGGAGATACGTTTAATCATTTGACTCAAAGTTACAAAGCAAGGCAACGGGGCGGGGCATTGGCGAGAGGCGAAAGCCTTGTTTTTAGCCAAACGCCTTATGAAGCGCCGACTTTAGAAGCACATGAGCAATGGTGGGAGCGCTTTCTTTATGCGTATGGAAAACTAGTCCCGGCGGTGGAAGAGGCAGGCATTAAGTTGGGAATGCATCCGTCTGATTCGCCGCTGCAAGGAACACCTTTTGGCGGGCTGGGTTACAGGCGGATTATAGACGAGTTCCCGAGCAAGCAAGTCGGTTACATTTATTGTATGGGAACACGTGCGGAAGAGGGGGGCAGTTCCCTTGTTGTCGATGAAATTAATCATTACGGCAGAAAAGGGCGCTTGTTTTTGATTCATTTCCGCAATGTGCGCGGCGCGTTGCCAACGGCAGGGGCATTTGAAGAGGCACTCCTCGATGATGGCGATATGAACATGTTTAAACTGTTGCTCGAATTAAAAAAAGTCGGCTATGATGGCTGCCTTAATCCTGATCATGTTCCCGTTTTAGAAGGAGACAGCCCAGACTTAGACGCCAATTGGGCCCACTCTAATATTGGGTGGAGTTATGGAAGCATTGGCTTTGCCTATTCAATTGGCTACATAAAAGCATTGCTTAATGCCTTGAATGAAGTGACAGGGACAAAATGGTGAGCAAAAATTTAAAGGGGCTATCCCATTAGGCTAAGTAACTGGCCTAATGGGATAGCCCTTTCTAGTCCGTTTGTGTTTCTAGACGTTCAATTAAGCGCTCATAGGAATGACTCACGTCGTCCATATACCGTGTCGCCTCTTCAGGGGCGATATAGGTCGGGATGGTGTAATACGATTCAGCCTGCTCACGGTATGCTTCATTGTTTTCTACGACTTCTTTTAGTGCTTCAGAAAAGCGGGCGACAATCGCATCGGGCGTTTCTTGCGGAAAAGCAAAGAAGAAAAATTTCTCAAACTCTACATCAATGCCTTGCTCTAAAAAAAGTAGGCGTGTTGTCATATAGAGCATGTTGTTCAGATGAGAGGACGCCGACGGAGGCGAAATCGCCATTTTCAATATAATCGGCTGTTACCCCATAGGCAATTGGAACAATGTCAACTTGGCCGCCTAAAAGGGCTACGAGTTTGTCAGACGCGCCACCGACATCAATTGGCTTTAAGTCCGCTCCTGTCGCTTCCTCAAAAGCCATCATTTGCAAGTGTGTATAGCCGCCGACCTCTGTTGCAAATGAAAGTTCGCCAGGTTGTTCGATTGAAGCTTGTGCTAATTCATTTGCTGTTTGGTAAGGGGCATCCCCATGAACAATAAACGTGTCGCCGTGATCCATTAGAGCAATGCCGGCAATCTTAAAATCGTTGTGGTTAAAAGTTGACAAGCCGTATAGCTTATTGATGAGCAAGTTGTTGTGGAAAAACAAGACTTTATAGCCGTCTGGATCGGCTTCGAGCACTTCCCTGGAGCCCATGCTTCCCCCTGCGCCGGCAATGTTTGTGACAACAAACGATGTATCCATTTCTTCACCTAAATAACGGCCAAGAAGCCGTGCTCCTAAATCTGTGTCCCCGCCGGCCCCAGTCGGCACAATAATTTCAATCGGGCGGTTCGGATAGGCGTCAATTTGATCGGTAGATGGTACTTTATTTTCAGAGCCAAACGTCGGCGCATGAAAGCCGACCGTTGTGCAGCCTGAGAGCAACAGGGCTAGGGCTGAAGCCAAAAGAATAGGACAAAGGGTATGCGTTTTCACGGGCCATTCCTCCTTTATTGAACAGTTGCTGAACGCTTTCGATTTTTGCGGATTGCCATTAAAAACGAACCAGCGGCAAGCAATAGAAAGGCAGCGGCAATCGGTGACGTGACAAATGGAAGAAAGTCGCCATTGGAATGCATCAGTCCACGACGCAAATTGGTTTCTAAAATCGGCCCAAGAATAAAACCGAGCACAATGGGCATAACCGGAAACTTTAATTTAGTGAACATGTAACCAACGACACCGCATAGTACAAGAACGAGCGCATCAAACAGCCGGTTGTTTACGCCGAATGCGCCAATGACGCAAAGGACGACGATGATGGGCAACAGCACATGTCGCGGTACATGAAGGACGCGGATAAAGAAGCGCATCCCAATAATAAGCAAAAGGGCCATAAAAACATTAGCTAAAAGGAGCGCAGCGAAAATTCCGTACATCACTTCACCATTTTGCTCAAACAAAAGTGGGCCAGGGTTTAAGCCGTGGAGCATTAACCCACCAAGTAAAAGCGCCGTTACGCCATCGCCAGGAATGCCAATTGATAGAAGGGGCACGAGCGCCCCACCAATGGCGGCATTATTCGAAGATTCAGCGGCAACAACGCCGGCAGGTTCCCCTTTTCCAAACGTTTCTGGATGCTTTGACTGATTTTTAGCGGTTACATAAGAGATGATGTTGGCTGCCGATCCGCCAAGCCCTGGCAGAATGCCAACGGTGACGCCAATAATGGTAGAGCGAAGCCAATTCCATTTTTGCTTGAAAAAATCACTGAAGCTTAAACCTAGGTCTTTTAAGTGGTAAGCGGATTGGGTACCTTTTGTGTTAATTTGTCCACGTTCAGACGACGTTTTTAAAAATTCCGTGATGGCAAATAAACCAATTAGCACTGGAAGAACGTTAAAGCCAGCCTCAAGTTCGGACAAGCCAAATGTGAAACGTGGATAAGAGTCAATCGGTGCAAAGCCTATTGTAGCAAGGCTTATACCGAGCATACCTGCAATGAGGCCCTTTAACATAGAACCGTCTGAAAGGGATGTAATCATCGTCAGCGCAAAAACAGTAATCGCAAAATACTCAAACGGCGAAAGCTGAATGGCTACACTGGCCAAGACAGGAGAAATAAAGATCAATAACAATAGGCTAAGCAAGCCTGCTAAAAACGAAAAAACGATCGTTAGCGCAAAGGCTCTGCCAGCTTCGCCTTTTTGTGCCATTGGATAGCCGTCAAATGTTGAGGCGATGCTTGCAGGAGTGCCGGGGATGTTTAGTAGGACGGATGGGATAAAGCCCCCGGAAACGCCCCCAATGTATAGCCCCATTAACAAGGACAAGCCATTGACAGGTGTCATTCCAAATGTAATCGGCAAGCAAATGGCGATTGCCATAACAGCCGTCAAACCAGGAATGGCGCCAAACATAAGCCCTAAAGCGACGCCAATAAAAACAATCACCATTGTTTCTATGTTAAAGATGCTGAGAAAACCACTTTGGATCAGTTCAAGCATAGACAAACCTCCTTTCATTTGTTAACCAAATAGGCCAATTGGCAACATTAAGTTGAAGCCTGCCCGAAAAACATAATACAGTAGTAATGAGACTGCGAACGAGATCGGCAAAACAACTACAAGAAAGCGTTTTTTATGCCAATTTGTCATCAGTATCGATTGCACAGCCATGTACAATGTCGAGGCAAAAATAAAGCCGAGTACCGGCAGCGCCGCAACATAACCAATCAACAATAAGCTTGTTGCGATAACCGTTGTCGTTTCGTTGCCTGATTTTTGCTGTGGCTGTTCGGCATCCACGTTTGGCACGTCAACAGCAGATGCTGTCTCACTGGTTGGCGCTGTCTGTTTCTTAAGCCCGCTAAGTAAAAGAAGCGTGCTAAGCAGAAAAATGAAAACAGCCATCAACAGCGGCAAAAAGCGTGAACCAACGCCAATCGATAAAATCGTCAATGTCTCCATTCGCAAGGAAGCGACAAACATGAGCACCGCTAAACATTGCAATGCGATGCTTGCATAAACATCGGAATGGTATCGTTTGAGCAATCCGGTTCCTCCCTCTTTTGTAAGCGATTACATATTAGGCTGCAGGAGATGCCTCCTGCGTGTTGCTTGTTATGCTTTCACAAAAACGGTTTTGACCGCTGTAAAAAACTCTTTTGCTGCTTCTCCCTGTTCGCGGGAATGGGAGCTTGATTGTTTCATCCCGCCAAACGGGGCTTGCAGTTCCACTCCTGCGCTTTCTGCATTGACCCGAATGAGGCCAGCGTCCATCTCTTCAATAAAGGCAAGCATACGGGTTATATCTTTTGTAAAAATCGAAGCACTTAACCCATACGGTACATCATTGGCCAAACGCAGCGCTTCTTCGATGCCGTTTACTTCAAATAAAGCTAGAACAGGCCCGAAAATTTCTTCTTGGGCGATGGAGGAACGATGGTCTTGGCATTCAAAAATGGTCGGCTCGATAAAATAACCTTTTTCTTGATTGATGGCATGCCCGCCAGTTAACAGCGTCGCCTTTTCACTCAGACCTTTATCAATGTAGGCAAGGCAATTGGCTAGCTGATTTTTAGAGGCAAGCGGTCCCATCCACGTTTTAGCATTAAGGCTGTCACCTACTACAATTTCTTTTGTCTTTTCTAAAAGCAACTTTTTAAAGGTGGAATAAACAGCACGGTCAACAAACACACGGCTTGTCGCCGTACACTTTTGGCCTGTTGACTTAAACGCTCCGCTTAATGTCGCGTCTACTGCTTGTTCAATGTCAGCGTCGGCGGCCACAATAACAGGGTTCTTGCCCCCCATTTCGAGCTGGTACTTCGCTCCCCTGGCAAAGGCTGTTTGGCCGATCTTCTTGCCTGTCGGGTTCGAACCGGTAAACGTAATCGCGTTTACCCCATGATGTTCGACAAGGCTTTGTCCAACCTTTCCCCCTGAGCCTGTAATAAGATTTAGGACGCCAGGGGGCAACCCAGCCGCTTCAAAGCATGCAACCACTTTTGCACACGTTACTGCCGTTTCTGAGGCGGGCTTTAGGACGACAGTATTTCCGTAAATGAGAGCAGGAGCCGTTTTCCAAAGAGGAATCGCAATCGGAAAATTCCATGGCGTAATCACCGCTACGACGCCAAGAGGTACACGGGTTGTATACATAAGCGCTTTTGGATCGCTTGCAGGAATGACATCGCCGTTCTTGCGCAGCCCTTCTCCTGCATAATAGCGGAGAATCGCAATGCCGCGCAGCGTTTCGCCTTTTGTTTCTGCCAATGTCTTGCCCATTTCCCGTGCCGCAGTCTCGGCAATATCGTCAAGGCGTTTTTCCATAATATCGGCGGTTTTATAGAGAAAAGCTCCCCGTTGTGCACCGCTTACCTTGCGCCACGGCTTCGCTCCTGCCTGTGCTGCTTGCACTGCCTGTTCTACATCTGCTTCAGTCGAATCTTGATACGTGCCGACGGTGTCGTTTAAATTGCCAGGATTGATGCTCTTTGCTGTGTGACCATCCGCAGCAGGCACCCATTGGCCGTTAATAAAATTATGTGCATCCATAAATAAGACTCCTTTTCTTATGGGTTATAGCGAAATTTGGTTGCGTGGGTATTTGTTGTGAGCGTTTTCTAAAATCTGCGCGAGCTGCTTGTAATGGCTTTTTTCGACAGGGGCAAGCGGAGCGCGGACATGCTCTTGAACAGGCAAGCCAACGATCTCCATCCCGGCTTTAATTAATGAAACCGCATAGCCTTTTTTCTGGCGGCGAATCGCATTAATTGGTAGAAGGACGTCATTGTAAAGGTTGCGAACAGCCTGATGATCACCACGTTTTAAAGCTTCAAAATAACTTCTGGAAATGTGTGGAATGTAATTGGAAATGGCCGACGAATACGAGCGGAAGCCAATGGGCCAATAAGCAGGCATCGTTAATTCTGCCATCGGCATGCCGTTAAGCCATAGCAACCGCTCGCCAAATCGCTGAGTGAATTCAATGTTTTGCTCCATATTGCCGATACCATCTTTTAATCCTACTAACTGTGGGTAGACGAGCAGCGATTCAAGTGTGTCCCCTTCTAATATAGCGTTATCACGCTGGTATACAATTGCGTGAAGGGAAGTTGATTCAATAATCGTTGACAAATAGGCGCGTAGTCCGTTTTGTTCGCCACTAATCAAGTAGGGAGGCAGGATTAAATAACCGTCGGCACCTTTTTCTTCTGAAAGCCGTGCGAAGGAAAGGGCGTCCTGGATATTTCCACCAACTCCTGTATAGAGGGGAACACGGTTTTTAGTCGCATCTACGGCAACATCCAACATTGCCCCATACTCCGCTTTGCTAAGGGCATGGAATTCCCCCGCTCCACAGGCCACAAAGATCGCTTCCAGGCCTTCTTCAATTAAAAACGTAATATTGCGGTGGAGCGCGTTTTCGTCAAGCGCTCCATTTTTATCAAAGGGCGAAACAGGGAAGCCGAGAATGCCAGTCAGCTTAGTTGTTTGCATCGTACCGATCAACTCCTTTTAAATAATTTTGTTTTATTGTAAGACAAATAAAATGGTTAGTCAATTTAAATTTGAAAATCACACAAAAAAACGTGCCTTTTTGGGGCACGTCTCTATCTTTGCTACTGGTTCGGGTCAAGGACCTTGTTGCGAACAAACATTAAGTGCTCATGCATTGCCCGAAAGGCAGCTTGCCCATCGCGATTGGCAAGAGCATCGTAAATAGCTTGATGGTGCGAAACCGTCTTATCCCGTTCCCTGTGTTTAATTTGCACATTTACTTTTGCATGGGTTAGCAAAAGCGAATCGACCATCCCTTGCAAAATCGGGTTGTCGACACTTTGGGCAATAATACGGTGAAACAGCAAGTCATGCTCGCCATAATCATCGTCCACACTTTCCTTTATCGCCTGAATCGTCATTTGCAACCGCTCCAAGTCGTGTGCCGATATTTTTTTAGCGGCAAAAACGACAAGCCCTAACTCTAGCGAAGTACGGGCTTCAATAATCGCTTCAATATTGTCGCTTACAAGGGAAAGCATTGTCGAAAACGGCTTGCTGCTAATTTTTTCTGTAAAATAAGTTCCGTCCCGTGTTTTCCGCTTCACAATTCCTAATGATTCAAGTGAACTCATCGCTTCACGCAGCACTGGGCGGCTGACGCCAAGCATCGAAATCAATTCCATCTCTGGAGGCAATTTGTCTCCCGGCTTCAACTTGTTTGTAATCAACAAGTCGACAATTTTTTCCTCTACCTGTTGCGCTAATGTCTGCCGGCTGACACGGCTTCCAATCAAATCAAGTTTATTGTCAGGCATTGTTGTCCCACCATTCTGCCAAAAGTATTCTTTATCTTATGATTTAATTGTAATACAAATAAGTGGAATTGCAAATGTAAGAGAAAGAGGAAAAGAACCATGTCTTTAAAGAATCCTTATTACCTAATTCGACCATGTTCGTTTTGCTGCAAGGGATGAAAAATAGAAGTAAAAATTATTGCAATTCTCATCAAAATAGCGTTAAGCAATGAGGCGGTTTCTTTCTTATAATGAAGGCAACTCGTAAGAGAGGAGATAACAAATGAGTATACAGACAGAAAAGTTATCGGCTACCTCGAAATCAGCCAGGTTGAGAAAGAAGCAAAAATCCCCACTTGAGAAAAATGAACATATAGCAGGCTGGCTTTTTGTCGCGCCGATGTTGATCGGTGTTTTTATGTTCGTGTTACTGCCGATTGCAGCAACGTTTGTGTTAAGTATGACAGATTGGAAGTTTGTACAGAACATGGATCAGCTGAAGTGGGTTGGTTTCGGAAATTTTACTGAATTAATGAGTGACCGTGTTTTTTTAAAGTCACTGTTAAACAATGGGATTTTTTTATTGACAGTCCCGATTTGTATGGCGATATCGCTTTTGTTAGCCGTGGTGATTGATAAAAGCGTTTACATGAAAAGCTACTTTAAAGTTGCTTTCTTTATGCCCTACATTTCAAGCGTTGTCGCTATTGCTGTCGTCTGGCAAGTGTTGTTTCATCCTTCCGCCGGTCCGATTAATCAGACATTAATGGCCTTAGGCATAGATAATCCGCCAACGTGGATTGCTGATCCAAATTTTTCCTTGATTTCGGTCATGCTTATTCAAATATGGATTTCTGTCGGGTTTAATTTAATCGTTTATATTGCGGGACTACAAGCGATTCCGAAACAATTGTATGAGGCGGCGGAAATGGATGGAGCCAATGGATGGGATAAATTTCGCAAAATTACATTTCCGATGGTGTCTCCGACTTCCTTTTTCTTATTAATCACAGGTGTTATTGCCAGCTTTAAAGTGTTTGATCTGATCGCGGTACTAACAAAGGGAGGGCCGATGCATTCCTCCAGTGTACTGGTTTGGCACTTATATGATACGGCTTTTGTCAATTTAGACATCGGCTATTCATCTGCGATGGCGATGGTCCTATTCGTGATTGTTTTTCTTATCACGATTATCCAATGGATCGGCCAAAAGAAGTGGGTTAACTACTGAGAAAAAGGAGAGACGGTTTTTTGAAAAAAATCAATGTCCGAAAAATCATTACCACAGTCATTATTTTCTTGACGAGCATTTTGTTTTTATTGCCATTCGCTTGGATGCTGTCTACGTCATTTAAAATTGAAGCCGATGTGTTCACTTATCCGATCCAATGGATTCCTGAAAGGTGGAACGGTTTTAACAATTATATGGAAGTATGGTTTGGTGATTATCCTTTTTACATTTACTATTGGAATTCTTTAAAAGTAGCCGTGTTCACAACCGTCTTATCTTGTACGGTTTCCGCGCTTGCGGCTTACGGGTTTTCAAAAGTAAGGTTTCCAGCAGGCAAATGGTTGTTCTTCATTGTCCTTGCGACATATATGGTTCCGCAACAGGCGAGTTTAGTGCCCCAGTTTATTTTGTATCGCCAAATTGGCTTGTTCGATAGCCATCTTGGACTTATTTTGCTAGGAAGCTTTAGTGTTCTAGGAACATTTATGCTACGGCAGTTTTTTATGGGCATTCATCATGAATACATTGAAGCGGCCAAGATTGACGGGGCAGGCCATTGGAAAATCTTTTGGCGGATTGCGCTGCCGATTGTCAAACCAGCAATTGCCACATATGCGATTTTGCGTTTCATTTGGACATGGAACGATTACCAAAATCCGCTGATTTTTTTACGGACGGATGCATTGTATACGATTCAGTTGGCCATGCAAAAATTTACAACCATTAATGGCGAGTTTTATTCACTTATTATGGCGGCTGCTGTTTCTGCGATCTTGCCATTGCTGATTATTTTCATCTTTGGCCAAAAGCAAGTAATTGACGGCATTGCTCTTGGTGGGGTCAAAGGGTAATGGTCAAGAATAGATGTCAAATTATTGTTAATATCGGTAAAATTATTTTCGTCTTATGAGAAAAGCGCTTTGCTATAATCTTGTTTGAAAGGGTTTTCATAAGGCGTCCAAAGGGGGAGCAAGGATGAAGAGAAAACGAGTGTCCACTTTTTTTGCTTTTGCCATCTTTCTGTCCGGATTGGCCGGTTGTTCTGCCGACAGTACATCTGGAACAAATGAGAAGGACGGTAATCAAGATGATACAGTGACAATTAAATTCCATACCCATGGAAACGAGGCAAGCTATAATTGGGCCCACACGATTGCCGCTTTTGAAGAGGAGCATCCATCGATCAAGGTCGATTTGGTCATTTTAAGTGAAAAGGGTGATACGCAAGAAGCAACCCAAAAGCTAGATTTAGCTGCAGCTTCTGGCGAACAGATGGATGTATTGATGTTTAGTGACCCAGCCAGTTATGCTCAACGGGTTCATTTAGGCATGGTTGCCCCGATCGATGAGTTTATTGAAGAAGATGGTTACACGATGGCAGAAGAATATAAAGTAGATACGCAAATGAACGGCCACTATTATGCTTTGCCTGGCAAGTTCAATCCTTGGTATGTGCTTGTTAATAAGGACCATTTTGATGAAGCAGGACTGGAAGTACCGACCGACTGGACATGGGATGAATTTATGGAGTATGCAGAAGCCCTGACTACTGATGATCATTACGGTGTTTATTTCCACGGGCCGCAAGGTGATGGGTGGATGGAATACTTGAAATTGGCACTTGCAAGTGAAGAAGGGGACACAGAATTCATCAAAGCGGATGGTACGTCGAATCTTGATCATCCACTATTTAAAAAGACGTTGGAAATGCGTGTGAAAATGGAAAAAGAAGACCTGTCTTCTGTACCGTATACAGACATCATTTCGCAGAAACTCCATTATCGCAACCAATTCTTCGGTCAAGACGCAAGCATGATTCCGATTGGAAGTTGGATGAATACAGAACTAGGTGGAACCGACCAGTTTCCACTGGATTTCAACGTTGGGGTAGCGCCCTATCCAAAAAATGATTTAAGCAGTGAGGGCTATACGCCAGTGACTACTGATTACATGGCAGTAGCAGCAAATTCTGAGCATAAAAAAGAAGCGTACACGTTCATTCGCTGGTATACAACGGAAGGGCAAATGGTGCAAGGAAAAAATGTGCCATCTTGGAATGAAGTAACTGTAGACGGCCTTGGTTCGATCATTGATGGCATCTTAGCTGAAACCGTTTCTCCGGAAAAAGTCGATCGAGATGCACTCGTACATGTTTTACAACATGCCCAGTCCCCTAAAATGGTTGCTCCTGTCTCTTATCAAGCGGAGCTTTATAAAGTGATTGGTGAGGAATATGAGAAGCTTATCTTGGATGACCAGGAAATTGAAATGACGCTAGAGAATATGCAGACACGAACGCAAGAAATCATTGATCATAATCAATAATCGTTTGCTAAAATAACGAATTAGGGGCGCAATCCGTTTCCGTCCCCTTCTTATTCATTTCTAATGAGGAGGTTGGTTATGTGGATTCGGATAAAACAAACGCTGACGCCCCGTTCGTTTCGCTTTAAAGTAGTCTCGGTTACCGTCTTATGCATTATGGTGCCAGCGGTAATCACTTTGTATGTGTATAGCTATTTAACAAAAGATGCCATGAAGGAACAAGCGATGGTGAATGCTGAGCGCGAGCTAAGCATTGCCGGTGCATACGTCTCAAAGCTACTTGATGATATGTTATATGCCGTCAATTTTGTGCAACTCGATTCTGAAATGAACACAATATTAAAAAAGAATGCCAATCACGATCCACAGCAACAGCATTTAGGGTATGAAGACTATCTGGAAGACCAGAAGGTCACAAAAACGATTGAAAATATGACGTTGCTCGGTGAAAAATCATATGTCACGATCCTTCTTAAAAATGGAAAGCACTATTCGAATTATCCTGTTGCAGACTATAATCCTGAGAAACTGTTTCACGAACCTTGGTTTAAAGAGCTAGATGAAGTGTATGGCTATGAAACGATTTGGATTGGCAGCCAGCCAACTGTGTTTGCATCAGAGCAGGATAAAAACCGCTACCAACTTTCAGTCGCTCGAACATTAAGAGACGCCAATTTGCAAATTTATGGGTATGTGATTGTCACGAAGATGGAAACGGAAGTCAAACAGGCATTTGCGGGCGCGGATGGCAGTGGCGAAATGCTGCTCGTGGATGGTTCAAACCGGATATTATCACATCGTGATACGGAGCAAATTGGAGCAACGTTTTCTCCTGTGGCGCAAGTGCAGAACGCCGATGGTGCAAATGTGATTGAACTCGAAAATGAAACATACCTTTATGCCGATTATCCACTCTCTTATACTGGTTGGAAACTGGTTTCAGTCAATCCGTACAAACAAGCAATTAGTAAAATGAATCGTTTATTTGATACCGTATTTTTTGCCCAACTCATCACATTTGTTCTTTTTTTTCTGTTATTAACATCTGTGTTGAAAACGGTTACAAGTCCGCTGGTGCACCTTGGCCATGTCGCTACCAAGGTGCAAAGCGGGAAATTAAACGTCCGTGCGGACATCCAGAGCCAAGATGAAATCGGAAGGCTCTCCCATTCATTTAACCAAATGCTTGACCATATCAATGAAATGATTAACGAAATTACAGAAACACAGGCAAGAAAACGACAAGCAGAATTAGCGATGCTTCAAGCGCAAATCAATCCTCATTTCTTGTTTAATGTGTTGAATTCAATTCGAATGAAAGTGATGCGAAAAGGCGATGACGAAAGTGCAGATATGATAAGTTCCCTTTCAAAGCTATTGCGGATGACGATAGACAAAGACAAGGGAATGATTCCATTGCAAGAGGAAGTCGAGATTGTCAATGATTTTGTCAAGTTGATGAACATGAGGCAGAAAGAAAAGGTCCAGCTGTTCACCGACGTCTCTGCCACAGCAAACGCCGAAATGATTCCTCGTTTTATTTTACAGCCCATTATTGAAAATTCCATTATTCATGGCTTAAATCAATGTGCTGGGACGATTTCTTTAAAAGCGTACAACAATGATCAATGCTTTGTCATCGTCATCAAGGACAATGGCCAAGGAATGAATGAGGAGACGTTAAAGCAGGTACGAAAAAGTTTGACATTCCAGGCAGAGGCAAGTACGGCTGTCCATAAAAACGGTTTTTCCAATCTTGGCATTTCCAATGTTTATGAACGGATGCGAATGACGTTTGGCGACCCATTCCACATGGATATTGAAAGCGTTGAAGGGCTGGGGACAAAGGTGGTCATGTGCGTTTCTAGAGGAGGTAAAAAGTCGAATGTATAAAGTGATGTTGGTTGAAGACGATTACCCTGTACTAGAGTTGTTATCAGAGGCGACTGACTGGAAAAAACTCGGGCTAACTTTGCAAAGTACCCATGAGAATGGGGTTAGTGCTCTCCAGTATGCTTTACAAAAAGAGATGCCGGATATTTTAATCACCGATATTGGGATGCCGAAAATGAATGGCATTGAATTAATTAAACAAATGAAAGAAAAAAACCCTGCTATTCAAGTGAGTGTTTTATCATGCCACAGTGACTATGAATTCACAAGGCAGGCGCTCCTATTGCAAGTTCAAGATTACTTGCTGAAAGATACCTTAAAGCCAGAAGATTTTGCCGCTGTTTTAAGCGAGTTAAAAAAGAACATTGAACAAGAACAGGAAAAGATCAAAACAGAAACGAAACTTCGACAAATAGCCGCGCAGAATCAGGAAGCGCTAAAACGGGATTTTTTAAGAAGGACAGTTTACCTGTCTACATGCAAAGATGAATGGTATGACGAAGCCTCCTCTTTCGGGCTGGAATTGAGGCAAAACACATACATTCCAGTTTTTTGCTTTGTGCAAAACTATCATATTGCTAAGTCGTCTTTTTGTTCCGATGACCAGTTTGCTATTTCTGTATCACGTCTAATGACGGAAACACTCGATGCTAAAGTTGTCCATATGCCTTTTTCAGTGAAGGAATCTTTTCTGCTTTTTCCTTTCCACTCAAACGTAAAAACAGACTGTTACGGCATCGCCATGGAGTATATCGGCCATATTCAGGCCGTTGTTCATTCAAATTTCGGCGTATCACTTGGGTTTATAATCGGTGAGCCTCTTCACAATCAACATGCTTTTAAGTCGGAGATCAAACGTTTATTAAACAGTAAAGACCAGCGTTTTTATATGAAACGCGGATCGATTGAAAAAAGAAAGCAAGAAGCGAGCAGGACAGAAGATGTTTTCACCTGGTACGACCAGGCGATTGTTGAAATCAGGCAATTAATAATTGAAGGAAATCGTCAGCAAATCAATACGACAGTAGGCAAATGGGTTGAATTGCTCGCCCACAAAAGATATTCGTGTGAAACGGTAAAGGAATGGGTGCTAAAGCTGATCGTCGATTTAAAGATAAAATTACAAACGTTGCCATTTTATTATGTAAAAGATACGGCCGAAGGACTTCACGAAGAACTTTTGGCAATTGATTCTCTCGATGAGTTACAGGTTTGGCTGACCCATTATTTTCGTTTTCTCCTTTTAGCGGTGGCTGAAGGCACTTTACAACCAAAAAGGAAAGAAGTGTTGGAAGCATTGAAATATGTGTACACCCATTTAGAAAAGAAAATCATGCTTGAAGAAGTTGCCAATCACTTGTTTTTAAATCCAAGTTATTTTAGCCGTTTGTTTAAAAAGGAAGTCGGTGAAACGTTCGTTGAACATGTCACGAAAGCAAAAATAAATCGAGCGAAGGAATTGCTTGAGCAAACAGCTGAGCCAGTCGGAAAAATTTGCGAGCGGTTGGGCTACGACAATCAAAGTTACTTTATTAAAGTGTTTAAAAACCATGAAGGCGTGACTCCAATCGAATATCGGGGCGCAAGAGCATAACCTCAATATAAATAGGAAAGGTGAACTGAACATGGCGAATGATGAGCAATGGGTTGCAGAGGCATTGCAAAAAGTGTACGGAAAAGTAGGGCGAATGAACATGAAAATTGGCGCCAACTTTCCCCACGCAAGTGTGAATGGTTCTTATCAATTAGAAGAACCCCACTGGTGGACGGCAGGGTTTTGGCCTGGGTTGCTATGGCTGTTGTATCGAGAGACAAAGGATGAATCACTAAAAGAAACGGCCAAACAGTGCGAAAAGCAATTAGACTCTGTGATAACCGACTATTATAAACTGGACCACGATATTGGGTTTATGTGGACACTGACAAGCGTGGCGAACTACAAGCTGACAAAGGATGAAGATTCTAAGAGAAGGGGGCTGCTTGCCGCTAATCTATTAGCAGCAAGGTTTAACTGCAAGGGCAACTATATCCGTGCTTGGAACTCCCGTTATAAGGGGGATGAGAATACAGGCTGGGCGATCATTGACTGTTTAATGAACTTGCCGTTGCTGTTTTGGGCAACGAAAGAAACGGGAGATCCACGGTTTTGCCATGTGGCAAAAAAGCATGGGGAGACAGCGTTAAACCACTTTATCCGCGAAGACGGTTCTGTTCATCACATTGTGCAATTCAATCCGGAAACAGGCGAGAAGGAAAAAGCGCTTGGCGGGCAAGGGTTTTCTTCTGATTCTGCCTGGTCCCGTGGTGCAAGCTGGGCAATGTATGGCTTAGCGTTGCTTTACCGCTATACAGGTGAGAGCCAGTATTTACATGCAGCAAAAGGAGTGGCCCACTTTTTTATCGCTCATTTGCCTGATGATTTTGTCCCTTATTGGGATTTTCGGCTGCCTCAAGGAATAACAAACTATCGCGATTCTTCAGCAGGCGCCATTGCTGCGTGTGGATTGTTGGCCATTTCACAGTCCGTTGAACGAGCCGAAGCCAACATGTATAAACAGACGGCTATAAAGATGTTGCGGTCATTATATGACCATTACGGTGACTGGGGAAATGACGCTCAAGATGGTCTCATTTTACATGGCACTAGCCATTACCCTGAGGGGAAAAACATTGATGTTCCTCTTATTTACGGAGACTATTTCTTCGTTGAAGGGTTAACAAGCTTAAAAGCGGAATACGAGCTATTTTGGTAGCATGCCGCAGAAGGGGGACAGCAAAATGGCGAAAAACATTGACAGCGCTTCAACGCTCAAAACGAGAGATGATTTAGCAAAGTTATTACAGCAAGTATTGGCACCAACGACGCGTTATTATAGCGAAGGATGTGCCCGCTTGGAATTAGGGGGCACGGGGGTGGCTTACTCCCGCTCAGTCGCTGGATTTGAGGGTTTTTCACGAATATTATGGGGCCTCGTTCCATTGCTTGCTAGGTCAGAGGAGGCAGATCACCAGTTGAAGCTCCATCTAGAAGGGATGAAAAATGGGACCAATCCCCAACATCCCGAATATTGGGGAGACGTGACTGACTACGATCAACGAGTGGTGGAAATGGCTGTCTTCGGTCTTGCCCTTCTGCTCATACCGGAAAAAATATGGGTGCCGTTACAGGAGGAAGAAAAGGAAAATCTATACCACTGGTTAGCACAAATAAACGATGTCGAAGTATGGGACTGCAACTGGCTTTTCTTCCCTGTTCTCGTAAATTTAGGGTTTAAACAGGTCGGCTTGCCTTATGATCAACGCAAAATCGCTGACAATTTGGAGCGAATTGACCAATTTTATCTAGAAAACGGTTGGTATGGAGATGGTTTAAACGGCCATCGTGACTATTATGTTCCTTTTGGGTTCCATTATTACGGGCTCGTCTATGCCAAAGTGATGGAGAAGGACGATCCAGTTCGTGCCGAGCGTTATAAGGCTAGGGCAACGGAATTTGCGAAAGCGTTTATTTATTGGTTTGCCAAGGATGGTTCAGCAATACCATACGGGCGAAGCATGACCTATCGCTTTGCGCAAGCAGCGTTTTGGAGCGCTGCCATTTTTGCAGGCATCGCCCCTTTTTCGGTAGGCGTGATGAAGGGCCTACTGTTCCGCCATCTGCGTTGGTGGTGCCAGCAGCCGATTTTCGATAATCGCGGATTATTAACGATTGGTTATGCCTATCCGAATTTAATCATGGCTGAAAACTATAACTCGCCAGGCTCCCCCTATTGGGCGTTAAAAGTATTTTTGCCGCTGGCACTCGATCAAGACGATTCGTTTTGGGAAGTGGAAGAGGAGCCCTTGCCCAGGTTAGAAAAGCACATTGTACAAGAGGCGCCTCGTTTCATTCTCTGCAGGGATGAACGCGGCCACCACGCTTTCGCCTTTAACGCCGGCCATCTATCGACAAACGGGCATACCCACACTACTGCTAAATATGAGAAGTTCGTTTACTCGACTGCTTTTGGCTTTAGTGTTCCCCGGGCAGAGTGGGGACTGGAGCAAGGAGCTTTTGATTCCGTGCTTGCCTTGAGCGAAAGGGATAACCTTTACCGTGTAAAAAGGCAGAGCGAAGAATATACGATTGCTAGGCAGTTTCTTTATACAAAGTGGAAACCTTGGCAAGACGTTGAAGTGGCAACATGGCTAATTCCAGGTGTACCATGGCATGTACGCATCCACAAAATTGAAACAAACAGATTGCTCGACGCAGCAGACGGTGGGTTTGCTTTAGGGCTGGAAGGAAATGAAAGCGAATCGTTCGAACAGCTCTCTAGTGGCGCCAACTGTTTAGCAAAAACGGCAACGGCCGCTAGCGGAATCGTCAATCTATGTGAAGGCGGCGACACAGCGCTTGTTTTCCCCCATGCAAATACGAACCTTTTACACCCACGAACCGTGATTCCGACTGTAAGAACGAGAATCGATCGGGGCACAACTTTTCTCGTTAGCGCTGTGTATGGAGAAGGCGATGGTCACTTGCAAGCACAGAGCTGGGCTGCTGTCCCTAGCGTCCGCATGTTTGCTAACAAATTTATCGTTTCTTGGCCCAACCGAGAACCAGTTGAAGTGACCTTGTATAACGAATAAAAACGAAAGGAATTAGTGATGAACGCAAAACAAATAAAACCGTTGCTAACAAGCAGCCGCTCTTCACTTCTATTTTCCTCACAACAGCAGCAAGAGGCGTGGTTTAAAGCGATTCACAAGAAACCGGCATATCAAGGGATGATTGATGAAATAAGAGAGGAAGCAAACAGGCTTCAAAGAGAGCCTTTGCTTGACATGCCGTTTTCAGCGTTTATACGCTTTCGTGATCACGGCACTCGCCTTGAATACGAAAAGAGCTACTTTAAAAAAAGGCGCAGGCTGAATACATTTGCGCTAATGGCTTTAATGGAACCGGACCAAACACATTATCTAGAACAGTTGCAAGACGCGGTTTGGTCGATTTGCAATGAGTATACGTGGTGCTTACCGGCACATTTAATGAATAGCCCGGAAATGGACACAACGAGTCCGCACATAGCCAACCAATCGGCATACACGATTGATTTGTTTGCTGCTGAAACAGCGTTTACGTTAAGCGAAGTGTATCAATTAACGAAAAACAGACTAGACCCATTGATTCAAAAACGGATTTTAGCAGAAGTTGACCGAAGAGTGTTGCTCCCGTTTTTAAGCGAGCGCTCTTATGAGTGGGAGACAGCAACCCATAATTGGGCCGCCGTATGTGCAGGCTCCATCGGTTGCGCGGCCATGCATATTTTGAAAGAGAATGAGGCACTGGCTACGCTTTTAGAACGGGTCCTTCATGTACTAGATTGTTACTTATTAGGATTTAATAGTGACGGCGTTTGTCAAGAAGGCTACCACTATTGGCAATATGGATTTGGCTATTACACATACTTTGCCGATTTGCTAAAAGTAAAAACGAAAGGGGCGATTGATTTATTTCAATCAGAAAAAGCCCACCAAATCGCATTATTTGCGCAAAAGTGTTTTCTTTTTGAAAAGAAAATTGCTAATTTTTCCGATGCTCTGCCAGTAGCAACCATTTTTTTAGGACTGATTCATTACTTGCACAATCGTTATCAAGACGTGGAGGTACCGGAAGCTAGACTGCGCGCCTCTTACACGGAAGACCATTGTAGCCGCTTTGCCCCTGCGCTGAGGAATTTATTATGGTTTGACGAAAACATATCCGGCCAACGTTGGCAAAATAACAGCTACTACCTAAAAGACTCCCAATGGTTTATTGCCCGAAAGGCGCCCTATGCGTTTGCCTGCAAAGGAGGGCATAACGACGAACCCCATAACCATAATGACGTTGGCCATTTTATTTTACAAGCAGAGGGAGAAGCGTTCTTGAAAGATGTAGGCAGCGGAATGTATAGCGACGGCTACTTTGGAAAGGAACGCTACACCTTTTTATGTAATGGTTCCCATGGCCATTCGGTCCCGATCATTAATCACCATTACCAATCTGCAGGAAGAGAACAGTTTGCGACTATCACCAATGTAGAAATTGGAAAGACATGCGACCGTCTTGAAATGGAATTGCAAAACGCCTATAAACTGGAGTCACTGCAATGGTTAAAAAGAAGCTTTACCTGGAAAAAGGCATCAGAGCATGGTTTGACTCTAGTTGACCAGTACCAATTTACGGACGATCCTAAGTCGATTATAGAGCGTTTTATAGCTCCAAATCTGCCGATAACCACCACAGACAGCAGCATTATCCTGGAAGGCAAGCACCGGCTTCAAATTCGGTATGATCAGCAGCTGCTTGAATGGACGGTTAAAAAACATCCATTTATTAATCATTTTGGTGAAGAAGAATCTGTACAGTTGTTTGATTTTACCGTAAGAGAGCCGAAGCGCTGTTTTGATGTCCTGTTTGCCTTCGATTTTCTCCATTGATGATCCGTTTTTAACTACAGGCCTTGATCGGCTGTTTCCCGCAAATGAACAGTAAAGAAAAATTTCAGTCAAACGGAGGAGGTCTGTATGACAAAGAAAAGAATCGTACACACGATATGGATGGTTTGCTTGCTTTTTAGTTTCGTGTCTTCCGTGCCAACAAACGAAGCGCAAGGAGAAGTAGTAACCAAAACGATTTCCATCGATGGGGAGGACGTCGATCCTCATAACCGCTTTAAAGGGTTTGGAGCTGTTTCGGCCAATAATACGACACGGTTATTAATCGATTACAAAGATGAGCATCCCGAAAAATATTGGCAGATCATGAATCAACTCTTTAATCGCGAAACAGGTGCTGGGCTGGCCCATGTTAAAGTAGAACTTGGAGCTGACGTGGACTCTTCTTCCGGGACGGAACCAGCGACGATGCGTTATAGCGATGAGCCCGCTAATGTGCTAAGAGGTGCTGGGTTCCAGTTTGCCGCAGATGCCAAAACGATCAATCCTGATATTACGACTGAAATCTTGCGCTGGGGCGAGCCACGCTGGACATGGAGCGGTGCGGCTAATAACGAATATGAGAATCGGTACCAGTGGTATAAACAGACGATTGACGCTGTTTATGAAGAATATGGTTTTAAACTAGATTACGTTGGCATATCGCAAAATGAAAGGGCGATCAATCATAATGGCCGCATTGAAGTTGATTGGCTCAAGTATTTTACTGCAAGGATAAAGGAAGAACCCAACTATGAATCCGATTATCAAGACATAAAGCTTATGGCAGCAGACGGTTATCGTGATACGGCATCGATTAGTCAAACATTACTTGACCATCCTGAGTTAATCGACGAAATCGATGTTATCAGCTCACACTATGGATTAACCGGCTCGCTCGAGCTGGCGCAGTTGCAAAAGAAAGTAAGCGCAGAAGGCAAGGAGCCAAAAGAAGTATGGGTATCTGAAGGAATTGCCCCGATGATCAATGCACGCTACCGCCTAAATATGGAGCCACAGTATAACGGACTAGGGGGCCAGGCAGGCATTGTCGATGTTGCGTCCCGTATTATTTCTGTTTATTCGTGGACAGGGGCAGGCGATCTGCCGCTTGAAGCGGTCTCATTTGACTTTCAGCCGTCTGTAGCTGCCTTTTATGAAGGCTCTTCTTACAATCCTAAACACCTTATTAGTGCCTCCGACCCATGGTCAGGTTTCTATGAAAGTGATGGTGGGGTCCAAGCTGTCCGCCATATTATGAATTTTGTCGGCTACGATGATCGTACGACTCCTGAAAATGAGCGTTGGCAATATGTAAAAGGTGCTACTTATAGCGACGGCCATTTTTTTGACGGAGGCGTCGACGTTGATACGAGTACCGATAACTATATGACAGTAAAAGACCCTGAAACCGATGATTACACGACCATTTTTGCTAACAATACAAAGAAACTGCGCAAATACAAGATGAAGGCTAAAAATTTGAGTGGAAAAGAGAACGCAGAAGTGCATGTCTGGGAAACACGAGGACCAGATGAAGGGCAGGCATATGATGAAAACTGGTTTAAAAATATTGAGACCATTAAACCTACCCGTGGCGAATTCGAACTCGAAGTCAAACCCTATTCGATTGTGACCATTACTACATTGGATAGAAAAGCGGACATCGAAAACTTTGAATATCAATCACAGCCAGTCGATCTAGCAAAAGACACGATCATGGCGTTGCCTTACACGGATGAGTTTGAATACGATGATTACCCATCTGATGAAAAAGGCAGGGATTATGTTGAACGGCGTGGAGGCACCCCTCGTTATACGACCGATCAACATGGTGCGTTTGAGGTCGTGACAGAAGCGACAAAACCAGTTTCTAAAGGAAGCGCTGAACGTACGAAACGTAAAATACCAGAAGCAGCCGCCCACGGGAATATGTTGCAACAAAAAATCACCCCTGACATCATTGGCGCAGAATGGGCTGTCTGGGGGGGAACAGACGGAGCAGAAGCAACCAGCAATCCTTATACAGTGATTGGAGATTTTCGTTGGGTCAACTACAAAGTGTCTTATGACTTTTTATTAGACAACTATACGCCGGAAGAAACAGGTAGAGAGAATTATGCACTCATTGGCGTTCGTCAAGTGAAAGCTGGCGGCACAGATTCTTCTGCCCCTTACAATGCTCGTGTGTTTTCGGACGGCAGGTATGAAATCTTGAGAACGGGCGCCGTTGTTAAAGAAGGCACAATGGAGGGCTTTGACCACGAAGTTTGGCATAACCTGGCCTTTGAAGCGAAGGAAAACGTGTTTACGCTGTTCGTTGACGGAAACGAAATTGCTTCTTACACCGATTCGGATTCAACTGTCATGGCTGGCAGGGTTGTGTTAGGTTCAGGTTACTATGAAACTTTATTTGACAATTTAAAAGTTGAACCGATTCCGGGCCACGCTTTTGAATCGGAAAAATACGACAGTGCTCAAGGGAAAGTATACAAGTCGGAAGCACAAGCTCTTGCAAATATCGATGAGGCCAATCCTATCGGCTATATCGGAAACTGGCAGTAAACACAAGCTGGATACGCTCATTTTAACCGAACGCTAATGACAGCAGAGACAGATGTACCTGTTTGGAGCGGAGTTACAATCACCCATCAAGATTCAACAACGGAACAAGGATCGTTAAATAAAGTGTTTTATTCAGGGGACTGGTCTTCAAACAGCGCCAATGCCTGGGGAGCAAACGGAGCTGCTTTTGAAATCACCTTTAAAGGTACAGGAATTAACTTGTACGGTATCACCAATCCCGCAAATGGGAGCGCCGACATTTATTTAAATGGGGAATGGGTCGGCGAAGCAAATTACTTGAACAATAGTGAACTCACTAAAATGGTCTGGCAGATTGAAAATCTGGAAGACAGACAACATACGCTCAAAGTAGTCGCAAAAGAACGGTATACTAGCTTTAGCAAAGCCGAAATTACGACGGCAGTTCCTCCATTTGCTGTAAAAAAACGAGGACCGAGCGAGATCGTAAAATTATCGGATGAGGCGGAAATTGGAGCTGAAGAAAATACGGTATATGCATTTAGGAAAAATGCATCTTGGGGATCAAACGACACGAATGCGTGGGCCCATTTTGATGATGACCCTTATCTTTTCATACACTTTACTGGCACCGGCATCGATTACCTTGCTGGGAAAGAAGAACAGACGCTATACAAGTTCGAGCTTGACGGGAAAAACGTGGGCAACTTTGGGGTCGATCCGCGTACAGGGATTCGATATACCACCAGAGATCTTGAAGAGGGGCCGCACACATTAAAAGTGTCGCTTGGAGATAATGAACGCAAAGAAACGTTTATGGATTACCGCGGAGTCCATATTTATAGTACGCCTCAAGCAGGCGAGCCAACGAGCACGATGATTTTTTCATTCGAGGGTTCGGGCTTTCATTTATTTGGCGCGACGCCAGATGCAGTGATTGACGTCGTTATTGACGGCCAATTAGTCGCTGAAAATGAACGAATCACTTCTAAAGGGGACCGGCAAACCTCTTACCATATTAGCGGCTTAGAAAACAAGAAGCATCTAGCAAAAATTGAAGTGAAAGGCGGCACATTTGTAGTTGATGGACTTGACGTGATCACAGGGACAACAGAAGTCAAAGAAAAGTGATTCAGCATTCAAGTGTTAATCAGGCATTGAGCAGTGATTATAAATAGGATGAACCAGTGCCCTTCAGGCGTTTTTAGCCACCAACGGTTGACCGTGAAAAGAAATGGCGTTCCGTACACGTGCGCATTGATGTATTTCGCTTAAGATGATCGAGCTCTTATTACAGAAGAGCTCGATTCGTTTTGTATTTCATTCATCGTCGCTTGAGAAAATGCCTTGGTTGGAAAACGTCAACGAAGCATTTGTCCAATTAGCTTGCCAAAGCCATAGTCATACAGAAGTAGGGGGCTCAAGAGAAAAAACAAGTTCAAATTTCTTTCCTTACTTGCCGTAGTCGTTTTAGCTGTCAGCCCATTTTGTTGTCTTCCTTATTAAGGACATGATATAATACCAATCATCCAGACATCCTACGTTTGGTAATTGCATATAGGAGGATTGACATATGCTTCAGAAAACAAACCGGCAAACGCTGGTTGAGCAAGTGGCACTACAAATGGAAAATATGATTGAATCCGGTAAGTGGGGTGTTGGGATGCGCATCCCGGCCGAGCCGGAGTTGATGGCCGAATTAAATGTGAGTCGCAATACGTTAAGAGAAGCGATTCGGGCGTTGATCCATGCGGGCCTTTTGAAGACGAAACAAGGAGATGGAACGTACGTTTGTTCTTCGAGTACTTTAGGAGTTGTATTGAAAAAACGTATTTTGCGTTCTGATATGTTGCAAACGTTAGAAGTCCGGTATGCACTTGAGCGTGAGGGAGCACATCTGGCGGCCCAACGGAGAACCGACAACGAGGCGCACGAACTTCTTCTTCAGTTGGAACGTTGCGAGGATGCGGCAAACCTCGGTGACATTGATCGCTTTGTAACAGCGGACATTCATTTGCATCAAAGGATCATCCATGCATCTCACAATGAAATATTGATTGAAATTTACAGCCATATCGCCGAAGCGTTGCACGATTCGATTACAAGCCTAACTCGTTATGAAGTCGATGCCAATTTCGTGGAAATGCATCGGCAACTGGTCGAAGCCATTGTTGCTAAGGACGGTGATCGTGCCGTAGTAGCGGTTCATCGCTATATTGAGGAATCGAAGGATGTTATCAGTAAAGAAGAGGGAGAGCAGCCATGAGCGTACAAAGTGTCACGAAGTCAACTGTGGCGAAGCAGTCGACTTCATTGAGTTGGGCGCTCGTCTTTGGCATCGTCCTGATCTCACTAACAATGCGGTCGCCACTAACGTCAGTTGGCCCATTGGTAGGATCAATTCGCGAGTCCCTTGGGTTATCGAACACTGTCGCAGGCCTGCTGACGACATTGCCGTTGCTGGCTTTCGCGCTCCTTTCCCCATTCACGCCTACGTTGGCGCGCCGTTTCGGGATGGAACGAGTCTTGTTTTGTGCATTGGTTCTCCTTATAACGGGAATCGCTGTTCGCTCGCTGAGTGCAACCATTCCTTTGTTTGCAGGCACTGTTTTACTTGGCCTCTCGATTGCAGTGTGCAACGTGCTCATTCCGAGTCTAGTTAAACGGGACTTTTCTAATAACGTTGGACTAATGACAGGGATTTACGCAGTGTCGATGAATTTATGCGGTGCGATCGCATCTGGCATCAGCGTTCCCCTTGCCCGTAATCTCGGTTTCGGTTGGAATGGCGCACTTGGAGTCTGGGGCATACTTGCTTTGATCGCTGCGCTATTTTGGTTCCCTAGAGTTCGGGGGAATCACACATCAGCTGTGGGCACAACGAATGGTGCGATGGTAAGGCGAAGCCTGTGGCGTTCACCACTGGCATGGACAATTACGCTTTTTATGGGAATGCAGTCTCTCCTTTTCTATGTTTTGATCACTTGGCTGCCTGAAATGATGACAAGCCGGGGGTTGAGTGAAGATAGCGCTGGTTGGATGCTATCGCTTTTTCAAATGGCTACGCTTCCCGTATCCTTTATCGTGCCAATCCTTGCAGGACGCATGAAGAACCAACGTTTACTGGTCACCATAATGGCTGTTTTGTTTTTTGTTTCATTAGGCGGCTTTTATTTCGGCAATCAAGCATTTATTTCGTTATGGACGATTTTACTCGGAATTGCCGGTGGATGTGCGTTTAGTTTGGCTATGATCTTTTTAAGTTTGCGGACGAAAGATGCCTACGATGCAGCTTCTTTATCCGGTATGTCCCAATCTGTTGGCTATTTGTTGGCGGCAACAGGACCAATCTTGTTCGGTTTCCTCCACGATGTCACAGCAGGATGGAATCTTCCACTACTGTTGTTGTTTGTCGTTAGTGCTGTGCTGCTCTTATGCGGCCTAGGTGCGTCAAAAAACCACACCGTATAAAGCTCTTACTAGAAAGAGCCTCGTATTAGTTAAAATGAATGCTATAAATGATCAAATTGACTTCCAGTAAACTGTTAAAATCAAAAAGAATAGAGACAAAGCGCGCTCCCAAGGAATTGCCCCTTAACTATGATTTGGTTCACCACGTTTGGAGTTTCGCCAACGACATGCAAAAAAGTAAGCGGCAAAACCCGCCCCCCTGGAATAATACTTGGGCGGGTTTTTCGGCGTGGTTCTGCGCACGTGCCTTCGCGGTACAGTTCTTCCATCGAGATTGGTCGTGAGGAAAGCCTTGACGTAGAGTGCACTCTAGGTGATAAGCTACACTTAATTTCGTGGTGAAAGGAGGAATGTCCAATGTTCAAAAGAATGGACGAAATCTTCTATGGGCCTTCAAATTAGTCAGCTTGCGAGCGAGGTCGGTTTGTCTATTCACACTCTTCGTTACTATGAAAAGGAAGGGATTCTTCCACCCGCCAAACGTAATGAAAGAGGGATTCGCATATTTGATTCGGAAGACATTGAATGGATCAAATTCGCATGCTGCCTACGTGATTCGGGCATGAGTATTGCCGAAATGAAGCAATTTGTGCAACTGGTCAAAAAAGGAGATGAAACGAAAACTGCACGTATCCAAATGCTTCAATTACAAATTGAACGCATCGAATCCCAACTCGAACAATTAATTCAATTCAAGGAAAACATTCAATACAAAATTGATTTATATTCCTCTCAGGTAGGAGATTAAAGGAGACGCCAGTCCATGAAAACAATCATGATCACCGGTACATCTGCAGGAATCGGAAGAGCTACAGCCTTACATTTCGCAAATAAGGGATGGAACGTTATCGCTACTATGCGTTCTCCTGAAAAAGAAACGGAGTTGACCAAGGTTGAGAACGTTTGGGTTACCCATCTCGACGTTGAAAACAAGGAATCGATCCAACATGTAATCGAGCAAGGGATAGCAAAATTCGGGGAAATTGACGCCGTTGTAAACAATGCAGGTTACGGTGCATTTGGTATCTTTGAGGCTGCAACGGAAGAACAAATTCAAAGACAGTTTGATGTCAATGTTTTTGGTCTGATGCGGGTAACCAAAGCGATCTTGCCTCATTTTAGAAAGAACCGTAAGGGAGTTATTATCAACGTTACCTCTGAGGGAGGCAGAGTCACCTATCCATTGTTTTCGCTTTATCATGCTTCCAAATTTGCCGTAAACGGATTCACTGAGTCTCTCCTTTATGAGCTGTCTCCATTTAATATTCGGGTAAAGATTGTGGAACCGGGACCCACCAAAACCGAGTTCACGGGCAGATCTAGGGATGCTATTCAGGATACCCGGTTGACAGATTATAGTGAATTCGAGCAAAAAATCAATTTCATGTATCAAAGCCTGTTTGACCCTGAACAAATCGCTTCTCCGGAACTTGTTGCTGAAGTTATCTACAAGGCGGCAATCGATCCTTCCCGCCAACTGAGATATCATACCGGCTCTGAGTTGATGATTGAACGCGAAGAACTAAACGATCATGAATTTATCGGTAAAATGGCTCAAAGATTTGGTATAGATATCAAATAATCTTCAGCATTTCATGTGCATTTCCTATTGTGCAAAGACAGAGACGAACAGCCTTCTAGTAAATGGGTTGCTGTTCGTCTTCGTAAATTGACTGAGGAGAAACAAATCTTCCCGTCTATTGCCCAACAGAGTCAAGTGGTTAAATGGTTACAAAAATGAATGCTTAATTAGATTAAGTTAACTATATGAGTGTAATAAAAAGTCTGTTTTATAGAGTGTGGACTAAGGTGGAATAAAGTAAGGGCTGCCATATTCGGACCAGCTTTTACATGTTCCACTTTCGTTTCTCGCTCTCTGCCTGATAAATTTATTTACTTATATGATCGAATTTTCTGTTCATAGCTGAAAAGGCGTTATCGAAGTAGCACTTGGCTTTTCTCCGTTAACATGGGGACAACAGGCAAAGCGGTCGTTAGCTTGTAAACTTGCCGTTTTATAAGATTTTATGAAAAACGGGGGGTTGTCAAAAGGAAGAGAACATGTCATTTGTAAGATCTATATATGATTCAATGTCGATATGCTTCAGTCAGGTATCCCCAAAGCGTAAATAAAAGGAGTGGTCATGTGACATTTGATCAACTATACATGGAAGCGAAAGCGGTTATACAACCTCGGAAATTATCTGACGTCGTTGAAGTCGGTGGTGTCGGTGCAGCAATTGAAACTGCGGACGGTAACATTTATACAGGTGTTTGTATTGATATGGCCTGTTCCATCGGTTTTTGTGCCGAGCATGCAGCTGCGGCGGCGATGATTACGGCTGGGGAAAGCCATATTAAGAAAATGATTGCTGTTGATTGGGATGGTCGCGTTTTACCCCCTTGTGGAAGGTGCCGGGAATTTATTAGCCAAATGAATGACGCTAATGCCAAGACCCAGGTTATGGTATCCGAAGACCAAATTGTTTCTCTGCAAGAACTATTGCCTTACAGCTGGAGGAAGAAAAAGTGAAATGGCTCTGGATCTGAATGCTTGCAAAGCGATCAACACCAGCGAGGCGAGAGTGGGGGGCCACATTTGGTTCTTAAGATTAAAAAGTTCAAGTTTTGTAATTGTAAAAAAAGGAAGCAACCTTTTTCGTAGGAGGAAAGCTGCTTCCTTTTGTTTGTAATAACACCCATGTTTCAGATCAGGCGGTTTATAACAGTAATATTCAAAATGAACGCGATTGATAGGGCATTCCTTGGCCTTCTTCGCAGTAGCGTTTTAAACTGTATAGAAACATGGCCCAGTTATAGTTGCAAAACCGGTAAAAGCCGGTGACTTCCTTCCAGTTCGTATGGCGCAGTGTAATAGCGGTGTGATTATTATTCTCTTCTATTTTAAAGGAGACAGTTGTTCCTATCCACTCTGGGTCTGAATTCACACAGAGCCAGACGATTCTCTTGTTGGGGACAAGTTCCACGATTTTCATCCTCGTTAGGTCTTCCTTGCCGAAATGAAATTCGTTGACAGCTCCAACATGTTCCAGAACGGATAGCTCTCTCGTCCATACTTCAGAAAGTCCCTTAGCTGAGGTTAATGCTACGTACACCTCAGCAGCAGGAACATGAATGATTTGCAGATGTTCGATGCTGGCCATATTCTCCCACCCACTTATTTGTTTTGTTTCATTATAAAAAAATAAGTCGTACAGTATTTCTTATCGATTGCTATTATGGCTGGTCATTTCGGCTTTTGCTATCAGCCGTTTCTAGCCACTTCTGTTTGTCCATTACACGAATCGGTCCAGTAAAAACGGACCCGAGATTTAAAGCTGAACGAGTTTGTCCTTGGTCAGCTATGCTTGAGCTTTTGAGATTTTTGGCTCGTGCTTCGCTTCGACACCGTCCAAGTAATCGGAAGCAAGTCTAACTCGGTCTCCGTAAACCTATAGAGTGTTTAGCTGCTTCGTCAATTTCCCTTTTTGCTACAAGTTTTGATTTTAGCAGATGAATAAAGGGCTGGTCTTTGTTGATTAAATATCATACGATATATAACAACTGATATATATAATAGGAGAGTCACTATGCCACCTAAAAAGAAATTTTCAACAGAACAAATTATTGAAGCAGCGTGGACAATTGCGAAAGCGGAAGGAATCGACAGCATGACGATCCGAAAAGTGGCGGACCAGCTTGGAAGTTCGATTGCACCGATTTATGTGAATTTTTCGGATGCAGAGGAGTTAAAACAAGCAGTTGTAAAGAAAGTTAGCCAAGTGGGGCAACAAATGATCCGTGAGCAACATACAGGGAGTCCATTCGGCGATATCGGAGCTGCGAGCCTTCAGTTTGCCCTGGAGTATCCAGCGTTGTTCAGAGATTTAGCTATGAAGCCAAACGATTATTTGCAAAATTATGATCAGGACTTGGGCACAGAGCTTGTGAATCATATGAAAACCGATCCGGAGCTAATAGGTTTTGAGGAACAGGAACTGAGGATGATTTTGCTCAAGGTGAGGGCTTTTCAAACAGGATTAACAATGATGGTTGTCAATCGGCAGCTGCCACCTGAGTTTGATTTAAAGCGCATGAAAAAGCTTTTAGATAGCGTTGCTGAAGATGTTGTCATTGCTGCTAAGTTACGCAAACAAGAGAATGGATCCGGCTGATTGTCACAATGAAAGGGAGGAAACGAGATGGGACACGAAGCGATTCGATCGGAAATTGAGCAAAGGCTAGCAGCGAAAGTGAATGCAGATCCGAAATTGCATAACGTCTACCTGCTAGTACATTCAGATCGGCTTGGCATCCACTGGCCGATGGCAGCAGGACGCACGGACAATATCGGGGCGAACCCAGACCAGCCCTTTCATACGGCAAGTGTGGGAAAAACATTCACTTCGGCGATCGTTGCGAAGTTCGTTGAAAACGGTCTCGCCAAGTTTGACGATCCGATCGGCCATTATTTGCCTGAAAGCCTGATGAAAGGGCTACACATTCTTAAAGGAAAAGAGTATTCGTCTGATATTCAACTAACACATTTATTAAGCAATACATCAGGCCTGCCCGATTTTTTCGAAGATAAACCGAGGCGCCACAAACCATTCTTGCAGGAAATTCTCGATGAACCGTCACGCTTTTGGACTCCTGAAGAAACGGTTGAGTGGTCGAAAGAGCATCTATTACCGCGTTTTCCACCGGGGCAAGGCTTTCACTATACAGACACAGGCTACAATTTACTCGGGCTGATCATTGAGTCGATTACGTCGAAGCCCTATGCGGACGTATTGCATGAGTACATTTTTAAGCCCTTGAAGATGAAGCATTCGTATTTATCCCAGTTTTCCGAGCCGGCAGCAAAAAGCGACTATCCGGTTGCCAATCTATATCTTGACGACCTTAAAATAAATGTAGAACAATACCGTAGTTTCAGCAGTTTTTATGCTGGCGGTCAAACTGTATGCACAATCGAGGATCTTCTCCTGTTTATGAAAGCACTTGTGCACAATCAACTGTTAACGCAAGAGAGCTTGCACCTCATGCAAAACTGGGGAAAGATGCGGTTGGGCTTAAAATACGGATATGGTCTTATGAAACTGCAATTTCTCCCGTTCACAGATAAATATACAGTATGGGGGCATCTCGGCGCGAGCGGTTCGTTTATGCTCTATGTGCCAGCGATGGATGTCTTTCTAACAGGGAGTTTTAACCAGACGGCGTACCAATCAAAAAGCATGAATTATGTGTTTATGAACATTCTTCGTATAGTAGCGCAAATGAACAAGTAAGCATACACGGTGGCTTTAGGCGAATTTCATTGCAACCATTCGAAATCTAGCAGACGTCCAGTGAACCGCGCAAACTAGAGTAGAGAAATAGATGATTGCTTGGGCGCAAAACTTCTTTATAATGAACATATCTTGTTCGTCATATAGGGAGTTGTATATCTATGGAAAGCGATGTAAAATCGGATTGCTTAAACTGTTTTGCGCTCTGTTGCGTGTCTCTGCCCTACATGAAATCGACTGACTTCCCTTATGATAAAGGCAGTGGGGAACCGTGCCGCCACTTATGTTCCAATCATCGATGTTCGATTCATGGGTCGCTACGAGAAAAAGGCTTTCAGGGCTGCGTAAGTTACGAATGTTTTGGGGCAGGTCAAAAGGTATCACAAGTTGTCTATAAGGGTAAGGATTGGCGTGAAGATAGTCGCATAGCCGAAGAAATGTTCTCCGTCTTTCCGATTGTGCAGCAGCTACATGAAATGCTTTTCTATTTAAAACAAGCGATCGAGTTAGAAGAAGCCAAGGACTTGAAACTAGACATTCAGACTTTGTATGATTTGACTTATACATTAACAATTAAAACACCGGAGGAAATATTGGCGTTAGATATTGAAGCACATAGAAGTAAAATAAATCCTGTGTTAATAAAAGTGAGTGACGTATACCGGTCAAAATACCGGAAGAAGGGAAAAGGCAGCGAGACAAAAAAGAAACGGCCAGATTATATAGGCGCAAACCTCGCCAACGTCGATATGAAAGGGCAAAATTTAAGGGGGACGTTTCTCATTGCTGCCAACTTGACCAATAGTGACTTACGAGGAGTGGACTTTATTGGCGCAGACTTACGAGATGCGGACCTAAGCGGGGCAAACTTAGCTGGAGCACTCTTCTTAACACAGTCACAGATTCAGTCGGCTAAAGGGGATAAAGCAACGGTATTGCCTGATTATGTGGAGAGGCCCCAACACTGGGGGAGTTAACATGTGTCTGTTAAATAGAGGGAACAACCTCGATATGAGTTTGTTTGCTCTATTTTTTATGCCTGTTTTTTCCGTTTATATGGCTATTTTTCCATCATTTCCGCAGACTGCGGAAAAAATTTGGGTGTAGTTGTAAGCGAATTCATTTTAAGATGAATGGTGAAAGAGGCGAATGAAGTTAAGGGGGAATGAAGGATGAACGTGTTGTTGGCGTGTTCAGCAGGAATGTCTACGAGCTTGCTTGTAGCAAAAATGAAGGAAGCTGCAGCCGAATTAGGGGTAGAAGCGGAAATTTGGGCGGTTGCCCAAGATAAGGCATTGGTAGAAATAGAAAAAGCTGATGTGCTGTTAGTAGGACCGCAAATGCGCTTTATGAAAAAGAAATATGAGGCAAAAGGCAAGGAAATTGGCGTTCCTGTCGAGATTATTGATGCGGTTGCGTATGGGCGTGTTGACGGCATGGCTGTTATGAAGCGGGCACTAGAACTGGCTGAGAAGTAAAAAAATAGTCGCCGGAAAGGGTGATCGTTAATGAATCGCTTCATGGAAGTACTTGAGAATGTATTAATGCCGCTTGCAGATAAGTTAAATAATAATCGTTATTTAACAGCATTGCGTGATGGCTTTATGGTTGCGTTGCCGCTCATTATCTTCGGTTCGATTTTTGTCGTTATCGCCAATCTTCCATTTATTGACCGCTTGATGAGTGAAGCCACTTACGCTCAATACCAGGAACTGATCGGCAGTGCTTCGTCGGCAACGCTGGCGATTATGGCGACGTTTGTCATCGTCGGTATTGGCTATAAACTGACGGAAAGCTATGGAGGCGAGGCGCTTTTTGGTGGCGTCACTGCTCTTGCTGCTTTTCTAATATTAATCCCGCAACACGTCGATGAGACGACCGGTGTTATTCCAGTTAGCGTGTTAGGCGCACAAGGGATGTTTGTCGGAATTATTACAGCATTTGTGTCTGCGGAACTGTACCGTTTTTTTGTGAACAAAAATTGGCAAATTAAGATGCCGAGCGGTGTACCAGATGCTGTGTCCCGTTCATTTAGTTCTTTGATTCCAATTACGATGACACTTTCGTTTTTCTTGTTGGTGCGTATCGCCTTTTCATTTACACCGTTTGAGACAGTACAAAATTTTGTTTACACATCGGTTCAAGCGCCTTTAACGGCACTTGGAAGCGGATTGACTGCAACAATCATCGCCGTGCTGTTGACGCAAATTTTCTGGTTTTTCGGTTTGCATGGCCAAATCATTATCAACTCTGTCCTTGACCCGATTTGGTTCACATTGGCGGGAGAAAACTTGGACGCATACAACGCAGGCAATGAGTTGCCCCATATTGTAAGCAAGCCGTTCATGGAATCGTTTATTGTCGGTATTGGCGGGTCTGGCATGACGCTGGCCGTTATTATTGCGATTTTCTTGATTGGGCGCAGCCGCCAACTAAAAGAACTTGGAAAAATCGGCGGCCCTCCTGGTTTGTTTAATGTCAATGAACCAATTATTTTTGGCTTGCCGATTATTATGAATCCACTCGTCATTATCCCGTGGCTGTTTGCGCCAGTCGTGGTGACAATTTTCACGTATTTTACGATGGCGACCGGGCTTGTGCCGGCACCGTATGGAGCGATTGTGCCATGGACAATGCCACCTATTATTAGTGGAGCGCTGGCGACAAATTCATGGCAAGGAGCGGTCTTGCAAGTCGTAAACATGGCGATCGTGTTTGTCATTTGGTGGCCATTCTTGAAAGTAATGGATAAGCAATACTATGAAAATGAGCAAAACGAAGGCAAACCAACGAAAACAGCTTAGATAGGATGGGTGAGAAAAGTGGAGAAATCGACGGATGTAACAGAGGTTTCCTTCCGGATCATTTTGCACGCTGGAAATGGGAAAGGAAGCGCGATGGAGGCAATTCAAGCGGCGAAAGCAGGCGCCTTTGAACAAGCAGATGAGTTAATAGAAGAGGCAGGAAGAGAGCTGGCCAAAGCCCATGAATTTCAGACAAATTTAATCCAACAAGAAGCAAATGGAGGGCGGACAGAGTTGAACGTGCTGCTGATCCATTCCCAAGACCACTTGATGACGTCGATGACCGTACGTGATTTAGCAATTGAAATTATTGAAATATACCGCACGAAAAGGGGACTCCTATAAAGATGGCAAACACGTATTCTTTTCCGAAAGATTTCTGGTGGGGGTCAGCTGTTTCGGCAACACAAATTGAAGGAGCTGCCAATGAAGGAGGGAAAGGAAAAAACATTTGGGACCACTGGTACGAGCTTGAGCCAAATCGCTTTTTTAAAGAAATAGGGCCTAGTGAAACGTCTGACTTCTACCACCGATACAAAGACGATATTGCGCTAATGAAAGCGATCGGCCATAATAGTTTTCGTTTTTCCATTTCATGGTCAAGGTTGATTCCTGGCGGTGAGGGAGAAGTGAATAAGGAAGCAGTTGCCTTTTACAACGATGTCATTGATGAATTGATCGCTAATGGCATTGAACCATTTGTAAACTTATTCCACTTTGACATGCCGTTTGAACTGCAAGAAAAGGGCGGCTGGGAAAATCGCGAAGTGGTCGAATGGTATGCCAAGTATGCAGCTATTTGTTATGACTTGTTTGGCGATCGTGTGAAAAAGTGGTTTACGTTTAACGAACCGATTGTGCCAGTCGAGGGCGGCTATCTTTACGATTTTCATTACCCAAACATAGTGGATGCAAGAAGAGCGTTCCAGGTCGCCTACCACACGGTTTTAGCCCATGCATTGGCAGTGGCAGCGTTCCGTACACGCTCTATCGAAGATGGAAAGGTTGGTATTATTCTTAATTTGACGCCTTCATACCCACGCAGCGATCATCAAGGGGATCAAAAAGCAGCCGTGATTGCCGATTTGTTTTTTAACCGTAGCTTTTTAGACCCTGTCGTCCTTGGCTCCTTTCCTAAAGAGCTTGTCGCCTTGCTTGATGAGTATGGGCAATTGCCAACCTATGAAAAAGAAGATGTTGCTCTTATTAACGCACAGCGGATTGACTTGCTAGGCGTTAATTATTATCAGCCCCGGCGTGTAAAAGCAAAAGAACATTTGCCTAATCCAGCTTCACCGTTTATGCCAGAATGGTTTTTTGACCATTATGACATGCCTGGACGGAAAATGAACCATTACCGTGGCTGGGAAATTTACGAAAAAGGCATTTATGACATTATGGTAAATTTAAAAGACAACTATGGAAACATTGAGTCGTTTGTATCCGAAAATGGCATGGGTGTGCAAAACGAAGAACGGTTTATGGAAAATGGGCAAATTCAAGATGAGTACCGGATTGAGTTTATAAAAGGGCATTTAAAATGGCTCCACCAGGCTATTAAAGAAGGCTGCAATGTCCGCGGCTACCATTTATGGACGTTTATGGACAATTGGTCATGGACCAATGCCTATAAAAATCGCTATGGGTTTATTTCAGTCGACGTGCAAACACAAAAACGGACACTGAAAAAGAGCGCGGAATGGATAAAAGGCGTGTCGCAGCAAAATGGGTTTTAAGGAGGACTGAGAACGTAAAAGGAGTGTTCCTTTTGCGTTCTTTCCACAGGAAGGAGGGCATCATGAATCGACGCTTACAATCAATTTTGAGAGAGCTGCTAGGCACACAGGGGTACGTCACCAGCCGTTACTTGGCCAGTGTCAACCAAGTTACGTCGCGGACAGTGCGTGAAGATGTGAAACAACTGCAAACGGAGTTGGCCAACATTTCTGCTGGCATTGAATCCGTGCCTGGAAAAGGTTATAAGCTGACGATTGAAGATGAGGCAAAGTTCCGCCAATTTTTACAGAGAGAAACGACGGGCAATCACGGCGCTCCGATCAGTCCAGAAGAACGAGTCATCCGTTTAATTCAGAAACTATTGTTGGCTGAAGAATACCTGAAGCTAGACGACTTAGCGGATGATCTGTTTATTAGCAAATCAAGTTTGCAAAACGACTTGAAAAACGCCAAATTGATTTTAGCTAGGTACGGGCTTCAAGTCGCTACAAGGCCCAATTACGGATTATATCTTAAGGGAGATGAACTTAAGCGCCGGTTTTGCATGGCTGAGTACGTGTTTGAACGAAAAAACGTTGCGGCTGATTTAACGAGCATGCAATTGTCCGCGTTTATGAAAGAAGAGCACTTGGCTGACATTTGGGACATTCTGCTGACGACGATGCAGGAAAATGGGATCACGTTGTCTGATATTGCTATTAATAATTTATTTATTCATATTGTTATCGCCTTTAAACGGATCGAAGCAGGCCATCACATCTCCCTTTACCCAAAAGATGTGTCTGATATTTGCAGCCAACATGAATATTACGTTGCCAAAAAAATGATTGCCCGTCTTAACACGCATCTTGGTGTATCCTTTCCTGAAATTGAAATTGCTTATATTGCCATTCACTTGCTAGGCACACGCCTAGTTGCAGAACACGAGCAAGCGAACCATGACTTAAAAAAAGTGTTTGATGACGAGTATTATAAGCTAGCCAAGGCCGTCGTCGAGAAAGTGGAGAGGGAGCTCGATTTGAATATCGCGAATGACCAAGAGCTGCTTGTTAGCCTTATGCTCCATTTAAAGCCCGCGATTAACCGTTACCGCTACGGCATGAATATCCGCAACCCGATGCTTGCTGATATTAAACAGCATTATACGTTGGCATTTGAAGCAGCTGTCATTGGTCAAGCAGTGATTAAAGATAAGCTTGGCATCAGCATTGATGAAAACGAAATTGGCTACCTTGCCCTTCATATAGGCGCTGCCCTTGAACGCCGCAACCAGCAAAAAGAACCGACGCGCATCTTAATTGTATGCGCGTCGGGCAGAGGCAGCGCTCAATTATTAAAGTATAAATTAGAAGCCAATTTTAAGAAACGGCTGTACATTGTCGATACGACAGAATACTACCAAATCGACCAAGCCGATTTAACAAATATTGATTTAATCGTCACTTCTATCCCTATAAAAAAAAAGATGCCAGTTCCTGTAGTAGAGGTGAATACGATATTAGGCACGGAAGACTTGGAACGAATTGAAACCCATTTAAGACACGGCGACAGCTTGCTCTCTTATACCGAAGCAGACCTTGTGTTTTTACAACAATCGCTCATAAGCAAGGAGGACGTTCTCCGATTTCTGGATAAACAATTACAAGAAAGAGGGTTGGTGAGTAAAGGCTTTTATGAAGCACTAGTGAAACGGGAAAAACTTGCCTCAACAGCGTACGGAAATTTAGTCGCGATCCCACACCCGATTACACCACAAACAGAAAAAACATTCCTAGCGTTTGTCACCTTAAAAGAACCGGTTAGCTGGAATGGAAAACCGGTCCAGTTGGTATGCTTATTATGTGTCAAACAAGGCAGCACCGAAGATTTAGAACGTGTCTATAACCAATTGCTTTATGTACTTGACCATCGTAACATTGTCCAAGAGTGCATAAAGTCCGAAGAGGCAACACGATTTCTCGCGGCCGTTTCACAGCGGTAAAGTAATTCGCGGCCACAAAAACCTTTACGGGGGTTCCATTCGCCTTCTAAACGACGACAGCGGGCGTTTGTCTACAGTCTGAAGCTGGACATACAGTTCAGCTTTTTTAGTACCCTCCTCCAAACGTATACGACAACGAAGCGCTCTTCTTAGTTCGTTGTACTCTACGTCGATAAGAGCTTTAACGGAGAAAATTACCCCATATTTGTCATAACCAGATCGATCGACACTGTAGTATAATTTACATGTGTTGAGTTATTGGGGGTGAAAGCGTGGAAAATAAATCCTATTTAGATTTACGGGTCTTGCGCACCAGAAAATCAATCCGAAATGCTTTTATTGCCTTGCTTGAAGAAAAGGAGTATAGCAAGATTTCGGTTAACGCCATTGCAAAGCGAGCTGAAATCAACCGTGTCACGTTTTACTCACACTATAAAGATATTCATGATTTAGTCGAAAGCTTTTTAAATGAGCTTCTAGCAGATATTCACCAAATTTTGACCGCTAAAGCGAATGCGGATTCTTACCAGCCAGGCATAGCACGGGATTCTTTGGTTTTGTTGCTCGAACATATTGCCGAGAATGCGCAAATCTATAAAGCATTGCTTGTGTCAAAACACATCCCTTTTTTTACCCCAAAACTAATGGAATTAATGAATCAACTAGTTGCCCACACGGAAGACTGTGTGAAGAAAGACGAGACGAATCGCTTTCTCGTATTTAAGACACCATCTGATATCTCAAGTTGGTATGCAACATCGGCGCTAGTTGGAACGATATCGATGTGGCTAGCCCATGATATGCCTTATACTCCACAAGAATTGGCACAACAGCTCATTGATTTAAACCCATTTAAACCTGCAGAACATCCAAGTTCATAACGTTATCAATTTTAATTGACATCATTGCCAGATGTGTCGTCTTACTTACAGTTTGGCCAAGATTGTTCATTGCCACTTTCGTTGAAAACACCTAACATGAAATTATAAAGGTAGTGTAGTCGTGGGAAAGTCGAATGGTTACTAGAAGCGATCTTCCGACTTGCCTATGACTAACATAAGGAGGGCTTTACATGAAACTTCAAGACAAAGTGGCAGTCGTAACAGGTGCAGCTTCTGGCATGGGTGCAGCAATTGCAAAATTATATGCAAGTGAAGGGGCCAAAGTCGTTGTCGCAGACTTGAATTTGGATGGAGCAGAAGCAGTCGTAAAAGAGATTGTCGCTGCCGAGGGCGTTGCGACTGCGGTAAAAGTGAATGTCGCTGAGTTAAGCGATGTAAATCAAATGATCGATCATGCTGTAAATGAGTACGGCACGCTCGATATTCTCGTGAATAATGCGGGCATTATGGATGGCTTTGAACCGATTGGGGATATTAACGACGAAAAATGGGACCTTCTTTTTGACGTGAATACAAAAAGTGTCATGCGTGCAACACGCAGAGCGCTTCCTCTCTTTTTAGAAAAAGGAAAAGGCGTAATTGTGAATGTCGCGTCTTCTGGCGGCCTTAATGGCGCTCATGCTGGCGCTGCCTACACTGCCAGCAAACATGCTGTTGTAGGCCTTACTAAAAATACAGGCTATATGTACGCAGAAAAAGGAATTCGCTGCAATGCCATTGCCCCTGGCGGTGTGGCAACCAACATTGCCGCAACTTTAAAAAACATTAACGAATTGGGCGCTAGCCGCTTGCAAGCGCCACGTGGGGTCATGCCTCGAGTTGGCCAAGCAGAAGAGATCGCACAAGTTGCTCTCTTTTTAGCATCAGACGACTCAAGCTTTGTTAACGGCACTGTTGTTACTGCAGATTCTGGCTGGAGCGCAGCTTTTTAAGCGATAACTAGGGCATAACTCAAGTTAACTAGAAAAAGAACGGGACCCGGCGTTCATGTCGTGGGCCCGTTCTTTCTGTGTTTTAAAGAAATGAAAAAAGATACCCTCTCATAAATTAGATTCACATCAAAGTCTAAAAAAACCAGTAGTGAACGGCTCGTTACTAGTTTATAAACGTATCATTGTGAAGGGCATCTTTATGGTTATTTTTGAAAGAGAGTGGGAGGGCGACTTATATTTTTAGAAAGGAATCAACAGGAAATGGGCGAATGGACTAGGGACAGAAAATAGTATGAAAAGGAAGTGCATTCGATGAAAAACTTTCACTGTGATATCGTTACTTTGCCAGCTTATCGAGCAATGGGAATGAAATGGAATGGTCCCTATTCAGATGTCAGTCATTTAAAAGAAGTTATCCATACGATGGAACATCGAGTAGAAGAGTTAAAGGATGTCATAAACCCAAATATCCAGCTCGGATTATCTTATCATACTAGAAGCGATGGCTTTGAACATTATTCGGTATTTGAAGTAAAACGCACACAGCCTCTCCTTGAAGGTATGGTAGAACTATACGTGCCCGAAATGACGTATGTTGTTACAAAACATCAAAAAGGAGACGATATCGGACAAACTTACGAGTATATTCAGCAATGGTTAGCTGAGAGTGAGTATAAACCTTTTCAAGATCCAAATAGACACTATTATGATCCATTACCAATTAAACATGAACGATATCCAAAGGATCGAGATTTACAAGACCCTCATTTTGACATTCTTATCCCGATCACGACAAAGTAAATCTCTTTGTGCTTGGTGTCCCCCCTCTCATAATGAGTTGAAGCAAGTTCTAGCTGAATTGGCAGGAAGGATGGCTTCTCATTGGTAGTAGTAGAGTTTTCTGTGATGACGGTAAGATAAAATCTTGTTATTGATTCAACACGAACTTTGGTGGGATTTGGAGTGGCGGCATTAAGTGATAATTCGGGCTATCAAAATCATATTGAATTGGCGATTTTAATTCGTTCCTCTACCTTATTTTCCTTGTGGTGTGAGGCTAATGCAATGATATAGGTTAGCCCACACTGTCTAAAAATGAAATAATTTATGTTGGAATCAGGCATAGTGAAATGATAGCCTGTAATATTTTTATTTAGTAATACTTCTTTAGCCCATTTCTCACTTTCTAGATGTTCCTCCCCGACAAAAACGTTTATACTTAGTAATTCATTATTGGATTGATCCATATAGTCGACTCTTAGTGCACCTTGATCAATCGATCCACCTTGAGTGGTGTAATGAATCGGTAAGTATTGAGGTAAAACCACATCAATCCCGTACAGGTAATTAAATTCTTGTACGGCTTTTTCAATTGGGAGAACGTCACCTAAAGGTTTGTTTGGATCTGGGGTTAAAGGGTCCTCCATACCACCTGTAAATATAGAAATAAAAACAAGTAATCCAGATAGAAGCTTGTTTAAAGTCATAAAATTACTCTCCTGTACGTTTATTTTGAACCATTATAAACATAGCATACACTTGGCGGTTGTTTTCAATTCGGCAAGCTCAGTTGTAACGATATCCATTTTAAACCGCAACGTTTTAGCAAGGGAACGGCATGGAAAAAACATGGTTCCATTGAAATTTTTAAAGGACAATTGTGATTCCATGGAAGCGCTTTACAAGGAAACGCTATAATGGGGGCATTCGAGTAGGGAGGTTGAGGGATGACAACGTATCGGTTTCCAGATTCATTCTTTTTTGGCACAGCAGCCTCAGCAACGCAAATGGAAGGAGCAGCTTCCAGAGGAGGAAAAGGGAAAAATATATGGGATTATTGGCATGAGCAAGAACCGGGACGTTTTCATGGAGGAATCGGTCCAGAGGAGGCATCCCATTTTTATGACCGTTATCAAGAAGACATCAAGCTAATGAAAGAGATGGGTCACCATTCTTTCCGTTTTTCGATTTCGTGGTCGCGGCTGATTCCAGACGGTGATGGAGCGGTTAATGAGGAGGCGGTGTCGTTTTACGGGCATGTCATCGACGAACTGCTCGCTAACGGCATCGTCCCAATGGTGAACTTGTATCATTTCGATATGCCACTGGCCCTCCAACAAAAAGGCGGATGGGAAAATCGCGATGTCGTGGATGCCTTTGCTCGGTATGCCCGCATTTGTTTTGATTGCTTTGGCGGAAAAGTCACCCATTGGTTTACACAAAACGAACCAATTGTGCCAGTAGAAGCGGGTTATTTGTACACGATGCATTATCCCAATGTAGTTGATTTTAAGCGTGCTGTGCAAGTGGCCTACCATTCTATGCTGGCAAGCGCGAAAGGAGTAGCTGCCTTTCGAGCAAGTGGGCATAAAGGGAAGATCGGGCTCATTTTAAATTTGACCCCTTCTTATCCACGGAGCGATCATCCTGCAGATGTGGAGGCAGCGCGGATTAGCGACTTGTTGTTTAACCGCTCATTTCTTGATCCAGCTATTAAAGGGCATTATCCGTTTGCACTCGTTCGTTTAATCGCTAAAACGGGCTTTTTACCGGAAGTGGAAGCCAGCGACGCCGAGTTAATTCGCATGAATACGATTGATTGGCTTGGCGTGAACTATTATCAGCCTCGTCGCGTCAAGGCAAAGGAGCATGTGCCGAATCCAGAAGCTCCGTTTATGCCAGAGCATTTATTTGATCCATATGAGATGCCAGGGAGAAAAGTGAACCCTCACAGAGGGTGGGAGATTTATGAAAAAGGCATTTATGATTTGCTTATTCATGTCCGTGACCATTACGGAAACATTGAGTGCTTTATTTCTGAAAATGGCATGGGTGTCGAAGGCGAAGAACGATTTCGTAACGACCAAGGCGTTATTGAGGACGACTATCGAATCGAGTTTATAAAAGGGCATCTCAAATGGGTCCATCAAGCATTGCAGGAAGGAGCCAATGTCCGAGGTTACCATTTGTGGACGTTTATGGACAACTGGTCATGGCTGAATGCTTACAAGAACAGGTACGGCTTGGTTGCCGTTGATCTTGAAAAAGGTGGCCATCGAACCGTCAAAAAAAGCGGCTGGTGGCTAAAGAACGTCATCGAGCAAAAAGGGTTTTAGGAGGGAAAAACGATGTTCTTAACGGAACGAAAATTGGCAGCACGGCTAAATGAGCTAAAAGCGTACCGATACCGTGATCCCATTGTGATACAATCATTCGCCATGGAGGAAGGGGACGATGCGGTTGGCGCCTATCCAAGGGGGCCGAGCGAGGACGCGGAGACGGTTACACTTGGAAGCCGTTGGGGTGGTCGTGACCGCTATGTTTGGCTATACACAACAGTGAATATTCCTAGCAATTGGGGCGACAAGCAGCCGGTAGGCCGATTCCGCTTCGGCCGGACTGGCGGTGGCACAAACTCCGGGTTTGAATCGTTGTTATTTATAAATGGGGAGCCGTATCAAGGAGTCGACTCTAACCATGAAGAAGTCTGGCTGCCGAAAGGGCAAGCAGGCAAAAAGTTAGAACTGGCTTTCCGGATGTGGACAGGCCTTGAAGGCGGAGGACCGCCTAGAGAACAGGTTTATGAACTAGAACTTGCAGAGTTGGCATGGCTTGACGAAGCGGCAGACGACTTGTATTTTACCGGTTTGGCAATCTGGCAAGCGATCGAGGAATTGCCAGAGGACGAACCCCATCGCCCAGAATTGCGGCGCATGCTGAATGAAGCGTTTCATGAAATGGATTGGACGATGCCACAAAGCCCATCATTCTACGAATCGTGCGAACGGGCGCAAAAAAAGCTGCGCAGTGAATTGGCGGCGAAGGAGAAAAACCATCCAGTCACGATTCACTGCCTCGGGCACACCCATATTGACGTAGCCTGGCTTTGGCGCCTTATTCATACACGAGAAAAGGCGGCACGTTCGTTTTCGACAGTGTTAAGGCTAATGGAACAATTTCCAGACTACCTATTTTTACAAACGCAACCGCAGCTCTACGCCTATGTGAAAGAAGACTACCCAGAGCTTTATGAACAAATCAAAGCGCGGATTCAGGAAGGGCAATGGGAAGTAGAAGGCAGCATGTGGCTCGAGGCTGATTGCAACATTCCAAGCGGCGAGTCGCTTGTACGGCAGATTGTGTTTGGAAAGCGCTTTATAAAGGAAGAGTTTGGCCGTGATTGCCACGTGCTTTGGTTGCCAGATGTATTTGGCTACAGCTGGGCGTTGCCGCAAATTTTAAAGCTGGCTGGCATCTCTTCGTTTATGACGACCAAAATTAGCTGGAATCAATACAACCGTATGCCCCATGACACTTTTTGGTGGCGCGGCTTAGACGGCACTGACATGTTGACGCACTTTATTACGACGCCCGAACCATGGAATGCGTCAGACTCGTGGTTTTACACGTACAATGGACTGATTGAAGCGAAAACGGTGCTTGGCGCATGGAAAGGGTACCGTGATAAGGCGATCAACAAAGAGCTATTGTTGGCGTATGGCTATGGCGATGGTGGCGGAGGCGTCAATCGGGATATGTTGGAGCTGCGAAGGCGCCTGGATGAAGTACCTGGCCTTCCCCATGTGAAGCCAGGCAAAGCCGGGGCATATTTCCAGCAGTTAAATGAAACGGTAGCGAATGCAAAGGAATATGTGCATCGCTGGGATGGCGAACTGTACTTGGAATATCACCGCGGCACTTATACATCGCAGGGATTGGTTAAAATGCATAATCGCAAACTGGAATTAGCGCTCCGTTCCCTTGAGGCGCGTGCTGTCGCGAAAACATGGCATCAAGGCTTTCGTGGTTATCCGGCTGAGGCGCTAAAAAAGGCGTGGACGATCGTGCTTCGCAACCAATTTCATGATATTATACCAGGTTCATCCATACGTGAAGTTTATCAAGACACGGAAGTCGAATATGCGGAAGCATGGGCGTACGTAAAAGCGGCCGAGGCGGAATTGGCAGGCAAAACTATCGGAGACGGTTGGTCTGTATGGGTGCCAGGTTCTTATGAGATGCCACGCCTTGTCCACGTACCAGGCTTACAAGCAGATAGTTTATGTTTTTACAATGGGGCCAAACGCTTGCCGGCTCAGCAAGTTGATGACGGCTGGATCGTCCTTCTCCAAGCGCAAGCTGCTGTTGGCTCAATCAGTTTATCTGTGAAACAAGAGGCGGAGGAACGAGCGCCGGAAACGGCTTTTGTTTGGCGCGACGGTACGCTAAGCACACCTTTTTACGAAGTAGAGTGGAATGAAGCGGGGCAAATCGCTGTTTTGTATGACAAAGAAGCCGAGCGCCATGTCTTGCCTGAGGGAAGTGCAGCGAACGTGCTGCAATTGTTTGAAGATAAACCACTGGCCCACGACGCCTGGGACATCGACTTGTTTTACCAAGAGAAAGCGCCTTGCGAACCGGTATTCCAAGGCATGGAGATCATTGAAATCGGGGCGCTCCGGGCTGCTTTGCGCGTGTCTTACACGTATCACCGGACAACAATTGAACAGGATATCTTGTTTTATGCCCACTCAAAACGAATTGATTTCTCGACGAATGTTGATTGGCATGAACAACGAAAACTACTAAAAGTTGCATTTCCAGTAGATGTCCGGGCAACCACGGCCACGTATGACATCCAATTTGGAAATGTGGAACGCCCGACTCATTGGAATACATCGTGGGACATGGCGAAATTTGAATCGGTTGGCCACCAGTGGGCAGATTTGGCTGAAACGGGCTACGGAGCGAGCTTGTTGAACGACTGCAAATATGGTTACGACATAAAAGGCAATGTCCTCAGGCTGTCATTATTAAAGGGGGCGACTTATCCCGACACGGAAGCAGACCAAGGAAAGCACGCGTTTACGTACGCCTTTTACCCTCATCGCGGAGACTGGCGAGAGGCCAACACACAAGGAGAAGCATGGGATTTAAACGAACCATTAATAGCCGAACAAACAGAAGCCGTTCATAAATTGTTTTCGGTGCGGTTCAGTCATGTGCATCTAGACGCAATCAAGAAAGCAGAGGATACAGCAAGCACGATCATCCGTTTGCATGAGTTTGAAGGCCGAAGCGGTAAGGTGGTAATTGATTGGCATGGCCCCGCCCCAAAATGGCGTGAAGTGAATTTAATGGAGGAACCGCTATCCGATTGGCAGGAAGGAGAAATAACCTTTGCGATAAAGCCGTATGAATTAAAAACGATTGAAGTGGGCGGATCTGTCCGTTAAGGGAGGGCTTTCCCTCCTTCAGACTGTAGTGGTCGTTTGTCTCAGTTATATGCTTTGAAACGATCGGTTCATGCGCAAGAAAACCGTTGCTGATAAACCCCCGTTCTTTTCGCATCTTCCCTCGCCTGCACTCTCATCTGACAAGCGCTTTCTATCAGTCTGAGAATGTTAAGTGGAAAAAGCAAAGAACGCTGGAGAAATCATAGAATGGTGTCGGAGAACGAGGAATAGCAAGGTGAAAAGCGTATAGTGTCATAGAATTGAATTTGAAATCGAAAGGAGAGCTAAAGTTTGAGAAAAGCTTTTTTAGTCGGTCTTGTTTGCACAGCGTGTGTATTGCTCCATGATGATCCAGTTGCCGCATCTACGTACAACGGCCCGCTGTCCTCCCATTGGTTTCCAGAGGAACTTGCCCAATGGGAACCAGACAGTGATCCAGACGCACCCTTTAACAGAAGCCATGTTCCGCTGGAACCAGGCCGCGTTGCGGATAGGGTAAATGCTAATGCAGACAAGGACGCACACCTTGTTTCGTTGTCCGCGCTAAACAGGCATACATCAGGTGTTCCATCGCAAGGAGCGCCAGTTTTCTATGAAAATACGTTCAGCTATTGGCATTATACAGATTTGATGGTTTATTGGGCTGGTTCAGCTGGCGAAGGCATTATCGTTCCGCCAAGTGCCGATGTCATTGATGCATCGCACCGAAATGGGGTGCCGATTTTAGGAAATGTGTTCTTCCCGCCGACGGTTTATGGAGGGCAGCTAGAGTGGCTAGAACAAATGTTAGAGCAAGAGGAGGACGGTTCATTCCCCCTTGCTGACAAATTGCTAGAAGTCGCAGACTATTATGGGTTTGACGGCTGGTTTATTAACCAAGAAACAGAAGGGGCAGACGAAGGAACAGCCGAAGCCATGCAAGCTTTTCTCGTTTATTTGCAGGAACAAAAGCCAGAAGGCATGCACATCATGTGGTATGACTCGATGATTGATACAGGGGCGATCGCCTGGCAAAACCATTTAACGGATCGAAATAAAATGTACTTGCAAAATGGCTCGACCCGCGTCGCTGACAGCATGTTTTTGAACTTTTGGTGGCGTGACCAGCGCCAATCGAACGAATTGGCACAAGCACTTGGCAGGTCTCCGTATGACCTCTATGCCGGAGTGGATGTGGAAGCACGAGGGACAAGTACCCCTGTTCAGTGGGAAGGCCTGTTTCCTGAAGGAGAAAAGGCGCATACATCACTCGGGTTATACCGTCCAGATTGGGCATTTCAGTCAAGTGAAACAATGGAAGCGTTTTATGAAAAAGAACTACAATTTTGGGTTGGCTCGACAGGAAATCCAGCCGAAACAGACGGCCAGTCAAATTGGCCTGGCATGGCGCACTGGTTTCCCGCGAAAAGCACCGCTACTTCGGTACCCTTTGTGACTCACTTTAATACGGGCAGCGGCGCTCAGTTTTCGGCAGAAGGCAAAACTGTGTCGGAACAGGAATGGAATAACCGCAGCCTTCAAGATGTGCTGCCGACATGGCGCTGGATTCAGCATGGCGGCGATTTAGAGGCAACATTTTCTTGGGAAGAAGCGTTTGAAGGGGGAAGCTCGTTACAATGGCATGGCTCATTAGCGGAAGGAGAACACGCCCAAATCGAGCTCTATCAAACAGAGTTGCCGATAAGCGAAGGCACTTCGCTAACGTGGACATTTAAAAGCGAGCACGGCAACGATTTAAATGTGGGCTTCCGTTTAGATGGGGAAGAGGACTTCCGTTATGTGGAAGGAGAACAGCGTGAATCGATAAATGGTTGGACGCAGTGGACGTTGCCGCTGGATGCGTTTGCTGGTCAGACGATAACAGGGCTGGCATTTGCAGCGGAAGGGAATGAGACTGGGCTGGCAGAATTCTATATTGGACAACTGGCCGTAGGTGCTGATAGCGAAAAGCCTGCCGCTCCAAACGTGAACGTACGCCAGTACGACCCAGACCCGAGTGGCATTCAGCTCGTATGGGAAAAACAAAGCAACGTCCACCATTACCGCGTTTATAAAGAAACAAAGCACGGCAAAGAGCTAATTGGCACATCTGCTGGAGATCGAATTTACCTAGAAGGCCTAGTCGAGGAAAGCAAACAAAACGACGTGCGTCTGCATATAGAAGCACTAAGTGAAACATTTGTGCCAAGTGATGCTCGCATGATCGACATAAAAAGCGGCTCGTTTTAGGATGCAGACACGGATCGAACTCTTCTCTTTGCTATAAGCGCTTATTATTTTTGAAGTTAGCGACCTTGTGAGGTGTCAATAAACTTGACACCTCTTTTGTATTTTTTCATTTGGTGGATTAATGTTAAATTCATTGGAATTTGTTTATCACCTTTTAACAGGCGCTTGTTGCCTTTCGGAAAAATTGGTACGTTAATGATGAATGCGCTTACTTGAGAGGGTGATTGGAGAAAATGAAAACAACAGCACATATTATTGCCCATACCCATTGGGACCGAGAGTGGTACCGGCCTTTTGAACATCATCGCCATGACTTTGTCGTACTTATGAATCAGCTGCTGGCCCAATTTGAGCAGGATCCATCGTTTGCAAGTTTTCACTTGGACGGACAAACGATCCTGTTAGCCGATTATCTTGCTGTCCACCCAGAAAAGGAAGAGGCGCTTAAAAAATGGGTTCAGGCGGGCAAGTTGAACATTGGCCCGTGGTATGTGCTCCAAGATGCCTTTTTGACAAGCGCAGAAGCAAATGTGCGCAATTTGCTATATGGAATGGCAGATGCCAGGCGATTTGGCGAACCCGTTCTCATTGGATATTTTCCGGATACGTTCGGGATTTATGGCCAAGCCCCACAGCTTCTTAAACAAGCAGGCATAACTGCTGCTGCATTTGGACGGGGCGTGAAGCCAACGGGCTTTAATAATACCGTTTCTGATGCCAAAGCGTTTGAATCTCCCTATTCAGAACTGAATTGGTCGGCGCCGGATGGTTCATCGGTATTGGGCATCTTGTTTGCCAATTGGTATTCAAATGGAAATGAAATTCCTGTTAATGAAAATGAGGCAAAAGCGTACTGGACAACGAAATTGGCTGATGCAAAAAAATATGCCTCGACGAGCCATTTGCTCTTCATGAATGGCTGCGACCACCAGCCGGTGCAACGGAATTTGCCGGAAGCGATTAAGACAGCGCAAGCACTGTTTCCTCATATACAATTTATTCAATCAGATTTTACATCTTATATTGAACAAGTACGAACGGAATTACCGCCAACGATACAAACGATCACAGGGGAACTGCGGAACCAGCGGACGGACGGGTGGTCAACGCTAGTCAACACAGCTTCGAGCCGTATTTATTTGAAGCAATTAAATGAAAAAGCGCAAATGCTACTAGAAAAACAAGTTGAACCACTGCTTGCGATTGAGTGGTTGCTCGGACATGAAGTGGATGGGGCATATGTACGCTATGCCTGGAAGCAACTGATGGAAAACCATCCCCATGACAGCATTTGCGGATGCAGCGTCGATGAAGTTCATGAAGAAATGGTGGTTCGCTTTCAGAAAACAATCCAACTGGCAGAGCGTCTGGCAGAAGCCTCCATTGATCGGCTTGCTGAGCAAGTTGATACGACCCGTTTTGGAGAAGAAGCAATTCCAGTCGTATGCTTTAACGGCAGTGGTCACGCGAGTGAAACGGTCGTAGAGACTGATATTGCTTTTGAAAAAAAATATTTTACTGGAGAACCGTTTGCTGCGATGCTCCAGGAGCTTGATGAAAAGCCATTTCCTGTTTTCAAAGTGGTTGATCGTGCAGGGAATCCAGTAGAGGCAACATTTACGCAAATGAAGACGGATTTTGGTTACGAATTGCCTGACGATGGCTTCCGAAAGCCTTATTACGCTAGACACGTAAACATGCAAGCCCATGTAAAACTTCCCGCTTTTGGTTATACAACGATTTATGTGCTTCGAGGCGAGCAGGAAGCAAAAGGAGAAATGATTGCCACTGCTGACGGGCGGTCATTGGAAAACGAGTGGCTAAAGGTAACGATCCACGATAATGGCAGCTATGATATGATCTGCAAACAAACAGGGACCCATTATCCGTACCTTGGTATTTATGAAGATAGCGGCGATATCGGCAATGAATATATGTACAAGGAAGCAAATGGGACGCGCTTAACGACAAAAGGCCACCAGGCGACAGTTAAAATCGTGAAAAATACAGCGCTTGAGGCAAGGATCGCAATTATCCACAAATGGGAGCTGCCTAAGTCGGCAGATCGATCGTTTGTAGATGAAAAGCGGGAGTTACGCTGGCACCCTAACAGGCAAGCAGGCAGAAGCGATGAGCAGATCACTTGTGAAATGGTTACGACATTATCGCTGCAAAAAAACAGTCCTAGGCTTTTTGTCAATTGGACGATCGACAATCAAGCACTTGACCATCGGATCCGTGTTCTCTACCCAACTGGCGCCCGTTGTCAAACGCACTTAGCTGGCAGTGTGTTCGAAGTGGCTGAACGAAGCAACACGCCGTCAAAAGAATGGGAGAATCCAAGTTACGACCACCATATGCAAGGGTATGTTGCCGTCGGCAATGAAGAGCGTGGAGTGGCAATTGCCTCTTTTGGCTTGCACGAATACGAAGTGTTGCCTAAAAGCGACTATGCGATTGCGGTTACGTTGTTACGAGCGGTTTCTGAAATGGGCGATTGGGGCGACTTTCCAACAGCCGGCGCTCAATGCCAAGGGAAGCAAACGGCGCAATGGTCGGTTTATCCAACGCAAGGTGATTTACGGAAAAGTAAAATGTTGCCAAACATTTACCACGCCTACACTCACCCTGTCGTCAAGCAGGTAAAGGCTAGCCGAGGGAGCTTGCCCCATTTCTTTGAAGCCGTTCCGATCGAGGCAGAAAACATGGTCATTACCTCAATCAAGCTAGCCGAGGACGGAAAAGCGGCAGCTATTCGTGCATTTCAACCTGGTTTAGGAGAAGGAATGGTCCAAAGGCGGAATGGTGCCTTATTATCGCGCTCTACCATTTTGGAGGAAGATTTGGGCGAAGTTCAGTCGGAAGCCGTCCGGCCCTATCAAATGAAAACATACCTTGTTAAAGGAGTGAACACACCGTGAAGGGCATCCCAGCGGGCTTGGCCCGGCTCATCGAAAAAGTGAACGGGGCGTTTCCTGAAGACGCCCACCTGCAGCGGTTATTCCAACAAACGTTTCTAAACACGTATGAAACCACGCTGCAGCCAGGTGAAGATGGCAAGACGTTTGTGATTACTGGCGATATCCCTGCTATGTGGCTTCGCGATTCTGCGGCGCAAATCAGGCCGTACTTGTTGGCGGCTGATGATCCAGAAGTAGCTGCTCTGATTAAAGGTGTGTTAAAGCAGCAAGTGGAATTTATGTTGCTTGATCCGTATGCAAACGCTTTTAATAAAGAAGCCAATGGCCAAGGGCACCAAGAGGATATGACAGAGATGGGTCCCCGCATATGGGAGCGTAAGTATGAAATCGACTCGCTTTGCTACCCGATCCAACTCGCTTACCTGTTTTGGAAACAAACCGGCATAACAGACCATTTCGATGCTCCTTTCCGCACAGCGGCTGCATCGATTATCGAGACATGGCAAGTGGAGCAACGTCATGAACAGAAATCGCCGTATCGGTTTGAAAGAAAAGGCGTACGGCAATCGGATACACTGAACCGGAACGGGAAAGGGACAGAAGTATCGTATACAGGCATGACGTGGAGCGGATTCCGCCCAAGCGACGATGCTTGCTTGTACGGCTATTTGGTGCCGGCAAACATGTTTGCCGCGGTCGTGCTTGGCTATTTGGGCGAAATATGCGATGCTGTTTGGAACGACCCAGACCTCAAACAAAAGGCTGCTGTTTTAAAAGCTGAAATCGAGGAAGGCATTGAAAGGCATGGAACTTTTGAACATCCTTATTATGGCACGATGTATGCATACGAAGTGGACGGAAACGGTAGAACGTTGCTGATGGACGACGCCAACGTCCCTAGTTTGTTAGCTGCTCCTTATTTAGGCTATTGCCGATTAGATGACGATCGGTACCAGAATACACGGCGCTTTTTGTTTACAAGGGAAAACCCGTATTACTACGAAGGAGAAGTTGCTTCTGGCATCGGAAGCCCACACACGCCAGATCATTATATTTGGCATATTGCCTTATCGATGCAAGGCTTGACAGCAAGCACAGTAGAAGAGAAGCAGGCAATTTTGAACACGCTAAAGGCAACCGATGGAGGCACGGGTTATATGCATGAAGGGTTTTTTGCGTCAGACGCCACTGTCTTTACGCGTGAATGGTTCGCTTGGTCCAATTCGCTTTTTAGTGAGTTTGTCCTTAGCTTATGCGGCGAATGGATTAAAGGAAGTCCCCTTGCAGAGGAGGCATAGCTATGCATCGTGTATTTTTCCAGGCTTCAGAGTGGATATACAACATGATGAAGTTAAACGGATTATGGCTTTTAGGCATTGTTGCTGGGCTCGGTCTGTTGGGAGTTATGCCTGCTACTACCGCTGTGGCAGCAGTAACGCGTAAGTGGGCCCATGGGAATCAAGACGCGCCCATGTGGACCCTTTTTTGGAAAACATACAAACAATCGTTTGCAACAAGCAATCAGGTGGGCGCTCTGTTTGCTGTACTGGCACTTATCCTCCTGGCAAACTTGCGGATTAGCGTTATCGTTCCAGGAACGGTTATGATGGTAGCCCATTACTTTATTTTATTTATCCTTTTTTCATTACTGGCAAGCACATGGCTGTTTTTTTTCATTTATGTTCATTATGAACTGCCAACAAAAGCGTATTTGTTCCAGTCTGTGGCAATGGTATTTTCAAAACCTTTTTCCATGCTTATGCTGGCAACGGGCATCGGCGCAGCGGTATGGATGATGGTCCATATGCCGGGACTATTGCCTTTTTTTGCGATCGTTTGGCCTTCGTATTGGAGCAGCGTTGTCTGTAAAAAAATGTTTTCGAAAATGGAACAAACAGTGGCGGCATAAACACGATAATGAAATGGCTTGGAGGGCAGCATGCTCTGCCAAGCTTTTTCGCAATCAAAGGTGGTTTGGCGATGAAAGGGAGACGGCTGCGCAGCCGCGCAAGATACCAAATTTTCAACCGGATTTTAGCAATGTACTCCATTATAATTTTGCTTGTTATTAGCTTGCTCGTTGTGCTGATCGCAAAATATGTAGCCGATGACTTCATAACTAGATCCCTTGAAGCCAATGAAAAACAAGTCGAAGCTCTGGCTGTTTATATGGCTGAACGGGAACGCTCGCTTGCGACTCACTTACGTGAATTGTATTTTTATCCAGAGCTTGTTGAGTCGATAGCTGTTGCATTAAAAAATGACCCTGAAACGTATTTGGAATACAGACTGGATCAATATTCACTGCAGCGCTCATTTGTGCCGAGCAACGTCGAATCGTTTATGCGCGGCTTTTATTATGGAGACGGCGCCATTGATGCCATCACCTTGACCAGTTATGAAACAGATCAAGTATATGCTTATGTGTTTCAATATGCGAATTGGAATCGGATTCAAAAGGAGGGCGAGCAGCAAGCGATTACCTTAACTCGGCCCATTAATGATGGTTCCTCAACAACTGGGATTGGCCAGCTTACCGCCTATTATAGCAGCGAAGCATTGCGGCAAGCAGTGGCGTCTGCGAACAATGTCGGCTTACTCCAAATGCATAAGGAAGACGGAACGCTTTTATTTGCCAACAGGCCTGATCCGCTTGAATTGCCACAAGAAGAGGACTCAGGGCCCGTTTACAAAGAAATGGTGAAAAACGGCGAAACTTTCTATTACAAAGTGGAGCAGGATGGAGACAGAGGTCTCTACTATGTAGGGGTGGTGCCACGGTCTGAAATCACGGAATTGAGTTCCCTCGTATACGCCACCATTGCATTATTAATAGCCGTTGCGTGTGCCACGGTTGCCGTTGGCTATTTCGTTATGCGTCGCTACGCCAGGCGGATGCAACGAATTGAAGCATCGATGCAGCTCGTTGAGCAAGGGGATCTATCAGCGCGGATTGATATGAGCTTACAAAATAAAAAAGATGAACTAGGCTCGATTGCTGGGAATTTTAATCGGATGCTAGATGAGTTAAAGCGCTATATCGACAAATCCTATGTACTCGAATTAAAAAAGCAAGAAGCTGAAATGAGGGCGCTGCAGGCGCAAATGAATCCTCATTTTCTCTATAATACGCTGGAGGCGATCCGCATGAAAGCAGTGATTGAAGGTGCCACTGATGCTGGAGCGATGACGTTTCATTTAGCTTCGATTATGCGGTACGCTTTGTCGGAAAACCGCAGTGCTACGTTAGGCGAAGAATTGGAACATACGAAGCAGTATATGGCATTAATGGAGCAACGGTACCGACATGCACTCGCGGTTGAATATGTAGTTGATTCCTCATTGTTAATGGACAGTATCTTAAGGTTTAGTTTGCAACCATTAGCGGAAAATTACATGATCCATGGATTTATGCCTGACAAAAAGGACAATCGGCTGCATATCGCGATTCAGCAAAAGGAAGATGTGTTGACGATCGTTGTACACGATAACGGCAAAGGCATGACCAGCGAGCGCCTAGAAGCGGTAAAAGCGAAGCTACGTGAGGAAGAGTACCAACATATCGAGCAGTCTATCGGGTTGGCCAACATCCATAAACGGTTTCAGCTGGAATATGGACAGCCTTATGGGTTATCCATCCATAGCGTGGCTGGTGAGGGCACTTCTGTCCAACTAACATGTCCATTAGAAAGGGAGGAGAGCGACTGTGATGCGAGTCCTGCTTGTTGATGATGAACCATTAATTGTCGAAGGATTACAACGTTTAATTGAGTGGGAGGAAATCGGCTGTAAAGTCATTGGCACAGCGCTTGATGGAAGCGAGGCACTGGCTTGCTATAGCGAGCTCCCGTGCGATCTTGTTATTACCGATATTCGTATGCACCAATGTGACGGGTTAGAATTGATCAGGCAATGGAAGAACATCCAGCCTTCTACGCGATGGGTGGTGTTGTCTGGTTTCCAAGACTTTGAGTATGTCCGAAGCGGTTTAAAGCTGGGGATTGAAAACTATTTGCTCAAACCGGTTGATGACCGTGAATTGGTGGCAACCATTGCACAAGTAAAGCGGAAGCGGGAGCACGAGCAAAAAGAGCAAGTGGCTGCGCTCATTTTACGCGACAACGCCATATGGCGCTATCTGACAGGAGAGATGGGAAGGCAGCAATACGAAGAACGGATGCAGTTGTATCGTCCAAGCCAGAGCTCTTTTTTTAGGCAGCTAAACGTACTCGTGATTCCAGCCATCCACCAGTTGGACGATCAAGCCATCCAGCTTTTTCAACAGCAAGCGGAAGCGGTCATTGCTCCAGGTGTTTGCTGCCGGACGCCGGAAAATGATTTTTTTCTTCTGACAAACACAGCACTGACAGAGGAAGCAATCACTTCGATTATTACGCTTGTCGACGACCTGTTCGCCGTTCCTTTCCTGCTTGTGAAAGGAGAGTGTGAACACAAAAGCTTGTCCCCGTTAACGAGAACATTGGATGTCGCCTCTGCTTTTAAAACGAAACGTGGATTGTTTAACCAAACGGAAATCGTGACACAAAAGGAAGCGATGCGGTTTTTGCAACAAGTGCCTGCCGAGAGCCGCGTCCACTATTCTCGTCTGCAAAAGCATTTGACGGACGGGGAGGTTCAAGAGGCGAAAGCATGGGCGCAGGCGGCCATTGTCGGTAACGGCATCGATGGGGAGGCGGCCAGGCGAATCGCCGCAGAAGTGATATTAGTCACCGAACAAATGGGAAGCGAGCGTTCAGGCATGGCTGACATGCAACAATTATTCCAAGCGCCCATCCTTTCAGAGCTGCTAGATATCGTCAATGGGCTGATTGAACACAAAGCCGCCGAGTTGCAAAAAAAGCAGGAAGTCAGCCACGTTGTATTGCAAGAAGTGCTAGCCTACGTGGACGAGCATGTCGCATCCGATTTATCGCTCAAGCAACTGGGACAGCGTTTTTTTATTAACCCAATCTATTTAGGGCAACTGTTTCAACGGGAAATGGGAGTAAGTTTCTCTGAATACATCAACCAGAAAAGGATTGCTCTGGCCAAGCAGCTACTAACCGAGAGTAGACGGAAAGCTGGAGAGATTGCAAAAGATGTCGGTTATGCGGACGCCACTTATTTTTACAAGCAATTTAAAAAGAAAGTCGGGGTAACCCCTAATGAATTTAGGCATGTTGTACGGCTAAGTGAAAACCCTTAATTCGTCCAATGAATGTAAACATTGTTCAGTATATGCGACACAAATGCCTTGCTACAATGAATGTAAGGGCTTTCTTAAAAGAAGAAAGGAGGCGGTCATGAAACGTTTTATGAAACATCTTTATGATAACCGGGTATGGCTTGTAATGGTCCTCCCTGGAACGATTTGGTTTTTGTTGCTCGCCTATTTGCCGATGGCAGGCAATATATTGGCATTTAAAGATTTTCGCTATCATCCAGACGGATTTATCGAAAGCATTCGTACAAGCGAATGGGTCGGGTGGGAGAATTTCCAGTTTCTTTTCTCAACAAGCGACGCCTGGATTATTACGAGAAATACAGTATTGTACAATGCTGTATTTATAGTGGTTGGCCTTATCTTAGCTGTAGCGTTAGCGATTTTACTCAGCCAACTTGTCAACCGGAAGCTCGCCAAGATCTACCAGACAGGCATGTTGTTTCCCCATTTCTTATCCTGGGTAGTCGTCAGTTACTTTGTGTTTACGTTTTTAAGCATGGATCGGGGATTAGCAAACACCATTTTAGGCTTTTTTAATATTCCGCCGATATCTTGGTACAATGAGCCTGCTTATTGGCCATTTGTATTAACGTTCATCAATTTTTGGAAAGGTGTTGGGTTTGCTAGCATTGTTTACTTAGCTGCCATTGCTGGAATCAATCGCGATTATTATGAAGCAGCGATGATTGATGGGGCAAACAAATGGCAACAAATTAAACACGTGACGCTGCCAGCGCTTATGCCACTCATTGTCATATTGACGATTCTCGATATCGGCAAAATATTCAGTGCTGATTTCGGCTTGTTTTACCAAGTGCCCCGTGATTCCGGCACATTGTACTCGGTGACAAATGTCATCGATACATATGTGTACCGTGGGCTCATGCAAATGGGCGACATTAGTATGACGACGGCGGCTGGGCTTTATCAAGCTTTTGTTGGTTTTATTTTAGTGCTATTGACCAACTATATTGCCAAAAAGATAGATCCAGATTATGCGCTTTTTTAAAACGTTGTGTGATGAATCGTCATTGCCAATGTTGCGATTGAATGGAGGTGTCAAATGGAGACAAACCGCGAGACTGGGAAAATGACCGCTGCTCGCAAACGCAAGCAAGCAGGAAATGCCCACACATTTGGGCCAAAAACAAACGCCGTTATGGTCGTCATTCTTGGCTTGGCTGCGTTTATGTGCATCTTTCCGTTCCTTTATGTCATTGTTATTTCATTTACAGCCGAAGAATCGTTAGCGTTAAATGGCTACCAACTGATCCCAGAGTCATGGTCAGTAGATGCGTACACGTATTTGTGGAATATGCGTGATCAGTTGCTGCAATCGTATGGCATTACCATTGTAGTAACAGTTCTAGGAACAATCATAAGCGTTTCGATGATTGCCCTTTATTCTTATGCGATATCTCGGCCGCAGTTTCGCTACCGTAAGTTTTTTACATTTTTTGCATTCTTTACGATGTTGTTTGGAGCAGGGCTCGTTCCGCTTTATATCGTCGTTTCGCAAGTGCTAGGCCTTCGCAACACGATTTGGGCGCTCATTATTCCCCTTGCGATGAATGCGTTTTACATCATTATCATGCGCACCTTTTTTATGCGCTCCGTACCCGAGTCGATTTTGGAGTCAGCGCGCATTGACGGAGCTGGAGAATGGCGCATATTTTTTAAAATTGTTGCTCCACTGGCGGTTCCTGGTATTGCCACCATTTCACTGTTTACAACGCTCGGTTACTGGAACGACTGGTTTAATGCATTGCTGTTTATAGACAATCCTGACTTGGTACCGCTGCAATCGCTATTGATGAGGATTGAAAACAATATGGAATTCATGCGGCAAAACACCCAATTAGGCGCAGCGGCGCACCAAATTTATTCAACGATCCCGCAGGATGCCGCTAAGATGGCAATGGTGGTCATCGCGACATTGCCGATCGCTGTTTCCTACCCGTTTTTTCAAAAGTATTTCATTAGCGGCCTGACAATTGGCGGGGTGAAAGAATAAGGATGTTTGCAAAAGGGGGAGGCACTTACATGAAAACATTAAGAATCGCAGCGGCAGCTTCTGCTGTTGCGCTGATTGTAGCAGGCTGCTCCAGTGACGAACCAGCCAACAATAATGCTGGCGACGTTACGGAATTGACATGGTATATGATTGGCACGCCACAGCCAGATTTAAATGATGTCATGGCTGAATTAAATGCTTATACAGAAGAAGAAATTGGTGTGCGCGTCCATATGACACAAGTGGACTGGGGCGATTACGATGAACGAATGAATATTATTACTTCTTCTGGAGAAAATTTTGACATCGCCTTTGCATCAGGGGGAACATACACGTTAAATGCCCAAAGAGGCGCCTATCTAGGGCTTAACGATTTACTTGATTCACATGGGCAAGAAATGAAAGAGGCTATTGATGATGCGCTTCTTGAAGGAGCGAGCATTGAAGGTGAATTATACGGGATTCCAGCCAATAAAGAAGTAGGGCAGCAGCGCGTGTTTGTTTTTAACGGAAACTTAGTGGAGAAATACGGCTTTGACACGTCGCAAGTATCCAGCTATGAAGACTTGGAACCGATGCTTGCCGAAATAAAGGAAAATGAACCGCAAATCACCCCGTTCCCTGCATCGAGCACGTTCCAACCAATCATGCCATTTGACTATGTGCTTGGAGCAGACATGCCCGTTGCTTTTCCTTTAACAGGGGATACGGAACAAGCCATTAACTTCCTGGAAACGGAAGAAGCGATGGCGGTGTTTAACACAATCCGCGACTTTTATGAGAAAGGCTATATTCCAGCCGATGCTGCCAGTTCGAATGATCCATGGCCTTATAATGTCGAGAACTGGTTTGTCCGTGTAGAAGAATACAATCCATATGCAGAACTTTTATGGGAACGTGATGCGGGCTACCCAATCGTTACACAGCCGATCAATGATCCCGTTATTAAAAATGAATCGGTGACTGGCTCGCTGCAAGTCGTTTCTGCCACTTCGCGTCATCCAGAAAAAGCCGTTGAATTTTTAAATTTATTAAACACAGACCCATATGTTCGCAATCTCGTAAACTACGGTATAGAAGGGACCCACTATGAACAAGTAGAGGAAGGGATTATCCGTGACTTACCAGCACGAGTCGAAAATTACAACATGCCGACTTATGCTTTAGGCAACCACTTTATTTTGCAGTTGTTTGAAAATGAGCCAGAAGACAAATGGGAAGCATTTGAAACGTTTAATGAATCGGCGGTCCCATCGCCAATTCTTGGTTTCCATTTTGACCCTTCCAACGTACGAACAGAAATCGCCAATTTGTCCAATGTCGCGAGCGAATATTTGGCGCCAATTTATACGGGAAGCGTTGATCCGGAGGAGTACGTGCCAATGGCCATTAAACGAATGGAAGACGCGGGGCTCGAAAAAGTAATGGATGAGGTACAGGCACAGTACGAAGAATGGAAAGAGGTTATGGAAGAATAGGCAATGCCGGGCAGATGCATCTGCCCGTTTTTTGTGGAGGGAAAACGATGTATTTAGCGATTGATCTTGGAGGCACATATATCAAGCGAGCTTTTTTCGAACAGGGCAACTGGTTTGCTCATGAGCAAATCAAAACACCGGCAACGAAAAGAGAGCTACTGGCGCTCATTAGCGGTTGGGCAGGCCGTAACGGCACAAAAGGAATAGCAGTCAGTTCACCTGGCACGGTCACAAAACATGGATCGATTGAAGGGACAAGCGCGATTCCCTACATTCACGAAGGCCATTTGCTGCAAGAAATTCAGCGAGCGACTGGACTTGCCGTCTCGATTGAGAATGATGCTTGTTGCGCAGCATTAGCTGAAGTGTGGAAAGGGAACGGTGTAGACTGCAAGGATTTGGCTGTAATCGTCATTGGCACAGGCATTGGCGGAGCGTTGATCAAAGACGGCCAGTTGCACAGGGGATTTGATTTACTTGGTGGGGAGTTAGGGTACACACTCTTATCCATTGACCCTGTTCAGAGAACAGCTGTGCCATTTAGTGAGATGGCCTCGGCTTCTGCTATTGTCCGCCGCTACGCAACGTGGACAGATCAGCAAGGGGATCGTTTAACCGCAAGTGATGTGTTTGCTGCTTATGAAGCAGGCGATCATGCTGCAAAAAAGGCCATCGATGCCTTTTACTTTTGTTTAGCAGCAGGTATCCACAATGTCCACTATGTCTACAATCCAGAAAAAATATTGCTTGGCGGTGGCATTTCAGCACGTGATGATTTATTGGACGGTGTCGGCCATGCCTATAGGCAATTGAAAGATCAACTTTACGGCTACACCCTTCAAATGCCACGCTTTGAACGTTGTCATTTCCAAGGAAACGCCAATCTCATTGGCGCTATGCGCCATTTCATGCAAGAACAAGGGCAATAATGACGATAAAACGAGGTTCAGACTATGTATATAAACGCTAAGGAGCCTTTTTATTTATTTAGCAGATAAACGTTTTTTTAATCAATGGGCGCCAGCAGGCGCCCGTTTTTTTGTTTAATAGACGTGGACGGTTACTTCTTGACGGCCGAATTGCAAAGCTTCGCTTTCATTAGGGATAAACACGTCAATTTTATTGCCTTTAATAGCTCCGCCAATATCTGCGGCAATGGCTTCACCATAGCCTTCAACATAGACCTTGCTGCCAAGAGGAATCACATTAGGGTCAACTGCGATTACTTTTTGGTTTGGGTTGGCATTTAAATCAATTCCTGTATAGGTAACACCTGTGCAACCATTGCAACTGGCTGTATAGGCAGTGGCTTCAACAGTCAAAGTCGTTGAAGCTTCCTTCGGGCTAGACTCGGTTTCAGAAGGAGCCTGTTCATTTGTTTCCGTCTCGCCTTTCAATTGCGGTTCGTTGTTTTCTTCAGCTCCTGGCATATTTAGCTGTTGCCCAGCAAAAATCAGATTCTTATCAGAAATTTGCGGGTTGGCCTCCACTAATGCCGTTACTGAAACTTGATTATCGTTAGCAATGCCGCTTAGCGTATCTCCACTTTGTACTTCATAAGCAAAAGCAGGAGAAGCAATAAGCATTGAGCCGACTACTGCAAGTGAAGCGATTAGTTTTTTCATGTCTTGCACTCTCCTTATTCAACTAGTGAATCCCCAACACTAGTTTGTTTGTTTTAGAACATAACGAGTTAAAAAGGGGATGTTGTGTTCGCAAGTACACACTATACAGAAAGCAAAAGCCGTTTTCAACAGAATTGGCAACAAGTAATCTACTTGTAAGGGAATAGAAATAGTGTTATTTCACTGTAATAGCTAGTAATCAGCGAAACAGTCAGAATAATAGTATAGGGTAGGAGAGACTATAAATGGGGTGAAATGCAAGATTGGAAGCCTCAATCCGATGCGAAAAATCGGCGCGGAACAATTCTTATAAACGGGGTAGTCACGTTTAAGTAGATGTGAGACTCGCTCTCTATTTAAACGGAGAGTGGAACAGTTATGGCAATACCCTCTCATGTTTTTCAATAGTCCTTTTGAGAGAAAATAAACCCAACCGAATGGAGATCAGTTGGGCATAATCAAGTAAGTTAGATTAAAGGAATATCTCTTAATCGTTTATAGACCATTCAATAACGGCTACGACCTGTGTAATGTTTTTGTAATGCTAGTAGGCTATTTTTCTAAATGAAGTAGGGAGCCATTTTAAATTTAGTCGGTTGCTTAACAAAGAGGTGATTTTTCATCAAGAATCACTTTGAACGATTACCAACCGTATTTGTTTGGCCCCCAATGCTGCTCAACAGTTTCTTGTTTTTTGAGCACGATGGTTTCATGAGGCACGTCCTTTTCAACAATTAAGCCAGGGTATAACGCGGAATTACTACCGACTTTATTTCCAGGTAAAAATACATTATTGATTCCTGTACGGGTATAGTCCCCTATAAATACGGCGTTTGAATTTTTTGCTGTGTAAGTTTGGCCTGAGATTTTATGAGGTTGTTCTGTATCATTAAATCTCAAAATGCCGCATACGCATGCTGCCGCAATGTCTACGTAACGTCCAATAACACCAAACATTTCACTATAATGAATGGCAGAGACACCCTTCATAGAAACGCCTTTGAATTCTGCGTTGTGACCAAATTTGTTGTCTTTACCAATTACTGTTGGCCCCTCAATCTTTGCATAATCTTTTACATACGAATGATCTCCAATGAGGATATTGCCGTTTAGAATGGCCCCATTGTCGATGACAACATTTTCGCCTATAATGACATTGCCGTTAATGATTACATTTTTTCCAATATAGGAGTTTTCCCCCACCTTCAATTTCCCATTAATAGAAGCAGATGCTTCGATTTTCGCACTGGAGCTAATAGACTTTTCTGAAAGGAGGGCGACTAATCGATTCAGATGATAACTATTGGCATCGAGAATACTCCACGGAAACAATAGTTGAAATACTTTATATTGAGCAATGACACTTTTGATTTGATTTCCGGATTCAATAAATTGATTTAAGCCGTTTTCAATATAAAACTGATCAGGTATCATAGAACCAGAAATCCTTTTATCAAACCCATTCGAACTATGAATAACATAATCTAATGCTTGTTTGCTTAAACAATAGATACCAGCAACTTCGTGTGTCACGTAATGATCTCGAGGATGCCCTAAAAAATAAGTAATTTTTTCATTTGCCACTTTTGCACAAATGGCTTTCGTACTTTCCTGTTTTTCGGTTAACAATGCAAAGTCTGTGCCTTGGTGGTTTATCACTTTATGGAGATCGTCGTTGACAAATACATAATCAGATTTCACAATAAGTGTTTGATCATCAAAGGTCGAGGCATATGCTGAAAGAAATTCTCGGAAGTCTTTATAATTCTTAACTAAATGAATGCCTTCGTATGGTTTAAGAAGAGGAATCACTTGGTTGTGCTGATAGGATAGATACACATATATATCATTTGGCTGTATGCCATTTTGTAGAAAAAAGTCAATTTGCCGAATCATATTTGGCGTGTTTAAAATTTCTAGACAAGCCGTTTGCCATTCTTTATCATATGGAAACATCTTTTTTTGGTAATCGCTACACACCAATATTACTTTCATCGTATGATTCTCCTTTACGAAAGAAAAGCTTAATGCTTGATTGGGCCATTTTGTCGTTATCGATAAATCGTATGCATTAAATAAAAGGAATTGGTTTGATATAAGGCAAAGCCAACATTAAACGGTTTGCCATTTTTTAAACAAGCAATGTTTTTAATTGATATGAGTGGAGACCCTATAGGAACACTTAAATGAGCAGAGGACGTCTCGTCAGCTAACACTGCAGAAATTTTTTGATCGACAAACTCATATTCAACGCCCTTTTTTTCCAAAAATTCATAAATCGAATGCTTACATATTTCTCCTGTAAGTTCTCCCACCAAGTGATGATCAAAATACTCTAATTCATAAGATACAGCGATATTGTCTGCGTACCGTATCCGCTCAACTAGCCATAATGGATCGCCAATCGCCACTTGCATATCATCTGCCTGTTGATCATCAGCAACCACTTTTGTTAATTGTAATAATTCGGTGGAGGGTTGCATCCCTCTGTTTTTTGCTTCCAAAGTAAAGCTTACACCTGGCTTAAAACCCGTGTATTTAGGAAGGGGGTTCACAAATGTGCCAACCCCTTTTTTCTTAGTCAATACTTTATCATGCACCAATTCCTCTAACGCTCTTCTAATGGTTATTCTTGAGACATTCAGCTTTTCCATCAATTCTAATTCCGATTCAATAACTTGATGAGGCAAATAAACCCCTTTTTTTATTTGCGCCAATATATATTCTTTTACAACTTGATATTTCGGTAATGTTTCCTTCATCCTTTTCAGTCCTTAAAGAAAATTTAATACATCTTATTATAACATGTATGTTCATTTCACTTGAAAATTGAGAAGGATAAGGGATTACTTCCAGTAACCGTAGTAAGTGTCGAATAGGTGATCGTTATATTTGTCTGCACCATCTAAATTGGAACTTTGGAATACAGGGACATCCAATCCAGCTTCTTTTAACTTGTGGATCACACCAATGATAATCGTTTGGGCAATGCCTATTCCTGTAAAATCAGAGGTTGGTCCTAATCCTGCTTTAATACCAGGCATTTGAAAGGCAGCGTCTCCTTTAGGAGCATGATTATCAATCGTCACATCTGCAATTTCATGTATTTTTTTATTGGAGGAGTGACGAGAAGACACATTTTTTGCATGGTCCATTGATGTCAATGCAATCACTTTCGTTCCTAGTTTCTTTGCCTCCAAACACATTTCTACAGGAATATTATTTCTTCCTGAATTCGAAACGACCATTAATGTATCCTTTTCATCTACTTTGTATAGATTTAGAATGCTTTTGGCGTATCCATCCAATCTTTCTAGATAGGTACTTTTGTTAGGCATCTCATGCAACATTAATTCTGGAGGTAAAATTCCTTTTACATAGGCTAACCCTCCGGCACGAATATAGATTTCTTCGGCAATCATATGTGAGTGGCCAGATCCAAACACATAAAAACGACCTCCGTCTTTACAAGAATTAAAAATGAACTCAGCAGCTTGATTGATGTGGTCAATTTCGTTTTCCGTGACAGACTTCCATGTTTCAGTCAAATAATCCAAGTAACGTGTAATTTCCGCTTTTGTTTCCATTCATTTCTCCTCCTAAACTTGTTATACACACATGTTATAACAAGTAGTGTTAACAAGTCAATAGGAAGGTTTTGATGGAAATACGTTAAGAAGAATTGGCAAGAAGCATTCTACTTGTAAGGTGATGGAAATAGTGTTATTTCGCTGTAATAGCTAGTAAACGAACGGACATAAGCGCGAAAAGGTCAGCGCAATGTGGTGAGAAAGGACAGGTATAATAAGGGGCAAAACGCCTAATTGGCATGCCTTTTGTATTGTCCCCTCCTGTGCTATGATTTTATAAAAACTGGCTGGTTCGAGTATCCTATCCAGAAAAGAGGGATGGAACAGGGAGAAACGGAGGAGCGAATGAGCGGAGAATCAATCTTGATTATTGAGGATGAAAGAAAGATTGCCCGACTAATACAGTTAGAACTTGAACACGAAGGGTATGAAACAGAAGCGGCATCGACAGGGTTTTCTGGGTTAGAAGCTTTTAAAAGAGGACAATGGGACTTGGTGCTCCTCGATGTCATGCTTCCTGAATTAAGCGGAATGGAAGTGTTGAGACGCATCCGTAGCATAAGTAAGACGCCAGTGATTTTACTAACAGCACGCGATTCATTGCCTGATAAAGTTAGCGGCCTCGATTTAGGGGCAAATGATTATATTACAAAACCTTTTGAAATTGAAGAGCTGCTTGCGAGGATTCGTGCCTGTTTGCGCATGTCAGTGGCTTATAAGGCCTCGCAAAAAGAGGAGCGGTACGAACTAGGCGATTTGGCAATCGATGTGCAAACTAGGGAAGTCACAAGAGGATCTAAACCGATAGAATTGACGCCAAGGGAGTTTGACTTGCTCGTTTTTCTTGTTTCTCATAAAAGCCAAGTACTGAGCCGCGAACAGATCATCGAGCACGTTTGGGGATACGATTATTACGGAGAAACGAACGTTGTCGATGTTTATATTCGCTATTTACGCAAAAAAGTTGACACACACTTTTCTAAGCCATACATCCATACGGTCCGGGGAGTTGGCTATACGATGAAGGAATGAGCGATGAATATTAAAAACCGGATTACCTTGTTCTCCACTATTTGGCTGCTTTTATTAGTGTTGGCGGCAAATGGGGCGATTTATGTCGTTTTCCAAAAAACAATGGAGAATGAAGCAGTTGAGCGTGCTGAAACACAAATGGATAATATGGCCGAGGCATTGCACACCGCTGATGCCAGTTTGGATATGCCTCGCTTTCTAAGAGCTTATTTGCCTGCCGATTCGATGATTCGGATCATATCGGAAGATGGAAAAAGTTTGCTTGACGTAGCGAGAAGTCGAGAGATGACAGAGCTACCTACGGTTTACCGTGAAGGGGAACAGAGCGAAATGCACCGCATAGAGGGGGAGTTGTATACTGTAGCGGCTCACCCAGTCATTTGGGAGAATGGAGAAGTAGTGTCCCTTGAACTAACGGAAAAACAGGGGACTATGGAGAATACGCTCAGAGTGTTGCAAGTCATTTTGGCGATCGCTATCTTAATGATTGTAATTCCTTCTTTTATAGGCGGGCGCGTCTTAAGCAATTTGATTGTTAATCCGATTGCTGCCATGATCCAGACAATGGAGGAAATCCAAAAACGTGGCACATTTAAACGTATCGCGTTTGAAAAGAAGTCAAATGACGAACTGACCAAAATGGCGCAAACGTTTAACCGAATGATGGATTTGCTTGAAACCAATTATAAAAAACAAGAACAATTTGTCTCCGACGCTTCCCACGAGCTAAAAACGCCATTAACGGTCGTGGAAAGTTATGCCAAATTGTTGAAAAGGTGGGGGAAGGAAAAGCCTGAGGTTTTGGAAGAAGCGGTAGAGGCCATTTACTCAGAATCTGTCCGTATGAAGGAAATGGCCCAGCAAATGTTGCTCTTGGCCGAAGATGAGTCACAGTTTAAAATTGATTGCCAAAAAATCGACTTAGTGGAAGTGGCAAAGGAATCTGCGCTAAATTTAGAGAGAGCATTTGGACGGTCAATCATTGTAGACGCAGCCACAAACAAAGTTGAATTGGAAGGCGACCCCCAAAAAATAAAGCAGCTGCTGTTTATTTTATTGGACAATGCCATCAAATACAGTGCCGCGCCTGTCAAAATCACGGTTGCCTCAGTTGAAGCCGAAGCACAAATCGCAATAACAGACAGGGGCATAGGCATTCCGAAAGATGAATTAGACAACGTGTATAATCGCTTTTACCGCGTGGATAAGTCCCGCACAAGGGGAACAGGTGGAACTGGTTTAGGACTGCCGATTGCTAAGCGAATCGTGGACGCCCATCATGGAAAGATCGAGCTTGTAAGCAAAGAGGGCGAAGGGACAACCGCAACTGTTTATCTTCCGCTGCACCTGAATCAATGAGCTTCTCAGCAGATTTTAATGTCTTTTTCCTGTAGCTGTAATAAAGTTGTGGGAAAATGGGAAGGGAGGAGGATGGCTATGAAAAGGAAATGGTATTGGGCAATAGGCATTGTTGTCGTTACTACAGCAGCTGTATTTGGTATTACTACGCTCGTAATGGGGACAAATGACCCGCTTTTGACGGAAAAGGAAGTCAGGCAAACAGTAAGTGCCAAATATGCCGGCAACATTGTCTCCTCTGAACTGACGCACGCCAAGGGAAAAGAGCAATATAAAATTATACTAGAGGAAGACGCCAATACGTATGTGCTTTTTGTTGATGGAGCCACTGGAAAGATTGAGCAGCTTCAACAAGAAAAGAAGAACAATGACAACCTGCCAAATGATGGAGAGAATCAGGAGCCAATTCCACAAACAGACGCCGAAAAAGTTGCTGCTACTGAAGGGAACGGCATAGTTGAGTCAATCGATTATGATGAGAAAAGGAACGTTTATAAAGTGATTGTAGTAAAAGAGAACAGCCAAAAAATCGAAGTGGACATTGACGGGGTTAACGGTGACGTCATACGTTCCAAAGAAAAACCAGTTGAAACTGGCGGGCAAATTTCCGTCGAAGAGGCAAAGCAAATCGCTTTAGAGGAGTTGAATGGAACGGTTGTCGACAGTGAACTAGACGAAGAAGATGGTTTGCTTGTCTATGAGATTGAAATTGAAACAGACCGCGAAGAAGGAACAATTGTCGTCAATGCATTTACCGGGGCGATTGAGAGCGTCGCTATTGAAGGCCGTGACGATGATTAGAAAAGACAACGCCAGTGCAGAAAGTTCGTTTTCACTAACGACTTGGTTGACACTAGACAGCAAGGTAGGGCTAGAAACATTTGTGTGACACTAGGTTAATTATTGTTTAATGACTAAACACATTTTAAAGAGATTCTCATTGTTTTCTAATCTTTCCTTTCCTTTGTTTTAATCTTTGTTGCTTATGATAAACGTAACAACAACAAAGGAGTGGAACATGATGAAACGAATGAATTTGGTGCTTGCGGGAACCGTTTTGATCAGTGGGCTTGCGTTGGGTGGATACGCTTTGAGTAGTGATGCCGTATTAGCGAATGAAAAGGCAGAGAATCAGTCAGGCATCACTTATAAAGAAGCTGAGGAGATTGCCATTCGTGAAACAGGAGGCGGCCATATTCTGCAATTGGAGCGAGATCGTGATGACGGGGAAGATCACTATGAAGTAGAAATTCACAAAGACGGCCAAGAATATGAATTTGACATTGCTGCTGATTCGGGCGAGGTCAAACAAAGGAAAAGTGAACGCATAGACGACGAGGATAACGAAGATGACGACGAAGGCAGCAAACTGCCAGCTGATGCGCTTTCCACCGATGAAGCCATCAAACGGGCCCTTGAAGAAGTAGATGGTACCGTATCGGAAGTGGAAGTGGATAAAGAGGATGGCCAGTATGTGTATGAAATCGAAGTCGAAACCGGCAAGAATGATGAAACAACCATTGACATTGCTGCTGTAAGCGGAGAAGTCTTAAAAGTGGACATGGATGACTAAATTATAATAAACCACTCTTATACGACCAGCTAGGCATTATGCCTGGCTGCTTTTTTTGTTGCTCTATATCGGTTTTAAGCAAAATAAAACCGTTTTTTAATCGTCTTTTCATATACTTCACAGCGCTTTCTATTTTTTGTTGTTTATTCTTGGTCTATAAAAGTTAGGAGTGATCACTTATGAATATTGTCTTGGCTCCATCAGGCTTTAAAGAGAGTGTCAGCGCAGAACAAGTCGCTGCCAACATGAAGGAGGGAATTATTCGGGCTTTGCCTGAGGCGAAGGTGATCTCTGTCCCTTTAGTCGATGGAGGGGAAGGGTTTACAGAAACGATGGTAGCGTGGACGGACGGCACATTGCATTCAGCGGAGGTGACCGGACCAATAAACCAACAAGTGACAGCGATATTTGGGTTTTTGGGCACTGGTGAGAAACGTACGGCTGTGATTGAAATTGCTCAAGCTGCGGGGTTGAAACTTGTACCGAGAGAGAAGAGGAACCCGTTGTTCACGTCATCATTTGGTGTAGGGGAATTGATCAAAAAAGCCCTCGATTTTGGGGCGGAGCGTATCCTTGTTGGCTGCGGCGATTCAGGCATTAGTGATGGGGGCATAGGGATGGGACAAGCGTTAGGCATTCGTTTTTTCGATCAAACTGGATCGGTAGTCGACGCAAGGAAGGGGGCTGTTGTTTTGCCATCTATTGCTGCTATTGACCTTAGTGGCATAGACCGCCGTCTAGCTTATATCCCCATAGATGTTGCCTGTAATTGGCATAACGTCTTATGTGGAAAAAATGGGGTTGCCCGTATTTTTGGGGCGCAAAAAGGCGCATCCCAGATGCAAATTGATTTATTGGATCGTGGTCTTGAAAATTTGGCAGAACAAATCGTGGAAACAACTAGCGTCCGTGTAAGGGACATTCCAGGAGGTGGTGCTTCAGGAGGGTTAGGCGCTTGCTTTCATGGATTATTGGGAGCGAAACTTTATCCAAGGTATGAAGTGATTTTGACATATTTAGACATTGACCGTCATATCCAACAAGCCGATTTAGTATTCACGGCAGAAGGAAGCATTGATTTTCAAACACCAAAAGGGAAAATCCCAGCAGAGGTGGCGGCACGGGCAAAAAGTTATGGTAAACCGGTGATCGTGATTGCTGGCACAATTGGGAAAGGAGCCAACATCAATTACCGTCATGGAATTGACGTTTTTACGAGCATTTTGCAAACGCCGTCAAGTTTAGAGACGGCAATGGAAAAAACAGAAAAATGGATTCGCGATTGCACAGAAGCATCCATAAGGATGGTATTAGTGGGCTTGTCCCTTGCGGATAAGGAAGAAGGTCAAGGCGGGAAAGCGTCATGACGATCGAGGCGAAGAGAGTGAGGACAAAACGCAGGAAACGTTTTGTAAATTCCGATAATAAGCGCAAGCGCGGGAAGTGGGAGGTGCTTTTTGCAGCTGTTGTTCTGTCGTTAGCCGTGACCCCATCAGAGCTTACGGCCGAAGGCAGAATGTCTCTCATGATGTTAATATTGGCTATTTATTGTTGGCTGTTTACGGCTCTTCCACCAGCGATGGTCGCTTTAGGCGCACTGTTATTGCTTGTTCTCACGAGAGCTGTCCCGCAGGAATTGCTCTTTGAATCTCTTTCCTCTGACGTAATTTGGTTAATGTTAGGGACATTTATGATTGGCGCCTGTATGCAGAAAACGGGCTTGGCCAAACGAATGTCGTTTGCGCTCACTACCAAGGCGCGCTCGACATTTTTGCTGCTGTTCGTTGTTACGATAATCACCCAAGTGCTTACGTTGTTCATTCCCTCCACTTCTGGACGGGCCTCAGTACTGCTGCCCCTATATCGGGATTTGTCGAAACAAGCGGATAACGAGCGTTTTACAAAAGCGCTTGCGCTATTAATCCCGACTGTTATTCTTTTGGCAACAAATGCAACCTTGATCGGTGCTAGCTCCCATTTGATTGCCAATGACTATTTGCCGACACTCGGACACGAGCGTATATCGTTTGTCCAGTGGCTAATATGGGGGATGCCTTTTGCCTTTTTGGCCAGTATGTGTGCCTGCTTGATGATTGGGTGGTTGTTTTTAGACAAACGGGCGCGGCAACTGAATTTCCATAATGAAAATCAGATGTCAGAGCCTATGACTTCTGCTGAAAAACGGACTGTTTTAGTCATAGTCGCTATGATGGGTTTGTGGCTAACTGAAGCGACCCATGGGGTTCACATAGCGACCGTGACGATCATTGGCGCTTTCACTTTGCTTATGCCTAAGATAGGGGTAATTAAGTGGAAAGAAGGGGTAGAGGCTGTTTCATGGAATTTGCTTCTTTACGTAGGGGCAGCAATTGCATTAGGGGAAGCATTGATGCAAACAGGAGCAGCAGAATGGGCCGTACAGCTACTGTTGGAAGGAGCAGAACGGTATTTAAGCCATTCAGAATCCTTGACGATCTTTTTTCTGATTGCTATTTGTATGAGCGCACACCTTTACATCCCCTCCCATACTACGAGAGCGGTCATACTTGTCCCGCCATTGTTAGCTTTAGCGCTAGCAAAAGGATTCAATCCACAAGCGTTGCTGTTTATGAAAATGGTTGCTCTTAATTATTGTTTAACTTTTCCAATTAGTTCTAAAGCGCTTTTAATTTTTTTTGAAGAAAAACCGAGTTTTAAGGCGAATGACTTATTTCGTTTGAGCTGCTTACTGGCATTGGTTTATTTTGGGTTAATCGTCATATTTTTTAATACGTATTGGCGATGGACGGGGTTATCTTTGTAAAAAGCTTTATTAGTAAATTTGTTTAAAATGAGGGTTTCCGCCTAGTGAAATAGTAATGAAAACATTTCCCAATATGGAGTTTGTTGCAAGGAAGCAGGGGTTTCGTTGGGAAAGCAGAATAACCTGAGCAAACATAATCATTATGTTTAAACCGCGAGGGAGGAGGGATGGCGATGAAAAAGAAATCATCTAGCAACTTAAAACGAATCCGCTTGGACCAAGAGCAACCAAAAGACGGTATCACACTAGCTGTGGTAGGAGCAGGTACAGGAAGCGTCAAATTAGAAGACATGGAACTCAATTAATGAAATGGGCCTTCGGGAGATGCAACAGCATCTCCTGGAGGTTGTCGACAACGTCGACAAAATCACTCAACTGATAGAAAACGCTTGTCAGCCGAGGCGTGAAGTCGAGTGAAGATGCGAATAGAACGGGGGTTCATGAGCAAATGAACGAGACGAACAACGAAGGATGCGAGCGTTTGGCTACAGTTTGAGGGGAGATGCAACAGCATCTCCCATTAACATAGTGGGTGGTGGTTTGAATGGTAATGATTCCGTATCAAGTAAACGACGGGGGGATTGTCGGGCTGTTGCCGACCGGGAAAGTTCATTTTTTTGAAGAGGCGGCCAAGGCAGAATTCGACCGGTTTAATAAAGGGGAGCGCATTGACCTCACAGCTTTAAATCGCTACATAATCCCTGACCCGTTAGTGGATTTAAATAAATTTCATTTAAGCGCGCCTGCGATTGCGTTTATTGAAACAACAAATTTATGCAACTTGCGCTGCAAGCATTGTTACGCTAACTCGGCGTACAAAAGGCCAAATGAGATGTCAACCGAGTTAATCAAAGAGACGATTGACCAACTTGCAGACGCTGGCATTCTCCAACTGTTTTTAAGCGGGGGAGAAATTTTCGCCCATCGAGATGCGGTGGAAATTATCAACTACGCGAGAACAAAACCTTTTTATACACAAGTTTTTACCAATGGCCTTCTCATTACAGAAGAAAAGCTGGCGGCGCTGGCGCCAAACACGTCTTTTTTCATTAGCTTTGATACCGCTGACCCGGAACGGACGATTCGCGGGGGAATGGATTTCCCAAAACTGAGACAAAAGTTCGAATGGATGAAAAAGTATGGCCACGCGTTCAGGACGGCCATTTCTGTCCATCGCTATAACTTAGATGACGCTGAGGAAATTTTTGAATGGTGTGCCCAAAACGGCTATCCGCGCCCCCAATGGCTCGAAACCCATCCAATTGGCCGAGCGCTTATGCATCCCGACATCTTATTGCCACCGGAACTAGTCGATAAATCGATTGCTATCTATAAGAAATGCATGGACCGTTTCAGCAAGCCCGAATTCGAGAAACCACCTGCCAGTGAACCAGCTGAAGCGACGCGGATGTTTAGTTTAGAAACGGTTAAGTTTTGCCAAAAAGTTGAACGAGAAACGAACCAAGAGAAATGTGGACGGACGATTGCTTACATCAACAGTGCTGGAGATGTCTATCCTTGCAGCAATTGCATGAGCAACGACGATTACAAAGCAGGCAATTTACGAGACCACTCTTTTAAAGACATATGGGAACACGGCTTTGACGAATTTCGAAGCATTACATTTGATGAATTTACAGGGTGCCAAAGCTGTGCTGTTTACCAAGAAGGCATTTGGTGCCAGTTCCGTTGCCCGCCATTGGCTAAGAATGTTTCTGGCGATAAGCTTGGTTGTGGCGCAACCGAATATTTGCAGCGCTTTATGCTCGAGGCAAACCGTTACTGGGAAGAGAGGAAGCGAGCAGGTTACAAATTGCAATTGCAAATTGACCAATAGGGGGAGTACAGATGGCTCTGAATCAAACGGAATTGAATGTAGGCGAATTGCTTAAGAGGCATCCTGAATTGCAAATTTCTCACAATAATTATAACATTAATGTAACTGCCAATTTCGGGGAAACAGTAGAAGGAGCTGCTTTAGCTGATTTGTATAACCACTTTGATGGCGCAAACAAGCCAGCAACATTGTATTTTCATGTGCCTTTATGTTCCTACATCTGTTATTTTTGTAATTACGTGAAAAAGTACTTGCCTCAAAATGGAAAAGAAGAAGAAGTGCTCGATAGGTGGGTAACCCTTTTAATTAAAGAGTCAGCCAGCACGATCGCACAAGCGCCTTGGGTGACGAAAGCAAAGATCGAATCGATTTACTTAGGCGGCGGGACTGCTTCACTGATGAAACCGCACCAATTGGCAAAGATCGTTAAACACATTAGGGAACACTACACGATCGCTGATGACTGTGAAATATCACTCGAGGGAAATCCGGACAATTACCAGGGCGATGAAATTGAACAGGCGCTGGAAATGGGATTTAACCGCTTTAGCATGGGTGTGCAATCGTTGGAAGACGAGGTGATTAAAGCGGTCGGCCGCAAACATGACAGAAAAATGTCGATTGATGCGATTAACAAGTTGCTTTTGTCTAACAAACCGTTCAATGTCGATATTATTTTTGGGTTGCCTCACCAAACTGCGAACAGTGTTGCCCGTGACATCGAAGTGCTCTGCGATATGGGTGTGCCGACGATTACAATTTACCGTTTGCGCAATGCCGATAGGCAAAAGATGGGGATTGGCAATGTGTCATTATGGAATAATGACCGTGTGCGGGAAAAAATGGAAGCCGAGGGGCTATTTCCGACGTTGGAGCAAACATACCAAATGCGCGAGGAGATTTTGAAGGTGTTCCTCAAGTATGGCTATGAGCCTAGCCCTTGCGGATGGTGGAGCCGAAAAAACACTTACCCTGAAGGCAATATTCCACAAATTTCGAAAAATAAATGGGAGCGCTATGACTCCATGATTGCCTATGGACCAGGGGTGTATGGCTGGTTAAATGACAAGGAAGGCACTATTTTACAAACCCATAATGTTAGCGATATTAATCGCTACGTGGAACGGATGGAAAACGATGAATCGCCGTCTTCTTTTGGCAGAATGCTAACGGGTAATGAAGCGATTTCCACTTCATTAGGGTTTAATTACAAGTCAAACCAACCAATTCAGTTGAGCCGTTACCAAAAAGAGTTTCATGTCGACTTGATCAATGACGAACCTTATGCAGGAGTCATTCGATCATTGCTCGAAAGTAATTTATTAATGAAACTTGATGACGACCGCTTGTTGCCTACCCTTGAAGGGGAAGCGCTGCATGAAGAAATTATCTCTGTCTATTTCCACGGGCAAATCGGACAATTTTCTTCGGAAATTTGCCATAAGTAAGGCGATATCGCATGGAAATGAATCCATCCAGATATCGGTTGCACGAAAACATCCCTTTTGGTTCTAAAAAAATCGTTTTGATTGTCCAATCGGGGCAAATGGGAAAATTCGATGAAGACGGCGCTGAAGGCGAGCGGCAACTATATGATCAATTGGAAGCAAGCTTGGTCGATGAAAAAATTGGTGTCTGCCGGTTTGATTTTCCAGATCGAGTCAACCGCAGAGAAAGCATATCAGACGAAGAGTATGGCTATCGGGCGTCGCGTTTAAGTGCGGTTTACCAACGGATAAAAGCAGCACACCCTGCGTATGGCATTACGTTTATAGGGATGTCATTAGGAGCAAATCTCGTTTTAGAGAAGCTGCAAAGCGTTACAAGCCCTTCGTCAGCTGTGTTAATTGGCTTATATGTCGATGAGGCGGTTACTGTTGCCGAACAAGTTGAAGCGATCAGTCTTGTATATGGAAGCGAGGATTATATTGCGTTTGGTGAGAATATAAGCCTCGATGATCTGATCGCCCCTGCGAAGTACAGCCAAACTGTCAGAAGCTGTATAAACAGCACAGCGCCAGTCGAAACATCGATTTTAAAAGGATTGGGACACTCGCTCAATCCAATGAACAGTGAGGCGGAAGGGCCAATTGTCCATCTTGTTCGCCTAGTAGGAGGAGGAAAATCGATTCATGAATAAAAGTGCCCAACGGTTTAACCAAATCGCAGACAATTTTTTAAATAGCGAGGTTCACAAAGCAAGTCCCTCGATCGACCAGTTAAAGACGCTGTTAGGAGATGTGCATGACAAAGCGATTTGCGATGTTGCCTGTGGATCGGGCCATTTGGGGTTGGCGCTTGCGCCCCGCTCATTGACGAGTGTTGACCCCTCTGAATCTATGCTGGCAAATGTCGAAAAGCTTGCTGCTACAAAAGGGAAAAGCGTTAAAACCGTTTGTGCCTATGCCGAGAACTTGCCGTTTGAATCGGAGCAATTTGACATTGTCGTAACGCGGCTTGCAGCCCACCATTTTACCGATATCACGTTAGCGATAAAAGAAATGAAACGAGTAGTAAAAAAAGGCGGAACAATAGCGATTATTGACTTGGAAGGGTATGGAGACAAACAAGTTGACCAATTCAATCATGAATTGGAGCTCCTCCATGACGAAACGCATATTAAAAGCTATTCGTATGAACAATGGCTCGACCTTTTTATACACGAAGGACTAACAGTAGTAGAAGGGTTTAGCGATTTAAGCGAAAAGCCAGGAGGCATCAGCATCAAACGGTGGTGTGAAATCGCTTCTTCTGGTTTGGAAGCAGAGCGTGAAATCCGCGCTAAATTGGAGCAAGCGCCTGCCCATTTTTTAAAGACAATGGGAATTGAAAAACGAGAAGATGATTTTTACATTCCTGTAAGGACAGCGATGTTCCTTCTTACGAAATGAGGGGAAAGGGATGCCAGTGATTACACTTCATTCACCGCTCGACTGTCCCGCGAATCAAGAGGTTCTTGGCAAAATCGCCAATACGGTCACAAAAGAGTTGGCGATCCCAACAGACCATTGCTGGGTACTGTGGAACAAAATCGAGCACGCCTATAAACAAGATTGGCTGACGAGCCCTTGTCCTGCTCCAATTGTCAAAATGGTTTGCAAACAAAGCCATTCATCCGAGAAGCTAAAAGCGCTTTTACCGAAAATCAAGCAAGTCATAGCCCGTTGTGAAGGCTGTCAGGAAGAAGAGATTTTCATTTGTGTGCAAAAAATTGAAAAAGGCCATTTGCTGATTCGAGACGAGGTGTGGACATGACAGACAAACAGCAAACGACAACGATAAAATACATTGGCCACGTCCGTTCGCCGCGAACTGAAATGACCGATGACCATTGGGGATCGGTCATTAGCGAAATTGTTGTGAACGAGGATATTCCCCTTTCTGCTTTAAAAGGACTAGATTCTTTTTCCCATTTGGAAATCGTCTTCCACATGGATCAAGTTGACCAAAGCAAAATTGTCTACCAAGACCGCCATCCACGCAATAATACAGGCTGGCCAAGCGTCGGCATTTTTGCGCAAAGAGCCAAAGGCAGGCCGAACGCGATTGGTGTGTCTAGATGTGCGTTGTTGGAAATGAACGGAAATAGGCTTACCGTAAAAGCGTTAGACGCGATCGATGGTACCCCTGTGATTGACATTAAGCCCTATGTCAACGAGTTTGGCCCCATTGGCGAAGTTAGGCAACCGGGGTGGATAACCGAGTTGATGAAAAACTACTACAAGGATTGAAGCACTTGAAGCTATTAGCAGACCGTAATTTCATCCTCTTTTTTTTCGGGTCGCTCGTCTCGAAAATAGGCGATAAGCTCTATTTGATTGCTATGCCATGGATCATTTATGAATTAACGGGCTCCTCTTTTTATATGGGCGTCATGTTCTTTTTAGAGACGATTCCATTTTTGTTCGTTTCCCCATTGGCAGGGCTGTTGGCGGATCGCTTTTCCCATAAGTTGTTGCTGTTTCTCTCTGCTTTCTTACAAGGGTTCTTTTTGTTAACGATTGTGATTGGAAACGCAGCAGCAAACCAAATTCCGATTATCTGGATTTTTGTTTGCGGATTTTTTATTGCTTGCGGAGGAGCGATGTTTAGCGTTGTATTAAACAGCATCATTCCGTCGATGTTTCCAAAAGATAAAATTGTGAATGTTAATTCGTCATTTCAGTTCCTTGACTCCACGTCACTGCTTTTTGGCAGTGCTTTGGCAGGGATGTTGATTAGCATGTTCGGTGGTTTTACCGTGTTGCTTCTTGACGCTATTTCGTTTTTTATCATTTGCGCGGTTGTCTTGTTTTACCGAATCAAAAAAGAAAACATTAAAAAAATTGCCGGTGGCAGCTCTTGGAAACATCTAGTCCAAGGAGCAAGCTACGTAAAAAAACACGAAGTTCTTCAACCGCTTCTTTTAATTATGATGTTGGTGAACATATCCAATGCTGTCGTTGTCGCCTTACTTGTCTTTTTTGCGAGGGATACATTGGCTTTGGATTCTTCTCAGACGGGCCTCATATATACAATTGCTGCCGTCTCGCAAGTACTTCTGACGTTTTTTATTCCATTGATTACGAAAACATTCAAACGAACGAACCGGATGTTGCTCGTATGCTTAATGGTCAGCAGTGGCGGCATTGGTATTATCTCGCTTAGCACAGGGTGGGTTACGCTAGGCCTAGCGATGATGGTCCATACAGTGCCGATCATTATTTTTAATGTCGTCAATAAAACGTTAAGAATGCAAATAGTCCCTGACGATTTAATAGGCCGTGTCAATGGGCTGTTTTTAATGCTAAGCAAGTCGACGTTGCCTGTTGCTGGTTTAATCGGGGGTGTAGCGGCAGAGTTTATCCATATCCGCATCGTATTCGCCCTGCTGTGTATTTTATCGTTAGCGTTGATCGTGCGCTACTGGTTCCATCCATTTAATCAGGAAGCGACCACTACGCTTGAAAGAATTAGCTAAAGGGAGTGGTGAATGATGAAATTGGCTCTTCAGCCTTTGAATCTAGAGGACATTGAATTGGTTGATGAAATGTACAACGATGAAGCTGTGTTTCAAACCGCTATTTTAGGATACAACTACCCGCAAAGCCGATTACTCCTTAGAGGAAAATTGGAGTCTTGGATTACGAACAAATCACAAAAGCATTTTAAGATTATGGCTGAAGAAGCAGTTGGCATTGCACAAATCCACGATATCCATGGAGTAAACCGTACGTGCAAATTAGGGATTATGATTAAGCCTGCCTTTTGGGGAAACGGTTATGGGCCAGAAGTTCTTCGCCAACTAGAACATATATGCTTTAACAGTATTGGATTAAGGCGTATCGAAGCAGAAGTGCTGGCCACCAATGAACGGGTATTGGTGATGATGGAACAAGGCCACTATGAACGCGAAGGTGTCCGTAAAGAGGCGGTTTTTAAAAATGGCCGCTTTGTCGATGTCCACTACTATGGGAAAATCAACGACAAATCAGTGGATCTAGGAAGATACGATTTAGGCAAGGAAGCCGAAAGGGTAAAATAGGCGGCGCATTGTTTTTTAAAATAGCCATCTTTTTCAGGAAGGAAAAGTGACAGAGCGTCATCCCCCCGACTAATCACCACGCAAAACAGCACCTAATGGAGGTGCTGTTTTTTTAGGTCATCCGTTATGACCAACATTCGAGCAAGGCATCCGTATAACAAGCCGATACAATAAAACATACTCCTAGTATTCAAGGAACAAATAAAAAGATAACGATCAGTTCGACGAAATGTAGTGAAGATACACCTACATGTGAAAAGCATGCGCTTATGTTGACTCAGCTTCGTGGCACGGTCATCGACAGGCTAAGCGATAAGTAAGCTCAAAATCAGTGGCGTTTAAACCAATCGACAGTCTGTCTTAATCCTTCCTGGAATGAAACAGTAGGGCGGTAGGCAATGAGTTTTTCGGCAAGGTGGATATCGGCAAGGGAATGTTTCACGTCGCCTGGCCGTTCAGGCCCATAGCTTGCCTGAATGTGTTTGCCCAAGAGCGAATTGATTTCATCTACCAGTGAGTTGAGGTCAATGCTGGCGCCTCCCCCTATGTTTACCGATTCTCCTTGTAGTTTTGGAGCGTTGGCTGCTAATAAATTGGCAGAAACAACATTATCAATAAACGTAAAGTCACGCGATTGTGTGCCGTCGCCAAAAATAGTCGGTGGTTTGTCGTTTAGCATCGCCTTTATAAAGCTAGGGATGACGGCTGCATACTTGGAATTGGGGTCTTGACGAGGGCCAAAGACATTAAAGTAACGAAGCGAAATGGTTTCCAAACCATAGAGGTTATAGAAAACTTTACAATAAAGTTCACCTGCGTATTTGCTGACAGCATAAGGGGACATGGGGTTGCCAGGCAATTGTTCATGTTTAGGCAATGTTTCCGAGTCCCCATAAGCTGATGACGAAGCCGCGTAGATAAATCGACTTACTTTTGCTTCAACCGCACCTTGCAAGAGCTGAAGCGTACCAGAGACATTGGCATGGTTCGATCCGAGCGGGTTTTGAATCGACTTTGGTACAGACGGAATCGCTCCCTGATGAAAAACAATATCTACCTGCTTTAACGCAGATTGGACCGTTTTCTCATTTGTAAAGTCGCCATCGATAACGTCAACCTCATCAATAAATTCAGCGATATTGTCCTTTTTTCCTGTATTAAAATTGTCTAAAATTTTGACTTTTTCTCCTTTGGCCACAAGCGCTTTGGCAATATTAGAGCCAATAAAGCCAGCTCCCCCTGTAACTAGGTAAGTTGCCACGCGGACACCCCCTTGTATTTGTAAACATCCATCTTAGTTTATGCAGGTAAAAATGCGGTGTTTCCAAAATTGAACAGGAGTCGTGATTCACCGTGCTAGCGACGCATAATAAAAAGCTTTTGGGCATACGATGGTTTATCAGAATAACGGTCAGACCGGAGGCATGAATATAGCTGGCCTAAATATAGCAAAGGAGAGCTTAAGGGTGGCCAGACACTTGCTCGTATACGATTATGATTGGTGGGTGTTAGGGGCAAAAGCAAAAATGATACAACAGCATCATCCTTCTCTAGAAATTTGCTCATTGACGGAACTGAAAGGAAGAGTGGCCGAAAATGGCGCTGGGGCGATTAATTCTTCTTACGACGTAATCGCTGCATTGGGGTTGGGGATTGCTCAGACCCTTTCTTTTATTGGCATCCGTGTCGATTCATCTCAAATCGGATCCTATAATTACTTGACGAAAAACCACCAAGCTTACCGGGAATGGAGCGACCACTTTAAAGCCAATCATGACTTCTTTCGGCGCATGATGAAAGCATCTAGATACGGGGCGATCAGCCCTAAATTGGCATCCGAGGTGAAGAAACGGCTTCCTCATAAAACGGTTTCTTTTATCCGGCCATTTGTTGATACGAAGCGGTTCTGCCCGTCTCCGACTAAGCCAGCCGATAATAAGGGGAAAATCGTCATCGGCTGGGTGGGAAATGACAAGCGTAAAGTGAAAAATTACCATACATTATACAAGGCGCTTGTGCGAGCATTTGCGAGTGACCCAAATGTTGCTTTTGTAGAAGCAACCCGATCTTCTACGGTGCCGTTAGAAAAGATGCCATCCTTTTATAACAAGTTGGATTTGCTGTTAATTACTTCTTCCAACGAAGGGGGCCCGGCTCCAGCGATGGAAGCTTACGCGAGCGGCGTACCGGTATTGTCGACTAATGTAGGCTATGTCAAAACTGTAGCAGGTCCTAAATGCCGGTCGCTTATCATCGACAGCCTCGCATTACGGGACTTTGCAGGCAAAATTCGAGAGCTGCAAACAGACAAGGATTATCTATTGGAATTGAAACAAGAAGCGCGGGCGCAAATGGTGGCTCATTTTACAGTTGAAAAGACGATTGGCGATTGGTTGGAAGTCTTGTTTGCGATCAAACCAAAGCCAAGCAAAGGAGAATCGACATGAGCTCGAAACGGTTGTGTGTAACTACCTATGTGTACGGAAATTACAAAAAGTTCATTCCTTATTACGTTTATAGCTTTTTAAAAAGCTACCCCCATTATTTTGTGAAGATCTTTGTAAACGGCCAACTGTCAGCGAACGAACACGCGAGCCTGGAACGGATCAAACAACAATTATCGAAAAACGTGGAAATCAAGGAAACCAAATTGTTAAAAAAAGTATCGCTAGCAAATGAAGGCAAAGCACGGCGTTTTTTATTGCCAGCTAGTGAATTTGCTGGATTTGACTATGTCTATATCGGCGATGTCGATTTTTTAATCATTAAAGAAGACATTCCCTTATTAGAGGGGCATTTAGAGCATTGCCAAAAGATTGGCTTGCCTTACAGCAATCAAATTCGCCCACAGTCAAAACGGCTAACGGGGCTCCATTTTATTAAAACAAAGGAATATTACAAGAAAATGGATTCTTTAATTGCCTATTACTTGGAACGTCCGGAAAAAATTGAAGAAGCATTTCGTACAGGTATCCGCGATGAAGAATTTCTCTATAACTTAGTGGAGAAAAGAATTGGTTTTGGCAACATCGACAAGCATCATTATCGGCCTCATCATGGTTTCCATTTAGGCATATTACGAAACGGGCCAGACCATTTTAAAAACTATGTGGAACAAGGCCATACCAACCCATATCATCAACTTCCCCCGTATCGTTCACTAAAAAAATCGCTGTTGGCTTTCTACCAAGATCGTTTGTTTACGGAAATTAAGAATATGGTGCCAACCAAAGAAGTCCACTTGCTGGAACAACTACTTAAACAGCATTAAGAAAGGGGGGAAGCTCATGATTGCAATTGGCATGGCTGCACTGCCGAGTCGATTTTCCCATTTGCCAAAGATTGTACCGACTCTTTTAAAACAGTGTGACCTCATGTACATCCATATAAACGGAGCCAATGATTGTCCGGCGTTTTTAAAAAAAGAAAGCAAAATCAAACTGTCCTTTTCTAATAAAAACTTAGGTGGGCAAATGGCATTTCGAGGATATCCCCAAACACAAGGCTACTATTTTTGCGTAGACGACGATTTAATATACCCTTCAAACTATGTTGAACGAATGGTGGCTTTAATGAAAGCCCATAACAACAAGATCATTGCTTGCGTGCATGGTTCGAGTTTTGACTACCGAGCCCCTATTAAGCAAGTGTTTAAAAACAAAACGAACCCCCATCTTTCCTATAAAGGTTTAGACGTTGATTCCCAAGTCCTCATTCCGGGGGTGGGAACGTCATGCATGCATTCCAGTTCCTTTGTAGTAAAACCAAGCGATTTTCCATATCAGAACATGAGGGATGCGTTTATTGCCTGTAAAGCTGCGAAAGAGGGAGTTCCTATTATTGCGATCAAACGGCCTGATAGTTGGATCCAAAAAATGTCCGGCCCCACTGCGATTACGAAAAATAAAGACTACGACAATCGGATCGACCAATTGTTTCAAAAGCATATTGCCTATTTTAAAAAGCAAGGTGATAACATGTAAATGGCTGGCGCTAAAAAGACAAGTGATACAGTTGGCAATTGAAAGGGTGGTGGTACGATGGACATTCTGTTAGTGGCAGGGGGGCCTGGCTGGGCGTTTGACTACCGTGCAAAAGATCTACTGTCTCTTCAATATGAAAAAATCAAATTGCACCTAAAATATGTAAATCAAGTAAAAGCGGGCGATCGGAGCCGCTATGATTTGTTTTATCCGATGTCGGTGAATATTGCTAGGAAGCTTCATAAACAAACGACCATTCCCTATGATCAAATGGCGACAGGGATGACATCGATCCGTATTCTTGACAACCACATGAAAAACGCTGGGGATAAAAAAGCGTTTATCCAATTTTTAAAAGGATTCCGCGGCTTAAACACCGGCTCTGATGAAATTGCAACGTTGTTGCGTCCGTTGGTGCCAATTAAGAAAACGAGGGTGGGGATCAATGAAAAGCAATTTAAGCCCCGAGTCTCTAAAAAGGAAAACGATCGCTTCAAAGTAGGATGGGTAGGACGAATAGACCAACAAGATTACCGGGAGCTAAAAGGGTATGACCTCGTTACCGCAGGATTAGAGAAGCTGGATGTAGAGCTGGATATACGCACGTACCAAGATCGTGTGCCTCGTGAGAAAATGGTCGGTTTTTACCAACAATTAGATTGTTTTATTTGTTCTAGTTCATCCGAACATATTCCATTGCCTGTTTTAGAAGCCGCTGCGTGCGGAGTGCCGATCATCTCCACACGTGTCGGCATTGTCCCAGAACTTATTAAAGACAATACCAACGGATTCATTGTTCCAAGAAAAGCGAATGCCTTTCAGAAGGCCGTGAAAACGCTTATCGAAAGCCCTGCGAAAAGGGAACAGTTCTCTAAGGAGATCCGTAAAACCGTCGTCAACCACTGGACACTAGAGCGATGCAAAAAAAGAATGGGAGACATTCTTTTTATCCTTAAAAAAATGAAAGAGCAGAGAAATACATTTCTCAGGCTGATAGACAGTCTGTAGGCCATTGGCTTTGCCAATGGCCTAGTTTATTACAGTCATTTTTGCAATCGTCAGCCCGGATTAGCTAGTGCTGGATATCAATGCTTGATAGTCTTCCGTGTGTACAAGGTTGGTGCACTTCTTTAATAATTGCTCGTCTGTTACTTTCCACGTATGGAAATTAGGGTTTCCGTTTCGAATCACGACGTGGTTATAGCGATCAGTGGAAAAAATCCGATATCCTTTTGCTGCACAATCTTTTTGGAATTTTTTATCGGAACCAATTTTCATTTTTGGAAAGCAAACGTCTTTTAGTAGTTCTTTTTTGAATACTAACGTCGAGTCAACCACTTGTTCAGCAAACTGATTTTCATACAAAGAAGGAAATAAACCTAAGCATTTGCTTTTTTGGAAATAGAAATAAACGCTGCTTTTTCCGACAATATCCACCTCACGTTGTTTTTCAAAGGCAGACCATGCTGTCTCCAAATAGAGCGGGGCATAATAATCGTCGTCGTCAAATTTCGCAATATGGCGATAGGCTGTTTTTTCGGCGGCGATATTTTTGCATTCTCCGACAGACAGGTGCTCTGGTACTTGGAAAACGGAAACGCGAGGCAGTTTTTTTGCTTGCTCTTTCCAAGCGCTAAGATCCATTTTGTCATGATTCAAGATGACAATAAGCTCTTTGTTCTGCATTGTTTGGCGCGAATAATTGTCAAATACCATCTTCATATTGTCGTTTCTGTTTGTGCATGTAATAACCGAGATCATCAGCTTTTCCCATCTGCTGGGTAGTTCGTTCCCCCGCCTCCTAACACAACTGTCTTCGCTTTGCCTTTATACCCTTTTGTCACATTTTTTGTGTCGTACACCACTTTTGCATGTTCGAGAATTGATTTTATTGGCAAGTTGGAATGGTCGGTCAAAATGGCAACAAGATCGGCATTTTCTAGCAACTCCTGAGAGAGTGGCTGCGAAGAATAGAGCGTTTGTCCTATTTCCAGTGATGGAACATGGGGATCATGATAACAGACGTTGGCGCCAAGCTGGATGAGCGCCTTCATAATGTCAAGTGCAGGAGAGGTTCTGACATCATTGGAATCTTTTTTATAAGAGAGCCCGCATAACACAATCGATGAATCGGAAATGGATTTGTCTGTTTCGGCTAGCTTTTTAATCTGTTCGATGACATAAGATGTTATCGTCTGGTTCATTTGCTCGGATAACGATAAAAATTGGGTGTGGAAGCCACGCTGTGCACCGACCCAGTATAAATATAAAGGGTCGATCGGGATGCAGTGCCCGCCAATTCCGGGGCCAGGATAAAACGCCTGGTACCCGTAAGGCTTAGTAGTTGCCGTCGAAATCGCTTCCCATAAATCAATGCCGAGTTTGTCGCAAAACATCGCCATTTCATTGATGAACGAAATATTAATAAAGCGGTAGCTGTTTTCTAAAAGCTTGGCGAGTTCAGCAACTTCCAGTGAGGAGGCTGGAACAATTGTGTGGAACACACGTCCATAAAAGGCTGCAACACGCATGAGGCATTGCTCGGAAAGCCCACTTATAATCTTTGGAACTTCCTCAATCGAAAGCGATTTGTTTCCTGGATCAATCCGCTCAGGCGAATAAGCCAAGTGCAGCGTTTTACCAGGGACCAGATTGCTTTTTTCTAAAATGGGTTGGATTACTTCACGTGTCGTTCCAGGGTAAGTCGAACTCTCGACAATAACGAGCTGTTCTTCTTGCAGTCTAGGATAAAGGGCTTCGCTTACGTGCTTTAAATAGCGCAAATCAGGCTTGTTATCGCTTGCTAGCGGCGTTGGGACGCATATGACAATAATATCCAAGTCTTCGATTCCGCGGTAATCAGCAGCAAACGTTAACTTGTTTGTAGCCAACACTTGAGCAAGTTCCCGATTTTCAATATCGGGAATATAGCTTGACGCTTGTTGCAACGAGGCAACTTTGTCTGCGTCAATGTCGATTCCTGTAACATGGTAGCCTTTTTTAGTAAATAACAACGCAAGCGGAAGGCCCACATATCCTAAACCAATAACGCCAACTTTCGTGTGAAGTGGGTCATAAAGTTGCGGTTTTTCATATGGACGCAATTGGTTTTTAGCTCCTTTCTTACCATTCTTTTTGCGGCTTCTTCATTCTATTTCGTTTCAAAAAAACGGAAACGGCTTTTGGCTCCATCGGAGAACGAATTAGGCAAGTCGATGTGTGGCCGGTACGGTAATCGATAAATGGTTTTTGTAAATCGGAATAGAAGTAGTCTGTAATGCGGGGGGACGAAATGTTAGCAAAAGCAGTTGGGCGATACAAAACATTTGTTCTTGTTGTATAATGAGGTCGAGGAGGAGTGACGATGGAGAGAACCAATCATATAGAATTAAAGCATTTTTCATACCAGTACATAGATACATTGAGTACGTTTGAACTGCCTAAAGAGCAAGCTCAATTTACATCGTTGCCAAACGATTACAAGGAAGTGGCAGAAGGTCAGTATCGAATCGTTATCCTTCACAAGACAGAACCAGTGGGCTTCTTTTTAATGCACTCGACGGATAGAGTAAAAGAGTATTCCGACAATCCACAGGCTATGTTGCTCACTGCATTATCCATTAACGAAGCGAAACAAGGAAAAGGTTATGCAAAGCAGGCTATGTTGTTACTAAAGGAGTTCGTCACTATGGAATTCCCTAAATGCAATGAAATTGTTTTGGCTGTCAACCATAAAAACATAGCTGCCCAACAACTGTATGTAAAAACGGGATTTCAAGATACAGGAAAGAGGAAAATCGGTCCAATTGGCGAACAGCTCATTATGAGTTTAAAGGTATAATGGTTTGGTTGATCAACCGATTAAAAATCATTCATGATACAAAGGATTATTCATTTTAGTCACAGGACTACTATGAATAATCCTTTATTTGTTTTCAAGATGGATTGGTATCAACCTAGATAAACCAATATCTGTCTATCAATCACCATCTGCGTGAGGCAAAAACGCATTCCATTTATGGCGATTGAGTCGGGTAATGCTTGTAGGATGTTCGCGGATGTTATAAACAGTAAAATCTTCATAGCAAAAAACCGAATCGGGTTGCTTGATTAATTTCACTAAAACACTCACGTCTTCATACAAACGTCCGTTCTCAAAAGGCGTGACAGGAAACCCGTTGATTTGTTTTAACATCGCTGTGCGATAAATGCGGGGACCTAGTGGAAATGGATAGGACAAGAGTTCACTTGCCGTGCGGACAGGTTTTCCTTTCGCTACCGTTTTATAAAGGAGAGTGCCTGTTGGCTGTTGTTTCCACCTTCTAAAATTGCCGTATAAAACGGCAGCATGTTTCGGGAGACGTTGCAGTTTTTTCTTAATCGTGAACAGTGCATCGGGGTCAAGCCAATCGTCTGCATCTAATTCCATCACAAAATCGGTTTCGACGTGAGGGAGCAATGCATTTAAAGCGCGGGCTTTACCGCGATTTTTTTGTTTGAACGCCTTTACGCCCCGTTGTTTTTCCCATTTGCGCATCTTTTCGTAGCTATCGTCTTTTGAGCCATCGTCGATCATGAGCAATTGGTCAGGCTGTGTTTGTTGTAAAAAACAAGAAGCAATGGCTGTTTCAAGATAATCAGTCATATTAAAGGCGGACATGATGATGGCAAGGCTCGGCGAAGCGATCTCCGCTTTTGTGCGGCTGTATTTCATCATGAGCGCATACTTCTCGCGTTCGCTTTTTGATGTGTTGGCTCTTGGCCGTTTAATACAAGGATCCTCTGTGTGAACAATTTGACGTGTTTCTACGTTTTGCAGCCAAGCGGGAAATAATGCTTCTGGAAAAGGCAAGTGAACGATATCAGCGAACTGCTTTTCCTGAAAGAGAGCTGTCCGTACGAAGAAAGGCTGTTCCACATACTGGCTCCCAATTGCCTGTTTAAATGTCATCACCGTTTTATCGGGAGGAAGTGTGAAACGGTTAGGCAGTGCGTTTGGAAGCAGGGTGTCGCCGTTATGCAAGAAAAGGGTATACGTACTGTCGCATGTTGGGAGGAGATTGTTTAAAGTGCCAGCGATCTCTCGATTGGATACAGCAATGGTTTTTGTTTCGTAGGGAAATGTTTGCTGATCAACAGCTGTTGACGAATTAATAAGGTAAAGCGTTTTGATTCGGGGTTTAAGAGTGCTGATTGAAGACAGCGCTTGTTGCAATAAAGCGCCACTCCTATAGTTTAAACAAAATACCGAGATGTCGCTCATCGTTCATTCCTCCTGATTTTGCCGACTATTTTTTTCTAATAGAGCAAATGACAGACGGCAGTCTTATGAACCATGGTATTCAAGTAAGCCATTTGAAGGGAACTTAGGTTTCAGTGGAATTTTAGCGAAATAGGTTTAAAAAGTAGGAACTTATCTATACAAGATGACAAATTTCGCATTTATTGATTGTAGACAAGAAAGGAGTGTAAATCATTATGGCAAACGGAGAATTATCTCTCACTCTCCAGTTGTTAAATTTGTTATTGGAAATCAGGTTGGCGAAACAGACTAACGGACCAACTCCTCCTAATGGGACAGGAACCATTAGGGATGTATTGCTTGGCTTAGTTGGTCAGCCTGTAACAGTAACGACGCCATTTGGTGTGATAACAGGGACATTGCTTACTGTCCAGACTGATTACATCGTGATAATCGAAGACACCGGGTCGCAAGTGCTTGTGCGTATTGCAGAAATTGAAGCGGTAAGCGGACAGTAAAGGGGGGATAAACGTGTTTGAAAATTTATTTACAGATGAGTTGGCGACCCGAATTGGCCAAACGGTTGAAATCGCAACAGATAACAACCTTTTAGAAGGCATTCTCTTAAGTGTAACAGCGAATATTGTTGTTATTATCACGTCGAATGGGTACGGCCCAAGCATCCAAGTAAGCATCGCAGTTAGCGCTATCAACTTTGTCCGCTTCCCCTAAAACCTAGTCTTCCTATTCAATCTTATCAAAAGCGGCCAGTAGCCTTAAAGAAGTGAGCAGAGAACGCGCTGTTATTGTCGAATGGAACGCTTTATAAGAAGCGCGACTGGCTGTATGACAAATGCTCTTGAGGTGTATCGATTGCGCGCTTCCTGTCTCGAAAAGGCGGGAAGCGCGTTTTTTGCCACTATCGGAGAGCAAATGAATCGTTGATCATCCTATTTTTTTGAGCCTGGCGATGATCTCGTTCGTCACTGCTTTAGAACTGTATGTGCCGCCGACATCAGGGGTGATAAAACCATTTTTGATAACTCCTTCGATGACGTCTAATAGAAGCGTTCCCGCTTCCTCATAGCCTAAATGATCAAGCATTAGTTTAGCAGTCCAAATCTGGCCAATTGGATTAGCGATCCCCTTGCCAACAATGTCAGGAGCGGACCCGTGAACAGGTTCAAACATCGAAGGATATTTGCCATTCATGTTGACGTTTGCTGCTGGAGCAATGCCGATGCTGCCCATTATTGCTGCACCGATATCCGTTAGAATGTCGCCGAATAAATTAGAAGCAACAATGACATCAAAGCGAGAAGGATCTGTGACAAAGAAAGCCGCTAATGCATCAATATGCTGGGAATCGGTTCGGACATCAGGATAATCTTTGGCTACTTCATGAAAGACTTCATCCCAAAACGGCATGGTATGTACGATGCCATTTGACTTTGTTGCACTTGTGACGTGTCCTTTGCGTTTTTTGGCGAGTTGGAAAGCATACCGAACTGCTTGGGAAACAGCTCTTTTCGAGAAAACGGCATTTTGAATGGCTAGCTCATTCTCTTCTTGATAAATTCGCCCCCCAATGGAGCTATATTCTCCTTCACTATTTTCACGGACAACGACCAAATCAAAATCAGCTGGATGGTGCAGAGGTGACTGAATGCCTTCCATGACTTTAGCAGGGCGGACGTTGATTTCTTGCTGGAATTCGCGCCTAATTTTAATTAATAGGCCCCATAAGGAAATATGGTCGGGAACGAGATTGGCATTGCCGACAGCGCCAAGAAAGAGGGCATCATAGGATTTTAACTGTTCAAGACCATCGTCTGCCATCATTTTGCCATGCTCTAAGTAGTAGTCGCAGCCCCAAGGAAAAGATGTAAAGGACAAGCGGAAACCGCCATGGATGTCGGAAACAGTTTGCAAGACGTCTTGTGCCAGTGGGACTACTTCCTTGCCAATGCCATCTCCAGGAATGCTGGCAATCGAAAAAGTTTGCATCGTATCACTCTCCTATAAAAAATAGCGCTTACATAAAACCCGTCGACGGTCGACCGATATGTTTATCATATAGCAGCAGTGGCGATGTGGCAAGGGCAGTAATGGTTTTTCCTAAATTGATTTTCTAAAAAAGTTTCGTTACTGTTAAGGAAAGACAGCCGGAGGGATAGCATGACGAATACGAAGTTGGAAAAACCGATTCCCTATTTTCTGCAATTCTACAACCATCTTAAAAACATGATTTACCGTGGCGAATTGGCACCTGGAGAAAAAATCAACGAAACGCAGTTGGCGAAGCGTCTAGGTGTAAGCCGCTCTCCGATTAGGGAAGCAATGCGGCTTCTCGAAAAAGACGGTTTGTTACAACCTGACGAAAAAACAGGCTCTGTCGTGTGCCAATTGACTGCTACGGATGCGGAACAGCTTTACAAAATACGGATTGCCCTTGAGTCCCTTGCCGTGGAGATGTGCATTGAACACGCCAGCGATGCTGATTTGGACCATATTGGCGAAGAGCTTGCCCTAGCTGAAAAAGCGATTGCTGAAAATAAGCCACAAGAAGCGATTATCGACTGCAACCAAACGTTTCACCAGTTGTTGGCAAAATACAGCTATAACCCATATTTGAAAAAACAGTTGGAAAGTTTAGATGTGCTCATTTACTATTGCCGAGTCATTAATATGAAAGGAGAAAACCGTGCCAGTGTTATTGAGGCTGAACATCGTCGCATCTATGAAGCGTTGCGAGAGCGCCAGCGAGAAAAAGCAATCGAACTAATTGTGAAACACCTTACCCACGATCTCGAACATTTAAAAACATGGATTGATGGAAATCGCTGATGAATAAGCACAGATACTCCTAGGTCAAATGTTACGCTATATTTATATGGAAGAAGGCTACTTTTTCAGGAACTTCTTTTAGAGAAAAGGAGAAGGAGAAACGCAGATGAAGTGCATTTATGAGCAAAGTGCAGATCAGAAAAACGACGTGAGAGGCTATCCCGGGTATGCAAGGCTGATTGGAGGCATTCAAGACGCTTTGTTTGCCGCCTATGGCAAAACTTATGAACCTTATCAAACGGATGATGCCCATTTTGAGTTATGGACGATTTTTGAAGAAGACGTCAAAAATGAAAATCCAGAAGTGGAGCATGTAGCCAAAATTTTCGATAAGCTGGAGACACAGACGTTCGAATATGATGAAGAAGCCCGTGAACCCGTTTATCGGGTGCACCGGGCACTCCAGAATAATGTCTATGCCTATGCAAATGCGGGCATTGCTTTCGCCCGTATTCCTGTTTTTGACGATACAAGCATTATGTACATGCAGTGTGTGTTGGCGACAAGCCCTTTAGAAATGGAGAACTTCCTGCAAACGTTACGGAACCGGCTGTGGCATAAAAGTCGTAACGAAGTGCTTGTGTTTAAAGAAGGGATGGACGGGTTTATTCAAGAACAGCAACCTGTAACGCGCGCTATTTCCCGGGAAGAGGTTGTGCTGCGGGCTGATGTAAAGGAAGAGATTTACCAGATGTTGGATCATTTCTTCGCAGAAGACCGGTCTTTTTTTACCAAGTTTAACATTCCTTATAAACGGGGGATCTTGCTCTATGGCCCTCCTGGCAATGGCAAAACAACGCTCGTTAAATCAATTGCTGGCACCGTTGATGCCCCTGTCGCCTATTGGCAAATTACCGAATTTACTTCAAGTGAATCGATCAGCCAAGTGTTTGAGTCAGCGACACGTCTTGCGCCGATGATATTAGTGATTGAAGACATTGACTCTATGCCTGAAGAGGCTCGTTCTTATTTCTTAAATACTCTTGATGGCGCTACTTCAAAAGAGGGGATTTTCTTAATTGGCACAACCAACTACCCTGAGGAAATTGATCCAGGTTTGATCAACCGTGCTGGCCGATTTGACCGCGGCTATGAAATTCCTCTTCCTAATAAAGAGTTACGTCATCATTATGTAGAGATTCTTGATTTCCAATCTGTCGTCCGAGAAGTAGATTTAGACAAAATTGTTCGTGAAACTGAAGGGTTTTCTTTTGCACAGCTCAAAGAATTGTTTATAGCGGCGGCAATGGAACAGCATACTGCTGGCAAAGTAGATATGAACAAACTGATCAAATCGATGAAAAAAGAACAGAAGAAAAGCAAAACCGGCAAGTGGTGGGAAGGCGGCGACGAACTAGGCTTTCACTAGAAGAAGGCATGAAGAACAAACGAGTGTGAAACATAATGGGTTTAACTCCATTTCTATTAGGAGCTGATTCATCAATTCCTGCGATGAATGGCTCCTTCCTTCCTAGATCTATTTCCCCTTTTTTAACAATAACGTAGCCGCCACGTTGATAACCAGCCGCAAATTTAAGTCCTCATCTTTGGATTTATACAAAAAAAATCATGTATAATGGGAATAATTTCGCAGGAACTCTGATTGAAGGCCTGGTCAAGTGAAAATGGAGGGGAACATGGTAAAAGAAAATGTACATATAGAGGACCACCATATTTTTGACAACCTTCCAATCTATCGGTTTCGCATCTTGTTTTGGGTTGTTTTAGTATGGGTAGCGACGATTGTATTGCAGTTTTTAGAAGAGATGATATACGCACAAGCTATTTTTTTTACAGTTTTCATGCTCCTATATTTAACGTTGCATATTTTTTCTGGGTTGTTTAAACATCGCTATACGTGGCTCTATTTTTTCCTACAGTGTAGCATCATATTTGTGTCAGCATTCATTATGCCACATGGGTCACCAGCCGTGTTACTCGGTCTATTACCAATATTAATTGCTCAAAGCATTCATATATTCAACCATTCTCTCAAAGTGATTTTTATTGTAGTGCTGTTATACTTGCCTTATTCTTACGCAATTAGTATTAATTATGGCATTCAAGAACTGCCCTTTTTTATTCCTATTTTATTTTTTATTATCGCTATCGCTGTGTTTTATTCAATTCTATACGTAAGGCAAGCGAACGCGTGGAGACGGATGCAATATTATTTATATGAGTTGCAGTTAGCCAATCAAAAAATTAAAGAGCTTACGATCGCAAGTGAGCGAAAACGAATTGCCAGAGATTTGCATGATACATTAGCTCAAGGGCTTGCTGGGCTTATCATGAAATTAGAAGCAGTTGATATCCATCTTCAGAACAAAAATAATGAGCGTGCAAAAGAAATTGTCCAAGAATCGATGTATCAAGCGCGAACGGCACTAAAGGAGGCCAGGGAAGCGATTGATGATTTAAGAGCTGATTCCATAGATGAAGTCGATTTTGTTCATGAGGTGGAAAAGGAAATTATAAAATTTACAGACGCAACATCGATTGAGGTCAATCGATCTTTTGAGACGTTGCCTCCTTTAACAAGTTTGATTAAACAACATTGCATCTATATGATTGGCGAGTGTCTAATGAATATAGCTAAGCATGCACAGGCTTCTAGCGTAAGTATTTCGATTTGGTCTGAAAAAGAGAGGCTTGTTGTTTCAATCCAAGACGACGGCATTGGTTTTAATACAAACAAAATAGGGAAGCAAGTTGGCCATTATGGGCTGATTGGCGTGGCTGAACGTGTTCGCATATTAAATGGGGAAGTGGATATTAAAAGTGAAAAAGGAAATGGCACAAGAATCTGTATGAGCATTCCTCTAACTTGTACAGGCAAATAAATGAAAAATTGCTCAAGTTTGATTTTTGCCCAAACGTCCATAAGGTTGATGCCCTTTGAGTGGTGCAAACAAACTAGCCAATTTGTAGACAGGGAGAAAATGTAACTAGATCTCAGGGAGGAGAAAGGTGATATATTGAAAGAAATTGGTAAAAAAGATGGATATTTCAACAAAAGAAGTGTTTCAGAACGTCATTCTGTACACAAAGCATTCATACCCAATCGTGCAGTTGGTCCTTACCCAACTGTACGATTTTTTTATTGGTTCATTGTTGTATATTTTTCGTTATAGAAAAGTCTTTCTTTAGAAATATCAAGGTGTTTATCCAATTTTCGTGATAATAGGGGTGGTTAATATGCTGAATGATGAAGTGTTTGATATGACTATAATTGGAGGCGGGCCAGTTGGGATGTTTGCCGCTTTTTATGCGGGGATGAGGCAAGCATCAGTCAAGATCATTGAGAGCCTGCCACAGCTTGGTGGACAACTGTCAGCGTTGTATCCTGAAAAATACATTTATGATATTGCGGGATTTCCAAAAGTACAGGCTCAAGAATTGGTTGACAATTTACAAGAACAAATGAACCTGTTTAAAGAAGAAACAGCGTTGTGTCTTGGACAATCGGTTCAGCGTATCGAACAGGAGAATGATGTTTTTACCATTTACACCGAAACAGGAAAACACCTTTCAAAATCAATCATTATAACAGCAGGAAACGGGGCGTTTCAGCCACGAAAACTTCCTATTGAGGTACCGGAAAGTCTAGAAAGCACAAATGTCCATTATTTTATCAATGATTTAAGCAAATTTACGAATAAAAAAGTAGTTGTTTTTGGTGGGGGAGATTCTGCGGTTGATTGGTCCCTAATGTTAGAATCAATTGCTGAAAAGGTCACTTTAGTGCACCGAAGAGATACCTTCCGCGCCCATGAGCATAGTGTCGCTCTCCTTGAAACATCTAGAGTAGACGTTTTGACACCTTATGTACCTGTTTGTTTAGAAGGTCAGGATGGTTTAGAGAAAGTCATTCTTAAGGAAGCGAAAGGAGATAGCGAAATCGAGGTTGAGGCGGATGACGTGATCGTTAGTTATGGGTTTGTTTCGTCGCTAGGACCGATTAAAGATTGGGGCCTTGCTATCGAGAAAAACTCGCTCGTTGTAAATTCGAGACAGGAAACGAATAGGCAAGGAATTTATGCTGCAGGCGATATTTGTACATATGAGGGGAAAATAAAGCTGATTGCGACAGGGTTTGGAGAAGCAGCGACAGCGGTAAGCAACGCAAAGGTTTACATTGAACCGTCGGCAAAAGTCCAGCCGCTGCACAGCACTAGCTTAATGGATAAGAAAAATAAATCAGTGGTGTAAGAAAAAATGTTTGTAAAAAAGAAATAAGTGGGGATGGAGCGAACATCGAAGAAAAAGGGACGTTTATTGGACAACGTACATCGATCTAAATATCCACTACATTTCAAAAGGGGAGATTTGTATATGGAACATTCAGGTCAAAGAGCACCAGAACAGGCATTATTAAAAGTGTTAAGTGGAAAGAGCGAAGAGAACCCGTTTTCGGTATTTGCGCAAACGAGAGAAGTAGGATCAGTTGTACAACTGCCATTTCCAATGGGGCAATCTGAAAATCAAGCATGGGCTGTTACCCATTTTGAAGAGGCGTTGAAGGTACTAAAAGATCAAGAGCATTTTTGCGTGGACCCTAAGTCGATTGATAAGGACAGTAACATTAAAGACTCTTTAACAGGTAACACAAAGACGTCTGGCTCTGATCTGTTTCTATCGAATTCCTTGAACGCCATTGACGAGCCTGATCATAGGCGGCTGCGGACATTAGTTGCCAAAGCGTTCACTCCGAGATACATGGAAAGCTTACGCCCACGGGTCCGAAAATTAGCGAATGAATTGCTTGACCAGGTTCAAGACCAAGGAGAAATGGATCTTGTTAAAGATTACGCCAATCCCTTACCAATCAATGTGATATCTGACATGATTGGTGTACCAAAAACAGACCACGGAAAAATACACGAGTGGTCTGATGGGGTCGCAGATGGTCTTGGAGTGGGAACGGCTGACCCAAAGACGGCAGAAAGCCTGAAAGATTTCAGTGACTACATTAAGCAGCTTATCGCACATAAACGCGAGCAGCCTTCTGATGATTTAATCAGCCAATTGATTTCCATTGAAAAGCAAGGGGATCGGCTGGACGAGACAGAACTCATTTCAATGATTCAGTTATTAATTTTTGCAGGGCATGAAACGACTTCAACATTGATATCTATCGGTACGTTAATGTTGCTCGATCACCCAGAACAACTGGAAATGCTGAAAGCGGACCTTCGTTTAATCCCATCTGCAGTTGAAGAATTGTTGCGTTTTAATGGTCCCTCTACAACCGCTGGCCCACGTTATGCTTTAAAGGATCTTGAGCTTGGTGGGCAACTGATCAAGAAAGGCGATATGATTTTTCCGATATTGAAATCAGCGAATCGCGACGAAAATTATTTTTCACACTCAGAGGAATTGGATATCACGCGGAAAATCAAACGTCATCTCGCATTTGGGCAAGGGATTCATATGTGTTTAGGTGCACCACTTGCACGTGTGGAAGGAGATATTGCGTTTACGACGCTACTAAAGCGCATGCCAAACCTGCGACTTAGCATTCCAAGGGAAAATGTAAGCTGGAAATTTAAGCTAGCTGCTCAAAGCCTATCTTCCCTTCCTGTTTCTTTTTAAGCATTTTTTATTGTTGGACGAATGTCGAATCAATTTTGCTTGCTAGTTGAGTATAAGAGGGCAATCAGGTGAAGAAACCTGAATGCCTCTAATACTTTAAACATAAAGGGGGATTTACATGGGACGGTTAGACAACAAAGTAGCGGTTATTACAGGTGCAGCTAGCGGCATGGGCTTGGCTGCGGCAACGTTATTTGCAAAAGAGGGAGCAAAAGTTGTTGCTACGGACATTGCAGCTGCAACATTAAAAGAGGAATTTTCCAATCAACAGGAAGACATGCTCGCCCTAGAGTTAGATGTAACTTCAGAGGAGCAGTGGAAGCAAGTATGTGAACAGGCACATCAGTCTTTTGGAAAAATCGATATATTAATTAACAATGCCGGTGTCTCATTTCATAAAGGGTTGCTAGAAGAGGATCTGGATGGCTGGAATAAAGCCATATCACTAAATCTGACGTCTGTATGGTTAGGCATGAAAACGGCCATCCCTTATATGCAGAAAAATAATAAAGGTTCAATTGTGAACTGCGTTTCTTTATCAGCAATAGTGGGGGGCTGCGACAATGGCGCTGCCGCATACAGTGCAGCTAAAGGGGGCGTTCGCTCTTTGACAAAGCATGCAGCATTCAATTTCGCTAAAGACCATATTCGTGTCAATTCTGTCTATCCAGGAGCGATTTTTACAGGTGCAGCTAAAAAACATGGTGTCACTTCTCAAGAACAACTTGGTCAAGCATTTACGAATAAGATTCCATTGCCTCCACATGCAGGGGAAGGAAACGATATTGCCTATGCTTACTTATATTTAGCTTCTGACGAGTCGAAATTTATCACAGGTGAAGAGTTAATTGTAGATGGCGGTTGGAGCTCTCATTAAGTTTATCGTTCATTCCTGATTGGTTCTTGCTTAAATTCATTTCACGCCCAATAGCAAGGGCTTTCTCAGCTAAATATCTGTGAATAATCATTGGGTTTAAAAAACAACAAAATAGTTGGAGGTTCATATGGCGGCAAAGTATACGTTGATAAATCAAGATACATGTATTGCTTGCGGTGCTTGTGAAGCAGCTGCGCCTAATATCTATGATTTGAATGATGAAGGCTTTGCATTTGTCAAACTAGATAATAATCAAGGTACATGTAAAGTACCGGAGGAATGGTGGGATGAGATGGATGATGCTCTCGAAGAGTGCCCAACTGATTCCGTCCGCGTATCAGACCAGCCTTTTAAACGTGATAAATGACATACGAATAAGGAAGAGGAAACATTCAAGGAGGGAGAGAGGATGAAGAAGGAAATCATAGATTTACAAGAAATAACAAACTTTCAATCTAGAGCCGAAGCGTTTTTTCCTATCACCTGGTACAAAAACATGCTAATCAACGACCCTCTTTATTACCATTCAGGAACAGATACATGGAATGTGTTTACGTATAAAGATGTCAAACAGGTTTTAAGCAAACATGAATATTTCTCGAGTGAAGGAGAGCGATCAACAATAGCTGTAGGGGCAAATAACAAAGAAGGCGAGATTCCCGAAAAAATAAATATTGCGGGCATTGATCCACCTAAACATCAAAAAGCCCGTTCTCTATTATCGGCGGCATTTACCCCTCGTACTTTGAAAAACTGGGAACCGCGAATTCGGCAAATTGCCAATAAACTTGTAAAGAATATGAAGGGAAAACCTACAGTCGATATTGTTCAAGAATTTTCTGCCCTCTTTCCGACAATGGTAATGGCTGATTTAATCGGAGTCCCCTCAAAGGATTGCCTTATGTATAAAAAGTGGGTGGATGTCCTATTTCAGCCTTATACAAAAGGAGAAGAAAAGGAAATAGATGAAAAAAAGCGGACAGCTGCAAAAGAATATTTCCAATACCTTTATCCTCTTGTCGTTCAAAAGCACGACAATCCATCGAATGACATTATTTCCGATTTAATAAAAGTGGAAGTGGATGGTGAAACATTTTCAGATGATGAAATCGTCCGAACGACGATGCTTTTGCTAGGAGCTGGAATTGAAACAACAGGCCATATGATTTCAAGTATGTTTTATTCCTTATTGTATGAAGAAACAGCCTTATACGAACAATTACGAAACGATTTGGATCTTGTTCCTAAGGCTGTGGAAGAAATGCTTCGTTATCGATTTCATGTATCGAAAAGAGAGCGTTTTGTAAAAAAGGACAACAATCTTTTAGGGGTTGAGTTGAAAAAAGGGGATGTCGTAATTGCGTGGATGAGTGCAGCGAATATGGATGAAGACATGTTTAAAAACCCGTTTGAATTTAATATACACCGACCAAACAATAAAAAACATCTCACATTTGGCAACGGACCACATTTTTGTCTAGGAGCACCCCTTGCAAGATTAGAATTAAACATTGCCTTAACTGCATTTCTGCAAACGTTTACGCGAATTGAGCCAGTTGAATCATTTGATCTTGAACAAAATCTAACTGACTCCGCGCCAGGTCAATCGTTACTGTTTTTGCCAATGAACGTATATTCTTAATGGAGGACAGACGACCCATCGTCCTACTATAAAAGGTGATTTACTGTCTATTCAGTAGTCATCTTTTTTTTCTGCTGTTCTATGGCGGGCTTGTATTCTTTAGTAGGAAGAGTAATGATAAGGGCAGAGTGGAGGTCATTCGAACTACACGTTCATAACGGGTAAAGCTATGGATCAAGGGCAATGAAATGGTACCATTGTATTACATATATTTGGTTAGGAAGGTGAGTCGACGTGAAAAGGAATATCTTGATTGTGGATGACCATTTGGTTGTAAGGGAAGGGCTTAAGCTCATTTTAGAAACAAATGAATCTTATAAAGTAATTGGTGAGGCAGGGAATGGCCAAGAAGCAATTGAGTTTCTTGAGAATCATAAAGTAGATGTTATTCTCCTCGATTTAAATATGCCTGTTATGAGCGGGCTAGAAACGATTCAATATCTGAATCAAAACCAAATCGATATCCCCGTCATTATTCTTACCACTTACAACGAAGATGAATTAATGATCAAAGGTATCCAATCAGGGGCAAAAGGCTATTTACTGAAAGATACAGGTAGGGATGATTTATTCCGTACCATCGAGTCTGCACTAAGAGGAGATACATTAATAAAACCAGAAATTATGATGAAAATTTTAAATGGGAAACAAAAAAGCGAGCCAGAATGTACAAATGCTAACGATAAGCAGTGCATATTAACCGATAAAGAATTATTTATCATAAGAGCTGTATCAAAAGGTTATCGTAATAAAGAAATTGCATTTGATATGGGAATTGCTGAACGAACAGTAAAAGCGCATTTAACGAACATCTACAATAAATTAAATGTTGATTCCAGATCTGAGGCGGTTTCTGTTGCGATTAAACGAGGGTATATTACCTTGTAATTTAGCGGGAAACGAAAATAAAATGCAGTTCACTTGTTCATTTATCTGGTCTGTAACGCCAGTTGTAAAATAGGGTTCAGTAATTTAGTGACTCTCCCTTGTAAAATTTATCCGAAGAAAGGAGTATAGTACAGAAATTAAAAACAAATTACCATACTTACCTGTTCAGGTAGGTGTATGATTATTTTGAAAGCGTTATCTTAAAAAGGGAAGACTTAGAGAACAGTTTGCTAACTTGTGTAAAATAGGGGTCTCTTTATTTTTATATATGGGCAAGTGTATTTGACCGATGCAAGTCTCTAATAAAAGGAATGGTGATGAATGCTGATTAAAAAGGGGGGCTAGTATGGAAAAATGGTTACTCAATAAAGATTGGCATTATTTAGAGAGTACATTAGGAAATTCAATATTAATTCAAATGAGCCGTGACTGGAAGGCTATACATTTACCCCATGACATTGCAGTTGAAAAGAAACGAAAGCAGGACCATCCTTCTGGTTATGAAGAAGGTTTTACAGAAGGGGCAAGTCTGTATTATAAGAAAGAACTAATTATAGACAAAGAATGGGAGAATAAAACGCTTGTTCTGGAATTTGAAGGAGTTATGGGAATTTCCACCGTTTATGTGAATAATGATGTAGTCGCTAAGCACGTGAATGGGTATACGAGTTTTTTAGTAGATATAACAGAGCACATTACGATAGGAGAAAAAAATATCCTTCTTGTCCATGTGGAGAATAGCCAGAAGCCTAGCTCTAGATGGTATGCAGGCACTGGAATATACCGGCATGTTTGGCTTCATGTTGGTGAGCAAATTCATATTAAACCATGGAACTGTCAAGCGGTCACAAAGTCGATAAAAGACAGTGTAGCCAAGCTCCAAGTACAGACGGTTATCACAAATAAGTTGGAGTCCCGTGAAAAGGTGATTTATAAGATTGAAGTTTTGTCTTCGGATCAAGAAGTAGTATGGAAGGATGAGCAAGAGATTACCTTGGAAAAAACGGCGGAGCAACAAGTAACGAGTAATCTCGCTTTATCCCCCTTCCAACCTTGGGAACTTGACAATCCCTACTTATATTATATTAAGATTCGCATTATCCGTAATGGAATGGAGGATGAGAGTCATTCAACTTTTACTGGCATTCGTGAGCTCTCTTTTGATGCTCAGGAAGGCTTTAAATTAAATGGGGCAAAATTGAAGCTGAAAGGTGGTTGTATTCACCATGATCACGGGCCTTTAGACAGTGCCAGCTACGACCGGTCTGAAGAACGGAAAGTAGAGCTATTAAAGGCGTCTGGTTTTAATGCAATAAGGTTGGCACATAACCCTCATGCACCGGCTTTATTAGATGCCTGCGATCGATTAGGAATGCTGGTTATTAATGAAGCATTTGATGCATGGGTTGCAGGCAGAAAAAGTTTTGATTATCATCTGTTTTTTGAAAAGTATTGGGAAGAAGATTTAGAGACATTTGTGAAGCGTGATTTTAATCATCCTTCTATCATTATGTGGTCAATTGGAAATGAAGTTGAAGAGAGGAACGGCTCTTCTGATGGTTATGTTTGGAGTAAACGCTTGGCTGACAAAATAAAAGAATTAGACTCAAGCAGAGCGGTTACAGCTTCAGCTTGCTCACTGATGTCAGAGTATGCAAGTATGACAACCGTAGTGGATGGCAATGTCATCTTGAATATGCTAGGAAACAACGTCGATCCTGACAACGATGTATGGGGTGAAGTCACGGAAAAGTACTTCGAACCATTAGATACTGCAGGTTATAACTATAAAGTGAAACGGTATAAATATGACGCTGGAAGATTTCCAAATCGGGTTATATATGGATCAGAAACTTATCCGCAAAACTTATTCGAAAATTGGGAAGAAACAATTAACAATTCGAACGTTATTGGAGATTTTGTATGGACGGCCATAGACTATTTAGGAGAAGCTGGGCTTGGGAGAGTGAATGTTGGGAGTCCTAGTATGGCAGCTGGAGGAGAGTTTCCATGGTTTTACGCCCATGCGGGAGATATTGATGTATGTGGGGAGAAACGCCCTCAATCTTACTATCGAGATATTGTGTGGGAAGTAAGGAAGCAACCATATATCACTGTGCTGCCACCAAAACGATATGGTGAAAAGATTCATTTTAAACCTTGGGGCTGGGAGCCTGTGGAACGAAGCTATACCTTTTTAGGATGTGAGAATCAAAAGACAAGAGTGGATGTCTATTCAGGTGCAGAAGAAGTGGAGTTACTTGTGAATGGGCGATCCTATGGGAAAAAACAGTCCGGTTGGAGGAAAGAATACAAAACTTCTTTTGAGATTGTTTATGAGCCAGGTACGTTAGAAGTGGTTGCGTACATAAAAGGTAAAGAAGCTGGGAGAGATCGATTAGAAACAACAAACACTCCAACTAGTCTTCGGCTAGAAACGGATCGAACACAAATGAAGTCCAATTATGGTGATTTGGCGTATCTATCAATTTAAGCAATAGATAAAGCTGGGAGAGTCGTTCCCTATGCAGACAATAACGTAAAAATTCATGTGGAAGGGGAAGGAGAGCTAATCGCCTTAGGTTCTGCTGATCCTTTATCGACAGAGTTATTTACAGGCAATGAAAGAAAGCTGTACAAAGGTAGGGCACTTGCCATTGTAAGGAGTACAGGTGTGGATGGTTCCTTTACAGTTACAGCTTCAGGAGAAGGGCTAACAGAGGCTTATGTAACGGTTACTTGCAGGAAAGGGGAAACAGATTATAAAGAATTTAATCCGGAAAAGCAGCAGTTGTTCTATAGTTTTGACATGACTATTGAGGAATTATTAGAGGCCCCTCCAACAAGAGAAGTGTTTCAAAGGCATTTGCCTGAATTGATAAATAACCCAATGCTTAAGCGAGCCAAAGACCTGAGTTTTAACCAATTGATTGCATATGCGCCGGAAACGATGCTTCCAAAGGGCATCCTCAAAAAGATTGAAAACGAGTTTAAGCAATTACAGTAATTCGACAATAACATAAAGGCTACCTCTAACTACATGTTAGAGGTCGTTTTACAAGAGAGGGTTCATAATGAAGACATTCCCAAGCGATTTTATGATCGGTGCTGCCACAGCTGCACACCAAGTTGAAGGCAATAATATAAACAGTGATTTTTGGGTCATGGAGCATGCTCCCGATTCCCTTTATAAAGAGCCTTCATTAGACGCCGTTAATCATTATCGAAAATTTAAAGAGGACATTTTGTTGTTAGCAGAAGCAGGAGGCAATGCTTACAGGTTTTCTATAGAATGGGCGCGAATTGAACCGGAAAAAGGTCTTTTTGATGAAAAAGAAGTCGAGCATTATAAAGAAGTCCTTCGCTTCTGCCATCAACAACAAATAACGCCGATTGTGACTTTGCATCACTTTTCCTCCCCTAAATGGCTCATTTCTGAAGGCGGCTGGGAAAGTGAACAGACCATTCATCACTTCGAGAACTATTGTCGTTTCATAATTTCTGAATTGGGTGATCTTATTCCCTATATATGTACGATTAATGAAGCAAATATGGGGAAGCAGATTAAAAAGATTATGAAAAGAATGATGAAACGTAATAAAGCAGAGAACAAACTAGGAGATGGAGAGGTCCAGGTTGGCTTAAATGTTGACATGAAACATAAAATGGAGAATTACTACCGATTTTTAGGAGAAGCTTTTGCCGTTGACCCAAGGCAAATTCATACATTTTTAACGGCAAGATCGGAAAATGGTGAACAAATTATTATGACGTGTCACCAGAGAGCAAGACAAGTCATAAAAGAGTTACGCCCTAGTATAAAGGTCGGTATAACGTTCTCCCTTTATGATCATCAGGCGTTGCCTGGCGGAGAGGAACACGCAAAGAATGAACAGTATGAAGACTTCCTGAATTACTTGCCCTATATTCAGGAAGATGATTTTTTAGGAGTTCAGAATTACTCTAGAAAGGTTCACGGTCCAAACGGAGTGGTTTCACCTGATGAGCATACAAGATTAACAAAAATGGGTTACGAGTATTACCCTGAAGCGTTGGCCAATGTTTTGCGGTTTGTTTCAGAACACTGGCACAAGCCAATAGTCGTGACAGAAAATGGGGTTTCCACGACCGACGACCACGAAAGAATCGAATTTATTGAAAGGGCGCTAACTGGCGTTTACCAATGTATAGAGGAAGGGATTCCGGTTATTGGATATACATACTGGTCCCTCTTGGATAATTTTGAGTGGCAATTAGGTTATGAACAAACATTTGGCTTAATCGCGGTTGATCGAAAAACACAAACACGGTATCCGAAGAAGAGTTTATCTTTCTTAGGGGGGATAAAAAGAAACGGTTTAGATAGTAAGTAAAGAACAATGCGTAAACTTGGTCAATAGCTGTTACGAAAAGTAGAGGTAATAGATGTAAAAACAGGAGGTGGATTCATGAGTCAATCAATGATAACAGGACGTCCACCATATAAAATGATAGCGGTGTTATTGGTAGGAGCTTTTATTGCTTTGTTAAATAATACACTACTAGGCATTGCCATTCCCGCCATCATGGAGGATTTCCATGTGAATGCGGCCACAGCACAATGGCTGACAACAGGCTATATGCTGGTGAATGGGATTCTTATTCCTGTTACTGCTTATTTTATTCAAAAATATTCTATCAGGCGTTTGTTTTTAGTTGCCATTGGTTTATTTATTACGGGCACGCTTGTAGCAGGAACAGCTCAACTTTTTTCTGTTCTATTGGTTGGCAGAATGATTCAAGCCTCTGGGGCGGCAGTTATGTCCCCACTTTTAACGAATGTCATGCTTGTAAGCTTTCCAATCGAAAAGCGAGGAACGGCTATGGGAGTTACCGGCTTCGTCATGATGGGGGCGCCTGCGATTGGGCCATTACTGTCAGGCTGGATGGTACAGTACTTTGATTGGAGAATGCTATTCTTCATGATTGCACCTGTGGCCATCCTGATCCTATTGGCTGGTTTTTTCATAATAAAGGACAAAAAAGAAAAAAAGGACACGCGACTGGACGTTTTGTCATTAATCTTTTCTAGTATTGGTTTTGGCGGAATTTTATACGGATTTAGTTCTGCTGGCAACAGTGGGTGGAGCCATCCAACTGTATACGGAATGATTCTCGTTGGCGCCCTCTCATTAACACTCTTTATTTTAAGACAACAAAAACAAAAAACGCCAATGTTGAACTTTGCTATTTTTAAATATCCAATGTATTCATTGTCGATCACGATTTCTATGATTGTAGCGATGACATTGTTCTCATCGATGATTATGATTCCTATCTATTTTATTGATCTTAGAGGTATTCCCTCTTTAAATGCCGGGTTAATGATGATACCAGGAGCGATTATTTTAGCTGTATCTTCTCCGATTGTCGGGAGATTATTTGATAAATTTGGTGGAAGGGTTCTGGCTCTCATAGGCTTGTCTATCATTACAATCACAAGCTACTATTTTAGCCAACTAACGTTTGAGACAACGTATAGTCACCTTATCTTCCTCAATGCCATTAGGATGTTAGGCATTTCAATGGTGATGATGCCTGTATCGACTACTGGGTTTAACCAGTTGCCTAAACCGTTATATCCACACGGTACAGCGATGAATAATACGATGCAGCAAGTCTCTGGAGCGACTGGCACCGCTCTTTTAGTCACCATCATGTCAATTCGCACCGAATATCATGCCAAGTATTTAAAAGAAGCATCGAACGTAAATGAGCAGGTGATGGATCAAGCGATGTTGGCAGGAATCAATGACGCGTTTTTTACTGCTATCTTCTTTTCGGCTGGTGCCTTGGCTTTAGCCATGTTTTTAAAGCCGGCTAAACAAGAAGAACATGGATCACGACAAGGTTAACCGTTTTCCCTTCAAAGAAATTCGTTTGTACTGCAAATGGCCAGGATTGGATGAAGCGGGAGAGAAGTGGGCGATATGTTCTTCCATCTGGTTAAACGAGTAACAGGGAAAGACAATCTGTATCAAACTATTGTTTGAAGCAACGATAAAGCCTAACTTCTCCAATATAGGGGCGGTTGGGCTTTTTTACTGTGAATTGGTCGTTATTTGAGCAAAACCTACTAAAAAAATGACTTCATTACTATAACGGACTTAGCAGCCGTTGGATAATAAAGTTACAAAATGTAAATCTAAGGGGCGGTTGGATGAGAAAACGAATAGTAAATGGAAGAGTATGAAGTAACAAAAAAGTAGGGTCTGTGTAGAGCCACATTGATCATTTTTTTCTTTTGTATATCGTCTAATTACACCAAAAAACGAACGAAGACACCATACAATACGTTAGAGCGTTGGTATGCTACTCCATAGCAACTGAACATTTATGTACTACTTTCTTATGAATGAAGGGCCATTGCCACAGTGTTAAACGGAATGGAGAGGAGTTGTAGGCCCCTATCGACATGGGGTTACTTGTAAGCGTTTTATGAAAGCGTTTACCAAAAGGAGGCGCATTACGTTAAAATCAATTTTAAAGGAGAAGGAAATATGGATAAAAAAGAAGCGAGAAGGATGAAAAAAGAACAAAGAGCATTGGAAAAGGCGGAAAGAGAGAAGAAGTTCCGACGTGCGAAAAGTTGGCAGTTAGCCGTATATCCTTTACAAAGTATTGGACATAATGGTTTTATGTTTCTAATGACACTAGTATCCTACTATGCAGCAGGGATTGTAGGACTGGGAACCGTTGTTGCTTCCTACGTCATTACGGGTTCACGCATTTTTGATGGAATTACCGATCCGCTCATTGCTTTAATTGTTGACAAAACAAAGGGTAAATTTGGTAAAGTGAGAATTTTATTTGCTCTTTCCTACTTAACAATGGGCCTATCAACTGTACTCCTGTTTTACACAAATCATTTAATAGCTGATGGATTCAAACTCGTTTACTTTATCCTTTTATATGTCATATTCATTATTGGGTATACGTTCTCTGGAATTGCAGGTAATATTGGAAATAACATTTTAACAAATGACCCACAACAACGCCCTGCTGTCGGCGGGTTTAGCACGATTTATACGATGCTTTTTTATGCTGTTGCAACGGTATTTTTGACAATGTATTTAACAGGAAAATACACTTATAGCGATGTAGAATTATTCCATGAAATGACAATTTTCACTCTCATTGTTGCGGCGGTTGGTTATGGGCTTGCAATAATAGCTATTCGCTCGAAGGACCGTACTGAAAATTTTGGAGTTGGAAAAAATACAGCACAGGTTAAGGTTAAAGATCTGTGGCCGATGTTAAAAGGTAACCGCCCCTTACAATTATTTGTCCTAACGATGGCTACAGATAAATTAAGTTTGCAAGTTTCTGGTAATGCGGTTGTAAATGTCATGCTATTTGGGATTGTGATTGGAAATTATGCGATGTTAGGTGTAACACAATCAATGGCTACGCTTCCTAATCTATTGGTTCTGTTTTTTGGAATTCGTTACGCTATGAGATTTGGTTCCAAAAAAGGGTATGTTCTCTCAACATGGGCTTGTATCATTGGTTATAGTCTATTATTCCTATTACTATGGATAGGCGATCCGACACAAATTCGAATGGATAATATGGGATTCATGACGATTGCTTTCATATTCTTGTTTATTGTTAGTGGAGCTGTTCGCTTTATGAGCTCTTCGTTTGTGCAGCCAATGCTAGCCGATATAGTTGATTACAATACGTATAAAACGAATCGTTATGCACCAGGATTGGTATCCTCCCTCTATATATTTATTGATAAGACGGTTTCTTCGTTACAACAAACCGTAGTAGGTTTATTACTTGCATTTATTGGGTTTAAAACCGCTTTTCCAGATGTGGACACACCTTATTCTGAAAGCCTATTTTGGATGGCAATGTTCCTTAACTTTGGGATATTAATTATTTCGTGGGGTCTATCGCTCATTGCCATGAAATTTTACGAACTTGATAAAGAGCGGATGACTGAGATTCAGGAAGTGTTAGAGGAACGAAGAAACGGTCATTCTGGCGATCTGAATGTAATTGCAAAATAATAGATACTAGGCAGAAATCCAGAGTGAAAGGGTCCAATCGTTCATTTCGAGACGTTTAGACCCTTTTCTTGACGTTACTCTATTTTACTCTTTTTGAAGGTGGTGTTTTTCCCGATATTGTTTTGGCGTTACACCAACTAGCTTCTTAAATACTTTTGTAAAGTAGCTTTGATCATAGAAGTTTAAAGAGGAGCATATTTCTGGGATAGGCGTTTGACTATGTTGAAGCAGCTTTTTAGCTTCTTCAATTCGCTTAAGCCGGATGTAATCCGTTAGTGACATGCCAACCTCTTTTTTGAATAATACGGATAAGTACTTCGGGCTTAAATGAACATACTCGGCAATGTCTTCATGAGCGATTTCTGTGTACAAATGCCGTACAACATAGTCTATGCACATACTAATTGTTTTTGAATATCTTTCATGTTGTACTTGCTTTACTTCGGTTGTAAAGGTGAATAGCATTTCCTTTGTCATTTTTTTGACTTCATCAACATTATTTATTCGATCCAATTGTTGTATGTAACGTTCATTTAACTGGAAAGAAATTTGAGCATTTAATCCACCGTCAATAGCAGCTCTGGCAACAAGTGTAATCAACGCCACAATATGTGTCTTTAAAGAGCGAAGATAGCTCGTCTTTGAGAAAGCGCTTGCATTCCCCTCCTCTTTTACAAAAACGGAGTTTTCTAAAGCGTCGACTCTTCCTTCTTTTACAATAGAGAGAATTTGTTTCTCAAATAAACGATCCTGAAAAGGTTGGGGATTGGCGTTTCTGAAATCATCTATCAGCAATTGTGCGTTGTTTTTAGCCGGTGTGATCACTTCTTTATGGTTAATTAAAACAGTGTCTGTGGCAATCAATACTCCATTTAATAGGTAGTTGATCATCACACTTATACTTATGAGCTTATCTAAGGGGAAGGCAGGGACGGAATTGTAATAATTGAAGATTTCTTCTCGCTTAAAAAAAGCTCGTGCATCGTTTATTAGTCCATTAATGTTCTCATCTGTAATCGTATTTGTAATGGACGGTCCAATAATGAGGTTGCCGAGAAATTGGTCGTTGTCCATTACACTAATAGTAATAAATTTTTCGAAAAAAGCTGTTTTTCTAATGATAGGTGCAGAATAGGATTTACTGGAGTCAAACTGTAAGATATTTAATGAGCTCTTTTTTTCATTGTTATATAACGGATTTAATATTCGATTATGCAAATATTTATAAGACATGTCAGCTTCATTCGGAACAAAAAAAGTAGCCAAGTCAAAGGTGCTTGTAATCAGTTCGCATTTACTCTTGATAATCTGAGATTGTGAGTTCAAGACCACCTACTCCTTATTGTACCTGATAACAAATAATTACTTCCATATTACTAAAAAAAGAACGAGGTTTCCATAAAGAAAAAACATGAAGTGTTATCATAACGCTATAAGTTATAAGCGTAATCGTTCTTTTAATAAGCTTTTATGAAAACGCATTAAAAAGATTTTCGTTTTCTAAAGGATTAATTACATATGATCGAAATTGAAAATAAAACGGTTGCGAAATTAAAAAGAAGAATGAAGTGGACAGTTAGACTTTGTAAGTAAGTTCCATTGTCTTAAAATCTATTACATTTCTAAATCTTGGAGGTTTAATCATGCTTTACAAAGATCCAAGCAAAAGCGTAGCAGAAAGAGTAGAAGATCTATTAGGAAGAATGACACTAAAGGAAAAGGTAGCCCAACTATTTGGCCTAGTCAATCACGGGCAAGGCGATCCGATCCACCATGTGAGCGAGAATTATCAGCATGGGGTGGGCACGCTAAGCTTCTTAAACAGTTCTCAAACAGGAGATCATAAGAAGGATATGGAAACATTAGAAAAATTGCAATCTTTTTTTGTCAATGAAACACGATTAGGAATCCCTGTGCTTATTCATAATGAAGGCATAGCCGGCGCACAAATACCGGGCGCCACCACATTTCCTCAATCGATGAGTGTAGCATCCACGTGGGAGCCGGCATTAGCGAAAAAAATGGGAGAAGTAGTCAAGAAACAACTACTCGCTTTTGGCATCAATACGGTTCATTCGCCTCTTTTTGACTTGGGCCGTGATCCGAGGTGGGGAAGGATTGGCGAAACGTACGGCGAAGATCCTTATCTCGTTGCTCAAATGGGAACAGCATTTGTCAAAGGGGTACAAGGAAACAAAGAAATGATGGCCACGGCCAAACATTTTGTTGGATACGGAAATGCTGAAGGAGGCAGAAACGGGGGAGAGCAGCAAATAGGAGAAAGAAAGCTGCTTGATACGTACTGTTTTCCTTTTGAGGCTGCTATCCATGAAGCAGACGTAATGGGAATAATGAATAGCTATGGAATCTTGAATGAGCAGGCGGTGTCTACGTCCAAATGGTTATTAACCGACATTTTACGAAATAAGCTTGGATTCTCAGGTTTAGTTGTAGCAGATTATGGCAGTGTTAGTCACGCTCATTCACGTTACCGCGTTGCAGAGAGCCGAAAAGAAACGGCGGTCATGGCGCTTCAAGCTGGAATGGATGTAGAGCAACCGAATCATATCTGTTATCAGTACCTTGAAGAAGCAGTAGAGTCAGGAGAACTGGACATAGAATATATTGACCGAGCTGTTCGCAGGGTGTTAGAGACTAAATTCACTTTAGGGTTGTTTGAGCGCCCATTTAAAACAGGTGACTTTCACGAAGAGATTAAGAAGAAAGAATATCAAGCACTATCACAGGAAATTGCTGAGAAGTCGATCGTGCTTGTCAAAAATGATGAGGCAACTTTGCCATTAAAGAAAGGTCTAAAAATAGCGGTCATAGGGCCGTCTGCTAATAATAGTGTGAATTTCTTTGGGGGCTATTCGGCAGTAGGAACAGCAGATACAACAACCAGTGACTTTGATCGTTCTGAAGATGACAATTTCATTAAAATGGCGTATGACACCGTCATTACGGAACATCGAGGTATGCTAAAATCACAGGGAATTGTTTTTGATGAGCGTCCTTCTCCAGAACAAAAGGAAATGATTATTGCAATGCTCAAGAAAAGAAGATCGACATCCAATAAGGTTTACAAAAACATGGATGAATTTAGCCAGCTCTTTTATCCTAATTGCAGCACGGTTAAAGAGATACTGGAAGAGGAATGTGGGCAAGAGAACATCATTTATGAAAAAGGCTGCGAAATCAATAGGCCTATTGAAGGCGGCATTGACAAGGTTAAGAAAGCGGTGCAACAAGCTGACGTGGTTATCGCGATTCTTGGCGGAAGAGAAAGTATGAGAGCCCCTGACGCAACGGCGGGAGAGAACAAGGATAACATTCATATCGATGTTGAAAAACCACAGTTAGAGATGATGGAAGAGGTCTTTCAACTTGATAAACCAGTCATTTCCGTTATAGTGGATGGAAGGCCTTTATCAAACCCATCTATTAACGAAAGAAGCAAGGCAGTGCTGTACGCTTGGTTGCCTGCGCAGGCGGGGGCGCAAGCTATTGTTAATGTGTTAACAGGCAAAACCAATCCAAGTGGCAAGCTGCCAGTTACAATCGTTAAGGATAAAGGACAAATTCCAATGTACGCTAGCAGATCTCCTTTTTATATAGAGATTGACGAGTGGGCAGAGTACATTGACCATGATAAAAATAGGCCTTTGTATCCTTTGGGACATGGATTAAGTTATACATTTTTTGAGTACAGCGACCTGTCACTAAATAAAGAAGTAGCGACGGACGGGCAGCTTCAAGTTACGTTCAACGTAAAAAATGTGGGTCCTTATCAGGGGGACGAAGTTGTACAACTCTACATACGAGACTGCTTTAGTAGGATTGCACGACCTACTAAACAGCTTGTAGGATTCGCCAAGGTTAACCTAAATATTCATGAATCAAAAGAAATTACATTTACCGTTGATATGAGACAGTTGGCTTTTCATAACAATGATTTGAAACAAATAGTGGAGCCTGGAAAAATGGAAGTATATATTGGTGCTTCATCGGAGGACATCCGTTTAAATGACTCCTTTAATGTAGTGGGAGAAGAGTTAATCATTGATCGAAAAGTGTTTTCTTCAAATGTAAAGATAAAATCAAACGTACAAATAAAAGAAAGAATTTAAGTCTGCAGGATCGAAATAAAAGCCGCCAAGTGGGAGTCCACTGGCGGTGAATCTGTTGTCTGAAGACAACCCCTGTCCTATGCATGGGATGGGCTTTTTCGGCTTAAATCTGCAATGCCAGCTATCTTTTCTAGTTAGCTGGCTTTTTTCATGTAAACAGAGTGGTTCTCTACAAAGGATAGAACCCTGTCTGATAAACAGCCTCAGCTATCCTCTCATAGCCACGGTTATTTGGATGGATCCCATCTTTTGCCAGATAATGAACTCCGTCTGAAAGAAAGCTAATGTCAACGATGCGCACATGTGGATAGCGTTCCAACGTATATAAGCGCTGATTAAAACGAAAGAGATGCGACTGAATAACTGGAATTTTTGATAGCGGATTGTAAAGGGTAAACACACGGACGATGTATGGTTTGCGATCATGTTGTTTTACGTAAGTGATCTGGCGGATAAGGTGATGTAAACAGGCGTAAACGCCAGCTGCAATTTTAGGGAGATGATCGACCGAGCCTGTTCTACTCGTTTGCCGTAAGGCGGTTAAAAAATTGTTCCCTCCAGCTGTAATCGTTATGATATTGGCACGTTCGATTTTTTTAGAATGCCTAAAAGTCAAACTGGAGATCTGTTCACAGGTTAGCCCGTTTCTAGCCAGTTTAATTAGTTGGATCGGCTGTCCTAATCGGCGGCTTGCCATGTTCCGATAAGGTACGACAAATCCGTTGGTTGAGCCAACCCCTGTTACAAGCGAATCTCCAATTGCGACATATACATACATGGCTTCCCTCCTTTTTTTTTAGTGTATGGACAGTGAAAAAAGGTGGAACGGCGGGCATCATTGCCAGATTTATTGCGTGATATCAGGTGGAAAAACAGCATGTTCATTTCAAATGGGAAGAGGGAAATCGCTCCAAATCTGTCGTTTCCCTTTTAGGCTGCCGTTCAAGAAATACACATAAGGTGAATGGTGAATGACAGAAACGAGCTAAACAGCGAACGCGTTGAAACCGCTTTAACATTTTTGTTGCAAAAAAGCAATTAGTTATGTTAGAGTAACTTTAAATCACATAAGAGATTTTGAATCACATATGTGATTTTAGGAGGCGGATATAGATTGTCGGTAAAATCAGCGGAAAGGGTTTTGCGTATTTTTGAATTGTTAAGCACCCATGTCAATGGGCTAAGTATTAAAGAAATTAGCGAAACCCTTGGGTTGCCGCAAAGTAGCACGTCTGCTTTAGTAAATACGCTTTATTGCGAAAATTATCTTTCTGTAAACCAAGCCAAAAAGTTTGCCCTTGGTCCAAAACTGATTCCGATTGGTAATGCCGCTCGTGAATCACTTGATCTTGCTTCGTTAAGCGCCGAATCGCTGCAACGATTAGCTGCAGCAGTAGAGGAGACGGTATTTATGGCGCTACTTGCCAACCAGGAACTTGTATACGTGGCGAAAATCGACAGCAATCGCTCGATTCGGACGTCAGCGTATTTAGGCGGCCGAAAGCCTCTTTATTGCACGGGGCTTGGCAAGGCTTTTTTGACATTCATGCCGGAGGAGCAACGTGTCGATTATTTAGAACATGTATCGCTTAAGCCGATCACCCCACACACAATCACCGATAAAGAGACGCTGCTGGCGCGTTTGCAAGAATATGAACAGCTAGGTTATGCGATTGATGATGAAGAAAATGAGGAAGGGCTGTACTGCGTGGCGGCGCCCATATTTGACGCATCAAAAGTAATGCAAGCGGCGATTAGCGTAGCAGGCCCAAAAGAGCGGATGCAAAGGCAAAAAAGCCAGATCGTGAAAAACGTGATCGACACAGCAAACGGAATTTCACAAAAGCTCGGATACGCTTTTTAAAGGAAGCCAGTACATGAAGAGGTGTTTGAATGGATGTAGTAAGCATAGGAGAAACAATGGTGTTGTTTGCTCCTAAAGAGGACGGACAGCTTCGATACGCTTCTAATTTTTCAGCGCGTGTGGCCGGCGCAGAGACGAACACGTTGATCGGATTAGCGAAACTTGGTCATAAAACAGGTTGGATTAGTCGAGTCGGCGCAGACGAGTTAGGAGCGAAAATCATCCAATCTGTCCGTGGCGAAGGCGTCGATACAACGTATGTAGCCATGGATGAACAGGCTCCAACGGGACTTTTTTTGAAAGAACAAACGACTGCGAAGACGGCAAATATCCTTTACTACCGAAAGGGTTCTGCAGCGAGCCGTCTAGAGCCTGCTGATATTGATGAGGACTACGTTAAGAAAGCGAAGTTTCTTTATATAACAGGGATTACGCCATTATTGAGCAAATCATGCGAGCAGACAACATTCGTATTAATAGAAATGGCCAAGAAGCATCATGTCAAAATCGTGTTTGACCCAAATATACGGAAAAAATTGCTGACAGAAGAGAAACAGAAGCGTTTGTTGGAGCGTCTGATTGGCATGGCTGATATCGTTTTGCCAGGCTCTGGGGAAGGCCAGTACTTATTCGGCACAAACAATAGCGAGGAAATTGCCGATCGCTGTTTACATCTTGGTGCTCGCCTTGCAGTCGTTAAACTAGGCGAAAAAGGCGCTTATTACAAGAGTGCAAAACAGGCAGGCTATATTGCTCCATTCCCAGTAAAGGAAGTCGTTGACCCAATTGGCGCTGGCGACGGATTTGCCGCAGGCGTTTTGTCTGGTTTGCTAGATGGGCTCGCGATTGAAGAGGCAGTCGGGCGCGGTTGTGCGATAGGCGCTTTTGTTACCCAAGTGCACGGCGATATTGAAGGATTGCCCTCTCGGCAAACATTGCATGCTTTCCAACAAGATGGAGAAGACGTGAATCGTTAGGAGGAAAATATGGAAACGTTACAAGCCATTTATAAGCACCAACTGATTGCGATTATCCGTGGTGTGCCGCCAGAGGACGCAGTGAAAATTGGAAGCGCTCTTAAGGAGGGAGGCATTCGCTTAGTTGAAGTCGCCCTTAATTCCCCTGACGCATTCGAATCGCTTCGTATGTTGTCAAGGGAACTGGGCCGCGAAATGAAAATTGGCGCTGGAACGGTCTTAGATCCGGAAGCGGCATTTTCAGCGATCCAAGCGGGGGCTGATTTTATCCTTTCCCCGACTGTAAAAGCGGCAACGATTGAAATGACGAAACGCTATGGCAAAGTCAGCATACCAGGTGCCTTTACGCCGACAGAAATTTTAAGCGCTTACGAGCTTGGAGCCGATATTGTCAAAGTTTTTCCGGCAAGCGCGGGCCCAGGTTACATCAAGGACATTCGCGGACCGTTGTCCCATATTCCGCTTTTGCCAACAGGCGGAGTCAATGACCAGAACATTGGTGCTTTTAAACAAGCAGGAGCTGTCGGATTTGGCATTGGCAGTTCTTTAGTAGACGGCAAGGCCGAAGTGACGCCTGCCTATCTTCGCGAGCTTACGGAAAAAGCGAAAAACTATGTAGCGGCACTTGAGCAAGCAATGAAAGATCAGAAAGAGGGGAGAACAAATATTGAAAATTAAAAGCTATGAACTATTCAAAGTCCAGCCACGGTGGCTGTTTTTGAAAATAGAGACGGACGAAGGAATGACTGGTTGGGGCGAACCTGTAGTTGAGGGGCGTGCTGCTACTGTAGAGGCCGCTGTGCATGAGCTGATGGATTACCTGATTGGCAAAGATCCTTTTCAAATTGAAGACCATTGGAATGTTCTGTACCGCGGCGGTTTTTATCGTGGTGGGCCAATATTAATGAGCGCTATTTCCGGTATTGACCAAGCATTGTGGGATATTTTAGGGAAGTATCATAATGTGCCTGTTCACCAGTTGCTTGGCGGCAAAGCACGAGAGAAGATAAGAGTATACTCATGGATTGGCGGAGATCGTCCTAATGAAGTTGGAGCTGCAGCGAAACAAGTAGTTGACAAAGGTTTTACTGCTGTGAAAATGAATGCAACCGATGAAATGCAATATATAGATTCCTTTGAAAAAATTGACCGCGTCCTTGCCAATGTGGCTGCGATTCGCGAAGCTGTTGGCCCGTATGTCGGGATAGGTGTCGATTTTCATGGACGCGTCCATAAGCCAATGGCCAAGATTCTTGCCAAAGAGTTAGAACCATTTAAGCCGATGTTTATTGAAGAGCCCGTGCTGCCGGAAAACAATGAGGCATTACGGGAAATTGCCAGAAACACAGCTATTCCAATCGCAACAGGAGAGCGGATGTTTTCGAAATGGGATTTTAAACAAGTGCTTGTTGACGGCTATGTCGATATTATCCAGCCAGACTTGTCCCATGCTGGCGGTATTACTGAATGCAAAAAAATTCTCTCAATGGCTGAAGCGTTTGATGTGGCGGCAGCGCCCCATTGCCCACTTGGACCCATTGCCCTTGCGGCTTGCCTGCAAGTGGATGCAACTTGCCACAATGCGTTTATCCAAGAACAAAGCTTAGGCATCCATTACAATGAAGGGTCTGACCTTCTCGATTATCTCATTGATGGCAGCGTCTTCCACTATAAGGATGGCTATGTCGACATTCCGAACAAACCTGGGCTTGGCATTGAAATTAATGAGGATCATGTCCGCAAGATGAGTGAAACAGGCCACAATTGGCGAAACCCTATCTGGAGGCATCAAGACAACAGCGTTGCAGAATGGTAAGCTGCTAAACATCATAGCTGAAATTTGGAGGTTATTATGTCCGGAACTTGGTTGATCGTCATCACAATCATTGGAATCGCGATTTTGCTTTATTTGATTATGCGCTCAAAAATGCAAGCATTTATAGCGTTATTGCTCGCAAGTATTTTTATCGGCCTGTTCACTGGTATGGATCCGCTTAATCTCCTTGAGACGATTGAAAAAGGGATGGGTGGCACGCTAGGGTTTATAGCGGTTGTCGTTGGCCTTGGCGCCATGTTTGGCGAAATTCTCCGCATCTCAGGCGGCGCTGAACGCCTAGCGTTTACATTAGTGGACACATTTGGAGATAAGCGTGCTGTGTGGGCGCTCGGATTGACTGGTTTCCTTGTTGCGATTCCTGTTTTTTTGGATGTAGCGATCGTCATTTTAATCCCGATCATTCATAGTTTGGCGATGCGTACGAACCGGTCAGTACTCTATTATGCAATCCCACTTCTTGCCGGGCTTGCCGTTGCCCACAGTTTTATTCCGCCAACACCAGGGCCAATTGCGGTCGCTTCTGTTCTTGGCGTCGACTTAGGCTGGATGATGCTGTTTGGCGTCATTGCTGGCTTGCCAGCAATGATTGTAGCTGGTCCTATATTTGGCCGATATATCGGCAATAAAGTCTATGTCCCGGTGCCTGACCATATTGCTGAAGCCGCTAAACAAGAAGCGGCGGGCAAACAATTGCCACACTTTGGCTTAATTTGCTTGATCATTTTGTCCCCACTTGCATTGATCTTATTAAACACAGCGGGAGGACAAGTGTTGAAAGATGGCTCTTTAAAAACAGCGCTTATGTTTATCGGCCATCCGTTTGTCGCTTTAATCATTGCAACATTGCTTGCGATGTACTTTCTTGGAAAGCGCCGTGGTGTTTCTAAAGAACATATGCAAACGATTACAACGAAAGCATTGGAACCAGCAGGCATTGTTATTTTAATTACAGGAGCAGGCGGCGTTTTTAAAGAAATTTTGATTCAAAGCGGCGTTGGTGAAGCGATGGGTAATTTAATGGCGAATTCTGGCTTTCCGCTTGTGCTGCTGGCTTTTCTCATCGCTACATTTGTTCGTGTCGCTCAAGGATCAGCGACTGTTGCAATGATTACGGCAGCGGGACTGGTTTCGCCTATTGTAGATATGGCAGCGCTCTCGCAGCCTTCTCTCGCATTGATTGCGATTGCCATCGCTTGCGGCGCCACTGTCCTTTCCCACGTAAACGACTCAGGTTTTTGGCTTGTGAACCAGTTGCTAGGTATGTCAGAAAAAGACACATTGAAATCGTGGACAGTTATGGAGACGATTATCGGTTTGACGGGTTTTGTCATTGTGTTCGCACTCAGCTTTTTCTTTTCCTGAAAGACGGCAGTGTATCGCTAAGCTGCCTAAAAAAGCGGACAAGTAACGGGCAAGCAGCCTCACTTAAAGAGGCTGCTTGCTTTTTGCGGCTATTGATTGCGTACGGCGTGTTCTAAGGCCGACCTGATCAAGTGAGCGGAATCCCATTCGCCTTTTGAAAAACGGGTAATAGGGTACGTGCGGGGGAAAAGGCGTTTTTGGATTTCCTTAACTGGTAGCCCGCTTTCGTAAAGAGTGTGGACTTGGTTGCTCAATGCTTCTAAGTAGTCTCGTTTTTGCGCCAGCTTTTTTCGGCCCTGTTTCAAATAGCCAGCATGACTGCAAAAAACGTCTTCGAAATCGTACTGCAACAATTTATTGAGCGAGGCGATAATTTGTGGAACCGATTCACTGTCCATAATAAGTTTTGTTTTTGTTTGCACATAGAGGTCGCCTGAAAACAGTTGCCCAGTCGATTCGTTTAGGAAGGCAACGTGGTCAGTGGCGTGTCCAGGCGTAAAAATGCTGACCCAGTTCGAGTGCCTCGTTTGGAACGTTGCTGGAATGGCAGTTGGGTGAAACGGCTTGCGCTTGCCCCAAAACAGTTTTCGGTAAAGAGGATAGTCGCCAGTCTTCCTTGCAGCGGCAAGAGAAGATTCGTGCAAGTAAATCGGAACATGCAGTTGCTGCTCAAACCAAGGGGCGCAGCCTGTATGGTCCTCATGGAGATGTGTACAATATAGAGCATCAATCGGCTGTTGTTTCCAGAAAGGGAGAAAGCCTTTTTTTAGTGCGGAAGCACCAGCGTCAATGATCATCCCATCAATAGCAAAGCTATATACATTTAAAGTGACCGAACGAAATGAAACGGTCCCGTTTGCCATGGACACGCCATTTACAGAGTGTTGCTCCATCGTTTTCTTCATACGCATCCTTGCGCCACCTCTTTTATGATGAATAGTCATTCACTATATTATCACAAAGAGACTTCTAAAAACGCTATTGGCCGGCTATTAAGTTGCGGCTTTTGCTGCCTGATCTGAGAGATTTTCACCTTTTCTTATACGATGTGTTTGAATGAATTGCTAGATGGAAAGACTAGTAATAGCGAACGAAGAAGGAGGTTGTGAGAATGCCAAAGCCGATGAAGCAAGAACTGAGGCACTTGTACTTAAAACGCAATCTTTGGTCCGGCATTTTAGTTGGCGTCGGCATAGCAGCTTTTTTAGATGAAGTCTTGTTCCATCAATTACTGCAATGGCATCATTTTTACGACAAGTCGACTAGAACGATAGGGATCATTTCAGACGGACTTTTTCATGCATTTGGCTGGTTTGCGAGCGTTTCCGGGATGTTCTTGCTGGCCGATCTGAAATCCCGCCGCGGTTGGTGGGGCAAAAGATGGCTTGGCGGAATTCTACTTGGCTCAGGGGCCTTCCAATTGTATGATGGCACGATTCAACATAAGTGGATGCAAATTCACCAAATTCGCTACGTGGAAAATGTGTATATCTATGATATTGTCTGGAATGCGATTGCCATTCTGTTAGTGATCTGCGGTGCCGTTCTTGTGTACAGAACAGGCCAAAGGCGGCAGCCATGAACCACCCAGGTATGGCAAACGAGTTAGAATGGTTTTTGGCCCAATTATTACTTATATTGCCGTTTGCCAGTGCGTTCGTTCTCTATATTATTGCTGCTTTATTGTCCTATAGGACAGTAAAGCCATGGCCTCTTTACCGGACGCTCATGTGGATCGCCGGCTGTTTCGCCGCCTATCTAGCGGTGGCGGGGCCAATAGCGGAAAAGGCACATACTGATTTTGCTTTCCATATGGTAGGACACTTGTTGTTAGGAATGCTTGCTCCTTTGTTGATGGCATTGGCAGCGCCAGTGACGCTGTTAGTGCGAACATTGCCTGTGCCAATGGCAAAAGGCGTTAGCCAATTATTACGCAGCAAGATACCGCAAGCGATTGCCGATCCCATTGTAGCATCGTTATTAAACATTGGCGCTTTATGGCTTCTTTATACAACGGGCTTGTTTGCATTCATGCATGCCCATCCGTTTCTCTACTTTCTGATCCACATTCACGTTTTTTTGGCAGGCTATATGTTCACGATTTCCATGATCTACATCGACCCTGTGTCACATCGCAAACCTTTTTTGTACAGGGCGATTGTACTAGTCATCGCGCTCGCCGGACACGGCATTTTATCGAAATGGATTTACGCCAATCCGCCCGTAGGTGTCGCTCCGGAACAAGCACAGACAGGGGCGATGCTCATGTATTATGGCGGTGACGCGATTGACTTGTTTCTTCTATTTATTTTTTGTTTCCAATGGTACAAAGCAACGCGCCGAAGCGCCCGCGCCTCTTTGTTGTTGCAAGAAAACAGTAGAGCGAGCACATAAATAGAAATGGCCCACGTTTGTAACGGAAAACGGTAGCGCAACCGCTTTTAGGAACGCTTTGCAAACGAAGTGTTCCTCTTTTCTTGTTAATCCCCTACAGGCAGCCAACCACTGATGAGCGCCCCGCCGTCTGGGTCGTTTTCAGCGGCCAGTTCGCCCCCATGTTGTCTTATAATTCGTTGGGAAATCGTTAATCCTAACCCACTTCCTCCTGTGGCACGGTTTCTCGACCCTTCGCCACGAAAGAGAGGTTCAAACACACGCTTTAATTCCTCAGACGAAAAGCCTGGCCCTGTATCCTTGAGAGAAAACTTGACTTTAGCGTCTTCTCTATAACAGCGGACAAACACATTGCCCCTTGTGGGCGTATGCCGAATGGCATTATCGAACAGGTTGTTCAAGGCACGTTCTAGTAAGTGGCTGTCGCCAGGAAGCATGCAGCTATCTTCAAAATCTGTTGAGATCGAGATGTGTTTTTGTTCCGCGAGTGGACGGAAGCTGTCAATCGTCTGTTGCAGAAGACCTTTTAAGTCGGTTGGATGAACATTTTTTTGCTGTTCCATATACTCCATCTTTGTAAAGGTAAACAACTCCTCTACTAGTCTGTCCAATTGCCTTGACTTTTCCTTACAAACCGTCACATATTTTGTTATTTTGTCTGGAGACTTAGCAATGCCTTGTTCCAGCCCATCTAAATATCCCCGTAACGCGAATAGCGGCGTTCGCAAATCGTGGGCAATCGCTGCAATCATGAAGCGTCGTTCTTCTTCCAGTGCGATTTGTTTGTGCTGGGATGTCCGCAGTCCCTTCATCATCGCTTCAAATCCAGCGCCTACATCGGCAATCTCTGTTATCCTGCACATTGGCAATTGTGCATCAAAATCTCCGTCGGCAATTTTTCGAGCGACCCAACCCATTCTTTCGAGCGGTCGAAGAAAGAACTTTCGCAAGGCGATGCCAACAATGATAATCGCGAGCAAAAATCCAACTATGGCCGAAATGGTTGGACCGGTTCGTGAGTTTGGCACGTAAATGACCACTTTGCCAAGTGACTCGCCGTCCTCGATGAGCGAGAATTGTTCTGTTGACGAAAACCAATTGCTGCTTTCTGGATTAGAGCGATACATTTCCTGGTCAGACGTGGACAGAATCGCGACTTCCAGATTAGCTTGCTGCAGTTGGGTTTCTAGTTGGCGTTGCCAATTGACGTCTGTCCAGTTGTCTGCATTTGTTTCGATCGACTGAATCGTCTCTGTAACATGCCTTTGTAAGTTTTCATCAGGTGTAGAGAAGCGGAACGTTTTTGTTTCCATGAAGTGTGCTGTCACATAAAAAATCCACGGCAATGATAGAATGAAGAAAAAACAGAGTACTGTAAATGTACGGACCCGCAATGTGGGCATGTTATCCTCCCTCGAAGCGATACCCAATTCCCCATACGTTCACAACATATTGAGGGTCATTCGGGTCAGCTTCTATTTTTTCGCGAAGGCGGCTTAGATGAACGCGAACGGTATGTTTATCGCCCACGCCATCCCACAGCTTATCGAGAAGTTGGTCATAGGAAAAAACATGCCTTGGGTGTTCTAAAAATAATCGCAACAGTTCATATTCCTTTGGTGTGAGCATAACGTTTTTCCCGTCCACGGCAAGTTCTCGAGTTGTCAGATTTAACGTAAGGCGGCCAAAATCCAAGATCGTTTCAGTTGGTGGCTGAGTTGAAGCAGAGCGTCGTAGGACGGCTTTCACTCTGGCAACAATCTCTCCAGGCGAAGCTGTTTTTACAATATAATCGTCGCCTCCGAGTGTCAGGCCGCGAATTTTGTCGACATCAGCGCTGCGTGCACTCAAGAACAAGATCGGAACGTCACTTTTTGCGCGAATCCGGCGACAAAACTCAAATCCATTTTCTCCAGGCATCATGATATCAAGGATCAGACAATCGACAGCGCTTTGCTGGAAAGCCGTCAATGCTTCCTCTGTATTGGATGCGGTTAACACATGAAAATGATCGTTTTCCAAGAAATCCCTTAATAAATCGGCAATACTTTGGTCATCGTCGACAACGAGTATGGTCTTTGCATTCATAAACTTCCCACCTTTGCACTTTAGTTTATCATTTTTTTGGTCAAAGCCAATGCAGACGCCTATTTTGTGATCAGTTGTTGATCGTTTTGTGACCTTTTTCTAACGTCATTTGAGAGTATTCGTTGTTATGATTTGTATCGAAGCAGTTCCCATCGTTTTCAGTGCAAGGAGCCCAGTTTGTTAACTTAAATGGATGTTGAGGAGGCACGATGATGTTATCGATACAAATTGTTCTATTCGATGGATTCGACCTTTTGGATGCAATTGCCCCTTATGAAGTTTTTCACGCAGCTTCAATGAATGTCAAAGACAATCTCAGCGTAGAATTTGTGACCGCTGAAGGAGCGAGATCTGTGAAGAGCGGCGTCAACGACGTCTTACTCGAAGCAAAGGAAAAACTGGACCCGACACGTCCAGGAATCATTCTCGTCCCTGGCGCAGCCGGCGCTGTTGATGGGGATGGACCTGATTCAATCCCGGCGATATTAGGCCGGGCGATGAATACAGAATTGCCCGGAATGGTTGAGCATGCACTCAACCAGAAAGATATTGTCATCGCTGCAGTGTGCGGCGGCTCCCTGTTGTTAGCGATGGGTGGCTTGCTGGAAGGCAGGTATACTGTTACACATCATCTAGGCATGGATGCGCTCGCTGCTACTGGCGCGACACCTGTCCCAGCACGTGTCGTCGATGATGGCAATTTCGTAAGCGGCGGTGGTGTCACTTCGGGACTTGATGTCGCCCTCTATCTTGTGGAACGAGAACTTGGCCCTCGCATCGCCCATGCGGTTGAGCAACTATTTGAATTTGAGCGGAGGGGAACGGTTTGGCGCGACGTAGGGCTTGTCCCACGTAAGGATACTGCGCAGGCAGAGAACGATGACATCGGTACAGCGAATAAAGGTGAACATACAGATAGCGCCATGCATCACCAATCTAGACAAGCGTCTGTCTTCGATGGCGATTGGGCCACAGAAATCACAACGCCAGTTGGCAAACTGGATGTTAGACTTTCGATCTCGACAGACCAGACGACAATCCGTGGCAAAGCAATACAAGGAGAGGAAACGGTCGAATTCGTCAATCCCGCCATTCAAGACAATAAGTTGACTTGGTCACTGCCAATTACGAAACCGATGCGCTTAAATTTAAAATTTGAAGTCAGTGTTGACGGGAACAAAATGGTAGGTACCGCTAAGGCTGGTGTGCTGCCTGCGTCAAAATTGACTGGGAAACGGATTTTATAACGAAAATGAGGGTTTATTATATATGAATAAACGGAAAATGTTCTTTCGGCTACTCGTCTGCATCAGTATTGCCTTTATCGTTTATGCGGTCGTATACAATTACATGATTGATCCAGAAGCAGAAAATTTTTTAAGTCACAAAACTGGGCTTACACGAGAGCTAAATGTACCGGTCTGGCTAAACGTAATGTACATCCATGTGGCATTTGCCTGTGTTGCGATGGCGGCAGGGCTGCTCAACTTTTCAAAGCGTGTCTTTGCCAAAAGCCGCAAGTTCCACCGCTTAAACGGTTACCTTTATTTCGTGTCTGTCCTTATTGTTGTCCTCACGTCTGGCTACATGGCGCCATACGCAACAGGAGGCAAAATCGTCAGCATTGGCTTTAATACGATTAATATCATCTGGTTGCTTATAACAGTGATCGCCCTCGTCCAGATTAAAAAGAAACGGATCATTCAACATCGCAACTGGATGATCCGCAGTTACGCCTTTTGTTTTACGAACATGGTCCTTCACTTAATCACTGCCGTTGTGAACCGAGGATTCGGTCTTGATTATACGATCAGCTACACAATCGGTGTTTATGGCGCCATTTTGGTGCTGCTCATTATTCCTGCTATCGTCATCCGCTTGATCGGCGATTGGCAAGTGACTTCATAGCAAAAACTGTATTTGTTTTCTTCTTTATCTTACATCGCTGAAACTGAAATGATAGACTAATAAAAAAGCGATAGGAGCAAGGGGGAGGCAAATGACAACGATCGTCGTTGGAGCTGGGATAGTAGGAGCAAGCGCAGCTTATCATCTAGCCCGAAAAGGGGAAGACGTTATTTTGGTCGATAAACGTTTTAAAGGAGAAGCAACGGCCGCAGGCGCTGGCATTGTTTGTCCATGGATCTCGAAAACAGACGATCCTGATTGGTACAGGCTCGCTCGCAACGGAGCACTTTACTATCCAGAGCTGATTGAAAGGCTGAAAGAAGATGGTGAGGAGCATATTGGTTTTGCTTTTGTCGGAGCGCTAGGTGTCAATGAAGAGGAAAGCGAGCTTGTCGCAATGGAAGCACGGGCCCGTCAAAGGAAACAAGATACCCCAGAAGTAGGCGAAATTAAACGGTTGTCTTATAGTGAGGCGAAGACGTTATTCCCGCCGCTAAGAGAAGGGCTAGAAGCCGTTTATGTCGAAGGAGCCGCCCGCCTTGACGGACGGTTGCTACGCGACGCCTTGTGTCGAGCTGCCAAAAAGCATGGTGCACAAGTAGTTGAGGGTGAAGCGCGCCTTCTATACCGGGAAAAAACCATTTGCGGCGTGGAAATAGAGGGGACCGTATATGAAGGGGATACGGTCATTGCCGCATCAGGGGCATGGGCGAAACAATTGGCAGAGTCTATTGGAATTACCATAGAAGTCGAGCCGCAAAGAGGACAAATTGCACACATTGGCATGGAAGGGTATGATACGTCGAAATGGCCAGTCGTCCTTCCGCAAACGAGCCATTATCTAGTCTGTTTTGATGATGCCCGAGTCGTGATTGGGGCAACGAGAGAAACTGGATCAGGGTTTGATTACCGCCTAACGGCAGGCGGCGTCTATGAAGTACTCGATGAAGGACTCCTTGTCGCCCCTGGACTTAGCGAAGGTTCGCTACGTGAAGTCCGAATTGGCTTTCGCCCAGCCAGCAAAGACTTAAAGCCCCTTCTTGGCAAAGTAAAAGCATTAAAAGGGCTAGTGATCGCAACAGGGCTTGGAGCATCGGGTCTGACAATGGGGCCCTATGTGGGGACGTTAGCCGCCGCTTTGGCAGTCGGCGAGGAGCCAACTATTGATTTAGCTCCATACGATCCATTGCGGAAGTTTTAATTAAACAAAGCGAGCTGTGGGAGGCAGCTCGCTCTATTTCACGTTTTTTTCCAAAAAAAGTGGAGGATGAGCGAGAATATGCCTATGCCTGCCGCCGCCCCAGCTGTGTCAATAAGCACATCGGTAAATTGGCCGCTGCGTCCTGGGATAAAGAGTTGGTGGATTTCGTCGGTGATGGCATACAAAAAGCATATACAGAGCGCCAAGACCGCCGCTCCCGCCCCCTTGCTGCCAACTTGGCGAAGACCATTTAGCATGAGGATACCAAGAATAAAGTAAGCGCCAAAATGGGCACCTTTGCGGACAACTGTGTGGAGAATATCGGCATGCATTTCTACCTGTGGCGCAATCGCCGATAGTGACTGCAACAAAAAGTCAAGTACACCCAAACTTAACTGTGAAGAATCGGTTGCGGGCTGATGGGAGAGAAGAAAAATCGTAGCCATCCACAAAATCGTCGCTGTCCATGAAAGAATTGCCTTGTTGCGCATAAAAGTCTGCCTTTCCTACTGTTTCATTTATTTTATCATATAATGAAAATAAGTATATTAAATTCGAGATAAATGGGTATATAATAAAGAAAAAGGAGGTTTGAAAATGGCAAATGTAAAAACAGCGGTCATCTATTACAGTTCAACCGGTACAAACTATCAATTGGCAAAATGGGCAAAAGAGGCAGCTGAAAAAGAAGAGGCAGAAGTGCGCTTATTGAAGTTTCCTGAACTTGCTCCAGATGCAGCGATTGACTCCAATCCAGCCTGGCGTGCCCATGTGGAAGCGACAAAAGATGTGCCAGAAGTAACACCAGATGACATGGAATGGGCTGATTCCTATATCTTTAGCGTGCCTTCACGCTTTGGCGTTCTTCCAGCACAAGCTAAACAATTTTTTGATACGCTCGGCGGCTTGTGGGCACAAGGCAAACTCGCTAACAAGGTAGTAAGCGCCATGTCCTCTGCCTCTAATTCACACGGCGGTCAAGAAGCAACGATTTTGTCTGTGTATACAACGATGTACCATTGGGGTGCAATTGTTGTTGCGCCTGGTTATACGGACCAAAGTGCTTTCACTTCAGGCGGCAATCCTTACGGCACGAGCGTGACAATTGACCAAGACGGCAATCAAATAGAAGACGTCGAACAGGCTGTCAAACAGCAAGCAAAACGGACAGTCGCAGTCGCTAAAGCCATTGTTACAGGCTTGCAAACTTGAAACTGAGAGAAATCGATTGCCAGCTATAGGCAAACAACGAGGAAGCGATGATGTGCCGACAGAAAAAACCGCCTTTGGATGGGAGGGCGGTTTTTTACTGTCGCTAACAGCGACGTGACTAGTCTCATTTCCATTTCGCTTTACCGCTGCTATCCGTCGTGAAGGCGCTTCGCGAAGCCCTTCTCACTTCTGCCTAAGCATGCCTTTGTAAATCCCTGGCTTTGAGTTCGGAATAGCGATCGCGCCAAGCGCTTTTTCGTAAAAATCCACTGGTCCAGCGCTGCCGATGATGCCATAGCCGTATCCGGATTCACGCATGGCATGGAAAGAGCGGAGCAATAGCGCCTTTCCGATTCCTTGGCCACGGGCGTCCTCTTTCACGCCAGTAGGCCCAAAAAAATTTTTAAGCGTTGCATCATAGCAGGCAAAGCCGAGGAGCTCATCGCCGCTTACAGCGAGGTAGCAAGAAACGGGAGCGCGGCTAAAAGCAACATCGCATTCATCGGCCCAGCCTTGGCTAAAATGGGATTTGACCCATTTAAGCACTATTGTTTTCTCTGGGGCAAGTGCGCGTCTAATGGTGATTTCCTTTGAAACGAATGTTTCGTCAGGCAGGCTATATAACGGGACGAGCATGTCACTCAACATCATCAGCGCCTTTCTGTTTGGAGCTACAGGTGAGTTCGTTGCAAGCACAGCGTTTTCCTGTTTGGCGCCATAAAAGAGATAAGAAAAAAGGTTGACAGTGCTCCTTTAAAGCGCAAAAATAAAGGCATTGTGAGCTGGAACAAGTCTCTTGCCGATTCACCAAATGGGATAAAGGGGTGTTTGCATGGGCAAACCGATTCAAAAAACAGACGGGCCTACGCCACAAAGGCCATTGATTTGTGCGCCACTAATCGGAAAAACAAAAGCAGCGCTGGTAGAAGAAATCGACGCTGTCGCTGCTAAAAAGCCAGATCTTCTAGAGTGGCGAGTCGATTTTTATAAACACATTGGTGAGACCGAGGACGTCCTAGAGACTGCTGCCCTTTTAAAGGCGCACAGCCAAGGGATCCCGATTTTGTTTACACGCAGATCCGTCCGCGAAGGGGGCGAACCGATCTCAATTAGCGAACAGGAAGTGACAGGGCTCTATGAGCAAGTAATGAAGCTAGGGCTTGTCGACGTAGTTGATGTAGAGCTTAGCAGCCCGGAAGCCGAAAAGGCGCGACTTAAAGCCGTTGCTAATGAAACAGGTACTCAATTGATTCTATCCTATCATCATTTTCAGCGCACGCCCTCTGAGACGGACATATTGGCAAAATTGCAAGAAGCGGAAGCATATGGAGCCGATGTAGGCAAGGTCGCAGTAATGCCCCAGACAATGGCCGATGTGCTCACTTTGATGCAGGCAACGCAAAAAGCCGCCTCCACACTGACAATTCCAGTCATCACCATGGCCATGGGCCGTCTAGGCACATTGTCAAGAATGGCAGGCGGCGCTTGTGGTTCAGCACTTACGTTTGCGATCGCCAATGATAGCTCTGCTCCTGGACAAATGCCGATTGAGGAGCTTCGTGTTGTTTTAGATGTCATCGACCGATATGTAACTGGGCAATAAACGTGCTTATTGCTGTTCTACTAAAAGATCCCGTCCTGCTCCATGTGGCACGGGCTCCGTTTGCTTACCGCCAAGCGCTAATTCGTTCAGAGCGAGGCACAAATACAGCTGACATCGCTTTTACCCGTCCTTGCAACAGGAATTGCCTGCCTTCAAAACTACGGGTGTAAACAAGTTCTGCTTTGCCAAGATGTTTTTTCCATTCACGGTGGAACATTTCAGCAGTGGCTTTTTTGCGCCCTAGTTCGGTTGGGACGGCAAAATAGTCTTTGCGCGTGCGGAAATGGGCCTTTGACTGCCGGTATAGGAGATAACGAGGATCTTCAATCGGATCAATCACCTCTTGGAGCGCTTTTAAAAAGACTGTTTTCTCATACGTTGTCCCGATTTTTAGCCAGCATTCGAGGGTGCCGTGTCCTACTTCTTTGGTGGAGATAGCACCTTTTTCCCACGGAGTCTCGACAATACCCGCTTGATGCAGTGCTTTATAAAGGGCCTCCCCAACACTCTCCATGCTTTTTTCAATCGTCGAATTGCGCCACCAAATCCGAATCGCTTTCCAAAAAAATGGAGTTGCAAAAATGGCGCTCAGCACAATCGGATAAAGTAAGTAAAACATCTGCTCCGCTTGGCTGCTATAATTGGAAGGCCGTTCTACGGTTATGCCTTGCCATAAAGTAAGAAAGCCAATCACAATCATTGCCTTTAATGTTGTTCCAAACCAAAGTGGTCGAGGAACAGAACGAGGATCGGCGCTTATTTCTTCAGTTGGCCTTCCCTCCATTGCAACCGCTTTTCTCCAACGGTCGGCAAGTACTTGCCGATTTGCTGCCCAGGCAAATGTCTTTTCATTTGACTCTTTCAATAGACGGCGGCGATACCGTGGCTTAGGAAAAGCAAGGCGGTTGATGCCTGACTCAATTATATCGTGCTCTGTGCCAAGGCCGATTAGCGACTTAAAGCGACGTTGGAGCGAGAGGCAATCATGACCACCATCATACTGTTTCGTGTCTATGCAAACCATATGCCAAATATTAGCAGTTTTATTCGGGTTGCCTCGTTCAATTCGCAGCGCCCGGCCGCGCATTTGATTAGACAACATGAATGAGCCGACATAGGATGCCATAATAAGCGTATTGATGCTAGGGGCGTCCCAGCCCTCTCCTAGCAGCGCCGTTGTCCCGATTAGGACGTGAATGTCGCCAGTTGTAAAAACAGCGGTGATGATGCTCACCATTTTGGCGCGTGTGTTGTCATCAACGCTTATCAATAAGTAATTCAGATCGTGGGCCAACGGTTGCAGTTTGAGCTCCAACCCTATTTTTTTGGCCTCTTTTTCGGCTCGTTTCTTAGCTGAAGCCGGGATAATAACAGTCGAGCCAGTCAGGACCGCTAGTTTTATTTTCGGATCGATGTGCCGACGGAGCTGCTCAAAAATCGGGATGACCCCTAATCGCGTTAATGGTTGCTCGTCACCTGGGTGTTTAGGCAAATCAATAAGGCGGATGTAATCAGCGAGAATGACAAGGCGGAGCTTGTCTTCTAACTTGCTTGCTTCAAAAGAAACAATGTCTGTCATGGCATCAAGCTTGGATAGACTATTGACGAGAGAACGGTCAAACGTTTTCGTAGAACGAAGCGTGACTTTTCTACGCTCGATCGCGCCAATTCGCTGTAAATGTTGTCGAATTTCCTTTAATGGCGACTGCTTTTCATCAATTTCGGCATCTTTAAACAGCACATGGTTTAAAAGCTCTTCCGCCCACTCCTCTTCAAAAGGGGGGATGTTTTTTTCATACAAGCTAGCCAATTTTGCCGGCTGTTTCCACGCTTCGCTACTGCATGCATGCAAAAAAATAAGCAAACTTGAGAAGTAAGCCTGATTGGCGAGCATTTCTTGGGCTTGGTTTGCTGGATCAGTGATGTAACGGTGCTGTTCTACAAACGAAATAAACGCTTTATCGGTTTTAAGCTGCTGCATAAATGACTTCACTTCGTTGTGAAACGCAAGGAGAGGCGCGGCTTCTTTCGCCGTTGGCGTTGTCGCATAAATATAATCTTGATGAGGGCAGAGGTCCCCTTCTTTGACCAATTCGGCTACGTGAATTTCTGCATCAATTGGCCCGCACAGATCAATATAGTTTTTCCATTCTTTTTGGGAAACGTCGTAAGGTGGAGTGGCAGTTAGTGCGACAATCGTTGGCTTGACAAGAGAGCGCCGAAAATCGATCGTGCTTTTCCACCAAGCGGCACGCAAATGATGGGCTTCATCGACAATCAACGTTTGAAAGCCCATGTTTAGCAAGCGCTTGTATGCCTCCTTCCTCTCTTTTCCCCCTAGTGATTCCGTTTGTTGTTCAGTGGCAATGTCTACGTCGTCCCCATCAAAACCTCCATCCTCTTCCAGACTGCAAAGGCTGTGCAGTCCTTGATAGGTGGCAATCGTCACAAAAGCAGGTTGGCGGATGTCTGTACTGATCCAATCCGGCGTTTCATCGCCTTGCCAGAACAGCTCTAGAAATCGCTCCGCCCATTGGTTGCGAATCGCCACTGTCGGAGCCAATATAAACGTAGGTTTGTTTAAGCGCACCATTAGTTCAAGCCCTAAAACGGTTTTGCCAGAGCCTGGCGGCGCAACGAGATGGACGCGTTGGTTTTGGAGAAGGGCATCCATGTCCGCTAAGATCTTTTTTTGGTACGTACGCCATCGATAACAAAATTGGATCGATTGTGGAAATTCGTTCACGTTGATTCCCCCAGTCTACTAAAACGGTACTAGTAGTAGTTTACCAGGAATAAACAAGCTAGTAGAAGAGGGGGGATCACCATAAACGTTTGGAGCTAGTTGGCCTTCATTTTAGATAAAATGTGTGATTTGAACGATAGAACTAGGTAATAAGAATCTTTTTCGTTCAAATTTTTGCTTTTGTTAGGCGTGGTTAGGGCTATTGGTATATTGAACATCCTGCCAGAGTCTTTTATGCTAGTTGTATATGGAAAATGGTAGAAGGTGACGGATACGAATGGATTATTCAATGAGCATTCAACGACTCCAGCAGGAAGTGAGTTCGCTTCGGGGAGATATTGCATCTGCCCAACAAGATGTGAAGCGGCTCCAGGAAGCAAAGAGCACATTAATAGAAGAGCAGAACATTCTTCACCAAGACAAGACATATCTCCAAGATCCAGAATTAAGCTATGATGCTTGGCGTGGAAATGAGGCCAACGACCATGACGGCAAACGATTTTATTTGGAAACGTCTTATCAACACTCCCAAGACCATCTTGAGGACATCATTTCATCGATTGAAACAAAAATAAGCGACTTGCAAAGCAGTATCGAAAACAGCTACCGATTAATTGATGCAAAACAAGCACAAGTGTCGATGTTCAAGCGCTTGCAAAAACAATGAGGTGAAGGAAAACGATGGCAGAAATTAAAGTGAACGAAGCCGAAGCGCTCGAAGTATTTGAAAATGTCGCCAATGCTGCAAATGGCTTTACGCCAACAGAGGCGAATATCGAACTGGCGACATCGTTACTCGAGTTTCTTGAGAAAGTCAATCAAATAGAGGACAGTTATAAAGCGCAAATACAAGCGTACATGGAAGCACTAAACAAAATGGAACAGGAAAGCCAGCGCCTTATTAAAGTGTACGGTGAGACGGACAGGGCCTTGGCAAACCAAGGGTAAGGGGAGCCTAAGAGATGAAAGTATTAGATGTCCAGGAAGTAATCAATGGCATTGATAAGCTAGTTGATGCGAAAAAAGAAGACATTGCCCAGCTAGAAGCGGTGGAATCAAGTATTCGCAAAATCCATAATCTCCATTCGCTCCAAGGAGAAGGGGGAGAAGCGATTAAAAATCATTTTTCACAGCTGCACTTGCCGGCGCTCCGCTTTTTCGTTACCTATCTTGAACAGTACATTGAGCAACTCGGGAAAATGAAAAACAATATTTTAAACTTCGAAGCAAGCAACGCGTTGCTTCGCCAAGATTTTTTAACAGAAACAATCCCAAATGGCATTAACCGCATCAAACAAAATGCCGAAGCGAGCACAGAGGCAATTAACAGTGCGTGCGCCTCTATCCAAGACTTAGTCTATACAGGCACATTCACGATGGACGGCGTGCAAGCATGGGCAGATACGTTAAAACAACATGCCCAAGACACAGCCGATCGTCTTGAAGAACTAGATGCAGAAAACATCAACCTCGCCAACGAAGCCGAAGCGACGTTAACAGAATTAATGCAGTCAACTGAAAAGGTCATTAACTGGACGACAGGAGGGCCAATTGCTTCCCCAGCTGTACAAGAAGAAATTGACCGTTATTTTAAAGAAAACGACGTCTATTACAATATGTGGTCAGAAGCAATGGAGCTTGCTTCCATTGAAGACCCAACACTGATGGGGGCAATCGCCGATTGGTTTAGTACAGCAGGCACCTTCTATAAAGGGATGGATGTTGCCAAAGGCATTGGCGCTCTTGCCGTTATTGCCTCGGGAAAATTAAAGTTTGAAAAAGCTGGCAACGGCATTTTCCGCGTTAAAAACCATCAAGACTGGGTAAAGAAAAACGGCGTCTACAATTCAAAGTTAGCAGCAGGCCTAAACTCGATCATGCGCAAATTCGGCAATAAAAATTCACCGATTAAGTTGTTCAAGGAACTTGGCAGGCTCAATAACCAACCGACCAACATTTTGAGAAAACTAGTCAATGTAGATCCGAGCCAATCCTCTGTAACATTTACTCGGTTGTTTCGAAAAAATGCCTCCGGCGTGGCAATCAACGAAACGAAAGCGAAACAATACGTTGCTAGACCGGACCTAAAAGCAACAGCCAAAGAAGCCAAAAAGACATTTGTCAATACGTTTAAGCGCGTGCCTTATGTAGGTACGATTGTGTCAGCCGGAAGCAATGTAATGGAAGCATTTAAGGATGAAAATAAAGAGAAAAGTGCCGCGGAAAAAACTGGCAGAGTTGCGGCTGGGTTCGCGATGGATGCTGGTGTTGCTGGGCTAACGGCAGGAGGAGCAGCAATCGGTTCCATGATCCTGCCAGGACCAGGCACAGTCATTGGCGGGGCAGTAGGGGCGACAGTTGGAATTATCGGGTCGATCGCTTTGGATGAAAAAGTGAAGGATTTGGGAGAGAAGGTAGGAAGACAAATAGACAAGGGTGTTGATAAAATAAAGGAGACGGCCTCAAAGGTGGCAGACAATATCGGCGATACCGTTAATAGTGCCAAAAAATTTGTTACCAGCTGGTTTAAATAGTTCATTCCAAATAATAGGAGATTGTAATGTTTTCCATTCGAAAAAGTCTAAAAACGTTGGCCAAGGGGCAGTTGGGTTTCCTTATTATGACATTAATTTTACTAATTAATGTATTGTATTGGCGTGATCCACTAGCATCTTGGATTTTAATTCTAATGTTAATCCAGCCGGGCATTTTCTTGCTTGCCTTTGTCGATGGTTTTCGTACAAAAAAGACAGTTGAAGTTGAACCGGAGGAAAGAGGGAGTGTGTTTTCCTTAAAAGGGTTTCTCAAAAGTTTATGGTTGCTCGCTCCTGTTTTAATATTTATGACATTAACGGTGGGGCATCTTGACCGTGAGGCTGTTGTGCCCTTTCCTTCTGCATTAATATTAGGGTTTTTGCTGGTAAATGGATTTTTTAATTTTTTATCGTTGTTTGTGCCAAGTTACGTGGTTCTGTTTTATATAGCGAATGCGTATGACAAAGCAAACACTGCGTGGAGCGAGGGTTTTCGCTATATAGCTATTTATTTCTCTGGATTAAATGCGGAGATACAAAATCTATTGTCCCGTTTCCCTTTTTACATTCAAAGGCCGATTACACTTCTTCTGTGTATATGGTATATCTTTGCTTATATATCTATTGGATCGTTGTTTGGTTGGTAAGAGATTGAGGGGGAGAAAGAGGGAATCCGTCTATTTTTAAAGGTTTTCCTTAAGTGAAAGACTTCTCCTTCCTTCGTAATAGTGCTTTGATCGTGGCAGACTTTTAAGATGCCTTAATTATTATTTGGTCTGCAACGAAAAACATAATTGTGAATTGGCGATCTCCCAAACGGAGAATAGTTTTCTAAGCCAGGAGCGTACTAGATGTTTTCCTTTCGCAAGAGTTTAAAAACGTTGGCTAAAGGTCAACTGTGTTTTCTTATTATGACATTCATTTTGCTGACCAATGTTTTGTATTGGCGCGACCCGTTTGTATCTTGGATTTTAATTTTCATGTTTGTTCAACCAGGCATTTTTTTGCTCGCCTTTATTGATGGCTTCCATACAAAAAAGTCAGTAGAAATAGAGCCGGAAGAAAGAGAGAACGTATTTACTTTTAAAGGGTTTCTTAAAAGTTTATGGTTTCTTGCTCCTGCCCTGCTGTTTTTTACGCTCGTAACTTGGTATGCAGATTTTGATGGAGGCCTTCCTTTTCCGTCAGGAATTTTAGCAGTTTTTCTTATGGTTAATTGTTCGTTTAGTTTTTTATCCCTCATTATGCCGAGTTATGTGTTGACGTTTTATGCAGCGAATGCGTTTGACAAGTCGAAAACGGTATGGAGTGAGGGTTTTCGCTATATAGCTATCTATTTCTGCGGATTGAATGCCGAAATTCAAAATCTATTATCCCGTTTTCCTTTCTATGTTCAGAGGCCGATAACGCTGCTTCTGGGTATCTGGTATTTTCTTGTATTAGTTGGGATCATTAATATGTTTGGCTTGTAAAAAAAGGGAAACGTAAAGCGCAATTGCTCGTAGTTAAAATGGAGGTGTTGGAGGGAAGATTACTTCCCCTTTACTCCATCTAATCATCTTGAAAATAACGATGGATGGTGTTTTTAAAGACATTTAGCATTCTGTTCTCCCATAACTCGCCTCGGCTCAAAAAGACAATCAAAACAGTTTTTGGCGCTGCATTTAGACAAGCTATATAAATTTTAATTAAAAAATTGAGGTGGAATGTATGATACAGGACAAGCAAATCGCCCTTTCGACAGAGGAATTTGTCGCTGCGTTAGTGTTATGTGGGTATGAGAAAGCGGCTGCGGATATTTTAAATGAATTGCAATTGGCAGAAACGGAGGAGCAGCTTGTTACGTTTTCAAACCAGGCAGAAACCCTTTTAAACAACCGTGGCTATTGGGACGAAACACGTTCTAGCAATCTTGTCAAAGGGCTGGAAAGTTTTATCCACTTGCTAATTAAATCACAGAAAAAAACACGCTGTGTCCATGGAAACCATGTGTTGATTTTTCATCAAATTGAAGGGGATGAAATGATTGTCCAAACGTTTAAGGGCATGGAGCATCGTTTTGAGCTGTGCAAACATTCGGATCCGTTATGGGAGCGCATGGCTGATTTCTTTGGATTAGCAGACGAGGATGTTGACTTGCCAGAGAATTTTAGGCTGAGCTCCCAAGGGTTTGATCTATTTTCGCAAGCGAAAAGCGAGGAAATCGATGCCATTATCCGTGATCAAATCTATCCTGAGAACTTTAATATTTTTTTAGATGATTTTCGCAACCATGGTTTTTCGCTGGACAACATCTCCATGATGATTTCTCATTATACCCGTGATGAAAGCGAGCTAATCCAAGTGAATTTCTTTTTGAAAAGCAGCAAAGGGTTCATGTGGTACGTCGATTATAGTCTAATCGAAGAAACAAACGAAATTCATGTAAAAGCACTGGCCCCAAAAGAGTGTTTTGAGGCCGCGGTCTATGTGATGCTCGATTTTTACAACCGTGATGCAGTGGAATAGGAATTATCCGACTGTCGCTTTTTTGTCACGGAAGTCAGCGACTTTTAATTCCGTTCGTTCGATTGCTTTCTCTTGTTCCTTATGAGAAGTCGGTGCGATCAGTGAACCGATCACACAAATGGAGACATTTAAAGCGAGTCCAAGCACGCCGCCGTGAATGCCATAAAAGGTGTTGTTGCCTGTGAGTGTCATCAGCCCGGCGAGGAGCGCCCCAGCTAGCATGCCGATAAAAACAGGTTTAGGGGCAAGCTTTTTCCAGTAGAGGCCAAGCCCAAATGCTGGGAATACTTGGACGAGCAACTCGAATTTCAAGACGAATATTTGGTACAGCGTTCCTGGAGGGTTCCAAGCAATCCATAGCAGCAAGGCAACAGCTACTACACCGACCACTTTGCCTACTTTTACTTTCTGCGCTTCCGTTGCTTCCCGGTTTATGTATTCGCCGTAGATGTCTTTTGAAACAATTGAAGAAAAGCTGAGCAAGGCCGAATCAGCGGTTGAGACGATTGCTGATACGATCGCTCCGAAGAAAATCACCATTGCCCAATAATAGACGCTATTTAATGCTGCTACATCATTGGCAAGCATCCCAATTAGCTGTTCTGACTGAGCAACATCGAGATTCGGATACAGGGAAAGGCAAATAATGCCGACGATGAACACAAACCCAGTTGTTACTGGTGGCAACCAAGCCATTCTTGCCAGCGACTGTTTTAACGTCCGTTCGCTTTTGGAAGAGTAAATCCGCTGAATCGCATGGGGATAAATGATGGCGCCAAACCCGATAAGCACAATCATGCTTAGCCAGTTGATCGATGTGATCGTATCAGGGACGCCTATTTTCTCTGGAACGGTGTTTGCTAAATCTTGTGTCATCCCCGCAAAGTTTCCTCCTGTCAATGTGAGAGCGCCAACTAGCAGGATAATGATGCCGACTAATAAAGACAGGCCTTGTAGGACGTCGGTATAGGCAACTGCCTTCATGCCGCCCATCCATTCATAAGCAAGCATGACAAGAATAAAACCAATCACTGCATATTCATACGGAATGGCACCGCCAGTTAGGCCGGCAACCGCATGGCCGATGGCGACAAGCTGCTCAAGCAAATAATTGCAAAGCGCCCAGAGCATTAAGGCAACAGCAAGAAGCGTTACGCTTTTGGAACGGAACCGGTGTGTGATCCAATCGGCAGGCGTAATAAATTGGAAACGTTTTGATAATACATAAAGGCGCGGGGCAATCAACAAATACATGCCAATAATGATCGTCATAAAAGGAATCGATTGCAGCCACGAAAAGCCTTCCCGATATGCGGTTGGCGCGTAGCCGACAACATTGTTGCCGCTATATTGGGTGGCATACAGCGTAAAAAACAGGGCAATCAGGCCAAGGTTTTTGCCGGCTAAATAATAATCGCCGAGTGTATTGCTTATTTTCTCGCCCCTTCCTGCCCACCAGCCAATCAATAACGTGATGACGGCGTATGCACATAAAATAATGATCCCGTCTGTTCCGGAAAACGTTAAGTTCATGGGCTGTCCCTTCTTTCTGCTTCTGATTCTTCTTCAACGTCTTCAACAATATTCCACTGGCTTAACATTAACCAACTAATATAGCCGCATAGTGCTAGTGAGAGGATAATAGTAATTACAGCCCAATAGGGGAACCCGAATATAAAAGGCTCGGCGCTGCCTCTGGGCAAATACCAGGGCGCGTTAAAAAGGACAAGCAAGCCCAGTACCATCCAAATCCACGGCTTTTTCACAGGTTCTTTTATGTTCTTATCCATTTGGCACCTCCGTTTTATATAATTTTTCGCTTCTGCAAAGCGGATAACGCCTCATTGTCAAGCTTCAGCAACTGTCCATAAATGGCTTCATTATCGCTACCAGGAGCAATGGAGCCAGTGTGTTTGATCGCCCCTGGCGTCCGGCTTAGTTTAGGAACTACGCCAGGCATTGGAAAAGGCCCAAGTGTAGGATGATCGACATGGACAATCATTTCCCGCGCTTGATAATGAGGGTCTTCAACCATCTCTTTCGCGGAATAAATCAATCCAGACGGAACGCCTTTTTGTTCGAGAATCGCAAGCGCCTCCTCGGCGAAAAGAGAGGTTGTCCACTTTTCAATTCGTTCGTCAAGTGCTTTCATATTTTCCCCGCGTGCTTCGTGGCTGGAGTAATCGGGATGGTTTGCCAACTCCGGTTCACCCATCGCTTCACAAAGCCGGCGAAACACGCCGTCTGCATTAGCGCCAATGACAATGAAGGTACGGTCTTTCGTCAAATAAATGTTAGAAGGAGCGATGCCAGGAAGCGTATTGCCCATACGTTCCCGGATCGCCCCTGCGAGCAAGTAGTCAGGCACTGTACTTTCCATGACAGCAAAAACCGATTCATAAATGGCGGTATCGACGATTTGGCCTTTGCCTGAACGGTTGCGCTCTTGCAAGGCAGCCAAGCAGCCGATTGCCGAAAATAAAGCAGCAAGTGTATCGCCAATCGATATGCCAATCCGCGATGGAGGCCGATCTTGGTAGCCAGTTACGTGGCGGATGCCGCCCATTGCTTCGCCAACGCTGCCAAAGCCGGCACGTTTTTTGTATGGCCCTGTTTGTCCAAAACCAGATGTACGTACCATAATCAGCCCTTCATTGCCTTCAGAAAGTGATTCATACGAAAGTCCCCACTTCTCCATTGTGCCAGGACGAAAATTTTCTAGAACAATGTCCGATTTTTCGGAAAGCTCCTTAAAGAGTTGTTGCCCTTCTTGTTCTCGTAAGTTTAATGTAATCGATCGTTTGTTCCTTGATTGGATCGGCCACCACAGCCCGATGCCATTTTTATGTTTTCCCCATTTTCGCATAGGATCTGGTTTATCGGGTGATTCGACTTTAATGACTTCTGCGCCAAAGTCGGCCAGCAATCTGCCCGTAAAAGGGCCAGCAATCAAAGAGCCTAATTCAAGCACGCGAATGCCTTCCAATGGTAAAGGGGTCGATGTTGAGTGTGACATACATTCCCTCCTGTTGTTAGCGTTTTCTTTTAGAACAATCTATCACTTTGTATACAAAAAGTCTATCTTATTTGTTAGAAAAATTAGATATTGAGTCTTTTTACCTAGTGCAGGATAACTGGATTTAAAGAGGATTTTGGTTTAAAAACGAATAATGGGCACATTTTGACGTGTTAAATATCCGCCATATTCGTTAAAAATATGTTTTAAATCGGATTGTTTTCTATTAATATTCGTCTTTTTTTAGTGGGCCTGTTTCGAAAAAAACACTTGCTAAATTCGAGTAGACATCATTTTGTATACAATTTAAGCGTTGCCATCATTGGTAACATCGGCTACACTAATTTGTAAGAGGTGTGGCAATGAACGTATACGAGCAAATGAAAGAAGCGATCATAACTGGCCGCTACAAACAAGGGGAACGCCTTACTGAGGAAGCGCTTACAATCGACTGGAATGTGAGTAGGACGCCTATTCGCAGCGCGTTAAAGCAACTTGAATTTGATGGGCTTGTCCAACCGCTAAAACGGGGATTTTTCGTCCGCACGTTTTCGAAAGAAGATTTGCGGCAAATTTATGATTTACGGGCAATGCTTGAAAGCTATGGCGCCGGGCAAGCTGCCCTGCATTACCAATCAGAAGATTTGGCGGCAATACAACAAGCAAACAGCCAGTATGAACAAGCCATATTGGCTTCATCCTTGCCCCATGAAGAGCGGATCAGTGCTGTCATTGCTGCCAACACACAATTTCATGATGCAGTTTATCGTGCGAGCCGCAACCGGCATATCCAAGAATTAATTGCAAAAGTGGTTGTATTGCCTTTTATTTACCGATCTTTTTATTGGTTTGGCGAAGATGGATTGCAGCAGTCCCTTGCTGCCCATAAAACGATTGTGGCAGCGATTGAAGAGAGGGATGCTGAACGAGCGAAAGCGGCAATGAATGAACATATTTTCAAAGGCAGGGATTACGTGCTTTATTATTACGAGGGAGGGGACAAATTTGGTTGAAATTTGTGAGGTTGGTCCTAGAGATGGGCTGCAAAATGAGAATGTAAGGCTGTCGGTGGAGCAAAAAATAGAGATGATGGAAAGGGCTGCTCGTTCTGGCATTTCGAAAATTGAAGCCGTTTCCTTTGTAAACAAAAAGCTCGTTCCGGCCATGGCAGATGCCGAAGAAGTAATGGCCGCATGGCAAAGCCGCGAAGGTGTCCGCATCGCCGGATTAGCGTTATCTCGCTCAGGAATAACACGAGCATTGCAAACATCCATTGACGTTCTCCATATAACCATTTCAGCAAGTGATGCTTTTAATAAAAAAAATGCCAACAAAACAGTTGCTGAAGGATTAAGTGATTTGCTGCCGGTTGTAGGCGAGGCAAGTGCACAATTGCCAGTTGTCGCGGTCATTTCGACTTCTTTTGGCTGTCCTTTTAGTGGGGACGTGCAAGTGAAGAGCGTTTTTTCAGTATGCGAGTCTTTTCTTAAAGCTGGGGCGACGGAAATTGTCTTGGCTGACACAACAGGGATGGCAAACCCTCGCCAAGTAGCAGAAACCGTTCATGGGTTTTATCGTACATTTGGAGAGGATGTGCCATTAGGCCTCCATTTTCATAACACGCGCGGGCTCGGGTTGGCTAACGCACTGGCAGGGTATGAAGCGGGCGTCAGGCGCTTTGATTCTGCAGTTGGGGGACTTGGTGGCTGTCCATTTGCGCCAAAAGCAACAGGAAACATTTGTACAGAGGACTTAGTCCATATGTTCCATGAAATGGGCATTGACACAGGCACCGACCTGGATGGCCTTATTACGCTTTCCCAACAAGTTGAAAAGTGGATGGGGAAACGCCTTGAAGGCCTTGTCATGAAGGCAGGGAAACGGTCAGAGCTTGCTGTGTAAACAATGGCCCATTCAGCGACAAATGTTTATCCCATGAAACGTCCTTGATAAAGGGCGTTTTTAATTGTCCTTAGCCAAGAAAAAATAAATAACAATAGTAATTGAATGTAGCAAAACGAACAGAATAAAGCCTGATTTGTAATTAAACTACATAATAACGAGGGATTTAAGCAATTATAAGTTGTGTAAGCGTTTATTATGTAGTAAAATTACTAAGATTGAAGGAGGTGTTCTTGCTTGGCTCGTTTTCAAGAACGGATTAAACAAAGTGAAGCGTCACTGACAGGTTCAGAGAAAAAAATCATCACTCAACTGAAAAAGCATGAAAAGCCATTTTTGTTGTCCATGAATGAATTGGCGCTTTTAAGCAAAGTAAGTGAACCAAGTGTTGTTCGCTTATATAAAAAGTTGGGGTATAGCAGCTACCAAGAGTTAAAAGTCGCACTTGCTCAGGAACTAGCTGAAATCAAACCGGCATTAAAGGAAAGCGCTGACATTGAGGCCGAGGATCTGGCTGATACGGTGTTTGGCAAAATGAGTGAACAAATTACAGCAGCTTTGACGATGACCAAACATGCAATAGAGTTCGAGAAAATGGAGGAAGCAATTGGCAAACTCCATACAGCAAAGCGCTTGTATTTCTTTGGCCAAGGCTTATCAGGGACAATTGCAGAGGACGGCGCCCATAAATTTATGCGGCTAGGGGGGATGGCGTTATCAGTGAAGGACCCCCATTATCAAGCGATTTATGCGAGTCATATGGATGGAGGGGATGTCGTTGTTGCTATATCCCATTCTGGAGAAACAATCGATATTATCAATGTTTGTGATATGGCGAAAAGCAATGGTGCTTGCCTCATTGTCATTACCTCGAACAAAAATACGACACTTGCCTCGATGGCTGATTATTTGCTATTGACGCAAGCGGCTGAAACAAATAGGCAGCCCGATGCAATGGTTTCCCGTGTCATTCAACTGGCATTAATCGATACCCTTTATTTACGAGTGGCGGCACTGGGTGGACCATCAGGGAAGGAAAATGTAAATAAGTCGCGCCTAGCCGTGACGCGGATGAAGAAATAATGCCTGTGGATCGAAATAGAGAAGCTTTCAAAAATTGAGGTGTGTTTATGTTAGAGGGGTACAATTTAACATATTTCTGAAAGAAGTCTCCCTCTTCAAGCGTGTGAAGGAATATTGGTTGGGCGATAGCCGAAAAGCTGCCTATATTGCCTTGCTTGTTGTCGTCTTTGACCTTAGCTTAGTATCCGCATTACCGACTAGGGAACTTGCTTGGAGTATGGGCGGTTTTGCAGCGGGACTGACAGCGCTTGGTTTCATTTATTTGTTAAGTGTTGTATCGGCATACGTGCCAGGATTATAAATAAAGAGAGATAAAGGTGTGGTAGAAATGAAAACACACGTTGGTTTTATTGGTTTAGGAATCATGGGTGCGCCAATGGTGCGCAATCTACTAAAAAAAGGCTATAAAGTGACAGTGTATGACCTCCAGGAAGAGCGAATCGACATACTTGCAAAAGAAGGGGCTTTTCCTGCAAGTTCTGGTAAAGAAACAGCGCTAAACAGCGATGTCGTTATTACGATGTTGCCAAAAGGCGAACATGTCCATTCAGCTATATTTGGCGCAAATGGCGTTATGGAAGGTGCCAAGGAAGGCATGGTGATTGTTGACATGAGCTCTATTTCACCAGTCGACTCGCGCCAAATGGCACGACAAGTTTCTGAAAGAGGCGTTTTCTTCCTAGATGCACCTGTCAGCGGTGGCGAGCCAAAAGCAATTGATGGAACGCTGGCGATTATGGTTGGTGGCGACGAGGCGGTATTTGAATCAACCAAACCGGTTCTAGCTGCGATGGGGACAGACGTTGTTCTTGTAGGCAAATCAGGCTGCGGGACAACAGCGAAACTAGCCAACCAAATTATTGTGAATTTGAACATTGCTGCAGTTTCAGAAGCATTGGCACTGGCAGCCAAGGCGGGCATTGACATTGAAAAAATGTACGAAGCAATCCGTGGTGGGCTGGCTGGAAGTACGGTGCTTGATGCTAAAGTACCAATGATCCTCAACCGTGACTTTAAAGCAGGCGGGCGCGTTGATATTAACTTGAAAGACTTGACCAATGTGATGGATACGGCCCATGCATTGTCTGTACCATTGCCGTTGTCAAGCCAACTGTTGGAGATTTTCCATGCATTAAAAGCCGATGGGAAAGAGGCGCTCGATCATGCAAGCATTGTCCAACATTATGAAAAATTGGCCAATGTGACAGTGGAGAGGGAGGCATGAAAACAATGAACCATTTACATGCACAAACGGTTTTCAACACGCTTCCTTCTATTGATCGTACACTTGTACAGCATTCATTACAGCAAGAATTAAAAAACGCTCCTTATAAAATGATCGTTCTTGATGATGACCCGACAGGCATCCAAACCGTTCACGGCGTTTCTGTATACACTGATTGGAGTGAAACATCTATTCGCACAGCCTTTCGTGAAAGCAACCGACTCTTCTTTTTGCTGACGAACTCGCGTAGTTTTACCCAAAGCGAGACGGCCGCATGCCATGAAGAAATTGCGGAACGGGTGCAACGCATCTCTGAGGATGAGGGCATTCCGTATGTGCTCATAAGTCGTGGTGATTCAACGCTTCGTGGCCATTATCCGCTGGAAACGAACGTGTTAAAACAAACGATCGAAGGCATGTCGGCAATTCGTTTTGACGGTGAAGTGCTGATGCCGTTTTTTAAAGAAGGGGGCCGATTGACAATCGGCGATGTTCACTATGTCCAAGATGGGGAGTCGCTCGTTCCGGCCGGTGAAACTGAGTTTGCAAAAGACCGGACATTTCCGTTTTTTTCTTCTCACCTTGGCGAGTGGGTTGAAGAGAAAACAGAAGGAGAGCATACAAAAGAACAAACGATCTATATTAGCATACAAGATTTGCGTGAAAAACAAGCTGACTATGTCAAAGAGCAGCTTATGAAGGCGCAAGGGTTCCAAAAAATCGTTGTTAATGCTGTGGATTATGGCGATGTTGAAATTTTTGTAACCGCCTTTATCAAAGCCTTAAAAGCAGGAAAGCATTTTCTCGTTCGCAGCGCTGCTTCGCTGACAAAAGTGCTTGGTGGTGTATCCGATAAACCACTATTAAAGAAAGGCGACCTTATTGACGAGGCAGCCACGAACGGAGGCCTAGTTATTGTTGGTTCTCACGTGAAAAAAACGACAGAACAGTTGCAACAACTTCTTGATAGTGGACTTGTAGAAGGGATTGAATTCGATGTCCATCTTGTTCATTATCCCGATCAATTTGAACGGGAAGTTGCTAGAGTCCGTCGTGAATGCGAGGTGGCTATTGCCAGTGGCCGATCGGTCGTCTGTTATACGCGGCGAGAACGCCTTGATTTAGGTGACAATCAGGCGGAGGAAGAATTGAAATTAGCTGTAAATATTTCTGATGCCGTTACGAGTATTGTCCGTGACTTACAAGTACGGCCTAAATACATTGTCGCAAAAGGCGGCATCACATCGAGTAGCATCGGCACAAAAGGGTTGGCTGTTAAGCGCGCTGAAGTGCTAGGACAAATACAACCAGGAATTCCTGTATGGAAAACAGGGCAAGAAAGCAAATTTGCAAATGGGACGTACATTATTTTCCCTGGCAATGTTGGCCGATCCGAAACATTAAAAGAAGTTGTAGAAGAATTAGAACAATGACCAACTGCTAATGATTACCAGATTCCTTTCGGTTCCAATGCTGCTATGGCAAAGGCGGTAGGGGGGCTAACGAATGAGTCGTCATCGTGTTGGAGATCGATAAAAAAGGGAGTGCCGATAACTAGGGCACTCCCTTCAGACTGTAGACAAACGCTCGCATACGTCGTCGTTTGCCTCGGTCATATGCTCATGAACCCCCGTTCTATTCGCATCTTCCCTCGCCAGCACTCCTCGTCTGACAAGCGTTTACTATCAGTCTGAGTGCGGTTATCGACTTTGCCGACAACCTTAAGGGAGTGCCAATAACTAGGGCACTCCCTTGGGGGTTATACAACTGCAAGTTCCGCTGCTTTTTTGCGGGCTGCATGTTCTTGCTTGGCTTTTGCCAGCAATTCTGGCTCGGTTAATAGCTGAAAGCCGATAAGGGCCAGGCCTTTTGCTCCAGTAAGGAGCGCTTGATTGCCTTGAGCCGAAGCGGCTGCTTCCCGAAAAGCAACGGTATGGCCGACTAAATGATCTGGGCCAATTTTAATGTAAGGGTGTATCGTAGGCACGACTTGGCTAATATTGCCTGTATCCGTGGAGCCTAAGCCGTCACGTTCGTCTGTCTGGACGTCTTCGCCTAGCTCTTTGAAAATGGAAACAAATCGTTCATTTAAGACATCGTTTGGCAGCAGGTCGTCGACTTTGTTTTGGAACTCAACAATTTCAAGAGTTGCCCCTGTAGCAAGGGCAGCCCCTTGGGCAATGGCATCGACTTTTTGGCGGATGATGTCTGTTTTTGGACGCGTATTGGCGCGAATATAAAAGCGTGCCCGTGCGTAGTCAGGGACAATATTAGCAGCATCGCCTCCGTCAGGAATGATGCCGTGAATGCGCACATCATCGGTCACGTGCTGACGCAATGCATTAATGCCATTAAAAAGCTGAATGACCCCATCAAGGGCGTTAATGCCTTTTTCAGGTGCACCGGCAGCATGAGCTGGCTTGCCGTGGAACACATAATCGACAGGATCGACAGCGAGAGAACGGCCTGATACCCGTGTCTCCCCGCTAGGGTGGATCATCAGGGCAGCGTCGATGCCAGCTAAGAGCCCTTCGCGGACAAAGCTGCCTTTCGCGCTGCCGTTGTCGCCCCCTTCTTCAGCCGGTGTACCGAGAACGACGACACGCCCACCTGTTTCATGGAGTTGTTCTCCTAAGGCAATGGCCGCAGCGACGCTTGTAGTGCCGATAATGTTATGGCCGCAGGCATGGCCAATGCCAGGCAAGGCATCGTATTCGGCCAGAAAAGCAATCGTTGGTCCAGCTGGGTCGCCTTTTTCTGCAAAAAAGCCGGTTTTGTGGCCAGCCACATCGAGTTTGACACTAAAGCCAGCGGATGTAAGAAGCTCCGTCAATTGAGAAGAGGCAAACACTTCCTCATTGCCGATTTCAGGGTTTTCATGGATTTGCTGACTTGTGCGAATAAAGATTTCTGCTTGGCTGTCAATCACTGATTCAATCGCTTGCTTTGCAAGAGTATAGGTCGGCATCGGTTTCGCTCCTTAACGTGGATAGCTGTTTAACTCATCCAGTGAAATGTAGGTTGGGATAGTGGCGCCTGCGTATTCTTCTTCAATAAACGTCTTGACTTCATCACTTTGGTAAATGTCGACAATGCGTTGTAGGACAGGGTTGTCTGCGTCTTCGCTTCGTGCCGCTATGATGTTAATGTATGGCGTAGCTGTTTCGCTTTCCAAGGCAATTGCATCTTCAGGCGGAACGAGCCCGGCATCAACGGCAATGCCATTATTGATTAAGGATGCATCCACATCTTCCATGAGACGGGGGGCGTTGCCAGCGACAATTTCCGTTAATTTAATGTTTTTTGGATTGTTTTTAATTTGGTCGACGCCGCTTGTAACGCCAAAGTCGTCTTCTAGTTCGAGCAGGCCTGCTTCTTGTAGGAGCATTAAGTTGCGCGCTTGGTTCGTTGCTTCTTTATCGATGGTAATCTCAGCACCATCAGGAATCTCGTCAACCGAGTCGTACTTAGTCGAATAAAGCCCCATTGGCGCAAGCACTGTGGAACCGATCGCTGTTAAGTCAAGGTCATGTTCTTCGATAAAGTGGTCAAAATAGGAAATCGTTTGGAATGCATTGGCATCGATTTCGCCGTCGGCTAGCGCCTGGTTTGGCTGGACGTAGTCATTAAAACGAACAATTTCAATCTCAATGCCTTCTTCAGCAGCAATGTCAGCAATGAAGTCCCATTGCGGCGTGTCTGTGCCGGTAACGCCAATTTTGACGCTAACAGGATTGTCGGGGCTGTAGTCCGTCTTTTCGTCTAAGCTGTCTGCGCCAGCATTGCAAGCAGTGAGGGCAAATGCGGCTAAAATGGAAAGCGATGCGGTTGTAACTGTCTTTTTCATAAGTGGTTTCTCTCCTCTTCCATATCTGTATGTCTATTTATCGTCTACGGACGCGTTTCGATGAAATGTTTCCTAAAGATTGCAAGCCTTGGACAATGACAATTAACAACAATACGGTGATTAGCATCGTGCCGTTGTCAAAACGCTGGTAGCCATATGTGATCGCTACGTCGCCAATTCCGCCTGCGCCAATCGCACCTGCCATCGCTGTCGCGCCAACAAGACCAATCGTCGCTGTTGTTAAGCTGAGAAGCAAAGAAGACAGCGCTTCGGGTAAGATGAAGCGAAAAATAATTTGCGCTTTTGACGCGCCCATTGCATCAGCGGCTTCAATAATGCCAGGTTCCACTTCAAGCAGCGAGTTTTCAATTAACCGGGCGATGTAAGGGCCGGCGTAAAACACGAGCGGCACAATCGCAGCTGTTGTCCCAATTGCAGAGCCTATCAAAAAACGGGTAAGGGGAATCAACGCCACCAACAAAATGATAAAAGGCACAGACCGGAGCACATTAATGATGGGGTTGAGCGTATGGAACACAAAACTGTTTTCGAGTATGTGCCCTGGCCGAGTAACAACAAGGGTAACACCAAGCAAAATGCCGATCACCCCAGAAAACAACAAGGACCAGCCGACCATATAGACGGTTTCATATAAAGATTCGAGCAATAGCTCGCTTGTAATATTAGGACGAATTGCCTCAGGCAGCCACTCGAGCATCGCCTGTCACCTCCTTCGGTTGAAGCGGATGCGATTTTAAGTAATTGGACGCTTCTGCAAGTGTCTCTGGTTCGGCACGTAAGTCGAAGTAAATCCGACCAAATGATGTGCCTTGAATGTCGTTCATTGTTGCATGCAAAATGTCAACTTCAATGCCAAATGTCTGGATCAGCGAACGCAGCAAATCTGAGTGGGAATGATCGCCTGTGACAGACACCTCATAAATGCGACGGTTCGGCTCTTTCCGCTGCAACGCTTCTTTGACACGGGCAGGCAAGCCAGTTGGGATGATGGAGCGCACGAATTTTTCCGTTGTTGGATGTTGTGGGTTTGAAAAAATGGATAACACCGATCCTTCCTCAATGATGCGCCCTTTTTCCATAACGGCGACTTTATCACAAATCTCACGAATGACCGACATTTCATGTGTAATCATTAAAATCGTAATGTTGTATTCAATGTTTATTTTCTTTAATAGTTGTAAAATCGAGCTTGTCGTGTCTGGATCAAGAGCAGAAGTGGCTTCATCGCATAGCAACACTTCTGGGTTTGTCGCAAGTGCCCTGGCGATGCCGATTCGCTGTTTTTGCCCTCCAGACAATTGTTCTGGATAGTTGTCTGCCTTGTCAGATAAACCAACAAAAGAAAGCAGTTCGTTGACTCTTTGGCGAATCTCCGCTTTTGGCGTTCTTGTCAATTTTAATGGCGTGGCAACATTGTCGAACACCGTTTTGGACTGGAGCAAGTTAAAATGTTGAAAGATCATGCCGATATTCCGTTTTGCTTTTTGCAGTTCTCGGCTTTTTAATGTGGCCAAATTAACGCCATTAATGAGCACCTCGCCAGATGTCGGTCGCTCAAGCAAATTGGCGCTTCGAATGAGCGTACTCTTCCCGGCCCCGCTAAAACCAATCACACCATAAATTTCTCCTCTGGCGACATGTAAATTAACATTGTCGAGGGCAGTGACTGTCTGGTTGCTTGAATGGAATGTTTTTGTCACTTGTTTAAATTCAATCACAAAAATTCACTTCCTCTTAAATTAAGTAAACGGCTATGCCTACTAGGTTTTGGAGTCTTGTTCAACAACGGATTTGGCCTTTTTAAAAGAAAAAAAGAAAACCCCTCTTCCTGGAAAGAAAGAGGGGAGAATGTTTAATTCAATCTCTTATTTCCCAGGACATCGTCCTGCTGGAATTAGCACCTTCCGCTCATGGCGGGGTTGCTGAAGCATCATCGGGCCAGTCCCTCTGCTCCTCTTAATAAGAATTCATATACGGTTGAAGTTGTTGAAATTAAGTGTAGCAAAAGCAACTTATCTTGGCAAGAGAAAATTTTTACACTTTACCGCAACAAAATTGCCGCGTCTTTTGCCTAAACAAGTTTGTCGCTATAATGGAGAAAAATGGAGGAGAGCGCTTTGAACCTCATTTTTAAAGGTGATGGGCAGACAAGTGAAGACATAATCAAGCGATTTTTAATTAGCGAATCAGTTTACCCAAATACGAAAACGGAACTTGAACTGTTTGGCGTGCATGTTCGCACAGTAAAGGGGTCATGGGTCTACCCAGAACATCAGCATGCTATTTATGAAATCAATTGGGTCATAAAAGGACAACAAATTTTTACAACGAATGGGAGGCGCCATGAACAACACGCTGGTGACTTGGTGCTTGTAAGGCCAGGGGAGTTTCATGCCAGCGAAGGTGGCAATTCAGAGCCTTTCACGTACTTATGCATTCACTTTAATATTGATGACAAGCTGTTCTTACCTTATTTAACGCATATCGATCCATTGTTTTTTAAGGCTAGCGGCAGCCTTGCCAAAAAAATGGCGCCATTTCTCGAACGGATTGCTAAATTGCTGGAGCACGATAACTTTGGCCTAGTCGAAAAAATGAATATGCAAGCAGTGATGTTTGAAATGCTCGGCATGCTGGCGATTGGACTCGAAGAGTTAGAAGGCAAGCGCCTCTCAGAACGGACCGTTGCGCTCGCCTATCAAATCGCCGAGCAAATTGAGCGCAACTTGGTAGGGGGCGGACAGTTAGAAAAAAGCAATATTGAACAAATTGCCAAAAAACTGAACATCAGCGTTTCATATTGTAATCAATTGTTTAAAAAAGTATACCAAATGTCTCCACGCAAGTATTGGTCCTTTAAACAGTTAAATAAAGCAAAAGCATTGTTGTTGCAAAAAGACGTAACGATTGAAATGGTTGCTGATCAACTTGGTTATTACGATATCTCCCACTTTAGCCGCCAATTCAAACGCTGGACTGGCTTGGCACCGAGCCAGTTTCGCGCTAAACATGAGTCCTTTTATTGAAGATGGTTACAAGATTACCATCAGAGCAGGCATACAACAATGCCTGCTCTTAATCGTAGGCGGAGAGCGCCACCATTGCCTCGCTTTCTGGCTAGTAAACCCCGTTTCAATTCGAAATTTCCTCTGAGATCAGGTATCTATCAGGCTGATGTTTGCCGCCTTTTTGTGCAGGTATGGGTAAATAATGCGCAGGAACGTACATGTTTTTCGCTCTTTTTGATTGATAAAATGAAAGCGGTAACAAATATGGATAAGGAGCGGACGGATGATACGAAACCCTGTTTTAAAAGGCTTTAATCCAGACCCGAGTATTTGCCGTGTTGGCGATGATTACTATATGGCAGTTTCTACATTTGAATGGTTCCCTGGTGTACAAATCCACCATTCGCGCGATTTAGTCAACTGGCGCCTCATTAGTAGGCCCCTTAATCGCGTCAGCCAGTTAAACATGATTGGCAACCCCGATTCCGGGGGTGTGTGGGCCCCATGCTTGAGCTACTGTGATGGGCAATTTTGGCTTGTTTACTCTGATGTAAAAGTAGTAGAAGGCAATACGTGGAAAGACGGCCATAACTATCTTGTGACATGTGAAACGATTGATGGAGAGTGGAGCGAGCCCATTTACTTGAACAGCTCTGGCTTTGATCCTTCCTTATTTCATGATGAAGACGGGCGTAAGTATGTGCTGAATATGGTGTGGGACCAACGCGTGTACAATCATCGTTTTTATGGAATTTGCATACAGGAATACAGTGTATTGGAAAAACGGTTGGTTGGTAAACCGCAACTCATTTTTAAGGGCACGGAATTAGGCTTAACAGAAGCACCACACCTTTACCAAGCGAACGGCTATTATTATTTGCTGACAGCAGAAGGAGGAACGAAATATGAGCATGCGGCCACGATTGCCCGCGCGAAAGACATACACGGTCCTTACGAAGTTCATCCACAAAACCCGATATTGTCGAGCTGGGCACATCCGCGCCATCCGTTACAAAAAGCTGGCCATGCCTCTCTTGTAGAAACGCAACATGGCGACTGGTATATGGCCCACTTATTAGGGCGGCCCATTAGAAGGCAAGGGAAGAAGCTCTTAGAAGAGCGAGGTTTTTGCCCACTTGGCCGTGAAACGGCGATCCAAAAAATGGAGTGGAAGGATGACTGGCCTTATGTTGTCAATGGCCCTTTGCCCTCAGTAGAAGTGGCTGGGCCAAAATTGCCAGAAGTTCAATGGCCACAAGACTATCCCAAGTGCGATCAATTCGATCACCCTGTTTTGAACCATCACTACCAAACATTGCGGATTCCATTTAACCAGGAAATTGGTGTGCTTGACCATGAAGCGGGCATCCTGCGCTTGTTTGGGCGGGAGTCGCTCCACTCCAAACATACACAAGCACTTGTCGCCCGCCGCTGGCAAAATTTTTACTTTGACGCTGCGACGGAAGTGTCATTTTACCCAGAAACCTTTCAACAAGCAGCCGGGTTAATTTGCTATTACGATACTGAAAATTGGGTTTCGTTCCAAGTAACTTGGCATGAACGGAAAGGACGGATTTTAGATCTTGTCCAATGCGACCATTTTCATGTCTCACAGCCATTGCAAGGCAGCGAAATCGTTGTGCCAGAACAGGCGGCCTCTGTACATCTCAAGGTGAGCGTCCGTTACGATACATTCTTGTTTGCCTATTCTTTTGATGGCAGCCATTTTCAGGATAGTGGCATTGTTTTTGACACCTATAAACTTTCCGACGACTATATCGCCCATGGCGGATTTTTTACAGGGGCTTTTGTTGGCATGCATTGCCAAGACACATCAGGTGTACGCAAACATGCTGATTTTCACTCGTTTTCTTATCACGAGTTAGAGAGCAACGGTCTCGTTCAAGCAGAAGGAGGCACAAGCGATGGAAAAAGTGTGGTTCGTGGGTGACTGACTAGGCGACGACATACGAGTGCTTGGCAAAGTTAAAGCCATTTTATATCGAAAGGGATAAGAAAGTTTGTACAATCGATCGCCTTTTTCGTTTAGATTCAAATCGGCCCGTAATGCCTGCCTTTATGCAACACGCCATTTGAGATGAACGAGCGCCGGCGCCTATTAAGGCACTTTAAAGCATTGTGTAAATAAGGACGATCATTGTCATGCAAGTAGGCGATCCGGCTATTGTTGCAGTTGTAGCACCTGGAATAAAAAGAAAAGGGAGTGGCAGTATGCCTATTCAAGAGAAAACAAGAGCAAGAGATACTTGCTGGCTTCCTGAAGAAGGGCAAGGGCACCGAACTGAAAAAGTGTGCATTTCTGTAGTAGGGAAGAGTTCTAGATTGAACACGATTAAAAAGTTGGCGCAGACGTATTTGCCGCGGATATTTGCCCATGTGGAAACAGTAGATGCCGAGTTTGCAAATGTAATCGTAGGAACGTTTGCCGCTTTGGGCCGTAGCGAACGGGTTGGCCATCAAGAAGGGTATCGTTTATTCGTTGACGGCGGTCAACTAATCATTGCAGCTGATACAGAATTCGGCGTGCTATATGGCTTTTACGAGTTTCTAAAGAAAAGCCAACAAGGGTGTCCGTTGCTAGCGATGGAAGCGGAAGAGCAGCCTGCGATGGAAGTGCGGATGATTAACCATTGGGATAATTTGGATGGTTCCGTTGAAAGAGGGTATGCAGGAAAATCGCTTTTTTTTGAGGACAATACCTGGGCAGCGTCAGACGAAGAAATCGTCCAATATGCGGAAATGCTCTCTTCCATAGGCATCAATGCTTTGACTATTAACAATGTAAATGTCCACGCAAAAGAAACAGAACTCATTACAGAAAAGTGGCTGCCACAATTGGCAAAAGTAGCAAACCTATTTGATGCTTACCACATTACGCTTTTTTTAAGTGCAAACTTTGCCAGTCCGATGACACTGGGGCATTTGCAAACAGCAGATCCCCTTGATAAGCGCGTTGTTCATTGGTGGAAAACGCAAGTCGAAGAAGTATACAAGTACATTCCTACATTTGGCGGTTTTGTGATAAAAGCCGATTCCGAACATCGACCAGGACCATTTACATATGGCAGAACGCATGCACAAGGCGCTAATATGCTTGCTGATGCGTTAAAGCCATATGGTGGCATCGTGTTTTGGCGTTGCTTTGTCTATGATTGCTTGCAAGATTGGCGCGACCGTTCGACCGATAGGGCTAAGGCGGCCTATGAGCATTTTGCCCCTTTGGATGGGGCGTTTGCAGACAATGTCATTCTGCAAATTAAAAACGGCCCAATGGATTTTCAAGTGCGGGAACCTGTTTCGCCCCTATTTGGAGCATTAACGCAAACGAACTACGTCATGGAACTGCAAATGACCCAGGAGTATACCGGGCAGCAAATCGATGTTTGTTACTTGCCGATGCAATGGCAAGAAATATTGGCATTCGACACACATGCAAATGGAGAGGGCACAAACATAGCCGATCTTCTTTCTAGCCGCCAACAGCACGGAAAGGGGAAAGGCGTAACAGCCGTTACAAACATAGGAAACAATAAAAACTGGACGGGGCATGCATTTGCTCAAGCCAATTTATACGGTTATGGCCAACTCGCCTGGAATCCAAAGCAGTGCCCAAGAAAGCTTGCCGAAGAATGGGCAAAGCGGACGTATGGGCACTTGTCAGCTGAGGTGCGGCAAACAATTTGTTCGATTTTAAAGCGGTCATGGCACGTTTATGAAGCTTATACAGCCCCTCTTGGTGTCGGTTGGATGGTCAACACAGGCCATCATTATGGGCCAAATGTAAATGGGTATGAATACTCGCCATGGGGGACGTACCATTTCTCTGACCGAAACGGCTTAGGGGTTGACCGTACCAAAACCGGGAGCAACTACGTTAGCCAATACAAACAACCTGTGGCCGAATTGTATGGAAATGTAGCGACGTGCCCAGACGAATTGTTGTTGTTTTTTCACCATGTCCCTTATATCCATATGTTAAAAAGTGGAAAGACTGTGATCCAACATATTTATGACGCCCATTTTGAAGGTGTAGAGGAGGTTGAAGCGTTTCTTGAAGCATGGGAGGGACAAAAGGAAGCAGTGCCTGACAGTCTTTACAAGCATGTAAAAGAAAGGCTTGAAGCTCAGTTAGCGAATGCCCGCGAATGGCGCGACCAAGTAAATACGTATTACTACCGGATGTCGGGGATAAACGACGAGCAGGGCAGAAAAATTTATTGGTAAAAATCACAAAAGCCGTGCTGTTAAAGGCACTTTCCATTAATGAAAATCACTTTTCATCAGGTGACAGCGGTTCTTTTCTTGGTGGAGGGGGACCGTAAGCACCTGTGCCCACAGTCTTCCAAATAAGTAGTGTAGGAAAGCTCGTTCATCAAAGTTAGGGGAGGGTTACATGGCAGGGATTGACAAAGCTAGAAATGCGCATGTCTTGACAGGGGCAAAAATGAGTACGCTGACGCGATTAAGAACCGTTATTCGGAAAGATTGGCAACTTTATTCCTTACTGCTTTTACCACTTATTTACTTAGTTATTTTTAAATATGGTCCGATGATTGGAAATGTCATTGCATTTAGGCGCTTTGTCCCTGGAGGCCATTTATTTGGGGAAGAATGGGTAGGCTTTCACTATTTCAAGATGTTTATTAATGATCCTACCTTTTGGAAGGTCTTTACGAATACGCTCATGCTTGGCGGGCTTACATTATTGATTTGCTTTCCAATGCCGATTATTTTTGCGTTGTTATTAAATGAAATTAAGGCTAAAAGATTCAAAAAATTTGTTCAAACAGCTTCTTATTTGCCTCACTTCTTATCGATCGTTATTGTAGCAGGCATGATTTTGCAATTAACAGCTCTTAACGGTTCGATTAACGTGATCGTTGAGTTCTTTACTGGAGAAAAAATTAACTTTATTCAGCAGGCTGAATGGTTTCGGACCATTTATATTACCTCTGACATCTGGCAAGGGATGGGCTGGGGAGCGATTTTATACTTGGCTGCATTAACAACGATCGATGACTCTCTCTATGAGGCTGCAAAAATCGACGGAGCCAATCGTTGGAAGCAAACGCTGCACATTACCATCCCAGGAATTCTTCCAACAATCATTACATTGTTAATTCTAAATATTGGCAGTTTTTTGGCTGTCGGTTTTGAGAAAATTTTACTTATATACAACCCATTAACCTATGAAACGTCAGATGTCATTTCAACTTACTTATATCGGGTAGGGCTGGAATCGAGCAACTTTAGTTATGCGACAGCGATTGGCTTATTTGAATCTATCATAGGCTTAGTACTGATTTTAACAGCGAACGGAATTTCTAGAAAGTTAACGGAAAGAAGCTTGTGGTAGGGAGGAGGAGTATATGCAGGAATCCATCCAATACAAGATTTTTAAAATATTCAATGTGTTTATTTTGCTAGTCGTTGTCTTTTGTACACTTTACCCTTTTTTAAATGTGGTTGCACAATCTTTTAGTAGTGAAGCTTATATTAGCGCGGGAGAGGTTAATTTAATTCCAAAAGGCTTTAATATTGAAACGTATAAGACAGTGATTGAAGATAGGATGTTTTGGATTAACTACAAAAATACCGTTGTTTACACAGTCGTGGGAACAGCCATCTCCATGTTTTTTACAACGATCTTTGCCTATGCATTGTCAAAAAGACGGTTGGTTGGTCGCAGGTTTTTAACATTATTTGCTGTATTCACGATGTTTTTTAATGGAGGTTTAATCCCGAACTATCTACTAATCAATAACTTAGGGTTTCATAATACCATTTGGGCGATTGTTATCCCCGGAGCGATTAGTATTTATAACATGCTAATTATGAAATCGTTTTTTGAAAATATGCCTGATGAGCTAGAAGAAGCAGCCGCAATGGATGGGATGAATACGTATGGAATTCTTCTCAAAATCATCTTACCACTTAGTAAAGCAGTGATGGCAACAATGGTTCTCTTTTATGCAGTTGGACACTGGAATTCATGGTTTCCAGCCTTTTTGTATCTTGATCAAAAGGACTTGTTCCCCGTTACGATCTACTTGCGAAATATGATTGCTGGGGCTACTGGTAGTGCGGCAACGGGCGCAACATCAGCAGATAACTTAATACAGATTTCCGCCAATATCAAATCAGTTACGATGGTCCTTACGATATTACCGATTTTAACCGTATACCCGTTTGTACAGAAATACTTTGTCTCAGGTGTAATGCTAGGGTCTGTGAAGTAAATCCAGAGCTAATGAGCAATGAAAGGTTACTATCTATTAACAGTCATTAACCGATCAAGTTAGGAAGAAGCTTATTGCTTTCGAATAAAAAGGGAGGGAAAAGAAATGAAAGAGTGTCTAAAAAAGAAATGGACTGCTTTTTGTCTAACAGCTTTATTTTTACTAGTGATTGCCGGCTGTTCCAGCACAGACTCTGACGGCGAAGAAGAAATGAATTCCAAAGGGGCGATGGAATCGTATAATGTTGGCGACACATTTAAAGCCGAAGAAGCGCTTGAGTTTTCAATGATGTACAGCGATCACCCAAATTATCCTTATAAAGAGGATTGGTTGTTGTGGGAGAAGATCGAAGAACTCACAAATGTGACGCTAAATCCGACGATTATCCCAATGAGCGATTACGCACAAAAACGAAACTTGTTAATTAGTTCTGGGGAATCACCACTCATTATTCCAAAAACGTACCCGGGAGAGGAGGCCTCATTTGTCTCTTCTGGAGCGATTCTGCCTGTAAGTGACTATATGGATAAAATGCCCCATTTCAAAGACAAAATTGAGAAATGGGAAATGGAAGATGAATTAGAAACATTGCGCCAAAGTGATGGGAAATTTTATCTCCTTCCAGGCTTACATGAGAACGTATGGCCAGAGTATACATTAATTGTGCGAACGGATATTTTTGAGGAAAATACTATTCCGCTGCCAACAACTTGGGATGATTTATATGAGGCAATGAAGACGTTAAAAGACATTTATCCTGATGTGACTCCGTTTTCTGACCGCTATGAATTTAATAGCACCCTTAATATTGCCGCGACAGGCTTTGGTACGAAGGCAGGCTGGGGTTTTGGCAATGGCTTAACATACGATGACTCAAAAGATGAATTTGTTTATAGCGCAACGACAGATGAATACAAAGAACTGTTGACGTATTTCAATAAATTGGTGAAAGAAGGCCTTTTAGATAAAGAAAGCTTTACACAGGGAGATGAACAAGCTACCCAAAAATTTGTTTCTGGAAATTCATTTATTATTAATGGAAATGCCCAAGATGTTGTGACATATAGAACAAGCATGGACAAATTACTAGGTGAGGGCACTTATTCAATTGCAAAAATTACGGTGCCTGGTGGCCCTGCCGGCCATTTAATGGCAGGAAGTCGCTTCGAAAATGGCGTTATGATTTCGTCGAAAGCAAAAGAAAGCGAAAATTTCGAAGCATTGTTGCAATTTATTGATTGGCTTTATTACAGTGATGAGGGGCAAGAATTTACAAAATGGGGTGTTGAAGGCACGACCTATACGAAAACTGAGGGCGTACGAAATTTAGCAGACGATGTGAATTACAATGGATTAAACCCTGACGGAACGACGGATTTGCGTGTTGATTATGGTTTCTCTGGTGGCGTTTTTGCTTACGGAGGGACAACGGAGCTGCTCCATTCGATGTTTACTGAAGAAGAGATCAAATTCCAAGAGGATATGGCAAACACAAAAACGGCGATCCCTTTAGAACCACTCATTCCCTATACAGCAGAGGATAGAGAACAGGCGACATTATTGAGTACGCCACTAAAAGATTATACAGATCAAAATACATTAAAGTTTATTTTAGGGGAGCGTGATTTAAGTGAATTTGACACGTTTGTAACAGAGTTGGAAGGCCAAGGATTGCAAAGGTATGTCGATCTCGCCAACCAAACATACCAAGACTATAAGCAGTCCTATAACTGATCCATTATGATAGGTTGTCCTTCTCACTTGAAGGGCAGCCTGCATACCCATCAAGCTACTAGATAAGTAAAACCACTAAGAAAGACGGTGAACGGACATGGAAGAAAGAAAGGAATTTGGTCAAGGAATCTTATTTACGGTGACAAACTATATTTATTGGTTTCTTTTGACAAATGTCTACTTTATCTTAACCAATAGTCTATTTCTATTCTTCTTTATGACATTGCAACCTTCTTTCTCCAATATTCTTTTATACTTTCTGGCATTGATACCATCAGGGCCTGCGATTGCGGCGATGTGCTATTCAATGGAGAAGCTGGTGAGAACGAAGGAGTTGTCACCTACACGGGATTTTTTTGAAGGCTATAAAAAAAACCTAAAAGATACGTTTTCCATCTGGTTGCCTATGCTTGTCATCTGCTTCATTTTATTAGTCGACTTCCAATACCTCCGCCAATCGTCATCACAAATAAGCCAAGCTGGGTCGATCATCCTATTTGTTCTGTTGATTATGTGGACAATGGTAATGTTAAACATTCTAGTAATCAATGCGCGCTACAAATTCAGAGTGCGGGATGTGCTAAGATTGTCGATTTATTACGGTTTTACGAAAGTGAAACAAACGACAGGAAATTTGTTGATCTTATTTATAGTTGGAGTCATCACGGCTGTTACCACTAATTTTTTTGTCCTGTTTACAGGAAGTTTGATTGTTTTCTTGATCGTACTAAATATGAGATTGGTTCTTGGAGATATTGAAGACCATTTTTTGGCGACTTCCCCAGAAGGAGAACAATCGAGAGCTTGAAAAAGCTCTTTTTTCTATTAATGACCAACCGAACGTTCTTTTTGGCCTCGTGAATAGTGCTCGTTTTTTTTAACAGGATAATGTCTTCTGTTAGTTTCGAGCACGAGTATACACCTCTGCCTGTATTGATCTTTGTGCTACCGTAACCTATATAGAAAAAGCACCAAAAGATAGGAAAAAAGCCCTTTTGGGACAGCGCTTGAACGATAGCTTAAACGAGAATGCTGAAAAAGTAGGGTGTAGTTTTGTATATTTTTCTCGAAAAGGTTTGAATCGTGTCGATCTGTGGAATTATATAGGTAGAAAGATCGATAGGAGGGATAGGAAGAATGGATGAGAAAATTTTTATTAGTCCAAGCAAGTATGTTCAAGGCCGAGGTGTTCTAGACAAGACGGGGGAATACGTGAAAGACTTAGGCAAAAAGGCGCTGCTTATGGCCGATGAATTTGTCTGGGGGATAGCTGGAAACCGAGTGGCTGACAGCTTGAAAGAAGCAGGCCTTGACGTGGTGGAAGTCACATTTGAAGGTGAATCGTCTGAAGCGGAAATTAAGCGGATTGTAAAAAAGGCCGAAAACGAAGGCGCTGATATCATTGTTGGAATCGGCGGCGGAAAAACATTGGATACAGCTAAAGGGGTACGTGATCGTTTACAAGATGCCGGCTGTGCCATTGTTCCGACAACGGCTTCAACCGATGCGCCGACAAGCGCTTTGTCGGTCATCTATTCAGAGGACGGCGTGTTTGAACGCTATTCCTTTTATAGCAAGAACCCGGATATTATCCTTGTCGATTCGACAGTCATTGCTAGTGCTCCGCCGAAATTTTTAGCAGCAGGCATTGCTGATGCTCTTGCTACTTGGGTCGAGGCTCGAGCTTCCTTTGAAGGACGGGGCACTACAATGGCAGGAGGAAAAGCAACTATTGCTGGGTTAGCGATTGCTGAGAAGTGTGAGCAGGTTTTATTTGATTACGGGTTACTTGCTTATGAAGCGAATAAACGGGGAGTTGTTTCCCATGCCCTTGAACAAGTTATAGAAGCCAATACACTGCTAAGCGGCCTCGGGTTTGAAAGCGGAGGTCTCGCATTGGCGCATGCTGTCCATAATGGTTTTACTGTGCTTGATGGCGATATCCATCATCTAAGCCATGGGGAAAAGGTTTCGTTTGGCATATTGACACAACTAGCATGGGAAGACCGCAATCAATTTGAGATTAACCATTACATTCAATTTCTGTCAAAACTTGGTTTGCCAGTGACGTTTAAAGACCTCCATATTGAAGGAATTAGCCGCGACGAGTTATTAAAAGTCGCACAAACGGCTTTGCAAGAAGGCGAAAGCAGCCATAACTTAGCAAGCGTTCCGTCAGCCGATGACCTCGTTGATGCCATGGTTGCTGCAGACCAGTATTCCATCGCCTATCTCGGAAGATAAATCAATAGTAGAAGAGCCGAAACCGCAACGCGATTTCGGCTCTTTTTTGCCATAAACTCGGGATGGCGAAACCTCTCAAATACCGCTTTCGATTCAACGATTAGGGGCATCCTCACCGTGAAGAAAGCACTGATTGATAGGCGTTGCACATTTACGTTTGTGTCATTCGCCCCTTCGCTTTCCGTCGATCAGCCCTCACAAGCGTTTCGTCTGATTAAGTTTGGTGATGAGAAAGAAACAGAACAAATGTTCCCTTTTTCTTTTGTTTCTGGTAGAATAGAATAAGAGTGAACAACATGGACGGGCATCAAATTGTAAAGGAGGCGATCTACTTGGAGGAAAGAGAACTGTTAAAATTGATTTTGGAAAAAACGGTGGCCACGGAAAAGAGTGTCAAGGAATTAACTACTCGTTTGGGTGGATTGGAAAAGCGTTTTGACGGCTTAGAAGGGCGTATTGATGGGCTAGAAAAGCGTTTTGACGGCTTAGAAGGGCGTATTGATGGGTTAGAAACTCGTTTTCAACGGGTAGAAAACGACGTGAATAAGTTGAAAGAAGAACAAGGCATGATCAAACAAGCAGTGATGGAAACGAACAAAAATGTGAAACAGTTAATGGAAGACCAAAAATCAACCTATGAAATTTTGAGCGAACATGACGTGGCGATCCGGGCAATCCGCAGGCGAATACAAAAGTTGGAGGCGTAACGTCAGTAGTAAATAGAACAAGGTCGTTTAACATGAGCGATGCAAATAGACGGAGGTTCATAAGTCTATGAACGGTAGGCAACGAAGCATGCGAGCGTTTGTCTACAAGTCTGAAGCCGCCAATCACTTGGCGGCTTTTTAGCATCTACTGTGGATTAGAATGGTAAACACAGCTACCATTAATATAGGTGGCGCAAAGTTTTGTTTTTGTCGCAAATGGATGGCCTGTCCAAATCGCCAGGTCAGCGTCTTTTCCTACTTCTAGTGAGCCGACGCGGTTTGAGATGCCGGCTAATTCTGCAGCAGTGCGAGTGATGCTTGCGAGTGCTGTTTCTGAGGAAAGTCCGTATTTGACTGCTTCCGCTGCGCAGACGGATAAATATTGAATAGGCGTAAAAGGATGGTCTGTCATAATCGCAAATGGGATGCCTGCTTCGTCCATTAGGGCAGGGCTTTTAGGAGTGCTGTTCCGCAATTCATATTTAGAAGCAGACATCATAAATGGACCGAGTGTGACCGCGACCCCTGCTTTTTGGATCGCATCAATCATCATATAGCCTTCTGTCGCATGCTCGAGATGGAGCTTGACGCCAAATTCATCGGCAATGCGAAGGGCAGTCGCAATGTCGTCGGCACGATGGCAGTGGAGGCGGAGCGGCATGGTGCCATTTAAAACTTCAATAAACGGCCACAGCTCTTGGAGATCAACACCGAGTTCCTCTTTTGCCAAATGCCGATAAGGCAAAGCTTTCAAGAAGCCATTACGGATAATCGAAGCAACCGCCATGCGTGTGAATGGCTTTTTGTGATAGGTTTGTCCGAAAACGTTTTTGGGGTTTTCGCCTAGAGCACCTTTCAGCCCGCTTCGTTTTATTAAGAGACGCTCTTCTAATGTAGCGCCAGCTGTTTTCAAAATGGACCAAATGCCGCCAATGGGGTTGGCACTTCCAGCGCCTGTTTGTACAGTGGTGACGCCGCCTCGCACAGCATCTTGGAAGGAAAAATGGTCTAAATGAATGCCGTCCGTTGCCTCCATTAGAGGGGTAAACGGTTCGGAATATTCATTGGCGTCGTTTACGTCCTCTATCACTTCGGCCCAGATGCCTACATGGGTGTGGATATCAATGAGTCCCGGTGTAATAACCATCCCTTTTGCCTCGACTTCTTTTGTGCCAGCTGGAACATTCAGATGGCGGCCAATCGCTGTAACTTTGCCGTTGGCGATGTAGAGATCTCCTGATTGGATAACCGTAAAATCGGTATCGACTGTATACAAATCTGCGCCGCGAAATACTGTATTCATCGCTGTTCCCTCTCCTTTTCATAACAGAGTTTGCCACTTACAAACGTGTGGGTAACGGAGCTTGTTAACGATAAAGGATCGCCATTCCAAATGGCAATATCGGCTTGCTTTCCTGCCGTAATTGAGCCAGTTCTGTCAGAGATGCCTAAACATTGGGCGGTGGCAAGCGTAAGGGCGTTTAATGCGTGCTTTTCGTCCAAACCTTCTCGTACTGCCAGCGCGGCTTCTAACTTTAAGTTCCGCACAGATGTGGTAGGATGGTCTGAGATGATCGCATGGGGGATGCCTGATAAAACGACTTTTTTATGAAAGGAAGGGCACAATTTTTGTTGCTCGTGACGTTCCCGCGCTTGGAACATCGGCCCTGCAAAGAGAGACGCTCCTCGTTGTTTTAACTCGTACAGCTGACGCTCATTGGCGCCTGTACCATGAACAAGCGTCAATGAAAATGCATACTCTTCTTGGAGGCGCAACGCTGTGTCAATGTCAGTCCCGTGGTAAGCGCGGATAAACACATTTGCTGGCGTACCGTGCTTGTCAAAGTAACGGCGCAAGGAAGCGGCAATGCCCATTCTTGTTAATGGTTTATTGGTTTGTTGTTTAAACATATGTTTTGGGATGTCGCCCAGTGAAAAAGCATGACCGTATGAAGGCTTAATTGCCATCTCGTCCACTGTTGCCCCGTCATGCTTCACAATGGTTGTTTGTGCGCCGATCACGCTCCCTGGTCCAGAAACGACATGGGAAACTGTCACACCATTAGCAAGCGCTTCTTTAAATGCAGCGTCAAAAGGATAAATGCTGTCGAGGATTCGATAAGGAGCCAAATCGTCGCTTTGGGCGGTTTCTGTCTCATCCCCGCCTTCCCAGCGAATACCGATTTCTTTTGCGCCAATTTGGCTAAATCCATCTATAAATCCTGGTAGTACATAGTGATCGCCCACATCGGTAACAAGGCAGTTTTCAGGGAGCGATTCGTCATAGGGAAGCAATGCCTCAATGTGCGTGCCTTGGAGCAAAATCGTTTTCGCTTGATACGCTCCTAAATCGGAATCATAAACGCGAGTAGAACGAATAGCTGTATACATTACAGAACATCCTTTCTAAAAAGTTATGGCTACTTAGGATATGTACAAAAGAAGAGAAGCGAGGAAACGCGCTTCTCTTCTAGATGCATTAGTCGACGGAGACATTGGTACCGTAAGGCGTAACGATGCGGATAGAACCGTCTGGGCTAACGTTAAAGCCGTGTACGCGGGAAGAAACGCCAGCCGCTGTTTCCGTATTATCGAGTTCGATTCGTGGGACATCGGCCATAATGAGCTCAAGTGCTTCCTGGTAAATCGCTGCACGTTCTTCTTGGTCATCTGTTTCCGACGTTGCTTTTGTGAGCAACGCATCGACTTCCTCATTTTTGTAGCCTTTTCCGTTTCCGAGCGCGCCAATTTGGTCGCTATGGAACAGCTGGTACAAATAGAAATCAGGGTCAGGATACCATGTCCATCCGCCAATCGACATCGGCGCTTGGCCTTTGGAGACGATGTCCGAATAAGTGCCCCATTCCACTGTATTGATCGTTACATTAACGCCGATCTCTGCCATTTGGTTTTGGAAAATCGTCGCGTATGGGACGCGGCTCTCGGCCACGTAAATTTCGGTATCAAAGCCATCAGGGTAACCTGCTTCTGCCAAAAGCTCTTTTGCTGCTTCTGGGTCGTAGGAAGGCGCTAAGCTTTCTTGTGCTTCATCGTAGCCCCATGATTGGCGCGGGATTGGCAAATAGGAAACTTCTGCTCCACCCCATTGGTAAACACCGTCTACCATTTCTTGCACGTTCGTGCCTTTGTAAATAGCCTCGCGTACTTTCGGGTCTGCTGTCGGCCCTTCGACGTTGTTTAGATCCAAGTATGTTGTTGCCAAGCCTGGGACAGATATAAGTTCCAAGTTGCCGTCTTGTTCAATCAATTCCCGGTCTTGTCCTTTCACATCCGTTGCGATATCAATATCGCCTGAACGTAAAGAATTTGTCATCATTGTTGGATCAGGAATGATTTGAAAGTTCAACTGGGCTAAGTTAGGTGTCTCTCCCCAGTAATTTTCATGGCGTTCTAGCTTCACCATTTGGTCTTGTTGCCATTGTTCCAGTGTAAAAGGGCCGGTTCCGACCAAGTGAGAGCCAAAGCTATCCCCGTGGCCTTCCACTTCTTCTTTCGGAACAATCACATTGCCAGCATCGGTCAAAACAGCCAATAAGGCAGAGTTTGGTGTGTTTAAAATGAGCTTGACTTCCGTGTCGTTAATGACTTCGACTTCTTCTACCATACGGAGGCGATTTAAAGCCGATTCGTTCGCTGAACGTTCCAAACTATATTTTACATCTTCCGCTGTCATTTTCCGCCCGTCTTGGTAATCGCCAGGCTGGAAATAAACGTCATCGCGTAACTTAAAGGTGTAGCTCATCAAGTCGTCAGCGGCTTCCCATTCGGTTGCCAAGGAAGGGACGATTTCGGTTAAATCTTCGTTATAGACGACGAGCGTGTCAGCGACATTGCGAATAATATGACTTTCATATTGGCCAGAGTAATCGACTGGATCAAATGTTTTCGGGTTTGCTGATAGACCAATTGTCAACGTGCCATCGGCATTTTCACCAGCGCCATTGCTAGCATTGCCTTCTGAAGCCGTATCGCCTCCCCCTCCGCCACAAGCACCTAATGCCAACAGCGAAGCAGCCAAAAGAAATGGAAGTGCTGTTTTTTTCATTTTGCTGATATCCCCCTTGTGTGTTTCTAATAGTGAAACATTGATTCTGAAAATTCCTACGCTCACTTTAGCGCAAGAAGTCTGAAAAGTAAATGGTTATTTTTTCAGATTTTTATTTTATCCATTTATTTTTAAGGGTTTTCATTTGAAAAACCAATTAAACAAAGGGTTTTCTGCTGTCGGATTTCCTAACGACGAAAATCAAACTTTCTGAAATACAGAAAATTAACCATTTACAAAGGTCGTTGTTATGCTATAATCAGCTTTAAATTTCAGATAACGAATCAATGATTCAATTTTTACTAGGGGGATCGTCATGATTCAATTTGTCGGCAAACGGTTGTTGGATTTAATCCCAACTTTATTCGTCGTTTCATTGGTTATTTTTATCATTACCCGACTCTTACCTGGGGATCCGGCAAGCGTGATGCTTGGTCCGCAAGCAAGTGTAGAAGACGTGGAAGCATTAAGGGTCGAACTGGGGCTAGACCAGCCGTTTTTTCAGCAGCTTCTCCACTATTTTAAAGATTTGCTCCAGCTTGATTTTGGCACGTCTGCTTATTATAACGAACCAGTGTTGTCTTTAATCATGGACCGTTTTCCCAACACATTGCTGCTTGCCGTCTTCGCTCTGACAATTGCCTTGTTAGTTGGTGTACCAGCTGGAATGATAGCCGCAGCAAAACGAAATTCAGTCATTGACTATCTTGTCACATTCGGTTCCCTTGTCGGTGTATCGATGCCCGTTTTTTGGCTTGGCGTTATGTTTGTGCTTTTTTTCAGCGTTCAGCTTGGTTGGTTGCCAGCAACAGGGATGGGTTCCCTTGACAACGGTCTGTGGGATTTCTTCAAATACTTGCTTCTCCCAAGCGTGACACTTGCGACTATACCAATGGCTGAGTTTGCTCGTATTACTCGATCCAGCATGCTGGAAGTAGGGGCGCAAGACTATATTAAAACGGCGCGGGCAAAAGGATTAAAAGAATTTTGGGTGATCAGTAAACATGCGTTTAAAAATGCGTTGACGCCTTTACTGACTGTAACCGGCATGCAAGTGTCGATGCTACTAGGTGGCGCGGTGTTGACGGAGACGATTTACGCGTGGCCAGGAATGGGGCGAATGATCGTTGATGCGATCGACAAACGGGATTTTATTGTCGTCCAAGGGTCTGTCTTGTTTATTGCCCTCATTTTCGTATTGGTGAATTTAGTCGTTGATTTATTGTACAAAGTCGTTAACCCGAGGGTTGACCTAAATGGCTCAAAAGGAGGAACGTCCTAATGGAACAGCCGCCGGTCATCGAACAACAACCCGTTTCGTATGAAGAAAGAAACAAATTCCGATTTTTTCGCAAACTTCTTAAAAACAAACTGGCTGCAATAGGGATGGCGATTATTGTCGTGATGGTCATTCTCGCCTTGTTTGCACCTTTGATTGCAACTCATTCTCCGAATGCAATGGATGCAGCCAATTCGCTTAAACCAGCAGGATCAGGCGGCCATTTGCTTGGGACCGATAATTATGGCCGCGACTTGTTTTCGCGCATCGTCTATGGCTCACGCATTTCCCTCATTGTTGGCTTAGGTTCTATTGTCCTTGGGGCGCTTGTCGGGACATTCCTTGGCTTAATTGCTGGTTTTTATGGAGGGAAACTTGACTCAATCATTATGAGGACAATGGATGGCCTATTTGCGTTTCCGTTTATTTTACTAGCCATTTCACTTATGGCCGTTCTCGGTCAAGGGCTTGTCAATGTCATCATCGCAATTGGCATTGCGAGTGTTCCGGGATTTGCCCGGATTATCCGCGGCCAAGTACTGTCTGTAAAAGAAGAAGAATTTATTGAAGTAACACGCTCTCTTGGCGCTAAAAATGGCCGAATTATGTTTTCTCATATTTTGCCAAACTGCCTTGCCCCTTTAATTGTATATGGAACAATGAGCATTGCTGGCGCCGTCATTTCTGAAGCTGCCCTTAGCTTTCTCGGTTTAGGCGTTCAGCCTCCTACGCCATCTTGGGGCAGCATTTTAAAAGATGGGACAAGCTATCTGGTGTTGTCTCCTCACATGGCATTGTTTTCTGGATTAGCGATTTTAGTGACTGTACTCGGGTTTAACTTGTTCGGCGATGGGCTTCGTGATGCCCTAGACCCGAAAATGAAAGTATAGGAGGGAGCTCATGGAAAAACGAGAACGTTTATTGGAAGTAGACAATTTGCATGTTCATTTTCGGTCTTCCGCCCATACAGTCAAAGCGGTAAATGGTGTCAGTTTTACGCTTCATCGCGGGGAAACAGTCGGCATTGTTGGCGAGTCAGGTTCTGGGAAAAGCGTGACTGCCACCTCGCTTTTACGGCTATTGCCATCGCCTCCTGCTCATTATCCAAAAGGCGAAATCCGTTACAACGATGAAGATTTGCTAAAGCTGCCTGAAAAACGGATGCGCAGCATTCGCGGCAATGAGATTTCAATGATTTTCCAAGATCCGATGACGTCTTTAAACCCTGTATTTACGGTTGGCGACCAAATCATGGAAGTGATTCGCCTTCACAATGGGCTTAGCAAAAAAGAAGCAAAAGAACGGGCAGAGGAAATGTTGCGCCTTGTTGGCATTCCAGAGCCGAAAAAAAGGCTTTCGATGTATCCACATGAGTTTTCGGGAGGGATGCGCCAGCGTGTGATGATTGCGATTGCGCTAGCATGCAACCCGAAGTTGCTTATTGCCGATGAGCCGACGACGGCTCTTGATGTAACGGTGCAAGCACAAATTTTAACGTTAATGAAAGATCTGCAGCAGCAATTTAATACTGCCATTATTATGATTACACACGACTTAGGAGTTGTATGGGAAAGCTGCGACAAAGTGATTGTCATGTATGCTGGCAGTGCGGTGGAAACAGCGTCCGCTAAGACGCTTTATGACAATCCACAACACCCGTATACATGGGGATTGTTTGATTCGCAAATTTTATCAACAGTCAGCCAACAAGAACGGCTTCATCCTATTCCTGGATCGCCTCCTGATTTACGTGCTGAAATGAAAGGTTGTTCATTTGCAAACCGTTGTCCTTATGCAAAAGCGGTGTGTCGAGAGGAAAAGCCGGAGCTGATCGAGACGGAGGAAGGGCACCAAGTCGCTTGTCATTTCCAGACAAAAGACAAAACGCTCGAACGGAAGGAGAGAGTGTTGGCATGACTGAACCGATTTTAAAAGTCGAACAGGTAAAGAAGCATTTCCCGATCAAAAAATCGTTCTTAAAGCGGGAAACCCAAACAGTCAAAGCTGTCGACGGCGTCAGTTTTGACCTGTTTAAAGGGGAAACGCTTGGTGTGGTTGGCGAATCTGGCTGCGGCAAATCAACGCTAGCTAGGTTGATCAACCAACTGATACGGCCGACTGAGGGGACCGTTCACTTTCATGGTAAAAATTTAGCTGGTCTTTCAGCGGCTGAAGTTCGAAAAGTACGTAAACATATCCAAATGGTGTTCCAAAACCCGTATGCCTCGCTAGATCCACGTAAAACCGTTGGTCAACTAATCATGGAGCCGCTTGTCATCCATGGCGTTGGCACGAGGGACAGCCAAAAAAAGAGGCTTTATGAGTTGCTTGAAACAGTCGGGCTGAATGAAGGGCACGCCAAACGATATCCACATGAATTTTCAGGCGGGCAACGACAACGAATCAATATTGCCCGGGCGCTAGCGCTCCATCCCGACATCATTATTTGCGATGAACCGGTCTCCGCTTTGGATGTCTCTGTCCAAGCGCAAGTAATCAATTTGTTAAAGGATTTGCAAAGTGAGTTCCAATTGACATACGTATTTATTTCTCATGATCTAAATGTTGTCCGTTATATGTGTGACCGGATTGCTGTCATGTATTTAGGCAAAATCGTGGAAATGGGCACATACGAACAAATTTATCATCAACCGAAACACCCTTATACGAAAGCGCTTTTGTCAGCTGTTCCGAAAGAAAGCCCATTTGAACAAAAACAGAGAACGATTTTATCAGGCGATGTGCCGAGCCCGGTCAATCCGCCGCCAGGGTGTCCCTTCCACAAGCGTTGCCCAGAAGCAATGCCATCTTGCCAGGAAGTGGTTCCCACCCTCATTAAACAAACGAATGGCCAGCAAGTCGCTTGCCATTTGATGAACGACATCGAGGAGGAAGCAATATGCCATTAAACCATGTTTTACGTTTGTATGACGTTATGGATGACCCGCGTGTATCAGGAGAGAAGGTCGCTGCTTATTTAAAGGAGGTTTCGCCTCATGCAGATGTCGACATTTCACGCGTCGATGGGGAAAAGGGCTCAACAGACTTTGTTAAAGTCCATGTTCGTGGAAGGAACGGTCGCTCAGCAGGAGGTTCAGCGCCAACCATGGGTATCATTGGAAGGCTTGGCGGAATTGGAGCCCGTCCAGAACGGACAGGCTTTGTCTCCGATGGGGACGGCGCTCTTGCAGCGATGTCAGCAGCGGCGAAGCTTCTAGACATGCAAGAGAGAGGCGACTTTTTGGACGGGGACGTTATCGTGACTACGCATATTTGCGCTAATGCGCCAACACAGCCTCATGATCCAGTGCCGTTCATGGGTTCCCCAGTGGACATCTTGACTATGAATCACTATGAAGTCGACCCAGCCATGGAAGCGATTTTGTCAATTGACACGACGAAAGGGAACCAAATTACAAACCATAAAGGCATTGCAGTAACACCGACTGTAAAAGAAGGGTACGTGTTACGAGTAAGCGAAGATTTGCTGTTTCTATATAGCCAGTCGACAGGAATATTGCCTGTTACGTTGCCAATTACCACTCAAGATATTACCCCTTATGGGAACGGGATTTACCATATAAACAGCATTTTGCAGCCCGCTGTCGCCACTCACAGCCCAGTTGTTGGTGTTGCGATCACAGCCCAAGCCGCGGTTGCCGGCTGTGCCACTGGTGCGACCCATTTGGAAGATGTCGAACAAGCAGCCCGTTTTTCGATTGAAACGGCGAAAGCGTATGGCGAAGGAAACTGCCAGTTTTATAATGAAGAAGAATTTGCCTTGTTAGAAAAACTGTACGGAAAAATGACGCATTTGCAAACGCTCGGGAAGGAGGCTGCTGTAAAATGAACGTAAAAGACGAACTAATCGTTGCTGTAGAAGAAAACAAGCAAGAACTCATCGACTTGGTCTGTTCTCTTATTCAGATCAATACCGAAAACCCCCCTGGCGACACCACTGAAATAAGCCGCTTCATTGCCGATTATTTAGGCAAAGATGGGATCGATGTCACTTGGCACCAATCGAATGAACAGATGTATAATTTGATTGCAAGCATTGGCGAAGAAGGGGGAAAAGAGCTGATTTATTGCGGCCATACGGACGTTGTCCCTGCTGGGGACCGGGAAAAGTGGTCGTTCGACCCCTTTTCAGGCATTGTCGAAGACGGTTGGATACTAGGACGTGGCGCTAGCGATATGAAGGCAGGTCTGGGCGGAGTGCTTTTTGCGACTGCTTTGCTCAAACGAATGGGTGTGAAACTGCCTGGGAAACTCACGCTTGCAATCGTCCCTGACGAGGAAACAGGCGGAGAGTATGGAGTTCCTTGGCTCCTAGAAAGGGGCTTAATAAAGGGTGACGGGTGCTTAATTGCGGAGCCTTCTTCTCGCTTGCATCCGACAATTGGCCAGAAAGGTTCTTGTTGGTTTAAATTGGATGTTTACGGGGAAGCAGGCCATGGAAGCTTATCCCCTCTTGCAGGCCGAAATGCCATCACAGATGCAATTAAGGCAATTGCAGCAATCCGTACCGTTTTTGATATCGATGTCGATATCCCTGAAGACGTGAAACCGCTCCTGGCTGTTTCACGCAAATATATGGAAGAAGTCGAAGTCGAACGTGAGCAGTACAAAGAAATTCTCGAAAAAATAAGCGTTAATATTGGCACGATCCACGGTGGCACGAAATCCAATGTCATTCCCGACACCTGTACAGTTGAAGTCGACTGCCGTCTACCGTTTGGGATTACGCAAAAGGAAGTATATGCGTACATTGAAGCGCGCCTTGATGAGCTAGGGATTGACTATGCAATTACGCCATTTGGGTTTCGCAGCAATGCCAACCATACGCCTGCAACGGATCCAGTTTGCACAGCCATTATCGATAATATTTCCTATGTAACGAAAGAAGAAGCGTACGGCGTGATGCAATGGGCAAGCAGCGATGCCCGTCATTTCCGTGATCACTACATTCCCGTTCTCCAATACGGGCCTGCATACTTGCCAAGCATCCATAATTTTGATGAAAAAGTAAAGGTGGAGGACGTTGTGCTTTGTGCAAAAGTGTATGTGGCTGCTGTGATTGATTTTTTGTCCAACAGTAAGTGAAACGTCAGTCACCCATGTGCAGTGTTTTGATGTAAACTAGTAATGATTAAGCTTGCCGCAATGGCCTAGGAGGAGCTGTGTTAAAAACTGTACATCAAGCATTGGAGATTTTAAAAATGTTTACGAAAGAAAAGCCTGTTTGGGGAGGCAGGGAGCTGTCCAACGCTACGGGGATCAATCATACGAAAATTTATCGGATACTTGAAACATTGGAAGCCCAAAACTTTCTCACGAAAGATGCAGAGACAAAGAAATATAGCCTCGGGTTTGCCGTATGGGAGCTAGGTTCGATTATGTATGACCAGTTAAATGTAAAAGAATTGATCCGCCCAAGCCTTGCCCGTTTAACGGAGAAAACAGGCGAGTCCACGTTTCTAACGATTTTGGACGGCAAAGAAGCGCTTACGCTGGAAGTTGTTGAACCGGCCAATAAAGTCAAGTTTTCCGTTTCAGCTGGCAGCCGGGCGCCTTTATATGTAGGTGCGTCTTACCGCAGCATATTGGCATATATGCCTGACGAGGCAATCGAGGAAGTGATTGCGGGAGGATTGAAAGCATATACGGACAAGACGATGACGAGCGAAATCGAATTGCGCAATGAGCTGGCAACGATTCGCAAACGCGGGTATGCTATTAGCCATGGCGAATATACGGAAGATGTCATTGCCTTGGCGATGCCGCTTTTCCATGAAGGGCGGATCGTCGGTTCAATCACGATATCCGGCCCAGCCTATCGCTTTAATGAGGAGCGTTTTGACTCCTGCTTGCCGCTACTACGGGAAGCGATTACAGACATTAGCGAAAAAATGGAACGGTACCAAATTGTGCTGAAATGAAGGCAGGAACCGCGCAGGCTGGCAAGGCAGGACCGAGCTTCTAAAACAAAAAACATATTTTATGAGGGAATGCAAACGTTCTATGCATTCCCATTTTCTATGCTGTTTTTCACACGATCTATTTTCTGCTCCATGTTTTACAGTTTCTTTTCACCCAATTTCCATTTTATACGTGTCCGATCTTCTACAACTTTCCTAACAGCGCCTAGACGTTTTTTTATAATCTGATTGACACCGCTTACAAAAAGAGGCTAAACTTAGTTTAAATAATAAACAAACATAATGAAAGAAGGTCATCTAATGAGCTATTTTCCTGCGGTAAACAACATTTCCTATGAAGGCGCTAAGTCTGATAACCCGTTTGCATTTAAATTTTATAATCCTGAAGAGGTCGTCAGCGGTAAAACAATGGCCGAACATTTGCGTTTTAGCATTGCCTACTGGCACACATTTACAGAAGCGTTGTCAGACCCGTTCGGCGCAGGGACGGCGATAAGGCCTTGGAATTCCTACACAGGGATGGACTTGGCAAAGGCGCGTGTTGAAGCAGCATTTGAGTTCTTCGAGAAAATCAATGTCCCATACTTTTGCTTCCACGATGTCGATATCGCCCCTGAAGGAAGTTCTTTGAAAGAAACGTATGCCAATTTAGATGTCATCGTCGCGATGATAAAGGACTATATGAAAGACAGCAACACAAAACTGCTTTGGAACACAGCGAATAATTTTACACATCCCCGGTTTGTAGGCGGTGCCGCGTCTTCCAATGAAGCTGATGTCTTTGCCTATTCAGCTGCAAAAGTAAAGAAAGGCTTGGAAATCGGCAAAGAGCTTGGCGCTGAAAATTATGTATTCTGGGGCGGGCGCGAAGGCTACGAGTCATTGTTAAACACGGACTTAAAGCTTGAACTCGACAATCTTGGCCGTTTTTTCCATATGGCAGTTGATTATGCAAAAGAAATAGGCTTTGATGGCCAGTTTTTAATTGAGCCTAAGCCAAAAGAACCGACAACACACCAATATGATTTTGACGTGGCTACAGGATATGCATTTCTCCAGCATTATGGGCTTCAAGATTCATTTAAGTTTAATATTGAAGCAAACCATGCAACCCTTGCAGGACACACGTTTGAGCATGAGCTGCGTTATGCCCGGATTCATCAAATGCTTGGTTCAGTGGACGCGAACCAAGGAGATCCTTTGCTTGGCTGGGATACAGATGAGTTTCCGACAGACCTTTATTCAACAACGCTAGCGATGTATGAAATTTTGCAAAACGGCGGGCTTGGCAGAGGCGGATTGAACTTTGATGCGAAAGTACGGCGAGGCTCATTTGAAGCCGATGACTTGTTTTTTGCCCACATCGCTGGCATGGACAGTTTTGCAATTGGATTAAAAGTCGCGCAGCAGCTTATTGATGACCGTGTCCTTGAGCAGTTTGTTGACAGCCGTTATCAAAGTTACAAAGAAGGAATCGGCCGCGAGATTGTTTTAGGAAATACCGATTTTCACCAACTTGAAGCGCATGCGCTGTCACTTGGCGAAATCAAACACCGCTCAGGGCGTGTGGAGCGGATAAAAGCAATCATTAACCAGTATTTATTAAATGCATTCGCGTAAAAAGTAGACGATCGGCAAGGAGCGATTCAATTGAAACATGTCATTGGTGTTGATTTAGGCACAAGCGCAGTGAAATTGCTTGTCGTTAATGAGGCGGGCGAAGTGGTCAAGGAAGTGTCGAAACCATACCCGTTGTCTCATCCTAAATCAGGATGGAGCGAGCAAGACCCAAATGATTGGGTCAGGGAAACCGTTGCTGGATTAGCAGACATTGCAGCAGCCTTGCCAAAAGCAACGACTGAAATTGAAGGAATTAGTTTTTCAGGGCAAATGCATGGGCTCGTCTTGCTTGATGAACAAAATGAAGTGTTGCGTCCGGCGATTCTATGGAATGATACACGCACGTCCCCGCAATGCAAAGCGATTTACGAAAAGCTAGGCACTGAAAGACTGCAACAATTGGCCAAAAATCCAGCGCTTGAAGGATTTACGTTGCCGAAGCTGATGTGGGTCCGGGAGCATGAACCAGAAGTGTTTGCGAAAGCAGCTAAGTTCGTGCTTCCAAAAGACTATTTGCGCTTGAAATTGACTGGAGCATTGCATACCGACTATTCTGACGCAGCAGGTACACTCTTGCTTGATATCGAAAGAAAAACGTGGAGCGAACCGCTATGTTCGGCATTTGGCATCGATCCCTTGCTTTGTCCACCGCTGGTGGAATCACATGCTTGTGTCGGCCAGTTGACGGAAGAAATCGCATTGGCAACGGGGCTACCTAACAAAACACCCGTTTTTGCAGGAGGAGCCGATAATGCGTGCGGAGCGGTAGGTGCCGGGATTTTAGAAGAAGGCAAGACGTTGGCTAGCATTGGTACATCGGGCGTTATGCTTTCGTATCAGGAAGAAAAAGGGAAGACATTTGGGGGAGGCGTCCATTATTTTAACCATGCAGCTGAAAATGCGTTTTATACAATGGGCGTCACATTAGCGGCAGGATATAGTTTGAGTTGGTTTAAGCAAACATTTGCTCCTGAAGAAACATTTCCCCAATTGCTTGCTGGAGTAGCGGAAATCCCCCCAGGCGCTAATGGATTGTTGTTTACACCCTATCTTGCTGGAGAGCGGACGCCTCACGCTGATGCCACTATCCGTGCCAGTTTCGTCGGCGCAGATAGCAGCCATACGAAGGCCGACTTTACCCGGTCGATCCTTGAAGGCATCACTTTTTCATTAAGAGAGTCACTCGATTTGTTCAGAGAACAAGGAAAGACAATTGAAAGAATTGTCTCCATTGGTGGAGGAGTAAAAAGCGAGACGTGGCTACAAATGCAAGCTGATATTTTTCAAACGCCAATTGTGAAGCAGACAAACGAGCAAGGGCCAGGCATGGGGGCGGCGATGCTGGCTGCATACGGAGCTGGCTGGTTTGGTTCCCTTAAGGAATGTGCAGAGGCATTTATTAAACAGGATGCAGTGTTTGAGCCAGACCGTAACAGGGCAAAAACATATGAGTCGTTATATGAATTGTATAAACAAGTCTATCCGGCGACAGCAGACATTAGCAAAGCGCTTTCGTCATTCCGCAAATAAGAGGAGACAGACGATGGAACCGAAAATAAACATAATAAAGAATGGCTGGAAACAAATTCGTTTGCAAAATAAACATGGCATGCGCCTTGACTGCCTAGATTACGGCGGCATCGTAACGAGAATAGATGCTTTTGACCGTAACGGACAATTAGCAAACGTTGCCCTCGGCTACAAGGATATGAGTGAGTATACGGACAACAGCCCCTATTTTGGAGCCTTAATAGGCAGAGTTGCTGGCAGAATTGCAGGCGCTTCCTTTACAGCAGGGGGAAAACAAATACACGTACAAGCAAATGAAGGGGCAAACCATTTGCATGGGGGAGCTAGTGGGCTTCACCAAATTCGCTTTGAAACAGAAACGTTTACATCTGCCAGGGGCTCAGGCGTGCGGTTTCATCACCGCTCTCCTAATGGGGATGGCGGCTACCCTGGCAATGTTGACATCGACATCGTCTACACATTGACGGATGACAATGAATGGATTCTTTCCTACACAGCGGAGACCGACAAGCGGACACCGCTTACGTTAACCAACCATACCTATTTTAATTTGGCCAGTGAAACAGGGGCAACGATCCATGACCACGTGCTGGAAATGGATGCATCTGCCTACCTTGAGCTCGACAATGAGTTGATTGCCACTGGAAAAATCGTAGATGCAAAAGGCAGTTTATTTGATTTCCGTCAAGGTCGCACTTTCCGGCAAGGATTAGAAAACGGCATAGAGCAAAACCAGTGTGTCGGAAATGGCTATGATCATTATTTTTTACTTGATCACACCAAAAATGAAAGCGTCCGTGTTTATGAACCAAAAAGCGGCCGTGTGCTAGCGATGGAAACCACACAGCCTGGTCTTGTCTTATATACAGGGAATAGTCTTGGCTCAGAACCAGAACTTACAGACGGACATTCAAGAAAACACGCCGGTTTTTGTTTAGAAGCGCAAGCATCTCCTGCCTCCCTCCAATATGACGATTTGCCGCAAATTTGGCTTGAACCAGGTACGATTTACCAACATGAAACGGTGTATCGCTTCTCGACACAATCTGAATGAAGAAGTGCTTGTTGCTAATGAACCGTTAAGTGGATGCGGTGGCGGTTGAAAAACTGGCTTGTTGCAAGAAGAGATCCGCCTAGTAAAGGTGCCTCCTGACCAAGCTCTGAAAACAACAGTTTGACTGCTTTTTGATAATAGGAAGGAAGCTGTTTTGCGAGTGTCTCTTCAATAGGGATTTGAATATACGGTTTTAACTTAGCAAAACGGTTGCCTATGATGATTGCCTCAGGGTTCATGGAATGAATCATCGAGACAAGGCCTGTGCCAAGTGAATGGCCAACTGTGGCAAAGGCATCTAGAGCTGCTTGATTTTGGGAACGGGCAGCTGCAAGCACTTCTTCAAATGAAATACTTGGACGGTTCATTTTGCTTGCGGCGATTTCAAGTAACGCCTTCTCAGAACTATACAGCTCCCAACAGCCTTGATTTCCACAACGGCACTGTTTTCCATGGCGATCAATTGACATATGGCCAAATTCGCCTGCAAAGCCATTTGCACCTGTGAATAGCTTGCCGTCAATAATTTGGCCGGTGCCAATCCCAATACTGACGGAAATATAAGAGATCGCCGAATAAGGTTTGCCGACGCCATATTGCTTTTCGCCGAGCGCTCCGGCATTTGCCTCATTAATGACAACAACAGGAAGCTTAAATTTATCCTCAAGTGCTGTTTTGATGTCAACATTTTCCCAGCCTAGATTGGGGGCAAGCAAAATGTTGCCTTTCGAATCGACGATGCCAGGGACAGAAGCGGTAATCCCGCAAATCCCATATGGTGCTGGCGGTGCTTCTTGCATCAATTGTTCAATGATTGCTTCTGTGTTTGCCAGGACAATGTTGAATTGCTTGCTTGTCAGCGCCATTTCCCGTTTGGCTATCGTTTTGCCGGAGAGGTCGGTAATAATGCCAAGCAAGCCGTTGACGCCAATGTCAACGCTGATGGCATGGCTGGCATGATCGTTGCAATACAACAATACTGGCTTTCTACCTCCACTTGAGTCGCCAGTACCGATTTCATAGACAAATTGGTTTTCAATTAACTGTGCGACTAGAGCAGAGACAGTTGCTTTATTTAATCCGCTTCTCTTAGCAATATCAGCTCGGGAAATGGGAGCGTGCCTTTGAATGAGGCGGAAAACGGTTGATTTGTTCATGTCTTTCATTGTTTCGTGGTCGATGGTAATCATCCATTGGACTCCTTGACTTTGTTTAGATAATAAACATTATAAGCAATGGAAGCGTCTACAACAAGCGGCTGATTTTTTAGCGCTGCTTATTCAAGTGACAAACTATTTTTGATAAAGGGGTGTACACGTGAAAAAAGCATTGATCTTTCAAGGCGGTTGGGAAGGACATGAACCAAAGCAAGTCGCCTCTATTCTTGAAGGCATTCTTATTGAAGAAGGGTTTTCCGTTAATGTAGCCGATTCATTGACAGTGCTAACAGAAGAACATTTGCCTGAATACGACTTAATTGTCCCAAACTGGACACAAGGGCAAATTGAAGACGATCAGCTCAAGGCATTAATGGCAGCAATTGAAACAGGAACAGGGCTTGCCGGTTTGCATGGCGGAATGGGCGATTCGTTTCGCATGGCAACGGACTATCAGTTTATGGTAGGAGGGCAGTGGGTTGCCCATCCTGGCAATGACGGAGTTCGTTATAAAGTCCAGATAAAGGACCGTACGCATCCATTAACAAACGGAATGGCTGATTTCGAAGTAGAATCCGAGCAGTATTATATGCATGTCGATCCCGCCGTTTCCGTGCATGCGACGACCACATTTCCAATTGCTGATGGCCCCCATGCTGTAAACGGCAGCATAGAAATGCCAGTTGTATGGACAAAGCAATGGGGAAAGGGCAACGTCTACTATTGCTCTCTTGGCCATGTAGCTGAAATTGTCCGCATGCCTGAAGTAATGGAATTGATGAGGAATGGCATGGTTTGGGCCGCTAGATAGCACGTTTTTGTCAATGGAAAAAGGGAATCGCTGCACATAAGTGGAATTGGTTAACAAAATGATCGTTTGGAGGGGACAGAATGGAGAAAAAAGAACTTCGCATTGGTTTAATTGGCTATCAGTTTATGGGGAAAGCACATAGCCATGCATACCGTGACATTCCTTTCTTTTTCGATGTTGAGGCAAAGCCCGTTTTAAAGGCAGTTTGCGGTCGCAATGAAGAAGCTGTGCAACAAGCGGCAGAAAAAATGGGGTTCGAATCCTACGAAACCGATTGGCGCAAAGTGGTTGAACGTGATGACATTGACGTCATTGACATCGTTACGCCAAACAACACACATGCAGAAATCGCGATCGCCGCGGCAAAAGCAGGCAAACATGTCATCACCGAAAAGCCTCTAGCGATGAATTTGGACGAAGCGCAGCGCATGCATGCCGCGGTCACGGAAAATAATGTGATCCATATGGTTTGCCACAATTACCGCTATGTGCCTGCTGTTCAGCTAGCGAAACAGCTCGTGACGTCAGGAAAGCTTGGAGAAATCTATCATTTCCGTGCTCGGTATTTACAAGACTTTATTATGAGCCCTACATTTCCACTAACATGGCGTCTTGATCAAAAGGTGTCGGGCTCTGGCGCTCTTGGCGATATTGCTGCCCATAGTCTCGACATTGGCCGCTTTTTAGTTGGTGAAATCGCTGAAGTGGTTGCCACCGCAAAGACATTTATTAAAGAACGACCGATCGGAGCTATGACAGGGGGGCTAAGCGCGAAAGTAAGCGAAGGGAAAATGGCGCCCGTGACCGTTGATGACGCCACTGCGATTATCGCCAAATTTGAAAACGGGGCCCTCGGTACATTTGAAGCAACACGCTTTGCTGGTGGAAATCGCAATCGAAATGAATTTGAAATCAACGGTGAACACGGATCCGTGCGTTGGAATATGGAAAACATGAATCAGTTGGATGTGTACTTTGCGAATGATGAAGAAGGCTTGCAAGGGTTTCGGACGATCGACGTAACCGAAGCCGGCCATCCTTATGTTGGATCCTATTGGGCCGCTGGCCATATGATTGGTTATGAACACACCTTTATTCATTTGTTGTACGAATTCCTCCAAGGCATTGCCCGTGGCGAGCAGCCAAAACCTGATTTTGCAGACGGTTTGCGCAACCAAGCTGTCCTTACCGCCGTAGAACAATCGATTCAACAGCAACGTTGGGTCAATGTCGAGGAACTGCTTGTAAAGAGTTAGTGGATGTAAAAGACGACAAAACCGCCTGTCTCGGGTGCAAAACCAAGACAAGCGGTTTTTGTTACGTACGTAATTATGGTTTTATTGTTAACAAATGCGTGTGGTAGTCGGCACATGTTCTTTCAGTATCTGCGATGACATCTTTGTACTCGTTTGTGTTTGTAACGATCACAGGAGTGACTGTTGAGTAACCTGCTGCTTTAATTTGCTCTATTTCAAATGTGAGCAGTGTTTCTCCTTGCTTCACCTCTTGTCCTTGTTTTGCTTTGGCGGTAAAGAATTTCCCTTCCAAGTTTACGGTGTCCAAACCAACGTGAATGAGCAACTCAATCCCATCCTTTGATCGGATTCCAATTGCATGGCTCGTTTTAAAAAAGGTGACAATCGTTCCATCGAAAGGCGCTTTCACGACTCCTTCAGAAGGAAGAACGGCAATCCCTTTGCCCATAATGGCTTCAGCAAATGTAGCATCCTCGACATCTTCTAGCGGAATGACTTCTCCTTTTAATGGGCTTTGAATGTTATTACCGTTCTGTTTTGCTTCAGCCTCTGTGGTCTCTTTCGGTTGTGATTGTTTGGTTTTATCGCTTTCGTCAAAACCTAAGAAGAATGTAAGCGCGATTGTTAAACCGATGTTAATAGCGAGCCCGATAAGTAGAAAGATAAACTGTAGGCCCGTGAACACCGGCAAGGCTGTCAGCCCTGGCAACACAAAAGCAGAGGCGGTAACGCTAAAACCGGTAATAAAGGCGCTACCGACGCCAGCGCCAATCAAAGCGGCAATAAAAGGGCGTTTTAAGCGCAAGTTAACGCCATACATAGCAGGCTCCGTAATCCCTAAGAAAGCAGAGATGGTTGAGGAAGCGGCAATTGTTTTTAAATCTTTGTTCCTCGTTTTTATAAAAACGGCTAAAGCTGCAGCGGCCTGTCCCATATTTGCCATAAAAAAGACAGGAAGCAAATAATCAAACCCGAGAACGGCGATGTTTTGAATGGCAATCGGCATTAACCTGTAATGCATGCCAACCATAACAAGCAACGGACGAACTGCACCAAGCAAGCCGCCTGCGATGATTCCGGCTTGCTCAAATAGCCATGTTACTCCTTCGGCCAAGCCTAATCCTAAGTAAGAACCTAGTGGACCAATAGCGATCAGCTCAAGGGGCACCATGATTAACAAGACAATCGTAGGTGTAAAGATAATGCGAACAGCATTTGGCATAATGGCATCAACCCAGCGGCTCACATAACTTAAAATCCACACAGCGATAATAATTGGGATGACTGTAGAACTATACTGGATAAATGGCAGCGGCAGACCTATAATAGATAGCCCTTCCGCGCCTCCTTGGGCGATGGCTTTCGCCCCTTCCATAATCGTCGGGTACATGAATCCGCCAGCCAGTGCTAAAGCAATAAACTCATTTGTTCTAAATTTACGGGCTGCTGAAACAGCCAAGAAGAACGGCAGAAAATAAAAGACAGTGTCCGACACAAGGCTTAGCAACACGACAATGTCGCTATCTGCGTTTGCCCAACCGAATGTTGTAACAAGCCCCAGTAGACCTTTAATTAAGCCGGCCCCGGCAATCGCCGGAATGACCGGCGTAAAAATGGCGGCAATCGTTTCAAAAAAACGGCTAACGATGTTTCCTTTGTTTTGCCCAGATTGGCCACGGGTCTCAATACGATCTGTTTGGTTTTCTATTTTGAGCTGTTGATATACTTTTGCGACTTCATTTCCAATGACTACTTGAAATTGGCCGCTTTGTTCTTGGACGCGAATAACCCCTGGCAAACGTTCGATATCTGTTTTGTTTGCTTTGGATCGATCTTTTAACTGGAAACGAAGCCGTGTATAGCAATGGGTAACGTAAGCGACATTCGTTTCGCCGCCAACATGTTGGAGAATGTTTTCTGCTAATTGTCTATGGTTCATAGATTTTCAGTCCTTTCATAAGAGAAAAACAGACAAAAAAGACCTAAATGAAGACGGGACAAAGAACTTCAAACGCCAGAACGGCGAGAAGAACATGTTCGTCCATTTAGGTCATGCCTGCTTACCAGTAACAATCCTGCATGGATCAGTCTTTTTAGTTAAAGGGTTGTGAGCCGTTGAATGTGAATGGTTAAATAAGTGACTTCATCATCATCAACCGTCCAACCCATTGTGCTCTCAAGCAATTTCTTGACCTTGATCGCACAACTGTATGCTTTTGGGTATTTTTCTTTAACCATATGGTCAAAGAGTTGATCGCCAGAAGCATGTGCTTCCCCAGCCATTTGCCTTAAAATAAAGTAGCGAAGATGGGTAATAAAACGCGCATAATGAAGAGAATCTTCGTTAATATCCATAAAATAGTGATAATGAATGACGTCTTTAATTTTTGCGACAATAGCTGTCATTTCGTACGTTTGATGATAACTATTAGCTCCATATCGGGCATTGACAAAGTGCATCGCAATTGGCACCACCTCAGAAGGGGGGAGCGCTTGCTTGGTTTTTTTTTCGATTTCGTTTAATGCTTGTTTCGCATATGCATACTCGTCTGGATACATATGTTTCATTTCCCACTTTAAAGGATAGTCGACTTCGATCCCCTCACTTACTCGTTCAAGAGCAAACCATATATGATCTGATAACGGGATAAGCAAATTATCGCCTATGTGTGTCCCTAAAAGTTGGCGGCCTTTGTGGATAAGGTCACTAGTTAAAGCAACAATTTCAAGCGGAACCTCGTTAAAAAAGGTTGATAATTGTTCCAATGGGTGGGTGTTTGAAGACAAAACGAACGTTTTTTCAATCAGCGATTCATCGATTGCATCGCCAACTTTCTTTTGGAAACCAATCCCTTTTCCCATCAGAATTTTTTCTTCGTCCCCATCTACGACTAGCGAAACATTATTGTTAAATACTTTTTTAATGCGCATTTGATTTTCCTCACATTTCGCTTTGATCTTATCCATGAAGGAGTTGGACCACTACGATCAAGGCCATTTGCGATTTTATGATAGGCTTTCCCCATTTGTTTGAATGACCTTTTGATACCAATGGAAACTTTTCTTCTTAATTCTCCTCATATCCTTCAAATCAAAATTTTCCCTGTTTACATAGACAAAGCCATAGCGCTTGTCCATGCCGTTGCGCCCACTGACGACATCCATAAACGTCCAAGCGCAATATCCTAATACATCAACTCCATCATTTAAAGCTAATTTTACTTGTTTTATATGCTCATTTAAATAGGAAATCCGGTAGTCGTCTTGAACGACGTCGCCTTCCTCTAACTCATCATAAGCACCTAGGCCATTTTCGGTAATAATAATGGGTAGGCGGTACCGTTCGTGAAGTTCGCGCAATGTTAGGCGAAGCCCAATTGGATCAATTTCCCAACCCCAGTCGGTCGCTTGAAGGCGTTCATTTGGTACAACTTGAAAGACCCCTGCTTCCGCCTCAGCAAGCAACGCTTCTTTTTGATAGCCAATCGGAAATTCTTCCGAGGCGGGGAATGCTTGGACTGTTTCTGAAAAGTAATAGTTTACGCCAATCATAGTTGGCGGATTTTGTTTCATCAATTCCAAATCGCCAGCTTCCATGCGCGGCATATAATGGCGGTCATTTAAATACTTTTGGAATGGCTTTGAGTATTCGCCATAACAATGCAAGTCCAATAAATAATTGTGTTTAATAAGCATAGCGTCTTTGCTGGCCAACACATCTTCTGGCTTCGAGCTCGCTGGATGAACCATTGAATAGGAGACGGCTGGACCAATTTTGCCCTTTAATCCAAGACGGTAAAATGTCTCAATGACTCGAGCTGTGGCTACACACATGTGATGGTTTGCTTGATAGCCTAATTTCATTTGTTCATAACGGTCGTCACCTGTTAACCCAAGGCGGCTAGGAATCCGAACTACATGGTCTTGTTCGTTAATTGTTAACCAGTATTTGACGCGATCTCCGTAAGTTTTAAAAAGAAATTCAGCGTACGCGTGGAAGTCTTCAATGCTTTGGCGGGAAATCCAGCCGCCATACTGGTCAACAAGACTTTGCGGATAGTCAAAATGGTAAATGGTGACAAGAGGTTCAATCTGATGTTTAACCAACTCATCAATCAATTCATTATAAAATGCTACACCCTTTTCATTAATCTCTCCATTTCCATTTGGAAAAATGCGGGTCCAAGCAATTGAAAAACGATACACGTTTAAGCCTAGCTCGGCCATCAGTGCAACGTCTTCTTTAAAGCGATGATAGTGGTCAGAAGCGACAGAGAAGTCTGTAATGGTTGGATTTTTTTTCATCATATCAATTACTGAAAGCCCTTTTCCATCTTTTTCGCTTGCTCCTTCTACTTGAAAAGCAGAAGTAGACGCCCCCCATAAAAAACCGCTTCCAAATGATTGATTGTCTTTAAATTCCATCGAATCATCCTTTCACCTGTTACGATTCTTCACAAAAAAAGACCTAGACATAGCGGAAATGTCGGGCAACAACATTTCTGCTATATCTAGGTCATGCCTGATCGAATCAGTAACAATCCTTTTATTACTTTCAAGCTAACATGAACTCGCTAGCGATGTCAATGGGAAATGTTCATTTAGCGACTTTGAAAAATATGGATGACAGTCACTGATTGGCTAATCTTGCTAGGCACGGTTAAAAGGTTTTGTCGATATATGTCGGTCCGTAGTAAAATACTATTTATATAGAGGATGGTGTTGGAAATGATTGTAGGCGAAGCTTTACAGTTAGGCGATTTAAAGCTCGCTCGTGTACTTGCCGGTGAAGGTGGTTTGTATCGGAAAATTAAAGCAGCTGAAGTGATGGAAGTCCCTGATATTAATGAATGGCTGACAGAAGGGATTTTAATTATTTCGACATTTTACTCGGTCAAAGACAATCCAGAAGCGCAAATCAGCATGTTTCGGAAGTTAATTGAAGTAAATGGCGCCGGTCTCGTTGTCAAAATTGGCCGTTATGTTCACACATTGCCAGAAACGATGCTGCGCCTTGCTGATGAACATAATATGCCTATTATTGCCATTCCTGTAGAAGTTTCTTTTGTGGGCTTACTGACCATCTTATTCGAGACAAAGTTTAAAGAAGCGCAATCTGAAGAAGCGCAACTTCTGGAAGCAGTCTATAAGCTTGGCGAAGCCCGGAAATTACACGATTTTTTGGAAGGGTTAGGAAAGCTTACAGGGGAGAATGTGTTGCTTGAAAGCGAAGAGAAGCGGCTAATCGCTTATGCGAACAACAAAGTGACAGCGGAACGACAAGCGTTTATCTGGTTTTCGCAACCAGCAAAACAAACGCGCTTTGATAAACGACAAGTTCGACTTGTTTTCAAAAAAGCAGAGGCAGGTTTGCGCTGCTCTGTTGTAATAGGCGTGCCGCACGAAAAGGAACATGTATGGACATCTGTATTAAAGAAGGCGGCAACATTTTTAGAGGAACAAATCCGGTTTTTATTACGGAAACGGCTTTATCAAGTCAATAAACGTGCCAATGAAGAAAAAGTGTTGGTCACGGAGCTGATTGACAAAAACGACGTGCCAGCCAGTTCCCCAATCCATACGTTGATCGACAAAAGCAGCTATTTCGGCTTTTTGGCAATGAGAAGAATAGCAGGACCGCCTGTTGAGAAAGAACCGATTTCTGCTCTATTTCTACATCAACTATATAAAAAACTGGACCGTTATTTTCCAAATGCAACCTTGATTTGCAAAGGCGGCAACTTTATTATCCTGTACACGTTCACTCGTGATCAAGGCCGTGCAAAAACGATTTCTTCCATCGGTCGTATGTTAAAAGAGCTTGAGGAGGAAATGGATGTATCATTTCAGGTAGGAGTGAGCCTAGCTTACGATGCTATACCGCTGGCCAAACAAGCTTACCTCGAGGCTCGTGCAGCTTTAGAGGAGAGCGGGGAAGCACAAAAAATTTGTTTGTACGAGCAGATGGGGTTTGAGCGGATCATGACGAAACTTAAAAATGACGAAGATGTTCAGGCTTTTGCCGCGAGTACATTAAAACCACTGGAATCAGCGGATCGCTATGCAGGCGAAGCATTGCTCCACACGCTAGAAGTGTTTCTCCGTGAGAACGGCAACCATTCAAAAACGGCAGAAAAATTATTTGTTCATCGACGTACGTTGAAATACCGTTTAGAAAAAATTGAAGAGCGGCTGATGGTCGATCTTAATGACAGTGAAGTTCGATTTCTGCTTTATTTTGTTTTAAAAATGAAAAAATAGATGTAAGAAAATATGACATGAAGAAGGCGCTGAATCGTAGCAACAGCGCGTTTTTTGACAATGCTTCTGCCCAATGTGTGCAATGAACGCTTTTATCATTTTGCATACATTGGGCATTTTTAATATCGCATCAAAAATTTATAGTGTCTAAAAAGGATGGTGGAAATTATGCTTGGCATCGTTCGTGTATGGACAACCGAAGACGAGCAATTATTGCAAGAACATTCTGTCCTATTGCGACAAAGGATGGGCATTAACTCTAAAAGCAATTGCATTCCAGATCAGCCATATGGCATTTACAACCAGGAATCAAAAGCAGCGGCTTTGCCGAAAATAACAGCGCTAGTTAAAGAGATGGCAGCCGATGCTGACATCGACGCGATTTCCATTAGCTGTGCAGCAGATCCAGCGCTTGACTTCAGCCGGGCAGCCGTATCGATTCCGGTCATAGGTGCTGGCGAGGCAGGGGCCCATGCTGCATGCATGATTAGCAACAAGATTGGTGTTCTTGGCTTAACAAATAAAATACCTGAAGCAATTGAAACAGTTTTAGGCGAACGGCTAGTTGGCCATCTTGTCCCGAATGGCGTCACAAATACAACTGATTTACTAAAACGAGAGACGCAAGCTGAAGCCGTTTCATCGGCCCGGCAGCTTGTTGAGCAAGGAGCGACTGCTATCTTGTTTGCTTGTACAGGTTATTCAACCATTCATTTAAAAGAAACGATTATAAAGGAACTCGCAGTGCCTGTAATTGATTTAGTTGAAGCACAAGGCATGGCGTATTCAATGATCCGCCAGAGGAGGTAAATGACATGAAACAACGCACATTTGACTGGACTTTGATTTTGCTATCCGTATTGATTGCCGTTTTTGGGGCGATTATCGGTATGCAAATTATTACCACTCTTGGCGTAACACCAAATACTTCTATTATTGGTGCAATGATTGCAATGTTAATTGCTCGCATTCCAATGCAAATGTTCCACCGCTATCGCCAATTGGAAACGCAAAATTTGGTGCAGACGACGATTTCAGCGGCCACATTTGGAGCGGCAAACAGTTTGCTTATTCCGATTGGGATTCCTTTTGTAATGGGGCTGCCTGAACTTGTTTTCCCGATGCTTGTGGGAGCAGGTTTCGCTTTAATCATTGATGCCCTTATTTTATATAAAGTATTTGATTCCAAACTGTTTGGCGCCAATGAAGCATGGCCGTCTGGCGCTGCTACGGCAGAAGCGCTCCGTGCTGGTGATGAAGGCGGAAAAAAGGCTAAATTCCTTGGCATCGGCATCGCTGGCGGGGTGGCCGGCTCGGCGCTAGGCATTCCAATGTCAGCGTTTGGTGTCGCTTTTATTGGAAACATTTGGGCGCTGTCAATGTTTGGCATCGGTTTGCTGATCAACGGCTATTCACAGCCATGGTTTCACATTAACCTCAACGATTATTATATTCCACACGGGATGATGATCGGTGCTGGTCTCGTTGCTTTGCTTCAGTTCATTTACACGATTATCAAAGGGCAAATGAGTAAAAAGCAGACGATCACCAAGAAATCAGAACAAGCTTCCGAGCATGTGTATACACGCAGTGAACTTGATGTAGCAAAAGGATTTGGCTTTGGGTTTCTTGCCTATGTCATTGGCGCTATGCTCGTTGCTTTTCTAGCGGGACTCTATACTGAATTGTCAGTCGGTCAAATGGTGTTATTTATTCTTTTTGCGGCTTTTGCGACATTGGTTTCAGAAATGATCGTCGGTGTCGCTGCGATGCACTCTGGCTGGTTCCCTGCTTTTGCCGTTACGTTAATTGTGCTGTTAATCGGGATCATGCTCGGGTTTCCGCCAATTGCCTTGGCTTTGCTCACTGGGTACACGGCGGCTACTGGTCCTGCTTTTGCCGATTTTGGATTTGATTTAAAGACAGGATTTTTAATCAGGGGCCGCGACAATTGGCAACAAGAGCTACACGGCCGACGCTTGCAGCTTATTGCCGGCATAATCGGGCTCGTGGTAGCCATTGTGATGGTACTACTTTTCCATCAGATGTATTTTGCCCAAGACTTGGTTCCGCCTGTTGACCGCGTATTTGCGGCAACGATACAAGAAGGCATTGTTGGCGAAACAGGAAAGTATCTGCTGATTTGGGCCATTCCTGGAGCGATCATTCAATTGATTGGTGGGGCTAAACGCCAGCTTGGCATTATGCTTGCTACTGGTCTGCTGGTGATGAACCCTTGGGCTGGTTGGGCCGTTCTCGTGGGCATACTTGCACGAGTTGTCATTTTGAAATGGAAAGGCGAAGCCGGTGAATCGGCAATGTTTACAACCGCAGCTGGATTCATTGCTGGAGATGCGCTTTACAGTTTCTTTAGCTCTGTCTTTAAAGCCCGGTAATTTGGAAGGAGAGAGAGAATGGCACGAACAGTATTGACAGCAGAGATGGTTGAGCAAGCTGTATACGGTGGAGCGATCCTTGGCGGCGGTGGCGGCGGCTGGATCGCCCAGGGGCTTGAAAAAGGGCGGGCTGCTCTGGCGAAAGGCAAAGTAGAGCTCATTAGCGTCGATGAATTAAACGACAATGATGAGGTCGTATGCGTCTCCCTCGTCGGCGCACCAGCCGCCAAAGACCAGTACGTTGACGACAACCAATTGCTCGCGACCGTTGAATTGTTGCAAAAAAATTATCCAGGCACCATTAAAGCGATTATGACTAATGAAAATGGCGCTGCAACGACGATCAATGGCTGGCTTCAAGCAGCAATGACTGGCCTGCCAGTCATTGACGCTCCTTGCAACGGCAGGGCACACCCTACAGGGGCGATGGGGGCGCTGAACTTGTCTGAGCAACAAGATTATGTATCCTACCAAGCGGCTGCTGGCGGATTTGGCAGCCGTGCGATTAGCGGATTTGTCTCCGGGACGCTTGACTATGTCGGAAACGTCATTCGTCGTATGTCGGTTGAGGCTGGTGGAATGGTTGGCGTTGCCCGCAATCCAGTAAGTGTTGCTTATGTGAAAGCCCATGGGGCAGTCGGCGGAATTTCAAAAGCGATGGAAATCGGCAAAGCCTTTTTAGCAGAAAAAGAGGGCAGCAGCAAAATTGAGGCCGTCACAGCAGCTCTACATGGCCGCGTTGTCAAAGTCGGTCATGTGCGCAGTTTTGAGTTGAAAACAGAAGGCGGGTTTGATGTCGGCCGTTTGGATGTGGACGGAATTGAACTGACATTTTGGAATGAATTTATGACATTAGAAGAAAACGGCGAACGGAAAGGAACGTTCCCTGATTTAATTATGACATTTGATGCTGATACGGGGCAGCCTATCGTAAGCGCTGAAGTGAAAAACGGCCAAAAACTGGCGGTTATTTGCGTGCCACAATCGGAGCTACTTCTTAGCTCAACGATGGAGAATGAACGGTTGCTGCGCACGATTGAACCAGTTATTCAAAAGACAATCGTGTGAAGGCATATCACAAACACAAACATAAGGGAGAGATCGAAGATGTCATTGACGTATACGATGCAAATAGTGGAAATGTTAGACGATCCTGCTATTAATGGCGAGAAAGTAGCAGCGTTGTTTAGCGGATATACTTATGCCAAAGCAGAAACAACAACGGTGACTGGTGAACAAGGATCGACCGATTTTGTGAAAATCCAGATCGAAGGCACGAATGGGAAACAATCTGGTGGAAATGCGCCGACATTCGGGATTGTCGGTCGCCTTGGCGGGATTGGCGCTCGGCCAAGCCGGATTGGGCTTGTTTCCGATGCAGACGGGGCTGTTGCGGCAGTTGCTGCTGCGCTCAAGTTAGCGGAGATGGCTGAAAAAGGCGATCGCCTTCCTGGAGATGTGTTGATCACGACACACATTTGCCCAAATGCGCCAACAGTTCCACACGAGCCAGTCGATTTCATGGGTTCCCCTGTTGACATTTTAACAATGAACAAGCATGAAGTGCTGCCGGAAATGGAAGCAATCCTTTCCATTGACACGACGAAAGGCAATAAAATCATTAAACATAAAGGGATCGCCATCTCTCCTACAGTCAAAGAAGGATATATTTTGAAGTTTAGCGATGACCTCTTGCGCATTATGGAAATGACGACAGGGGACCTTCCGTCTACATTTGCGATTACGACACAGGACATTACACCTTATGGAAATGATGTTTACCATATCAATTCCATCCTCCAACCGGCTGTTGCGACAAACGCGCCAGTTGTTGGCCTCGCCATTACAGCCACGTCTGCTGTGCCTGGTTGTGGCACAGGCGCTAGTCATGAGGTGGACATTGCCCAAGCGGTACGGTTTGCGATCGAGACAGCGAAGGAATATACGGCGGGCACAACGCGTTTCTACGATGAAAATGAATTTTCCCATTTGCAACAGTTGTATGGTCCGATGAACGTTCTGCAAACGATGGGACAGGGCAAGTAACATGAAAAAAATAGGGCTTGTCACAATTGGGCAATCACCACGAGTGGACATGACTCCTGAAATGCAGCCCTTTCTTGGCGCTGGCGTCGAGTTTGTAGAAGCAGGCGCTCTTGACTCTTTATCGACTGAGCAAATAAAAGCGCTCGCTCCCCATCCTGATGAGCAGACGTATGTCTCGCGCCTCAGGAACGGGGACAGCGCCAAACTTTCTAAACAAAAATTGCTTCCTTACTTGCAAGCGGAATTGCAAAAAGTCGAGAAGCACGTCTCGAGCTCGATCATTGTGTGCACTGGCCACTTCCCAACGATTCAACATGAAAAGCCGCTGTTGTTTCCTGACAAAATCCTCTGCCATTTTGTCCAAGGGGTTATTGGTGACGGTACACTTGGCGCGATCGTGCCTTTGGAAGAACAAATACACCAGCTAGCCGGAAAGTGGGGCGATCTCCCTCTTGTCTCAGAAGCGGCGACGCCATATGCGCCGTCTGATATTGAAGGAGCGGCTGCAGCTCTAAAAGAACAAGGGGCTACATTGCTCGTCCTCGACTGCATGGGTTATACAAATGCTCATAAACAGCGGGCTCAAGTGGCGACGGGGCTACCTGTGATTCTTGCTCGCAGTGCAGTCGCCCGAGCAGCGGCAGAGCTAGCATAAGCGCCTGATTGAAAAGCTATCGAATTTCGCCCACTCGCTTTATACTGGATGGAGAGGAAAGGGGGATTGAAATGGAATTTAAACAGATTGTCAACAATATGATGGAACAAAATGTAAAAGCGTCAGGAAATGAGCATGTCGTAGTTCTTGCTGATTTAAAGAAAGAAGAAATTGGCCGGCGCGTGTTTGACTCTTTATGTGAACTCGGCTACGCTACTGACTTTGTGTTAATGCAAACACGGAGTCGTTCAGGGGAAGAGCCGCCGTCCACAGTCGCCGACATGATGAAAGCAGCGGACATTTGTTTTTGTATTTGCCAACACTCCTTAACACATACAAGCGCCCGGAAAGCGGCAAGTAGCCAAGGAACCAAAGTGCTGACAATGCCAGGGATCACAATGGACATGTTCACCGAAGGGGCAATGAAAGCAGACTACACGAAAGTAGTTGCTTTGACAGAATCATTTACGAAACGCCTTAACCAAATTGATTCAGCTGTGATTAAGACAGGTCCAAATGGCGAATATGAACTGTTCCTAAATCTTAACGGACGTAACGGCATTAGCAGCACAGGCGTATTTCCAGGGCAAGGGGCGTCAGGCAACTTGCCTTCTGGAGAAAGCTATATTGCCCCGCAAATCGAAGGCTCACACGGCCAATTTTGGGTGGACGGCTCGATCGCTGGCATCGGCAAACTGTCAGAGCCAACGTTGCTTACAGTGAAAGATGGACGGCTCGCGAGCGCTAGTGGGACAGAAGGAGCTAAATTGTTAGAATTACTAGGTGACGGCGATGGCCGTTACATTGCCGAATTTGGCATTGGCACAAATGAAGCTGCCCGCGTAACTGGCAATATCCTCGAAGATGAAAAAGCATACGGTACGATTCACATTGCCTTTGGTTCAAGCAAGACATTCGGTGGCACAATTGAAGCCGGTGTCCATTTGGACTGTGTTACCCTTTCACCAAGTGTTTGGCTTGGAGACGAACATGTGTTGGAAAAGGGAAAAATCGTGCAATAAAGGAAAAGCTTCTGCCTGGAGACAGGGAGAAGCTTTTTTTTGCTGTGCCGCAGGGGAAGTTTGTTGAAGTTCGACAACAACCCTTTCTAGTAAAATGTTAAACTTAAAAAAGCGATACTTTTTGCAAAGTGGGAATGGACATACGACTACCTTTGCAAATTTAGTACGGACCGTGTGATGATACGACTGACATAACGAGGGGCCAACAAATGGAGAATACGATTGCAAATCACCATAACCGATTATTGCTTTCAGGTTTTTTAAGTTTAGCGGTGGTCATGGGGGTTGGAAGGTTTTCGTACACACCAATCTTTCCCTATATGGAATTGGACCAATTGCTGACCCCCTTTTCTGCAGGGCTGTTAGCAACCTTTAATTACATAGGCTATTTTATAGGGGCATTAGGGGCTAGATATGTACCGCGAAGTAACAAGTGGCTATACATTGGGCTAGGCGTCAATATTGGAACGACTCTATTAATGGGCTTGATGGAAAATTATATTCTCTGGTCCATATGGCGGTTGCTATCAGGCATTACAAGTGGCATGGTTTTTGTGATCGTCTCTAACTTGATTTTATCCCGTTTAAATCAAACCGGCAAAATGTATTATTCCGGCTTCCTATATGGAGGGGTAGGGTTTGGGATATGCGTTTCAGGGATAGCGATCCCAACGATTCAATCCAATTATGGCTGGGAAGGGGCATGGTTAAGTTTAGGACTTTTAAGCGTCGCCTTTATGGTTGCGGTCTTTTTGGGGATGTGGAAGCAAGGGAACAGCAATGTATCAGCTTCTTTAAGTGATCAAACACCCAAAAATAGACATCCGGAAGTCGTCCGAAAACAAAAAAAAGCAAAGTATGCTTTATATATTTCTTATACAGGTGAAGGTTTTGGCTATATTATCTTCGGAACGTTTATAACAGCTATGTTGGTCAAAAATCCATCTTTTACATTTGAATCTTCTTATGTGTGGGCGATCGTAGGTGTTGGCGTCATTCCGTCTTGTCTTTTCTGGTCTTGGCTCGGCACAAGGGTGTCTTCGATTCGCGCGCTAAAATGGGCGTATATGACGCAAATCATTAGTATTTTACTACCAGTGTTTACAGATCACCTGCTGCTGACATTGCTTTCGGCGTTAGGATTTGGTGCTACGTTTATGGGAATCACGACACTTACGCTCACTCTGGCGAAATCATTAGAGGCAGCAGGGCCAAATTTAGTAAGTGGATTAACGGCAGCTTACGCGATCGGTCAATTATTGGGGCCTGTTGTGGCCGGTACACTCATTTCTGTAAATGATTTCACCATTCCATTTATGATTTCAGCAGTTGTCCTTGTAGCTGCTTTGATCACCATAAATTTCATAAAAGATCAGAAAGGGGATACGTTAAATGCCGTACGTAAACATCAAAGTCACTAAAGAAAATGGAGGTCTGACAAAAGAAGAAAAGCATACTTTAATTAAAGGTGTAACCAATTTGTTAGCTGAAACATTAAACAAAAATCCGGCATCAACGGTAGTCGTGATTGATGAAATTGACATGGATAACTATGGCCTAGGAGCTGAGCAAATTTCGGATCGAAGAAAAGCAGGAAAATAAAAGAGAGTACGGAATTCTATATTAGCAATCTCCCTAAAAGGTAGTAGAACCACAGCCTTTAGGGGGATTTTTTAATGTCTTTCCGCCTTAAAGAAACCATTATTGAGGAATTGTTAAAAGTGTTCGGTAATGGCTAAATGTAAAGGCATTGAGGACGCTTTTTTGCTATACTCATACTGGCATATTCATTAAATAAGTTCTGCTAAAGGGGGCTGGCAATGAAAAATAGACGACGATCATTACTTGAAGTATTACTCGTTTCCACAAAGCTGGGCCTCACTTCTTTTGGCGGTCCCATTGCCCACTTAGGCTATTTTCACGAAGAATATGTACGAAGACGAAAATGGCTTGATGAAGAAAGGTATGCGGATCTCGTTGCATTATGCCAGTTTCTTCCTGGACCGGCGAGCAGCCAAGTAGGTATAGGGATTGGCGTTATCCGCGCAGGTACATTAGGAGGAATTGTTTCATTTATTGGTTTTACTCTTCCTTCAGTCCTTGCCTTAATTGGATTTGCGTTGTTCGTCGGCAAGTTTGGCGTTGGCGAAATGGGACTTATCCACGGGCTGAAAATCGTTGCCGTAGCAGTGGTGGCACATGCGATTCTCGGCATGGCGAAAAACTTGACTCCTGACTTGCGCCGCAAAATGATTTGTTTGTTTGCCTTGCTTGCCGTTTTGCTTGTACCCTCTGCATTTGTGCAAGTGGCCGTCATTTTGCTTGCAGGTTTGCTTGGCTATTTTATGTTTGCAAATGAGGTCAACCCGAATCAAGAGCGTTCTGTCGCCTTTCCATTATCGAAAACAATCGGAGTCGTGTCCCTTTCCTTGTTTTTCATTTTGCTTGTTGGTTTGCCAGTGTTGGCGACGGCAATGCCCTCTCAGTGGCTAGCCATGTTCGATTCTTTTTACCGGGCAGGTTCTTTAGTGTTTGGCGGCGGTCATGTCGTCTTGCCACTATTGGAGAGGGAGTTTGTTCCAACAGGCTTGATTGGAGAGGAGGCGTTTTTGGCAGGCTATGGGGCAGCACAAGCCGTGCCAGGGCCGTTGTTTACATTTGCCGCTTATTTAGGGGCAGTTATGAACGGATGGACAGGGGGATTGTTGGCGACAGGGGCCATTTTCTTGCCTGCGTTTTTGCTCATATATGGCACATTGCCTTTTTGGAGCGCATTACGGGAAAACGCAAAAATGAAGGCGGCGTTAATGGGGGCTAATGCTGGGGTTGTCGGCATATTAATTTCAGCGTTTTATACACCGATTTGGACAAGCACGATCCAGCATGCCACTGACTTTGCCTTAGCCGCCGTGTTGTTTTCCATGCTCGCTTATTGGAAATGGCCGCCATGGGCCGTTGTTGTTGTCGGTGCCGCATGTGGCTTGCTGTTTTTCTAATCGGTTTGCTATCGATAGAACGGCTCGTATTGTTGTTAAATGGCCCAGGTTCATTCATTTAGGTGCCAGCTCCTGCTTACAACTAGGTGAAGCTTTAGGAGAGCGATCAATCCTAGCGAGATTGCTTATAAAAGTCGTGAAAAACCTCACTGACGCAAGTCGAAATTGCCCTAGATTACAAGACGAATGTTCGATCACAAGTTGGGCATGCTACAAACATGAACCTAAATCATGGCAGATGTTTAAATCGGGCCGGAACAGGAAATGGTGTAGTACGACATAAAAATCGAGGAGGTTTTTCTACATGGCCACGATGCTAGCGGGCATTCAACTTATACCAAATGGCAAAGAAGACCACACAGGAGGCATTGCTAATAAAGTGATTGACGTCATTGAACAGTCTGGTTTGCGGCACCGGGTTGGCCCGCTTGAAACGGTAGTGGAAGGGGAGTTCGATTCCTTAATGGCGTTGTTGCGCGATGTCCATCAACAAGCGATCCAAGCAGGAGCTGAAGAACTTCTAACTAACGTCAAAATGCATTACCGTACAAATGGCGTCTCCCTCGAAGATAAACAATCAACCTAATCAGGAGGATGAATGAGGCAGGCGAAATAAACGGGGATGAGTATATGACCGAGACAAATGATGACGTATATGAGCGTTTGTCTACAGTTTGAAAGCTTCCGCCATTCGACGGAAGCCTTCACTATGATATAGGTCTGTAAGCCTAGGTGAAAAATCACAGGATACTCAAGCATTTTCTCCTTGTTTTTCTTTTTGTTCACGCAGCTTAAATTTCTGTACTTTCCCTGAAGCGGTCATTGGAAAATGGTCGACAAATTCAACGACTTGTGGAATTTTAAAATGGGCAATCTGTCCCTTACAATAGGCTTGGACTTCAGCTGCTGTAAGGGAGTGGTTTGCCTTGAGACGAATCCAAGCAGACACGATTTCACCATATTTAGGATCAGGTAGGCCTACAACTTGAACATCTAAAATTGCTGGATGTGTATATAAAAATTCCTCTATTTCCCGTGGATAAATGTTTTCCCCGCCACGTATAATCATGTCTTTTAAGCGGCCCGTAATTTTGCAATAGCCGTCTTCGTCCATAATCGCAAGGTCGCCTGTATGAAGCCAGCCGTCTCCAGTTAACACTTTGGCTGTTTCTTCAGGCTGTTTGTAATAGCCTTTCATGACATGATAGCCCCTAGTTAGCAGTTCCCCTTGAACCCCTGCAGCCACTTCTTCCTGTGTATCAGGGTCGACAATTTTCACCTCAACATTTGGCAAAGCTCGCCCAACCGTGTCTGTTCGCCGTTCTAGCGAATCATTGACGCGTGTTTGCGTAATGACAGGAGAGGATTCCGTTTGGCCATAGGCAATGGTAATCTCAGTGATGCCCATTTTCTCAATCACATCTTTCATTACTTCAACAGGGCAGTTTGAACCTGCCATAATGCCAGTACGCAATGAAGAAAGGTCATACGTATCGAATGTCGGCAAGTTCAGCTCAGCAATAAACATTGTTGGTACGCCGTGAAGCGCTGTACACTTTTCAGCTTGGACAGTTTGCAAGACTTTCTCTGGATGGAACTCTTCTACAGGCACCATTGTTGCTGCCACGCTAACGCAGGCTAGTGTCCCAAGGACGCAGCCAAAACAGTGGAAAAATGGTACAGGAATACAGAGGCGGTCTTGCTGAGAAAGTTCCATGCAAGCAGCAATATTGCTTGCGTTATGGATTAAATTGCGATGTGTCAGCATAACGCCTTTAGGAAAGCCTGTTGTTCCAGAAGTGTACTGCATATTAATGGCATCATCGACGTCCAGCTCACTCATTAAGCGGTCAAGGGCGGCATCGGTTACTTGGTCGCCCATTTTGACAATGTCGTCATAAAGCCACATGCCAGGCTTGCGTTCTTTTCCTAAGTAAATAATATGCTTAAGATAGGGAAATTCAGCTGATTCCAGTTTCCCAGGTTCAGCAGCTTGTAGTTCAGGAATTAACCGGTAAAGCATTTCTAAATAGGAAGTCCCCTTGTATCCTTCCATTACGAGCAGTGTGGTCGTATCAGACTGTTTTAACAAATAAGCAAGCTCAGATTGCTGGTAGTTCGTATTGACGGTAACAAGGACAGCCCCCATTTTCCCTGTAGCAAATTGAGTTGTCACCCATTCTGGACAATTTGTCGCCCAAACGGCCATATGTTCGCCACGCTTTATGCCCAAGCGCATAAGCCCTTTTGCCAACTGTCTGCACGAGTGATTAAAATCTTTGTAGGAAAGTCGTAAATGATGGTCGGGGTAAACTAGCGCTTCGGTGGAAGGGTGCTCCTCAGCCATTCTCTCTAATAAACTCCCGATTGTCTCTTCTCTCATTAACATATTGTCCCTCCTTGTCAAAATCGAGCAATTCGTTGTTTGGTAAATTCGCTGATGGGAAGGCAAATCCTTCCCGGGGTGCTCGTAAAGGGGTGAAACCTTTTAGGACGTTGGAAAGTATATCATAACAGATGATTTCGAGACTACGTTGAAAAAACACCTAAAAGAAAGAAAGGCCCCTTTAAAACTCGTTCTTTTATAAAATATGTAGTTGCGAAAAAAACAATGATTCGTTACGATTAAAGAGGCACAATTATGGTTTGTGGCAAATCAAAAAGCAGTTTAGCGTCATTTTTTTTTGCAACGGGGGGTTTGAAAAGGAAACAAAAGGAATAGCAGGATAAGATGACCAGGTGAAATTTAGTGAAAATAAGGACTATTGTCATGGTAAAAAGGAGAGAGGATATGAAAAAGCAGTTAGCTGTATTGATTGGAGTCAGTATGTTAGCAGCATGTAATCAAGGCGCTGGAGGAGAGGAGGAAAAGGCAAAAGAGGAGGAACTTACGGCATCATCGGTTTTAACCGCAGCTGAAAAGGCCCATCAAGACCTGCAATCGGTGGAAGTTTCCTTTTCACAAATGGATGATTATGGTTGGGAAGAAGAGGGTGTTGCTTCCTATGATTTTGCTGAAAACGTTACTAATATTGAAACGGAGTCGCCTAAATTGACGCTGTTTAAAGACAGCGAAGAGTTTTTGTTTATTAGCGATATGTCTTATACCCGAGACGAAAAAGCGAAATATGAAAGCCTTTTAGACAGGATGACGAGCCAACATAAAAATCCGCTCGCTCACTTTAAGGAGTATGATGAAAACCTCTTCGACAAATTTGAGCTCGAAGAAAAGGACGGCTCTTATTTGCTAACGTATAACGGCAGTGAGGACGACCGGCTGTTGTTGATTGAAAGTTTGGCGCAATCATATGTAGATTACAATGCAAGGATTTGGGAAGAAGACCCGGAAGATATTGAAATTGATGAAGTCACTGCCGATTCATTCGAGTTGTCATTTGATATTGATAAAGATACAAACCGTGTTATGAGCTACAAAATCAAGGCTGATTATGCCATTGACATCGACGGCTACGAACGTGAATTCGAAGCGGATAACAATTACATCTTTTCTTCGTTCGATGAAGTAGCAGCAATTGAAAAGCCAGACAAAGATTTAACGGCTGTTGGCAACTTGTCATACGATCAGCAAGAACAGTATGAACAAGAGGCAGCGGATTATGTCGATGCCGTGATTCAAGCAACTGTTTTCCAAAATGAAGAAGAATATGCAGCCCGTGCTCCTGGAGATCAATCAGAGGATGAGAAAAAGGAAGAAGGGACAAAGCAGAAAGAGGAATTTGGCGACTTATTCAAAATGTTTTTTGGGTTAGGCTTGGAAGAGTTGAACGTTAATGAAGACGTCATCGAGGAGGCGTCTACAGCCTACTTGAAGTTGCTGCAAGGCTCCAATTACTTAATGCTAGAATCAAATGCCCAAAGCGAGGACACGTTTGAAGTTGTAGTAAGCGTAGAAGGCGTTATGCTTGATAACATTCAGCGCGAAATTGATTTGTTGTTGCAAAATGAATTGAACAGCGGCAGCATTAGTGAAGAATCATCAGAAGAAGAGATCGTTCAGGCGATGGTAAGTGTGCTTGAAAAAGTGGCTGCTGAAGACCATTTGGCAGAAGCGCGCGAAGTAAGTGTGGAAGTAAACCGTGCTGGCGGCAGCTATATGATCTTAGATCAAGACCAATACTTAGATGCGTTTATCCAATAAATCGCTATAGCGAATGAAATGGTCTCATACAAGCAAAAACCAAGTTGAGTCGTATACCCAACTTGGTTTTTGCTGCCTATTCACCTTTTATACAATGCGTTACCGTTTTCGTTTGAGCAAGCGCGCGATCTCTAAAATTTCCTGCTCGGAAAATTCAGGGTCCTTTTCATCTGTATCCATTTCTTCTAAAGAAAGGGAGAGCTTAAATTTGCTATCCAAACTTGCGAGAAGGGCGTCGAGGCTTTTGATCCGCCGCCTCGCTTCACTGGCGAAGTACTCGCCTTCGATGTGATAATGGAGGCCATTTTTTTTAGATGGAATCGCTTCTAATTGGGTGTGTTGGCTGTCTAGCTTATGTTCAGGATGAATAAATTCCCCTGCCTCTTCAATGGTAGCTGAGACTTGTTTCTCGGTGGAGGAACGGCGCAAAGCTGGTGATTGTTTTACACGGTGCATGTAGTTATACCAATAGCTCGGGCTTTTGCCGAAATGCTTTGCTAAGTCAGCAGGCTTGATTTTCTTTTCAATCCAGGCAGTAATTAATTCCTTGCGGTCTACAATATTAATTTTTCCCCATTCTGTGAAGTCTTTCATTCTCTTGTAATTATTTTTGTACTCTTCCAACTGGTCTTTTGGCAAAAATGGCAGTTGCCTAATCTTGCTTGAATGGTTTTCGCCAGTAGGGGGTTTTCTATCTAACTTCGGCAAGCCAAGAATGTTGAGGACATTTGCTAAGTTTGCTGTATTCCAACCTTCGACTGTAATGATGCGCGTGTTTCCGTATTGCTTACGCTCTTCTTCCAACAAGCGGCGTTGGTCTGCTGTTTTCATGCTCATGAATTCATCATAAGAAGGGAATGGCATGGCAAAAAGTCTCCTTTATAATAGCTATTTTGAAGGCTTGTCCATTACTTTCGCAATCCTTTAAGGAACGAGTAGACCATAAACAAACAATTAGTCGATATGGAATATTCAGAAGAAAACGTTTTCACGGAGTCTTTTTACATATATATCATATTTCTCACGCGTTGACAATAACGAATGAACGATTCATTGTTTTTTTGAAATCTGTTTTTTCATTTCCAATAATAACAGGATCCGTTTTTTCTAGTGGCCACAGACAGGTTCAAGTGATTCGATCATGGATGAAATACTGAATAGAATGAGAATGATGATAGAGGGAGGTGCGAGCCATTTTTCATTTATATTTTCTAATCGTCCTTCTATATATAACTGACCAGATATACCATACTCCATGGGTTCAAACGGTGAGTGGTATTCTCGCATTCATTGTTATAGTCGTTAATATTCGAAGAGCTCGTCAGCTATACTTATGGGCTGGCCTTTCTTTCTTCTTATTAGGGTTTCTTTTTTATTTTATTTATGTCCCAAAAGAAGTTGTTTTTTTTAACTTGTTTGGCTCAATGACTGGATTGTTGGCACTTTTGTTTGTTTTACCGTTTATGAGCACCATTATAGCAGCAGGCAAGTACGACCGCGCACTTGGGCAAATGATTAGCAAGCCTCCTAAATTAAACATGGTTCGGCTATATCGACGCACATCGGTGATGTCGTATATGCTGACGCTATTTTTAAATGTGGCCACTGTCCCGGTTGTTGTGGCGACGGTCAAGAGCAAGCTTAGCCAAGTCAGCTCTGCTGTCATCCAACGCTTTTTTGCCCACAGTATATTGCGGGCATATGCCCTTGTTTTGTTATGGAGCCCTACGGAAATTCTCGTCGCTTCCACGATTGATTTGACAGGTACAAATTATGTGGCGTTGTTGCCGACGCTACTTGTAATAAGCGTCCTGTTTCTCTCAATTGACTGGTTTTTGCACAACCGCCAATTAAAAGGGGGCGAGCTTATTGTACAGCAGGAACAAATAGGGAATCCTAAATTATTGCGGCGGAAATTAATGCAGCTCGCAATAGCGATTACGGGTTTTATCGTTTTGCTTCTTGCTGTAAATGCGTTTATCCCGCAATCATTTTTATTTTCGGTAACCGTGCTTATTATCCCATTCACGTTTTTATGGGCAGTGGTGATTAAAAGGCCAAGGCGCTTTAAAAAACTTGCTTTTCTCTATTTAAAGGGCAATACGACACAGCTTCACAGCTTGTTTTTCTTGTTTTTGGCGGCAGGCTTTTTTGTGGAAGTGTTTCCTTACACAATTTGGTTTGAGTATATGAATGCCTTTTTTGCTTTTACTTATCAAGAAGGATCGTTGTTTTTGTTTTATTTGCTTGTTGGATTATGCGTTTTTGGCTTTGCCCTTATCGGCTTCCATCCTCTTATTTCAATTGCGATTCTATCACCGTTTTTACAAGAACAAGTTGCGGCCTATCCTTACGGCATCAGCCTATTGCTCATTGGCGTTGGACTTGGCACAGTCATGATAGGCCCATTTAATGTTACACCAACGATTTTGGCGATGCAGCTAAATGCCAATCCGTACAGCATTATCCGTAAGAACGTTGCGTTTGCTTTTAGCTATTTATTGTTTATTGTTGTGATTGCCTATGTGTGTAGCCTGTTGATTGCATGAATACATGGCGTGCTGCTAATGGTGACGTACTTCTATCGGGCAAATCGGTTTACGCAATGTTAACAGTGAAAAGGCAGTTCCTTCCCTTCTTGAAGAAGTGCTAACTGTTTTTGGACCATTTCAGCCTTGCTTTTCAAGTCAACAGTTTGAAAGAGTGTAAAGGACAGTTGCAAATCCAATAGCGCTTCTTCTTGTTGGCCAAGGCGGTGAAACGATTTGCCGCGCATGTAATGAAGTTCTCCTTTAATAGGCAAATAGTCGTTTTCACTCGTGAGTTTCAGTCCTTTATCTGCATATTCAATCGCTTGGTAGAAATCGTTGCTTTCATATAACAACTGTACCAAATGGTCATATATACGCAAATAGAGGGCGAGGTTTGTATGGGCAGTTTTTGGACAAGGTGTTTTTAAGGCTTGTTTAAAAAGGCGTATCGCTTGGTCATTGTTGCCCTCTTCAGAATGGAGCAGCGCTAAACGGATAAGAATCCCTAGCTCTTGGGCGCTAGGCGTTGATTTAGTAGCATATCCTGTAGCGTTTAACGCGCTGTTGAGCAATTGCATTGCTTCGTGTTGATTATCGTCTACATAGTAAACAATAATTGCTTGATGCCAAAGCAGAAACTGTCGTAGTTTAGGTGACTGAAAAGTTGGGTTATTCAGGTGCTCAACGACAAGTGCTTTCACTGCCGCAAAGTCATCACGACGGATCGCATGCCTAATCTCTTCCAGAATGAAGGAAACCCAATCATCGACTGGTTTTTTCGTTTCTAACAGCAATTCATCTAGCTTTAAGCCTAGTACATCGGCCAAGCTAGGATAAGTGGACAACGTTTGTTTACTGGGCTCTCGTTCAATTGGGCGTAATGACTGGTGACAAACTCTCTCTTCACTCTCGGCTTGGTTGATAGAAACCAAGCTTTTTTCTCCTTCATTGCGTTTTGTCATAAAGGCGTCTTCTGACATTAGTGCACCTCCTGAATGAGAATAAAGGAATGGACCTTTTATACTAGTTTATAACCTTATTTTTCATATTTTTCAATAGTGATCTGATGATTATCACGATAATGATAAAAAAATGAGGCAAGAATGAAACGGAAGAACGGTTGTTGTCCTTAATGTTGCAAAGCCGAAGAGGGAAGACATACGTTGCCCAAATATGTATAAAACGAGAAAACATGCGATAATGGAGCAAACGAAAAAACGACGTTTTGTCTTGAAAAGGAGTGTAATAGAAGATGACAAGTTCAATAAAAATAGAGAGGCTGTCGATTGGAAAGCCAAAAACGCTCGATTATGGCGACGGCAAACAGATGGTTAGCGGCATCCAGAAACAGCAAACAGAAGCGGTGTTTTTGTCTAAAAATGGCTTTGAAAGGGATGATGTTGCCGATAAGAAAAACCACGGCGGCCCAGATCGAGCGGTTTGCCTATATCCGTACGAACATTATGCAAAATGGGAAAAAGAATTTGGAAAGCCCCTTCCTCCAGCAGCTTTTGGCGAAAACGTGACGGTGACGAATATGCTAGAAAAAGATGTCCACATAGGAGATATTTTTCAATTAGGAGAGGCGATCATTCAAATCACACAAGCACGTAACCCATGCAGCACGATCGACAAACACACGGGGTTTAACTCGCTATTAAAACGAATTGTTGAAACAGGATATACTGGTTATTTAGCCCGTGTGCTCCATGAAGGTATTGTACGAACTGATGGGGAAGTTGCACTTCTTGATCCTCATCCTGACAAAGTGTCGGTTTTGTTTGTCTGTGAAACGTATTTCCGCAAGCCAACAGACAAGCAGGCGATGGAACGAATTTTAGCAGTCGATGCTCTAGCGGACGAATGGAAAGGGAAAATGCGAAAAAGGTTGGCGAAGTTGCAATCGTAAGACTGCAAAAGTCAAAGCAAAGATCTATCTTGTGGATACGACTATATCTTCTGCAGGTGCTACGGTTATTCTCATTACTCCAACTGTATAGTTCAGCACCTGCCGAACCGAACCAGAAGCAGAGTCCCAGAAAAAGGAATTGACCAAATCAGCCTCTAACAATGGAGGCTAATAATTAACGATTGCGCTAAAGTCCTTATTAACGGAGGGTTCTTTTATTCATTAGTAACCACACCAGCGTAGGTAGAAAATCGGTAAAGTTCTATTATGATAACTCGTTCTCCGTGATTTCTGTATCGATTTCCTTTAAAATTTCATGAAACCAGGCCACGTTCACTTTATGGTGTGAAAGGGAATTTTCTAACATACGGCGGAAATTTTTCATAAGATTTGCCCGATTTGTCAAAGTGTCCTCTAAGAGAGCAATTTTTTTCTCTGTTTGTTTAATTTGAACAAGAACGAGTTCTTTCATCTTTTCTTTGTCGTATTCACCTTCGAAAAGCATTGCGCTATAAAAAGATAGATTTATATAATCTGTTTTTGACCCGTACTTTGTCATTAAACGATTAAACTCCTCCACTCCTAAATCGGTAAGAATGTATTTGTTTTTTTCTCTCGATTCAGCTTCTCTTTCTTCAACAATGCGTTGAATCATTCTTTTTTCCTCTAACTGTTGAATATTGTAATAAAATGACCCTTTGGTGTAATTGACGACAAACTTGTAATGTCTCTCATTCATAATGGCCAGAAGCTCATACCCGTAGGAACCTGGTTTTTCTTTTAACAAACCTAAAATTAATAGTGGGATCAATGGATCACTCCTCGCTTTGATTGATTTTGGAAACATGAGAAGAAAACTCTTTAAAACTCAATTGTCCTAAAGCAAACTTCGTACTTTGAACAAACATGGCTTCATTTTTAGTAAGTTCACGCTTTGCTTCCTTAGCAATCTATTCATCCTCGATGTCCAAAGGATCTATAACGTGTTTTTGTTTTGAAAAAGCTTCATAATACCGTAGTCCAAATTTCCTTTGGGAGGTCGCATCAATATGAATGCCATCTGGATTTGCTGTCAAGCCTTTTGATGTTACAAAGTAGCAGTTTTCTTCGTTATCAGCAATTTTATACAAAATCTGGTTTATTTGCTTAAACTCTACAGCGTTTTTTCCAAATCCGCTCTCTCCAAGATAACGCCCTAATTCACCGACAATAATAGGGATATTTGGTACATTCAATTTTTCTCTCAAATGTATAAATAATGAGAGCAACTTATTCTCATATGTCTTAAAACGTTCTCCGAAACTGTCACTTTCTCCTTGGTGCCATAATATCCCTATTAATTCACTCGTTTCCGTAGCGAACGTTGCTTCAGAGATCGCATGTCTGACCAGTGGACCGTCTATTGTCCACTCATCAATAGAGCTACCTCCTTCCGCACATGGAATTAACCCAATGGATTCACCTGGATGATCCGTTGTCCAAGCCTGAGCAAAAGAAGCGGCTGGCCCAATACCAGATACATGCCGATCAAAATGGAGGGGTTCAGCCATCATTTGCCATCTGCCATTCCGCAACATATGGATGTGCTCATTATAAATAGGCGGTACGTCTTCAACAAATCCTCTTCCCGCCATATTTGATTGTCCGATTAATAAAATTGATTTCATCGTAAAACCTTCTTTCTTTGATTGCGACAGTCTAATTAGACTGTAACGCTGAGTATGAGGTCTAATTAGACTTTTGTCAAGACAAGTTGCTTGATTGCCCCCTAACGAAACTTTTTCTAGCTCCATTTGAACATCGACGGGCTTTTTGAATTTTGCTGTAACAATAAGGGACTGACTTTTCATGATCGACAAAGGTTTGTATTTTCTTGAACGGTGTTCAATCAAATTAACCCATTGACAGTCTATTCGAACACAGTTAGAATTTTTATAAATCATATCAACTTACATGGGTTTGTCTGTAAAGGAGAAAGGGGAGAGTAATGGCTTACGTTTTTGAGCAAATGAAGGCAACCGACTATGAAAAGGTAAATACCAAGTTGAAAAATCGGGATAGCCTGGATATTTTGCGTTGGGCGAATCAAACGTATGGTGAAAAGCTCGTGTACGCTTGCAGTTTTGGAGCCGAAGCCATGGTGCTGCTTGACTTGTTGTCAAAGGTGCAAAAAGAAGCCCACATTTTATTTTTAGATACAGATTTTCATTTTACAGAAACATATGAATTGATCGAACGTGTAAAGGCACGATACCCGAATTTTCGTATCAACATGGCTAAGCCAGCTTTGTCTCCAGAGGAACAAGCGAAACGTTACGGCGAGGAGCTATGGCTTAGAAACCCAGACCAGTGCTGCCAAATTCGAAAATTGGATGTGCTGGCTCGTGAGCTTGAGCCTTACGATGCTTGGCTGTCAGGGTTAAGGCGTGAGCAGTCTCCGACACGAGCAAATACCGAGTTTGTTAATCAGGATAAACGCTTTAAAAAGGTGAAGGTTTGTCCGTTGATCCATTGGACGGAAGAAGAAATATGGATGTACATTAAATTGCATCAATTGCCTTACAATGAGCTGCACGACCATCACTACCCGAGCATTGGCTGTACGTACTGCACGAAGGCGGTCATGCCTGGGGAAGATGCTCGAAGTGGCCGCTGGGCGGGAACAGGAAAAACAGAATGCGGGTTGCATGCACCAACGAAAGGGGATTCATGAATGGAAGCGGTAAAAGAGACAGAACTTGTTCAATTATATGATCCGGCTTATGATACAACAGGCATCACAAACGAGATTGCACTTGATGGTTTTGCCCTCTCTGACTTGGAGTTACTTGGAATTGGCGGTTTTACACCGCTAACTGGCTTTTTAAACGAAGATGATTATCATTCTGTTGTCAAATCAATGCGATTAGCGAATGGAGCGCCTTGGAGCATTCCGATTTCACTGCCAGTTACCGCTGATGAGGCTTCTGCCTTGGGTGTTGGTGAACGTGCAAAGCTCGTTTACAAGAACGAAACTTACGGCGTCATTGAAATCGAATCGATTTATACGCCTGATAAAAAAGTCGAAGCTCAGGAAGTATACCGTACGACGGACGAAGCCCACCCTGGAGTAGCAAAAATGTATGCACGACCGCCGGTTTATGTAGGCGGGCCGATTGTATTGACAAAACGCGTAAATTATGAACGCTTTGCCTCTTACTATATCGACCCAATCGATACGCGGCGGATTTTTGCTGAGAAAGGCTGGAAGACAGTCGTTGGCTTCCAAACGCGCAATCCTGTGCATCGCGCCCATGAATACATCCAAAAAGCAGCTCTTGAAACGGTTGACGGGCTGTTCTTGAATCCGCTTGTCGGTGAAACAAAGGCAGGGGACATTCCAGCCGGTGTACGAATGAAAAGCTATGAAGTGTTGCTTAAAAACTATTATCCAAAAAACCGTGTCCATTTATCGGTGTTCCCGGCAGCAATGCGTTATGCCGGTCCCCGGGAAGCTATTTTTCATGCGCTAGTTCGCAAAAATTACGGTTGTACTCATTTTATTGTTGGCCGTGACCATGCAGGTGTCGGCAATTATTATGGCACCTACGATGCACAAGAAATTTTTAAAGAATTTGAAGAAAGCGAGCTTGGCATTAAGCCATTGTTTTTTGAACATAGTTTTTATTGCAAAGCTTGCGGTAACATGGCATCGCAAAAAACATGTCCTCATGAGCCTGAGCACCATGTTATTTTATCAGGGACAAAAGTGCGGCAAATGTTAAAAGAAGGCGTGCTTCCTCCACAAGAATTCAGCCGCAAAGAAGTGGTTGAAGTGTTGATGCGCGGATAGGTGATAGAAAAAAAGAGAAAGAGGGAGCGGCAATGATGGAGGTGGCAGCATTTGCGATTGCTTTTTTCTTCGCAATGAATATCGGCGCAAGCGGAACAGCAGCAGCGATGGGCCCTGCTTACGGAAGCGGGGCGATTAAAAAGAAACGAGTAGCAATGCTTCTTGTTGGTGCTTGCGCTTGGCTTGGCGCGCTGGCAGGAGGCGAAGTGGTGCGGACGATCGGCGAAGGGATTGTGCCGCCTACTATTATGCAAATGGATGTCGTTGTCATTGTGTTAGGTGCAGCTTGTTTAACCTTATTTTTTGCCAACCTAATCGGCATTCCCTTGTCAACGAGCGAGGTTGTTGTCGGCTCCCTTGTCGGGGCTGGCCTTGCGTATCAAGCCCTTTACTGGCAGCAGCTGCTCATAATTATGAGCTTTTGGATTGTCATTCCGTTTGCCGCGTTTTTTCTCGCACTCGGGGCTGGAAGAACGATAAAAAAGCATCAAGCCCATTTGCCATTTTTGCGTGGCGATGGAAAATGGCATAAGCCTCTCACCTTCATTCTAATCGCTTGCGGTTGTCTCGAAGCTTTTTCAGCTGGAATGAACAATGTTGCCAATGCCGTCGGCCCTCTTGTCGGAGTAGGGGCACTAGATGTGACAACGGCTGCTATTGCCGGTGGATTTTTTGTTGCCCTTGGCGCCCTTTTACTCGGCGGAAAAGTGCTGGAGACCAACGGCAAACATATTACCAATCTTTCGCTGCTGCAAGGAAGTACAGTCTCGTTTACCGGCGGAGGGCTTGTCATCATTGCTTCGATTTTCGGTTTGCCCGTCCCCCTTACGCAAATTACGACTGCGGCTATTGTCGGTATCGGCACAGCGGAAAACGGTTTTGTCCTTTGGCAGAAGTCTGTCATCAGGCGGATTCTAAAAGTATGGATTGTATCGCCTTTGTTTGCGTTGGCTGTTTCCTATAGTTTGATTTTGCTTTTCCGCTCGCAAGACTATTATACACTTGTTGTGATTGTCAGCGTCTTTATCGCGACAGTAGGTGCAATCAGCTTATACCGGTCGGTCCGCCAAGACAAAGAACAGACGATGCGTGATGGTGAAGGCATATAAACAATTTACATAAGGGGAATTTCCTATGACAAAAACGAATTCAAATCTCGTCTGGCATGAAGCGAGCGTCAGTAAACAGGAAAGGCATGCACGTCATAACCATAAAGGCTGCGTGCTTTGGTTTACAGGACTTTCAGGTTCGGGAAAATCGACGCTTGCTAATGCTTTGGACCGTTCATTGTTTGATGCGGGGCTGTCAACGTACGTGCTTGACGGAGACAACATTCGCCATGGCTTAAATAAGGATTTAGGTTTTTCGGATAGAGATCGGCAGGAAAACATCCGCCGCATTGGAGAAGTTGCCAAATTATTTGTCGATGCTGGTACAATTGTATCGACAGCCTTTATTTCGCCGTTTCAGTCTGACAGAGACCAGGCAAGGGCTCTACTAGCAGACGGCGAATTTGTAGAAGTGTATGTGAAATGCCCCCTTGAAGAGTGTGAGCGCCGTGACGTCAAAGGGCTTTATAAAAAAGCGCGCAATGGGGAGATTCCTCAATTTACTGGCATTAGTTCCCCTTATGAGGAGCCGGAAACGCCTGAAATTACCGTCGATACGAGCGTGCAAACAGTGGAAGAATCAGTAGAACAAATCATTGGCTGGCTAGAAAAGCATCATATTCTCACTCGGTAAAAACGCAGGCAAAGTAAACGGAAGGCAGTGATAGCAATGGCACAAAAGGGAACGGTTTATTTAATTGGTGCAGGGCCAGGCGATTGCGGTTTATTGACGGCAAAGGGGCTTGACATTCTTCGCCAGGCGGACGTTTTATTATACGACCGTCTTGTCAACCCACTTTTGCTGGAAGAAACAAAGCCAGGGGCTGAGCTGCTATATGCAGGCAAGCTGCCGAACCGCCATATTCTTCGCCAAGAAGCGATTCATGACGAAATGGTGCGCCATGCCCAAAAAGGAAAATGCGTCGTTCGTTTAAAAGGCGGCGACCCAAGCGTATTTGGACGCGTTGGTGAAGAAGCAGCCTTTCTCGACGAATACGGCGTACCTTACGAAATCGTTCCGGGCGTGACAGCAGGAATGGCGGCGCCAGCTTATGCAGGCGTTCCTGTAACCCATCGCCTTCACGGCGCCAACTTTGCCATTGCGACGGGGCATAGCCGCAGAGACACCGGCTTGCCTGAAATCGATTGGAAGGGGCTTGCCTCCATCGACACGGTTGCTTTTTATATGGGCATTAAACATTTGCCAGCCATTGCTGAAAATTTAATCACGCATGGTCGCCGGAGGGACGAAAAAGTGTTGTTAATTCAATGGGGGACAACAAGCAAACAGCGGACTCTTATCGCTGACTTAGGCACGGTAGCCCGAAAAGCAGAAGCTGAACAGTTTACCAACCCAGCGATTGCCCTCATTGGGGATGTCGCAGCTCTTTATCAAGGAAAAAGTTGGTTTGAGCGTAAACCATTGTTTGGCTCGTTTCCGCTTATTGCCAATAGCGACGGTTCTTCTCAGCTTGCATCTCTCTTAAAAGAAGAAGGGGCTGAAACGTTTGTATACCCCCGTTTCCATGAGGTGGATGAAGAAGCCCCGCTTATTCATTGGGAAACGGCCACAGACATTGCCTTCTTTGAAGAGGAGGATGTCGTTGTCTTTTTTCGATGGCTCCAAGAAAGAGGACTTGATATCCGTACCCTTTCTGCCCAATTTAGCGGTGAAACCGATTCGGCGGTAGAAGCTCTTCAACAACGCGGGCTTGCCCCTACTCAGGGGAGCAGTCCATTAGGTTCAGACCGATTCTTTTTAAGCCGTGGGGGCTTAGGTGGCAAACCTGGCTGGAAACATGTTCAAACGAGGGAACGAATCGTTGCCCCGTCCACGCAAACGACGATCAACCGTCTACTCGATGAAGGGCACTTGACCGATCTTGTCTTTTTGAGCCGTGAGTCCGTCGAATGTTTTGGCGAAGCGTTCGCTGCGATCGGCAGAGAGAAGGAAATAAGGGAGTTAAATGTGCTTTGTTTAAGCGATGAAGCGAAAAAAGCAGCGATTTCCTATGGTTTGTCGCCGCAAGTCAAGCAATCTGTACTGTCGTCATGGATGGAGGGGACGTATGCAGGCGATTTTATATGTGGGCCACGGTAGCCGCGTCAAAGAAGGAAACGACCAGTTTCGTGCTTTTTTAAAAAAAGCCAAAAGCCATTTTTCCGGCGATTATTTCCAAACGGAAGCGTTTATTGAACTTAGTAAACCGACGATTGCCGAAGGGATTGATCGGTGTGTACAAAACGGAGCAACGGCAATTGCCATCATTCCCGTATTGTTATTGACGGCCCACCATGCGAATATGGACATCCCTCAGGAAATACAAGCGGCTAAGAGAAAATATCCTGATGTTGCATTTGCCTATGGCAAGCCGTTTGGCATTCAAGCCGATGTCATTGATGTTGCTTTAAGACGGCTTGCTAATGCAGGGCTGCCACTGCTTGCAGAGGAAGGCAAGCGGCAAGACGGTACGACCGTTCTTGTTGTCGGCAGAGGGTCAAGCGATGGCAATCAACCAAGTGATGTCGCTAAAATTGCCCGTCTACTCTATGAGAAAACAGCGTGTGACAACGTCGAAACGTGTTTTATGGCAGCCACAACGCCAACAGTTGCCCAAGGGTTAGCCAAAGTGGAGAAACTTGGTGCGCAGCGTGTTTATGTGCTTCCGTATTTGCTCTTTACCGGCATTTTAATGAACGAATTGGCCAACACGCTAGCAGACAGAAAAGGAAACACAGCCACTGCATATGTGTTATGCGAATTCCTTGGGAGCGATGACGGGCTCGCGCCTGTGTTGATAGGCCGCGTCAATGAGGCGCTTCGTGAAATAAATGGGGGATGTGGATGAGTGCGTTGCCGTTTATGCTTGAGCTAAGCATGTTAAAAACCGTGGTAGTCGGCGGGGGGCAGCTTGCCTATAAGCGGACGTTAAGCATCGTTGAAGCAGGTGGACACGTAACCGTTGTGGCGCCCACACTTCATCCGCAGCTCCAAGCGTTAGCGTTAGCCGAAAAACTGCGCTGGGAAGCACGCTATGCAAGCGGCGATGAATGCTTTCTCGCTGATTTGCTTTTCCTCTGTACCGATCAGCCACTTGTGCACCAACAGTTGTTGCGAAACCGAGCACCGCGTCAGCTCGTTTATGTTGGCGACCAAGCGCAAGCAGGCCATGTTTATGTGCCGGCTAAAATTGAGAAAGGGTTGCTCACAGTTAGCATCTCGACAGCAGGAGCAAGCCCAAGTTACACCAAGCGGATAAAGGGGCAAATCGCGAACTTGTTGCCAGAGCATGCCGCTGAAGAACTTGCGTTTCTCCAGAAAGCACGGGAGCTTGTATTAGCGAGCAATGCGGAAAACGAGGAAAAACGCGCTCTTTTGCAAGAGCTCGCTTCACCAGAACGTCTGCAAGATGAGTGGCGCGAGCAATGGCTAGCTGACCAACTGCGACGGATAGCCGAAGGTAAACAAAAATGAAGACGATACGAGAGGTGGATTGTGGTGCAGCTCCAGACGACAAACAGCCCATTCAGCCAAGAACAAATAGAGCTTTTAAATAAGTTGCTGCCAACGCTAACCGATACACAGAAAAGCTGGATAAGCGGTTATTTGGCAGCAACAGCAAACGCGGCTCTTAGTGAAGCAGCGATAACGGTACCAGCTGAACTTAGCGCACCGAGTGAAGCTGCCCAGGAAAACAAAGAAGTGACTGTGTTATACGGTTCACAAACAGGCAATAGCCAACAGCTCGCTGAAGAAATTAGCCGCAAACTGGAAGACAAAGCGTATCATGTGACACTGGCATCGATGCATACATACAAGCCAAAAAACATAAAAGACGTTACGAATTTACTTCTTATTGTTAGTACGCATGGGGAAGGCGAACCGCCAGATAACGCCATTGCTTTCCACGAATTTCTACTTGGGCGCAAGGCGCCGAAATTGTCGGATGTGCATTTTTCAGTGCTTGCTTTAGGGGACTCATCTTATGAATTTTTCTGTCAAACTGGGAAAGAGTTGGACCAGCGCTTAGAGGAGCTTGGAGGAACGCGGTTGTATCCTCGTGTTGATTGTGACATTGATTTTGACGAGGATGCAGCCGAATGGATGGAAGGTGTTCTTGCTGGCCTTGAAAAAGCAACGGGTATACCGTCAGCGGCGAGTTCCGCAGCTCCGCTATTAACAGATGCCACGGCTACTGTTTACAGCCGCACCAATCCTTATAAAGCAGAAATACTTGAAAATATCAATTTAAATGGCCGTGGTTCAAACAAGGAGACGCGCCACTTGGAGCTTTCTCTTGAAGGGTCGGGATTTACATTTGAGCCTGGCGACTCGGTTGGCATTTTTCCGGAAAATGACAGCGATTTGGCCGATCAGTTGATTGCCGAAATGGGTTGGAACGGTGATGAGTCGGTGCCAATTGGCAAGCAAGGCGATGTGTTGCCGTTGCGGGAGGCACTAATCCGTCATTTCGAAATAACGGTTTTAACAAAGCCTCTGCTTGAAAAAGCATCGCTGCTTTCCAAAAACAATGCTTTAAAGGAATTAGTGGCAGCTGGCAATGAACAGCAACTTCGAGCTTATCTAGAAGGACGGGACATTCTTGATTTGGTTAGGGATTTCGCCCCATGGGAAGGAACAGCAGGAGACTTTACCGCTATTCTCCGCAAAATCCCACCACGTCTGTATTCAATTGCTAGTAGCTACCGTGCCAATGAAGACGAAGTCCATTTAACCGTTGGCGCTGTCCGCTATGACGCTCATGGACGTAAACGGGCAGGCGTTTGCTCCGTACAGTGCGCTGAGCGCAAAGCGCCAGGGGAGACATTGCCGATTTTTATTCAGCGCAACCCGAATTTTCGCTTGCCTGAGGATGGGAGCACACCGATTTTAATGGTCGGTCCAGGAACAGGAGTAGCCCCTTTCCGAGCCTTTTTGGAAGAACGGGAAGAGACAGGGGCAGAAGGGCCCGCTTGGCTATTTTTTGGTGATCAGCATTTTTCGACCGACTTTCTATACCAAACCGATTGGCAGCGCTGGATGAAAGAAGGCGTACTAACGAAAATGGATGTCGCTTTCTCACGTGACCAGGACGAAAAAGTCTATGTGCAGCACAGAATGTTAGAGAAAGCAGATGAAGTGTTCCAATGGCTAGAAGATGGCGCTGTTATTTACATTTGTGGGGATGAAAAACAAATGGCGAAAGACGTCCATAAAACCCTCGTTTCGATCATCGCCAAACAAGGCAACCGCAGCGAAGAAGAAGCAGAAGCCTATCTCAGCAACTTACAGCAAAATAACCGTTACCAGCGCGACGTATATTAATGGAGGGAGAAAATGATGGCAGACCAAAAAGTTGCACCGACACAAGATGGACCTCCTAGTGATGTCGAACGCATTAAAAGAGAAAGCAATTATTTACGTGGTACTTTAGCTGAAACATTAAAAGAACCATTAAGCGCCGGCATCCCAGACGACGATAACCGTTTAATGAAATTTCATGGCAGCTATTTGCAAGATGACCGCGACTTGCGTGAAGAGCGGCGCCGACAAAAGCTCGAGCCTGCCTATCAATTTATGGTGCGTGTCCGTCTTCCTGGTGGTGTCGCAACACCGAAACAATGGCTCGCTATGGATGATCTGGCCCATCGCTACGGCAATGGCACGCTTCGACTAACGACACGGCAAACGTTCCAAATGCATGGCATTTTAAAATGGAATATGAAAAAAAACATTCAAGGCATTAACGCTGCTTTAATGGATACGATTGCGGCTTGTGGCGACGTAAATCGAAATGTGATGAGCACACCCAATCCGTACCAATCGGAAGTCCACGGCGAAGTCTACGACTGGGCAAAAAAACTGAGTGAAGCGCTCTTGCCAAAAACACGTGCTTATCATGAAATTTGGCTTGACGAAGAGAAAGTCGCGGGCACCCCTCAGCAAGATGAAGTAGAACCAATGTATGGGCCTCTTTATTTGCCAAGAAAATTTAAAATTGGTGTTGCCGTTCCACCTGCAAATGATGTGGATATCTTTTCGCAAGACATTGGTTTTATTGCCATCTTGGAAGAAGGCAAGCTAACAGGTTTTAATGTTGCTTGCGGTGGCGGAATGGGCATGACGCATGGCGATACGAAAACCTACCCGCAACTGGGCCGTGTCATTGGCTTTTGCGAGCCCCAACAAATCATTGACGTTGCTGAAAAATTGATTACGATTCAACGGGATTACGGCAACCGTTCAGTCCGGAAATATGCCCGATTTAAGTACACGATTGACCGCCATGGCTTAGACTGGTTAAAAAACGAGTTGCACGCTCGCCTTGGCTGGGAGCTAGGAGAAGCACGCCCTTTTCAGTTTGATCATAACGGTGATCGGTATGGCTGGACAAAAGGAGTAAAAGGACGTTGGCATTTGACGTTATTCATCCAAAATGGCCGGATTCAAGACACGGACGATTATCAACTAATGACTGGCTTGCGGGAGATTGCCAAGATTCATACAGGCGAATTTCGTTTGACTGGCAATCAAAATGTAATTATCAGTAACGTAACGGCGGCGAAGAGAAAAGCGATTCAAGCAATTGTTGAAACATATGGGCTAACAGACGGCAAACATGTTTCGGCATTGCGCCGCAACTCGATGGCTTGCGTTGCTTTTCCGACATGTGGCTTAGCAATGGCTGAATCAGAACGGTACTTGCCTTCACTCATTGACAAACTGGAGTTTGTCCTCGATGAAGCAGGCATCCGCGACGAAGACATCGTCATCCGCATGGCTGGCTGTCCCAATGGCTGCTCACGTGCTGCATTAGCTGAAATCGGTTTTATTGGCAAAGCGCCAGGTAAGTATAACCTATATCTTGGCGGAGGATTTGCTGGGGAGCGCTTGAGCAAAATGTACAAAGAAAATATCGGCGAGGCGGAAATCATAAAAACATTGGAGCCGATCTTGTATGCTTATGCGAAAGAACGAGAGGAAGGCGAGCGTTTTGGCGATTTTGTCATCCGTAAAGGTTATGTAAAAGCAGTCGAGTCGGGAACTGATTTTCATCAATAAAAGGAGCGCCACTAAGCATGGAGCCTAGTGGCGATTTCTTTGTTGCAAAGCAAAAATCAAGCTGTCACTTCCGCATTTTTCGTCATCTTCCGCAGCAACCACAGCAACCCAGCAATCAACGCCGCAGTTAGAAAAAACGAGAAGAAGGGAGAAGGCGAGAGGCCGCCGGTCCAAATGAGCACGGGATCAGGGACGTCTAAGCCCCAAAAGTGGTTGTGGACGATAACGACTGCCACACTAAGCATGATGATGCCAAACCCGGCATAAGGGTTAAATTTATAGTAGCCTGCGCTAATGAACCAGCCTAACAAGTAGAATAGGAAAAAAGTGGATAGCATTGCTGCAGTTTGGATGAAAAGCGATTGTTCCATAAAGGGCCAAGAACGACTTAATTCCCAACCGGCGACGGAGTAGACGAGCGATTCCAGGCCGTACAAGATAAGTCCGGCTATGGTCATAATTATGGATAAGCGAGCGCTAGCTGACACCATCCCTTTAAAGTAGTCTTTGCGCGTAATGCCGTTGGATACATAGTATTCCAAGAAGCCTCTCATAGACAGCAAACCAAGAATTAAAAAGAAAATCCGTGTAGATTGCAGATAGCCTTGTAAGAGGGACCAGTCATAGGCTGATTGGTAACTGAGCAAAATGATAATCACAAGATAGACGCCAATAAAAATTGCTGTATACCATTTACTCCATTTCGCAAATGTATGCAATGTCGCCTTGGCAACGAGTGTGCTTTTATTCATTATGCCCCTCCTCTGTCAAATGGATAAATAGTTCTTGCAAAGCAACTGGGCCAATTTGCAAACCTTGTTGTTCGGACAGGGCTCGTTCTCTTTCTGTTAATTCTCCATAGACCATCGCCGATTTTGTCTGTCCTAGTGTCTGTTCATTTAGTACTTTCTTTCCTATTGTAAATTCATCAACCGCTGCGACATCGCCAGTAATCGTCGTTCCCCGGGATAACAATGACTCCGTATCATCATGGAGCATAAGGGAACCTTGATGAAGGATGAGGACGTCTTCCAGCATCGAAGCCACTTCGGAAATAAGGTGTGTGGACAGGATGATTGTTCTTGGATGTTCCATATATTCTTTGAGCACTTCTTTATAGAAAATGTCACGAGCTGGCGCGTCCATGCCTAAATAGGCTTCGTCAAAAATCGTAATCGGTGCCCGGCTTGCTAGTCCGGCTACGACATGGGCGGCAGACTGCATCCCCCGTGATAATTCATTCATCGGCGAATGAATAGGCAGTTTAAACCGTTCTACAAGGTTCATGGCATACTCCCAATCAAAATGGGGACGGAAGAGGGCAACACCTTTTAAATATTCCTCTAAACGATCTGAATCTGAATCAATTTTGACATCACGAATAAAGCTGATGTTTTCAACAATCGCTCCGTTCTCAAAGACGTCCTCGCCGTTAACGGTAATCGAGCCACTCGTCGGGTTTCGGAATCCCGCCAACAAGGACAATAGCGTGGTTTTCCCTGCGCCATTTCGTCCGAGCAATCCATAGATTTTGTTCTGTTCAAGTGTAAACGAGACATTGTCAATAATCGTTTTATCCGAAAGACGTAGCGTAAGCTGTCTCGCTTCAATCACAGGGTCGATCATTCTATTTCTCCTCCTATTGACTTAATCATTTCTTGTAACTCTCCTTCAGTAATGCCGAGTTTTCGTGCTTCTTGCAGCATACTTCGGACATAATTTTCTTTAAACGCTTGTTTGCGCTTCTTAATAAGCTTGCTTCTGGCTCCGCTTTTGACGAACATGCCAACGCCTCTTTTCTTGTACAGAATGCCATTGTCAACCAATTGGTTGAACCCCTTTAAAACAGTTGCTGGATTGATTTTATAAGTAGCCACTAGCTGGTTCGTTGAAGGGACTTGTGCCTCTTCTGTCAATGTGCCATTCACAATTTCATCTTCAATCATCTCTCGTATTTGTTGAAAGATGGGTTTGTTTTCATCAAGTGAAGGTTTCATGTGATCCCTCCTTTTTCGGAATTTTAGAGAGCATGAAGATGGGCTGTAGTTTGTTATTTGGTTAGTTGGTTATGTAGTTAACCATATATGGAATAGGGTTGGCTGTCAAGTGGTTAAAAAACTCAATTGCGATGTTTTGGCAAAGAAAAGCACCTAAAGCGAAATGCTTGGGTGCTTGATCTCGTATAATCATTATTTGCTTTGCGTTATCTTAGTTGGAGTAGTGTTCTATACTCGGGACGTGTCCGTCTAATTGATTTGCTTCAGACAGACAAACGCCTATATTCCTTTATATCCTTTTTTAGATCAGTGTCCCCAAAACAAAGCAGCCGGCGCGTACGCAAACCCTTCCATTATACGCCGTGCCGTCCTGGCGACAGCTGCTTTTTCAATCGTTGGTTCGATTCCTTTTGCTTCTTTGACGGATACATGAAACTCCATTGTGCCGGAAGGGTGTCCAACACGGACAATTTGCTGATTTTGAGCATGGTAAAAACAGCACTCATGGACGACAGTGCCTGCTAGCTTGGAAGCAACAGCAGTGCACAGTCCGCCTGTGACAGGGAATGTTTTATGCATATGTTGCATTGACATCGCCCGGCCAACGAAATCGATATCTGCCTTATGAACAGCCCGTCCGGCAGTCGTTTGGTAGTCTTGTGCTTCAGCAACGATAATCAATTTCGGACTTGAAGGTGTAAAGTGTGCGGCGTCTGCTGGCTGGGCGACAAAACCTAATTTTGTTGCCGCTGCCCCACGGATTTCCTCAAGCAGAAACAGTTGCTCTTGATTCAGCTGCTCAGGAAGTTCTACTCCTATCATTCCTACTTCAGAAGCTTTTATAAAAGCGACTGGTGTAGTAACATCGACAATACTCGTTTCAATTTTGCCATACGAGCAATCAAGCCAATCTTTTCGTGCGCCTGTTGGAAAAAGGGCGCCAGTTTTTACTCCAGCAGCGTTTTGAAAATCAAGCATGATTTTAGCGCCTCCGCCAAGGACACCGTCAATATGAAAGTTCCCTACTTGCTTGGCACGGCCGTTTTCTACGGGAACATGGGCGATGACGATTCGATCTGTATTGGTGTTATGGATACGGACTTTGGTATAGGGTTCCTTCACGCAAACAAGCCCCTCATCTACGGCAAACGGACCAACGCCGCTAAGAATATTCCCGCAATTGGTATTGTAGTCGATATGACCAGTACCAATCCCAACTTGGCCGAATGTATACTCAATATCGGCTTCTGACAAAGGAGACGGACGGACCATCGCAAACTTGCTTGTCAAGGCGTCTGCTCCGCCAAGGCCATCAATTTGCCGTGCATCCTGGCCGTATAAGGACAGGATGACTTGATCGCGGACTTTAGGGTCTCCAGGCAGCTCGTTTTGTAAAATAAAGACGCCTTTGCTTGTGCCGCCGCGAATAATGGCAGCGCGTATGCGTTCATATTCTCTCATCATTGCTTCACTCCTAGTGGTCAATGTCCCTTTTTACAGCCCAAGCAAGTTTGTCGGCCAGTAAACACCGAGTAGGGAGCTAGCGGCTGAAATCGCGAGCAGCACGATTGCGACAGAAAGGGCAGTCTTTATAAATGGCATTTTCGATTCAAACATCAAGAAAGCGACGAGGAACAGTGAAGTGGCAATCAACATGCCTGCAAGATAAATGAAGGCAATGTAGCCAAGAAGCCATGCAATATAGCGGAGTGGCCGGACAATGGAGACCACCGCCTGTGAGTCTGGATCATTTTCTTTTCGATACCGGATGATTAAAACAACTAAGTAAATCGCTGTACAAACGGTCCCGGCAGCCGAAACATAAAGTGGGAAAAACTGCGCCAACCGTGAAAATTGCAAAGCTCCAAAAACAGCGAATCCAAAAACAAGCAACAAGAAACTAGTAAAACCAATATTAAATAAGTCTTTTGTCATGAGGAAACCCCTTTTCCTGACTCAACAGATTTACTGAACTGTTTCATAATCGCCCCGCCTGACAACAATAGAACAATAAATAGAGCAAGGGCAATGACAAGAGGATTGCTAATCCATGACCAACCGTACCGCTCTATCGATATCCAATAATAGCGCTCAGCACTTAAAGCGAGGACAAACCCAATTAAGAGCGGCGGGCGCGGCCAATCTAAAATGGTCATCACATAGCCCAGGAGGCCAATGGCAACGAAAACAACGAGATCGCCCCATGAGAAGTTAGATTGGTAAGCGCCTAGTACAAGCAGGACAACGAGAAACGGGACAATTTTTTCCCCAGGCACCATGCTAATCTTGGAGATTGGCCGGATAAGCAACATGCATAGCAGTGCGCCAAAAATATTGGCAAAAACGAGCGTCCATACAATCGATAACGTCACCGGTAAATCGGCGCCAAGCATTCGTGGCCCAGCTTCCAGGCCCATTAACGTGAGCCCGCCTAGCAAAATCGCTGTTGTGCCAGAGCCGGGGATGCCAAACAAAAGTGTCGGCACAAGGGAACCGCCTTCTTTGGCGTTGTTGGCGCTCTCCGGAGCAATGACGCCGCGGATGTCGCCTTTTCCAAACGAATTTCCTTTGACTGTTTTTTGGGCAGCGCCATAGGCAATCCAGTCAACAACACTGCCTCCAAGTCCTGGAACAAAACCAATCAACGTACCGATAACCGCGCTGCGGAAGACAAGGAATTTGTTGCGAAGCGCGTCCATAACACCTGTCAAAACGCCTCTTTTTAAAGGGCCATGGTTGGAAACGGCGCCTTTATTGGTCAACATTGTGATCATAATAGGGAAAGCAAAAATCGCTAATGCCACGACTGGCAAAGATACGCCGTTTAACAAATAAAGTGATCCGAATGTATAGCGGTATTCAGCGATAGCCGGGGCGCTGCCGATTGAGCCAATCAGCAAACCAAGCAATCCTGAAATGATCCCTTTCATCGGCGATTTTCCAGCAAGCAGCCCAGCCATGCTAAGTCCTAGCATCGTCAACATAAATAACTCAGGCGAACTGAAGGCAGTGATAAGCGGGCGGACGAACGGGATTGTTAAATAGAGGGCAAGACCGCCGATCACACCCCCTACCATGGAGCAAAAGAATGAGGCCCCCATAGCCCGTGAGGCTTGCCCTTGTTTGGTTAAAGGAAAACCGTCCATAATCGTTGCTTGGGACCCCGCAGTTCCGGGAATGCCGAGCAAGATAGACGGGAATGTATCGCCCGTGTGGACAACGGCAACCATGCCAATCAGCAAGGCCATGCCAACAAATGGGTCGAGGCCAAACACAAAGGGTAGCAGCAAGGACATGCCTACCGTTCCGCTTAAACCTGGGAGAAGTCCTACAAAGATGCCAATAAATATGCCGAGAAACATGAAGCCGATTCTAGATGGGTGCAACACGATAAGCAATGCTTCCCATGCAGCTTCGAGCATAGCAGTCGCCTCCTTTTTTATGGATGCTGTCAGTTGAAATGAAATAGGTAAAATAAGGAAAAGTCCGCCACCGTTAAATTAAAGCCTAGTAATGTCCACATCATAGGTATCTAAAAGAAATTGGGAAACCCATTCTAATGTTTCAGGGGACATTGTCAACATCGAATCAATTCTTGTTTGCAGCTCCTCACCAACTAAAGGCTGATAATTTTCCAAAATTTCCTCTGACTGGGCGATAAATTGTTCGTCTTGAATAAGTGCTTCCATCGATGCATGCAGAAGCTGTTGATGCTGTTCCGGCGCGTCTTCATGGACCCAAATAACTTTTTGCATCGTAAAGGAAGCGCCTACAAATTGTTTATAGGCTTCCCATGCGTCTCCTGTTGGTCCAGTTCCGTATAGGTCATAATGGATTTCTTCAATCGTGGGCAACTCCGGGAACTGGGGATCTCTCACCAAATCGCCGTCTTCATTCATTTGTCCAAGGCTGTAAAGGGGGACAGCACTGCCTTCTTCGACCAAAGGAATGACGTTCCGTTTATAGGCCGTCGTTGTTTGGTAATCAATGTTGCTTTCCCCCTGTTCAAAGGCCACACGGGCAGGCCCCTTGCCTTCGTAACCAAGTACGGCTTTGACGTCAAGGCCAAGGACTTCAAACGACAATAGCGTGACAAGGTCCAATCCAGTTGGCGAAATGCCGGCATAAAAAAGCTCCCCTTGCTGTTTCGAAAGATCGTACATGCCTAATTTTGCTAATTTGGGAGAAGTGTAGACAACGCCACCTGTAGGAGCGCCAATAATCGGTGTCATTTTTGACAAGTCATACTGGACAGACGGCTGTTGGAGAATATACGGGATATGAGTGGAAGCACTTGTTGTTAAAATATTCCGTCCATTTTCCTGCCGCAAAAGTGCATATTCATTGGTCCCTGTGATGCTTCCCCCTCCAGGTATATTCTCCACTTGGACCCGAGGGGAGCCTTCAATGTGTTTGGAAAAGTAGTTGGCCATAAAGCGGGCAAATACATCCGAACCACCGCCGGCTTGGTAAGGGACGACAAATGAGATCACTTCATTTTCATAGAGTGCCCCTTCGCTTCCCTCGCTGTCGGCTTGCTTATCGTTTGCCTGAATGGTGTTACAGCCTGCAGTTGCGAACAATAATACGGAATAGGCCACTAGCCCAAACGTTTTTCTCATTTTTTCACCTCGTTTGCAATGTCTTGAATCGAATTGTAAGCGATTGCAAAACATAAGTAAAATAGTAGAATTCTATAAAATCCGATAAATATTTTTAATAATCATGTATAATAGGCACACAAAAACGGCAAGGGGGGCCAATAATGGACCAAAAAGATTGGGAGTTAATTGACGCACTGTATAAATACAAAAACTTAACCAAGACAGCAGAAAAGCTATTTGTTTCACAGCCTTCCCTGAGTTACCGATTAAAGCGAATTGAGCAAGAATTTCAAGTGGAGCTGTTTTTCAAAACGAAAAAGGGGATCGGTTTTACGGCAGAAGGAGAATATCTTGCAGAATGCGCAAAAGAAATGCTTGAGAAAATCCAACAAACAAAAGACCAGTTGCTCCACATGCAAAAGCATATAAGCGGAACGCTTCGCATTGGCGCATCGAGCAATTATGCGCAATATTTGCTGCCAAAAGTGCTCAAAGGGTTTTCGAGCCACTATCCCAATGTTCGCTTCCAAGTCCGGACAGGATGGAGTACGCAAGTATTAGAACATTTACAAAGCGCTTCCGTTCATGTTGGCATTTTGCGGAGTGACTTTACATGGCCAGGAGAAAAGCATCTTCTTGGAGAAGAGCAGCTGGCGCTCATTTCGAAGGAAAAGCTCGAACTCGGCACATTGCCTGAGAAGCCGTATTTAAGTTACCGGACAGACAGTTCGCTTAAAGATACGATTCAGCATTGGTGGAACGACCGATTTGAGGAGCCGCCGTACACGGAAATGGATTTAGACCGATTTGAAACATGCAAGGAAATGGTCAAACACGGGCTCGGCTACGCGATTGTGCCGGGAATTTCCCTTTCAGAAAAAGACCAGCTTTACATCGAGCCACTCTACTATTTGGACGGTGCCCCACTTTTGCGCCGGACATGGCTATTAGCGAGCAGGGAGGCGGCAAAGCTGGCAGTGGTCAGGCATTTTATCGATTACATCCGCCAGTGGCAACAAGAACGATCATAAAAAATTTTTATGGAACGTCAAAGAAAATCGATATTTCCCTCTATAATATTTTCCTAGTAGCCTAAAGGTAAGTCCATGTTAAGGAGGGTGCCATGGGGCAATTAGAGCTAGGCGTATTATATGGGGATGGAATTGGCCATGAAATCGTAAGCGCTTCCGTGAAAATTGTAAGCGCTGCCGCCGCGAAATCAGGTTTGGTTATTGGCTGGCGTGTGTTACCAATGGGGCTGGAAGCAATCAAACAGACAGGTTCAAGCATGCCAGAGGAGACGATACAAGCTCTTGACAAACTCGATGGGTGGTTGATGGGTCCCCATGATTCACAGTCGTATCCAAAACAGCTGCAAAGCACACGCAATCCAAGCGGAGAATTGCGGCACCGCTTCGATTTGTACGCCAACATTAGGCCAGCTAAGTCAGAGCCTTATATAAAAGGAGTGGTGGAAAGCGCGGATTTGGTTATATACAGAGAAAATACAGAAGGGTTTTATGTTGACCGCAATATGTATAAAGGAATCGGCGAATGGATGGTAACAGAAGACATTGCTGTAACAGCCGGTGTCTTTACGCGCCAAGCGGTTGAACGGATTGCTCATGCCGCGTTTCGTGCTGCTCGGGAACGTCGAAAAAAAGTTTCGATTGTGCATAAGGCGAATGTGATTTCCCTTGGATCTGGCTTGTTTTTAAACGTCTGCAAAGAGGTAGGCCAACACTATCCAGACGTGTCTGTTGATGATTACCACATCGACGCCATGTGTGCCCATTTGGTTAGACGCACCGATGACTTTGATGTCATTGTTGCAGAAAATATGTTCGGCGATATTTTATCGGATCTTACTGGAGAGCTTGTTGGAAGCTTAGGGCTTGCCGGCTCGATCAATGCAAGTGAAAGCAAAGCAATGGCACAAGCGGCACACGGCTCAGCCCCCGATATTGCTGGCCTAGGTGTGGCCAATCCGATTGGAATGATTCGTTCCAGTGCGATGTTATTAGGTTGGATTGGCCAAAAACATAAAAGTCAATCATGCAGCACTATCGAGAGACGGATTAACCAAGGGGTTGCCGACACGTTGGCAAGTGGAGTATGTACCAAGGATCTTGGTGGAACAGCAAGCACGCAGCAATTTACAGATGTTGTTTGCGAGAAGATCGAGGAGGCGGAATGATCATGAGAAAAACAGACGTCGACGTGGTTGTGTTAGGGGCAGGAAATGCCGCCCTTTGTGCAGCGATTGCTGCAAAAGAGCAAGGGGCCAGCGTATGTATGTTGGAACGGGCACCAAAGAACAAGAGAGGCGGAAATTCGTATTTTACCGACGGAGCAATTCGTTGTGCGTATGGTAGCTTTCAGGATTTGCGGGCCGTTCTCCCGGACTTGGATGAGGAGCAAGTCGAGCAAATCAGCATGCCTGACTATGGAGAAGAAGCGTTTATGGCCGACCTGCTGCGCTTGACGGAGGGGCAGACAGATCGAAAGTTAGCGAACCAGCTCGTGTCACGCTCTTTTGATACGATTCAATGGATGATGAAGCAAGGCGTGCAATTTGCAGTGAATGAGAACCAATATTATGAGAAAGACGGGAAGCGCCATTTTTGGGGAGGGCTTCCGTTGAAGACAAAAAACAAAGGAGTGGGGCTGGTCCAAGCTTTGTTTCAACGTGCCGAAGCACTTGGCATCGACATCTGTTACGAAGCAAAGACAACAGAGTTAAAACAAGAAGAAGACCAATCAAAAAAACTAGTTGTTGAAATAGCGGGAGAACCTGCTGAAATTAACGCCAATGCCGTCATTTTTGCCTGTGGGGGGTTTGAAGCCAATGCAAACATGCGCAAAACCCACCTAGGAATTGAATGGGAAAAAGCAGTTGTCCGCGGTACAGCGTTTAACACAGGAGAAGGGTTAACGCTCGCCCTAAAAGCAGGGGCTATCCAATATGGGCAATGGGATGGTTGCCACGCTCATACGACGGATTATCATGCACCGAAGACAGGCGACTTTAACAAGCCAGGGGACATTTATAAAAAATCGTCTTATCCGTTAGGGTTGATTGTGAATGTGAAAGGAGAACGGTTCGTAGATGAAGGAGCCGATTTCCGTAACTATACGTATGCAAAGTACGGAAAAGAAACATTGAAGCAACCCGAACAAAAAGCATTTCAATTATTCGATTCACAAGTGAGCGCTAACCTCCGCAAAGAATACTACCTGCCAGAAGCAACCTGTTACCAAGCAGACAGCGTCGAGAAATTAGCAGAGAAAATAGGCGTCTGTCCTGAAGCGCTATTAAATACGATCCGTACTTATAATCAAGCAGTTCAACCAGGTCCGTACAATCCAGCGACAAAAGACGGCAAACGTACAATAGGAGTGTTTCCGCCTAAATCAAACTGGGCGCTAACATTTGAAAAAGCACCGTTTTATGCATTTCCGGTAACGTGCGGGATTACTTTTACGTTTGGTGGCATACACATCAGCCCAAAAAGCGAAATTCTCGGCGATGATAAGCGCCCAGTTCCTGGCTTGTTTGCAGCCGGAGAAATGGTTGGCGGGCTATTTTACCATAACTATCCTGGTGGTGCTGGCTTAATGGTGGGCGCTGTGTTTGGGCGGCTTGCTGGCGAACAAGCAGCTGCCTTCTGCAACAGAACAAAACCGTTATCCTCTAAATCATGATTATTCTTATGACAAGAACAAGGCTAGGAGACGCCAGTCCCTAGTCTTTGTTTTCTCTCGCAAACTAAAGGCGAATTAAAGAGATAGCCATTACCGTTTCCCCACTTATTAAAGCTTCTCCCGATAAGTGCGACAAGGAAAACGCCTATTTCAACCTATACAAAAGGTAGTCTCGAAGGGAATGAACGAGACCCTATAAACAAGCTGTGTGATATAAACAAATGTTGCCCCAGTCAAGTCAACGATGGGTGGGCTTGTTCGCGCAGGCTGTTTTCGGAGGTTATCGCAGTGAAAGGGCGTAATGGCGCAGATCTGATCTTAGTCAATTGCTTTTGATGCGTTTTCGGAAAAACCAATTTGGCATGACTTCTAGCCTCATGAATAAGCAAATTTCTTGACTGCCACACTTGTATGGTAGTATGGTAGAATCATATTTAACTTTGAGCGCAGGCTCCATTGTTATCATCATACTTGATATTTTCAAAGCCTATCCTGTAAGCGGATTCAAAAAAGACGTCAGACTAACGGAAAAGGAAGTGGCGCATTTGCGAGCAATTGAAGTTAGAAAGCCAGGGGACATTCACATAGTTGAAATAAAAAAGCCAGAGCTTGAAAATGACACGGATGTACTTGTCAAAGTGCAAGCTGTAGGGATATGTGGTTCAGACATGCACATTTACCATGGCAGTAATCCGTTTACTGTCTACCCGCGCATTATCGGCCATGAAGTCGGAGGCATTGTTGAAGAAGTGGGGAGCGGCGTCCATGGCCTTCGTCCTGGCGACCGTGTAGCGCTTGAGCCCATTTCATCATGCGGCGTATGCTACGCTTGCAAAAAAGGTCGCCCGAATGTTTGCGCAAAGTTGGAAGTATTTGGCGTACACCGTGATGGTGGGATGCGTGAATGGATGGTAGCTCCTGAAGCTAACTGGCACAAAGTAAAAGGGGATTTGCCTTTTGAAGCAGCTGCTCTTGTCGAGCCAATGACAATCGGCGCCCAAGCCGCATATCGTGGCAACATTGAGCCTGGAGATACTGTTTTTATCATGGGCGCAGGACCAACAGGCATCGCTTGTTTAATCATGGCGAAGCAAAAAGGCGCAACGGTTTTCATTTCTGATTTACAAGCCAACCGGCTCGATTATGCCAAACAGGTAGGCGCTGATTTTACAATTCATTTGCCTCATGAAGAGCCGGAAACAGTCCTGTTTGAGAAAACCGATGGCGAACTCGCGAATGTTGTCATTGATGCAGTTGGTACGAATACAACATTTGCTGAAGCAGTTAGGCTTGCTTCTGTTGCTGGAACGGTAGTGACATTAGGCTTTAATGAAACGCCGTCGAGCATTCCGTCTTTATTGTTAACGAAAAAAGAATTGACTGTAGCAGGCTCAAGGCTGCAAACAAACCAATTTCCCGACGTTATTAGGCAAGTGAATGAACAAAAGGTTGACCCAGCCTCGATTATATCCCATCGTTTTGATTTTGATGAGGTGAAAAAGGCAATCGAGTTGCTTGAAAAGGAGCCTGCTAATGTCCGTAAAGCAGTGTTAATCTTTGATAGAGAGGATGAGAGCAAGTGAGAATGACATTTAGGTGGTACGGAGAAAACAACGACAGCGTAACACTGGAGCAAATCAAACAAATCCCTGGAGTAGAAGGGCTTGTTTGGGCGTTGCACGATAAAATGGCTGGCGAAGTATGGCCTTTGGAAGACATCATGAAAGTAAAGGAACAGGCCGACCGTTATGGGTTTCATTTAGACGTGGTTGAAAGCATTAATGTCCACGAAGATATTAAACTAGGCTTGCCGACGCGTGATGCATACATTGAGAATTATAAAGAAAGCATTCGCAATGTCGCCAAGGTCGGTGCGAAGGTGATTTGTTACAACTTTATGCCTGTGTTTGATTGGACACGCACAGATTTGTTTAAAGAAATGGAAGACGGATCTACTGCTCTTTTCTATGAAAAAGCAAAAGTGGACAGCATGGACCCCCACGAATTGGTACGACAAACGACAAGCAACGCGGCCTTTACCATGCCTGGCTGGGAGCCAGAGCGTTTGGCTCATATTGAAAAATCGCTCAAAGCTTACGAGAATGTGACAGAAGAAGATCTATGGGAGCATTTGCAGTATTTCTTAGAGCAAGTACTTCCAGTTGCAGAGGAACATGGCATTCAAATGGCGATCCACCCTGACGATCCGCCATGGTCTGTTTTTGGCTTGCCGCGCATCATAACAAGTGAGGCCGCCGTTGAGCGCTTTTTGCAATTGTCAAACAGCCCAGCCCATGGCATTACGCTATGCAGCGGTTCACTTGGTGCAAACCCAGAAAACGATATTCCGAAGATGATTCGCCGTTTCCACGACCGAATTCCATTTGCTCATATCCGCAATGTCAAAGTCTATGATAATGGGGATTTTATCGAGACATCTCATCGTTCACAAGACGGTTCTGTTCATATTGCCGATGTCGTTAAGGCCTACCACGAAAACGGCTATACTGGCTATGCGCGCCCTGACCACGGCCGCCATATTTGGGATGAAAAATGCCGTCCTGGCTATGGCCTCTACGACCGTGCTCTTGGCATCATGCATTTGTGGGGACTTTGGGATGCATATGAGCTTGAAGCAAAAAGGAGGCAATCGTAATGGCAGTTGGGCATGAGTCATTAAAGGGGAAAGTCGCTGTTGTGACTGGCGGAAGCGGCATTCTTTGCCGGGCAATGGCAAAAGAACTTGCCATACATGGCATGAAAGTCGCGATTCTAAATCGGACGAAAGAAAAAGGCGAGGCAGTTGCCCAGGAAATTAGGGAACAAGGCGGGAAGGCGATAGCGCTAGCTTGTGATGTGCTTAATGAAGAGCAGGTCCAACAAGCGGCCTCTACGGTCAAGGAAGAGTTTGGCCCTTGTGATTTGCTTATAAATGGTGCTGGTGGAAACCATCCAGACGCCATTACTGACAAGGAAACTTATGAGGAAGGCGATTTGGAAAACGAGTCGGCAAAATCGTTTTTTGATTTGGCGCCGAATGGTTTTGATTCCGTATTTCGGTTAAATTTGCAAGGCACCGTCATTCCGACACAAGCCTTTGTCAAACAAATGCTCGGACGCGGCGGTTCGGTAATCAATATTTCATCCATGTCTGCTCCATCACCGATGACGAAAGTTCCAGCCTATAGCGCTGCAAAAGCAGGTATTAACAATTTTACTCAGTGGCTCGCCGTTCATTTTGCTGACTCAGGCATTCGCGCTAATGCCATCGCCCCTGGCTTCTTTCTAACTGAGCAAAACCGCGCTTTATTAACAAAGCCAGACGGTTCGCTAACGGAGCGGGCCGAAAAAATCATTGCCCACACACCACAGCGCCGTTTCGGCAAACCTGAAGATTTGCTTGGAACACTTTTGTGGCTTGCCGATGAAGACGCTTCGCGGTTTGTGACAGGCGTTACGATCCCCGTTGATGGAGGATTTATGGCGTATTCAGGCGTTTAAGGGTATGACTATAAAAAAGGAGCTGACACCCAGTGTCAGCTCCTTTTACATATAGTTCACTTAAAAACCAGGATCGCGGCGCTCTGCTTTTAATCCTTGCCAGCGTTTTGCATCAGGCAAGTGAATGCCGAATTGGTCAAGGGTGCGGTAAACGATATGGTCAACAAGATCATCAATCGTTTGCGGCTGGTTATAAAAAGCGGGCATTGGCGGGACGATATGAGCCCCCATTCGCGACAAAGCCAGCATGTTTTCTAAATGTATATCATTAAGTGGCGTTTCCCGTGTCATTAATAATAGCGGTTTACGCTCTTTTAACATGACATCAGCGGCCCGTGTAACCAGGTTGTCTGCGAGGCCTGTCCGGATTGAAGCGAGCGTCTTCATGCTGCACGGGGCGATCATCATGCCATCGATTTGAAAAGAGCCGCTTGAAATCGCTGCGCCTAAATCTTTAGGCGAATACGTATAATTGGCAAGCCGTTCAACATCTTTTACGGTAAAAGACGTTTCAGCTTGGATCGTAGCAGCAGCCCATGGCGACATCACCAAATGGGACTCCACTTCTGTTTTTTGTAGTTGCTGGAGCAAACGGATGCCAAAAATGGCCCCTGTAGCCCCTGTCATTCCTATAATCAGTTTCATTCAGACCACTCCGCTTCATCAATCTCTCATGCAAGTATATGTGTTCTTCGTTTCTATTTCAGTATGATCGATTTTAGCTAAACAAGAAAGAGGTAGCAGCCAATCCATCATACTATAGCTGCGTTTATAAATTAGATGGTGGGAGCGTATCACTTCGCGTGGGAGTGGGTCTTTTTTGTATGCATCTTGTTTCTTCCACAGCAATAGCGACAGGACCTATTCCAGCAGTTCTTTGGCTCCGTTCATTACTAAGGGCATACTTTGTTTAACGAATGATTCCGCACTTATTTGACGCCCCTCCTTGTTCCAAACGTAAGCCAATCCATACATCCCCCAACTTAACATAATAGAAGCTGTATTGATTAAGAATTGCGCGTTTGAACTTGATAGCATCTTGTCTTTGTCTATAAAGGAAAGAAGTATCGTTTGAATTTTTTCCTTTATTTGAGTTTCAAATACAGCTCCGAGCGATGCATTCCTTCTTTTGCACATAGCGCTTAGATCCTTGTGAAAATCGCATACACCCAGAAAGATGCTCTGAATGGTTTCTTCATTTAATACTTCGTGACCGCATATTCTACGATTTATGATTGTCATAAATGATTCCATTAGTCTAGCCTCAAGAATTTCGAATTTATCTATGAAGTGCGCATAAAACGTTGCTCTGTTAACAGTAGCCCGCTCTGCTATATCTTTAACGGTTATCGATTCAAAATCTTTTTCTTGAATTAATGAAGCAAAAGCGTCTTGAAGAAGTCGCCGTGTACGTATCACACGAGGATCAGCTTCATTCTTTTTAGTTGTCATGGTTAAAATCTCCCCCAATAAAACGACATTATAGAAAGGGTGTTGTTTATACAACGGTTCATGGCTATTGATGATTGCTCACCATCTGGTTGGAATTATAACATATGAATACAACGAATGTTGTTCAAACAACAAATGTTGCATAGATACGAATTTAGAATGCTTCTTTTCCAAAAGGAGGAGAGAAACATGTCGGTTTCACAAATCAAAAGAGGTTGAGGCTTCGGCTGTCATTGTGGTACTCGAAGATTGGAGAGTCATAACGTGCTAGTATCGGTGCCACTCATGCTTGTTGCCCGCGCAAAAGGCGGCGAAGTCCGGTCATCCGACGGTGAGGCTGGCAGTCGATGATGTCCCTTTCTTTAACAAAATGCTTAAGGAATAACAATATGTAAAGATTGTTTTTAAAAAATAGTTCTTTAAAACACATCAGGAGAGTGAATGATGAAGAGCGCATGGAAAGTGTACGTTCTAGCCTTGATTAGCTTTTTAGTTGGAACATCCAATTACGTCATTTCTGGGATATTAGACCGGATCGCAGAGACGTTGGGAACAAGCGTTGCGACAGCAGGCCAGCTTATTACGGTTTATTCCCTGGCCTATGCGGTCGTCACACCTATATTGATGGCGCTGACGGCCAAGATGGACCGGCGCAAGCTCCTCCTTTATTCGCTAGGTCTTTTTATTGCCGCAAATCTGCTGACATATATATTGTCCGGCTTCGGCCTTTTCATTGCCGCGAGAATCATTACGGCAATAGGCGCTGGGGTAGTCACCGTTAACGCGCTCAGCATCGCCGCCAAAATCGCTCCGCCTGGCAAGCAGGCCAGCGCCATCGCTAACGTCACGATGGGCATTACCGCATCGCTCATCATCGGCGTCCCGCTCGGCAGAATGGTAGCCTCGGCTTTTGGCTGGAAAGCGATATTTCTGGTCATCGCAATTGTCGGGGCCATCTCCATGCTTGTCATAGCTGCGGTTTTTCCACGTATGCAGGGCGACAAACCTGTTCCATTAATCAACCAATTTGCTTTGTTAAAAAAACCTCAGATTTTGGTAGCTTTAGCGATTACTTTCTTCTGGTTGGGAGGATATTCCCTCGCCTATACCTACATCACCCCTTTTCTGCTAGAGGTGACACATATAAATGAATCATTGATAAGTGCAGCTCTGTTCGTGTTCGGCATTGCCAGTTTGATTGGCTCAAAAGTCGGTGGCTACAGCACGGATAAACGTGGCATCAAATACACGCTTGTCTCAGGAATGGGGCTTCACGTCATTTCGTTGATTTTGCTATCTTTAGTCGGGCAATCGGTCATTGCCGTATTCGCAATTTTGATCCTCTGGTCTTTTGCCGCCTGGTCATCCGCACCTGCGCAGCAATTTAACCTGGTCTCGCTTGTTCCTGAATCTTCGGGGGTAATGCTGAGCTTGAACAGTTCCATGATGCAGCTTTCCATGGCTGTTGGCGCAGGAATGGGTGGGCTGATCGTTAACCGTGTTTCTTTGGCATCCATTACTTGGTTCGGGATACTTGGCGTACTCATCGCCATCATTGCCGTGTTTGTTTTGTTCAGCATGGTGCCACGGTATTCGGCGGCGCAGTCAGCGGATAAAAAACTGCAGTGATGCATATATACTTTCCGTTGGACCGATATTTCTTGTACAGACGGGAAAGGCACGAGCATCAAATAGTTTGGTTGTCGAACTTTTCCGTAGTGCATTATTATTTTTTAAGCAGAAGCATCGCACAAGGAAGGGGCCGGGACAAAACCAGCCAAGAAATTAAATGAAAAGGAGTACGCTCATCAAACACCGATGAGCGCACTCCTTTTTGTCTAGTTTTTTGGTTCTCTTTTGCTTGGTTATTGTTCCTGGCGGTATATTTTCGCAGGTTTACCGCCAGGAGGGAGAACCCCATTCCTTTTTCATCTTTTCGTTTCCTCTTACGGAGAAACGAGTGAAACGCAAATGAGCCTTCAGGAATCCGAAAACTGGCTCTACATCGATTTTCCGTTTTTCCCTCCGAAAGCTTTTCCCTGATCGATGCTTTTTGCTGTTCCCACTTCTCGTTGACATACAACTTTCGGTTATTCCCTTCCTTCGCCTTTGTGCACAGGGAGCGGAACGGACAGTCTGAACAGTCCTCACATTGATACACTTTAAATGTGTGGGCAAATCCGTATGAATCGGTTCGGTTAGAAGGGTGGCTAAATAGCAGCTTCCTGCCGTTCGGGCAAATTTTTAGGCGAATACGTATAATTGGCAAGCCGTTCAACATCTTTTACGGTAAAAGACGTTTCGGCTTGGATCGTAGCAGCAGCCCATGGCGACATCACCAAATGGGATTCCACTTCTGTTTTTTGTAGTTGCTAGAGCAAACGAATGCCAAAAATAGCTCCCGTAGCTCCTGTCATACCTATAATCAGTTTCATTCGGACCACTCCGCTTCACCAATCTCTCATGCAAGTATACTTGTTCTTTGCTTATTTTCAAAATGATAAATAAAACAGAGATAGAGCGAAATAGGCAAAGTGTTTTCCAACCTAGTGTGCTCTTCGTAGTTAAGTAAAAAGGATAGAAATTTGTCTGCTATGACAAATATATATTGCAAAATGACGTTTTTAATGTATAATTATAGCAAAGCGCATACCCAGGAGGAGCCATATATGCTATTTAGCCGAAACAAGAAAAATTTTTACGACGAACGTATTGAGCAGGAGAAAAACAAGATATACCGTGAAATCTATTATTTAGTCATTGGTTTGTGTGTCTTGTCGGTAATCGTAAAGTTCTTTATGTTTGAATGGGGGACTGCTCCGATTTATACCGAACTTCTTATTCTTGTAGGTATACCCATTTATTACGTAGTGCGCTCGGCCAAAACAGGCATCTTTTCAGAAGAAATTGAAGTCCATGACGGTGAAAGCAAATGGAGTTTTGATGAAAAAATGGCAGGGGCGGCAATTATTGGCGGTGTTGCTATCTCGATTGTAATGGCGATCAACAGCGTTGTACAATTTGCACAAGGCCCGGGAGAAGCCTGGTATTACTTTATTCTCGTATTCATTACAAGCATGATGATCTATACAGGGATCATAGGAGGGATTGTGCTTTTAAGCTATCTTTATTTAAAAAACAAAAGCCAAAAGGTCGCTGAATCTACCAAGGATGAATAGCCATGAAAAATACGAAAATCAAAGCGGCCCGGGCCGAAAAAGATATGACACAAGCCGATTTGGCGAAGCGAATCGGCGTATCCAGGCAAACGATTGGCTTAATAGAACAAGGTAAATATAATCCAAGCTTGGCATTATGCGTGGCAATCTGCAAAGAGCTTGATAAAACATTAGACCAGCTGTTTTGGCCAGGATAAAGGCGGAGGGCTTTAGAGAAGCACTTCGCCTTTTTCAATTCCTGACTAAGCACTATGCTTAAATCCAGATACATCCACTTCTAGCGGCATATTGTTAGCGCGCGCTTGTTTGGCTGCACGAAAGAAGAGGATTAGAATGGCACCTGAGCAAATAAAGCTGCCAATCCACGAAGCGGTCATTGGAAGTCGAAAGCCAATTTCGGCATTTAAAATGTAGGTAATGACCATGACAAGCATAAAAGCTCCAGGAATAAGGGCAATCCAGTAGTTTTTCCTGGCGATATACAAATACATAGCGCCGACAAAAAGAGCGATCACAGCGGTTCCTTGGTTGGCCCAGCTAAAATAACGCCATAAAATGTTAAAGTCAATTTGTGTTAGGGCGACGGAAACGGCGAATAGCGGCAAAGCAATCCATAAGCGGCGAGAAATTTTCTTTTGCGCGATTTGAAAATACTCAGCAATAATCATGCGGGCGCTACGAAAGGCTGTATCCCCAGATGTGATCGGTAGCACAACAACACCTAGCACGGCAATTGTCCCACCAATCGCGCCAAGCAACAACGTAGATACTTCCGTTACAACTGCCCCTGGACCTCCTGCATTAAGCATTTCATTCAATCCCCCGTAGCTGCCCACTAAACTCATGGCAGCTGCCGCCCAGATCATCGCGATAATGCCTTCAGCTATCATCATTCCATAAAAAATTTTACGGCCCTGCTTTTCCCGTTGTATCGTTCGAGAAATAATTGGCGTTTGTGTAGCATGGAAGCCAGATAGGGCGCCGCATGTAATCGTAAAGAAAATCAATGGCAAGACGGGCATATTCTCAGGGTGGAAATTTTGCAGCGACAACTCTGGAATTGGCGCCCCTGTGACAATCAAGCCGATTCCGACTCCGACTGAGCTTACTAATAGGATTGCGCCAAAATATGGATAAAGGCGGCCGATAATTTTATCAACGGGCAAAAGTGTGGCCAAAATGTAGTAAATAAAAATAGCAGCAATCAAAATGCCCAGCGCCACCTGGCCATCCATCAACACATGAAGTAAACTAGCCGGCGTCGATACGAAAACGGTTCCAACTAAAAGTAGCAATAATACGGCAAAAGCATTGACTAGATGGCGCATTGATTTGCCGAAAAATTTACTAGCTAGCTCAGGCAAATGAGCACCTTTATTGCGGATCGAAATCATCCCTGTTAAGTAATCATGTACTGCGCCGGCAAAAATGCAGCCAATAACGATCCATAAAAAAGCAACTGGTCCGTACAACGCACCCATAATTGGGCCAAAAACAGGGCCGGTGCCGGCAATATTCAACAGTTGAATGAATGAATTACGAGGAGTGCTCATTGGCAAGTAATCAACGCCATCTTGATTCACATAGGCTGGTGTCGGGCGTTCCTCTTTTACGCCGAAAATGCGCTCGACGACCTTTCCATAAGTGAAGTAGCCTACGATTAACAAAGCGATGCCTAGCAAAAATGTAATCATCCCGTCGTCCTCCCATTGATTAGATCTGGTTTGTGTTTAGGCAGCTTGCTTTTAAAAAAAATGATAGCGCATTCATAGTATAAGAGATGTTATGACAAAAATCTACTATTTCCTACATTTTCTGTCGATTCGGGTGATGGCAATTGCTTAGCTGGATTATTTTCAGTCTATTTCAATAAAAAGCGTTTTCATTTTGAAGAGAATGTGATACGCTTATGAAGCAAAAAATTCCTTTTTAATAATATGAATTAAAAAATTCTATTGGTGGTGGGTGTCGGTTGGATAAGAAGGGAAAAATGGCAATGCCAGATGCGTTTGTAATTTTGTTTTTCTTGCTGCTATTAGCTTGGGTCATTAGTTTTATCGTTCCTTCAGGTGAGTTTTTAAGATCCGATGATGGAATGGAGACGGTCATTCCAAATAGTTATACGGAAATGGAAGCACCTTCTCTTGGCTTCTTAGATATATTTTTGTCTATACAAGAGGGAATGATCGCTTCAGCGAACTTAATCTTCCTTGTTTTGATTATGGGTGGCGCGATTGCTGTAATTGAGCATCCAGGGACGATCAACAGTGGCATAAAAGTACTTGTTGATAAAACTAAAAACCGCAAATACTTGTTAATTGGCGCGGTTAGCCTTATTTTCGGCCTTATTTCAGCCGTGGGGGTAGGATCGAATGCCGTCATTGCCTTCATTCCTTTAGGCATTGTCCTTGCTAGAGCTTTGGACTTGGATGCAATAGCTGGAGTGGCAATCATTTATTTAGGCTACTTTGCTGGATCGGCAGCCGCCGTTTTTGATCCCATTATTCTTGGAGTGGCACAGGAGATTGCCGGCCTTCCGTTATTTTCGGGGGCAATGTTTCGCGTCTACATTTTCCTTGCACTCATTTTAGCTACAATTGCTTATGTAGTAAACTATGTCAAACGGATTTCTACGAATCCATCGGCAAGCATCATGGGCGGACAGAAGTTTGCTGATAAGGATATGCGTCAACATGAACATGGTCCCTTTACTAGGGCACATAAGTGGATGATTTTGTTCTTTTTCCTATGTATCGGCGTGTTTGTTTATGGTTCTCTTTCATTAGGATGGGGTGTTAATGAGCTTGCAGCAATATTTTTAATTAATGCCATCGGCAGTGCTGTCATTTCGCGCCAGTCTCCAAATCAGTTTGTTCGCTCGTTTATGGGTGGAGCGAGAAACATGTTGTATGGGGCTCTCATAATCGGGCTTGCCCGTTCGATTGTTGTGTTGATGGAAAAAGGGTTGGTTTTGGACACGGTTGTCAATTTAATTTTTATTCCGATGAGCGAACTTGGTCCTACAATGGGAGCATTGGCGATGTTTTTCTTTAATTACTTCTTTAACATTTTGGTGCCTTCTGGCAGTGGGCAAGCATCTGTTGTGATGCCAATGATGACTCCTTTAGCGGACATGCTTGGGTTGACAAGGCAAACGGCGGTGATCGCGTTTAAGTTGGGCGACGGGATTACAAACATGATTACGCCAATTTCTGGCGTGTTAATGGCTGTTTTGGCGATAGGAGGAGTGCCCTATACGAAATGGCTCCGTTTTATTTTGCCTTTGGTAGTGATATGGACAATGATCGCAGTCGTTTTTGTTCTTGTTGCCGTATGGATTGGGTATGGGCCGTTCTAATAGGTTTTTAGTTACTTGATCCGGTATCCTAAAAAGAGTAGGACATGACTCTAATAGGAGGAGATCCATATGAGAGGAAAAACGTTTAAACAACTAGTGAAAGAGCACTATGACTCCTTGTCCGCGGGCAAGAAAAAGGCAGCTAAATACCTTGTGGAACATTTGGAAGAAGCAAGCTATTGTACAATGGCAATGCTGCAAGGGCGCACCGGCGTAAGCGAGACAACCATTATTCGCCTTGCCTATTCCCTTGGTTTCAGCGGCTTTTCTGCCATGCAAAAAGCGATTCAGCTAGAAGTAATGGCATTGCGGCAACACGGAGGGAACGAAGAAGGAGAATCAGGTAGTGATGATGAGTTAGCCGCCGTCTTAAACCGTGATATCGCCATTTTGCAAGAAGTCAAAGAAAGATTGGATAGCGCAGTCCTTAGAAGAATAGCTGAAAAAATCGAGGGCGCCAACCAGGTGTACGTGATTGGACAACGAACGTCCTATGCCCCGGCATTTTGGTTTTCGTATACATTGGGGTTTATGGTACCCAATGTCCAATTGGTTGATGAACGAATGGCTGAACAGGCTCTATTGAATATCGACAAGCATTCTGTCGTTATTGCCATTTCCTTTCCTCGTTACCATAAGGCAACTTATCGGTTTGCAGAGATGGCCAAAATGGCAGGCGCCTATGTGGTCGCCGTTACTGATGGTGAATTAGCGCCTATTGCAAAGTTGGCTTCTATCAATTTATTTACAAAAACGAACCGGGATATGAGTGGTTATAACGGAATTGCACCTGTACTCAGTTTATTAAACATGTTGATTGTCGCTGTCCGTAAAAATGAGAAACAAGAAATACACGAACGCCTTTTAAAAGTGGAAGAAATTTATAAAAGGAATGACCTATTAATTGAATAATGAGGTGGAAACGTGAGTGATTCAATTTTACAAGCTTTACAAAACAAACAACGGAACATACTAGCGGACATCCAAACGATAGTCGAAAAAGAGTCGCCTACCCGGAATAAAGCGCTAGTAGATGAGTGCGGAAAAGAAATTCGCAAACTAGTTAAACAGCGGCTAGGCGCAGAAGCGGAAGTTTTTAAGCGAGAGGCTTTTGGAGACCACTTCAAATACACATTCGGGTCGGGAGAGCAGCAACTATTAATTTTAGCACACTTTGATACAGTTTGGCCCCAGGGGCATCTTGCCTACAGGGAAGAAGGAAACCGGGCGTACGGGCCAGGAATACTGGATATGAAAGGAGGGCTCGTTCAAGCAATTTGGGCAATAAAAACCTTAATTGAGCAAAACATCCCATTGAATAAAAAAATTGTGTTACTTTGCAACAGCGACCATGAAGGCGTATCGTCTCCTGATTCGCGAAAATTAATTGAGACAGAGGCACAAAAGAGTGTGGCTGTACTCGTCCCTGAAGCAGCCGAGCCTTACACTGTAAAAGTCGCCAGGAAGGGAATTTTGCGCTATACTTTGTCCGTCACTGGTCGGGCAGCACATTCGGGCAATAACCATGAAAAAGGCATTAATGCGATCGTCGAATTGACACATCACATTCAATATTTGGCGCAACAAACCGATTACAGCAAAGGCACAACTGTGAATGTAGGCGAAATAAAAGGGGGGACAGGAATCAATGTTGTTCCAGCTAAAGCGGAAGCTTCTGTTGATGTGCGTGTTTCGACAATGGCAGAAGCAAGGAGAATGCAAACGCTCGTAGAATCATTGCAACCTTGCCATCCTGAAGCAAAAATGACTGTTAGTGGTGGTATTGTTCGCCCCACCCTTGAGCAGTCTTCCCAATCGAAAAAGTTGTTTGAACTAGTTCATTCATTTGGAAAACAGATCGGCTATGAAGTGGATGGTGTGTTTGCAGGGGGAGGGAGTGACGGTAGTTTTGCTTCTGCATTAGGCATACCCGTTTTGGATGGCTTAGGAGCTGCCGGAAAAGGCCCTCATGCGGAGCATGAACATATCCTCATTAATCATTTGGAAAAGCGGACAGTGCTGCTTGCACATTTGATTCAAGCATTGGTGAAGTAACCGAAGCCCAAGACAGATAGCCGTTTCGGTCTTGAATATTGTAGTCAGGGAAAGATGCGCGAAAATCACAGCAAATCGTCATGTATAAACAAAACAGAAGAGCATCATATTAGCCGATTGACTAAAATGAAAAGTTGATCGGCTTTTATACTTTGTAGCGATTGCGGTAGGAAATCCAGAAGATATGGTCGGTGCGGCCATTTATTTGGCCTCTGCCCCTTCGTCTTACGTGAATGGTGAAATGATTACTGTCGATGGCGGGTGGATGGGCCGGTAGCCACTGCCGTCTTTCAACGGTACTCAGTGTTTTTGGTCCAAAGGGCAAACGCTGCAAACTGGTTAACGCTTGTCGATCTACAATCAATTTCAACCAAATAAAAAACAAAGCCTGTCGATTTGATAAAAACTCGATAGCTTTGTCACGTGGGAAAAACAGCAGGGGGCGAAACTTTTTGTTTTAGAATACGAACGTAAGAGCTGTGCTTAGATGAAAACATGGGTCCGCTTCTTTATATACAACAACGCATAGGCTACGAGAGCGAGGATTGGCAACTCAAGGAAAGGGCCAATGACAAGGGCAAGAGCAATGAAAGGTTCACCAGGAAAAGCGGCAACTACTACAGCTAGAGCAAGTGGCGAATTGCGGGCCAGAACAGTGAGCTGTAAGCTAGCTGTGTCCTTATAAGAGAATGAAAGCCATTTTCCAGTTGCTAGCGCTATGCAAAAGTTAATGATAAAGAAAAGAAAAATCGGCAGCAGCAAGCCCAATAAGTGCGGAGCGTGCTGAAATAGACTCTGGCTTTGCGAAGCAAACAATGCCATAACCGCCAATGCCAGAAAGAGCAGCTGTGCGGAAGAAAAGAACGGAACCAGTTTTTGTTCTAAAACTCGTTTTCGTTTTCTTAATACCCTCCTTGTCCCATAAGCCAATGCAAACGGAATCACCAAGACACCAATTGCGCTTTGGGCAGCAGCCTGAAGGGAAGGCAGCTCTGTAGTTCCGCCAAAAAGAAGCAAATAGAGCGGCAACAGCAGCAATTGCAAAAGCAAGTTTACAGGCAATAAGGAAGCAGCTAATGGAACATTTCCTTTGGCCATAGCTGTAAAAACGAGATACCAGTCGGTGCAAGGCGTGACCAACAATAAAATAAAACCGAGCCATAAAGCTGGATGTTCTTTGAGAAAGACGGCTCCAAGCCCCCAAGCGAGAAGCGGCGTCCAGACAAAATTAAGAAGGAGGCTTGCCCAAAAAAAGCGCTTGTGTTGGAACGATTGCTTTATTTGTTTTAATGGAATGTTTAAAAATAGACCATATAACATCAACAGCAAGAACGGAAGAATAAGCATTTCTGCGCTTGCGGCAATAGGGGCAATCTGGCCAAGGCAGACGCCAATAATGACCGCAATAAACAAAATGACAGTCTGGTATTTTTCCAATCGATCCACTTAACGTGTGCTCCTTTTATACGCGTTGTTCGCTGTCATCTTATCATCAAAAGTTCGCTCAGTCTATGTCGCTGTTAGGAAAAGGAACGCTGCCCTGTCGTTCCCAATGAGGCTCTTCCATGTTGGCAAACGATGGGATAAAATGAAAATAGCCGAATTCTTATTTTCCGTATCAAGGAATGAAGCATTTTCAGGACGCGAATAAGCAATGATCTTTTGTCAAAATCGCTCGTTCGTGCCATTGATTTTTCAGAAAAGGGGAAGTTGGAGCATGTCTAAGAAAGTAATAGTAGAGGAAAATCAAGTCATTATTTATCCAAATCCGTTTAAATTGGTCTTGTTATGTACACTTGCCTTTCTGTTTACGGCGTTGACGGCTGTTTTGGCGATAAACCAGGAAAGTTTGTTACAAGGAAGTACAGGGAGCGCGGGAATCTTTGCAACGCTTTTTCCGATTGTTGCACCGGTAGGCATCGTCTTTTTTGGTCTATGCTTTGTCTATCTTTTATACCGCGTAGTGAAGCCAAAGCCTTCGTTGCATATTAACCAAGAAGGGATTATAGACAATGCATCAGCGGCAGGGGCCGGGCTGATTCGCTGGGAGGAAGTAGACCGGTACTTCATTTACTCTGTGTTAGGGCAACATTTTCTCGGCATTGTTCCGAAAGACATAGATCGTGTGTTAGCCAAACAAAAAGGGTTTAAACAAATGGCGATGCGTATGAATCAAGGATTTGAAGCGCCAATCAACATTCCAGCCCAGGGGATTTCGGTTCCTTTAGAGCAAGTTATTACATACATGGAGCAATTCATGGAAAAACAAAAAGCCAGTGTTTAACCAACCCTATTCACCGTTCTGAATGGAAGGGGAGGACAACGCATAGGGAGACTATGAACTTTTTCAGTATGGAGGTGGTCACTTGCTCACAACATGGTTACAAGAAGCGCAGAGAATGGTCGTCTTCACCGGAGCAGGTATGAGTACAGAAAGCGGTGTCCCTGATTTTCGCTCGAGCCGAGGTTTGTGGAAAGGGAACAACCCAGAGGCATTGGCGAGTTTACAAGCAATGGCCGATAATCGCGAAACGTTTGTTGACTTCTATCGGCTGCGTATGGAGCAGCTTCAGCATGTGCAACCTCATAAAGGCTACGATGTATTGGCCTTATGGGAACAGCAGCTCCCGGTCAGCGCGATCATTACCCAAAATACAGATGGACTTCACGAACGAGCAGGAAACCAGGCGGTACTCCCACTCCATGGATCGATTCAAAAGCTATACTGCATTCAATGCGGTCAACAGTACGACGTTGACCGCTACATAAACAACCAACCAAACTGTTCCTGCGGCGGGTTTATTCGTCCGTCTGTTGTCTTATTTGGAGAACAGCTCGATTCAAACGTACTTGCCTTAGCGGAGCAGCATTCGATAGAGGCAGATGTTTTCGTCGTGCTAGGTTCGTCGCTCGTTGTATCGCCAGCCAATCTTTTTCCAAGAATGGCGAAAGAACACGGGGCAAAGCTCATCATTGTAAACCGCGATCCTACCCCATTGGACACAATTGCCGATTATGTGGTAAACGAAAAGGCGATTGGTTCCTTTTTAGTAGAAACCAACCAAGCTTTGCAAAAGTAAACGCCAGTTCCTAACAGGGAGAAAATAAAACTTGCCACCATTGTGCGTGGCAAGCCAAACTTTAGCTAAACATTCTTTTCCCTGTGTGATTTAGACTTTACTCAATTTTGCGTCGGGTTGACAAACGCCCTCATAATTTGTCGGCAACGTTCATAAAGCCAATGCTTGCTGCAAAACTTTTTTTCCATCCATCGTCCCATAAGCAATTGAATCGATAACAGCGACTTTAATGCCATGCGGTTCTGCTTTTTTTGTAATTTTGTTTTCCAAATAGCGTACTTGCGGTCCAATTAAAATGACGTTTGTCGTGTCAAGTTCATTAGCCAACCCTGCTTCAGCCGTTGCCGTAATCGTTGCGTGTACCCCTAATTCTTCGGCTGCTTTTCTCATTCTATCAACAAGCATGCTTGTAGACATTCCAGCAGAGCAAACGAGTAAAATATTCATATTAACGACGCTCCTTGGCAAATTTTTCGTGTAGTTCAATGATTTCCAAGCAAAGCTCTTTCGTTGTCATTGATGTCATTAAATGGTCTTGGGCGTGGATTAGCAAAAGAGAAGGGGCAACTTGATCGCCTCTAGCCTCACTTTGCAGCAAACTCGTTTGTGCATGGTGGGCTTGGTAGAATTCGTTGTCTGCTTGTTCGAGACGTTCGCGCGCTGCTGCAAATTCTCCTTTTTTCGCTAGCTGGACTCCCTCCATCGCAAATGAACGGGCGTTTCCTGAATGAAGGATGATTTGAAACGAAATTTCCTCAAGAGGCTTTGGTTGTGTCGTCATCGCCAGTATCTCCTTTGTCATCAAAATTCTTTTGTTCGGCTCTCATCGCCGCTTTTATAAATGGAATATAAAAAAGGGTCGCAAGTGTGATGTTAAAAAGCTGGAGTACGACGCCAGCAAGCGATCCTCCTGTCACCAAATAGCCGCTAATGAAGGGCGGCGTTGTCCACGGGACAAGCGCAACAGTCCTTGGCACAAGTCCGCTGGCAATAGCGAGATAGGATGTGAGTGTTAAGAGCACAGGAATCGTTAAAAATGGGATGAGCATCACGGGATTTAGCACGATTGGCAAGCCGAACAGGACGGGCTCGTTAATATTAAACACCCCTGCAGGTGCGGATAATTTCCCAATCGTTCGATAATGTTTGGACGCGCTTACAAGAAAGATGGCGGCAATTAAGGCGAGTGTTGTACCTGACCCGCCCATGAATACATAGGCGTCTAAAAATGGTTTCGTCACAATATAAGGGACATCGGCTGCACTAGTCCCTTCTGCAAATAAACGAATGTTCTCTTCGAGCAAAGGAAGGTAGATCGAATCGATAACGGGTCCTAAAATGTTCGTGCCATGCAAACCGAAAAACCAAAGCAGCTGATTCAAAAAGGTAATGATAAATGCGGCAGGTAGTGTATTTCCTAATGCTTGCAATGGTTGTTGAATGACGGCAAAGACGAGTTCGTGAATGCTGCCGTCTGTCAATGCCGTGATCAACATTTGCAGGCTAGAGACGAGAATGAGAGTGACCGCGGCTGGAATAAGGGCGCGGAAGGATTTGACAACGCCAGTCGGGACGCCTTCAGGCATGTTAATGGTAAATTTCGAGTGATACAAAAGCCGGAAAAGCTCCGTTACAATAACTGCCGTCAATACGCCGACAAACAGACCTTGCGCTCCCGTCCAGGCATATGAAAGGCCCCAATCATCGGTCGTTGGCGTCAGAATGATATAGCAGCCAACAGCAAGAAGTGCAGCAGACAGAGCATCCACATCATAAGACTTAGCTAAATTGTAACTAATTCCTGCCACGACAAGCAATGAAAGGACCGCAAACGACCCATCCCAGATGTTGCCGCCAAGCGTTGTCCAGCTTTCGCCGAATAGGTCGGCCATAAAGTTTTGGAACAATGCAATTGGTAAATTGTTAATCAAGACAGCGAATGAGCCAATAATGATTAACGGCATGATCGCGACAAAACCGTCGCGAATCGCAACTAAGTGACGTTGTGAACCGATCCGTCCCGCAATCGGAATAAAATGTTTCTCCATCCACTGCATCACTGGATTCATTGGCTAACAACTCCTTTACGATAAAATTGTGGTAAGTGGTCTTTATGGGCTTCAAGCAGTTTGTCTAAAATGGCCTTGGCTTTTTTCTCATCGGCAACGAGTGGGTTCATAACAAGCGCATTGTACGCATCGTCATAATCGCCAGACAATGCAGCTTTAATGACAAGTTGTTCAAACGCTTTCATTTGCAAAATGATTCCTTTGACTTGTAGAGGGATGTTTCCAACAGCAAGAGGCCTAGGGCCTTCTCTCGTAATGACAGCATTGATTTCAACGACTGCATCATCAGGCAAATCTCGGATACTTCCGTTATTATGTGTGTTTACTGTTTGAATATCTTGTTTATTGGTATAAAGACTTTCTACTAAGTTGCACGCTGCTTCGCTATAATAAGCCCCGCCGCGCTGTTCCAGTTCTTTTGGCTTTTCTGCCAATGCTGGATTTTCGTAAGTAAGAAAAAGCGATTCTTCAACTTGTTTGACGATTTGCGCTCTCGTCCCATGCTCTTTAAAGGCTGCAAGATCCCTTTCAGCACCTCCTCCTTTTGGAAATAATACATATGATACGGGTTTGGAAGCAGCTGTAGTGCCCGAACAAACTCCTTAGACCATCCAAGAGAGACAATATTTGCAGGAGAGTAATGGACATTGTCCGCCGTGAGTTTTGCTAATGCCTCATCGGTGCGGTCTTTACCACGAATAAAGACACGCTTTCCAAAGACAAAGTGATTCATCCCGATAAACTCGATCTCTACTTGTTCCACATGGCAGGAGAACATTTCTGCAATTCCTGTTTTCATATTGAATGGAATGTTGCATACGCCAATTACTTTTTTATGGAGGCTATGATGGAGCAACGCCTCCGTCACGATGCCTGCTGGGTTGGTAAAATTAATCATCCACGCTTGCGGGCAAATCTTATGAATGTCATTGGCAATCTTAAGCAAAACGGGAATGGTGCGAAACGCTTTAAATATGCCGCCTGCGCCATTTGTTTCCTGGCCGATTAGCCCATGTTCTAATGGAATTTGCTCGTCCTTTTCCCTTGCTTCCAACCCGCCTACTCGTATTTGTGTCGTAACAAAGTCAGCGTTTTCTAAAGCGTGCTGCCGGTTAAATGAGCTGCGCACGTGGATGGGATAGCCTGATTTCTCGATCATTCGCTTTGATAACGCTTCGACAATCGCTAATTTTCTAGCGCCGGCAGCAACATCAACAAGAACGATTTCACTAACGGGCACTCGTTCATACCGATCAATAAACCCTTCAATAATTTCAGGGGTATAACTCGACCCACCACCGATGATAACAACTTTAAGTGACATGTTTTCTCCTCCCTTGATTACAGAGAAAGCGCTTCCTCTAAACCATATATATCACATTTGTAATTACTAATCAACTTAAATTTGTAACTACTTATTTTGGAGATTGTTTTTATACGTAATTACAATTTTATGATATAATAGAGAAGGAAAAACAAAGAGTAAAAGGAGGACCATACCGTGAAGCTGATTGTAAATGCAGATGATTTTGGACTATCCCGGGGTGTCAATTACGGGATTGTGGACGCCCATGAACTAGGAATCGTCACTTCAACGACTATGCTTACAAACATGCCTGCAGCAGACCATGCATTCCAATTAATGGAGCGTTATCCTGATTTGCAAGTTGGTGTTCATTTAACTTTGACCTGTGGCGCTCCCTTAACGTCGGACTGCCCTACATTAATCAACCAACAAGGCGAGTTTCGTCTTACTAGTCAATTTCAGCGAGCAACACATGAGATCGACGTGGAGGAAGTGGAGAAGGAGTGGAACGCACAAATTCAACAATTTTATACAAGAGGGATCACGCCTTCGCACCTTGACAGCCACCACCATATCCATACGTGGGAGCCTGTCATCCCAGTGATCAAGCACCTCGCACAAACGTATGACCTGCCTGTAAGGACTGGCTTTAAACAAGCGCCTGCTGGCATTCGCTTCTGGTCTGATCTACTGGATACAAACTTTTATAAAGAAGGCGTAAACGAGGACTATTTTGCTGAACTCTCCCAACAATACAAAGGGTATGATGGGACCATCGAAGTGATGTGCCACCCGGCATACATAGATGAAACGTTAAGAACACACTCTTCCTATATTGACGACCGTGCCCGGGAGCTTAGGATTTTGACACAAGTGAAACAAACGGTAGGACACTTGCTTAGAAAAAACGAACCGACTCAGACTTAATAAGTCTTGGTCGGTTTTTGATAATTTCGTTCAATCGTAAAACTAGCTTTTTCTCCATGGAAATATGCAATTGAATATTCAATTTTAGACTCGTCGGCTAAATACGCGTGTGTTTCAATTTGAATGCAAGGGTCACCAACTGAAATCCCTAGCTTTGCGGCTACTTCTTCATTTGCGAGGGCGATATGCAAATGTTCTTTTGTCTGGTGAAGCGAGAGATCCGGCTGGCTTTGCAGTAGTTGATAAAGTGAGTGTTCTCCCCCTTCTTTCGTTAGCCAAGTCGTCTTCCGCCAAGGCAAATAAGCAATTTCGTATTGCAAGGGGGCATCATCTGCATAACGGATTCGTTCTAGGCGGTGGACTGGTTCATTTTCCTCGATTTCAAGGATGGCAGACAAGAACTCATCAGAAGGAACGACTTTCAAATCAATCACTTGTATTTTTGGTTTTTTTCCTTGCAATTGCAATTGCTCCCGATAATTCCCTTGCGTTGCAGATAACGTTTGCTTGACCCGTCTGCTGGCGACAAAGGTGCCTCGCCCTTGGATACGTTCTACATACCCATCGATGACAAGTTGCTGTAGGGCATTTCGGATCGTCGTCCGGCTAACATCATACATCTTGCACAGTTCTGCCTCCGTTGGCAGCTGGGATTTAACGGGATAAACTCCTTGTTGGATGGCGGTAACTAACTCTTGTTTAACGTAAGCATGGAGCGACTGGTCAGTGCCTTTTTTATTCACGTTCAATGTTGTTACTCCTTTCAGTGGGTAAGGCTAAGACGTTTTATGTCAATAGTTATTATAACATTTTCTAATGAATATGTATTTGCGTACGTTTAAAAGGTAGTAACAGCGAAAAATCAGATAATGAAATAGCAAAACGATTGTATGTAACTAGCATGACCAATGAATTTACAAGTCCAATATAGATACAAAGAACTATTTTTCGAAAATTATAATAATGACATTGATTGTTATTGTTATTACCTTTATGATCGGATTAGTAGTAACAACTTGTGGTTGATGCTACTTAATAAATGGACTGGGGGGAGTACAAATGGAATGGAAACGATTGGGGAAACTGCTCACACCTCTATTTGCTGTCTTCTTGCTACTTGTATCGGATGGAGGCGCACAATCTGCAAATGCTGCAACAAAGTCAGATGACGATCCTTACAAAATTGTCGCTTATTACCCATCTTGGAGCGCCTATGGACGAGACTTTCAAGTTTGGGAGATGGATGCTTCGAAAGTAAGTCATATTAATTACGCATTTGCTAATATTTGTTGGGATGGTAGACATGGCAATCCAGACCCTGCTAGTCCAAATCCGCAAACATGGTCATGTCAAGATGAAAATGGCGTCATCGATGTGCCGAACGGGTCAATTGTTATGGGCGACCCATGGATCGATGCACAAAAGTCCAATCCAGGCGATACTTGGGACGAGCCGCTACGGGGAAATTTTAAGCAGTTGCAAAAACTGAAAGAAGAACATCCCCATTTAAAAACGTTGATCTCTGTCGGCGGATGGTCATGGTCGAACCGTTTTTCTGACGTCGCGGCAACAAAGGAAACACGAGAAAACTTTGCAAATTCGGCAGTTGATTTCATCCGTCAATATGGGTTTGACGGCGTCGATATTGATTGGGAATATCCAGTAAGTGGAGGGCTTCCAGGCAATAGCCGCCGCCCTGAAGATAAGGAGAATCATCTTCTGCTTTTACAAGAAGTACGCAACAAATTAAACGAGGCGGGCCAAGAGGACGGGAAAGAGTACTTAGTGACAATCGCCTCGGGAGCCAGTCCTGAATATGTAGAAAATAACAAGCTTGCCGAAATTGCCGAAGTGGTCGATTGGATCAACATTATGACCTATGATTTTAACGGCGGTTGGCAAAATACGAGCGGCCACAACGCTCCGCTCTACTTTGATCCAGCGACAGCCGATTCAGAGCTTCCAACGCCTGAGCAATTTAATGTTGAAAGCGCTGTCGACGGTCATTTGCATGCAGGAGTACCAGCAAATAAACTTGTATTAGGGATGCCTTTTTATGGGAGAGGCTGGATGAATTGTGAAGAGGCAAATCATGGCGAGTATCAACACTGCTCTCCTCCTCAAGAAGGAACATGGGAAAATGGCGTATTTGACTTCTCAGACCTTGAAGACAATTATGTAAATAAAAATGGCTATCAACGCTATTGGAACGATGTTGCGAAAGTTCCTTTCTTGTACAATGCTGCAAACGGCGGCTTTATTACGTACGATGACGTCGAATCCTTCCAGCATAAGACCGATTTTATTAAAGCGAACAATCTGGCAGGTTCGATGTTTTGGGAGGTAAGTGGGGATCGAAATGGAACGCTCCTTACAGCATTAGCGGAGCAACTGGAATTTGAGCCGGGAAAAGGGCAGCATCCTGAAGAGCCTTCATTGGCGCCTCGTCATGTTCGCGCAGTGGACGTTACATCAACATCGGTCACCCTTTCGTGGGAACCGTCAAGCGAAGGAACGGCACGGTATATCGTTCAGTATGGCACGGAGGAACAAGTGACAGACGAAACGTCTTTAACGATTACCAACCTGCAACCAAGCACGATGTATACATTTACTGTTTCTGCTGAATATGAAGATGGCAGCCGGCACACCGGACAAGCTTTAAACGTAACAACGAAAGCAGAAAACGGCGGTGAGGCGTGTGCAGCTCCTAACTGGGAACAGACAGCCGTCTACACAGGGGGAGACCAAGTCCAGCATAAAGGACATTTATATGAGGCCAAATGGTGGACGACAGGAGAAGAACCAGGAACAACAGGGGAATGGGGGGTATGGAAGTTGCTTGGAGAGTGCGAATAACCTTTTCAATCTGTGGTGAAAAATATGCATGTTTGCAATGCTTGGCGAAAAGTGAACATACTTAGTTAAAACGGGAAAACGTCTTTAAGCCATCATTTGCGTTTGGAAAAACAACTATTCTATGGCATACAAGGCAAGTTTCTGAAATTGAATCTTGCTGCCAGCTATTAGATTGCCAACAAGGGCGAATTGCTATTGTTGGCTTTTTTGCTTGTTCAAGTAGCTTCTTCTCCGACTGTAGTCTGATGAACGAAAACGGTTTTCGTTGTAAGGTGGAAGAGGAAGAGAGGGGAAGATATGGAAATGCGTAGTGTGACAAGATGGACGTTGTTGTCGATGTTGCTGTTTTGTGTGCAAGTGATACTCCTATCGCTCACGCCATTAGTAGAGTATGGGAATGCGGCAAACGAGTTTAATAGTATTGGTATGTGGCTTGCTGTAGCCATGGTTGCTGGGATGTATATGGTTCCTCTTGGGTTGTATCGAATAGGAGTGCCGTTTTCAAAAGTGGTCTTGGCGATTCTTTCTGGTTTTGGGATCTTTATTCATTTGACTATATCCATGATCCTTATTACCTCAACATTTTTCGCGGGGGCTGGAGTCGCGGCAGTTGTTTGCAGCCTGTTGTCGATAATTGTGAATGTGATTTGGTTTTTTGCCGCATTTCGCAATCGCCGTCTCGCCTATTAAAAAAGCTTTCCTTATGTGAGGAAGGCTTTTTGCTATTTATATGGATGGTGACAAAATTGTAAGCGAGGCGCCGCGAATTGTAAGGCGGATCAATGGTTCTCTATAGGGAGAAGCGAGACAATTGAATAAAAAAGAAAGAGAGTGAGTCAAATTGAAACGCAGACTAGCTATCGCCTTCAGTATAGGAGCCATTCTAATCATTGCTGGTTGGCTTTTGTTTAAGGACAATGTTGTCGTGTTGAAAATAAATCCATTTGTAGCAGTGACAGATGTGTACGTAGAAATAGATGAAGACGGCACTAAAAATGAGTTGGGCGACTACGTGTATGAAATACAGGGAGTTGACGAACAAGGCCAAGAGAGGACAGTCGAATTTACAGCAAGCAAAAACTTGCGGAAAGGGGCATTTTTGCGGTTAAAGACAAAAAAAGCATTTGTTGATAGCTGGGAAGAAGTCCAACTAGACGATATTCCTGTTGCTATTCGCCCAGCGCTTTAAAAAGGGACATTTCAGAAATGTTCTTTACAGCTGAGCTGTTATCTGATTTAATAGAATGATGGAACAATCAGACAGCTTTATTAAAGCAAATAATCAACGAAACAGTTAAGTGACAAACGGTACATGTAGGGCTGCTTGATTTTGTCGTCGACTTCGACAAAATCAAGCACATAAGCGAAGCAAACACCGCCATGTCGTCCGTTTGTCTACAGTTTCTGGCCATTTATGGCCTTATTTTTTATGAGCGGTGGCCTGTGTTTTAGATGCCCGAAATGGAAACATGCATTTTTTGATTAGCGTATCAGGCTGGTTGCAGTCAGTTGCGTTTTCTTTGCATGCAATGAATTCTTAGCTGGAGAAAAAAGGAGATAGGCAGGTACATAGCCAAAAAATAGTTTGTGCTTTCAAAAGAGAGTAGGATGGAATCGGAGGTAGGTGGAGAAAATGAACAGAAAGGTTCATTACGCATGGATGATTGTCATCATTATCTTTTTGACATTTCTGGCAGTTCAAGGGCTACGCCTTTCATTTGGCGCTTTTGTGGAACCTTGGGAAAAAGACTTTGCCCTTAATCGAGGGACAACATCGCTTATATCGACGTTGAGTTTTGTTGTATACGGCGTTTCCCAACCTCTTATTGGGAAGCTAGTAGACAAATGGGGAGCACGCATTGTTCTCTCATTCAGCACGCTCATTGTCGGCATCAGCATTTTTTTAACCGCTTTTGTTAACCAACCTTGGCAACTGTTTGTCTTGTATTGCTTGTTCGTTTCACTTGGTGTTGGTGGTGCCTCCAATGTAGCGGCAACGGTTGTGATTACGAACTGGTTTAACGAAAAACGAGGATTGGCATTTGGCATTATGGAGACAGGCTTCGGCGCCGGGCAAATGATTCTCGTGCCCGTCTCTTTGTCATTGATTCATTGGTCTGATTGGCGGATGACGGTTGTATTACTTGGCTTGTTTTTAATCGTCGTCGTCTTTCCAATCATCATGTTATTTTTACGGAACCACCCCCGTGAAAAAGGATTGTCGCCGGTTGGCGGAGAAAGGCAAGAAGAGGAAGAAACTAGCCAAGAAGGCAAAAAAGCAGATATTTCTTTTAGGCAAGTCATCGTTAAGCGTGAATTTTGGCTTGTCTTGCTGCCATTTGCCATTTGTGGCTTTACGACTACGGGGTTAATGGATACACATTTGATTCCTTTTTCCCATAACCATGGGTTTTCCACCCAAGTTGCCGGCACCGCGGTCAGCATTTTAGCAGCATTTAATGTCATTGGCATTTTAGCGTCAGGTGTTGTCGCGGACCGCTTTAGCAGCCGAAAGTTTTTGCTATTGTTGTATTTGACGAGAGCCGTCGCGTTGTTCATTTTATTAAATAGTCATAACCCTGCCTTATTGTTTCTATTTGCGATGATCTATGGGTTGGTCAGCTTTGCCACGGTCGCGCCTACGCAAATGTTAATCACCCAGTATTTTAAACGCTATTCGGTCGGCTTTATTCTTGGGTGGCTGTTTTTAAGCCACCAAATTGGTTCCGCTCTAGGAGCGTACTTGCCAGGTTGGCTCTATTCGGAATACGGTCATTATCAGTATGCCATTTATATTTCCATTGCGTTGCTGGTGGCGGCAACCATTTGTAAGTTTCTCCTTCCTGAACCAGAAAAGTGAACCTAAAAAACAAATTTTCTTTCTCTCATGTTCTATGCTATAATTAGGGTTTGAGAATACGACTATCCGTTTGCCGTGTCATAAGGCAAACTTCGAATAAGCAAGCAACGAACGAAATGAGGGTAAAAACATGTCAAAGGAATCCATTTACGGCCTTACAATGCCTCAGTTGACTGACTGGCTGATGGAACGTGGCCATAAAAAGTTCCGTGCCACACAAGTGTGGGACTGGCTCTACCGCAAACGGGTAACGACGTTTGCAGAAATGACCAACGTCAATAAAGAATGCCTACAGCTGTTGGAGGAACACTTTGCCATCGAGACAATGAGCGAACATGTGCGGCAAGAGTCAAAAGACGGGACAATTAAATTTCTTTTTCGCCTCCAAGATGGCAATTTAATTGAAACGGTGTTAATGCGACATAAGTATGGTTTCTCGGTTTGCGTCACCACACAGGTCGGTTGCAATATTGGCTGCAGCTTTTGTGCGAGTGGCTTGTTGACCAAAAACCGCGATCTGTCCAGTGGTGAAATTGTCGAGCAAATTATGAAAGTCCAGTTCCATTTGGATCAAGTAGGAAAAGAAGAGCGCGTGAGCCATGTTGTCGTAATGGGGATTGGCGAACCATTTGACAACTTCCAGAACACAGTCGATTTTCTTGAGATCATTAAGGATCATAAAGGTTTGGCGATTGGAGCAAGGCATATTACCGTATCGACGAGCGGCCTTGCCCATAAAATCTATGAATTTGCCGACTTGAAACTGCAAGTCAACTTAGCCGTGTCTTTACATGCTCCAAACAATGAACTTAGGTCGCGGATCATGAAAATCAACAAAGCGTTTCCGATTGAAAAATTAATGGATGCGATTGACTACTATATAGAAAAAACAAACCGCCGTGTGACCTATGAATACATTTTAATCAAGGGTGTCAACGATCATAAAGAAGAGGCATTGCAGTTAGCTGAGCTAATTGGTGATAAACGCCATCTTTCCTATGTGAATTTGATCCCGTACAATCCAGTTGATGAGCATAGCCAATACCAACGCAGCGAACCTGAGGCCATTTCCCAGTTTTTCGACACATTGAAGAAAAAGGGCATTAATTGCGGCGTCCGCTTAGAGCATGGCACGGATATTGACGCGGCTTGCGGACAACTGAGAAGCAAACAAGAGAAGAAAAAAGCAAAGGTTAACTAAAAACAATCCAATCCTGCTTGTTGTTGCGGGATTGGTTTTTTTGTTGGTTAAAGGCGGAATCATAAAGGAGTGATTGTCCATTGTGTTCTCCCTTGCACATTTATTTGTAGTTACCGCCTCTTTCAAGTTTACTGGTAAGGGCTATATCATTGACGTGATCTCAGATCGAACTGTAAAATTAGTGGGAAGACACATTTTCTAGGAGGGCGTCTATGCCTTGTTTTGATAGCGTTTACACAAAAGACTATGCGCAACAACTGGATGCAGTTGATCCACTTGCTCGCTTTCGCAATGAGTTTTACATAGACAAAAAAAGCATTTATTTTGATGGCAATTCACTCGGCTTGCTATCTACACGCGCAGAGCAGTCATTGCTTGACGTGTTGGATTCGTGGAAACAGTATGGAATTGACGGCTGGACGAAAGGGAAGCACCCTTGGTTTTATTTGTCTGAGTCATTGGGAGAAAAGATGGCTTCCCTTGTTGGTGTGAAAGGGGAAGAAGTGATCGTAACTGGATCGACGACAACAAATCTCCACCAATTAGTTAGCTCCTTTTTTCGGCCTGAAGGAAAGAAAACGAAAATATTGGCAGACGAACTCAATTTTCCTAGTGACATTTATGCATTAAAGAGCCAGCTCTACCTTCGAGGCCTGGATCCAGCAAAACACCTTATTCAAGTGAAAAGCGAAAATGGCCACATTTTAAATGAAACGGACATTATTGCGGAAATGAAAGAAGAGGTTGCTTTGATCGTTTTGCCGAGTGTTTTATATCGAAGCGGGCAAGTCCTCGACATGGAACGGTTAACAAAGGCCGCTCATCAAAGAAACATTCTAATCGGGTTTGATTTATGCCATTCGATTGGTTCCATTCCCCACCAATTAGGAAAGTGGGATGTGGACTTTGCTTTTTGGTGCACGTATAAACACGTAAATGGCGGACCGGGCAGTGTAGCGGCGCTATATGTGAACGAAAAGCACTTTGGTAGGCGCCCAGGACTGGCTGGATGGTTTAGTTCACACAAAGAAAAACAATTTGACATGGAGCATACGTTAACGCACGCTGAACATGCTGGCGCCTTTCAAATTGGTACGCCTCATATTTTAAGTATCGCGCCTTTGATCGGGTCTCTTGCCATTTTTGCAGAAGCAGGAATCGAACAAATTCGCAAAAAGTCGTTAAAACTGACTGAATATATGATGACATTAATCGAGTACGAGCTTTCCGATTACGGTTTTACGATCCAAAACCCAAGGGATGAAAGACGAGGCGGCCATCTTTACATTGAGCACGATGAAGCAGCTCGTATTTGCAAAGCGCTTAAGGAAGAAAACGTGATCCCTGATTTTCGCAGCCCGAAAGGCATTCGCCTCGCACCGGTTGCCCTTTATAATACGTTTGAGGAAGTATGGAATAGCATTCAGGTCTTAAAGCTAATTATGAAAGAAGAGCGCTACAAAAAATTTAAAAATGAACGGGATGTGGTTGCTTAATGAATCATGCAAATAACGTGAACCGCTGGATCGATGTATCACAGCCACTTAATAAAAAGCTTGCCCACTGGCCAGGTGACTTGCCTTATTCGTACCAGCTGACATGTTCCAAACAGCAAACAGGTTCTGTTAATATTGGCCAAATCGCGATGAGTGTCCACTCTGGTACTCACGTGGATGCGCCGTTTCATTTTAAAAACGACGGTGCCAAAATAACAGACTTGGATATTGAGGTGTTTATAGGAAAAGCAAGGGTCGTTGATCTATCTAAACATGAACGAATCGACCAAACTGCGCTTCATTCTCTCCATTTAGAAGGAGTAAAAAGGTTGTTGATTAAGACAGCTGTCCCGAACCAGGCAACTGCATTTCCTGAAAAAATTCCATATGTAACCGCAGACGGTGCTGCCTATATGAAGGAAAAAGGCATTATACTCATTGGGGTCGATGTTCCTTCTGTTGATCCACTAGATAGTAAAGAGCTAGAAGGGCACCATGCTTTAGCAGACAATGGCATTTCTATTTTAGAAAACCTTATGTTAGATAAGGTGGAAGAAGGCGATTATGAGTTGATTGCCTTGCCTTTGCCAATGGAAGATGCAGATGGTAGTCCAGTACGGGCTGTCATTCGAGCAATTTAAACAGGAAGGCGGAGCATGGGGATGAAAAAAGAACAGAGGCCTTTTCAACAACAAGCGCCACAGGAAGAAACAGGAATCCATACCGATTTTAAAAACAGGATGACGTATGGGGAATATTTAAAACTTGATCAAGTTTTAACCGCGCAAGAGCGACTGTCGAATCATCATGATGAAATGCTTTTTATTATTATCCACCAAGTAAGCGAGCTTTGGATGAAACTGATCCTCCATGAAACTTACGCAGCCATTGCCTCTATTAAAGCAAATGACTTGCCATCATCGTTTAAACGCTTAGCGCGTGTCTCGAAAACACAATCACAAATCATTCAGGCGTGGGATGTTCTTTCGACGTTGACACCAACTGAATACATGGAATTTCGTGAACAGCTCGGTCAGGCATCAGGATTTCAGTCGTATCAATATCGCCTCATAGAGTTTGCTCTAGGCCATAAAACGAGAGCGATCTTAAAAATCTACGAAAAAGACAATGATTTACATCAAAAGCTGGTCGAAGCCTATCATGCACCGAGTTTGTATGACGTTTCCATTCAAGCATTGGCAAATGCCGGCCTAGTAATTGACCAACACTTAATAGAACGGGATTTTTCAAAACCTTATGTGGCAAATGATTCTGTCCGAGAAGCGTGGTTGGTCGTCTATCGAAATGTGGATCGTTATTGGAATCTCTATCAACTAGGAGAAAAGCTAGTTGATATTGAAGATTGGTTACAGCAATGGCGTTTTCGGCATATGAAAACAGTCGAGCGAATCATTGGCTTTAAAGTTGGCACAGGTGGCTCGTCTGGAGTCAACTACTTAAAGAGTGTCCTTGAGCAACGTTTTTTTCCTGAGCTATGGGATTTGCGAACGGAAATTTAAACGTAGCAGGGTGATGTTTGATGTGAATGAATCTGACTACTATGGGCCGTTTTGAAGAGCTGCTCTTGTCAGGGCAAGCCATCTGGGAAATTCGAAACGAATAATAGCTAACAAAAAGGGCTGTCCACAAAAGGGCAGCTCTTTTCATGTTAGAGGTTGAATCGATGGGCATAATGCCTTTTTTTAGGAAGTAGGCGGTCCTGTGCTTTCTTTAGCGTGCTTTGGCCAAAGGGGCTGTTTCTTTTTGCGTCTTTTGAATAGGCCGACGGCAACGAGAAACAAAGGCAGGAAAAAACCGGTTAAAATCGATTGAGGAATACTTACGAATAGAAAAAAATCACGTTCTTCGACAATGTTTGTGAAATAAGTGGCGCCAAGAAACAACAACAGCATCGCAATTGGCAAGACTAACGGTTTCGCCTTTTTCAAATTGAATAAATGAGCCATTCCCGTTAAGATCGCATAGAAATAAAGAAGTAAATTGAAGTAAATCGAGATAAACCATACGACGGTGATCGTCGCTTCAATTCGCTGAAAAAATTGGCCGACATCGATTCGCTGTGCAAGTGACAGAGCTGGATAAAAATCACGAGATACGACTTGCGGTGTTAAAACCGTGATGCATAGGAATGTAAACACCACTAAAATAAGGCAACCGAAGGAATAGCCAAGCCATAGCGCTTTTTCGGCTGCTTTTTTATCGTTTATATGCTTAGGGAAAATGGATAGCTGGATGACGACATTGCAAACGACATTGCCCATATAAATCGCAAATGCTTTGGCCGTAGCTGCTATTGGCGAATGGGCAATCGGCATAATGTAGCCAATATCGACATCATGCAAAGTTAAGCCAATCAGTAGTAAGAGTGGAACGAAAAAGAAAAGCAAACATAGCGATGCTGTACGGGCTATTGCTTCAATTCCGCATATGATGCCGAACACAATGATGGACAAGCATAGCAAGTAGCATACAAAATAAGGCGTCGACGGCAACAAAAAATGAGTAATAAAGGTGACAGCATAGCTCATAATGGCTGGGAAATGAAGCAGGGGAAACAAAATATAGAAAAAGGAAGCAAACCAACCTACGACTTTGCCGAAAGTACGCTTGTTCATGTCAAAAATCGCATCAGAAGGCATCCAGCGGGCAAGCAACGTGTAAAGAAAAATAATCGGGATGCCTGTAATGCTGCCAATGATCGGTATAAGCCAAGCATCTTGCTGGATGAAAAAGCTTATTGATGCTGGAAGACCGAGCATCGCTGTGCTAATCGTAGCATAAAGGACCATAGTAGCAAAAGACCGCGATGAGAATGTTTCCACTGTTTTCATCAATTCCGACTCTCCTTTTCTTGCCGTACACGTTGCTACTTAGAATGACTTAACGAGTGAAGTGAGCCAGCGGGCAATGCTTGGCACCTCTAATCTCAAAGCGTATAGGGCGCCGTATGTTGTGGCAATTGCCAGAACCGTATAAAAGACAACCTGCAACTTGCGATTGCCCTTTAAGTCGCGCCAGTTGATCCAAGTGATCACAAATGCGCCTAACAGGACGCAAAGAAAAGACAGCACCATTAATGATCACCTTTTGAAAAAGAATTGACAATACTACCACTATCAGAAATGGTGATGTCAATGTTCATTTTTACATCGAGGTCTTGGTAGATTGCATACCAATCATCCCGCACTTCTTCCCAGTAATCAGGGAACTTTCGGTATAGTTCCTGTCCGATCCCAAGGATGTCCGAACCTGCTTGTTGGGTTGCGACAATGGCTTCATGAATGTTAGTTTCCATCTCGGTTTGCGCCTGTTTTTCGACCTGTTCATAGGAAGAAGTGACAGACAAGTCTAAATCAACGCAATCTACTTCTGAAATGGTGGCTTCAAGTGAAAGGTCGTATGTCACTGAAGGAGCCCCATCTATTAGCTCCATTTTTAGAGCTGGTTCGATTGAATGGATTTCTAGTGCTATTTTGCCGCCACCAGGGCAAGTAAAGCTTTTGACGCTATTCTCGATTCCACTGTTTAAATACTCAATGTTTTTGCTGTTTTGTTGAGAAAGCCAAGTAATCATTTTGCTGCCTTTAAAAATGGCTAAACCATTGGTTTCGACAAAGGCAGCTGCCATGTTTTGCTCCACATTTTTCTTCGTCCTCCCTTGCTGTAAATCCCCGGAAACCGTTACGCCCATAATTGAAGGCTCAATGCCCTCAGCCTTTATATCGTAAAACAGACGATCCATTGTCAATTTCTTTGTACTGCTATAAGAACGGCCTGAAAACTCAATCGAATCAAAAAGGCTTTGCGCAGATAAATTTTCTAATGGCGTTAGTACATTTAAGATGTTTTCAGCGGGCGTATCCTTGGCAATTAACACAAAAAAATCAGAGCGCATTTCGTGGTCCCGATAAAAGAAATCCAACACATGGTCTAGACCGTCTTTCGCAACATCTTCACTTAGAATCAACACTTTTAATTGGGAAACAAATGACCGTCTTGGGTTTTTTTGGATCATTTTCCGTAACGATTCATGAATTGTTTTCGATTTTTCCCGGACGTCTATACCTTGTGCATAGCCTCTGCCAGTTTCCTGCGAAGCAATTTCTGCAGGGTTCATCGCCTGCATCGTCAACACATAATCATCTCCTTCTTTATCAACGGCTATGCCGACAATTAAGGAAAGCTGATTCAGCTCCCAACGGTCCCAGCAACCGCTTAAAAGAAAAAAGGAGACGACAATGATCATCGTTTTTTGTATTTTTGCTTGCAAAGCCGTTTCCTCCGTTCACTCAATCTTTAGGGCTGGGCTTTGGCGTGCGTTGCCGCGTTTGATTAGACTTTGTCGTTGCTTCTGGCCGCTCATCCATCAACCATTTAGGCGCACGGAAGATTGTATCGGTTTGGTCTTTCCATACAAAGGGAGACAGGCCTTTTAAATAAGGGATGCCAAACGATTTTAAAGTAGACAAATGTAAAAGCACTGCAGTAAAGCCAATGCAAATGCCTAAAAGGCCAAAAGAAGCAGCAAGAGCCATAAACCCAAATCGCAAAATACGGATTGGCACGCCAATGCTGTAAGATGGAAACACAAAACTGGCAATTGCTGTAATCGAGATAACAATCACAACTGCTGCAGAGACAATACCCGCTTGCACAGCTGCTTGGCCAATGACGATTGCGCCGACAATCGATACGGCTTGGCCGACTGGCTGCGGCATGCGAATCCCTGCTTCACGGAGAATTTCAAATGTGACTTCCATCATTAATGTTTCAACAAAAGTCGGAAACGGCGTGCCTTCCTGTTGCGCAGCTAAATTGCCAAGCAGCCCTGTAGGGATTAGCTCTTGGTGGAACGTTGTAATCGCAATATAAAAAGAGGGGGCCAACATCGCGATAAAAATACACATGAACCGTAACAGACGAATAAGTGTCCCGATATCGGCACGCTGTGTATGGTCTTCAGCGTTGTGGAAAAATTGCACAAATAATGCCGGGACAATAAGAGCCATTGGCGAACCATCACTCAGTATCGCAATTTTCCCTTCTAATAAATGAGCTGCCGTTGTATCAGGGCGCTCAGTGGAGTACACAGTTGGAAAAGGCGTGTATGTTTGGTCTTGGATTAATTCCTCGATGTTTCCGTCTTCTAACACCGAATCGGTATAAATGCGATCTAGTCTTGTATGTAGTTCACGCAACATGTTTTTGTCCACAATATCATTCATATAGGCAATCATGATTTTCGTTTTGGTGCGCGTGCCAATTGTTTTTGTCTCAATCCATAACTGTTCGTCGCCTATTCGCCTTCGTAATAGGGAGATATTCGTGCGTACATTTTCAACAAACCCTTCCCGTGAGCCGCGGACCACCTTTTCTGTCATTGGTTCTGATACAGGCCGTTCTGCATAAAGGGGAACAGCGACAGCGATAGGGGTAGAAAAACCATCGATTACACAGATTGCGTAGCCGGTGAAAAGCTTGTCTATTAGCGGGCGGAAACGATTGAGTGTTTCTGTATGGCCTACTTCTTCTAAATACTGTTGTGCTCTTTCAAACACGTCAGGTTCCTTTTTAGCAAAAAATCTCGCTCTGCTTATCATTTTTTCAACGGCCTCTTCATTGCAAAGCCCCTCTACATAAAGAAAAGCTGCTTTTAGCGTTTGGTTTCTCCCAAACGAGAAAGGCCGTACGAGTATATCTTCGCTATGTCCGGTAGTAGTTAAAATAAATTCAACCGTATCAGCAAGATGAGAGCTAGGCTTCTTGTTTGCTAAGTAGTCATGAGGCGGTGCTGATTGTTTCATGATAAGAGGGACACCTCCTGCCTGAAGTGAGAATAGTTGTAGTATGTAGCATCCCACTCCTTTCTATGCGCATTATTCTGGCATCAAATGCAAATCTATGGCTCCGTTTGATCATTTCCTCTCTTTCTTTACTCGTTAACCGGCTTTTCACTCTCGTGATTTTTCGTTAGTACACTTGTGAAAAACGATCAGGTATAATGAGAAGACAACCATAAGTATGTTTGATATGTGCAGAATTTACGCTGATTTATGTTAAAAGAGAACAATTTATGATTGACAATCGCTATTTTTTGTTCTAAATTAACAGTATAGGGTGTGAAAAAAGAACATGAATCCTAAAGAAAGACGTTTGCATATTCAAAAGTTGTTGGCGGCCACCGGAAAAGCAGATATTGATGAATTGGCCAAGGCTCTCGATGTTTCTCACATGACAGTAAGGCGCGATTTGGCTTTACTTGAGGCGGAAAACCAAATTATTCGCACTCACGGCGGAGCCGTGCTGCAAAAAGCACTTGTAAAGGAGACGCCTTATGCCCATAAAGAAACGAAAGAATTGGCGGCGAAAAAGGCAATCGCACGGGAAGCGGCACAACTTGTAGAAAACGGGTCAACGGTATTAATTGACTCAGGGACAACCACGCTCGAGATTGTGAAGTTATTGAAAGACCGGAATGATTTAACCATTATTACCAATGATATAAAAATAGCTGCACAACTGATTGATGCAAAGCCGCGTTGTATTATAACCGGGGGGGAAGTTCAGCACGAACTCGGTGCGCTGCACGGCCCCCATGCCCAAGAGCTATTGCGCAATATTCATGTTGATTTATTTTTGCTTGGTGCCCATGCCGTCCATGCATCGGCCGGAATCACAGCGCCAACACTTGAAAAGGCGAAAATCAAAAAGTTGATGATGGAAGCAGCAGCAAAAACATGGCTTGTATGCGATTCGAAAAAATTTGATGAAACTTCTTTTGCCCGTGTTTGTGGCTTGAATGAGTTGGAAGGAATCATTACCGACTCGAGAATACAAGGGCACGAGATGGAAGCATGCCATGAGAACATGCGGTTGGCGCCGATGTAGGCGAACGGGGGGAGAACAATGAAAATAGGCGTTATTGCTGATGATTTAACAGGGGCGAATGCTTCTGGCGTGAAACTGGTTCGACAAGGGTTTCAAGCGACAACAATTGTCCATAGTGCCACTTTGCCTGCCAACAGTTTCTACGATGCGGTCATTATGGATACTGATAGCCGTTACATTGAAGAAAGCGTCGCTAAACAGCGGATTGCCCGGGCAATGGAGCAGTTGCATAACTGGGGCGCTGCTATTTTTACAAAACGGATTGACAGCACATTAAGAGGCAATATTGGCGCAGAGATCGATGAGATGCTTAAAGGAATGGCGGAAGATGCCATAAGTATTGTCATGCCGTCTTTTCCAGATTCAGGCCGAGCGATGGCAGGGGGCTATTTGTTGCTAGATGGCATCCCCCTTCAGGAAACATATGTATCGAAAGACCCAATAGCACCAATTAAAAAGTCTTATGTCCCTGATCTAATTGGGGGCCAATCCCATCATCAAGTGGGCTATGTCGGGCTAAGCGCGGTCATGGAAGGGCAAGAGTCTTTTTTAAATGAGCTTTCGCTCCAGTTGCAAACTGGCGCACGGATCATCGTTGTTGATGCAATTACCAATGAACAGATTGATGAAGTAGCCGAAGCACTTGCGTCTAGTGGGCGAACAGTGTTGTGTGCTGATCCTGGCCCGCTGACAGCCAGTTATGCTCGAGCGATGTCCCGCGACTATGCGAAAAAAGCAAACATTTTAGTGGCAGTCGGCAGTGCAACAAGTCTAACAGGGACACAATTAGCGTATCTGGTTGAAAAAACAGGTTCAACACCAGTGTATGTGACCCCTGAGCCCCTTGCTAGTTATAGCAGCTCTTGGAAACAGGAAGTGGAACGAGCAACAAAAGCTGCGTTAAAGCAAGCTGAAACAGACCGCGTCTTGATTGTGACAACACATAAGCCTGGCCAAGAATTAGTCGATTTAAAGGCAAAAGCTGTTGAAGAAGGAAAGAGCAGTGATGCCCTTGCAAAACGGATTACCGATGGGCTGGCAACGATTAGTCGGAAATTGCTTACAAGCGATCATGTCCAGTTTGCTGGCTGTTTTACAAGCGGCGGTGATGTGACGGCATCCGTTTGTGCGCTCGGGCGCGCGAATGGCATTGCTTTAAAAGACGAAGTCATGCCCCTTGCTGCATATGGCACATTTGATGGCGGTTATTTTGACGGTTTGCCAGTAGTGACAAAGGGTGGCTTAATTGGCGATAAAAAAGCGATTTACGAGTGCGTCAAATTTATTGAGACAAAAGCCATGTAAACAAAGGAGAGGGATAACATGTCAAAACCAATTATTGCGGTAACAATGGGCGATCCAGCAGGAATTGGACCTGAAATTACAATTGGTTCACTGAATAAGAGCGAAATTTATGATCTTTGCACGCCTGTCGTGATTGGCAATGCAGCAGTGCTAGAAAAACTGTTGCCCGTAGTCAAAGCGGACTTAACGATTAATAAAGTAAGCACCCCAGCTGAAGCGCGTGGCGAATATGGCACAATCGATGTCATTGATTTTCCAAACCTCGATGATTATCAGTTTGGGAAAGTTAGCGCCGAATGCGGTGCACAAGCGTTTGCTTATATTGAACATGCGGTTGAGCTTTGCAAAACCAACCAAGTACAAGCAATGGCAACAGCGCCTATTAATAAAGAATCTCTTAAAGCAGCAAATGTACCATACATCGGGCATACTGAAATGCTTGCTGGCCTAGCCGATGTCGCTGATCCGCTTACGATGTTTGAAGTCCGCAACATGCGCATTTTCTTTTTGACGCGCCACTTGTCGTTAAAAGATGCAATTGGGCAAATGACAAAGGAACGTGTCCACGACTATTTGCTTCGTTGTGATGCAGCGCTCGCAAAGCTTGGCGTTGAAAAGCGCAAATTTGCTGTAGCCGGCTTGAATCCTCATAGTGGGGAAAATGGATTGTTTGGTTATGAAGAAGTGGATGAAATCAAGCCAGGAATTGAGCTTGCTCAAGCAGACGGGATAGACGCTGTCGGTCCGGTTCCTGCAGACTCAGTCTTTTTCCAAGCATTAAATGGACGTTACGATGCCGTGCTTTCCCTCTACCATGACCAAGGGCATATTGCCGCGAAGATGACCGATTTCCATCGCACGATTTCCATTACAAATGGACTTCCGTTCCTGAGGACATCTGTCGACCATGGCACAGCATTTGACATTGCTGGTCAAGGAATTGCAAGTTCAGTCAGCATGGAAGAAAGCATTAAGCTTGCCGCTAAATACGCGCCTCATTTTAAACAGGCGTAACCGACTGGGCTGCGACGAGCAGCCCAGCTATTCATCTTATTATTAAGCGCTTACAAGAAGGAGGCAACATATATGGAAGTATCCGAAACACAAATGATCGTCGGCCTCGTGCTGGCAATCGCTGTGCTCATTTTTCTTGTCGTAAAAACAAAAGTTCATGTCTTTTTGGCTTTAATTATTGCTGCTTCGATTACTGGGCTCGTCGGCGGAATGGCGCCTCCAGAAGTGGTGAACGCCATTACGGAAGGATTTGGCAGCACCCTTGGTTCAATTGCGATCGTGATTGGTTTTGGCGTAATGATGGGCCGGATTCTTGAAGTATCAGGCGCAGCGGAAAGGCTTGCCTACACGGTCGTTAAGGTTCTTGGAAAACGCAAAGAAGAGTGGGCAATGGCGATTACAGGCTATATCGTTGCAATTCCGATCTTTGTCGATTCTGCTTTTATTATTTTAAGTCCACTTGCGAAAGCGTTGTCAAAGAAAACAGGGAAATCGATTGTCGCCCTTGCTATTGCTCTTGCGGGTGGTGCAGTTGTCATTCACAGTGCTGTCCCACCGACGCCAGGTCCCCTCGGAGTAGCGGGAATATTTGATATTGACATCGGTTGGATGATTATTTCCGGTATGTTGTTTGCGATTCCAATGGTCATTGCAATGGTCATTTACGCCAAGTGGCTTGGCAAGCGGATTTACCAGGTTCCGAGTGAGGACGGAATGGATTGGATCCGTCCGGAAAAACAGCTAGACGTGGAACAATGGTTGGAAGAAAAAGAACAAAAAGAACTTCCTTCATTGCTGCGCTCGTCTTTGCCTATTGTGGTGCCAATCGTTCTGATTTTTATGAATACAACATTGAATGCAATGGAAGCATCAGGCCCATTTGTCGACTATATCACCTTTTTTGGTTCGCCTGTCATTGCAGTAGGTATCGCTGTTCTTCTAGCTATTTACGGCCTGTTCGGCCATATCCAACGCTCAGAAGCATTGGAACGGATGGAAGAAGGGATTAAGCAAGCGGGAATTGTCTTGCTTGTCACAGGTGCAGGCGGTGCACTTGGCTTTGTCTTAAGGCAGACAGGCGTAGGCGAACATATTGGTGAAATAGTAGTGAATACAGGGATTCCTGCAATTTTGCTTCCTTTCGTTATCGCCACACTTGTTCGCTTTATTCAAGGCAGCGGTACTGTTGCCATGATTACAGCCGCTTCGATTTCAGCGCCGATTTTAGCGGATATGGATGTAAATATGGTGCTTGCTGCACAAGCAGCAGCTCTAGGCTCATTATTCTTTTCTTATTTTAATGATAGCTTATTCTGGGTAGTCAACCGCACAATTGGCATTAAACAGGCGAAAGAACAAATCCTTGTCTGGTCAGTGCCGACTACGATTGCCTGGTTTATCTCCCTTATTATGCTATTAATTGCGAATATGTTCGTTTAAGTTGAAAAAACTTCCTATACGGGAAGCTTTTTCTTTAGATGAAAGGAGATTGTCGTCAATAGAGCGCTATTTGCCCTTCCCCTCGCAATCTCCACCTTTGAATTATCAAAAAACGGCCTTCCCATTGTTTCCATAGCGAAGGGAAAGCCGTTGTTTCTTCCTTTTTGCACGATTATACGTCGTATTTTACTCCTTTATAGCTCCTTCCGCGACACCTTTCATAAATTGCTTGCTGAAGATAATGAATAAGATAATGAGTGGCAATGTCGCCATCAATGTGCCTGTCATGATGATCGCGTAATCAGTGTCATAAACCCCGTTTAGTTGTGCGAGCATGACTTGCAATGTATAACGGCTTGGTGAGTTGATCGTAACGAGCGGCCATAAATAGTCATTCCACACACCGATGAATGTAAAGATGCCGAGAAAGGTGAGCGCTGGCCGGAGCGAGGGCAGCGCTACATTCCAGTACAGACGGAACGTGTTACAGCCATCCAATCTTCCTGCTTCGAGCAATTCGTCAGGAACAGCATCCTGACAGAATTGGCGAATCCAAAAGATTCCAAATGCACTGGCGAGGCCGGGAATGATCAACGCTTTGTACGAATCGACCCAGCCAAACTCGGCAATCAACAGGAAAGAAGGGACAAAGCTCATTTGTGAAGGAATCATCATCGTTAACAGCAAAGCAGTGAACAGCATGTTTTTTCCTGGAAAACGAAATTTCGCGAATGTAAATCCGGCAAGGGAACAAAAGAATAACACGCCAATGACCGTGATGGTTGAAACAAATAAGGTGTTAAAAAAAGCTTGGTAGAAGTCAATCGAAGCCAGCACATTCTTCACATTTGTAAACAGTTCATTGCCGAAAGTCAGTTTTGGAGGAAATCTTAAAATATCGCTTGTTGTATTCGTGGCCATGACTACTAGCCAGTAAAACGGGAAAATCGAGATAATGACGCCAATGAGCAAGACAAAATGGGTCAATGCTTTCGTAAGAAATTTATCGGATGCCATCTGATTTCCTCCTTATGCTTTCTGGACTAGTTTCCAATTAATAAGCGAAAACAAGGCGATGATGATAAACATGGCCCATGAAACCGCGGAAGCATAACCAAATTGGTTATTTAAAAAACCTTCATTATACATATAGAGGGTCATCGTCATGCCAGCTCCGCCAACGCCGCCGGAATTGCCTAGTAATATTTGCGGCTCGGTAAAAATTTGCATCGAGCCAATTGTTGTCATGATGACCGTAAACAAAATGATTGGGCGCAGTAAAGGAATGGTAATGCGAAAGAAAATTTGCGTTTTATTGGCTCCATCAATTATCGCGGCTTCATAAAGGGTTTTCGGGATGTTTTGCAAGCCAGCTAAATAAATGATCGCATTATAGCCGACAAATCGCCAAACAACCATTGAGGCGATGACAACTTTCACTAAGAAACCTGAGTTCAGCCATTCAAGAGGCGCGATGCCAATGAGAGAGAGCAAGTAGTTCATTAAACCGTATTGGTTGCTGAAAATGGTTTCAAAGATGATCGCTACGGCAACGATGGAGGTGACATTCGTGATAAAGAACATCGTTTGGTAGGTGCTCCGCCCTTTAAGGGAAGGGAGATTGAGTAAAAAAGCGATGACTAAAGCAAAGAACAACATAGGAATGCTTGAGAGAAACCAAATCGCAAATGTGTTGCCGACAGCTTGCCAAAACTCAGCATCGCCAAGCAAATATTGAAATTGGGACAGGCCGACAAACGTCTTATCGCCTAAACCAGACCAACTGTGGAAAGACAAATACAACGAATAGAAGATTGGAAAAACGCCAAAGACCGCAAATAATAGAAAGAAAGGAGAGATAAACAGATAGAGGGTGCGTTTTTTCCATATTTCAGCCCAGAGAGAAGGCTTATGTTCACGGAGCATCTCATAGTCAAGTTCTGTTTGAGGTTTATTGGTCACTGTGTATTCCTCCTTATTGATCGATTCTTGACAGTTCGCGTTGCGCCTTTTTCTGTGCATCCTCCCAAGCCTTCTCTGGATTTTTGTTGGCTCGATCGATCAACACCATCTCATCATTAAAAATCGCGCGAAACTTGCCGTAATGTTCTCCATAGAAAGTAGGAGGGACGTTTTTCGCCGACTCAACAAAAACATCCGCTACTACTTGGTCGCCATAAAAAGGATCTGGTTCACGCAAAAGCTCTGACTCAAGCGTCTCAATCGCAGAAGGAAAAAGATTGACATCTAAGAAATGGTCGAGCTGTGCGTCTGATGATACAAGCCATTTTGTGATGGCCACTGCCTCGTCTTTGTGGGCGGAGCTATCAAGAACGCCAATAAAGGAACCGCCGTTATTGCCATCTCCGCCAGGGGCTCTCGTAACACGCCATTTCCCAGCCGTATCAGGAGCAGCATCCTGTAAGATTTGCGACTCCCATACAGCTCCTACCCGTGAAGCGACATCGCCACCGTTTAAAGCGGCATTGACTTCTTGCCCTTCTGTCAGACGTGCAGACAGACCTTCTTCGTGGATCCGGACAGCTGTATTCCAAGCATATTGAATCGCTTCTCCATCGCCAATATAAGTGCCGTCTTCGGCAAAGTATTTGTCTGATTGCTGCTCAATCACTTGCAAATAAGGTTTTGTAATCGATTCAAACATATGGACACCTGTTTTTTCTTTCATTTGAATGCCTGCCTCGATATAATCGTCCCACGTCTGCAACTGGGCATGCACTTCGTCAGGCTCAGTAGGCAATCCCGCTTCCTCAAATAAGTCTGCTCGATAATAAAGGGCAGTTGGGCCAGTGTCTATTGGCAGGGCAATGAGGGCACCGGTTTCTGGGTCTTGTACAGCCTGCCATTTCCAATCCAAGTACTCTTGCTCTAATTGATCTGCACCATAATCAAGCAAATTGACAAACTCTTCGGCATAAGCGATATACTCATAGGCCCAGTCATTCATAGCGACAATATCAGGGCCCCTTCCTGCAATAAGCGCTGTATGCAACTTCGTCTTGTATTCATCTCCGCCAATCTTTTGGGCATCAATCGTCACATGAGGAAAGGCTTCTTGCGCTTTCGCAATCACATTATCACTCAAGCTACGGTTCCAATACCAAAGTGTAATGACCGGTTTAGTCTCGCCAGACATAGGGGCAAATTGACAACTAGAACAGACAAGGAGCGACACACTGAAAAAGAGGAAAAGACGTTTCATGGTGGAACCTCCTTCTAAGTATCATTGGCATGTATGATAGCGCTTACAAAATAGTTGGAACCAATGAAAATATAAATTTAGATTATACTATACTGTATTTTCAATAAATAATACATGTTTATTTTTGACAATAACAGGTTGGAACAAGACAATGCCTTAAAAGCGCTTGTATAGAAAGGATTGAGAATGAGATTATTTTGTCCTATTTCATTTGATTGGCCTTCACCTAAACATACGAATTGGGGTGGTATGTTACTATTAGCGTGAAGAATAAGCAGAAGGAGGAAATGATTGAATGCTTGAGTTGGATAAGATGATCCATAAAGTAAACGCCCTGAAAGAAGAGCACGCAAAGGGAATCATTAAAATTATTTGTGGAAAACTAGATAATTTAAAACACGCGGACGGACAATATACAGAGAAAGAGTTTGTCGAAGATATTCGATTAATAATTGAGAATTTCCCTCAATTAAATAGGGGTGAAGAGAATAATAGGTAATGGAAAAACGCCACGGAAGAAGGGTTTTTATTATCAATTCTAACTCTGAAATTTAACAAAACAAAGCTTGCCGTCATCGCTCCCATATGATAGCGTAAGGATGACAACACAATCACTAAAACCGCTAGGGGTGCTTCGAATGATGGAAGCTGAGAGAGGCAAACGAGCCTTAACCCTTATCACCTGATCTGGTTCGGACCAGCGGAGGGAAGCGGGCACGTTTTCTGGACATGCCACCCGCTTCTTTTTTAAGTAGCGGTTTTTTTGTGTGGAAAGGAGGACAACAAATAGGTGGAATCGTTGCTTAAGCAAGTGGAAGAAAGGGAAGATGAGCTCATTCGGCTCGTGTCTGATTTGATTTCCTATGCGACCATCGCCCCCCCGGCCCGAAATACGGCCGATATCCAACAGTATATTGAAGGCTATTTGCGAGCCGCAGGGATGACTGTCGACAAGTGGGAATCGTACCCAGGCGATTGGAATGTCGTAGCGATGAAGGAAGGCACAGATAGAACGAGGTACCATAGCCTCCTTTTAAATGGCCATGTGGATGTCGCTACAGTCGAAGATGAAGAAAAAAGCCAATGGAAATACGCTCCTTTTTCCCCTGTGATAGAAGAACGGACGCTGTATGGACGTGGTGCCGCCGATATGAAAGGCGGGCTTGGTGCTTGTCTGTTTGCGTTGCGTCTTTTGCATGATCATGGGATTGAACTAAAGGGCGATGTCCTACTTGAAGCAGTTACAGGCGAAGAAGTTGGCGAGGCTGGCACGAAACAATGTTGTGAGCGAGGCTATACGGCTGATTATGCAATTGTAGCCGACACAAGCAATTGCCGTGTTCATGGACAAGGCGGTGTCATTACTGGCTGGATTACCGTAAAAAGTGACTCGACTTACCATGATGGCACGCGGCGGGATATGCTCCATGCCGGTGGTGGCTTACGGGGTGCTAGTGCGATTGAAAAAATGGCTAAACTGATTGCTGCTTTACAAGAACTTGAGCGCCACTGGGCTGTGACAAAGTCGTATCCAGGTTTTCCGCCTGGTACCAATACGATTAATCCAGCTGTCATTGAGGGCGGGCGCCATCCAGCGTTTATTGCCGATGAATGCAGGTTGTGGATAACTGTGCATTATTATCCAAATGAATCCGCAGAAGAAGTGGCCAACGAAATTGAAGCCCATCTTCTTGCCACAGCTAAAGCAGATGTGTGGTTGAAAGACAATCTTCCAACCTTTACTTGGGGCGGCGCCTCTATGATTGAGGACAAAGGGGAAGTATTCCCTGCTTTTTCAATCGATGAAGCTCATCCTGCATTATCTGTTTTAAAGACTGTCCATCAGACTGTTTTTGAGGCTCCATTGGAAATAGAAATGTCGACTAGCGTGAATGATGGTGGCTGGTTGGCCGAATATGGAATGCCGACGATTTGTTACGGGCCTGGGAAATTAGCACACGCACATGGCGTGAATGAACAGCTTGACATTGATGAACTCGTCCGTTATACGAAAGCGCTTGTCGCCTTTATTTATAAATGGTGCAATACCGAAAAAAGGGGAGAATAACTTATGAAGTTTTCAGAACGTATTCGTAAAAACGCTGATCCGATTTGGCAAGCGAGCCACAATCATCCGTTTGTCCAAGGAATTGGCCACGGCACTCTTGAACTAGAAGCATTTCAATATTATATGTGCCAGGATTATAAATATTTGATCGAGTATTCCCGCGTCATTGCCCTTGGCACAGTACTGGCACCTGATTTAGAAACAATGTCTGGCTTTGCTAAAGCGCTTGATGAGACACTTAACAGCGAAATGGAACTGCACCGTGCTTATGCGAAGCGCCTCGGAATTACACGGGAGCAGTTGGAACAGACAGTTCCTGGACCAGTAACGCTTGCTTATAGCAGCGCGATGATGGCTGAAGCGCAAAAAGGGTCCCTTGCCGAACTCATTGCCGCGATTTTACCGTGTGCGTGGAGCTATTATGAAATTGGCACAGCGCTCGCGAACATTCCTGGCGCCACAGAACATGAGGCATACGGGGAATGGGTGAAAATGTACTCCTCGCCTGAGTTTGGCGCAATTGCGGACTGGCTGATTGCAAAGCTAGACGAGCTTGCTGTAGAAAAGAGCGAGGCCGAGCTAGACCGTATTGAAACGATCTTTATGAATACAAGCCGCTATGAATATATGTTTTGGGACATGGCCTATAAACAAGAAAACTGGCCGATCGGTTAAGGGTTTCTACAACATTATTCAGGCGGATCTACAGTTAAATGCTGTGCCCTGTTAGCGGGGGCACAGCTTTAGTCTTCTGCAACAATCCTTCAGACTGATGGGCTTAGTGATAATGCTGCTCTAAACCAACAAAGTAGAGATTTCATCCTTTATTCAATAGATTTCACTCAAAAAAGTAATTATTCTAATGTTAGAGGAAAGATTATTTATAAAACGAAATTGGAATAAAGATGAGTTGCTAGAACATTTTGTAGTAGAACCAATTAAAATTGGCAATAAAACAGGAGTAAGTCGTTTAAAATTTGCAGTATTATTAATTAATTTTAACAGGAGGCTAGACAAAGCACGATTGAATAGTTATTATTGCCATGCTAAGTGGCTTTACCCTAATGTTTGTGTATAGAAAATGATTGAATTACTTTCCAGATGACATGTTTATTCAGATAATTGCTACCCATTTATTTTAATTTATGTCAGATTTTGCACGGTGATAAAGTTTTGGAGGATGGGGTGAGCAATTTTCACTGTAACACTCCCATAAATCTCCCTTCCTACTTCATTTTCCGTTTATATTGAGGTTACGATTTTTACTTACTAAAAACATTTTATATTAAACAAAATTCCTTGCTCGTTCTATCAATTGTAACAATTCACCATTAGGCCCATAAAATAAAATCATAAGCCCACCTTCAAGAGTTAATTGTGGTTGATTCGATAAAAATTTAATTCCTTTTTTCTCATAATAGCTAATTGCTTGATTAATATCCTCTACTGTAAAGGCAAGGTGGTTAACAATCCCGTTTTTGTTATATTTACCATTAGGGTCAATATCTTGAATTAGCTCAATTTCCATATTAGGCTGTTCTTCCAGATATAAAAATGCCAGCTCCCTTGTTTTAGTAGATCCTCGAATCCGAACTTTAAATCCAAACGTATCTGAGTAGTATCGAATAGTATAATCCATATTATTTACAATGATAGCTACATGTTCCATTTTTTTAATCATTATATTCTTCCTTTAGCAGTTCCATATTTTTATCTCTATACATGTTTGAAACTCCCTCCTATTGCACCTAAAAAATAATGTCAAGTACCTCAAAAACGTCACTGCCTACTCCAATGCCCTATATAAAATGAAAACTGATTCCAATATTTAAATTCGACTAATAGAGTTTGAAATGGAGAGTTTAGTTATTCTTTGGAGGCGCAGTTGTGGATCGGTTAATATATTCCATTTTAAATACTACATCTCTTTTTCTAAGCTGTTTTCCTTGAAGCATGTTCATCAGTATTGAAGTAGCTCTCTTTCCTATACCCACTAAATCTACGTGAACAGACGATAAAGATGGCGTTAAAAAATTTGAAATAGGAACATCATCTGCACCAACAACAGATAGATCTTCAGGCACTGATAATCCGATCATTGTAGCAGCTTTAATAACACCTATCGCCAAATAGTCTGATGAGCAGACAACACCAGTAATTTTTCTGTGATCACTTAAAAATGAAGCCATCACTTCTGTTGCTTTAAACCCATCAAATTCATCGATTTCAATAACATTTTCAGAAGAATAGTCTAATCCCAGTTCTAGCAGTGTACGTTTGTATCCATTTAAACACCTTACACTATGCATAGAACTGATTGGTCCGTTAATAATTCCAATGTTTCGATGTCCTAGTTGATAAAGAGCTGTTACTGCTTGTCTTATTCCATCTTCATCGTCAGGACGGACACAAGGAAATGGAGAGTCTTCTAAATAACTGCCGACTACAACCATAGGTATACCAATACTTTTTAGCCATTCTAAACTTAGTTCCTCATTTCTAGGTGAAAAAAGAATGGCACCATCTACAGATCGAGTTTCTAACAGCCGTTTTTGCTGTAGAGAAGTGAACGACATTAGAATATTATAATCGGTTTGATCAAACCCTTTTGCTATACCTTCTAAAATTGTAGAAAAAAATGGGTTATTAAGAATAAACGATCCTCTTGGGACAACTACTGCAATATTTCCTGTAGTTCGTTTAGCTAGCCCTCTTGCACTGACGTTCGGTCGGTAATCCAATTCCTCAATTACTTTGCGGATTCGTTGCTCTGTTTCTGCACTAACCCCCGGCTTGCCACTTAATACCCGTGATACTGAAGCTGTTGAAACATTAGCCTTAAGCGCCACATCTTTTATACGTATACTCATTACATACCTCCGTGGGTCAAATATATTAAGTATCCATAATTATAATATAGCCCCATCTAAATACTACTACAAAATTTGTTATAATTTAACTTCATTTTCTTTTAGTATGCCTGATAGTAAACCTTGACGAATTTCCTCTTTGCTTTTTCTGTTAAAGGAAAAACGGGACGTCTTGCATACCAAATCTTAACCATGAATGTGGAGGCATAAGAAGAAATCCACTTCCTATTAGAGAATTTGATAGCGCTTACAATATATTTGAAACACCATAAACATAAACGTGGAAGTCTATTTATACGAGCTTCTTAATTAGTTCAATCAAAGCAAAGATTGTTAGAAATAAAGTAAATACATAACTTACAATCATACAGAATTGCAAAATTTTTGGTTGTTTATATCCTTCGTTAATGTCTTTCCTACACAATAATAAACACATAAAAAAACCTGCTACCGGAGTGGCTACTGCAGTTGCTATGTTAGCTATATAGATTAATTGGACTGGGGATCCCCCATAGCTAAAACTGATAATTGCTGAAACAGCCAGCACGATCAAAGAACCCCATTTTATACTTTTTTCTTCTAGTCCAGTAGGTTTATTAAAGCCTGCATTTAAAAATACAACTGCACGATGAGTATTTCCTAACAACGAAGAAAATGCTGCTGCTAACAACGCAATTCCCATTGTATATTTAGCCGCGTTTCCCATAAAAGGAACTAGCATATCGGCCAATTGAGCAGGTGAATTAATAGAAACTTGTTGTGGGTTTAAGACAATCGCACCTACAAGGACAATTGCTCCACTAACAAGAATTACACCAAGAATATGTGCGATCGAATCAGTAAGCATCGCTCCATTGAAAAGATCTTCTTTTTTCCATTTTTTTTCGCCACTTAAATAAGTTCCGTAGAGTCCTGTATTAATAGAAGCATTAGTACTAATAAACCCTAATGCCATTACCATGCTTCCAGCTGGAAAATACCAATCTGTAAAACCTGTAGCAACGCTGCTTACATCAGGTCCACCTGTGGTAAATAATGTTGCATAAAAAGCAAGGATTAGTCCTAAAATACAAATCATTGATACTTTTTCGACCTTTGAATAGACACCTTTTGAAAAGTAACAATACACCAATACACAAAGCATCAATACTACGCCTATCTTCCAATCAATTCCAAAAATTAAATTTACCCCAGCACCTGTCCCTGATATATTTCCTATTGTAAAGAACACACATGAAAGAAAGGTTGCTATACCCACAATTTTTGCAGCAAAAGAACCATAAAAATGTCGTATTGCATGAATTGACGGCATACCAGTTAAAAGGGTAATACGGTAAGTAGTTAATAAGAATGAGATCCCCATAAAGATAATGGGAATGAGTATCCAGAGTAAAGAATAACCATACTGTGCTCCTAACATGGAAGCCGTAGTAATGGCGCCTGGGCCGATTACTACACCGGTTAAAATAATTCCGGGGCCGATACGCTTGATTAATTCTTTAAAAGGAAGCTTCTTTACATTGATTTGCGCAGATATCTTTTCTGTAGCAACACTACTTTTATTCATAGCATACCATTCCTTTCGCTTCGCACAAGTTACTAAATGAAATGAAATAGGGTTGTCCTGAGCGTTATTTTGGCTAATCAACGGGCATTAGGATACCAACTAATGACAAAAAAGGTGTAAATCGATTTCCGATTATTTAAAAAGTTTATGTTGGAAGCTTTATGTTACCATTTGCCATTAGACTGTTGCATAATCTTAAGGGTTATTGCTTAAAATTGACTGCTTTAATGTCAAGTAGGAAAAACCAACTTAAAAAGTTAACGGTGTCTAACATTTATCTTGTAAATTGTGGATCCCAGCGGCGAAACTCTATAAACATCACGGGTCAAAGAAGAATAAGCTTATGAATTGTATCTCCCGATTGACAGATTTATGATACAAGAACAGGTCGAAAATTAGTTAAACAGCACTATGAAAACTTTCAATCTTGAAAAAGGCTTTGAGAAAGTAATCCTTTCCCTTGCCGGGTCCTACACAAAGAGATCAATTTAAGCCTAACTGTTCCTTTAAGAATATTTTATTCCATTATTCCCATTTGTTAAGCATTTATGTTCCTGGGTAGGACGTACACTAACAAATATGAGAGTGCCGGCAAGAAAAAGTCAGTAACAATTTTCAGAGCAGGATGTTGCTTAAAGTTTCTTTTTTATCAAAAATAAATCCTTAAATTTAGTATACTGCTAATTCATCCTCACGGGCACATTGCTTCTTTTATGCGTAACAGAAAGGCTCGTTCATTTTGAACATCTGGAGCATGTTTTTTCTTATTAAATCATCTAACTATGCGTTTATTTCTCTCTCAATCAAACCTACTTTTAGTAACCCTTGACGAATTTCCTCTTTTTCTTTTTCTGTTAAAGGTAAAACTGGACGTCTAGCCAGAGAACTGCTAATTAATCCACGTTGATACATAGCTTCCTTCATACGTAAATGGGAAGTAGAAGAAGGCTCATCCATTTTATATACAGCATGTTTTAATTCAAAGATACGGTCATAGACAGCATTAGCAGCAACTAAATCCTGATTTTTAACACATTTCACTAATTCTGCGATTAAATCCGGTACAAAACAACCAAAACCAACAAGTGCGCCATCAATACCTTGAATTAATGTAGGGAGTAGATATTCATCATGACAAGTTAAAAGTGAAACATCCGGAGCATGCTTCTTCAACTCTCTAACATCTACTTCATATTGCGCCATATCTCTTTGACCAACTTTAATTGAAACAACATTTGGAATCTCAGCCATTTCTAATAACTGACTAGTTGTGTAGGAGGTTTTTGTCCAGGTTGGATATTGGTGAACAACGATAGAAATGTTAATCGCTTCGGCAACGTCTTTAAAAAACTGAACTGGTGATTCCGGTTGCATACCAAATCTTAACCATGAATGTGGAGGCATAAGAAGAATTCCATTTCCTCCTGCTCTTTCAACAGCTTGAGCATGTTGAATAGCTTCGATTGTGCCCTCAGCAGATACTCCGGAAATTACGGGTATACGACCTTTTAATTCATCAGCAGCAATTCGCACAGCCTCCGCACGTTCTTCAGGAAGCAGTGTCATAATTTCTCCAGTATGTCCATTTACAACGATACCATTGACGCCTTCATGGCTTGCCACCCAACGAACTAATTCACGAAATCCATCTTCATCAATAGAATAATCGTCTTTAAATGGGATAAGGACTGCCGGAAATACGCCGCTCCATTTCACTTTGTCTTTCATATACATTACCTCCTGAATAAGTATTCTAATTTATAGTAACCGGTTACGTAAATAATGTTATATTGAAAGCGCTTAAATGTCAATATATTTATTTAATCTGAAAAATAAATCTAATTTAATAGAGGTTGTTGACAAAGTCTATAACCTTACACAGACTGATAGGGAACGCTTGTAAAAGAAAAGTAAAATTGAGGTAAAATACGAGTGTAACAAGGTTTCATGGGCGTGTTGCCGAGATGAACGACGATGTATGCAGAGCGTTTATCTACAGTCTGATTTATAGTATTTCATTTTCTTTTTCTGAATATTTTTTAATGGAAAAGGCAATTATTCTTCTTGTTTTATTAGTAACCGATTACGTTTTTTGATGACCAATCCAATTATTTTGGGTAGAGTTAGGAAAACATTGATATACACCATGAAAAAATGTTTTATACAGAGCTAAGCTCAGAAAGAGATCAAATTGGATTGTGTAAATTGGGAATGACACAAAGAGTTAAAGAAATGGAATGGTCGCCAATGTTTGGTTAAGTTGTGAACGATAAAAAGCTAGTCCAAAATGCTGATGAAGCTAAAATCGTTAGAGAAATATTCGATTACGCTGATCAATGATTTGTCTACAAAAAGATTGTTGGTATTCAGAATTGGAAGGTTGTATTATTAAGAGAGGAAACGCCTTTCCTATTAATACCCATAGAAAGGTATTTTAAAGAATAAAAAACGAGAAAATGCAAAAGAACCCTTTATACAAAGGGTACCGCTAACATTATAAAAAATTTTGTATGCTATATGACCAAGTCATACGACGACGTATGTGAAATAACGAGCGTTTGTCTACAGTCTGAAACGCTGTGCCCTGTTAGCGAGGCACAGCGTTTCCTTGTAAGGCATGTTGCTCCTGCAATCGTCCCTGCTTTTTCAATGGTGCTTTTCCAAGCAGCCATGGATATTTTTGTAACAAATAGATAAATGGGATGACAAGCACAATCGTAACGCCTGTGAAAAACAACGTCCAAGGCAAACTGTTAGCCGTGCTTAAGTCAACTTGGAACCCATAGTAAAGGGCAGCGCGGACAAAGTTTAGCATCGGCAAGTGTACAAGCAAAATCACAATCGAGTTTTGGCCGAGAAATAATAACGTCTTCGGGTGCTGCAGCTTAGGAATGAGCACAAGAAAGGCGGCGATGCCTGCTATCGCAGCTAAATAAAAGTAGCCGAATTCGCCAAGCACATTTGCCCGCATGTCAACACGCTCTGTATTGAGCGATTGAATGAAAAATACCAATAAAAATAAGGGTATCGCAATAGGCAGCACGCTTGACCATGGCAGCGTTTTCCATAAATGTTTTGTCAAATGGCCTAGGCCATAAAACACAACTGCCGTTAAAGCGACGAATACATTCCAAGGCAGTGCAAAAGAAAGCATTGTCGACCCATAACCTGCGATAGCGGCAACAACGAGAAACGTGGCAATGAATCTCCCTTTTGACAGACGATAGTAGAGAAAAAAGAGCAATTCGACAACAAATAGGCAAGTGAGAAACCAAATGGCCGGGTTGTACGTAAGTTGATAATTTCCAGGTGTCGATAAAAAGATGCCGATAAACGGGTTAATCGGATTGACGTCTTCACCGGCAGTGAAAGGAAAATGTCTTGTCATGCTGTACCAAATGAGATAGGAGACCGCTGAAAAAACGAAGTATGGCAACAATAGGCTTCGTGCTTTTTTCTTGATAAAGGCCCAAATACTCATGGACTGAGGACGAAATACGGCCCCAGACAAATAAAAAAACAAAGGCATATGAAAGGCAAACAAAAAGGCTTTAAGTGTTTCGTCGATGGGCGCGTGGCTCATAACAACTAGAACAATACCAAGCCCTTTTGCAGCGTCGATCCATTTAATTCGCCTGTCCATCAAAGCAACCCCTTTCTGTATCAACTTCCAGGTGTGGCTCTACAATGCTAGTATACACATCCTCTGTTTTCGAAAAACCTTGTGAGCAAAACTTACATAGGGCTATAGGACAGTGCAGTCATTTGCTTGTAGTTTGCGGCAATTTTTGAAGAGTGTTACAAAACTTGAAATCGCGATGTGACGGGATTGTAATAAGGGAAACGGCAACTGGGAAAATGTGCGTTAGAAATCTTCACAAAAACACTTGTGTAAAAGCGCTTTCTATGATAATGTTTCATTATACAAAAAACAGTATATTGGTTTGGTGGAGGTGAACATGAACGAAGCGCTTCTGTCAAAAAAAGGAAAAACATTGCTTAAAGTTGCTTCTCTGTTACTCACGATAGAGAAAGGGCAACGGATTCCGAAAGTCGAATCTTTAGCACAAGAGCTAAATGTAGGGCGAGGCACTATACAGAGTTCTTTAAAAATGCTTGAAGAAGCGAACGCGATTGAGCTTCTGTCCCGTGGTCATTTGGGCACATTCCTGTTACAGAAAGATGTCTCAAAATTATTGGAGTTTGCCGGTGTCAATACGATTACTGCGGTTATGCCGTTGCCGTACTCGAAAAAATATGAAGGCTTGGCGACTGCCCTGACGACTGTTTTCCATAACATGGGTATTCGTTTAAACCTTGCCTTCATGAGAGGAAGCAACCCGCGCCTTGAAGGGGTCAAAGAAGGACGCTATGATTTTGCCGTTGTTTCGTTTATGGCTGCCAAAAATGCCGTAGAAAAGGCAAACATCACGATCGAAAAAAGGCTAGGCGCCCAATCTTACGTCAGCAAGCATAAAATCTATTTTGCTGACAGCGACAAGACCGAGATTGAAGATGGCATGAGAATTGGCATTGATTCAAAATCGGCTGACCAAAGAACGTTAGCCGAAGCGGAAGCACAAGGAAAAAAGGTAACATTTGTAGATACGACGTACATGCACTTGCTGCAAAGCTTAGAAGCTGGAGTGATCGATGCGACCGTGTGGAATGCAGATGAAGTGCAGCGCCCGACCCTTTATGCAAAAGACCTTACCTCTTCTCTTGCAGTAAGAAACTCGCAGGAGATTAGTGAAACGGCGCTTGTCGCCCATGGAGATAAACAAACAATTTCTTATTTGCTAGGATTAATAGACAAACAAGAACTGTTAACGATCCAGAAGCAAGTCGTTGAAGGGAAGATCATTCCTTCTTATTAGGAACTTTCCTTCACATTCAATATACAAAAAAATGTACATTAAATTAAGGAGGGTTGAAGATGGAATTGCATACGCGTTTGCAAATTTTAAAAGAAGCAGGGACGATCACGGACAAAGCATACCGTGTCACTACCCAAGTAGTGGAAGAGCAAGTTCCTGACGACTTGCATGAGAATTATGCGATGTTAGTGACCCATTTGGCAATGGCGTTGACAAGAATTGAACAGAATGAAGCATTGACTGGTCCAGGGGATGCGGTCATGGAGGAAGTCCTTGCTTCCCCACACTTGCCTGCTGCTAAGGAGGCTGTGGAAAAAATCGAATCCCTTGTTGGCGAACCGCTCCCTAAAGAAGAACAGCAGTTTCTCTATATGCATTTTGTCAGCACATTTTCGTCCGTTTCATAAGTAAAGTAGTATGGTGAGAAAATGAACCAAAAACTAAAGGAGTGTTTTCGATGAAAATTGTTATTGGCGGCCAAGTAGAAAAGAAGGAAATAGAAAAATTAATTAAAGAGAAGAATCCCGATATTGAAACCGTTATCAAGTCTGATTTAGAAGCAGCGATGCTGCTCAAACAAGGCCAAGCAGATTACTATTTTGGCGCATGCCATACTGGTGGCGGCGGCGCTTTGGCTATGGCGATTTCGTTGCTCGGCAAGGCAAGCTGCCACACCATTTCGATGCCTGGAAAACCACCTGTGAAAGAAAAAGTCGAACAAGCCGTGCAGGAAGGCGGCAAAGCGTTTGGCTTCACCGGCGATCATAAAGAAAAAGCGGTCGAATATTTACTCGATGCGTTAAAAGCTTAATATAAGGAGCTAACGGAGGGATACCATGGTAGATGTAATTTTGCTCATTGCGATCGGTGCGCTAAGCGCAGTGATGGCCAATTTAGGAATCGCCGTTTTTAATGATGGGTTGCGCCCGATTGTACCAGAGAACTTGGAAGGGCGAATGTCACGGAAAGAATTAGGAGTAACCGCATTTGCAATGAGCTTCGGGCTCGTCATTGGCTACGGCATTCCTATATCCATTGCTGGTAGCATTATTTTGATTCATAGCATCTTGCTAGGAACGGATATCATTGGTCTGTCGATCGCAAGAGGCAAATTTTCCACAATGGCAGCAGGTGTGTTAGGGGGACTTTATGGAGCAGGCATCTATTATGGGCTTCAAGTCGTTGTTGATTTGTTTGCTCGCTTGCCGCTGAACTTTGTAGATGGCTTCAATTTGGTTGGCGAACCGGTTGTTGTTGCGTTTATGGTCTTTCCAGCGATTGCTGTTGCTTTGCAGTTCTCTGTCAAGAAAGGGGTTGTCACGTTTTTGGTGGCAGCGCTTGCCCGACAGCTGATTGTATTTGTCAATGAAAACGGCCTTATTGAAATTGGCGGTTCATCCGTGACCCTTAGTCCGGAAGGGATTGCCCTCGTTGTAGGAATGGTGTTTTTAATGGCGTTTGCGATGCAGGAAAAGTCTGAAGACACGAGCATGGGACAAATGGCGACATTGTTTGTCGACCGGGTGAATCGGATTAAAAAGTTTGCGGTCGTGCTGATGGCATCAGGTGCGTTGCTTGCTGCAGCTGCAAACTTGTTAATTGTATCTGGAGATCCGATCACACTAAATTTGCTTGCAGATGGCCGGATTAATGAGGGAGGCATTGCCGCACTAGCGAAAGCACTTGGGTTTGTGCCACTCATTGCCAGCACCGCTATTGCTACAGGCGTGTATGGCCCAGCCGGGTTTACACTCGTTTTTGCTGTTGGTATCTTTTCGCCAAACCCGTTTATTGCCGCGGCGATTGGTGCGATTGTGATCTTGCTTGAAGTCCTGATGTTATCAAAGTTAGCGAAGTTTCTTGACCGTTATCCAGGCGTGCGTGCTTCTGGGGAAAATATTCGTACCGCGATGACGCGCGTTCTTGAAGTGGCATTGCTCATCGGCGGCGCCAATGCGGCAAATGCGATTGTCCCTGGATTTGGCTTCTTTGCCATCGCCGGATTTTATTTACTAAACGAAGCCGGAGGCCGCCCAATTGTACGGATGGCAGTAGGCCCTGTTGGCGCGATAGCTGTTGGAATTATTGGCAACATCTTAGCCTTACTAGGGATTTTCACGCCACCAGCATAGAGGAGAGGAAAAACGATGATTGAAACGGTGAGGGGACCGATTAAGCCCGAAGAACTTGGCATATGTGCTTGCCATGAGCACGTCCATATTGATTTAAGCCCTATTAAAAAGTCAAATGACACAGCATTAACCAATTACGACCGTGTAAAAGAAGACGTTGCCCGTTTTATTAAAGCCGGCGGAAAAGCCTTTATTGAAATGACCAATGTCGGCATGGGGCGGAACATCCAATTTATGCGACGTTTATCTGAAGAGCTCGATATGCATATTGTGGCCAGTACAGGCTGTTACAAAGACCCGTTTATTCCGTCGGAGGCCCTTTCGTGGAACCGGGAGCAATTTGCAGCGTTTATGTTGCAAGAGATTGAGGAAGGCATTGATGGTTCTGCAAGCAAGCCCGGTGTTATTGGCGAAATCGGCAGCAGTTTAAATGAATTCAAACCGGTGGAGACAGAGCTGTTTCATGGGGCAATCATTGCAGCGAAGGAGAGCGGATTACCGTTGGCGACGCACACCACATTGGGGACAATGGCGCTTGAGCAAGTCGAGTTGTTCGCTAAGGAAGGGTTGCCGCTCGACCAAGTGATCATCGGGCACCAGGATCTAAATGAAAACGATGAAGTGGTGCTTGAAGTCCTAACAGCTGGCTGTTACGTCGCTATGGATACGATTGGCAAAGAAAATTACCGTTCTGACCAGGAACGTCTCACTTCGCTGTTGCGCTTTATCGAAGCAGGCTATGGGGACAAAATCATGTTATCCACTGATATCACAAGAAATTCCCACCTTTTTGCTGCTGGCGGGCAAGGCTTTGATTACACGCTACGGGAGTTTCAACCGAGAATGGAAGCGTCTGGGCTGTCGCAGCAAGAAATACGAAAACTTTTGATTGAAAACCCAGCAAACGCGTTTTCAAAGAGGGAAGGGACATCATGAAATACAGCGAAGCACTGCTAAAAAATCGATCAATGGAAGAAGCGCAGTCTCTTCAATTTAAAATAGTCGATGAAATAACAAAAGAGTTTACCGACAACGAATTTTATCAACTTGGTGATGTCGGGCTGCATCCTGATTTTGGGCGCCCGCAAACAACAGCTAAAGCAGAGCGTGTGTTAGCCCGAGTATTTGACAGCGAAGCTTGTGCGCTTGTCCGTGGTAGCGGTACAGGGGCGATTCGCCTCATTTTAGCAGAATTAGTGGCAGCAGGCGATACATGCCTTGTTCATACAGCGCCCATGTATATGACGACAAAAGAAACATTTAGGCAGCTTGGATTGAAGCAAGAAGCGGTTGACTACAATGATCTTTCTGCTTTTAGGAGCGCCGTGGCAGCTACAGAAGCAAAGCTCGTTTACGTCCAGCATGCACGCCAGGCTCCTCATGATACGTATCAGCTTGGAGAAGTTATTGAAGCTGCGAAAACGATACGCCCTGATTTGCCAGTCGTAGTCGATGACAACTATTGCGCTTTAAAGATGCCAAAAATCGGCTGTGAATATGGCGCGGATTATTCGACTTTTTCTGGTTTTAAATTGCTTGGGCCAGAAGGGATTGGCGTGATTGTTGGAAAAGCAGCAGCGATTGAACGCCTCCATGCCCGCAATTATTCAGGAGGGGGCCAAGTACAAGGCCATGAAGCTCATGAGCTTTTACGGAGCTTGACGCTAGCGCCAGTTATGTTGGCGACGCAAAATGAACAAGTCGAAGAACTTTACCAACGTATTAAAAATGGTGCTTTGCCTGGAGTTGAAGATGTTTACATGGTCAATGCCCAGTCTAAAAACGTGATGATTGAGCTTGCTGAACCGATTGCAGGCCAAGTCATTGCCAGCGCGGCTCGTCTTGGTGCAGCCACCTATCCAGTCGGCGCGGAGTCTCGGTATGAATTAGCGCCAATGGTGTACCGTCCGTCTGGCAGCTTTAGGGAAGCAGATCCAAAGTTAGAAAAGCATGGCCTGCGTGTTAACCCAATGAAATCAAGTGCAAGCACTGTTCTGCGCATCTTACACTTGGCTGTGAAAGAAGCACAGAAAGGATGAATGCAAGAGATGTTTACTAGCATGATCGCTAAGCGTAACCCGAAGTTGGTGGAAGCGGCCGTCTGCCTTCATCAAAGCGGAGCTCTTGCGCCTAACACCCATTTAATCGATCTCGATGCGCTTGAACGAAATGCCGCCATTCTTGCGAAGACAGCGGAAGAACATGGCATGACGTTATATTACATGACGAAGCAGATCGGTAGAAGTGGCTTTGTCGGCAAACACATTGAAAAGAGCGGCATTCACAAAGCCGTTGCTGTCGATATCGATGAAGCGATTCAACTAAAGGACGGCGGCTGTGCGATCGGCAACTTAGGGCATTTGGTCCAACCTGGCAAAAACCAATGGCCATTTGTATTAACAGAAATGAAACCGGAAGTCGTCACGCTCTTCTCACTTGAACGGGCTAAACAATTAAATCAAGCAGCTGTACAAGCTGGAGTGGTACAAGATGTCATTATCCGTGTTGTAAGCAAAGGAGATTTTGTCTTTCCAGGCCAATATGGTGGCTTTTTATTGGAAGAATTGCCGGAAGCAATCCAAGAGCTAACGGCACTAACAGGAATTCGCTTAATCGGCGTGACAAGTTTTCCCGTTTTAGCGTATACCCCTGGAGACAATAGCTACCATTACGCAAGCAATGCGCAAACGATTGTCAAAGCCGTCCGTCTTCTCCAACAAGCTGGAGTGGAAGTGAAGCATGTCAATACGCCAAGCGCGACGAGTGTGAATACGATCCCGATGCTTAAACAACTTGGCGCGACACACGCAGAGCCAGGCCATGCCCTAACTGGCACAACGCCTTTGCATGCCTACCGCGAGGATTTAGCGGAGCTGCCGGCTATGGTCTACGTCTCTGAAATTTCACACCAGGACCACACTCATGCTTATACGATTGCAGGGGGATTTTACCCACGCTCAAATATGGCTTATGCGTTTTACGGTGATTCACCTAGGACGATTTTCAATAAAGCGGAAGTTGATCTCGTTTCACCTGGCAATATTGATTATTATGGGGCATTAAAACGTGAACAGGGAATGCAGACAGGTGATACGGTTGTGTACGCCTACCGATCGCAAGTATTTGTGACTCGTTCCCACGTTGCCTTTGTCAGAGGTGTGGCAAACGGCAAGCCAGTTATTGTTCATCAGCAAAAAAGGGGGATGTAGCTATATGGGAAAAGCAACGTTGCTCGTGTTGGATGGCTTTGGTGTTGGCGCAATGGCAGATTGCCGTGAAACCAAACCAGAAGACATCCACGCCTCCACATACGCCCATCTACAGGAAACCGTCGGACTAAAGGTGCCTACGCTCATGAAAATGGGATTGGGAAAAATTGTCAAAAATGAAGGCGAAGCCATTGCCGCTTATGGCAAAAGCAAACTTGCCCATCACGGAGCCGATACATTTATGGGCCACCAAGAACTAATGGGGTCGAAGCCAGGAAAACCAGCTAAGCGCCTCATGAAAGAAGTTGGACAGCAAATCGCCGACGGTTTAACGGCAAATGGGTACCAGGTAGAAGAACTAATTGAAGGCAAGCCCATTTTGCTAGTTGACGGCGCTGTTGTCGTAGGAGACAATTTAGAATCAGCGCTCGGCAATATCATCAATATGACAGCTGATTTGACCCAAATCTCCTTTGAAGCGGCAACAAAGATGGCTGCCGTAGTCAGAAAACATGTTGATACAAGCCGTGTGATTGTATTTGGAAATGAGTCTGTGTCGCTAACAGATATTGTAGCAGCGGCGGAAGAAGGAAAACCAGGCCAGTGGGGCATTAATGCGCCTAAAACAGGGGTGTACGGCGAAGGGTATCAAGTGCTCCATTTAGGCTATGGTGTTACATTTGAAAAGCAATTTGCCTATTTGGCCGAACAAGCAGGAAAGCCAGTTTATCGAATTGGCAAAACAGCTGATGTCATTCAGGCGCAAGGCTTTGCCAACCCTGTCGTCCATACGCCTGAATTGCTTTCAATATACAAAAAAATGTATAATGAAGCGGAAGAAGATGCTGTTTTCCTCGTGAATGTCCAAGAAACTGACTTGGCCGGTCATAAAGAAGATCCGTCTTGGTATAAAGAAGTGCTTGAAACGGTCGATCATTTTTTGGCTGAGTTTTTGCCGACACTGGGAGAACACGACATACTCATCGTTACAGCCGACCATGGAAATGACCCGACTTGCGGCCACTCCCAACATACGAGGGAGCACACCCCTATACTGGCATATGGCAAACATGTTCGGCCAGTATGTTTAGGTGTTCGAGACACGATGGCGGATATTGCGGCGACACTGAGTGATTTTACAGGCGTACAGACGCCAGAATTTGGTACAAGTTTCTTGCCGGAATTAACGGGGAAGTAGAAGGAGACACCTTCTACTATTTCAATAGTTGAGTGAGCCTGTCAACGTTGTTGACAGGCTTAATTGTGTTGACAAAGTTAATCACTGCACTCAACTGATAGACGGGGAAGATAGGAATAAAACATCGATTCATGCGAGGTTTGCACGGTCTGTGACATCAAGAGCGAGACGCTTGCATGTTTCTTTATTTTTTATTTATTGACAAGCTCGTCATTCTTCCAGTCGAGCTTTAATAACGGAGAATTTCCTTTGATTAGTAATGTAAATATGATGGAAAGGCCATGTTTCGCATATCTATCATGTTCACTATCATTGGCGTTGAAATAACTGGCCAAATGAAAGGCAGTGAAATATTCATTCCAATTTAAATATACCTTTTGCGATTCTTGGGCTGCCTTTAACATCATCTCATTTGCTTCTGTTTTTGATAACCAGCCTAGTCGTCTGCCGACGCGACATAGGTAAATACTCCAAGCCCAGTCTACTGCTGCAACTCCTGCTTCTGTTAAAGTATGAATTCCCCGATTCGCTATAAAGAACTTCGGATAATCGGGATCATCCTTCGCTAAGGATTGGACGAATCGGATCCTGGCTTCTTCTGATAAAGGCATTAGCTGATCGAGATAGTGATCGAATTCCCGGCGGGTCCCAACGTCCATCAACCATTGAATCTTTTGTTTTAACTCGGCTGCACTGGAAATCTCCCATTTTTCTAACACCTTTTGCAAAAACTTTTTTCCGATTAGGCGATCTCTAAAATAGGCAAAATCGTATACAGTAAAATAATGATTAAGAAAATCACTTTCGATGCAAGCCGCTGAAAGACATCGGAAATAAAGAGCTTGCCGTTTTTTCTTTATTTTTGTGAACATCCCTGCAGGCTTAAGGAATACCAGTAACACTCTCCCAAATTCCCAAAGGATTGGGATCAGAAAAAGCGCAGTATAGTGAAAAGGGATGGGCGGAATAAGCATAATAAGAAAAACGAATACGTATATCCATGCTCTCCGTAGAACCATAAATAAATAAAAGAGCATATTATTCAATCGTCTTTTATTTTTAGACGTTGGTTCTGGGAGTTCAATTTGTTCATTTCTTGTTTTTTCATTGAGCACTCTTGATCTATAGGGAAGAAATTCCGGCCGATCAGGATGTAATTCAATCGCCTTCTCAATCCACTGATGGGCTGTTACTTCATCGTTTAATTCTAAATGGCCTTTAATCTTTAAAAATAATCCCTCAACGTGATGATCGTGGTAGGCAAGAAGTTGATCACAGTCCGCAATGACTTTTTGAAAGTCTTTGAAGTGAAAATGCAGCTGAGCGCTATAAAGCAGTCCATCTGGGTCTCCTGGAGATAATGCCAGCTTCTCCTGGAACATTTGCAAAGCAGCTCGGTAATCGTTTTTTCGTAAATAGTAAACCCCTTTTAAATGCCATAAGTCAGGGTCACGGGCAAACAGTTGGCAGGCTTGGTCAATTGCTGCTTTGGCGGCTTCTAATTGATCATTACGTAAATAAGCTTGTGCTTCCGCCCGTAATTGAAGGTAGAGCTCATAATCCATATCGACTTCTTTTTGGAAACAATCATAGCCTAATTGTTGATAATGGGCTATATTTTCGATCAAAAAGGATGTCGTTTCTTCCCCATAACGTTCTTGCAATTGTTCCTTTTGTTCTGTCCAATGGAATGTTTGTTCAAGAAGCTGCCAAACGGAGGAACGTAAATAAGGATGTTCCTGTAAAAAATCAATTAACTCATCTTGGAGTTGCTCGGAATGTTGAACGTTCCAAATAATGTCTGCCTGTAGTAAGGTTTCCCAGTTGCGAATATCAAGACGTGCGAAAAAATCATCATAGAGGTTCTGAACCTTTTTGATAAATTCGTCTACTGGGTGTTCTGGAATCACTGCCTTCTCATCCAATACCCAGTCTTGTAAAGGTTCAGCCGTCTTTATCGGTGTATGTACAATCCCTTGCTTAGCCTGTCTCATGGCAAAATCATAGGCTTCCCTAAGCTGCTGATAGCCTTCGGGATCTTCTTCCGGGTGATGTTTTTTTAACCCTTTCGCATAGGCTTTTTTAATAGCTGTTAGATTATCCGTTGGTTCAATTTCTAACGTTTCCCAAGCGGTCATCGAGAGTACATCCACCTTTCAATCGTTTCCAACTGCTCATTGAATACTTTTGCTGCTTTTTTGATTTCTTTTTCATTTTGAGTCAGCAAGACCCGTTCAAATTCCCGTAAAAAGTAGGCTACTTTATCTCGTTCCTCTCCAAGCATTTCTTCATAAAGCCGTTCTCCTTTAGCGAGCAGCAACCTATTTTCCGTCCGATCTCTCGGATGAATTTTAATATTTTTTAGTTCCTTTAATCTGGCTTCAATCTCTTCCTTAGAAAGGTCTCCAGCATTTTGCTCAATGACGACTCTTTTTTTCGCTCCAGTCGCTTTACTTACTACTTCAACCTCAAGAATGCCGTTGATATCGTATGTATAACGAACATCAATGGCTTGTGTCCCGGCGGGAGCTGGAGGCACTTGGATAGAGAGTTCTCCCAGTTTGATGTTATTGGCGACTTTCCTGCTTTCCCCTTGATAAACCTCGACGTTAAGCACTTTTTGATTGTCTTGGACCGTATACAGTTGTTCTACCCGGCTAACCGGGATTGGTGTATTTCGTTCAATAATCGGAAAGAAATAGCCACTTTCTGTTTTGCCATTTCCCAAGTCTTCAACGACGTGTGTTCCAAGGGTATATGGGCATACATCCGTTAAAATCACTTCTTCCAACGTTTTATCTCTTTCTTTTAAAGCAACTTGAATAGCGGTTCCTAAAGCAACGGTTTGATCAGGGTGTATATGTGTATAGGGCATCCGGCCAAACATTTTGGAGACGACTGATTTAATAAGCGGCATGCGTGTGGCGCCTCCAATTAAGATGACTGCGTCCATGTCGCCTGGTAATAAATCCGCGTCACGCAATGCCCGTTCAATCGGGTAGCGCAGCCGCAAGAGCAGTTGATTCGAAAGTTTTTCAAAGTCTTCCTTGCGAAGCGTCGTTTCATATATCTTGCCATCAATAGTAACGCTCATCGAACTGGAGGATGACTCGCAAAGGGCGAGTTTGCATCGTTCCGCTTGTGTATAGAGAAACGACATCGTTTTTGCATCTAGCGTGCTTTTATCTAATTGATGGGTATCGACAAAATACGTGATTAATAGATTGGTAAAGTCCTCGCCGCCAAGATAGTTATCACCGGCAATGGATTTGACTTCAATAATTCCTTCGAATAATTCAAGAATGGATACGTCAAATGTTCCACCGCCTAGATCAAACACCAAAAATTTCGTTTCCGGTTTTTCTTGGTTTAGTCCGTAAGCAAGTGCAGCAGCTGTCGGTTCACTGATAAGCCGCTCCACTGTAAGCCCGGCAAGTTCAGCCGCTCGTTTGGTTGCTTTTCTTTGGGCATCATTGAAATAAGCAGGGACACTGATCACGGCATTTGTAATTTCCTTCTGGAAATAGGATTCCGCATCTGCTTTTAATACTCGGATGATAAACGATGAAAGCTCTTCAGGGGTGAAAGTGTGGGCGCCTAACGTATACGTTTTATCTGTACCCATGAACCGCTTAAAGATCGAAGCAGTTAAATGCGGGTGGGTTAAGAGGCGTTCCTTTGCAATTTGCCCAATTAATACCTCGCCATTTTCATCTACACTTACTACAGAAGGAGTAAGGTATTCTCCTAAAACATTAGGAATAAGGCGAGGCTGATCGTTATCCCAGTAGGCTACTAAACTATTGGTTGTTCCTAAGTCAATTCCGATTGTCACCATGGAAACTCCTCCTCAACTTTCATAGTTATCTTACTATAAGTGAAAAAAAAGTGGAATAAGCAGATAAATGCAGCATGCTTTCCTAAATAAAAAATAGTAATAAAAACTAAAAAAATCATATTTCATTCCTGATTTTGTAACAAGTTAGGTGTTCATTTTGTAGTATGATAATAGTATGATATGCTCACTTATTCACAAATTTCTTATGGACGAATGATGGATGAAGGAGGAATGATGAAAACAGCAGCGTTTACCACGTATTGTTCAATATTTCACAAACCGTAGGGGGGATTTTTTTGCTATGGTTTGTTCGCTTTTTTACTTAGGAGGAATCAAAAATGGAAGAGGTTATTCTCGCAAGGCTGCAATTTGCTTCAACAACATTATTTCATTTTATCTTTGTTCCGCTATCGATCGGGTTAGTTTTTATTATCGCGATTATGCAAACATTGTATGTGATAAAGAAAAAAGACGTTTATTTGAAAATGACAAAGTTTTGGAGTGTCTTTTTTCTTATTAACTTTGCAGTTGGCGTTGTGACAGGGATTATTCAAGAATTTCAATTTGGAATGAACTGGTCAAGCTACTCCCGTTTTGTTGGAGATGTTTTTGGCGCTCCCCTTGCCATTGAAGCATTGCTTGCCTTTTTCTTAGAGTCTACATTTATTGGATTGTGGATATTCGGTTGGGATCGATTACCTAAAAAATTACATTTAGCTTGTATTTGGCTCGTCTCAATTGGCACCATTTTGTCTGCATTCTGGATTTTGGCAGCCAATTCCTTCATGCAAAATCCAGTTGGCTACACGATTGCGAATGGGCGGGCAGAGATGACAGACTTTTTGGCTGTCATTACAAATCCAAAGCTATTGGTGGCTTTCCCCCACACCATTTTTGGCAGTTTTGCTACAGGTGCCTTTTTTATTGCTGGTGTTAGTGCTTGGTATTTACTTAAGAAAAAGGACTTGGAAATATTTAAACGTTCTTTAACAGTGTCGCTGATTGTTGGGATGGTAGCAGGTTTAGGGTTGGCGTTTTCGGGGCATTCACAAGCCCAATATTTAATGGAGGCCCAGCCGATGAAAATGGCTGCTGCTGAAGGGCTTTGGGAAGATAGTGGAGATCCCGCGGCATGGACGCTCTTCGCAAATATTGATACAAAAAATCAAATGAGTACCCATCGACTCGAACTGCCGTATCTATTAAGTTATCTTGCTTATGATGAGTTTGCGGGAAAAGTAGAAGGAATGAATACGATACAGCAACAGATGGTCGAAAAACATGGAGAAGGAAACTACATCCCGCCGGTGAAGACGGTGTTTTGGAGCTTCCGGATTATGGCAGGAACAGGCGGGCTGCTGATTTTATTGAGTGCTGCAGGTTTGTGGTTATTATGGCGCAAGAGAATTGTGACGAGCAAGCGTTATTTAAAATGGCTGATTCCAGCTATATTTTTACCGTTTGCAGGAAATTCCTTTGGTTGGATTATGTCAGAAATCGGCCGTCAACCATGGGTGGTTAATGGCTTGATGCAAACGGTAGACGGAATATCGCCAAATGTGGGGACGGGGCAAATTTTATTCTCGCTCATTTCGTTTTCCGTCATCTATACGATTTTAGCGATCGTAATGGTTTATTTATTTATTCGTGTCATTAAGCAAGGACCTCATGCCAAACCAAAAGAAGATGTCACAGCATCAGATCCATTTGATGTAGGAGGTGCACAGCATGCAGCTGAGTGAGTTTTGGTTTCTGCTTGTTGCTGTTTTATTTGTAGGCTTTGTTTTCTTAGAGGGGTTTGATTTTGGTGTCGGCATGGGCACAAAGTTTTTAGCAGAAAATGAAAAGGAAAAGCGCATGCTGATTAATAGTATTGGTCCTTTTTGGGATGCTAATGAAGTTTGGTTAATTACAGCAGGTGGAGCCATGTTCGCCGCTTTTCCCCATTGGTATGCAACATTATTCAGCGGTTATTACCTTCCTTTTGTCGTCCTTTTGCTCGCGTTAATTGCCCGCGGCGTTAGTTTTGAATTTAGAGGGAAGGTGCAATCAGAACGGTGGACGAAAGTCTGGAATTGGGCCATTTTTCTAGGCAGCTTTTTACCACCGTTTTTATTGGGAGTGATGTTTGCAAGCTTAATTAAAGGCCTTCCAATTGATGCTGATATGAATATGCACGCCAGCTTTTTCGACATTGTTAATCTTTATACAATTGCTGGGGGCCTTGTGTTTGTGATGCTGTCCTATTTACATGGTTTAATGTTTGTCTCATTAAAAACCACTGGGCATTTGCGGGAAAAATCTAAGCGGGCTGGCTTAAAGATGTACTTGGCAACAGGTTTCGTTGTCGCTTTGTTTATGATATTAACAACCATTTATACGGAAGCATTTGCTGAAAAAGGGTGGGTTTTATATCCTCTTTATGGATTTGTCCTTATTTTGTACCTACTCCTATATCCTTTATTGCGAAACAAAAAAGAAGGCTATAGTTTTACGGCAACCGGGTTGATCTTAATCCTGCTGACCTCTTCTTTCTTTATTGCGTTGTTTCCAAACGTCATGATCAGTTCGACAGACACACTCAATCATTTAACCGTCTATAGTACGGCATCAGGTGATTATTCATTAAAGTTAATGACGATTGTCGCAGCTACGATGGTTCCCATTGTCTTGGGCTATACAATTTGGAGCTATTATGTATTCCGAAAAAGAGTTTCTCATAAGGAGCATTTAGAATACTGATGGATAAATATCTCCTTCAATATAAAGGAAGTAAACGCCTCATTTTTATGATTGGGTTTCTTACCGTGATCCAAGCAATGGTTTTGATTGTGCAAGCCAACTTTTTATCTGACGCGATTGTAAAAATGTATAAAGGGACTGCTTGGCAGGCAGTCCTCTTTTCCTTTGCGGTCTTTCTTGCTGCTTATTTTTTACGGCATTTTTTACAATGGATTAAAGAAAAATGGGCTTACCAATTTGCAGACAAAACTGCTGCTCATTATCAAAACGTTTTGTTGGAAAAGCTTTTTGAAATGGGGCCAAGGGTGATCGGAAGGGAAGGGACAGGCAACCTAGTCACGCTAGCTTTGGAAGGAATTCCGCAATTTCGCACTTATTTACGTTTGTTTATCCCAAGAATGATTGCAATGGTTTGTATTCCGATTTGCTTGTTGATTTATATAGCCGTTATTGATCTACAATCGGGCATCCTATTAGCTGTTGTGATGCCCATCATGCTTATTTTTTTAATACTGCTCGGACTGGCAGCCAAAAAACAAATGGATGCGCAATGGGGAACCTATCAACTCCTTTCTCGTCATTTTGTTGATTCATTGCGCGGCCTTTCGACGTTGACATATTTAGGGAAAAGCAAAGCTCACCAAGAGTCGATCAAAACCGTTAGCGATAAATATCGAATTGCGACAAACCGAACATTAAGAGTCTCTTTTTTATCTACTTTTTCATTAGATTTTTTTGCAAGTCTTTCTGTTGCCATTGTTGCGGTAGAGCTAGGTTTGCGCTTAATTCATGGCGATCTTTTATTAGGGTCTGCCCTTTTGATTTTAATGTTAGCCCCTGAGTACTTTCTGCCAGTTCGTGAACTGGGTAATGATTATCATGCCACAATGGATGGGAAAGAAGCAGGAGATACCATTCACCGGCTCATCGCCATGGAAACATTGGACAGTCTCCAGGAAGAGAGAGCTGTACCAAACTGGACAGAGTCAAGTAGTTTACAAATGAATGATATTCATAAACAGTCAGAAGAAGGATTGTTTCGCCTGAAAGAGATAAGTTTTACCATTCAAGGATTTACAAAGGTTGGAATTGTCGGTGCGTCCGGTGCAGGGAAATCGACTCTAATTGATCTGCTATCAGGATTTTCAAAGCCATCAAGGGGAAACATCCAAATAGGAGAACAGGTCTTCCCGCATCTTTCTTATAAGGATTGGCAAAGTCAACTAACGTATATTCCGCAGCACCCTTATATATTTACTGGAACGATTGCGGAAAACATAAGCTGGTATGCGCCAGATTCATCACTTGAAAAAATTGAGCAAGCAGCAAAGAAGGCAGGATTAGCGCCATTACTTGCTCGTTTTCCCAATGGCCTTCATGAAAAAATCGGCCAAGGAGGGCGGAATGTAAGTGGGGGAGAGGAACAGCGCATCGCTTTGGCAAGAGGGCTTTTGCAAAATCGGCCGATTTTGTTATTCGATGAACCGACAGCCCATTTGGATATAGAGACGGAGTATGAACTGAAGCAAGCGATGTTGCCATTAATGGAACAGAAACTCGTCTTTTTTGCCACACATAGATTGCACTGGATGGACGATATGGATTTGGTTCTTGTCATTGAAAATGGCCAGGTTGTGGAAAGTGGTAAGCATGAAGAGTTAATGAAGCAGAATGGGGCATACTTGCGGCTCCAACAAGCGCATAAAGGAGGAGCTGAAGGTTGAAGCTTTTTTATTCCTATATTATACCCCATTTGAAGCAATACAAAGGAGTGATGCTCGCGACGGTCATTTTAGGTATTTTAACCGTTTTAGCTTCCTCACTCCTCACGTTTACGTCCGGCTATTTAATTACAAGAGCATCAGAACGCCCTGAAACCATTTTGTTGCTTTATATCCCGATTGTTGGCGTAAGAGCATTTGGAATATCAAAAGCTGTGACAAGATATGCAGAGCGCTTGCTTGGACATCATGCTGTCCTAAAAATATTGGGAGATATGCGTGTTGCGTTATACGAAATGCTGGAACCACAGGCTCTTTTAGTCCGCTCCCGTTTCCAAACAGGTGATTTATTGGGTACATTAGCAGATGATATTGAGCATTTGCAGGATGTCTATATTCGCACCCTTTTTCCGACGGCAACGGCACTGTTTATATGTATCTTTTCCATCAGCGCATTGGCTTTATTTGATTGGAAGTTTGCATGTTGGATGGCGTTTTTGCTTAGTTTTTTCATATTTGTTTATCCGTTACTATCACTATTTTTGCTCAAGAAAAGACAAGTCAGGCTAAAGGCCAAACGGAAGCAATCCTATCAATTATTAACAGATGCGTTATTCGGACTACATGATTGGATTGTCAGTGGAAGAAAGGCAGCGTTCATCCAAAAATTTATGAAAACAACGATGGATAGCGGTGAAATCGAAAAAGAGATCGTGTATTGGCAACAATCTCGTACCTTTCAATTGCAATTATTAGCCGGATTCATTTTACTGTTCGTTGGCTTATGGGCGGGAGCGGCAGCTGCTAAAGGGGAGATCATGCCAACATATATAGCTGCGTTTACATTGGTCGTGTTTCCTATTTTGGAGGGGCTGATTCCACTATCGGAAGCGATTGAAAAAGCACCTGCCTATCAAGAATCTATACAGAGAATAGAGGAAGTTAGACAGTTTGCGGAAAAGAAACCGGAAACAATCGCACAGCCATTTACAGCCGTTCAGCCGTCTATTACACTGAAAAACGTCACCTATTATTATCCCGATGAGAAAAATCCAGCACTTCAAGATATCAGCCTTTCGATCCCTTTTGGGAAAAAAATAGCCCTTTTGGGGAAGAGTGGTGCGGGAAAATCAACCTTATTACAGCTTTTATTAGGGGTTATCACACCATCTGCTGGAACGGTGGAGATCGGTCATATTTCCCCTGAAAAATATGGGGATGATATCTTTTCAGGAATTGGTTTTTTGAATCAGAAACCATATTTATTTGCCACAACTGTTGCTAATAATATTCGTCTTGGCAATCAAAGTGCGGGCGAAAAGGAAATCCAAAAGGTGATCGAGCAAGTTAAGCTGGATCATTATATCGAATTGCTTCCAAATGGCATGAACACACAAATGGAAGAAACCGGACAGCGGTTTTCAGGCGGTGAGAGGCAGCGAATCGCTTTGGCACGGATTATATTGAAAAAAACACCAATCGTCATTTTGGATGAACCAACAGTAGGGCTTGACCCGGCAACAGAAAGAGACTTATTGGCAACTATGTTTGCAACATTAAAAGATAAAACAGTGATTATGATTACCCATCATTTAATTGGAATTGAAAATATGGATCACATCCTTTTTCTTGATGAAGGAAAGATCATGATGCATGGAACACATGAGCAGCTTATAAAAACCAATGCACGTTATCGCAAGCTTTATCATATGGATTATGGAAAAAATGGTGCGCGACTTTAAAAAATGAAAGGCCTGGGGACTCGTAGCCGCAGGCCTTTCATTTGGGTTCTTACCTATAAACCAGGCCGCCATCCGTTAGGATTGCTTGGCCTGTAATATAATCAGCTTCATCAGATGCAAGGAAAGACACTAAGTTTGCTACGTCTTCCGGCGTTTGGTATCGCTTCAAGGCGATTTGTGAGGAGTATTGTTCAAATGCTTCACCTGGTTTTAGATCGTCGCTATACTTAACCATTTCTTCATCAATTCGATCCCACATTTTTGTTTTAGCTATGCCGGGACAATAAGCATTAACTGTAATTTGATGTTTGGCTAATTCCTTAGCAGCTGAATGAGTAAAAGATTTAACAGCATGCTTTGTTGCAGAATAGGTTCCAAGCATTTCAAAAGATTCATGTCCAGCTATGCTACAAGCATTAATAATTTTCCCTTTTGATTTTTGGTTTATAAATTGTTCAGCCGCTGCTTGAGTGCCAAAAACAACACCATTTACATTAATGCTGAATAATTTGTTGAGCTGATCTTCGGTAATTTCTAAAAATGGAGATACAGCATCAATACCAGCGTTGTTTACAAACACATCTAAACGACCAAATGTATTTACGGCTTCTTTTACCAAATTGAATTGGTCCTCTCGTTTGGCCACGTCTCCTTTTACGCCGATCACGTTATACCCTTTTTTACCGAACTCTGAGACGGTTTCATTTAATAATGATTCATTAATATCATGGAGAACAACGCTAAATTCATCTTTACACAATCTTTCCGCAATCCCTTTACCTAAGCCGCCTGCAGAACCAGTTACAATTGCTACTTTTGCCATAGTTTATCCCTCTTTTTAGATTAAAATAGCTAAGGACATTGGTTCCTTGCCGTAATAAAATTATAACAAAAAGTACATATTGCTTTAAATTCTTTGCTTGGTTTGATATAAAAAATATCATAACTTTGATGAAAGGTTTTTTAAGTTTATCCCTTTTTATAAAACAGGACAGAAAACGTCATTTTATCGAAAGCGGAGAAAAAATAGTGGAGAGAGGTTTCATATGAGCACGATGAAAAATCATAAGGCGAAAAAACTAAAACAGATTTTGCGGGGAATGGCCATCATGATTGGTGGATTTATTGCCGCATACGGACTGGAAGCGGTATTAATCCCGAACAACGTTTCTGATGGGGGCGTTACTGGCCTTAGTATCGTAGGTTCACAGTTATTCGGATTGCCGCTAGGAGTTCTAATAGCACTCATCAATATCCCTTTTATTTGGTTAGGATATAAACAAATTGGTAAAAGTTTTGCCATTTATTCGATTATCGGGATCGCTTCCTTAGCTGTTAGTACCAGTCTTATGCACCATATTCCAACGATTATTGAAGGGGATACGTTGTTGGTTACCGTTGTTGGTGGTATTGTCCTCGGTTTTGGGATGGGACTGGCGTTGCGCAATGGTGGAGCATTAGATGGAATTGATATGCTGGCTGTGCTGCTTTCCCGAAAATTACCGTTTGGAACAAGCGACCTAATTCTTTTCTTAAATTTGTTTGTATTTATTTTTGTTTCAACCGTATTTGGTCTGCAAGGCGCCATTCTATCCGGTATTGCTTACTTTATTGCTTCTAAAGTGATTCACGTCGTTGAAGTTGGTTTAAGCGGTTCTAAAACCTTTAAGATTATTACAACTCAACCTGAATTAATGGGGGAGACGATACGTGACCGCTTAGGCCGAAGTGCAACGTACAATGAAGTGTACGGCAGCTATACGAAAGAAAAATTTAGGGAAATCACTTGTGTCATTAACCGCTTGGAAGAAAGTAAAATGAAAGAAATTATTCAAGAAATTGACGAAGATGCTTTTGTTACTGTATATGATGTAGCAGAAGTGAGGGGCGGCAATTTCAGAAAACGTAATATTCACTAGCAACAGGGCCTTGTCGATTCCCCTTTCTTTTTCACGATCTCGCAGATCGATCGTACTTAAACTGATTCAAATAAGGATGCGAAGGAGGCCCGTTTTAAAAGTGGACGCACTCAAGGCCCGAGAGTTATTCCGGTCTCCTTTTCTTGTCCGCTATGAGGATGCTTTTTAAAAGTTCGTTTCTTGACGCGTTTGGCTACGCCCTTAAAGGACAATTGTTCTGAAACATTTGTCTTTTTTATTGTATAATCGTGCTAATGGCCAATAGCAATATAATCATGTCAAACTTTGCGTCTGGCCACGCTCAGGCGGAGTCTCTAATTGCCTGACGCAAGTCGAGCAGTTGCGGCCAAATCGGCTTGTTTGTAAAGTGGTGCCAATGGTAAAAGGACAAGAGGTGGGGAGAGAAAGATGGTTATCGATTTAGAGAATGTCTCGTTTCAAAAAGCCAAAAAACACATTTTACAGGACATCTCATGGCAAGTTAGGCCTGGGGAGCAATGGGCGATATTAGGTGCAAGTGGATCAGGAAAAACCTCGTTATTAAAGCTGATTACAGGATATGAATGGGCATCAGCTGGAAGGATATCGGTTTTAGGGTCTATTTTTGGCTCCGTCAACATCCATGAGTTGCGGAAAAGGGTTGGCTGGGTCAGTGCCTCTCTTGATCAGCGTTATCAAATGCATGAAGGGATGCCGTGTGCAGATGTGATTGTCAGTGGTGTACATGCCTCAATTGGTGTTCACGAAGCGATCACAAAAGCAGATGGGGAAAGGGCGTTAGCGCTAGCCCGCTCAATGGGTTTAGAACACGTTGCTTTTTCGCCTCTAAGCCAGCTATCACAAGGGGAACGCAAGAAAGCTTTTATGGCGAGAGCGTTAATCAATGAGCCAGAATTGCTAATTTTGGATGAAGCAACAAGCGGGCTTGATTTGTCTGCACGGGAGCAGTTGCTCGCTGAAGTAGAGCGCATGTTGACAAAAAAACAAGCACCAACGTTGCTTTATGTGACCCACTATCCAGAAGAAATTCTTCCGTCCATCAGCCACGTATTGCTCCTGAAAAAGGGCAGAGTCCTAGCTGCGGGCAGGAAAGAAGAAGTATTGACAGCTAGTCTTGTAAGTGAGGCGTTAGGGCTGCCTCTTACGGTAGAATGGGCAAATGGACGGCCATGGGTAAAAGCAACAACCTCATTTGCAAACGGACTAGACAACGGAGATTGAGAAAACGTTGCGATATTTAATGAAGAAAGTCGTTGCATTAGAAGAACTTACAAAGGCTGCCAAAGACGTTTTGCGCGATCTTTGGCAGCCTCTGTTTTTATTTGACGATTTTCCTGGCATATAATTGCGATAAATCGCCGTTGCGCCGGAATTGGGTTGCGCTTGAACCGGTGTAGCGCCTAAATACTTTATGGAAATAATTATCGTCTGGATAGCCGACGTCAGCGGCAATTTGTTTAATTGTCCGGTTTGTATGAAGAAGAAGAGAGCAAGCTTTGCGCATGCGCAAGTCTGTCACATAGGAGATTGGCGTTGTGTGTAATTGCTTTTTAAATAGACGTGTTAGTGTATAACGGGAAACACCTACTTCCTCTGCGATATTGTCAAGGCAAATTTGTTCATGATAATGGGCTTCTATATAAGCGAGGGCGCGCTGGTAATGGTATGGTTCATTTTGCGGCCGCTCTTCTGTCATGGCCCGAAAACATTCAATTAAAAATTGGTACCCTTGCGTTGCAGCTAAATAAGGATCGCGCAGCCCGTCCGCTTTTGTGTCCGCATAAATCGAATATAGGGAGCGAATAAGCGGTGAGTTTGGCGGCAGTGAAACAATCGGACCTGACTTTTGGATCAACCGTTTCCATATTTCTTGCACAGATGCTCCTTGCAAAGAAATGTAAATGAATTCCCATGGTTCTTTCGCGTTTTCAGGGTAGTAGTAGCGATGGTCACTTGGTACAGATACAATAAAAGCCTGATGTTGGCCAACGGTGTAACGCTCCTTGCCGATTTCCAGCACGCCTGAACCGGCAATTGTATATTGGAAAATGATGCTGTCATTATCTCTGGCGCGCTTGTTCCCGTCCCAGTAGTAACTTGTGTCGGTTTGCACTTCCCACCCGACGTTCCATAAATTGAGTAAGCCAGTATCAGGGAATAAATGGAAGGTAAAAGAATGGGACCCTCTTGTAAATGGTTGTTGTTTATTCATTTGGGAGCCTCCTTATACATCCTTATTATGGTCTATACCGCAAAATATTACCCTCTTTCGCAAAAATGTTACTAGCCAAAAGAAAGCGCTAACATTGTATACTTATTATATACCAACTTTCGCAGATGTATAGAAGAACGCGTCAGAAAATTGGTCGTTCTCGATTGTTTATGTAAACGTTTACTCTAAAGTGAAAAAGGAGGCTTTTCAATGAAAAAGGTTATATGCTCATCTCTGTCTGTTGCACTTGCGACTGGTTTGCTCATCGGCTGTAGCGGTAATACTTCAGGCGGTGGAGGAGCTGGAGGAAAGGTAGAACTGACATTTTCGGCATGGGGCAATCCAGCTGAGCTAAAAGTGTACAATCGTGCAGTCGATGCCTTTAATGACATGCAAGACGATATTGAAGTTACGCTCACTGGCATTCCGAATGACAATTACTTTCAAACGTTGACAACACGCCTCCAGGGAGGGCAAGCGCCTGATATTTTCTACGTTGGGGCAGAGGACATCTCTACGTTAATCGAAAACGGAACAATCGAACCGCTCTCCGACTTTTTAGAGACAGAAGATTCTTACGTAAAAGCAGATGAGTTTACCGATGACATTTGGGGAGCGTCAAGGAAAGACGGAACCATTTACGGACTGCCTGTTGATTGTAATCCGTATTTAATGTACTACAATAAAACATTGCTCGAAGAAGCCGGCGCAAAGTCGCCACAAGAATATTATGAAGAAGGCAATTGGAACTGGGAAGCGTTTGAAGAAGTGACGGCAAAATTACGTGCTTACGGAAAATACGGATTTGTGCAAGAGGGTGGCCACCCGCATTTACTAAATTGGATTTGGACAAATGGTGGCGAATTTGCGACAGATGATGAAGTCATAGGCGACACTGATCCAAAAGTGCTTGAAGCGTTCGAGTTTGTCCATCGTATGGTTGAAGAAGGCAACTTTATTTTTGCTGGCACACTGCCAGAAGGGCAGGGCATGGATGCCATGTTTATGTCCAACCAAGTCGGCTTTGTAGGGGCAGGCCGCTGGTTGACACCAATGTTTTTGGAAACAAGCATTGACTTTGATTATATTCCATGGCCTTCTAATACAGAAAATACGTTAGAAACGGCGAATATTGCTACTGCGTATATGGCTGCAAACTCAAAAAGTGAGCACGTCGAAGAGGCAATGAAGTTTATCTCGTTTTACACCTCCCAGGAAGGCCAGGAAACACGCCTCGATGGTGAAGGCAACGCTGTTCCTTCCGTTACTGGAATTGATGAGGTGGTATTAAACCAAGAAAAACCAGAGCATGGCCAGTACTTACTCGATGCCCGCGAAGCAGGGCGTGTCGTCAGTCTTGAGTATACATCGCCGGGACTCCATAGGGACTTAAATGATGTGTATGAATTGATGCTACTTGGCGACAAGACGCCTGAAGACGCTTTAAAAGAAGCGACGGAAATTGCGAAAGCTGCGTTAGAAGAGTAACAGCCAAGGGGCCCCTTGTGCCCCTTGATATTCTTGCGCATCGATTAAGGAGGAGCTGGAGATGTATACAAAACGGGAAAAATGGTGGGGCTATGCGTTCATCGCTCCCCAGCTGCTAGGCATGATTGTGTTTTCATTGCTTCCACTCATATTCGCGTTTGCCCTCAGTTTCATGAGTTGGGACGGTTTTGGGGAGCAGACGTTTGTCGGCTTAGATAATTATATTCAACAATTTCAAGACCCTGTTTTTCGGACTGCTTTGCGAAATACGACGATTTACTCGTTGCTCGTCATCCCTGGAGGCATCATTGCAGCCCTAGGTGCTGCGCTTGCATTAAATAAAGTCAAAGGCAAAGATTTTTATCGAATGCTGTTTTTCATGCCTGTTGTAACCAGTTCTGTTTCAATCGGAGTTATTTGGATGTGGCTATTAAATGGGGATATTGGTTTAATCAACCAGCTCCTTGCCATGGTCGGCATTGACGGACCAAACTGGCTGACTGATCAAAAGCTTGTGTTGCCTTCGATTGCAGCGCTCAGCATTTGGTGGGGGCTTGGGACAAACATGGTTATCTTTTTAGCGGGGCTGCAAGGGATTTCCCGCAGCTATTATGAAGCGGCTGACATTGATGGGGCGACGCCGTGGCAAAAATTCCGGCATATTACATTTCCGCTATTATCGCCAACGACTTTTTTCGTGGCGATCATGATTGTGATTGCTTCCTTCCAAGTGTTTGACCAAGCTTATGTCATGACTCAAGGCGGTCCTGGGAAAGCGAGTTATACACTTGTGTACCATATCTTTGACATGGCGTTTACACGTACGGCATTTGGGCCAAGTACAGCCTCAGCCATGATTTTGTTTTTGATCATCCTCATTTTTACCTTAATCCAATTCTCTGTATCTAGAAAGTGGGTGCATTATGAAGACGGCGGCAGATAATCCAGTTCTTAACCCAGGGCCAGTTAAGCAAAAAAAACGCGGCCGGATCCGCATCTCACAAATCTTGTTGCACTTGGCTTTAGTCATTGGCTCGATCGTTATGGCAGGCCCGTTTATTTGGATGGCGCTTAGCAGCTTAAAGTCATTTGAACAAATTTTTGCCGTTCCGCCTGTTTGGATTCCTGATCCGTTTGTATGGAGCAACTTCACCGATTCCTTGCAAGCAATGCCTTTTGGGCGTGCCTATTTTAACAGCTTTTACATCTCAACCATTGTTGTCGTCAGCCAAGTCATTACTTGTTCAATGGCAGCTTACGCTTTTGCCAAATTGAAATTTCCAGGCTCTAAGGTACTGTTCATCGCCTTTTTGGCAACGATGATGGTACCTATGCAAGTAACGCTCATTCCGCTGTACATCATTATGGATAACATCGGCTGGGTCAATACACATCTGTCAATTATCGTTCCGAATGCGCTATTTAATGCGTTTGGCGTGTTTTTGTTAAGGCAATTTATGATGGGGATACCAAAAGAAATGGAAGAGGCGGCGGTGATGGACGGCGCCAACCCGCTGTATATTTATGCGAAAATTATGCTGCCACTCATTAAACCGGCACTAGCAGCATTCGCTATTTTTTCATTTATCGGCATCTGGAATAACTTTATCCAGCCGCTCGTGTTTTTAAGCGATACGACATTGTTTACTGTCCCATTGCTATTAGCAACATTTAAAGGGCTTTATGTTACAAACTGGCCGCTCATGATGGCCGGTGCGACTATTTCCGTCGTGCCTGTGCTGATTGTTTACTTTTTTGCTCAGCGGCAAATCATTGAAGGGATTGCCCTTACTGGCGTAAAAGGCTAAACAGTCAGTTTAGTGAAATATAGCTTCGAAGTTTCGTGAAGCCCAGCTCAAACAGGCTGGGTTTTTCGATGCGTTGATGCCATGACAAAAAGATTATTCATATTTATAGGATAATTTTGAAATTAATACCAAAATCGTTAAGGCTTGAGCCTTAGAACGGCAAAAAACTAGCCAAGTTGTTCTAGGAAGAAGGTCTTAACTACAGTGTGTGAAAATTGATAATATCAGTACTATATAACTGTTTTCTATAAATTTGTAAGATCATGGTTGACTGGTAAAATCTCCACTGGCTACCATGATAATATAAACCATTAAGGAGGGATTTACTATGTCTGGACTTATTCGCGTTACTCCAGAAGAACTTTACCAAAAAGCTGATGATTACAACCGCTCAAGTGGTGAGATACATGACCTCGTGGGCAGATTAGATGGTTACAGAGACCAGCTTCAAGGAATGTGGGATGGCCAAGCTTCAGAGGCGTTCATTCAACAGTACGATGAATTAAAGCCATCCTTTGTCCGCATGGGCGACTTGCTTGGCGAAGTATCTGAACAACTTCGCAACAGCGGGCGGACACTTGAAGAAACAGACCAACAAATCGCGGGCAACATTCGCGGTTAATTGGCGACGAATAGAAACATTTTGGGACGCAATTCCTTACAATTGCGTCCTTCCTTATGAAAGGGTGACATTTGATGTACATCACTGTAACAGTTGACATGAACCGATACTCAGGGAAACGGTTTGATTTGCGCCTCTCTGATCAATATACAGCCAAAAAAGTCATTGATCTCGTTTGGGGCATTGAAAAGCTGGAAGTTCCACGGCGTGATGGGAGCTGGATCCGTGTCCAAAACAAAGAAACTCATGTCTACGGCAGCCAAATACTTGCTGAACGTGGTGTAACAAATGGAGACCGCTTGGAAATCTTATAGCACTGGTTGAAGGGGTCGGACATGCAATGGAGAAGAAGCGATTTTATTTAGAAGAACAAACGGGTGCAGCTTTTTACAGGGACGCAGAATCGAATACATATACATTAACATTTCAAACCGCAGAAATAAAGCTGTCTAATTCGCTAGAAGCGGAGTTGTTAAAACAACAAGACCCGCTGCTCGAGCGTACAATTGCTGAAGCAGAAGATGAGCTTGTCATTACCATTCATCCGCAAGAAACAATGCTGCCTTTTAGCAAGTTTCGGAAAAAAGGCGATTACGCAAAACAAATCATTGGCCACTCACTTATTCGCGCGGTTGCCGAGCATCACAGTTCCAGGCTGCATTTAATTGTCTGTCCGGAAAATTTACTAGTAACAGAGGGGCTTGATGTTCACTTTATCCATTATGGCATTAAAGAAAGCCTCCCACCTTATGAAAAGAATGAGGAAAAGCTATTTGCTGAGCTTAAGACAACGTTGCTTGTATTGCTTGATGGCGAGCATCGCTTTGTGGAGTACATGAATTTTACTGACACAATGAAATTGTCGGCAAAGGCAAAAAAATTGCTAGAGGCTGATTCAATTGAAGCGCTTCTGAGCTGTGTAGAGACATGGATCCAAGAAGAAGAGCGACGCGCTAGCCAGATGCATATGGTGCCAAAGCAAAAATGGCACTTGCAAAAAAGTTTGTTTTTTGCTGTTACAGGACTGCTTATACCGGCTATTGTTTTTACCGTCTATGCGCTTTTTTTCCTTCATCCGCGTCACGACGCCTTTATTGCCAGCAATGAGGCCTATATTAACAGCAAGCCAAGTGATGTCATTACTGCATTGGAACCATATAACCCGAGCCAAATGCCCCGCGTTGTCCAGTACCAGTTGGCTCAATCCTATGTTGCTAATGAAGACTTGAACGTGGATCAGACAGCAAATGTGCAAAATACGTTGACGCTTCAAGCTGAAGAGCTTTATTTCCAATATTGGATTGCAATTGGCCGTGGTGAAAATGAGGAAGCCAATGAAATCGCTCGCCAGTTGCAGGACGGAGAGCTAGAAATGTATGCGAATTTAAAGTGGCGTGATGCCGTTCGCCAAGACCTCAGCTTGTCAGGAGATGAGCGTGAAGAATTGCTTAACGATATTCAAGCTGATATTGACCGTTATATGCGAGAGCAACAAGAACGGGAAGCGGAGGAAGAAGCGGACACCGCTGCTGATGACAACGCGCCTGAAGAAGAGCCAGAGCAAAGCGAAGAGCGTTCGGAAGATGGCGAAGAAAACGAGGACGAGCCTGAGCAAAACGAGGAAGAGGAGAACGCAGATGAGTAAGTGCGCACGTAGGAGATGGAACAATGGATAGACTGTGGGTATTTTATGATTCGTATGTACAGCAGCTTGACTTAAGCCAAACAGAGCGTTTGTTAGGCGCAAGCGAGGACGTTGATTTGCTCGTTCCGCCTCTGCATGCTAAAATCCGCGCTAAAATCGCTAGCGGCCAAAAGCAATGTGTGCTTGACATAGAGGGAGCAGGCGAGCAAGTTTTAGCGGCCGGTGAATTATTCCAGTATAAAGAAAATGACTCTGCCGTCACATTTGTGTATAAAGACGAAGCGGTAAGCGAACGGATGTATTTTATTGGTAAAGAAACGTTCCTTTCCATTGGGCCTGAGGAGTCAGCCGATATTGTTTTGCCTAGTGAGAAGCCTTCTGCCTCTTGTACGCTCATAAAGAAAGGCGGCAATTGGTTCGCCTATCCAAATAAGCACAGTCAGGCGTTTGTAAATGGCGAAGCCCTTACAAACAAGCAACCATTAAAGAATGGCGATGTGCTATTGCTTGGCTATACAGCACTTGTCATTAATGAAGGCGACTTATTGGCAATTGAATCAAGCGATCCTTTGCAAACGCGACTCGCGCGCATAGCGGTTCCTACTTCAGAAAGCAAAAAAAAATACCCTGAGTACCGGCGAACGCCGCGGATTATTTATGAAGAGCCAAAAGACCGGGTGACTTTTTCCATTCCAGGCCAGGAGTTGGACGATAATCATCGTGCCCTCTGGCTCATCGTATTGCCGCCGTTAGCGATGCTCATTGTCATGGGAATTGTCGCATTGCTCATCCCTCGGGGCATTTTTATCATTATTTCGGCCACAATGTTTACCGTAACGCTGATCACTTCGACCGTCAACTATTTCCGCGAACGGAAAATCCGCAAGCAAAAAGAGGAAAAACGGCAACGTGTTTATACACGCTACTTGAAGGAAAAGCGCGTCGAACTTCAGGAAATGGCTGACAAACAACGGCATGTACTCGATTACCATTTTCCGTCGTTTGAGGAAAATAAATATATGGCAGCTAACTTGAATGGCCGTATCTGGGAGAAAACAGTTGGTGACGATGATTTTATGCATGTCCGTGTTGGGAAATCGTCGATCCCGATAAGTTTTCATATTGCCGATCCAGGTGGCGATTTAGCGAATCGAGATCGTGACGAGCTGCTAGAAGAAGGCGAAAAGTTAAAAGAGCACTATTCTCATATTAATGATGCGCCCCTTAGCCTTAGCTTAGCGAGCGGTTCCATTGGCTATGTCGGCCAGCTGAAGACGGTACAACGGGAAGTCGCTCAAATGGTTGGGCAACTTGCCTTTTTTCAAAGCTACCATGACCTTCGTTTCGTTGCTGTTTTCAGCGAAGACCAGTATGCAAATTGGGAATGGATGAAATGGCTCCCTCATTTTCAATTGCCCCATATGTACGCGAAAGGGTTTATTTACAATGAGCGGACACGAGACCAACTATTGACATCGATTTATGAAATGGTGCGGGAGCGGGAGTTGGAACAAAGCCAAGACAAGCCAAAGCGTTTCATCCCTCACTTTGTCTTTTTAGTCGCCAATCGCAGTTTGATAAGCGACCATGCTATCATGGAATATTTGGAAGGGCCGGATAAAGTTCTTGGCATGTCGGTTATTTTTCTCACCGATGCACAAGAAAATTTAACCGAATATGTCCATACGATTGTCAAGGCCGTCAACCAAAAAGAAGGCGAGATTGTCATCAGAGAACGGAAAGCGGAACATAAACGCTTTACCTTTGACCCTCAGGATGCAACGACAAATGAAAGGTATGCTCGCTTGCTGGCGTCATTGAACCACCAACGAGGCATGAGCCGTTCTATACCGGAAATGGCGTCTTTTCTCGAAATGTTTGGCGTCCAGCATACAAAAGAACTTGCAATTGAACAACGGTGGCAAACGACAAACAGCGCCGAGTCGCTCGCTGTGCCCGTCGGATTTAAAGCAAAGGATGAACTTCTTGAGCTGAACATCCATGAAAAGGCCCATGGGCCCCATGGTTTGCTTGCAGGGACAACAGGTTCGGGAAAAAGTGAATTTCTGCAAACGTATATTTTATCGTTAGCAGTCCATTACCATCCCCACGAAGTTGCTTTTCTTCTCATTGACTACAAAGGCGGGGGGATGGCACAGCCGTTTAAAAATATTCCCCATTTGCTCGGCACCATTACCAACATCAACGACAGCAAGAACTTTAGTATGCGGGCGTTGGCGTCGATCAAAAGCGAACTGCGCAAGCGGCAGCGGCTGTTTGACCAAAACTTAGTTAACCATATCGATGACTATATGGAGTTGTATAAACAGAAGCAGGTATTGGAACCGATGCCACATCTGTTTATCATATCTGATGAATTTGCGGAATTGAAAAACGAGGAACCTGAATTTATTAAAGAACTCGTAAGTGCAGCGCGGATCGGGCGTAGCCTTGGCGTCCACCTCATTCTTGCCACACAAAAGCCAGGCGGAATTATTGACAACCAAATTTGGAGTAACGCCCGCTTCCGAGTCGCATTAAAAGTGCAAGACGCTCTAGATTCTAAAGAAATTCTGAAAAATCCCGATGCCGCCAATTTGACTGTAACAGGGCGCGCCTATTTGCAAGTCGGCAATAACGAGCTGTATGAATTGTTCCAGTCCGCATGGAGCGGGGCACCGTATTTGCGCGAAACCCATGAAGGCGAGGAAGATGTTGCATTAGTCACTGATGCAGGCTTAGTGCCCATTTCCAACGTCCAAGCTGCTACTGGGAAAAAACAAAAGAGCATCTCTGAGATTGAAGCTGTTGTTAAAGAGATTGAAGCGACAACTGAACGTCTGTCCATTCAAAAAGCCTCAAGCCCATGGCTTGACCCCCTTGAAGAATGGCTCCCCCCTGTTCAAACAGATACAGAGGCGGACAAGTTTCCGTTGGCGCTTGCTGATGAGCCAGAAGAACAAAGGCAATTCAATGTTTATTATGAATGGCTAAAAGACGGCAATATTGCTGTATTTGGCTCTGGCGGGTACGGAAAATCTACAACGCTTATGGCATTGATGCTCCAGTTTGCAAAGTCGTTTAGCCCAGAAGAACTTCACTTTTACATTTTTGATTTTGGGAATGGTGCGTTGTTGCCGTTTAGGCAACTTCCTCATACAGCTGATTATTTTAAAATCGATGAAAAACGCAAAATCGAAAAGGCCATTGCCTTGCTAAAAGCGGAGATGGACGATCGCCGCGAACGGTTCCTGGCTCAAGAAGTCAATAGTTTGACGATGTATAACCAAACAGCAACAGAGCCGTTGCCTGTTCTGTTTATGTTCATTGACAACTTTGATTTGATCAAAGAAGAATACGAGCAGTTGGAATCAACGTTTATCCAATTTGCCCGGGATGGCCAGTCTCTAGGCATTTATGTAAGTCTAACAGCGACGCGGGCGAATGCTTTGCGCCAGCCACTCATGAATACAATGAAAACAAAGATTGTCCACTTTATGAACGACCGAAACGATGTCATCACGCTGCTCGGCCGCAGCAAGTACGAAATCGAACCGATACCTGGCCGCGCCATTTTAGCGAAAGACAGCCACTATTTTGCGCAAATGTATTTGCCAGAAGCCGGTGAAGATGATCAGGAAATGATGGCAGCAACAAGAAAAGCGATTGCCGATTTAGGCCAGCGTTATCAAGACGCCAAGCTGCCGGAAAAAATTGCGATGCTGCCTACACAGCTATCGCTGGCTTCTTTCCAAACGCGTGTTGGCGACCCAGGCGACAGCATTCCCTTTGCTCTTGACGAAGATACGGTCAAGCCAGTATTCCTACAAACGAAGTCAGAGCCTCATCTGTTAGTTGTCGGCCAGCCGCGGAAAGGAAAGACGAACGTTGCCAAAGTACTATTAAACTACTATTTGCAACAGGAAGTTGACGAGATTGGGCTATTTGACGGCACAGACCGCAAGCTCTCTGCTTTTGTCGGACAGAAGCTTATTTCCTATATAGACCAAAAAGAACAGATTAAAGACTGGGTGGCAGCGGTTGAAGAAAAAATGGCTGTTCGGGAACAAGCTTACATGGATGCGTTAAACAATGGAGAAACGGTTCCAGCTTTTGCGCCAGTGCTGTTATTAATCGACAGCCTGATCCGCTTCCAACAAACGGTTGATGCGGCCATTCAAGATAAGTTGGCGAAGCTTATGAAAAATTCGAGCCATCTAGGCTTTCGTATGATTGTGTGTGGCAATTCCGTAGAATTTACGAAAGGCTTCGATCCTCTTACTGCAGAATTGAAGTTGGTGCGCCACTATATCATCGTCATGAAAAAGTCAGACCAAACCCTTGTCAATCTTTCGTTCACGCGAAATGAAGAAGAGATTGCCCCAGGTTTTGGCTACTATGTCGTCAATGGAATCGAGACGAAAATCAAAATACCGGAAGCTCCATAAACGAAAGAACAAGCGAGGTGGTTTAATTGCGGAAAAAACATATGTTAAAACTGTTGTTGCTTGTGGCAATCATTATCGCCGTACCGTTTGCCTTCTTTCAGTACATCGGGAAAGAACCGATGCGTGAAGAAAAAAAAGCGTCTGGCAAGATCGTGATTGTCAATGAGGACAAAGGCTACCAATATGAGGAGTATGAACCACTTATTTTAGGAAATGATATTGTGCCAACATTGCAAGATGACTCGGAATACGAATGGGTAGTGGCTAGCAGAGCCTCTGCCCAAGCAGGACTAGCCAATCAGGAATATGATGCGATCGTTTATATTGATTCCTCTTTTTCCGAGAACATTATGTCCTTTCAAGATTCACTGCCGAACCGGGCCAGTGTACAATATGAAATTTATAATAACTTAAATGCAGAAAACCAAGAGCGGGTGCAAAAAGAGCTAGAGAGTGCGCAGCTAAAAATGAACCAGCAAATTAGCACCCAATATTGGCGCTATGTGTCTGAGGAAGTCGACCGAGTCCGGGGCAACTTTGATGAAGTGCTACAAAAGGAAGTCGATTTCCTAAATGAAATGTATTCATTTTACTCGCCAAGCTCACAAGAATTGGCAGATGAAATTGAAACGCAGCGAGGCCGTCTGGACCAGTTATTTGCCACTTCTTCGGACACAGTCAATTTGTCGGAAAGCTCTCGCACTAGTTTAGAAGAAGCACAAGCTGGCTTTGATGAACTTACCAATGCGATTGATACCTACATGGCTTACCACAATGAGCAAACGGAGATGATGGTGCAGGCGAACGCTCAAAATGGGGAGCTTGTCAACCAAGCAGTGGCTGACTACCAGCAGACATTGCAGGCAGGAAGCGGCAACGTCCAGGAAGGCCAGCATGCTTTTACGCCACAGCTTTCCAATGAAGGCGACAAAGTGGTTTCTTTGTTTGACGATTGGGCAATTGGCGCCTATAAGTTTAATGGCGACATGAACGGGTTTAATAGCGAAATAAACCAAGTATATGCTGCCCAAGATTTAGCCGTCGATCGGCTGCCAAATGCACAGGCAGAGCTAATTGGAAAATATGCAAATGCGACGCAAGGAGAACAGGCAGAAGCTCAGTTCCGGCAAACGTTAAGTGTGCGCCGGCATTTGTCAAAGGAGGAGCGGCCACAACCGAACATCCCTCGCCCTGAACAACCAGAGGAAGCGCTAGAGCCAATTGACGAAGACCTACTGAAAGACGCAGAAGAAACGATTGCCGAGATTGAAAAGCTAGTCGGCAAGTTAAATCCTGAAGAAATTGAATTTCCAGAGCCGCCGCCACCAGAACCTGAGCCAGGCGATGGAGACGGAGATGGAGATGGAGATGGCGGTGACGGCGACGATAATGAACAGCCTACACCACCTGAACCAGGAGATGGCGATGGCGATGACGATGGAAACGGCGGAGAGGAACCCCCGTCAGAGCCAACAGATCCTCCTGAAGATGAAGATAGCGACGGAGACGGCAATGGAGGTGGAGATGGCGATGGCGACGGGGATCCTGAGCAAGAGCCACCAGCAGGAGAAAGCGAACAAGAAGAAGACAGAGAGGAAGCACTCTCCTTTACGCCGTACCATGCCCAGCTTGTCACTTTTACTCCTGAAGAACTGCAAAGCGTGTGGGAAGAAGCAATGGAGCTCCTTGATAGTATGGAGCCAACGTTAGAAGTGGCACAGTGGAAAATCGATGACCATCGAGAAGTGACCGAGGCGTTCCTTGATTATGTAGAAAAACTGGAACGCTATGCAACACGTTTGGAAAAGTATGTTGAGAAACTGGAAGCGCAAGTGATTGATCCAGTCATCGAGGAAGTTCACAAGCAAGAACAAGCCGTTTTCAACCGAATAGGCGCATCTCCGTCCGTGATTAACAGTCCGATTCAGTCGACAAATGTACGGGAACTGCTTACCTATTACGGCGAGCTGGCCAAATTGGATTGGGCATACAGCCAGCAAGGCTACTTGAATCAAGACCGGATTAAGCAAATTGTCGATGAAGACAACCGTGTCCGCGAGGTTCAAGAAAAAATTGACGAGGCGCGGCAATCAGTCGATTCGTTTATGGGCAAGCGAACCCAATTGGAAGAAGCCCAACAATCCGTTGAAGAAGCAGAAGCGGAATTTAATCAATTTGTCGCTGATGCAAACAACGTGCTAAACGAGTTAGAACAAGCAATTGCCGAAGAACAACAAGCCACTCGCGAAGAAGTGGCGGCGATTGCGGAAACGGGCAACGCTATTGGCGCGAACCTATCCGAAAGCTATGGAGCAATCGAAACAGACCCAGCGCCTGTCGAAGGGTTAAATGGGCAAATGGTCGTTACCAATCAACAAACATCATTAGGCGAAGTCCAACAATTGGGAGCAGCAGTTGAATCTCTTAGCAACCGCCAAGACGATATCATTGCCCAAACGGAAGACTTACACAGCAATGTTACGGCAGTCCAAGCCAAATCTGATGATTTAAATACGAGATGGTCAGACAACGTCCAAACAACTGAACTAGTATACGAGGACATTCACACGATTCTTGGCAATGCGCTGTCAGACGGGCACCATAATGACTATGTCTATAACCATCTTTCTAGCCCTGTTGATGTAAGCGGCGAGCAAGTAACAGGACCTGCTGAACGAATGACACCGCCAATCATCGTTCTTGTGATTGTGCTGCTGTCGAGCCTGCTGATTGGATTTTTGACACACCATTATAATTCTGTGCCAATTGCGGTCAATATCGCGTTGTTTAGCATTTTATCGATCATTGTTGGTTTGGTAATCAGCATTTATGGATTAACGATTTACACAATGAGCGAGAGCCAGTCGATCCAATGGACGATCATTACCGTTCTCTTGATTTTAGCGACAGCTGGCCTTATCCGCGTTGCCTTTATGGCTGGCCCGTGGGTCGGATGGCTGCTTAGTGTCGCGTTCATTCTATTCTTTACAAGCCCGCTCCTTGATATGGCCATGCCAAACTTCCGTACAAATAACCCAATTGCGGAGCTGTATATTTCCATTCAAGCGAGCCCGCAAAATGCGTTTCTCGCAGGCATGATCCCATTAGCTCTCATTGCAGTGGCAACGATTGCTTTGCCAATCATTCGCCATGTGGTCGTTAACAGCCGAAAAGAAGAGGATGACGTTTATGAAATGTAAGGCCATCATTGCCGGGGCAGGAGCATGCGTAACGCTGCTCCTGTCCTTGGTAACTCCAAGCTTTGCCGAAGAAGAACGAGTGGAACCTGGTGTTTATAAAGAGCGGGAAGTGCTGTTAGAGCTGCGCCAATACAAACCAGAAGCGGAGCAGAGGGAAATCAGAGTGCCTGAAGAGCAGAAAATACTCACATTTACTCAGCCATTGGAAGAAACATACGCAGAACTACAAGACAGCCTGTTTGCGAGTAGTGCGGATGCAAACCGTGAGGAAAACCTCGCCGCAAGCGCCGGGCTGTTTACAGAGGAAAAAGAGTTGGCCCGCCAAGTGGTGCAGGCAGAAGAAAAAGTAAACGTGCTGCCATGGATATTAGCAGCTGTGGCCACCGTGCTCGTTTCTGTTTTATTGATTTATATTATTCCTAAAACCGCGCAAATGAACGAATAACTATGTTTTTGTCAAAACAGAAAATACGGACATGCAAGCGAGAATAGAGGTGAAGAGATGATGTTGGTCGGCCCAGACAAAATTGAAATAAGCGACGAGCAATTAAACAAGTTAAACGACACGTATGCAGAGCTGTTAGAAGAAGTCACCAGCATTTGACTGATTTTTTTACCCCTTTTGAACTGATGCAAAGCGAGGGCATCTTTACAGGCGAGTCCGCTGACGCTTTTGCGGAAAGCAGTGCGCTAATCAAAGAGTATCTCCTAACCCGCTTTTCCCTGTCGCTAGAAGAATTAAAACTTCGGCAACACCAACAAAACGTCGCATTTGAACAAGCACGACTCGGAACTGACTAGCGGCGAAGCATCTCCCATGGCCACAGTCCAATTCGTCAAAACGGGGCAACTAGAAAGCCGAGCATTAGAAAAGATCCAAGAACGAATACAATCCCGGCGGATGACCCAACAAACGACAGGACAAAACATCCAAGAAATGATCGAAAAACTAGAGCACCAAGCCCAACAGATCAAACGGGAAATCGAACAACAACGGGCGGCGACCCTTCAACTAGAGCGCCTAATCGCCACCAACGAAGCGTCGATACACTCTGTCAAAGCCAACATCGCTAGTACACAAAGCAAGCTCCGTGCTCTATAAAATCAATAGGAGGAAGGTGATCCTATGGGCAACCATCGCGCCGACCGCGAGGAACTAAACCGGTTAATTGAGGAATACAAACAGATTATGGCGGAGTACATGGATAGCGTGTTGCGTATAAAATCCGAGAGTATAGGCACGCAAGAACTATTGGCAAATAGAGGCTTTTCCCCTCCGCATATTACAGTCGTAGAAGAAGGCGACATTTACGGAGACCTCCAAGCCATTCACCGCTTTTGGGACGGCATGGTCGCAGCCGACTCAACCGCAAAAGCCGACTTTTCCGCCGCGCAAACCGGCTTGAGTGCCCTCGACTCCGCCCTCAACGCCTTCACAAACGGACTCGGCCAAAATGGCGAAGGCCTCGCCACCTTAAACGTGGATGAGCTAAAACAAGCCATCTTCGAAGACAAAAACCTCATTACCAGCCTGCTCATCAAAATGGAAAGCGGCGAAGCCCTCAACTATGCTGAGCGAGAGTTGCTGTACCAGTATATACAGAGTGAGGTGTTGGACGAGGCCACCATCGCTGAAATTAAAGAAATCGAAAGCATGATTAGCAACGAAGGTGTAGAGGCTTTGCAGGCTCGTTTAAATGATAAAGTGTTAGTATCCAAAGAAGCCCTTGATCAAGAGATAGCGATGTTACAAGCGTATTTGTACTTGGGGAATAATGGGCCAAACACTCATTTTGGTGGTGAAGAGGAAAAGTATAATGCTGAAAAAGTGAGAGCATATTTGTCGTTGTTAACCCAATACAAAACTGCTATTTTGGATTTGGAAGCAGAGGCTAAAACAGGCGGTGTCGATATCCCTTTCCTTGCCAAAGTTGACCATTTATCATATAAACGAAACGTAGATCCGCATATTCATACCTTTGAAACAGAGCTGACGTTAAACATCTCGCAATATGCCGGCGATATGACAAGGGAAGAGTTTCTTAACATGGAGTACCCTGTTTTAGTCCGAATCAATGAATCGACAGTGAGCTATTATATTGGTGCGGATGCTGTAAACAGTTTAGAAGCGGAAGAGCATGAAGAACTGATGAAAGAGCGTGCAAATTATACAGAAAACTTTATTGGGGAAGAAATACAGCAGCTAGTACTAGAGGAATTTAGTAAGCGAGTCGGTGGAGTGGTTAATATAGCTGATGTAGTTACTAGGCACGAAACGGGAAAACAGGAGCTTGATAATCAGTTAACAGTGAAAGAGGCAAAGGTAACAGCAGGCAATTTAGGTATGGAGTTGCTTATTTCAGAGCGAAATGTTTACGGGAAGAGTCAATTTGTTGTGGAAATTCAACCAACCGAAGCAACATATGAAATACTAGAACGATGGAAAGAAGTAAAAGCAATTGATCCGACTATTGAGTATCCAGAAGAAGCGATTCGAAATCAAGACTGGCAAACGATCAGTGGAAGTTTGAGGGGAAGCGGCGATGATTCTAATACGGCAATTTATCCTGCTTTACAGGAATATATCACTCGCAACCAAATTGGGGAAGATGTCACGGTTTCGGAATTAGTTGAACAGAACAAACGATATAATGAGGAAAATTAGTTATGGGGACGGAGCGTTAAGAATGACAAAATGGAAATGGAGAGTTCTCGTGACAATAATGGTTGTCGGTGTAGGAGTCTTAGTTTTTTGTTATTTACAATATCAGGGAAAAGAACGACAGCAAATGCATGCAGTGGAAAGTGAATTGAAAATGTATGCTACTACTGCAGACATCCTTCGCATGGAAATCGATTATAGTAACTATGAACAGAGAGGAAACGTGAAAGATATTGTGCTGACGCCTACAGAAGAGACAGAACATACGATGGAAAGGTGGAAAGCTGTGTCTAAAGCGTTTCCTTCAATCGAATTTCCTTGGGATGAAGTCGATAAAGGAGATTGGATTAAGGTGTATCGAAAGCTGATTGGAAGTCAAAAGACCATGCAGGATACAGTAGTCGCTCTATCTAAAGAATTACCAGAAGGAGAAGATTTAGGGGGAACAGAAAGTATATATATATATGTTCGTGACGGGGTTATACGAGAAGGAAATTTTGAAACGTTATTAAAGGAAAAAGAAATTATTGAATAAGCATGATGAAGGCAAATTGATATGAAAGTTCATACTTTACGCTATAAGTGGAAAAGAGTGATCAAGTGAGACGAATACGGTTGCCTATTTTATTAGCTGCAATCGCTTTGTTTGCCACAGGCTGCATTGTGAATACAAAAGCCGCGGAAAGAGAAAGTTTAGAGGCATTAGAAACGCTACTGGCATCCCATGAGGATGGGGAAATACTTCGAGAGCACGGCAGTAGTGAACCAATACAGGAAGTAATTGAAAGGGAGTACGGCGCTTGGTTTACCGAAGACTATCAAAATAAAATAAATGAATTAATAGAAGCTGGTCAATCCCCAAGCATGAATATATTTTTAATACGAACAACCGAATATGCAGTGGTTGCTAATAGTCAATACGGTGTCCTCCATACAAAAGTCAATCGACGAGAAGGAACGATCCAGTATCGGCTCCATCCTCAAAAAGTACAACCACCTGAAAAAATAAATTATATCGATATCGAAATGACAAAAGAAGACGGAGAATGGAAAATCGATGATGCGGAAATCGTTGAAGCGATCTATGCGGACTTTTTCTTTTAATGATTTTTCTAGAAGGGTTATCCAAAATCATCGATGGTAGTTTACCAGAAGGGGAAAAACAATTGAGGAACTATTAGGACGACAAGCAAAAAACACCTGCCTGACGAAACGGAGCCGAAGTAATGAACCAAAATGGCAATTGTAATAGCTTCTGTAATTGCCATCATTCTCTACATAACCTTCTACTTTTTGCATAAAGAGCAACGACAAAAGGAATTGGAGGAAAAGTATGCCTTGATTGAGGAATACAACTATGCAGGTAGGGCTTTGCATATGGAGGCAGAAACCAGTAAGTATGATGAAACAGGCGATCCTCATGACATTGAATTAACACCAACGGACCTTACCTATGATCTGCTACAACGTTGGGAAGCGATCTCTGAAGTGGTTCCCACAATTGATTATCCTGAAAAAGCAATTAAAGAAGAAAACTGGTTTGAGGTTTATAAAACTGGAGCATAATCGATTTGAAGCAATGGACGCGTCAGAAGAGATTACTAAAGGAGAAGAGTATGGATCCGCGAATTCAATGGTCATTAATGATTATATCGATGTAGGATCAGTATATAATGAGGACTTCCGTGAATTTCTTGAAGAAAATGGGATTGAGGGGCCGGATCAGAGAAGGTTAGAGTAGTGGGGATTGTTAGTGCTACATGAGGAAAAGATGTTTGTGCTAATAATTAGGACAAAAATGTAGTTTAAAGGAAACACAACTTAGGGAGGCTAGATGGCTTCCTTTTTCCTACTTCATCAGTAATCCAAAACTTGAACGGTAGTATTATATTCTAGTGCATTAATCAATTGAAAAGCGTGAGCAATTAGAGAATAGGGGTTTTGCAAGCACGTCTAAACGACAAAGTGCTAGTTTCCAGCGATTCAAAATCAAGACTGGGCAACGGTGAGCGATAGTTTGAGAGGAAGCAGTGATCGTTCAACGACGACCATTTATCCGGATTTGCAAGACTATATTATTCGTAATCAAAGGGGAGAAGATGCCACAGTGGAAGAATTAGTGGAAGAGAACAAACAATATCATGAGGAATATAAGAATTAGAATGGAGCGGGAGTAGTGATGAGATTAAGAAGGATACTCCTTGGAGCACTAGCTGTTATCAGTGTGGGAACGCTGTTAGTTTGGTATTGGTCTCATCAGGAGCAAGAGAAGGCACAGTTGAAAAACGAGGAAAGAGAGCTAGGAAAATATGTTCGTGCAGCGGATACACTTTTCATGGAAATTGATTACAGAGGATATGAGCAATCAGGGAATGTGGAGGATATTAAGTTGACGCCTACCATAGAAACTGAGCACACGATGGAAAGGTGGAAAGCCGTTTCTGAAGCATTCCCATCAATTAAGTTTCCTGAGGAAGAAGTCGAAGAAGAGGATTGGGTTGAGGTATATCAGAAGTTAATTGAAAGCGAAGGTGAGATGGGAGAAGTAATACGCGCTCTTTCAGTCAACCTCCCTGAAGGAGAAGATATAATGAGGGAAAGACTTTATTTATACGTTCGCGACGGAGCAATAAGGGAAGATAACTTTGAAAAGCTATTAAAGGAAAAAGGGATTATCGAGTAGCTATCGGGTTGTAAAAGAACATAGTAAGGAATTTTATGATTTATCGTTTTACCAAGGATCAATCATCGTACATGTAGAGGGGGAAGAGGGGGTTCAAGTGAGACGAATACTGTTGTTTTTTTCAGTCGCAGTGATCGCTTTATTTGCAACAGGTTGTATTGTAAATGCAAAAGCTGCAGAACGTAATAGTTTAGAAGCTTTAGAAGCATTTTTTTCAGCTCATGAACATGGAAAAATGCTACGAGAAAAAGGTAGTGATAAACCGATTCTAGAGATTGTTGATCACGAATTTAGTGATTGGTTTACCAAAGAGTACAAAGCCAAAGTTAGTGAAAGCATTGAATCCGGCAACTCATTAAAGTTGTTCTTTTTGAAAGGAACGGAAGATGGATTGACTGCAAATAGTCAATATGGTGTGCTTTTTACAAAAGTCAATCGACAAGAGGGAATCGTTCAGTATCGACTGCACCCTCAAACAACCAATCGACTTCATGAAAACATCCATTTTGTCGACATCGAAATGACAAAAGAGGATGGAGAATGGAAAATCAATGATGCGGAAATCGTTGAAGCGATCTATGCGGACTACTTCTTTTAACATAAAAGAATGATAGGAAACTTAAGTCATCAACAAGCATTGTCTTGAGAGAATCCGATATTACATAGGAATAGCGTTAAAGGAGTTTGCCGTAGGAATTTCTCGAACGAATGAGCAGGCATCAAGCTGGGCAAGAGAGGATCGACCATCAACTAAGAATAGGGAAAAGTGACAGCTGGTCCTCTCAAAAATGGAGCTGCACGTAACGAGGCGTCCGTCTTTTAGGCTTGGGGGGAGAACGTGAGCAACTGAAGAAGTAATCGGAACGGGGCGTTTTGAATGACAAAGACGAACCTTGTGACAATCGATGTTATAAGTGTAAGTTCCTTATTTTTTCTTTATTTACAACAGCAAGAGAAAGCACAACAGCAAATGTGGTTAGAAGAAAGTAAATTAAAAGTTTATGTTCAAACAGCAGACTTTTTACGTATGGAAATTGATTTTAGTGATTATGGAAAAGGAGAAAATGTTGATGATATTATTTTAACGCCTACAAAACGGACAAAAGGATGAAAAGTTGGAAGGCCGTTTCTAAAGGTTTCCCTACAATTGATTTTCCTCAGAAAGAAGTAGAGGAAGGAAATTGGATGAAAGTATATGAAGAAATTACTAGAAGCTTTGGAGAAATGCGAAGTGTACCTCTTGTACTTTCAAATGGAGAAGAGGTAGGCGGAACGGAAAGCCTTTATTTGTATGTCCATAATGGAAATATAGAAGAAGACAACTTTGAAAATTTTTTAAAGGAAAAAGGGATCATTGAATAAATAAATCGGAACCAAGGACATCTTATGTTTATCCACAAACAAAAGTGAAAGCCAGGCAACTCATTTAAGCTACCTAGCTTTAAAACTATCGCTGATACACGCGGACATAATCAATGGCCATGGATGAAGGGAATGGGGTGGAGCCATCTGGGTTACCGCCATACCAACCGCCAACAGCAAGGTTGAGAAATCAAATAGAACTCTTGGTCAAAGGGTGCAGGGTAAGGGCCTCCAACCGTGTACCAATCGTTTAGTGTTAGGTACAAGTTCCCGTCGACGTACCAGCGAATTTCACCTGGCTCCCACTCGACCGCGTACTCATGATAGTCGGTCGCGTTTGTCCCATTTGGGAAATAGTAATCACCAGCAGAAAATTGATTATCGGGCCAAGGACCGCCGTAATGAATTGCTCCTCCGACTTTATGTGGCGTCGCGCCTGCGTTCTCCATAATATCAATTTCGCCTGATGCCGCCCAACCGCCATAACGGTCATGTTGAGGCATCATCCAAAAAGCGGGCCAAAACCCTTGTCCGGCAGGCAAACGCATTCTTGCCTCGAACCGCCCGTATGTTTGGCTAAAGCGGCCGTCTGTTAACACTTTTCCTGATGTATAGCCATAGGTACCATATTGGTCGGAAACCGTTTCTTGATGGGCTTCAATAATTAACTCGCCATTCTCTACTCGTACATTTTTCGGGTGATCACTATAATATTGCAACTCTTCGTTTCCCCAACCAGGCAAATTTGGATAGCCATTTCCAATGTCGTATCGCCATTTGCTCTCGTCAAGAGTATTGCCGTCAAATTCATCGCTCCAGACGAGTCTCCACCCTTCCTGTTCGACAGAATTTTCTGATGCATCGACTTCAGATGAAACCCCCACTGCCATCATAGTCACCACAATCAACGCACCAATAGTCTTCTTCATCAGCCATCCTCCTAAAAAGAAAAATGGTGTTAGACTTGGCTGTTATCAAGCTTCTATGCCCATTATAAAAAAGAAAACAAGAGAAAACAGTTGGGAAAAAAGTGGCTTTTGTTTGCAGTGGGCAAAACACGAGAACACGCCCATAGAGGTTTGTTTTATTTTGTCCAAATCGCAATGGTTAAGAGAGACCAACTTTTCACAGAGGAAAACCAAAAGCAAACCAAACAGTAGGGATTGCTGTTGCAAACGCCAACAAGGGCAACAACTTTTTTTACTAGTCTTCCGAATCGGTTCAAAACCATATAATCGAGCGTCTCAAGTGCTTTTATCAATTTGGACAAACTTCCTCCAATGAGACATCCTAGGCAACTGCTATTCACAACATTTCTTAGCGAGAGACATTCATTTCCTCTTATATCGCCCCTGAATGGACATTTTTCCTGTCTGTCTAATTGACAACACAGGAAAAGAACTATACACTTATTGAGAATGATTATCGTTATTGTCTAAGGTGGCATGGTACATATTTTTTTTACGCGATTAATCAGACAGATGTGAAAAACAGATTAGATAAGGAAGGATATGGATATGTTCAAAAGACAAAAAACGTCAACAAAAGTCCTTTTTTCGGCTGCGCTGTTAGCAGCCTTGGCTGCTTGCTCAGGCCAGTCTTCCGATACATCCGCCGGAGATCAATCGGAAAGTACCGATGGGGCTAGCACAAAAACGGATGCTGAGTATCCCATTGTAATTGAGCATGCTTTAGGCGAAACCGTTATTGATTCAAAGCCTGAACGAGTGGCAACGATCCAGTGGGGGAACCAGGATGTCGCTCTTGCGCTAGGCGTTGTGCCCGTGGGCTTCTCAGCGGCAAACTTTGGCGTTCAGGACGAAAGCGGACTTTTGCCTTGGACAGCTGAAAAGTTGGACGAACTGGGCGTTAGCGATCCCAATGTTTATCAAGATACAGATGGCCTAGACTTTGAAGCCATTTCTGATAGCGATCCAGATGTGATTCTTGCTGCTTATTCGGGCATCACCCAGGAGGATTACGATCTATTAACGCAAATTGCGCCGGTTGTCGCCTATCCGAGTTCGCCTTGGACAACGCCATGGCGTGAACATATTCTGTTGAGTGCAGAAGGGATGGGTATGAAAGCGGAAGGCGAACAACTGATTGAGGACACCGAAAACTTAATTGCAGAGAAAGTAGCTGAATACCCTGAATTGGAAGGGAAGAAAGTGGTTTGGGTGAACTTCTCCGCTAATGACATGTCTGGATTGCATTTGTATACGCCTGCGGATACGCGCGTGTCTTTCCTAACAGAGGAGCTAGGAATGGATTATCCAGAGAGCGTTATTGAATTGCTAGAAAACGATGCTGACTATTCCTTGAGTTTGAGTGCTGAGAATGCTGACGTGCTTAATGAGGCCGATCTTATTATTGGATATGGGGATGAAAACCTTTACGAAGCTGTAAAAGCCGATCCTCGACTAGGCCAAATTTCAGCGATCGAAAGAGGGGCTGTTGTATTTATTGATGCTGGTACGCCTTTAGGCGCTTCTGGAACGCCAAATCCCCTTTCCATCTCTTATACGATCGATGAGTACTTAGAACAAATTGGAGAAGCGCTTAGTCATCTAGATGAGTAGTGTGTTGAAAATGATCAAAAGGCCAGGTGTGTATTCTTCGAAGCATTTGCCAAAGGTGCTTGTCATCTCTGTTATGTTGCTTGTTGCATGTGTACTGGCTTCTCTTCTTTTAGGGTCCCGGCTTGTGACCTGGAATGAACTAATCACCGGACTGTTTTATCCGGATTTGGACTCTTATGGGGCAAGTGTCGTTCGTGAGCGGATCCCCCGGACTGTGTTTAGTTTATGTTGTGGCGCGGCACTTGGTGTTTCAGGGGCATTGATGCAGGCGGTTACCCGCAATCCACTTGCTGATCCAAGCATATTGGGCGTCAATACTGGCGCTGCTTTGTTTGTCGTTGCTGGGCTTGCCTTTTTGAACATTAGCACAGCGAGCCAATTTATATGGTTTGCGATCGCAGGAGCTATGGTGACAGCTGTATTTGTTTACGGGATAGGTTCTATGGGGCGTGCGGGGGCGACACCGCTTAAACTTGTTTTGGCAGGCGCTGCTACAAGCGCCGCCCTTTCTTCGCTAGTTAGTGCGATCATGCTCCCCCGTACTCATGTCATGGACCAATTTCGGTTTTGGCAAGTAGGAAGTGTTGGCTCAGGAAACTGGAATGCGATTATGACATTTCTCCCGTTCTTGCTCATTGGGCTATTACTTGCCGTTCTCTCGGCTTCAGCACTAAATGCGTTGGCGTTGGGCGATGATGTTGCCACCGGCCAGGGGGTACGGACGGGGGTGCTACGGCTCACCGCTGCGTTTGCTGGTGTGATTTTGTGTGGTGCGGCGACCGCGTTAGCAGGGCCGATTGGTTTTATTGGACTGTTAGCTGCTCATCTCAACCGTCTTTTACTTGGCCCTGATCTGCGGGTGCTCATTCCAATGTCAGCCCTTTCAGGAGCTGTTATTTTAACAATCGCCGATGTAAGCGGCAGGCTCATCGGCAGTCCCGGAGAACTTGAAGTTGGCGTTGTTACGGCTTTTATTGGAGCTCCGTTCCTTATCCTATTAGCTACGAGAATGAAAGTGCGTTCACTATGAAAAAGAATACCATTGCTATCATGATTGCCGGACGTCGTCAGAGGCGTCGTCGCTGGATCGTCATGAATATATTGCTGTTGTTGCTCGCTTGTGTGCTATGCTGCGCGATGCTCATGCTTGGGAGCACAGTTTATCCCGTTGAAGATGTCATCCGGGCATTATTAGGTGAGCGGCTTGACGGGGTATCTTTTGCAGTGAATACAATCCGTCTGCCTAGAATGCTAGCTGGTTTATTTGCTGGTTTTGCTTTTGGTATGGCCGGTAATACGTTCCAAACAATGTTGCGTAATCCACTAGCAAATCCAGACGTTCTTGGAATTACTACTGGCTCCAGCGTCGCGGCACTATGTTGCATTCTCATTTTACAAACAAGCAATACGGTTGTTTCCATTGTTTCGGTGATTGCTGGACTTGCGACAGTCGCACTTATTTATGGGTTATCACGGGGAAAATCGTTTTCAGTAGGCCGACTGATTTTAGTTGGCATTGGCATACAGGCAATGCTAAGTGCGTTGATTTCTTACCTTCTGATGGTAGGCGCGCAAGAAGACATTCCTGCAGCGCTCAGGTGGCTCAGTGGCAGCCTTAATGGTTCACAAATGGATGCGTTGCTTCCTCTTATCGTTACGGTTTTTGTCTGTGCCCCTATTGTCATTGCCCTTGGAAGGCAGCTCAACCTTTTGGAGCTTGGAGAACAGTCAGCCTCTTCTCTCGGGCTGAACACAGATAAGACGAGAGTCATGCTAATTGTCAGTTCGGTTGCTATGATTGCGCTCGCTGCTGCCACGACTGGACCAATTGCGTTCGTTGCTTTTCTTTCAGGGCCAATCGCCAAACGGTTAGTCGGAGTTGGCTATTCGAATGCTATTCCCGCTGGACTCGTGGGCGTTAATTTGGTTTTGGCAGCTGACCTAATTGGACAGTTTGCTTTTGAAGTCAGATTTCCAGTGGGCATTATTACTGGTTTGCTCGGAGCGCCATTTTTGCTCTACTTACTCATCCGCATGAATCGAAAGGGAAGTTTATCATGACATCGTCACATACGTTCCAAACTGAACAAATTAGAGCAGGGTATGATCAAAAGACCATTCTCAATGAGATAAGCCTGGTCATTCCTAATAACCGGATTAGCGTCATAATTGGAGCAAACGCGTGTGGAAAGTCGACACTCCTTAAAACGATGGCAAGGCTTCTCAAGCCCACCTCGGGGAACGTCATGCTTGATGGCAAGGCCATTAATAAAATGCCGCCAAAACAACTAGCGAAGGTACTTGGCATACTTCCCCAATCGCCTATTGTTCCAGAGGGCATTTCTGTTGCTGATCTAGTTGGCAGAGGGCGATTTCCTCATCAATCTTTGCTCAAAGGATGGACGAAAAAGGATAATGAAGCCGTCGCTGAAGCAATGGAGATGATGAACATTACAGAGCTCGCCAATCGTCACATTGATGAGCTTTCCGGCGGGCAAAGGCAACGAGTCTGGATTGCCATGGCTCTCGCCCAGCAAACGGATATTTTATTTCTGGATGAACCGACCACCTTTTTGGATATTACCTACCAAGTTGAAATTCTGGACATGCTTACAGACCTTAACCGGAAACACGGGACAACGATTGTTATGGTTCTCCACGATATAAACTTATCCGCCCGTTATGCCGACTATCTTTTTGCCCTTCGTCAAGGGGAGCTTATCGCAGAGGGAGATCCATCCAAAGTTATTACAAGCGGACTAGTAAAAGACGTCTTTGGCCTTGACTGCGAAGTCGTTCAAGATCCCGTATCTCACTCACCTATGGTCGTACCTAAAGGGAGATACCATGTTCATGTGTAATATGACCGTATGCAATCAAGACTTTGCGTACCGCTTTAAGGGTAAATGGAAAAACGTAGCGATGCTTCCGCTACGTTTTTTAGTGCCTGAAATTACTAAAGAAGCATTATCAAAAAGCCATGTCTTTTTGATAAAAGGGATAACGTCTGCTCTTGCGTTGGTGGAGAAACTCATTATGGTTTCTAATACGTCTTTAATGGTTTAATATCGCTATGGACAAAGTTATGTAAATTTACTAGTTGATTCGTTTAAATCAATGACAAAGGACGTCTCGATATTTTGAAAGGATACAGTTTGTTCTGTTTGTGTATTGCCTAGATGTTGATATAAGCCCGTTTCTTCAAGTGGCTCAACGAGATATGTTTCATACACAGTTAGGGCATACAGCAAATCGATTTCAACCAAGATGTCTGCTTTGTGTTGCTCAGTCAGGTATATATAACTGTCTTCATTTTATACTCAGGGAGGATGTCAAAGTGTAATGGTGTTTTTAACGGTTTTAATTTAATTATATATTCGTGTTGATCGATTGAGTTATCTTCAATTACTTGAACCAAAATAGTCGAGATCGGATCTGAGTAACTAGTTGAGGTTAATAGAAATAAAGGAGAGATAGATTTAAAAAAGCGTAAGTCCTGTCGTTGTTTGGTTTTCGCTTTGCCCATCGACACTGATAGAAGCCGAGAATACAAGCAACGTACTAAAACGACATATAAGTATGGTGATGAGCTCTTTGCTAAAGCGTAAAATGCTTTTCGAGGGGCTCTTTTATATGAGAACTAGCCGATGTTTTAAAAGATCGCACAAGGATACTCTTCTTTTATCAACTGGCTTGAAATCAAACTTTTTCTTGTCCTCTTTGATAAACCACTACTCAAAATCCAGCTATAGATACTTAGTATATAATAATTTTAACACAATGGTATTGTATATTACGCGAAGGAAATAGATTTTACAATTTAAACTTCCTTTTTTATATATACTTAGTATATAATGAGTGAGATTGTTAAGAGGAGGGAACAGAATGATTAAAGTGAGCAATTTGACGAAAGAATTTATGCAAGGGCAAGAGGCTACGCAAGTGTTAAAAGGGGTTGATTTTACGATAAAGGAAGGCGAATTCGTGGCAATTATGGGGCCGAGTGGTTCTGGCAAAAGCACATTGCTTCAACTGCTAGGCGGGCTGGATGTCCCTACTGCTGGGAAAATAGAGATAGGCGGAAAACCGTTGCATCAGATGAAAGAAAAAGAAAGAACGATCTTTCGGCGACAAAAGGTAGGGTTTGTGTTTCAAAATTATCAATTGTTGCCTACGTTAACGGTTGAAGAAAATGTCGCATTTCCCCTCCATGCGGACGGTAAGTGGACGAGTGAACATAGCCAAGCGGTCAATAATTTGATTGATTCAGTTGGGTTAAAGGGACTAAACCGCAAACGGGTGAACTTGCTCAGTGGGGGCCAACAGCAGCGAGTGGCGATAGCAAGGGCGCTTGTTCATAACCCGACTGTTTTGTTGGCGGATGAACCAACTGGAAATTTAGATCGAGCGAAAGCAGAAGAAATACTGGCCTTGCTGTCAACGTTCCACCGCAAAGACAAACAAACGGTTGTGATGGTGACACACGACATTTTTGCTGCTGGTTTTGCAGACCGCATCATTCTTTTTAGGGACGGAGTCATCGACCAAGTTATTTCGAGGGAGGATCGTGACTATGCTAAATACTTGGCGAATTTCATGGCGTAATATCACCGATAACAAAAAAAGGTTTGGCTTGACGTTGCTCGCTATTATACTTGGAACGTCTTTTGTAACGGCTATGCTAGTAGCCGATAAAACAACAGATGACGTTTTTGACTACTACGAGCAAATGTATGTCGGCAATGCTGATTATTGGGTATTAAGCGATGAACATACGTATCCTGAGGAAATGATTGCGTCCATCCAAAATGACCCGATTGTCACCCATACATTGGAAGCGCTCGACAAGCACGCTTTTTTTGAGCTTGAGGGCGACCGCTCTTTAAATGAACGTGCTGTAAGAATTACCGGTGTCAGTGACCAAAACAGTCCTTTGCTGAAACTGCCTGTTATAGAAGGGGAACTAGACAATCAAGGATTGGTCGTACCCAAAAACGTCGCCAATCTTTTAGGGGTAGGGGTTGGCGATACGGTTCGCCTAGCTAATATGGGAGAGGCGCAAGTCTCTGCGGTCGTTGAGTATACGCAACTGCTAGCAAGCCCTAATAATTGGGAAAGCGCCGAGTCTTCTAGTTTTCGGATTATGGCTCCACTTGACTTATTAAGAGAGTGGACAGGAAACGACCATGACATTTCCTATATGCGTTTTCAAGTGCAAGGCGATGGCAAGGATTTGTTTAAAACATTGCAACAACAATTTCAAGATACTCATGTATTTATTCAACCTGTAGTGGCCGATGACCTTCAAAGCAATGATATTGGCGGACTTTATACGTTCTTTTATTTAATTGCAGGCTTGTCGATGTTTATCAGTGGGTTCATTGTATTTAATATGATTTATACGAGCGTTATTGAAAGAAGAAAAGAATTTGCGATTATGAAAAGCTTAGGGTACACACAACGGGCTGTTTCTAAACTCGTGCTTATGGAAATGTTGCTTTTGTCGTTGTTGGGCACGGCAATAGGCGTGCCGCTTGGGGTATGGCTCGGGGATGTATTCATGGATGTTCTTCTTGGTGTTTTTGAATTTGATATGGTCTATACGCTAAACTGGCAGCTGCCGGCATTGGTAGCGATCATCATTGGTGTGCTGTTCCCGATTGCTTTTTCGCTATTCCCCATTTACCACGCCGGCAAGACGTCGATTTTATTGACATTAAAAATGGAAACGGAAACGAATCAATCATCGAAACGGTTGTGGCAACGGGCGGTAGTTGGAGCTGGTCTTCTTTGTTTAGGTTTTTTTGACCATCCCGTCGCTTACGCTGCTATCATAGCTGGTGTGATTCTTTTGTTTCCTCTGCTGTTATTAGGGTTGAACAAACTACTTAAACCGCTATTGAAAAAGCTTTTTCAGTATCCAGGGATCATGGCTGCCAACCATATAAGCCAGCAGCTAAATCGCAATGCCCATACAGCGGCGATTCTTGCTATCGGCATTTCGGTTATTTTATTGCTTGGTGCAGTTATAAAATCTGCTCCAGAAGGTTTCGAGAACGACATTCGAAACACGTATGGCGGAGATTTGAAAATGACGTCTGAAGCGCCATGGTCAGAGGAAGATCGTGCCAAACTCCTTTCTTATGAAGAGATTGAAGCGGTTGAGCCGTTTACTGAAGCAACGCCGATAACGTGGGAAACGACGAGCGGAGAGAGCAGGCAATTTTCTGTTCTTGCTGTCAGTGAAGAAGGCCCTGCCTTATTTGCCGATCCCCATGAAAAAGAGCTGCTTAAGCAATTAAACGGGAACCCTTCTATATTGCTTGGGGAGCGTGCTTTTAAAGAATGGGACGGACAGATAGGCGAGCATATACAAATGAACACGCCAAACGGCCGGCAATCTTTCGAAGTAGTTGGAGTCGTGCAGACGTCCCACTATTCCGGCTATGTCGCTTTTATGGATGAGAGCCACCTTCAGCACGAATTTGGCTGGACCAATAGCTTTGATTTGTTGCTTACGGCTGAGCAGGAAGCGTATACTACGATTCGCGAACAGACATGGTCTGAGTTTGGCGGGCAGCTTTCAAAAGTGGAAACGGTAGAAGAGGAAATTCGCTCGACGACATCAGCGGTTTCTGGCATGAATGAACTGATTTCTGTTCTGTTGTTTATGATGATCGGATTAGCGAGTATTGGCACTGCGAATACGTTAGTAATGAATACAATGGAACGGATAACGGAGATTGGGACGATGCGTGCACTTGGCTTCACCAAGCAACAAGTTCGAAAAATGATCATGGCTGAAGGATTCCTCATTGGTTTAGCAGGCGTGGTGATAGGGATGGCGATTGGTGTACTCTTGATTTTTGTTACTAGCCAATCTGAAATAATGGAAGGCTTTATGTCTTTTCAGTTGCCTGTCGGCAATATGATCTTAGCTATTATTGCCGGAATTGGGTTAAGCCTTAGTGCAGCCTGGATATCTAGTCACAGTGCAAGTAAAATGGATATACAGTCATCTCTTAAAGAAGGGTGATCGTTTGTCAGTTAAATATGGGATTTTAACATTATTGTGCCAGCAACATCGCCATGGATACGAATTGAAATTAGAACTCGATTCGCTATTAGGGATTAAAGGAAAGATCAATCCTGGCCAAATTTATACGACCCTTGATCGCTTAATTCGGGATCAATTCGTTTCCTCTCCTGGGGCGGATGAGCAGGAACGGAAGTTATTTGCCTTAGAGCCCGCCGGTGAAAAAGAGCTAAAAAAATGGTTGCTGGAACCAGTAACGTACGATTCAACAAAAGATGATTTTTTCTTTAAATGGAGTTGTGCGCGAAAAATCGAATTTGCCCAAGAAAAGAACATGCTGGAACAACAAAAAGCATTAGTGATTAAAGAAGTAATGGAGTTAACGAAATTAAAAACAACGTTCTTGCTTGAAGGGGACGAAAACAAGTACTTATTAATTACAGGCATGTTGCTGCATTTAGAAGCAGATTTGAACTGGATCAACCAAGTAGCAAATCGGAGTTTTTCGTAAAGGTGGGTGGATGGTCTTCGATCATTCTTCTCTATCAACTCTTTCTTAGAGGGAAGCTGTTTAGAACGGCAAATGCCGCTACAACGCCTTTTTGATAAGCTCTGTTTGCGTTTAGGCCAATTCGCCGGTATAATAAGACTACAAAGACATAGGATAAAAAAGGCCTGGTGCGCGAACACCGAGGCCAGTGGCAATTGAATGCCCTAAAGGGGCGTTCGCCTAAGTGATTCCAATAACCACTCTAGCTTCCCGGGCTTAGGAGTGGTTATTTGTCTTTCTTATACGACAGTATGGCAACGAGTAGGTTTGCCGCTGCAAACGTGACAACTAGCGTTTCGAATACTGTCAAGGCCTCACCCCCTTTCGTTAGCAAAAAACATGCAAGGGGGCGAACGACCACTCCAAAGCCTTATTCAATTGCCTTGTTTTAGTATACCATATTCAAGTAGATAAGAATATACGTTCGTATAAATGAGTCTCCGATTGAAACACTTCTTTTCTTGCTAGGTTTCTTCAGTGTGGAAGGCTGTACACTATTTTTAACGTTTACTTTACTAGAGATATAAAGGGTAAAACGACGAAAAATCGTGTATGATAGAGAAAGAACGGCAGGGAGGTTTCGCTCATGTTACCAATGCTGCAACAAATCCAAGTGAATTATCATGCGCTCAGCGCTGCGGAGAAACGTATTGCCGATTATGTGATGAGCGCGCCAAAAGAACTTGCTAATATCCATATTAAAGACTTGGCGGCAAAATGCAGTGTTTCCGTAGCGACAATCACCCGTTTTTGCCGAAAAGTCGGAGCGGCCAATTTCGTTGAATTTAAAATGTCTATAAGGGACAGCACTCGAACAGAAGAAGAGGGCGGAGAACTGATCGCTGAAATGGAGTCGATTTACAAAGCGATTATTGGCGGAAGTCGGGAGCTGATTAAACAGGACGACATTGTCCAAGCTGCTACATTGCTTGAGAACGCGAACCGGATTGAAATTTATGGAATCGGCAGCTCTGGCTTGTCTGGTCAGGAAATGAAGTTTCGGCTAATGCGGATGGGGATGCGCGTTGACTGCCATATCGATTCCCATACGATGGTGATGAACGCCTCGCTTTTGACAGCGGCAGATGTAGTTCTCGCCATTTCAAATTCTGGCTATACGGTTGATATTCAGGAAGCGGTGGCGTTAGCAAAAGAAAATGGGGCAACGATCATTTTGTTGACGAACCATGAACATACCCCATTAAGCGAAATGGCAGACTTGCTGCTCTTAAGTTTCAGCCCTAAACCTTTTTACGCCCGTGGCTTTCTCAACGCCCAGCTCTCCATCGTCCACGTGCTTGATTTAATCAGCCTTGTACTCGCCCAAAATGAAGAACGAGCGGAAGCGCGCCGGAAAACACTTCACGCGCTCAGCCAATTAAAAAAGATCTAACAGCTGCTATCATAGACAAAACGCCTTTGAGAATGATCTCAGAGGCGTTTTTTGTCTATAAATGAATTTTATTGCAAGGCTTCCACAAACGTCTTTGTAATTTGCTGAGGACGGGTAATCGCTCCACCGACGACAACGCTGTGAGCACCTGCTTTAAGGGCGCCTTTGGCAAGGGCAGGGGTGTTCATTTTCCCTTCTGCTATGACTGGCGCTTTAACCGCTTGGGTCATCTCTTTTAAAAGAGCAAAATCATTGTCTGACGCAGATGCGCCAGCCGTATAAGCGGTATAGCCTACTAATGTTGTCGAGATGCAGTCAAAGCCAAGGCGGTCTGCTTCCATTGCTTCTTCCAATGTGGAGACATCCGCCATAAGGGCAACGGTCGGATACTTGCTGCGGATTGCTGCTACCATTTCTGCCAACGATTGCTTGGGACGCTTTTGTTTGGTCGCATCCATGGCAATCATGTCCACTTTGGCTTCCATTAATTCGTCTACTTCCGTCATCGTCGTTGTAATATAAACGTCGCTTTCTGGATAATGGCGCTTCACAATTCCAATGACAGGCAGGTCAACCATTGATTTTATTTCAAGTATATCTTCTTTCGAATTGGCACGAATCCCTGAAGCACCGCCTTGTTTAGCGGCGAGAGCCATACGCCCCATAATGAAGGACGAATGGAGCGGTTCTTCTTCTAATGCTTGGCAGGAAACAACCAGTTTGTTTTCAATTTTTTTTAACACAGCATGCATGTCATTTATCTCCTAACAGTTCATCAACTTCATTGCGAATAACCGTCACTTCCGGTCCATAGATCACTTGTACGCCGTTGCCGTTCACAATAACGCCCTTGGCGCCTGTCGCTTTGAATTGGTCTTTATCCACTTTCTCACCATCATGGACACTAACGCGTAGGCGGGTGGCGCAGGCATCGACATCTTTAATGTTTGCAGCAGCCCCCAGTGCAGCGACGATGGCGGCAGCCCTCTCTGTGCCAGATGCAGTTTGTGCAGCGATTTCCTCGTCTTCACGGCCTGGCGTTTTGTAGTTGAATTTCCTAATCATAAAGCGGAACGTGAAATAATAAAGGAAAAACCAGACAATACCAATAAGCGGGACGATCACCCAATTGGTTTTATCGTTGCCTTGAAGCACGCCGAACAAAATAAAATCGATGAAGCCGCCAGAAAATGTCTGCCCGATTGTAATCGAAAAGATGTGCGCAAGCATAAAGGCGAGACCATCAAAAAAGGCGTGAACGACATAAAGAGCAGGAGCAATGAACAGGAATGAGAACTCAATTGGCTCGGTAATGCCTGTCAAAAAGGAAGTGAGCCCTGCTGAGAGCAAAAGTCCAGCAACGATCTTTTTGTTTTTAGGTTTGGCTGTGTGGTAAATGGCTAAGCATGCACCGAGCAAACCGAACATCATCGTAATAAAACGCCCGGACATAAAGCGCGAAGTTCCTTCGTAGAATTGAGTCACGCTTGGGTCAGCGAGCTGTGCGAAGAAAATTCGCTGTGTGCCTTCGACAAGTGTACCATCGACAATCATAGAGCCGCCAAGGCTTGTTGTCCAAAATGGCATGTAAAAAATATGGTGCAAGCCGAATGGCCCTAACAAACGTAGAATAAAGCCGTATAAAAATGTTCCAATATAGCCGGTCATTTCTACTAAAGAACCGAGTGAGAATATCCCTTGTTGAATAAACGGCCATACATAAAACAATAGGACACCAAGAACCATCGCAGCAACAGAGGTAATAATCGGAATAAAACGAGAGCCGCCAAAGAAACCAAGAAAACGAGGGAGCTCAATTTTATAGTAGCGTTTATGGAGAACATACGCCATAATTCCGACGAGCACACCGCCAAAAACGCCTGTTTCCAGTGTTTGGATGCCTACGCTCATTCCTTGGCCGACATCAGCAAGAGAGTCCTCAGCGAGTGTGCCGGTAATCGTTAGCATGGCATTAATCGTCGCATTCATGACAAAGTAGCCGATAACGGCTGCAAGGCCGACTGTACCTTTGTCCGCCCGTGCTAGACCGATGGCAAGGCCAATCGCAAATAAAAGCGGAAGATTGGCAAAGACAATGTTTCCTGCTGAGCTCATGATAGTAAATAAGCCTTGCAAAAACGGCTGGTCCAAAAACGGATAGGCGACAAGCGTATTCGGGTTGCTTAAAGCGCCGCCAATGCCTAACAATAAACCAGCGGCAGGTAAAACGGCGATGGGAAGCATAAACGATTTTCCGAACCGTTGTGCTTTTTCAAAGAAAACACTCATCATTTTCACTCCTTTAAGGTAAATTATTTACAAAGATTATATAGTTGTTTTCCTGATTTGGCAATGGAAATAAATGAAAGCGGTTTGACTCTTTCATAGATGAATGAGAAGAAAAGTTGTTTTGATGTAACTGTGGCGGTGATTTTGTTGTTTGCTAAATTCATTTTTCCTCAGCTTTAAACGATTTATCCCTAGCTTCTATCATCTGTACGTTGAATACTTGAGTAGGGGTCACTGCTACTGTTTCCAGTTAGCCAGAAAATAATGTAGCGTGCATTTTTCTGTTTCTTCTGGGGTTTTGCTATAATGGAAGGAAATAAACCAAATCGGTGAAGGGATTGCAAAACATGAAACAAGAAATCATTGACCGCTTTACTCGCTATGCTAAAGTGGATACACAATCCACAGAGGTGAGCAATGCTGTTCCGACAACAGAAGGACAATTGGAACTTGGCCGCCTCCTTGTAGAAGAGTTGAAAGCGCTTGGCTTAACAGAAGTGACGATGGACGATAATGGCTATGTGATGGCGACATTGGAGAGCAATACAAATAAGGAAGTCCCGACTATTGGCTTTCTTGCCCATCTTGATACGGCGACAGAATTTACAGGTAAGAACGTCAATCCGCAAGTACACGAGTACAGCGGCGGCGATATTGAGCTTGGCCATGGCTACGTGCTCTCGCCTAAGCAATTTCCAGAACTAGCAGGGTACGAAGGTCATACGTTGATTACCACAGACGGAACCACGCTGCTTGGCGCCGACGACAAAGCCGGAATTGCTGAGATAATGACAGCGATGGATTATTTGATCAAGCATCCAGAAATAGAGCATGGGAAAATTCGTGTCGCCTTTACGCCAGATGAGGAAATTGGACGGGGACCGGCCCATTTTGATGTTGACGCCTTTGGCGCTGCCTTTGCTTATACGCTTGATGGCGGACCTTTAGGTCAATTCCAATATGAGAGTTTCAATGCGGCGGCAGCAAAAGTCAGTTTTTATGGCGTTAGCACTCATCCTGGAACGGCCAAAAATAAAATGGTGAATGCGATCAAACGGGCGATCGAATTCCATTCACAGCTTCCAGCAAACGAAGCGCCAGAATTCACGGAAGGCTATGAAGGCTTTTACCACTTGCTTTCTATGGAAGGCAATGCTGATTTTGCTGAACTCCACTATATTATTCGTGATTTTGACCGTCAGCAATTTGTAAATAGAAAGGCGAAAATGGAGGCCATTGCCTGGGAAATGCAAGAAAAGCATGGAAAGGGAAAAGTATCCATCGAGCTTCGTGACCAATATTACAATATGCGTGAAAAAATAGAGCCACAGAAGGAAATTGTCGAGGTCGCGTTAGAGGCGATGGAGAAGCTTGGCATTGAGCCGAAAGTAGGGCCAATTCGCGGTGGTACCGATGGATCGCAACTTTCTTATAAAGGGTTGCCTACACCGAACATTTTTACTGGAGGAGAAAATTACCACGGCCGCTATGAATATGTGTCAGTAGACAATATGGAAAAAGCAGTCCATGTGATTGTCAATATCGCCAATCTTGTTGCTCAGCGAGCAAAATAAGCAATGCTGCCTGAATGGTGGGGAAGTGCTTCTCTAAGCAAAACGGGCGTTTGATGCGGTGGTTGTGTACTGCGGTGCCATGGAATAGACATCTGCCTTCGGAACTTTTGCCGCGTCTATTTGTTTAACAACACAGTTCGCTCATGTCATCCGACGGCCGAAGATGGGTTTTTCTAATGGAGTCATTAGCCACTTTGTCACAGATCGTTTCGATTTGGGATGGCTGCAATGGAGCTTGCTTCGATATACTTGATCGTAAGCGAGACATACAGCCATATGAATGGAGGAGTCAACATGAGTTCACTCACACTTCAATCTCAAGTAGCCGATATTGTGACAGCTATACCGCAGACGGCGGATGTTTTCCGCAAGCTTCGCATTGATTTTTGCTGCGGTGGACAAGTCCCACTGGAACAGGCAGCTTTAAAGCGGGAGCTGGATCCAAACGAGGTGCTGGAACAGGTAAAACTGGTAGAAAGCAAGTTTGCCAAATATGAGCAGAGTCGCCCGGCTGATCTGACAGAACTGGAACTGATCGACCATATTCAAAAGAAGCACCATGCTTTTCTAAAAGAAGAGTTGCCTGCGCTTGTGCCATATGTAACCAAGCTGGCCCGCGTCCATGGTGGCTCCCATCCCGAGCTGCTTCGCGTTCAGGAACTGTTCACGGATTTAAAGCAGGAGCTGCTGGAGCATACGAATGATGAAGACGAGGTTGTATTTCCATTAATCACCCGGTTTATGAATGAGCCCAATCCAGAAACAACGGAAGCGTTGAGGCCGCATATCTCTGAGCTTGAGGATGAACACGAGTCGGCTGGCTGTTTGCTCAAAGAAATGCGGGAAGTCACGAGCGATTTTGAGCTTCCGGATGATGCTTGCGGCACCTATCGTCTTGTGTATCAGCGCCTTGCCCACCTTGAACAAGATACGTATGATCATATTCATTTGGAAAACAACATTTTATTTCGGAATGTCCGTGCAGTGATGTGACGCCTAAAAACGCAATTAAAAATAGAATGGTTAAAAAACGCCGCTTGGATCGATAAGATCCGAGCGGCGTTTTTTTGTTGAAAAGCATTTGATTAGAACGGATCATGCCGCAAAACAAGGGAGTTCACGAAGCAATATAGGAGTTTCCCTAATAGGAGCGGCCGGGGTGGTTTCTTCATAATAAAGGTATATGAATGGACGACGCATTGATTCCCCTCCAATCATCGTCATTCAAGCACAAGGAGTTGAAGCGTCCTATGAAACGAAACAAGGGATTGACATTCTTTAAAAAAGTAGAAAGCTATTCGGACAATTGGTCCATTCTCGAGGAGAAGAGCCGGGAATGGGAGGACATGTACCGAAACCGGTGGTCCCATGACAAGGTTGTCAGAACTACACATGGGGTTAACTGTACCGGCTCCTGCAGCTGGAAGGTGTTTGTGAAGAGTGGCATCATTACGTGGGAAAATCAGCAGATTGATTATCCTTCCTGCGGGCCGGATATGCCCGAATTTGAACCGCGAGGCTGTCCGAGGGGAGCGTCATTCTCCTGGTATGAGTACAGTCCGCTGCGCGTGAAATATCCTTATATGCGCGGACGGCTATGGCGGCTCTGGAACGAGGCACTCAAGCAGCACGATGATCCAGTAGACGCTTGGGCCAGCATTGTTGAGGATCCAGAGAAGGCTAAATCATACAAGCAGGCACGGGGAAAAGGCGGCCATGTCCGCGTAACCTGGCAGGATGCGACACAGCTAATCTCCGCCCAGTTAATCTATACGATACGCAAATACGGTCCAGACCGGATTGCTGGATTCACGCCGATCCCGGCGATGTCGATGATCAGCTATGCCTCCGGCGCCCGCTTTATTTCCCTGCTAGGAGGAGAGATGCTCAGCTTTTACGATTGGTATGCCGATCTGCCTCCTGCTTCTCCGCAAATTTGGGGAGAGCAAACCGACGTGCCAGAATCGAGCGACTGGTACAACGCCGGCTATCTTATCATGTGGGGGTCGAACGTGCCGCTGACACGCACGCCAGATGCCCATTTCATGACCGAGGTACGCTATAAAGGAACAAAGGTAGTCTCCGTTGCTCCAGATTACGCTGAGAACGTTAAGTTTGCGGATAACTGGCTGGCGCCCAATCCTGGAACTGATGCAGCGATCGCTCAGGCAATGACCCATGTTATTTTAGACGAGTATTACCATAAACGCCAGGAGCCCATGTTCCTGAATTATGCGAAGCAGTATACGGATATGCCTTTTCTAATTTTGCTAGAGGAGTTTGAAGATGGCTATAAAGCAGGGCGCTTCCTCCGGGCAAGTGATCTTGGGGAAACGTCCCCCCATGCGGAATGGAAGCCGGTTCTTATTGATGAAACAACAGAAGAAGTTTTGGTACCTAACGGGACGATGGGGCAGCGTTGGGAAGAAGGGAAGCAGTGGAACCTGATTTTGGAGCGCGAAGACGGTTCGCTGATATCGCCTGCGCTCTCGGTGGAACCCCATGGACAGGAGTTTCAAACGATTTATTTCCCGTTCTTTGATAACGCCGGCAGCGGCACATTTAAACGGGTGATTCCTGTCCGAACGATCCAGTTGGCCGACGGAACGAAGCGTCTGGCTGCAACCGTGTACGACTTGATGCTGAGCCAGTACGGTATCAGGCGTATAGGAAGCGAGTGGGAGGCTGACGGCTATGAGGATGCAACCTCGAAGTACACGCCTGCTTGGCAGGAGGGCATCACCGGTGTGAAAGCCTCCGTTGTCGTACAAATCGCCCGGGAATTCGCCCAAAATTCGCTCGATACAGGCGGACGCTCCATGATCATTATGGGAGCTGGGATCAATCACTGGTTCAACAGCGACACGATCTACAGGGCCATTCTGAACTTGGTTATCCTTACCGCTTCCCAAGGTGTCAATGGAGGTGGATGGGCCCATTATGTCGGTCAAGAAAAATGCCGCCCAATCGAAGGCTGGTCGACCGTAGCATTTGCGAAAGACTGGCAAGGGCCACCGCGGCAGCAAAACGCGACTTCCTTCTTCTACTTCGCCACCGATCAATGGAAGTATGAGGAGATGGACACCGAATCGCTGAAATCGCCCACCGGTGGCGAGACTCGTTACACCCATCCTGCCGATTACAACGTTCTGGCTGCAAGGCTCGGCTGGCTCCCGTCCTATCCCCAGTTCAACAAGAGCAGTCTAGCGTTTGCGGAGGAGGCGAAGCAGCAGGGAAAAACAAACAATGAGGACATCGTCAAGCATGCTTATGAGCAGATCACCTCTGGCAAAACCACATTTGCGGCCGAAGATCCCGATGCACCGGAAAATTTTCCGCGCACAATGTTTGTATGGCGTTCTAATCTAATTTCCAGCTCGGCCAAAGGACAGGAATATTTTATGAAACATCTGCTAGGCACATCGGATAATTTGCTCTCTTCTCCGAACGAGGAGCAGAAGCCGGAGGAGATGGTCTGGCGGGAAGAAGCAGTCGGCAAGCTGGACCTGCTAGTTGCTCTTGATTTCCGCATGACTGCGACGCCGATTTATGCCGATATCGTCCTGCCTGCAGCGACTTGGTACGAGAAGACCGATCTCTCTTCAACCGATATGCACCCGTTCGTCCATCCGTTTAATCCGGCCGTTGATCCTCTTTGGGAATCGCGCTCGGACTGGGATATTTACAGAACCCTTGCCAAGACCTTTTCGGAGATGGCCAAAGAGCATCTCCCTGGCGTATACAAGGATTTGGTCGCTACTCCACTCGCCCATGATTCTGCGAGTGAAATTGCCCAGCCTTATGGTGTCGTCAAGGATTGGCGCAAGGGCGAGGTTGAAGCGGTGCCTGGCAAAACGATGCCGAATCTAACGATTGTGGAACGGGACTATACACAAATTTACGACAAGTACATTTCACTGGGGCCAGGGCTGGCCAATGGCAAGGTAGGAGCGCACGGCGTCAGCTTCCCGGTGGCCGAGGAATACGAGGAACTGAAGCGAATCAACGGCATCTATGAGGATGACACGATTAAGCAGGGACTTCCGAAATTGTATACGGCACGTCATGCGGCGGAGATCATATTGACGCTATCGTCCGCTACCAACGGCCGCGTATCCCAGCGTGCCTGGGAGTTGTTCGAACAGGATACCGGCGTCCAGCTTACGGATATTTCTGCCGATCGGGCAGCGGAGCGGATTACGTTCCAGAGCATTACGGCCCAGCCACGGGAGGTCATCCCGACACCGGTGTTTAGCGGGTCCAATAAGATGGGAAGAAGGTATTCCCCATTTACCACTAATATTGAACGCTTGGTTCCTTTCCGGACATTGACCGGTAGACAACATTTTTATATCGATCATGAGATTTTTCTGCAGTTCGGCGAAGCGCTGCCAGTGTATAAACCGACGCTACCGCCGATGGTATTCGGGCCTCGTGACAGTCAGGTGAGCGGCAGCGACGAAACGCTCGTACTACGCTATTTGACTCCACATGGGAAATGGAATATCCATAGCACGTATCAGGATAATCTGCACATGCTGACACTGTTCCGGGGCGGGCCGACAGTATGGCTGAACAATGACGACGCGGCCGCTCATCACATTCAGGACAACGATTGGCTCGAGGTATACAACCGGAATGGAGTGGTCACCGCCAGAGCTGTCGTTAGCCACCGGATGCCAAAAGGGACAATGTACATGTACCATGCCCAAGACAAACATATCTATGTCCCAGGCTCCGAAATTACGAAAAACCGCGGCGGTAGCCACAATGCCCCGACTCGAATTCATGTCAAGCCGACTCAAGTGGTCGGGGGATATGCCCAACTCAGCTATGGATTTAATTACTACGGACCGATCGGAAACCAACGGGATGTGTACGTGGCTGTCCGCAAAATGAAAGAGGTGGATTGGCTTGAAGATTAAAGCGCAAGTGGCCATGGTGATGAATCTAGACAAATGCATTGGATGCCACACTTGCAGCGTGACCTGCAAGAGTACATGGACCAACCGACCAGGGGCGGAATATATATGGTTCAACAATGTGGAGACAAAACCGGGGATCGGATATCCGGTTCGCTGGGAGGATCAAGAGCAATACAAAGGGGGTTGGACGCTTAAGAACGGCAAGCTGGAACTGAAATCTGGCAGCAAGCTGTCCAAAATCGCCCTCGGCAGCATTTTTCACAACCCCGATATGCCGGAGATGAAGGACTACTATGAACCGTGGACGTATAACTATGAACATCTGACAAACGCCGGGGAGAAAAAGCATCAGCCGGTAGCGCGTCCGAAGTCGGTAGTGACCGGGGACACGATGGACCTAGAGTGGGGACCCAATTGGGAGGATGATCTCGCGGGTGGCCACGTAACGGGCCCCCGCGATCCGAATATTGAAAAGATCGAAGAAGAAATTAAGTTCAACTTTGAGCAAACGTTTATGATGTATTTGCCGCGGTTGTGTGAACACTGCCTTAATCCAAGTTGTGTCGCTTCCTGCCCGTCAGGGGCGATGTATAAGCGCGATGAGGACGGAATTGTGCTAGTTGACCAGGAAGCTTGCCGGGGCTGGCGGTACTGTATGACAGGCTGTCCTTACAAAAAAGTGTATTTCAACTGGAAAACGAATAAAGCGGAGAAATGTACATTTTGCTTCCCAAGAATCGAAGCCGGTTTGCCGACTGTCTGCTCCGAAACGTGTACTGGACGGATTCGCTATCTCGGCGTGCTGCTCTACGACGCCGATCGTGTGCAAGAAGCGGCTTCCGTAGCGGATGAGCAGGATTTGTACCAAGCTCAGTGTGACTTATTTCTCGACCCGAACGATCCGGCCGTTATCGAGCAGGCTCAGGCGGACGGAATTCCCGAGGAATGGATTGAGGCGGCACAGAAGTCGCCTGTGTATAAGCTAGCGATTGAATACAAGCTGGCGTTTCCACTTCATCCGGAGTACCGGACGCTGCCGATGGTATGGTATGTACCGCCGCTCAGCCCGATCATGAATCTATTTGAAGGCAAGGATTCGATCGGGAATCCAGATTTAATATTCCCTGCCATCGAGGAGATGCGCACGCCGATTCGGTATTTAGCGAACTTGCTTACGGCAGGGGATACCGAGACGGTAAAAGAAGCGCTTCAGAAAATGGCCATGATGAGATCGATGATGCGAGCCGTCTCTTCTGGCGCTGACTTTGACGAACGCCGCTTAACACGTGTGGGGCTCACTTCGACTCAGGTGAAAGAAATGTATCGGTTGCTGGCAATTGCCAAATATGAAGATCGGTTTGTCATCCCCACTTCGCATAAGGAAGCGCACATGGACGTGTACCGCTCCCAAGGGGATGAAGGCTTCGGGCTCGGTTGCACGGGCTGCGGCCCAGCGGGCTTTAGTGGCAAAAGCGGCAAAGAGCTGTATGAAGAAAATTTCTACGGGGGGATTTGGCGTGATTGATCTTGAGAAACTACATGAGCAAAAGTCACGATTCGCCTTTTTTGCCCGACAGCTTATGTACCCAGAGAAGCTGGATTTTCATCCTGATGTTTGGACGAAAGCCCTGACTGCCGGACATCCGGCCCATCCTTCGCTCCAGAAATACTGGCATCTCATGCAGAAATACAGCTTCGAGCAAATTGAAGAGATGTATGTTCAGACGTTTGATTTTCAAAAAGACACGACCTTGTACATGACCTTTTACAAATATGAGGACAGCCGGGAACGGGGAGCGCTCCTCGTACGGCTCAAACAAGCATATGAGCTGTTCGGCCTTGCCATCGAAGGCACCGAGCTCTCAGATTACTTGCCGCTCATGTGTGAATTTCTCTACGCCGCCCCTTGGCAGGGCCATGAGCAGCAAGCTGCAAGCAGCCTGGATTTGATGCTGGCGGTAATGGAAGATGGAACCTATCATTTGCTGAATGCTTTGGAAAAAGCAGACAGCCCTTATTTTCATCTAATCAAGGGACTGCGGGAAACGTTTAAGGCATGCGTCATACAGGAGGCTCCCGGCACATGAGCATAATGGATCCGTTTTTGTGGGTGATTTACCCCTATATATGTTTCTCCGTTTTTGTCGTCGGACATATCTACCGGTATCGAACTGACCAGTTTAACTGGACGGCGAAGTCGAGTGAGTTTGTTGAGAAAAAAAGACTGAGGGCAGGCAGCCTGATGTTTCACCTAGGCATCATCCCGGTCATTATGGGCCATGTGGCAGGACTGGGCATACCCCAGTCCTGGATGGAGGCAGTCGGTGTGAATGAACATCTATACCATATCGGAGCCGTATATATTGGTGGCGCGTTCGGGTTTTTGACACTCGCTGGCATGGTACTGCTTACGTTTCGACGATTTACGATGAAGAATGTGCGCCAGCTCAGCTCCGCCTCAGATATGATTGTGAATGTACTGCTGCTGTTTATTGTAGCGGTAGGCATGTACAGCACCCTTGTCACCAATGCTTTGCAGCCGGACTTCAATTACCGGGAGACGGTGTCGGTCTGGTTCCGCCAGCTTTTTCTCTTCCAGCCGGACGCAGGCTTAATGACAGACGTGCCGCTGTCATTTAAAATTCATATTACTGCTGGCCTGCTCATTTTTGCGTTATGGCCGTTTACTAGACTTGTCCATGTATGGAGTGTGCCGTTGAATTATATCGGCAGACGATATATCCTTTATAGAAAGCACCGTAAAATATGAACGTAGCTAAGAGAAGGCTAAAGCAGCCTTCTTTTCTACGCCAGAGGAGTTATGGTTATGACAATGGCGGATCTCCCTTCAATTGATTATCAACAGGAGATTGACGGCATCCGGAAGAGATGGAAGTTTGACTTTGTATCCCTAGCTCTCGTACAGCCGGCCGAAGATCGGTTTGTATTAACGTGGCAGTATGTGTCTGGGAACATGAATGACCGGTACAAGCGGATTGTGCTCCATTCAGGCAAAGGCGTTGCCGGGATCGTTTTTAAAACAGGAAAAGCGATGCTGCTCCAAAATGTGAACAGCGATATCGGCGCAAGGGACTTGTTCAATTATCCTATTATTGTGTCAGAACAGTTGAAAAGCCTCGGAGCGTTGCCGCTCTGGGAAGGGGCCCGTGTCGTAGGCGTGCTGCTGGTAGGCTTCCGCAAGGAAAATCGATTAAATCCAACATCGTTTGCGAGCTTCCAAGAAAGCTTAGGATCGACGTTTGGAGCTTTTCAGATCAGGGAGGTGTCACAGCCTTGAAAGCGATGACCGGAGCACACTTGAGCGAATTGATGAACAAGCTGTACCGGAATAGCATGGAGGCTATGATCTTCATCGATGAAGAGGGCAACGTGATTGATATGAATCCCGCGGCGGAGCAGATTATTGACCCGCAAGTCATTAGGCGAATTCGCGCAGGAACTGACGAATCGTTCTGTCAAACTTGCAAAGGTTACACCGATGAGCAAGAACTGATCTCTTGTGCCAATTGCTATCTCAATTATCCCCAAGGAGAGTTTTCCTCTTTTCAATTGTTTCTTAAGACAAAGGATGGGGGTGTCGTTCCGTTTGCTGCCAGTTACCATACGATTGACGAGGAAGGTGGCGTGCGGGTGCTCATGCTGCTGGATTTGACGAAGCAACAGAAAACACAGGAGATGCTACAGCGCAATCATATGCTTCAATATGTCATCAAAGCACAGGAGGACGAGCGTAAACGGATTTCTCGAGAGTTACATGACAGCGTAGCCCAGGAACTGTTAAGCTCACTCGTCGACCTGCGCGTCGTCAAATATATGGATGTCGGGGAAGATGTGCTGAAGAAGCTCCAGCATACCGAGCAATCTTTGACACGGCTGCTGGATGATATCCGCCATTTGTCGGTGGAGCTGCGCCCCTCTTCGCTAGATGATCTCGGGCTGGAAGCAGCCTTTCGCTCCCATTTCAAGTGGATGGAGAAGAATTATGGACTGCTGGTGAAGTTCTCAGCAGAGCTTGCCGCAGCTCGCTACGGCAGCGAGATCGAGACCGTTGTTTATCGTGTATGTCAAGAGGCTGTGCTCAATGCTTTGAAATACGCAGAAACCGATGAGGTATATGTGCGGCTGTGCGAGGAGCACGGCCAACTTCAACTGGTGGTCAGAGATGAGGGCGTGGGATTTGATATGGTCATTAACGAGGCAAAGGGAACCGGGCTCGGTTTATATGGAATGCGGGAGCGGGCCGAGCTGGTGGGCGGCCAGTTTACAATCCACTCCGCCGTGGGCGAAGGGACTACCGTTCAGCTAAGCATCCCGCTGCCGAGGCTAGAGGAGAAACGGGAGGTGGAGGCATGAAAATTGTCATTGCAGACGATCATGCTGTCGTTCGAAGCGGGTTTTCTATGATTTTGAACTATCAGCCGGATATGGAGGTGGTGGCCACCGCAGCCGATGGCCTGGAGGCCTACGCAATGGTGGCGAGGCATCGTCCAGATGTGCTGCTAATGGATTTAAGCATGCCCCCCGGGGAAAGTGGGCTCATTGCCACAGGCAAAATCAGCAGCGAGTTTCCAGACACGAAAATTATTATTTTGACCATGTATGATGACGAGGATTACCTGTTCCATGTCTTGAAAAATGGAGCAGCAGGGTATGTGCTCAAAAACGCGCCTGATGACGAACTCCTATCGGCTATACGAATGGTTCATTCTGGCGGCACTTATATTCATCCTCAAATGGCTACTTCTTTAGTGCGGGAATTCATCAAAAAAGACAGCGAAAGTGCCGAGCAAGATCCGTTCAACAGCTTGTCCCGACGAGAAGTTGAAATATTGCCATTGATTGCGAAGGGATTCGGGAACAAAGAGATTGCCGAGAAGCTGTATGTATCCGTCAAAACCGTCGAGGCCCATAAAGCCAAGATCATGGAGAAGCTAAATCTGAAGAGCCGGCCGGAGTTGGTTGAATATGCACTGAAGAAAAAATTGCTAGATTTTTAGAGTCGTGTGCTACACGGCTATTGATTAAGCTACAAGTTTTGCAGAATCTTCTAAAGGGCTTTAGGGAGTCTGTTGATACAATCATAGGGAAGTTCCTTGGCAAGGATCAGGGAACTTCCCTATTATTTTTGTGAATAATTTCACTTACAATTAGAGACGGGGATCAATCGGAAGAGCCATTCATTTTGCACAGAAAAGGTGATGAGAATGATCAAGAAGCTGCAGCTGCCGCTGCAAACGATGAATTTAGTGCTGGGGTTTATGGTGTGGGTAATTATCTCGGCGCTGTTGCCCTTTATACGGGAAGATATCGCGATTCCCGCCGACCGGGTTGCTATCCTGACCGCGATCCCTGTAGTTCTCGGATCTGTTCTACGGATTCCCCTCGGCTATTACGCCAACGTGGTGGGCGCGCGAATGGTGTTTATCACTAGTTTTATTCTGCTGTTGTTCCCGGTCTATTTTATCAGCATCGCGACAAGTTTTACGCATCTCGTGATCGGGGGATTGTTTCTTGGCATCGGGGGAGCCGTGTTTTCGGTAGGCGTCACCTCGTTACCCAAATACCATCCGAAGGAAAAGTTAGGGCTAGTAAACGGCATATATGGAATGGGCAATTTGGGGACGGCAATAACGACATTTGCCGCGCCAGTTGTTGCTACCCAGATCGGCTGGTCAGCTACCGTTCAGCTATACTTGATTCTGCTGCTGCTATTTGTTGCTTTAAACGCCGTTTTCGGGGACCGCAAAGAAACGAAAGTCAAAACCCCGATTATGGAGCAGATCAAAGGTGTATATAAAAATGATAAACTGTGGTATTTTTCACTGTTTTATTTTATCACGTTCGGATCCTTTGTGGCCTTCACTGTATATTTGCCGAATTTTTTGGTCAGCCATTTCGAACTGCCGAAAGTGGATGCAGGACTGCGGACCGCAGGCTTTATCCTGATTGCGACGTTTCTCCGTCCCGTGGGAGGATGGCTTGCGGATAAATTCAAGCCATTGTTTCTGCTGATGGGGGTGTTTATCGGGTTGACATTGGCCGCAGTGGTGCTGGCGTTTTCCCCATCACTCGCTTTGTATACGGTTGGATGTCTGACGATAGCCGTTTGTGCAGGTCTTGGCAACGGAATTATTTTTAAGTTGGTGCCGTTTTATTTTAATAAACAAGCAGGCATTGTCAATGGAATCGTATCGATGATGGGCGGTTTGGGCGGATTTTTCCCGCCGTTGATGCTCTCGTTCATCCATTCAGTGACAGGTCAATACTCGATTGGGTTCATGGCTTTATCCCAAGTTGCGCTTGCGAGCTTTGTGCTAGTGGTGTGGATGTATTATCAGGACAAATTGACTGTTGCTTCCCAGGTGTTCAACTCCACTGGTCAGGGCATTTTGGTGACGGATGCCAAAAAGCGCATTCATGCTGTGAACCCCGCATTTACCAAATTGACGGGTTACAAAGAAGAAGAAGTAATAGGAAGGAATCCAAGCCTGCTTAAATCGGGGCGGCAATCATTGGAATTTTATCAAATCATGTGGACGGAGATTATGGAGAAGGGCAGCTGGCAAGGCGAAATTTGGAATCGCAGAAAGAATGGGGAAGAGTATCTTGAACTGTTAACCATCAATGCTGTAAAAGATGAAACGGGGGACATCGTTCATTATGTCGGCACGTTCAGCGATATTACAGCTCGCCCGCCGGGGGCAAATGACGCTCTCGTATAACGACCGATGGCAGCAAGACATAGGCAGGGTGGGTCTGCCAATCGGGGCGACTGGAGAATGGGCGCTTAAACCTGCTGAAAAAGGGGGCGATGAAATGAAAAAAGCAAAAGTGGTCATTCCCCGGGAGCATGGCGGCTGGGCGATGATCAGCGTGCCTTATATTATCGGCATGATGGCAGCACAGCCAGTGGCGCTCCATCTGCCGCTCTTCCTTGCCTGGCTGTTGCTGTATTTAGCTTCTTATCCGTTGTTGCAAGCTTTAAGGAGAGGGAACAAGAAAAAAAGCTGGTTAAAATGGGGGGCGGCTATGCCGCCAGCGCTGCTGCCTTTCTCATTCCGGTCGTGCTGATGGAGCCTTGGGTACTAGGATTCGCGCCTGTTCTGCTTGCATTCATGATGGTCCATATATGGCATGTTCGCCGAAAAGCGGAACGCGCGCTATTCAATGATATTTGTGCGATTCTGCTGTTCTGCACTGGAGGTGCAGCCGCTTATTTCCTAGGCGGAGGTGGGTTCGATAACGGGCTTACGGCAGTGGTTCTGTTTAATTTCCTGTATTTTACCGGGACGGTGTTTTTCGTGAAATCTGTGTTTCGTGAGCGGAAGAACAGGCGGTATACATACTACTCGAAGATCTATCATGCTGTCATTTTAGCGGTGCCATTGTTGTTCGGCAATCCATGGCTGAGCATGGCGTATTTATTTCCGCTGCTGCGCGCCCTCAAGTTTTCAGGTACAAGCATGAAACCAATGAAAGTTGGCATTCTAGAAACTGTCGGGGCGGTTCAGTTTCTTATTGTAGGAGTGCTCTGTTTCTAAAGATAACCTTTATAACGAAAAGGCAATGTTCTCCATCAGACTTAAGGTTTTGCTATATACTGTCTTAATCTGAAAGCCCTCTTAGGGGCTTTTTTCCGTTTACGCAGGCGGGCACGATCATCCACAAAGAAATACCGTAAAGCTTAAAAAACTCCTATTTATGCGAACGAGAAAAGCGCGTACACTCATTTATGAAAGGGTTTTCATTAATGAAGGGGGGAGCAAGCATGAAGACGAAAATCACCTATTTGTGTTTTGGCATGCTCACGCTGGTGCTTGCTGGATGTAGCGAAGAGTCAAACCAAAAGGAAAGCTCAGTTGAACCAGTAGCAACCGCAAATGAGTTGCCGCAAACGTTTGAAGAGCCAGTGACGCTTAATGTCATCAAGCATGTGTCGGGCGATATTTTCTTTCGCGACGGGGAAACGATAGAAGACAATGTCCACACAGATTGGGTCAAAGAAACATTTAATATTGACTTGAATTATTTATGGACCACGAGCGGGCCAGGAGAAACCTTTGATACAAAGCTACAGCTAAGCATGTCAGCCAATGAAGAATTGCCGTCGATTTTAGCATTGCGCAGCGATATTACACAAGATCTCATTGATTCTGGCCGTGTGATGGAAGTTGGTGAACTGTTTGACAAGTATGCCTCAGACACATGGAAAGAAGCGATGGCGGCTGATCCTCACGCTTGGGATCCCTATATTCGCGAGGAAGGGCGGATGGCTATCCCCATTTTGGATTACGAAATGAATGGCGATTCGGTCTTGTTTATCCGTCAAGACTGGATGGACGCCCTTGGGCTCGAGCCCCCGGAAACGCTGGATGATATCGAGGAATTGATGGACGCATTTGTCAATGAAGATCCGACTGGCACTGGAGAGAAAACGTATGGCCTAGCTGTTGGATTTGCCAATGCTTTAAACACATGGATGTCTGAAGTTGATTGGGTGTTTGGCGCTTATGGCGGCATGCCTGACCAGTGGAATTTTGCTGCCGATGGTACTTTAGAACATGGCTCGGTTCAACCAGAAATAAAAGAAGGGCTGGAAACGATGAGGCGTTGGATGGAAAAAGGCTATATCCATCCAGAGTCAGGCCTTTGGGATGAGGGCAAAGCGGCAGAACTGTTCACATCTGGGCGAGCCGGCATCATTGCTGGTCCTCATTGGATGCCTGACTGGCCTTTAAGCGAGCTAAAGCAAAATGTAGAGGGCGCTGAGTACCGGGCTTATGACATTCCAAGTGGTCCAGACGGGCAAAAAGGGCGTTCCACCGGGATTACTTCACACAATGGGGCAGTGATGATTAATGCAGACGCTACAGAAGATGAAATCCAAGCATTCTTTGTTTATCAAAATTATCTGTTTGACCATTTTGCCAACCCAACTGAAGGAAGCGAGTTTGAATATGGCTTTTCAGAAGGCTACGATTACGTCATAAAAGACGGAGAAGTGAAGTACAGCGATGATGACATTCCTGGCGGGCGCATTGATCCTGTGAAATATACACTTACATTTGACGGAGCGCGGATACCATCTCTTTATATCAATACACTTGCTGATTTTGCACGGGGTCATGAGCCAGAAACGCCGTTCCAACAGAAAATGCATTTGCAGTATCCAGAACAAGCCTGGGAGGGCGCACGGATTGTTGTAGACGGACAGGATGCACAAATTCCAAGCATGTTTACTGGCGCTCCTACTGCAACCATGCTGCAAAAAGGCGATACCCTTGATACGTTGCTGAAGGAGAACTTTAGCAAAATGATTTATGGAGAAAAACCAATCGATGATTTTGAGGCGCTCGTTGAACAATGGGAAGCTTCAGGCGGCGATGATTTAACAGCCGAAGTGAATGAATGGTTTAAATCGGTTCAAGAAAACCAAGAGTAAAAAAACAGCTCTCCTCTGCAAGCGAAATGGGTTGTATCCTAAAAGCGAAGGAGGAGAGTCGATAAAATGAAGCATTTATCTCTATTCCAAAAAATGGTGGCCAGTATTGTTTTTTTGTTGCTTCCGGTTATAGCTCTTTATACGTATTTTTATTATGTGAGCGAACAAGTTGTCCGTGAGGAAGTGCACTCTCGTAATTTAAGTCGTCTTGAAGTCACAATGAACAGGCTGGAGGCAGACATCTGGCAGCTTTCGCAGTTTTTAATCGCCCTCAGTATTGATTCAGATGTAGACAAGCTTCGCAATGTTGAATTGATGCGTCCATACGAGGCGGTTGTGATTAAAGATGCCGTACAGCAGAAACTCCTTCTTTACCAGCAACTTAGTAACATGCTTGTCGATGTAAGTGTTTATTTGCCCGACGGCGAACGAACCATTTCAACGATGCCGCAATTGCCAAAACAGCCTAGAGCGTTATCGCCTTCGTGGACGTACGTGGAGGCTGGATCGAATATTGATCACGTCAAACCGTACTTCATCCAACATTTTCAATATCCTAGCCAAGGAAAACCCGTTGGCAACAATGTTGTCATTGAAGCAAGACTTTATGCAGAAAGCATTCGAGCCCATTTGCTCTCACTGGAGTCATCTGGGGAAGAAACTGCTTTGTTTTACAACAAAGAACATCATGCGATTGTCTCGGCTGGTAATCACGAGGCCGTGATTGAGAAATTTAACCAACATGGCGGCAATCAAAGGGACGGAATGTTCACGTATGAAGAAGATGACAAGGAATACGTTGTCACCTATGTACAATCCCCTTCACTCGGCTGGGCATTAATAGACGTTGTCCCTATGGAAAATGTATTAGAGCCGATTAAAACGACGCGGCTGTGGTTTTATGTGACTGTAGCAATGCTATTGCTATTTGGGGTTGCTGCTGCTTGGCTCTTATACACGCAAATCCATCGGCCAATCGATAGGTTAAAAGATGGGATTTTGGCATTTAAAGGGGCCGATTATAGCGTGCGGATGAAAGTGCCTAAGCAAAAAGAGTTCGCCATTGCCATGAATGGATTCAATGAAATGGCCGAACAAATTCAGACATTGATTGAACAGGTGCTTGCTGAAAAAATCCGTTCTCAAGAGGCATCGTTGAAGCTGTTGCAAGCACAAATTGATCCTCATTTTTTGTACAATTGCTTGTTTTATATTAAAAATATGGCAAAAGTGAATAACACCAATGCTGTGGAAGCAATGGCCCTGCATTTAGGTGATTATTTCCGCTATCGTGTAAAAGTGGAGGAAGAAAAAACAACGATAGCAGAAGAAATCAAACTTGTTGAAAATTTTTTAGCGATCCATGCGTTGCGAAAAAGGCGTTTGCACTATGATATTGTGGTGCCTGATGAAATGAACACGATCACGATTCCGAGGCTCATTATACAGCCGATTGTTGAAAATGCGATTGTCCATGCCATTGAAAACATCGAAGGCGATGGATACATCCATATTACCGGTGAAATAAGTGGGGATAGCATCTGCCGCCTGACAGTAGAAAACAATGGCCCGAAACTTGGCACGGGCAAAATCAACCAATTACAACGGATGCTTGAAGAGGACGTCCTTTCTGAGAGTTACGGCATGCGCAACGTTCATCAACGTTTAAGACAGACATATGCTGGCCGCTCTGGCCTCGTACTATCGGAATCAGGGCTCGGCGGTTTAAAAGTCGAGATTTTATTCGAACAGGGGGTCGTCTGAATGGATGATGCAGGGAAATCGTTCGAATTGCTACTTGTTGATGATGAGGAAGCGACGGTGCTTGGTTTATCGGCTTTGCCATGGGAAACGCTTGGCATCGACCGTGTACATTACGCATGTTCAGCAAGCGAAGCGCTAGCCTCTTTGGAAAAAGGGAATGTAGATGTCGTTGTTACCGACATTAGAATGCCAGGGAAATCAGGAATTGATTTGCTCGCTGAAATGGAAAAGAGTCCATATGCGCCAAAATGTTTATTGCTATCTGGTTACGCAGAATTTGCTTATGCGCAAGCAGCCATTCAAGCCCAAGCAGTCGATTATTTGCTAAAGCCAGTTAGCGATGAGCAATTAATGCAAGCGGTTGGCCGCGCTCTGTCGCTACGGAAAAGCGAACTGGAGAAGTTGCAGTTGCAAAAGCGTTCAATGGAAGCGATTCGCAACAACATTGGCGATTATTTTGAACAGGTCATAACACCGTGGCTGTCCAGCAAAAAGAGCACTTTTGAAACGGAACAAGAGCTAAAGAGCTACGGCTTGCCAACGGATATAAACGTGCAAGCACTATGGTTATTCGTTCATATTCATAAGGAGCCATCAACGGAGGATGTTGATGAGATTAAATCGGTTATGGCCAGTAATCTAACGAGAATAACGGCGACAGCAACGTTCAATTTATACAAAAACCTCTATGCCGTTTTGCTTTATCCATTGAGCTCGCAGAGGGATGAATCGCTTTTAAACGTGGTGAAACCGCACATGTTGTCGCTCAAAACGCAATTACGAAAACAATGCCAAGCACCTATCACATTAACTACCTCGCTGCCATTCTTGTTCTGGGAAGAAGGTCCTAAGATTTACCAAAGCTTCCTTTCAGGAACATCGCCATTGGTTCAGGAAGTACGCCATAAAAAAGAACAGCTGGCCGTTCGCGTTTATGAATATGTAGAAGCACACTTTTTTTGAACAACCTAGCTTGCAAGAAGTAGCAGACCACCTCTTTTTAAATGCGGCTTACTTATCAAAGCGGTTTAAAGAAGAGACAGGCGAGAAGTTTAGCGATTACATCCATCGTTTGCGCATGGATCGTGCGGTGGAACTCCTCGCAGAGACAAATATGAAAGTTTCGCAAATCGCAAAAAAACTTGGATACAAAGATGCATCTTATTTTATCAAAGTATTCAAGAGAGAGTTTCATATGACCCCACAAGAGTTTAGAAGCAGGTAAAGGAGTGAATTGCGTGAAGTCAGCTCAGACAGGAGGGCAACCGCTGCCGATTTTGTTGAAGAAAAAACAATCATGGGACATGAAACGGAATTGGCCGTTGCATGTCCTCGTCATGCCTGCCATTTTACTTGCTATCGTTTTTAACTACATCCCATTGGGCGGCATCATTATGGCTTTCCAAGAATACAAGCCTTGGTTTGGCTTTGCTGGATCAGAATGGGTTGGATTCGAACATTTTCAGCGAATTTTTGCATTTAGTGAAGGCAGGCAAGTAATTTGGAATACGCTTGTTATTTCCAGTTTTAAAATTGTCTTTCAACTGGTAATTCCGATTATGTTTGCCTTGCTGTTAAATGAAGTAAGGGTTATGGCGTTAAAACGTTCGATCCAAACACTCGTGTATTTGCCTCATTTTCTTTCTTGGGTGATTTTAGGCGGCATTTTGCTCGATTTGTTGTCAGTCGACGGCGGTTTAGTGAACCAAGTACTTGCTAGCATCGGCATCAATCCAATTTTCTTTCTAGGCGATGGCGACTGGTTTCGCGTAACCGTCATTGCCAGTGATGTCTGGAAAGACTTCGGTTTTTCGGCGATTGTCTTTTTAGCTGCGCTTGCAGGCATTAACCCGAGTCTGTATGAAGCAGCAGTCGTTGACGGGGCCAATCGTTTTCAGCAAGTGCTTTATATTACGTTGCCTGCGCTTTTGCCTATTACGATTGTAGTAGCGACTTTGGCGCTAGGCAATATTTTAAATGCAGGATTTGACCAAATCTTTAACTTATATAATCCGCTTGTGTATGACAAAGGCGATATTATTGATACGTATGTGTATCGGCAAGGGTTAATTGGCGGCAATTTTAGCTATGCAACAGCCGTAGGCTTGTTTAAATCCGTCATTGCGTTCATCTTGATTGTGATTGGATATCGCCTTGCCTACAAATACGCAAACTACCGGATTTTTTAGGAGGGGTGGCATGCATTACCGCAGCCGGACATACCGTATTTTTTCTGTGTTTAATATTGTCTTTTTGCTTGTGCTTAGCGCCATTTGCATTATGCCGCTTATCCATATACTCGCCGTCTCATTTAGTGCGCCCGCTCCCGCCAATGCCAATCTTGTCCGCTTTTGGCCAGTTGACTTTACAGTGTCTGCCTGGGAGCAGACGTTTGGCAATCAAAACTTTTTGCGTGCGTTATGGAACGGCGTCTTTCGGACAGTCCTTGGCACGGTAATCAGCCTCGCCACGATTACACTTGCCGCTTATGCACTTTCAAAAGAAGACCGGGAGTTTAAAGGCAGAAAAATGTACATGTATGCACTTGTGTTTGTCATGCTTTTTAATGGCGGTCTTATTCCCACATATATCCTCGTCCAAAATCTTGGCTTGATCAATACGATTTGGGCACTTGTCTTACCTGGAGCTGTAAATGTATTTAATCTGATTTTGTTGTTAAATTTTTTCCGAACAGGCGTGCCGAAGTCACTGGAAGAGGCGGCTTTTATAGATGGAGCGGGACACTTCCAAATTTTATTTAAAATTTATTTGCCTATCTCTTTGCCAGCCTTGGCCACAGTTGGGCTGTTCACCATGGTGGGCCAATGGAATTCATGGTTTGATGGGCTCATTTATTTGACTGACTCCACCAAGTATCCGTTATCGACATTTTTGCAAACGATTATCGTTCAAAATGATTTTTCCCAGCTCAATGTCAATCCTGACGAAGTGAAAGCATTGTCTGAAAGGACAGTCCGTTCTGCTCAAATTTTTATTGGCGCACTGCCGATTATCATCGTATACCCATTTTTGCAAAAGTACTTTGTCAAAGGGATTGTGCTTGGCTCGGTAAAAGAGTAGCGGTTGTCTACAGTCTGAGACGGACGCTATTGGCGCCCGTCTTTTTTTAGCGTATACAGCGCTTTTGTTTCCGCTGCGATATTAGCGCCATGGACGAATTCGTAGAAGCCAGGAGCATTCATGTTTTCAATCACAGGCATTTTTTCAAAGATTTTGAGCTTGATTTCCTGTTCTAAATCTTCACGGTTAGCCGGGTCTGTTGAATAAAGGCTTTTTTTAATCTTTAAATCAAAGGCCGCCAAAATGGTTTCATAGTCCTGGTATTCTTTCGCCATTAGGGCATGCCCCCTTGTTTTTTCGTTTGCCCTACAACTTTTTGTTTCAGCAGTTCGAGGCCCCGTTTTTTGTTGTAAGAAACACGCTGTTCCGATATAGCTAGCCGCTTGGCAATGTCTTTATTCCGGTAGCCATAAAAGAACGAGTAAACGAGCACTTCACGCTGCAGTGGCTTTAATTCTTGGAAGGCCTGTTGCAGCACCTCGTTTTCAAAAAGCTCCCCATATTGCCCGTCCTCTTCTTGAACGAGTTCTGCATCTTTAATGACATCGCCAGCTGCCAACATATCAAGCAATGTCGTTTGTCCGTTATGGAAGAGGGCGTCTAAGGAAAGCAGTTGTTGTTCGTTTTTACGGATACGCTTGTCAAAATCAACAGAATAGCCAGCTATTAAGCGGCTAATATAATGGATTACTTTAACACGGACGAAAAAATGTTTAAAAGCCTCGTCAAGGATTTGCTTGTTTTTAAGTGTTGGTTCGTTAACTGCCTGAATGTAAAGCCGTTTGTTTTCCGGATCTTCTAAGAACCTGGAAATGATCGGGTTGCGGCAAAGTTCTTCTTCATACGTTTCCATGAAAGTGCCTCCTTGTCAGTTTTTTTGTATAAAGAGAAAGCTATCCAGAAAAAATCAAAGGAAAATAGAAAAAAGGCGAACATGCTTTCGTATAATCGAGTATAACGAACAAGTGTTCTTAATGCAATTCGTTTTCGATTGAGAAATCTGTACCACAATTTTTTACAAAGAATCTGAAAAGGGCGTGCTATACTTTTTTAGGAAGGAACGAGATGGAGGAGATGAAGTGGAAGAGTGGCTGCTTCAATTGATGGAACAATTCGGTTATTTGGGAATTTTTGCGTTAATTGCATTGGAAAATGTGTTTCCGCCGATTCCCTCGGAAGTGATTTTGACATTTGGCGGGTTTATGACGCAGCAAACGGAACTTAGTAAAACAGGGGTCGTCCTCGCTGCCACAGGCGGCTCGTTGTGCGGGGCGCTCATTTTGTTTGCTGTTGGCAAGTGGCTTGATGTGAAGCGGATGGAAGCGCTGATTGACCGGTACGGGCATGTATTGCGATTGACGAAGGAGGATATACAGAAGGCGGATCGTTGGTTTGATCGCTATGGTCCGTGGACGGTGTTGTTCTGTCGCTTGATTCCCCTTATCCGTAGTTTAATATCGATTCCAGCTGGCATGTCAGGAATGAATATTTGGCTATTCATATGCTTAACGGCACTTGGCACAGCTGTCTGGAATACCATTCTTGTTCATTTAGGGGCTTCTGTTGGTGAGAACTGGCATGATATTGTTGAGGCGATGAGTGTCTTTTCAGATGTCGTTTATGTAGGAATAGCAATGATCGGGATAGCGATCCTAATATGGTATATTCGCTTGCGCAAGAAAAGGAAATAAAAGACGCGATTGTGCATGTTGCAAATCGCGTCTTTTGCATTACCGATATTCAGGCAAATAATTGCCATGTGCTTCGATTAAATCGTTGCATAAGCTGACGATGTCATCGATGGACAGTTCGGAAGACGTATGGGGGTCAAGCATGGCGGCATGGTAAATATGCTCGCGTTTTCTGGTTATTGCCGCTTCAATCGTTAATAACTGTGTATTAATGTTCGTCCTGTTTAGGGCAGCCAGTTGCTCAGGAAGCTCGCCAACATAGGTAGGCGAAATGCCAGAACGGTTGGCAACGCATGGAACTTCTACACACGCTTTATCGGGAAGGTTAGCGATTAAGCCACCTGTATTGAGGACATTTCCACCGAACATAAACGTCTCACCTGTTTCCATTGCTTCGATGATTCGAGACCCATATTCGATCGAACGTTCATGGGTAATCTGAGCATTGTCGACAAGGTCTTGCTTCATTTGCTCCCATCTTTCAATTTGGCTGACGCAACGCCGCGGGTATTCATCCAAAGGGATATTGAAGTCGTCGATCAGCTCAGGATAGGCTGATTTAATGAAATACGGATGGTATTCAGCATTGTGCTCTGAAGACTCGGTCACATAGTAGCCAAACCGTTCCATTAGCTCAAATCGTACCATATCATGGTGTTTTTCTTTGTTTTTCTCTTTAGCGCGCCGTTTAATTTCAGGATATAAGTCTTTGCCGTCTTTTTTCACTTCAAGGAGCCAAGCGACATGGTTAATGCCGGCAATTTTTTCCTCAATCCCCGTGTGGTCCATCTCAAGATGTTTAAACAAATCCCGTGTGCACACTTGAACGCTGTGACAAAGGCCGACGTTTTGTACGTTTGTGTAGCGTGAAAGTGTACCAGTTAAGACAGCCATTGGGTTTGTATAGTTTAAAAACCAGGCATTTGGCGCCACTTCTTCAATGTCTTGAGCAATATCAAGCAAAACTGGAATGGTACGCAATGAACGGAACAAGCCGCCAATCCCAATGGTGTCGCCAATTGTTTGGCGCAAGCCGTACTTTTTAGGGATTTCAAAGTCAATCACTGTGCTTGGTTTATAGCCGCCAACTTGAATAGCGTTAATGACATACGAGGCGCCGCGCAGCGCTTCTTTGCGGTCGTCATAAGCTTTTATTATGATCGTTGAGTTTAAATTATTTTTTAAGTGTGTAAGCAATGTTTTTGATTCTGAAAGCCGCTGCTTGTCAATGTCATAGAGCGCGAATTCAAATTGCTGCAGCGCCGGCACATGCATGCAATCACCGAGTACATTTTTTGCAAAAATGGTGCTGCCTGCGCCGATAAACGTAATCTTTTTCATGACGTTTCCCCCTTTGTTCCGTTTATCCATAGTATAGTGAGGCAACTGAAAAAACAGTAGAAAATTGCTGTTTGATTTATGGATAATATTGCGCTTTCATTACGGTTGTCTTTATACTGGGGAAAAGGGGGGAGCGCATTGCGGAAAACGAATGAAAACGTGTCCTATGGCTTTCGTTTTCAGGAACAGCCCTATCCGTTTGTTATGAATTTATGGAATATCGGTTGGGAAACACAAACGGATCAAGCTTATCGTTGGGATGGCACGAAACGGATGGAACGAGAAAAAATTGTGTTTCAATATACGCTTTCAGGCTACGGAGAATTGGTCCATGAAGGAACACTTTATAAAGTGGAAGCGGGCCAAGCTTTTTTCGTTTCGTTGCCAAGTGCCCATTGTTATTATTATCCAGAAGAGGGATCCGAGCCGTGGGAATTTCTTTATGTCACGATTGAAGGAAAAGAAGCGTTGCGCATGCAAAAGCATATGGAGAACAAGTACGGGCCCGTTTTTTCCTTGCAAAAAGACAGCGAACCAATCCGCCGTTTGTTTAAATTGTATGCCGAAACGGCTGCTGGAGAAATCCAAGACTCCTATACAGGCTCACAAAAAGCGTATGAATTTATACTGTCGTGTTTCCGGTTTCTAGAAGTTCCTCCGAAACAAGTATTAAAAGAACCCCTTGCAAGAGCGATTCGTTATATTGAAGCGAACTATGCAAGACCGCTGACATTAGAGGAAATCGCACAAGAAGCAGGCTGGTCGAAATATTATTTTATTAAGCAGTTTAAGACAGAATTAAACATTACGCCAATGAACTATGTGACGATTATTCGCATTAAAAAAGCGGCATCTTTGCTGGCGCAAACCGATGACACCATTGCGGAAGTGGCTTACCAAGTCGGAATGGATGACCCCAATTATTTTACAAAAGTCTTTAAAAAGACTGTAGGCGTATCTGCTAGCAAATTTCGTAAAAACGAAGACAACCATTTAATTGATTACATTGTCACAGAGTGGTAAGAAAGGCAACATTGACAGTAGACTTGAATGATGTTGCTGTTTCTATGAGCATGGTTCTTTATTATCCGCACTTAGCTGTCGCGTGCTTTTTTCAAACCTTCCTAACCTACATGACATTTGTCATGTGAGGCTCCTGACAGATGTGACTGTAAATGGCTGATTGATTTTCATATCATGAATCCATACAGAATGACTGGAGGAGTGAGCCATGAAGAGCCAAACGAAACAAATAAACCTTAAGCGTAAAGCGGCGACATTCGCGCAAGCAGATACAAGAGCTGGTCTTCTGCAACTTTGTAACACGGTATTTCCACTAGCATTTCTATGGGTGGCTGCTTATCAAAGCCTGTCTCTGTCTATTTGGCTGTCGCTGCTTTTCTCGGTAATAGGCGGCGGATTTGTTGTCAGGTTGTTTATCATTTTCCACGACTGTACACACGGTTCTTTTTTTAAACACGCCAAGGCCAATCGGGTGCTAGGGACATTTTTGGGCATCATTACCCATTTCCCTTTTGAAAAGTGGAAGCGGAGCCACGCGATGCACCACGCGACTAGCGGAAATCTCGATAAGAGAGGCACAGGCGATATTTGGTTGTTAACGATTGAGGAGTATGAACAAGCCTCCATTTGGAAAAAAGCCGCTTATAGGTTATACCGCAACCCGGTTATCATGTTTGGTCTTGGGCCACTCTATTTGTTTTTAATTGAAAATCGTTTAAATAAAAGAGGGGCGAAACGTAAGGAACGTCTCAATACACATGTCACCAATGTTGCAATAGTGGCGCTATATGCAGCCGGCATTTGGTTGCTTGGCTGGGAAGCGTTTCTTTTGGTACAAGGGCCGCTTATGTTTATTGCGGGTGCAGCCGGCATTTGGCTTTTCTATGTTCAGCATCAGTTTGAAGATTCCTATTTTGAAAATGAAGCCGAATGGGATTTTGTGAAGGCGGCTGTGGAGGGCAGCTCTTATTACAAGTTGCCGAAACCTTTACAGTGGATAACGGGTAACATTGGCTTCCACCATGTCCATCATTTAAGCCCTAAAGTGCCAAATTACAATCTGGAAAAGACACACCAACAAGTTGTACCATTACAAAAAGCCACAACCATTACCCTTGCGACAAGCTTAGCGTCACTAAAGTTTCGCTTATTTGATGAGAAGAATAAGACGTTCGTTAGTTTCGGAGACTTTAAAAAGATGAGAAAGATGAAGCTGGCGGCCAATCGCTCCTTATAACAAATCCGTGTAGAGGCTATCTAATGTTCGATTAGAATAGCCTTTTTTGTTTGCGGGGAAGGCTATTCAACGTGCTACTTGGTATACTATGGCAAGGAGGGAATACAATGCAAAATTGGTTTCATATTTTTCCTAAAAATACGGGCTTAAGCCTCTATGTTTGGATTATCTTTTGTGTCTTGCCCTTTTATTTTGTGATTTCATCTGCAACGTTTATTGAAATTACAATCGGCAGCATCATGATCATGCTGTTTTTTACAACATATCGACTGTCTTTCATTAAAAAAGGCTGGACCATGTATGTGTCGGTGGCAATTGAAATGGCCATTAACATTGGGATGACGGTTTATTTTGGGTATATTTATTTCGCTTTGTTTTTGGCCTTTTTCATCGGGAATGTCCAAAACAGAAAAGGATTCTTTGCTTTATATGCTGCACATGTAACGACTACGGCCGCCGCCACAACAATTGGCTTTTACATTCAGAATGAGACGTTTATGGTCCAGCTCCCGTTTATAGCCATTGCGTTAATTGGCGTTCTCTTATTGCCGTTTACCATTTCCAACCGTCATAAACGGGAGCGACTTGAAAGTCAGCTTGAGACAGCGAATGAAAAAATATCGCAACTGTTAATAGCGAAAGAACGGCAGCGGATTGCCCGTGATCTTCATGATACGCTTGGCCAAAAGCTTTCGTTGATCGGCATTAAAAGTGACTTGGCGAGAAAATGGCTACCGATCGATCAGGAAAAAACCAACATAGAACTACAGGAAATTCAAAGGATCGCCCGAACAACTCTTAAAGAGGTCAGAGAGATTGTATCTGACATAAAACGTAGCCGTTTAAGTGAGGAAATAGAACGGATAAAAGAAATTCTTGCTGCGGCGGAAGTGGAGTTGGAGATAAAAGGGGAGGATGATGCATTGTTAAAAAAACCACCTCTTCTCGAGAATGTTCTATGTATGTGCCTTAAAGAAGCGGTCACCAACATCGTGAAACATAGCGGAGCGGATAGGTGTACGATTACATTTGCCCAGACACCTACAGAGTTTTGTATGGAGATAAAAGACAATGGACACGGCCTCAGTGGCAAGACAGATGCGAAACAGGGCGGACTCCAAGGAATGAAAGAAAGGCTAGAATTTATTAATGGAAACTTATATTATGAGTCACAAGATGGATTCTTGTTAGCGATGCGTGTTCCGATTCCTAGTACAGGAAAAAAGACAAAGGACGTGTACAATGATTGAAATTGTCATAGCAGAAGACCAACAAATGATGTTAGGGGCATTGGGAGCCCTTCTTGATTTTGAAGACGATATGAAAGTGGTTGGCAAGGCACACAATGGCGAAGAAGCGATTAAATTAGTTAAAGCGTTACAACCGAATATATGTATTATGGATATTGAAATGCCTGTCATGGATGGGCTAGATGCTGCTTATGAACTGAAAGACCACTCATGCCGGGTCATGGTTCTGACCACATTTGCACAGCCCGGCTACTTTGAACGGGCACGGCGAGCAGGTGTAGAGGGGTACTTGCTAAAAGATAGTCCAAGTGAAGATTTGGCTGCTGCGATACGTACAATTATGGATGGGCGTAGAGTTTACGCACCTGAATTGATTGATATGGTCTACCACAATGAAACGCCGCTTACGGAGCGAGAAGAGCAAGTACTTAAGCTTATTGCCGAAGGACGTACGACCCAGCAAATTGCTGACGAGCTGAAGATAACAAACGGAACGGTGCGTAATTACGTGTCCGTTATTCTCGATAAACTCGAAGTCGGCAACCGGATTGAAGCGATTTCGTACTATAAGAAAAAAGGGTGGTTAAGATAGGCAGAACAGGAGCCGAATTAGGGGCAAAAAGGATAAAAAAGAACCGCCCTTGTTCAGGACGGTAAGTTGTTGTCATGCTCATTTTCACTCGACATTTGAAAAAGCAGAAACCTAGATTGTTTTTACAGTTTGTCAATCAATGTCGTTGCTACTGTAAAATAAATTAGCAAGCTAACGATGTCGTTCATTGTGGTAATGAACGGGCCAGACGCAACAGCAGGGTCGATTTTCAGCTTGTTGATAATAATAGGGACGGTGGCGCCAATGACGGCTGCGACGCTTAAGGCAAAGAAAAGAGAGATGCCGACAATGAAAGCAAGTAGAAAGTTCCCTTTATAAAACAAACTAATGATGCCCATGAGGACAATCATGCATGTAATGCCAAGCATGACGCCTGTACCAAGTTCCCGCTTCACTGTTCTCATAACGCCGCCTCGCTCAAAAGAGCCGGTGGCGATCGCGCGGACGGCTACAGCGAGGGACTGTGTGCCGGTGTTGCCGGCCGTGCCCATTAACATCGGCATAAAGGCTGCCAATAAGACGACTTGCTCGAGTGTTTGCTCAAACTGGCCAATAATATTAGCCGTAATCAAGCCAAAAAACATGAGAAGGATCAGCCACGGCGCTCGTTTTTTGGCGGCAGTAAAGGCGGTCAGCGACAAATCGGTGGCGCCCCGGGAAGCCGTAAACTCGCCAAAGTCCTCCGTGATTTCTTCCTCGAGGACGTCCATCACGTCATCGACGGTAATAATGCCGACGAGGCGCTTATCTGGCGTCACGACTGGAACAGCGAGAAAATCGTATTCTTGGATGAGACGGGCGACGTCTTCTTGGTCTTCAGTTTCGTTGACTGATACCACTTGTGTGCTCATAATCTCGTCAACGGTCATTTCTGGGACGGAGATAATGAGGTCACGTAATGAAACAACGCCAGCAAGACGTTGGTCTTTATCAACTACGTACAAGTAATAGATCGTTTCCGCATCAGGGGCTGATTCACGCAGTTCTTCAATGACTTCCTTGGCTGTTGATTCGACTGACAAGCGCACAAATTCTTTTGTCATAATTGCGCCTGCCGTTTTTGGCGCATAGGCCATTAGTTCTTCGACTCGTTTTGCCTCTTCCATATCCATGGAACTTAAAATGTCTTTTGCCCGCTCCGGTTCAATTTCAGCGAGGAAGTCGGCAACATCGTCGGCAGACATGTTGTTGAACATCGAAACGGCGTATTGATAGCTTAGGCCTTGGAATACCGTGAGCTGGTCTTCAAGCTCAAGCCCTTCAAACAAATCGGCGAATTCCGCCGGGCTTAAAAATAGCAGCACTTGCTTTTGTTGTGCCACTTCAATTTCATGGAACAACTCGACTTGGTCTGCAGGATGAAGCTCTAGAAAGGTTTCCCGAAAAGCGCGGAGATTCCGGGAGACGAGGTGTTTAACGATTTGTTTTTTATATTCATTTCGTTTCCGATCGGTTTTTAATTGATCCATGGTTATCCCTCCCCTAAACGAGAGGGCTGCTTCCTTGTGGCGCAGGAGGAACCCTCTCCATTATTTTTTTAATGATCATTCGATAACAGCCTAACCTCGGATTGGGCAAACTATCCATCCCACACCACCACCTTTTTAAGAAAATGAAAAAACACCTCTATGGAGGTGTTAGAACACATGATAAATAAACGCGAATAATCGCGCATGCGTAAAAATAGCCTCCATTCGTAGAGCTTTAGCACTGTGCGGCATAGGCTATTGCCAGCTACATTAAAAACCACCTTATGTCGATGGTTTCTGTTGACCCATTGGCGTCTTTGGACATTTTTGGGTAGCAGCGTATCTCCTGCACAGGAGCCTCACCTAACGAGGAATATATCGTTTTCTTGCATGCTTCACTTTACAACTGTTAAGCGGCAATGTCAATCGTTTCTTTGTAGAAAATCGGAAAAGGCAATGGAAATGGTATGAAAGAGAAAGCGAGAACAGTAAAAGAAAGCAGAGAACCATTTTGCGCAAACGAACGTGGTAGAAAGACGAGTCTTGACGAGGAACGGGGTGTTGTTGTGAGCTGTTTGGAAAAGCGGGCTTTCATGCCGCCCCATCAAGGAAGTTGAGCGGCATAGTAACCGATTTTCTTTAATTGTTCAATGAGCTGGCGTTTTTCCGCCTCGTCAAGGGAAGCAAAGATGGTGTCGATTGCTTCAGCATGGCGGGGAAAGATGTCAGACATCCAATCATGCCCTTTTTCAGTAAGAGAAACAAACGTCACACGCCGATCTGTTGGGCATGGCTTGCGGACAATCATCCCTTTTTGTTCAAGCTTATCAACAACATAGGTAATGCTGCTGCTAGCAATTAACACTTTTTCGCCAATTTTTTGGACTGGCTGTTCACCTTTTGAATAAAGCAACTCTAGCACGGCAAATTCGGTTGGATTAAAACCGTGTTTTTTTATATCGGCAATCGCTTTTATGCGCACAGATTGAAGCGCTTTCGTCATCACCGTAAACAGCTTCAGCGAGTCTGTTTGACTTTGGTTCAATGGATTCACCTCGAAATTAACCATCTCGAATTAGAAATTATAATAACGCAGCTCTTGGTGGCTGTCAATTACGGATTTTGTAAATCTATAAGGAAATGTCTGCAATGAGCTGATATTTTTGAATAAAACATTTATACTGTAGTAAATGCACTATGGGCTTTCCCAAAAAAACGAATGGCATTCTGAAAGGATGACAGAAATGAGAAGCGTACTAACCGTAAAAGAACAACGTAATATTTTAAGAGAAGAACTAGGCAAGTGTATCAATAAGGTAAAGGAAATGAAAGTCGACGAACAAAGTTTTAAAAACATGAGCCAACATGAGCAGCAAGTTTACATTTACCTAGACCGGACGATGCAACGTTTGCGCACGCAAATCAATGCATTGGAATTCGTGTTGAATGAAGATACGGAGTTGATCGACCCTTACGCTGACCGTGCAGCAGAAAAGTTGAACATTAACCGCGACAGCATCTTTAACGCTAAACCAGCTAAAGCAGAAGAGGGCGACTACGAGCTAGATATGAGTAAACTGGAAAAGCATTAAAAGAAGGGACGCCCTTCTTTTTTTGTTTCCTCTATAGTTGCTAGATTCATACTAATTCTTTTTCATAAGCAAGAAACGGGTCTTTTTTATTAGGATAGTAAAATGTTCCGACTGGTTTATACCCGAGTTTGGCAAACAGCTTTTGCGCTTTATTGTTTTTCGGGTAAGTATCCATTTTCAAAGAAACCAAGCCTTGCTTGCGGCAATACGATTCGGCGAATTCAATAAGTTTTACAGCAACACCACTTTTTTGTGCGGCTGGGTCGACAACTAAACGATGAAACGTTCCAGCTGTCTCGTGTTGCGTTTGCCAGCATAACTGTGCTCCATTAAATTCTGCTGGAAGGTTTTGATCAATGGAAATGGAACCAACAATATGTGCGTTTTCTTGATAAACGTAAAGAGTGCCTTGCTCGATGTCTTCTTGAAAGTGAGCACTTGTTGGATAGGCACTCGACCATTGATCACTGCCTTCTAGGTTCATTTGCTTGGTTGCGCGGATGGCTATTTGCTCGATTTGTGGCAAATCGTTAAGGGTACCTTGGCGAATCATCGGATGTCACTCCACTCTATTAGGGAATACGTCAAGCCTATTTTAATAATGGGAACAGGCTATGAAAAAGCGCTCTAAAAATAACATAGGTGTGTATGAAAAGCAAGGCATCTAGTAGGCGTTTGCTAAGGTCTATTTATTCACATGTCATAAATGATCGTAATGGAAACGCTGTACATGTTTTTTTAACATCCCCCGACCTTTGCCCAGCCTCTCCCGATTAAAGTGCGCAATCGCACTTTCATTTTTCGATTTTTATAAAAGTGTCATCATGCAGTTGAACATTTGAATAAAGCTGGTCTACAATGAAATAGACAGAAGTTAAAACGAGGAGAGTTGGACAGCATGAGCGATTTGAAAAATTTGTCGACGGCCGAACTTGAGTTAAGAAAAGAAGAGTTGGAAAAGCAATACAACATGTACAAAATGGAAAACATACAGCTGGATATGTCAAGGGGAAAACCTGGGCCAGAACAGCTTAACCTTTCGCATGGCCTCCTCCATGCTTTATCGGAAGAAGATGTAAAAGCTGACCACAACGGCGATATTCGCAATTATGGCCAACTGGATGGAATTCCCGAAGCAAAAGCGCTTTTTGGCGAGTTGCTCGGCGTACAAGCAAGCAACGTATTTGTCGGCGGCAATTCGAGCTTATCCCTCATGCATGACGCAGTCGCCCGTGCGGTGTTGTTTGGGACAGGTGAGGGGCAGACGCCGTGGGGAAAGCTGCCGAAAGTGAAATTTTTATGCCCTTCCCCTGGGTATGACCGTCATTTTGCCATTTGTGAATTATTTAATATCGATATGATTGTCGTTAATATGACCGCAGAAGGGCCCGATATGGACCAAGTAGAGGCGCTTGTGGCCAACGATGAAACGATTAAAGGCATTTGGTGCGTGCCTAAATATAGCAACCCTAGCGGAGTCACTTATTCAAATGAAACCGTTCAACGTCTAGCTGCATTGAAAACCAAGGCTGAAGATTTCCGGATTTTTTGGGACAATGCCTACGCGTTTCACCATTTGACAGATACACCAGATGAACTAGCCGATATTTTTGCTGCTTGTGCACAGGCTGGCTACCCTGATCGCGTTTATATGTTTGCCTCCACATCAAAAGTGACATTTCCTGGAGCAGGCATTTCTGCCTTTGTTAGCTCAGAAGCCAACCTTGCTTACGCTAAAAAGCAGCTGTCAGTGCAAACGATTGGCTACGATAAAATCAACCAGCTTCGCCATGTTCGCTTTTTTGAGCAAATTGGTGGCGTTGGCGAGCTGATGAAACAACATGCCCAACTGATCAAACCAAAATTTGATCAAGTCAACCGCACATTAACAGAGGAGTTAGGCGGAAAAGGCATTGCCGAGTGGTCCGAACCGCAAGGAGGCTATTTTATTAGCCTTGACACGCTAGATGGCTGTGCAAAGCGCGTTGTCACTTTGGCGAGAGAAGCCGGTGTTATTTTGACAGGTGCTGGAGCAACATTTCCTTATGGAAAGGACCCGCGTGACCGCAACATTCGGATTGCACCAACATTCCCGTCTGTTGAAGAGTTGAAAAAAGCAATGGAAGTCGTGTCTGTCTGTGTCGAACTGGCTTCTGTGGAGAAGTTGTTAGCTGCATGAAAATTAGGAGGCTAAAGGCGGGTGAACCGTTGCCATGGTCACTCTTGCTTTTGGCAGACCCGTCTGAAAAACTTGTCCAAGACTATTGCCGTCGTGGTACATGCTATGTAGCAGAGGATGAAGAAGGTACAATTATTGGCGAATATGTGTTAGTGCCGACCCGCCCAGACACGGTTGAACTTGTCAACGTCGCTGTGGAAGAGGCCCACCAAGGCAAAAAAATCGGGAAACAGCTTGTATCTCATGCGGTTGCAACGGCCAAAAAAGAGGGTTATAAAACGATTGAAGTAGGGACAGGGAACTCAGGAGCCAACCAATTAATGCTTTATCAAAAATGTGGGTTTCGCATCACTCATGTGGACCGTGATTTCTTTGTGCGCCATTACGAGGAGCCAATTGAAGAAAATGGTTTGCCATGTGTAGATATGATCCGCTTGTCTCAAGACATATAGATGCAAAAAAGGCAGCGAATTTCGCTGCCTTTTTTGTGTTGTCGACAAAGTCAATCTTATCACTCAGGCTAAAACGGGCGTTCTTCTTGTTGGTCAGTCAAGAGCAGTGGGCCATCTTTTGTGATCGCGACCGTATGCTCGTATTGTGCAGACAACGTACCGTCAACTGTCCGCGCCGTCCAACCGTTAGCATCAAGAGTGCTGTTGTACTTGCCGATGTTTACCATCGGTTCGATTGTAATGACCATTCCTTCTCGTAAGCGTAGTCCTTTGCCTTGAGCACCGAAATGGAGCACTTGTGGAGGCTCGTGCAACGTCGGTCCAATTCCATGACCAGTGAAGTCGCGGACAACGGAATAACCTGCTTGCTCAACATGAGATTGGATCGCGTAACCGATGTCGCCTAGGCGGTTGCCTACGTGTGCTTGTTCAATCCCTTTGTAAAGGGCTTCATGGGTAATTTTCATCAAATCTGAAGCTTGTTTGGATACGGTCCCTACCGCGTAAGTCCAGGCTGAATCGGCAAGGGCGCCATTAAGGTTAAAAACCGAGTCAATCGTGACTATATCCCCTTCGTTTAAAGGTTGTTTTCGTGGAAACCCATGGCAAATTTCATCATTGATCGACGCGCACGTGGCATATTTATAACCGTTATAGCCTTTTTGTTCCGGGGTTGCGCCATGTTTTTTTAAGTAGGATTCAACGAAGTGGTCAATTTCTTCTGTTGTCACTCCAGGTTTGATCCGTTTCGCAATTTCTAGATGGCAGTCGGCCAACAATTTCCCCGCTTCATGCATTAGCGCAATTTCACGCTTCGATTTAAGTGTTATCATCGTATCGCCTACTTTCTTTCTTAACATATGTGCTTATGGTTGGGCACGTTCACAACATCGATGCATTCTTCAATAGTGTAACGCATTTTTGCAAAAGTAGGTAGCAGAGAGGGCGTTTTTGCCAATTTTGTGGGAACAACATCGATGTTTCTGTAAATGATTAAACACGAGCGTTCACGCCGTAAACGAGTTGTAAATAGCCTGTATGTTGCATACACGTAAGTGTAGGCAGGCAACATGCGCTGCATGATAGGAGAAGAGCGGGTTTCACTGACAATTCGTTTACTAATGCAGAAGACCTTATCCTTGCAAAGTTTAAATCTTTCTGGCTATTATGGATTGGAAAGAAAGGCGTATACAGCAATTGGCGCTAGAGGAGGTTATATCGATGGATGATCGTTTGTTTAAAGCGGCGATGGGAAAATTCGCTACAGGCGTCACTGTTGTATTGACGAAGTGGGAAAATGACAACCATGGCATGACAGCAAATGCATTTATGTCTGTTTCCCTAGAGCCGAAGTTGATTGTCGTTTCAATTGCTAATAAAGCAAGAATGAAACCGATTATCGAACAATCCGGAAATTATTCGGTCAATATATTGGCCACAGGCCATGAAGACTTGTCCATGCATTTTGCAGGGCAGAAAGAGTTGGCCCATGTCGACTTTAGCGAGTTTGCGGGCATTCCCGCGATAAAAGGGGCCATTGCGACCATTGCCTGTGATGTCCACGATACGGTCGTGCAAGGTGACCATACGTTGTTTTTCGGCAAAGTGAGGGATGTGCTCGTTACAGACCGAGAGCCGCTTGTCTATTATGAAGGAAAGTATAAAAAAATCTAACGTGCAAGCGTTAGTCGGGGGCTCGGTGCGGAGGACAAAATGGCAACGGCTCCCTTTTTTTGCAGACTGAAAAAGAATGCACATTGAAAAAATGGGAAAAGGGTTTTGATTGAACAGTCAGAACCCTTTTTTTCTATTTTGTTTCCTGCTTCCTATCGTCAAAAAAGCCCGCCTTGTTCAATATGAAAGAAAAAGGAAAACAACAAAAAAAACAGTGGTACGAGCGTAATTGCAATGCCAGCAAGACGTGTAGATTGGCGAAATTGGAGGGAGAAGCCGCACACCCATACAACAAATAACAACAAGTAGGCAGGAGCGAATTGCCTGGTGCCTTCCGCGTTTTCTGTATGGGAGCTTAAATAAAGGGACGCGAGAAAAACTAAGATGCCGGCTACAGCGTTAAATGAGTGCCTCAAAATGGCCATAGAAACAGACAACCCCTTTCCTTACAACGTATGCAAACAGGAAGGGGAGAATGCAATGTAAATTAGTCGTTCCGGTTGTTTTCCAAGGGCAGTGCGTATGTTCGAGCAATTTGCTCTGCAACGGCTTCTAGGTAGGCGGCACCATTGGCAATTGCGTCGGCCAATGGGATCGCGCCTGGGGCAAGAGAAAAGGCCGCGTCAATTCCGTGGTCGAAGATCGCTTCATAACCATCGCCTAGTTGCCCAGCTACAGCGATGACGGGGATTTGTTGTGCTTTGGCTGCTTTCGCAACGCCAATTGGTGTTTTGCCGTAAGGGGTTTGCGAATCGAGCCGCCCTTCTCCTGTAATAACGAGCTCTGAGCCAGCAATACGCTTGTGGAAACCGGTTGCTTCTAAAACGAGGGTAACGCCAGACTCGATTCTTGGTTGAAAGAAGGCGAGCAATCCTGCTCCTAAACCGCCTGCTGCTCCAGCGCCAGCAATGTCCTGAACTTGTTTGCCGAGCTGTTGTTCAATGACAGCGGCATAATGGGAGAGCGCTCTTTCCATTTCTGCGATCATTTCTTGAGTAGCGCCTTTTTGTGGGCCATAAACGGCTGAAGCTCCTTTTGGCCCAAGCAACGGATTGTCGACATCACAGGCAATTTCAAGCGAAGCACCTGCAAGCAGGGGGTGCTTTGTTTCTGTACGAATGCGAGCAAGCTTGCTAAGGGAGCTACAGCCTCGTTGAAGCTCTTTCCCTTCAGCGTCTTCGAGGCGGATGCCAAGTGCCTGTGCACAACCTGCACCGCCATCATTAGTGGCGCTGCCACCTAGACCGAGAATAATCCGTTTAGCGCCCTGTTCCAGTGCGTCTTTTATTAACTCGCCTGTTCCAAATGTTGTCGTTTGCCGAGGATCGCGTTTATCTTTTGGCACGAGATGCAAGCCAGACGCTGCCGCCATTTCAATGACTGCTACTTGTTCGTTTTTGGCTAAAGCATAGGCTGCGTCGACTTGGTTACCGAGCGGTCCTGTTACAGTGGCAGTACGAATCGTAGCACCAAGTGCATCGGCAAGTGATTGAACCGTCCCCTCTCCTCCGTCGGCCATAGGGATGCATTCGTAAATGGCATTGGGGAAAACCCGTTTAAATCCTGCTTTAATCGCTTGTGCCGCTTGGAGCGCAGTCAAACTTTCTTTAAACGAATCAGGGGCAATTGAAATTTTCTGCATCGTTATCTCCTTTCGTGAATGGAATCGTGGAAAACGCCCCTCGCTGTTGGGCTTTAGCGAGTGCAGCCGTTTTGAGATGCAATTGCGCCAAGTAGACCATGTGAAGGGGCATTACACTGTCAGCAACGTTCCGCTTCACAGTTACGCTAGGCGCTGTTGCGTTCAATTCAATTTTTTGAAATCGGTTACAATCTCTATTATAAAGCAATGATGACCTGTAATCACTGTGGCGAAGCACAAAGGAAACGCGTCTACAAGAGTTTTCCTTGTTCTTGTAGACAATTTAATTGGTACAGCACACAGGCGATATACAAATCAGTTAAATCACGAATTACTTTTGGGTTTTTTCCAGTCAGCGCCTTGATTTTATTTAAACGGTGGTGGACTGTATTGCTGTGTACAAATTGGTGATTGGCGATTTTCTTAATATCACCATTGTGGATAAAGTACTGTTTGATTGTCTCCATCAGTTCAGCAGATTGATTGGATGCGAGCAGTGGAGAGAGCAGCGTCAAAAAAGGTTGAATCGTTCCTGATTTTTGCCACTCAAATGTAAGGCCTTCGAGCATTGTTTCCTCAAAGTAGAGCAGCTTTCCAGAGAAGCTGGCTTCTTCATAAAGAGACAGTGCTGCCCTAGCTAAGTTGCATGAGGAAGCAACTGTGCCAAAGGAATCGGCGACTGGCCCAGCAGTGGCGATTAGCAGACAGTTGTTTTTTTGTAAAAACGATTCGAACCGTTTTTCTTCAGGTCGTGTTTCAAAAAAGAACTGTTCTCCTCGCTCTTCGTATTGAAAAAAATGGCCAAGTTCCTTCGGGAAGGTTTGGTCGAACGCCTTTGACAACGCCCAAACACGCAACGGCAGAAAAAGGGAGTCAAGACCAGTTGCCTGTAGCCTTTCTGTAAAAGCACGCTCGTCTTCGACTTCGCCAACAACTAAGGCACGTAGTAACTGATAGGCAATTCGTTCGTTTTGCCGAAGCTGCTCACTTAAATAAGCTTGGTTGACTAACAATTCGGCCGCCATTTGCACAAGCTCAGCATACGGCGCCACCTCCAAGGGATTCCCCGTTATGCCGATGACGCCGACTGATTTTCCTTGAAAACGGATCGGCAAATTGATCCCAGGTTTTGTCCCTGGAGGACAGTCGCCATTTGGGTTGATAGAGATCGTTTTCCCTGTTCGCAAAACGTCGACCGCAATTGAATGAATGTCAAAAAGCCGCTTTTTTTCTCCGCTTGCAATTACTGCCCCTTCTGCATTCATGATGTTTACATTATAAGGAACGATCTGCATTGTCCGTGTGACAATTTCGTTGGCCAGTTCATGTGTCAACATCTAGAACCCCCCTTATTGGTGGATAGACAAGGACTTGGCTTTCATGCGCTTAAACACGGTTTGTACATCTTCTGGCTTTAAAAACTCAATTGGCGATACATGTTTATCAAACTGGACTTGATCTGCTTCCACAAGTAGCACATAACGGTCGCCAAGTTTTGCTAAATGGACGGTTTCACCAAATTCAGCAATGGGCACTTTAATGTCTGTATCGCCGAGCTTCATTCGTGTCGAAGCATCAGGAGCATGTTCGGCGATTTGCGCAGAGGCTTCCATCACTTCATGGGTAGAAAACTGTTCTTGCAGCTCTCTCGTTTCGCTCGAAGCCCAAAGTTCGATTTTTTCGGAGAAAGCGTTGCGTTCTTCTACAGAGTGGGCAAATGCTTCCTCTGCGTGTTCTTCCATAATCGTTTGTACCTGTGTCCGCAAAATTTGCGGCATTGAATCTCCATATTCGACGTAAGGAAGGAAATCTTCGAAATATCGGGCGTGGGAAGACTGGTGGATTTTGACTTCCGCTTGTTCCACCATGCCTTCCTCAATCATATGTGGGTATTGAATGGATTTCATATTTTTCGTTGTAATCGCCCGTTCGACTTTTTTAATCAGTGTTTTTGAATCGGCAAGCGTGGCGACGTTCTCTTGAAAATCGCATTTGAGCACGAATAAAAATAAGTCACTGTAATACTTTTTGGGCACAGCTTTGCAAACTAAAAAGACGCCTCCGCGCACGGCGCTTGTCTGTAGGTAGGTTTTGACAAATGCTTCGCTTTCTTTATGGAAAGCAGCAACTGAGTCGGCCGTTAAGGCACGTTGAAAGAGGTTATAATTTGGATTAGAGCTTAAAGGATGGCCAGGCTCTGCTACAAAGCGGCCGATTTTAGTCGGCGCTGCGTCTGAATTTGGATGGTGCTGTGCTTTTCGTTTGACGATTTTTTTTAGCTCCCCTTCTAAAAAGGCGGAAAGGGGGCTTTTTTCAAAAGCATTGGTGTCTAATGTTTGGTAATGGCTATATTGTTTTGTATCCGTCTCATGGTCGACTTGAACGGCATAAAAAGATAAATATTGAACGGTAAATTCCATATGTACTCCTATTAAATCATTGTGATTGCTTTTGTTTAACAAACAGTATAGCATGGTGACTGTCAACGACCAACAGAAAGCAAACTATGGGCTTTTGTCAAATTGGTTGTGTGATATTAATGAAATCTGCTTGAATCAGCTACATCAAATATAGAATCGGTTATACTAGGTAAAAAGGAGCAAGAGGGGTGTGAAATGCGTTGAAGCAAGTCCTGTTTGCTGTAGGTGCGCTATGGTGTTTGGCAGGCTGCGGACAAAATGACGGCATCTCTTTTACAGAAGATGATGTTGTTCAAACGGAAGGGACGATTGTAGACGTCGAATTTGAGGGTGATTACCAAGCGAATGCAGACGCCAAAAAAAACGTAGGCGTGTCTGGTGAAAACGGCGAACCTGCACCAACGATCACTTCGTTTGATGTAGACGCAAATCCGCAAATGAATGTCCTTATAAATAGAAGAACTGAAATATATGTCAAACACTTAAATGATTATTTACGTGTCGATCAGTCCTTTCTAAAGCCTGAGCTAGAAGTAGAAGTGTACGGGGAACCAACAACGTCTCAACAGCCAGAAGAAACGAATGCGACAAAAATTGTCATTTTAACAAAAGAATATTCAATTAAAGGAATTGTATCGAATGTCAATGAGGAGCAAAACACATTCTTTGTTTTAGGGGAAGACGGCCATTATGAATCTGGCACACGTTTTCATTACGACGTAGCAACGGAAGTACTAGAGCTTGTCGATGAATATGAACCATTAAAATCCGAAGACTTAGAGAGTGGCCTCGTCGTAGAAGTGGTGCCGAGAGGGAATGTAGAGGAAAGCATTCCACAGGAAGCAGATGCTGCCCGTGTCGTCGTCGTCGATGAGGATAAAGAAGAGCTAGAGAGCCTTGAGCAGGAAACGGAAGAAGATGAAGATGATCAAACGGATGAGCAGGAAACGGGCTCTGCCGATACAGGGGATGAAAATGAGTGATAAGTAACAAACGGATCGGCATGTTCATTGTGGCTTGCTTTTTGTTGACGCTTGCAGCGTGCGGAGGAACCGGAAGCGAGCAAGGACAAAATGAAGAGGGCGTACCGGACGTGTCTGTGGAAGAGACAGAGACACCAATTGTCTCAATGGAAATGGAAAATGGCGGCATTGTCAAATTAGAGCTTTATCCAGAGATTGCTCCTCAAACAGTCAATAATTTTGTCGCGCTTGTGGAAGATGGTTTTTATGACGGCCTGACGTTTCATCGGATTATACCAGGGTTTATGATTCAAGGTGGCGATCCAAATGGAGATGGCACAGGTGGTCCAGGTTATGAAATTAAAGGCGAGTTTTCAAGTAATGGTATTGATAACCCCCTCTCCCATGAGCGTGGCGTCATTTCGATGGCAAGAACGCAAGAACCGGACTCAGCTGGCTCCCAGTTTTTTATTATGCATGAAGATGCTTTAAATCTTGATGGCGACTATGCTGCCTTCGGAAAGGTAATTGACGGCATGGACGTTGTCGATGAGATCGCCGAACAGACAGAGACAGAAACAGGTGGAGCACAAGAGGGCAGGCCAGTTGTCGGGCAAGAGCAAGTGATCAAGAAAATGACAGTTGAGCGCTAACGAATCGATTCCTTTTCCTATTAGCTAAACGTTTGCTACTCGCTTTTCTGGGAATGGTTTTATAAACTCAAAAAGGGAGCTGGTCCACTTGAAAGCAGTTGGGTTATACCGCTATTTGCCGATTGAAGACAAGGAAAGTTTCGTAGAAGAACAAGTACCAGACCCCGTGCCAAGTGGTCGGGATTTACTGGTCGAAGTAAAGGCTGTGTCTGTCAATCCTGTTGATACGAAAGTAAGAGCTCCTAAAGACAAAACGGAGGAGGCCCTTCGCATTCTCGGTTTTGATGCTAGCGGGGTTGTGAAGGCTGTAGGCGAAGACTGTGTGTTATTTGATATAGGCGATGAAGTTTTTTATGCTGGCAATATTACGAGGCAAGGATCGAATGCCGAATTTCAACTAGTCGATGAACGGATTGTAGGCCCAAAGCCAAAATCGTTATCTTTTGCAGAAGCGGCAGCGATGCCTTTAACGTCTATAACAGCTTGGGAAGCATTGTTTGACCGTTTGCGGATTAGCGAAGGGGATGCAGGGAAATCGATTTTGCTAATTGGCGGGGCTGGAGGCGTTGGCTCAATTGCGGTCCAATTGGCCGCTAAAGCGAAACTGAATGTGATTGCGACTGCTTCAAGGCAGGAAACGGCGGCATGGTGCAAAAGCATGGGCGCCCATCATACGATCAACCATAAACAGGAATTGCTTCCCCAACTCCAAGAGCTTGGCTATAAAGACGTTGATTATATTTTCTGCATGGCTGATACGAATGAACATTGGGATGGGATGGCTGCCTGCATCAAGCCTCAAGGCGCCATATGTGCGATCGTCGAAAATAAACGGACTCTTGATATGACAAAAATACGTTCGAAAAGCGTCACTTTTTCTTGGGAAGTTATGTTTACGCGTCCTATCTTCCAAACTGAAGATCAAATCGAACAGCATCGCTTGTTAGCCAACATAGCTGCTATGTTTGATCGCGGTGAGTTAAAACAGACAATGACAAAAACGCTTTCACCGATGAATGCAGAAACGCTCAAAGAAGGGCACCGTCTGTTGGAGCAAGGAAACATGATTGGCAAACTTGTGATCATAAACGAATGACCATACACCGGCCTGGAAAACAAATAGAGCAGTTATTCCGCCCTTTTCTAAGAAGGGCGGTCTTTTTAGCTAAACCGTAAGAAAGGAAAGTTGTGTATAATAAGGCTGCAGAATAAGAAAAGGAGCGATTTGATGACTGTTGTATTTGACTTGCATACACACCACCATCGCTGTGGCCACGCCCTTGGAGAGATAGAGGATTACATAAAGGCGTCGATTGCAAAAGGGATGGACTATATTGGCATTGCTGATCACTCGCCGTATTTTTATAGCGACGAAGACCAACTGTATCCTGGCATTGCGATGGGGAAAAGCGAATTAGCTAACTACGTCGAGGAAGTGCTGGCGTTAAAGAAAAAGTACGAGCAACAAATCCATGTCCTACTAGGAATGGAAAGCGATTTTTTTCCAGATCACCAGGATCTGTACAAACGTATGTATGCGAAATACCCTTTTGATTACATTATTGGCTCCGTCCATTATGTAAATGAGGTCAACATTTTTCGAAAAGGACGTTGGGAAGGCTTAAATCATGCAGAGCGTGTCGAAGTGAAAGAGGCGTATTATCGACTGATTCAACAATCTGCAAAAAGCGGAATGTTTCAAGTGCTAGGCCATATTGATGCCATGAAAGGATTTTATCCAGCGTTCTCGGCAATTGAAACACCAATTATTGAAGAAACGCTTAAAGTGATTGCCGATGAACAGGTCGCCATCGAAGTCAATACGTCTGGAAAAACAAAAGATTGTGGTGGTTGGTATCCTTCTCATGAAATATTGGAGCGTGCCCACCATTATGGCGTGCCTGTGTCATTTGGCTCAGATGCCCATACGCCTGAGCGTGTTGCTGATGATTATCATGAAGTTCAACGTATGTTAAAGGAGATTGGATTTAAAGAGATGGTTTTCTTTGTTGGGAAAGAGCGGAAATCCGTGATTTTATAAGAAAAAAGAGCCTAAAAGGTAGGCTCTTTTTTAATGCGGGTATCGTGAGCAGGGGAGAAAGTAGAGGGTAGACCCGGAATTGAGTGTAAAGGTATATCCATTTGGATAATAAAACCATTAATCTATGCATTTGACCGGGTTTTATAAATAGGGAAAAGGACTTGTTTTTTTCTTTTAGTTAAAAATTAAAGATGAGTTGGGAAAATAGTAAAGGGTATTGGCATAGTCTTTTATGGAGCCTGAAAATGAAAAAATAGTTCTATTTTCTCACAGGAATGCCGATTTTTAGAATAGACAAAAGCCCTATGAATTTTGTTGTTGTTTTCTGCATTTTCGATATAATTCGGTTATGCACGACAAAAAGATTCAGAAAGGGTGTTTTTATTTGAAAAAAGTGCGTACGTTAAGCGGCCGAAAAACGATGTACCTTAGTGCGCTGTCCCTTTGCATGGTGGCAAGCTCTGTACCGGTTGCACCCCAGTTGGCAATCGCTGAAAGGGGAGAGGCGCAATCGCTCTTTTTGGCTGATGATATTGATTTGGCCAGTAAAGAAGACGTTTCGGTTATTGTCGAGTTGGATGAACTTCCAGAACAAGTAGCCCTTGCTGTTTCGAAAGAACTTGAAGACGATTTGACAGAGGAAGAAGCACGGGAAAATGTACAAGAATCGCATGAGCAATTTAAAGAAACATTGGCGGATGTGCTGGATACGTCCAGAAGCGCTTCTTCTTATGTAGAACGGGAATATACAGCAATTTTTAACGGAGTTTCTGTCAACTTGCCAGCAAACAAAGTGGAAGAGTTGCTTGAACGTGAAGGCGTAAAAGCAATTTATAGCAATGATGTGGTGGAGTTAATCAAGCCCGTCGAAGAAAAGGCCATTGATGAGCCTGCGGAAGCGATGATGGTGGACAGCATTCCTTTCCTTGGTATTCATGAGCTCCATGAACATGGACTAACAGGAGCAGGTGTAAAAGTCGGCGTTATCGACACAGGCATTGACTATGAACACCCTGATTTAACAGCTGTTTACAAAGGCGGTTATGACTTTGTCGACGATGATGATGACCCAATGGAAGCGACTTATGAGGACTGGCAAAACTCAGGAATGCCAGAGTTTAATGCCAATGGAAGTTCATACTATACGAGCCATGGCACACATGTCTCCGGTACAGTGGCAGGAACAGCAGAAAATGATTCAGAATATGCTGTCACTGGTGTGGCTCCTGAAGTCGATTTGTACGCCTATCGTGTACTTGGCCCGTATGGCTCAGGAACAACGGCTGATGTGATTGCTGGGATTGAGCAATCAGTAATTGATGGCATGGATGTGATCAATTTGTCACTCGGCAACAATTCCAACGATCCAATAGCACCAACGAGCATTGCGACAAACAATGCCGCTTTGGCTGGAGTGACGGTCGTGACATCAGCAGGAAATAATGGCCGTAATGGGCTCGGCACTGTGGGGGCTCCTGGGGCAGCAGCGTTGCCTATTTCAGTAGGAGCAAGCAATGTTTCTCTTACCATTCCTGAATTTTCGAGTACGTATCAATTAGGGGAGGAAGAGCTGACAGGCGACCTCCGTGTCATTGCCGAATCTTTTGCAGGCAATCTAGAGGATTTCAGCGACCAAACGCTTGAACTGGTTGATGCCGGTCTTGGTACCGTCGCAGAATTTGAACAAGTAGACGTAAACGGAAAAGTCGCTTTTGTCATACGCGGCGAGCTTTCATTTGTCGATAAAATCGCAAACGCCAAAGCCGCTGGAGCAGAAGCCATTATTATTTATAACAATCTTCCAGGGGATGGCCATAATCCGATTTATGCCGGCGCGGACCACAACTATATCCCTAGTTTTTCTTTAACCTATGAGGACGGAGAGGCTATCGCTTCATTATTGGAAGACGGGGCAACGGTAACGTTTGGCGAAATGAGTGGCAGTGTGACTACTGGTGATTTGCTAGCTGAGTTTAGTTCTCGGGGGCCAGTCAACTACACAGCGGCAATTAAACCAGAAGTGGTTGCTCCAGGGGTCGATGTCCATTCAACTGTGCCAAGCTATATGGCAGGACCAGAGTTTACTGGCGATTACGAGTTTGCCTATCGACGCTCGTCAGGTACGTCGATGGCTTCCCCTCACGTGGCTGGGGTTGCGGCGCTCATGATTCAAGCCAATCCAGAACAGACGCCTGCCGACATTAAGACCAAATTAATGAATACGGCTGTGCCAATGACAGAGGAATACAATGTGTTTGAAATAGGGGCAGGGCGGATCAACCCAGTTGCTGCTATCGAATCAACGGTTATGATCCAGGCATCGATTGACAGTTACCATGTTGAGGACGACCTTTTAGCCGTGATTCAAGACAAAACAGGCGGGCTAAGCTTTGGTTTCGTTAGTACGGATGCAGGCAATATTCGGGAGCGTCACAGCCTACGCTTAATAAATAACGGCGATGAAGCAAAGACATTCAATGTACATGCATCCTTCCACACCGCCAATGGCACGCTTCCAGCTGGAGAGAATGGCCTGACTCTGCAAACCAATTCAGCGATTACAGTTCCTGCCGGTGAGACAGTCGAGAACAATGCATTTTTAATTGCACCGAAAACGGCGGCAGAAGGGTTGTACGGAGGGTACATTACGTTGACAAACGTCGATGACCAAAGTGAAGTATATCGAATTCCGTTTGGCACTTATGTTACAGAAGAAGCATTGGTTGCTCAGCCAATTGGCACACCCGTCTATGCTTTCGATTTTGCATCTTAATAAAGAAGGGGTGCTCCCCTTTTTTTGAGGAAGCTGGTTTATTTATGGTCAACATGTGGAGGACAATCGGAAAATTGGCGATTACCGGGATTGCATCGTTTTTGTTCTTCCTCGTTCTCTTTTTTGTCCTTCAAGGAAAAGGCAGTGACGGCAGAGGACCTGAGCTGTTTGGCTGGACAAGCTATACCATCTTGTCCAACAGCATGGAGCCAACGTTTGCCGCCGGAGATGTAGTCATCATGAAAAAGAATGAGGAGCCTAGCATTGGCGATGTTGTGACGTTTATGGCTCCTGAACGGCGCTTGTTCACACACCGGATTGTTGAGAAGTTTGAAAGCGATGGAAAGACGTATTATAAGACGCAAGGCGATAACAACAACGTTATAGATGAAAACCCGATCGTAAAAGAACAAATTGTTGGCACCCATGTGTTAACCATTCCTAAAATTGGTTTAGTTGCTGAAAAAATCAATCAACCAATCGGTTATGGTTTGCTGATTGTCGTGCCGATTGCTGGGTATTTGGTGTTGTCGTGCTATGAAACTATCCAAAAAAAACGTAAGGAGGCTTCTTGATGAAGAAAGTAAAATCATTGAAATTAGCCATGATCGCTACAGCTTTTGTAGGAGCGTTAGTTGTTGTTCTCGGGTCAGGAGGGTCGTTTTCATGGTTTACAGGGGAAACGTCCGCTACTGGGGAAATTAAAAATGGAACGCTGGAAATTAACCATGGCGAAGACATTGACGGCAACATCGTCAAAGCGGAAAGTTTTGCTCCTTCACAGCTGATCTTTGGCGATTGGCTTTCAATTGAAAATACAGGCACCCTCGACACTCATTTGCAAGCAACCTATGACCACTCTGTCGACTTGAATGTACCAATCGATGCGTATAAAGTTGGCTACATTGCGATTAAGTATACGACAACGCCAGGTAGGGATGTGTATGAAGATGCACAATATAAGTTAGACCAATTGTTTAATGGCATTACTAATGAAGTCCAGTCTTTTTCACATACTGCCGAGCCAAATGGCGTTGAAGTTGTAGCTGCCTTAATTGATGAACAAGCTTATGACGAAAATGCAGATCAATTTGTGCTTGGCGATGGCAGCTTGCAAGGAGCTGATAACGAGTTTTGGCAACTGGATGAAGGCCAATACATCGATCTTAATTTCGGCGTTAAATTAGATGAGAATGCAGGCAATGAATACCAAGGAGCTGTTTATACTGCTTCACTTGAAGTACTAGCCAAGCAAACAGACCAAGGCGCGAAGTGATCCAGTCAGTGGAGGTTGTCGGCATTTGCCGACAACCTTGTTTGTTGCCTACTAAATTAGAAGCTGCTATTTTGCTGGTTGATAAAGGTAGCAGCCTTGTTCATGGCTGTTGACTAAGCCAGCAGCTTCCATAAAAGACTGGCAAGTGGTTGGCCCGACAAAGGCCATACCAGCAGATTTTAACGCTTTGCTGAGCGATTTAGCTTGTTCGGAAAGGTTGTCCCGTTCATTTGGAGCAAAGGACCAGATAAAATTCGCAAAGGAGCCGTGCTCGTTTGCAAGTGTACGAGCTACAGCCGCATTTGTAAGAACGGCACGGATTTTTCCTTCATGACGAATGATCGCTTTCATTTCTTTTAAGCGTGCTACATCTTCTTCTGTAAAACGGGCCAATGACTCCCAGTTAAAGCTAGCGAATGCTGTTCGAAGCGCTTCTCGTTTTTTTAAGATAGTTAGCCAGCTTAATCCTGACTGCATAAGCTCTAACATGAGCATTTCAAATAGTTGTTGGTCGTCATAAGTAGGCCGCCCCCATTCGTTATCATGGTAGTGCTCGTAGAGGGGGATGTCACTTACCCAACTACAACGCTTTGGCATAGGAACCTCCTCGTTTGAACGATTAAGCCGGAGCAGCTGTTAATAAGCAACTGGCCATTTTTCTTTTACATAAGCCATTTCCCAAAAACTGTACTCTAGTTGACAGCTTTTTAAAAAGTGGTCTAGCATCCGCTCTTTTTCTTGTTGCGTAGCATGTGCCGCAAGCTCGTCGAGGCGTTTACAAAATTGTTTTGTTACGCCCATTTCTCCGTTCGAGCGGTAAAAGGAAATCCAATCGAAAAATGGATGGTTTGCTTTTGGCTGGAACGTTTCGTACAAATAGTCGCCGATCGCTTGGTACGTCCACGGACAAGGCAAAAGCACAGCCAATATTTCGGCGAGAGAACCACGGTGGGCAACATCAAGCATATGGCGTGTATAATGGTGGGCAGTCGGGGCAAGTGGCTCATACTGCAAATCCTCATAGCGGACGCCTGCCACCTCGCAAAAATTATGGTGAGGATGTGTTTCACTGTGTAAAATAAAGCCGATTTGTTCAGTGAACATCGCAATATCTTCGCGGTTTTCGCACCGGCTAATAGCAATGCCGTATATTTGCATAAACGTATTTAAGTATTCAAAATCTTGTTTAACGTAATGAATAAGGGAATCTGCAGGCAACGAACCTTTACCAATACCTTGCACAAACGGATGGCTAAAAATGGCTTTGTAAATCGGGTCGGCGGTTTTGCGAAGTTCGGCAGTAAAACTCATAAAAATCGTCTCCTCCTTTTTTTCCACAAAGGGATGCCTGCCGCAAGAAAGGAGAGTTGCTCTAAATGGATAAGCAATCGTTCTCCACTTCCCTACGCTGGTATAAGCCAGATCAGGTTCAAAGGGTCAAAGCAGCGCTTTTCTCAGCCAGTCGGCTCCCCTAGTGGTTCTTCTTAAAGTGAACCATATCTTCAGACAAAGTGCAAATGCGATTTTGACTAGATTGCGAGAATGGATAGCTGTTAGTACGTTGCCATTGGGTATTTCTCCGGTAAAAAAATCATTTGCAAGGCACGCTAGAAGGTGTTATGATGCTTCGTAGACTAAAAATAGACAGATAAATGAAATGTTGTAAGGATAGGAGACAGCATGAAATCATACGTAATTGATCGGATGTATAAAGCATCTGCAGGGGTTGCCAATGCAGTGCTTGTTACGTTAGGTATTGGGCTTTTATTTGAATCTTTCGGCAATATTTTTGGTTGGAGTGCGTTTGTCACAATTGGCTCCATTACAAAAATTCTTCTCGCACCGGCGATTGGCGCTGGCATCGCTTACCAGCTAGGAGGAAACACGCTCGTCATTTATGCGGCTATGGCTTCCAGTACGGTGGGTGGCAATGCGATTCGCTTTGTTGAAGGTTTGCCTGTTCTCGCATCAGGACAACCTGTGAGCGCTGTTATTGCAGCAGTGGCAGCGACTTATGTTGGCAAACGACTAACAGGAAAGACGAAACTGGATATGATGGCGATTCCTTTCTCCGGTATCTTTGTTGGTGGGCTTGTAGGCCTTGTCATGGCAGCCGTTACGACACCGATGCTAGAATGGATAAGCGCGCAACTGGCTACGTCTGTACAAGGATCGCCCATTATCGCACCAATGGCCATCGCTCTCACATGGAGCATTTTGCTTATGACACCAGCTTCATCAGCTGCGCTTGCGATTGCTTTGCAAATGGACCCCATCTCAAGTGGTGCAGCATTAATTGGTTGCACAGCCCAGTTTGTCGGTTTCACACTTATGTCTTGGAAACAAAACGATGCTGGCGCCTTACTTGCCCAAGGGCTTGTCACGCCAAAAGTACAGTTTCCCAATTTAATTAAAAACCCGCGCCTCTGTTTGCCTCCGTTTGCCGCAGCAATTATTTGCGCTCCAATTGCTTCACTCGCCTTTCAGTTCCAAGTTTCGTATGAGCTTGCCGGTTTAGGCTTGAATTCTTTGATTGCGCCCATTACGATTTTTTCCACACAAGGAATAACAGGTTTGTTCATTTTTATAGGCACAGGCATCATTTTGCCAGGGATCATTTCGTTGGCACTATACGAGCTAGTCAAACGGGCTGGCTGGGCGAAAGCAGGCGATTTGCATATTAAGTTGCAATAATGGAGAAGAAGGTACTAAAACGTGAGGCTAGGCGAATTCATGGCCGCACACAACACATAGACTTAATAAAAAGCACGTGCCAGTCGAGGCTGTGGTTGAAATAGAAAAAGACAAAGCTCAGCGTGGAAGCCGAGCTTTGTCTTTTTCTTATCCTTCAATTTTCCGTTCAGCTCGTTTTTCTGACTGTGCTGCTTGTTCGCCATCTTGTGGTTTGCTCGATAAGAACCATCCAGCAATGACAATAAGAACTAATACACCGTAGAAAAAGAGCTTCCAGCCTGTTGAGTGTGGGAATTCGTGTGGGATCAACGCAATGGCATCATGGGCAAGCACTTGCACCGTCAATTTGACGCCAACCCAGCCGACAATGATAAAAGCAGCCGTTTCGAGGCCAGGCCGTTTCTCGAGCAGTGCAACAAATTTTGTAGCTGCAAAGCGCATGATTAAGAGGCCGATAAAACCGCCAAGAAAGACGACAATAAATTGGCCGATGTCCATACTGCCAACCGTGCCGAGATTAGTTGGCGTTAAAGCGGTGGCCAAGGCAACGGCAGCTAAAATTGAATCAACGGCAAAGGCGATGTCGGCGACTTCGACTTTTAACACAGTCGTCCAGAAGCCGCTTCCTTTTTTGGCTTTCGTAATGCCGGCCTTTTCCTCGCTTTTCTTGACAATATGCTTTCTGTATAAATGGTTTAGCGCAATGAATAATAGGTATGCGGCACCAATCGCTTGAACTTGCCAAATATCGACCAGAAAAGAAATGATAAACAACGAACCTAGCCGAAAAACAAACGCGCCAGCCAAACCGTAAAAAAGCGCTTTTTTACGTTCTTTCTCAGGCAAATGTTTGACCATAATCGCTAGAACTAGCGCATTATCAGCCGCCAATACACCTTCCAATGCAATAAGCACAACAAGCACCCAGCTGTACTCTAAAAGTAATGATACATCCATCGCTCCACTCGCCTCTCTTTAGTTAATGTCCACTCCAGCTCGTTTTCACCAAAGAGAGGAAAGAATGCACAAAAAAGACCTCTGCCTTGGTTTTTAAAACGAGGCAAAGGTCTTGCTAGACATTTATGTATCATGCCAACAACAAAGCCGGTGGATATTCCACGTAATGACGACTTTGGTTCAAGTTATGTCAATAACTTGCAGCTACTCCCCTTTGAAGGAATGTTATGCAATTAACGATAGTATACGTGAAGATTAATAGAAACGTCAAGTCTTTTTAAAAAATAGGATGGGCAGGGCATGAATAAGCCTGCTCTTGGGTAAACATGAAGTATAGGAGAAAGGTGTGATTCAGGTTGGAAAAATACAAACATCACATCGTCGAAACAGGGGGCCACACGTTTCATATCGTATCCGCTGGACAAGAAGACGGAGAACTGGTCCTTTTACTGCATGGATTTCCTGAATTTTGGTACGGATTTCGCCATCAAATCAATGCATTGGCAAAAGCAGGGTACCGCGTCATTGTGCCAGACCAGCGTGGCTATAATCAGTCCGATAAGCCTAGAGACATCAAAGCTTACACGCTCGATGTCCTACGAGATGACTGTGTAGCTTTTATGAAAGCGTTCGGGCGGAAACAGGCTTATTTAATCGGCCATGATTGGGGAGGGGCCGTTGCTTGGCATCTAGCTGCCTCGAAGCCAGAACTTGTGAAAAAGCTTGTCGCCATTAATATTCCCCATCCAGCCGATATGCGTGTTGCTTTAATGAAGCACCCGTTGCAGCTGTTCCGTAGCGCATATATGCTGTTTTTCCAAGCGCCGCAGGCCCCAGAGAAGCTACTTGCCGCCAGAGATTTTGCCTACTTGGAAGCTGGAATGACGAAAACAGCCAATGAGCGGGCTTTTACAAGGGCGGAATTGCGCCACTATAAAACGGCTTGGCGGCAGCCAGGAGCGATGAAAGGAATGCTTAATTGGTATCGTGCCATCCGTTTCCAAGGGTTAGACAGGAAGGGCAAGCTTGATCTGCCAGTTTCTGTGCCGACAAGGATCATTTGGGGAGCGAATGACCTGTTTTTAGGAAAAGCACTCGCGCAAGCAAGTTTAAAAAGGTGTAGCAATGGCGATGCCGTGTTAGTAGATGGGGCTACCCATTGGCTCCACCATGAGCATCCTGAAATCGTGAATCATCTCATGCTTGAACATTTACAAAAACAAAAAAAGCGGCTTTGGCCAGTGTGAAGCTGTGCCGCGCCGTTGCGTTTTGGCAATCAGTCTGGTACGATACATGTGTTATCTTAAGGGAGGTTTTCATCATGATCATTACAAAGACGACTGCCAAGGCCGCTAACTGAATACTGTCTAGCTGTGTACCAGTGTAAACGGGAAAGGTGCGTCTAAGTAATGAAGGCCGAACCTTAAATTAAATACCCTCGTTTGCCCACACAGGCTTTTTAGGCGTGTGTATTTTGTTATGCCTAATAAAATCAAAATAGACATAACAACTGGAGGACTTATTATATGCATGAACAAATGAGACAAACGACACAACCAACGATTATTGTTGGCGTGGAGTTGCAAAAAGACACGGATTTCCACTATTCGATGGAAGAGTTAAACAATTTGGCCGATGCTCTTGATTTGCAAGTCGTCGGACAGCTCACGCAAAAACTGCCTGTACCGAATCAAGCGACGTATATTGGTGCTGGCAAAGCGTCTGAGCTTTCCATGATGTGTGAATCCCTTGAGGCTACACTCGTTGTGTTTAATGATGAGCTATCGCCCTCACAAATCCGCAATCTTGAGAAATTGCTCGAAGTAAACGTTTATGATCGGACCATGTTGATTTTAGACATTTTTGGCGAAAGGGCGAAGACGAAAGAAGCTCAACTCCAAGTAGAAATGGCGCGGCTCCACTATTTGCTGCCACGGCTCGTCGGCATGCGCGCTTCATTAAGTAGGCAAGGCGGCAGCGGCACTGGCTTGGCCAACCGCGGCGCCGGGGAAACAAAGTTGGAGCTCGACCGCCGTAAAATTGAAGCACGTATTCATGCGTTGGAAAAAGAGCTGGAAGACGTTGTCAAACGACGCGAATTACAACGCAAACGCCGGAAAAAACAAGCGATGCCGGTCGTTGCCTTAGTTGGCTATACAAATGCAGGGAAATCGTCGCTGATGAATGCGCTGCTGGACAATGCCGAGGAAAAGAGTGTGTTTGAAAAAGATATGTTGTTTGCCACTCTTGATACGTCTGTGCGCAAAGTGGAACTTGACAAAAACCATTCTGTTTTATTGGCGGATACGGTTGGGTTTGTTTCTAAATTGCCAACTCACCTCGTTAAAGCATTCCGCTCAACACTGGAAGAAGCGCGAGAAGCAGATTTGCTGCTGCACGTCGTCGACTATTCAAATGAACGCCATCGCGAAATGGCAAATACGACAAATGAAACACTTCAGGCGATGGAAATCGATCGCCCCATGATTTATGTTTATAACAAAATGGATCGATTGAAAGGGGAGTTTCCTCAAGCGCATGGCGATGAGCTGTTTATATCAGCTAAGGCTAAACAAGGGCTTGATTTATTGGCACAGAAAATAGCAAGCTATGTTTTTCAAGATTTTGAAAAACATCTGTTCATCGTTCCTTATTGTGACGGGGAGGCGGCTGCCTATTTAAACAACTATGCCCATGTTCACACGCAACGTGCTGAAGAGGACGGCTGGCATATTGTCGCCGATTTGCATGAACGTGACTTGAAGCGGGTTGAGAGCTACTGTGTTTCAAAAGAACGTTAATGAAAAAGCCATTTGAATGTTTCTCGTTCAAATGGCTTTTTGGCGACTATGATAGACTTGTTTCGTGGTTTTACGACAAAGACGAATCTGCCTGTTACACGTTTTTTAAATCAGCTTTCGCTCGTTCAATTGTCGCCGAGTCGTACCAGTCGCTGTAAGTGAGAATATGTTTAGAAAGCCGCGTATTTAAGCGCAGTCTTTTGCGTTCTGTACCGGCTGGTTTGTGGACAGTTTCCACACCCATCGACCTCCTTTTATTTGTAGCTTTCCCCACTTGAAACCGTTTTAATCAAAATTGAAGTGAGAAGATTCATTTAACTTATTGTTAATATTTGTTTCCCAATAGGCAAATCTTTCTAACTTTGATACGTTTAAACTACCAGCTTGGACAAGTTGGTATAAAAATGAGGAGGGAACCGAATGAAGAAACCGTTGGGGAAAATTGTCGCAAGCACCGCACTACTCATTTCTGTCGCTTTTAGTTCATCAATTGCATCGGCTGCTGAGGAAGCAAAAGAAAAATATTTAATTGGCTTTAATGAGCAGGAAGCTGTCAGTGAGTTTGTCGAACAAGTAGAGGCAAATGATGATGTCACGATTCTCTCTGAGGAAGAGGAAGTCGAAATTGAATTGCTTCATGAGTTTGAAACGATTCCCGTTTTATCCGTTGAGCTAAGCCCAGAAGATGTGGACGCGCTTGAGCTCGATCCAGCGATTTCTTATATTGAAGAGGATGCGGAAGTAACGACAATGGCACAATCAGTGCCATGGGGAATTAGCCGCGTGCAAGCGCCAGCTGCCCATAACCGTGGATTGACAGGTTCTGGTGTAAAAGTTGCTGTCCTCGATACAGGTATTTCCACTCATCCTGACTTAAATATTCGTGGTGGCGCTAGCTTTGTGCCAGGAGAACCATCCACTCAAGATGGAAATGGGCATGGCACGCATGTGGCAGGGACGATTGCCGCTTTAAACAATTCGATTGGCGTTCTTGGCGTAGCGCCGAGTGCGGAACTATACGCTGTTAAAGTATTAGGTGCCAGCGGTTCAGGTTCAGTCAGCTCGATTGCCCAAGGATTGGAATGGGCAGGAAACAATGGCATGCACGTCGCCAATTTGAGCTTAGGAAGTCCGTCGCCAAGTGCGACACTTGAGCAAGCTGTTAATAGCGCTACTTCTAGAGGCGTCCTTGTCGTAGCGGCGTCTGGTAATTCAGGAGCAGGCTCAATCAGCTATCCAGCCCGTTATGCGAACGCAATGGCAGTCGGAGCTACTGACCAAAACAACAACCGCGCCAGCTTTTCACAGTATGGCGCTGGGCTTGACATTGTCGCACCCGGTGTAAACGTGCAGAGCACATACCCAGGTTCAACGTATACCAGCTTAAACGGTACATCGATGGCTACTCCTCATGTTGCCGGTGTAGCAGCCCTTGTTAAACAAAAGAACCCATCTTGGTCTAATGTACAAGTCCGCAATCATTTAAAGAATACGGCAACCAGCTTAGGAAGCACGAACTTGTATGGAAGCGGACTTGTCAATGCAGAAGCGGCAACACGCTAATTAATAATAAAAACGCTGTGCTTAAAGGGCACAGCGTTTTTTTTGTGTATGAATGGAAAAAGAGAACAGGAGACCTTTCTCTCATTTTGCATGCTCGTTTCAAGAATCGAGCGTAAAGGGCTGTTGAAGCTCTTTACGCTCGCAGGGCTCCCCGCTACACAATGGAAAATTCACGTCTTTTGACTTTCATGGCGTATTTATTTAAGTATTCGTTTGCTTTTTCGTACTCTCCGTTTTTCTGATACCATTGTGCCAGCTCAATTGCATAATGGACTGGCTCTTCTTTATTATCAAGCTTATCGAGATGAGGGAGCAGTTCCTGTTCAATGAAGTTGTACATTGCATCGTCGGCTTTTAAGCGGTGCGCATAGTAGCGGGCTTGAAGCTCAGAGCGTTTGTAACCACGTTTCGCACTAATCTCGATAATTTCATTTAATTTTGATTCAATTTGTTTTTTGTCCGTTTTCAATTGGAAGAGAACTTCTATGTCTGCAAGAAGGCTGAATACGTAATTTTGGCTGTCTTTGTCGTAGTAGGCGCTGCATTTTGTAAAACATTCATGGCTTTGTTCATAGTTACCCATTTTTTTGAGCAAGACGCCGTAATTGTACATTGCCTGGTAATAGAGCGTGTCACGGCCAAACAGACGTGTGTTTCGCAAAAGGATTTTGTAGAGACGAAGAGATTCCTCTGTCATATTCATTTGTGTATAATTAACACCTAGTAACATTTGCGTGTGAAAAGCGCGAATGTAATTGTCCTCTTGTTTAAAAATATGAAGCGCCTCTTTTGCATAAATAATGGCTTTTTCCGGCTCATTTAGCTGTGTAAAACATTGTGCAAGCACGAATGCGACTTCACGAACGAAAATGTATTTGGAAGAATAGTCTTCACTTTGCAAATCAAGCAAAATTTCTTTTGCTTCCTTTAAGCGGTTGCGGTTTACTAGGAGGATGCCGTTGAACAGACGGTAAGATAGTTCTTCGATCGCGGACAGATTCGTGCGGTTTTTATCTAAGATGGCTCGCTGCTCTTGGGCCAGGTGGTTCGCTCCGTTCATCAGGTGGTAGCGCATCATGTATAAATGGTACGTATTAATGTAATCTGTTCGGGCAATGATAAATTCTTTCTCGACTAATAATTTTTGAATTCGTTTTGCTTCCTGTACATCCACAAATTGTATGGCTTCAATAAAGGCTTCCAGCGACTGCTTAATCTCGTTGTGTTGGGCATATTCATCTTCTATATTGACGCCAAGCCGGTCAAGCAAAAGGGAAGCTGTAGCATGGTTGGCCTTATAGATGTTGTTTTCAATTTTGCTAAGGTGTGGAATGGAGCAAATACCATCGGCGAGTTCTGCCTGTGTCATATTATGCTTAATTCGGTAGTATTTGATTGTTTTGCCTAACTCCACGTTTCATCAACCCACTTTGTATAAGTATCGTTAACCTATTTATAAGAAGCAAAATGTTTAATTTTATATATACTTTATTCGCCAATAATATTTAAATTCCTGCAAATTGAGTGAAAATAATCGGCCTAACAAAGAGTTTATTCAAAAAAAGCGAGATCCCTTTCAATTAAGGAAGCTCGCTTTTTTCAAACTCAGTTTGTGCATGTTGTAATTCTTCGATTGAATAGCCAAATGTCATTTGCAAATGTGGATAATCAGTGAAATTTGCCCAATCTCCTCCCCACTCAAAACCAAGTCCTTTCGCTAATTCAGCTACTTCAAACCAATCCGGTTTGCCGTTTTCGTTGCCGTCATAAGCGATGTCCCATAAAGGCTCGCCGTCCTCGTTTAAAAGGGCGAAGTCAATAGCAAGGCCAAAATTGTGGTAAGACTGACCGCCTTTTGCATTGGTGACAATACGCCCATTTTGGTCGCGTCCTCTTTGGTAAAGGCGGTCTTGTTCTTCGGGAGTGCGATAACCGTCTGTAATGAGGATCGAGATACCGATTGCCCCTGCCTCGTCAATCAATTTTTCCGTATAGTCAGCTACAACTGGGTGAAGCCCATCCGCTGGGATAAGCTCTTCGATTTCGACTTCTGTATTGTTTATCGCCGTATGGGAAGGTTGAAACAAACTGTTGAGCCAACCTGTTCTTGAGACAAATCCAGCAATGAAAACAAGGCCGCTGCAGATAACCAAAAACAGCAGCAATCGTAAAAATGCCCGCACAAAATGCCCCCTTCCACACGCTAGCTATTTTCGTTTATGGTACAAACCAGACTGGCGGAATGGCAAGCGAGGCGATAAACCTTATGGGGCTCACTCGACTACGACTTTTTGAGGCAGTGGAAATTCCCCCGTTCATTCCTTATGGCGGTTGGCCGCATCTGCTGTGAAATTTGGACTGTTTTTTCGACGTATAAGAAAATAAACAAGCCCAAGCACTGTCCAGATAAAGCCAATCGTTAATGCGTGTCTATCAATGGAGTAAAGCAACCAAATGCAAAATGCCGCTCCTAACGCGGGCAATAGCAAGTTTGCCAATGTTCCTTTAAGGGAACGGCGTTTTTCGCGAATATAGTAATGGAAGATGACCGATGCGTTTACGCTAATAAAACCAATAAGCGCTCCAAAACTAATGAATGAGTATATGATCTCCAGTTCGCCAAAAATGGCGGTTAAGGAAAGAATGCCAATCAGAATAATATTAAACGTCGGCGTTTTAAAACGCGGATGAACATAGCCAAAAAAGCGCTTAGGCAATGTATTGTCTCGTCCCATCGCGAATAGCAATCTCGAAGCACTTGCATGGGAAGACATGGAGGACGAGACCACAGCAACCATTGTTCCAGCAAGGAAAAAGGCGTGCATAAATGCGCCCCCGACGTACTGGGCGATTTCTAATGATGCCGCTTCGGCAGAGATGAAAGCCTCATAATTGGGATAAACAAGCTGCAGCAAGTAAGAAACGGCTACAAACAATGCGCCCCCGATTAAGACAACTAGTACAATCGCCAGTGGGACAGTTTTTTTCGGATTCTTCGTTTCCTCAGACAAAGTCGAGATCGCATCAAATCCTAAAAAGGAAAAACAGAGAATGGAAGCACCTGTAAAAGCGGTTTGGAATGCGAATGTTTCACTAAAAAAGGGCACAGGCGATAATAGCTCGCCAGTGCCTAAGCCATTCATCAAACCGCGAATCATAAAAACAACAAATACGGCAGCAACTAAAACTTGGAACGCCACGAATAACCCTGTTATATTTGCGGTTAATTGGATGCCGAGAATATTGATGGTCGTAATCGCCGCTGCCAAAATAACGACCCAAATAAAAGCTGGTACTTCTGGAAAAGCCGCGTTTAAATAAGCCATGCCAATTGCAAAATTGACCATTGGCAAAAACAAGTAATCAAGAAGCAAAGACCAACCAGCGGCAAAACCAACATTTGGATGGATGCTTTGTTGCGCATACGTATACGCTGAGCCCGCTTTTGGAAATGCTTGGACCATTCGTCCATAACTATAAGCGGTTAAAAGTAGTGCTGCGATTGTAAACAAGTATGATGTTGCTACATGGCCTTGTGTGAGTTGCGCGACCACGCCGTAAGTATCAAAGACGACAAGCGGGTCCATGTAGGCAAGGCCAATGACGAGCAGCGGTACCAGCGTAAGCGTACGCTTTAGCTGCTGTTCTTTCTCCAAAGGAACCACCCCCAAAAAAATGTACACTTCATTGTACGGCTTAGAAAACAAGAGTGCAATAGTCCATTTCGACAGAACCACTTTCGCAATTTTAATTCACATTTTTCATTTTGTGATTGTTCTTTGGTATGATAGATAGAAAAGGGAGGAGTACACATGATTGTAACGCCTAAATGGCTCTATGACAGGCTTGGCGAAGTCATCGTCCTTGATGCTCGTTTTGATTTATTTGATGAAAAGAAAGGGAAACAGGCTTATCGTGCAGAACATTTGCCAGGCGCTCTATTTATCGATATGGTCGAAGAAATGGCGGACAAACGCATCCAAGGAGCAGGGCGCCATCCGCTGCCAACTCCAGAGGACATGGCGCGGATGTTTGCCAGAAAAGGCATATCAAAAGACAGCAAAGTCGTTATTTACGATGACCAAAATGGAGGAATAGCGGCAGCACGAGCATGGTGGATGCTTGAATTTCTAGGCAACAACAACGCAGCTATTCTTGACGGTGGGATTCAGGCTTGGAAGAACAGTGGCTACCCGACGACGGATGAGGTGAAGCTCCCACAAGAGACGGAATTTGAGCCCCATGTAAAGGAAGACTGGCTAGTTAGCGCCGAACAAGTGAAAAATAAGTTAGGAAGTGCTGTTTTGATTGACTCCCGTTCTAGGGAACGTTATCAAGGGGAACAGGAACCACTTGACCCAAAAGCTGGGCATATTCCAGGCGCACTCAACTATCCGTGGGGTGGTGTGCTCCGCCAGGACGGAAACTGGAAGAGCACTGAGGAACTAGTACAGCATTTTGCCGCCCTCCCTCGTGATCAGGAAGTGATTGTCTACTGCGGCTCAGGCATTTCCGCATGTCCAAATGTCCTTGCATTAAAGCGGGCAGGATTTAAACAGGTGACACTATATGCAGGAAGTTGGAGCGATTGGTCTTCGCGCAGCGGTTATCCAGTAGAGACAGGTCACCCAAGCCAATAAATGCAATTGACTCGCGAGACGGGTTTGGTGCTGTTAACGCCCACGTCAGCGAGTTTTTTTGTGGAGAGATGCTAGGCAGAAAAATGTTCCAGTTGCTATACTAGTGAAAAACGAGTAATCGCTTCCACAGATGAAGCGATTGATGAGAAAAAGTGGTGATCATGTTGGCTTTTGCATACGATCAATTTTTACGCCATTCGTTTTCCACCCTTGATCAATTTGTGGAAGAATTAGGCGACTTGCTGAAATGTCCTGTTACAGTAGAAAATAGTCACCATCATTTACTGGCCTATTCAGAGCATGGAGAAGGAACAGACCAAGCACGAGTGTCCACCATTATCGGCCGGAAAGTTCCAGCCCCGTTAATTCACCGTTTTTGGAAAGACGGGATTATGGCTTCGTTAAATCAATCGTCTGAACCGATTTCCATTGCGGAAATTCCCGATATGGGACTCGGGCCAAGAGTTGCTTTATCCGTTCGGGACCAAGAAGGGCATGTGCTTGGTTATATTTGGGTGTCAGAAACCAATCGAACCCTTACTGCCTATGAGCAGCAATGGTTGAAAAAGGCAGCTCGAAAAGCAGCACGGCTTATGCAAAAAGCGAACCGGTTTAAACGTGGGGAAGCTTCAAATGAGGAGCGACTTTGGAAACTGTTGACGAATACGCACGAACAAGGTGACATGCCAGAAGAAGTGCGGCAGGAGGAGCGGCAAAGCAGCATCCTTTTAATTGATGTAGCAAACCAGCTTGAACATATGGAGACTGTCCAAGCAATACTTGAAAGCAGCAACGCTGTGCTTTTCATGTTTGATGGTGAATTTTTTATTGCCTTTATTTATGGGAAAGACTTAAGGAAACAAGTTGGCGTCTTTGCTGAGAAACTGCCAGACGGTGTCCACATGGCCGCAGGGAATCCTTCATTTGTCGTTGATGGATGCGCACGGGCTTATGAACAGGCGAAAGCATTGCTGGAATTGAAAAAAAGATTTGGCAGCGAGCTATCTGATTGCTTGTTCTACTATGAAGCAGGGGCGTACAAATATATACAACCTTATGAAGACAAAGCGATGATCGCTGGTGACCATCCAGCAATTGAGCAGTTGCGTGAATATGACGCAGAAAATCAAACAAGTCTTTTGGAAACATTGGCGATGTATATCGAAAAAGACGGGCACCTTACCGCCGCGGCGAAAGCGCTTCATGTTCATCCCAATTCCCTCCAATACCGATTAAAGCGAATTGCCGAGTTGACTGGCTTGCATTTGCGTAATCCAGCCGAACGAATTGGCTTATATTTGGATTTTCAGCGCAAAAAAGCGCAACTTTCGGTGAATTCCACAAATGGAATAGGGAAATTTAGGGTGGATGCCCCAAAGAAAAAAAGACCGTAACTCGGGTATACTAAGAAAATAAACGTTATCGAGGGAGGTCTTGGCATGATTATCGGAATACCGAAAGAGATTAAAAGTTATGAAAACCGGGTAGCAATTACGCCAGCTGGCGTTGATGCTCTTGTTGGCAGTGGGCACCGTATCCTAGTGGAGGTAGGAGCAGGCATTGGCAGCGGCTTTACGGATGAGGAGTATGAAAAGGCAGGCGCAACTATTGAAAAAAACGCGAAAGATGTTTGGGCGGCAGCAGACATGATTATTAAAGTCAAAGAGCCGCTTTCTGAAGAGTATGGGTATTTCCGCAAAGGATTAATTTTGTTTACGTACTTGCATTTGGCGGCAGAGCCTGAATTGACAAAGGCATTAGTCGATTCAGGCGTGACAGCAATTGCTTATGAGACAGTAGAGATAAACCGGGCATTGCCGTTGTTAACGCCGATGAGCGAAGTGGCTGGAAGGATGGCAACACAAGTGGGCGCCCAGTTTTTAGAGAAGACGCGAGGAGGGAAGGGGATTCTCCTTTCAGGCGTGCCAGGCGTTAAACGTGCCAAAGTAACGATCATCGGCGGCGGTGTTGTGGGCACAAACGCGGTAAAAATGGCTGTTGGTCTTGGCGCTGACGTCACTTTACTTGATGTCAGTGCAGAAAGGCTGCGACAACTTGACGATCAATTTGGAAATGACATTCAAACGATCATGTCCAACCCTTTAAATATTGCCAGCGCGGTGGCCGAGGCGGATCTTGTCATCGGTGCCGTACTAATCCCAGGAGCGAGGGCGCCTAAACTCGTAACCGCAGAAATGATTCAAAAAATGGGGGCGGGCAGTGTCGTTGTCGACGTCGCTGTAGACCAAGGTGGCATTATTGAAACAGCTGATAAAGTAACAACACATGATGCCCCGACTTATACGAAGTACGATGTCATTCATTATGCTGTCGCCAATATGCCAGGAGCGGTGCCGCGCACATCGACGATTGCATTGACAAACGTCACCATTCCTTTCGCTATGCAAATTGCCAACAAGGGGGCTAAAGAAGCGCTCCAAGCAAATACGGCACTCGCTAAAGGTTTAAACGTAGCGAATGGCTTTATTACGTATGAAGCAGTTGCTCGTGATCTAGACTATCCTTATAAACAAGCAGAAGAAGTTCTAGCTGAGTTGCCTTAAACAAAAAGAACGCTTGACCCACATGTGGTCAAGCGTTCTTAATAGCGTTTAAAGCGGCGTGCTTAAAAATGCTACACAAACGGGGTATGGCACAGAAATATTGGCTTTATGAAGGGTTAGTTTGCCTGTATCTTTGTTTCGGGCGTAGACGGTTAAGTCCCCTGATTCTTGGTTAGAAGCAACGACAATTGACTCGGTCGGATCAAGGCGAAAGTCCCGCGGCCAATTGCCTTCAGTCGAAACAAATTCGACTAGGCTTAGTTCGCCTGAATGCTCATTAACACGGAAGCTTGTGATCGAATTGTGCCCACGGTTGCCGACATAAACAAACTTGCCGTCACGGGAAACGTGGATGGCGCTGCCTTGGCTAAGATCTTCATAGCCTTCAGGCAAAGTTGAAACCACCTGTATTTCCTTTAATGTTCCAGGAATGGCGTCAAAAGCGCACACAATTACTTCATTGGATAACTCAGTCATAATGTATGCATATGGCTCCGTCGGGTGAAAAGCAATATGACGGGGTCCAGAGCCGGGGGTGGCATTGAACGTAAAATGTTTTGCCAAGTTTTCGCCATCAAGTGTATACAACACCACTTCGTCTGTGCCTAGATCGACCGCTACAATGTATCGCTCATCAGGGGTAAAACCGGCAAAATGGGCATGGGCTTTTTCTTGCCGCTCTGCATTTGGGCCGTTGCCTTTGTGTTGAACACTTGCTAGCGTTTTTACGATCGAGCCGTCATTGTTCAAGGCGAAAGCATGAATCATGCCGCTATGGTAGTTGGCGGACAACGCCCGTTTTCCTGCCTTGTCTACACTAATGTGGCAAGGCCCGCCGTCTGCCGTTATTTCCTTATTGATCGGTTCGAGGGCGCCTGTTTGCGCATTGATGGAAAAGGATTGAATGCCGCCAGCGTCTCCTTCTTTCATAACTGCATAAAGGTATTGATTGTCATCGGAGATCGTCACATACGTTGCATCTTTCAACTCAGCCGCTAGCTTAAGGTCAGTAATTTCCTTTGTATTCGTATCAAGTGTAAACGTATAGACGCCTTTGCTATCTCCTTTGGAATAAGTGCCAATGTATCCTCGGTAAATCGCCAAACCAAACACTCCCTCTCGTACAATGTCTTCAACAGTATAACCGATTTGTAGAAATCATTCATGTTTTAGCGTTTATTTTTTGCTGACGATGGCCAAGGAGTCGTGAAGACGTAAAGACAACTAAGCCAATCCAAATGAAGAAAAAGGCGAAAAACTGAACAATGGAAAATGGCTCGTCAAATACAAAGATTCCTAGCAGCAACATTAATGTTGGCGCGACATACTGTAGAAAGCCAATCAATGAAAAGGAAATCCGCTTTGCCCCATAAGAAAAAAGAAGCAGCGGCACTGCCGTCACCACTCCTGCGCCAACAAGAAGGGTGATCGTCAGAGGATCAAAGCTAGCTAGTGGATAGGCTGTAAAGAAAGCGAAATAGCAAAGCGCAACAGGGACGACAAGGAGTGTTTCAATGAATAAACCCCCTGTGGCACTTAATGGAGCAGCACGTTTAATGAATCCATACAAGCAAAAAGTGAGCGCCATGCCGAAAGAAGCCCATGGAATGTGGCCACCGATGATGATGAGCAGCAATACGCCTATTGTCGCTGAGGCAACTGCTGCGACTTCTGCTTTGCTCAGCTTTTCTTTTAGGAACAATGTCGCAAGGACAACATTTAAGAGCGGGTTAATGTAATAGCCAAGGCTTGCATCAATCACTTTTTCGCCGCTGACGGCAAAGATGAAAATAAACCAGTTTAAACTTATTAAAATAGACGCTGCTAGGATGCTCATGAAAACGCGCCCGTTCGTAAATACCCATTTCAACTCCGTGCGATAATGAGCTTTTTGCTTCGAAAACAAGAGCAGCAAAGCGATAAAAACAAAGGCAAACGCAATGCGGTACATTAATATATCTAGTGACGGCAGATGTTTTAGCAATGCCCAATACAGCGGCAACAATCCCCAAATGAAATAAGAACCAGAAGCCGCGACAATGCCAAGTGTATCTCCTTTTTGCGTATTCAATCGTCTCTCCCCAATTCTCTTTTTTTTAGTTTACCTTATTTTTGTTTCGTAGGGCGAATAAAATATTTACAGTGAAAAAATATTCAGAAAAAAGGTAGTTCCTTTAGTGTAAGCCTAATGTGCTAAAGTCGAGGCATTGCCAGAAAAGTTGACACAATTCTTTTTTATTTTCTGTAAGAAGAGCAGGAAAACGATCTTTTTCTTCGAATACTAACTATCATACTGGACAGATAAGGCTGAAGAGAGGGAAATAAATGAACATTTATTCATCAGTAGATATGGAAGGGATTACAGGGCTTGTAGATCGCCAGTTTGTAACGCCAGGCGAACGATTTTATGAACGGGGCCAACAGTTGATGACACAAGAGGTAAACCACGTAGCAGAAGCTGCGTTTGCCTTTGGCTGCAAACGATTTGTCGTCAACGACTCACACGGAAAAATGAATAATTTGCTTGTGGAGCGGCTTCTTGCAGAAATTGAATTGGTTTCTGGCGAGGTCAAACCGTATTCAATGGTGCAAGGGCTCGATGATTCGTTTGACGGTGCTTTCTTTATAGGCTACCACTCTAGGGCCTCCATGCCAGGAGTCATGAGCCATACGATGATTTTTGGCGTTCGTTCGATGTGGCTTGATGGCCATGAAGTCGGAGAAATGGGGTTAAATGCTTATTTAGCCGGTTATTACGGCGTTCCGGTGTTGCTTGTAGCAGGAGATGACCAGGCCGCAAAAGAAGCGGAAGCGCTCATTCCCAATGTGACAACCGCTGTTGTAAAAACAACGCAATCCCGCTCGTCCGCCCTTTGTTTAACGCCTGCCAAAAGCAAAGCGTTGTTACAAGCAAAAACAAAGGAAGCTTTAATGAAAAGCGGTAAAGTGGAGCCGCTGATTGCAAACAAGCAGCCTGTTTTACATATTGAATTTGCCAATTACGGGCAAGCGGAATGGGCCGCGTTAATGCCTGGTGCTGAATTAGAGATAGGCACTACCGTTAAATTTGCAGCAAAAGACGTCAAGGAAGCGTACCAGGCGATGCTTGTCATGACTGAGCTTGCCATGCAAACGACGTTTTGCTAGAAAGAGGCGATCCACTTGCTTAAATATGTGAGCAAACGTTTTTTAGCGATGCTAATCACGTTATGGGTCATTATTACGGCTACCTTCACGCTTATGCATGCGGTGCCAGGTTCGCCGCTCAATAGCGAACAGACGACCAATGAAACAATCCGTGCCAACTTAGAGGCTTACTTTGGGCTTGACCAGCCAGTGATCAACCAGTACTTCTCGTATTTGCAATCGCTCATGCAGTTTGAATTCGGGCCTTCGATTGCGCAACCAGGCGTATCCGTCAATGATTTAATTGCAAGAGGCTTTCCTGTTTCTTTGGAACTTGGGGTGTATGCGATTGCCATTGCCCTTGTCTCAGGCGTTATTTTAGGGGTCTTGTCGGCGCTAAAGCGCAATGGCCTAATTGATTATACGCTCATGACTTTTGCCGTGCTCGGTCTTTCAGTCCCTAATTTCATTTTGGCTGCTTTACTTATACACTCATTTAAAGATTATTTGCCTATTGCGACATGGCAGAGTTGGCAGCATATGATCTTGCCCGTTTTTGCTCTTGCTACGTCGCCAATGGCAATTATAGCTAGGTTAACAAGGTCAACGATGGTGGATGTACTGACACAAGATTATATCCGGACAGCTCAGGCAAAAGGGCTATCCCCCGTGACCATTGTCGTAAAACACGCGTTGCGGAATGGCCTGATGCCTGTTGCGACTATACTTGGCACACTAATCGCCGGCGTTTTAACAGGCAGTTTTGTGATTGAAAAGATTTTTGCCATACCGGGTATTGGTCGTTATTTTGTTGAAGGGATCAATAACCGCGATTATCCAGTGATTATGGGGACAACGATTTTTTATAGCGCCATTCTGCTGGTTATGCTGTTCCTTGTTGATATTGTTTACGGTTTTCTTGATCCAAGAATTAAACTGCATCGGAAGGAGGGCCACTAATGGCGCTTCTTGATTCGAACCAGCAGCCTGTTGATGACGCTCTATTTAAAAAAGCCGTACAGACTGATAGTGCCGAAAAAGTCGTTCGCCCCTCCTTGTCTTATTGGCATTCAGCCTGGGTCCGCTTGCGAGAAAACAAATTGGCGATGTTTGGCCTAGCGACGATGGTTGCCCTTGGCGTGATGGCAGTGATTGGTCCATGGATTACTCCCCATAGCGTCACTGCCGGCGATTTAACGAAAGTCAACATGCCCCCTTCGTCTGAACATTGGTTTGGCACAGACGAGCTTGGCCGTGATATGTTTGCCAGGACTTGGTACGGTGCTCGGATTTCACTATTTGTTGGCCTTGCTGCAGCCGCGATCGATTGCCTGATTGGGATTATTTATGGAGGGATCTCTGGTTACAAAGGCGGGCGTGTCGACTCGATCATGATGCGCATCGTTGAAATTTTGTACGGTTTGCCTTACTTGCTAGTTGTTATACTGCTTATGGTTATTATGGGGCCAGGTTTGCTGACGATTATTATCGCTTTGACTGTAACCGGGTGGGTCGGAATGGCGCGAATTGTTCGCGGTCAAGTGCTGTCATTAAAGCAAAATGAGTATGTGCTTGCTTCAAAAGTATTTGGCGGGAGCACTTCGCATATTATTCGAAAGAGCCTTCTGCCGAATACAATGGGGCCAATCATCATCCAAATGACGTTGACCATCCCCTCAGCCATTTTCGCGGAAGCATTTTTAAGTTTTTTAGGGCTTGGCATTCAAGCGCCTTTTGCTTCCTGGGGTTCGCTCGCCAATAACGGTTTGTCTTCCATATTGACAGGCCATTGGTGGCGTCTGTTTTTCCCTGCCTTTTTCATCTCGCTGACCATGTTTGCCTTTAACGTCTTTGGCGATGGTCTCCAAGATGCACTCGATCCAAAAACAAGGAGGCGGTAGCAGTTGGCTTTATTGCAATTAAAACAGGTGCATATATCGTTTAAAACATATGGCGGTGAAGTTCAAGCAGTCCGCGGAGTCAATCTGAGTCTGGAAAAAGGGGAAACACTTGCTGTTGTTGGCGAGAGTGGCTGCGGCAAGAGCGTAACAGCCCAAAGCATCATGGGCCTGTTGCCGAAAGGGAACGCCGCGATCAAACAGGGAGAAATTTTATTTAAAGGCCAAGATTTGACGAAACTGTCCGCTAAAAAAATGCGCCGCATTCAAGGGAACGAAATTTCGATGATTTTTCAAGATCCAATGACTTCGCTCAACCCATCATTAACAGTTGGAACACAATTGACTGAAGGCATCCGCAAGCATACATCCATATCTGTAAGCGAGGCTAATCATAAAGCGTTGGAAATGCTTGAAGTGGTTGGCATTGCCAACGGCAAAGAACGGCTAAAGCAGTACCCCCATGAGTTTAGTGGCGGGATGAGGCAGCGTCTCATGATTGCGATGGCGCTTATTTGCAAACCAGACATTCTCATTGCTGATGAACCAACAACGGCGCTTGATGTCACCATCCAAGCACAAATTTTAAAGCTGTTTAAAGACATTCAACAACAGACAGGAGTCGCGATCATGTTAATTACGCATGATTTGGGCGTTGTCGCTCAGCTTGCTGACCGTGTGCATGTCATGTATGCCGGAAAGATCGTTGAAACAAGCAATCGTAGAGAGTTGTTTTATAACCCTCAGCACCCTTATACAAAAGGGTTGCTACATTCGGTTCCCCGCCTAGACGGCAGTGAAGCTGAGCTTGAACCGATTGGCGGCACGCCGCCTGATTTATTTGCACCGCCGGCAGGGTGCCCATTTGCGCCACGCTGCGCATACGCCATGGATGTCTGCCGTACCCATATGCCAGCGGAAACGGAGATGACAGGAACGCATGCTGTTTCGTGCTGGCTGCAAGATCCACGCGCCAAACAAGTATTTAAAGAGTTAGCTTAAAGGGGGAAGAACGATGAAAAAGAAATGGTATTTCGCTCCACTAGCGGCAAGCTTTGTATGGACGCTCACGGCTTGTACAACCGGGACGTCGACTGACGAAAATCCACCAGAAACAACGGAGGGGGAAACAAGTACAGAAGAAAAAGCAGAGGAAAAAATATTGATTTTAAACAATGGCAGTGAGCCCGTTTCTTTGAACCCACAAATTGCGTTCGAAGCTGTTTCGAATGCGCCGCTGAATAATATAATGGAAGGGCTTACGCGGCTTGGTTCTGACCACACGCCAGAGGAAGCAACGGCTGAGAGTTGGGAAATATCCGATGACGGTTTGACGTATACGTTCCATATCCGCGAAGATGCCAATTGGTCCAATGGGGAGCCTGTGACAGCGGAAGACTTTGAGTATGCCTGGAAAGAACTTGTGAAGCCAGAGAACGCTTCCTCAGCGGCTTTTTTAGCGGAATTGATTGAAGGAGCTGCTGAATACAATGCAGGAGAAGGCTCGGCTGAGGATATGGCCGTGACGGCTATCGATGACAAAACACTTGAAGTCGTATTGACAAGCCCGCAACAATATTTTCTTAGCATTATTGCCAATCCATCGTTTTTCCCAGTCCATAAAGCAACAGCAGAAGAAAATCCTGATTGGCATACAGAAGCGGACACATATGTCAGCAATGGCCCGTTTGTCCTCGCTGGTTGGGACCATAATTCGGAGTTGCGGATGGAGAGAAACGACCAGTATTGGGATGCGGAAAATGTCGCTCTTGACGGTGTCAAATGGCTAATGCTTGAAGATGCGATGACCGCCTATCAAATGTATGAACAAGGAAACCTTCATGCCGCCGCACCGCCGGCAGACATGGCCGAACAGCTGATTGCAGAGGGCGAAGTTGACCTATTGGAACAAGCGGGCACATACTTTTACCGGTTTTTGGTGACCGAAGAGCCGTTCCAAAATCAAAAAATTCGCCAAGCATTTGCCAAAGCAGTTGACCGCCAGGCGATTGTTGATAGCGTCATTCGCCAAAACCAGGAACCAGCAGGGGCGTTTGTTTCCTACGGATTTACCGAACCTGGCGGAGGTGATTTCCGAGAATCAGGCGGCGATTTGCTTGAGTATGACCCAGACGAAGCAAAAGCATTGCTTGAAGAAGGGATGGCGGAAGAAGGCTATTCAGAATTGCCTCCTGTCACGCTTTCCTATAGTTCAGGAGTGGATGAGCATCAGCGCATTGCCGAAACACTCCAACAAATGTATGAAGAAAACTTAGGAGTTTCCGTTGACCTAGCAGTCGTTGAATCAAGTGTTTTCCTAGACCAACAACGCAATTTAGAGCTGCAAATGTCGCGGTCTTCTTTTATCGCCGACTACGCTGATCCAGTCAACTTCCTTGAAAGTTTTGTAACAGGTAGCTCTATGAACCGGACTGGTTGGGAAAACGAAGAGTATGACCGGTTAATTGCTGAGTCTAAGGAGGAAGGGGACGAAGAGCGGCGGTTTGCGTTGCTCCATGAAGCAGAAGCACTGTTAATGGAAGAAATGCCGATTTTTCCTCTTTACTTTTATAACCAGCCAGTCTTAGAAAACGACTCCGTGACAGGTGTTGTCCGCCATCCTGTTGGCTATATTGAATTGAAATGGGCTGACATCAATTAAAAGGCATGAGGGGAGAGGGCGCTCTTCCCTCATGCCCGTTTTGCAAAAGGGGGAATGGCTTATGGAGGCTATCTTACCAAAAGCGTTAAAAAAGGGAGATGCCATTGGCGTGATCGCTCCGGCAAGCCCACCAGATATCGCCCGTATTGAAAAAGCAAAATCTTTGTATGAAGATATGGGGCTTCGGGTGTTGCTTGCTCCCTCGGTAGGCAAACGCCACGGCTACTTAGGGGGTACGGATGCAGAGCGTGTTGCTGACTTGGAAGCGATGTTTGCCAATGAAGACGTTCGCGGCGTGTTTTGTGCTTGCGGAGGATATGGAACACCGAGAATTGTAGACCGCCTGAATTACAAATTAATTGCCGAACATCCGAAAGTATTTTGGGGTTATAGCGACATTACGTGCTTGCATGTTGCGATCCACCAGCAAACAGGGTTAGTGACGTTTCATGGGCCTATGCTCAGTTCTGACCTCGGCAATAGTGAATTGGAAGGAGCAACGTTAGCCGGATTATCACAGGTCATGGCGCCTCGCCAACAAGTGTTTGAGCAAACACTTCAGCCATTGAAAATTTTAGCGGGAGGCATGGCAACAGGGAAATTGGTTGGCGGGAATTTGACGTTGCTTGCTAACATGGTTGGAACGCCATATGAAATCGATACAAAAGACGCTCTCTTGTTTATTGAAGAAATCGAGGAAGAACCATATCGAATTGACCGAATGCTAAACCAGCTTAAGCTTGCTGGTAAGCTTGATGATGCTGCGGGATTTGTTATCGGCAACTTTAACGGCTGTGAGCCGAAAAAGCGCCAACATTCGTTTACACTGGAAGAGGTATTGGACGATTATTTTTCTGCATCTGGCAAGCCATGTATAAGCGGTTTTCAAATTGGCCATTGTTCACCTGCATTGTCTGTTCCATACGGAGCAATCGCTGTTTTAGATACAGAGCGTAAACGTTTAGTGGTTGAACCTGGCGTGAGGGGGGAAGGGCAGTGAAGGAAGTACAGGCAGCCGAGCCAGTTGTGACACTATGGACATCACGGGATTCGCCAAGAGCGATTGACGAGAAAATCATCTGTGTAAACAGTTGTTATGAAGAGTGGCTTGAACAGCTTTCCTATAACGAGCGCTTAGCACTTTGTACGGAAAACCGCATCCAAAGCCAGATTTTGTTTGGCGAAACCGTGCTGATCATCCAGGAAGTCGACAAGTGGGCTAAAGTACTGTTGCCAAACCAGCCAACGACGAAACATAAAGAAGGGTACCCAGGATGGATACCTCTTTGTCAGCTTCGAGAAAAGATCGCTCCTGCTCTAAAAACTGTTCGTATTTCAAGCACGGTTGCGCCGTTGTTTACTGAAAACCACCAAAAATGGTTGACGCTAAGCTTTGGAACAGAGCTGGCAGTAGTTGAAGTTGAAGAGTATGTCATCCATGTCAACACGCCTCTTGGAACAGGGATCGTTAAACGGACTGATATAGAAGAACGGCCAAGGGAACGAACAGGGGAGGCGTTGTTAAAAAGCGCTCGCCAGTTTATTGGTCTCCCCTATCTATGGGGGGGAATGAGTGGATTTGGTTTTGACTGCTCCGGGTTTGTATATGCGATCCATCGTGCTAGCGGCATTCTTATTCCAAGAGATGCCTCCAATCAAGTATTGACGGGGGAAATCATTGATGCGAGCCGGCCAGCTATCGGCGATTTGCTCTATTTTGGTCATGACAATGGAAAAGGAGCGATTCATCATGTAGCTATGTATGCTGGCGATGGAGAAATGATTCATGCCCCAAAAACAGGGAAAACAGTCGAGCAAATTCCGCTTGCCGGAACTATATATGAAAAAGAACTTTGCGCAGTGCGCCGTTTTTTAAGTGCGCCTAGTTGGAGGGACATTTAGTGAGTGAACCGCTACTGGAAGTGACGGATTTAAAAAAACATTTTGCTATTCGCAAAAACCAAACGCTTAAAGCGGTCGACGGCGTTTCTTTTACTATTAAAAAAGGAGAAATGCTGGGGCTTGTGGGCGAATCAGGCTGTGGAAAGTCAACGCTTGGCCGCACGATCCTTCGTTTATATGAACGAACGTCGGGGTCAGTGAAGTTTAAAGGCACCGATGTCCATAAAGCTGGACAAAAGCAAGCAAAGGCACTAAACCGAAACATGCAAATGATTTTCCAAGATCCATATGCTTCATTAAACCCCCGTTCCGTCGTAATGGATATCATTGCCGAAGGAATCGACATACATCAGCTGTATACAGGGAACCGCCGTAAGGAACAGGTTTATGAGCTGTTGCAAACAGTTGGCTTAGGCGCCGAGCATGCCAATCGCTATCCGCATGAATTTAGTGGCGGACAGCGGCAAAGAATTGGCATTGCTCGCGCTCTTGCCGTCGATCCAGAGTTTATTGTCGCAGACGAGCCCATTTCGGCTTTAGACGTCTCAATCCAAGCACAAATTGTCAATTTGCTACGTAAACTCCAACGTGAAAAGGGGCTAACCTTTCTGTTTATTGCTCACGATTTATCGATGGTCCGCCATATAAGTGATCGGATTGGTGTGATGTATTTGGGCAAGCTAGTCGAGCTGTCAACGAGCGAGGCACTTTATAAGAACCCCCTTCACCCATACACAGAAGCCCTGCTTTCTGCGATTCCGATTCCAGATCCAGATTTAGAAGATAAGCGCGAGCAAATTTTGCTAAAGGGAGAGATTCCAAGCCCGCTTTCGCCGCCAAGTGGCTGTGTTTTCCGGACTCGTTGCCCAAAAGCAATGGAGCGATGCTCGCTCGTCGAACCGCAAATGCAGGAATATAAGCCCGGCCATTTTGCAGCTTGTCACTTATACGAAGGCACCACACCGATACACAGAGAAGCTGCTGCCACTCACGGATAACCAGCCAGAAGCGATGCTGACAATGAGCTTACCCCCTCGTCATGTGGCGATGGGGTCTTTGATTAGGATTGTTCGTTTGTTTCAGCGTATACCCTGTTAAGGTGGTTCGTATGGTTCTTGCCCCACTCGTGCATGGCGTCTAAAACAGGCTGTAAACTTTTCCCGTATTCAGAAATGGAATACTCCACTTTTGGTGGGATTTGTGGATAAACTTTTCTCTCTACAATATCATGAGACTCTAACTCTCGAAGTTGTGAAGTCAACATTTTTTGGGTAATGCCAGGAATGGCGCGTTTCAATTCGTTAAACCGCATAACATCATGTGTCATTAACTGAAATAAAATTTTATGTTTCCACTTTCCGACAAGAATTTCTAACGCTGTATCTACTTCGCAGGATTCCATCGTTTCCACTCCTCTAAACAGTTTCTTTTTATATACTATATGACAAACAATGGGGTATAGACAATCTTTTTGCTTGAAGCCCTTTTTTGTAGATCCTATAGTTTCTTTGATTATACTAACGTACTTTAAAGTGCGTACTGTTTTATTCATCGGCGATTGGATAGACTAAAAAAGAAAAAACATACAAAGGAGAGAATTTCAATGGCTACTTTTTTTGAAGCAATTGAGAAACGGCGTTCCTATTACGCAATTAGCAAAGAGGCTGTCGCATCAGATGAACGCATTAAAGAAATCGTCGAGCATGCTGTAAAACATGTTCCATCTGCGTTTAATTCCCAATCGGCGCGGGTGATCATTCTGCTTGGAAAAGAACATGACAAGTTTTGGGATCTAACGACTGAGGCACTAAAAGCAGTTGTCGGGGACGGAGACTTCTCAGGTACACAGCAGAAAATGGATGGATTTAAAGCAGGCTATGGCACCGTACTATTCTTTGAAGACCAAGAGCCGATTCTGAAGCTGCAAGAGTCTTTCCCGCTTTATGCAGAAAACTTTCCAATTTGGTCAGAACAATCCTCAGGCATGCATCAATTTGCCGTGTGGACTGGTTTAGAAAACGAAGGGTTTGGCGCTTCGTTGCAACACTATAACCCGATTGTTGACGAGTTGGTTATAAAAGAATGGAATGTTCCGGAAACATGGAAACTTCGTGCGCAAATGCCTTTTGGCAAACCTGTTCAAGAACCAGGGGAGAAAGAATTTTTGCCGCTTGAAGATCGTGTAAAATTGTTTAAGTAAGCCAAAAGCCAGTTGAGCTCATGTCCTCAACTGGCTTTTTGTCGTTGCGCTACAAGGCAACGATCTTATTTTCGCAACGCCTCTTCTTTTAATTGTGGGTAAATTTTAGTCGGCTCTGTCACGCGGTCATCGGTAATGTGGACTTGGCACATTTTGTTATGGCGCATAAATTTGAAGATGCCATTATTAAAGTCCGTTCCCGTCTCTTTAAAGAAAATGCCTTCGTATTTAGCCTCTTTCGTATGGCTGAACATGAGGCGATACCCGTCTTCGTCTTCTACTAGGTAGGCGCGTACGCCTTTTTCAAAGTGGCCTTCGAGCCCTTTGATTGCCCGGTCACAGGAAACAACGTGGAAATCGACGAAAGGAATCTCGCGGAGAAGCACGTTCATAAAGGAACCTTTCGTAATTTCTTCCCATCGACTTTTGGCCGTTTGGCCGATAATGATTTGCGTAATATGGTGTTCTCTAGCTACTTCAGCGATTACTTTTACCGCCGGTTTTTTTTCATTATCACGAATAATAAATTCTTCAACATCATACTCTTCCGCCAACTCTTTCCACCTGTCAATATAGGCCGATTTTTCGGCATCTAATTCATCATAAGGGAGAGGGTCAACCGTTAATATATATAAAGGGCAGTCAAGCATGTTAGCAATTTTAGCACCGCGTTTGATTAAACGTTCGCCGTTTGGCCCGTAATAAACGCACACAAGAATGCTTTCATCCATGCGTCCTTTAGCTTTTTTCATAAAAAATCACCTCAGTTAATATGTTATCGAACCAACAATGAAGAATGACGTTTAGGTCTGAATATGGCTTCTGCCCTCAGTCAGCTCATTGCCACCGAGGCATCTTGAAAACTTCGTTATTATATAACGGCGATGGACGAATTTCAATTGTTTCTACAAAAAAGATTAAAATTCTTTCTCATCCTTATTGAATGCCAATTACGTCTGTTTGCTTGGGCCGCTGTACAGCCTGTGACATTTTTGTGTGTCCCAAGGCGTATTGTGTGCATTGCCTTCAAAATTAGTATATACTTTTAATCAACAAGTAAATCACCAACGGTTCATTTTTTACAAACAACCCTCATGCTTTTTTGGCCTTCCCTCGTGCTCTGGAAAAGTATATAAAAGGCCTAGCGTCCAAAGCAGGCGAATTGGCTTTTCCGTGCAGCATCCACTCCGTTGCGCGATTTCGAGCTGGCATAAAGCAGACATTCCAATATTTTGCTTTCATCATACACGTTCTCTCTAGGAAGCACAAGCTTTGATTGGCTTGGTTTTTTTAGGGAACACTTGGAAGGACATAAGTGAAAGGAATGAATACGTACATAGATTTACGCAGTAACTTGAGAAAAAGGAGGTCGCGTTTTGTACACTGTTAACATTGCTATTTTAACACCTTTTATAGTCGCTCTTTTTATCCCCTTCTTATATAAAAGGGTATCTGCTATTCATACAGGCTGGTTTGTGCTGGCTGTACCAGTCACCCTTTTCGCAATATTAGCTAGTTATATTCCCGCTGTTGCTACTGGAGACACATTCTATTCCTCGATCCCATGGCTGCCGTCACTTGGCATTAATTTTACAGCGTATTTAGACGGGTTAGGTTTAATTTTTGCGTTGCTTATCACAGGCGTTGGAAGCTTGGTGGTCCTCTATTCGATTTATTACCTTTCAAAAGAACGGGAATCATTGCATCATTTTTATATTTATTTGCTCATGTTTATGGGAGCCATGCTTGGCGTGGTGTTCTCAGATAATTTGCTTGTACTTTATGTATTTTGGGAATTGACGAGCATTTCATCGTTTTTGCTTATTGCTTACTGGCACCATCGCCGCCAATCTCGATACGGAGCACAAAAATCGATGTTGATTACGGTGATGGGCGGAATTGGCATGCTTGCTGGATTTTTAATGCTTAGTTCGTTTGCAGGCACATTCAGCATAAGAGAAATCATTGGCGGGATGGGCGACTATGCCAGCCACGCCCTTTTTTTGCCGGCAATGCTGTTGGTTCTATTAGGTGCATTTACGAAATCAGCCCAATTTCCGTTTCATATTTGGTTGCCTGACGCAATGGAGGCGCCAACACCTGTTAGCGCGTATCTCCACTCAGCAACGATGGTAAAGGCGGGCATTTACTTAGTTGCCCGGTTTACGCCTGTTTTTGGCGGGGAGGCCGTTTGGTTTTGGGTTGTCAGTATCGTAGGGATTGTGACGCTATTCTGGGGCTCATTTACAGCGATTCGCCAAACGGATTTAAAAGCGCTTCTTGCTTACTCGACGATCAGCCAACTAGGATTGATTATGACGTTGCTCGGGCTCGGCTCGGCAGCGCTGCATTTTGACGTTATAGACAATCAGTCTTTCTACTATTCACTCGCAATTTTTGCCGCTTTGTTCCACCTTGTCAATCATTCGACGTTTAAAGGGGCACTGTTTATGGTGGTAGGTATTGTCGACCATGAAACAGGAACACGGGACATTCGTAGGCTGGGCGGATTGATGACAGTTATGCCAGTAACGTTTACTGTAGCGGTTATTGGCAGCTTTTCGATGGCAGGTTTGCCACCGTTTAACGGCTTTTTAAGCAAAGAAATGTTTTTTACGGCCGTTTTGCGCATAATAGAGCTGCCATTTTTCTCGATTGAGACATGGGGGCTGCTATTTCCGATCATTGCATGGCTGGCGAGCGTGCTCACCTTTGTTTATTGCTTGATTCTCATATTCAAAACGTTTTTTGGCGAACATCAGCCAGAAAAACTAGAAAAGTCAGCGCATGAAGCGCCGTTTGGTATGCTTGTCTCGCCTGTTATTTTAGCGAGCCTGGTTGTCGCTTTCTTCTTCTTCCCGAATGTATTAGGCGAATTTTTGCTTAAACCGGCATATGGGGCCGTTATGCCTGCGTTTATAGAAGCAGGGGTATTCGACTATCAGATCAAGGCGTGGCATGGCATCAATACGGAACTGCTAATGACGCTAGGGATTGTTGGTTTCGGTTTTGTTCTATACCGGGCGTTGCCGCGGTGGAGTGGGGTGTATTCTCTCTTTCCGGCAAAGCTATCGTTGGACCGTCTATATAATGGGGCGCTGATTTCGGTTGAAAGACGCTCGAATGAAATAACAAACCGCTATATGACAGGGAATATGTACCACTATTTGCTCTATATATTCCTTGTGATATTGGGGCTTGTATATACGATTGCCTTGACGACAGGCGCGTTGTCTTTTGATGCCTCGAATGATGCTCCTATTAGTATCTATGAAGGTATTCTTGCTGCTGTGATGGCGATTACAGCGATTTCAATCCTATTTGCTAAATCACGAATGACTGGCATTCTTCTAAATGGCGTTCTTGGTTATTTAGTAGCATTGTTCTTCGTCTTTTTCCGTGCCCCTGATTTAGCGCTGACACAGCTTGTCATCGAAACCGTAACAGCTGCACTGTTCTTGCTTTGTTTTTATTTCCTGCCTGATTGGGACAAACAAAAGCACAAGACTAAGCCTAAACTACTCAATGGCTTGATCGCGGTAGCAACAGGAGCTATGGTGACTGTGCTGGCGCTGTCAGTCAACAGCAATCGTTTGTTTGACTCGATTTCCGCTTTTTATGAAAATGCCTATGAACTTGCAGGCGCAAAGAACATTGTGAACGCCATTCTCGGTGACTTCCGTGCATTTGATACGATGCTTGAAGTTGTGGTGTTGCTCATAGCCGGCCTTGGCGTGTATGTGCTGATCAAGCTGAAGGCGAGTAAGGGGGGACGTGACCTTGAAGGCAAATGATGTGATTTTACGGACAGTAACGAAAGTGGTTGTCTTTATCATTTTAACATATGGCGTCCACTTGTTTTTAGCTGGGCATTACGAACCTGGCGGCGGCTTTGTCGGTGGTCTCGTCCTTGCTTCGGCATTTGTGCTCATGTACTTGGCGTTTGATATAGAGACCGTGCAAAGAGGTATACCCATCGATTTTAAAATGCTTGCAGGAGCAGGGGCTTTCCTCTCCGTGGCCACTGGAGTAGCGTCGATTGCCTTTGGCGTTCCGTTTCTTACACAGGAAGAAGCCCATCTGACTTTGCCGATTTTTGGCGAGGTAGGGTTTACGTCTGTCATTTTGTTTGAAGCAGGAGTCGCACTCGCCGTTATTGGCACTGTTGTGACTATTATTCTGAGTATAAGTGAGGATGTTTAGCTTATGGAAACTATGATGTCTCTATTAGTCGGCGTGCTTGTTTCAGTCGCCACTTATTTAATCCTTTCCAAAAGCTTGCTCCGTGTGATTTTAGGCACTGCGATTATGTCTCACGCTGTTCACTTGCTCATTATGATTATGGGCGGCTTTTCGGGAGATTCAAGCGCCCCGTTGCTTGGGGAGGAAGCAACTTCTTACACAGACGCACTCCCTCAAGCGCTAATTTTAACAGCTATTGTTATTAGCTTTGGCGTGACGGCGCTTTTCTTAGTACTGGCCTATCGGACGTACCGGGATTTAGGCACGGATGATCTTACAAAGTTAAGGGGACTCGATGATGATGAATAATTTACTTGTATTGCCGATGGTTCTCCCGCTGCTTGTAGGAATCCTACTCATATTTTTGAGGCCTTTTGTCAAATGGCAGCGAGTCATTAGTTTTGTGACGTTGCTCCTGACATTTGCCCTTAGCATTTATTTGTTGCTTTATGTTCAGCAGGAAGGCATTATAACGCTTGATTTTGGTGGCTGGTATCCTCCATTTGGGATTTCTTTTGTCGGCGATTCGTTTTCATTGTTGTTAACAGCTACGACCTATTTCATTGCAACAATCTGTTCGCTTTACTCGTTTTCGACCATTGGCAAAGACAAAGAAAACATGTTTGTTTATCCTCTAGTCCACATGCTATTGGCTGGCGTTTCTGGTTCGTTTTTGACAGGCGACTTGTTTAACTTGTATGTCTGTTTTGAAGTGATGCTTCTTGCTTCGTACGCCTTGATCATGCTTGGCGGAGAGCGTGTGCAGTTGCGGGAAGCGATTAAGTATGTTCTTGTCAATGTCCTGTCTTCTTTTATTTTTTTAATCGCCATCGCTTATTTATACGGCGTGACGGGGACGTTAAACTTAGCCCATTTGTCGGTGCGGATTGCTGAAGCTGGGCAGCCGCCAATCCTAACGACAATCGCGATTGTTTTCTTACTCGTCTTTAGTTTAAAAGCCGGATTGCTCCTTTATTTTTGGTTGCCTGGCGCATACGGGGCACCACCGATGGCCATTGCAGCGTTGTTTGGGGCCTTGCTTACTAAAGTGGGGATTTACGCATTGTTCCGCTTCTTCACGATGTTGTTTTACCACGAACCAGAACTGACCCATACGATCATAGCGGTTATGGCGATTGTGACGATGGTCGGTGGCAGCATTGGAGCAGTCGCTTACAATGATTTGCGGAAAATTGTTTCTTATAATGTGGTCATCGCAGTAGGCTTTATTTTAAGCGGACTCGCGATCTTCAACGAAGCTGCGATTGAAGGTTCGATCTATTACCTTGTGCATGACATGATCGTCAAGGCGTTTTTGTTCTTATTAGTAGGCGTAACGATTTATTTATCGGGGACGCAACGACTCGAACGAATGAGCGGCATGATTCGCAACTATCCGTTACTAGGCTGGCTGTTTTTCCTGGCGACGATTTCTCTTGCTGGCATTCCACCATTAAGTGGTTTTGTCGGCAAAGTCTTTGTAGCACAGGGCGCCATTGACGGCCAAGCGTTTGTCCTGTTGGCGGTTACGCTCATTTCAAGTATATTTGTCCTTTATTCGCTTTTGCGGATTTTCCGTACTGTATTTTGGGGAGAAACGATTATTGCCACTGACGAAATGGTTCCATTGAAAACAGGTATGATTCTTCCTTGCGCCCTTCTTGGTGCTGCAACACTGGCATTAGGTCTCGGCACTGAAAGTATTTCTGGCATTGTCCAAGATGCTGTAAATACGTTGTTAAATCCACAAATCTATATTGATGCTGTATTAAATCGGGGAGGCGCTTAGGGTATGGAAGGATCGACAGCAAAGGGGGGTGGCTCGATGTTCGGACAGCTTTTGCTAAACATTTTGATCGCATTTCTGTGGGTACTATTGCAAGATGAGGACCAGTTTTACTTGTCAACGCTTTTCGCCGGCTATTTAGTAGGGATCGGCATCATTTACGTAATGCGTCGTTTCTTTTTTAAAGAATTTTATTTGCATAGGCTGTTTGCGGTAATCAAACTGTTGTTTATTTTCATCCGCGAGCTCCTCTACTCGAGCATTATGATTATCAAGCATATTTTAAGCCCAAAACAAAAAATTACGCCGGGGATTTTTACGTATCAAACAGAGCTAAAAAGTGATGTGGAAGTAACGGCTTTAGCACTCTTGCTTATGTTGACGCCTGGTTCTGTCGTTATTGAGGTTTCTCCATCGAATGACGTCTTCTATATCCATACGATGGACATCCCCGAGTCTAAAAATTCCGTTTTACGGGCAATGACTACATTTGAAAAAGCGATTATGGAGGTGACGCGATAATGTTTGAGATTGCAATGGTCGGATCTCTTGTGCTTTTCGCAACGGCAATTAGTATTTGTACGGTTAGAATTATGAAAGGGCCGACGATGCCAGATCGTGTCGTTGCTTTGGATACAATTGGCGTCAATTTAATTTCAATCGCTGCAGTGATTTCAATTGTCCTTGAGACAAAAGCGTTTTTGGAAGTCATTTTAATTATAGGCATCCTTGCGTTTATTAGCACCGTTGCTTTCTCGAAGTTTATAGAGAGGGGTGTCATTATTGAACGCAAGCGTAACCGGTGAACTGCTAGCTTCTATTTTTATTTGTGTGGGTGCGATAATAAGTGTGATTAGCGCGATCGGCATCATCCGGCTTCCCGATGTCTATACAAGGTCCCATGCCGCCACAAAAAGCGCAACGCTTGCTGTTTTGTTAACGCTGACCGGCTCCTTTATCTATTTTTGGCTTGCAGACGCTTATATTAGCATTCGTCTCGTACTCGGCATTGTATTCGTGTTTTTAACTGCTCCGGTGGCGGGACATTTGATTACGCGTGCAGCATATCGTTCTAAAGTACCGCTTACGGAAGAAAGCGTAGAAGATGAATTGAAGGAAGTGTTAAACAAAGAAAATTACAATGAACCAGTTAAGCATGCTGATGTAGATAAATAATGGGGCGTGCTACACGCCCCATTAGACTGTAGACAAATGCCCGCTTCTCGGTCATTTGCATATGAATCTATCGTATACATGCGCAAGAAAATCGTTGCCCATGAACGCATGTTTTATGCACTCTTCTCTCCACGGCTGACAAGCGTTTTGATTAATCTGGAGTTCTGGCCGCTGTTTGACGGACGGCCTTTTTGTGTAAGTGCAAGAAAGATGTTCAATTGTTTTTGCCTAGACTTCTCTCGTGCTTCCAATGTGGCGTTTTGCCATAATGGTCGTAAACAGTTTTTTCAGCATCTTTTGTCAGCTCTTTTTCTCGTGAATGGGCAGGAGCCGATTCGATTTGGGCTTTACTCGTCTTGACAAGGATCGCATGGTCATGCCAGGTAACTTCTTGGACGTCTTCCATGAGGACGAGCACAAGCTCCCGCTGCAAAAAGCCTCCTGTATCAACGACAAAATAACGGACAAGCCAGTCATCTTCTTGTTCAATGATGAAATCTACGACTTTGCCGACTTTACCGCCCTTGGCATGAATGGTATACCCTGTTAGCTCTTCAAGGCTAAATAGGCGAGTTTGTTCTTGGAATTGTGCTTCTGTTTGTGCTTCGTCTGCACCTGTTCGTATATCATCGGCCGTGCCTTCTAAGTTTTTGCGTTCTGGAATATGAACAGGGGGGATTAGCGGCGCACTTGCTGGAGAGCCAGCTCCATATGTTTGGTTAAGAGGGGCTGCGGGCCCAAACCAATAAAGTGGCCAGCCATAATGCTCGTTCAGTTCCTTTTCATATTTGCGATTAATTGGTGCATGTTCTTCTGGCTTTGGGCTATCTTTAATTTGTGCTTTCGTCGCATTAACGTCGATGGCCATGTTTTCTTTATCCACATTTGTAAACGCATGGGGACTTAAGAGAACTTTGCCGCCCAAAAACCAAGTGCGTGTATCTCCAACAAAGTAGCGAAGGTGCAACGTGTCTGCATCCACATAAAAATCAGCAAGTGAACCGAGTTCCCCGTCTGTGGCGCGCATTGTGTACTTTTCGAGCGTTTTTGCATGGATCAGCATCATTTTTCCCCTCCAGAATTCGTATTAATGTTCGTATAGCCGTTTTCGGCGGAGGCCAAACGCAAAATCTTTTTTAGGGAAATCAAAAAAAGGGGGTTAAAATCGAACAGCAAAAGAAGTACAATAATCTAGAAAGCGTTATCATTAATATGAGATCGATTTCAGGGAGGGGTAAAAGTGAAATTAGGCGTGTTTACTGTCCTATTTTCGGAAAAGCCGTTTGAAGAGATGCTAGACCATGTAAAAGCGCTCGGCCTAGAAACAGTCGAGATTGGTACAGGAGGATATCCTGGGAACGCACACTGCAATCCAGACGAACTACTAGAAAATGAGACAAAATTGAAAGCGTTTAAAAAAGCGGTAGAGGACCGTGGTTTGACGATTTCTAGCTTAAGCTGCCATGGCAATGCACTAACGCCAGATGCCGATTTTGCTAAACAGTCGCATGATGCCTTTGTGAAAACAGTCCAATTGGCTGAAAAGCTAGAAGTGCCGACCGTTACTACTTTTTCAGGAACGCCAGGAGCGTATGAAGGCGCAAAGCAGCCAAGTTGGCCTGTTGCCCCGTGGCCGAATGAGTATGGAGATATATTGAAATGGCAATGGCAAGAAAAACTGATTCCTTATTGGAGCGAATGGGGCCAATATGCAGCCGATCACAATGTCAAAGTTGCCCTTGAACTGCATGGTGGTTTTTTAGTGCACTCGCCGGCTACATTATTAAAACTCCGTGAAGCGTGCGGCGAAGCGATTGGCGCAAATGTGGACCCTAGCCATTTATGGTGGCAAGGAATCGATCCAGTTGCAGCGATTAAAATTTTAGGTAAGCATAATGCCATCCACTTTTTCCATGCAAAAGATACGTACATCGATCAAGAAAATGTCAATATGCACGGTTTGCTTGATATGCAATCTTATGCAAATATGCAAGACCGTGCTTGGTATTTCCGCTCAGTTGGCTATGGCCATGACTTGAAAACGTGGGCGGATATTATTAGTGCTCTGCGCCTTGTAGGTTATGACGGTGCAGTCAGCATTGAACATGAAGACGGGCTAATGTCCATTGATGAAGGTTTCCAAAAAGCTGTTTCCAATTTGCAACAAGTTTTAATGAAAGAACCAGCTCCAGACATGTGGTGGCTGTAAGGAGGAGAAAGTCAATGTCAAAACTGAAAGTAGCAGTAGTTGGCTGCGGGTCGATTGCCATCCACCGCCATGTACCTGAATATGCGGCCAACCCAAATGTAGAACTGGTCGCTTTTTGTGACCTAAACATCGAAGTCGCTCAAAGACTTGCTGATCAATATGGAGTCAAACGTGTATACGACTCCCACGAAGCTATGCTTAAAGAGGTACAAATTGATGCAGTTAGTGTATGTACACAAAATGTGGACCATGCACACGTGTCGATTGATGCAGCAAACGCAGGTTGCCATGTATTGTGCGAAAAGCCAATGGCTACTTCGATCGAAGAAGCGCAACAGATGATTGACGCCGCTAAAACCAACAATGTCAAGTTGATGATAGGTCACAATCAAAGGCTTATGCCGCCCCATGTAAAAGCGAAAGAAATCTTGCAATCTGGAAAAATCGGCAAGCCGTTAACATTTAAAACGACATTTGGCCATGGTGGCCCTGATTCGTGGAGCATTCAAGGCAAAGACACATGGTTCTTTCAAAAAGACAAGGCTTTTGTTGGCGCAATGGGTGATTTAGGCGTCCATAAGATTGACTTAATGCGCTGGCTTTTTGACGAAGAAGTGGCTGAAGTGGCTGCATTTGTAGAGACGCTCGATAAGGATGCGGATGTAGACGATAATGCGACAACGTTACTACGCATGGAAAACGGAGCAATTGGTACAATGGCAGCAAGTTGGACGTACTACAAAGGCGAAGACAACACGACATCGATTTACGGCGAAAAGGGTGTATTGGAAATCCACGATGATCCTGATGTCCAAGTTGTTGTTAAGCTAGCTAACGGCACAATTGAAAGGTATTCAGTAGGGGCAATTGCGACCAATGAAGCAGGCGGCCAAGTGGCAAGTGGTGTGATTGACGAGTTTGTCGATGCGATTGCCAATGACCGCACTCCTTCCATTACAGGAGAATCGGCAATGGAATCTTTGCGCACTGTTCTTGCAGCGTTGGAGTCGACCAAGTCCAAAACGTTTGTGTCTGTTGCAACCATCAAATAAGGGGGAAAAGCATGGATAAATGGGGAATTGCCTTATTTACACTGCGTGACGAGTTAGCAAAAGACTTTAAAGGCACATTAGCAAAAGTAAAAGAGATTGGGTATGCGGGTGTCGAATTTGCTGGTTTTGGCGACCACTCTGCTTCAGAGATAAAAGCAATGTTAGAGGAAGTTGGTCTAGAAGCATGGTCAAGTCATGTGCCTCTTGCTCAGCTTCGTGAGTCTCTTGACGATGTACTTGCCTACCATAAAGAAGTCGGTGTTCATTATATTGTCTGCCCATACTTAACGCCAGAAGAGCGGCAGGCAAAAGACGATTACCTCGAATTGGCGAAAGACCTTGAAACGATTGGAAGGGCCTGCAAAGAAGCTGGCATTGGATTTTGCTACCATAACCACGATTTCGAAATGCAAACATTCGATGGCGAATATGCCCTTGATTTGTTGCTAAGCCAGACAACAAAGGAACATGTGCAATTAGAATGTGATGCGTATTGGGTCGAGTTTGCGGGTGTGAATGCCAAACGTTATATGAACCAATACACTGGACGTGTGCCGATGGTTCATTTGAAAGACATGAAAGCCACCGATAAGTCGTTTGCCGAGGTTGGAGAGGGAACATTGGATATAAAAGGCATTATCCAGGCAGGGAAAGAAGCAGGTGCTCGCTACGTTTTTGTCGAACAGGACATTTGTGAACGCCCCCCTCTAGAAAGCATTTCAATTAGCTTTAACAACATACAACGCTTATCTTAAAAATATGAAACGCCCAAGCAATGTGGGCGTTTCAGACTGTAGACAAACGCTCGCATACTTCGTCGTTTGCCTCGGTCATATGCTCATGAACCCCCGTTCTATTCGCATCTTCCCTCGGCTGCACTCCTCGTCTGACAAGCGTTTTCTATCAGTCTGAGGGCGGTTATCGACTTTGTCGACAACCTCAAACGCCCAAGCAATGTGGGCGTTTCGTTTTTTTACCAAAACAAACAGTCATAAGCAACTTGTTTTGCGCCGACACGTTTGGCTAATTGTTCCAATGCCCGGGCAAACGCTTTTTTTCTCGTTGGAGTCCATTTGAATGACGGCTCTACGACAATGTTTTCAATATGTAAAGTAGCTGTTTCCCGATTCATTAATGGCGAAATTTGGCCGATTAGCTTTCCGTCCCAGAGTATCGGCATGCCATAGGAGCCCACTTTCCGGGCTGCTTTTGGCGTGTAAATTTCCCAGCGGTAGTGGAAGTCGTAAATATCTTGTAAACGTTCTCTCCGCCATAAAAGAGGGTCTAGCGGCGATAGGAACGCAATGCCTCTAGGTTGATTGTCATTAAGTGAAAGCAGCTCGTCCACATCGGTTGAAAGCACTGCATAAGGCCGTTTCACGTCCTCAATCGCCACTTCAGTCAAGACTCCCTCCTCAACAAGCTGTGTGTGCCATTTTTTTCGCGTTGCAGCTCGGTGCTTCTGCCATCCATAACCAGGATCGTCAGCGCTAAATAACCGGTACGCGCGTGCATATTTTAGGAGTAACGCCCTTGTCCGCTCTTGTGTCGACAAAGGCGATTTCAAGTAATGATTTGGAATCGCGTCTTCCGTTAATGCAAAAAACCGTTTCGCCCCTTGACGTTTTACGACTTGGATTTGCCCTGTTAGGAAGAGCAGTTGCAAGGCATGAGACGTTTCTTTAGTGGAGGCGCTGTTTGTATCCCAACCACCAATAACTTTTCGTTCGCTTTGAAAGGCGTTTGAAGCGAGAGGACCTTCGGTTGCCAGCCGATTGAATATGACGCGTATGACATCCTTGTGGGCGGATAAATCGGAAGCACAAGCTGCTAGAAGTCGCTGCCGAACATCTTCAAATAAGGGAAAGTCGGCGATCGGCAATAAGCAGGCAGCTTGAGCGTAGTATTCGAATGCTTGCTGCTTTTCAAGCAGCTGCTCTAATTCAGCTGGGTTGTACCGTTTCATTCGCAAACTTGCAGTCAAATGGTGATTACGCTCAATGACAGCAACAGGATCAAGTTGAATGGCTTCCAAGCCATTAAGAAGGTCAGGCATGCTTGAATAGTGTGTCGCGATAAACGTTTTATGCAAAAAGGCACGCGCCGTTTTTTTTGAAATGAAGAGCAATGTAACAATCTGTCCTTTCTATAGCGAAATGCAAGGCAACAAAAACCAAAACCGTTTTTCTTTTAAGGGAATAAAGGGGCTTAAAGACTTAAGAGCCTTGCCGGCTACATCAAAATCAGCGCCAAGCTATGCTGCTTGGCTCCGTTGTTTTTCTTCGTTGCGGACAAATCCCGTATGGGAAAACCACATGAATAAAAAGATGGGGACTGACACACCGAAAAAAGGCAGAACGCCTGGAAAGCGAAGCATGAGTATAGCGACAGCAAATGATGTAATTAGCATGCCTATGCTCAGAAAAGGACGAACAAGCACATGAAGGACAGCATGCTTTAATAGGCGTGAAACGGGCATCTCGTAATGGACAAATAACGTAAACGCGTAAACGGCTGTTAATATATACAAAAAGCAAAGAAGAAGAATCGGCATGGCGAGCATCGTTACATAAGGGTTGGTATGGTTGTAAATAAACATGACATCAACTACTAGGACAAAACCAATTAGGACGAGTATCAAGCCAAGACGCTGTACTTTCCAATAGTCTTTTTTGAAGTACGAAAGGAATGTTTTGAACAAAGGGATGTCTGTTTCTCCACGAATCCACTGGCGGCAAACGGCAAAGGCAGCCTGTGTTGCTGGGAACAACCCGCCAACAATCAGTCCAGCAAATGTAAACCCAAGCCAAAGCAAGTTGACTATGGCAAGCCGCATGATCCACTCGGCAGCTTTATAAATCCCTCCCATGAATCCATTCATTTCCATTTGTACTAACCACCTTTTGAAAGCGTTATCCTAATTGTACCACAAAAAAAGGAAGACGGCTTGTTAAATTGCCGCTCCCCTTACATAGCTCACTTATTTTAAATCTTTCACGACTTCTTTTGTTTCAATTGTCCCTAAATCATAAATGATTTGATACAACTCTTGAAGTTCGTTTTGTGTGGCTTCTTTTTCTTGGTCGGCTTTCTTTTCTTGGAACGGGTGTTGAAAAACTTGTTCCTCACGAAAGTCTTCAGATCGAATTTGTTCCAGCAGCGCTTTAATTTTGTCTGCTTCCTCATCTGTGGCATAGATCTCATATTGGATCGTGTTGTCAGGCGTTTTTGTGGTTGAGAGGCGCATCATTGCCATATCGATTGTAACAAAATAACGTTTCCGGCCCATTGCAATCGTCCCTCCAATTTTTTCTGTTCCCTATTGATACCCGATTATTGATTTTCTACACATATTACTGTCTACAAAAGGAAGAGCGTGTTTCATTTTCAGAAAGTTGGGTAACAAAACAGAAAGCGACTGCATCAATTCATTAGGCTAAGACATAGAACCTTTATCTCTAACATACAATAATGGATATGCCAAGCTTATAAGCAAACATCTTGTCTTCGTTACTGGGACAACTAGGGGAACACTTAACCAAGCCTTACCCCGTTTACTTTATGGCAAACCGTTGAATGATCGTCAATAAATCCTACCTGAAGGGGATTTTCTATCCGGACGAGCTGTGCTATAGTGAAGAAATTAAACCCTTGAGGAAGGTAGAACTATGCTCAAACTTGTTATCGCTTTTGTTTGTGCACTCGTAGTTATTACAGCTTGCGATGGAGATTCTCATCCACGACTACATGAAGAGGAAATGAAAAAAGGCGGCGATTCTGCACCTGTTTTTTTCTTAGAAGAGCGTTATTTTAACGAAACCGAGGTCGTAAATGGGCAAATGACCATTATGAATCCGGATAATATTGTGGTCAATGTCAATAAAGACTACCGCCTTCCGGAAGATTATCGACCTGACGACTTAACCATCCCGAATGTTCCCTTTCCCTTTGATGAGGAAGAAGACCGGCGTTATCTCAGGGCAGAAGCTGCCGAAGCTTTGGAAGCATTGTTTGCTGCCGCAGCAGAGGAAGGCTATGAACTGTTTGCTATATCAGGTTTCAGATCTTACGAACGACAAGAGCTTTTATATGAGGAAGCTCTTGAAAATCAAGGAGAAGACCAAGATTTAGTGGCCATGCCAGGGCACAGTGAACATCAAACTGGGTTGGCGATGGATATTAGCAGCGCTTCTGTCGATTATGGCTTGATTGAGGCGTTTGGTTTGACGGCAGAAGGGCAATGGGTTGCTGAACACGCCCATCAGTTCGGCTTTATTATACGCTATCCTGCCGAAAAAGAGGAAATAACAGGCTATGGCTATGAACCATGGCACTTGCGCTATGTGGGCGATGTGGCCAACGACATTTACAACCACTTTATTACTCTTGAAGAATATCTGGAAAATGTCAAGAAGTTGTAAAAACGATGTGAAAGTTCGTTATGTCAAAGGAACTATGTTCAAGGAGCAGAAATTTTGATAAACTGATTGCTTGAATGGCAAATGACTGTTTTTTGCTTTAGGACATATAAAACCGTTTTCTGGCCCGTCAAATAGACAGTTAGGCGGAGTATTGTTTAAATGCAAAGTTCATGAGAGGAGAGTAAAATTCATGACAAAAATTAAAGCCGGCTTCAGGCGACTGACATTTTATTGGCTGGCTGTCGCGTTGCTAACGATTACAACGTACGTGCTTTACAAAGTCGCGTTTGCGATTCCCGCTGATAACATGATGCAAGAGTTTTTACTGCTCATTAATCCGATCAGTTCGTCTGTCCTGCTTTTAGGGATTGCCCTGTTATTTAAAAACAGGATGCGCAACATCATGGTCGTCGTCCTTTCGTTCGTCGGTTCACTCATTTTGTATGTCAATTTGCTGTTTTACCGGTTCTATACGGACTTCTTGACGCTTCCTGTGCTGCTGCAAACCAACAATATGCAAGATTTATCAGGCAGTGTATTTGAGTTGATGAGCTTTTGGGACGTTTTCTTATTTACAAATGTTGCTGTACTTTGGATTTTGGTCGCACGTAAAAAAGTGCCTGTAGTGGGACGTTTAAAAAGAGAACCTAGCTTAATTTTTGCTTTGGCGATCTTGTTATTTTTAGGGAATTTGTCCTTAGCGCAAACAGAACGTCCACAACTGCTTACGCGCTCTTTTGACAGGGATATGATTGTTAAAAACATCGGCGTTTTTAACTTCCATATTTACGACGTCTTTTTGCAATCACAATCGAGAGCACAGCGTGTATTAGCCGATAGTTCCGACATTGTCGAAGTGAAAAACTATACCCAGGCAAACCATAAAGAGCCAAATCCAGATTTATTTGGCGTAGCTGAAGGGAAAAACGTGTTTATGATTTCCCTTGAGTCGCTGCAAAGTTTTGTCATTGACAACGATGTTTATGGACAAGAAATTACACCGTTTTTAAACCAATTAAAAGAAGAAAGTTATTATTTTGAGAATTTTTATCACCAAACTGAACAAGGCAAAACATCAGATTCTGAGTTTATTGTTGCCAATTCGCTGTTTGCCCGTAGCAGTGGAGCTGTATTCTTTACCCATGCCCAAAACGACTACAATGCGTTGCCGGAAATTTTAGGTGAGAATGGCTACTACTCATCTGTCATGCATGCCAATAACCGAACGTTTTGGAACCGTGATGTCATTTATGACACGCTCGGGTATGACCGCTTTTTTGATGTGGACTCTTATGAAGTAACGGAGGAAAATTCAGTTGGTTGGGGCTTAAAAGACAAGGAGTTTTTCGAACAGTCGATTGACTTGCTTAAGGAGCAGCCGCAGCCATTTTATACAAAATTCATTACGTTGACAAACCATTTTCCATTTGAACTGGGCGAGGAAGACAAAATGATTGAGGAGTACGATTCGAACAGCGGCACGTTAAACCGTTACTTCCCAACTGTCCGTTATATGGATTATGCGGTTGAGCAGTTTTTTGAGGATATAAAAGAAGCCGGCCTTTATGAAGACAGCATCTTTATCCTTTATGGAGACCATTACGGAATTTCTGACAACCATAACAGGGCAATGGCCATGTACCTCGACAAAGAGGAGATTACTCCATTTGATTCTGTCCAGCTTCAACGTGTCCCGCTGATCATTCATATTCCGGGCCATGAAGGGGAAACATTTGACACAGTCGGCGGGCAAATCGATATTAAGCCAACGCTCATGCATTTGCTCGGTTTGTCGACCAAAGAGGACATCCAGTTTGGCAGCGACTTATTTTCTCCGGAACATGAGTCTTATGCGGTTTTGCGTAATGGCAATTTTATCACGGATGATCTTGTGTACGCCAATAACACGTGCTATGACAAACATACAGGAGTAGAGACGGAAGACCCATCAAGCTGTGAAGAATTTATCCCACGTGCGCAATCAGACTTAGAGTACTCCGATAAAATCATTTATGGTGACTTGCTGCGCTTTTTTGAGCCAGACAATGATTTGTTTGATCGCTCTGAAGAATAAAAAGCCGTCGCATATGGGTAGTGACCCCCAATAGTTAGAGTTTTACTTATGCAGTTAGTTGGCTGGATTGAGTTCGGTATTGTACTGGACTTAATCCAGCCA